>NZ_LZEU01000001.1:1887500-4287500 GCF_014490745.1 Pseudomonas alcaligenes | reverse complement strand
GTTTGCTGTTCAGGTTCTCCAGCTTGCCGTCAGAGGTCAGTTTGAAGTCCAGTACCTGGCCGATTTTCAGGCGGCTGAACTGCTTGGCTTCCTTGCTGCTGTTCAGCGCTTCGTGCAGATCGGTCGGGCTGAGGCCGACCCGGGCAAATACCGTGGACAGCGTATCGCCGTTGCCGACGGTGGCGGTTTTCTGCAGTGGATCAGTGGGAGTGGTGGTGCTGTCGTTCTTGTTCGCGTCTTGTCCGGCGCTGTTGTCGTTCAGGCTGGCGCTGCCGTTGAATGGCGAGCTGCCAATATCCCCGGTGGCTTGGCCTGGTCGGAGATCGTCTTTTTCTTGCAGGAGCTGCTCGGCGCCATTGCCCAGCTCCAGGCTCAGGTAGGTCTTCTTCGCCTCGACTTCGCGCGACGGGAACACCAGCAAGGCCAGGCTCAGCAGCGCCGCTACGCCGCTGGCAGCCAGGATGTGGCTCCTCGGGTAGGGCGGGGCTTTGGGTACAGAATGCGTCATGGCTAAGGGTGTTTCTTGGAAGAATGCATTAACTGACTAAAATATAATCAAATTTCTCTATAGGCAACCCTAGCGGCCGGGCATCGGCCCAGCGGCATGCGGCTGGGCGCAGAGCTTGTAATTGGTCAGTGATCTTGTATGGTTGGTTCCCTTTTTGTTTTCGAGTGGCGACGAGTCCTGTCATGAAGTCGGTGGAAGAGCAGCTGGCGCTGATCAAGCGTGGTGCGGAAGAGGTTCTGGTCGAAGCGGAACTGGTCGAGAAACTCAAGCGTGGTCAGCCGCTGCGGATCAAGGCTGGCTTCGACCCGACGGCGCCGGATCTGCACCTTGGGCACACCGTGCTTATTAATAAGCTGCGCCAGTTCCAGGAGCTGGGGCACCAGGTGATATTCCTGATCGGCGACTTCACCGGGATGATCGGTGACCCCAGCGGCAAGAGTGCGACCCGTCCGCCGCTAACCCGTGAGCAGGTGCTGGAGAATGCCGAGACCTACAAGACCCAGGTATTCAAGATTCTCGATCCAGCGAAGACTGAAGTGGCCTTCAACTCCACCTGGATGGACAAGATGGGGCCGGCCGACTTCATTCGCCTGACCTCGCAGTACACCGTGGCGCGCATGCTAGAGCGTGACGACTTCGACAAGCGCTACACCAGCAATCAGCCGATCGCCATCCACGAGTTCCTCTATCCGCTGGTGCAGGGCTATGACTCGGTGGCGCTGCGTGCGGATGTCGAGCTGGGCGGCACCGATCAGAAGTTCAACCTGCTGATGGGGCGCGAGCTGCAGCGCGGCTACGGTCAGGAGTCGCAGTGCATCGTCACCATGCCGCTGCTCGAGGGGCTGGACGGCGTGAAGAAGATGTCCAAGTCGCTGGGCAACTATATAGGCATCCAGGAAGCCCCTGGCGTCATGTACAACAAGCTGGTGTCCATGCCGGATGCCTTGATGTGGCGCTACTTCGAGCTGCTGAGCTTCCGCAGCATGGAAGAGATCGAGCAGTTCAAGGTCGACGTCGAGGCTGGTGCCAACCCGCGCGACATCAAGATCAAGCTGGCCGAAGAAATCGTCGCGCGCTTTCACGGTGAAGAGGCTGCTGCCACGGCGCACCGCTCCGCGGGCAATCGCATGAAGGATGGCGAGCTGCCGGAAGATCTGCCAGAGGTGGAGCTGCTGTCGGCGGAAGACATGCCGATCTCCTCCGTCCTTAATAAGGCAGGTCTGGTGAAGAACGCTGCGGGTGCTCGCGACCTGCTGGGTTCCGGTGGTGTGAAGGTGGATGGCGAGGTGGTTGATCGCACCTTCATCTTTAAGCTGGGGGCAACCCACGTCTGTCAGGCCGGCAAGAAGGCTTTTGCCCGCGTTTCGCTGAAAGCCGAATAAAACTGTTGACGGCAGAATTGCCGCCCCTATAATGCGCACCACTTCCGGCGCAGCCTGATCTGAAAACTCCTTGCTAAACAATGAGTTAGGCGAAAAAAAGGGTTGCACTGGCGGCGGATTCGAGTAGAATGCGCCGGGCTGATGGGGTGGTGGTTTGATCCTGTTGGCGCTTCGGTTCGAAAGAGTCGAGGGGCGGTAAAGAGGTGGTTGACAGCGGATTTGAACGCTGTAGAATTCGCCTCCCGCTGACGAGGAGCTAGAGTTTCTCGGAGGCGCAAGCGGTTGAGAGGAAACGAAAAATTCTTCAAAAACAGCTTGACGGAAAGAAGGGCTGCTGTAGAATGCGCGGCCTCGGTTGAGACGAAAGACTTCGCCGAAACGCTCTTTAACAACTGAATCAAGCAATTCGTGTGGGTGCTTGTGATGTAAGACTGATAGTCACCAGATTATCAGCAACACAAGTAACACTCGTGAATTCGAGAGTTTATTTGCGATTGCTGAGCCAAGTTTAGGGTTTTCTCAAAACCCAAGCAGTATTGAACTGAAGAGTTTGATCATGGCTCAGATTGAACGCTGGCGGCAGGCCTAACACATGCAAGTCGAGCGGATGAAGAGAGCTTGCTCTCTGATTCAGCGGCGGACGGGTGAGTAATGCCTAGGAATCTGCCTGGTAGTGGGGGACAACGTTTCGAAAGGAACGCTAATACCGCATACGTCCTACGGGAGAAAGCAGGGGACCTTCGGGCCTTGCGCTATCAGATGAGCCTAGGTCGGATTAGCTAGTTGGTGAGGTAAAGGCTCACCAAGGCGACGATCCGTAACTGGTCTGAGAGGATGATCAGTCACACTGGAACTGAGACACGGTCCAGACTCCTACGGGAGGCAGCAGTGGGGAATATTGGACAATGGGCGAAAGCCTGATCCAGCCATGCCGCGTGTGTGAAGAAGGTCTTCGGATTGTAAAGCACTTTAAGTTGGGAGGAAGGGCAGTAAGTTAATACCTTGCTGTTTTGACGTTACCGACAGAATAAGCACCGGCTAACTTCGTGCCAGCAGCCGCGGTAATACGAAGGGTGCAAGCGTTAATCGGAATTACTGGGCGTAAAGCGCGCGTAGGTGGTTCAGCAAGTTGGAGGTGAAATCCCCGGGCTCAACCTGGGAACTGCCTCCAAAACTACTGAGCTAGAGTACGGTAGAGGGTAGTGGAATTTCCTGTGTAGCGGTGAAATGCGTAGATATAGGAAGGAACACCAGTGGCGAAGGCGACTACCTGGACTGATACTGACACTGAGGTGCGAAAGCGTGGGGAGCAAACAGGATTAGATACCCTGGTAGTCCACGCCGTAAACGATGTCGACTAGCCGTTGGAATCCTTGAGATTTTAGTGGCGCAGCTAACGCATTAAGTCGACCGCCTGGGGAGTACGGCCGCAAGGTTAAAACTCAAATGAATTGACGGGGGCCCGCACAAGCGGTGGAGCATGTGGTTTAATTCGAAGCAACGCGAAGAACCTTACCTGGCCTTGACATGCTGAGAACTTTCCAGAGATGGATTGGTGCCTTCGGGAACTCAGACACAGGTGCTGCATGGCTGTCGTCAGCTCGTGTCGTGAGATGTTGGGTTAAGTCCCGTAACGAGCGCAACCCTTGTCCTTAGTTACCAGCACGTTATGGTGGGCACTCTAAGGAGACTGCCGGTGACAAACCGGAGGAAGGTGGGGATGACGTCAAGTCATCATGGCCCTTACGGCCAGGGCTACACACGTGCTACAATGGTCGGTACAAAGGGTTGCCAAGCCGCGAGGTGGAGCTAATCCCATAAAACCGATCGTAGTCCGGATCGCAGTCTGCAACTCGACTGCGTGAAGTCGGAATCGCTAGTAATCGTGAATCAGAATGTCACGGTGAATACGTTCCCGGGCCTTGTACACACCGCCCGTCACACCATGGGAGTGGGTTGCTCCAGAAGTAGCTAGTCTAACCGCAAGGGGGACGGTTACCACGGAGTGATTCATGACTGGGGTGAAGTCGTAACAAGGTAGCCGTAGGGGAACCTGCGGCTGGATCACCTCCTTAATCGACGACATCAGCTTCGTCATAAGTTCCCACACGAATTGCTTGATTCACTTGCGAAAAGCGATTGGGTTTAGACCCGAGAGTTAGACGATTGGGTCTGTAGCTCAGTTGGTTAGAGCGCACCCCTGATAAGGGTGAGGTCGGCAGTTCGAATCTGCCCAGACCCACCAATTGTCAAGGGATGTGGCCAAGTCCGTAGATGGGGCCATAGCTCAGCTGGGAGAGCGCCTGCTTTGCACGCAGGAGGTCAGGAGTTCGATCCTCCTTGGCTCCACCATTAACTCGAGATCGCTGAAAGCTCAGAACTGAGCATCTGCTACTGAAGTGGCTGAGATGTTGAGTTCTGGTCTTTGCGCCAGAACTGTTCTTTAAAAATTTGGGTATGTGATAGAAGTAGACCGATTTATTACTTTCACTGGTAATGAGTCGAGTCAAGGTAAAATTTGCGTGTTCTCTATGCAAATTTTCGGCGAATGTCGTCTTCACGATTGAGACAGTAACCAGATTGCTTGGGGTTATATGGTCAAGTGAAGAAGCGCATACGGTGGATGCCTTGGCAGTCAGAGGCGATGAAAGACGTGATAGCCTGCGATAAGCTTCGGGGAGTCGGCAAATAGACTGTGATCCGGAGATCTCTGAATGGGGGAACCCAGCCATCATAAGATGGTTATCTTGTACTGAATCCATAGGTGCAAGAGGCGAACCAGGGGAACTGAAACATCTAAGTACCCTGAGGAAAAGAAATCAACCGAGATTCCCTTAGTAGTGGCGAGCGAACGGGGATTAGCCCTTAAGCTTCTTTGATTTTAGCGGAACGCTCTGGAAAGTGCGGCCATAGTGGGTGATAGCCCTGTACGCGAAAGGATCTTAGAAGTGAAATCGAGTAGGACGGAGCACGAGAAACTTTGTCTGAATATGGGGGGACCATCCTCCAAGGCTAAATACTACTGACTGACCGATAGTGAACTAGTACCGTGAGGGAAAGGCGAAAAGAACCCCGGAGAGGGGAGTGAAATAGAACCTGAAACCGTATGCGTACAAGCAGTGGGAGCCCACTTTGTTGGGTGACTGCGTACCTTTTGTATAATGGGTCAGCGACTTATATTCAGTGGCGAGCTTAACCGAATAGGGGAGGCGTAGCGAAAGCGAGTCTTAATAGGGCGTTTAGTCGCTGGGTATAGACCCGAAACCGGGCGATCTATCCATGGGCAGGTTGAAGGTTAGGTAACACTGACTGGAGGACCGAACCGACTACCGTTGAAAAGTTAGCGGATGACCTGTGGATCGGAGTGAAAGGCTAATCAAGCTCGGAGATAGCTGGTTCTCCTCGAAAGCTATTTAGGTAGCGCCTCATGTATCACTGTAGGGGGTAGAGCACTGTTTCGGCTAGGGGGTCATCCCGACTTACCAAACCGATGCAAACTCCGAATACCTACAAGTGCCGAGCATGGGAGACACACGGCGGGTGCTAACGTCCGTCGTGAAAAGGGAAACAACCCAGACCGTCAGCTAAGGTCCCAAAGTTATGGTTAAGTGGGAAACGATGTGGGAAGGCTTAGACAGCTAGGAGGTTGGCTTAGAAGCAGCCACCCTTTAAAGAAAGCGTAATAGCTCACTAGTCGAGTCGGCCTGCGCGGAAGATGTAACGGGGCTCAAACCATACACCGAAGCTACGGGTATCACGTAAGTGATGCGGTAGAGGAGCGTTCTGTAAGCCTGTGAAGGTGAGTTGAGAAGCTTGCTGGAGGTATCAGAAGTGCGAATGCTGACATGAGTAACGACAATGCGAGTGAAAAACTCGCACGCCGAAAGACCAAGGGTTCCTGCGCAACGTTAATCGACGCAGGGTTAGTCGGTCCCTAAGGCGAGGCAGAAATGCGTAGTCGATGGGAAACAGGTTAATATTCCTGTACTTCTAGTTACTGCGATGGGGGGACGGAGAAGGCTAGGCCAGCACGGCGTTGGTTGTCCGTGTTTAAGGTGGTAGGCAGAGATCTTAGGTAAATCCGGGGTCTTAATGCCGAGAGCTGATGACGAGTGTTCTTTTAGAACATGAAGTGGTTGATGCCATGCTTCCAGGAAAAGCCTCTAAGCTTCAGGTAACTAGGAACCGTACCCCAAACCGACACAGGTGGTTGGGTAGAGAATACCAAGGCGCTTGAGAGAACTCGGGTGAAGGAACTAGGCAAAATGGCACCGTAACTTCGGGAGAAGGTGCGCCGGTGAGGGTGAAGGACTTGCTCCGTAAGCTCATGCCGGTCGAAGATACCAGGCCGCTGCGACTGTTTATTAAAAACACAGCACTCTGCAAACACGAAAGTGGACGTATAGGGTGTGACGCCTGCCCGGTGCCGGAAGGTTAATTGATGGGGTTAGCGCAAGCGAAGCTCTTGATCGAAGCCCCGGTAAACGGCGGCCGTAACTATAACGGTCCTAAGGTAGCGAAATTCCTTGTCGGGTAAGTTCCGACCTGCACGAATGGCGTAACGATGGCGGCGCTGTCTCCACCCGAGACTCAGTGAAATTGAAATCGCTGTGAAGATGCAGTGTATCCGCGGCTAGACGGAAAGACCCCGTGAACCTTTACTGTAGCTTTGCACTGGACTTTGAGCCTGCTTGTGTAGGATAGGTGGGAGGCTTTGAAGCGTGGACGCCAGTTCGCGTGGAGCCATCCTTGAAATACCACCCTGGCATGCTTGAGGTTCTAACTCTGGCCCGTTATCCGGGTCGAGGACAGTGTATGGTGGGCAGTTTGACTGGGGCGGTCTCCTCCCAAAGAGTAACGGAGGAGTACGAAGGTGCGCTCAGACCGGTCGGAAATCGGTCGTAGAGTATAAAGGCAAAAGCGCGCTTGACTGCGAGACAGACACGTCGAGCAGGTACGAAAGTAGGTCTTAGTGATCCGGTGGTTCTGTATGGAAGGGCCATCGCTCAACGGATAAAAGGTACTCCGGGGATAACAGGCTGATACCGCCCAAGAGTTCATATCGACGGCGGTGTTTGGCACCTCGATGTCGGCTCATCACATCCTGGGGCTGAAGCCGGTCCCAAGGGTATGGCTGTTCGCCATTTAAAGTGGTACGCGAGCTGGGTTTAGAACGTCGTGAGACAGTTCGGTCCCTATCTGCCGTGGACGTTTGAGATTTGAGAGGGGCTGACCTTAGTACGAGAGGACCGGGTTGGACGAACCTCTGGTGTTCCGGTTGTCACGCCAGTGGCATTGCCGGGTAGCTATGTTCGGAAAAGATAACCGCTGAAAGCATCTAAGCGGGAAACTTGCCTCAAGATGAGATCTCACTGGAGCCTTGAGCTCCCTGAAGGGCCGTCGAAGACTACGACGTTGATAGGTTGGGTGTGTAAGCGCTGTGAGGCGTTGAGCTAACCAATACTAATTGCCCGTGAGGCTTGACCATATAACACCCAAACAATTTGGCTGTTAGACGGTGAAGTCGACAAACAGACCGAAAATTTGCCAGAACACGCAATACCACGACATCACATACCCAATTAGGGGAAGCGACTAAACACCGAGTCCCCAACCGAATTGCTTGACGACCATAGAGCGTTGGAACCACCTGATCCCATCCCGAACTCAGTAGTGAAACGACGCATCGCCGATGGTAGTGTGGGGCTTCCCCATGTGAGAGTAGGTCATCGTCAAGCTCCTATCCCCAAACCCCCAATCCGAGCAATCGGGTTGGGGGTTTGGCTTTTGGGCGCAGAAAAGCGGGCGAAATCTGCTGGAAAAGCCAAGGCAGTTTTCTAGGCAAGCCGGCGTGGCATCGCTATGATGCCTGCCTCCTTGCAGGGCGAGATGCCAATGCGTGATGTATTGAAATTACTTGCCGACGGGGAATTCCATTCCGGTGAGGCTCTCGGTGCTGTCCTTGGGGTGAGTCGGGCGGCAGTGTGGAAGCGCCTGGAGCATTTCGAGGGCGAGTTCGGGCTGGTTGTGCATCGCTTGCGCGGGCGTGGTTATCGCCTTGCGTCCCCGCTGTCCCTGCTGGATGGCGGGCGCCTGGAGTCTGACTTGGCAGTGCTCGGCTGGCGATTGGTGCTGCTCGATTCGACTGATTCGACCAATGCCGAAGTCTTGCGCCGTTTGGCTGCCGATGAGTCTGCGCCGCTGCTATTGCTGGCGGAGCGCCAATCTGGCGGGCGTGGCCGGCGCGGTCGAACCTGGGTAAGTCCTTTCGCCGAGAATTTGTATTACAGCCTGGGGTTGCGGATCGAGGCGGCGGATTGCCCGCTCGAGGGGTTGAGTCTGACGGTGGGCTTGGCTGTTCTGGCGGCGCTGCGCGAGCAGGGGTGTGCGTCAGCAGGGCTCAAGTGGCCGAATGACCTGCTGGTGGCGGGGCGCAAGATTGCTGGTGTGTTGATCGAGCTGGCGGGGGATCCGGGCGGTGCGTGTCAGGTGGTGATCGGTATCGGCGTGAATGCCAATATGTTGCCGGGGCGAGTCGAGATCGATCAGCCCTGGACTTCGCTGCGCCAGGAGCGGGGCGAACTGGTTGATCGGACGGCGTTGGCCCTGAGTCTTGGTCGTAGTCTGCAGCATTATCTGAATGTGCATCGTGCGCGTGGCTTTGCGGCGTTGCGTGATGAATGGGAGGCGGCGCATCTCTGGCAGGGGCGGGAGGTGCAGCTTTCTGCTGGGCCGCAGCAAATCCAGGGGATTGTGTTGGGGGTGGATCGGCAGGGGGCGTTGCGGCTGAATGTGGCGGGTGAAGAGCGCGCATTCAGTGGTGGCGAACTGAGCCTGAGGTTGCGCGATGATTCTTGAGCTGGACTGTGGCAATAGCTTTATCAAGTGGCGGGCGATTTCGCCGGTTAGTCATGAGCGCCTGCTGGGTGGTGTGGTCGATTCCGATGACGAGTTGCTGCAGGTATTGCAGGCCGAAGGAGTGGGGCGTTTCCAATACTGCCGCCTGGTTAGTGTGCGCAGCGATGTGGAAACCGCTGCCTTGGTTGCGCGGCTGGAGCAAATTGCTCCCACTGTGCGCTGTGCGGTGCCCATGCAGGAGCTGGCGGGGGTGCGCAATGGTTATGACGATTTTGCCCGACTGGGCCTGGATCGCTGGCTGGCTCTCGTCGGTGCCTATCGGCTGTGTGGTGGGGCTTGTGTGGTGCTCGACCTGGGGACGGCAGTCACCTCCGACTTCGTGACGGCGGATGGCGAGCACCTGGGTGGCTACATCTGTCCTGGTGTGCCGCTGATGCGCAATCAGTTGCGCACGCATACCCGGCGGATCCGCTACGACGACGCGGCAGCTCAGCAGGCATTGCAGGGTTTGCAGCCCGGGCGTTCGACTGCGGAGGCGGTCGAGCGCGGTTGTGCCCTGATGTTGCGTGGTTTCGTGACGACGCAGCTGGAGGTGGCGCGCGAGCGCTGGGGTGACAGTTTCACGGTCTATCTCACCGGGGGGGATGCCTTGCTTGTGCGCGAACTGCTGCCGCAGGCACGGCATGTGTCGGATCTGGTTTTCGTTGGCTTGGCGGTGGCTTGCCCGCTGCCTTGAGGTGCGTTATGCGCTGGCTGTTTCTTCTTTTGCTGGTTCTCAATCTGTTCTATTACGTCTGGCATCAGCAGCAGGCTCCTCTGCGGGTAAAAGAGGTCGAGCCGTTGGCGCTCTACCATGGCGCGCAACAGGATATTCGTCTGTTGAACGAGGCGGACAAGGAGCAGGCGCGTCGGCCGGTTACGACGCAAGCTGAGCCGGCGGTGGCAGAGACCTGTCTGTTTCTCGGCAGCTTCCAGTCGGAAGAGGCGGCGGGGCAGATCGAGCAGCGCCTGGTTTCGCTGGATATCCAGGCGGATGTACGTGGTGTCGATGCGACCGCGGGCCTGGATTATTGGGTCTATCTGGCGCCGCTGGCTTCACGGCAGGCGTCGCTGCGTCAGTTGAAAGAGCTGCAGGCGCGCAAGATCGACAGCTACATCATTACCCAGGGCGATCTGGCCAACGGCATTTCCCTGGGCATCTTCCCGCGCAGCGACTCGGCCGAGAGCGTCATGCAGCGCCTGCGCGATGCCGGTTACGAGCCCTTGCTGCGCGAATTGCCGCGCGCCCAGCGCAGTTTCTGGGTGCGCATCGCCCCGCAAAGCCGCCGGCTGGCGGACGATATGCTGCTGCAGCAGCTCGCATCTGACTTCAAGGATCTGCAACATCAATTAATGCCGTGCGAAGGCGTTGCAACTGCTCGATAGTTTGCATAGAATGGCGCCCGCTTTGCAGGGTGGCCCCTGTGAGGTGACTGTCAGAAATTGCTAACCTCAAGTTTTTATTGAGAAAATGCTTGACAGTCAGGTGGCAGAAGTTAAAATGCCGCCCACTTTGGAGGGGTTCCCGAGCGGCCAAAGGGATCAGACTGTAAATCTGACGTCATCGACTTCGAAGGTTCGAATCCTTCCCCCTCCACCAGATTTAGCGTGAGCCGCAAGCTCCGCGGGCATAGTTCAGTGGTAGAACCTCAGCCTTCCAAGCTGATGATGCGGGTTCGATTCCCGCTGCCCGCTCCAAGTTTTCGGTTTGTGCAAAGTGTTTCGCTCTTGTAGCTCAGTTGGTAGAGCACACCCTTGGTAAGGGTGAGGTCAGCGGTTCAAATCCGCTCAAGAGCTCCACTTCAAAAAGGCAGATATGCATATATCTGCCTTTGTTTTAATGGCGGCGTGTCTCGCTCAATTCATCAGTTGGAGGCGGTCAAAATGGCAAAGGAAAAGTTCGAACGTAACAAACCGCACGTCAACGTCGGTACCATCGGCCACGTTGACCATGGTAAGACTACTTTGACCGCTGCTCTGACTCGCGTCTGCTCCGAAGTATTCGGTTCGGCTCGCGTCGACTTCGACAAGATCGACTCCGCTCCGGAAGAGAAGGCTCGTGGTATCACCATCAACACCGCGCACGTTGAGTACGACTCGTCCGTACGTCACTACGCACACGTTGACTGCCCGGGTCACGCTGACTATGTGAAGAACATGATCACCGGTGCTGCCCAGATGGACGGCGCGATCCTGGTTTGCTCGGCCGCTGATGGCCCGATGCCGCAAACCCGCGAGCACATCCTGCTGTCCCGCCAGGTAGGCGTTCCTTACATCGTCGTGTTCCTGAACAAGGCCGACATGGTTGACGACGCCGAGCTGCTGGAACTGGTCGAGATGGAAGTTCGTGACCTGCTGTCCACCTACGACTTCCCGGGCGACGACACTCCGATCATCATCGGTTCCGCTCTGATGGCTCTGAACGGCCAAGACGACAACGAAATGGGCACCAGCGCTGTCAAGAAGCTGGTTGAAACTCTGGACAGCTACATTCCGGAGCCGGTTCGTGCCATCGACAAGCCGTTCCTGATGCCGATCGAAGACGTATTCTCGATCTCCGGTCGCGGTACTGTAGTTACCGGTCGTGTAGAGCGCGGTATCGTCAAGATCCAGGAAGAAATCGAAATCGTTGGTCTGCGTGACACCACCAAGACCACCTGCACCGGCGTGGAAATGTTCCGCAAGTTGCTCGACGAAGGTCGTGCTGGCGAGAACTGCGGTATCCTGCTGCGCGGCACCAAGCGTGACGACGTAGAGCGTGGTCAGGTTCTGGCCAAGCCGGGCACCATCAAGCCGCACACCAAGTTCGAAGCTGAAGTGTACGTTCTGTCCAAAGAAGAAGGTGGTCGTCACACCCCGTTCTTCAAAGGCTACCGTCCGCAGTTCTACTTCCGTACCACCGACGTAACCGGCAACTGCGAACTGCCGGAAGGCGTTGAGATGGTAATGCCGGGCGACAACGTGAAAATGGTTGTCACCCTGATCAAGCCGATCGCCATGGAAGACGGCCTGCGTTTCGCGATTCGCGAAGGCGGCCGTACCGTTGGTGCCGGCGTGGTTGCCAAAGTCATCGAGTAATCGACGACTGCGTTAAAAGAAAAGGCCCTTCGGGGCCTTTTCTGTTTTCTGATCAAAAGTTGACACCCTTAGGGGGCATCCGTACAATCACGCCTCCTTTTAACGGGCGTAGTCCGTCCGTTGGGGATAGCAGAGATAGAGTCTGAGGTCAAAATGCAAAACCAACAAATCCGTATTCGGTTGAAGGCTTTTGACCATCGCCTGATCGATCAATCCACCCAGGAAATCGTGGAAACCGCGAAACGTACTGGTGCTCAGGTGCGTGGTCCTATTCCTCTGCCTACTCGTAAGGAGCGTTTCACCGTTCTGGTTTCTCCGCACGTCAACAAAGACGCGCGCGACCAGTACGAGATTCGCACTCATAAGCGTGTTCTGGACATCGTCCAGCCGACGGATAAAACCGTTGACGCGCTGATGAAGCTCGACCTTGCGGCTGGCGTGGAAGTGCAGATCAGCCTCGGCTAAAACCTTGCGGTTTTAGTCGTGTAACGCTCTGAAATGGGCGGCCATAGCGGGTGAAAGCCCCGTACACTCATGAGGTTTACAACATGACTATTGGTGTAGTCGGTCGGAAAGCGGGTATGACCCGTATTTTCACCGAAGAAGGTGTCTCCATTCCGGTTACGGTCATTGAGATCGAGCCGAATCGCGTCACTCAATTCAAAACTGAAGAAAGCGATGGCTATCGCGCTGTGCAGGTTACCGTTGGTGAGCGTCGTGCTTCCCGCGTAACCAAGGCTCAGGCTGGTCACTTCGCCAAGGCTAATGTCGCTGCTGGTCGTGGCGTCTGGGAATTCCGTCTTGAAGAAGGCGAGTACCAGGCTGGCGATCAGATCACTGCAGAGCTGTTCCAGGCTGGTCAGCTGGTGGATGTCACCGGTGAGTCCAAAGGTAAAGGCTTCGCCGGTACCATCAAGCGCTGGAACTTCCGTGGTCAGGACAATACCCACGGTAACTCCCTCTCTCACCGCGTCCCGGGTTCCATTGGCCAGTGCCAGACTCCTGGTCGTGTATTCAAGGGCAAGAAAATGTCCGGTCATCTGGGCGCTGAGCGCGTGACCGTGCAGTCCCTTGAGGTGGTGCGCGTAGACGCCGAGCGTAACCTGCTGCTGGTCAAGGGTGCCGTTCCTGGCGCTACTGGCGGCAACCTGGTTGTGCGTCCGGCTGTCAAGGCTCGCGGTTAAGGGGAGATGCTGAGATGCAATTGAATGTAACTAACGCTCAGGCGATCGAAGTCTCCGAACTGACCTTCGGTAGCGAATACAACGAGACCCTGGTTCACCAGGCCGTTGTCGCTTACATGGCTGGCGGCCGTCAGGGCAGCAAGCAGCAGAAGAGCCGTTCCGACGTGTCCGGTGGTGGCAAGCGTCCGTGGCGCCAAAAGGGCACCGGTCGCGCTCGTGCCGGTACCACTCGTGGTCCGATCTGGCGTGGTGGTGGCGTAACTTTCGCTGCTCGCCCGCAGAACCATGACCAGAAACTCAACAAGAAGATGTATCGCGCAGCTATCCGCTCGATCCTCTCCGAGCTGGTTCGTCTGGATCGTCTGGTTGTCGTTGAAGACTTCGCTGTTGATGCGCCGAAAACCAAGGTTCTCCTGGACAAGCTGAATGGCATGGGTCTGAACGACGTTCTGATCGTGTCCGATGCTGTAGACCAGAACCTGTACCTGGCTGCGCGCAACCTGCCGCACGTCGACGTACGTGACGTCCAAGGTTCCGATCCTGTCAGCCTGATCGCCTACGACAAGGTGCTGGTCACCGTGTCCGCCGTGAAGAAATTCGAGGAGCTGCTGGGATGAACCAGGAACGCGTATTCAAAGTGCTGGTTGGCCCGCATGTCTCCGAGAAAGCCACTGTGCTGGCGGACGGCAAGAGCCAATTCGTTTTCAAGGTTGCCACTGATGCAACCAAGCTGGAAATCAAGAAGGCCGTCGAAAGCCTGTTCAACGTGAAAGTTGCCGCCGTCAACACCCTGAACGTTCAGGGCAAGACCAAGCGCACCGCTCGCGGTCTGGGCAAGCGTAACGACTGGAAGAAGGCGTACATCGCTCTTCAGCCGGGCCAAGATCTCGATTTCACCAGCAGTGCTGAGTAAGGTAGGGGCGCATCATGGCAATCGTTAAATGCAAACCGACTTCCGCTGGCCGCCGTTTCGTGGTCAAAGTGGTCAATCAGGAGCTGCACAAAGGCGCTCCTTATGCTCCGCTGCTCGAGAAGAAGTCGAAGACTGGCGGCCGTAACAACAACGGTCGTATCACGACCCGCCACATCGGCGGTGGTCACAAGCAGCACTACCGTCTGGTCGACTTCCGTCGTAACAAGGATGGCATCCCAGCCGTCGTTGAGCGTGTGGAATACGATCCGAACCGTACTGCTCACATCGCCCTGCTGAAGTATGCCGACGGTGAACGTCGCTACATCATCGCGCCGAAAGGCGTGAGCGCTGGCGACCAGCTGATCTCGGGCGCTGCTGCCCCGATCAAGCCGGGCAACAGCCTGCCGCTGCGCAACATTCCGGTCGGTTCGACCATTCACGGTGTCGAGCTGAAGCCTGGCAAAGGTGCTCAGATCGCGCGTTCCGCTGGCGCTTCCGTCCAGCTGGTCGCTCGTGAAGGTGCTTACGTGACCCTGCGTCTGCGCTCCGGCGAGATGCGCAAAGTACTGGCTGAGTGCCGTGCGACCCTGGGCGAAGTCTCGAACTCCGAGCACAGCCTGCGTTCGCTGGGTAAAGCTGGTGCCAAGCGCTGGCGTGGTGTTCGCCCGACCGTTCGCGGCGTGGCGATGAACCCGGTAGACCACCCGCATGGTGGTGGTGAAGGTCGTACCTCTGGTGGCCGTCATCCGGTGTCTCCATGGGGCTTCCCGACCAAGGGCGCGAAGACCCGTGCGAACAAGCGCACCGATAACATGATCGTCCGTCGTCGCAAGTAACTAGAGGGATACGACAGTGCCGCGTTCTCTGAAAAAAGGTCCTTTTATCGATCTTCACCTACTGAAGAAGGTCGAAGTGGCGGTGGAAAAGAACGATCGCAAGCCGGTTAAAACCTGGTCGCGCCGTTCGATGGTTCTGCCGCAAATGGTCGGTCTGACCATCGCTGTACATAACGGTCGTCAACATGTCCCGGTTCTCGTGAACGAAGACATGGTCGGCCATAAACTCGGCGAGTTCGCTGGTACCCGCACTTATCGTGGGCACGTGGCGGACAAGAAAGCCAAGCGTTAAGGGGTAAGGAAGATGGAAGTAGCCGCTAAGCTGTCGGGCGCTCGTATCTCCGCCCAGAAAGCCCGCTTGGTCGCCGACCAGATCCGCGGGAAGAAGGTGGGCGAAGCGCTCAACCTCCTGGCTTTCAGCTCGAAGAAAGCCGCCGAGATCATGAAGAAAGTGCTGGAGTCGGCCGTGGCCAACGCTGAGCACAACGAAGGCGCAGACGTTGATGACCTGAAGGTCAGCACCGTTTTCGTCAACGAGGGGCGTTCGCTGAAGCGCATCATGCCGCGTGCCAAAGGCCGTGCTGATCGCATCGTCAAGCGGTCTTGCCATATCACTGTCAAGGTTGCGGACAAGTAACGGAGTCGATCAGATGGGTCAGAAAGTACATCCCGTTGGCATCCGCCTGGGAATCGTCAAGGAGCACACCTCCGTCTGGTACGCAGACAAGCGTCAATACGCTGATTATCTGCTGGCCGACCTGCAGGTTCGTGAGTACCTCCAAGACAAACTAAAAAGCGCGTCCGTAAGCCGTATCGACATTGCTCGTCCGGCTCAGACTGCACGTATCACCATCCACACCGCTCGTCCCGGCATCGTGATCGGCAAGAAAGGTGAAGATGTTGAGAAGCTGCGTCAGGACCTGACCAAGCAAATGGGTGTGCCGGTGCACATCAATATCGAAGAGATCCGCAAGCCGGAGCTCGACGGTATGCTGGTAGCACAAAGCGTTGCTCAGCAGCTGGAGCGTCGTGTGATGTTCCGCCGCGCCATGAAACGTGCCGTACAGAACGCCATGCGTATTGGTGCCAAGGGCATCAAGATCCAGGTGAGCGGCCGTCTTGGCGGTGCAGAAATCGCCCGTACCGAGTGGTATCGCGAAGGTCGTGTGCCTCTGCACACCCTGCGTGCCGATATCGATTACGCAACCTACGAAGCGCACACCACTTACGGTGTGATCGGTGTGAAGGTTTGGATCTTCAAGGGTGAGGTCATTGGTGGCCGCACTGAAGAGCTGAAGCCGCAAGCGCCCGCTCCTCGTAAAAAAGCTGCCAAGTAAGGAGTACGCACAATGCTGCAACCCAAGCGTACAAAATTCCGCAAGCAGATGACCGGCCACAACCGTGGTCTGGCTCAGCGCGGTAGCAAAGTCAGCTTCGGCGAATTCGCTCTGAAAGCTGTTGCACGTGGTCGCCTGACTGCCCGTCAGATCGAGGCAGCCCGTCGTGCCCTGACTCGTCACGTTAAGCGTGGCGGTAAAATCTGGATCCGTGTGTTCCCGGACAAGCCAGTTACCAAAAAGCCCCTCGAAGTTCGTATGGGTAAAGGTAAGGGCGGCGTCGAGTACTGGGTGGCCCAGATCCAACCGGGCAAGGTGCTGTACGAGATCGAAGGTGTTCCGGAAGAGCTGGCGCGTGAGGCATTCGCCCTGGCTGCTGCAAAGCTGCCCCTCGCCACCTCCTTTGTTAAGCGGACGGTGATGTGATGAAAGCGAATGAACTCCGTGAAAAATCGGTTCAGCAGCTGAACGAGCAACTGCTCGGTCTGCTGCGTGACCAGTTCAATCTGCGTATGCAGAAGGCCACTGGTCAGTTGGGGCAGTCTCACCTGCTCTCGCAAGTGAAGCGCGACATTGCTCGCGTGAAGACTGTGCTCACCCAGCAGGCAGGTAAGTAATCATGGCTGAAGCTGAGAAAACCGTCCGCACGCTGACTGGCCGCGTCGTCAGCGACAAAATGGACAAGACCATCACCGTTCTGATCGAGCGCCGCGTAAAGCACCCGATCTACGGTAAATACGTGAAGCGTTCGACCAAGCTGCACGCCCACGACGAAACCAACCAGTGCAAGATCGGCGACAAGGTCACCATTCGTGAGACCCGTCCGCTGGCCAAGACCAAGTCCTGGGCCCTGGTGGAAGTCGTCGAACGTGCCGTGGAAGTCTAAGGACTAAGGGTCGGAGAAAGATATGATTCAGACTCAATCCATGCTCGACGTCGCTGACAACAGCGGTGCTCGTCGCGTTATGTGCATCAAGGTCCTTGGTGGTTCGCACCGTCGTTACGCCGGTATCGGCGACATCATCAAGGTAACCGTGAAGGAAGCGATTCCGCGCGGCAAGGTGAAGAAAGGCCAGGTGATGACCGCTGTTGTGGTTCGCACCCGTCACGGCGTACGTCGTGCTGATGGCTCGATCATCCGCTTCGATGGCAACGCTGCTGTTCTGCTGAACAACAAGCAAGAGCCGATCGGCACCCGTATCTTCGGGCCGGTAACTCGTGAACTGCGCTCTGAGAAGTTCATGAAGATCGTCTCGCTCGCCCCCGAAGTGCTGTAAGGAGAAGCCGTCATGCAAAAGATTCGTCGTGACGACGAGATCATCGTCATCGCCGGCAAAGACAAGGGCAAGCGTGGCAAGGTGCTCAAGGTTCTCGCTGACGACCGTCTGGTCGTTGGTGGGATCAACCTGGTGAAGCGCCACACCAAGCCGAACCCGATGCTGGGCGTTCAAGGCGGTATCGTCGAGAAAGAGGCGCCTCTGCACGTCTCTAACGTCGCCATTTTCAACAGCGAAACCAACAAGGCTGACCGCGTTGGCTTCAAAGTCGAAGACGGCAAAAAAATTCGTGTCTTCAAGTCCACCCAAAAGCCGGTTGGCGCTTGAGAATCATAGGTAAAACACCATGGCACGACTGAAAGAGATTTACCGGAAAGAAATCGCGCCCAAGCTGAAGGAAGAGCTGAAGCTGGCCAACGTGATGGAAGTTCCGCGCGTTACCAAAATCACCCTGAACATGGGGCTGGGCGAAGCGATCGGTGACAAGAAAGTCATCGAGCACGCTGTTGCCGACCTGGAAAAGATCACCGGTCAGAAAGCCGTCGTGACCTTCGCCCGCAAATCCGTTGCAGGCTTCAAGGTTCGCGAAGGCTGGCCGATCGGCGTCAAGGTGACCCTGCGTCGCGATCGTATGTACGAATTCCTGGATCGCCTGCTCGCGATCTCCCTGCCGCGCGTGCGTGACTTCCGCGGCCTGAATGCCAAGTCCTTCGACGGCCGTGGCAACTACAGCATGGGTGTCAAAGAGCAGATCATTTTCCCGGAAATCGATTACGACAAGATTGATGCGCTGCGCGGTCTGGACATCACCCTGACCACCACCGCCCGTACGGATGATGAAGGTCGCGCTCTGCTGCGCGCTTTCAACTTCCCGTTCCGCAACTGATTGGAGTTTGGAACATGGCCAAAACGAGCATGAAAAACCGTGAGCTGAAGCGTCAGCAAACGGTAGCCAAGTACGCCAAAAAGCGTGCCGAGCTGAAAGCTGTCATTGCCAACCCGAACTCCACTCCGGAGCAGCGTTGGGAAGCCCAGGTAGCCCTGCAAAAGCAACCGCGTGACGCCAGCGCCAGCCGCCTGCGTAACCGTTGCCGCCTCACCGGCCGTCCGCACGGCGTGTACCGCAAGTTCGGCCTCGGCCGTAACAAGCTGCGCGAAGCGGCAATGCGTGGTGATGTGCCGGGTCTGGTCAAGGCCAGCTGGTAACAAAAGCGAAGCCGGCCTAGTGCCGGCTTTGTCTTTCTATGAATCAAGCCCCTTTTGGGGCTTGATTCATTTTTGATCGATCTCTAGAATGTCCGGCTCTCCTGAGCCTGGCATTTGTCGAGTTCGTGGATGATTCCAGCCGCAAGGCTGTTCTTTTTTGTATCAGGAGCATCTAGCCCATGAGTATGCAGGACCCGTTAGCGGACATGCTAACTCGTATCCGTAATGCCCAGATGGCTGAAAAGTCGGTAGTAAGCATGCCGTCTTCCAAGCTGAAGGTGGCAGTCGCCAGCGTTCTGAAGAACGAAGGCTACATCGCGGGTTACGAGATCAGCAGCGACGTCAAGCCGCAGCTGTCCATCGAGCTGAAGTACTTCGAAGGCCGTCCGGTTATCGAAGAAGTAAAACGCGTCAGCCGTCCTGGCCTGCGCCAGTACAAACCTGCCGACCAACTGCCGAAAGTTCGTGGCGGTCTCGGTGTGTCCATCGTCTCCACCAGCAAAGGTGTGATGACGGATCGCGCTGCGCGCGCTGCCGGTGTCGGCGGCGAAGTGCTCTGCACCGTGTTCTAAGGGGGGATAAGCATGTCTCGCGTTGCTAAGAACCCCGTCAAACTGCCGGCAGGTGTCGAGGTCAAACTCGCTGGCCAGCAGCTTTCGGTCAAGGGTGCCAAAGGCGCTCTGGAACTGAACGTACATCCGTCCGTGGAAGTGACCCAGGAATCTGGTGAGCTGCGTTTCGCTGCCCGCAATGGCGATCAGCAGAACCGTGCCATGGCCGGTACCACCCGTGCGCTGGTCAACAACATGGTCATTGGCGTAAGCCAGGGCTTCGAGCGCAAGCTCCAGCTGGTTGGCGTGGGTTACAAAGCCCAGGCTAAAGGCCAGGTGCTGAACCTCGCTCTCGGTTTCTCGCATCCGGTGGACTACGAACTGCCGCAAGGCATCACCGCTGAGACCCCCAGCCAGACCGATATCCTGATCAAGGGCATCGACAAGCAGCTGGTTGGTCAAGTGGCCGCCGAGATCCGCGACTTCCGTCCGCCGGAGCCTTACAAAGGTAAGGGCGTACGTTACTCGGACGAAGTCGTCCGTCGTAAAGAAGCCAAGAAGAAGTAGGGCATAGCAAATGACCGACAAAAAAGTTACTCGACTGCGTCGCGCTCGCAAAGCACGCCTGAAAATGCACGAACTCGAAGTCGTGCGTCTCTGCGTGTTCCGCTCTTCGCAGCACATTTACGCCCAGGTCATCTCGGCCGACGGCGGCAAAGTCCTGGCCAGCGCCTCGACTTTGGACAAAGAACTGCGTGATGGCGCCACTGGCAACATCGACGCGGCCACGAAGGTAGGCCAACTGGTCGCTGCGCGTGCGAAAGCCGCTGGCGTTACCCAGGTTGCGTTCGATCGTTCTGGCTTCAAGTACCACGGCCGTGTGAAAGCGCTGGCTGATGCTGCTCGTGAAGGCGGGCTGGAGTTCTAAGTTATGGCAAATAACGAGCAAAGACGCGATCGCGACAATCGCGACGAAAGCCGCGACGAAGGCTACATCGAGAAGCTGGTTCAGGTTAACCGCGTTGCCAAGACCGTCAAAGGCGGCCGTATCTTCACCTTCACCGCGCTGACCGTGGTAGGTGATGGTAAAGGTCGTGTTGGCTTCGGTCGTGGCAAGTCCCGCGAAGTGCCTGCTGCCATCCAGAAAGCGATGGAAGCTGCACGCCGCAACATGATCCAGGTCGACCTGAACGGCACCACCCTGCAATACCCGATGAAGTCCGTCCATGGCGCGTCCCACGTGTTCATGCAGCCGGCTTCCGAAGGTACCGGCATCATCGCCGGCGGCGCCATGCGTGCTGTGCTGGAAGTGGCTGGCGTGCAGAACGTTCTCGCCAAGTGCTATGGCTCCACCAACCCGGTGAACGTGGTGTATGCCACCTTCAAGGGTCTGAAGGCCATGCAATCCCCGGCGTCCGTAGCTGCCAAGCGTGGCAAGAGCGTCGAGGAGATTCTCTGATCATGGCTACCGTCAAAGTTACGCTGATCAAAAGCACCAACGGCCGTCTGGCCAATCACAAAGCCTGCGTCAAGGGCCTCGGCCTGCGTCGCATCAATCACACCGTCGAAGTTCAGGACACTCCTGAAAATCGCGGCATGATTAACAAGGCTTACTACCTGCTGCGTGTGGAGGGTTAATCCATGCAACTGAACGATCTGCGTTCCGCGCCGGGTGCCCGTCGCGAAAAGCACCGTCCGGGCCGTGGCATCGGTAGCGGTCTGGGTAAGACCGGTGGCCGTGGTCACAAAGGTCAAACCTCGCGCTCCGGTGGCACCATTGCTCCGGGCTTCGAGGGTGGTCAACAGCCTCTGCACCGCCGCCTGCCGAAGTTCGGCTTCGTCTCCCTGAAAGCCATGGATCGCGCCGAAGTGCGTACCTCCGAGCTGGCCAAAGTGGAAGGCGACGTCGTTACTCTGCAGTCGCTGAAGGATGCCAACGTGATCAACCAAAACGTACAGCGTGTGAAAGTCATGCTGTCCGGCGAGGTTACTCGTGCGGTCACCCTGAAAGGTATCGCCGCCACCAAAGGTGCGCGTGCGGCCATCGAAGCAGCTGGCGGCAAGTTCGAGGACTAAATGGCTAAGCAAGGTGCTCTCTCTGCGCTCAGCAATGGCGGGTTGTCCGAGTTGTGGACTCGGCTGCGTTTTCTGCTCCTGGCGATCATCGTCTATCGGATCGGTGCGCACATTCCGGTTCCCGGGATAAACCCTGACCGGCTGGCCGACCTGTTTCGACAGAATGAGGGGACCATTCTTAGCCTGTTCAACATGTTTTCCGGCGGCGCGCTGGAGCGGATGAGCATCTTTGCACTGGGGATCATGCCGTACATCTCGGCATCGATCATCATGCAGCTGATGACTGTCGTCAGCCCGCAGCTGGAGCAGTTGAAGAAGGAAGGGGAAGCTGGCCGTCGCAAGATCAGCCAGTACACCCGCTACGGCACCTTGATCCTGGCAGTGGTACAAGCTGTAGGCATGTCCATTGGCCTGGCTAGTCAGGGTGTCGCGTTCTCGACTGATTTCGGCTTCCACTTCGTGGCGGTGTCGACCTTCGTGGCCGGCGCGATGTTCATGATGTGGCTGGGCGAACAGATCACCGAGCGCGGTATCGGTAACGGCATTTCGATGCTGATTTTCTCGGGCATCGTAGCCGGTCTGCCGAGGGCGATCGGGCAGTCTTTCGAGTCTGCTCGTCAGGGCGATATCAATATCTTCGCCCTGGTTGCCATCGGCTTGTTGGCGGTAGCGATCATCGGTTTCGTGGTGTTCATTGAGCGTGGCCAGCGTCGTATTGCGGTGCACTACGCCAAGCGTCAGCAGGGCCGCAAGGTCTTCGCGGCGCAGACCAGCCACCTGCCGTTGAAGGTGAACATGGCGGGCGTAATCCCGGCCATCTTCGCCAGCAGCATTCTGCTGTTCCCGGCTTCGCTGGGTTCCTGGTTTGGTCAGTCCGAAGGTATGGGCTGGCTGCAGGACATCTCGCAGTCGATCGCTCCCGGTCAACCGTTGAACATTCTGCTGTTTAGTGCAGGGATCGTTTTCTTCTGCTTCTTCTATACGGCTCTGATGTTCAACCCGAAAGACGTAGCGGAGAACCTGAAGAAGTCCGGTGCCTTTATTCCGGGTATCCGTCCGGGTGAGCAGTCGGCGCGCTATATCGATGGCGTACTGACCCGCTTGACCATGTTCGGTGCTCTGTACATGACGGCTGTTTGCCTGCTGCCCCAGTTCCTGGTGGTTGCAGCGAACGTACCGTTCTACCTTGGCGGGACCTCGTTGCTGATCGTGGTCGTGGTTGTGATGGACTTTATGGCCCAAGTACAATCGCACCTCGTTTCTCACCAGTACGAATCCCTGATGAAGAAATCCAACCTGAAGGGCTATGGCAGCGGCATGCTCCGCTGATCCTGTCCCGTAAGGTTTTAGGAGTTACTGATGAAAGTTCGTGCATCGGTCAAGAAGCTGTGCCGCAACTGCAAGATCATCCGTCGCGACGGCGTCGTGCGCGTGATCTGCAGCGCGGAGCCGCGTCACAAACAGCGCCAAGGCTGAGTGTGATTCACGCGTAGTGAGCCCGGCAGCTAGTGTGCTGCCGGGTTGATTCTTTGTTATTACAGCGTTAATATCGCGCGCCCTATTTCTTGGCTTCCAGGGCGTGGGTAGCTGTCAATTGGAGTTCCACTGAATGGCCCGTATTGCAGGCGTCAACATTCCAGATAACAAGCACACTGTTATCTCGCTGACCTACATCTACGGTGTAGGTCGCACCAGCGCACAGAAAATCTGTGCTGCTACCGGTGTCAATCCGGCAGCAAAGATCAAAGATCTCTCTGACGAGCAGATCGAGCAGCTGCGTGGCGAAGTCGCGAAGCTCACCACCGAAGGTGATCTGCGCCGCGAAATCAACATGAAAATCAAGCGTCTGATGGATCTGGGCTGCTACCGCGGTCTGCGCCATCGCCGTGGCCTGCCGGTCCGCGGTCAGCGCACCAAGACCAACGCGCGTACCCGTAAGGGCCCGCGTAAGCCGATCCGCAAGTAATTGCGCCCGCGAATCGACAGGAATTAAGTCATGGCTAAGCCTGCTGCTCGTACTCGTAAGAAAGTCAAAAAGACAGTGGTGGATGGCATCGCCCATATCCACGCGTCTTTCAACAACACCATCGTGACCATCACCGACCGTCAAGGTAACGCTCTGTCCTGGGCTACCTCCGGTGGTTCCGGTTTCCGCGGCTCCCGTAAGTCCACCCCGTTCGCTGCCCAGGTGGCTGCCGAGCGTGCTGGTCAAGCAGCCCTGGAATATGGCCTGAAGAACCTCGACGTGAACGTCAAGGGCCCGGGCCCAGGTCGCGAATCCGCTGTGCGTGCTCTGAACGCCTGCGGCTACAAAATCGCCAGCATCACCGACGTGACGCCGATCCCGCACAACGGGTGCCGTCCGCCGAAGAAGCGTCGCGTGTAATAGGAGACAGTGAAGAATGGCTCGTTACATTGGTCCCAAATGCAAACTGTCTCGCCGTGAAGGCACCGATCTCTTCCTGAAGAGTGGTGCGCGCGCGCTCGAATCCAAGTGCAACATCGAATCGGCTCCTGGCCAGCACGGCGCTCGCCGTGGTCGTCAGTCCGACTACGGTACCCAGCTGCGTGAGAAGCAGAAAGTCCGCCGCATCTACGGTGTACTGGAGCGTCAGTTCAGCGGTTACTACAAGCTGGCTGCCAGCCGTAAAGGCGCTACCGGCGAAAACCTGCTGCAACTGCTGGAATGCCGTCTGGACAACGTGGTTTACCGCATGGGCTTTGGCGCTACTCGTGCCGAATCCCGTCAGCTGGTATCGCACAAAGCCATCACCGTGAACGGTTCGACCGTGAACGTCCCGTCCTACCAGGTCAAAGCTGGTGACGTGGTTGCAGTTCGCGAAAAGGCGAAGAACCAGCTGCGCGTCGCTCAAGCTCTCGAGCTGTGCACCCAGCGTGGCCGCGTTGAGTGGGTGGAAGTGGATGCTGAGAAGAAGTCTGGCGTGTTCAAAAGCGTCCCGGCTCGCAGCGACCTGTCCGCCGACATCAACGAAAGCCTGATTGTCGAGCTCTACTCCAAGTAAGGGCTAGAAAATAGGTGCATCCATGCAGATTTCGGTAAATGAGTTCCTGACCCCCCGCCACATCGATGTGCAGGTGGTCAGTTCGACCCGCGCCAAGATCACCCTCGAGCCTCTCGAGCGTGGTTTTGGCCATACCCTGGGCAATGCGCTGCGTCGCATCCTGTTGTCCTCCATGCCTGGCTGTGCAGTAGTCGAGGCCGAGATTGACGGTGTACTCCACGAGTACTCCGCCATCGAAGGTGTACAGGAAGATGTCATCGAGATCCTCCTGAACCTGAAAGGCCTGGCTATCAAGCTGCACGGTCGTGACGAAGTCACCCTGACTCTGGCCAAGAAGGGCTCGGGTGTGGTCACCGCTGCCGATATTCAGCTGGATCACGATGTCGAGATCGTCAACGGCGATCACGTTATCGCCAACCTGGCGGACAACGGCGCTCTGAACATGAAGCTCACCGTGCGTCGTGGCCGTGGCTACGAGCCGGCTGATGCCCGTCAGAGCGATGAAGACGAGAGCCGTAGCATCGGTCGTCTGCAGCTGGACTCTTCGTTCAGCCCGGTTCGTCGCGTGGCCTACGTGGTGGAAAACGCCCGCGTCGAGCAGCGTACCAACCTGGACAAGCTGGTCATCGACCTGGAAACCAACGGCACCCTGGATCCTGAAGAGGCTATCCGTCGTGCCGCGACTATCCTCCAGCACCAACTGGCGGCCTTCGTTGATCTGAAGGGCGACAGTGAGCCGGTAGTGGTCGAGCAGGAAGACGAGATCGATCCGATCCTGCTGCGCCCGGTTGACGACCTTGAACTGACCGTACGTTCGGCCAACTGCCTGAAGGCGGAGAACATCTACTACATCGGCGACCTGATTCAGCGTACCGAAGTAGAGCTGTTGAAGACTCCGAACCTGGGCAAGAAGTCCCTGACCGAAATCAAGGACGTTCTGGCCTCCCGTGGTCTGTCCCTCGGCATGCGCCTCGACAACTGGCCGCCGGCAAGTCTGAAAAAAGACGATAAGGCGACTGCCTGATCGTCACGATCACCGAACTTGAAGTTTGGTAAGGAATTGAACCATGCGTCATCGTAAAAGTGGCCGTCACCTCAGCCGCACCAGCGCACACCGCAAGGCCATGTTCCAGAACATGGCGGTTTCGCTGTTCGAGCACGAGCTGATCAAAACTACTCTGCCGAAAGCCAAAGAACTGCGCCGCGTCGCCGAGCCGCTGATCACTCTGGCTAAAGAAGACAGCGTTGCCAACCGTCGTCTGGCCTTCGACCGTACCCGTTCGAAAGCCATCGTCGGCAAACTGTTCAACGACCTGGGCAAGCGCTACGCCACCCGTCAGGGCGGCTACCTGCGCATCCTGAAGTGCGGCTTCCGTGCTGGCGACAACGCTCCTATGGCGTACGTCGAGCTGGTTGACCGTCAGGTTGCTGGTGAAGCTGTAGAAGCTGCTGAATAAGCCGTTTCTGCTGCACAAGAAACCGGGCCATGTGCCCGGTTTTTTGTTGCCTGCGCTTTTCCATGTGGTGAACAGCAGGCAGGCGGGGACTCTTTTAAGAGAAAAAAACTATCAAGTCGTTGCTCTCCATAAATTGGTTATGCTGATAAAGCAGGTCTAGTCTTGACCCATCGTTGGCCGCAGTTGAAGGGGCCGACCTGATGAGAAGATAAGGAGAGAGCAATGTCGAACCAAGGTAAATGCCCGTTCCATCATGCCGCCGGTGGTGGCACTAGCAACGCGGATTGGTGGCCGAATCAGCTGCGCGTTGACCTGCTCAACCAGCATTCGGAGAAGTCCAATCCGCTGGGGGAAACCTTCAACTATGCCGAAGAATTCAAGAAGCTCGACTACAAGGCCCTGAAGGCCGATCTGGTCAAACTGATGACCGACTCCCAGGACTGGTGGCCTGCCGACTTCGGCCACTATGGCCCGCAGATGATCCGCATGGCCTGGCATGCCGCCGGTACCTACCGCACCCTCGATGGCCGCGGCGGCGGCGGGCGTGGCCAGCAGCGCTTCGCCCCGCTCAACTCCTGGCCGGACAACGTCAACATCGACAAGTCGCGGCGCCTGCTGTGGCCGATCAAGCAGAAGTACGGGCAGAAGATCTCCTGGGCCGACCTGTTCATCCTCGCCGGCAACGTCGCGCTGGAGTCCATGGGCTTTCGCACCTTCGGTTTCGCCGGCGGCCGCGCGGATGTCTGGGAGCCGGACATGGACGTGAACTGGGGCGCGGAGACCAAGTGGCTGGGCGACGACAAGCGCTTCCACGGTGATCGCGAGCTGGATCACAACCTTGCCGCCACCCATATGGGCCTGATCTACGTGAACCCGGAAGGCCCGAACGCCAGCGGAGACTACCTGGCCGCGGCCAAGGACATCCGCTCCACCTTCGGTCGTATGGCCATGGACGATGAGGAAATCGTCGCCCTGATCGCCGGTGGCCACACCTTCGGCAAGGCTCACGGCGCCGCGTCGGAGTCGCACAAGGGGCCGGAGCCGGAAGGTGCGCCGATCGAGGCCCAGGGCCTGGGCTGGAACAGCAACTTCGGTAGCGGCCATGGTAAGGACACCGTTTCCAGCGGCCTGGAAGTCACCTGGACGAAGACCCCGGCGCTGTGGAGCAACAACTTCTTCGAGAACCTGTTCAAGTACGAGTGGGAGCTGACCAAGTCGCCGGCCGGTGCCAAACAGTGGGTGGCCAAGGATGCGCCGGAGATCATTCCGGACGCCCATGTGCCGGGCAAGTTCCACAAGCCGACCATGCTCACCACCGACCTGACCCTGCGTTTCGACCCGGCGTTCGGCAAGATCTCCAAGCACTTCTACGAAGATCCGCAGGCTTTCGCCGAGGCCTTTGCCCGCGCCTGGTACAAGCTGACCCACCGTGACATGGGGCCGCGGGCGCGCTACCTGGGCCCGGAAGTGCCGAAAGAGGAGCTGCTCTGGCAGGATCCGCTGCCGGCCGCCACGCACAAGCCGAGCGCGGCCGATATTGCCGACCTCAAGGCCAAGATCGGCGCCTCCGGCCTGTCGGTCAGTGCCCTGGTATCCGTGGCCTGGGCGTCCGCTTCGACTTTCCGCGGTGGCGACAAGCGTGGCGGCGCCAACGGCGCACGCCTGGCCCTGGCGCCGCAGAAGGACTGGGAGGTCAACAAGCTGGCGGTCAAGGCGCTGCCCAAGCTGGTCGAGATCCAGAAGGCTTCCGGTAAGGCTTCGCTGGCTGACGTCATCGTGCTGGCCGGTGGGGTCGGCATCGAGCAGGCGGCCAAGGCTGCCGGTGTCAGCATCGAAGTGCCGTTTGCCGCAGGCCGTGTCGATGCCAGTCAGGCACAGACCGACGTCGAGTCCTTCGCTCTGCTGGAGCCGCTGGCCGATGGCTTCCGCAACTACCGCAAGGGGCCGGTCGGTGCCGCGACCGAGGCGCTGCTGATCGACAAGGCGCAGTTGCTGACCCTGACCGCGCCGGAGCTGACCGTCCTGGTCGGCGGCCTGCGTGTGCTTGGAGCCAACCACGATGGCGGCCCGCAGGGCGTGTTCACCGACAAGCCCGGCGTGCTGTCCAACGACTTCTTCGTCAACCTGCTGGACATGGGGCTGGAGTGGAAGGCGACGGGCGCCGATGCCGAGCTGTTCGAGGGCAAATGCCGCAAGACCGGCAAAGTGCAGTACAGCGGTACCCGCAACGACCTGATCTTCGGCTCCAACTCGGTGCTGCGCGCTTACGCCGAGGTGTATGCCAGTGTCGACGGCAAGGAGAAGTTCATCAAGGACTTCGTCGCCGCCTGGGTCAAGGTGATGAACCTGGATCGCTTCGATCTGGCCTGATTCGCCGCCACAAGAAAAAGCCCCGCATCTGCGGGGCTTTTTCGTTTTGGTGCCGCTTAGGCGCGATCGCGTTCCAGCAACGGCTTGAGGAAGTGCCCGGTGTGCGACGCCGGGTTGGCCGCCACGTCCTCCGGGGTACCGGTGGCGATGATCATGCCGCCCTTGGAGCCGCCCTCGGGGCCGAGATCCACCAGCCAGTCGGCGGTCTTGATCACGTCCAGGTTGTGCTCGATGACGACCACCGTGTTGCCGTGATCGCGCAAGCGGTGCAGCACGTCGAGCAGCTGCTGGATATCGGCGAAGTGCAGGCCGGTGGTCGGCTCGTCGAGGATGTACAGGGTCTTGCCGGTGTCGCGCTTGCTCAGCTCGCGGCTCAGCTTGACCCGCTGCGCCTCGCCACCGGAGAGAGTGGTCGCACTCTGCCCCAGCTTGATGTAGGACAGGCCCACGTCGATCAGGGTCTGCAGCTTGCGCGCCAGTGCCGGCACCGCATCGAAGAACTCGCGGGCTTCCTCGATGGTCATGTCGAGCACCTCGGTGATGCTCTTGCCCTTGTACTTCACTTCCAGGGTTTCGCGGTTGTAGCGCTTGCCCTTGCACACGTCGCACGGCACGTAGATGTCCGGCAGGAAGTGCATTTCCACCTTGATCATGCCGTCGCCCTGGCATGCCTCGCAGCGCCCGCCCTTGACGTTGAAGCTGAAACGGCCCGGGCCGTAACCGCGCGAGCGCGACTCCGGTACGCCGGCGAACAGCTCGCGGATCGGGGTGAACAGCCCGGTGTAGGTGGCCGGGTTGGAGCGCGGCGTACGGCCGATCGGGCTCTGGTCGATGTCGACCACCTTGTCCAGGTGCTGCAGGCCGTCGAGCGAGTCGTGGGCGGCGGCTTCCAGGGTAGTGGCACCGTTCAGCGCGGTGGCGCTGAGGGGGAACAGGGTGTTGTTGATCAGCGTCGATTTGCCCGAGCCGGACACCCCGGTGACGCAGGTGAGCAGGCCGACCGGGATCTCCAGGTCGACGTTGCGCAGGTTGTTGCCGCGCGCGCCCTTGAGCTTCAGCGCCTTCTTCTTGTCGCGCGGGGTGCGGGTGGCCGGGTAGCGGATCTTCTCGCGGCCGGAGAGGTACTTGCCGGTCAGCGAGTCGGGGTGGTTCATCACCTCGTCCGGGGTACCCTCGGCGACGATCTGGCCGCCGTGCACACCGGCGCCGGGGCCGATATCGACCACGTAGTCGGCCAGTCGGATGGCGTCCTCGTCGTGCTCGACCACGATCACCGTGTTGCCCAGGTTGCGCAGGTGGGTGAGGGTGCCGAGCAGGCGCTCGTTGTCGCGCTGGTGCAGGCCGATGGACGGCTCGTCGAGGATGTACATGACGCCCACCAGGCCGGCGCCGATCTGGCTGGCCAGGCGAATGCGCTGCGCTTCGCCACCGGACAGGGTATCGGCGCTGCGATCCAGGGTCAGGTAGTCGAGGCCGACGTTGACCAGGAACTGCAGGCGCTCGCGGATTTCCTTGAGGATCTTGTCGGCGATCTCGCCACGGCGGCCGGTGAGGCTCAGGCTGCCGAAGTAGTCGGTGGCATCGCCCACCGGCAGACCGGTGACCGCCGGCAGGGTCTTGTCGCCGACCCATACATGGCGCGCCTCGCGGCGCAGGCGGGTGCCGCGGCAGTCGGGGCAGGGCTGGGTGCTGAGGAACTTGGCCAGCTCCTCGCGCACGGTGGCCGACTCGGTCTCGCGGTAGCGCCGCTCCAGGTTCGGCACTATGCCCTCGAACGGGTGGGCGCGCTTGACGATGTCGCCACGGTCGTTGAGATAGCGGAACTCGACGTTGTCCTTGCCGCTGCCGTTGAGCAGTACCTGCTGCTGTTCCTTGTCCAGCTCGTCGAACGGCACCTCGAGGCTGAAGCCGTAGTGCGCGGAGAGCGAGCCGAGCATCTGGAAGTAGTAGACGTTGCGCCGATCCCAGCCGCGGATCGCGCCTTCGGCCAGGGTCAGCTCGCCATTGACCAGGCGGCGGGTGTCGAAGAACTGCTTCACGCCCAGGCCGTCGCAGGTCGGGCAGGCGCCGGCCGGGTTGTTGAAGGAGAACAGCTTGGGTTCCAGCTCGCTGATCGAGTGGCCGCAATGGGGACAGGCGAAGCGTGCGGAGAAGATCGTCTCCTCGCCTTCCTCGTCGTCCATCGGCGCCACCAGGGCGATGCCGTCGGCCAGCTTGAGGGCGGTCTCAAAGGATTCGGCCAGGCGCTGCTGCAGGTCGTCGCGCACCTTGAAGCGATCCACCACCACGTCGATGGAGTGCTTCTTCTGCTTGTCCAGCTTGGGCAGTTCGTCCAGCTCGAACAGCTTGCCGTTGACCCGGGCACGCACGAAGCCCTGGGCGCGCAGCTCCTCGAACACCGACAGGTGCTCGCCCTTGCGCTCGCGGATCACCGGGGCCAGCAGCATCAGCTTGCGACCCTCGGGTAGGGCCAGCACCTGGTCGACCATCTGGCTGACGGTCTGTGCTTCCAGCGGCACGTCGTGATCCGGGCAGCGCGGGATGCCGACGCGGGCGTAGAGCAGGCGTAGGTAGTCGTAGATCTCGGTGATGGTGCCGACGGTCGAGCGCGGGTTGTGCGAGGTGGACTTCTGCTCGATGGAGATGGCCGGCGACAGACCCTCGATGGTGTCGACGTCAGGCTTTTCCATCATCGACAGGAACTGCCGGGCGTAGGCCGAAAGGGACTCGACGTAGCGGCGCTGACCCTCGGCGTAGAGGGTGTCGAAGGCCAGCGACGACTTGCCGGAGCCGGACAGGCCGGTGATCACGATCAGCTTGTCGCGCGGCAGGGTCAGGTCGACGTTTTTCAGGTTATGGGTACGGGCCCCACGAATCAGAATCTTGTCCACGAACAGCGGCCTCGTTTGGCGCCTGGAAACCGCGAAGTATACGGCTCTCGGCCGTCACGCGGCAAAGCGTCACGCCTGTGCCGGACGGGCCGCTGCTGCTAGAATCGCCGCCTCGTTTACATGGGGTTTATCGATGCACGATCCGCACAGCGAGCGCATGAGCGCCAGCGAGACCCGCGCCGCGGGCGGCCTGGCCCTGGTCTTTGCCTTCCGCATGCTGGGTATGTTCATGGTGTTGCCGGTTCTGGCCACCTACGGCATGGATCTGGCCGGCGCCACCCCGGCGCTGATCGGCCTGGCCATCGGCGCCTACGGCCTGACCCAGGCAGTGCTGCAGATTCCGTTCGGCATTCTCTGCGACCGCATCGGCCGCCTGCCGGTGATCTACGTCGGCTTGCTGATCTTCGCCGCCGGCGCCGTTCTGGCAGCCAACGCCGACTCGATCTGGGGCGTCATCGCCGGCCGCGTGCTGCAGGGCGCCGGGGCGATCTCGGCGGCGGTGATGGCGCTGCTCTCCGACCTCACCCGCGAACAGCACCGTACCAAGGCCATGGCCATGATCGGCATGAGCATCGGCCTGTCGTTCGCCGTGGCCATGGTGGTCGGCCCGCTGCTGACCCGCGCCTTCGGCCTGGCCGGGCTGTTCTGGGCCACCGCCGGCATGGCGCTGGTCGGCATCTTGATCATCGCCCTGTTCGTGCCGCGCGCCTCCAGCGCCCTGCAGCATCGCGAATCCGGGGTGGCGCGCCAGGCGCTGCTGCCGACTCTGCGCAACGCCGAGCTGCTGCGTCTGAACCTGGGTATCGGCGTGTTGCATGCGATCCTCATGGCCAGTTTCGTGGTACTGCCGCTGGCCCTGGTGGAGCAGGGCGGCCTGCCCAAGGAAGAGCACTGGTGGGTCTACCTCAGTGCGCTGCTGATCGGCTTCTTCGGCATGGTGCCGTTCATCATCTACGCCGAGAAGAAACGCCAGATGAAGCGCGTGCTCTCTGGCGCGGTGCTGGCGCTGGTGCTCTGCGAACTGTTCTTCTGGCTGTTCGGCCACAGCCTCTCGGCGCTGGTGGGCGGCTTCATCCTGTTCTTCACCGCCTTCAACCTGCTCGAGGCCTCGCTGCCGTCGCTGGTGAGCAAGGTGGCGCCGGCCGGCGGCAAGGGCACGGCGATGGGCGTGTACTCCACCAGCCAGTTCCTCGGCGCTGCCGTGGGCGGCATTCTCGGCGGCTGGCTGTACCAGCACGGCGGCCTCGGCCTGGTGTTCGTCGGCTGTGCGGCGCTGGGGGTTATTTGGCTGCTGGCAGCTGCTACTATGCGCGAGCCGCCTTATGTGACCAGCCTGCGCCGGCCGCTCACGGCCCATGCCGTGGCCGATAGCGCACTGGTGGGGCGACTCCTCGCCATACCCGGCGTCAGCGACGCCATAGTGGTAGCCGAGGAGGCCGCGTTGTACATCAAAGTGGACACCCAACAATTGGACCGCGAGTTGCTCGAGCGTGTGCTCGAAGAGGCCGCGGAGACGCATTCAGCTTAGGAGAACGAAATGGCCCGTGGGGTTAACAAAGTCATTCTGATCGGCAACGTCGGCGGCGATCCGGAAACCCGCTATCTGCCCAATGGCAACGCGGTGACCAACATCACCCTCGCCACCACTGACAGCTGGAAGGACAAGCAGACCGGCCAGCAGCAGGATCGTACCGAATGGCACCGCGTGGTGTTCTTCGGCAAGCTGGCGGAAATCGCCGGCGAATACCTGCGCAAGGGCGGCCAGTGCTACATCGAAGGCCGCCTGCAGACCCGCGAGTGGGAGAAGGACGGCGTCAAGCGCTACACCACCGAGATCGTGGTCGACATGAACGGCACCCTGCAGCTGCTCGGCGGTCGTGGCAACAACAGCGAAGGCGGTGGCGAATACGCCCCGCGTCAGCAGCAGTCGCGCCCGGCGCCGCAACAGTCGGCCCCGCGTCCGGCCCCGCAACCGGCTGCCCAGCCGCAGCCGGCCGCCGACTACGACAGCTTCGACGACGATATCCCGTTCTGATCGAAAGCTGCTCCGGCGGTACATGAAAAGGCCCGTAGCCCAACAGCTACGGGCCTTTTGCATTGTGGCCCGTCACTCCCAGTGATAGCTGGCCAGCGGCAGCCTGCGCATCAGGCGCTGGTAGGTCGCCACGCTGCCGGGCCACAGGGTCTGGTTGCGCCCGTCCTTGTCGAGGTACCAGCTGCTGCAGCCGGATTGCCAGACCGAGCCGGCGAGCTGCGCCTGCAGCTGCTCGGTGTAGGCCTGCGCGGCCTCGTCGCGCACCGTCAGGCGCTGCAGGCCCTGGCGCTGCAGGTGGTCGAGGCAGGCGAGGATATGGCCGATCTGCGCCTCGATCATCAGGATCATCGAGTTGTGGCCCAGGCCGCTGTTCGGCCCGATCAGGAAGAACAGGTTGGGCATGCCCGGCGCGCTCACTCCACGAAATGCCGCGGCGCCCTGTTCCAGCCAGCGCTGGCCGAGATCGACACCGCCGGGGCCGAGGATGAAGCCGGGCGGCACCAGGGCATCCATCACCGCGAAGCCGGTGGCGAAGATGATCGCGTCGACTTCCTTGCGCGTGCCGTCGCTGGCGATCACGTGGCGCTCGCTCACTTCGCTGACGCCGGCGGCGATCAGCTCGACGTTGCTGCGCTCGATGGCCGGGTAGAAGTCGTTGGAGATCAGGATGCGCTTGCAGCCCAGCTGGTAGTCCGGTGTCAGCTTGCGCCGCTTGTCCGCCGAGCTGACGTGGCGGGCGATGTGCCGGCGCGCCATGCGACTGGCCAGGCGGTTGGCCAGGCTGCCGCTCTGCATGGCCTTGAGGCGGCCTTCGTGCAGGCGGAACAGCAGGTGGCGGTAAAGCCGCTGCAACGGCGGGCACAGGCGCAGCAGGGTCTTCTCTACTGTGGTCATGCGCCGATCCGGGCGCGGCAGCACCCAGGCCGGCGAGCGCTGGAACACGCTCAGCTCGGCCACCAGCGGGGCGATCTGCGGGATGTACTGGATGGCACTGGCGCCGGTGCCGATCGAGGCGACCCGCTTGCCGCGCAGGTCGTAGCCGTGATCCCAGTGGCTGGAGTGAAACACCGCACCGGTGAAGCGCTCCAGTCCCGGCAGCTCGGGTAGCGTCGGCACATGCAGCGGGCCCTTGCCGAGTATCACGAAGCGCGCGCGCAGGCTGCTGCCGTCGACCAGCTCGACCTGCCACACCTGCTCCGCGTCGAGGTAGCGCAGGCGCTGCACCGTACAGTTCAGGCGCAGGTGCGGGTCGAGGCCGTACTTGTTCACGCAGTGCTGCAGGTAGGCGTGGATCTCCTCGCGCAGCGGGTACTTGCGCGACCAGTCGGCGCGCTGCTCGAAGGAGAAGGAATAGAGGTGCGAGGGGATGTCGCAGCCGCAGCCGGGGTAGGTGTTGTCGCGCCAGCAGCCGCCGACGTCGGCGGCCTTCTCGAGGATCAGGAAGTCCTCGCGGCCGCTGCGCTTGAGCTGGATCGCCATGCCCAGGCCGGAGAAGCCGCTGCCGACGATGAGGTACTCGTGCACCCGGCTCATGGCGCCGGGCTCGCGTTGCTCCCCGTGACGGGGGCGGGCTGCCAGTGCTGCCGGGCGAAGGCGACCATGTCGCGCAGACAGGCATCGGCTTCCGGCAGCAGCGGGTAGAAGGTCGGCCAGACGTGGGCCTGGCCGCGCCAGACGGTCAGCTGGCCTTCGCCGCCGGCGGCGTCGAGACGATCCGCCAGGCGATAGGCGTCGTCACGCAGGGCCTCGTTGTCGCTGACATGGATGGCCAGCGGCGGCAGCCCGGAGAGTTCGCCATACAGCGGCGAGGCCAGCGGCAGGGCGCCATCCTGGCCATCGAGGTAGATGCTCGCGGCGCGCTGGATGGCGGCGGCATTGAACATCACGCAGCTGCGGCCATTGGCCTGCAGCGATGCGCCGCTGGCTAGCAGGTCGGTATAGGGCGACAGCAGGATGGCCGATGCCGGCAGGGCACGGCCACGGGCCTTGAGGGCGAGGAGCAGGGCCAGGGTCAGGCCGCCGCCGGCCGAATCGCCGGCCAGCACGATGGCGCTGGCCGGAAAGGATTGCCGCAGCCAGTCGTAGGCGGCCAGCGCGTCATCCACCGCGGCGGGGAAGGGGTGTTCCGGGGCCAGGCGGTAATCCAGGGAGAACAGCGCGCTGTCAGCCAGCTTGGCCAGGCGGGTGGTGAAGCTGCGGTAGGTGCGCGGCGAGCCGAAGATGTAGCCGCCGCCATGCAGGTAGAGGATGCAGCGCCCGGGGGCGGCGGCCTGCGGGATGTTCCACTCGCCCTGGATCGCGCCATGCCCGCCCTCGCGAATCGCCACGCCAGGCGCGGTCTTGCGTTTGGCGTTGGTGCGCTCCAGCCAGGCGCGGAAGCGCAGGTGGTCGAAGTGCTCGGCGGTGAGAATGGGTTTGAGCTTGCGCCGCAGCACCAGGCTGACCAGGCGCGAACGCAGCGAGCGTGAGCGGATCAGACGGCGTTCGATCATGCCGTCACCTTCTTGCGCAGCCCCGAGGCCTTGCTCAGCAGGCGGTGCACCAGGCCGGAGTGGGCGGTGGGCAGCAGGCGTTGCAGCAGGTCGACGGCCTTGGCGTCGCGGCCTACCAGGATGCGCTCGCGGCGCTGCTCGATGCCGCTGAGGATGATCCGCGCCGCCTCGCTGGGCGGCAGCTTGAGGGTGTTCTGTTCGAGCTTGAGCACCAGTGCGGCCTGATCCTCGACTTCCTGATCGAAGCGGGCGTTGCTGGCGATGCGCGTGCGCACGCCGCCGGGGTGCACGCAGGCCACATGCACGCCGTCGTCCTTGAGTTCCTGGCGCAGCGCCTCGCTGAAGCCGCGCACGGCGAACTTGCTGGCGCAGTAGTGGGTCTGCGCGGCGACGCCGATCAGGCCGAACAAACTGGACAGGTTGACCAGGCTGCCGCGGCTGGCGCGCAGGGCCGGCAGGAAGGCGCGGCTGCCGTACACCACGCCCCAGAAGTTGACGTCCAGCACCTGGCGGAAGGCCTCCGGCGAGGTACTGGCGAAGTCGCCGAAACGGGTGATGCCGGCGTTGTTGATCAGCACGTCGACGCCGCCGAGGCCGTCCTGCACCTGGGCGGCGAAGGCGTTGACCTGGGCCTCGTCGCTGACATCCAGGCGCTGCGTCAGCAGGCTGCCGGCGCCGGCCAGGCGGGCCTGGATGGCGGTTTCCGCCAGACCCTGCTCGTCGCGGTCGGCCAGGGCCAGGCGGCAGCCACGGGCGGCCAGTTGCAGGGCCAGTTCACGGCCGATGCCGCTGCCGGCACCGGTAATCACCACGTTCTTGCTGTGCATGTCCGCTCAACCTCCGCAGATGGTTATGGCGAGATTTCATTGTTCGAGTGAACAGCAATATTTCGGATGATCAGTATTTAGTCAATGCCGCAGCTCCACCCTCGGCGGCGTGAATGACCGGGGGCAGCTGTGGCTGATGATGGGAGCGTGTCAGCGCAGGAGCAGCGCTTCGATGTGCTCGATGATGGCGTCGGACACCGCTTCGTCCTGCGGGTCGCGCTCGGTGGCGATGCGGTACACGCCGGCCAGGGCGAAGTAGGTGTTGGTCAGCCCGGCCAGGCTGAAGCAGAAGTGCTCGAAGGGCATCGGCTTGACCAGCTCACAGGCCTGGCAGGCCTCGTACAGCGGGCGCAGGCGCTGCTGGCTGGGGAGGAATTGCTCGCGCACCAGCCAGTCGAAGCGTTCGTCCTGCTGGCCGATCTGCTGGTACAGCAGCATGGCCATGCCCGAGGAGCGCAGGCACAGCAGCGCATAGCCGCGAATGCAGGCACGCAGGGCCTGGCGCACCTCGTCCGGGGAGGGCGCCGGCGGCAGCTCGGGCAGCGCCGGCAGATCGGCGAAGGCCAGCTTCACCGCCTCGCGCCAGAGGTTGTCCTTGTTCGCGAAGTGATAGGTGACCAGGCCCTGGACGACCCCGGCGCGCTTGGCAATCTCGCGGGTCGAGGCCCCCTCGAAGCCGGCCTGCTCGAACACCTGGATGGCGGGGATCAGCTGGCGGGTTTCGGCCTTGCGCTGCTCGCGCGGCCCGGGGGATTTGCTGGTGCTCATGAACTCTCGGCGGGGCAGGGTGAACCCGGGCCGCAGGCCGGCCCGGTCGGCGCAGTATACCCACGGCCCAGCCGGCGCATTCAACGGCAGGCGGGCCCCCGGTCGGTGCGGCATGGACTTGCCGGCGATGACGCGCTTCAATTCGCCGGTATTTATCCGTTTTCCGAGAACCCCATGAACATTCGCAGTGATTTCGACAGCGGCAATATCCAGGTGCTGGACGCCAGCAACCCGCAGCAGGTGCTGCTGGCCATTCGCCCGGACATCGCCAGTGCGCACTTCCAGTGGTTCCATTTCAAGGCCGAGGGCCTGGTGCCGGGCAGCCGCCACGGTTTCACCCTGAGCAATGCCGCGCAGTCGTCCTACGCCCATGCCTGGAGCGGTTACCAGGCGGTGGCCTCCTACGACCAGCAGGACTGGTTCCGCGTGCCCACCCGCTTCGACCAGGACGGCCTGCACTTCGAGCTGGAGGCCAGCCAGCCGCAGGCCTGGTTCGCCTACTTCGAGCCCTACAGCCGGGCGCGCCACGAGCAGCTGATCGCCAAGGCCCTGAGCATTCCCGGGGTCGAGCTGCTGGCCAGTGGCAAGAGCGTGCAGGGCCGCGACATCCCGCTGCTGCGCGTCAGCCGAGGCGCCAGCGCACCGCGCAAGCTGTGGCTGATCGCCCAGCAGCACCCCGGCGAGCACATGGCCGAGTGGTACATGGAGGGCCTGATCGAGCGCCTGGCCAATGACGACGCCGAGCTGCAGCAACTGCTGGCCAAGGCCGATCTGTATCTGGTGCCGAACATGAACCCGGACGGTGCTTTCAACGGCAACCTGCGCACCAACGCCGCCGGCAAGGATCTCAACCGCGCCTGGCAGGCACCGAGCGCCGAGGAGAGCCCCGAGGTGCTGTTCGTCCAGCAGCAGATGGCGGCCATCGGCGTCGACCTGTTCCTCGATATCCACGGCGACGAGGAAATCCCCTACGTGTTCACCGCCGGCTGCGAGGGCAACCCCGGTTTCAGCCCGCGCCTGGATGCCCTGGAAAACACCTTCCGCCAGCAACTGATGGCGATCGGCGAGTTCCAGGTCGAGCACGGCTATGTGCGCGACGAGCCGGGCCAGGCCAACCTGGCGCTGGCCTGCAACTGGGTCGGGCAGACCTACGACTGCCTGGCCTACACGGTGGAGATGCCGTTCAAGGATCACAACCTGTCGCCCAACCCGCGCACCGGCTGGAACGGCGAACGCTCCAAGCGCCTGGCGCGCGACGTGCTGACGGTGGTGACCGGTATGCTCGAGCAGCTGCGCTAAGCGCTGGTGCAATAAAAAAGCCCGCCAGATGGCGGGCTTTTTCTTGGCTATGTGTCCGGCCGGTGTTGTACCTGGGTGTCCCGCTCTGGATCCCCGCCTGCGCGGGGATCACGAGGTAGGGGGAAGCCTCCGGAGATCCGTCATTTCCGTGGTCACTCGGTCGCTTCCAGGGGCAGGACGTAGGGCGGGTGAAACCCGCGTGCCGGTTCGCGGGTTTCACCCGCCCTACGTGGAACGCAGTACGCGATCAGTCGAGGCGGTAGCGCGCCAGCTCCTGGGGGCTGAGCACGCGCATCTGCTGCGGGGCGATGCTGTTCATGTCGCTGAACAGGCTGGGTGGGATGTTCATGTCGCGCAGGTAGGCCGATGGGCTGTAGCCGCCGGGGCTGCTGGCGGCCAGGGCGGAGTCGCCGGCAGGGAAGTACGGGCGGTGCAGGCCGACATAGCCGCGCACGCTCTTGTCGCGCCCGGCGGCCAGCAGGTAGATGCAGCTGCCCTGGCACACCGCATCGCTGGGCACCAGCGCGTCGAAGCCGGTTTCGCGCAGCAGGCGGCCCATGCGGATCGCCTCGGCCACGCTGCCACCGATGTTGTCGAGCACCACTATCTTGCGGGCGAACTTGCCGGGGTTGGCGCGCAGGCCTTTGAGCAGCGCCTCGTAGTCGCCGGGGGCGATGTCCTCGGCAACCTTGACCGCGAGGATGCGACCGAGGCTGGTGTGTTGCACCGGTTGCACTTCGACCCGTGCCAGGGCCTGGGTCGAGCAGAGCGCTGCCAGGCAGGCCAGGGCGGCAGAAAACAGGGAATTACGCATGAAGCGGGAACATCCTCGGCGGTTGTCGCAGGGCGCTGAAGATACCCTGATCGGCGCCTGCCCGCACGACTGGCGACCGCGGCATGGCATGGCAAGGGACGGTGACTCCGAACCCGTTGCCAATACCGGCGCGGCATCAGCCGCGCAGTGCCTCCAGGCGCTGCAGCTGGCGGCCCTGGGCGTCGAAGTTGGCCGGCGCCAGCCAGCGCTGAAAGGCGTCGCGGCAGCGCGGCCATTCCCCATCGATGATGGAGAACCAGGCGGTGTCGCGGTTGCGCCCCTTGATCACCATGTGCTGGCGGAACAGCCCCTCGTGGACAAAGCCCAGGCGCTCGGCGGCGCGCATCGAGCGGGCGTTGCGTGCGTTGCACTTCCACTCCAGGCGGCGGTAGCCGAGCGTGCCCATGGCCAGCTCGGCCAGCAGGTAGACCGCCTCGGTGGAGGCCGGGCTGCGCTGCATGGCGCGGCCGAAGGCGATATGGCCGATCTCGATGCAGCCGTCCTTGGGCGCGATGCGCAGGAAACTGAGCAGGCCGACGCAACGCTGGCTGGCCAGCTCGATCACGGCGAAGAACTGCGGGTCGGCACTGGCGGCATTGCCGGCCAGCCAGGCGTCGAACGGCGCGCGCTCGGCGAACGGGCCGTAGGGCAGGTAGTCCCACAGCAGCGGGTCGGAATCCGGGCCTTGCAGGGCCAGCCACAGGTCGTCGCCGTGGCGCGCGCTGTCCAGCGGTTCGAGGCGCACGTAGCGACCTTCCAATGGGGCGCGGGCGGGAGCGGCAACGGGTTGCCAGTCGAGTTGCTCTTGCTGGGTCATGGCGGATTCCTGATCAGAACAGTTTGCGGTACTGGATGAAGCCGGAACGGTCGGCGATGCGGTCGTACAGCTGGCGGCCTGTGTAGTTGTCTTCCTGGGTCAGCCAGTGCACCCGCGAGGCGCCGGTGGCCTGGGCCTGAGCGTAGACGTGCTCGATCAGCCGGCGGCCGATGCCGCCGCCGCGCAGGTTTTCGTCGACGTACAGATCCTGCAGGTAGCAGTAGTCGCCGACCGTCCAGCAGGAGCGGTGGAAGATCCAGTGCACCAGGCCCACGGCGCGGCCGTCCTGCCAGGCCAGGGCGGCGTGCATCGGCTCGGCCGGGTCGAGGAAGCGCTGCCAGGTGACGGCGCTGGTTTCGTCGGCGATGGCGGTCTTGTAGAAGCGCTGGTAGCCCTGCCAGAGCGGCAGCCAGGCGGCGTGGTCGGCGGGCGTGATGGCGCGTATTTCGAGGCTGGACATGGGCTTTCCTTGGCGTACGGGATTCAGGTGACGGGGTGCATGCGTGCGGCCATTTCCTGGTCGCGTGGGTCGTGGCTGGCGCTGAGGCCGGCCTGCACGCCGAACTGATCGGCGCTGCTGCGGTTCTGCCCGAGCTTCCATTTGCCCTCCAGGCGCTGGATCGGCAGGGCGAAGCCGACGATGGCGCGCAGCATGCTGTCGAGGTAGTCGCGCGGCGCCTCGCTGACCGCCCAGGGCTGGGCGCGCCCGGCCTCGTGCTGGTCGCTGAGGCGGCTGACCAGTTGCAGCAGGCGCTTGGCGTCGTCGAACACTTCGGCCTGGCCGTAGGCGTGCACGGCGATGTAGTTCCAGGTCGGCACCACCTTGCCGTGCTCGGCCTTGGCCGGGTACCAGGAGGGGCTGACGTAGGCGTCCGGGCCATTGAAGATCACCAGCGTCTGGTCACCGCCGGCCAGTTCGCGCCACTGCGGGTTGGCCTTGGCGAAGTGGCCGTAGAGGGTGCCGAGTTCGCCTTCGCCTTCCACCAGCAACAGGGGCAGGTGGCTGGCCTGCAGGCCGCCCGGGCCCTGGCTGATCACGCTGGCCAGGCGGCTGGCGGTGATCTGCCGGTGCAGTTCGGCGAGGTCGTCCTGGCGGAAGGCGCTGGGCAGGTACATGGTGGTTTCTCCACAACGGGCGCTGGCGTGATGGGCTCATGCTAGGCAGGATATTGGTCTGTTGTAAGAGCCATTTCCTGCGACTTCAATGGAGCCAATCAATGCCGCTTGCTCCGCCGCTGCCGGTCGATCTGTCCGGTATCCAGCTCGATCCCGCCCAGGGCCTGGCGCGCCAGCTGTACCAGGCGCTGCGCGAACGCATCCTCGACGGCCGCCTGGCCAGCGGCGCGCGGCTGCCGGCCAGCCGCGACCTGGCCGGGCTGCTGGGCATCTCGCGCAACACCGTGACCCGCGCCTTCGACCAGCTGTACGCCGAGGGCTATGTCGAGGGGCGGGTTGGCGCCGGCACCTATGTCGCCGCGTTGACCGGCGTGGTGCGCCCGGCGCCGCTGGCGGCCAGCGGGCCGGCGCCGAGCGTGGCATTGCAGCGTTTGCAGGCGCACCACCTGGCGGCGCCGTTGGAGGGCGCGCCACGGGCCTTTCGGGTCGGCGTGCCGGCCTTCGACCTGTTCCCCTTCGAGACCTGGGCACGGCTGTCCGCGCGTTTCTGGCGCAAGCCATCACCGGCGCGCCTGGGCTATGGCGACCCGGCCGGCGACAGCCAGCTGCGCGAGCTGATCGCCGCCTACCTGCGCAATAGCCGCGGTTTGCACTGCGACCCGGCGCAGATCGTGGTCACCTGCGGCGCCCAGCAGGCCATCAGCCTGTGCGCCCAGTTGCTGGTGCAGCCGGGCGACCGGGTGGCCATCGAGAACCCCGGCTACCGCGCCGCCGGGCATGCCTTTGCGGTGGCCGGGGCGCAGCTGCAGGGCATCGCCGTGGATGGCGAGGGCCTGGATACTGCCGCCCTGGAACGGGTCGGTAGCTGCCGCCTGGCCTATGTCACGCCCTCGCACCAGTACCCCACCGGCGTCACCCTGTCGCTGGCGCGACGCCTGGAGCTGCTCGACTGGGCCGAACGTCACGACGGCTGGATAGTCGAGGACGACTACGATGGCGAGTACCGCTACAGCGGCACCCCGCTGGCGCCATTGGCGGCGCTGGATCGCCAGGGCCGCGTGCTGTACGTCGGCACCTTCTGCAAGATCGCCTTCCCGGCGCTACGCCTGGGCTACCTGGTGTTGCCGCCGAGCCTGGCCCAGGCCTTCGCCCGGCGCCGTGCGCTGGACATGCGTCACTCGGAAATCGGCACCCAGGCGGTGATGGCCGAGTTCATTGCCGCCGGGCATTTCCAGCGGCATATCCGCCGCATGCGCAGTGCCGCCAGGAGTCGCCGCGACGCGCTGCTGGCCGGCTGGCCGACGGGTATTCCCGGTTGTGCGCCCCTGCCTGTGGTGGAAGCCGGCCTGCACCTGTGCGTGCGCCTCGACAGCCTGGCCCGTGAGCGCGCGCTGATCGCCGCCGCCGCGCAGGTGGGTGTGGAGGTGAATGGCCTGAGCAGCTACTGGCTGCCGGACAGCGACACCCCGGCGGATCAGCGCGCCGGGCTGGTGCTGGGTTTCGCCGCGGTGCCCGAGGTGGCCATCGCCACGGCCCTGCGGGCCTTGCGCCAGGCCTGGCTGGAGCCGGCCTGACGCCGCCGCGCGGGCGCCACATCAGCGCGGCGCGCCATCCAGCTGCTGCAGCAGGGCCTGCAGGCGCGTGGCGGTGGCCGCACTGCTGGCCTGCATGGGCGCGCGCAGCGCGTCGCAGAGCAGCCCCTGCTGGGCCAGGGCGGTTTTCACCGGGGCCGGGTTGGGCTCGCTGAACAGCGTCTGGATCAGCGGCAGCAGCTGGAAGAAGCTCTGTCGGGCGGCCTCCAGCTGACCCGCGAGCACCTGCCGGTGCAGGCGCACGAAACGTTCGGGATACAGGTGCGCGGCCGCCGAGATCACCCCGCTGGCGCCCAGGCACAGGGCGTTGAAGATCTGCCCGTCCTCGCCGGTGAGCACATCGACCTGGCCTTCGCTCAGCATGGCCAGGGTGTTCTCCGGGTTGTTGCCGCAGTCCTTGATGGCGACGATACGCTCGTGGGCGACGATGCGCCGCAGGGTGTCCAGCTGCAGGTGCACGCCGGTGCGGTAGGGAATGTCGTAGAGGATCACCGGCACGCTGGAGGCATCGGCCAGGGTGTGGAAGAAGCTCACCAGGGCGTCCTGGGACGGGCGAATGTAGTAGGGCGCCGGGATCAGCAGGCCGGCGATCGGGCGCTGCACAATCTCGCGCTGCAATTGCAGCAGCTCGGCCTGGTTGTTGCCGGCCAGGCCCATCACCACCTTCTCCGGCGGCGCCAGTTCCAGCACCGCGTCCAGCACGGCCAACTGCTCGGCCTGGCTGAGAGCGGCGGCTTCGCCGGTGGTGCCGCAGACCACCAGGCCGGCGACATCGCCGGCCAGCAGGTGATCGACCAGGCCGCGCAGGGCGGGAAAGTCGACTGCGCCGGCGTTGTTGAAGGGAGTTACCAGAGCAACCCAGATTCCGTGAAACGATGACATGCGTGTTCTCCTGATGGCTGACCGTATTGTCGGCGTCAGAAGAGCGAAGGAAGTGGGCGGGTGGTGCGGTGGATCGTGGCGCTCAGTCCTGTCAGCTCATCTGACGGGACAGCGCGCCCCGGTCAAATGAGCGACTGTTTCTTCGATTTGTTGGCGGCAACGGCACGACCCTGGGCCTTGGCAGTCAAGCCAATGGCGCGGGAGACAAGGTCGTGAATATGGGGCATGGAAAGCTGGCCGCGTGATCGAGGGCTGATTTTTAGCGGCTGCGGCGCGCGCCTGTCAAGCCAGGGCTAGGCGCGTACCCAGCGCTGGCGGACGCGGTCGCTGAGGCCGTCGACCAGCAGCACCAGCACCAGCATGGCCAGAATCACCGTGCTGGCGCGGGCCTCCTGGAACAGGCTGAGGCTCATGTAGAGCATCTGTCCCAGACCGCCGGCACCGACAAAGCCGAGCACGCTGGCCATGCGGATGTTGTTTTCCCAGCGGTATAGCGAGTAGGCCAGCAGCTGCGGCCACAGGTTGGGCAGCACGCCATAGCAGAAGGCGCTGAGCTGGCTGCCACCCTGCAGGCGGATGGCCGCGGCCGGTTCGCGCGGAGCATTTTCCAGGGCCTCGGCATACAGGCGGCCGAGCACGCCGGCGGTGTGCAGGGCCAGGGCCAGGGTGCCGGCATTCGGCCCGAGCCCGGCCGCCAGCACCATCAGCACCGCCCATACCAGTTCGGGAATCGCCCGTAGAGCATTGAGCAGCAGACGCGCGACACTGCGCAGTGGCCAGCCGAAACGCCCGGCGGCGGGCAGGGCGAGCAGCAGGCCGAACAGTGCGGCCAGCAGGGTGCCGAGGCCGGACATGGCCAGGGTTTCCAGGGCACCGCGGGCCACGGCCCGCAGGTGCCCGGCGCTGAGATCCGGGCTGAGGAAACGCACCGCGTAGGCGCCCATCTGCTGCAGCGCAGTGCCCTCCAGCAGGGTGCGCAGATCCAGACCCAGGTAGGCGAAGGAGGCCACTACCGCGCCGAGCAGGGCGAGCAACAGCAGGCCATTGCACAGCGCCCTCATGCCAGCCTCCCGCGCAGCAGGCGGCTGAGCTGATCGGCCAGCCACACCAGCAGCAGGAAGGTCAGCAGCATGCTGGCCACCTCGGCGCTGGCGAACATGCGCATCGACAGGTCGATCTGCTGGCCCAGGCCGCCGGCGCCGACGAAACCCATCACCACCGAGGCGCGGATTGCGCATTCCCAGCGATACACCGTGTAGGACAGCAGCTCCGGCGCTGCACTCGGCAGGATGCCGTAGGCGAAGGCGCTCAGGCGCCCGCTGCCGGCCAGCAGCAGGGCATGGGCCGGACGCTGGCTGACCGACTCGAAGATTTCCGCATAGACCTTGCCGAGCATGCCGCTGTAGGTGATGGCGATGGCCAGCACCCCGGCCGTGGGGCCCAGGCCCACGGCGCGGACGAACAGCAGGGCCCAGACGATTTCCGGCACGCTGCGCAGGAACACCAGGGTAGCTCGCACCGGCCAGCGCAGAGCCAGCGCCCAGGGCCCCGGCCGGCCACCGCGGGCGGCCGCCGAGCGCGACAGCGCACGGCTGGCCAGCAGGCTGGCAGGGATGGCCAGGAGCAGCGCCAGGGCCATGCCGGCGGTGGCCACTGCCAGGGTCTGCAGGGTGGCGTCCAGCAGCAGGCGGAGAAATTCCGCGTCGTGGGCCGGCGGCCAGAAGGCGCCCAGGAAATGCCCCATCTCGCGGCGGCTGTCGGCCTGCAGCAGCACGCCGGGGTTCACTTCGCTGAGCTGGATGCCCGGCCACAGCACGGCAATCGCCAGCAGGCTCAGGAGCAGGCGCGGCAGGGCTGCCGGGTCACGGTTCGCCACCTTCAGCATCGCGGAATCTGCAGACTCAGGGTGGGCGCGGCCAGGGTCGGCGAGTGCAACTTCTCGTTGGCGTAGAGGGCTTCCAGCAGGGCCTCGCTGACCTCGGCGGTCGGCCGGTCGAAGGCCACCTGGCCGGCGCGGATGCCGATGATGCGCGGGAAGTGCGTGCGCGCCAGATCCACCGCATGCAGGCTGGCCACCAGGGTGATGCCGCGGGTCTCGGCATGCCGGCAGAGAATGCCCAGGCTGTGTTCGGCCAGTACCGGATCCATCGCCGCCACCGGCTCGTCGGCCAGCAGCACCTCGGCCTGCTGGTACAGCGCGCGGGCAATGCCGACCCGTTGCAGCTGGCCGCCGGACAGCTGCTGGCACTGCACGAACAGCTTGTCGGCCATATCCAGGCTGGCCAGCACTGCGCGGGCTCCGGCGACATCCAGCGGGTGGAGCAGGTTGAGCAGGCCGCGCAGGGTGCCCCACTGGCCGAGGCGCCCGGCCAGCACGGCGGTAACCACCCGCTGCCGCGGTGGCAGCGGCGGCGCCTGGTGAATCAGCCCGACCTTGGCGCGCAGGCGCTGCCGGGCACCCGCCGCGAGGCGCCAGGGCGCCTGGCCAAGCAGCTCCAGTTCGCCGCTGCTGGGGCGCAGGGCCGTGGCGATCAGGTGCAGCAGGCTGGACTTGCCGGCGCCGGACGGGCCGATGATCGCTACCCGCTCGCCGGCGGCGATGTGCAGGTCGATGCCGCTCAGGGCCAGGCTCTGGCCATGGTGGAGGCTGGCGCCGCTGAGGCGGATGGTCATTTCAGCAGGTCGGCGGCGCGTGCGGCCTCTTCGATGCCCTTGTAGTTGTCCGGCTGGGTCTCGATGAAGCGCGAGGCGGCCTGCAGGTCGAGGATCGCCTTGTGTTCCGGGTTGGCCGGGTCGAGGGCGAGGAAGGCCTGCTTGATCTTCGCGGCCAGGGCCGGGTCGAGGCTGCCGCGCACCGTCCAGTTATAGTCGTAGTAGGCCGGCGTGGTGGCCAGTACCCGCACCTTGCTGGTGTCGACCTTGCCGGCGGCGACCAGCTTGTCCCACACGCTGGCGTTGAGCACGCCGCCATCGACCTTGCCGGCCTGCACCCAGGCGGCGGTGGCGTCATGGGCGCCGGAATAGGCCACGCGGCTGAAGAAACTTTCCGGCTGGATGCCGTCCTTGAGCATGAAGTAGCGCGGCATCAGGCTGCCGGAGGTGGACGACACCGAGCCGAAGGCGAAGGTCTTGCCCTTGAGGTCGGCCAGGCTGTGCACCTCGGGGTTGGCGCTGATGTATTTGCTGGTGAACTGAGCATCCTGCTCGCGCTGCACCAGGGGGATGGCGTTGCCGGTCTTCAGGCGCACCTGGACGAAGGTGAAACCGCCCAGCCAGGCCAGGTCGAGGCGGTCGGTGGCCAGCGCCTCGACCACCGCCGGGTAGTCGGCCACCGGGACGAACTCGACTTTCATGCCCAGCTGCTGCTCCAGGTACGCGCCCAGTGGCTTGAACTTGCGCAGCAGTTCGGTGGGCGCTTCGTCGGGAATGGCACTGACCTTCAGCACTTCGGCGGCCTGGGTCAGGGTGGCGGACAGGCACAGGGCAAAGCCGGCGGCGAGCGCCAGAGTACGCTTGAGCATAAGGATTCTCCGGTTCAATAGCGGAAAAGGCTTGGTTGGGCGGCTGCGCGACAGAATGGCTGCGTTGCGCGGTGCTCGCAATCCTCATGGGCTACAGCCCACTCCGGTTGCTGCGCTCCGGGCGCCTAGCCCTTCAGCCGCTCGCGCGCCCCCATGAGTAAAGTTGAAAGCGCGCGATTATAGGAGCGACCGGGGCAAAGAGCAGCTTTGCTAGAATCCCGGCCTGTTTCCGTTTTGCCGAGAGCCTTGTCGATGAGCGAGCCGATCCGTTTGACCCAGTACAGCCACGGCGCCGGCTGCGGCTGCAAGATTTCCCCCAAGGTACTGGAAGTGATCCTCGCCGGTAGCGGCGCGCAGAACCTCGACCCCAAGCTGTGGGTCGGCAACGCCTCGCGCGACGATGCGGCGGTGTACGCCCTGGATGACGAGCGTGGGGTGGTCTCCACCACCGACTTCTTCATGCCGATCGTCGACGACCCCTTCGATTTCGGCCGCATCGCTGCGACCAATGCGATCAGCGATATCTACGCCATGGGCGGCGACCCGCTGATGGCCATCGCCATCCTCGGCTGGCCGGTGAATGTGCTGCCGCCGGAAGTGGCCCGCGAGGTGATCCGTGGCGGCCGCGCCGTGTGCGACGCCGCCGGCATCCCGCTGGCCGGCGGCCACTCGATCGATGCGCCGGAGCCGATCTTCGGCCTGGCGGTGACCGGCGTGGTCGACAAGAAGCATATGAAGCGCAATGACACCGCCACGGCCGGCTGCAAGCTGTACCTGAGCAAACCGCTGGGCATCGGCATCCTCACCACCGCCGAGAAGAAGGCCAAGCTGCGTGCGCAGGATGTGGGCCTGGCGCGCGACTGGATGTGCACCCTGAACAAGCCCGGCAGCCGTTTCGGCAAACTGACCGCTGTGCAGGCGATGACCGATGTCACCGGCTTCGGTCTGCTCGGCCACCTGGTGGAGATGGCCGATGGTGCGGGGCTCACCGCCCAGCTGGACTACGCTGCCGTGCCGCGCCTGCCGGGCGTCGACTACTACCTGGCCGAGGGCTGCGTGCCCGGCGGCACCCTGCGCAACTTCGACAGCTACGGCGAGAAGATCGCGCCGATCTCCGCGGAGCAACGCGACCTGCTGTGCGACCCGCAGACCAGCGGTGGCCTGCTGGTGGCGGTGGCGCCGGAGGGCGAGGCCGAGTTCCTCGCTGTGGCCGCCGAGCTGGGCTTGCAGCTGTCGCCCATCGGCCAGCTGGTCGAGCGACAGGGTCACGCGGTAGAGGTGCTGTGATGCGCGACAACACCGCCGACTACCGCCAGCTGTTCCTCGCCGATGTGCCCATGATGGATATGCGCGCCCCGGTGGAGTTCGCCAAGGGCGCCTTCCCCGCCACTGTCAACCTGCCGCTGATGACCGATATCGAGCGGCAGAAGGTCGGCACCTGTTACAAGCAGAAGGGCCAGCAGGCGGCCATCGAACTGGGCCACCAGCTGGTCTCGGGCCAGACCAAGGCCGAGCGCATCGAGGCCTGGGCTGCCTTCGCCAAGGCCAATCCGAATGGCTACCTGTACTGCTTCCGCGGCGGCCTGCGCTCGCAGATCGTCCAGCAGTGGCTGGCGGAGGCAGGCATCGATTACCCGCGAGTGCTTGGCGGCTACAAGGCGATGCGCGGCTTTCTTCTGGAGACCACCCAGCAGGCGGTTGCCCAGTGCGACTTCGTCAGCGTTGGCGGCATGACCGGTACCGGCAAGACCGAGGTGCTCGCCGCCCTGGACAACGCCCTGGATCTGGAGGGGCATGCCAACCATCGTGGTTCCAGCTTCGGCAAGCGCGCCACCGGCCAGCCGGCGCAGATCGACTTCGAGAACCGTCTGGCTATCGATCTGCTGAAAAAACGGGCGGCCGGCCATCGCCAGTTCGTGCTTGAGGACGAAGGGCGCATCGTCGGCAGCTGCACTGTGCCCCTGGAGCTGTACCAGGGCATGCAGCGCTACCCGCTGGTGTGGCTGGAAGACAGCTTTGCCAATCGCGTGGAGCGCATCCTGCGCGACTATGTCACCGGCCTGTGTGCCGAGTTCGTCGCCCTGCATGGTGCGGAGCAGGGCTTCGTGCTGTTCGCCGAGCGGCTGCAGCAGAGCATGGCGAATATCCTCAAGCGCCTCGGCGGCGAGCGCTACCAGCGGCTTTCGGCCATCCTGGCCGAGGCGCTGGCCGAGCAGCAGCGCAGCGGCGCGGTGGATCTGCACCGGGCCTGGATCGAGGGGCTGCTCAGCGAGTACTACGATCCGATGTACGCCTACCAGCGCGACAGCAAGAGCTCGCGCATCGAGTTCGCCGGCGATCGTACGGCGGTGCTGGAGTACCTGCGCCAGCGCACGGCGCGAGGCTAGTTGCGGCCTGCGCCGTATGGCGGGAGGTTCGTCGGCAATCGGCAGGGCAGACTAGACTGGGCGGCTACGACGAATGGCTCTGCGGCGGCTACAGGCAATTGGCCACTAAAGTTTTACCGGCGCCAACCGTCATATGGGAGGCCGCCACCCGCCGCGGCCACTTGCCACCAGATGGAACTGTCGTCATGTCGCTGCGCAATCTCAGCCTGCAAACCAAGCTTTTGCTGGCCTTCACCCTGGTCAACCTGATCAGCATTGCCGCCTTCATCAGCTATGCCCAGTACGCCAAGTCGCTGGATATCCGCGCGCAGATGGACAACCGCCTGCGTGCCGCCGCCCACGCGGTGCCACGCCTGCTCGGCGACGACTACCTGGATCGCGCGCGCAGTGCCGACGGCCTAAAGGACGGCGAGTACCTGGCCCAGGTACGCAACCTCGGCGAATACGCGGCCGAGGTCGACCTCAAGTTCGCCTACACCATGATGGTGGATGCCGGCGGCCAGGTGTTCTACCTCTCCGACGGCGCCAGTGCCGAGGACATCGCCGGCGACAGCTATGCCAAGCACCTGGAGCACTACACCGACGCCAGCCCGGCGGTGACCCAGGCGGCGCGCAGTGGCCAGGTGCAGTACGACGAATACACCGACAGCTACGGCAGCTTCCGCTCGATCTTCCTGCCGCTGCACACCGCCAGTGGCCAGTCCTTCGTGGTGGGCGTGGACGTCACCCTCGACAGCCTCACCCAGGCCATCAATGACAGCCTGCGCAGCCTGCTGCTGATCGGCGCCGCCACCCTCGGCGTCGGCCTGCTGCTGTCCTGGCTGGCCGCGCGCATGCTGGTGCATGCCATCCTGCGCCTGACCGGGCAGCTCAATCACATCGCCGACAGCCGCGACCTGTCGCGGCCCATCGCCCTGGTCAGCGGCGACGAGCTGGGGCAGATGGGCGCGCGCCTGTCCGGCCTGCTGCAGGATCTGCGGCAGACCCTGGCCGGCGCCCTGGGCATGGCCGACAGCAACCAGCAGCTGGCCGACACCTTCCTCCATCGTGCCGACGACATCACCCGGCAAATCCAGCAGGCCGCCGGCCAACTGGCCGACGTCGACCAGCACGGCCAGTCGATCCAGCATGCGGCCGGGCATTCTTCCAGCCTGGCCGGCGCGGTGCGGGCCAACCTGGAGCGCGCCAGCGGCGAGCTGAGCCGTGCCCATCACGAACTGCAACGGCTGATCGGCGACGTGCACGGCAGCACCTCGGCCAATGTCGGCCTGGCCACCGACCTGGAGCGCCTGAGCAGCGAGGCCGAACAGATCGGCCAGGTGCTGCAGATGATCGCCGGCATCTCCGAACAGACCAACCTGCTGGCGCTCAACGCCGCCATCGAAGCGGCACGTGCCGGCGAGGCCGGGCGCGGTTTCGCCGTGGTCGCCGACGAGGTGCGCAAGCTGGCCGGGCAGACCCAGAGCGTGCTGGGCGAGGCGCATCAGGTGATCGACAAGGTCACCGGCGCGATCCGCCAGATCGCCCAGCGCATGAGCAGCACCGCCGAGCGCTCGCAGGCCCTGGCCGGCGACGCCGACGAGGCGCTGGAAGCGCTCGACACCCTGGTGCAGCAGATGGGCCAGGTGAGCCACACGGTGGAGCAGGCGCTGACCAGCAGCGAGGAAATCCAGCACGCCGTGGCCGACATGTCCGGGCGCCTGGGCAGCATGCGCGACGCCTTCGAGCACACCCGCCAGGACGTCGACGCGATCAACCGCTCCGCCGCCGAACTGGGCTCCACCGCCCGCGCGCTCAAGGGCGGGCTGGGCGTGTTCCGCACCTGAGCAGAAGTCGGGGCGGCCACAGTCGTCCCGCGTCCTTCACTTCAACTCCCAACGGCCGTTCAGCTGCTGCGCCAGGCCGCGCGCGGCGAGGGATTCCAGGTAGCGCTGGCGACCTTTTTCGCCGCGCTTTCTGAACAGCCGGATGCTCTGCGGCAGCCAGTTAGGCAGCAGCATGGCCAGGCTGGCGAGCCACGCCTCGCTGGCCTTGGGCGTACGCTCCAGGCAGGGTTTGTCGAGCATCAGCAGCACCTGGGCGGCGACGTCTTCCGGTTGCTGTGGCGGATCGATGAACTGCAGGGCGTTGCCGCCGGCGATGGCTTCCTGGTACAGCATCGGCGTCTCGGTGGCGGTCGGCAGGATCGAGCCGACCCGGATGCCCTTGGCCGCCAGATCCAGGCCGATCGACAGCATGGCGCCGCGCAGGCCGAACTTGCTGGCGGCGTAGATCGGCGTTTCCGGCAGCGGGAAGATGCCGCCCAGCGACACCGTGCTGATCACCCGCGCATCGGCCGAGCGCTGTAGCAGCGGGATGGCCAGGCGGGTGAGCACCAGCGGCGCGATCAGGTTGATGTTCAGCTCGCCGAGGATGCTTTCCACCGAGCGCTCGTCGAAGGCTTCGACGTGGGCGATGCCGGCGTTGTTGATCAGGATGTCGAGGCGGCCGAACTGTTCCTCGACCTGCTCCAGCACCCGCGCCAGGGTGGCGTGGTCGGTAAGGTCGACGGCGTAGGGCGTGGCCCGCTCGCCAAGGCGCTCGGCCAGTTGCTGCAGGCGCGCGGCGTCGATATCCAGCAGCACCAGGTGCATGCCGCGCTCGTGCAGGCGTTGGCAGATGGCCTGGCCGATACCGCCGGCCGCGCCGGTGATCAGGACGACTTCGTGCATGCTCGGCTCCCGGCTCAGACGGCTTGCTGCGGATGCTGCAGCGCTGCCGGCGAGGCGCCGCTGCTGGTGCTGCGCAGGCCGGCGTAGTAGCCGTCGTCCAGCTCGCCCCAGCCCATCTGCCGGCGCAGCTTGCGCAGGTGGGTCTTGAGCGCGTGCACTTCCAGGTACACCTCGTGGCGCTGCGACTTGATGAAGTCGATGCCGCCGGACAGATCCGGATCGTCCTCGGCGATCAGCTGCTCGAACTGGCGCGCCTGCTCGGGGCGCTGCAGCTGGTCGCGCAGGTAGCTGGCCACCGCGTGGGCCTCGTTGTCGAACAGCTTGTAGGCGCTGGAGTTGGTTTCCAGGTAGCCGATGCCGAACAGGTTGTGGTGCTGGCGGCTGAAGATCGACAGGTACAGCTGCGGCCGCCCGCCCTTCCACTCGAAGTAGTCGGCGGCGTACTTGCAGCTCCACCGGTAGCCGGTGGCGTAGAGGGCCAGGTCGATCGGCTCGCGGCTGCCGTCCTTGAACACTGCGTAATCGCCGTCGAAGTGGTCGAGGTCGGGCTTGGCCTGGATGTCGCCGTGCTGCAGGTAGTGCAGCAGCTGGGTGTTCATCAGCGGGTGGCTCTCGAACAGCTTGTGATCCGGCTTGGGCAGGCCGAAGCGGGTCAGGTCGCCGTTGATCAGGCGCAGGATCAGGCTGAACAGCGGGCGTACTAGCCAGATCGGCAGGTGCGGGCCTTTCTCGCTGACCTCGTCGGCGGGCAGGCCGAACAGATGCTTGGGAATGAAGTGGTAGCCGCGGCGCAGGCTGATAAAGGCCTTCTCCGCGTGGGTCGCCGCATCGCAGGCGATGTCCGCGCCGGAGTTGCCGGCACCTATGATCAGCACGCGCTTGCCGTTGAATTCGGCGGCCTTCTTGAAGGTCACCGAGTGACGGATCTCGCCGTTGAACTGGCCCTTCACCGCCGGCATGTTCGGGTCCCAGTTGCAGCCGGTGGCGCACACCACGGCGCGGTAGCCGCGCCGCTCGCCGCCCTGCAGGGTCACCTGCCAGCGGCCGTCCTCGCGCTTGGCCACATGCTCGACGGCGGTGTTGAAACGGATCTTGTCGTACAGCTCGAAGGTGCGGGCGAAGGAACGGGCATATTCGAGGATCTGCCGGTTGCTCGGGTAGTCGGGGAAGTGCTTGGGCATCGGAAAGTCGAGGAAGCCGGAGAGGTCGCGCGAGGAGATGAAGTGCGCGGACTCGTACATCGGCGTGCCGGGGTTGCTCATGTCCCACACGCCGCCGACATCGCTGTGCCGTTCGAACTGCTCGTAGGCCAGGCCCTGGCGCTTCAGCGCGCGGGCCATGCACAGGCCGCCGGGGCCGGCGCCGATGATGCACACGGCATCGCCGCAATCCTGGATGGTGTTGGCTGTGCTCACGGGACGCTCCGCGCTGGTTGGTGGCGATGGTTTCACGTTAGCCAAGCAGGCGCCGGCCAGGCAGGGGCGTAATGGCCGCGAAAGAGGGCTGCAACGGCCAGTCGACACGTGCCGGGTTTTGGCCGTTTAGCTGTTCCTGGCTGGCCGTTTGAGACCTCATACGCTTGGCGCCGCTGCTTTAGTGTGGCGCTATCGAGATGAGCGAATGCGCGGAGGGGACTATGCGGGCAGGGCGAAACGGGGGGCGCAGAGCGGCCGGTGTCTGGCGTGGCTGGTTCATGCTGCTGGGGCTGGGCGTGTTGCTGGCGGGCTGCGGCGGCGAGGACTCGCCGCAGGCACGGGCGGCCGCCGCGCAGCGCATGCCGGAGGATGCGGCGCTGGCGCAGCTGTATGGCGCCAGCTGCAAGCAGTGCCATGCCAACCCCGGCGCCGGTGCGCCGCTGACCGGTGATGCCGAGGCCTGGGCACCACGCCTGGAAAAGGGCATGGATACGCTGCTCGAGCACAGCATCAATGGCTTCCAGGCCATGCCGCCGCTGGGGCTGTGCATGCAGTGCTCGGAGGCGGACTTCCGCGCGCTGATCGGCTTCATGGCGGCCCAGCCGCAGCCAGCGGAGGGCCACTGACATGGGTCAGCCACTCTCCCGTCGACAACTGCTGCAACGTGCCAGCCTGCTGGGCGCCTGCCTGGCCTTGCCGGGGCGCTCGCTGTGGGCCGCCGCGGCGGAAGCGCCGCGACCGATTCCCTGGCGCAACTGGTCGGGCCTGCAGAGCTGCCTGCCGCAGCAGCGCCTGGCGCCCAAGAACCTGGACGAGCTGGTGCAGGTGATCCGCCAGGCTGCAGGCAAGATCCGCCCGGTCGGCTCGGGGCATTCCTTCAGCGCGCTGGTGCCCACCGACGGCACCCTGTTGTCGCTGAGCAACTTCTCCGGGCTGCTGGCCCATGACGCGCAGAGCCTGCAGGCGGAGTTCGGTGGCGGCACGCCGATGTCGAGCATGGGCGCGCCGCTGCGCGAGGTCGGCCAGGCGCTGATCAACATGGCCGACACCGACTACCAGACCCTGGCCGGGGCGATCGCCACCTCGACCCACGGTACCGGCATTGGCTTCGGTTCCTACTCTTCTCAGGTGTGCGGCCTGCAGCTGGTCAGCGCTGCCGGCGAGGTGCTCGACTGCAGCCGCGAGAGCCATCCCGAGCTGTTCGCCGCCGCCCGCGTCTCGCTCGGCGCGCTGGGTGTGGTAACCAAGGTGCGCATGCAGAACCGCGCCGCCTTCCGCCTGCGCGAGCGCCAGTGGCTGGGCAAGACCGAGGAGCTGCTGGAGGATGTCGAGAACCTCAAGCGCGACAACCAGCACTGGGAGATGCTGGTGATCACCCATTCCGACTACGCGCTGTCGGTGGCGCTGAACGAGAGCGAGGATGCCAATACGCCGCCGGTGCCGCCGGACGAGGAGGGCGGCAATGGCTTTATCGACATCATCGAGGGCCTGGACAAGCACCTGCACGACCATCCCGATCTGCGCCGCAGCCTGCTCAACAACATGCGCCACCTGGCCAGCTTCGAAGACCGGGTGGACGCCTCCTACGAAGTCTTCGCCAATGTGCGCAACGTGCGCTTCAACGAGATGGAGTACTCGGTGCCGGCCGAGTACGGCCCGGCCTGCCTGCGCGAGATCATCAAGCGCATCGACGACGGCAACCTGCGCACCTGGATGCCCATCGAGTACCGCTATATCAAGGCCGACGACATTCCCCTGAGCATGTTCGAGGGCCGCGACAGCTGCGCGATCTCGATCCACCAGCACTATGCGATGGATCATCGCGAATTCTTCGCTGCCATCGAGCCGATCTTCTGGAAGTACCAGGGCCGCCCGCACTGGGGCAAGCTGCACAGCCTGGGCGCCCCTCAGCTGGCGGCGCTGTACCCGCGCTGGCAGGAATTCAGCGAGCTGCGCCAGGCGCTGGATCCGCAGGGGCGCCTGGTCAATGAGCATCTGGCCGCGCTGTTCGGTCTCGGTTGAGGAACCACGATGAAGCGACGCACGCTTGTACTGGCCGGTCTGGGTGCTGGTGGACTGCTGGCCGCCACCTGGCTGCGCCCGGGCGACCATGGGCAGCCGCACGATGGCTATTTCCAGGCACTGAACCAGGAGCTCAAGGCCAACGGGCCGATGCGTCCGAGCCTGCTGATCGACCTTGATCGCCTCGACCACAACATCGAGGTGGTGCGCCAGTTCCTCGCCCGCAGCGGCAAGCAGCTGCGCCTGGTGGAGAAGTCGCTGCCGGCGCCCGGCCTGCTGCGCTATATCGGCGAGCGTCTCGGCACGCGGCGGCTGATGTCCTTCCACCAGCCCTTCCTCAATCACGATGCGCAGCAGTTTCCCGAGGCTGACATCCTGCTCGGCAAGCCGCTGCCGGTGCGCTCGGCCCAGCTGTTCTACCAGCAGCACCGCGGCCCCTTCGATCCGGCCAGGCAACTGCAGTGGCTGATCGACACCCCCGCGCGCCTGCAGCAGTACCTGGAACTGGCTCGCGGGCTGGGCACCCGGCTACGCATCAATATCGAGCTGGACGTGGGCCTGCACCGTGGCGGGGTGAGCGATACCCAGACCCTGGGGCAGCTGCTGCAGCTGATCGCGGATAACCCGCAGCAGCTGGAGTTCGCCGGTTTCATGGGCTACGACCCCTTCGTCGGGATGAACCTGCCTTCCGTGCTCGGCACGCCGGACGAGCTGCTGGCCAAGGTCATGGCGTTGTACCAGGGCTATGTCGACTTCACCCGTCAGCGCTTCCCGGCCCTGTGGCATGAGGGCCTGACCCTCAATACCGCCGGCAGCCCCAGCTACCGGGCTCACGAGCAGGAGAAGCTGAGCAGCGAGGTGGCGATCGGCACCGGCCTGCTCAAGCCCAGCCACTACGACCTGCCGTCGCTGGCCGAGCACGAGCCGGCCGTGTATATCGCCACGCCGGTGCTCAAGCGCACGGGCGCGCTGCGCATCCCGGCGCTGGACGACAAGTCGCGGCTGTTTGCCTGGTGGGACGTCAACCAGCGCGAGACCTTCTTCATCTACGGCGGCAACTGGCAGGCCGACCTGGCCTCGCCGGCCGGCCTGCAACTGAGCGGGCTGTACGGGCGCAGCTCGAACCAGGAACTGGTCAACGGCTCGCCGACAGTGAGTCTGGAGGTGGACGACCAGGTGTTCCTGCGGCCGACCCAGAGCGAGTCGGTGCTGCTGCAGTTCGGTGATCTGCTGGCCGTGCGCGGCGGCAAGATTGTCGAGCGCTGGCCGGTGTATCAGGAGTAAGCCTCCCCTCACCCCAGCCCTCTCCCGGAGGGAGAGGGGGCTGACTCGTTGCTGGCTGCTAGTACGATGTTTCCTGGCACTCCGGACTGGCTCCCTCTCCCTCTGGGAGAGGGGCGGGGTGAGGGTCTTGCCGGCTACTCCGAGCTGCCTGCAACTCTCTCTCCCAAGGGGAGAGGGAGTTTGTACTGAGTACTCTCAATCGCTCTGAGCAATCCGCTGCTTGGCCGTGCGCGGGGTCAGCCCTGTCCAGCGCTTGAAGGCGCGGCGGAAGTTGCGCACGTCGCTGAAGCCGGTCTCGCTGGCCACGTCGATCAACCGGCTGTCGCGGTGGCTGAGCAGGGCCAGGGCCTTGGCTCGGCGCTGCGAGTCGACTATGCCGTGGTAGGACAGCCCGGCCTCGTCGATGCGCCGGCGCAGGGTGCGTTCGCCGAGGTTGAGCTGCTGCGCCAGCTCGGCCAGCTGCGGCGGGCGGCAGAGGTTCTTGCGCACTTCGCGCTGGATGGTCTCGATCAGGTCGGAGCTGCCCTGCTGTTCCCCGCGCGCGCTGTCGAGCAGGGCGGCGATTTCGGCGGCGACATAGTCGTCGCGGGTCGGCAGCGGCAGCTCCAGCCAGTGTGCGTCGAAGGCGATCAGGTTGTGCCCGGCGCCGAACTTCACCGGGCAGCGGAAGATTTCCGCGTAGCGCTGCCAGTGCGGCGGGCGCGGGTATTCCAGCTCGATGCGGTCGAGGGTCAGATCCTGGCCGGACAGGTGACGGACGATGGCCAGGGAGCTGGCGAAGGCCTCCTCGAGGTAGAACACCGCCACCTCCGGATCGAAGAAGCGCGTGCTGGCGAACACCAGGCAGCGGCCGCCGCGCAGCTCCATTTCGTAGTCGAGCAGGGCGCCGGTGTCGCGCTGGTAGCGGATGGCCAGGGCCAGCGCCTCGCCCAGGGTCGGGCTGGCCAGCATGGCCATGCCCACCAGGCCCCAGGACACGGCGGTCTGCCGGCTGCCGACGGCCAGGCCCAGGCCGCTGTCGCCCAGGCTCTGCAGGGCGCGGCGCACCAGCAGGTAGCTCTGCCGGTAGGACAGGCGATAGTCGGGTTTCTTCAGGTCGTCCGGCTCGAAGCCCAGGCCGCGGCAGAGCAGGGCCGGGTCGCGGCCGAGGGCGGCCACGTGCTGCAGGAGAAAGCGCGAGATCTGCGGTGGCGCGGAGGCTTCCGAGTAGCGCGGATCGGCGATGGGTTTCATGGGTACGCTCCTGGCAGGAGGTCGCTGGCGTCTGCCGCCTGGTTCTTGTTGTTATGCGGCGCCTCGCTGGGCGCCGCTGGCATAGTTAGCACGAGCGTGTGGAGTGGCGCCAGAGATCGCGTAGGGCGGGTGCAGCCCGCGTGCATAAGGCTGTGGTTAACGCGGGTTGCCCCCGCCCTGCTCAATAGGCTCCGAGCTCCGCGGCGTGCTCGCCGGCGGCATGGCTGGCGGCGGCGCGGGCCTCGTCCTGGAGCAGGCGGCGCCCGGCGATCAGGCGCACCCACCAGGGCACCCGGCTGACCTTGCCGCCGCCCTGGCGCGCCAGCACATAGGCCATGGCGCACTTCTCGAACAGCTCGGCGTTGAACAGCATGCGGTTGCGCGTGACGCCGATGCTCAGCAGGTGGCCGTCGACCAGCCCGGCATTGCCGCCGCCGGCCAGCACTGCCGGCAACTGGCGGGAACTGGCTGGCGCCCAGGAGCGGCCGATATGCCGCGCCTGTTCGTCGAACACCGTGGGCATGGCCTCGTTCAGCTCGCCGAGCAGCAGGCTCCAGCGCGGGCTGAGGCTGGCCACCGCGCCGGCGTCGTGGCGCAACTGGTAGACCTGCGCGTGCAGGGCGGCCAGCAGGCTGTCCGGCTGATCCAGCGCAACTTCGCGCGGCGCCTGGTCGTGGCCGAGCAGGAGCATGCACCCGCTGCCCGGCAGCAGCAGCGAGAGGCCGTCGGCGGCGCCATGCAGGAAGCCCTTGGTGGCCAGCCGGGTGCCGGCCTGGAGCAGTTCCTCGTGCATGTTCAGACCAGCCCGAATACGTCGTCGAAGCGGTTCAGCGCCTCGTCGATGATCGCGTCGGTGTCGGCGGCGCTGGTGTACATGCGGCTGCCGGCCAGGGTCACCAGGCCGTGGGCCATGTAGGCGGCGCCCATCTCTTCCATCATGTGCTTGCGCGGGTTGACCTCGCGCAGCAGCTGGATCGGGTTGCGCACGTTGAGCAGCAGCACGCCGGAGGTCTGCAGGTGCACCACCGAGCCCTGGTTGTAGACCACGTAGGGCAGGCCGCGGCGTTCGATGATGGCGGCCAGGCCGGTGGTCAGACGGTCGCCGGCGCGGCCGGCGATGGCCGGGGCGTTGCGCCGTTCGATCTCCATCAGGCTGTGGTAGCCGGCCACGCAGGACAGCGGGTTGGCGGTCAGGGTGCCGCCGACGAAGGCGCGCTTGGTCTGCTTGCCGCCGATGCCGCCGGCCAGCAGCATCATCACCTCGCGGCGGCCGCCGATGCCGCCGGCCATCGGGTAGCCGCCGGTCAGGCACTTGCCGAAGATGGTCAGGTCGGGCTGCACGTTGAAGTAGCCCTGGGCGCCGGCCAGGCCGACGCGGAAACCGCTGACCACTTCATCGAAGATCAGCAGTGCGCCGAACTCGTCGCACAGCTTGCGCAGGTTGGCGTTGAACTCCTGGTGCGCCGGGCGGGTGCCGCTTTCCGGGCCGAGCGGCTCGACGATGATCGCCGCGGTGCCACCGCGCAGGCGGTTGAGCTGCAGGCGCCGGCGAATGGCAGCCAGGTCGTTGGGGAAGCTTTCCTGGGTGTGGCTGGTGGCGCCGCGCGGAATGCCCACCGCCTCGCGCCGGCCGGTGCCGGGGATGCGCATGCCGTACACCAGCTGGTCGCTCCAGCCGTGGTAGGCGCCGCCGATCTTGATCACCCATTTCTTGCCGGTGTAGGCGCGGGCCAGGCGGATGGCGCCCATCACCGATTCGGTGCCGGAGGCGAGCATGCGGAACATCTCCACCGAGGGCACCAGGCGACAGACCAGCTCGGCCAGCTTGACCTCGTACTCGTGCAGCAGGCCGGTGACCGGGCCGCATTCGCGCAGGCTCTCGATCACCTTCTCCTGCACGATCGGGTCATTGCTGCCGAGCAGGGTCGGCCCGCCGGCCTGGAGGAAGTCGATGTAGCGGTTGCCGTCGACGTCCTGCAGATGCGCGCCTTGTGCCTGACTCATGGCCAGCGGGAAGGGGTAGTTGAATGCCAGGTTGTGCTGCACGCCGCCGGGGATCACCGCGCCGGCCTTTTCCGCCAGGCGTTTGGAGCCTTGGCAGTGCTGCTCGAAGTAGCCGAGCACCTTGTCCATGTGTTCGCGGCGGATCGGTCGGATCGGCTGCTTGATCAGCGCCTTGAGGCGCGCGTCGATGGCAGCGGTATCCGGCCAGTGGGAAATCCCGGAGGTCTGTGGGTCAGGCTGGGTGGAGGCGTTCATGGCGGGCTCTCTTCTTAGGCATTCAGGGCGGCAAGGGTGTGCTGGTAGAGCAGGTTGTCCGGCTCGGCGGCGAGTGCCTGACGGAACCAGCGCACGGCTTCCTGTTCCAGCAGCTCGACCACCCGACAGGCGTCTGCGAGGGTGGCGCCGAGGCATACGGCACCGTGGTTGCGCATCAGGTAGGCGTTCAGTTCGGGGCGTACCTGCTTGCCGACGTTGGCGGCCAGCCAGCGGGTGCCGGAGGGTGCATAGGCGCACATCGGTACCTCACCGCCGATCAGCTGGCGGGCCTCGGCGCTGTACACCGGCAACGGCCGGTCGAGCAGGGTGAAGGCGCTGGCCACCGGCTGGTGGGTGTGCACGCTGGCCCAGCAGTCCGGGCGAGCCTGCAGCACGCGGGCATGCAGACCGCTTTCCACCGAGGGTTTGCCGTGGCCGGAAAGCTGTTCGAGGCTGTCCAGGCGCAGCACGCAGATGTCGTCTGCGCTCATCGCGTAGTAGTCGCTGGCCGAGGGGGTGACGGCGAAGCGTTCGGCATCGATGCGCAGTGCCAGGTTGCCGCCGACCCCGGCGAGAAAGCCCTGGTCGGCCAGTTGTACGGCAGTGCGCACCACGGCCTCGCGGGCCTGTTGTTCGAGGCTCATGAACGGGCTCCGTGGAGTTTGGCGTAGAACGGCGCCAGCGCCTGGTGGGCGGCGCGGAAGGTGGCGTAACTGTCGCTGTAGCGCTGGCGGTTGCCGGCGCCGGGCTCGAAGCTGCGGCGGATGGCGACCCGCGCCGGGATGTCGGCGAAGTCCAGGGCGCCGATGCCGACTGCGGCGAGGAAGGCGGCGCCGCGGGCGTTGGCCTGGATCGGCTGCTCCGGCTGGTGCACGGTGATGCCCAGGGCGTCGGCGAAGATCTGGCTCCACACATCGGACTGGCCGCCACCACCGACCAGGGTGATTTCCCGTGCCGGCGTGCCGAGGAAACCCTCGACCGCTTCCATCATCCAGCGGGTGTTGAGCGCCACCCCTTCGAGGAAGGCGCGCACCATGTCTTCGCGGGCGTGTTCCAGGCTCAGGTTGAGCAGGCCGGCGCGCAGGTTGGCGTCGTCCACCGGGCTGCGCTCGCCCATCAGCCAGGGCAGGTAGAGCAGGCCGCGGGCCCCGGCCGGCACGCCGGCGGCGATCTCATCGAGGATGCGGTAGACATCCGGGCGCGCCTCGTCCTGCAGCAGGGCGTCCTTGGCAAACAGGATGCGGTCGCGCAGGAAGCTCAGGTTGGCCCCGGCGGCGGACTGCATGACCATCATCAGGTAGCGCTCGGGCAGGGCGCAGGGCACGGCGGCGATCTGCCGGCGCAGGTCGGTTTTCTTCTGCGCCACGTGGGCGCCGACCCAGGACGAGGTGCCGACGTACAGGTGCAGGGCGTTGTCCGCCACCGCGCCGGAGCCCAGCGCCGCGGCGCTGTTGTCCACCGCGCCGGCGACCACCGGAATGCCGGCCGGCAGGCCGAGCTGCTCGGCCACCAGCGGGCGCAGCGGGCCGAGTACCTCGCTGCAGCGCACCAGTTCCGGCAGCTGCTCGCGCTGCAGCCCGGCCAGGCGCAGCAGGCCGTCGTCGTAGCGGATATGGGCCGGGTCGCGGTTGTCGGTGACCCAGGTGGTCAGCGCCGAATCCACGGTGGCCACGGTGCGCCCGGTCAGGCGCAGGTTCATGAAGTCGAGCACGTTGAGGAACTTGGCGGTGCGCCCGTACAGCTCGGGCAGCGCCTCGCGGATAAACGCGATATGGCCGAAGGTGTCCTTGCCGGACAGTGCCGGCGCGCCGCCGGTCAAACGCAGCCAGCGCCACAGTTTCAGCGGGTCGTAGCCGGCCACCCGCGGCAGCTTGCCGCCGACCTGGCGCTGCACGGCGGCCTGGCCGCGCATGTCCATGTACAGCAGGGCACGGGCCAGCGGGTTGCCGTCGCGATCCACCGGCAGGGTGCCTTCGCCCTGGCAGGAACAGGCGATGGCAACTAGCGTTTGCCGAGCCTGCGGGTTGCTCTGCAGCACCTCGCCGGCACTGTCGAGGAAGGCCTGCCACCAGTCTTCCGGGCACTGCTCGACGCCGGCACCGGGCAGCACATGGCTGGCCACCGGGCGAAAGGCGAAGGCGCGCACCCGGCCGTCGAGGCCGACCAGGGCGGTCTTGCAGCCGGAGCTGCCGAGGTCTACCGCCAGTACCAGGCGTTCGTCGTGGCTCACTGTTTTCCCCTCAGAACCTGTCTACGATCTTTTGATCGTCGGTCATGCCGCGTTGAAATCAGGCACGGGCTGCTCATTTACAGCCCGTAAACTCCGCGCCCTCGCCTAATTTCGCCTTGCCTGCCTCTAGCTCAAAAAATCGTAAACAGGTTCTCGCAGTCATCGGCCTCTTCCCATTTCGTGAGAGTCACGCTAAAACATAAGCATTGCTCATGTTTTTCGAGAATGCTGTGGCCAACAAAACTTTGTCAAGCACCCCGCCGACGCCTCGAGTGCGCCGCGAGCCGAAGCAGGAACGCAGCCAGGCACGCTTCGAGGCGATCCTCGAAGTGGCCCTGGGCCTGATCGCTGCGCGTGGCTACGAAGCCGTATCGATGCGTGAAATTGCCCGCGAGGTCGGCTTGCCGATCGCCTCGCTGTACCTGTATTTCCCGACCAAGCTGGCCATCGTCCAGGAAGTCTGGCAGCGCTATACCGGCAGCGTCGGCGAGCGCCTGCAGGCCGACCTGGCGCAGATCGACGGCGCGCCGGACAGTGCGGCGGCGGGGGCGATGATCGAGCGCCTTATCGACCTGATGGTGGATATCCAGGTCAGCCATCCCGGCTTCGTCGAGGTGTGGGGCTGCGTGGCCGCGTCGCCCGAGCTGCGCGCGCTGAACAGCGCCGACACCCTGGCCACCGCCGAGCTGGTGGCCACCGCCATCCGCGCGGCCCAGCCCAAGGCCGATGCCGAGCAGGTGCGCGGCCTGGCGCTGCTGCTGTGCGAGGCCGGCAGCTCGGTGACCAAGCTGGCCCTGTCGCTGCCCGAGCCGGAACGCTCGCGCACCCTAGGCCAGCTGAAAAAGACCCTGCAGTTCGTCTACGCCAGCAGCCTCGAGGCCTTTGCCCGGCAGGCGTAGTGGAGTGCCGCGCGGTGGGACGCGCGGCGATGGTTCAGAAATGTTTCAAGGGCCCTTTCGGCACCGTTTTTTGTCCGGATCGGCCCCGTGGAGGTTTTCGCAAGTCAGCTAGTTTCGCATCAGAACCGCTAGGGGATAGCCGCATGTCGCATAACAAAAGCAAGATAGCGCTGGCAGTAGGGATTGGATTGTGGGGGGCGCAACAGGCCCAGGCATTTCAGATCGATACCGGGCCCAACCTGACCACTTCGCTGGAGAGCGTTGCCGAGTACACCTCGGTGTACCGCACCACCTCGCCTGAGCACATCGAGAGCGGTGGGCAGAACGTCTTCATCAACAACAACGATGGCAGCGAGTACTACGACCGCGGCTTCGTTTCCAACGAGTTCAAGCTGACTTCCGAGCTGCATGTGCGCACCGAGCAGGATGGCCTGTTCATGCGGGGTACCGCCTGGTACGACACCCAGCTGATGGATCACAACCCCACGGGCGACGGCTTCGACACCCACAACACCGACAGCGACGAGCGCTACCCCTCCGACCTGGAGAACCGCGCCGGCCACCGTTCGCGCCTGCTCGATGCCTACCTCTACACCAACCGCTACATCGGCGATCACCCGGTCAGCGTGCGGCTGGGGCGCCAGGTGATCAACTGGGGCGAGGGCATCTACTACGCCGACGGCCTCAACGTGATCAACCCGGTGGACATCGGCCGGGTGGTGCTGCCCAACGCCAGCTTCAAGGACGCGCTGCTGCCGACCAACATGATCTCCGGTCAGTTCGGCCTCACCGACCAGCTCAATATCGAGGGTTTCTACGGCCTGGAATGGAAGGGCCACGAGCTGATTCCCACCGGTGCCTTCCTCAACAACCAGGACTACTTCGGCAAGGGCAGCAACGGCGTGCTGGTCGACCTGCGCAACGAGCTGGGCAGTCTGGCCGAGCTGGTGCCGGGGCTCAACGGCGAGGACGGCATAGTCGCCGGCGCGCGCTACGGCACCGAGCACGATGCCCGCGACGACGGCCAGTTCGGCGTGGCCATGCGCTACCTGGCCGAGGACTGGAACAACACCGAATTCAGCCTCTACTACCTCAACTACCACAGCAAGGTGCCGTTCCTCAGCGTGCAGAAGGGCCAGTCCTACGGCTGCAGCGGCGGCAGCGGCGGGCGCTTCAGTGATGTGTGCGGCCTGGCCAAGGCGCTCGACCCGGCCTCGGTGCCACTGGTCGACGGCCTGGCCCTGCTCGACAGCACCTACTACGACTTCATCTACCCCGAGGACATCCGCCTGTTCGGCTTCAGCGTGTCCGGCACGGTCGGCGACACCAGCGTGGCCGGCGAGCTGACCTACCGGCCCAACGCGCCGATCGAGCCGGCGATGACCTACGAGCTGGAGCAGCTGGCCGAAGGCGCCCTGGCCACCGGCGGGGCCAGCGGCGGCAGCATCGACCTGGGCGTGTTCGGCGACGGTTCGGCCAACGACCCGCGGCGCGCCATCGACCTGTACAAGCGCGACGAGCTGTATACCGGCTCGGTCTCGACCATCCACACCTTCGGCCCCACCGCCGGCCTGGACGACCTGATGGTGCTGGCCGAAGCGGCCTTCAACTACATCCCCGGCAGCCTGCTGGACACGGTCAACTACGCCTACCTGGACTCCTTCGCCTGGGGCTACACGGTGAACCTATCCGGCCTGTACCAGGACGTGCGGCCCAACTTCGATCTGATGCCGGCCATCACCTTCCGCCAGGATGTTTCCGGCACCTCGCCGGCGCTCAACGAGAACTTCATCCAGGGGCGCAAGTCGGCCACCGTCGAGCTGGGCGGCAAGTACGGCCAGAAGCTGGCCGGCAAGCTCAGTTACACCTCGTTCTGGGGCGCGCGTAAAGACAACGCGCTGATCGACCGCGACCACGTCGCCCTCAACGTCTCCTACTCCTTCTGAGCGCAGGAATCACCATGATCAGTACAGCTTCGCGTGTCAGTTCCGTCCTGCTCTCCCTCGGCCTGCTGCTGCCGTTGGCGGCCCAGGCCAAGGTCAGTGCCGAGCAGGCGGCCCAGTTGGGCAGCAGCCTCACGCCGTTCGGCGCCGAGCGCCAGGGCGATGCCGCCAATGGCATTCCCGAGTGGACGGGCGGCCTGACCCAGGCCCCGGCCGGCTACGGCGGCCCGGGCAGCTTCCATGTCGACCCCTATGCCGGCGAGCAGCCGCTGCGGGTGATCGACGCGCAGAACATGCAGGCCGATGCCGCGCACCTCAGCGAGGGGGTCAAGGCGCTGCTGAAAACCTACCCGCAGACCTTCAAGGTGCCGGTCTACCCCAGCCACCGCAGCTTCGCCGCGCCGCAGGACATCTACCAGAACACCGCCGCCAACGCGCAGAAGGCCGAGCTGGATGGCGCCGGCTACGGCCTGGTGAATGCCTACGCGGGGATTCCCTTCCCGATCCCGGCCGATGGCCGCCAGGCGATCTGGAACCATATCGCCCGCTGGCAGGGCCGCTACATCGACGAGGTGGCGGTCACCGCCCAGGTCACCACCAGCGGCAGCTACTCGCTGCTGCGCGAGCACATCCAGCTGCTGTCCAACTACTACAACGGCAAGAAGGACGCCGGCAGCCTGGACAACATCCTCTACTACTTCGCCAGCGAGCTGCTGCCGCCGTCGCGCGATGTCGGTCGTGCGCTGCTGGTGCAGGAGACCATCGACCAGGTCGCCGCGCCGCGTTCGGCGTGGATCTACAACCCCGGCCAGCGCCGCGTGCGCCGTGCGCCGACCCTGGCCTACGACACGCCGATCGACGGCATCTACGCCGACGACACCGACATGTACAACGGCGCCACCGACCGCTACGACTGGAAGCTGGTGGGCAAGCAGGAGCTGCTGGTGCCGTACCACAACTACGCCATGGAAAAGCCGGGCATGCAGGTCGAGGAACTGGTCAAGCCGGGCCACCTCAACAGCGACCTGACCCGCTGGGAAATGCACCGCGTATGGGTGGTCGAGGCGACCTTGCGTCCGGGTCAGCGCCATGTGCACGCCAAGCGCCGCTTCTACCTCGACGAGGACAGCTGGTACGCCCTGATGGTGGAGAACTACGACGCCCGTGGCGAGCTGTGGCACGTCAACCTGGCCTTCACCAAGAATGCCTACGAGGTGCCGGTGATCACCCCGGTGAACATCGTGTTCCACGACCTGATCGCCCGCAGCTACACGGTGATCGGCCTGCGCAACAACGAGAAGGCGCCGCGCCAGTTCCTCCTCACCCCGCCGCCGGAAAGCTACTGGACGCCGGCCAGCCTGCGCCGCAAAGGCACGCAGTAGAGCCACTGCATTCCTCCCTCTGCTTCCGGGAGAGGGCCGGGGTGAGGGGCCCTACCCATCACCATGCAGCACCCCCGAACAGGCGCCCCGGCGCCTGTTCGGCAGTTTGCGGGTGACGGCCTTCGGTAAAACCCGCAAAATGCCCCAAAAACCTGTCTACGATCTTCTGACTCGCGGCCATCCGGCGTTAAAAACGGCCTCGGAATGCTCATTTACAGCTCGTAAACTGCGCTTCCTCGGCCGCTTTTGCCTTGTCTGGCTCTAATTCAGAAAATCGTAAACAGGTTTTAAATCCGGCTGCCTGGCAGCCTGTTTCTTTTGTGATTGGAGTAACCCGCACCACCATGCGCATGCGCCTGATGCTGCTGGGCGGCGGCAATGCCTTGGGGCAGGCGCTGATCCGCCTGGGCGCCGAAGAAGATATCGGCTTCCTTGCCCCGCGCCCGCCCGAGGGCGGCTGGGATGTGGCCAGCCTGACCCAGCTGCTCGACGAGACCCGTCCGGCGGCGCTGATCAACCTTGCCTATTACCATGACTGGTTCCAGGCCGAGGCCATCGACGAGAAGCGCCTGGCCATCCAGGAACGCGCCGTCGAGCGCCTCACCGAACTGTGCCAGCACCACAACATTCTCCTCCTGCAGCCCTCCAGCTACCGGGTATTCGACGGCTCGCGCGCCACCGCCTACAGCGAGAAGGATGAACCGATTCCGCTGGGCATCCGCGGCCAGGCCCTGCGTCGTATCGAGCAGAGCGTGCGCGCCACCTGCCCGCGGCATGTGCTGCTGCGCTTCGGCTGGCTGCTCGACGACAGCGCCGAGGGCCTGCTCGGGCGCTTCCTGCGGCGTGCCGAGCTGGGCCAGGAGCTGTTCATGGCCGACGACCGCCGCGGCAACCCGACCCTGGTCGATGATGCCGCGCGGGTGATTCTCGCCGTGCTCAAGCAGCTCGACTGCCAGACCCCGCTGTGGGGCACCTATCACTACGGCGCCCACGAGGCGACCACGCCGCTGGCGCTGGGGCAGGCGATTCTCGGCGAGGCGCGCCCGCTGCATCCGCTCAAGGTGCAGGAAGTCAGCCCGCAGGCCCATGCCGCCCGCCCGGATGCGGCCGACGAGCCGCAGCACGCGGTGCTGGCCTGCAAGAAGATCTTCCATACCTTCGGCATCAAGCCGCGGGCCTGGCGCGCCGGGCTGCCGGCGTTGCTCGACCGTTACTACCGTCATCTCTGAGAAACGCATGTCCGATTCCCTGATCCTGGTCACCGGCGGCGCCGGCTTTATCGGCTCGCACCTCTGCGATGCGCTGCTGGCCGCCGGCCACCGCGTGCGCGTGCTGGACAACCTGTCCACCGGCAAGCGCAGCAACCTGGCCCTGGACAACCCGCGCCTGGAACTGCTCGAAGGCGACGTCGCCGATGCCGCCCTGGTGCGCCGTGCCATGGCCGGCTGCCAGGCCGTCGCCCACCTGGCCGCGGTGGCCTCGGTGCAGGCTTCGGTGGACGACCCGGTGGCCACCCACCAGAGCAACTTCATCGGCACCCTGAACGTCTGTGAATCGATGCGCGAGGCCGGCGTGCGCCGCGTGGTGTTCGCCTCCAGCGCGGCGGTGTATGGCAACAACGGCGAAGGCGTGGCGGTGCGCGAGGACACGCCCAAGGCGCCGCTAACCCCCTATGCCGCGGACAAGCTGGCCAGCGAGCACTACCTGGACTTCTACCAGCGCCAGCATGGCCTGGAGCCGGTGATCTTCCGCTTCTTCAATATTTTCGGCCCGCGTCAGGATCCGTCCTCGCCCTACTCGGGGGTGATCAGCATCTTCACCGAGCGCGCCCTGGGCGGCGTGCCGATCAGCGTATTCGGCGATGGCGAGCAGACCCGCGACTTCTTCTACGTCGCCGACCTGGTGCCGCTGCTGGTGCAGGGCCTGACCCAGGCGCAGGTACAAGCCGGCGCAGTGAACGTCGGCCACGGCCAGTCGGTCAGCCTCAACCAGCTGCTGGCCGGCATCCGCGCGGTGCTCGGCGAGCTGCCGGCGGTGAGCCACGGCGCGGCCCGTGCCGGCGACATCCGCCACTCGCGGGCGGACAACGGCCTGCTGCGCCAGCGCTTCCAGCTGGCCCCGGCCACCCCGCTGCAGGTTGGCCTGGCCCAGTTGCTGGGGCGCGCGTAGGGCGGGTGAAACCCGCGCTGCCTGCTCGCGGGTTTCACCCGCCCTACAGTCCGTAGCCACAAAAAAGCCCCGCAATGCGGGGCTTTTTCTTTTCTGCCGTGCCGGATGGGCAGGAGGGCGAGGTTTAAAACTTGTAACCCAGGCCGACCATGTAAACAAAGGGATCGACATCCACATCGACCTTGACCTCTTTGCCAGCGAAGTGGGTGGTGCCGGTGGTGTCGATGTCGATGTAGCGCACCTGGGCGTTGAGCATGATGTTGTCGCTGAGCATGTAGTCCATGCCCACCTGACCGGCCAGGCCCCAGGAGTTGTCCATGTCCAGGCCGCTGAAGCCCTTGTCTTCGGCTTCGCTGCTCAGCTCGGTATCGAAGAACCAGGTGTAGTTGATGCCGGCGCCGACATAGGGCTGGAAGGCCGACTGCTTGTCCAGCGGGTAGTACACCAGGCTGAGGGTAGGCGGCAGTTGTTTGAGCGAGCCGAGCTTGCCGTTGAGGCCGGCGAAGGCGCCGGGCATGCCCTTGACCCCGACGTCATGGCTGAATGGCGTGGCGGCCAGCAGTTCGACACCGACATGATCGGTGACCATGTAGGCGAAGTTCAGGCCCAGCTGGGTGTCGCTGTCGAGGGTGGCCTTGCTGCCGGCCACGTCGGTGTTCAGCGCACCGACCCAGATGTCGCTGCTGCTCTCGTGCGGATCGACGGTGATGGCGCCGGCGCGGACGATGATGTCGCCGGCTTCGAAGGCCTGCGCAGCGGGCGCGGCGATGGCCAGGGCGAGAAGGGAAGCCTTCAGCAGGGGCTTGTGCATGGTGTGCTCCATCAGTTTGAAAGTGTTTGGCTGAGTGAATTGTCAGCCGGCCTGATGGGGCACTTGTTGACCTGGCTCAATGGCCAAGTAGGTTGGGGTGCGACGGCCTGTCGCACTACATCTCGTAGGGATAGATCTTCTCGGCGTCCATCTGGTAGCCGGCGTTGCCCATGTCGCTGCTGCTGGCCTCGACCTTGAGCGGGCCTTCGATCCAGAACGGCTGCGACAGCTCGTCCATCAGCACGCCCAGCTCGCTGCGCACATGCACGATCTGGTTCGACGGCGGTGGCGGCACATGGATGCAGGCGCCGAAGTAGGGCACGAAGAGAAACTCGGTCACCCGGCCTTCTTCGGTCACGTCCAGCGGCACTATGTAGCCCGGCAGCTTGACCTGCTGGCCGTCCAGCGCCTGTACCACCGGCGCGGCGGGGGATTGCTGGGTGGCGGCGGGGGCGCTTTCCGCAGCCAGGGCGTCGGCCAGTTGCGACAGGTCGTGCAGTGGCGCTTGCTGCGCCGGCTGCGGCGGGGCGTCCGGCGGAATCATCTCGACCCAGGTCAGTGCGCGCGGTTCCGCCGCCCACAGCGGAGTGATGCAGGACAACAGCAGGGCGAGCAGCAAACTGCGCATGACTACCTCATAGACGAATCGACAGGCCATCGGCCAATGACTGCCGATAGGCGCGCCAGGCCGGCACGCTGCCCATCAGCAGGGCGGCGGCCAGGATAGCGCCGAGCAGGCTCCACTCATAGCCACTCGGCAGCGCCAGCGGCAGGAACAGGCCGTACTGTGCCTGCACGTAGCCCTGGCTGGCGGCTATGCCCAGGTACAGCAGGGTCAGGCCCAGCACCACGCCGGCGCCGGCCAGGGCAAAGGCTTCCAGTACCAGCAGGCCGGCGACATGCCAGGGCCGCGCGCCCACCGAACGCAGGATGGCCATCTCGCGGCGGCGTTCGTTGAGGCTGGTGAGGATGGCGGTGAGCATGCCGATCAGGCCGGTCAGCACGACGAACAGCGAGACCACCAGCAGTGCCTTCTCGGCCACGCCCATCAGGCTCCACAGTTCCTGCAGGGCCACGCCGGGGAGGATCGCCTGCAGCGGTTCGCCGCGGTATTCGTTGACCTGGCGCTGCACGGCGAAGGTGGCGATCTTGCTCTTCAGCCCCAGTAGCACTGCCGTTATCGCTTTGGGCTGCAGGTGCATCTCGCGCGCCTGCTCGGCCGAGACCTTGCCGGCACCACGGGCCGGCACGCCGTTCTGCCAGTCGACGTGCAGCGCCTCCATGCCGGCCAGGGAAATGTGCAGGGTGCGATCCACCGGCGTGCCGGTGCGGGCGAGGATGCCGACCACGGTGAACGGCTTGTCGTCGTGCTGGGTCAGGCTGACGGTACTGACACCGTGGGCCAGGACGATCCGGTCGCCCAGCTTGTAGTGCAGTGCCTGCGCCACTTCGGCGCCGAGCACCACTTCGAACAGGTCGGCGAACGGCTTGCCCTCGGCCAGCTGCAGCGGCTGGGCGCGGCCGTAGCGGTAGTGCTCGAAGTAGCCGCTATCGGTGCCGAGCACCCGGTAGCCACGGTGCGAGTCGCCCAGCGACAGCGGGATCGCCCACTTCACCTGCGGCTGCTGGGCCAGGGTTTCGAAGCTGTCCCAGCGGATATTGTTGGTGGCGTTGCCGATGCGAAATACCGAATACAGCAGCAGGTTCACCGAGCCCGAACGGGCGCCGACTATCAGGTCGGTGCCGCTGATGGTGCTGGCGAAACTGGCGCGCGCCTCGCTGCGCACCCGTTCGACGGCCAGCAGCAGGCACACCGACAGGGCGATGGCGAACACGGTGAGCAGGGCGGTGAAGCGGCGATTGTTGAGGCTCGCCAGGGCCAGGCGCAGCAGGTACATCTCAGACCTCCGGGGCGCGGCTGGCGCGGTTCAGTTCGGCCAGCGACAGGCTGCGGTCGAACAGCGGCGCCAGGCTCTGGTCATGGCTGACGAACAGCAGGCTGGCACCGGCTTCGCGGCATTCGGCGAACAGCAGCTGGAGGAACGCTTCGCGCGCGTCGGCATCCAGGGCCGAGGTCGGTTCGTCGGCGATCACCAGTTCCGGCTGGCCGATCAGTGCACGGGCGGCGGCGACCCGTTGTTGCTGGCCGATCGACAGGGCATCGGCGCGCCGTTCCAGCAGTTCCGCCTTTAGCCCCAGGTGTTCGAGCAGGCGCGTGGCGGCCGTATCGATGCTGCCGTGGCGCTGGCGGGCGCGTTCGGCGCGGGATTTGGAGAAGCGGCAGGGCAGTTCGACGTTCTCGCGCACCGAGAGGAACGGCAGCAGGTTGAACTGCTGGAAGATGTAGCCGGTGTGGTCGACGCGGAAGCGGTCGCGAGCGCCGGCGGAGAGTCGGGTCAGATCCTGGCCGAGCAGCTTCACGCTGCCGCGTCCGGGCTTCTGCACGCCGCCGAGCAGGCCGAGCAGGGTGGTCTTGCCGCTACCGCTGGGGCCCTTGAGGAACAGGCTGGAGCCGGCGTCCAGGGCGAAGGCGGGGATGTCCAGCAGCTCGGCCTGGCCGGGCCAGGCGAAGCCGAGGTCGCTGAGTTCGATCAGGGGTGTGGGCATGGCGCACCGGGTTGGCTGAGAGGTCGACAGCATAGGGATTGCGCCGTCACAGGTGTAGTCGGATCACCCGCGCGGCGCCCGGTTCCCTGGGCCGCGCGGGAGTTGCTCAGAAATTCAGCCGTGGGTTGCCCGGGCTCAGTTCGGCCCCCTGCTGGCCGTTGGGGCCGATCAGCTGCACCTGAAGTTTCTCGGTGGCGGGGAAGCGTTGGAAGAACAGGCCGAGATCGAGGCCGTTCAGCTGCTGCGGCTGGCTGCAGGTCAGGCGGTAGGCGGCATCCACATCGCTGTGCTCGTGGGCGTGTTCGCCGGCAGACTGATCATGGTCATGGTCATGGTCATGGTCATGCGCCGCGTCGCCGAACAGCGGGCTGTGCAGCTCCAGGCTGGCAATGCTGCAGCCGGCCGCGGCCGGCAGGCCGAACAGTTCCAGCGCCTGCTGCAGCTGCGCCTTGGCGCTGGCAGCCTTGGCCTGATCCGCCGCGCTGCTGGCGGCATGTTCGAAGCCGACGATGTTCATGGCCGGGCTTTCCAGCTGGAGCTCCAGGGTCTGGCCATCCAGCGCCACGTCTAGTGTGGCCACGCCATGCTCGTGCTTGCCGAGGCTGCCATGCTCCTCTTCGGAGGCCTGGGCAGCGGCCAGGGGCAGCAGGGCGATGGACAGGGCGAGCAGGGTACGACGCATGGCAGGTCTCCAGATGAGAATTTATGGTTATGTTATAACAAGTTTTAAATGAGCTTGCCTAGCGCTGTTTGGCGGCGGCGGAGCGGCGTGGCAGCATGCCGGCATTGAGCGAGGAGTGGGCAATGCTGCGAATCAAGGGGCAGATCGGCGACTGGCCGGTGGATCTGACGGTACAGATGGATCAGGAAGACTGGGCGCAGCTGGCGGCGTTGTTGCCGCGCGAAGGCCTGGCGGTCGAGCCGGCGACGGTTGCCCGCCCGATAGCCGGCGAGCGCGCCGCGGACGGCCAGTGGCAGGCGGCTCAGGCGCTGCTGCAGCAGGCCGGCGCCCTGGACGGGCCGCAGCTGCTGGCGGCGCTGGCCGGTCTGGCCGGTAGCGAAATGGCTGGCAAGCGCCTGCTGGTGCGCCTGCGCCACTGCCCGCAGGTGCGGGTGGAAAGCGGGGACGAGGCGCCGCTGTATCGCTGGATTGAATGAGGGATCGCTGTCGGGTGGCGCGGATCTAACCCGCCCTGCTCGGCGGTGAGTCGATCAGCCGGCCTGATTGATCAGCACACCGGGGGCGCCCTGTTCGAAGCGGGCGCGCAGGTCGTCGGGGATGGCGACCTTGGTGAAGCTGCGGGCATCGATCATCACGTAGGTGATTTCGCTGCGCGCCACCAGGCGCTGCTCGGCGTGCTGGAGGATGTCCACCTGCAGGCTGTAGGACGTGGTGCCCAGGCGCAGGGTCTGCACACGTAGCTCGAGCACGTCGTCGAAGCGCGCCGACGAGCTCCAGTCGGTGTTCATGCGCACCACCTGGCTGTCCAGGCCGCGCTCGAGCAGGGCCTGGTAGCTGCCGAACAGAACACGGTAGAACTCGGTGGCGGCCACGTCGATGTAATCGCCGTAGCGCGCATTGAACACCACCTGCTGCGCATCGCATTCGCCGTAGCGCACCCGCAGCAGCAGGGTAAAAGGCTGCGCCACTTTAGTAGATCGCCTGGTACAGCTTGCGCCGATACAGGGTCACCAGCGGGTGGTCGTTGCCGAGCAGGTCGAACACCTGCAGCAGGGTCTTGTGGGCAATGCCTTCGGCGTAGCTGCGGTTGCGCACGAACAGCTTGAGCAGACCATCCAGCGCCGCCTCGTACTGCTGGCGCGCCAGTTGCTGCACGGCCAACTGGTAGGTGGCCTCGTCGTCGTTACCATCCTGGGCCAGGCGCGCTTTCAGATCGGCGCTGTCCGGCAGGCTGGCGGCCTGACGGAGGAAGGTCAGCTGCGCCTTGGCGCCGGCCAGGGCCTGCTTGTGCTCGTCGCTCTTCACTGCACTCAGCACGGTTTCCGCTTCGCCCAGTTCGCCGCGTTCGGCCAGGCAGCGGGCATAGAGGATCAGCGCCGCGGCGTTCTCGTTGTTCTCGGTCAGCACCTGCTGCAGCAGGGCTTCGGCCTCGCCGAAACGACCTTCGGCGAACAGCGCCTGCGCCGCTTCCATCGGGTCGGCCGCCAGTGGCGCCGGTTCGGCAACGTGCGGCTTGAGCATCTCGCGGATCGCCGATTCCGGCTGCGCGCCGGCGAAGCCGTCGACCGGCTGGCCGTTCTTGAACAGCACCACGGTGGGCAGGCTGCGGATGCCGAAGCGGGCGACTATGTCCTGCTCGATATCGCAGTTGACCTTGGCCAGCAGCAGCTCGCCGCGATACTCCTCGGCGATCTTCGCCAGCAGCGGCATCAGCGCCTTGCACGGCGCGCACCACTCGGCCCAGAAGTCCACCAGCACCGGCTTGTGGAAGGAGTTCTCGATCACCAGCTGTTCGAAGCTGGCGGCGCCGGAAATGTCGAAGATGTAGGGGGTGTCGCTCATGGAAGAGTCTCTGTTGGGGCGGCCTGCTGCGCGTCGGAAAACCTGCGTTGAAAACGGCTTCGGAATGCTCATTTACAACTCGTAAACTCCGCTTCCTCAGCCTTTTTCGCCTTGTTTTTCTCTAGCTCGCGAGGCCTTGAACGAGGTGTGACTATAAATGTGGGCGCACCGGTCTGGATACAAGGCCGGCGCTAGTCGCGCCGGGCGTGGTACAGGCTGACATGGCGAAACTCCGCTGGCTCGGCCAGATCCGGCCAGGTGCAGGCCTCCAATCGCGCGAGTGGTCGATAGAGCGGGTGCTGGAAGTCCTTGACCCGCGAGTCGGCCACCAGCGCCTCGCGGCCACGGCTGAGGAAGTGGTCGAGCAGCGGCAGGTTGGCGCGGTCGTAGAGCACGTCGGCGACGATGATCAGGTCGAAGCGATCCTGCTCGGCGAAGAAGTCCGTCGAGTAGCTCAGCTCTACGCCGTTCAGCTCGGCGTTGGCTCGGCAGGAGGCGATGGCCAGTGGGTCGAGGTCACAGGCCACCACTTCCAGGGCACCGGCCTTGGCTGCGGCGATGGCGGCCACCCCGGAGCCGGCACCGAAGTCCAGCACGCGCTTGCCGCGCACCCACTCCGGGCGCTCGGCCAGCCAGCGCGCCAGCACCAGGCCGCTGGCCCAGCAGAAGCACCAGTAGGGCGGCTCTTCGAGGATCAGGCGGGTTTCTTCCGGGCTGAAGCAGCGATCCATGTTCGCCGCATCGATCAGCCACAGCTTGATATCGGTGCCGGGCAGGGGCTCGGCCACCAGGCGGGCATCGCCGAGCAGTTGTTGCAGGGCCTGTTGCAGAGAAGCCGGCGGGGTCATGGCGCGCTCACCAGCGACAGCGCGCCGAGGTCACGACTCTGGGCCTGGTGTACCAGCTGCGGCGGCAGGCGCAAGATCAGGCGGCCGGACTGGCTGACCCTGGCGCGCAGTTCGACCCGCGCGCCAGGCGGAAAGTGCGTGGGGTCGAACGGCAGGCGGAAGGGCAGGCTCTGGCCGTTGCCGGCGAGGGTGAGGTTGCCCAGTAGCTGTTGCGGACGATCGCGCTCGTCGATCACCAGCAGGGCCAGCTCCACTTCGCTGCCGGCCGGCGGCGTGCGCAGCTGGCCGCGCAGTTCGCGCAGATGGGCGGGCAGGGCGGTCTCGGCTTTGGTGATGACTGGCTGGCTGGGCGCTGCCGCTTGCGGCGCCGGGGCGGGCGGCTGCGGCGGGGCGCTGGTGCAGGCACTCAGCAGGCTGAGCAGGCAGATTGGCAGGTAACGTGGCGACATGGTGCTTCCGGTGCGGCGGTGCGGTCTTGAGCCTGGGCAAAGTCTAGCGCGGCGGACTTGGCGGTGGTTGCCGGGCGTGCGGCCCGCTGCCGGGGTGCCGCCCGGGCGCCTGTATACCGCAAAGCCCCTGGCTTGTCTTGCCGGGGGGATGCGCTACCATGAGCCACCTTTTCACAGGGCCCTTCCCGTCATGCACTGCCCCTTCTGTTCCGCCAACGACACCAAGGTCATCGATTCGCGCCTGGTCGCCGAGGGCGAACAGGTGCGCCGGCGCCGCGAGTGCCTGGCCTGCGGCGAACGTTTCACCACCTTCGAGACCGCCGAGCTGGTGATGCCGCGCCTGATCAAGCAGGACGGCAGCCGCCAGCCATTCGACGAGGAAAAGCTGCGCGCCGGCATGCAGCGCGCGCTGGAAAAACGCCCGGTGAGCATCGAGCGCCTGGAAGAGGCGATCGCCCATATCAAGCACAAGCTGCGCGCCACCGGTGAGCGCGAGATCAAGTCGCTGGTGCTTGGCGAGCTGGTGATGACCGAGCTGCAGAAACTCGATGAAGTCGCCTATATCCGCTTCGCCTCGGTATACCGGCGCTTCCAGGATCTCAACGAGTTCCGCGAGGAAATCGAGCGCCTGGCCCGCGAGCCGTCGAAAGCATGAGTGCGGCGCCGCTCGACCAGCCGTTCATGGCCCGCGCCCTGGAACTGGCGCGCAAGGGCCTGTATTCCACCCATCCCAATCCGCGGGTCGGCTGCGTCATCGTGCGCGACGGGCAGATCGTTGGCGAAGGCTGGCACGCCCGCGCCGGCGAGCCGCACGCCGAAGTGCATGCCCTGCGCCAGGCCGGCGACAAGGCGCGCGGCGCCACCGCCTACGTCACCCTGGAGCCCTGCAGCCACCACGGGCGCACGCCGCCCTGCGCCGACGCGCTGGTGAATGCCGGGGTGGCACGGGTGGTGGCGGCCATGCAGGATCCCAACCCGCAGGTCTCCGGCAAGGGCCTGCTGCGCCTGATGCACGCCGGCATCGCCGTGCACAGCGGGGTGCTGGAGGCCGAGGCGCGCGAGCTGAATGCCGGTTTTATCAAACGCATGGAGCAGGGCCTGCCGTTCGTGCGGATCAAGCTGGCAATGAGCCTGGACGGACGCACCGCCATGGCCAGCGGCGAGAGCCAGTGGATCACCGGGCCGGAAGCGCGTTCGGCGGTGCAGCGCCTGCGGGCGCGGGCCAGCGTGATCCTGACCGGCGCCGATACCGTACTCACCGACCAGGCGCGCCTGATCGTGCGCCCGGACGAGCTGGGCCTGAATGCCGAACTTACCGCCCTGGCCATCGACCGTCCGCCGCTGCGCGTGCTGGTCGACGGGCGCCTGCGCGTACCGCTGTCGGCGCCGTTCTACCAGACCGGCCCGGCGCTGGTCGCCACCTGCGCCGCCGCCTCGGCGCGTGATCGCTTCCTCGAGGATGGTCACGAGCTGCTCGCCGTGCCTGGCAGCAATGGCCATGTCGACCTGCGCAAGCTGCTGATGGAACTGGCCGGGCGCGGCGCCAACGAGGTACTAGTGGAGGCCGGGCCGCGCCTGGCCGGTGCCTTTGCCCGCGCCGGGCTGGTCGATGAATACCAGCTGTTCGTCGCCCCCAAGTTCCTCGGCTCCAGCGCCCGCCCGCTGCTCGACTGGCCGCTGGCACGCATGGCCGAGGCCCAGGAGCTGGAGATCCGCGAGCTGCGCGCAGTGGGTAACGACTGGCGGATCATCGCGGTGCCCAAGCGCCCCGCGTAGAAGCGCCGCGGACTTTTGTGGTAAAAAGCATGCCGCAGTCCTCCGGGACTGCAACGTTCTCAGGGCGGGGTGTAATTCCCCACCGGCGGTAATGGCCTCCAGCGCCTAGCCCGCGAGCGCTTGTCTGCCCTGCTGGGGTGGCAAGGTCAGCAGACCCGGTGTGATTCCGGGGCCGACGGTTAAAGTCCGGATAAAGAGAGAGCGGGATTCCCTTCCGGGGCGCCGTGCGTCTGCGCCCGCGAAAATCCCTATCGATCCCATCGCCCTGTTTGTTTTCCGAACAGGAGTGCGTAGTGATGTCTTATGCTTTTCGTTCTGCCCGCCGCCCCGTGCGCGGCGGCAGTGCGCTGTCAGTAGGGGAGGCCTGATGTTTACCGGAATCATCGAAGCGATCGGCACCATCCGTGCGCTGAGCCCCAAGGGCGGCGACGTGCGTGTGTATGTCGAGACCGGCAAGCTCGACCTGGGTGATGTGAAACTGGGCGACAGCATCGCGGTGAACGGCATCTGCCTGACCGCCGTGGAGCTGCCCGGCAACGGTTTCTGGGCCGATGTCAGTCGCGAGACCCTGGCGCGCAGCGCCTTTATCGATCTCAAGCAGGGCAGCCGGGTCAACCTGGAAAAGGCCCTGACGCCGACCACCCGCCTCGGCGGCCACCTGGTCAGCGGCCATGTCGACGGCGTCGGCGAGATAGTCCGGCGCGAGGACAATGCCCGCGCCATCCAGTTCACCGTGCGCGCCCCGCGCGAGCTGGCCAAGTACATCGCCCTGAAAGGCTCGATCACCGTCGACGGCACCAGCCTGACGGTGAATGCGGTGAATGGCGCCGAGTTCGAACTGACCATCGTGCCGCATACCCTGGTCGAGACCATCATGGCCGACTACCGCCCCGGGCGGCAGGTCAACCTCGAGGTCGACCTGCTGGCGCGCTACCTGGAGCGCCTGCTGCTCGGCGACAAGGCTGCCGAGCCCACGGCTTCCGGCATCAGCGAAAGTTTCCTGGCCGCACACGGCTACCTGAACAAGTAAGGACGGCCAGCATGGCTCTGAATACCGCAGAAGAACTGATCGAAGACATCCGCGCCGGCAAGATGGTCATCCTCATGGATGACGAGGATCGCGAGAACGAAGGCGACATCATCATCGCCTCGGAATGCACCACCGCCGAGCACATCAACTTCATGGCCCGCTTCGCCCGCGGCCTGATCTGCATGCCGATGAGCCGCGAGCGCTGCGAGCTGCTCAACCTGCCGCTGATGGCGCCGCGCAACGGCTCCGGCTTCGGCACCAAGTTCACCGTCTCCATCGAGGCCGCCGAAGGCGTGACCACCGGCATCTCCGCCGCCGACCGCGCGCGTACCGTGCAGGCTGCGGTGGCGCGCAACGCAGTGGCTGCCGATATCGTCAGCCCCGGCCACATCTTCCCGCTGATGGCCCAGCCGGGCGGCGTGCTGGCCCGTGCCGGCCACACCGAGGCAGCCTGCGACCTGGCGCGCATGGCCGGCTTCGAGCCGAGCGGGGTGATCTGCGAGATCATGAACGACGACGGCACCATGGCCCGCCGTCCGGAGCTGGAAGTGTTCGCCGCCGAGCACGGCCTGAAGATCGGCACCATCGCCGACCTGATCCACTACCGCCTGCTGCACGAGCGCACCGTCGAGCGCATCTCCGAGCAGCCGCTGGACACCGAGGTCGGCCACTTCAACCTGGTCACCTACCGCGATGGCGTGGAGAACACCGCGCACATGGCCCTGACCCTGGGCAAGGTGTGCGCCGAGGAACCGACCCTGGTGCGCGTGCACAACATGGAGCCGCTGCGCGACCTGTTCATGGTCAACCAGCCCGGGCGCTGGAGCCTGCGTGCGGCCATGGCCGAGGTGGCCAAGGCCGGTAGCGGCGTGGTGCTGCTGCTCGGCAATCCGCTCAGCGGGCCGGAGCTGCTGGCCCACCTGGGTCGCCAGCAGAGCCCAAGCCCGGCTACCTACAGCACGGTCGGTGCCGGTTCGCAGATCCTCCGCGACCTCGGCGTGCGCAAGATGCGCCTGATGAGTTCGCCGATGAAATTCAACGCGATATCCGGTTTCGACCTGGAAGTTGTAGAATACGTGCCCGCTGAGTAAGGCCGGATCGTCCGGACTTGCCCATACTCAATACCGAGGGGTGCCTGTCGGCACCCCGGCTCTTTACCCGAATCGAGACTCGCCCATGACCCTGAAGACCATCGAAGGTACCTTCATCGCCCCCAAAGGCCGCTATGCCCTGGTGGTCGGCCGCTTCAACAGCTTCGTCGTCGAAAGCCTGGTCAGCGGCGCCATCGACGCCCTGGTACGCCATGGCGTGAAGGAAGATGACATCACCATCATCCGTGCTCCGGGCGCCTTCGAGATTCCCCTGGTTACCCAGAAAGTCGCCCAGCGTGGCGAGTTCGCCGCCATCATCGCCCTCGGCGCAGTGATCCGTGGCGGTACCCCGCACTTCGAATACGTCGCCGGCGAGTGCACCAAGGGCCTGGCCCAGGTGTCCATGGAATACGGCGTGCCGGTGTCCTTCGGCGTGCTGACCGTCGACTCCATCGAACAGGCCATCGAGCGCTCCGGCACCAAGGCCGGCAACAAGGGCGCCGAAGCTGCCCTGTCCGCTCTGGAAATGGTAAGTCTGCTGGCGCAGCTGGAGGCCAAGTGAGCCTGAACCACGACGATAGCCAGGACGCTCCGCAGCCCAAGGCCAAGGGCAAGATCGCGACCCGTCGGGTGGCGCGCAGCCTGGGCATGCAGGCCCTGTATCAGTGGCACATGGCCGGTCAGTCGCTGAACGAGATCGAAGCGCAGTTCCGCGTCGATAACGACTTCAGCGGCGTCGACGGTGCCTACTTCCACGAGATCCTCACCGGTGTGGCGACCCAGAAGTCGGACATCGACGAGGTCATCGTGCCGTGCCTGGATCGCGCCCTGGACGAGCTGGACCCGGTCGAACTGGCGATCCTGCGCCTGTCCACCTGGGAACTGCGCAACCGTCTCGACGTGCCCTATCGCGTGGTGATCAACGAAGGCATCGAGCTGGCCAAGGTGTTCGGAGCCACCGACGGGCACAAGTTCGTCAACGGCGTGCTGGACAAGTTGGCGCCGACCCTGCGCGCGGCCGAAGTCAACGCGCACAAGCGCTGAGGCCTTGGGCGAGTTCGAGCTGATCCGCCGCTTCTTCGCCGCCGCGCCCTGTGCGCAGGCGGCCGAAGGCGTCGCCCTGGGTATCGGCGACGACTGCGCCCTGCTGCAACTGTCACCCGGCGAACAGCTGGCGGTGTCCACCGACACCCTGGTCGCCGGTGTGCATTTTCCTGTATCTCCCGATCCCTTCCTGCTCGGCCAGCGCGCGCTGGCGGTGGCGGCCAGCGATCTGGCGGCCATGGGCGCCGAGCCGCTGGCTTTCACCCTGGCCCTGACCCTGCCCGAGGCGCACGCCGACTGGCTGGCGGCGTTTGCCCGCGGCCTGTCGCAGATGGCCCAGGGCTGTGGCCTGGCGCTGGTCGGCGGGGATACCACGCGTGGCCCGCTGAGCCTGACTCTGACTGTTTTCGGCCGGGTGCCGGCGGGGCAGGCGCTGACCCGTGGTGGCGCGCAGGTGGGCGATCTGCTGTGTGTCGGCGGAGAGCTGGGCGATGCGGCTGGCGCTTTGCCGCTGGTGCTTGGTCAACAGCAGAGCCAGGGCGTGCAAGCCGACTATCTGCTGCAGCGCTACTGGGCGCCGCAGCCACAGCTGACCCTTGGCCGCCTGCTGCGCGGGCAGGCCACGGCGGCGCTGGATATTTCCGATGGCCTGCTGGCCGACTGCGGGCATATCGCCAAGGCTTCCGGCGTGGCCCTGCACATCGAGGCGGCGCGCCTGCCGCTGTCACCGGCGCTGCAGGCGGTGGCCGGCGCGGCCGCGGTGGATTGTGCACTGGCCGGTGGCGACGACTATGTGCTGGCGTTTACCCTAGCGCCCCAGCGTCTGGCCGCGTTGCAGGCCGCCTGGCCGGCGTGCACGGTGATCGGCTGGGTAGTGGCCGGCAGTGGCGTGCAGCTGCTGGATGCGGCCGGGCATATCGTCAATCCGCCGCGGGCGGGCTATCAACATTTCGGGAGTACGGGTGACTGAACTGGTAAAGGTGCCACCGCAGGTGTGGCGCAACCCCTGGCATTTCCTCGCCTTCGGCTTCGGTTCCGGGCTGCTGCCCAAGGCGCCGGGCACCTGGGGCTCGCTGGTGGCCATCCCGTTCATCCCGCTGTGGCAGCTGCTGCCGGACTGGGGCTACTGGCTGATGCTGGGCGTGACCATGCTGTTCGGCTTCTGGGTCTGCGGGCGAGTCGCCGAGGACATGGGCGTGCACGACCACGAGGGCATCGTCTGGGACGAGATGGTCGGCATGTGGATCACCCTGTGGCTGGTACCCGAGGGCTGGTACTGGCTGCTGCTAGGCTTTGTGGTATTCCGCGTGTTCGACATCCTCAAGCCGTGGCCGATCCGCTGGATCGATCGACACGTGCATGGCGGCGTTGGCATCATGCTGGACGATGTGCTGGCCGGGGTGTTCGCCTGGCTGAGCATGCAGTTACTGGTCTGGGGCCTTACCTGAGGTAAAACGGCCATGCGCCTGTGGATGCTGGGTGTGCTGCTGGGGTTGCTGGTGCCGCTGGGTGCGCAGGCCGATCAGGCGCTGCCGCAGGAAATCCAGCTGGTTAGCGAATACTGGGCCGGGCATACCAACCGCGATGGCAGCGGGCTGGCCTGGGACATCATGCGTCAGGTGTTCGAGCCGGCCGGGGTCAAGGTCAGCTTCCGCATCGTGCCCTATACCCGCTCCATCGGCCTGGTGCAGCGCGGCGAGGCGGATGCCTGGCTGGGTTCCTACCGCGACGAGATCGGCCAGCGAATCGTCTACCCGCACTGGCACTACGACGCCGACCTCATCGCCGCCCTCGGCCTGCAGAGCAAGCCGCAGCCGACCCTGGCCAACCTCGGCCAGTACCGCCTGGCCTGGGTGCGTGGCTACGACTACCAGCACTACCTGACGGGCCTGCAGCACTACCAGGAGATCGAACGGCGCAATGGCATTCTCGGTATGCTCGATCTCGATCACGCCGACTTCTACCTCGATGCCAGCACCGAAATCGACGAGGTGCTCAAGGATAGTGCGGACGCTTCCCGCTATCGTGTCACCCTGCTGACCCGCCTGCCGCTGTACCCCGGCTTCAGCGATACGCCCCGTGGCCGGGCGCTGGCGGCACTGTACGACCAGCGCATGGCGGCGCTGGTGGGCAGCGGCGCGCTGCGTCCGCTGTTCAAGCGCTGGCAGCAGCCTTACCCCTTCGATCAGGACATGGAGAGATCCGATGCGTCGCCTTGAACTGCTGTGTGCCAGCCTGCTGCTGGCCACTGCCCCCGCGCTGCGGGCCGAGACCCAGGTGCAGGTGGTCGGCCTGTTTCCCAATGCCGCGGTGTTGCTGGTGGAGGGGCAGCGCAAGCTGGTCAAGGCCGGGCAGACCGGCCCGGGCGGGGTCAAGGTGCTGAGCGCCGACAGCAAGGGCGCGGTGCTGCTGGTTGACGGCGTGCAGCGCAACTACGGGCTGTCGCGCGAGTACAACCAGGGCGGCATGGCCACGCCGCAGAAGACCCAGGCCAGCATTACCCAGGGTACCGGTGGGCACTACTGGGTGGCCGGCTCGATCGACGGCCATCCGGTGCAGTTCCTGGTCGATACCGGCGCCACCACGGTGGCGATGAACGAGGCGCAGGCCCGGCGCCTGGGCATCGACTACCGGGTGCAGGGCTCGCCGATGGTCGCCGGTACCGCCGGCGGCAACGTGCGTGGCTGGCGCATCCACCTGGACAGCGTCAAGGTCGCCGGTCTCGAAGTGCTGGGCGTGGATGCCGCGGTGCTCGAAGGCGACTCGCCTGCCGAGGTGCTGCTGGGCATGAGCTTCCTCAGCCGGGTGCGCTGGCGCGAGGACAACGGCGTGCTGCAGCTGGAGTCGAAAATCTGAGCGGTCGGGCGCGATCCATCGAATAGCCTGATCCTTATCCCGCACAATTCACGCTGACCGGCGGCGCGGTGCTGCTGGTACAATGCCGGCCTTTTCTGCCCAATACCCAACAGGAGCCTCCGGTGTCCGTCGTCTTCGTCGCCGCCTCCAAGCTGCCCACGCCCTTCGCGGAGTTCACCATGCACGGCTTCCTCGACGAAGCCAGTGGCAAGGAACACGTGGCCCTGACCCTTGGCGATATCGCCGACGGCCAGCCGGTGCTGGGTCGCCTGCACTCCGAATGCCTGACCGGCGATGCCCTGTTCAGCCAGCGCTGCGACTGCGGCGCCCAGCTCGAGGCGGCCCTGCGCGCCATCGCCAATGAAGGCCGCGGCGTGCTTCTGTATCTGCGCCAGGAAGGTCGCGGCATCGGCCTGCTCAACAAGATCCGCGCCTACGAGCTGCAGGACGGCGGCGCCGACACGGTCGAGGCCAACGAGCGCCTGGGCTTCGCCGCCGACCAGCGCGACTACTCGATCTGCCAGCCGATGCTCGATCACCTGGGCGTCAGCGCGATCAAGCTGATGACCAACAACCCACGCAAGGTCAAAGCCCTGGAAGGCTTCGGCGTGCGCGTGGCCGAGCGCATGCCGCTGGAAGCCGGGCGCAACCCGCATAACCGCAAGTACCTGGCGACCAAGGCCGGCAAGCTCGGCCACATGCTCGGTCTGCAGCACCAGGAAGAGCAGGAGTGACCCGCACCGAGGTGCGTCGCCGTCTGGCCCTGGAATGGTGGCGCTGGCTCGGTTTCGCCCTGGCGCCGCTGTTCTGCCTCAACCTGCTGTTCGGCAAGGTGCAGCCGGTGCTGCAGATGCTCGAACTGCCGCTGTTCGTTGCCGGCCTGGGCTCGCTGTTCGTCACCCTGCCGCTGTTCTCTGCCTACAAGCGCGCGCTGATCGCCACCGAAAAGGCGCTGGACAGCGCCGACGAGCCGGCCGCCTGGATCGAACTGGCGCGCCGCCGGCGTCTGGCCTTCCTGGCTGCCGCCCTGCCGGCCTGGGTCGCGGTGCCGGGGCTGTTCACCGGCCTGCACGCGGTAGCTCTGGTGCTGCTGGCGCTGAGCAGCGTGGTGCTGTTCAGCCTGTACCGCATTCCCCGCCAGCTCGGCTGATGCGCCGGCTGCTCGGCGCCTGCCTGCTCGCCTGCTGTCTGCTCGCCTGCTGCCTGCCGCTGGCGGCGGCCGAGCGGGTGGTGAGCCTGGCGCCGTCACTCTCGGAAATCATGCTGGAACTGGGCGCTGCCGGGCAGCTGGTCGGCGTGCTCGATGGCGACCAGCGTCCCGCTGCCCTGGCCGGGGTGCCCTCGGTAGGGCGCTATGGCCAGCTCGACCTGGAGCGCCTGCTCAGCCTCAAGCCCGATCTGATTCTGCTCTGGCCGGCCAGCGTGTCACCGGCTCAGCGCGAGCAGCTGGAGCGCTTCGCCATTCCGCTGTACATCGGTGAGCCGGCCGATTTCGCCGCCCTGGCCGAGCAGTTCGCCGCGATCGGTGAGCGCGTCGGCCGCGCCGAGCGTGGCCGCCAGTTGGCCGAGAGCTTTACGGCGGGCATGGCCGAGCTGCGTGCGCGCTATCGGCGGCAGCAGCCGCTGCCGGTGTTCTATCAGGTCTGGCATGAGCCGCCGTTCACCATCGGCGGCCGGCAGATCGTCAGCCAGGCCCTGGAGGTGTGCGGCGCGCGCAATGTGTTCGCCGACATTGCAGTGCCGGCGGCTCAGGTCAATGTGGAAAGCGTGCTGCAGCGCGACCCGGCGGTGATCCTCGGCGGCAGCCCGGCCGAGCTGGCGCTCTGGAAGCCCTGGACGCAGCTGCAGGCAGTGCGCCGCGAGCAGCTGTGGACGGTGCCGGACAAGGGCCTGGAGCGGCCCAGCTACCAGATGCTGGCGGCCACCGAGAAGCTCTGTGCGCTGCTGGCCAAGGCACACTAGGGCGGGAATTCGCGACTCCGCCCGGCGATAAAAAAGGCCCCGCAAGGTGCCTTTTGCATGCTGCGAGCTGTTGCGGCCCGCGGCGGGCTTTTGCGGATGGCGGCGCCTTAGATTTCCGGCGTCCAGACCACGCCGAACATGGCCGTGCGACCTTCCTCGCGGTAGCCATAGTTGGCGCCGTCATGGCTGTACATCGCGCGGCTGTAATCCTTGTCCAGCAGGTTGTCCAGCGTGAGCTCCAGCTGCAGCTCGTGGCTGGCCTGCCAGCTGCTGCGCAGGCCGAGCAGGCCGTAGCCGGCGAGCTCGCGGCTGTTGTCGACGTCGTCATAGCTGGAACTCACGGCTTGCCAGGTTGCGCCCAGGCCCAGGCGGCCGAACTGGCGGTCGAGGTCGAGGTTGAAGTTGCGCCGGGCGCGGCGCGGCAGGGTATGGCCGGTTTCGCGGTCGCGGGCATCGAGGAAGTTGGCGTTGGCCGAGGCCGTCCAGCCCAGCACTTCACGCGAGACATTCAGCTCGATGCCCTGCAGGCGGGCCTTGTTCAGGTTGACCGCACGGTAGATGTAGAAGACCGGGTCGTACAGCACGGTGCTGATCAGGTCGTCGACATCGTTGCGGTAGGCGGCGACGCTCCAGCTGGTCTCGAAGTGCTCGCCGCGCAATTGCAGCTCATAGCTCTTCGAGTGCTCGGGCGACAGGTCGGGGTTGCCGATGTAGCCATTGCCGTCGTCCGGCCAGTACAGCTCGTTGAAGTTCGGCGCGCGGAAACCTTCGCTGTAGGAGGCGATCAGGTCGGTGTCCGTGTCGGCCAGCGGTAGGGTGAGCGAGGCGTTCCAGGTGTTCTCGCTGCCGAACTGCTCGTTCTTGTCGTGGCGGATGCCCAGTTCGGTGGACAGCCATTCGCCCTGGAAGCGGTGCTGCGCGTAGGCGGCCTGGTTCCAGCGGGTTTCCTGGTCGTAACCGGTGCTGCTGTGCAGTTCGTCCTCGTACCAGTCGGCGCCCAGCAGCAGGCTGTTGCTGTCGTCCAGCTGCAGGGTGTTGAGCCAGTTGGCGGAGTCGCGGTAGGTGTTGAACAGGGTGCGCTCAGCGCTGAGCTTGTCGTGGCCTTCCTGGCGGCTTTCGCTGTGGCCGAGCTCCAGGCGGCTGTTCCAGGTCTGGTTGAGCTGGGCATCGAGGAAGCTCGAAAAGCTGCTGAGGGCGAAGTCGATGTACGGCTGCTGCGGGTAGCTCTGGTAGGTGGTCATGTCGAACCGCCCGAAGGGGTTGTCGAACTCCGAGCGGCCACGCTGATCCAGGGCGCTGACACCGGCCTGCAGGTCGTCGCTGAACTGGTGAGTGAGGTTGAGGCTCAGCGCCTTGTTGCGATAGGCATCGTGGTCGCTGTCCGAGGCGAAGGACGGGCCCGTGCGGTCGATGCCGGCAGTTTCGTCGAGGCTGCCATTGAGGCTGAACTGGGTTTGCTGGTCACCGCCGGAAAGCCCCAGGCTGCGCTCCCAGGTCTGGTTGCTGCCAGCCCTGATGCTCAGGCGCGGCTGCAGGCCGGGCTCGCCCTGGCGGGTGAAGATCTGGATCACACCGCCCATGGCATCGCTGCCATAGAGTGCCGAGCGCGAGCCGCGCACCACTTCCACGCGCTCGATTTCGTCGACATTCAGGTACTGGATGCTGGCGCCGCCGTCGGAGGCCGAGCCGATGCGCTGGCCGTCTACCAGGATCAGGCTCTGGGTGTTGCTGGCGCCGCGGATGAACAGCGAGGTATTGCTGCCACGGCCGCCGTTCTGCACCACCTGTACGCCGGGTACGCGGGCCAGCAGGTCGTTGATCGAACTCGGCTGCAGGCGTTCGATATCGGCGCGGGTGAACACGCTGGTGGCGGCGGTGGCCTGGTTCAGCGGTTCGGCGATACGCCCGGAGGTGATCACCGTTTCGGGCAGGCTCAGCGGGCTGGCGGATGCGGCACTGTCATCGGCCTGGCTCAGCAGCGGCAGGGGCAGCAGTAGGGCAGGCAGGGCCAGCCGGGAAAACTTCATGGGTAAATCCTCAAAAGAGCAGAGCTTTTGAGAAGGGCAGGACAAGCACGGCAAGCGCCAGCGCTTGACGGTGCTGCCCTCCGCAACACCAGTCGAATCCGTCCAGGCCGGTCTCCGGGCTCTCGACGCGCCGGCTCGCCTTCCCGGGAAATCCCAGTGGCGGATGAGCAGGCGGGCAGCGCAGGGCTGCGGTCGATTACCGTTGCGGGGGCAGCGCCGGGATGGCTCGTGAGCGCACCGGCTTCCCGTTTAACGCCGCCTGCGACGATCGCGCGGGGCGGATCGTCGGCAGCTCTGGCGCACCTTGGCGGAATGCAAAACGCCGCGCACCTTAGTGCACGGCGTGTCGGGCCACAAGCGGGTTTCAGTCAGCTTGTGCTGAATCCTGCTCAAGCAGGGCCAGGCGGGCGCGCACGGCGGATTCGATGCCGGCCACGTCCAGGCCGCATTCGGCGAGCATCTGCGCCGGCTTGGCGTGCTCCACGTAGTAGTCCGGCAGGCCCAGCTGCAGCAGCGGCTTGAGCAGGTTCTCGGCGGCGAGGAACTCGCTCACCGCTGAGCCTGCGCCGCCCATCACGGCGTTTTCCTCGATGCTCACCAGCAGCGCGTGGCTGGCTGCCAGTTCGCGCAGCAGGGCTTCGTCGAGGGGTTTGACGAAGCGCATGTCGACCACGGTGGCATCCAGCGTTTCGGCGACGCGCAGGGCTTCGCTCAGCTGCACACCGAACACCAGCAGGGCGACACCCTTGCCCTGGCGTCGCACCACGCCCTTGCCGATCTGCAGCGGCTCCAGGGCTGCCTCGATCACTGCGTTGGGGCCGCTGCCGCGCGGATAGCGCACTGCCGCCGGGCCGTTGAACAGGTAGCCGGTGGTGAGCATGCGGCGCAGCTCGTTCTCGTCACTGGGGGTCATCACCAGCATGCCGGGGATGCAGCGCAGGTAGGAAATGTCGAAGCTGCCGGCGTGGGTCGGGCCGTCTTCGCCGACCAGGCCGGCGCGGTCGATGGCGAACAGCACGTCGAGGTGCTGCACGGCCACGTCGTGGATCAGCTGGTCGTAGGCGCGCTGCAGGAAGGTGGAGTAGATCGCCACCACCGGCTTGATGCCGTCGCAGGCCATGCCGGCGGCCAGGGTCACTGCATGCTGCTCGGCGATGGCGACGTCGAAGTAGCGGGCCGGGAACTTGTCGGCGAAGGCCACCAGGTCGGAGCCTTCCTTCATCGCCGGAGTGATGCCGACCAAACGCTCATCCTGGGCGGCCATATCGCACAGCCACTGGCCGAACACGGCCGAATACTTGGGCCCGGAGGGCTGCTTGGGCTGCGCCGGCGGATTGATCGGCTCCAGCTTGGTGATCGCGTGGTAGCCGATCGGGTCGGCCTCGGCCGGGGCGAAGCCCTTACCCTTCTTGGTCACCACATGGAGGAACTGCGGGCCTTCCAGGTCGCGCATATTGCGCAAGGTGGCGATCAGGGTGGGCAGGTCGTGGCCGTCGATGGGGCCGACGTAGTTCCAGCCCAGCTCCTCGAACAGGGTGCCGGGCACCAGCATGCCCTTGGCGTGTTCCTCGACCTTGCGCGCGATCTCCCAGGCGCCGGGCAGGCGCGAGAGGATCTTCTTGCTGCCTTCGCGCATGCTCGAATAGGTGCGGCTGGAGATGATCTTGGCCAGGTAGTTGGACAGGCCGCCGACGTTCTTCGAGATCGACATGTCGTTGTCGTTGAGCACGACCAGCATGTTGGCCTTCACATCGGACGCATGGTTGAGCGCCTCGAAGGCCATGCCGGCGGTCAGCGCGCCGTCGCCGATCACCGCCACCGACTTGCGCCGCGAACCTTGCAGGCGTGCGGCGATGGCCATGCCGAGGGCCGCGCTGATGCTGGTGCTGGAGTGGCCGACGCCGAAGGTGTCGTACTCGCTCTCGCTGCGCCGCGGGAAGGCGGCCAGGCCGTTCTTCTGGCGCAGGCTGGCCATGCGCTCGCGACGGCCGGTGAGGATCTTGTGCGGGTAGGCCTGGTGGCCGACGTCCCACACCAGACGGTCGTCCGGGGTGTCGAAGATGTAGTGCAGGGCGATGGTCAGCTCGACCACGCCGAGGCCGGCGCCGAAGTGCCCGCCGGTCTGGCCGACGCTGTACAGCAGGTACTGGCGCAGCTCGTCGGCGAGGCTTTCCAGCTCGCTCTCCGCCAGGCGGCGCAGGCCGTCCGGGGTCTCGGCACGGTCGAGCAGGGGCGTGACGGGGCGCTCGCGGGGGATCTCGTGGAAGGTGGTCGGCATCAGGCAGATCGTTATAGGCGTACAAAAGATGCGGCAGTTTACCTGAAGCACCGCCCGCTTGCCCAAACTGCCATCAGCCAGCCCCTGTCGCAGTGTGCGCCGTGCGCCCCCGTAACCGCGCAGGGGGGGGCTTGGTGCGCATGGCTGCGCCCTACGGGGTGGGTGCTGCCGGGTAGTGGCGGGCGAGGAAGTCCAGCAGCAGGGCGTTGACCTGCTCGCCGCGCTCGCTCTGCAGCCAGTGGCCGCAGTCCGCCAGCAGGTGCTGCTCCAGGCGCGGCACCTTGGCGGCCATGCGCTTGAGCGTCGGTGCCTCGAAGCGCCCGACCGGGTCGCGCTCGCCGAGCAGGAACAGGGTCGGCTGCTGCACCTGCAGCTCGGCCAACGGCTCGGTGCGTTGCCAGTTGCGCTCGAAGTTGCGGTACCAGTTCAGCGCACCGTGGAAGCCGCGACCGGCGAAGGTGCGCTCGTACACGGCGAACAGCTCGGGCGGGCACCAGGCCGGCAGCGCCAGGTCGTGCGCACCGTCGAACAACCTGGCGTCAGCCGGCTTGTCGGCCAGCAGTGCGCCTTCCAGGCCGCCGAGCAGCAGGCGCAGGCTGCGGCCGATGTCGGCGTCCAGCTCGGCCTCGGCCACCCCCGGCTGCTGGAAGTAGAGGATGTAGTGGAAGCGCCCGGCATAGGCCTCGCGCATCATCTCGATGGCCGGGCGTTTCGGCCGGCCGCCGAACGGCACCGACAGCGCGCCGAGTGCCTGCACCCGCTCGGGCTCCAGCAGGGCCAGGTGCCAGGCCACCGGTGCGCCCCAGTCATGGCCGACCACCGCAACGCGGGTGTGGCCGAGGGCGTCCATGGCGCCCTGGATATCGCCGCACAGGGTCAGCAGGTCGTAGGCGGCGGGATCGCGCGGTGCGCTGCTCTGCCCGTAGCCGCGCATCTCCGCGGCGAATACCCGGTAGCCGGCGCGGCTCAGGGCCTCGATCTGCGGGTGCCAGGCGTACCAGCATTCGGGAAAACCGTGCAGCAGCCACACCGGCTTGCCGTGCGCCGGGCCGGCGCTGTAGACGCTGAGGTCGATGCCGTTGACTGCGAGCAGCTGATGTTCGATGTGCATGGATTTCTCTCACACTACCAAAACAGGGCGAACTTGTAGGAGCGAGCCCTGCTCGCGAATCAGGCGCATGAAGCGCTTCGCGAGCAGAGCTCGCTCCTACAAAAACGGTGGCTTTACCAGGTGTCGACGAAGGGGCGTTTCTTGCCCGTGCGTGGCGCCGGGGCCGGTGCCGCGTTGAGTCCGCGCAGCAGCCAGGCGCGGCTCTCGGCCGGGTCGATCACCGCGTCGATCTCCAGGTAGCTGGCCATGTTCAGTGCCTTGCCGTTGGCGTAGGCCTTGCCCACCAGCTTGTCGAACAGCGCCTGGCGGCTGGTCTCGTCCGGCTGGGCTGCCAGCTCCTTGGCGAAGCCCAGGCGCACGGCGCCTTCCAGGCCCATGGCGCCGAATTCACCACTCGGCCAGGCGGCGGTGAACAGCGGCGAGTGGAAGCTGCCGGCGGCCATGGCCTGGGCGCCGAGGCCGTAGCCCTTGCGCAGCACCAGGGTGAAGAAGGGCACCGACAGGCTGGCGGCGCTGACGAACATGCGCGACACATGGCGCACCGTGCCCTGCTTCTCCGCCTCGGGGCCGACCATGAAGCCGGGGGTGTCGCACAGCGAGACGATCGGCAGGTCGAAGGCGTCGCACAGCTGCATGAAGCGCGCGGCCTTGTCGCCGGCTACGGCGTCGATGGCGCCGCCGAGGTGGGCCGGGTTGTTGGCGATCAGGCCGAAGGGCTTGCCCTCGATGCGGATGAAGGCGGTGATCAGCCCGGGGGCGAACTGGCGGCGCAGCTCCAGCACGCTGCCGCTGTCGGCCAGCAGCGCGATGACTTTGCGGATGTCGTAGACCCGCAGGCGGTTCTCCGGAATGACGTGGCGCAGCTCGCGCGGATCGCTGCACTGCCAGTCGGCCAGCGGCCCCTGGAAGTAGCCCAGGTACTGCTTGGCCACCTGCACCGCTTCGGCTTCGTCCGCCACCAGCACGTCGATCACCCCGTTGGGGCCCTGCACGCTGGTGGGGCCGACTTCTTCCGGCTTGTAGCTGCCCAGGCCGCCGCCCTCGATCATCGCCGGGCCGGCCATGCCGATGCTGGCGTTGCCGGTGGCGATGATCACGTCGCAGCAGCCGAGCAGGGCGGCATTGCCGGCGAAGCAGCGCCCGGAGACTATCCCTACTGTAGGGACAAGGCCGGAGAGCTTGGCCATGCCGACAAAGGTATGGCAGTCCAGCCCGGCCACGCCGACGAAATCGGTATCGCCCGGCCGGCCGCCGCCGCCCTCGGCGAACAGCACCACGGGCAGGCGCCACTGCTCGGCCAGGGCCAGCATGCGGTCGGTCTTCTTGTGGTTCATCACCCCCTGGGTGCCGGCGAACACCGTGTAGTCGTAGGCGATGGCCATGCAGCGCGCGGCCTGCGGGCCGAAGGCGGCAGCGTTGACCGTACCGGTGCCGGCCACCAGGCCGTCGGCCGGGCTCAGCTCCAGCAGCTCCTCGTGGGAGCGTCGGCGGCGCTGGGCGGCCAGGGCCATGGCGCCGTATTCGTTGAAGCTGCCGGCATCGAGCAGGTCGTCGAGGTTTTCCCGGGTAGTGCGCTGGCCGGTCTTGCGTCGCTTGGCCACCGCCTCGGGGCGGCGCGCATCGGTGAGGCGTTCGTGGCGCTCCAGCACCTCGGCCAGATCGGCGCGGATATGTGCGAGGTCGACGGCCTGTTCGTCCTGCACCTGGCTGCCATCGACCTCGGCGGGTTCGAGGAACAGCAGGGCCTGACCCTCGGCCAGGGCGTCGCCAGGAGCGGCGGCCAGGGCGCGGACGATGCCGCCACGCTCGGCGCGCACCTCGAACTCCATCTTCATCGCTTCCAGCACGGCCAGGCTCTGGCCGGCGGCCACGCTGTCGCCCACGGCTACCGTCAGGGCTACCAGCACGCCGCTGCTCGGCGCGTTCAGCTCCAGGGTGCCGGGCGGGGCGTCGATGCTCTGCCGGCTGTTGCCCTGCTGCGCGGCACTGCCGACGAAGTAGCGGTGCGGGTGGGGTGCGCCGTGGGCGCCGAGCAGTTCGCTCAGCTGGCGCTCGACGAAGCGGGTGTCGACCCGGTTGGCAGCCACTTCCTCGCGCTGCAGCAGGTTCTGCAGCAGGTGCAGGTTGCTTGCCACGCCTTCCAGGCGGAACTCGCAGAGGGCGCGGTAGGCACGGCGCAGGGCGCTTGGGTAGTCGGGCGCGGTGGCGATCAGCTTGGCCAGCAGCGAGTCGTAGGCCGGGCTTACCGGGTAGCCGGCGTAGCCATAACCATCGATGCGCAGGCCGGGGCCGGAGGGCGGCTGGTAGGCGCTCAGCACGCCGGCGGCCGGGCGTGCGCTGCCGTCCGCCAGCAGGGTCTCCAGGTTGATCCGCAACTGCACGGCGCAGCCTTGCACGGCCGGTGGTTGGCGCAGGCCGAGGCTGTCCAGGCTGGTGCCAGCAGCCAGGCGCAACTGGGTGTGCAGCAGATCGATGCCGGTGACCTGTTCGCTGACGGTGTGCTCCACCTGCACCCGTGGGTTGGCTTCCATGAAGTAGAAACGCTCGCCCTCGACCAGGAACTCGAAGGTGCCGATGCCGCGGTAGTTCACCTCACCGGCCAGGCGCAGGGCACAGGCGATGATTGCCTCGCGGGTGGCGGCCGGCAGATCCGGGCTGGGGGCGATCTCCAGCAGCTTCTGGTTGCGCCGCTGCAGGCTGCAGTCGCGTTCCCACAGGTGGCTGACCGCATGGCCGTCCCCGAGCACCTGCACTTCGATATGGCGGGCGCTCTGTACCAGCTGTTCGATATACAGGGCGCCGTTGCCGAAGGCACTCTGCGCCTCGGACTGGCAACGCGCGTAGGCCTCGTCCAGCTCGCTGGCTGCGCTCACCGCGCGCATGCCACGGCCACCGCCGCCGGCCAGGGCCTTGAGCATCACCGCGCCATGTTCGGCCTGGAAGGCGCGCGCCTGCTCCAGGCTCACCGCATGGTTGAGCCCGGCCACCAGCGGCGCGCCACAGCGCTCGGCCAGGGCGCGGGCGGCGGCCTTGTCGCCGAACAGTGCGAGGGTCTGCGCTTCTGGGCCGATGAACACCAGCCCGGCGGCGCGGCAGCGGCGGGCGAACTCGGCGTTCTCGGCGAGAAAACCGTAGCCCGGGTGCACCGCCGTGCAGCCTTGCTCGCGGGCGATGGCGATCAGTTGATCCATGTCCAGGTAGGCCGGTACGCCACGGCCCTTGAGCGGCACGGCGAGGTCGGCCTTGCGCGTGTGCAGGCTGGCGCTGTCGTCCTCGGCAAACACGGCCACCGAGCGGATGGCGAGATCCGCGCAGGCCTGGGCGATGCGGATGGCGATCTCGCCGCGGTTGGCGATCAGCAGGGCGGAAAAGGGCATGCCGGTGGCTCCGGTCTGGTTGTAGTGAGTACGGCATCTTAGGCAGCCGCCGGCGCCGGCCGCAGCCAACTGTGCCGCGACGAATACCTGCCACTCAGGGTGGCTGATGATTCGTTGCGCGTTTTGTCCGATTCGGCCCTTGCCCGGGCCCGAGGGCTGCAGTATCTGTGGCGCTTCGCCTGGATTACCGCAAGGACAGTCATGAACGAATTGCTCCACAGCCTGGACTGGGTGCTGCCGCTGCGCAGCGACGGGCTGACTCCGCTGATGCGCTTGTTCACCCTGCTCGGCTACGAGAAGTTCATTCTGTTCTTCCTGCCGCTGGGCTACTGGGCCTGGAACCGCGGGGTATTCCTGCGCCTGCTGGTGCTGGTGGCGATCACTGCGCTGCTCAATGCCTTGCTCAAGGACTACTGGCAGGATCCGCGCCCGGATATCGCCCTGCGCATGGATCACGAGGTGGGCGACAGCTTCGGCCTGCCCAGCGGGCACGCGCAGATCGCCGTGGTCATCTGGTTCTGGCTGGCCTGGGAGCTGCGTCGCGGCTGGGCCTGGCTGGTCAGCGGAGTGGTGGCCAGCGGGATCATCTTCAGCCGCCTGTACCTCGGCGCCCACGATGTGGAAGACGTGCTCGGCGGTGCCCTGCTGGGCCTTGCCACGCTGCTGGTGTTCGAGCGGGTACGGCACTGGAGCTGGTGGCGTGAGGCCCATGCCGGCTGGCACCTGGCGCTGATCGCGCTGGTGTTTGCCGGCGCCTGGCTGAGCTGGCACGGCGTGGCGCCGCATTATGTGCCGCTGCTGGCGGGGATGCTGGCCGGGGTGCTGTGTGGCTACCGGCAGCTGGCATTCTCTGCCGAGGTAGTGCTGTGGCGCCGCCTGCTGGCCGCGGCGCTTGGCGCAGTGGCCTTTATCCTGTTGCAGCAGGGGCTGAGACAGCTCGGCGCGGCCTGGCCGTTCGAACCGCTGGTTTGGCAGGGGCTGCGCGGCCTGGCGATGGGGCTGTTCGTGACCTGGCTGATGCCCTGGCTGCTGGTGCGCCTGCACTTGCTGAAGGCTGTGCGGCGCGATGAGTCGGCGTTGCCGGTCGGCGCCGCCGCCTGATGGATTCTGTAGGGCGCGCGTGTTTCACCCGCCCTACAGCGCTTGAATCGGCAACGATCTCGCGAGCTAGAGCCAGGCTAGGCAAAAGCAGGCGAGGAAGCGGAGTTTACGAATGGTAAATGAGCATTCCGAGCCTGCTTTTAACGACGCATGGCCGACGCGCAGCAGATCGTATACAGGCTAGCTGCGGCGTTCGACTATGTAGCGGGCCAGCTCGCGCAGCGGCTCGGCGTTGTCGCCGAACGGGCGCAGGGCGTGCAGGGCCTGGTCGCGCAGTTCCAGGGCATAGGCCTTGGCCGCGTCGAGGCCGAGCAGGGCCGGGTAGGTCGGCTTGTGGTTGGCTTCGTCCTTGCCCTGGGTCTTGCCCAGAGTGGCGGTGTCGCTTTCCACGTCGAGGATGTCGTCCTGCACCTGGAAGGCCAGGCCGATGGCCTGGGCGTATTGCTGCAGCGAGCGCAGGGCCGGCTCGTCGGCGTTGCCGCTGGCCAGGGCGCCGAGCTGCACGCTGGCTTCGATTAGCGCGCCGGTCTTGTGCCGGTGCATGGTTTCCAGGGCCTTCTGGTCGAGCTGGCGGCCCACCGACTCGAGGTCGATGGCCTGCCCGCCGACCATCCCGGCCGGGCCGGCGGCGCGCGCCAGGCCCATGACCATGGACAGCCGCAGGTTGGCGTCGAGCGGATTGTGTCGGCAGTCGGCCAGGGCCTCGAAGGCCAGGCTCTGCAGGCCGTCGCCGGCGAGGATGGCGCAGGCTTCGTCATAGGCGATATGGGTGGTCGGCTGGCCGCGGCGCAGGTCGTCGTCGTCCATGGCCGGCAGGTCGTCGTGCACCAGCGAGTAGGCGTGGATCAGCTCCACTGCGCAGGCGGCGCCGTCGGCGCGGTCGAGGTCGCCGTCCAGTGCCTCGCAGGCGGCGTACACCAGCAGCGGGCGCACGCGCTTGCCGCCATTCACCACGCTGTAGCGCATGGCCTGGTACAGGCGCGCCAGTTCGCTGCGCGGGGCCTCGAACAGGTTGGCCAGGGCCGCGTCGACGCGGGCCTGGCAGCGCTGCTGGTAGGCGGCGATCATGCCGGTTCGTCCGCGTCGAAGGGCGCTTCCTGCAGCTCGCCGTCGCGCTCGAGGAGCACCTGCACCTTCTGCTCGGCCTGGGCCAGGGCGGCCTGGCAGTCGCGGGTCAGGCGGATGCCCTGCTCGAAGGCGCTGAGCGAGTCTTCCAGGGACAGTTCGCCGCCTTCCAGGCGCTCGACCAGCTGTTGCAGGTCGGCAAGGGATTGTTCGAAGTCGACGGCGGCTTTTTTGCGGGCCATGGCGGCTGATCTCGGCACTGTTGGAACGGGCGCGACACTAGCAGAGCCGCGCAATCTGGGGCAAACCGTGGGGGTCAGAAGCGCAGCACTTCGCCGTTGCTGCGCGAAGGCGTGACCAGCGGGATCGGCGCCTTCTGTTGCGGCTTGCTCGGCCGCGCAGGTGGCGTCGCCGGTTTGCTGGCTTCGGCCACCGGCTGGTTGCGCAGCGGCTCGATGGCATCGCCCAGTTGCAGCACCAGCTGGCGCAGCAGGCGGCTCTGCGCCTGCACCTGATCGGCGGCCGAGCCATCGTGGGCTTCTTCCAGGCGCAGCAGGCGGCTGTCGCGCAGCTGGCCGCTGCGGTCGAGCAGGCGCCACTGGGCTTCCAGTACGGCCGGGTGGTGCGGGCCGGAGTCCAGGCGGCTGATGTTCAGCAGCACCTGCACGTCGGGGGTGAAGCCGCTGTGGGAGGGGGCCAGTACCAGGCGCTGGCTGTCCAGGCGCGAGGCGAGCAGGCGCAGCAGCACCTGGTCGATATCGGCGGCCAGGCTGCCGGCCCAGCGCGCATCTTCGGCGGCCACCAGGCTGCCGTCGTTCTGCCGCTGCAGGAAGGCTTCGCGCTGCAGGTAGTCGGCGATCGATACCGGGCCGAGCAGCACGGCCAGGCCCTGGGCCTGTTGCGGCACCTTGGGGCTGCCCGCGTCGAGCTGGTACAGCGGCATCGGTTTGTGCGCCGTACAGCCCACCAGGCCGAGCAGGCCGGCGAGCAGCAGAACAGCGGGGAGGCGCAACACAGTCATCATTTCACCCTGGGGGCCGCGCGGGCGGCCGGCAGTCTTGTGCGGTCAGCAGGTCGCTTGCCTGCGGCCGCGTATCATCCGCCAAACCGCCGCCGGACTCCAGTCCGGGTCTCGGCTCTTCTGATCGTCGGCCATGCTGCGTTGGAATTAGGCTCGGACTGCTCATTTACACCTCGTAAACTCCGCGTCCTCGCCTAACTCCGCCTTGCCTGGCTCTAGCTCAGAAGAGCCGCGACAGATCCGCGTATCCGTGAGGCTGAAAAGAAAAGGGAGGCTGGAGCCTCCCTTGTTCATTGCGCGGTGTTTAGCTCGGGCTTTCCACCAGCAGCTGGTCGACCCGCTGGAAGCCGCGCGGCAGCTTGTTGCCGCGGCGGCCGCGTTCGCCCTTGTAGTGCTCCAGGTCGTCCGGCTTGAGCGACAGGGTGCGCTTGCCGGCCTGCAGTACCAGGGTGGCGCCGGACGGCAGCACGGCCAGGTCGGTGAGGTATTCCTCGCGGCTGGCCACGCGCTCACCGGGGATGCCGATGATCTTGTTGCCCTTGCCTTTGCCCAGTTGCGGCAGGTCGGCGACCTTGAACAGCAGCAGGCGGCCTTCGGTAGTGACGGCGGCGAGCCAGTCGTCCTCCAGGCTGTTCACCGGCTTGGGCGGCACCACCAGCGAGCCGTTGGGCAGGGTCAGCAGGGTCTTGCCGGCCTTGTTCTTGGCCTGCAGATCCTCGCCCTTGACCACGAAGCCGTAGCCGGCGTCGGAGGCGATCACGTACAGCGCGTTGTCGTCAGGCAGCAGCACGCAGTCGAAGGTGGCGCCCGGCGGCGGCTGCAGGCGGCCGGTGAGCGGCTCGCCCTGGCCACGGGCCGACGGCAGCGAATGCGCGGCAAGGGAATAACTCCTGCCCGTCGAGTCGATAAACACGGCGTACTGGTTCGAGCGGCCTGGCGCGGAGGTCTTGAAGCCGTCGCCAGCCTTGTAGGAAAGCCCCGTCGCGTCGATATCGTGGCCCTTGGCGCAGCGCACCCAGCCTTTTTCCGAGAGCACCACGGTGACCGGCTCGGTCGGCATCAGCTCGGTTTCCGACAGGGCGCGGGCTTCGGCGCGGGCAACGATCGGCGAGCGCCGGTCGTCGCCGTATTTCTCGGCGTCGTCGAGGATTTCCTGGCGCACCAGTTTCTTCAGCTTGGCTTCGCTGCCGAGCAGGGCCTGCAGCTTGGCGCGTTCCTTGGCCAGCTCGTCCTGCTCGCCGCGGATCTTCATTTCTTCCAGGCGGGCCAGCTGACGCAGGCGGGTGTCGAGGATGTAGTCGGCCTGGATCTCGGTGAGGCCGAAGCGCTCCATCAGCACCGGCTTGGGCTGATCCTCGGTGCGGATGATATGGATCACTTCATCCAGGTTGAGGAAGGCCGCGAGCAAGCCTTCCAACAGGTGCAGGCGTTTCTCCACCTTGTCCAGGCGGAACTGCAGGCGCCGGCGCACTGTGCCGACGCGGTACTGCAGCCACTCGGTGAGCAGGGTGCGCAGGTCTTTCACCGACGGCTTGCCGTCGAGGCCGATGACGTTGGTGTTGACCCGGTAGCTGGACTCCAGGTCAGTGGTGGCGAACAGGTGGGTCATCAGCTCGTCGGCATCCACGCGGTTGGAGCGCGGGATGATGACGATGCGGCAGGGGTTCTCGTGATCCGACTCGTCGCGCAGGTCGGCGACCATCGGCAGTTTCTTGGCCTGCATCTGCGCGGCAATCTGCTCCAGCACCTTGGCCCCGGAGACCTGGTGCGGCAGGGCGCTGACCACGATGTCGCCGTCCTCGACCTTGTACACCGCGCGCATGCGCACCGAGCCGCGGCCGGTCTCGTAGATCTTCAGCAGGTCGGCCTTGGGGGTGATGACTTCCGCCTCGGTGGGGAAGTCCGGGCCGAGTACGTGTTCGCACAGCTGCTCGACGGTGGCGTTCGGCTCATCCAGCAAGCGCACGCAGGCGCTGGCCACTTCACGCAGGTTGTGCGGCGGCACGTCGGTGGCCATGCCCACGGCGATGCCGGTGGTGCCGTTGAGCAGCAGGTTGGGCAGGCGCGCCGGCAGGGTCGCCGGCTCGTCGAGGGTGCCGTCGAAGTTCGGTACCCAGTCCACGGTGCCCTGGCCCAGCTCGCTGAGCAGCACCTCGGAGTAGCGCGACAGGCGCGCCTCGGTGTAGCGCATGGCGGCGAAGGACTTGGGATCGTCCGGCGCACCCCAGTTGCCCTGGCCGTCGACCAGGGTGTAGCGGTAGCTGAATGGCTGGGCCATCAGCACCATGGCTTCGTAGCAGGCACTGTCGCCGTGCGGGTGGAACTTGCCGAGCACGTCACCGACGGTACGCGCCGATTTCTTGTGCTTGGAGTCGGCGTCCAGGCCCAGCTCGCTCATGGCATAGATGATCCGCCGCTGCACCGGCTTGAGGCCGTCGCCGATATGCGGCAGGGCGCGATCCATGATCACGTACATGGAGTAGTTGAGATAAGCCTGCTCGGTGAAGTCGGCCAGCGAGCGGCGCTCCACGCCTTCCAGGCTCAAATCGAGGGTGTCGCTCATGCGTGCCTCATGGTCATTTCAGAGAAGTCGATTGGCGCAGCACCAGGGTGCCGCCCTTTTGAGTGAATTCGAGTTGCTTGAGGGCGCTCATGCCGAGCAGCACCTCGTTGCCCTGCATGCCGGGGGCGACCAGCGCCGCCACGTTGTTCAGGCGAATATCGCCGAGCTGCAGGCTGGCCAGGTGGGTGCGGTAGCCGGTGCTCAGGCCGTTGGCGGTGCTCAGGGTGAGCGGTGCGCCGCGCTTGAGGCCAAGCTGGTTGGCCAGGTCGGCGGGAATCGCCACGGCGCTGGCGCCGGTGTCGAGCAGGAAGGTCACGGTCTGTCCGTTGATCTGCCCATCGAGCAGGTAGTGGCCACCACGACCGCTGGCCAGGCGCACTTCGATAAAGCCCTCGCCATGCACCGATTGCGGCTGCTGGTTGGGATTGGCGCGACTGTCTTCCCAGTTGCCGAACCAGTAGGTGGCCAGCGCCAGGGCGGCGATCCAGGCGAGGATCAGCATCACGCGCCCGGCGCGTTCGCCGGCGGGCTGCACGTCGCTCATGGAGCGCTCCAGCCGCCGCTGGGGGCGGCGAAGTGCCAGAGCAGCGGGCGCTGCTCGCCGTCACCGCGGGCCTGGCCGTTGTTGTCCAGGCCCAGCCAGAGGCCGTCCGCCTCCAGCCACAGGGCCTCGGCCGTGCCGTAGGGCTCCGGGTAGCGGCGGCTGTCGAGGCTGGCCTCGGCGGCGAACGACCAGCATTTCTCCACCGCACCGCTGCCCAGGGTACGCCGGCACAGGCGATGGGCCAGGCGTTCCAGGCTGAACAGCTTGCCGTCGAAGAAGGTCAGGGCGGAGAAGTCGCGCGGGTAGGTCTGTTGGCTGTCCGGGGTCAGCGGCGAGCGCTCGCGGCCGGCCTCGGAGAGCAGCACGCAGCCGCCGGTGCATTGCCAGCCGCCGTTCTTCTGGTGCAGTACCAGCAGGCCGCGGCGTTCGCGTTCGGCGGCCAGCCACAGGCGCGTGCCGTTCGGCTCGATGGCGATGCCTTCGAGCAGCGCGTTGTAGTGCAGCAGCATGCCGCTGGCGCGGGCCTGGCGGGTCAGGCTGGCGGGCAGGTGCAGCCACTCGGGCTGGCCGGCCAGGGGCAACTGCAGCACGGCGGCGTTGGCTTCGCTGAGCAGGTAGCGGTTGCCGGCGTTGTCGCAGGCGATGTCTTCGAAGTCCAGGTCGCCGCCACGCAGCAGGTTGGCCGTCCAGGTGCGCACGCGCAGGCCCCAGGGCAGGTTGCTGGCGGGCGCCGGCGGTGCGCTGAACAGCTCGGCCTCGGCCTGCCAGGCGGCCGTGCCGGGCAGCAGGCGGTAGTAGCGGTCGTCGTCATGGTCGGACACCGCCAGCCATTCGCCGGCGCAGCGCGCCAGGCCGGACAGGTTGCCGGCATTCATGCCGTCCACCGGGTATTGCGCCAGCAGCTTCAGCTCGGCGGGCGCCGCCGTGGCAGGCGCTGGCTGCTCGGCAGCATGGGCCGCCCCGGCCAGGAACAGGCCGGCGAGCAGGGCCATCAACCTCACGCGAGAACCTCGGCCAGGTTGCCTTTGGACTCCAGCCAGCTCTTGCGGTCACCGGCGCGCTTCTTGGCCAGCAGCATGTCCATCACTTCGCGGGTGCCCTCGAAGTCGTCCAGGGTCAGCTGCACCAGGCGGCGGGTATTGGGATCCATGGTGGTTTCGCGCAGCTGCGGCGGGTTCATCTCGCCGAGGCCCTTGAAGCGGGTGACCTGCGGCTTGCCGCGGCGCTTCTCGGCCACCAGGCGGTCGAGGATGCCGTCGCGCTCGGCGTCGTCGAGGGCGTAGAAGATCTCTTTGCCCAGGTCGATGCGGTACAGCGGCGGCATGGCGACGTAGACGTGGCCGGCGTCCACCAGCGGGCGGAAGTGGCGGACGAACAATGCACAAAGCAGGGTGGCGATATGCAGGCCGTCGGAGTCGGCGTCGGCGAGGATGCAGATCTTGCCGTAGCGCAGCTGGGCCAGGTCGTCGGAGCCAGGGTCGATGCCGATGGCCACGGCGATATCGTGCACCTCTTGAGAAGCCAAGACTTCACCGCCGTCCACTTCCCAGGTGTTCAGGATCTTGCCGCGCAGCGGCATGATGGCCTGGAATTCCTTGTCGCGGGCCTGCTTGGCGGAGCCGCCGGCGGAGTCACCTTCCACCAGGAACAGTTCGGAGCGCATCGGATCCTGGCCGGCGCAGTCGGCCAGCTTGCCGGGCAGCGCCGGGCCCTGGGTGATCTTCTTGCGCTCGACCTTCTTGCCGGCCTTGAGGCGGCGCCCGGCGTTGCTGATGGCCAGCTCGGCCAGGGCCAGGCCGGTTTCCGGGTGGGCGTTGAGCCACAGGCTGAAGGCGTCCTTCACCACGCCGGAGACGAAGGCAGCCGCCTCGCGGGACGACAGGCGCTCCTTGGTCTGCCCGGAGAACTGCGCCTCCTGCATCTTCATCGAGAGGACGAAGGCGATGCGCTCCCAGACGTCTTCCGGGGCCAGCTTGACGCCGCGCGGCAGCAGGTTGCGGAACTCGCAGAACTCGCGCATGGCGTCCAGCAGGCCCTGGCGCAGGCCGTTGACGTGGGTGCCGCCCTGGGCGGTGGGGATCAGGTTGACGTAGCTCTCCTGCAGCGACTCGCCGCCTTCGGGCAGCCACAGCAGGGCCCAGTCGACCGCCTCCTTGTTGCCGGCCAGGCTGCCGCAGAATGGCTCGTCGGGCAGGCGGGCGAACTCGCTCACCGCGTCGGTGAGGTAGGAGCGCAGGCCGTCCTCGTAGTACCAGCGGGTGGTCTCGTCGAGGTTCTTGTCGGTGAAGGTGACTTCCAGGCCGGGGCAGAGTACGGCCTTGGCCTTGAGCACGTGCTTGAGGCGGCTGATGGAGAACTTCGGCGAGTCGAAATACTGCGGGTCGGGCCAGAAGCGCACGCTGGTGCCGGTGTTGCGCTTGCCGACCGTGCCTATCACTTCCAGGTCAGTGGCCTTGAAGCCGTCGGCGAAGGTCATGCGGTGCTCGCTGCCGTCGCGCTTGACCTTGACCTCGACCTGGTTGGACAGGGCGTTGACCACCGAGATACCGACGCCGTGCAGGCCGCCGGAGAACTGGTAGTTCTTGTTGGAGAACTTGCCGCCGGCGTGCAGCTTGGTGAGGATCAGCTCGACACCGGGGATGCCTTCTTCCGGGTGGATATCCACCGGCATGCCGCGGCCGTCGTCGATGACTTCCAGCGAGTTGTCGTCGTGGAGAATGACCTGGATGACCTTGGCGTGGCCGGCCAGCGCTTCGTCGACGCTGTTGTCGATGACTTCCTGGGCCAGGTGGTTGGGCCGCGCGGTGTCGGTGTACATGCCCGGGCGCTTGCGCACCGGGTCGAGGCCGGAGAGGACTTCGATGGCATCGGCGTTATAGGTGTTCTGCTGGGCCATGGGGTCTCTTAATTGAGTCGGTGGTCAGGGCGTCCGCCCCGTGCGGCAAGGCAGGGGCGAAGGGCTCAAAGGGTGGAAAAGTCGAAATCTTGCCAGATTGTGCGGTCGAAGCCAGCCAGTTCGAGGATTTCCGGCAGGCGGCCGGCAAAACCCTGGTAGCTGTGGTCGCCGCCGGCCTGGATATCCAGGCTGCAGCCCTGGTAGTAGGCCTCGGCCTGGCGGTAGTCGAGGGTTTCGTCGGCAGTCTGCAGCCACACGTGGTAGCGCTGGCCCGCGCGTGGCTCGGGCACTTCCAGTTCGGCCAGGGCCTGCACATGGTCGTGGGTGAGCAGCCAGGTCTCGCCGCTGTAGTGGTTGGTCTGCTCGACCTCCTTGCCGCCGAACAGCTGGTGCGGGCGCACCGCCGGGTTGATCAGCAGGGCATTCAGGCCATGCTGCTCGGCCAGGTAGGTGGCGTAGTAGCCGCCCAGCGAGCTGCCCACCAGCAGCGGTCGGCCCAGTTCGGCGATGGCCGTCTGCAGCTGCTGCATGGCCTGGCGCGGGTGGTGGTGCAGGGCCGGCACGCGCAGGTGCTGGGCGATGCCGCAGTGTTCGGCGACCCGCAGCAGCTGGCTGGCCTTGGTCGAGGCGGGCGAGCTGTTGAGGCCGTGGATATAAAGGATGCTGGTCATGGGGAGGGGAGGCTACAAGCGGGGGCGGCAGGCTGCAAGCCGCCGCGTGTGCCGTTGCGACTTTCCGCCTGCCGGCGCTGTATGGCCAGCGGCCTTGCGTGCATTGCGCAGCACAAGGCCGTTGCGGGCGTGGATCAGGCGACCTGCGCGGCCTTGAGGTCGGCGAGGATTTCCTTGGCGCAGCGCTGGCCGGTTTCGATCGCCCCGTTGAGATAGCCCTGGGATTCGATCGAGGTGTGTTCGCCGCAGAAGTGGCAGTTGCCCTGGCGCGCGCCCTCGTAGCCGACGAACGCGGTGTAGTTGCCCGGCGCGTAGTAGCCATAGGCGCCCTTGGTCCAGCGGTAGCCCGGCCAGTAGTTGAGGATGGCGCGGCCGTTCCATTCGTTGCTGATGCCGGGCATGACCCGCTCCAGCTGGCCGAGGAACTGGGCGGCCTTGATATCCAGCGTGGCGCTGTTCATCGCCAGGGCGGTGGCACCGCCGGTGAAGTTGTTGAGGATGCCCTCGCTGCCGGCCTGGCCACGGGTGACTTCCCAGGTGTCCTGGTAGCCGGTGTCGGAGTAGCTGGAGCCGTTGCTGTTCTGCTGGCGCCAGATGCGCTGGCGGAACTGCAGCTGGAACTTGCAGCTGTTGCCCATCGGCATTTCGCGGATGGCCCTGAGCTTGCGGGCGTCGAAGCCGGCGCTGGCGAAGTCCACGCTGCTGCGCAGGATGCTGAACGGGATGGCCATCACCACCTGCAGGGCGACCACTCGCAACGGCCCCTTGGCGGTGTTGAAGTCGAGGGTGTAGCTGGCGTCGGGGTTGAGGCTGATGCGGGTCAGCTCGTGGCCGAGGTTGATCTGGCTGTCACCGATACGGCTGGCCATGGCACTGACCAGCTGATCGTTGCCGCCACGGATGTGATAGCGCTCGTCGGACTCGCCGAACATCTCCAGGCTCTGCTTGCTGGAGTAGCCCAGCAGGTAGATCAGGTTGAGCGCGCTCTGCTGGCTGCAGGCGGCGCCGTATTCGATCTCGTAGGCGACATCGAGCAGGCGGCCGAGGCGCGACTGGGTGCCGCCCGGCACATACAGGTTGATCCACTGGCTGATGGTCATCTGATCCAGCACCTGGCCGCGGGCGGTGTAGCTGTTCCACAGGGTGGGGAAGGGCGCGGCCTTGACCTCGCTGGCGAGCTGCGCCTGGATCGCCTTGAAGTCGTTGAAGGCGTCCGCGACGCTGTAGCGCTGGCCCTGGAAGTAGTAGATGTCCTCGCCGCCCTGGGCCCTGTCGTAGGCCAGCAGATCGTCCACCTGCAGGCCCAGTTCCTTGGCCAGGCGCAGGGTCTCGACATGGTAACCGTCGATCAGCTCGCCGCCGTTCTCGGCTACCTGGCCGGGGAAGGTGCTGCGGTTGCTGAAGCAGCGGCCGCCAAGGCGGGTGGAGGCTTCGAAGAGGGTGGCGCTGACACCGCTTTTCTTCAGTTCGTAGGCGCTGGCCAGGCCGGCCAGGCCGGCGCCGATCACGGCGACGCCCAGGGGGGCGCTGCTGCCGCCAGTCGCTGCAACCGCCAGCCCGGGCAGGCTGCTGCCGGCCAGCACCACGCCGGCAATCCCGGCGGACTTGAGCAGGTCACGGCGCGAGCGCTGCAAGCTCAGGGCCTGCTGGAAGTCGGCGGTGGGGTCGGGCGTGCGGCCTGCCAGGTGGCTGAGTGCCTGCAGGCGGCTGAGCAAGGGTGTACGAGCCATCTATCAATCTCCGTTGTATTAGGTATCGGACTGCATAGAACAACTACGTGCATGTACGGCAGGGAGCCGCACGATGGCGCCGGAACGGCACAGACACACTGACTTCAGCCTGTGTGCGCTCGCCTGCTGTCGACTGCCGTGCCTTGCTATGGGCGCGGGTCGCAGATGGGCAGCGCCGGGCAGGCACTAATGGCGTGAGCCGCAGCCCAGGCGGCAGCTGCGAGCTGCGCAAGGGTGGCCTCAGGCTAGAGAGCGCCTGCAGGTGACACAAATGTGAAATAAAGAAAGCGCTGTTCGATTAAATCGATGGCTGCCGCTGTGGCAGCAGGCTTCTGTCGCGTGCGCGGCGAGCTTGGGCGGGGCGGAGGAGGGGCTCAGTAGCCCTTGACGCTGTAGTCCACTTCGAACTGGATGCCGGTCACCCGCGATACGCCGGTTTCCAGCCGGCCGTCGGGGTGCAGGCGCAGCCAGCGGTAGCCGGGGGCGGTGGTGTCGACCTGGAATTCCTCGCTGCCGGGGGCGAACTGCACGCAGGTGGACGGCGAGGCGAGCAGGCGCAGGCCATTCAGCTGCTGGTCGAATTCCTGGTGGATGTGGCCCCAGAGCAGCGCCTTGACCTGGGGGAAGCGCTTGAGCACGGCGAACAGGGCGTCCGGGTTGCGGATGCCGATCGGCTCCATCCACTGGCAGCCGATGGATACCGGGTGGTGGTGGAAGCACACCAGGTGATGGCGCTCGGGGGCCTCGCTGAGGGAGTTGGCCAGCAGGGTCAGCTGCTCTTCGCTGAAGAAGCCGGGCACCGCACCGGGAATCGACGAGTCGAGCAGGGTGATGCGCCAGTTGCCGATGTCCAGCACCGGCTCGAGCAGGTCGCTGCCATTGCAGGCTTGGCGCATGGCCGGCAGTTCGTCGTGGTTGCCGGGGAACCAGCGGGCCAGCCCGGCCAGGGCGGCGGTGAGCTGGCGGAAGCGCTGGTAGGAGGCGAGGGTGCCGTCCTGCGAGAGGTCGCCGGAGGCGAGCATCAGGTCGATCTGCGGCTGTTCGGCCTGCACCTTGTCGATCACCTTTTGCAGGCTGTCGCAGGTGTTCATGCCCAGCAGCTTGCCGTCTGCTTCGGCAAACAGATGACTGTCGGACAACTGCACCAGCAGTACCGAGCGGTCAACGGCAATGGGCGAAGGGCGCGACAAAGGCCGACTCCTGAACATGTTCTCAGGATTATGGTGGGTGAAGCACGATTCGGTAAACCCGTTAAACGTGAACTGGTCACACTTGCAGTGTATGGCCTCAGACGACCGGGGCCAGTTCGTGGCCGCAGGCCAGGCAGTGAGTCAGCCATTCGCCGAGGAACAGGTTGAGCTGGGTCTTCTCGTCCGGCTGGTGCATGGCGGCGTTCGGGTAGCTGTAGATGCTGCGAAAACGCCGGGCATGTTCGGCGCCGACCACTTCGGCCATGCGCGCGTCGTGGTACACCCGCACCTCCAGGCGCGGCACCGGCAGCCATGGCAGGCTGTGCTCCTGACGTACCTGCAGGGTGGTGGTGTAGGGGCAGGCTTCCAGCACCTGCAGCACCAGCACGCCGAGTAGCTGGTCGCCCTGGCTCAGGGCGACGCGACGCTCGCCGGCTTCCTCGCGCATTTCCGGCAGCAGGCGCAGCAGGCGCGCATAGTTGGCTTCGCAAGCGCTCTGCAGCTCGACCAGGTCGACGCGGTAACGCTCGCGCAGCAGGTTCATGACCACAGCCCCCGGACTTCCGTGCGGTTCAGCGCCAGCCATTGCAGGGCGATGATGCTGGCGGCGTTGTTGATGCGCCCGTCCTTCACCGCCTGCAGGGCATCCTCCAGCGGCCAGACATGCACGCGGATGTCCTCGCCTTCCTCGGCCAGGCCGTGCACGCCGCCGGCGCCCTGGCTGTCGCAGCGGCCGACGTACAGGTGCACGCGCTCATCGGAGCCGCCGGGGGAGGGGAAGTAGGTGGTGATCGGCCACAGCGCGCCGAGGGTCAGGTCGGCTTCCTCGATGGCCTCGCGGCGCGCCACTTCCTCGGGTTGCTCGTCCTTGTCGATCAGCCCGGCCACCAGCTCGATCAGCCAGGGGTTGGCGCTTTTTTCCATGGCGCCGACGCGGAACTGCTCGATCAGCACCACGGCATCGCGCTGCGGGTCGTAGGGCAGCACGCAGACGGCATCGTGGCGCACGAACAGCTCGCGGCTGAGCTGCGGGCCCATGGCTCCGGAAAACTGGCGATGGCGCAGGTGCAGGCGCTCCAGCTTGTAGAAACCCTGGAAGCAGGTCTCGCGCTTGAGCACCTCGACATCGGCGTGCGACATGAAAATCCCCTTTCTGGCATGCGGCAGGGTCGGCCCTGCGTAAAGGCTAGTGGATCGGCGCCGACAGCGGTGGGCGGCGGTGTCCGGTTGTCTCGAATGTGCGCGCGCGGACAGGGCTTTGACAAGTCCGTGGCGCGATTGCGGGCAGGTAGGCAAGGCGGGCGCTCGGCCCGTCGCGGCTTGCAGTCCGGCTGGCGCGCCGGAGTGATCGGCGGCTGCGCGGCTCTTGTGGCCATCCAGGCTCGCCGTATTCAGGGCGGGAGCCAGGCGGCAGTCTGGCGCAGCCATCGGTCGAGTTCAACCGGCGGCTGGGCAAAGCGTGCGGGCGCCGGCGATTTTCTGCCGCGCGGCGTGCAACGCTTGGAGAAGCGCCGGCCGCCAGTGACAATGGCGCCCGCGCCACGGTGGGAACAGCCACCCGCTGGCGCAGTCGAACATCGCTCGTTACCCCGCAAGGAATCGCCCATGCGTCTGCCCGCCGTTGCCTGCCTGCTGATTTCGTCCCTGCTGCTCGGGGCCTGCCAGAGCCTGCAGCCTGGATCATCCCCTCTGCCGACCGACGCGCAGCGCTGGGAGCACCTGGCGCCGGGCTGCACGGGCAGCGACTGTGCGCTGGTGAATATCGACCTGCAGCTGCTGCGCGAGCAGCCCGAGCTGAATGCGCGCATCGAGCGTGAGCTGCTCGGCCTGACCATCGAGCTGCCGGGCGATCCGCTGCCAAGCTCGCTGGCCAGCTACGAGCGGGAGTTCCTGGCCAGCGCCAAGCCAGGCTGGAGCAGCTACCTGCAGGCCAAGGTGCTGGAGCAGCATGACCGCCTGGTGGTGATCGAGCTGTCCAGCTACCGCTTCACTGGCGGCGCCCACGGCATTCCCGGGCGCGCCTACCTCAACTTCGACCGCCAGACCGGGCGGGTGCTGAGCCTGCAGGACATGCTGGTGCCGGGCGAAGAGGAGGCCTTCTGGCAGACCGTGCAGCTGGCGCACCAGGCCTGGCTGACGGCCAACGGTCATGACCAGGACGCCGAGTACCTGCGCAGCTGGCCGTTCGAGCGCACCGACAACATCGCCCTGCTGCGCGGCGCGGTGCTGCTCAAGTACGACATCGACCGCATCGCGCCGTACTCCAGCGGTCATCCCGAGCTGAAGGTGCCCTACCCGCGCCTCAACGGCATCCTCAAACCCTACTATTTCCCCGGCCGCGGATAGTCAGGGCGGCGCCGGCAGACCTGGCCGATTGGCTAGACTGAAAGGGCGCTGGCATCTTGCCACTGCTCAGCGCGTCATTCGGGCAAGGACTTCGGCCAGGGGGAAGACATGCGCCTGCTTGCACTGCTGTTCGCCTGCGTTCTGGGCCTCAGCCTGAGGGTCTCGGCCTGCGAGATCAGCCTGATCTACAGCATCGACCCGATCCCGCCGCTGGTCATGGGCGATGGCGAGCAGATTCCCGAACATCCCGGGACTGCCATCGAGCTGCTGCAGCGCGCAGCCGGCGATATCGGCTGCACGCTACTGCTCAAGCGGGCACCGACCCTGCGGGTGCTGGCCTCGGTCGAGTCCGGCAGCCAGGATGGCGCCTTCATCTACGCCTATAACGCCGAGCGAGCGGCGCGCTTCGCCTATCCGCTCAAGGATGGCGCGCCGGATGCGGCGCGCCGGCTCACGTCGCTGGCCTATGTGATCTATCACCGGCGCGGCACCACGCTGGACTGGGATGGCCAGCGCCTGAGCGGTCTGGATAAACCCCTGGGCATCAATCGCGGCTGGTCGATCGGCGAGGATCTGCGCGCCGATGGCATCGCCGTGGAGGAGGCTTCCAGTACCTGGCGCAACCTGGCCAAGCTGCGTGCCGGGCGCCTGGCCGGCTATGTCAGCCTGCGCGAGGCCGGCGATGAAGCCCTGCGCCATTACCAGATCGAGGACGTCGAGCGGATGCCGCTGCCCTTCGTGACCAAGGACTACTTCGTCATCTTCAATCGCGACTTCCAGGCCCGTAACCCGCAGCTGCTCGAGCGCCTGTGGAGCCGCATCGGCCAGTTGCGCGAGGCGACCCTGGCCGAGCTGGCGCTGAAGTATCAGACGATCAAGTACTGAGTGGCGCCCTGGCGGGCGCCGGGGGGATCAGACTGCGGCGATGTCGCGCTGGCGGCCGGCCAGCTTGCCCAGCAGCAGTTGCAGCACGGCGGCCAGGGCCAGTGCCGGCAGGGTCGCGCCGATCTCCGGGGCGAACTTGGCCAGGGCGTGGTACACCACCACGCCGCAGCCCCAGGCCAGCAGGGTGTCCCAGCGCAGGCCGACGCGCGGCGCCAGCTCGGCATGGCGGCGGCGCAGAATGAAGTGGTCGACCAGCACCACGCCGAACAGCGGGGCGAATACCGAACCGATCAGCAGCAGGAAGTTCTGGTACTCGGCCAATGGCGCGAACAGGGCGATCAGGGTGCACAGCGCGCCGATGGCCAGGGCCAGGTGCTCGACCTTGAGGGTCACCAGCGTGCCGCTGGAAACCGCCGCCGAGTGGATGTCGGCGAAGGCGTTTTCCGACTCGTCGAGCAGGATCAGCAGCAGCGGAATCCCCAGGCCGGCGCCAGCCAGGGCCAGCAGCAGGGCATTCATCTCGCCGCTCGGGGCGAACGCCAGGGTGTAGGCCACGCCCAGGCTCATCAGCCACACGTTGCCGCAGAAGAAGCCCAGCGCGGTGCCGGCGAACACCCGCCCGGCGGCCTTGCCGAAGCGCGAGTAGTCGGCGATCAGCGGCAGCCAGGACAGCGGCATGGCGATGGCGATATCGAAGCCCAGGGCGAACGGCAGCGAGCCATCGCCGGCACGCGCCCAGAGGGCGCCGAGGTCGGCCTTGTCGAACAGGTTCCAGGTCAGCCAGGCGCAGGCGCCGAGCAGCAGCCAGATGCCCCACTTGCGCAGCACGCGGCGCACGAAGGTCAGCGGCCCGGTCACCGCCAGCAGGGTGGCCAGGGCGCCGAAGAACAGCGTCCACAGAACCGGGCTGGTCAGTACGCTGCCTTCGCTGAACACCTTGCCGGCCAGCAGGCTGGCGGCGTCGCGCATGACGATGACCTCGAAGGCGCCCCAGCCAACCAGCTGCAGCAGGTTGAGCAGGGCCGGCAGTACCGCGCCCTGGCTGCCCAGGCTGAGCTTGAGCGCCGCCATCGACGACAGCCCGGTATCGCTGCCGATCACCGCCACCGCGCCGAGCAGCAGCACGCCGACCGCCGTGCCGAGCAGGATCGCGCCGATCCCGCCGGCCAGGCCCAGGCCCGGCGCCAGCAGGCCGCCGAGCTGCAGCACCATCAGGCCGATGCCGAGGGAGAACCACAGGGAGCCGAGGTCGCGGGCGCCGAATACCCGCTCGGTGAGCGGTACGGCCATATGAGGTGAGTAGCGGGGAGTGTTCACTGTTTATGGTTCTCTGGGGGGGAGGAGAAAAATCTAGGGTGGCGGGTGTTTCTGGGTTGGCCTGGCATGTCCACGCTGACCGGACTGGATCCCCGCCTGCGCGGGGATGACGCTATCCACTCAGTCATTCCCGCGCACGGTGCTCGTCCAGCTGGCCGAGCAAGGTGGCGCCAGACTATTGTCAAACCTGCTTGTAGATCACCGAGCCTTCGCCCTTGAAGCGCTCGGCCTGCTCGCGAAAGCCGGCCTCGACCGCCTTGCTCTCGTCGGACAGGCCGTTGTCCTTGGCGTAGTCGCGCACTTCCTGGGTGATCTTCATCGAGCAGAACTTCGGCCCGCACATGGAGCAGAAGTGCGCGACCTTGGCCGAGTCCTTGGGCAGGGTTTCGTCGTGGAAGCTGCGCGCGGTGTCCGGGTCGAGGCCGAGGTTGAACTGGTCTTCCCAACGGAACTCGAAGCGCGCCTTGCTCAGGGCGTTGTCGCGGATCTGCGCGCCCGGGTGGCCCTTGGCCAGGTCGGCCGCATGCGCGGCGATCTTGTAGGTGATGATCCCGGTCTTCACGTCATCCTTGTTCGGCAGGCCCAGGTGCTCCTTGGGCGTGACGTAGCAGAGCATGGCGCAGCCGAACCAGCCGATCATCGCCGCGCCGATGCCGCTGGTGATGTGGTCGTAGCCGGGAGCGATATCGGTGGTCAGCGGGCCGAGGGTGTAGAAGGGCGCCTCATCGCAGCACTCCAGCTGCTTGTCCATGTTCTCCTTGATCAGCTGCATCGGCACGTGACCGGGGCCTTCGATCATGGTCTGCACGTCGTGTTTCCAGGCGATCTTGGTCAGCTCGCCGAGGGTCTCCAGTTCGCCGAACTGCGCGGCGTCGTTGGCGTCGGCGATGGAGCCCGGACGCAGGCCGTCGCCCAGCGAGAAGCTGACGTCGTAGGCCTGCATGATTTCGCAGATTTCCTCGAAGTGGGTGTAGAGGAAGTTCTCCTTATGGTGGGCCAGGCACCACTTGGCCATGATCGAGCCGCCACGGCTGACGATGCCGGTCACGCGCTTGGCGGTCAGCGGCACATAGCGCAGCAGCACGCCGGCGTGGATGGTGAAGTAGTCCACGCCCTGCTCGGCCTGCTCGATCAGGGTGTCGCGGAACAGCTCCCAGGTCAGGTCTTCGGCGATGCCGCCGACTTTCTCCAGGGCCTGGTACACCGGCACGGTGCCGATCGGTACCGGGCTGTTGCGGATGATCCACTCGCGGGTCTCGTGGATATGCTTGCCGGTGGACAGATCCATGACCGTGTCCGAACCCCAGCGGATGCCCCAGGTCAGCTTGGCCACTTCCTCTTCAATCGAGGAGCCCAGCGCCGAGTTGCCGATATTGCCGTTGATCTTCACCAGGAAGTTGCGGCCGATGATCATCGGCTCCAGTTCCACGTGATTGATGTTCGCCGGAATAATTGCCCTGCCGCGGGCGATCTCGGCGCGGACGAACTCGGGGGTGATTTCCTTGGGGATGCTGGCGCCGAAGCTGTGACCGGCATGCTGTTCCTTGAGCAGGCCGGCCTCGCGGGCCTCGGCCAGCTTCATGTTCTCGCGGATGGCCACGAACTCCATCTCGGGCGTGATGATGCCCTGCTTGGCGTAGTGCATCTGGCTGACGTTCTTGCCAGCCTTGGCCCGGCGCGGGTTGCGCACATGGGCGAAGCGCATGGCCGAGAGCTCCGCATCGTTGAGGCGGCGCTGGCCGAATTCGGAGGACAGGCCCGGAAGCTTCTCGGTGTCGCCGCGGTCGTCGATCCAGGCGCTGCGCACATCGGCCAGGCCCTGGCGTACGTCGATCTGCATGGTCGGGTCGGTATAGGGGCCGGAGGTGTCGTAGACGGTGACCGGGGCGTTGATCTCGCCGCCGAAGGCGGTGGGCGTCACGTCCAGGCTGATCTCGCGCATCGGCACGCGGATATCCGGGCGCGAACCCTGCACATAGACTTTCTGCGAGCGCGGGAACGGCTGGATCGACTGCTGATCGACCTGGGCGCTTTCGCTGAGTTTCGGCTGGGGTTTGCTGCTCATCGGTTCGACTCCTCGGCTGGATGTCGGAGCGAACCTGATGACGACGGACGCACCACGGGTGGTGCACAGAGAACTCACCCAGGGGCGAGGACATCTTGTTCCCTACGCAGGCCTTAACCTGATCAGGTTCAACGGGATCCGGAACTTTCCGATCTCAGCCTCCGATTCGAGGCACCCCGACAAGAACGACGGCCAGTCTAATCAACCGGCCTGGATAACACCAATATGCTGGATGTATGGATGGTCTAAGCCCTGCGGAAAAAATATAAACTGAACCGGCGAGTAAAGTATTGTTGCAACTCGGCAACAAAGCTTATTGCAAACTAGGCTGTGCTCAGGCCAGCTGTGCCTTGACCACCGCAGGCGGCCACCTTAGCCTTGCCCGATTACCCCCGTATCTAGGACTGATCATGCTACGCAGACTCTCTCTGGCGCTCGCAGTAGCTTCCGCCACCTCTGGCCTGGCCTGGGCTGAAGAATCCGCCCAGGTCGGCAAGACCGACCTGGTAACTGTGTACAACGAGGCGGTGAAGAACAACGCCGACCTGGCGGCTGCCCGTGCCAACTACGGCGCCATCAGCGAAGTGGTACCGCAGGCCCGTGCCGGCCTGCTGCCGAACCTGGCGGCCGGTGCCGATTCGACCAATACCAACACCAAGGTCGATACCCGTCTGCCCGATGACGTGAATGCCGACCGCAGTGGCCTGTCCTATCGGGCCACCCTGAGCCAGCCGCTGTTCCGCGCGGATCGCTGGTTCCAGTACCAGGCGGCCAAGGCCACCAACGAACAGGCCAGCCTGTCGTTGTCGGCCACCGAACAGAACCTGATCCTGCAGAGCGCCGAGACCTACTTCGCCGTGCTGCGTGCCCAGGACACCCTGGCCTCGACCAAGGCCGAAGAGGCGGCGTTCAAGCGTCAGCTGGATCAGGCCAACGAACGCTTCGACGTCGGCCTGTCGGACAAGACCGACGTGCTCGAGGCCCAGGCTGGTTACGACACTTCCCGTGCCAACCGCATCATCGCCGAGCGCAATGTGGAAGACGCCTTCCAGGCCCTGGTCACCCTGACCAGCCACGAATACAGCTCCATCGAAGGCATCAAGCACAGCCTGCCGGTGCTGGCGCCGGCGCCGAACGATGCCAAGGCCTGGGTCGACACCGCCGCTCAGCAGAACCTCAATCTGCAGGCCAGCGACTTCGCCGTGGAAGCGGCCGAAGAAACCCTGCGTCAGCGCAAGGCCGGTCACGCGCCGACCCTGGACGCTGTGGCCCAGTACGAGAAGGGCGACAACGACTCGCTCGGCTTCAGCAACAGCGATCTGTCGCACCCCTACAACGGCGATGCCGAGCAGACCACCATCGGCCTGCAGCTGAACATCCCGATCTACAGCGGTGGCCTGACCAGTTCGCAAGTGCGCGAGGCCTACCAGCGCCTCGACCAGAGCGAGCAGGAGCGCGAGAGCCTGCGTCGCCAGGTGGTGGAAAACACCCGCAACCTGCACCGCGCGGTGAACACCGACGTGGAAACCGTGCAGGCACGCAAGCAGTCGATCATTTCCAACCAGTGCGCCCTGGAAGCCACCGAAATCGGCTACCAGGTCGGTACCCGCAACATCGTCGACGTGCTCGATGCCCAGCGTCAGCTGTACAGCTCGGTGCGCAACTACAACGACGCGCGTTACGACTACATCCTCAACAACCTGCGCCTGAAGCAGGCTGCCGGCACCCTGGCACCGTCCGACCTGGAAGCCCTGTCGGGCTTCCTCAAGGCCGACTACAACCCGGATACCGACTTCCTGCCGCCGGATCTGGCCAAGGCCGCCGAAGCTCAGCTCAAGGGCAACACCGAGTACTGAGTGGCACGCAGCATAAAAAAGCCCGGCATCTGCCGGGCTTTTTTGTGCGCGCCGTTTCAGTTGCCGGGTTGCTGACGGAGCCAGGCCAGGGCACCCAGCCCGGCGGCGCGGCCACTGGCGAAGCAGGCGGTGAGCAGGTAGCCACCGGTCGGCGCCTCCCAGTCGAGCATCTCGCCGGCGCAGAACACCCCCGGCAGCTGGCGCAGCATCAGCTGCCTATCCAGCGCCTCGAAGCGCACGCCGCCGGCACTGCTGATCGCCTCGTCCAGCGGCCGTGGGCGCACCAGCGTCAGCGCCAGGGCCTTGATTGCACTGGCCAGAAGCGCCGGGTCGGCGAACTGTTCGGCCGTGGTCAGCTCGCGCAGCAGGGCGGCCTTGACCCCGTCGAGGCCCAGCTGGCTGTGCAGGTGCTTGGCCATGGAGCGCGAGCCGCGCGGCTTGCGCAGGGCCGCCTCGACCTTGTCCAGCGGGCGATCCGGCAGCAGGTCGAGGTGCAGGGTGCTACTGCCTTGCTGGTCGATCTGCTCGCGGATGGCGGCCGACAGGGCATACACCAGGCTGCCTTCCACACCGCTGGCGGTGAGCACGAACTCGCCGCGCCGCGGCGCCGTGCCGGGCAGGTTGAGGGTCACGTTCTTCAGTGGCGCGCCAGCGAACTTGTCGCGCAGCAGGGCGCTCCAGGCTGTCACCTCGAAGCCGCAGTTGGCCGGCTGCAGGGCGGCGATCTCCACCCCGCGCTCCTGCAGCAGCGGCAGCCAGGCGCCGTCCGAACCCAGCCGCGCCCAGCTGCCGCCGCCCAGGGCCAGCACGCAGGCATCGGCCTGGATCGCCTGCTCGCCGGCGGCGCCCTGGATGCGCAGGCTGCCGTCGGCGTTCCAGCCCAGCCAGCGGCTGCGGGTGTGGATCTGCACCCCGGCTTCGCGCAGGCGCTTGAGCCAGGCGCGCAGCAGCGGCGCGGCCTTCATGTCGCTGGGGAACACGCGGCCGGAGGTGCCGACGAAGGTGTCGATGCCCAGGCCGTGGATCCAGGCGCGCAGGGTATCGGCATCGAAGTCGGCGAGCAGCGCGGCGATCTCGTCCTGGCGTTCACGGTAGCGGCCGAGAAAGGCCGGCTTGGCCTCCGCATGAGTGATGTTCATCCCGCCGACCCCGGCCAGGAGGAACTTGCGCCCGACCGAGGGCATGGCGTCGAACAGCTCGACCCGCACCCCGCCGGTGGCCAGCACCTCGGCGGCCATCAGCCCGGCGGGGCCGCCGCCAATGATGGCGACAGAGAACTGCTTGGCTGGGCTGGGCTGGGTCATTGCGGTTGATCGATAAGGAAACGGGGCGCCATTCTAACCGAGCATGCTGTCCAGTACCCGCCGGGCGCTGTGATGGAGGATGCCGTGGCGCCGGGCCAGCACGGTACGATCCTTGTCGTAGCCGCCACCAATCAGGCCGACCACCGGGATCTCGCGCTCCAGGCAATGGCGCAGTACCGCCTCATCGCGGGCAGCGATGCCGGCGTCGCTCAGCTGCAGATGGCCGAGGGCGTCGTTCTGATGCACGTCGACACCGGCGTCGTACAGCACGATATCCGGCTGATACAGCGGCAGCAGGTAGCCCAGGCTGTCGTTGACCACCTTGAGGTAGTCGGCGTCGCCCATGCCGATCGGCAGGCCGATGTCCCAGTCGCTGCTGGCCTTGCGCGCCGGGAAGTTCTTCTCGCAGTGCAGCGACACGGTAACCGCGTCCGCCACGTTCTCCAGGATGCGCGCGGTGCCGTCGCCCTGGTGCACGTCGCAGTCGTAGATCAGCACCCGCCCGGCCTTGCCGCTTTCCAGCAGGTAGAGGGCGAGCACCGCCAGGTCGTTGAAGATGCAGAAACCGGAGGCGTGGTCGCGGTGCGCATGGTGGGTGCCGCCGGCGAGGTGGCAGGCGATGCCATGCTGCAGCGCCTGCTCGGCGGCCAGCAGCGAGCCGCCGACGGCGCGAATGGTGCGCCGGGCCAGGGCTTCGCTCCAGGGCAGGCCGAGGCGGCGCTGCTCGTCGTGGCTCAGCTCGCCGGCGAGAAAGCGCTCGATATAGGCCGGGCAGTGGGCCAGGGCCAGCACCTCGGGCGGGCACAGCTCGGGGCGCAACAGGGCTGCATCATCGGTCAGGCCGCTGTCGATCAGGTGATCGCGCAGCAGGCGGAACTTCTCCATCGGAAAGCGATGGCCGGCGGGGAAGGGCGGGCTGTAGTCGTCGTGATAGACCAGCGGCAGGTACATCGTCGGCTCTCGCGGCAGGGCGTCAGGCAGTATGCTGTGGGCCTGACGAGGGGCTCAAGGTGCAGACCATGCAAGCGATCGAATTGCACAGCGCGCGTTTGCGCCTGCGTGCCTGGCGCGACGCCGACCTGGCCGGCTTTGCCGCGCTGAACGCCGATGCCGAGGTGATGCGCCACTTTCCCGGGGTGATGAGCACGGCCGAAAGCCTGGTGCTGGCGCAGCGCATTCGCGAACACTTCGCCGCGCACGGCTTCGGCTCGTGGGTGCTGGAGCGCCACGATGAGCCCGGGCTGATCGGTGTGCTCGGCCTGCAGCGGGTGAGCTTCGAGGCCGCTTTCACCCCGGCGGTGGAAATCGCCTGGCGTCTGCATCCGGCCTTCTGGCGCCAGGGCTATGCACGGGAGGCAGCGCAGGCCGCGTTGCAGTGTGCCTTCACCCAGCTGGGGCTGGACGAGGTGCTGGCCTTTACCGTGCCGGCCAACCTGCCGTCGCAGGGGTTGATGCAGCGCCTGGGCATGCAGCGCGATGCGGCCGGCGACTTCGAGCACCCGCGCCTGCCTGCGGGCCACCCGCTGCGCCCGCATGTGCTCTATCGCCTGTCACGCCAGGCCTGGCTGGAGGCGGTGGATGGACACTGAGCAGCAGGTGCGCGCCTATCACCAGTTGAGCAAGCACCAGCCGCAGCGCTATGCGCCTGGGCCTGGCCAGCTCGACTGGGCCACCCAGCCGGCGCCGTTCCGCCGCTATGCCGGGGCGCGCCTGATCGAGCTGTGGCAGCGCCCGCAGGAGGAGTCACCGGGCTACGACGCGGTGTTCGCCGCACTGCTGGGGGCGCCGGCGCCACTGAACCGCGCCAGTATCTCCCAGCTGCTGTACGACAGCCTGGCGCTGTCGGCCTGGAAGGAGAGTGGCGGCAGCCGCTGGGCACTGCGGGTCAATCCGTCGTCCGGCAACCTGCACCCTACCGAGGCCTACCTGCTGTTGCCGCCCGGCGCGCTGGAGGAGCAGGGCCTGCTTGCCCACTACGCGCCGGACATACATGGCCTGGAAGTGCGCGGTGAGCTGGCGCCGGCGCTGGGCCAACAACTGGCCGCGGCATTGCCGGCCGGTGGCTTCCTCCTTGGCCTGGCCAGCATCGCCTGGCGCGAGGCGTGGAAGTACGGTGAGCGTGCCTACCGCTACTGCCAGCATGACCTGGGCCATGCCCTGGCCGCCGTGGCCATCGCCGCCAGCGTGCAGGGCTGGCAGGTACGCCTGCTGCGCGGTGTGGCCGAGTCGCATCTGGATGGCCTGCTGGGCCTGGATCGCGAGGGTTTCCACGAAGCCGAATATGGCGATTGTCTGCTGTGGATCGGCCCGGCGCAGGCTCACGAGTTCCGCCTGCCGGCCAACCTGCTGCAGGGCCTGGCCGTGCTGGAACTGAGCGGTACGCCCAATCGCCTGTCGCGGGCCTATCGGGATTGGCCGGAGCTGGCTCGGGTACAGGCGCTGTGCCGGGCACCGGCGCTGCCGGCCGTATCCTGGGACGCAGCGGCGGGTGTGGCGGCGGTGGACAACCCCGGCCTGCCGCTGCGGCCGATCCTGCACCGGCGGCGCAGTGCCCAGGCCTTCGACGGGCGCAGCGGCATCCAGGCCGAGTTGCTGTTCGCCTGGCTGCGCCGGCTGTTGCCCAGCCATTCACCAATCCCTTTCGCCGTCACCGGCGAGCCGCCGCAGGTCGACCTGCTGCTGTTCGTCCACCGCGTGCAGGGCCTGGAGCCCGGTCTGTACTGGCTGGCCCGTGGTGACGACGAGGCCCAGGCGGACGGCCTGCGGGCGGATTTCGCCTGGCAGCGCGTGCATGCCGAGCTGCCGCTGTATCGCCTGCTGTCGGGTGATGCCCGTGGCCTGGCCGGTTTCCTCAGCTGCGGCCAGGACATCGCCAGCGATGGTTGCCTGGCCGTGGCCATGCTGGCGCGCTTCGACACGGCGCTGGCGGCAGGTGCCTGGCACTACCCGCGGCTGTACTGGGAGTGCGGGCAGATCGGCCAGCTGCTGTATCTGGAGGCCGAGGCGGCGGGGCTGTCCGGCACCGGTATCGGCTGCTTCTTCGACGATCAGGTGCACGAATTGCTCGAACTGGCCGACAGCCGCTGGCAAAGCCTTTACCATTTCACCATTGGCCGCGCGCTGTGGGACGACCGCCTGAGCAGCCTGCCGGCCTATGCCGAATTGAGACGACCGCCGCCGCACCGGGGCGCCGAGGAGTGAAGTAGATGAGTCGCGTATTGGATGATCTGGTTGCCCTGCTGAGCCTGGAGGCCATCGAGGAGAACCTGTTCCGCGGCGTCAGCCAGGATCTCGGCTTTCGCCAGCTGTTCGGCGGCCAGGTGCTCGGCCAGTCGCTGTCGGCGGCCAGCCAGACGGTGGAGCAGGCGCGCCATGTGCACTCGCTGCACGGCTACTTCCTGCGTCCGGGCGATGCCACGCTGCCGGTGGTCTACCAGGTCGACCGGGTACGCGACGGCGGCAGCTTCACCACCCGCCGGGTTACCGCGGTGCAGAAGGGCCAGCCGATCTTCACCTGCGCGGCGTCGTTCCAGGCCGATGAGGAAGGCTTCCATCACCAGATCCAGATGCCCGACGTGCCCGGCCCGGAAGAGCTGAAGTCGGAGACCGAGCTGGCGCGTATGGTCGAGCACCTGTTGCCGGAGCGCATGCGCGAGCGGGCGGTGAGCGCCAAGCCGATCGAGATCCGCCCGGTGACCCGCAGCAACCCCTTCGATCCCAAGCCGTGCGAGCCGGCCAAGCATGTGTGGTTCCGCGCCGACGGCGCTCTGCCGGACATCCCGGCGATCCACAAGTACATCCTCGCCTACGCCTCGGACTTCAACCTGCTGACCACCTCGATGCTGCCCCACGGCGTGTCGGTGTGGCAGAAGTTCATGCAGGTGGCCAGCCTCGACCATTCGCTGTGGTTCCACCGCGACCTGCGCGCCGATGAGTGGCTGCTGTACACCATGGACAGCCCCTGGGCCGGCAACGCCCGCGGCTTTGCCCGCGGCAGCATCTTCAACCGCCAGGGCGAGCTGGTCGCCTCGGTGGCCCAGGAGGGACTGATCCGCCTGCGCGAGGACTGGAGGTGAGGTTATGCGCTGCCCGCCACTGGGTGTTCGACATGGACGGCACCCTGACCATCGCCGTGCATGATTTCCCGGCGATCAAGCGGGCGCTGAATATCCCGCAGGAGCACGACATCCTCCATCACCTGGCCGCCTTGCCGGAGGCAGAAGCCCAGGCCAAGCACGCCTGGCTGCTGGAGCACGAGCGCGAACTGGCCATCGCCTCGGTGGCCGCACCTGGTGCGGTGGAGCTGGTGCGCGCCCTGCATGCGCGCGGCTGTCGCCTCGGCATTCTCACCCGCAATGCCCATGAACTGGCGCTGCTGACCCTGGCCGCCATCGGCCTCGGCGACTGCTTCGCCAGCGCCGATGTGGTCGGCCGCGAAGAGGCACCGCCCAAGCCCGACCCAGGCGGCCTGCTGCACCTGGCCGCGCAGTGGGGCGTGGCGCCGGAGCAACTGGTGATGGTCGGTGACTATCGCTTCGACCTCGACTGCGCCCGCGCCGCCGGCGCCAGCAGCGTGCTGGTCAACCTGGCGGAAAATCCCTGGCCGGAGCTGACCGACCATCATGCGCTGGACTGTGCCGAGCTGCTGGAACGGCTGGGTTAGATCCGTGTGGGAAGGCCCTCACCCCTGGCCCCTCTCCCGGAGGGAGAGGGGGAGTTGTGCGCAGGTGGTTGCTGGTGAGGTCACCCCTCTCCCCCTGGGAGAGGGGCTGGGGGTGAGGGGCTGCTAGGCTATGCGGACAATCAGGAAAGGACTCCTGCCATGCGCCGCAAATCCCCTCTCGATTCCTCCCAGCTCGAGTTCGCTCGTCAACTAAGACACGCCGCCACCGATGCCGAGACCTTGCTCTGGCGCCATTTGCGCAGCCGGCAGCTGGCTGACCGCAAGTTCCGCCGCCAGCATCCGGTGCCACCTTATGTGCTGGATTTCTACTGCGAGGAACTGCGTCTTGGCATAGAGCTGGATGGCGCGCAGCACTATCTGGATGAAGGCCGAGGGCATGATCGGCAGCGAGCTGGGTACCTGCGTAGCCAAGGCATTCGCCTGCTGCGTTTCAGTAACCGCGAGGTACTGCTGGAGCTGCCGGCCGTATTGGAGCGTATTTACCTGGTGGCCACTTCACCCTCACCCCTGGCCCCTCTCCCGGAGGGAGAGGGGAAATAGTTCGCAGGTCGCTTGGGAGTGATCACCCCTCTCCCCCTGGGAGAGGGGCAGGGGTGAGGGAGCTCCAGCCCCCTCGGTCTTCAATAGCGGTAGGTACCGCCCTGAATCGCCGTATGCAGCTCGGCGTTCACCATCACATAGCTCTCCGTACCGGGCAGCCAGGCGTACAGCGGGTCGGCGCAGCGCTGGGGGTCGAAGCCCTGATCCTTGAGTGGCGCCTTCTTGTGCTTGAAGGTGCCGGTGGTTTCCATCTTCTCGCTCAGGCGCAGGAACAGCGGCACCGCGTAGGGCGGCAGCTCGCGGCGCAGTTCGGCGAGCAGGCCCTGGAAATCGAAGTCCGCCGGGGCGCGATCCAGGCGGATGCAGGCCATGCCGGCGCGGCCGTTGGTGCCGGCGATCTCCACCCCGTAGACCACCGCCTCGCCGACTCCGGCGATGCCATCGAGCACCGCCTCCACCTCGGTGGTGGAGACGTTCTCGCCCTTCCAACGGAAGGTGTCGCCGAGGCGGTCGACGAACTGCGCATGGCGCCAGCCCTGGTGCAGCATCAGGTCGCCGGTGTTGAACCAGGCGTCACCCGGCTTGAACACGTCGCGCAGGATGCAGCTCTCGGTCTTGGCCGGATCGGTGTAGCCGTGGAACGGCGTCTTCGCGGTGATCTCGCCGATCAGCAGGCCGGCCTCGCCGGGCTGCACCCGCTGCAGGCGGCCGCGCTCGTCGCGCAGCGGCGCCTCGCTGTCGCGGTCGTAGCGGACGATGGCGTAGGGGTAGGGGGTGAAGCCCACCGTGTTGTCCAGGTTGAGCAGGTTGGTGAAGCCGATGTTGCCCTCGCTGGAGGCGTAGAACTCGACCACCCGCTGGATGCCGAAGCGCTGCTTGAAGGTGCCCCAGATGGCCGGGCGCATGCCGTTGCCGACCATGATGCGCAGCGGGTTGTCGGCATCGTCCGGGCGTGCCGGCTGCTCCAGCAGGTAACGGCACAGCTCGCCGACATAGCCGAAGGCGCTGGCGCGGTGGCGCCGCACTTCGTCGAGGAAGCGGCTGGCGCTGAACTTGCGCACCATGATCAATGCCGCTCCGGCGGACAGCACCGAGCCCCAGCACACCGTCATGGCGGTGGCGTGGTAGAAGGGCAGGCTGCAGAACAGGCGGTCGTCATGGCGCAGGCGCACGGCGCCGTAGCCGAAGATGCCGTAGCCCTTGAGGAAGCGTCCGTGGTTGAACACCACGGCCTTGGGCAGGCCGGTGGTGCCCGAGGTGTAGATGTAGAAGCAGGGATCCTCTGCCTGCACCGGGCGCGCCAGCAGCGGTGGCGTATCCGGCTGCTGTGCCAGCTCGGCGGCCGGGTGCTGCCAGCCGGCCGGAGCCTGGCCGGGGTCGCGCCAGGTCGGGCGGTCGGCGAAGTAGTAGCGGGCGTCGGCCGGCAGCTGCAGCTGCTCCTGCACTTCCGCGAAGGCGCCCAGCAGCTCCTCGCCGACCAGGGCGATGCGTGGCTTCACCAGGTTGATGCTGTGCGCCAGCACCTGGCCGCGCTGGCTGCTGTTGAGCAGCGCGCTGACCACGCCGAGCTTGGCGCAGGCGATCACGCAGGCCAGCAGTTCCAGGCGGTTCTCCAGCAGCAGTACGGCGCAGTCGCCCTGGGCCAGGCCGCCGCCACGCAGGCGGTGGGCCAGGCGATTGGCCCACTGGTCGAGTTCGACGTAGCTCAGCTGCTCATCGCCCTGGATCAGCGCGATGCCCTGCGGGTTGCTGCGCGCAGCGCGCTCCACGCAGTCGGCCAGGCCGCCGACGGCACTGCCGCGGGCGCGGCTGGCCAGGCGCAGGCCGCGGACGATGCCGGGCAGGCCGGCGAGCAGGTAGGGCACGCGCGTCAGCAGGCGCGGCAGGGTGAGAACGGCGGACGGGTTCATGGGGATTCCTGCGCAGTGTTGTTGTTATTGCCTGACAATCTACGCAAGGGGGCGGCGACCTGTTGATAGCCGCAGGTCGCAACAGACTGGCAATTGGTCTCACGGCTGGCGCACACTCGGTTCACCTGCCACCGGTGAAAGGATTTGCCATGCTGGACACCGCCCCGAGCGCCACCGCCTCGCTGCTGCTCGATCTCTACCAGAACCTGCGTCGCCTGCAGCTGGCCGGCCCGGCCGATCTGGCCGAGCTGGGCCTGGCTCCCGAGCCGCGTCTGGATCTGGAGGCGCGCATTCCGGTGGCCTGGTTGCTGCGCCTGTGGCAGCTGGCCGCCGAGCGCGGCGCGCCGGCCGACCTCGGCCTGCAGCTGGGTCAGCAGCGCGGCCTGCAGAGCCGCGGCCCGGTGGCCAACCTGGCGGCGATGAGCGCCACCATCGGCGAGGCGCTGGAGCTGTTCAGCCGCCACAGCCCGGTAATGAGCGAGTGCGAGAACCTGCGCGTCGAGCAGCTCGGCGAGCGGGTGCGCATCGGCTTCCTGTTCACCGCGCCGCTGGCCGGTTACCCCATGGCCTGCGAATACAGCCTGAGTTCGGCGCTGTGCTGGGGACGGCAGATGAGCGGGGTACGCCTGTTGCCATTGCGGGTGGGCTTTCGCCATATGCCGCTGGCCGGCTCCGCCAGCTACCGGCAGATCCTCGGTTGCCCGGTGCGTTTCGGCGAGCCGCTGGACTATATCGAGATGGCGGCGGCGGACATGCAGCTGCCGCTGCACAGTGGCAACGACTACCTCAAGGGCCTGCTGCTGCAGCGGGTCAGCGACATGCAGGCGCAGCTGCCGAGCCACCACAGCCTGCGCCAGCAGGTGCTGCACCTGATCGAACTGGGTCTGGTCGATGGCGCCTTCTCGGTGCAGGCGGTGGCGCAGCGTCTGCACACCAGCCGGCAGACCCTGCACCGCCACCTGCGCGAAGAAGGCTGCAGCTTCTCCGCGCTGCTCGCCGAAGTCCGCCGCGAGCACGCCCTGCGCCGTCTGCAGCAGAGCGATTGCCGGATCGAGCGGCTCAGCCGCGAGCTCGGCTTTGCCGAGCCGAGCGCCTTCTACAAGGCGTTCAAGGGCTGGTTCGGCGTGTCGCCCAAGGCCTATCAGGAACGGCGGTAGGGCGGCGGCAAGCCGCGTTCAGTACGCCACGCGGATTTCATCCGCCCTAGAGTTTGGCCGCGCGGAAGGTGTCGCAGCGGCCGACCTGGCCCTGCTCGAAGCCGGCCTTGAACCAGCGTACGCGCTGGGCCGAGGTGCCGTGGGTGAAGGAGTCCGGCATCACGGTGCCGCGCGCCTGTTTCTGCAGGCGGTCGTCGCCGATGGCGTTGGCGGCGGTCAGGGCTTCTTCCAGGTCACCCGGCTCCAGCCAGTTCAGGCGCTGCTGGGCGTGGTGCGCCCAGACCCCGGCCAGGCAGTCGGCCTGCAGCTCCTGGCGTACCAGCAGGCCGTTGTCGCCCTCGACCCGGTCGCCGCGCTGGCGCGCCGCGTTGATCTTGGCCGAGACGCCGAGCAGGGTCTGCACATGGTGGCCGACCTCATGGGCGATCACGTAGGCCTGGGCGAAGTCGCCGGCAGCGGCGAAGCGGGTTTCCAGCTCGCGGAAGAAGCTCAGGTCGAGGTAGACCTGATGGTCGCCGGGGCAGTAGAACGGACCGACCGCGGCATCGGCGAAGCCGCACGCGGAGTTGACCCCACCGTTGAACAGCACCAGCTTGGGATCCTGATACTGCTTGCCGGCAGCCTGGAAGATGGCGCGCCAGGTGTCCTCGGTATCGCCCAGCACGGCGCGGACGAATTCGCGCTGCGGGTCGTTGGCGGCCGGCGCCGACTGCTGCTGCACGCTCACGCCGCCTTGCTGCACGGCCTGGCCGGCCAGGTTGCCGAGGATGGTCAGCGGATCCTGGCCCATCAGCAGGCCGATCACCACCACCACGGCGATGCCGCCCAGGCTGAGGCCCTTGCCGCCGCCGAAGCGCATGCCGCCTCCGCCACCGCCACGGGCATCCACCACGTTGTCGCTGCGACGAGCCTTTTCCCAGCGCATGGCCGTTCTCCCTTGCCGAAAAGGCTTTCAGTGTCGCTGCTGGGGCGGGAGGGCGCCAGTCCGGCGGTCAGTGCGCCGGATAGTCGGCGACCACCCGCTCCTGGCCATCCTGCTGCAGGCCGAGCACCTGGTAGGCGTCGTGGCGCTCGCCCATTTCCATGCCCGGCGAGCCGGCTGGCATGCCGGGCACGGCCAGTCCGCGCAGATCCGGCTGGTTGCGCAGTTTGAGCACGTCGGCAGCCGGCACATGGCCCTCGACGAACTTGCCGTCGAGCACTCCGGTGTGACAGGAGGCCAGGCGCGGCGGTACGCCGAGGCGCTGCTTGAGCGCGCTCATGTCGTTCTCGACATGGTCGTTGACCTGAATGCCATTGGCCTGCAGATGGCTGATCCAGGCCTTGCAGCAGCCGCAGTTGGGGTCGCGGTAGACATCCATGACCGGGCCGGCCGCCTGGGCGGTGGTGGCGAACAGCAGGGTAGCGAGCAGCAGCGGGCGCATGGCGCAATCTCCAGGACGGGAGGTTGCAGAATAGCGCGGGCCGCCGCATTGCCCCAGGCCGCGACTGTTACCGGGTGCGACCCGAGCGGCTACTATGCGCACAACGTCTGCCATGGAGGCCGTCATGCTGTTCGTCCGTATCCTGCTGGCCGCCCAGGCCCTGATCCTCGCCGGTTTCGGCCTGGCCTACTTCATCCAGCCGCACCAACTGGCCAACCTCAGCGGCATGCTGCTGATGGAGACGGCGGCGATCACCGATGTGCGTGCCTACTACGGCGGCCTGCAGCTCGGCCTCGGCCTGTGGCTGCTGCTGGCCCTGCTGCGCGCGGAGCTGCAGCGCCCGGCGCTGATGCTGCTGGTGCTGCTGTATGCCAGCCTGTTTGCCGCCCGCCTGGGCGGCCTGTGGCTGGATGGCGGCGCGCAGCAGACCTTCAACCTCTACGCCATGCTGTTCGAAGGGGTGTCTGCCGGGCTGGCCTTCCAGGCCTTGCGCACGCTGCGCGGCTGACCGTTCAGCGCCTGGCGCGCGGCGTACAGCGCGCGCTGCGAGTCCAGGGCGTCGAGGTAGCTACTGGCGCCGTTGCGGTACAGCGCATGGCCAGGCTGTCGGCGACTTCCTTGAATGTGCTTTGCAGGGGCTTCTCGTAGGTCGTCAGCTGGATCGCCTGTTCGCTCTTGGCGGCATCCCGGTTGGCGCGGTTACTGCCCCCGCTGAACAGGCTGCTCAGGGCGGCGCTGCTGGTGCCGCATGCACCAGGGCAGGAGCTGATCCACTCGACCTATGGCGTGGGCTACAAGCTGGAGCTGTAGCCCGGCCGCGCATTGCGCGCTTCCCGACTAGTCTTGCTCTGGGGGACGCGCATGACGCGTATTCATGGGGCAGTTGAGGGGGAGCGGCATGCCAGTGAAGAAGATGGGATTGACCGGACTGACCACGCTGGTGGCGGTCAACATGATGGGTTCGGGGATCATTCTGCTGCCTTCGAGCATGGCTCAGCTGGGAGCGGTATCGCTGCTGTCCTGGGTCATCACGGCGATCGGCTCGATGGCCATCGCCTACTGCTTTGCCCAGTGCGGGGTGTACTGCACACGCCCCGGCGGGATGTCGGCCTACACCGAGGAGGCGCATGGCAAGTCGGCGTTCTTCCTCTGTTCCTACCTGTACTTTCTGTCGCTGGCGATCGGCAACGTGGCCATCGCCATTTCCGCGGTGGGCTATCTCACCCCGTTCATTCCCTGGCTGGGCAGCGGCGCCATTCCGCTGTTCGTCGGTACCTGCGGGCTGATCTGGCTGACCTCGCTGGCCAACTTCGGCGGGCCCAAGGTCACCGGGCAGATCGGCTCGTTCACCGTCTGGGGGGTGATCATCCCGGTGGCCGGGCTCTCGGTGCTGGGCTGGTTCTGGTTTGATCCGGCCATTCTCGAGGCGGCCTGGAACCCCCATGAGCTGCCGACCGGGCAGATCATCTCGCAAAGCATTCCACTGACCCTGTGGGCCTTCCTTGGCATGGAGTCGGCGGCGCAGAACTCCGATGCGGTGGACAATCCCAAGCGCAACGTGCCGCTGGCCTGCTTGCTCGGCACCTTCGGCGCGGCAGTGATCTACATCCTGTCGACCACGGTGATCCAGGGCATCATCCCCAACGCCGAGCTGGCCAACTCCAGCGCGCCGTTCGCCTACGTCTATGCGCAGATGTTCAACCCGCTGGTGGGCAACATCATCATGGCGCTGGCGGTGATTGCTTGCGTCGGCTCGCTGCTCGGCTGGCAGTTCACCCTGGCGCAGACCGCCAAGGTCACCGCCGAACAGCGCATGTTCCCGCAAATCTTCGCCCGGGTGACGCTGCTCGGTGCGCCGCTGCTGGGGCTGATCGCCAACGCTGTGCTGCAGAGCCTGATGGCGCTATCGACCATCTCGCCGAATGCCTCGGAGCAGTTCTCCAAGCTGGTCAACCTGGCGGCGGTGACCAACATCATTCCCTACATCACCTCGCTGTCGGCGCTGCTGATCATCATGCAGAAGGCCGGGGTGTCGCGTTCGGTTCGCAACCGCAACGTGTTCGCCCTGATCGTCGCCATGGGCTACAGCTTCTACGCCCTGTACGCCTCCGGCACCGAGGCGGTATTCGGCGGCATGCTGGTGACGGCGGTGGGCTACCTGCTGTTCGGCTACATCGCCGACCGCATGCTGGAGCATCGCACCCCGGCGGCGCCGCTGCAGGAGGCCCGGCCATGAAGCGCCTGTTGCCGTTGCTGCTGTGCCTGCCGCTGCTGGCCGAGGCGCAGACCCTTGAACGCATCCGTTCCAGCCAGCAGCTGAACATCGGTTACCAGGCCAACCTGGCGCCGTTTTCCTCGACCCTGGACGGCCAGCCGCGCGGCTATGCCATCGAGCTGTGCCAGCAGGTGGTCGAGCAGATCCGCCAGCAGCCGGGCTTCGAGCGCCTTCAGCAGAGCTTCCGCGCGCTGGACACCCAGGAGGGGCTGGAGGCGGTTCGCGATGGCTCGCTGGATCTGTTCTGCGGCGCCACCAGCGAGACCCTGGAGCGCCGCGGCCAGGTGAGTTTCTCGGTGCCCATCTATGCCGCCGGGCGCGGCGTGGTGGTGCGTCGCGATGCCCCGCAGAGCCTGGTGCAGGCGCTCAACGGCGGCGGCCAGCAGGCGGCGCCGCAGTGGCGGGCGAACATCGCCCGGGTACTGGGCAACCATCGCTTCCTGGTGCTCAAGGGCAGTACCACCGAGATCTGGGCGCGCGAGCGGGTGCGCGAGCTGGGGCTGGCGGCGAGCATCCGCGCGGTGGACAACCTGCGCGAGGGGATGGAACTGCTCGACCGCGGCCAGGCCGATGCGTTCTTCTCCGACCGCGTGCTGATGCACAACTGGCTGGCCAGTAGCGGCATGGACGGGCGCCTGCAGGTGCTCGACCGGCTGTTCGACCTGGAACCGATGGGCCTGGTGCTGGCGCGCGGCGACGAGGACTTCCGCCTGCTGGTCGATACCACCCTCAGCAGGCTGTACCGCAGTGGCCGGATCGAGAGCATCTACGGGCGCTATTTCGGCCCGCCGAGCGAGCCGGTGAAATTGCTGTTCCGCGCTTACGCGCCGCGCTGAGCACTTGCCCGGCGTAGCGCGTAGGACGGGTGAAACCCGCGTTGCCGGACGCGCGGGTTGCACCCGCCCTGCCGCTTATGTGTCAGCGCTGGCGCAATGCCGGGCTGCTGCGCAGCATGTCGAGCAGCGCATCGACCAGGCTCTGCGCCTGTTCGGCCAGCGACAGGCCGCCGGGCGCCAGCAGCCAGTTGGCTTGCAACCCTTCGATATAGGCATGCACGCAGAGTGCGGCGCGCTGGCAGTCGAGGTCGTCCGGCAGCTGCGCCTTGCTCACCGCGTTGCGCAGTGACTTGGCGATGCGCTCGTCGCAGTCCAGGTGGGCGTGCTGCATGCGCTGGCGCAGGTCGCCGAGGTCGTCGCTGTACTCGCACTTGTAGCGCAGGATCTCGCCGATGCGCCGGCTCTGCGCATCCAGCTCCACACGCCTGAGCAGCTGGGTCAGCAGTTCGCGCATGCGCCCCAGCGGGTCGGGTTCGTCTTCGTTCTCGCTGGCCTGGGCCAGCGCCTCCAGCGGCAGGTGCAGACGTTCGAGCATGGCCTGGAACAGGTCGACCTTGTTCTCGAAATGCCAATAGATGGCGCCGCGGGTTACCCCGGCGGCGGCCGCGATCTGCGCCAGCGTCGTGCGCGAAACCCCCTGGTCGTGGAACACCCGTTCGGCGGCGTCGAGTATCTGCACGCGGGTTTCGGCGGCTTCCTCTTTGGTGCGTCTGACCATGGCTGTCTGTGTAAAGGATGAGAAAAGTTACTAATTAGGTGAGCTTAGCCGATTTACAAACATTCTGGTATGTAAGTATATTCGTTAGCCTGCTACATAACATCTCGCGCCCGCTTTGCGGCGCCGCCAGTGCCGGGCACGAATCACTGATACGAGGGATCCACGCAGATGCACAAGAAGCCAGCTTTGGCCGTGATGGTTGCCGCCATCGCCGTGGCCACGCTCAGCCTTTCCGGCTGCAAGGAAGACGCCGCACCGGGTGGCCAGCCGGCGCCGCGGGTCGGCATCGTCACCCTGCAGGCCCAGCCCTACACCCTCACCGCCGAGCTGCCGGGGCGCACCAGTGCCTACCGTATCGCCGAGGTGCGTCCGCAGGTTGACGGCATCATCCAGAAGCGCCTGTTCACCGAGGGCTCCGAGGTCAAGGCCGGCCAGCAGCTGTATCAGATCGACGCTTCCGTCTACCAGGCCAGCTACAAGAGCGCCCAGGCTACCCTGGCCTCGACCCAGTCGCTGGCCGAACGCTACAAGGATCTGGTCGCCGACCAGGCGGTGAGCAAGCAGGCCTATGACGAGGCCGAGGCCGCGCGCCTGTCGGCCGAGGCCGCGCTGGAGCGAGCGCGCATCGACCTGCGCTACACCAAGGTGCTGGCACCGATCTCCGGTCGCGTCGGCCGTTCGCTGGTTACCGAAGGTGCGCTGGTCAGCAATGGCCAGAGCACGGCCATGGCCACCATCCAGCAGCTCGACCCGATCTACGTCGACGTCACCCAGCCGACCAAGGATCTGCTGCGCCTGCGCCGCGAACTGGCCAGCGGCCAGCTGCAGAAGGCCGGCGTCAATGCGGCCAAGGTGCAGCTGACCCTGGAAGACGGCAGCAGCTACGAGCACGAAGGCACCCTGGAATTCTCCGAAGTGTCGGTGGACGAGGGCACCGGTTCGGTGGTGCTGCGCGCCGTGTTCCCCAACCCCGAGCACAACCTGCTGCCGGGCATGTTCGTTCACGCCCAGCTCAGTTCGGCGGTCAACCAGCAGGCCATCCTCGCGCCGCAGCAGGGCATCACCCGTGACCTCAAGGGCCAGGCCACCGCGCTGGTGGTGGGCGAGGGCGACAAGGTCGAGCTGCGTCAGGTGCAGGCCGAGCGTACCCAGGGCGACCGCTGGCTGGTCAGCGAAGGACTCAAGCCGGGCGATCGCCTGATCACCGAGGGCCTGCAGTTCGTTCATCCGGGTGTCGAGGTGACAGTCGCGCCGGCGAGCAATGTCGCCAGTGTGCCGGCCGCCACGGCCGAGCTGGCCAAGCACCCATAAGGAGCCATAGATGTCGAAGTTTTTCATCGACCGGCCGATCTTCGCCTGGGTGATCGCCCTGGTGATCATGCTGGCGGGTGGCCTGGCCATCCTCAAACTGCCGATCAACCAGTACCCGAGCATCGCCGCACCGGCCATCGCCATCCAGGTCACCTACCCGGGCGCCTCGGCGCAGACCGTGCAGGACACCGTGGTGCAGGTCATCGAGCAGCAGATGAACGGGATCGACGGCCTGCGCTACCTGTCCTCGGAGAGCAACTCCGACGGCAGCATGACCGTCACCGCCACCTTCGAGCAGGGCACCAACCCGGACATCGCCCAGGTGCAGGTGCAGAACAAGCTGCAGCTGGCCACCCCCTTGCTGCCGCAGGAAGTGCAGCAGCAGGGCATCCGCGTGACCAAGGCAGTGAAGAACTTCCTGCTGGTGATCGGCGTGGTCTCCGAAGACGGTTCCATGGACAAGAACGACCTGTCCAACTACATCGTCTCCAACATGCAGGACGCCATCTCGCGCACCAAGGGCGTGGGCGACTTCCAGGTGTTCGGCTCGCAGTACGCCATGCGCATCTGGCTCGATCCGGCCAAGCTGCTCAACTTCCAGCTGACCCCGGTGGACGTGAAGACCGCCATCCAGGCGCAGAACGTGCAGGTTTCCTCCGGCCAGCTCGGCGGCCTGCCGGCCTCGCCGGGCAACCAGCTGAACGCCACCATCATCGGCAAGACCCGCCTGCAGACGCCCGAGCAGTTCGCCGCGATCCTGCTCAAGGTCAACCGCGATGGCTCGCAAGTGCGCCTCGGCGACGTCGCGCGCATCGAACTGGGCGGCGAGAACTACAGCATCAGTGCGCAGTACAACGGCAACCCGGCCTCCGGTCTGGCGGTCAAGCTGGCTACCGGCGCCAACGCACTGGACACCGCCCGCGCCCTGCGCGCGACCATCGATGAGCTGCAGCCGTTCTTCCCCGCCGGGATGAAAGTGGTGTTCCCCTACGACACCACCCCGGTGGTCTCGGCCTCCATCGAAGGCGTGGTGCACACCCTGGGCGAAGCCATCGTGCTGGTGTTCCTGGTGATGTTCCTGTTCCTGCAGAACTTCCGCGCCACCTTGATCCCGACCCTGGCCGTGCCGGTGGTGCTGCTCGGTACTTTCGGCGTGCTGGCTGCCTTCGGTTTCACCATCAACACCCTGACCATGTTCGCCATGGTGCTGGCCATCGGCCTGCTGGTGGACGACGCCATCGTGGTGGTGGAGAACGTCGAGCGAGTGATGGCCGAGGAAGGCCTGTCGCCGCTGGAAGCCACGCGCAAGTCGATGGGCCAGATCCAGGGCGCGCTGGTCGGTATCGCCCTGGTGCTGTCGGCGGTATTCCTACCGATGGCCTTCTTCGGCGGCTCCACGGGGGTGATCTACCGGCAGTTCTCGATCACCATCGTCTCGGCCATGGCCCTCTCGGTGCTGGTTGCCCTGGTATTCACCCCGGCGCTCTGTGCCACCCTGCTCAAGCCGGTCAGCAAGGATCACCACGCACCCAAGCGCGGCTTCTTCGGCTGGTTCAACCGTGGCTTCGAGCGCAGCGTCAACGGCTACGAGCGCAGCGTGCGCGGCATCCTCAAGCGCCGCCTGCCGTTCATCGTGCTGTACCTGGTAATAGTCGCGGTCATGGCCTGGATGTTCACCCGCATCCCCACCGCCTTCCTGCCCGAGGAAGACCAGGGTGTGCTGTTCGCCCAGGTGCAGACCCCGGCTGGCGCCAGTGCCGAGCGCACCCAGGCGGTGGTCGACCAGATGCGCGAATACCTGCTGGCCGACGAGAAGGACACGGTGAAGTCGGTGTTCACCGTCACCGGCTTCAACTTCGCCGGTCGCGGCCAGAGTTCGGGCATGGCCTTCATCATGCTCAAGCCCTGGGACGAGCGCCCGGGTGCCGAGCACAGCGTGTTCAGCCTGGCCCAGCGCGCCCAGCAGCACTTCTTCAGCTTCCGCGATGCGATGGTGTTCGCCTTCGCTCCGCCGGCCGTACTGGAGATGGGTAACGCCACCGGTTTCGACCTGTTCCTGCAGGATCGCGCCGGCGTCGGCCATGAAACACTCAACGCTGCCCGCGACCAGTTCCTCCAGCTGGCCAAGAACAACCCGGTGCTGGCCCGCGTGCGCGCCAACGGCCTGTACGACGAGCCGCAGTACCAGCTGCTGATCGACGACGAGAAGGCCAGCGCCCACGGCGTGTCCCTGGCCAACATCAACAACACCGTGGCCATTGCCTGGGGTGCTAGCTACGTCAACGACTTCATCGACCGTGGCCGGGTCAAGAAGGTCTACCTGCAAGGCGTGCCGGAAGCGCGGATGAACCCCGAGGACCTCGGCAAGTGGTACGTGCGCAACGACGCCGGGCAGATGGTGCCGTTCAGCGCCTTCGCCAGCGGCGAGTGGGTCTACGGTGCGCCGAAACTGGCGCGCTACAACGGCGTGCCGGCCATCGAGATTCTCGGTGAACCGGCGCCGGGGCACAGCTCGGGCGAGGCCATGGCTGCGGTCGAGGAGATCATCGCCCAGCTGCCGGCGGGTGTCGGCTACTCCTGGACCGGGTTGTCCTACGAGGAGCGCCTGTCCGGTTCCCAGGCGCCGGCGCTGTACGCCCTGTCGCTGCTGGTGGTGTTCCTCTGCCTGGCGGCGCTGTACGAGAGCTGGTCGATCCCGTTCTCGGTGATGCTGGTGGTGCCACTGGGGATCATCGGTGCGCTGCTGTTCACCAGCCTGCGCGGGCTGAGCAACGACGTGTTCTTCCAGGTCGGCCTGCTCACCACCATCGGCCTGTCGGCGAAGAACGCGATCCTTATCGTCGAGTTCGCCAAGGAGCTGCACGAACAGGGCAGAAGCTTGTTCGACGCGGCCATCGAGGCCTGCCGCATGCGTCTGCGTCCGATCATCATGACCTCGCTGGCGTTCATCCTCGGCGTGGTGCCGATGGCGATCTCCACCGGCGCCGGTTCCGGCAGCCAGCACGCCATCGGTACCGGCGTGATCGGCGGCATGCTCACCGCGACCGTGCTGGCGATCTTCTGGGTGCCGCTGTTCTACGTACTGGTCTGCTCGCTGTTCAAGGACAAGCGCAGCAAAGATGCCATCAAAGAGGAGGCCGTCCAGTGAGGCAGTCCCTGTTGTCACTTGCCGTCGCCAGCGTCCTGCTCGGCGGCTGCAGCCTGATTCCCGATTACCAGCGCCCGGATGCCCCGGTCGACGGTGCCTGGCCGCAAGGCGCGGCCTATACCGCCAATGGCGCAGCGCAGACCGATGTGGCCGCCGCCGCCCTGGGCTGGCGCGAGTTCTTCAAGGATCCGGCGCTGCAGGGCCTGGTCGAGACCGCCCTGGCCAACAACCGCGACCTGCGCATCGCCGCGCTCAACGTCGATGCCTACCGCGCCCAGCACCGCATCCAGCGCTCGGAGCTGTTCCCCAGCATCTCCGCCGCCGGCAGCGGTACCCGCCAGCGTCTGCCGGGCGATCTGTCGTCTTCCGGCGAAGCCACCACCAGCGGCCAGTACAGCGCCACGGTCGGCACCAGCGCCTGGGAAATCGACTTCTTCGGCCGCCTGCGCAGCCTCGACGAGCAGGCCCTGGAGCAGTACTTCGCCAGCGAAGAGGCGCAGCGCAGCACGCAGATCAGCCTGGTGGCCAGCGTGGCCAACGCCTACCTGACCCTGCAGGCCGACCAGCAACTGCTGCAGCTGACCCGCGACACCCTGGACACCTACCGCAAGAGCTACGCCCTCACCGAGCGCAGCTTCAACGTCGGCGTCGCCGATGCGCTGGCGCTGAGCCAGGCGCGTACCTCGGTACAGAGCGCCGAAGCCAGCCTGGCGCAGTACAGCCGCCTGGTGGCCCAGGATCGCAACGCCCTGGCCCTGCTGCTGGGCGGCGCGGTGCCGGCCGACCTGCCGCAAGGCGAAGTGCTGGGCAGCGACCTGCTGGCCGAAGTCCCGGCCGGGTTGCCGTCCGAGCTGTTGCAACGCCGCCCGGATCTGCTCCAGGCGGAGCACCAGCTCAAGGCGGCCAATGCCAGCATCGGCGCGGCACGCGCAGCGTTCTTCCCCAGCATCAGCCTGACCGCCAATGCCGGCAGCGCCAGCAGCCAGCTGTCCGGTCTGTTCGACGGTGGCTCGGGCAGCTGGCTGTTCCAGCCGTCGATCAACTTGCCGATCTTCACGGCGGGCCGGCTCAAGGCCAACCTCGACTACGCCGAGGTGCAGAAGAACATCCAGGTCGCTACTTACGAGAAGGCCATCCAGGGTGCCTTCCAGGAAGTCGCCGATGGCCTGGCCGCGCGCACCACCTACCAGCAGCAGCTGGAGGCCCAGCGCGCCCTGGTCGGCACCAGCGCGGAGTACTACCGCCTCGCCGAACGCCGCTTCCGCACCGGGGTGGACAGCTACCTGACCCTGCTCGACGCCCAGCGCCAGCTGTTCAGCGCCCAGCAGCAGCTGATCGGCGACCGGCTCAACCAGCTGACCAGCGAGGTCAACCTGTACAAGGCCCTCGGCGGCGGCTGGCACGAGCAGACCACCCTGGCGGCAGCGCCAGCGGCGGACTGACGGTTGGCCTGAAATGAAAAAGCCCCGACATGCCGGGGCTTTTTTGTGGGTGTTGCTTATGACACACCGCTACTGGATCCCCGCCTGCGCGGGGATGACGGAGTAGAGAGGAAACCATGTGATTTAACCTAACCTCGTCATTCCCGCGAAGGCGGGAATCCAGATGGGCCACCGTGGAGCAGGAAGAAGGACGCAACGAGGGGTGCCACAACCAGCGCGTAGGGCGGGTGCAACCCGTGAAGGCCGCCACGCGGGTTTCACCCGCCCTACGTCTCAGCGGCGAACCAGCAGCACCCCGGACTCCATATGGTGCGTCCACGGAAACTGGTCGAACAGCGCGCAGCGCTCGATACGGTGGGTATCGTTGAGCTGGGCAATGTTGGCGGCCAGGGTCTCCGGGTTGCAGGAGATGTACAGGATATTGTCGAAGCGCCTGGTCAGCTCGCAGGTGTCCGGATCCATGCCGGCACGCGGCGGGTCGACGAACACGGCGCCGAAGTCGTAGGACTTCAGGTCGATGTCGGCCAGGCGGCGGAATGGACGCACCTCGTTGAGGGCCTGGGTCAGCTCCTCGGCGCTCAGGCGCACCAGCTCGATATTGGCGATGCCGTTGTCGGCCAGGTTGGCCAGCGCGGCGTTGACCGAACTCTTGCTGATCTCGGTGGCCAGCACCTTGCGTACCCGGGTCGACAGCGGCAGGGTGAAGTTGCCGTTGCCGCAGTACAGCTCCAGCAGGTCATCCTGGCGCTCGCCGAGGGCGTCATGGGCCCACTGCAGCATCTGCTGGCAGACCAGGCCGTTGGGCTGGGTGAAGGCGCCTTCCGGCTGGCGGTAGCGGAAGGTGCGACCGGCCACCTGCATTTCTTCCTGCACGTAGTCGCGACCGATCACCAGGCGCTGGCCACGCGAGCGGCCGACCAGGCTGACGCCCAGCTGCTGCGCCAGCTGCTCGGCCTCGGCCTGCCAGGCGGCATCCAGCGGGCGGTGGTAGCACAGGGTGATCAGCGCATCGCCGGCCAGGGTGGTGAGGAACTCGACCTGGAACAGCTTGAACGACAATACCCGGCTGGCCTGCCAGGCGGCCTTCAGCTGCGGCATCAGCTCATTGATGCGCAGGCTGGCGATGGGGAACTCGTCGATCAGGATCGGCGTGTGCTTGTCGCCGGCCTCGAACATCGCGTAGTGGCGCTCTTCCTGCTCGCGCCACAGGCGGAACTCGGCGCGCAGGCGGTAGTGCTCGCCTGGCGAGGTGAACACCGCCGGCTCAGGCGCGGCGAAGGGCGCCAGCAGCTCGCGCAGGCGGGCGACCTTCTCCTCCAGCTGGGCGGCATAGGCCGCCGCGTCACGTACCTGGGTCATGCGTTGACGCCGAAGGCGAACTTGGCGACGAAGATGGCGGCGAGTACCACCAGGGCCGGGTTGATCTCCTTGAAACGACCGGCCAGGGCCTTGATCACCACCCAGGCGATAAAGCCGAAGGCGATGCCGTTGGCGATCGAGAAGGTCAGCGGCATGGCCAGGGCGGTGATCACCACCGGCGCGGCGACAGTGATGTCATCCCAGTCGATTTCGGCCAGGCCGGAGGTCATCAGCACGGCGACGAACAGCAGCGCCGGCGCGGTGGCGAACGCGGGCACGGTGCCGGCCAGCGGGGCGAAGAACAGCGCCAGCAGGAACAGCACGGCGACCACTATGGCGGTCAGGCCGGTGCGGCCGCCGGCGGCCACGCCCGAGGCGGATTCGATGTAGCTGGTGGTGGTGCTGGTGCCCAGCAGCGAGCCACCCATGGCGGCGGCGCTGTCGGCGATAAGGGCGCGGCCCATCTTCGGCAGGTTGCCGTCCTTGCTCATCAGGCCGGCGCGCTTGGCCACGCCGATCAGGGTGCCGGTGTTGTCGAACAGGTCGACGAACAGGAAGGCGAAGATCACGCTGACCATGCCCACGTCCAGCGCGCCCATGATGTCCAGCTGCAGGAAGGTTGGGGCCAGCGACGGCGGCATCGACACCACGCCACCGAACGGGGTGACGCCCAGGGCGATGGCAATGGCGGTGACGGCGAGGATGCCGATCATTACCGCGCCGGTAACGCGACGGGCTTCCAGGGCAACGATCAGGAAGAAGCCGAGCACGGCCAGCAGCGGGCCGGGGGCGTGCAGGTCACCGAGGCCGACCAGGGTGGCCGGGTTGTCCACCACCAGGCCGGCTTCCTTCAGCGCAATCAGGGCGAGGAACAGGCCGATACCGGCGGCAATCGCCGAGCGCAGCGGCAGCGGGATGCTGTTCACGATCCACTCGCGGATGCGGAAGATCGACAACAGGAAGAACAGGGTGGCGGAGATGAATACCGCGCCCAGCGCCACCTGCCAGCTGTGGCCCATGTGCAGCACCACGGTGTAGGTGAAGAAGGCGTTGAGGCCCATGCCGGGCGCCAGGGCGATCGGGTAGTTGGCGATCAGACCCATCAGCGCCGAACCGATGGCCGCGGCCAGGCAGGTGGCGACGAAGATCGCGCCCTTGTCCATGCCGGTCTCGCCGAGGATCGCCGGGTTGACGAAGAGGATGTAGGCCATGGTCAGGAAGGTGGTGATACCAGCCAGGATCTCGGTACGGATCGTGGTGTTGTGCGCCTTGAGTTGGAACAGCTTTTCCAGCATGGTGAACTCCCGTGGGGCTGGTGCGACGTGGGTTGCGGACTGCGCGAAAGCAAAGCACAAAGGCTGCCAACTCGACGGAATACGAGGGCGTTTTTGGGCTGGATCCGGAAAAGCCGCGCACTATACCAGCTCACCCCCGAGCGGTGAATTTATGACCGGACGGACAGCATCGGTTTCCGTCCGAGGAGAAGCCTGATGACTCAGCGCACCCTGCTCGCCGTCGCCGATGGCGTGGAAGACCTGGAAACCATCACCCTGATCGACGTGCTGCGCCGCGCCGAGGTGGAGGTGGTAGTCGCCAGCATCGAGAACCGCCGCATGTTCACCTGCGCCCGCGGCACACGGGTCACCGCCGACGCCATGCTGGTCGACGTGCTGGCCCAGGACTTCGACCTGATCGTGCTGCCCGGCGGCATGCCCGGTGCCCAGCATCTGGCCGATCATGAACCCCTGGGCGAGAAAGTGCGCGAGCAGGCCAAGGCCGGCAAGCTGTTCGCCGCCATCTGCGCCGCCCCGGCCTTGGCCCTGCAGGGCTACGGGGTGCTCAAGCAGCGGCGGATGACCTGCTACCCGGCGTTCAGCGACCGCCTGTCGGGCTGCACCTTCGTCGATGCGCCGGTGGTGGTCGACGGCAACTGCATCACCAGCCAGGGCCCGGCTACGGCGCTGGAATTCGCCCTGACCCTGGTCGAGCAGCTGGCCGGCAAGGCCAAACGCAAGGCGGTGGCCGAGGCCATGCTGGTGCCGGCATGAGGGCGCTGTTCGCGGCTTTGGCGCTGGTTCTGCTGAGCGCTTGCGCCAGTCAGGCGCAACGGCCGCCGGCCGCGCACCAGTTGGGCATCTACCCGGCCCGCACGGCCAGCGTCGACGGCTGGCAGGCGCAGACCGACCGCCACAGCGGCGTGCACCTGTGGCTGGCGCCGCAGGCGGCGCTGACCGAGGCCGACGTGCAGCAGGCGGACATGATCCTCGCTCCCGATGGCCAGCCGGCCATCATTCTCACCCTCGGTGCCAACGGCCGCGCCATCCTGGCCAGCCTGACCCGCAGCGAGCTGGGTCAACCGCTGGCCTTCGTGGTGGATGGTGAGCTGCGCCTGGCGCCGATCATCAGCGAGCCGGTGCTTGATGGCCGGGTGGCGCTGACCGGCTTCGACTCGCTGGCCGAAGCCGAGGCACTGGTACGCGACTGGAGCCGCTGAGCGGCGCGCTGCCGGCGCTGAACGCCGCTTTACCGCAGAGGGGGAGGCGGGTTCAAATACTGGCCTTTGGCCGGTGTCTGGCGTTGTTGCCGATCCCGTTTTGCATGCTGTGAATACTTCAAGGGAGTGATGGTCGGCATGATCGTCGGTATTGATCTGGGTACTACCAACAGCCTGGTCGCCGTATGGCGCGACGGCGCTCCGCAACTGGTCGCCAATGCCCTCGGCAGTTTCATCACCCCCAGCGTGGTCGGCCTCGACGACGACGGCCAGGTGCTGGTCGGCCAGGTGGCGCGCGAGCGCCTGCAGACCCATCCGCAACTGACCACCTCGCTGTTCAAGCGCTACATGGGCAGCGCCCACGAAGTGCGCCTGGGCAAGCGCAGCTTCCGCCCCGAGGAGCTTTCGGCGCTGGTGCTGAAAAGTCTCAAGGCCGATGTCGAGCGCGCCTTCGGCGAGCCGGTGACGGAAGCGGTGATCAGCGTCCCGGCCTATTTCAGCGATGCCCAGCGCAAGGCCACGCGAGTAGCCGGCGAGCTGGCCGGGCTGAAGGTCGACAAGCTGATCAACGAACCCACCGCCGCCGCCCTGGCTTACGGTGTGCACCATAAAGAGGAGACCACCTTCCTGGTGTTCGACCTCGGCGGCGGCACCTTCGACGTGTCGATCCTCGAGCGCTTCGAGGGGGTGATGGAAGTGCGCGCCAGCTCCGGCGACAACTTCCTCGGCGGCGAAGACCTCGACGACGCCCTGGTGCAGCGCTTCATCGAGCGCCAGCAGGGCGCCGGTCTGCCGGATACCAGCCAGCCGCTGCTGCGCCACCGCCTGCGCCGCGAGGCCCAGCGCGTACGCCATGCCCTCGGCCAGGACGACAGTGCGACCTTCTGCCTGCGCGACCAGGATCGTGAGTGGACGGAAGTCTTCACCCAGGAGCAGCTGCGCCAGGCCCTGGAGCCGCTGCTGGAGCGCCTGCGCGCGCCGATCGAGCGGGCCCTGCGCGATGCGCGGATTCGCGTCGCCGATCTCGACGAAGTGCTGCTGGTCGGCGGCACCACGCGCATGCCGCTGGTGCGCAAGCTGGTGGCCGGGCTGTTCGGCCGCTTCCCCTCGATGCACCTCAACCCGGATGAAGTGATCGCCCAGGGCGCGGCCATTCAGGCGGCGCTCAAGGCCCGTGATGCGGCCCTGGAAGAAGTGGTGCTGACCGACGTCTGCCCCTACAGCATGGGCATCGAGATCACCCACCAGCATGGCGAGCGCATGGAGAGCGGCCACTACCTGCCGATCATCGAGCGCAACTGCGTGGTGCCGGTCAGCCGGGTGGAGCAGGTGCAGACCCTGCAAGACAACCAGAAGCACGTGCTGGTGAAGATCTTCCAGGGCGAGAGCCGCATGGTGAAGGACAACATCTTCCTCGGCGAACTGAGTGTACCGGTGCCGCCGCGCAAGGCCGGCGAGGTCAGCCTGGACATCCGCTTCACCTACGACAACAACGGCCTGCTGGAGGCCGACGTGAGCATCCCGCTGACCGGCGAGAACCACCGCCTGGTGATCGAGAACAACCCCGGCGTGCTCAGCCGCGAGGAGATCGACGCCAAGCTCAAGGCCCTGGCCGGGCTGAAGATCCACCCGCGCGACCAGCAGGTCAACAGCATGATCATGGCGCGCCTGGAGCGCCTGTATCAGGAGTGCCTGGGCGAGGCGCGCGAGTATGTGGCGCGGTTGGCCAGCGACTTCCAGCGGGTGCTCGACGGTCAGGACGAGCGGCAGATTCGCGAGCTGCGGGTGGCGGTCAACGAGCGCCTGGATCAGCTTGAGCGCGGCTTCTAAGGGGCGGTCATGAGTTGCTGGACGATTCTCGGCCTGCGCGCCGATGCCGACGAACGCGCGATCAAGCGCAGCTATGCCGCCCTGCTCAAAGTGCACCGCCCGGATGAGGATCTGGACGCCTTCCAGCGCCTGCGCGAAGCCTACGAGCAGGCCCTGGCGATTGCCCGCCGGCGTGCCGAGGAGCAGGACGAAGAGGCGGGCGAGGACGACGGCCTGGCCCTGGCTGCTCCGCCCGTGCTGGCCGATACGGGGCTGCTGGCCGAGCTGGAGCGCCCGCTGCAGGTGCCCGATCCGGCGCTGCAGGCCGAGGCGCAGATGCTCGCCAGCCTCAGCGACATGGCGCCGGAAAACCTGGCGGCCCTGGCCAGCCAGGCCAAGGCCGAGGAGCGCCTGGCGCTGTTCGAGCGCTGCCTGCTGCAGCGCTGCCTGGAGGACAACGAACAGGGCTACGCGGCCGCCCAGTGGGCGCTGGCCTGCCTGGGCTGGCTGACGCCCTGGCAGGAAGCCTCGCTGCCGCCGATGCAGCTGGACGTGCTGGTCAACCGCCTGCTCGCCACCGAGCTGCACAGTCTGCATGCCCAGCTGGCCGAGGGCGACGAACAGGCCTTCCTGGCGCGGGTCGCGGCCCTGCACGAGCAGGACTGGCTGCAGCCGTTCGACCTGCGCAGCTACTTCAACCGCCAGCTGGTGGACATCCTCCTGGCAACCCGCTGGTCGCCGGCGTTCTTCCAGGAGCTGTGCAGCCGCTGCCGCTGGGACGAACTGCAGGCCAGCCAAGCCGGCTGGCTGCACGAGTGGGATCAGCTGCAGCGTCGTGGCGAGCTGGATGGCCTGGAGCAGCGCATTCGTGAACGCATGGCTCTGCGCCAGCCCAGGAGTGGCCAGGAGCGGGCTGCCTGGCTGCTGCTCAAGCCGCTCCGCGACGGGCAGCGCAAGCGCCTGGTGGATGGTTTCGTGGAGAAGGATCTGGCCGCCTGCCAGCTGCTCGAGCAGACCCTCGTCCACGAGGCCCCGGAAGTGCTGGAGCGCCTGGCTCCGGAGGGCCTGCATGACTGGCGCAAATGGCTGCCGGGCCTGGACTGGCATGGCATCGGCTTCAGCCTGTGGTTGTTGCTGCTGGTACCGGCCTGGTTCCTGTTCTACGACGACTTTCACAAGAAGCCGGGCGACTCGCCGCTGGTGGTGGCGCTGAGCGTGGCCATGATGGCGGGCATGCTGATGGCTGGCGCGCTGGTGCTGCACCGGGTCTGGCGCCTGCTCACTGGCTGGCTGACCGGCTTCGATGTGCTGTTGAGCAAGATGCTGCTGCCACGCGCCTGGGTGCGAGATGGCACCGGGCTGCTGTTGCTGCGCCATGGCCTGCCGAGTGCGGCGCTGACTGCCGCTACGGTAGCGATGGGCGCCACCCAGGGCGTGGTCGAAGCGGTGGCCTGCGGGATCACGGCGCCGCTGGCCCTGCTCTACGCCGACTTCACCACCCGTATGGGCTCGCCTGTGAGGGTGGCCCTGCATTTCCTGCGGCGCTTCCAGCGCGTCTGGAACAGGCTGCTGTGGGTGGTCGGCCTGAGCCTGTTCGCCCTGGCCATCTACTGGAACACCCAGGGCAAGCTGGAGAAAACCTCGCTCAGCGAGTTCCTGCCGGCCGCCGAGACGCGTCACGACCAGACCAGCGACCGCCCGCCGGCTGCCGAGGTGCACCAGGACAAGGCCAGTGACCGCCCGCCGGCTGTCGAGACGCGCCTGGACAAGGCTAGCGCCCGCCCGCCGGCTGCCGAGGCGCGCCCCGACAAGGCCAGCGCCCGCCCGTCAGCTGTCGAGACGCGCCAGGACAAGACCAGCGCCCGCCCACCGGCTGCCGAGACGCGCCAGAGCAAGGTCAGCGACCGCCAACCGGCCGCCACGACTCGCCATGACAAGGCCACCCTCTTCGAGCTGGGTGGCACCCTGGTCGAAGGTTGCGGCCCGGAGGTGGAGATGGAGGACTGCCGCCTGCCGGGGGCGTTGAAGTAGGGCGGCTCAGCCCTGCTTGTGCAGGTGATCGCGGCGCGCCAGGGTGGGAAACAGCTTGATCCAGGTGCCGGTCACCAGCAGGGTGCCGACCCCGCCGATCAGTACCGCCGGCACCGTGCCGAACCAGTGCGCGGTGAGGCCGGACTCGAACTCGCCGAGCTGGTTGGAGGCGCCGATGAACAGGCCGTTCACCGCGCTGACCCGACCGCGCATGGCGTCCGGGGTATCCAGCTGTACCAGGGCGCCGCGGATCACCATGCTGATCATGTCGGCCGCGCCAAGCACCACCAGCACTGCCAGGCTGAACCAGAACGAGGTGGACAGGCCGAAGGCGATGGTCGCCACGCCGAACACCGCCACCGAGGTGAACATCACCGGCCCGGTACGCCGTTCGATCGGGTGATGGGCCAGCCACAGCGACATCAGCAGGGCGCCGACCGCCGGCGCCGAACGCAGCAGGCCGAGACCCCAGGGGCCGGTGAGCAGGATGTCCTTGGCGAACACCGGCAGCAGCGCGGTGGCGCCGCCGAGCAGCACGGCGAACAGATCCAGCGAAATCGAACCCAGCACGTCCGGCTTGCTGCGAATGAAGCGGATGCCGGCCAGCAGCGATTCGAGAGTGGCTGGGTCTTTGCGCAGCACCTGGCCAGTGGCGGTCAGACCGAGCATCAGGGCGCAGGCCAGCACGTACAGCAGGGTCGCCGGGCCGTATACCCACTGTGCGCCGAAGGCGTACAGCAGACCGCCGAGGGCGGGGGCGATGATGGTTGCCGCCTGCATGGCCGAGGCTGAAGCGGCCACCGCGCGGGGGAACAGCTCGCTCGGTACCACGTTGGGCAGCAGGGCCTGGGTCGCCGGCATCTCGAAGGTACGGGCCAGGCCGAGGAGGAAGGCCAGGCCGAAGATCATCTCGCGGCTAACGCTGTCGGTGCTGCTGCCCAGCAGCAGGGCCAGGGCCACCAGGGCCTGCACGCTCTGGCAGACGGCAGCGATCTTGCGTCGCTCGAAGCGGTCGGCGGTGTGCCCGGCATGCAGCATGAACAGCAGGCGCGGGAGGAATTCAGCGAGGCCAACCAGCCCCAGGTCGAGCACGCTGCTGGTCAGCTGGTAGAGGTGCCAGCCGATGGCCACGGTGAGCATCTGGAAGCCGCTGGCGGTGAATACGCGGGCCAGCCAAAAGGCGAGAAAGGGTTTGTGCCGACGCAGGAGCAGTTGGGACATGGCGGTAATACTTAGGCGGCTAACGAGTTGCCCAGCCTAGCACGCCTGGCGCGCGGCGCCGTTGCGAATGCTGAACGCTGTGTTCGTCTATCGCACGTTTGCCGTGGAATAACTTCACGTGGTGGGTTGCGCGGGTTGCCCCCGCCCTACCGGGAAGCGCTGCGTAGGGCGGGTGTAACCCGCGTGCGATTCCCGGGCTACCTGGGGGCGCAGCAATCGCGGCTGTCCAGCGCCTCCAGCAGGCGGCAGTGCTCGGCGTGACCACTCTGGCAGCCGGCCAGCTTGCTCAGCTCGGCCTGCATGTTCTGCAGGTCGCGGATGCGTGTTTCGATGGCGTCCAGATGTTCGCGGGCCATGCGATCGGCGGCGTCGCACGGGCTCTCGGGATGGGCGGCGAGTTCCAGCAGGCTGCGGATTTCCTCCAGACTGAAGCCCAGCTCGCGGCCGCGGCGGATAAAGCGCAGGCGGCGCACGTCCATCTCCTGGTAGTGGCGATAGCCGGCGGCACTGCGTTGCGGCGCCGGCAGCAGGCCGCTACGTTCGTAGAAGCGGATGGTTTCCAGGTTGACCCCGCTCTCGCGGGCGAGGATGCCGATGGTTAGTGGCTTGCCCATGTTGACTCCGTAGTTACTACAGGCTTTAGCTTAGTCTGCACCTCAACCAAGGAGATGCCAAATGGGCGCGCATTGCTGCAACCACGACACCGGCCCCCAGCACGATAACGGGCGCTACCGGCGCATCCTGTGGATCGCCCTGCTGGTCAACCTGGGCATGTTTCTGATCGAGATCGGTGCCGGTATCCGCGCCGGCTCGGTGTCGCTGCTGGCCGACTCGCTGGACTTTCTCGGCGACGCTGCCAACTACGCCATCAGCCTCTGGGTACTGGGCATGGCCCTGGCCTGGCGGGCCCGCGCTGCCCAGCTGAAGGCGCTGAGCATGCTGCTGTTCGGTCTCGGCGTGTTGGGCGCGGCGCTCTGGCACTGGTGGCAGGGCGAGGTGCCGAGCGCGCCGACCATGGGCCTGATCGGCAGCCTGGCATTGCTGGCCAACCTCGGCGTGGCGGCACTGCTGTATGCCTACCGCGAGGGTGACAGCAACATGCGCAGCGTCTGGCTGTGCACCCGCAACGATGCCCTGGGCAACCTTGCCGTGCTGGCAGCGGCGCTGGGCGTGTTCGGCACCGGCAGCGCCTGGCCCGACCTGATCGTGGCGGGGATCATGGCCAGCCTGGCGATCAGCTCGGCGGTACAGGTACTGCGCCATGCCGACGGCGAGCTGCGCGAAGGTCACGGCCATGCGCACTGAGGCGCACGCGGCGTTGCAGCTGGCTTTCGCCGAGGCCGAAGCGGCGCTGGGGCGGGGCGAGCCTGCTGCGGCCCTGGTCTGGCTGGAGCGCGCGCATATCCTCGGCCAGCGCCTGGCGCTGCCCCATGCCCGCGCGCACTGGCTGATGCTGCGCGCCGGCTGGATGCTCAGGGACTGGCGCGAGGTGGCAGGGCAGTTGCCGCGCATCCTCGCCGCGCTGTTGTTCTCGCGGTTGTGGGTACCGCTGGGCAACAACGGGCGGGCGCGGGTCAGTGCATTTACCCCGATGCCGCTGAGTGCGGAGCTGAAAAGGCTGCTGGAGTAGCCTGGCCCTCACCCCGACCCTCTCCCGACGGGAGAGGGGGCAGGCTTGGCCGAACTCTGAGAAGGAGTTGGGGCGCTCAGGCCAGGCCCATGCCCAGCTTGATCGCGTAGGCCAGCACCAGTACTGCCAGCACGCCGCCCAGCCACAGGGCGGCGAACCAGGCCAGGCGTTTGCCCAGCGGCTGCTTCGTCTCGTTCATCAGTGGTACCCCTCGCCGACCTTCACCTTGCCGCGGAACACGTAGTAGCTGTAGGCGGTGTAGATGAGGATGATCGGCACCATGATGGAGACCCCGACCAGGGCGAAGGCCTGGCTGCTTGCGGGGGCCGAGGCCTGCCAGATGCTCACCGACGGCGGGATGATGTTCGGCCATACGCTGATGGCCAGGCCGGCATAGGCCAGGGCGATCAGCAGCAGGGTGAGGACGAACGGCTGCCAGTCGATCTTCAGGTGCACGGCGCGGACGATGCCGAGGATGGTCACCGCCACCAGGGTCGGTACCGGGATGAAGTAGAACAGGTTGGGCAGGGTGAACCAGCGCTGGGCGATTTCCGGATGGGTCAGCGGCGTCCAGATGCTCACTGCGCTAATGAACAGCAGCAGCGCGCAGGTCAGCGGCAGCATCAGCTTGTACATCTTGTGGCGCAGCTTGCCTTCGGTCTTGAGCAGCAGCCAGGCGCAGCCGAGCATGGCGTAGCCGACCACCAGCCCGGCGCCGCAGAACAGCGGGAAGGGCGCCAGCCAGTCGAAGGCGCCACCGGCGAACTGGCGGTTCTCCACCGCGATGCCATCGATAAAGGCACCCAGCACCACGCCCTGGGCGAAGGTGGCCAGCACCGAGCCGCCGATAAAGGCCGCGTCCCACACGTAGCGGGTGCGCTTGGCCTTGAAGCGGAACTCGAAGGCCACGCCACGGAAGATCAGGGCGATCAGCATGATGATCAGCGGCAGGTACAGCGCCGTGAGCACCACCGAGTAGGCCAGCGGGAAGGCGGCGAACAGCCCGGCACCGCCGAGCACCAGCCAGGTTTCGTTACCGTCCCAGATCGGCGCCACGGTGTTCATCATGGCGTCGCGTTCGTCCTTGTCGCGGAAGAAGGGATAGAGGATGCCGATGCCCAGATCGAAGCCATCCATCACCACGTACATGAAGATGCCGAAGGCGATCACCCCGGCCCAGATCAGCGGCAGGTCGATGCTCATGGGCGTTTCTCCTCATCGGTTTCATCGTCGACGCTTTCTGCGGCGGCGGACAGCGGGCGGGACGGCGTGCGGCTATGACCCGGGCCACCCTGTTCGGCGGCGTGGGCACTCAGCAGGCCAAGCACTGGGCCCTTGCGCATCATGCGCAGCAGGTAGGTGATGCCGACGCCGAACACGGCGAAATACACCACCACGAACAGGCCCAGCGACAGGCTGAGCTGGCTGACGCTGTGGTTGGAGGCGGCCTCGCTGGTACGCAGCAGGCCATAGACCACCCAGGGTTGGCGCCCCACTTCGGTGGTTACCCAGCCGGCCAGCAGGGCGATCAGCCCGGCCGGGCCCATCGCCAGCATCAGGCGCTGGAAGCCTTTCGACTCGTAGACCTTGCCGCCGCGGCGCAGCCACAGGCCGAGCACGCCACAGAGGATCATCAGCAGGCCGAGGCCGACCATCACGCGGAAGCTCCAGAACACGATCAGCGCGTTGGGGCGATCCTCTGGCGCCCATTCCTTGAGGCCCTTGATCTCGCCGTCGAGGTCGTGGGTGAGGATCAGGCTGGCCAGGCGCGGGATGCCGATGGCGTACCTGGTGGTTTCCGCCTGCATGTCGGGAATGCCGAACAGCAGCAGCGGCACGCCTTTCTCGGTGTTCCAGTGGCCTTCCATGGCGGCCACCTTGGCCGGCTGGTACTTGAGGGTGTTGAGGCCGTGGGCATCGCCGATCACGGCCTGGATCGGCGCGACCAGCAGCGCCATCCACAGGGCCATGGAGAACATCATGCGGGTGGCTTCGTCACGCTTGCCCTTGAGCAGGTGCCAGGCGGCGGTGCCGCCGACCACGAAGGCGGTGCTGAGGAAGGCCGCCACCGCCATGTGCGCCAGGCGATAGGGGAAGGACGGGTTGAACACGATGTCCCACCAGGACGCCGGGGTGAACACGCCGTCGACCAGGGTGAAGCCCTGCGGGGTGTGCATCCAGCTGTTCGAGGAGAGGATCCAGAAGGTCGAGATCAGCGTGCCGATGGCCACCATCAGGGTGGCGAAGAAGTGCAGGCCGCGGCCCACCTTGTTCAGGCCGAACAGCATGATGCCCAGGAAGCCGGCCTCGAGGAAGAACGCGGTGAGCACCTCGTAGGTCAGCAACGGCCCCATGATGCTGCCGGCCGCCGTGGACAGCTGGCCCCAGTTGGTGCCGAACTCGTAGCTCATCACCACGCCGGAGACCACGCCCATGCCGAAGGTCACGGCGAAGATCTGCAGCCAGAAGCGGAACAGGTCGTAGTAGACATCCTTGCCGGTCTTCAGCCACAGACCTTCGAGCACCGCCAGGTAACTGGCCAGGCCGATGCTGATGGCCGGAAACAGAATGTGGAAGGAAACGGTGAAAGCGAACTGGATTCGTGCCAGTTCCAGTGCATCCAGGCCGAACATGCGAGGCCCCTCGTGACATTGATCTGGGTCAATGATCCGCTGCCTGCGACTTTCGTCGTAGCCGGCGGATTGTCGCATTGGGCAATTTGTCGCAGTGACGCGCAGCGGGCGGAATTCGTGCTGGAGTTTAGTCGTAGGGCGGGTGAAACCCGCGTTATCTGGCCGCGGGTTGCACCTGCCCTACGGTCTGCGGCGGATCTGCCTTGCCTGAGTCTGGGAGGCGTAGGGGGCGGCAGAGTTCCACCGGCGTGTCCGGCCGCCAGGGCGTGGCTGGCTACTTGGTGGCTTTGAGCACGACGAACTTGGGGTTGGCCGCCACTTGCTCGACGCCGCGGAACAGCCGGCCCAGCTTGGCGTGGTAGCCCAGGTGGCGGTTGCCGACTATCCACAGCTCGCCGCCGGTCACCAGCGCCGCACGGGCCTGCTGGAACATGCGCCAGGCGAGGAAGTCGCCGACCACCTGCTGTTGGTGGAAGGGCGGGTTGCACAGCACCAGATCCAGCGAGTCCGCCGCCTGGCCGGCCAGGCCGTCGGCGGCGCGGAAGGTGGCCGGGCGCTTACCCAGCGCCGCACGCCAGTTCTCCTCGGCGGATTGCACGGCCATATAGGACTCGTCCACCAGGGTCAGCTCGGCCTGTGGGTTGGCCAGGGCGAAGGCGATGGCCAGTACGCCGTTGCCGCAGCCGAGGTCGGCCACCCGCTGCGGCTGCAGGCGCTTCGGCAGATGCGGCAGGAAGGCGCGGGTGCCGATATCCAGGCCCTCGCGGCAGAACACGTTGGCATGGTTGAGCAGCTCCAGGGCCGGCTTGTCGAGCCGGTAGCGGCTCGGGTAGGGCGAGGTCGGTGCCGGCCGTTGCTCGGGCGTGGCGCTCAGCAGACGCGCCTTCTTCACCGCCAGCGAGGCCTGCAGCGGGCCGATGTACTGCTCCAGCAGCTCGCCGGCGGCGCGCGGCAGGTGCTTGATCATGGCCCCGGCCACCACCCGCGCGCCGGGGGCCAGCTGTCCGTGCAGGCGGATCAGCTGTTCCTCGAGCAGGGCCAGGGTCTTCGGCACGCGAATCAGCACCCAGTCGAACGGGCCTTGCACCGTCTCGCTGGCCGGCACGAAGGTCACGCTGTCGGCCGCCAGACCGTTGCGCGCCAGGTTCTTCTGCAGTGCCAGGTGGCCCAGGTGCGAGTCGCCGCTGCTGGTCACCCGGCAGTGCGGCGCCAGGCTGGCGGCCAGGGCGCCGAAGGCGTCGTTGAGCAGCAGCACCCGCGCATCGGCCGCCAGGCCCTGCTCGTGCAGGTGGGCAAGCAGGTACTCGTCGGCAGCGTCGAAGGCCTGCAGCGGTTCGTTGGCCATCTCCGGCTGGCGGATCAGGTCGAGCTGGGCGAAGGGGGTGGCGAGAATAGGCATGGAAACCGTCGGTGTTTGTAAGCCGCGCTTTGCGCGAGACTGATCAGAGCCTTTGAATAGGCTCTGGGAGCATGTGATGAGGGCAAAGTATGACCGCCAGCGAAGAGAAGTTCACCCGCCAGACTCTCACCGAGGTGCGCGTCTGGTCGCCCAGCCTGTTCAGCCTGCGCTGTAGCCGCGATCCGGGCTTTCGCTTCCAGGCCGGCCAGTTCGCCCGCCTGGGCGTGTGCAAGGCCGACGGCACGGTGGTGTGGCGTGCCTACTCGATGGTCTCGGCGCCCCACGACGAGTACCTGGAGTTCTTCTCCATCGTGGTGCCCGGCGGCGAGTTCACCAGCGAGTTGAGCCGGCTCAAGGCCGGCGACGAGCTGCTGGTGGAAAAGCAGGCCTTCGGCTACCTCACCCTCGACCGCTTCCCCGATGGTCGCGACCTGTGGCTGCTGGGCACCGGCACCGGGTTGGCGCCGTTCCTGTCGATTCTCCAGGATCTGGCGGTGTGGCAGCGCTTCGCACGCATCGTCCTGGTCTACAGCGCGCGCAATGCGGCGGAGCTGGCCTACCAGGAACTGATCGCCGAGCTGCCGCAGCGCGACTGGCTGGAGGGCGCCGGGCACAAGCTGCACTACCTGCCGGTGGTAACCCGCGAGCAGGTGCCGGGGGCGCTCAATGCGCGGGTCACAGCGCTGATCGCCAGCGGCGAGTTGGAGCGCGCGGCCGGCCTGGCCTTCGACCCGGCGCACTCGCGCTTCATGCTCTGCGGCAACCCGCAGATGATCGACGACACCCGCGCGGTGCTGAAGGCCCGCGGCATGCAGCTGAGTCTGAGCCGCCGGCCCGGTCAGGTGGCGGTGGAAACCTACTGGTAGGCCGCCGCCTCTGTGTGGCTTCACTGGATCCCCGCCTGCGCGGGGATGACGAGGTGGTGGGATACTTCTCTGTAACCATTATTCCCGCGCAGGCAGGACAGCGGCTCTGTCGTTGAACAGCACCAGCTAGCGCTGGCCCGGAAGGGAATGATCCAGAGGCGGAAGGCGCCAGCGTTGTGACAAAACGGCCGGTGGCATAAGGCGGCTTCATGTAGGGCGGGTGAAACCCGCGTGCCGACTCGCGGGTTTCACCCGCCCTACATGATTGGTCGAACCAGGCCCAACAATGCAAACGGCGCCCGCAGGCGCCGTTGTAGCAAGCCAGCTGGCGGCTACTTGTTCTGCTGGGCCTTGAGCAGGTCACGGATTTCGCCCAGCAGCAGCTGTTCCGCGGTCGGCGCCGGCGGCTCTTCCGGCGCGGCGGCTTCTTCGCGCTTGAGCTTGTTGATCGCCTTGACCCCCATGAAGATGGCGAAGGCAACTATGGTGAAGTCGAGAATGGTCTGGATGAACTTGCCATAGCTCAGCACCACGGCCGGCACCGCTGCCGTGGTGTCGGTGGCGGCGACCGCATCGCGCAGGACGATGGCCAGGTCGCTGAAGTCCACCCCGCCGATCAGCAGGCCGATCGGCGGCATGATCACGTCGCCGACGAAGGACGTGACGATCTTGCCGAAGGCCGCGCCGATGATGATGCCCACGGCCATGTCGACCACGTTGCCCTTCATGGCAAAGGCTTTGAATTCGCTGAGGATGCTCATGTTTCACTCCCTGAGGTACTGGTTTGGGTCGAGTTTACTGCAGGCGCCCGCCGCTGCCAGTGCTACGTGGGGTAATTCACTGCAGGCAGGCTCTGGAAGCCCGGTTTGGCCAGCAGGTAGCCCTGGAACAGCTCCACGCCCATCTGCTGCAGGGTCTGCAGCTCGGCCTGGGTCTCGATGCCTTCGGCGATGACGCGCACCTTGAGCTTGCGGCACATGTCCAGGGTCGATTCCACAAGGATCTGCCGCACGCTGTCGCTATCGATGTTGCGGATCAGCTCCATGTCCAGCTTGATCAGATCCGGCTGGAAGTCGGCGAGCAGGTTGAGCCCGGCATAGCCGGCGCCAAAGTCATCGATGGCGGTCATGAATCCCTGCTTGCGATAGGCCCGCAGAATGTCGGTGAGGTGGTGGATATCCAGCACCTGCTCCTGTTCGGTGACCTCGAAGATGATTCTGTTGATGGGGAAGTTGAAGCGCCGTGCGGCCTCCAGCGTTGCCCGAATGCAGGTCTCCGGTTGGTACACGGCATTGGGCATGAAGTTGATCGAAACCATGGCCGGCACCTGCAGGCGCGCGGCCCACTCTACCGCCGTGATCCGGCAGCTTTGGTCGAACGCGTAGAGGTTTTCTGCATTGACCTGGGCCAGCAGGCTGCCGGCTGACTCGCCGTTGGCCCCGCGCACCAGGGCTTCGTGGGCGAAGATCTGTTGCTGCGCAACGTTGACTATGGGTTGGAAAGCCATGCTGATAGGGAAGTCCAGTCCCTTGCCATCACGGCAAGCGGAACAGCCTGGAGAGTTCTTCATGGGTGGATCTCATGGTGGCGTCCAACCAAGATAAGCAAAAACTCCAGTGGCTGTCTCGTCCCGCGCAGCCTTCGGCCATTACGCTGCAGGCTGGCGGTGGTGAGGTTCATCTCGGCCAGCCTAGCCCCCCTTGCCATTGGCCTTGCGCAGGCATTCGGCGATCTGATCCTTGAGTGCCACGCGCTCGTTCTTCAGGGCATGCAGGGCCAGGTCATTCAGCGACTCGCGACCGTCTTCCACTTCGTAAATGCGTTTGTCCAGGCTCTCGTACTGCTGCGCCAACCGGGCGAAGTGCGCATCCTCGGCATGCAGGGTCTGCAGTTGCTGGCGGTATTCCGGAAATTCGCGGGACAGCGGGTGGTGTTCGAGCGGCATGGTGAATCCTCCAGACGGTGCATGTCTTGTTCAGACTAGCTCAGTGGCTGGCGCTGTTGCCCGCAAGGTGGCGGACGGCTGGGCTGTTTGATTCAGGTCAATGGGCCGGCTTCGGGGTTGGTTAAAATGTGAACACATTCATCTTCAGGAGTCATCGCGATGAAGGCTCAAGCTCAGTCATTGCCTCAGGCGTTCCCCGAGTTGCGCTGGAAAATGCAGCAAATGCGCCAGAACGACAGCCACTTCGCCTACCTGATCGAGCAGTTCGATGCGCTCGACGCCCGTATCGAGCGGGTCGCAAATGGCCTGGAGCGAATCGATGAACTCGCCCTGGGGCGCCTGAAACGCTCTCGCAAGGTGTATCGAGACACCCTGGCCCGTCACTTCAAGCGGGCGACCGGGCAGTGCTGCGGCTGCGGCAATGCCTGCAGTCCGCACTAGGCCAGCCTGTCAATGCAGTGGTGGATTGATCAGGTAGCTGAGCAGCTCGGGCTCGTCATCCGGCCAGACCTGGCGTGACCCCAGTGGCAGCTCGGCCAGCACCTTGCGCCAGAAGGCTGCCGCCAGCTCGTCCCGGCCATAGAAACGCACCAGCCAGGTGCCGCCAGCGCCCATGACCTGTTGAACCAGGGCTTGGCCGATGCCCTGGCGGCGATATTTCTTGAGGATGAACAGGTCGGCGAACTCCAGGGCGTCGATGCCCGGCAGCTCGCTGCGTTCGATCAGCAGGAAGCCGGCGATGAAGCCGTCGGCCAGGATCAGCTGGGCGCTCCAGCCGTCGTCCTGCCAGTAGCGCTGCAGGTGCGGCTGGTGGATATAGAAGCGCCCGTCGAGCTCGACGTCCTCCTGCTCCCAGTCCGACGACTCGTAGGCGTAGTACTGGTAGAGGTTGGCGATCAGCGGTAACTGGTCGACCGTAGCGGGAACAAGTTCGATCTGCATGGGGCGGCCCGGTGGCAATCAACGAGATGTCATTATCGCCGTATCTGTACGACTGAAGCTGGCTAATCTGAGCAGAGGGGCACAGAGATTGCCTGGCACAGGAGAAGCCGCTTGAGGAAGTATTGGGCATGGGGGCTGTTGTTCAGCCTGTTGGCAGGGGGCGGGGCGGTTGCCGCCGTTAGCGCAGAGGTGGGCGGGTTGCCGCCGGCGCAACTGAGCGCAGCCGAGAAATCCGAAGTGGATGCCATGGTGCTGCCGGTGCCGCCGGCCTGGATCGGCGACCTCGACGGCATGCGCGCCAGCCGCACGGTGCGCATCCTGGTGCCGTACAGCAAGACCTTCTACATGGTCGACCGCGGCCAGCAGCAGGGTGTGGCCTACGAGTACGGCAAGGCGTTCGAGGCCTGGCTGAATGCCAAGCGCCCGCTGGGCAAGAAGTCCCAGCGCTGGCAGGTGATGTTCATTCCCACCGCCCGCAACGAGCTGTTGCCCAAGCTGCTGGCCGGTTATGGCGATATCGCCGCCGGCGGCCTGACGCAGACTACCGGGCGCCTGCAGACTGTCGACTTCACCGACCCGGTGTACAGCGATGTGCACGAGGTGTTCGTCACCGGCCAAGACAGCCCCAAGCTGACGCGGATCGAGGATCTGGCCGGGCAGGAAGTCTACGTGCGGCCGTCGAGCAGCTATTTCGAGCACCTGGTCGAGCTCAACCAGCGCTTCGAGGCGCAGGGCCTGGCGCCGCTGAAGATCATGCCGGCCAACGAGAACCTGGAGACCGAGGATCTGCTGCAGATGGTCAATGCCGGACTGTTCGGCATCACCGTGGCCGATGGCCACATCGCCCAGCTGTGGCAGCCGCTGTACAGCGACCTGGTCATCCACGATGGCTTTCCCCTGCACAAGGGCGGCAAGCTGGGCTGGGCGCTGCGCAAGAACAGCCCGCAGCTGCTGGCCGCGCTCAACGACTTCAACAAGAGCCACAAGATCGGCAGCGAATTCGGCAACATCATGATGCGGCGCTACTTCAAGGACAGCAAACGGGTGCGCAATGCCGTTTCCGAGGCGGAGATGAACAAGTTCAACGCCCTGGTCGGCCTGTTCGAAAAGCACGCCGGTACCTATGACTTCGACCACCTGATGCTGATGGCGCAGGGTTTTCAGGAGTCGCAGCTGGATCAGGCGGCACGTAGCCAGGCCGGTGCCGTGGGGGTGATGCAGCTGTTACCGAGCACCGCCAAGGAGGTCGGCGTGAGCGACATCGAGAGCAGCGCCGACCGCAATATCGAAGCCGGCAGCAAGTACCTGCGGTTGATCTCCGACACCTACCTGGAGGATCCCGAGATTACTCCGGTCAACCGCCTGCTGTTGAGCTTTGCCGGCTACAACGCCGGGCCGGGCAACCTGATGAAGTTTCGCCGGCTGGCGGAAAAGTCCGGGCTGGATCCCAACATCTGGTTCGGCAATGTCGAGCAGGGCGCCGCGCGCATCGTCGGCCGCGAAACGGTGGATTACGTGGGCAACATCTACAAGTACTACGTGGTCTACAAGCTGGCCGAGCAGAAGATGCGCGAGCGCAAGGCGGCTAGCGCAGCGAAGGAATAGTGCGCGCGGCGACGCCAAAGCCTGCATGAATGCTGCCGAGGAGCGGCCCAGCCGCTATGATCGGCGCTTTTCCAGCGGGCGGAGTTTTTCATGGCCAAGGCCAAGCGCATGTATGGCTGCACCGAGTGCGGCGCCACCTTTCCCAAGTGGGCCGGGCAGTGTGGCGAGTGCGGGGCCTGGAACACCCTGACCGAGACCATGATCGAGAGCGGTGGTGCCGGCGCGCCGTCCGGGCGTGGCGGCTGGGCCGGGCAGCAGGCGCAGATCAAGACCCTGGCCGAGGTCAGCGTGGAGGAAGTACCGCGCTTCTCCACCGTTTCCGGCGAGCTGGATCGGGTGCTCGGCGGCGGCCTGGTGGATGGCTCGGTGGTGCTGATCGGCGGCGACCCCGGTATTGGCAAGTCGACCATCTTGCTGCAGACCCTGTGCAATATCGCGCAGCGCCTGCCGGCTCTGTACGTTACCGGCGAGGAATCGCAGCAGCAGGTGGCCATGCGCGCCCGCCGCCTGGAGCTGCCGCAGGACAAACTCAAGGTGATGACCGAGACCTGCATCGAATCGATCATCGACGTGGCCCGGCGCGAGCAGCCCAAGGTGATGGTGATCGACTCGATCCAGACCATCTTCACCGAGCAGTTGCAGTCCGCCCCCGGCGGCGTGGCCCAGGTGCGCGAGAGCGCGGCGCTGCTGGTGCGCTATGCCAAGCAGAGCGGTACGGCGATCTTCCTGGTCGGCCATGTGACCAAGGAGGGCGCCCTGGCCGGCCCGCGCGTGCTGGAGCACATGGTCGATACCGTGTTGTATTTCGAGGGCGAGTCCGACGGCCGCCTGCGTCTGCTGCGCGCGGTGAAGAACCGCTTCGGCGCGGTCAACGAGCTGGGCGTGTTCGGCATGACCGACAAGGGCCTCAAGGAAGTCACCAACCCCTCGGCGATCTTCCTCACTCGCGCCCAGGAGGCGGTGCCCGGCAGCGTGGTGATGGCCACCTGGGAAGGCACCCGGCCGATGCTGGTGGAAGTACAGGCACTGGTCGACACCAGCCATATGGCCAACCCCAAGCGCGTGACCCTGGGCCTGGATCAGAATCGCCTGGCCATGCTGCTGGCCGTGCTGCACCGCCACGGCGGCATCCCCACCTACGACCAGGACGTGTTCCTCAACGTGGTCGGCGGGGTCAAGGTGCTGGAGACCGCCTCCGACCTGGCGCTGATGGCGGCGGTGATTTCCAGCCTGCGCAACAAGCCGTTGCCCCATGATCTGCTGGTATTCGGCGAGATCGGCCTGTCCGGCGAGATCCGCCCGGTGCCGAGCGGCCAGGAGCGCCTCAAGGAGGCGGCCAAGCACGGCTTCAAGCGCGCCATCGTGCCCAAGGGCAATGCGCCCAAGGAGGCCCCGCCGGGCCTGCAGGTGATCGCCGTGACCCGCCTGGAACAGGCGCTGGACGCCCTGTTCGAGTGATGCCCCTGCGGCGCTCTGCCGCTGGGGGCGCCGCCTGACGCTTGCTGCAGATCAATCTTTGGCGAGCCGACGGGGAGGAGCATGGAGCCATGTGCATAACGGAGATAAGCCATGTTCCTGTTCTTCGACTTCTTCGCCAAAACCCTCAATTATCAGCCGGGGCAGCCCCGCGATAGTGCCGAAGCGCGCCGTGAGGCGAGCATGGGTGCGCGGCGGCTGCAGGCGCGTTTGCGCCAGCCGCGGCCCGGCGGCGGGCGCTGAACCGAGCTGGATAAACAAAGGGCGCCGATTGGCGCCCTTTGCAGTTGTGGAGTGGTTTTAGTCGTCTTCGCCCAGGGCGGCCAGTTCGCGCTCCAGCAGGCTCTCGTCGCCCAGGTTGAGTTCCACCAGGCGGCGCAGGTGGCTGATCGAGTCCAGGTCGATATGCCGGCAGACGAAGCCGAGCAGGTCGTCGCGGGTGCGGGTCAGTACCACTTCCATCTGGATGCGGATGTCGCCGTCCAGGCTGAGGGTGGCGTTGAAGGGCTGGTCGGGGTCGCCGTTCCAGTCGCGCGGGCGTTTGACCAGCAGGCCCTTGAGCGACACATCGTGCAGGGCAACCGCCCAACGCCGCTCGCCCTGGGCGATCTCGGTGGCGGCGTCGAAGGCGATGCGCTGGAAGCGCCGACGCTCGGTGGTCGTATCACTCATTGCGTGATTCCTCTGCGGTTTTATCCACTATAGCCAAGCCACGGCGACGTTGCCGCCAGTAGATGGCCAGCGCCGGCAGCGCCAGCAGGCCGAGCAGCAACCCGTACTTGTAGGGGCGCAGGGCCTGGCGTACGGCTTGCTGGCGTTCCTGCCAGCGGCGCTGCTCGGCGCGGGCGAAGTCCGGCTCCTGGCAGTTGAGGCCGAAGTTCTCCGCCCAGTCCACATAGGGCCCCTCTTGCACATAGCGTCGATAGTAGCCCTGGGCGGCCGCCAGGTCGCGGTACTGCAGCCAGCCGCTGGCCTTGCACAGCACGGCGGCGAAGGCCTGGCTGCGCGGCGGCAGCAGGTCGGCGGCCTGGTTGGCCAGCTCGGCGGCGACGAAGCGGTAGTGGAAGCGCCGGTTGGGTTCGGCGGCGCTGGCGTTCTGCAACTGGGCTTCGGCGGCCGTGAGCAGACCGGCGGCCTGCACCGGTTTGCCGAACTCGCTGCCGTAGGAGCCCGCGTTCCAGGCTTCGTCCGGGCCCAGCTCATAGCCGAGCAGCTCCATGCCCTGTTCGCGGGCCAGCTTGGCGGCGCGGTAGTAGCCTTCGGCGCGACCGCTGGCCGTCCAGGCGTCCTCCGCCTGCTCGCGGGCCGCGCCGTACTGGCGGGCCGCGTCCTGCAGTTCGGCGCTGGCGAAATATGGCACGGCTTCGGCGTAGCGGCCCTCGCGCAGCAGGCGCCGGCCGAGCAGTTCGCGGGCGCTGGTGGCTAGTGGACGTTCCCAGTAGTACTGCTCCTGGCCGGCCGGTGGTGGCGGGGCGGCGGCGACCTTGGCGTCGATATAACCCTTGAGTTCGTCGCTGCTCAGCACCCGCTCGGCCACTTCGGCAGCGTCCTGCCAGTAGATCTCGCCGCTGCGGTAGAGCTGGTCGAAAGCCTCCAGGTAGTCGCCACGTTCCAGGGCCAGGATGGCCATCTCGCCTTCGATGCGGCAGCGCGGCTTGAGCGTTTCGTAGTCCCAGTTGGCGTTGCGGCGCCAGCCCCAGTCCTCGTCCGCGGGGAAGGCCTTGGCCGCCTTGGCATAGGCCGCCACGGCCGCCGGCTTGTCGCCGACCTGCAGTGCCAGTTTGGCCCGCAGCCACCAGGCCAGGCCGCTGTCGCCGGCCTGGGCGACGAAGCGCTGGGCGGCGGCGTAGTCGCCCTGCTGGTAGCTCAGCGCAGCCAGGCGGTCGGCCAGCGCCGGAACCAGCGGGCTGTGTGCCTGCAGCAGGGCCAGCAGGCGCTGGCTCTGCTTGTCGTGGCTGTCGTAGTCGTCGATCCGGCTGAACAACTGGGCGGCCAGCAGCTGCTGGACTTCCTGGCTGGCCAGCAGCTGCTGCAGCTCGGTGTCGCTCTTGTCGCTGAGCGCCCAGGTCAGCTGGCGCAGCGAGCTGTAGCCGGTGGTCGAGCCCAGGCGGGCCTGACTGGCATAGAGACGGATGGCGCCGGGCCAGTCGTTGTTGTCCAGCTGCAGGCGGGCCTCCTCGCCAAGGCTGGCGATGCCCAGCTCCAGGGGGTCGCTGAAGCCGTTGCGGCTCAGTTCGCGGGCCTGTTGGTAGGCTCGGTGGGCCTGGGCCAGCAGATCCTGCTGGCGCTGCAGCAGGGCGGCCTCGTCGAGCTCGCTGTCCGCTGCGCTGACGGCCAGGCTGCTCAGGGCGCGGCCCAGGGAGTAGGCGGCCCAGGTGCTGCGCAGCGGGCGCTCGGCGGCCGGCAGGGCCAGCACGCGCTGGAAGTACTCGGCTGCCAGGGCCATGTCCTGCTGGGCGAACGCCACTGCGCCGGCGCTGTACAGGCGCAGCTCGGTCGGCAGGGCGGCGCCGGCGGCTTCGGCCTGGTGCGCATCGCTGAGGCTGCGCAGCTGGCTGATCAGCTCGAACTGGGCGGCGCTCAGCTGCTGTTTCTCCGCGGCCACGCGGGCATCCAGGTATTGCTGGGTGCTGTCGTCCCAGTAGGGGGCGATGGTGGCCTCGGTGGAGGGCTTGAGGCCGTCGATGTCCTGGCCGAGGCGCTTGATCTCCACGGCGAAGTTGCCTTCCGGCAGCTGGCTCAGGGCGTTGCTGCGGTCGCCCAGCAGGCGATAGGGGAAGTCCGGCCCGCAGGCCTGGGCCGTGGCCAGTGGCAGCAGGCTGGCGACGGCCAGTGCCAGCAGATGGCGGCGATGGTCTTTAAAGCTCGACATGCAATCCTCCTTGATCGATTCGTGCGCAGCGGGCCCAGCCCAGTGCACGCTGGCCGCCGGCGGCCAGCTGGCCGGGCTGTTGGCGGGTAAAGCGCAGGCCCGTGGGGCTGCTTTCCACGCGATAGGCACCGAGCCCGTCGGCCGCTTCGCAGTCCTGGGCCGGCAGCTCGATACGGCTGGGCAGGGTGCTGGCCAGGGTGCCGTGGTTGAACAGTTGCAGCTCGCTGACGGCGCCGTTCTGCCGGCGCGCCACGCCCAGGGCTGCTTGCAGGGGCTGGTCGCGTACCACCGCCAGCAGGGTCTCCATGGGCCAGGCGCGGCGGTCGCCGGGCAGTGGCAGGCGGAACCAGATGACTCCGGCCAGGTGCGCGGGCGGATTGTCACGCAAGGTGCGCAGCAACTCGGCGACCTGTTGCGGCTCGGCCTGCAGTTCGCGCCGCGGCCCGCCCTGGCGCAGCGGCACCTCGCTTTCCACCTGACCATCGGCGGTCAGCGCCACGCCGTAGGCCGGCAGGGCCAGGTGGAAGGGCTGGCGGCTGCGCTCGGCGTAACGCTCGGCCCAGTCCAGGGCCTGCGCGGGGTCGAACAGGCCGCGGCGCGGGTCGTTAACCGCGTGCACCTGCAGCACCGAGCTGTCGACCCTGGCCAGCAGCTTGTCCAGCTCCGGGCTGGCCAGCCAGGCGGGCAGGGCGGTGATGCTCAGCGGCAGGTCGGCCGGCAGGCTCCGGCGCAGTTCGCCGAGCAGTTCGGCATAGGCGGGCAGGCGCGCACTGGCGCAGTCGTGGTCGATCTCGATACCGGCCAGGCGCACGCCGGCGGCCTGCCAGTCGCGTAGCAGGCGGGTGATCTGGCTGACGATGGCAGGCTGATCCAGTTGTGGCAGCTGGCCGTCCAGGCGCACCACGGCGATCAGCGGGCGGCCGTCGCGCTTGAGCAGCTGCAGATCGACATGGGCGCGCGCCCAGCCGGCCTGCGGGTGGGCCTGCAGGGCCAGCACGCGCAGGGTGGCGAAGTCGGCATGGCTCTGCGCCAGGGCACCGGCATGGGCCGGCAGCCACTGGCGCTGCCAGATGTACAGCTGCTGGTCGAGTTCTGCCGGTGGCGTGCAGGCGCCCAGCCCGAGCAGGGCGAGCAGGCAGACGAGCGAGCGGAGCAGGGGGTGAAGTGGCACGGCGAAGCGATCCTGGCAGGCGCCGAAAAGGAGCCTCAGTTTAACCGCGGAAATGGCTCGATGGCGGGCACGCGTCGCGTCTAGACCAAGGTCGCATAGAGGATTACGGTGGAAGGACTAAGCTTGTGCGGCAGCCTGTCTGTCCATTCGTTGGGAGTACCTATGAACAATAACAATAGCCCGCTGCGTCACCTGCCCTGGGCAGTGCTGGCAGTGGCAGGCGCCTGTGCCTTGGGTGTCGTGGCGCTACGCCGCGGCGAAGCCATCAACGCCTTGTGGATCGTGGTGGCAGCCGTCGCCCTCTACCTGGTCGCCTACCGCTACTACAGCCTGTTCATCGCCACCCGGGTGATGCAGCTCGATCCCGCCCGCGCCACCCCGGCGCTGCTCAACAACGACGGTCTGGACTATGTGCCGACCAACAAGCACATCCTCTTCGGTCACCATTTCGCCGCCATCGCCGGCGCCGGCCCGCTGGTCGGCCCGGTGCTCGCCGCGCAGATGGGCTACCTGCCCGGCACCCTGTGGCTGATCGCCGGGGTGGTGCTGGCCGGCGCGGTGCAGGACTTCATGGTGCTGTTCATCTCCAGCCGCCGCAACGGCCGCTCGCTGGGCGAGCTGGTGCGCGAGGAAATGGGCCAGGTGCCCGGCACCATCGCCCTGTTCGGCGCCTTCCTGATCATGATCATCATCCTCGCGGTGCTCTCGCTGATCGTGGTCAAGGCCCTGGCCGAAAGCCCCTGGGGCATGTTCACGGTGATGGCGACCATCCCGATTGCCATGCTCATGGGCATCTACATGCGCTATATCCGCCCTGGCCGTATCGGCGAGATCTCGGTGGTCGGCGTGGCCCTGCTGCTCGGCTCGATCTGGCTGGGTGGCCAGGTGGCGGCCAGCCCCGAGTGGGCGCCGGTGTTCACCTTCACCGGTATCCAGATCACCTGGATGCTGATCGGCTACGGCTTCGTCGCTGCCGTACTGCCGGTGTGGCTGATCCTCGCTCCGCGCGATTACCTGTCGACCTTCCTCAAGATCGGCACCATCGTCGCCCTGGCCATCGGCATCCTGATCACCATGCCGGAACTGAAGATGCCGGCGCTGACCCAGTTCACCGACGGCACTGGCCCGGTGTGGAAGGGCGCGCTGTTCCCCTTCCTGTTTATCACCATCGCTTGCGGGGCCGTATCGGGCTTCCATGCGCTGATCAGCTCGGGCACCACGCCCAAGCTCTTGGCCAGCGAGTCCCATGCCCGTTACATCGGCTACGGCGGCATGCTGATGGAGTCGTTCGTCGCCATCATGGCTATGGTCGCCGCCTCGGTGATCGAGCCGGGCGTGTACTTCGCCATGAACAGCCCGGCCGCGGTGGTCGGTGCCGACGTCAATGCGGTGGCCACGACGATCAGCAGCTGGGGCTTCGCCATTACCCCGGAGGCGCTGGAAGCCACCGCCCGCGATATCGGCGAGCACACCATTCTGGCCCGTGCCGGCGGTGCGCCGACCCTGGCCGTGGGCATCGCGCAGATCCTCCACCAGGTGTTGCCGGGTGAGAACACCATGGCCTTCTGGTACCACTTCGCCATTCTGTTCGAGGCGCTGTTCATTCTCACCGCGGTGGACGCCGGCACCCGTGCCGGGCGCTTCATGCTGCAGGATCTGCTGGGCAACTTCGTGCCGGCGCTGAAGAAGACCGAGTCCTGGGGCGCCAACGTGGTCGGCACCGCCGGTTGCGTGGCCCTGTGGGGCTGGCTGCTGTACCAGGGGGTGATCGACCCGCTGGGCGGCATCAACACCCTGTGGCCGCTGTTCGGCATCTCCAACCAGATGCTTGCCGGCATCGCCCTGATGCTCGGCTGCGTGGTGCTGATCAAGATGAAGCGCCAGCGCTATGTCTGGGTGACCCTGATCCCGGCCACCTGGCTGCTGATCTGCACCACCACCGCGGGGCTGATCAAGCTGCTCGACCCCAACCCGGCGGTGGGCTTCCTGGCCCTGGCCAAGAAGTACAGCGACGCCCAGGCCGCCGGGCAGATCCTCGCCCCGGCCAAGGACGCGGTGCAGATGAACCACGTGATCTTCAACGCCTACACCAACGCGACCCTGACCGTGCTGTTCCTGTTCGTCGTGCTCAGCGTGCTGTTCTACGCCATCAAGGTCGGCCGCGCGGCGTGGATCACGCCGCAGCGCACTGATCGGGAAACCCCGTTCCAGCCGCTTCCGGACGCCTGAGGAGACGCGCATGTTCGATGACCTGAGTCGCATGGGCAAATACCTCGGGCAGGCCGCGCGCATGCTGGTGGGCATGCCCGACTACGACAATTACGTCGAGCACATGCGCAACAAGCACCCGGATCAGCCGGTGATGAGCTACGAGGCGTTCTTCCGTGAGCGCCAGGAGGCGCGCTACGGCGGAGGCAAAGGACGGCCCATCCGCTGCTGCTGATAGACTCCCGCCACACCCACGCGCCACGCCCAGTCGTGGCGCGCTTTTTTGTAGGAGCGAGCTCTGCTCGCGAAGCCCTGGCGCAATCGTTCGCGAGCAGAGCTCGCTCCTACGCTATTGATCATCCGTGAGGCTCCGCATGGCCCATTCCCCGATTCCCGTCACCGTGCTCACCGGCTTTCTCGGTTCTGGCAAGACCACCCTGTTGCGCCACATGCTGCAGGCCGAGCATGGCCTCAAGCTGGCGGTGATCGAGAACGAGTTCAGCGAGGTGCCGATCGATGGCCAGCTGCTCGGCGACCGCCCGGTGGAGCTGGTGACCCTGGCCAACGGCTGCGTCTGCTGCTCGATCCATGTCGAGCTGGAGAAGGCGCTGTTCCTCCTGCTGGACAAGCTGGACAGCGGCGAGCTGGCCTTCGACCGCCTGGTGATCGAGTGCACCGGCCTGGCCGACCCGGCACCGGTGGCGCAGACCTTCTTCGCCGACGAAGAACTGGCCCAGCGTTACCACCTCGACGCCATCGTCACCCTGGTCGATGCGGTGAATGCCGAGCGCCATCTGCAGGAGGCTATCGCCCAGGCCCAGGTCGGTTTCGCCGATCGCATCCTGCTGAGCAAGACCGACCTGGCCACGGCCGAGCAGGTCGAAGCGCTGCGCCAGCGCCTGCAGCGGATCAACCGGCGGGCGCCGATCCAGGTGGTCGAGCATGGCCGCATCGACCTGGCCGCACTGCTCGATGTGCGTGGCTTCGAGCTGGATGCACAGCTCGGCCCGGCGCTGGTGCTGCGTCCGCTGACGGCTCCTGCCGGCAGCGCCGACCGCATCGCCAGCCTGGTGCTGCGCAGCGAGCAGCCGCTGGACAAGAACAGGCTCAACGCCTTCATGGAGGGTCTGCTGGAGCGCCACGGCAATTCGCTGCTGCGCTACAAGGGCGTGCTCTGTGTGGCCGGCGAGCCGCGGCGCCTGGTGTTCCAGGGCGTGCTGCGCCTGTACGGCTTCGACTGGGATGCCGAATGGGGCGCGGATGAGGCGCGCGAGAGCGTGCTGGTGCTGATCGGCGACAATCTGTCGGAAGAGGAAATTCGCGCTGGTTTTGCCGCGCTCGGGTAGATGAGGCTGATGACTCCCTCTCCCTCAGGGAGAGGGGAGGTAGAAACGAAAAAGCCCGGCAAGTGCCGGGCTTTTTCATGCCGCGCTGAGGCTTACTTGCCGTACACCGGCAGCTTGGCGCAGATGGCCTTGACCTTCTCGCGTACTGCGTCGACCACGGACTCGTCGCCCATGTTCTGCAGGATGTCGCAGATCCAGCCGGCCAGTTCCTTGCACTCGGCTTCCTTGAAGCCGCGAGTGGTGACAGCCGGGGTGCCGATGCGCAGGCCGGAGGTGACGAACGGCGAACGCGGGTCGTTCGGCACGCTGTTCTTGTTCACGGTGATGAAGGCGCGACCCAGGGCGGCGTCGGCATCTTTACCGGTGATGTCTTGCTTGATCAGCGAGAGCAGGAACAGGTGGTTCTGGGTGCCGCCGGAGACGACATCGAAACCGCGCTCGATGAACACGCTGGCCATGGCCTGGGCGTTCTTCACCACTTGCTGCTGGTAGGCCTTGAACTCAGGCTGCAGGGCTTCCTTGAAGCAGATGGCCTTGGCGGCGATCACGTGCTCCAGCGGGCCACCCTGGGCGCCCGGGAAGACGGCGGAGTTGAGCTTCTTCTCGATCTCTTCGTTCTTGCGCGCGAGGATCAGGCCGCCGCGCGGGCCGCGCAGGGTCTTGTGGGTGGTGGTGGTGACCACGTCGGCGAACGGTACCGGGTTCGGGTACACGCCAGCGGCAACCAGACCGGCCACGTGGGCCATGTCGACGAACAGGTAGGCACCAACCTTGTCGGCGATGGCACGGAAGCGGGCGAAGTCCAGTACCTGCGAGTAGGCGGAGAAGCCGGCCACGATCATCTTCGGCTTGTGCTCGACGGCCAGGCGCTCGACTTCGTCGTAGTCGATCAGGCCGGCGTCGGTGATGCCGTACTGCACGGCGTTGTACAGCTTGCCGGAGGAGGAAACGCTGGCGCCGTGGGTCAGGTGGCCGCCGTGGGCCAGGCTCATGCCGAGGATGGTGTCACCGGCCGACAGCAGGGCCAGGTACACGGCGCTGTTGGCTTGCGAACCGGCGTGCGGCTGGACGTTGGCGTAGTCGGCGCCGAACAGTTCCTTGGCACGGTCGATGGCCAGTTGCTCGACGATGTCGACGTACTCGCAGCCACCGTAGTAGCGCTTGCCCGGGTAGCCTTCGGCGTACTTGTTGGTCAGCACGCTGCCCTGGGCTTCCATCACCGCCGGGCTGGTGTAGTTCTCGGAGGCGATCAGCTCGATGTGATGCTCCTGGCGCTGGGCTTCTTGCTCCATGGCGGCAAAGAGTTCGGCATCGTAGCGGGCAATGGTCAAATCACGGCTGAACATGGTGGTCACCTGATCTATCAGCGGGCGGTAGGGGAAAGGCGCGCATTCTACCCGATGTCCCCCGGACTGGCACATGAAAGGCGGTCAAGTGGCGGACAAGCGGCTTTCACCCAGCTGCGCCGGCCATCTGGCGCGGGGTTGGCTCAGTTGAGGACGAACAGCGCCTGGCCGCTGAACTGGGTCTCGAACTGCTTGGCCGGCATCGGCTTGCCGAACAGGAAGCCCTGCACCTCGTCGCAGTCGTGCTCGCGCAGGAAGTCCAGCTGCTCCTGGGTTTCCACGCCCTCGGCGATTACCGCCAGGTTCAGGCTGTGGGCCATGGCGATGATGGCGCGGGCGATCTGCGCATCCTGCTCGCCGCCGGGCAGGCCGTCGACGAAGCTGCGGTCGATCTTCAGCACGTCGATGGGGAACTGCTTGAGGTAGTTGAGCGAGGAGTAGCCGGTGCCGAAGTCATCGACCGAGATGCACAGGCCGAGTCTCTTCAGGCTGGCGAGGATCTGCAGGGTCTCGCCGACGTCGCGCATCAGGATGCTTTCGGTCAGTTCCAGCTCCAGGCAGGCCGGCGGTACGCCGCTGTCTTCCAGGGTGCGCGAGATGCGCATGGCCAGCTGGCCGTCGGCGAACTGGCGGGCGGACAGGTTCACCGAGATCTTCGGCACCCGCACCTGGGCCGCGTGCCAGGCCTTGAGCTGGCGGCAGGCCTCTTCTAGCACCCAGTCGCCAACCTGCACCACCAGGCCGAGCTCTTCCAGCACCGGGATGAACTCGCCCGGCGGCACCAGGCCACGCCGCGGGTGCTGCCAGCGCAGCAGCGCCTCGACCCCGGTCAGGCGCTTGCCGTCGCCGCTGAACTGCGGCTGGTAGTAGAGCTGGAACTGGTTCTGCTCGAGGGCGTGGCGCAGGTCGCTTTCCAGCTCCAGGCGCTGCAGCGCGGTGGCGTTCATGTCCGCCTGGTAGAACTGGAAGTTGTTCTTGCCGCGCTCCTTGGCGTGGTACATGGCGGTGTCGGCGTTCTTCATCAGCTGGCTCAGCTCGTCGCCGTCCTGCGGCGCCAGGGCGATGCCGATGGAGGCGGTGACGAAGAACTCTCGACCCTGCAGGACGAACGGTTGGGCCAGGCTGGCGAGGATCTGCTCGGCCACGCTGATGGCGCGGTTCAGCGCGCCGGCGCGGGTATTGCGCGGTTGCAGCAGCAGGGTGAATTCGTCGCCGCCCATGCGTGCCACCGTGTCGTCCTCGTCGACGCAGGCGGCCAGACGCACGGCCACGTCCTTGAGCATGCGGTCGCCGGCGGCATGGCCGAGGGAGTCGTTGATCGGCTTGAAACGGTCGAGGTCGAGGAACATCAGCACCACCCACTCCTCATGCCGCTCGGCATGCTGCAGGGCGGTGTGCAGGCGATCCTGGAACAGGGTGCGGTTGGGCAACAGGGTCAGGGCGTCGTAGTAGGCCAGGCGGTGGATGCGCTGTTCGCTGGCCTTGCGCTCGCTGATGTCGTTGAAGAAGCACACGTAGCTGACCAGGTCGCCGTCGTCGTCCTGTACCGCGGTGATGCCGACCCAGGCCGGGTACTGCTCGCCGTTGTGGCGCTTGAGCCACAGCTCGCCTTCCCAGATGCCGTGCTGGTTGAGCTGGGCGAGGATGAAGTTGAGGTGGCCGGCCTGCTGGCGGTCGGCGGTGAGCATGGCCGGCAGCTGGTCGAGCACGGCTTCCGAGGCATAGCCGGTAATGCGCTGGAACGTCTTGTTGGTCTGCACGATGTAGCCGGCCGGGTCGGTGACCATGATCGCCGCCGTGGAGTGCTCGAATACCGTGGCGGCCATGCGCAGGTCGCGCTCGGCGCGGCGCTGCTGGCTGATGTCGCGGCCGATGCCGAGCACGCCTTCGAAGCGGCTCTGCTCGTCCCACATCAGCATCATGCGCATTTCCACGGTGATCTTGCGGCCGTCGGCGCGCAGGCAGTCGAAGATGAACACCTTGCCGGTCAGACGCGCTTGCAGGCTGCTCAGCAGCTCGTAGTTGCCGAGGGCGGCGCGGGCCTCGTTGAGCAGGCTTTCCAGATTGGCCAGCTGGCGGGCGCTGGTCACGGTGCTGAGCAGGCCGTTCTGCAGCACCCATTCCGGGCTGTAGCCGAAGAACGCCTGGGCCGAGGGGCTGACGTAGTTGAGCTGCAGGCTGCTGTTGGTGGAAACGATCACGTCGCTGATGCTTTCCGCCAGCAGGCGGTAGCGCCGTTCGCTTTCGCTGAGGCTGGCCTTGGAGGTGATCTCCGGGGTGATGTCCTTGGCCACCCCGATCAGGCGGCTGACCCGGCCCAGCGCGTCGCGGCTGAGGGCGTGCTCGCGGATGTCGAACCAGTGCCAGCTGCCGTCGCGATGGCGCCAGCGCAGCTGGCAATGCAGGGTCTGCTTGTTGCCCACCACTTTCTGCAGGTTGCGCACGCGCTGGTACAGCTCGACATCGTCGGGATGCAGGATCTTTTCCCACAGCTTGTCGCCCAGCTGCTTGAGCTCTTCCTTGCTGTAGCCGAGATCGGGGCCCAGGCGGTTGTTGCTGAACAGCACGCGCTGGTTGCTCATGTCGTGCACGTAGAGGGTGTCGGGCACCGCGCGCACCACATCCGACCAGAAGCGCTCGCGCTCCACCAGCGACAGCTCGACGCGCTTGCGGCTGGTGATGTCGTGCACGCTCAGGGTCACCGCGTGCAGCTCCTCGTGCTGCTGCGGCAGCTGCAGGGTCAGCCACAGGTAGCGCTCGTGGCCCTGGGGCGTGCGCAGGTGGGTTTCCACCATCATGTGTTCGTCGCCGTCGAGCAGCGCGCTGACCAGGCTGAAGCGCGCGCCACCGGGGCGCAGCGGGCTGAAGCCGATCAGGTAGTGCCAGACCTGCTCGGGCGTTTCGACGCCGAGCAGCTGGGTGGCCACCTTGTTCACTTCGCTGATCTGGATCAGCCGCAGGATCTGCTGGTGGCGCTCCGGCGCCACCGCCAGCCAGTCGCTCAGTTGCGCGCTGCTGTGCAGGCCCTCAGCATCGAGCAGCTCGCGCAGGGCGACCAGATCCAGTACGCAGAGGGCGATGCCGCTGCCCTCGAAGATGTCCTGGTAGCGCCGCCGGGTGTCCTGCACTACGCGCAGCGCCTGCTGCTGCTCGGTGACATCGCGCAGCACCCAGGCCCGACTGGGCTCGGCGTTGTCGGTGTAGAGCGCGTGGCAGGTGACGTTGAACAGGCGCTTGCTGCCGTCCTGGAGGATCTCGATCGGCTCGCTCTGCTCATGGAAGGTATTGGCCAGCCAGGGCGCCAGGGCCGGCAGCAGCTCCAGCAGGTGCATCTGGCTGGCGTCGGTGCGGTCGAGGCCGAACATCTGCTCGGCGCTCGGATTGAGGTAGCTGATATGGCCGTCGGGCTGGGTCACCAGTACCCGCTCGTCGATCGCCCCGAGGGCGCCGATGGCGTCTTCCAGCGAGCGTCGCGACAGCGCGTGGTAGGCGCGCAGGCTGCGCTGCTCGCGCAGCAGGCTGAACAGGGCGAGCAGGGCCAGGGCGGCGCAGAGGATGAACAGCAGCAGCTTGCCGGCCTGTAGCGGCAGCAGCTTGGCGTGCAGGGCAGTGGCGTCGTACAGGCCGTGGATCTGCCAGTCGCTGCCGCGCAGGGCCAGCTGCTGGATGCTCTGCCCGCGCAGGGCGGCGTCGCTGAGTGGTGTGCCGCCTTGGGCGAGCGGCTGCTGCAGCAGCACCTGGCCGCTGCGTTGATCCAGCAGCAGCCATGGGGTGTCGCTGCTGGCGGTGGGCAGCCAGTTGCTCAGCGCACTGCGCTGCAGGCGCACCAGCCAGCCACCGCTGGGCTGGGCACCAGCGGGCAGCAGCAGGTAGATCAGGCCCTGCTCGCGCGGGCCGTAGGTGAAGTGATAGGCGCTAGGACGACTGGCGATCAGTTCGTCGATCAGCGCCTGGTCGGCGGCATCCGGTGCGCTGTCGGCGAGGATGCGGCCCTGGGCGTCGAACCAGGCCAGGCTGTGCAGGGCCGGGTAGATGCCGCGCAGGCCGTCCAGCAGGGCTGGCCAGCTGGCTGGCGGCAGTGCCTGCGGAGCTGCCTGGTGCAGGTAGGCCTGGCCGGCATCGGCCTTGAGCTTGAGGGACAGCTCGAGATGGCTGGCCAGCTGGCTGCTGTAGGCCAGGCTGAGCTGGCGCTGGCTTTCCTCGCGGCTGTGGTACTCCTGCTGCAGCTGCCACAGCAGCAGGCCCAGCATCAGCCCGACCAGCAGGCCGAGGGCGCCCTTCAGCGAGCCGCGCAGGGGGCTGCTGAACGGGTCGCTCGGCTGACGAGGCACGCGGGAAGGGCGGGATTTGGACACGCGAGGAATCCTGCTGATACTACTGCCTGACTCTGGACTGTAAGTCAGGCGATCAAGGTCGGCTAGCATGCCTTGAAGCGAGGCAAAGTGCTATCACGCTGCCATCTTCGCCGACCAGCGTCGTTTGCCCCGTCCGGCGCATTCCGGTAGCTTTGCCGCACGCGCGCGGGCACAGGGGGCTATCATGCTCATTCGCCCGGCAATGCCATCGCCGCCGCTCGGCCGGCGAGGCCGCCGCACCCTATCTATTTCAATACGCAGAACCAAGGTCATCCATGGCTCAATACGTCTACACCATGCATCGGCTCGGCAAGGTCGTGCCGCCGAAGCGGGAAATCCTCAAGAACATCTCCCTGTCGTTCTTCCCGGGCGCCAAGATCGGCGTGCTCGGCCTCAACGGCGCCGGTAAATCGACCCTGCTGCGCATCATGGCCGGTGTCGACACCGAGTTCGACGGCGAAGCCCGCGCCATGCCCGGCATCAATGTCGGCTACCTGCCGCAGGAGCCGCAGCTGGACGCGAGCAAGAGCGTGCGCGAGATAGTCGAAGAAGCCGTAGGCCAGATCAAGCAGGCCCAGGCCCGCCTGGACGAGGTGTACGCCGCCTACGCCGAGCCGGACGCCGACTTCGACGCTTTGGCCGCCGAGCAGGCCAAGCTGGAAGCCATCCTGCAGGCCAGCGACGGCCACAACCTCGAGCGCCAGCTGGAAGTCGCCGCCGACGCCCTGCGTCTGCCGCCATGGGATGCCCGCATCGAACACCTGTCCGGTGGCGAGAAGCGCCGCGTGGCGCTGTGCCGCCTGCTGCTGTCGGCGCCCGACATGCTGCTGCTGGACGAACCGACCAACCACCTGGATGCCGACTCGGTGGCCTGGCTGGAGCACTTCCTCCACGACTTCCCGGGCACCGTGGTGGCGATCACCCACGATCGTTACTTCCTCGACAACGTCGCCGGCTGGATTCTCGAACTCGACCGCGGCGCCGGCATCCCGTACGAAGGCAACTACTCCGGCTGGCTGGAAGCCAAATCCGAGCGCTTGGCCCAGGAATCCAAGCAGCAGTCGGCCCACGAGAAGGCCATGAAGGACGAACTGGAGTGGGTGCGCAAAGGCGCCAAGGCCCGCCAGTCCAAGTCCAAGGCCCGTCTGCAGCGCTTCGAGGAAATGCAGTCGCAGGAATTCCAGAAGCGCGCCGAGACCAACGAGATCTACATCCCGGCTGGTCCGCGTCTGGGCGACAAGGTCATCGACTTCGTCAACGTCACCAAGGGCTACGGCGACCGCGTGCTGATCGACGACCTGTCGTTCAGCATCCCGAAAGGCGCCATAGTCGGCGTGATCGGCGGTAACGGTGCCGGTAAGTCGACCCTGTTCCGCATGCTGATGGGCAAGGAACAGCCGGACTCGGGCAGCATCGAGATCGGCGAAACCGTGCAGCTGGCCTGCGTCGACCAGAGCCGCGAAGACCTCGACGGCAGCAAGACCGTGTGGGAAGCCGTGTCCGACGGTTTCGACATGATCAAGATCGGCAACTACGAGGTGCCGTCGCGCGGCTACGTCGGCCGCTTCAACTTCAAGGGTGGCGACCAGCAGAAGTTCGTCAAGGATCTCTCCGGTGGTGAGCGTGGCCGTCTGCACCTGGCCCTGACCCTGAAAGAGGGCGCCAACGTCCTGCTGCTCGACGAACCGTCCAACGACCTCGACGTGGAAACCCTGCGTTCGCTGGAAGAGGCGCTGCTCGACTTCCCTGGCGCCGCCATCGTGATCTCTCACGATCGCTGGTTCCTGGACCGCGTAGCGACCCACATCCTGGCGTACGAAGACGACTCGCATATCGAGTTCTTCGAAGGCAACTACACCGAGTACGAAGCTGACCGCAAGAAACGCCTGGGCGATGCCGCCGCACAGCCGCACCGCGTGCGTTACAAGAAGCTGGCACAGTAACTACGATCTGCTGCGCGTCGGCCATGCGTTGTTGGGAACGGGCATCGGGTGCTCATTTAGCGGGTGTAAACTCCGCGCCCTCGGCCCTTTCCCGCCTAGCCTGGCGCTAGCTCGCCAGATCGTAAGCAAGCGCTAGACGCTTGCTGCAACAGAAAACGGGGCCTGCGGGCCCCGTTTTCGTTTCTGCGCCGTCAGTGTGTGCCCTGCAGGGCCTGACCCAGGGCGCGATCCTTGCTGCGCTGCCAGTCGTCATCGGCGTCGTCGTAACGCTCATCCTCGTAGCGCTGGCGTTCGGCGCTCAGTGCCTGCTGCTTGCACTGCTCGAAGCCGTCGTCCCAGCCGCTGGCGTACAGACGCTCGTCGAGATAGCGCGCCACCGCCTTGCGAAAACCCTCGCTGCCTGCACCTGCGGCCTCGCGTCCGCTGCTGCAACCATCCTGGAAACCATCGGCGAAGGCCGGCGGGTAACCCTGGGCGAGCAGCTGCTCGCGGGTCGACTGGCAGCCGCAGAGCAGCAGGAGGCAGAGCAGGGCGATGGGGCGTGACATGGTCGGGGCAGCGTGACGGTAAGGCTGTCAGCCTGCTCCGCGACCTGTGAGCAATTCGTCAAAAGCGGGTGAGGAAAAGGTGACGCATCGGCAGGCGTTCAGTAGTGATACCACTTCAGCTCCAGCATCACCTCGTTCTGCGGGCTGGCCAGCTGGCTGAACTGGCGCTGGGCGGCCAGGCGCAGGCCGAGGTTGGTTGACAGCTCCCACTGCTGGGTCAGCGCCAGGCTACGGCGCACTTCGCCCTGGTGGAAGTAGTCGCCCTTGGCCTCCAGGCTCAGGTTGCCCAGGGCGTTGTGCCATAGCAGGCCGCTGTCGAAGCCCAGCGCCGGGGCGATGAAGGGGGCGAAGTCCTCATGGTGCTCCAGGCGTGCGGTGGCCAGGGCGTAGCCGAGGGTATCGGTGCCGAGCTGCCAGGTGCCGCCGGCGCCGCCGTTGAAGTGGCTGACCAGGGTTTCCTCGTCACCCGCGCCGGGCACTCGCTGCAGGCCGCCGCCGACCTGCCAGGACCAGGGCTTGAGCAGCTGGCCGCGGGGTGTCAGCGAGCGAATGTTGGCCAGATCCAGTTGCTGCAGTTGCCAGTGGTTGCCCTCGTACTGGCGCAGCTTGAGCTGGAGGATCTCGATCTGCGCGCCGAGGGGGAAGCCCGCCGCGTTGTCATTGAGGTCGTGATAGGCCATGCGCAGGCCGTATTCGGCGAAGGCGCGATCCTCGCGGCTGCCGGCGCCAAGCTGCCAGGTGCGCGACTGGTGGCCGTCCTGTGGCAGATCGGGGCGGGCGATATCCAGTTGTGGCGGCGGATTCTGGTTGATCGCCCGCAGCAGCGCGAAGCTGCGCTTGGCTTCGGCCGGGTCGCGCTGCTGGCCGCTGGAGCGGTAGCGCAGCAGGCGGTAGCTGGCGTCCTGGATCAGCGCCTGGCGCGGTGCGGGCAGGGCGAGGAAGTCGGTACTGGTGAGCTGATTCTCGTCCTCGGCCAGGCGCAGTACCCAGTCCTGTTCGGCGCTGTCCAGGTCGGCGGCGCGACCGAGCAGCTCGCGCTCACGCGAGGGGCGGTAGTCGATGCGTTCGACCAGGCCGGCCTGCTGCACCGCACGCAGGGTGTCGGTGGGAATGGCGGTGAGGGGGAACTGGCTGGTCAGGTCGAGGCCGGGGCGGGCAATCTGCAGCAGTTCGAGCAGGCGGTAGGAGCAGTTCTCGTCGAAGAAGTAGTAGTCGAAGCGGATCTGCTTGAGCTCCCAGACATGCTCGACCATGCGCGCGGTTTCCGCTGGCGTTAGGTTCAGCCGGTACTCCCACAGGTCGCGGTTTTCCAGGCTGCGGTACTCGGCCAGCTTGTCGCGGTAGGGCACCAGGGCGAACAGCCCGGGATAGCCGCCCATCAGGCCTTTCCAGGCATACAGAATGCTGTTGTCCATGCCCTCGACGTAGGCACCGAAGTTCAGCGCGTAGCTGAGCAGGGCGGTGCGGTTGCTGTCGACGTCGGCCTGGTCGATGCGCAGCAGGGTGTGGCCGAACATCGACGAGGGGCTGTTCAGGTAGGCGGCGGGGAACACCAGCACGGCGCTGTGCGGCTGGATGTCGGCGAACCAGGCACGGTATTCGCTGCAGGCCGGTTGTGGCAGGTCGTTCAGTTGCAGCTGTGCGCGCAGCCAGCGGGTGCGCGCCGGGAATACGCATTGCGGGTGGCGCTCGCCGAGGCTGACGGGCTGGTACAGCGCCTGCAGGGTGGCGCTCAGCTCGGCCTGCGGGTCGCTGTCGCCCTGGGCGGCGAAGAAGAAGGCCGGGTCGTCGACGTAGCTGCGCCAGCCGCCCAGCTTGCCGCGTTCGTAGTGGCCGAGGGCGAGCCAGTAAGGCGTGTTGGCCAGCTCCTGCAGGCGCTCGGCCGGCGGCAGGGGCGCCGCCTGCAAGGGCAGGGCGAGGCTCAGGGCCAGGGCCGGGAAGATCCGTTTCAAGGGCGGCGCCTTCTGGCGATGCGATGGCCGAGCTTTCCGCAGCCTTGGCGAGGCTGTCAAGCAAGGCCAGGTGAGGCATTTGCGCAAGCTTGATCAGGGGCAGTGCAAGCGGCGCAGATCGGGCCACACTGAAAGAAACCCGTATGGAGCTGCGCCATGACCTCCTTTGACCCGCATGCTGCGCTGGATCAGCTGTTCGCCGAGTACAGCAAGCGCGCCAGTTCGATTCGCCGCGATCTGGGCCTGCCGCACCAGGCGGATTTCGCTGAGCAGGCCCAGGAGCGGCAGAACGACGAAGTGCTCGAGGCCTTGCTGGCCGAGGCCGAAGCCGGCCTGCGTCAGGTCGGCCTGGCTCGCCTGCGCCTGGCCGAGGGCAGTTATGGCGAATGCCAGCGTTGCGGCGAGCCGATCAGCCCGGCGCGCCTGGCGGTGCTGCCGGCGGCCGAATTCTGTCTGGCCTGCGCGGATAAAACAGCGAGCTGACGCCTTGCCAGTGGTCGCGAGGCGGCGCAAGAATGAGGTCGACTTTCTGCGGTGCTGTACCGCCCGATAAGGACTTCCGATGCCCGAATCCTTTGCTGCCAATCTGCGCCTCGCTCCCACTGCCCTGACCCGCCCCTGCGCCCCTGACCAGTTCAATTTCATCACCACCGACGATCTGGAGCCGTTCCGCGGCGTGCTCGGCCAGGAGCGCGCGGTAGAGGCTCTGCAGTTTGGCGTGGCGATGCCGCGCCCCGGTTACAACGTGTATGTGATGGGCGAGCCGGGTACCGGCCGCTTCTCCTTCGTGCAGCGCTACCTCAAGGCCGAGGCCAAGCGCCAGGCCACCCCGCTCGACCGGGTCTACGTCAACAATTTCGACGAGCCGCGCGAGCCGCGTGCGCTGGAGTTGGCCGCCAGCAGCGCCAGCGAGTTCACTGCCGATCTCGGCCACCTGGTGGACAACCTGCTGTCGACCTTCCCGGCCGTGTTCGAGACGCCGACCTACCAGCAGAAGAAAAGCGCCATCGACCGGGTGTTCAACCAGCGCTACGACAAGGCCCTGGATGTGATCGAGCGCCTGGCCCTGGAGAAGGACGTCGCCCTCTACCGCGACAGCAGCAACATTGCCTTCACCCCGATGAAGGACGGCAAGGCCCTCGACGAGGCCGACTTCGCCCAGTTGCCGGAAGCCGAGCGCGAGCGCTTCCACGCCGATATCTCCGACCTGGAGGAGCGCCTCAACGAGGAGCTGAGCGGCTTGCCGCAGTGGAAGCGCGAGCTGAGCAACCAGCTGCGCCAGCTCAACGAGGAGACCATCGGCCTGGCCCTGCAGCCGCTGCTGGCGCCACTGTCGGAGAAATACGCGGAAAACGCCGGAGTCTGCGCCTACCTGCAGGCGGTGCAGGTCAACCTGCTGAAGACGGTGTTCGAGCAGCTGGCTGAAGACAAGCCGGACATGCAGCGCCGCGAGATGCTCGAGGAGCAGTACCTGCCCAGCCTGGTGGCCGGTCATCAGGTGGGCAGCGGCGCGCCGGTGGTGTTCGAGCCGCACCCGACCTACGACAACCTGTTCGGCCGCATCGAGTACAGCACCGATCAGGGCGCGCTCTACACCAGCTACCGCCAGCTGCGCCCGGGCGCGTTGCACCGGGCCAACGGTGGCTACCTGATCGTCGAGGCGGAGAAGCTGCTCAGCGAGCCGTTCGTCTGGGATGCGCTCAAGCGTGCCCTGCATTCGCGCCAGCTGAAGATGGAGTCGCCGCTTGGCGATCTCGGTCGCATCGCCACCGTGACCCTCACCCCACAGATGATCCCGCTGCAGCTCAAGGTCGTCATCATCGGCTCGCGCCAGCTCTACTATGCGCTGCAGGACATGGATTCGGACTTCCAGGAAATGTTCCGCGTGCTGGTCGATTTCGACGAGGAGATTGCCGTCGGCGACGACAGCCTCGAACAGTTCGCCCAGTTGCTCAAGACGCGCACCTCGGAGGAGGGCCTGGCACCGCTCACCGCCGCCGCCGTGGCGCGCCTGGCCACCTACAGTGCACGCCTGGCCGAGCACCAGGGGCGCCTCTCCGCGCGCATCGGCGATCTGTTCCAGCTGGTCAGCGAGGCCGACTTCGTGCGCCAGCTGGCCGCCGATGAAGTCACCGACGTCGGCCATATCGAGCGCGCCCTCAAGGCCAAGTCGGATCGCACCGGGCGGGTCTCGGCGCGGATCATCGACGACATGCTGGCCGGCATCATCCTCATCGACACCGCCGGCTCGGCCGTGGGCAAGTGCAACGGCCTCACCGTGCTGGAAGTCGGCGACTCGGCCTTCGGCATGCCGGCGCGGATCTCTGCCACCGTCTATCCGGGCGGCAGCGGCATCGTCGACATCGAGCGCGAGGTCAACCTGGGCCAGCCGATCCACTCCAAGGGGGTGATGATCCTCACCGGCTTCCTCGGTAGCCGCTATGCCCAGGAGTTTCCCCTGGAGATTTCCGCGAGCATCGCCCTGGAGCAGTCCTATGGCTATGTCGACGGCGACAGCGCCTCGCTGGGCGAGGTCTGCACGCTGATCTCGGCCCTGTCGCGCACGCCGCTCAAGCAGTGCTTCGCCATCACCGGCTCGATCAACCAGTTCGGTGAAGTGCAGGCCATCGGCGGGGTCAACGAGAAGATCGAGGGCTTCTTCCGCCTGTGCGAGGCGCGCGGCCTGACCGGCGAGCAGGGGGTGATCATCCCGCACTCCAACGTCAGCAACCTGATGCTCGACGAGCGCGTGCTGCAGGCGGCGCGGGCCGGGCAGTTCCATGTCTACGCCGTGCGCCATGTCGACGAGGCCCTCGGCCTGCTGCTCGGCGAGCCGGCCGGGGCGCAGGATGCCGATGGCCAGTTCGCCAAGGGCAGCGTCAACGCGCGGGTGGTCGAGCGCCTGCGCAGCATCGCCGAGCTGGGCATGGAAGAAGAGGAAGAGCCGGCCAAGCCGGTGGAGAAGCCCAAGGCCGCGGCCAAACCGCGGGCCAAGCCGGTACCCAAGGCGGCCAAAGAGTAGGTCGAGCGTCACCGGACAACTGGTCAGTCACTGAGCAGTTGTCCGGCGGGCCTGGCTAGCCTCGCTCGGCGGTGCTTGCCCACGATCTCTCCACAGAGTTATCCACAGAGTGCGGGGATAACTTCGCGGCTTCCCGAAGCGGCATACCGGGGTGTAGGCTGGAGGCCAGACCTCGCGAGGAATGCCGTTATGCCGCGCAGCCTCTGTCTCACCCGTCAGTGCCTGGGCCTGACCACCCGTATCGAATGCCTGATCCGCCCGCTGGCAGGCGAGCGCGGCCTGTGGACGCTGCTCTGCGCCGCCGGCATGTCCGGTGCGCAACCTTCGGCGATCAAGGCGCAAGGCCCATTCCACGGGCCTTTCGTGGCCGAGGATGTGCTCGATTCGATTGCCCAGTGCCTGGCTGTGCAGGGCTATCAGCCCTGCGCTGAAGCCCCGATCTGGCGTCTGCACCTGCAGGCCGAACTGCGCCGCCTGAATGGCGAGCGCAGCCATCACCAGGGCAATTATCTGTTCCGTCCGGAAAGCTGAGACACGGCGTTGGGTGCTTTTTGCCCAATCCTGCCGGCGCACCGCATGGGCAGGCCTGCAGCCACCTTTCCCGCCGCTACCCACAAGGTTATCCACAGCGGGCGGGGATAACTCCTGCAATGCTTTGTCGGCTTGTCCCGGACGGCTGGCTGGGTATACTCGCGGCCAGTTTTTTATCCGACGGGGAACCCATGGAACGCTTTATCGAGAACGCGATGTACGCCTCGCGCTGGCTGCTGGCACCCATCTATTTCGGCCTGTCGCTGGGCCTGCTGGCACTGGCGCTGAAGTTCTTCCAGGAGATCTTCCACATTCTGCCGAACATCTTCGCCCTCGCCGAGGCAGAGCTGATCCTGGTGCTGCTGTCGCTGATCGACATGGCCCTGGTGGGCGGCCTGCTGGTGATGGTGATGATCTCCGGCTACGAGAACTTCGTCTCCCAGCTGGATATCGACGAGGGCAAGGAGAAGCTCAGCTGGCTGGGCAAGATGGACTCCGGCTCGCTGAAAATGAAGGTGGCCGCCTCCATCGTGGCGATTTCCTCGATCCACCTGCTGCGCGTGTTCATGGATGCCAAGAACATCGATACCGAATACCTGAAGTGGTACGTGATCATCCACATGGCCTTCGTCGTATCGGCGTTCGCCATGGGCTACCTGGACAAGCTGACCAAGCACGACCACTGATCGCCCGCCGCTGTTCCCGACCGCCCGTGCGCAGCAATGCGGACGGGCGGTTGTGTTTTGGCCTTGCCGTGGCAGGGGCGCCGGCCCACATTGACAGAGCGAGGGGGCTGGAGGTGTGCGATGTCTCTGCATGATCTGTTGGTGCGGGCGCGGGCCGGGCAGGTTGAGGCGATCGAGCTGATCAGCCTGGAAGGCGGGCTCTACCTGCTGGAAGCCCATGTCGGCGGGCTGCGTTTGCCGCTGCGAGACGAGCAGGGCGAGCCGCTGCATCCGCGCTCGCTCGAGCACGCCCGTGAGCTGCTGCACGGGCTGCCGTTCCGTCTGGCGGGTGCCGATCCGCACGACGAAATGTGCGGCTTGCCCAGCCTGCACTGAGGGCGCCTGCGGGGTGGCTGTGATAGGCTGCCGGCCTTTTCAGCCCCTGCGGAGCCCGCTCATGTCCGAAATCAACCTGTCCACCGTTCTGTCCACCGACGAGGGCCGCGTCAGCTATGGCATCGGCCGTCAGCTGGGCGACCAACTGCGTGACAACCCGCCGCCCGGCGTGAGCCTGGATGCAGTGGTTGCCGGTCTGCGCGATGCCTTCGCCAACCTGCCCAGCCAGGTTTCCCCGGAAGCGTTGAATGCCAGCTTCCGCGTGATCCGCGAGATCATGCAGGCCGAAGCCGCTGCCAAGGCCGAAGCGGCTGCCGGTGCCGGTCGCGAGTACCTGGTCGAGAACGCCAAGCGCGAAGGCGTGACCGTGCTGGAGTCCGGTCTGCAGTACGAAGTGCTGGTGGCTGGCGAGGGCGCCAAGCCGTCCCGCGAAGACCATGTGCGCACCCATTACCACGGCACCCTGATCGACGGCACTGTGTTCGACAGCTCCTACGAGCGCGGCCAGCCGGCGGAATTCCCGGTAGGCGGCGTGATCGCCGGCTGGATCGAAGCCCTGCAGCTGATGAACACTGGTAGCAAGTGGCGCCTGCACGTACCGAGCGAGCTGGCCTACGGCGGTCAGGGCGTCGGCAGCATCCCGCCGCACAGCGTGCTGGTGTTCGACGTCGAGCTGCTCGAGATCCTCTGAGGCCTGGCGTAGAAAAGACGATGCCCGGCCGATCGTCCTGATCGCCCGGGCATCAGCGGGGGCGCCTTTGCTCCCGCGCATGCCGGCCTCGCGGAGGCGGTATGCTTCCCGGCCCTGTCCTGGGCCGGGTTTTGCCCTGCCGGAGTCGACCGCCATTGGCCGTCTCCGCCATGCCTTGCCTTCAGTGCGGGCTATCGTGCGGCCTGAGGGCGCGCGCATAGCAGAACAGGAACAGGCTGCGTACCAGCTCCTTGAGCACCACCGGTTCGCTGGAGTTCAGGCCGTTGAGGTCGAGGTCGCCCTGCTCGCGCAGTTCACTGATGGCCTCTTCTTCGAGGATCGCGCAGACCGCACCGGTTTCGCGGTTGAGGATGCGCAGGTAGGGATGCGGGCGATCCAGCCAGGCATCGATCAGATAGGTCATGGTTCATCTCCTTGTCTCACAACATGAGATGAGAATAATTCCTATTCAAATAATGGCAAGTGTCAATCATGCCTTCCGTCGGGCAATAAAAAGCCCGTCACAGGGACGGGCTTCGATAACCGGCTGCCGACCTCAGTGGGTGCGGGCCACGGCGAAGCGGCACAGCTCGATCAGGGCGTTGCGGTAGGCGTTGTCCGGCAGGGCGTCGAGGCAGGCGATGGCCTGGTCGGCGTGCTCGCGGGCCAGCTGGGCGGTGTAGGCCAGGGCGCCTGAGGCTTCGACCGCGCTGCGGATGCTTTCCAGGTCGTCGAGGCCGCCTTTCTGGATCGCGCTGCGTACCAGGGCTGCCTGTTCGGCGGTACCTTCACGCATGGTGTAGATCAGCGGCAGGGTCGGCTTGCCTTCGGCCAGGTCGTCGCCGACGTTCTTGCCCAGAGTGGCGGCGTCGCCCTGGTAGTCGAGCAGGTCGTCGACCAGCTGAAAGGCAATGCCGAGGTGGTCGCCAAAGCGTGCCAGGGCCTCGCTCTGCGCTGTGCTGGCGCCGGCCAGGGCGGCCGCACTGTGGGTCGAGGCCTCGAACAGCATGGCGGTCTTGCCGCGGATGACCTCCATGTAGGTCTCTTCCGTGGTGCTGGCGTCGCGTACCTTGGACAGCTGCAGCACTTCGCCTTCGGCGATCACCCGGGTGGCGCGGGAGAGGATCTTCATCACCGGCATGCAGCCGAGCTCGACCATCATTTCGAACGAGCGCGAATAGAGGAAGTCGCCGACCAGCACGCTCGGGGCGTTGCCCCACTGGGCGTTGGCGGTGGCGCGGCCCCGGCGCATGCCGGACATGTCGACCACGTCGTCGTGCAGCAGGGTGGCGGTGTGCAGGAACTCGATGGTGGCTGCCAGCAGGCGCAGGTCATCGGCCTGGTAGCCCAGAGCCTTGCCGCTGAGCAGTACCAGCAGCGGGCGCAGGCGCTTGCCGCCGGCCGAGATGATGTAGTCGCCGATCTTCTCCACCAGAGGCACTCGGGAGACCAGCTGGCGGCGGATGATGCCGTCGACGGCGGCGAAATCGTCCGCCACCACGCTGTAGAAGGCCTGGGGTTGCATCGTTGACGGGAGCTCCTGGGGTTGTGCGGGTCTGCCGCGCAGAGCGCAGGCATCGGCACAGAGCGTGCCGGGCGGGGTATTTCGGGTTGCGCGGCATGCTAGGGGGCGGGGTAGGGGCTGTCAAGGCGAGTGCTGGCGGGGCTTGCCTCGCTTTCCCGGTTTCCGTACAATCGCGGCCCCTAACTTCTTTGGGCACTCCCTGCCTTACGCAATTGCAAGGGTTCGTTGTGATCCCATGCAGCCATGCCGGCCAATAACTCTTCCTATAAAGAGTCGGGTGAGCAGGTTTAACGGAGAGATATCCATGTACGCTGTAATTGTTACCGGTGGCAAGCAATACAAAGTCGCCGAAGGTGAATTCCTCAAGGTCGAGAAGCTGGAAGTCGCCACTGGCGAATCCGTGACTTTCGATCGCGTTCTGCTGATCGGCAATGGCGACGACGTTCAGATCGGCGCTCCGGTTGTTGCTGGCGCCAAAGTTGTCGCTGAAGTGGTCTCCCAGGGCCGTCACGACAAAGTGACCATCATCAAGTTCCGCCGTCGTAAGCACCACATGAAGCGTCAGGGCCACCGTCAGTGGTTCACCGAAATCAAGATCACTGGCATTCAGGCCTGATCCCTTTTAGGAGGATTTGACTCATGGCACACAAAAAAGCTGGCGGTAGTACTCGTAACGGCCGCGACTCAGAAAGTAAACGCCTTGGCGTGAAGATGTATGGCAGCCAGGCTATCAAAGCCGGCAACATCATCGTGCGTCAGCGCGGCACCCAGTTCCACGCCGGCTACGGCGTTGGCATGGGCAAAGATCACACCCTGTTCGCTAAAGTCGACGGCGTGGTCAAGTTTGAAGTGAAGGGTGCCTTCGGTCGCCGTTACGTGAGCGTCGTGACTGCCTAAGTCCGTGCTTGCTGAAAAAGCCCTGTCTCGCGACGGGGCTTTTTTGTTTCTGTATATCCTGTATCCCGTGTTCCATTAGCCCGTCGCCGAGACGGGAGGCGTACCCATGAAATTCGTCGATGAAGTTTCGATTTTTGTAAAAGCCGGCGACGGCGGTAACGGCATGATGAGCTTTCGCCGTGAGAAGTTCATCGAGAAGGGTGGCCCCAACGGTGGCGATGGCGGTGATGGCGGCTCCATTTTCATGGAGGCTGATCCGAACCTGAATACCCTGGTCGACTATCGCTACACGCGTCGCTTCAATGCGCGCAATGGCGAGAAGGGTGGCAGCACCGAGTGTACCGGTGCCAAGGGTGAGGATCTGATCCTGCCGGTGCCGGTCGGCACCACGGTGATCGATGCTGGTACCCAGGAAATCATTGGCGACCTGACCAAGCCGGGTCAGCGCCTGATGGTGGCGCAGGGTGGCTGGCACGGGCTGGGCAATACCCGCTTCAAGTCCAGTACCAACCGTGCGCCGCGCCAGACCACGCCGGGCAAGCCGGGTGAGTCGCGCGACCTCAAGCTGGAGCTCAAGGTGCTGGCGGATGTCGGCCTGCTGGGGCTGCCGAACGCCGGCAAGAGCACCTTTATCCGCTCGGTCTCGGCGGCCAAGCCGAAAGTGGCGGATTACCCGTTCACCACCCTGGTGCCGAATCTGGGTGTGGTCAGTGTCGGGCGCTACAAGAGTTTCGTGGTCGCCGACATTCCGGGTCTGATCGAGGGTGCTTCCGAGGGCGCAGGCCTGGGCATTCGCTTCCTCAAGCACCTGGCGCGTACCCGTCTGCTCCTGCACCTGGTGGACATGGCGCCGCTGGATCAGAGCGATCCGGCCGAGGCGGCGGAAGTGATCATTCGCGAGCTGGAAAAATTCAGCCCGGCGCTGGCTGATCGTGATCGCTGGTTGGTGCTGAACAAGGCTGATCAGTTGCTCGATGACGAGCGCGAGGAGCGCATGCGTGCGGTGGTCGAGCGGCTCGACTGGCAAGGGCCGGTGCATGTGATTTCCGCACTGGAAAGCGAAGGCACCGAGGCGCTGAGCCAGGCGATCATGCGTTATCTCGATGAGCGCGAAGTGCGCAAGGTCGAGGAGCCGGCCTATGCCGCCGAGCTGGCCGAGCTGGATCAGCGCATCGAGGACGAGGCGCGTGCCCGTCTGCAGGCGCTGGACGACAAGCGTGCCCTGCGTCGTGCTGGTCTGAAGAGCGTCGACGATGTCGGTGACGATGACTGGGATGATGATTTCGAAGATGACGAGGATGGTCCGGAGATCATCTACGTGCGTGATTGAGGTATCGTACAGCGCCGCTTGATAGCGGCGTTGTGCTGACTGGCCAGTAGGATTTGACGACATGCGGGACAAGGTGACCGGCGCCCAGCGCTGGGTGGTGAAGATCGGTAGTGCGCTGCTGACGGCCGATGGCCGGGGGCTGGATCGCAATGCCATGGCGGTGTGGGTCGAGCAGATGGTGGCGCTGCGCGAGGCGGGCGTCGAGCTGGTGCTGGTGTCGTCCGGTGCGGTGGCGGCGGGCATGAGTCGTCTGGGCTGGGCATCGCGCCCGAGTGCCATCCATGAGTTGCAGGCGGCTGCGGCGGTCGGGCAGATGGGCCTGGTGCAGGCCTGGGAGTCCAGCTTTGGCGAGCACGGCAAGCACACCGCGCAGGTGCTGCTGACCCATGATGACCTGTCCGATCGCAAGCGTTACCTGAATGCGCGCAGTACGCTGCGTACCCTGGTTGAGCTCGGCACCATTCCGGTGATCAACGAGAACGACACGGTGGTCACCGACGAAATCCGCTTCGGCGACAACGACACCCTGGCGGCGCTGGTGGCCAACCTGGTCGAGGCCGACCTGCTGGTGATCCTCACCGACCGCGACGGCATGTTCGATGCCGATCCGCGGCACAACCCCGATGCCCAGCTGATTTTTGAAGCGCGCGCCGACGATCCGTCGCTGGATGCGGTGGCGGGTGGTACCGGTGGTGCGTTGGGGCGCGGCGGCATGCAGACCAAGCTGCGTGCGGCGCGTCTGGCGGCGCGCTCCGGGGCTTATACGGTCATTGTTGGTGGGCGCATCGAGCGGGTGCTCGATCGGCTCAAGGCAGGCGAGCGTCTGGGTACCCTGCTGGCGCCCGAGCGCGGTCTGCTGGCGGCGCGCAAGCAGTGGCTGGCCGGTCATCTGCAGACCCGCGGCACCCTGGTGCTAGATGCGGGGGCGGTGAAGGCGCTGCTGGAAGATCGCAAGAGCCTGCTGCCGGTCGGGGTCAAGGAAGTGCAGGGCAGCTTCCGGCGTGGCGAGATGGTGGTCTGCGTGGCGCCGGATGGGCGCGAAATTGCTCGCGGTCTGGCCAACTACAGTGCGCTGGAGGCGCAGAAGATCGTCGGCCAGCCTTCGGATGCCATCGAGCGACTGCTGGGCTATGTCGACGAGCCCGAGTTGGTGCACCGGGATAATCTGATTCTGGTCTGAGGAGAGTGCCAATGCGCATGGCGAAGGGATTGCTGGGCGGTTTGCTGATGCTGCCGTTGCTGGCGGCGGCCGATGAGATCGGCGAGGTATCCACGGTGTTCAAGTGGCTGGGGCCGAACGACAAGATCGTGGTCGAGGCCTTCGATGATCCGCAAGTGGAGGGCGTGACCTGCTACCTGTCGCGCGCCAAGACGGGTGGGGTCAAGGGTGGCCTGGGCTTGGCGGAAGATCGTGCCGAGGCCTCCATTGCCTGTCGTCAGGTGGGCCCGATTCGCTTCAGTGGCAAGCTCAAGGATGGCGAAGAGGTGTTCAAGGAGCGTACTTCGCTGGTGTTCAAGACCATGCAGGTGGTGCGTTTCTTCGATGAGAAGCGCAATACCCTGGTCTATCTGGTGTACAGCGACCGCATCATCGAGGGCAGTCCGCAGAATGCGGTGACCGCCATTCCGATCCTGCCCTGGGCTGGGCAGTAAGGAAAAAGCCGGAGCATGCTCCGGCTTTTTTGTGTCTGGAAAAAATGCAGGCAATAAAAAACCGGCCGAAGCCGGTTTTTCACGAGCGGTACATCTTAGGCGGCGGTAGCCAGAGCCTTGATGTGACCGTTCAGGCGGCTCTTGTGACGAGCGGCTTTGTTCTTGTGGATGATGCCTTTATCGGCCATACGGTCGATTACCGGCACAGCCAGAACGTAAGCGGTTTGCGCTTTTTCCAGGTCTTTGGCGTCGATAGCCTTGACTACGTTCTTGATGTAAGTACGAACCATGGAGCGCAGGCTGGCGTTATGGCTACGACGCTTCTCAGCCTGTTTGGCGCGTTTTTTGGCAGAAGGTGTATTGGCCACCGTCAAGCTCCTCGAAAAAAATCTGGGGGATAGCAACAAATAAGGCCGCGAATCATGCCGAGGCAGGCGGCGTATGTCAAGCCTGATGAAGTTTGTCGGCGCTGGTCTGACCAGCGGCGGCTCGCTACACTCGACGCCTTTGCGCAGGCGGCGGATTGTCCGCGATTGCGCCTGCTTGCGGAAGTCGAATTATTCCATGAATCTGCTCAAGTCGCTGGCCGCCGTCAGCTCCCTGACCATGCTGTCACGTGTTCTGGGCTTCGTGCGCGACACCATCATTGCGCGCGCCTTTGGCGCCGGCGTGGCCTCGGATGCCTTCGTGGTGGCCTTCAAGCTGCCCAACCTGCTGCGGCGGATCTTTGCCGAGGGGGCCTTCTCCCAGGCCTTCGTGCCGATCCTGGCGGAGTACAAGACCCAGCAGGGTGAGGAGGCGACCCGCACCTTTCTGGCCTATGTCGCCGGCCTGCTGAGCCTGGTGCTGGCGCTGGTCACGCTGCTCGGCATCTGCGCCGCGCCCTGGATCGTCTGGATCAGCGCGCCGGGCTTCGCCGACGAGCCGGAGCGCTTCGCCCTGACCACCGATCTGCTGCGGGTGACCTTCCCCTACATCCTGCTGATTTCCCTGTCGTCGCTGGTCGGCGCGGTGCTCAACACCTGGAACCGCTTCTCGGTTCCGGCCTTCGTGCCGACCCTGCTGAATGTCAGCATGATCGTCTTCGCCGTCTGGCTGGCGCCTTATTTCGACCCGCCGATCATGGCCCTGGGCTGGGCGGTGCTGGTCGGCGGCCTGGCGCAGTTCCTCTGGCAGCTACCGGCGCTGAAGAAGATCGGCATGCTGGTGCTGCCGCGCCTGAGTCTGCGCGACACCGGCGTGTGGCGGGTGCTCAAGCAGATGGGGCCGGCGATCTTCGGTGTGTCGGTGAGCCAGGTCTCGCTGATCATCAACACCATCTTCGCTTCCTTTCTGGTCGCCGGTTCGGTGTCCTGGATGTATTACGCCGATCGCCTGATGGAGCTGCCTTCCGGCGTGCTCGGCGTGGCGCTGGGTACCATCCTGTTGCCGGCGCTGGCCAAGACCTACGCCAGTGCCAATCGCGAGGAGTATTCCCGCCTGCTCGACTGGGGGCTGCGCCTGTGTCTGCTGCTGGCACTGCCCTGCACCCTGGCGCTGGCGATCATCGCCGAGCCGCTGGTGGTCTCGCTGTTCCAGTACGGCAAGTTCACTGCCTTCGACTCGCAGATGGCCGAGCGGGCCCTGGTCGCCTATTCGGTTGGCCTGCTGCCGTTGATTCTGGTGAAGATCCTGGCGCCTGGTTTTTATGCCCAGCAGGACATCAGGACGCCGGTGCGCATCGGTATCCTCAGTCTGCTGGCGACCCAGGCGATGAATGCCCTGTTCGTCTTCGGCATCGAGCTGCAGCATGCCGGTCTGGCCCTGTCCATCAGCCTGGCCGCCTGCCTCAACGCCGGCCTGCTGTTCTGGCAATTGCGCCGCCGGCGCATGTACCTGCCGCTGCCGGGCTGGCCACTGTTCCTCGGCAAATTGCTGCTGGCGGTGCTGGTGATGGTGGCGGCGTTACTGGTGACCATGCATTTCATGCCGGCCTGGGGGGCGGGCGATATGCTCGCGCGTCTGCTGCGTCTGGCGCTGCTGGTGGCGGTCGGGGTGGTTGCCTATTTCGGCGTATTGCTGCTGCTGGGCTTCCGTTTGCGCGATTTCGCCCGGCGCGCGGTGTCCTGATGGGCGTACGCGGGTGGACGTGCTGCCTGTTGTCCGCTGCCCTGTGTGCGTATAATCGACCACTTTGTAAGCAAGAAGCGCGCTATGCAGCTGGTTCGAGGCCTCCACAATCTGCTACCCCTGACCCAGGGATGCGTTGCCACCATCGGCAACTTCGATGGCGTGCACCGTGGGCACCAGGCCATTCTGGCGCGTCTGCGCGAGCGGGCGATCGAGCTGGGCGTGCCCAGTTGCGTGGTGATTTTCGAGCCGCAACCGCGTGAGTACTTCGGTCCGGATACCGCGCCGGCGCGCCTGACTCGTCTGCGCGAGAAGCTCGAGCTACTGGCCGAGCAGGGCGTTGATCGGGTGCTGTGCCTGGCCTTCAACCGGCGTTTGCGCGAGTTGTCGGCGGCCGAGTTCGTTCGCCAGGTGCTGGTCGAGGGGCTTCACGTCAAGCACCTTGAAGTCGGCGACGACTTCCGCTTCGGTTGTGATCGTTCCGGTGATTTCGCTTTTCTGGTTCAGGCCGGCGTCGAGCAGGATTTCAGCGTAGAGGCGGCGTTGACCGTCGAGCTGGACGGCGAGCGCATCAGCAGTACCCGCGTGCGCCAGGCCCTGCAGGCTGGCGAGCTGGAACTGGCCGAGCGCCTGTTGGGGCGTCCGTTTGCCCTGGCAGGGCGCGTGTTACATGGGCAGAAGCTGGCGCGTCAGCTCGGCTCGCCGACCGCCAATGTGCAGCTCAAGCGTCGCCAGCCGCCGTTGCGCGGGGTGTTTCTGGTTAGCGCGCTGATCGATGGTCAGCGTCACCACGGGGTGGCCAATATTGGCTTGCGGCCAACGGTCGCCGGCGATGGCCTGCCCCATTTGGAAGTGCATCTGTTGGAGTTTGCCGGGGATATCTACGGCCGGCGCCTGACGGTGGTGTTCCACCACAAGCTGCGCGATGAGCAGCGCTTCGCCTCCCTGGAGGCGCTGAAGACCGCCATAACGGCGGATGTTGCCGCCGCCCGCGCTTACTGGCTGGGCCAGTCGCTGGATTGACCGCGTTCGTATTGACCACCGCTCGTATTGATTAAGTCCAAGAGCCTGAGATGACCGACTACAAAGCCACGCTGAACCTCCCGGATACTGCCTTCCCGATGAAAGCCGGCCTGCCCCAGCGCGAGCCGGAAACCCTGGCGCGCTGGAACAGCATTGGCCTGTACCAGAAGCTGCGGCAGATTGGCGAAACCCGGCCGAAGTTCGTTCTGCACGATGGCCCGCCCTACGCCAACGGCAGCATCCATATTGGTCACGCGGTCAACAAGATCCTCAAGGACATGATCACCCGCTCCAAGACCCTGGCCGGCTTCGACGCGCCTTACGTGCCAGGCTGGGACTGCCATGGCCTACCGATCGAGCACAAGGTCGAGACCACTTTCGGCAAGAACCAGCCGTCCGACCTGACCCGCGAGCGCTGCCGCACCTATGCCGGCGAGCAGATCGAAGGGCAGAAGGCCGACTTCATCCGCCTCGGTGTACTGGGCGAGTGGGACAACCCGTACAAGACCATGGCCTTCGCCAACGAGGCCGGCGAGATCCGTGCCCTGGCCGAGATGGTCAAGCAGGGCTTCGTGTTCAAGGGCCTGAAGCCGGTCAACTGGTGCTTCGATTGCGGCTCGGCCCTGGCCGAGGCGGAAGTCGAGTACCAGGACAAGAAGTCCGATGCCATCGACGTGGCCTTCGCCGTCGAGGACGCCGCCAAGCTGGCCGCGGCCTTCAGCCTGAGCGCGCTGAGCAAGCCGGCCAGCATCGTGATCTGGACCACCACGCCCTGGACCATCCCGGCCAACCAGGCGCTCAACGTCCATCCGGAATTCACCTACGCCCTGGTCGACGTCGGCGACAAGTTGCTGCTGCTGGCCGAAGAGCTGGTCGAGAGCTGCCTGGCGCGCTATGGCCTGCAGGGCGAAGTGCTTGCCACCGCGCAAGGCGCGGCGCTGGAGAACATCCGTTTCCGCCATCCGTTCTACGAGCGTCTGTCGCCGGTGTACCTGGCCGAGTACGTCGAGCTGGGCGCCGGTACCGGCATCGTCCACTCGGCACCGGCCTACGGCGAGGACGACTTCCGCTCGTGCAAGCAGTACGGCATGCATAACGACGACATCCTCAGCCCGGTGCAGAGCAATGGTGTGTACGTTGCCGACCTGCCGTTCTTCGGCGGCCAGTTCATCTGGAAGGCCAACCCGGCCATCGTCGAGAAGCTGCGTGAAGTCGGTGCGTTGCTCAAGCATGAAGCCATCCAGCACAGCTACATGCACTGCTGGCGGCACAAGACGCCGCTGATCTACCGCGCCACCGCGCAGTGGTTCGTCGGCATGGACAAGACGCCTGCGCAGGGCGCCACCCTGCGTGAGCGCGCCCTGAGCGCCATCGAACAGACCGAGTTCGTCCCGGCCTGGGGCCAGGCGCGTCTGCACAGCATGATCGCCGGGCGTCCGGACTGGTGCATCTCGCGCCAGCGCAACTGGGGCGTGCCGATTCCGTTCTTCCTCGACAAGGCCAGCGGCGAGCTGCACCCGCGCACCGTCGAGTTGATGGAAGAGGTGGCCAAGCGCGTCGAGGAACAAGGCATCGAGGCCTGGTTCAAGCTGGACGCCGCCGAGCTGCTCGGTGCCGAGGCCGCGCAGTACGACAAGATCAGCGACACCCTGGACGTCTGGTTCGACTCCGGTACCACCCACTGGCACGTGCTGCGCGGTTCGCACCCGCTGGGTCACGCCGTCGGCCCGCGCGCCGACCTCTACCTGGAAGGCTCCGACCAGCACCGCGGCTGGTTCCACTCCTCCCTGCTGACCGGCTGCGCGATCGACGGCCACGCGCCGTACAAGGCGCTGCTGACCCACGGTTTTGTGGTCGACGAAAACGGCCGCAAGATGTCCAAGTCCCTCGGCAACGTGGTGGCTCCGCAGGAGGTCAACGACAGCCTGGGCGCCGACATCATGCGTCTGTGGGTCGCCTCCACCGATTACTCGGGCGAGATGGCCGTGTCCAAGGTCATCCTGCAGCGCAGTGCCGATGCCTACCGGCGTATCCGCAACACCACGCGCTTCCTGCTTTCCAACCTCAACGGCTTCGATCCGGCCAAGGATCTGCTGCCGGTCGAGCAGATGCTCGACCTCGACCGCTGGGCGCTGGATGCCACCGCACGTCTGCAGGCCGAAGTCATCGAGGCCTACGGCGAGTACCGCTTCTGGAACGTCTACTCCAAGGTGCACAACTTCTGCGTGCAGGAGCTGGGCGGCTTCTACCTGGACATCATCAAGGATCGCCAGTACACCACCGCCGCCGACAGCGTGGCGCGCCGCTCCTGCCAGAGCGCGCTGTTCCATATCGCCGAGGCCCTGGTGCGCTGGATCGCACCGATCCTGGCCTTCACCGCCGACGAGATCTGGCAGTTCCTGCCGGGCGAGCGTAACGAGTCGGTGATGCTCAACACCTGGTACGAAGGTCTGCAGCGCCTGCCGGAAGGCTTCGAGCTGGATCGCGCCTACTGGGATCAGGTCATGGCGGTGAAGACTGCGGTGAACAAGGAACTGGAGAACCTGCGTGCGGCCAAGGCCATCGGCGGCAGCCTGCAGGCCGAGGTCACCCTGTTCGGCGATGAGTCGCTGCAGGCGGCCCTGAGCAAGCTGGGCGACGAGCTGCGCTTCGCTCTGATCACCTCCACCGCCGAAGTCGCGCCGCTGGCTGCGGCTCCGGCCGATGCGGTGGTTACCGAAGTGGCTGGCCTGAAGCTGAAGATCCTCAAGTCGGCCCATGCCAAGTGCGGGCGCTGCTGGCACTTCCGCGCCGATGTCGGCAGCAATGCCGCCCATCCGGAGCTGTGCGAGCGCTGCGTGAGCAACATCGAGGGTGCAGGCGAGGTGCGCAAGCATGCCTGATGCCTCGCGTTTCGGCCGGCTGGTCTGGCTGTGGCTGGCCCTGGCGGTATTCCTGCTCGACCAGGGCAGCAAGCAGGTGGTGCTGCAGGTGCTGGAGTACGGCCAGCGCGTCGTGGTAATCGACGGTTACTTCGACTGGGTGCACGTGTACAACCGCGGCGCGGCGTTCAGCTTCCTGGCTGGTGAGTCCGGCTGGCAGCGCTGGCTGTTCGCCGCCATCGCCATGGGTGTCAGTGCCGTGCTGGTGGTGTGGCTGAAGCGCCTCAAGCGCGACGAGACCTGGCTGGCCATCGCCCTGGCGCTGGTGCTGGGCGGCGCGCTGGGCAATCTGTACGACCGCATGGTGCTCGGCCACGTGGTCGACTTCATTCTGCTGCACTGGCAGGATCAGTACCGTTTCCCCGCCTTCAACCTGGCCGACAGCGGCATTACCCTCGGCGCCGTGATGCTGGCGCTGGACATGTTCAAGAGCAAGAAGTCCGGAGCACCCGCCCATGACTGAGCAACGTATCGGGCCGGACAAGGAAGTCACCCTGCATTTCGCCCTCAAGCTGGCCAACGGCGACGTGGTCGACAGCACTTTCGACAAGCAGCCGGCCACCTTCAAGGTCGGCGACGGCAACCTGCTGCCGGGCTTCGAGGTGGCGCTCTACGGCTTCAAGGCCGGTGACAAGCGCAGCCTGCAGATCGAGCCGGAGAACGCCTTCGGCCAGCCCAACCCGCAGAACGTGCAGGTGATGCCGCGCGCCCAGTTCGCCGACATGGAGCTGTCCGAGGGGCTGCTGGTGATCTTCAATGATGCCGCCAATGCCGAGTTGCCGGGGGTGGTCAAGGCGTTCGATGATGCCCAGGTGACCATCGACTTCAATCATCCCCTGGCCGGCAAGACCCTGAGTTTCGATGTGGAAATCATCGAGGTTCGTCCGGCCTGATCCCTTGCGGGGAGAGGCGTACACTCTCCCCATCGCTTTCATCGCGTGCCGAGATTCCCCGTATGCAAATCAAACTCGCCAATCCCCGCGGCTTCTGTGCCGGCGTCGATCGCGCCATCGAGATCGTCAACCGTGCTCTGGAAGTGTTCGGTGCGCCGATCTACGTGCGTCACGAAGTGGTGCACAACAAGTTCGTGGTCGAGGATCTGCGTGCCCGCGGCGCGGTATTCGTCGAAGAGCTGGATCAGGTTCCGGATGACACCATCGTCATCTTCAGCGCCCACGGCGTGTCCCAGGCCGTGCGCCAGGAAGCCGAGCGCCGTGGCCTGAAGATCTTCGATGCGACCTGCCCGCTGGTGACCAAGGTGCACATGGAGGTGGCGCGCTACAGTCGTGACGGCCGCGAGTGCATTCTTATCGGCCACGAGGGTCATCCGGAGGTCGAAGGCACCATGGGCCAGTATGATGACCGCAACGGCGGTGCCATCTACCTGGTCGAGGACGAGGCGGATGTCGCCGCGCTGCAGGTGCGCAATCCAGAGTCCCTGGCCTTCGTCACCCAGACCACCCTGTCGATGGATGACACCAGCAAGGTCATCGACGCCCTGCGCAGCAAGTTCCCCAGCATCGGCGGGCCGCGCAAGGACGACATTTGCTACGCCACCCAGAATCGCCAGGATGCGGTCAAGCAACTGGCCGACGAGTGCGACGTGGTGCTGGTGGTCGGCAGCCCCAACAGCTCCAACTCCAACCGCCTGCGCGAACTGGCCGAGCGTATCGGTACTCCCGCTTATCTGATCGATGGGGCGGAGGATCTCAAGCAGGAGTGGTTTGCCGGCGTGCAACGCGTTGGCATCACCGCCGGCGCATCGGCCCCGGAAGTGCTGGTGCGCGGCGTGGTCGACTGCCTGAAAGAGTGGGGTGCAAGCGAGGCGCAGGAGCTCGATGGGCGCCCGGAGAATGTGACCTTCTCGATGCCGAAAGAGCTGCGGGTCAAGGCCCTGTAGCTGCCCGGCAGGGGCTCGTACTTTCGCTCGAGCGGATGCGCACCCGGCCAGTTTTGGCCATGACCAGCTGGTAGCGAGTGTTAGGCGCTTCCGGTGAGCAGAGGGTCAGGGTACCTGCCTGAAACCCGCCACTGCTGAGCTGTGGCTCACCAAACATATTGAAGTGCACATAGCTGGCAATCGGTTGGTTGCCGGCAATCATCAATGTGTCGCTGGGCTCCCTGCTCAGCAGTACGCGCTCCCCGTCATCCTGCAGCGCATTGCGGTTGGGATCTTCGAAGACTGTCCAGCCGGCTCCCCAGTTATCCTGTCGGGCTAGCATGGTCACGCCTGTCTGATGGAGTGCCGCATATGTTCTCGCGTACTTCAGGCTGTTGATGAAACTGCTCAGTCCATTGCTCACCCGCTGGCGGGCAACAATGGCGTTGGTTGCGGGGAGGATCAGGAAAGTGAGAATTGCTGCAATGGCAAGAGCTATCACTAGCTCCAGCAAGGTGAATCCTTGGCTACGCATGCTTAATCCGTCCGTGGATTAGGTGGGCGAACTGACTATAGGTGAGGCTGCGAGGCGGGCAAGGTGAATTGCCCAGGCTGCGCAATGCAGCACATTGCCAGTATTCGTTGAGCCTTCTAATTCGACCGTATGTCCCGTATGAACTGTTGCCCTCCGGGTGAGTGGATATAGTCCGACTCAGCAAAAGGAGAGCGTAATGCGGCGACATCTACACGGTTTCACCCTCATCGAGCTGCTGATCACGCTGGTCGTCGTGGGGGTTCTGGCTGCCCTGGCTCTGCCTGCCTTTGACGGCGCCTTTGAGCGCTCGCGAGCCAGCACCGAGGCGAACGATCTGGCACAGGCCCTCAATTATGGGCGGCTTGAGGCGATCAACCGCAGCCAGCCGGTCGAAGTGGTTCCGACCGATGCCGATGCCGGATGGAGTGCAGGGATTACGGTTAGGCAGAGCGCCGACGATTCGGTACTGCGGACTATTCCGGCCATGTCTTCAGGCGCGGCGGTGGCCGAGGAAAATGATGCCACGACCATCGAGTTCAATAGTTTCGGGGGCTTGAACAGTCCGGCCCAGGCTGTGGCCTTCACCTATAGCCTGGGCGATCAGAGCAAGGTGGTGGCTGTTTGTCTGACTGGGCGCATTCAGGTCGGGGCGGAGTGCAATTGATGAGAAAGACACAGCTGGGCGTAACCCTGATAGAGGTGATGATCGCTGTCTTCATCAGCGCCATTGGCGTTCTTGGGGCAGCAGCACTGCAGCTCAATGCACTGAAGTACACCAATAGCGCCGTTTATACCTCGCAGGCCAGTTTCATCGCCTACGACATCCTTGACCGGATCCGCGCCAATGCCGATCCAGACAATCTGGATGACTATGAACTGGACAGTACGGACACACCTTCCGGTGCCACGGGGCTGCAGGGTACCGACCTGACCGATTTCGCCGCCAATGTGCACACTCTGCCAAGCGGTGAGGGCAGTATCGGTGTGGTGGGCAGTTCGGTCACGGTGACCATCAGTTGGTCGGAAGGCAAGGCGGGCACCAGTGCAGATGACACCGGTACTTTCACAGTTACTACCGATGTGGCCAACGAGTGATGCGGACTATGGATCGTAAACAACAAGGTTTCGGCCTGATCGAAGTCATGGTCGCGATGGTGCTCGGGCTGCTGGTGGTGCTGGGGATTACCCAGATATTTGTCAGTTCCAAGCAGACTTATGTGGCGCAGGACGCCTCCGCACGATTGCAGGAGGATGCTCGTTATGTGCTGACGCGCATGACCCAGGAATTGCGCATGGCCGGTATGTTTGGCTGCTTGTCGCTAAGCTCCGGCTCGGTCAGCAATGTGCCAACGGCATTCGATGATCCGATTGTCTGGGATGACGGCACGCTCAGCATCATCACGGCAAACGCTGTGACCGGTTCGGATAGCGCAACCGATGCCGATTGGACGCTGACTACTGATTGCCGTAGCACCGGCACGGTACAGGCGGGCAATCATGCTCCGGTGGCCGGGCAGATGGCCTTCCCGATTCGCCAAGTCGAATACCAGTACGACGAGGACGCTCAGACACTGTCCGTACAGAACGGCGGCGCAGGTGGTTTTCAGACGCTGATCAGCGGAGTCACGGCGTTCAACGTGTCTTTTGGTGTGGCGGCGGATTCCGACAGTACTTATGCCTCAGGCAGTTATGAACTGGCGCCGGCTGATCCTGCACTTATTCGCAGTGTGCGCATCAGCATGACCCTGGCTGATCCTGATGGTAAGGCGGGTAACCAGACTTATTCGGTGGTTGCCGCGCTGCGCAACCGGCTTCTGTGAGGGGGATGGCCGTCATGAAAAAGCAGAACGGTATGGCGCTGTTTGTCAGTCTGATCTTCCTCTTGCTGCTCACCATTATCGGTGTGGCGTCCATGCAGAATGCCGGAGTCCAGGAAAAAATGGCCGGCAATGTGAAGCTGAAGAATGAAACTTTTCAGCTGGCTGAGCGGGCATTGCGCGAGGGTGAAAACTACATAGCCGATGTCAGTCATGCGACTGCGCTGGCAGCATGTGCTACTTGCACAGGTAACAACTGCCGCGTACCCGATATCACCGGCGAGATATCTGCAACCAGCGGAACTTGTGCGGCATGGAAAAGTGCTGCCACGGGAAACACCTTTTATCAATTGCAGAAACTGGGTACCTCCAGTGCTGCGATAAACCTGCCGAGCAGTTCTAGCGTGGTGCTTTATCGGGTGACCGCCGTGTCATACCAAGGGAATGCCAGAACTGCACTGGAAAGCATCTATGCGCACAGTAACTGAGTGCTTCGCGAGGGCTGTGGAAATGTCGTCATCCAATAAAAATACCGGGCGCCCGGCCTCCAAGGTTCTGTCGTTGCTGGCGGGCTTTCTGGTAGCGGGATATGTTTCATCGCCCGTGTATGCGTTTACTCCCTTCCAGGCGCCGTTGCTGAGTACGGCCGCAGTTACACCAAACGTCATGCTGCTGCTGGATAACTCGGGCAGTATGAATACCGTTATCTTCCACAGCGGTTATAACCCGAAGATTGATTATCCAACGGCGATGTACTGTAAGTCGGGTACCTCGTGCGATGTGACCAATGTGGATCACTGGACGGATACCGCCAGTATCTCCGGTCATAGCAGGGTGGCTCAGGGCGGCTGCAGTGCCGGGTATTACAAACTGGGTGCCAAGAACAAGTTCACCGTCCGGAAAAATACGGTCTACTACCCAGGTAGTGCTGCGCAGACCGTCTGCATTCCGTTCCCGACCGTGGTTCAGACAAACTCGACGGGTTCCACGGCAGATGAGGCGGATTTGCCGAAGAACTACCTTGAGTATCTGGTTCAGGGCCTCCTGGCCGGGACTATTACAGCCTCTGATATTCCCACGGGACACCGTATGGGGGTTGCCAAGACAGTTGCCAAGCAGATCATCTCCGACAATATCTCGGGTGTGCGCTTTGGTTTGGCGTCTTTCCGCCCGGGTAACACTGCTTCAGGCTCTACCGGCGAAACCTATGAACAGCAGGGCGGTATTGTTGTTTCGGGGCTGGGAGCGGTAAAGACGACTCTGGATAGCAACGTCAACTCCCTGTATGGCACGACCTACACCCCCTTGTCCGAAGCCTACTATGATGTGGTGCGTTATTACCGTGGGCTCGCCAGCTCCTACAATACAGCGCCCACGACGCTGACGGATCAGGTTCAGTATCGCTGCCAGAAGAACTTCGGCATTGTGGTCACGGACGGCGCGCCGACCTATGACTCCAAGTTCTTCAATACCTCGACTGATCCGGATCGGGATAACAGTTCGGTGGCGGGAACGAACAACCTGCCGGATTGGGATGGCCTGAGCCCAAGTCCGCCGACTGCTTATTCGGATGGTGATACATCGCTGGGGCTTGGGAGCGAGGGCTCCACCTATTATCTCGATGACATTGCCAAGTTTGCCTATGACATCGACATCCGGCCGACGGCAAGTACGCTGGATCTGGCTGGGAAGAGCTTCGAGACCGTTGCCTTCAATCAGCAGAACATCAAGACCTATACCGTCGGTTTTGCCCAAGATAACCAGATGCTGAAAGATGCCGCGCAATATGGGCACGGCAAGTATTACACGGCCTCGGATAGCGCCGGGCTGACGTCGGCGCTGAGCCAGGCATTGAATGAAATTAGTGCGCAAGCAGGTTCCGGTGGTGCGGGCGCATCCAGCTCCTCGAGCCTGACCACCTCCACGCGTTACTACAAGACCCTCTACGATCCGGCGGACTGGCGCGGTACCATCGAGGCCTATGCCTTGAGCGCAACCACGGGCCGTTTGGTGTCGCGCGTTTGGACCACGGATAACACCATTACTCCGTCCAGCAACGGGGCTTCCTACCAGACCTACAACACCGCCACCAATAACGTGGTGGCGCTGAGCTACACCAACGTTTCGCCTGCACAGCAAACCGTCCTGAGCACCAGTCTGCCGACCGGGGTTACTGGTACGCAGCTGGTCGAATGGTCCAAGGGTACTGCCGTGACGGGCTTGCGCAGTCGTACGGTGCTGCTGGGGGACGTCATCAACTCGACGCTGGAGCGGCTGTCGTCAACGGAGCGTCTGGCCAGCAGTATCACTGGCGACACGTCCTATGACAGCTATGTATCGGCCAAGGCATCGATGACGGACAGCTTGCTGGTAAACAGCAACGACGGTTTCTTTCATGTGATCAATGCCGGCACCGGCGGTCATCGCTACGCCTATATGCCGTCCAGCGTGTTCTCTTCGCTGCATACCGTGGCGGCGACCGACTATGCCACCAGTGGCGGCCACAAGTTCATGGTGGATGGTGGTATCACCGTGGCAGATGCCCAGCTGGGATCCAACTGGGCCACGGTGGCGGTTTCGGGCATGGGCGGTGGTGGCAAGAGCATGTTCGCCGTCAAGCTGTTCTCGGCAGGTAACAACGCGATCAGTGGGCTCTGGGAGATAACTGCCCCAGCCACTTCGACGCCGACCAATAGTTGGAACGACCTGGGCTACACCTATTCCAAGCCTCTGGTGGCGCGGAATGCCAGTAATGAGTGGGTCGCTATCTTTGGCAATGGCTATGGCAGCCATCTGGGCAAGGCCTCGCTGTATGTGGTCAACCTGAGCACTGGCGCGCTGATCCAGGAGATCGTGGTGGATGCCAACGCCAGCGGTACGGCTCCCAATGGGCTGTCTGCGCCGCAGATGGTGGTGAATGCCCAGTACCAGGTGCAGAAAGTGTATGCCGGCGACCTGCGTGGAAACCTCTGGGAGTTCGATCTGTCCGGTGCTACCGGCTCCGTGGCGAACTCGGGAACTCCGCTCTTTGAGGCCGGGGTCGATCATCCGATCACTGCTCGCCCCCTGGTGGTGGAGCATCCGAATGGCGGTCACCTGGTGCTGTTCGGCACCGGCAAGCTGATGGAGGCTGCTGACAAACTCAGTACCACGCTGCAGACCTTCTATGGCATCTGGGACAAGAACGCGACCAGCGGCACGGTGGCAAGCAGCTCCCTGGTGGCTCAGTCCTTCACCTCGTCTTCGGTTATCACGGCGAACGGTGAAAGTCAGACCTACTACAACACTAGCGAGAACTCTGTCGACTGGGATACCAAGCGCGGTTGGTACCTGCCGCTTAGTCTGAACAACGTGCTGCAGGGCGAGCGGGTCATCTATCCGGCGCAGACCACCATGGGGCGGGTCATCTTCGTAACGGCCAAGGTGGATGCCAACGATCCTTGCGAAAGTACCGGTAGCGGCAAGCTGGTCGAACTGGATGCGATCTCCGGCAAGATGCTGTCCTATCCGGTGCTCGATACCAATGGCGATGGTGTGGTCGATACCAACGATACCCGTGTCTCTGGTCTGGGCATTGACGATGGTCTGCCGGGGCAGCCGGTGATCATCGATGCTGGCGACCAGAAGGACACCCAGGGCAAGTACATCCTGAAGTCGACGGGGGCTGTTACCGTGGTGGATGAGTGCGGTGAGGTGAATAACGGACAGTGCGGTGCTATAACCCAATCCCGCCGAATCATGTGGCGTCAATTGCAGTAAGGATGTCTAGATGAAGCGCAATGGATTTACTCTGATCGAGCTGATGATTACGGTGGCGGTGGTCGGTATTCTGGCTGCCATCGCCTACCCGAGTTACAGCGAGTATGTGAAGAAAACCCGGCGGGCCGAGGTAGTGGCGATTCTGTTGGAGGATGCGCAGATCATGGAGCGCTTCTATACGCAGAACGGTACTTATGAAGGCGCTGCCATCGGCGATCAGAGTCCGGCAGATGGTACGGCCGTGTATGATATTGCCATCGATGATGCTGCCACTTCCTCCAGCGCCTTTGTGATCAATGCGACGGCTGTGTCTGGTGGAGTCATGGATGGCGATACTTGTGAGGCGTTGAGTATCAACGAGCTGGGCGAGCAGACCTCGAGCGATAATGCGGTCTGCTGGCGACGCTGAGTGCAAGCGTGAAACAAAGGGGAGCATGGCTCCCCTTTTTCTTTGTTAGGGGGTTGTAGTGGCGCACGGCTATTCCACGCTGATCATAGGCGGGGGCGCGCTCGGGCTCCTTGGGGCTTTCGAGCTTGCGCAGGCGGGCGAGTCGATAGTGCTGGTTGAGCGTGGGGCGGTCGGGCAGGAGTCCTCCTGGGCCGGCGGTGGCATAGTTTCCCCGCTGTATCCCTGGCGCTATGGCGCGGCAGTGACGGCGCTGGCGCGCTGGTCGCAGGATTTCTATCCCGACCTGGGGGCGCGCCTGCTGGCGTTGACCGGAGTCGATCCGCAGGTGTACGCCACCGGTCTCTACTGGCTGGATCTGGAAGACGAGCCCGAGGCTCTGCTGTGGGCTCGGCGCGAGGCGCGAGCGTTGCACAAGGTCGGGATGAGCCAGGTTTACGACGCCGTGCCCGTGCTGGGCGCCGGCTTTGCCAGTGCCATCCATATGCCGGGAGTGGCCAATGTGCGTAATCCGCGTCTAGTCAAGGCGCTGCGTGCCGCGTTGCTGGCAATGCCCAATGTGCGGATACACGAGCACACCGAGGTAAGCGGTTTCCTGCAGGAGGGCGGGCGGGTCGCTGGGGTGCAGGCCACGGGTGGAGAGATACGGGCCGAGCGGGTGGTGCTGGCAGCGGGGGCCTGGAGCGGTCAGCTGCTGGCGCAGCTGGGGTTGAACCTGCCGGTCGAGCCGGTCAAGGGGCAGATGATTCTCTACAAGTGCGCCGCGGATTTCCTGCCGGCCATGGTACTGGCCAAGGGGCGTTACGCCATCCCGCGCAAGGATGGCCATATCCTGGTTGGCAGCACCCTGGAGCACGCCGGTTTCGACAAGACCCCGACTGAGGTGGCGCTGGCCAGTCTCAAAGCTTCTGCCGAGGAGCTGTTGCCGGCGCTGGCCGAGGCCGAGCTGGTCGGGCATTGGGCCGGGTTGCGCCCTGGCTCGCCCGAGGGTATTCCCTTTATCGGCGAGGTGCCGGGCTTCCCGGGGTTGTGGCTGAACTGCGGGCATTACCGCAATGGTCTGGTGCTGGCGCCGGCTTCGTGCCGGCTGCTGGTCGATCTGCTGCTGGGGCGCGAGCCGCTGCTCGATCCGGCGCCCTATGCGCCGGCGGGGCGGCTGGGCTGAGCCGCTCTCAGTCGATGCCGAGCTTCTTCAGGCGGTAGCGCATCGAGCGGAAGGTCAGGCCCAGGCGCTGGGCTGCGGCGGTGCGGTTCCAGCGGGTTTCTTCGAGCGCCTGCATGATCAGCTTGCGCTCGATGTCTTCCAGGTAGTCTTCCAGGTTGTCGATTTGTGCCAGCGAGGCTTCGCCGCTCTCGGCGCTGCAGGCGGTTTCGGCCAGGCGCAGGTCGCTGGCGCGGATCTGCTCGTCCTCGCACAGGGTGTAGGCGCGCTCCAGCATGTTCTCCAGCTCGCGCACGTTGCCGGGAAAGCGATAGCTCTTGAGCTTTTCCAGGGCATCGTCGCTGAGCCGGGTCAGTGGCAGGCCGGTGCCTTCGCAGAGGCGGCGCAGCATGGTGTCGGCCAGCAGCGGGATATCCTCGCGGCGCTCGCGCAGTGGTGGTACGCGCAGTTCGATGACGTTGAGGCGATAAAACAGATCCTGGCGGAAGCGCCCGGCCGCCACTTCGGCGGCGAGATCCTTGTGGGTGGCGCAAAGGATGCGTACATCCACCACCACTTCCTGCTGGCCGCCGACGGCGCGTACGGCCTTTTCCTGAATCGCGCGCAGCAGCTTGACCTGCATGGACAGTGGCAGGTCGGCCACTTCGTCGAGGAACAGGCTGCCGCCGTTGGCGGCCTGGAACAGCCCCTGCTTGTCCTCGATAGCGCCGGTGAAGCTGCCCTTCTTGTGGCCGAAGAACTCGCTCTCCATCAGCTCGGAGGGGATGGCACCGCAGTTGACCGGGACGAAGGGGCGCTCGGTGCGCGGGCCCTGTTCGTGGATCAGGCGGGCCACCAGTTCCTTGCCGCTGCCCGACTCACCGCTGATGTACACCGGTGCCTGGCTGCGCGCCAGCTTGAGGATCTGGCTGCGCAGCGCGCGCATCGGTGGCGACTCGCCAAGCAGGCGGGTGTCCACCGGGCCGTCTTCATCGCTGGCGCTGCGCAGGCGCAGGGCGGTGGCTACCAGCTCGCGCAGGCGGCCGAGGTCGACCGGTTTGGTCAGGAAGTCGAAGGCGCCAGCCTTGAGAGCGTTGATCGCAGTGTCAAGGCTGCCGTAGGCGGTGATCATCGCCACCGGCACCTGTGGGTGGCGCTGCTGGATGTGCTGGACGATTTCCAGGCCGGTGCCGTCGGGCAGGCGCATGTCGGTCAGGCACAGGTCGAAGGGCTCGCGCGCCAGCCACTCGCGGGCTTCCTTGACGTTGCGCGCGCTGCGCGTGTCGAGCTTCATCCGGCCCAGGGTGATTTCCAGGAGTTCGCGGATATCGGGCTCGTCGTCGACGATCAGGGCTCTCTGCCGGGTACTCATGTTCAGCTCAGTTTGCGTGGATGGGCGAAGGTGATGCGAAAGCAGCTGCCGCCGCCATCGCGCGGTTTGTAGTCGAGGCGCGCCTGGTTGCTTTCGCACAGCTCGCGGGAAATATACAGGCCCAGGCCGGTGCCTTTGTTGTCGGTGGTGTAGAACGGCTCGAAGATGTGCTGCACTTGCTCCGGCGGCACGCCGGGGCCGTCGTCGAGCACCTCCAGTACCGGCAGGTCGCTGTCCGCATCACGGAACAGCTTGAGCCAGACCTGGCCGAGCTGGTGCCTCTGCGCACTGTAGCGAAGGCCGTTCTGCACCAGGTTGGTCAGTACCTGGGTCAGCTGGTGCGGATCCATGCGAGTCTGCAGGCCGCTGCCGATGGCTTCCAGGTGCAGGCTCTGGTCGAGGGTGGCGATCGAGCTGCGGAATTCGCTGGCGAAGCGGTGCAGCCAGTATTTCAGGTCGAGCAGCTGGGGCTCGGCCTGGCGCCGCCGCGACAGCTGCAGGACGTTCTCGATCACCAGGTTCATCCGCCGCGAGTGATCCTGGATGATCTGTGCCAGGCGCCGATCCGGGCCTTCCAGTTCCTCCGACTCCTGCAGCAGCTGGGCGGCATGGCTGATGGCGCCGAGCGGGTTACGGATCTCGTGGGCGATGCCAGCGGTCAGGCGGCCGAGGGAGGCGAGCTTGAGCTGCTGGGCCTGCTGGGTGATCTGCGAGATGTCCTCGAGGAACACCAGGCTGTGCAGTTCCTCGCCGCGCTGCAGGGCGATGAAGCTCGGCTGCAGCAGCGGCCCGTCGGCCACCACCTGCAGGCTCTGCGGGCGCAGGGTCGGGTTGTGCTGCCACTGCTGCAGGCGCTTGACCAGCTCCGGGCAGTGCGGGTCGAGTACCTTGCCGGTCAGCTCGTTGCGGTTGAGCAGGGTCAGCGCGCCCTGGTTGGCCAGCAGCACGCGATTGTGCTTGTCCAGCACCAGGATGCCGGTGCGCATGCGCTGCAGGATCAGGGCGTTGAGCGCCTCCAGGCTGGCCACGTCGACGGCGCGCTGCTCGGCCAGGCTTTCGCTGAGCTGCAGGCGCCGACTAAGCCCCTGGAGGAAGATCGCCGCGGCAAAGCACAGGGCGCCGAGGGCGCCGGCCTGCACATACTGGGCAGCCGCCGCGGGGCGGCTGAGGCTGAGGTAGAAGGTCAGGTAGATCATGCCGCTGGCGGCGACTGCCGCAATCAGCAGACCGATGCGCCCGCGCAGGAGGATGTTGGCGATGGCCACCGCGACGATCAGCAGGTTGCCCAGGCCGCTGGACACGCCGCCGGCGGCGTAGAACAGGGCCGACAGCAGCAGCACGTCGAACAGGGCCAGGCTGAAGGTCTGCAGCAGGTGGCGCGGACGCTGCATCAGCACGGCGACCAGCACGTTGAAGCTCAGGTACAACCAGCTGCCGTAGCGGAACAGCGGCTCGTGGGCCAGCTGCAGCAGATCGTCGTCCAGGTTGCTGGAGATCAGCAGCACCAAGGCCAGGCCGATGATGACTCGATACAGATGGTAGAGGCGCAGCACCCGGCGGCCGTGGATGCCCTCCAGGCTCAGGGCATCAGCGTTCACCGCGATTCGGCCCTTGCTGCAGGTGCGGCTGGCTGCAGTACCACAGGTTGCCGGCGGCCAGTGCCTGCTGCTGCGGTACGTGCACGCCACAGTGAGCGCAACGCACCATGGGGGCTGCCGCGGCTTCGTGGCGGGTTTGCGCGGTGGCCGCGGGGCGCTTGAGGCGGCGCCAGAACCAGATGGCGGCAGTGATCAGGGCAATCCAGAACAGCAGACGAAACATGGCGGGTTCTTCTTGTTGGCAGGCGAGCAGTGTAGCCAAGGTCGCGGGCCGGGCGCAGCAGTTAAGCGCGCCGTACGGGCATGAAAAAGGGAGGCCGAAGCCTCCCTTTGTGTGCCTGCGTCGTGCTCAGTCGAACACGCCGAAGGTCATGTAGCTGAACCAGGAGCGGTCGTCGGCATTGCCTTCGGCTTCCTGCTGTTCTTCCTTGGCGGCGTCCTGGTTTTCCGGGAGCAGGTCTTCCGGGATCTCTTCCTGGGCGTCTTCGTATTGCTTGATCACGTCCTGGCTGGCGCGGGTTTCGCCCGGCGGCAGCGGTGCATCGGATTCGATCAGACCGAGGGTGGCCTTGGCCAGCCAGGAGCGGTTGTCCGACTCCTCTTCCTGCGGCACGAAGTTGCCGTCGACCAGGCTCGGGTGATCCGGGTAGTTGAGCTTGAGGGTTTCCAGGCTGGTGGCGGCCAGGTCGTTCATTTCCAGGCGCTGGTAGGCCTCGGTCATCACTGCCAGGCCATCACCGACGGCGGGGGTTTCCTGGAAGTTTTCCACCACGTAGCGGCCGCGGTTGGCGGCGGCGACATAGGCCTGGCGGGTCAGGTAGTAGTGGGCGACGTGGATCTCGTAGGCGGCCAACAGGTTGCGCAGGTAGATCATGCGCGCCTTGGCGTCCGGGGCGTAGCGGCTGTTCGGGTAGCGGCTGGTGAGCTGGGCGAATTCGTTGAACGAGTCGCGGGCCGCGCCCGGGTCGCGCTTGGTCATGTCCAGCGGCAGGAAGCGCGCCAGCAGGCCGCGATCCTGGTCGAAGGAGGCCAGGCCCTTCAGGTAGTAGGCGTAGTCGACGTTGGCATGCTGCGGGTGCAGGCGGATGAAACGCTCGGCCGCGGATTTTGCCGCTTCCGGCTCGACGTTCTTGTAATAGGCGTAGATCAGCTCGAGCTGGGCCTGCTCGGCGTAACGGCCGAAGGGATAGCGCGATTCCAGAGCCTTCAGCTTGGCTACGGCATTGTTGTAGCTGCTGTTGTCGAGATCGTCCTGGGCCTGCTGGTACAGCTCGCTCTCGCTCAGGTTCTCGTCCACCTCCGGTTTGTCGGAAGAGCAGGCGGCAGTGAGGGCGATGATGGCGATCAGCAGCAGGTGTTTCACTTGCATGGCGGCTTGCGTCCCTGTGACGGCCGGCTGTCTCGGCCTGAACCGTCCTGTTATGATGGGCGCCCCGGAAATACCCGGGACAAAGACGCCGTATTTAACCACAGCGTGCAGCCGAAACCAAAAGCTGCACCGCCCTCCGCAGCAGCCCATGTCCGAAGACTCCGATCAGCTCATCCAACTCACCGCCGAAGTACCGTCCGACCTCGGTGGCCAGCGCCTCGACCAGGTCGCCGCCCAGCTGTTCGACGAGTACTCGCGTTCGCGCCTGTCCGCCTGGATCAAGGACGGCCGCCTGACCGTCGACGGTGCCGTGCTGCGCCCGCGCGACATCGTTCACAGTGGCGCCGTGCTGGCTCTCGAGGCCGAGCAGGAAGCCCAGGGCGAATGGGTGGCGCAGGACATACCGCTGAACATCGTCTACGAGGACGAGCACCTGCTGGTGATCGACAAGCCAGCCGGGCTGGTGGTGCATCCGGCCGCCGGGCATGCCGACGGCACCCTGCTCAATGCCTTGCTGCACCACGTGCCGGACATCGTCAACGTGCCGCGCGCCGGCATCGTCCATCGCCTGGACAAGGACACCACCGGCCTGATGGTGGTGGCCAAGACCCTGCAGGCGCAGACCAAGCTGGTCGACCAGCTGCAGAAACGCACGGTCAGCCGCATCTATGAATGTATCTGTATCGGCGTGATCACCGCTGGTGGCAAGATCGACGCGCCGATCGGCCGCAGCTCGGCCAACCGCCAGCGCATGGCAGTGATCGACGGCGGCAAGCCGGCCGTTACCCACTACCGGGTGCTGGAACGCTTCCGCTCGCACACCCATGTACGGGTCAAGCTGGAAACCGGGCGTACCCACCAGATCCGCGTGCACATGACCCATGTCGGCTACCCGCTGATCGGTGACCCGCTGTACGCCGGGCGCTTCCGCATCCCGCCGGCGGCCAGCCAGACCCTGGTGCAGACGCTCAAGGAGTTCCCGCGCCAGGCCCTGCATGCGCGCTTCCTCGAGCTGACCCATCCGGCCACCGGGCAGCGCATGAAGTGGGAGTCGCCACTGCCGGATGACCTGGTGTGGATGCTCTCGCTGCTGCGCCAGGACAACGAATCCTTCGTCTGATGAGCGCTGACTGGCTGATTCCCGATTGGCCGGCCCCGGCCAAAGTGCGTGCCTGTGTCACCACCCGCGCTGGCGGCGTCAGCCTGGCGCCGTTCGACAGCCTCAACCTCGGCGACCATGTCGAGGATGAGCTGGCGGCGGTGACCGCCAATCGCCAGCAACTGACCGCGCAACTGCACTGCCAGCCGGCCTGGCTGCGCCAGGTACATGGCACGGCAGTGGTCGAGGCCGATCCGGCGCAGGTGGCCGAGGCCGATGCCAGCTGGAGCGCCACGCCGGGTATCGCCAGCGCGGTACTCACTGCCGACTGCCTGCCGGCGCTGTTCTGCGATCGTGCCGGCAGCCGCGTGGCGGCTGCCCATGCCGGCTGGCGCGGGCTGGCCGGCGGCGTGCTGGAGGCAACCCTGGATGCCCTGGCCCTGCCGCCCGAACAGGTGCTGGTATGGCTCGGCCCGGCCATCGGCCCGACGGCCTTCGAGGTCGGCCCCGAAGTGTGCGAGGCCTTTATCGCCAGCCATGCCGAGAGCGCGGCAGCGTTCCAGCCGAGCATCAATCCCGGCAAGTTCATGGCCGATATCTATGCCCTGGCGCGCATCCGTCTGGCGGCCCGCGGCGTCACTGCCGTGTCGGGCGGCGGCTGGTGTACGGTCAGCGATCCGCGCTTCTTTTCCTACCGCCGTGCCGTGCGTACCGGGCGCTTTGCTTCGCTGGTCTGGCTGGCCGACTGACGCCGATCAACAGCGCGACGCTTGAATCGCGGCAAACTGTCCTCATCTAGTCTTCAACTCAGGGCTTTTTCGTTGCGAGCAGTTCAGCGCTCCGGCCCGATCTAGTGAAGGAAGGACAATCCATGCGAATCGACCGTTTGACCAGCAAGCTGCAGCTTGCCCTTTCCGACGCCCAGTCCGTGGCCGTCGGCCTCGACCATCCGGCCATCGAGCCGCTGCACCTGATGCAGGCCCTGCTCGACCAGCAGGGCGGCTCGATCAAGCCGCTGCTGATGCAGGTCGGCTTCGACGTCAACGCCTTGCGCCAGGCGCTGACCAAGGAACTCGACCACCTGGCGAAAATCCAGAACCCTACCGGCGACGTCAACCTGTCCCAGGATCTGGCGCGCCTGCTCAACCAGGCCGACCGTCTGGCCCAGCAGAAGGGCGACCAGTTCATTTCCAGCGAGCTGGTGCTGCTTGCCGCGATGGATGACAGCACCCGCCTGGGCAAACTGCTGCTGGCCCAGGGCGTGACCAAGAAAGCCCTGGAAAATGCCGTGGCCAACCTGCGCGGCGGCCAGGCGGTGAATGACCCGAACGTCGAGGAAGCGCGCCAGGCGCTGGACAAGTACTGCGTCGACCTCACTGCGCGCGCCGAAGAAGGCAAGCTCGACCCGGTGATCGGCCGCGACGACGAGATCCGCCGTACCATCCAGGTGCTGCAGCGGCGTACCAAGAACAACCCGGTGCTGATCGGCGAACCCGGTGTCGGCAAGACCGCCATCGCCGAAGGCCTGGCCCAGCGCATCGTCAACGGCGAGGTGCCGGACGGGCTGAAGGACAAGCGCCTGCTGTCCCTCGACATGGGCTCGCTGATCGCCGGCGCCAAGTTTCGCGGCGAGTTCGAGGAGCGCCTGAAGGCGGTGCTCAACGAGCTGGGCAAGCAGGAAGGGCGCATCATCCTGTTCATCGACGAGCTGCACACCATGGTCGGCGCCGGCAAGGCCGAGGGCGCGATGGACGCCGGCAACATGCTCAAGCCGGCTCTGGCCCGCGGCGAGCTGCACTGCGTCGGCGCCACCACCCTGGACGAGTACCGCCAGTACATCGAGAAGGACGCGGCCCTAGAGCGGCGCTTCCAGAAGGTGCTGGTGGACGAGCCGAGCGAGGAAGACACCATCGCCATCCTGCGTGGCCTCAAGGAACGCTACGAGGTGCACCACGGGGTGACCATCACCGACGGCGCGATCATCGCCGCGGCCAAGCTCAGCCATCGCTACATCACCGACCGCCAGCTGCCGGACAAGGCCATCGACCTGATCGACGAGGCGGCCAGTCGCATCCGCATGGAGATCGACTCCAAGCCGGAAGCCCTGGATCGCCTGGAGCGGCGCCTGATCCAGCTGAAGATCGAGCGTGAGGCGCTGAAGAAGGAGGACGACGACGCCGCCCTCAAGCGCCTGGAGAAGCTCAAGGAAGACATTGCCAAGCTGGAGCTGGAGTACGCCGACCTGGAGGAAATCTGGAAGTCGGAGAAGGCCGAGGTGCAAGGCTCGGCGCAGATTCAGCAGAAGATCGAGCAGGCCAAGGCCGATCTCGAGGCGGCGCGGCGCAAATCCGACCTGCAGCGCATGGCCGAGCTGCAGTACGGGGTGATCCCGGATCTGGAGCGCAGCCTGCAGATGGTCGATCAGCACGGCAAGGCGGAGAACCAGCTGCTGCGCAACAAGGTCACCGACGAGGAAATCGCTGAAGTGGTGTCCAAGTGGACTGGCATTCCGGTGGCCAAGATGCTTGAGGGCGAGCGCGACAAGCTGCTGAAGATGGAAGGCCTGCTGCACCAGCGGGTAATTGGCCAGAACGAGGCCGTGGTGGCAGTAGCCAACGCGGTGCGGCGTTCCCGCGCCGGCCTGGCCGACCCCAATCGGCCCAGTGGTTCCTTCCTCTTCCTCGGCCCTACCGGGGTGGGCAAGACCGAACTGTGCAAGGCGCTGGCCGAGTTCCTCTTCGATACCGAGGAGGCGCTGGTGCGCATCGACATGTCCGAGTTCATGGAAAAACACTCGGTGGCCCGACTGATCGGCGCGCCGCCCGGCTATGTCGGTTACGAGGAGGGCGGTTACCTGACCGAGGCGGTACGCCGCAAACCCTATGCGGTGGTGCTGCTCGACGAGGTGGAGAAGGCCCATCCGGATGTGTTCAACATCCTCCTGCAGGTGCTTGAGGATGGTCGCCTGACCGACAGCCACGGACGCACCGTGGACTTCCGTAATACCGTGGTGGTGATGACCTCCAACCTCGGCTCGGCGCAGATCCAGGAGCTGGTCGGCGATCCGGAGGCGCAACGCGCGGCGGTGATGGATGCGGTGGGCAGCCATTTCCGTCCGGAGTTCATCAACCGCATCGACGAGGTGGTGGTGTTCGATCCGCTGGGCCGCGAGCAGATCGCCGGCATCGCCGAGATCCAGCTGCAGCGCCTGCGTAAACGCCTGGCCGAGCGCGAGCTGCACCTGGAGCTGTCGAGCGAGGCGTTGGACAAGCTGATCGCCGTCGGTTACGACCCAGTGTATGGCGCACGGCCGCTGAAGCGGGCGATTCAGCGCTGGATCGAGAACCCGCTGGCCCAGCAGATCCTGGCCGGGCAGTTCCTGCCGGGCGCGCAGATCCGCGCGCGGGTCGAGGGCGAGGAGCTGGTGTTCGCCTGAGCCTAGCGCTTATGCAAACGCCCCGCCCGGGTAACCCGGACGGGGCGTTTTTGTTGTGGCTGGGGATGGCGCTCAGATGTGCTGCAGTACCAGCTCCAGGGCGCTGGCCTGCTCGTCGGCCAGGTCGATGATGTGGAAACCGCTCCAGCCGTTCTGGTTGTTGGCGCCAGGGCGGCTCCACAGGCAGTCGGCGCCCAGGCGGATCTCGTGGATGCCCTCCACGGGCGGCTCCAGGGTCAGGCGGCATTCCCATACCGAGTCGCTTTCCACCTCGGTCTCGCTGAACAGCATGAAGCCGTCGGCGGAGAGATCGACGATGCGCCCGAGACGGCGTCCGGAATGCAGGTCGAAGACTTCGATGTGCAGCGCGGTGGTGTGCCGGTTGTGCTGGCGACGATCGTCCATTCAGGCTCCTTGTCCGACTTCAGTGGCGCGTCCGGTAAAACGTTGCAGGACGCGGTAGATGGCGCCGAGGGCGCGATCGACCAGAGGCGAGCTGCGCTCGGGTGGCACGATGCGCGCCAGGCCCTGCTCCATTTCGCTGGCCAGCTGGCGGATCGGTTTGATCGCCACGCGCTGCCCGCTGTGGTCGACGAACATGTAGTTGTGGGTGGTGGGGCTGAACCAGGACAGCTTGAGGCTGCGGGTTTCCTTGCCCTGGACGAACTCGAACCAGGTGCCGAATTCGACCTGCTGCAGTTCCTTCATCAGGCTCTGGGCGCGCGGCGACAGGTTGCCGCTGGGCTTGACCGGTTCGGCCAATACCGCGTCTTCGCCGAGCATGGCGCCCAGCGGGCTGTCCGGCAGCTGGGTCTTGATCTGTGCGGCGATCTGCGGCTGCTGGGCCTGCACGGCATGCTGGCAGGCGACTATGTCCTGCAGCAGGCGGCGCACGCCGTCCTCGTGGTAGCCGCCGAGCAGCTCCAGGCCCTTGCGCAGCTCGTCGAGCAGGGCCACGCGCTGGCTCTGCAGGCGCGTGCGGCCGTCGGCGTCGAGTGGGGTGCCGCTCCAGGCCAGCAGCTCGGCGACCTCGCCGGCGCGCTGCCATTCCGGGCTGCGCTCGCCGTGACGGAGCAGGACGAACACCAGCACGTCGGCCCAGGTCAGTTCGAGGAAGTTGCGGATGATCGCCGGCAGCTCGCGCTCCTGTACGGCCTTGGTGATCACTTCGACAGCCAGCTGGCGGGCACCGAGCAGCTTGTCGCGGCCCTTGGCCGCTTCCACCGCGCGGCGTTCGCGCAGTTCGACCTTGTGCTTGAGGGTGGCGACGAACTCGTTGAACTCTTCCAGCAGGCTGTCGAACAGCTGTAGGTCGCCGACGAAGCCGTGGATGACCCGCTCGACCACCCACTGCATCTTCGCCAGCAGGCCGCGTTCGTCGCCTTCGCCGCCGTACAGCACGCCGGCCTGGGCCATGGTGTTGAGCAGGCGGCGGGCCGGATGGTGGTGCTGGGTGAACAGCGCCTTGTCCTGCAGCGCCACCTTCAGATAGGGCGTGTGCAGATGGGAGAGGGCGGTCTTGCAGGCGTCCGGCAGATTGTCGTCGTCGAGGATGAAGTCGAACAGCATGCCGACCAGGTCGATCACGTCGGCTTCCTGGTCGGACAGCTTCTGCTGGCCGGGCAGGGCGCTGTGGGCTTCCAGTTGCTGCTGCAGGCCTACCTTGAGCTCTTCCACCGGCTGCGGGTGGTGCAGGCGCTGGCTGAGGCTGTTGGCCGACTGTTGCTGCAGGCGGTTGAGAGCGTCGAGCAGTTCGCTGGCGCTGTAGGTGCTGGTGGCGGTGCGCGGGGCGAAACTGGCGATGCTGCGCGCGCCGCCGGGCAGCGGGGCGTCGAGGTCGCGTTCGCGGCGTTCGCTGAGCAGCGCGGTAAGGCCGCCGAACAGCTGTACCGGATCGGCCGATGGCGGCGCCGCGAGGTCGAGCGGCATGGCCGAACCTGTAGCGCCCGCGGCGGCGGAGCCCGGCTGGCCGGCTGGAGCCGATCGCTCGCTGGCATTGCCCGGGCTTGTGGTTGCGGTGGCGGCCGGCTCGGCAGGCGGGCTGGTTGCGCCGCTGCTGCTCGGGCTGCTGGCGCCGCGTTGCGGGGTAAACTTGAGGTTGGGCAGGATGCCGGCGGCGATCAGCCGCTGGTTGAGCATCTCGTAGAGCGAGTCGAGGCCTTCCATGACATGCCGGTCGAACAGCATGTAGAGGATGACCTTGATCCGCAGCGGCAGCGGGTGCGGGGTAAGCGCGGCGCGGAAGGCATCGGCGATGGCCTGGGGGCCGAACGGGTTGCTGTCCTCGCCGAGCTTGTGCCCGTTGTTGAGCAGGGCCAGGCGCTGCTCCAGGGCAAACAGGCCGCGGGCGCTGTGGGCGCGTACCCGGCTGACCATGTTGGTGACCTGCAGGCTTTCTTCATATTCCTCGTTCTGCACCAGCTCCAGTTGCTCGGCATCCAGCGCGGCAGTGTCCGGGGTTGGCTTGAGCTTGCCTTCGAGGAAGTCGGAGAAATTCTGCGCGATGCTCTGGTGGTAGCTGCGCTCAAGCTGCGGGCGCAGCTTGCGGATATCGCGCATGCTGTCGAAAAACAGGGTCTGAAGTCGATTGTTCTCGGCCTTCTCCGCGCATTCGAAGAGCGTATCGTCGACCTGGCCGAACACCCCGCCGAGGTGCTCGGCCAGGTTGTTCATCACCAGCTTGCGGCAGTCCTGCACCAGTTCGCTGAAGCGAGGCTGGATGCCGCGGCTGGCCAGACCGGGGGTGGGTCTGGAAGAAGGAGGCGGAGCGTCCTGGGAACTCATGGGTCATCCTGGATGAAACGGCGGCCCGCTCGGGGACGCTGAAATGGAGATCATGCCGCAAAGATAGAATAGTCGGTTATTTTTCGGCAAAGCATTGTTGGATAAGTCTTTTAAAGGGTTGACAGCAACGTTTTGGTACGTAAAATGGCGCGCCTCTGATACGGGAAACGGCATAGCCGCTACAGTGTTGGAGCTGGAATGACGAAGTTCCGCGATAGCTCAGTCGGTAGAGCAAATGACTGTTAATCATTGGGTCCCTGGTTCGAGTCCAGGTCGCGGAGCCAAATTCCAATCGGGGTATAGCGCAGTCCGGTAGCGCGCTTGCTTTGGGAGCAAGATGTCGGGAGTTCGAATCCCCCTACCCCGACCATTTCAGGGTCGTTAGCTCAGTTGGTAGAGCAGTTGGCTTTTAACCAATTGGTCGTAGGTTCGAATCCTACACGACCCACCATATAGAAAAACGAAGCCCGCCTTGTGCGGGCTTCGTGCTTTTTGTCGTCCGGGTTTTTCAGGGCTCCAGGCCGAGGCGCTGGATGCTGCGATCCAGCGCTTTCATTACCTCATCGCCGACTGCCTTGCTGCACATCAGGTAGCGCCGCTGGCCGGGCGGGATGTCCGGCATCTTCAGGCTGCTGAGGCGGGCATTGTTGAGGTCGGCCTCGGCGAGGATGTAGGGCAGCTCGCGTTCGTCGACCAGGGTGTAGTCGATGCGCTCGGCAGCCAGCATGCGTACGTTCTGCGAAGGCGGTGCGGTGACCCGGCTGGGGTTGCCGCGGGCCAGCAGGGCATCCAGTTCGCCGTAGGAAAAACCGTCCACCACGCCCAGGCGCAGCGGGCTGGCGAGCAGGTCGGCAAGGCTGGAGTAGCTGCTCAGCTGCTGTTGCAGAGTGGCGCGAGTCAGGATGGTCATCGGTTCGTCGCGGTAGATGGCGCGGCTGAAGCGAGCGAAGGCTTCGCGTTGCGGGGTCTTGAACCAGCCGGTGGAGCAGGCGGCGGCCTGTCCCTGTTCGAGCTCGAGGAGGATGCGCTTGGCCGGGCGCGCCTCGAAGTGCACGGCTATTGCGGCCTGGCTGAAGATGGCGCGGGTGCGTTCGAGGAGAAAACCGGTCGGCTGGCCCTTTTCCGTGTGGTAGTAGGGCGGCTTCTCGATGTAGTAGACGGTCAGCGGCTCGGCGCGAAGCGGCAGAGCGGCCGCCAGGCAGAGCAGGGCGAGCAGGCTGCGCATGGGCGCTCCCGGGTGGGTGGGCTCCATGCGCAGTATAGGTGCTGCCTCAGTGCAGCTTGAGGCGCGGCTCGGTGCTGCGGCCGATGCGGTCGCTGAGCATCAGCAGGGCGGTGCGCACAGTGCCGTACAGCGCCATCTGGTGCATGCGGTACAGCGAGATGTAGAACATCCGTGCCAGCCAGCCCTCCAGTTTGACGCTGCCCATCAGGTTGCCCATCAGGTTGCCGACGGCGGAGAAGCGTGACAGCGAGATCAGCGAGCCGTAGTCGCGGTAGGCGAAGCTCGGCAGCGGCTGGCCGCTCAGGCGTAGCTTGAGCGACTTGGCCAGCAGCGAGGCCTGCTGATGGGCGGCCTGGGCGCGTGGCGGCACATTGCGCTCGCTGCCGTCGCCGATGGGGCAGGCGGCGCAGTCACCGAAGGCGAAGATGTTGTCGTCCAGGGTGGTCTGCAGGGTCGGGCGTACCAGCAGCTGGTTGATCCGGTTGCACTCCAGGCCGTCCAGTTCGCGCAACACGGCCGGGGCGCGGATGCCGGCGGCCCAGACCTTGAGACTGGCCGGGATCTCCATGCCCTGGGCGGTGCGCAGGGCATCGGCGCTGACCTCGCTGACGGCCGTGCCGGTGAGCACGGTGACGCCGAGTCTTTCCAGAGTCTGGTGTACCGGCTGGCTGATGCGTTCCGGCAATGCCGGCAGCACGCGCGGGCCGGCTTCGACCAGGGTGATACGCATGTTCTGCGGCTGAATGCCATCGAGGCCATAGGCGGCCAGCTCGTGGGCAGCATGGTGCAGCTCGGCGGCCAGCTCGACACCGGTGGCGCCGGCACCGACGATGGCCACGCTGATGTGGTTGTCGTCCAGGCGTCCGGCATGGGCACGCAGGTAGTGGTTGAGCAGTTGGCGGTGGAAGCGTTCGGCCTGCTCGCGGGTGTCGAGGAAGATGCAGTGTTCGCCGGCGCCGGGGGTGCCGAAATCATTGGTGGTGCTGCCGACCGCCAGTACCAGGCTGTCGTAGCCCAGCTCGCGCTCGGGCAGTAGCTCGCCGCCGTCCTCGTCCAGAGTGGCGGCCAGGCGGATGCTGCGCCGCGCGCGATCCAGCCCGCTCATGCGCCCGAGCTGGAACTCGAAGTGGTTCCACTTGCCCTGGGCCACGTAGTTCAGCTCGTCCTCGGAGGAGTTCAGCGAACCGGAGGCTACTTCGTGCAGCAGCGGTTTCCAGATATGGGTGAGGTTGGCGTCGACCAGGACAACCTGGGCCTGGCTGCGTTTGCCCAGGGTTCTACCCAGGCGGGTAGCAAGCTCCAGGCCGCCGGCGCCGCCGCCGACGATCACGATACGATGGGTCATGGGGATATCTCATAGGCTTGTGGAATCCGGGTGGGCCGGCCTGGGCGAGCGCGAAGCAGCTCATAGCACCAGGCGGGCAAGCAGGCGGCTGAGGATGCCGAGGGCGATGACCGTACCGATGGTCAGCAGCAACAGGCGCCAGGGTCGGAAGGGTTGACGCTCGACCTGGTGCTGCGGGGCACTTAAATACTGATCGACACGTTGCTGATCTTCCGGGCTCAGGCGACTGGTCATGGCAGGCCTCTCAGGTGGATGGGGGCATTCTAGCTGGGGCGCTCGCGCCCGCTCAATCTGTCTCGCAGCGTCGTGCGGGCCGGCTCATAGGCTGATGCCGGCATCGAACAGCACGGTGCGGCCGAGGTTGTTGCGCAGGAAGTCCGGGGCGTCGGCATGGGCGAACAACACGCGGCAGTAGGTCGGGCCGACTAGCGATAGCGAGCGCCAGCCCTGGCGCAGGTATTCGCCCGGGGGCGGGAAGGGCGTGTTGAAATCCGGCAGGTTGTGCTTGAGGCTGGCGAAGGCCAGCAGATCCAGCTCGCCGAGGTCGATGCCACGCTCGCGGTAGTTGTGCGCCTTCTTGCGCAGGGTGGGCGCCAGGCGCGCTTGCAGCTCGGTGGCGGGGATGCGCCGCGGGCGCCGTTCGCGGCGCAGCAGTTGGCTGAGTGAGAGGGCGCTGCGGCGCCGTTCCAGTTCGACGCGCCACTCGTCATTCAGGCGGCGGCCCTCGTCGAGGACGAAGAACACTTCGAAGTTGGCTTCGCGAAACTGCACATCCGGCGGCTCCCGGCTGCTGCTGGCGAACTCCTCCTGGCGAAAGGGCACGTTGAGGCTGAGCAGCAGGCGCTGGCAGACCCAGCGCTCGCGCTCCCACTTGCGCGCATTGGAAAGGAAGTCGTTGGCCTGCTCGGCCTGCCGGGTCAGCAGGCGCAGGTAGTCGGAATCGTCCATGCACGGAGCATAACTGCAAATCGGCGCGGCGACAGTTGGCCGCGCTGAACTGCCCGGGAGGCAGGTGTACACTCGGCTGTCGCCATCCGGGAGCTGCCATGTCGATTCGCCCAGCCACGCCTGCCGATCATCCGGCCCTGCTTGCGCTCTGGCAGCGCACACCGGGAATCCGTTTGCGTGCCGAGGATGGCTATGCGCCGTTCTGCGCCTACCTGACGCGCAATCCGCAGCTGAGCCTGGTGCTCGAGATCGATAGCCAGTTGGCGGGCTGCCTGTTGGTCGGGCATGACGGCCGGCGCGGTTATCTGCAGCATCTGGTGGTGGATGAGCCCTGGCGTGGGCGCGGTTTGGCGCGGGCCCTGCTGGCCGAGGCGCTGGCGAACCTGGCGCGCCTGGGCATCGACAAGTCCCACGTGTTTGTATTGCAGGATGCGCCCGCGGCCCTGGGCTTTTGGCAGGCCCAGCCTGGCTGGGAGCGGCGCGAGGATATTCAGGTGTTTTCCACGAGGAGTGAGGCATGAGGATCGGTTTGTTTCTGGCGGTCTGGCTGGTGTCCGGACTGGCCCTGGCGCTTGAGCCTGGCGAGCGTCTGGCGCCCTGGACGCTGCTCGATCAGTTCGATCGTCCTTACAGCCTGGACGAACGCCTGCAGGTGCTGCTGGTGGCGCGTGACATGGACGGCGCCAAGCTGCTGAAAGCAGCTCTGCAGGACAAGCCCGAGGGCTATCTGGAGCAGCGTCATGCGCTGTTCCTGGCCGATATCAGTGGCATGCCTGGGCCGATTGCCAAGCTGTTCGCCATACCGGCCATGCGCGATTACCACTACCGGGTATTGCTCGATCGCGAGGCGCGGGTGGTGCCGCGTTATCCCGTGGTGGCGGGAAGCGTGCTGTGGCTGGATCTGCGTGACGGGCGCCTGCAGGGGCAGCGCAGCTTCGCCGATGCGGCGGCGCTACGTGCGACCCTGGAGCAGGCCGGGCAGTGATCGCGGCCGCATTGTTGGCGCCGGGCAGTCTGTGGCTCGGCTGGCTGCTGTATGGGCTGGCGCTACTGTGGGCCCTGTGGCGCGCGCCCTGGGTCGAGCTGTGCAGCGATCAGCGCCGCCAGCATTTGCTGTTCGGCACCATTCTCGGCCTGTTCCTGCTGTGGCTGGTGCGGCGCGATTTCGCCTCGGGGTTGTCTTTCCATTTCATCGGCATGACTGCCGTTACCCTGTTGCTGGACTGGCCGTTGGCCGTGCTTGGCGGGCTGGCAGCACAACTGGCGCTGGTGCTGATGGGCCGCCAGGATCTGCAGGCGCTGGGCGTCAACGGTGTGCTGCTGGTGCTGATCCCGGTGTTGATCACCGAAGTCTGCGCGCAGCAGGTGGAGCGCCGCCAGCCGCGCAACCTGTTCGTGTATATCTTCTGCAGCGGCTTCTTTCCGGCTGGCCTGGCGGCGCTGGCGACCCTGCTGTGTGGCCTGGGCCTGCTGTGGTTCGACGGCCTCTACGAGATGCCGCCATGGCTCGACGACTTCATCGGCTACCTGTGGCTGGTGATGTTTCCCGAGGCATTCATCAACGGCATGGTGGTCACCGGCTTGGTGGTGTTCTACCCGGACTGGCTGGAAACCTTCAATCGCACCCGCTATCTCTCCGCGCCCTGGAAGGACGACGAGCCGCCCAGCTGACGCCGGTCAATATGTGCCGGCCGGCGCTTGGTCATGCTGGCGCAAATGCTGGAGGGCAATCTATGGGCGTACACGAGTGGGCGCGCCAGGAGCTGGCAGGCTGCCTGGTGCGGGGCGAGGGGCAGGGCTTCGAGGCCGTGATGTGTCTGCGGGCTTTGCTCAGCGTGGTGGTCGAGCAGAACAATGAGCTGCGCGGGGCGGCTGATCTGGCTCGGGAGCTGGAGTTTCTTGCCGACAATCTGGATAGCGAGCGCGATTACACCTTCATGCGCCCCTGAGGGCGCATTCGGTCAGTGGCCGCGCGGCGGCAGGTCTTCCGAGAACAGCTCGTCTTCCAGCTGGTCGCCGGGAATGGCGTGGGCTTCGGAGGCCCAGGCGCCGAGGTCGATCAGCTTGCAGCGCTCGCTGCAGAAGGGCCGGTTCGGGCTTTGCGGGCCCCATTCGACCGGGGCGCCACAGGTGGGGCATTGTACGGTGCTGCTCATGCTCGGCCTCCGCGCAGGGTTAGATAGAACTGGTGCAGGCGTTCGACTTCGCTCTGCAGCCAGGCCAGGTCGCGGTCGTTGTGCAGTACATCATCGGCGTGGCGCAGGCGCTCTTCGCGGCTGGCCTGGGCCTTGAGAATGGCGCGCACCTGCTCCTCGTTGCTCTGGTCGCGGGCGATGGTGCGCTGCAGTTGCAGCTGCTCCGGGGCATCCACCACCAGCACGCGCTGGGTCATGCGGCGCTGGCCGGACTCGATCAGCAGCGGCGACACCAGGATCGCATAGGGCGATTCTGCCTTGGCCAGGTACTGGACGATTTCCGTGCCGATCAGCGGATGCAGCAGGCTTTCAAGCCAGCGCCGCTGCTGTTCGTCCTGGAAAATCAGTTGGCGCAGGGCGGCGCGGTTCAGGCTGCCATCGGCCTGCAGTACCTGCGGGCCGAAGCGCTCGGCAATCTGCGCCAGGGCCGGGCGCCCGGGTTCGACCACCCAGCGGGCGGCGTGATCGGCATCCACCAGATGCACGCCAAGGTCGATGAAGTGTTGCGCGACAGCGCTCTTGCCGCTGCCGATACCGCCAGTCAGGCCGAGAATCCAGGGTGTGCTCATCTAAAACCGGCGAAGTGCAGATAGGTTCCGGTTATTTGATCACCCCAGAGCAGCGCAATCCAGCCAGCAATTGCCAGATAGGGGCCGAAAGGGATAGGCGTGCTGGTTTCCTGGTTGCGCAGGCGCAGCATGATCACCCCGAGCACGGCGCCGACCAGCGACGACAGCAGGATGGTCAGCGGCAGAATCTGCCAGCCGCCCCAGGCGCCGAGCATGGCCAGCAACTTGAAGTCGCCATAGCCCATGCCTTCCTTGCCGGTCAGCAGCTTGAACAGCCAGTACACCGACCACAGGCTGAGGTAGCCGGCGATGGCGCCCCACAGGGCGTTTTCCAGGCTGGTGTACTGGCCATAGAGATTGGCGATCAGGCCCAGCCACAGCAGCGGCAGAACCAGCACGTCGGGCAGCAGCTGGTGGTCGCAGTCGATCAGGCTCATCGCCAGCAGGCCCCAGGTCAGCACCAGCATGCCAGCGGCTGGCCAGCCGAAACCAAAGCGGTAGGCGACATAGCCGGACAGCAGGCCGCAAGCCAGTTCCACCAGCGGGTAGCGCTTGCTGATCGGAGCCTTGCAGCTTGAGCACTTGCCACGCAGCGCCAGATAACTGATGACCGGAATGTTCTCCCAGGCCTTGATCTGGTGGCCGCAATGCGGGCAGCAGGAGTGCGGCAACACCAGGTTGAAGGTTTCCCCGGCCGGCTCGGCGGGCAGCTCGAGGATGCTGCGCGCTTCTGTCTGCCAGTCGCGCTGCATCATCTTCGGCAGACGGTAGATGACGACGTTAAGAAAACTGCCGATCAGCAGGCCAAGCAAGGTTGCGCACAAAACAAAGGCCGGCAAATTGCCGGCCAGAAAATTGATCACCTGCATGATTAGACAACGGCACCCAGCTGGAAGATTGGCAGGTACATGGCGATAACCAGGCCGCCAACCAAGACACCCAGTACGGACATAATCATGGGCTCCATCAGGCTAGTCAGACCGTCGACCATGTTGTCGACCTCGTCCTCGTAAAAAGTGGCAACTTTGTCGAGCATGTCGTCGAGGGCGCCAGACTCTTCACCGATAGCGGTCATCTGCAGGGCCATGCTGGGGAACACACCAGTAGTGCGCATGGAGAAGTTCAGCTGCATACCGGTGGAGACATCCTGTTTGATCTTGTTCACTGCAGACTTGAATACGATATTGCCGGTTGCTCCGGCAACGGAGTCCAGTGCATCTACCAGCGGAACACCAGCTGCGAAGGTTGTGGCCAGAGTGCGCGCGAAGCGGGCAACCGATGATTTGTAGATGATGTCACCTACAAGTGGAACTTTCAGTACTGTCCGATCAAGCCAGTCGCGGAATTTCTCCGAGCGTTTTTGGGTTTCTTTGAGTGCGAAAGCTGCTCCGAAAAGCCCCACGAGTACAGCAAGCCACCATTTCTGGAGTAGTTCGGATAGACCAATAACCATCTGAGTAAAAGCAGGTAGTTCCGCGCCAAAACTGGCAAAAACCGACTGGAACTGCGGCACAACTTTGATCAGCAAAATGGCGGATACGATCAAGGCGACGACGATGACCGCAATGGGGTAGTTCATTGCTTTCTTGATCTTGGCCTTGAGGGCTTCAGTCTTTTCCTTATAGGTGGCGACGCGATCCAATAGGGTTTCCAGCGCGCCGGACTGTTCACCGGCATCGACCAAGTTGCAATAGAGGTCATCGAAGTACAGTGGGCGCTTGCGCAGGGAGGAAGCAAAGCTGTTACCGGCGGCTACGTCCTGCTTCACGTCATCCACCAGCTTGCGCATGTTGGGGTTGTCGAAGCCTTCGCTGATTATGTCGAAGGAGTTCAGTAGGGGAACACCGGCTTTCATCATGGTCGCCATCTGTCTAGTAAACAGGGCGATATCCATGGGCTTGATTTTTTTTCCTTTGCCGAACAAAGGGGCGGCTTTTTTGCGCACTTTGAGAGGATTGATGCCCTGTTTGCGCAATTGTGCCTTGACCAAGGCGGGGTTCGGGCCTGACAGCTCACCTTTGACTTTGGTGCCGCGCTTATCTGTACCTTCCCAGGCAAATACGCTGTTTTTTATAGCTTTTTCGGCCATGGTTTAGTCCTTGGTCACGCGGTTGATTTCCTCAAGGCTGGTCACGCCTTGCATAGCCTTGAACAGGCCGGATGTACGCAGATCGTTGAAACCATCGCGACGGGCCTGCTCGGCAATTTCGATGGAGTTGCCTTCCTCCATGATAATCCGTTGCAAGGCGGGAGTGATTTTAACTACTTCATAAATACCCACTCGACCTTTATAGCCGCCCTTGCAGTTCTCGCATCCAATCGGGCCGTAGAGCTTGAAGCTGCCAATCTGGCTTTCCGGGAAGCCTTCTTTGATCAGTGTGTCGGCTGGAACTTCAACGGGTTTCTTGCAGCTGGAGCAGAGCTTGCGCGCCAGGCGCTGGGCAATGATCAGGTTGACCGAGGTGGCAATGTTGAACGCCGGGACGCCCATGTTGCGCAGGCGGGTCAGGGTTTCCGCGGCGCTGTTGGTGTGCAGGGTCGACATCACCATGTGGCCGGTCTGGGCGGCCTTGATGGCAATTTCTGCGGTTTCCAGGTCGCGGATCTCGCCGACCATGATGATGTCCGGATCCTGGCGCAGGAAGGCGCGCAGGGCCTGGGAAAAGTCCATGCCTTGCCTGGGATTGACGTTAACCTGGTTGATGCCTTCCAGGTTGATCTCCACCGGGTCTTCGGCGGTGGAGATGTTCACATCAACAGTGTTGAGGATGTTCAGGCCGGTATACAGGGATACCGTTTTGCCCGAACCAGTGGGGCCGGTGACCAAGATCATGCCCTGCGGTTGCTTCAGGGCATTCATGTACAGTTCTTTCTGTGCGTCCTCATAACCCAGGGCGTCAATACCCATCTGGGCACTGGTGGGGTCGAGGATCCGCATCACAATCTTCTCCCCCCACAGGGTGGGGAGGGTGTTGACGCGGAAGTCGATGGCCTTGGTCGAGGAGATTTTCATCTTGATCCGGCCATCCTGAGGCTTGCGCCGTTCAGAGATGTCCAAGCTGGCCATTACCTTCAGACGTGCGGAAATGCGAGGGGCCAGTTGGATCGGGGGGCGCGCAACCTCGTGCAGGATGCCGTCAGTACGAAAGCGCACCCGGTAGGCTTTCTCGTAAGGTTCAAAGTGCAGGTCGGAAGAGCCGCCTTTGATCGCATCCAGCAGCATCTTGTTGACGAAGCGCACTACGGGGGCATCATCGGCATCGCTGCCAGCGCCATCATCTTTCTTATCATCATCGACAGACTCAATATCGACGCTGTCCAGGTCGATATCGCCCATGCCTTCAAGGCCGGTGCTGGCATTGTCGAAGAACTTCTCGATAGCGTCGCCGAGCCTGTCGTCCTCGACCAGAATGGCCTCGGTATTGAGGCCGGTGCTGAACTGGATGTCGGTAATGGCTTGATGATTGGTCGGGTCGGATACGCCGACATACAGTTTATTGCCGCGGCGATAAAGAGGCAGGGCGCGGTGCTGGCGAATCAGCTTCTCGCTAACCAGATCGCGCGGCTGGCTCTCCTTATCCATGGAGCTTAAATCCATGAACGCGATACCGAACTGCTCGGCGGCCAGTTCGGCCAGGGCTCGACTCTTGACCAGCTTGTTCTGTACCAGGTACGTCACCAGCGACAGCTTGTTGCGTGCTGCCTGTTGCTGGGCTTGCTGTGCCGAGCGCTCGTCGAGCAGTTCGGCCAACACCATCTGGCGAGCCAGGCCGGAGAGAGAAACAGTATCGTTCATGGTCGGGGACGCATCAGTGAGCAGTGGTGCCTTATAACTTAGTTGAAAGGGGCTGCCAAATCCTCCAGCTTGGGGTGACGCAAAGTGTCACAAACTCCCGGAAAAAGCGTGGTTTGGTGCAGGTGCTGTGCCGCTATCCGCTTGCAGTGGGGCTGTTCTGGAGTTGGCACGCAAGCTGCTAATCCTTCTGCAGGTCGAGTGGCCTGACTAATTTCTTCCTTGATGGAGATGCTTATGAAAGCGCAAAAAGGCTTTACCCTTATCGAACTGATGATCGTAGTTGCCATCATCGGTATCCTGGCGGCCATCGCTCTGCCGGCCTACCAGGACTACACCATTCGTGCGCGTGTTTCTGAGGCGGTGGTTGTCGCTTCGGGTGCCAAGGCTACTGTTGGTGAGAACATTGCTAACAACAATGCTATCGATACCGACTCCTGTGACGGTGTAACCGCTATCACTACCGCTACTGATAACGTTGCAAGCATGAGCTGCTCGAGTGGTGAGATTACTGTTACTACTACCACTAAAGCTGGTGGTATTACTATTACGCTGTCCCCTGCTCAGGTTAGTGCTGGTATTAGCTGGACGTGTGCGGTTAGTGATGCCGCAAGCAATAAGTATGTACCGGCAGAGTGCCGTATCTGATAACGTCTGACGTTATGAGAGAAAAGAGACCGCATGGCGGTCTCTTTTTTTTGGGGGATTAAAAAATATTTTCTGAGGGTGTTGGGTTTGGGAAGGCGAATTGTTGGTGGCACATTTTACTTTGTGCTTTTTGTTTTTTTCTATTTTTTTCCGTTCTTTCTTGGTGACTCTGTTTTGTCGGTTCAGGATGGGAGGGTTCAGAATTTATTTATTGATTTGTTGGCGGTGCCACTGGTTTGGCAAGAGCTTTTGCGTAATGGGCTTGCATTATTAATTCTTTTGTTATTTGTTGGTTTTGGTTGCGTTCGGGTTGGTGGGGGACTTGCGTACAAGCTGGGGCTTAATGCTTTTTTTATACGCCTTTTTCTGCTGCTCGTTGCATGGTTGGGGCTGGCGGTTGGTAATGCTTGGCTGTTTCCGCAGTCTAATTACTCTGTTGCTTTTTGGCCGATTGCCAATCCTTTCTGGGGGGTGGGATGTTTTTTTGTTCTCTTTGTCGCGTTGCTGGTGGCAGTCTTACAATTGCGCAGGCATGTTTTGTTTTGCTTGGTGGGCACGTTTGTACTAGTTGGTTTAGGCTGGTTTTTCGCTTCGGGAGAGGTTGTCCAGAGAGCGGGGGCGAGGAATGTCATTCTGATTGGTATTGACTCCCTGTCGGCTGATGCTTTTGAGAAAAACCCTGAGCTATTGCCGACGCTGACGCAGTTGATTGGGCATTCTCGACGGTATAGTCGAGCCTATACCCCATTGGGTCGCACCTTTCCGGCTTGGGTCAGTATCTTGAGTGGTAAACCGCCGGCAGAGCATGGTGCGGTATTCAATCTGCGTAACATGGAGCATGTCGAGCGTCAGGATTTGCTCTCTACTACGCTGCGCGAAATGGGATACCACACGGTTTTCGCCATAGATGAGCGGCGCTTTGCCAATATTGATGAGAGTTTTGGTTTTGATCAGATTGTTGGGCCGAAGGCGGGTGCGTTGGATTTTGCTTTGCAGGCGATTAATGATAATCCCCTAAGTAATTTGTTGCTGCAGACGCCTTTGGCGGCTTATTTGTTTCCCTATTCGTACACCAATGTTGCGGCATACACCAATTACTCTGCCCAGGGGTTCGTTGAGCGAGTGCTGGATTCGGTCGATGCAGGTGATCCTCTGTTTATGGCGGTGCATTTCGAATCTGCGCACTTTCCTTTTAAAACGCGCCATGCGCAAATAAAAATAAATCGTGATAACCCCTTTATGGGGGGGTATCTACAGGCACTGACTGTGGTGGATCGTCAGGTGGCTCAGCTAGTTGATGGGTTGCGGGAGCAAGGTATTCTGGATGATGCCTTGGTGATTCTGTTGTCTGATCATGGTGAGGCTGTCGGAGAGGTCGAGGCATCTATTGTGCGGGATGGTAAGCCTTTTGATGTGTATAGCTACGGTCATGGCGCCAATCTTCTTAGTGATCGCCAGAGCCGAATTCTATTGGGGGTATTGAGGTTTAGGGGGGGCGAGCCGGTGGGTGATTCTGGGGTGGAAGCGGAGCAGGTGTCACTGTTGGCTTTGCGTCCAGCGGTGGAGGCTTTTGCTCGTGGGGGCGATGCAGCATTGCCAGGTGTGGGGGCATGTCTGATTGTGGAAACTGGTATTCGCTTGGATGCTACTCAGGATTATCGTTCGCTCAGGGAGGCTGATGTTGCCAAACAGGCAGCTTCTTTCTATGAGGTTGATCAGCAAGGGCGTTTGCGCTTGCGAGAGGATCGTTTGCCTGAATTGCTGGCGACCAAGGACATTGGTTGGCGGTGTGCTGATCGTTTGACCTGGTATGAGCCTGCCAGTAAGCGCTATCTGGCATATCGGCTCGATAAACGAGGGATTCCCACCGAGCAATTGCAGCCAGCATCTGAGGATGTGGCGCATATCCAAGCCTATCAAGAGAATTACCAGAGTAAATGGAAAGCCGTTCATTGAGGATCGCAGGGGGGCGATCCTTTGCCGTTTTTGGTCTGCTGGCGCTAAGTCTCTATTGGGTCTCCATCGGTTTTGTCAGTTATTCCCCTTTTGGGGTTCTGCAGGCTGGCTTGGTGATGTTGTGCCCTTTTCTTCTCTTGCAGCGTTCGTCGGTTGTTTTGGGTGTCGCCTTCCTGCTGTTTTCATTGCTGTTAGGTATCGCATTGGCTCATGTGGATCGCCAATCTCTTTGGGGGCAGCGTGCAGTTCTTTATCTGTATATTCATCTTGTTTGGTTATTGGTTCTGCTAAGTTATACCTCTCTAGGTGGGGGGATGTTATTTCGTGCTGTAGTACTTGTGTTTGTTTTCCTGCTGGGTTTAATCAATACAAGCGATATTGCCAGCAATCAAAAGAGCATAGCGCTACTGGAGGGCGGGGTGCTTTGGGTGGGGCTGTCCATCTTCGGTCGTACGATGTTGCCTGGCTCGCTGCTGTTGCGGTGGTGGTTTGGTGTGGTGGCTGTGCTTTGTGCTGCGAATCTGTTAGCGATCAGAGATGGGGTGGGGCTGGCGTCTTGGTGGCGTGCCGTTGAAATTTGCGGGCATTTGATTCTGGGCTGGAGCTTGTATGTTTGGTGGCGGCAGGATCGATTGGCTGCGCCGTTGGTTGCGGCCGGAGTGGTTCTTGCTTCTCTTGTTTGTGTGTCGATCTTGGTTGGGACTTGGCTGAGTTTGGATGATCCGCAATCTCATGACTGGTTTTATCATCCGCCACTATTTAGACATGTCCGTCATCTTGGATATTTCTTGTGTGTGGGCTTTGTGGTTAGCGCCTGGGTTTTCCTGACTGCTCCCGGTCGATTTTGGATTCTCGCCTGGCTGGTTTATGTGCTTGTTGTCAGTGCTTTGTTGTGGAGTGGGGGGCGTGGCGCGTTTCTGGCTGGGCTTGCTGGGGTTATATCGTTACTGCTGTTGGGGGGATTCAGGCAGAAGACGTGGCGTTGGTCGGGGGTTGTTGTTGGGTTGCTTCTTAGCTTATGGCTGTCTTCGTTGTTCCCGGTCGAGCATCCGGGGTTGGGGTGGGTTTCTGCGTTGCAGCGTTCGGATGGGGCTGCCTCATTCAATGGTCTGAGCACGGGGCGTCTAGATATTTGGCGTTATCTGTGGGGGTTTATTGTCCAGCGTCCTTGGTTTGGCTGGGGCGGCGAAGGTGTTTTAGCTGTTTGGGACGGTAGCTTGCTCAATCAGGCACATAATGCTTTTCTCCAGTTGTTGATCGAGTGGGGTGTGACTGGGTTGGTAGTATTAGGTCTTCCACTGTTTTGCGGGGCAGTGGTGGGGATCTTCAGGTGCTGCTCTGCTCCCGTGGAGTTTCAATTGCGAGCTGGCTTTGGTTTGGTTCTGGTTGTTGCGCTTCTGCTGTTATCGATGATTGACGGGGTTTTTTATCACGGGTTGCCCTCTGCCTTTTTTGCATTGGGTTATGTGGGCAACCTTGCTAAGTGGCACAATGCGGACATGACGATTGCTTCAAATAGGGTGTGGTGCTAGCTTACCGCCCGCCGCCGGTGTAGCTCAGTCGGTAGAGCAGCGCACTCGTAACGCGAAGGTCGCAGGTTCGATTCCTGTCTCCGGCACCATATAAAAGAAAAGCCCCGCATTGGCGGGGCTTTTTATTGGCTGCGATTTGGCATTTACAGGCTCAGTCGCATCGACAGGTCGATGGCCTTGATGTCCTTGGTCAGACTGCCGATGGAGATGTAGTCCACGCCGGTTGTGGCGATGGTGCACAGGGTGCTTTCGTTGATACCGCCGGAGGCTTCCAGCTTGGCGCGGCCGGCGGTCAGGCTGACGGCGGTGCGCATGTCGTCCAGGCTCAGTTCGTCGAGCATGATGATGTCGGCGCCGGCCTCCAGGGCCTGTTGCAACTCCTTCAGGCTTTCCACTTCCACTTCCACTGGCTTGCCCGGGGCGATGCGGTGGGCAGCGGTGATCGCCGGGGCGATGCCGCCGCAGGCGGCGATGTGGTTTTCCTTGATCAGGAAGGCGTCGTACAGGCCGATGCGGTGGTTGTGGCAGCCGCCCTGGGTGACCGCGTACTTCTGCGCCAGGCGCAGGCCAGGCAGGGTCTTGCGGGTATCGAGCAGTTTCACCTGGGTGTCGGCGACCAGGTCGGCGAAGTGGCGGCAGCGGGTGGCCACGGCGGACAGGCTCTGCAGGAAGTTCAGGGCGCTGCGTTCACCGCTGAGCAGGGCGCGGGCCGGGCCCTCGAGGCTGAACAGCTGCTGGTTGGCGCTAACCCGCTCGCCATCGACGACCTGCCAGTGCACGGCGACGCGCGGGTCGAGCTGGCGAAATACCGCGTCGACCCAGGCAGTGCCGCAGACCACGGCCGCCTCGCGGGTGATGATGCTGGCCTGGGCCAGGCGCTCGGCGGGGATCAGCTGGGCGGTGATGTCGCCGCTGCCGATATCCTCGTGCAGGGCGCGGCGCACGTTGGCTTCGATTTCGGCGCCGAGGTCGGCAAGGATCAGGTTGGGCATGGCGGCCTCCGCAGTCTGGTGGCGCGATTATAGGGATTGCCGACGGTCGGCGCAGGAGGTCGACGGGAGAAAACTCCGTCCATCTGCTAGACCGATAGAGCGATTTGGTGGACAAACATGACCGTTCGGCGCAGTTGGAACTGCGCTCTGTGAACCAGGTCAAGTCTGCGACAGGGGGTATTTGGTCATCCTTCGCCTCCCCCTATAATAAGGTTGGCCATAGATTTTGACGCCACACCTTTGACGTTATGGATGGCGTCCAGCCGAATCGTAAACAGGCAGTCCGGATCGGGCGGCCTGTGGGAGACTCTCAATGCAGACTGACGCGAAAGTGGTGCACCTGAACAAGGCTGCCCCTGAGCAATCGCCAGCTTCGCCGGCAGGAAGACTTCCCGTGGCCCTGATTCAAGTGCGCGACAAGGCAGCACAGCAGCTCAAGCAGGCTCTGCAGGCGCTGTTCGACAATGCCGACGACACCCTCTTCGAGATGGCCGACCGTGCCAGCAGCAATGCTGAGCAGAATGCCTTCTTTGAAGCCATGCGCGACCTGCGCCTGAAGCGCAAGAGCATCGAGCGCGGTTTTCTGCAGAAGGTCTTCGAAAGCTTCGCCACCCTCAATCAGTATGAAATCGGCAAGCCGCCGCAGCTGGCGCCGGTTTCCTTCGATAGCCTGTCGCTGGTACAGGATGACGTGCTGGAAGAGTCCGTCGCCCTGGATGCCATGGTCGCCCGGGTGATGAGCCGCGATGGTCTGGCCCTGGGTCACCTGACCACCCGTCTGAACGCGATGATCACCCAGAAGCTCGACGACAAGAGCAACCCGCTTGGCCCGCACAAGCTGTGTGAGCGCTTCCTCGAGGCCTGCGCCGGGCTGGGCGTGGAGATCCGCGTCAAACTGATCATTCTCAAGCTGTTCGAGAAGTACGTGCTGGCCGATGTCGACCAGCTGTATGCCAATGCCAACCAGCAGCTAGTCGAAGCCGGCGTACTGCCGGAGCTCAAGTCGGCGCCGCCGGCGCGCCGCCAGGGGCCGCGTCAGGCTGCTGGAACCCGCACGAGCCGCGAGGCGGCGGAAGAGGGCGGTTCAGCCGCAGGCGGCGCTTATGCCGATGCTGGCGAGCAGGAAGTGTTCGGCGTACTGCAGGAGCTGCTGGCCCAGGTGCGTGGTACTGCAGTGGCGCCGCGGCGTGCGCTGCCGGCCGATGCCGTGCCGGTGTCGAGCAATGACCTGATGCGCCTGCTTTCCCACCTGCAGCAGCACCTGCCGAACGAGGCAGCGGTGGCGCAGGACGACTACAACCTGCGCGGTCAGCTTGAACAACTGCTGGCCCGGGCCAGTGCGAAAACCGGCAAGACCCGCGTGGTGGGCGAGATCGACGAGGATGTGATCAACCTGGTCGCCATGCTCTTCGAGTTCATCCTCGACGACCGTACCCTGCCGGATTCGCTCAAGGCGCTGATCGGGCGTCTGCAGATCCCGATGCTCAAGGTCGCCGTACTGGACAAGACCTTCTTCAGTCGCGGCAGCCACCCGGCGCGCCGCCTGCTCAACGAGATCGCCACGGCGGCGCTCGGCTGGAGCGGGCAGGGCGATGCGCAGCGCGATGTGCTGTACCAGCGCATCGAGCAGGTGGTGCAGCGTCTGCTCAACGATTTCACCGATGATCCTGCGATCTTCTCCGATGTTCTCGCCGAATTCCTTGCCTTTACCGGTGACGAGCGCCGTCGCAGCGAGCTGCTGGAGCAGCGTACCCGCGATGCCGAAGAGGGCCGTGCCAAGGCCGAGCTGGCCCGCCAGCAGGTCGAGCAGGCACTGAATGCCCGCCTGCTGGGCAAGACCCTGCCCGAGGTGGTGGTGCGCCTGCTGCAAGAGGGCTGGAGCAAGGTGCTGCAGCTGATCTGCCTCAAGCATGGCGTCGAGGCCGAAGAATGGCAGGCTGCCCTGGTGGTGATGGACGACCTGGTATGGAGCGTCGAGCCCCACGAGTCGCCGGAAGACCGCCTGCGTCTGCTGGAGCTGGTGCCGAGCCTGCTCAAGGCCCTGCGCGACGGCCTGGCCAGCGCGGCTATCGACCCGTTCGTCACCAGCGAGTTCTTCAGCCAGCTGGAGTCGGTACATGTGCAGGCCTTCCAGCGCTTCAAGCGCAGCCTGCCCGAGGCTCCGGCCGAAAGCCCGGCAGCGCAGCCGCAGGGTGAAGGCGAGGAAGCTGCAGCAGTTACTGAGACCGAGGTGGCCGCCGAGCTGAGTGGCATGCCGCTGCTGGATCTGCCGGCAGTCGAGGCGGAGCCGCTGGTCGAGCCGCCGGCCATGGTCGAGGTGGTCGAAGAGATCGTCCTGCTGGCGCCGGGTGAGGTGCGTGCCACCGAGCCCGAGGCGAGCCTGCCGGACGACGATGCCGCACTGGTTCAGGTGGACAGCCTGCGCGTCGGCAGCTGGGTGGAAATCTTCGAGGACGAAGAGCACAAGCTGCGCTGCAAGCTGGCGGCGATCATCAAGCCGACCGGCAAGTACATCTTCGTCAACCGCACCGGCATGAAAGTGCAGGAGAAGAGCCGCATGGGCCTGGCCGTGGAGTTCCGCCGCGGCGCCATTCGCCTGCTCGACGATGCCCTGCTGTTCGACCGGGCGCTGGAGTCGGTGATCGGCAACCTGCGCAAGCTCAAGGGCGACTGATTCCCAGCCTGCTGCAAGCAACGCCCGGCCCTGTGCCGGGCGTTGTCGTTTCTGGGGCGTGCCGGCCTCTGGTAGAGTGGTGATCTGTCCAAGGAGCTTCCATGCAGCTGGATCCCGTCACAGGCTGGTGCGCCGGCGTGCGGCACTGCCCCTCACCGAACTGCAATGCCCGCCCGCAGGGCGAGGTGTCCCTGCTGGTGATTCACAACATCAGCCTGCCACCCGGCCAGTTCGGCACGGGCAAGGTGCAGCAGTTCTTCCAGAACCGCCTGCCCATCGATGAACACCCCTATTTCGCCGGTATCGCCGAGTTGCGCGTGTCGGCGCACTTTCTGATCGAGCGCGATGGCGCGGTCACCCAGTTCGTCGCCTGCGGTGAGCGCGCCTGGCACGCCGGTGTGTCCAGCTTTGACGGGCGCGAGGGGTGCAACGACTTTTCCCTGGGCATCGAGCTGGAGGGCACCGACGAGCTGCCGTTCAGCGAGGCCCAATATGCCAGCCTGGTTGCCCTGAGCCGGCAGCTGTTGCAGGCCTATCCTGAATTGAATCCGTCGCGTATCTGCGGCCACAGCGATATCGCGCCGGGGCGCAAGACCGATCCGGGGCCATATTTCGACTGGGCCCGGCTGCGGGCGGCGCTGACCGAACAAGGAGAGCTGTAGATGAATTTCCTGGTGCTCTTGCTGGTGCTCTGGGTGGAGAAACTATCTGCCTGGCGCCAGCGCATTCAGCAGGATGGGGCCTGGCAGCAGTGGCTGGCGCGAGTCGAGGCACGCCAGCCGGCCGAGCCCTGGCTGGCGCTGGCCCTGCTGATACTGGTGCCGCTGGGACTGCTCGGCCTGCTGCTGGGCGTTGTCCAGCCGCTGGCCTACGGCTGGCTGGCGCTGCCGCTGCACCTGCTGGTGCTGGTCTACAGCCTGGGCCGTGGCGATGTGCTGGCGGCCCTCGGGCCGTTCCGCGATGCCTGGCGCCGGGGGGATGACCAGGCCGCCCTGCATGTGGCCGAGCGCGACCTCGGCGTGCAGGCCGACGGCGAGGCGGAACTGCTGTCGCGGGTGCAGGATTACGAGCTGTGGCAGGCCTACCAGGGCTTCTTCGCGGTGATCTTCTGGTATGCCCTGCTCGGCCCCCTGCTGGCGCTGGCCTACCGCCTGCTGGCGCTGGCCGCCGAGCAGGCCCGGCAGCCGGAGCTGGCCGAGCGTGCCGCGCGCCTGCGTCATGCACTGGACTGGCTGCCGGTGCGGGTACTGGCGGCCAGCTTCGCCCTGGTCGGCAACTTCGCCGCAGTCAGCCGCGCGGTGCTGCACGACCTGCTGGCCTGGGACATTCCCGCCGCGCAGCTGCTGGGCCGGGCCGGGCGTGCCGCTGGCGAGCTGGCCGAGCCGCAGGCCGGCGAGGCCGGGGCCAACAGCCTGGACGAGCTGTGGCAGCTGCTGGTGCGTTCGGCGGTGTTCTGGTACGCCGCCTTTGCCGTGTGGATCCTTCTGCTCTAGCGCTCAATCCCACAGCCAGGCGGCGCCGCGCACCCCGCTGGAGTCGCCATGGCGGGCCTGTACCAGGCGCGTGTTGACCTGGTCGGAAAACACGTAGCGCGGCAGCAATTGCGGTACCAGTTGGTACAGTGCCTGGATATTCGACAGGCCGCCGCCCAGCACTATCACTTCCGGATCGAGCAGGTTGATTACCGAGGCCAGGCTGCGCGCCAGGTGCTCGGCGTAGCGCTGCAGGGCCAGGGCTGCCGCCGGCTCGCCGGCCTGAGCCGCAGCGGCCAGTTGCTCGCTGCTCAGGCCCAGAGCGCTGCGAGCAGCCCAGCCGGGGCCGCAGAGAAAGGTCTCGATGCAGTCGTCGAGGCCGCAGTAGCAGCGCCGGGCCGGGCCGTCGGCGGCGCTGCGCCAGGGCAGCGGGTTGTGCCCCCATTCACCGGCGATGGCGTTCGGCCCGCCGAGCAGCTGGCCGTTGATCACGATGCCGCCACCGACGCCGGTGCCGAGAATTACCCCGAACACGCTGCGCGCACCCTGGCCGGCGCCGTCGGTGGCCTCGGACAGGCTGAAGCAGTCGGCGTCGTTGGCCAGGCGCACCGGCCGCCCCAGGCGCTGCTGCAGGTCGCCCTGCAGATCCTGGCCGATCAGGCACACCGAGTTGGCGTTCTTGATCCGCCCATGATCCGGCGAGCGGGTGCCGGGGATACCGACACCGACCGAGCCCTGGGCGCCCAGTTCGTCCTCGGCCTCGTGCACCAGACGCACCAGGGTGTCGAGAGTGGCCGGGTAATCGCCCTGGGGCGTGGGCAGGCGCCGCCGTAACCGTTCGTCGGAGCCCTCCAGGGCAATGATTTCAGTCTTGGTACCACCCAGATCAATGCCGAGGCGAAGTGACATGCGCATTCTTAACCTTAAGTTACAGAGGAACGGGTCGATATCCGGTATACAGGTCGCGCAAGGACGTGTGCCTGCCCGAAAACACCCTTTGCAAATCGTGGATGAACGGTAGTGCCGAATCTGGCACGCTCAAGCCGTCGCCATGCGTCCGCTACGCTTTGCGTAGTCGGGCTCCAGATCGAGTTTCATCATCTTGCCGTTCAATTCCCGGCCTGCTCCCGGCCGGTATACAACAATAATGGCAACAGGAGACGTGTAGTGAATAGCGTGCTGTATCCAGCCATTGCGCTCATGAACCGCCTGAGCTTCGGCATGAAGTTCAGCCTGATCAGCGTTCTTTTCTTCCTGCCCATGCTGGTCACCAACTTCTACCTGGTGCGCGACTCCTATGCCGAGTTCGTCGACACCCGCACCGAACTGCAAAGCATCGGTCTGCTCAAGCAGAGCATGAAGCTGCGCCAGGACATCGAACGTCTCAACGACCTGCTGGAGATCAATGCCGTGCTCGGCCAGTCTGGCGAGTCGGAGAAGATCACCGCGCAGATCGACGGGCTGCTGGGCACCATCCAGAGCGGCCTGGACGCCCTGGCGCCGAGCAGCGAGGACGAGCAGAAGGTCACCGAGTTCAATACCCAGCGCGACGCGATCAAGACCGCCCTGAGCGCCATGCAGAAGGAAGACTCGCAGCGCAGCAGGGCTGGCCTCGGGGTCAAGGTGCTGGACAACACCGACGTGTTCATCAAGTTCGTCGCCAGCCAGGCCGGCCTCAGCCAGGATGCCGATCTTACCGTGCGGCAGATGACCGAGCTGCTGACCACCGTCACCCCGCCGGTGACCAAGGCCCTGAGCAAGGGCCGCGCCCTCGGTTCCTACACCCTCGGCCAGCACATCCTCGGCTCGTCCGACAGCGGCAAGCTCGATGAAATGCTCGCTGATCTGGAAAAGCTCAATGCCGAGTACGGCTTCAAGATCCAGAGCGCCCTGCAGGACAAGCCGCAGGCGCAGCAGGCTCTCGGCGCCCTGGCCGAAGCCAGCCGGGCGACCCTGACCGAAGGCAGCAGCCGCCTGGAAGAGCAGATTCTCATGGCTGACACCCTGGACGCCTCGTGGCAGAGCTTTTTTGACGAGACCAGCGCCGGTATCGACAAGACCTATGCACTGAACGATGCCGTGCTGCAGTTCCTCGACCAGGGCCTGGCCGAGCGCCTGGGGCAGAAGCGCACACAGATGTTCCTGCTGGTCATCGCTCTGGTGGTGGTGTTCGTCCTGATCGGCTACCTCTACGGCGGCTTCTACGTCTCCACCCGCACCACCCTCAAGGGCTTCGGCAAGACCCTCGGCCAGGTCGCCGCCGGCGACATGACGGTCAAGGTCAACGTCAAGAGCCAGGACGAGCTGGGCGAGCTGGGCCAGGTGTTCAACGGCACCGTGGAGAAGATCCGCGAGCTGATCGACCTGGTCGGCCAGACCGTCACCGAGGTCGAGCGCCAGGCCGACAAGGTCGAGATGGTCTCCGGCGAGAGCAGCCAGGCGGTCAGTGCCCAGCGCGGGCAGATCGAACAGGTCGCCACGGCGATGAACCAGATGTCCGCCACCGCCCAGGAAGTGGCGCGCAGCGCCGCCGCCGCCGTGGGCAGCGCGCAGAGTGTCAACGAGGAAACAGTCAGCGGCCGCGAACTGGTCGAATCGCAGGTGGGCAGCATCCAGCGCCTGGCCAGCGAGATCGATCAGTCGGTCAGCGTGATCAACCAGCTGGCCTCCGACAGCGCCTCGATCAGCCAGGTGCTGGAAGTGATCAAGGGCATCGCCGGGCAAACCAACCTGCTGGCGCTCAACGCCGCCATCGAGGCGGCGCGGGCTGGCGAGCAGGGCCGTGGGTTCGCCGTGGTGGCCGACGAGGTGCGCAACCTGGCCAAGCGCACCCACCAGTCCACCGAGGAAATCGAGCAGATGATCGGCCGCCTGCAGACCGGGGTGAACGCCACGGTGTCGGCGATGAACGGCAGCCACCAGATGGTCGAGAGCACCGTCAGCCAGTCTTCGCAGGTGCAGCAGGCGCTGGAGAATATCCTCGGTGCGGTCGGCATGATCGTCGACCAGAACCAGCAGATCGCCGCCGCCGCCGAGCAGCAGACCGCCGTGGCCCACGATATCGACATGAACATCGTCGAGATCAACCAGGCCGGCGAGCGCACGGCCGAAGGCGCGGTGCAGACCGAGCACGCCAGCCGCGAGTTGTCCGACCAGGTGGCGCGGCTCAAGCAGCTGATCAGCACCTTCCGCGTCTGATTGCCCTGCTCAAGCAAAAGCCCGCCAATTGGCGGGCTTTTGCGTTTCTGCGTTGCGGTTTCGCGGCTTGCACCCGCCCTGCTGGGGCGGCCGGGTAGGGCGGGTTTACGCCAGTGGCCAGCCGAACAGCTCGGCGGCATTGCGGCTGCTGGCGGCGGCCAGTTCGGCTGGGGTTACCCCGCGCAGCTCGGCCAGCGCAGTGCAGATATCCGGGAGGAACTCCGGGCTGTTGCGCTGGTTGGGGTGCATGGCCGGCGCCATGTCCGGCGCATCGGTCTCCAGCACTATGGCCTCCAGCGGCAGCTGCGCCAGCACCTTGCGCAGGCGCAGGGCCTGCGGCCAGGTCGGTGCGCCGCCAAGACCGAGCTTGAAGCCCAGGCGCAGGTATTCGCGGGCTTCCTCGTAGCTGCCGGCGAAGGCGTGGATGATGCCGCCGCGCGGCGGGCGCAGGCGCTTGAGGGTGGCGATGGTGGCGGCATGGGCACGTCGTACATGCAGCAGGACGGGCAGCTCGACCTCCGTGGCCAGGTGCAGCTGGGCCTCGAACAGCTCCTGCTGGCGCTGGCGGTCGAGCTGTTCGAGGAAGTAGTCGAGGCCGAACTCGCCGACTGCGCACAGCTTTGGATGACCGGCCAGGCGCAGCAGCCAGGTGCGCAGCTCGTCCAGGTCGGCGCTGCGATGCTGCTCGAGATACACCGGGTGCAGACCGAAGGCGGCGTACAGGCCGTCCTCACGCTGCACCAGCTCCCACAGGCGCTGCCAGTTGGCCTGGTACACGCCTAGCACCACCAGCTTCTCCACCCCGGCGGCACGGCTGCGCGCCAGCAGTTCGCTGCGATCGGCGTCGAAGTCGGGGAAATCCAGGTGGGTGTGGGTGTCGATCAGGCGCATGGGCGTTCCGGGCTGGCCAAGGCCCTCAGGATCGGGCATTTTGCGCCGGGCTGCCAGCGCGGGGAGCATTCCCCGCTTTCGTCAGTCAGACCTATTGAGTCCCGTTTGCTTGGAGTACGTGGCTATGCAGGAAGTTGGCTGTGCGGGTAGGTAAGCTGCTGGGCGGCCTGGGCGCCGCGACCCTGCTGGTGCTGGCGGCGCTGCTGCTGTTCCTCGCCCTGTTCGACTGGAACCAGGCCCGGCCGCTGCTGAATGCCCAGGTGTCCGCGGCACTGAACCGGCCCTTCGCCATCGACGGCGACCTGCGCGTGGTCTGGCAGCGCGAGCCGGGTGCGAGCGGCTGGCACGCCTGGCTGCCGTGGCCACACTTTTCCGCCACGGGCCTGCGCCTGGGCAATCCGCCGTGGGCCAAGGAGGCGACTTTCGTCAGCCTGGAGCGCGTGCAGCTGCGCCTGGAGCCGCTGCCGCTGCTGTGGAAGACGCTGAGCATCCCGCGCATCGATCTGGTGGCACCGGTCGCCCATCTGCAGCGCCTGGCCGACGGGCGTAGCAACTGGCAGTTCGACCAGGGCGATCCGGCCGACCCGCAGGCGCCGTCGGCCTGGACGCTGGACATCGGTACCATCGGCTTCGACCGCGGCCAGGTCAGCCTGGACGACCAGTTGCTGCGCACCCAGCTGCAGCTGCAGATCACGCCGCTGGGCCAGCCAATCGCCTTCAGCGATATCGTCGGCAAGGGCCAGCCCGCGGCGGCGGTCGGTGCCCAGGACTACGCCTTCGCCTGGCAGGCCAAGGGCCGTTACCGGGGCCAGACGCTGGACGGCCAGGGCAAGGTCGGCGGCCTGCTGGCGCTGCAGGATGCGCGGCTGCCGTTCCCCCTGCAGGCCGATATCCGTGCCGGCAGCACGCGCATCGTGCTGGCCGGCACCCTGACCGAGCCGCAGCACCTCGGCGCCCTCGACCTGCGCTTGCAGCTGTCCGGCAGCAGCCTGGGCCACCTCTATGCGCTGACCGGGGTGACCCTGCCGGAGACCCCGGCCTACGCCACCGATGGCCGGCTCAGTGCCCGGCTGCGCGACAGCGGCGGTGCCCGCTTCCGCTACCAGGACTTCAACGGGCGCATCGGCGATAGCGATATCCACGGTGACCTGACCTTCGTCGCCGGCCTGCCGCGGCCCAAGCTCTCCGGCCAGCTGACTTCCAACCAGTTGCTGTTCGCCGACCTGGCGCCGCTGATCGGCGCCGACTCCAATGCCGAGAAGAAGCAGCGTGGTGCAGCGGCCAGCCAGCCGGCGGGCAAGCTGCTGCCGGTGGAGGCGTTCCGCACCGAGCGCTGGCGCGCCATGGATGCCGACGTGCGTTTCACCGGCAAGCGCATCGTGCACAGCAACAAGCTGCCGATCAGCGACCTGGACACCCATGTGCTGCTCGACGATGGCCGCCTCAGCCTGGAGCCGCTGCGCTTCGGCGTGGCCGGCGGCGAGCTGGATGCGACCATCCACCTCGATGGCGCACAGACCCCGCTGCAGGGCCGGGCCCGCCTGAGCGCGCGGCGCCTGAAGCTCAAGCAGCTGTTCCCCGGCTTTGCGCCAATGCAGACCAGCCTCGGCGAGCTGAACGGCGACGCCGAACTGGCCGGCCGCGGCAACTCGGTGGCCAGCCAGCTCGGCGCTGCCGACGGTTCGGTGAAACTGCTGGTCAACGATGGCGCGATCAGTCGCGGCCTGCTGGAGATCGCCGGGCTCAACCTGGGCAATTACCTGGTCGGCAAGCTGTTCGGCGACGAGGAGGTGCAGATCAACTGCGCGGCCGCCGACCTGGGACTGAAGCGCGGCCTGATGAGCACGCGGCTGTTCGTGGTGGATACCGAGAACGCCATCATCAAGGTCGACGGCACGGCCAATTTCGCCAGCGAGCGCCTGGATCTGACGGTCACCCCGGCGTCCAAGGGTATGCGCATCTTCTCCCTGCGCTCGCCTCTCTATGTGCGCGGCACCTTCAAGCAGCCGGACGCCGGCGTGCAGGCCGTGCCGCTGGCCCTGCGCGGCGCCGGCTTGCTGGCCCTGGGCGTGGCGGTGGCGCCGGCGGCCGGGCTGGTGGCGTTGATCGCGCCGAGCAGCGGCGGCCAGGACGGCAGCCAGTGTGCGCCGCTGCTGCGGCAGATGCAGGGCAAGGGCTGAATTCAGCGCGCCACGCTGGCCGAGATCGCCACGGCCGCGGCGGCGGTGCGGGTCTCCACGCCGAGCTTCACGTAGACGTGCTCCAGGTGCTTGTTCACCGTGCGCGGGCTGAGGCCGAGAATGTCGCCGATATCGCGGTTGGTCTTGCCACAGGCCACCCAGCGCAGCACCTCGACCTCGCGCTCGGTGAGCTGGTAGCGGCTGGACAGGGCTTCCTGGGTCGGCTCGTTGCTCAGGCTGAGATCCAGCGGCTGCGAGGCGGCGCGCGCCGATTGCAGGATGCGCGCGGTGCGCAGGTGGGCGGCGACGCGGGCCAGCACTTCCTCGGGGTGGATCGGCTTGGTCACGTAGTCGATGCCGCCGGCGGCGAAGCCTTCGACCACGTGCTCGCTGTCGGTCAGCGCGGTCATGAACAGCACCGGGATGTCCGCGCTCTCGGCCTGGGCCTTGATCCGCCGGCAGGTCTCGAAACCGTCCAGGCCGGGCATCAGCGCATCGAGCAGGATCAGATCCGGGCGCCGGCGCTGGATGCGGGTCAGCGCGCTGAGGCCGTCGAGCGCCACCAGCACCATGTAGCCGGCGTCGTCGAGGGCGTCGGAGAGCAGCGCGAGGTTGTCCGGGGTGTCGTCGACGATCAGGATCACCCCGCGCTCAGGCGGTTGTGTCTGCGCATTCATGTTCGGCTTCCTGGAGTTGGCGGTTGAGTTCATCCAGGCGAAATCCTTTCGCCAGGGCGCGCAGGGGCGCAGTGAAGCTGGCGCAGTCCGGGCGCAGCTGGTCGATGGCATCGAGCTTGTCCTGCAGCCCGCGTACATAACCGAGTGCGGCCAGTTCGCGCAGGGCGGCCAGGTCGGCGGCGTCGGGCAGTACCCGTGGCGTGGTACTGGGCGCGTCCTCGCTGGTGCGGCGTAGCCATTGCAGGTCGAGCTGCTTGTGGATGCGCTCGAGCAACTGCGGGGTGTGCACCGGCTTGGCCAGATAGTCGTTGCAGGCGGCGGCCACGCTGCGCTCGCGGTCGTCGGCGAAGGCGTTGGCCGAGAGCACGATGATCGGCGCCTGCGACAGGGCGTTGCGGCGGATCAGCCGGCTGGTTTCCCAGCCGTCCATCTGCGGCATCGACAGATCCATGAAGATCAGGTCGGGGTTGAGCAGCGCCACCTGGCGTATCGCCTCCTGGCCGCTGGCCGCCTGGGCAATGTTGAAACCCAGCGGATCGAGCATGCCGGCCAGCACGCGGCGGTGCTCGATATGGTCGTCCACCACCAGGATCAGCCGGCGCGGGCCCTGGTAGCCGATGATGTCGTGCTCGACATGCACCACCGCCTGCGGCACCCGTACCTCGGAGAGGAACAGGCGCACCTGGAAGCAGGTGCCCTGGTCGAGCACGCTCTTCACCGACAGCTCGCCGCCCATCAGCGAGGTGAGCATGCGGGTGATGGTCAGGCCGAGGCCGACGCCGTTGTCCTGGCGCAGCAGGTCGCCGCGCTCGAAGGGCTGGAAGATCCGCTCGATCTGCTCGGGGTCGATGCCGATGCCGGTGTCGAGGATCTCGAAGCTGGCCGTCTCGCGCAGGTAGCTGATGCGCAGGCGCACCTCGCCGCTGTCGGTGAAGCGCACCGCGTTGCCGAGCAGGTTGATGAGGATCTGCCGTACCCGCTTCTCGTCGCCGCGCACCACCGCCGGCATGCGCCCGACGGTTTCCAGGTGGAAGCGCAGGCCCTTCTCCTCGGCCTGCGGGGTGAACATGCGGTCGAGCTGGTGGATGAACTCGGGGAAGGGGATTTCCGACAGCTCCAGGTTGAGCTTGCCGGCTTCGATCTTGGCCACGTCGAGCAGGCCGTCGATCAGCGACAGCAGGTGCGAACTGCTGCGGAAGATGGTGGCCAGGGCGTCCTGGTGCTGGCCGGGCATGGCCGCGTCGCGCTGCAGGATCTGGGTGTAGCCGAGGATGCTGTTGAGCGGCGTGCGCAGCTCGTGGGACAGCCCGGTGACGTAGCGGCTCTTCGCCGCGTTGGCCGCCTCGCTGGCTTCCTTGGCCTTCTGCAGGGCTTCGTCGGTGCGCCGGTGTGCCTCGATCTCCTGCATCAGCAGCAGGGTCTGCCGATCCGATTCCTTCTGCGCCACGCTGCGGCTTTCGCGGGTCAGCACCACCCACCAGGCGAGGATCGCGGCAAACAGCGAGAGCGTCAGGAAGGCCTTGAGGAAGGCCTGGTAGAGGGTGCGCTGCACCTCCGGCGAGTGCGCCACCAGGCCGTGGGCGACCTGGCTGTAGATCAGCGCCAGGGCGCCGGCCAGCAACAGCACCAGCACCGCGAGCAGGCCCAGGTACTGCGCCAGGCGGCTGTGCAGGCGCGGGATCGAGGCCTTGGGGTAGATCCAGCGGACGAAGTCGTCCATCTGCTCGGCCAGGCGCGCACGCGGCTTGCAGGCGTCGCCGCAGCGTGCGTCGAGCGAGCAGCACAGCGAGCAGATCGGCGTGCTGTAGGCCGGGCAGAAGGCCATGTCCGGCGCTTCGAATTGATTGCTGCACAGGCCGCACTGCACGGTTGCGCGCGGGCCGGCGGGGTACAGCAGCTGCGGCGCGCTGCTGCGGGCGATGTAGTAGCGGCCTTTGGTCAGCCAGGCGATCAGCGGCGCCACCAGGAAGGCCGAGCCCAGCGCTACCACCGGCGAGGCGGCCTGGGCCAGGGCGCCGAACAGTCCGGCGTGGGCCAGCACCGAGAGCAGCGAGGCGATCAGCATGGCGCCGACGCCGACCGGGTTGATGTCGTACAGGTGCGCGCGCTTGAACTCGATGTGCTTGGGCGACAGGCCCAGCGGCTTGTTGATCACCAGGTCGGCGACCAGCGCGCCGATCCAGGCGATGGCGATGTTGGCGTAGAGGCCGAGCACCTGCTCGATGGCATCGAACACGCCCAGCTCCATCAGCATCAGGGCGATGGCCACGTTGAACACCAGCCACACCACGCGCCCCGGGTGGCTGTGGGTGACGCGGGCGAAGAAGTTCGACCAGGCCAGCGAGCCGGCGTAGGCGTTGGTCAGGTTGATCTTGATCTGCGAGACGATGACGAACAGCACCATGGCGCCGAGCGCCCACTGCGGCGAGCTGAACACGTAGCTGAACGCCACCAGGTACATCTGCGTCGGCTCGGCGGCGCGCTCGATGGGGATTTCGTGCTGCAGGGCGAGGAAGGTCAGGAAGGCGCCGGCGAGCATCTTCAGCGCACCGGGGATGATCCAGCCCGGCCCGGCCATCAGCAGCGCGGCCCACCAGCGCTTGCGGTTCTGCCGGGTCTTTTCCGGCAGGAAGCGCAGGTAGTCGACCTGCTCGCCAATCTGCGTGACCAGGGCCAGGGCCACGGTGCAGGCGGCGCCGAACGACAGCAGGTTGAACGCGCCGCCTTCGCCCTCGCGGCCGGCGAAGCTGGTCCAGTCGCTCAGCGCGCCGGGGTTCTTCAGCAGCACGAACAGGTAGGGCAGGAACAGCAGCACCAGCCACAGCGGCTGGGTCCACAGCTGCAGGCGGTTGATCAGGGTGATGCCGTAGGTCACCAGGGGTATCACGATGATCGAACAGAGCACGTAGGCCAGGGCCAGCGGTATGTCGAAATACAGCTCCAGGGCCAGGGCCATGATGGCCGCCTCGAGGGCGAAGAACAGGAAAGTGAAGCTGGCGTAGATCAGCGAGGTGATGGTCGAGCCGATGTAGCCGAAGCCGGCGCCGCGGGTCAGCAGGTCCATGTCCACGCCGTAGCGCGCCGCGTAGTAGCTGATCGGCAGGCCGGTGAGGAAGATCACCAGGGCCACGGCGAGCACCGCCCACAGGGTGTTGGTGAAGCCGTAGCTGATTGCCAGGGCGCCACCGATGGCCTCCAGGGCGAGGAACGACACCGCGCCCAGGGCGGTGTTGGCGATGCGCAGCTCCGACCATTTGCGGAACGACTTGGGCGTGAAGCGCAGCGCGTAGTCCTCCAGGGTCTCGTCGGCGACCCAGCTGTTGTAGTCGCGGCGGATCTTGACGATGCGCTGGGTGCCGGTTGGTTGCACGGAGGCGGTTCCCTGGGGTCGGTTCGATGGCCGGCTGGCCGTATCACGAGGCTGCAACAACCATGCCCCGGCCTGCAGGCGCGGCAACCGCGCGCGCGGGCTTCTATCTGGCTGGTTGTCGGGCACGAGCTTGCACCAGCGCGGTGCATCTGGCCCTACGTCAGATGACGTATGCCGTTACGTCAACCTGCGTATACCGCCGCGCACACCGCCAATCGCATGCTTGCGCCAACCCCAAACCGGTACCCGCAAGGCGAGCCGGGGCGGAAAAAACCACAGAGGAGCAAAGACCATGGATTCTCGACTGACGGGTTCGAAACGCCTTCTTCCCCGCCGGCTGGCGCTGGGTGCCGCGGCGCTCTCGCTGCTGGCGGCCAGCGTGTTCAGCCAGACCGCGGCGGCGGATGACGTCAACACCACCGGCCTGGCCGTGACCGATACCACGGTGACCGTCGGCCAGCTGCACTCGGCCACCGGCACCATGGCGATTTCCGAAACCGGTTCGATCCAGGCCGAGCGCCTGGCCATCGAGCAGATCAACGCCTCGGGCGGCGTGCTCGGCCGGCAGATCAAGGTGATCCAGGAAGACGGCGCCTCCGACTGGCCGACCTTCGCCGAGAAGGCCAAGAAGCTGCTGGAAAGCGACAAGGTCGCCACCGTGTTCGGCTGCTGGACCTCGGCCTCGCGCAAGGCGGTGCTGCCGATCTTCGAGAAGGACAACGGCCTGCTCTACTACCCGACCTTCTACGAAGGCCTGGAGCAGTCGAAGAACGTCATCTACACCGGCCAGGAAGCCACCCAGCAGATCCTCGCCAGCCTCGACTGGATTGCCAAGGAGAAGGGCGCCAAGACCTTCTACCTGCTCGGCTCGGACTACATCTGGCCGCGCACCTCGATGAAGATCGCGCGCAAGCACATCGAGAACGTGCTCGGCGGCAAGGTTGTCGGCGAAGAGTACTACCCGCTGGGCAACACCCAGTTCGGCTCGCTGACCAACAAGATCAAGCTGAAGAAGCCGGACGTGGTCTTCGCCGCCGTGGTCGGTGGCTCCAACGTGGCCTTCTACAAGCAGCTGAAAGCCGCCGGCATCACCGCCGACAAGCAGACCCTGCTGACCCTCTCCGTGACCGAGGATGAAATGCTCGGCATCGGCGGCGAGAACATGAAGGGCTTCTACTCCTCGATGAAGTACTTCCAGACCCTGGACAACCCCAACAACAAGAAATTCGTTGAGGAGTTCAAGGCCAAATACGGCAAGGATGCGGTCATCGGCGACGTGACCCAGGCCGGCTACCTCGGCCCATGGCTGTGGAAGGCCGCGGTCGAGAAGGCCGGCAGCTTCGACGTCGACAAGGTGGTGGCCGCCTCCCCGGGCATCGAGCTGACCACCGCGCCGGAAGGCTACGTGAAGGTGCACGACAACCATCACCTGTGGAGCAAGTCGCGGATCGCCGAGATCCAGGCCGACGGTACCTTCAAGGTGGTCTACGAGTCCGACCTGATCGAGCCGAACCCGTTCCCCAAAGGCTACCAGTAAGCCCCACGTGCGCAGGGCCCAGCCCTGCGCACAGCCACTTTCGGCAGGAGCCAGCTGACTGGCGATCGCTCTGCCCGGCGTGTCGGCCCACTGCGGGTACCGGTCGCCAGCCAGCTGGCTCCTGCCCATGAAGTTCCGCGTCACCGGCCTCGTCCGAGGCCCTGAACACTCTTCCACCACCGGGAGCCCACCCCATGGATGTCTCACTCTCCGAATTTGGCGCGATTGCCGTCATGCAGGGTTTCAACGGCCTGTCGGTGTTCTGCGTGCTGCTGCTGATGGCCCTGGGCCTGGCGATCATCTTCGGCCAGATGGGCGTGATCAACATGGCCCACGGCGAATTTCTCACCGTCGGCGCCTACACCACCTACGTCATTTCCTCGGCAACCTTGCACTACTTCCCGGCCATGCAGCCGTACTACTTCTTCTTCGCCATCATCGCCTCCTTCCTGATCGCCGGAGCGCTCGGTTGGCTGGTCGAGTGGCTGATGATCAGCAAGCTCTATCACCGGCCGCTGGATACCCTGCTGGCGACCTGGGGCCTGTCCCTGGTGATGCAGCAGACCTTCCGCTCGATCTTTGGCGCCCGTGAAGTCGGCGCGGAAATGCCTGAGTGGATCATGGGTTCGTGGAACCCCACCGAGGCCATCGACATTCCCAAGAACGGCTTGTTCGTCATGGGCCTGACCCTGCTGCTGACCGCCACCCTCTTCATCATGCTCTACCGCTCGCGCTGGGGCCTGCAGGTGCGCGCCACCATGCAGAACCGGGTGATGAGCCGCGCCGTGGGGATCAACACCAGGAAGGTCGACCGCATGACCTTCGCCCTCGGCTGTGGCGTGGCCGGGGTCGCCGGCGCGGCGTTCACCACCATTGGCTCGACAGGGCCGACCGCGGGTTCGCTGTACATAGTCGACACCTTCCTCACCGTGGTCTTCGGCGGCGCGGCCAGCCTGCTCGGCACCATCGCCTCGGCGTTCACCATCGCCCAGGCGCAATCGATCATGGAGTTCTTCCTCTCCGGCTCGATGGCCAAGGTGCTGACCCTGTCGGCGGTGATCCTGATCCTGATGCTGCGCCCGCAGGGCCTGTTCTCGATCAAGGTGCGCAAGTGAAAAGTCACTTTCAACCTACTGCGCGCTCCATCTGCGGCGTCGCGCGGTGCTCGTTTCCTCGACGTACTGCGTGTACGCCTTCGTCACTGCGCTCCGGGCTTCTTGCAGCTGGAGCTGCTCGCTACGGTTCAAAGCGACTTTTTGTGCGCTGGGGGATTTGCTGATGAAAAACGCATATGAAAGCCTGCTGGGTGGCAAGCAGGGGGCCATCGGCCTGCTGGTGCTGGCCACGCTGATCCTGGTGGTGTTCCCGCTGGCGCTGGACACCTTCCGCCTGAACATGGTCGGCAAGTACCTGACCTACGCCTTCGTCGCCGTCGGCCTGGTGCTGTGCTGGGGTTACGGCGGCATCCTCAGCCTCGGCCAGGGCATCTTCTTCGGCCTCGGCGGTTACTGCATGGCGATGTTCCTCAAGCTCGAGGCCTCGGACCCGGAGAGCACCAAGATCCAGTCGACCCCCGGTATTCCGGACTTCATGGACTGGAACCAGCTCACCGAGCTGCCGATGATGTGGCAGCCGTTCCACAGCTTCAGCTTCACCCTGCTGGCGGTGCTGGCGGTACCGACCCTGCTGGCGCTGATCATCGGCATCGCCATGTTCAAGCGCCGCGTCGGCGACGTGTACTTCTCCATCGTCACCCAGGCCATCGCGGCGATCCTGACCATCCTGATCATCGGCCAGCAGGGCCTCACCGGTGGGGTCAACGGCATCACCGACCTGAAGACTCTGCTCGGCTGGGATATTCGTCCGGACAGCTCGAAGGTCATCCTCTACTTCGTCAACGCCTTCCTGCTGCTCGGTTGCGTGCTGCTGGGGCGCTTCATCCTCACCTCCAAGCTCGGCCGCCTGCTGATGGCCATGCGCGACAAGGAAGAGCGCGTGCGCTTCTCCGGCTACGACGTGGCCAGCTTCAAGATCTTCGTGTTCTGCGTGGCGGCGGCGTTCTCGGCCATCGGCGGGGCGATGTTCGCCCTGCAGGTCGGCTTCATGTCGCCGAGCTTCGTCGGCATCGTGCCGTCGATCGAGATGGTCATCTTCGCCGCAGTCGGCGGGCGCATGTCGCTGCTCGGCGCGGTGTACGGCACGCTGCTGGTGAGCTTCGGCAAGACCTACTTTTCCGAGAGCTTCCCCGAGCTGTGGCTGTACCTGATGGGCGGCCTGTTCATCGTGGTGGTCATGTACTTCCCCAACGGCATCGCCGGCCTGTGGGAAAGCCACGGGCGCAAGTGGATCTCGCGCATCCCGGTCGGTCGGAAAGTGTTCGGCCAGGCCGAGGCCAAGCCTCGTGCCCCCGTCGCCAAGGCACCCGCCAAGCAACCCGTTCGTGAACTGGAGACCACGCCATGAGCAGCCCAGCAGGATTCCAGGCGGCCAAGCCGGTATTGGCCATCGAAGGCCTGACCGTTTCGTTCGACGGCTTCAAGGCGGTCAACGACCTCAACCTGTATGTCGACCGCAACGAAGTGCACGTGGTCATCGGCCCCAACGGCGCCGGCAAGACCACGGTGCTCGACCTGATCTGCGGCAAGACCAAGTCCACTACCGGCAGCATCGAGTTCGATGGCCGCGAGCTGACCAAGATGCGCGAGTACGACATCGTCCGCGCTGGGGTCGGGCGCAAGTTCCAGAACCCGTCGATCTACGAAAACCTGACGGTGTTCGAGAACCTGGAAATGTCCTACCCCAAGGGCCGCAAGGTGTTCGGCGCACTGTTCTTCAAGCGCAGCGCCGAGGTCATCGCGCGGGTCGAGGAAGTGGCCGGGGAGATCTTCCTCAGCGAGCTGCTCGACAAGCAGGCCGACCTGCTCTCCCACGGTCAGAAGCAGTGGCTGGAGATCGGCATGCTGCTGATGCAGGACCCGGCGCTGCTGATGCTCGACGAGCCGGTGGCCGGCATGAGCGTCAGCGAGCGGGTACAGACCGCCGAGCTGCTCAACCGCATCAGCCAGGGGCGTTCGGTGCTGGTCATCGAGCACGACATGGAGTTCGTCAAAAGCATCGCCCACCGCGTCACCGTGCTGCACCAGGGCAAGGTGCTGGCCGAGGGCAGCATGGAGGCGGTGCAGACCAACCCGAAGGTGATCGAGGTCTATCTGGGGCACTAAAGGCTAAAGCGAGTGCACCGACAGCTCCCCTCTCCCACCGGGAGAGGGGCCGGGGGTGAGGGGTGACTTGCTGCCTACCCCTCACCCTAACCCTCTCCCAGGGGGAGTGGGGACAGAACGCGCGGCGGCCAGCCTCAGATGCTGGAGCCCTTTGAAGGAGTATTGCTAATGTTCCAGATCAGCAACCTCGTTTCCGGCTACGGCCAGAGTCAGATCCTCCACGAGCTCAACCTCAACGTGGCGAAGAAGGAAATCGTCGCGGTCATGGGTCGCAACGGCATGGGCAAGACCACCCTGTTCAAGAGCCTGATGGGCGTGTTGCCGCAATGGGGCGGGCAGATCACGGTCGACGGCAAGGACGTGTCCAAGCTGGAAACCCACCAGCGTGTCGAACACGGCATCGCCTACGTGCCGCAAGGGCGGATGATCTTCTCGCACATGACCGTGCTGGAGAACATCCAGACCGGCCTGCCGGCCTCGGCCGGCGGCAAGGTGCCGGATGACCTCTATGCGCTGTTCCCGGTGCTGCACGAGATGCGCGCGCGCAAGGGCGGCAACCTCTCCGGCGGACAGCAACAGCAGCTGGCCATTGCCCGTGCGCTGGCGACCAACCCCAAGGTGCTGCTGCTGGATGAGCCCACCGAAGGCATCCAGCCATCGATCATCAAGGACATTGCCCACAAGCTGAAGGAGATCCGTAACCTGCGCGACCTGACCATAGTCGTGTCCGAGCAGGTGCTGTCGTTCACCATGGAAATCGCCGACCGTTTCCTGGTCATCGAGAAGGGCAAGTTCGTGGTCGAGGAGACCCGCGACAAGGTGGACGAGGCGACGATCAGCCGTTACCTCTCGGTGTGAGAACCGGCCCACGATCTCCTGGCCGTCGGCCAGGCCGCGTTAAAAGCAGGCTCGGATTGCTCATTTACAGCTCGTAAACTCCGCATCCTCGCCTGCTTGATTCGCTAGCGCTCACCCTTCGGGCCAGCCTGAGGCTGTTACTCCCGTTGGTCGTTGTGCCTTGCCTGGCTCTAGTCCAGAAGACCGTAAACCGGTTCTGCGTCACGCCTTGAGGTCGAGCGTGCGCCCTGCGCGCGAGACACATTGTTTCTGGCTGGTACGCCTGTGCGTGCCGGCCTTTTTTCGTCCTGCGAAAACGCTGCAAAGCCTTGTGGCTACTACGTTCTGCCACTACGTCATCCGACGTATTTGCCGATTCTCCGCCGCGTTGAAGACTAGCTCCGTACCCCGGCGCCATGGCGCCAAGTCCCCCTCAATGGTCTCAGGAGCTTTGTCATGACCGAAACGCTGATCAAGGTCGACCTCAACCAGCCCGCCACCGAAAACGAGCAGATCCACAACCGCTGGCACCCGGACATCCCGATGGCCTGCTGGGTCAAGCCGGGTGACGACTTCATCCTCGAGACCTACGACTGGACCGCCGGCGCGATCAAGAACAACGACGACGCCAGCGATGTGCGCGATGTCGACCTGTCCACCGTGCATTACCTGTCCGGCCCGGTCGGTGTGCATGGCGCCGAGCCGGGCGACCTGCTGGTGGTCGACCTGCTCGACATCGGCGCCAAGCCCGATTCGCTGTGGGGCTTCAACGGCTTCTTCTCCAAGCAGAACGGCGGTGGCTTCCTCACCGATCACTTCCCCCTGGCGCAGAAGGCCATCTGGGACTTCAAGGGCATGTTCACCAGCAGCCGGCACATTCCGGGGGTCAACTTCGCCGGCCTGATTCACCCCGGCCTGATCGGCTGCCTGCCGGATCACAAGATGCTGGCCGACTGGAACAAGCGCGAGCAGGAGCTGATCGACACCGACCCGCACCGCGTGCCGGCGCTGGCCAACCCGCCGATGGCGCCGACCGCACACATGGGCAAGATGAAGGGCGAAGCCCGCGACCTGGCCGCCCTGACCGGCGCGCGCACCGTGCCGCCGCGCGAGCATGGCGGCAACTGCGACATCAAGGATCTGTCGCGCGGCTCGAAGATCTTCTTCCCGGTCTATGTCGCCGGCGCCGGCCTGTCGGTGGGCGACCTGCACTTCAGCCAGGGCGACGGTGAAATCACCTTCTGCGGCGCCATCGAAATGGCCGGCTGGGTGCACATGAAGGTCGAGCTGATCAAGGGCGGCATGGCCAAGTACGGGATCAAGAACCCGATCTTCAAACCCAGCCCGATCGTGCCGAACTACAAGAACTACCTGATCTTCGAAGGCATCTCGGTGGACGAGGCCGGCAAGCAGCACTACCTCGACGTCAACATCGCCTACAAGCAGGCCTGCCTCAACGCCATCAACTACCTGACCAAGTTCGGCTACTCGCCGGCCCAGGGCTATGCGCTGCTCGGCTCGGCGCCGGTGCAGGGGCATATCAGCGGCGTGGTCGACGTGCCCAACGCCTGCGCCACCCTGTGGCTGCCGACCGAGATCTTCGACTTCGACATCAACCCCAACGCCTCCGGCCCGACCAAGTACCTCGACGGCAGCATCGACCTGCCCATCGCGCCGGACAAGTGAGTTCCTCACCCGGGCAGGGCTGGGGCTCTGGACGGCGTTCAGCCCGGCCCGGGTGGCGAACACTCGCAAGCTGTCACACCGCACTGCCGGTTCAGCGGCGGCAACGCCGCTGCATCACCAAGGAGTCTGCGATGCCGATCTACGAATACGACTGTGCCGACTGCGGCGACTTCACCCTGCTACGGCCCATGGCCGAGCGCGATCAACCCTGCGACTGCCCGTACTGCGGCACGCCGAGCGCGCGGGTGATCCTTTCCGCGCCGGGCCTGGCGACCATGTCCGGCAGCCAGCGCCGCGCCATCGCCGCCAACGAGCGTAGCGCCCACGCGCCGCAGACGCTCGACGAATACCAGCAGAGCCGCAAGCACCCCAAGGGCTGCGGTTGCTGCACCCCGAACAAACCGCTGGCCCCGACCAAGGCCAACCCGCATGCCATGAAAGGCAAGCCGGCCGGTCGGCCGTGGATGATCAGCCACTGAGGTTGTTTATTGGGTTCCCGCCTGCGCGGGAATCCAGCAACCAGCACGACCGAATCCCTGGTGGGAACGCTTCACGCTTTTCCACCCTACGCAGCGAGGAGATCCTATGCGTCACGGCGATATTTCCAGCAGCCCGGACACCGTCGGCGTCGCCGTCGTCAACTACAAGATGCCGCGCTTGCACAGCAAGGCCGAAGTGCTCGACAACGCACGCCAGATCGCTGCGATGATCAAGGGCATGAAGCTCGGCCTGCCGGGCATGGACCTGGTGGTGTTCCCCGAGTACAGCACCATGGGCATCATGTACGACCACGACGAGATGATGGCCACCGCCGCGACCATCCCCGGCGAGGAGACCGCGATCTTCTCCGCCGCCTGCCGCGAGGCGAAGACCTGGGGCATCTTCTCGCTCACCGGCGAGCGCCATGAGGAGCACCCGCACAAGGCGCCGTACAACACCCTCGTCCTGATCAACGACCAGGGCGAGATCGCGCAGAAGTACCGCAAGTGCATCCCCTGGTGCCCGATCGAGGGCTGGTATCCGGGCGACCGCACCTATGTCAGCAGCGGGCCCAAGGGCCTGCAGATCAGCCTGATCATCTGCGACGACGGCAACTACCCGGAGATCTGGCGCGACTGCGCGATGAGGGGCGCCGAGCTGATCGTGCGCTGCCAGGGCTACATGTACCCGGCCAAGGAGCAGCAGGTGCTGATGGCCAAGACCATGGCCTGGGCCAACAACTGCTACGTGGCGGTGGCCAACGCCGCCGGCTTCGACGGCGTGTACAGCTACTTCGGCCACTCCGCGATCATCGGCTTCGACGGGCGCACCCTCGGCGAATGCGGCGAGGAGGAAATGGGCATCCAGTACGCCCAGTTGTCGGTCTCGCAGATCCGCGATGCGCGCGCCAACGACCAGTCGCAGAACCACCTGTTCAAGCTGCTCCATCGCGGCTACACCGGCGTGTACAACTCCGGCGATGGCGACAAGGGTGTGGCCGACTGCCCGTTCGACTTCTACCGCACCTGGGTACTGGATGCGCAGAAGGCCCAGGCCGACGTGGAGAAGATGACCCGCAAGACCATAGGCGTGGCCGATTGCCCGGTCGGCGAGCTGCCGCATCCGGGCCAGGAAAAGAGCCTAGGTTGAACCACCCATGCCCTTTGCCAACGACCTGATCGAGCACAACCGCGAGCGCCTGGCCCAGGCCAGCGTACCGCTGCCAGCCGGCACGCTGCAGTCGCGCTTCCTGTTCGAGCCGGCGCAGGTGATGAGCCTGCTGCGCGCGCGTATCGTCGGCCAGGACGCCGTGCTGGAGCAGGTCGAATCGCTGCTCAAGGTGGTCAAGGCCGATATCGGCGAGCGCGAGCGGCCGCTGGCGGTCAACCTGTTCATGGGCCCCACCGGGGTCGGCAAGACCGAAATCGTGCGCCTGCTGGCCCAGGCCATCCACGGCCGCGCCGACGCCTTCTGCCGCATCGACATGCACACCCTGGCCCAGGAGCACTACGCCGCCGCGCTGACCGGCGCGCCGCCCGGCTATGTCGGCAGTAAGGAAGGCACCACGCTGTTTGATATCGAGGCGATCCAGGGTAGCTACAGCCGCCCCGGCATCGTGCTGTTCGACGAGCTGGAAAAGGCCGGCAGGGAAGTCCTGCGCAGCCTGCTCGGCGTGCTGGAGAACGGCCGCTTGACCCTGGCCGCCGGCAGCAGAACCATCGACTTTCGCAACAGCCTGATCTTCATGACCAGCAACATTGGCGCCCAGGACGCGCGGCGTTACCGCGAGCGCTTCCAGCAGGGCTGGCGGCGCTGGCTGGGTCTGGCCCCGCGCGACGAGCCGGCGATTCTCGAACAGGCCCTGCAGGCCCACTTCGACCCGGAGTTCCTCAACCGCATCGATCGCATCCTGGGGTTCGCGCGCATCGAGGAAGAGTGGCTGGAGGCCTTGCTGGAGATCGAGCTGGGCAAGCTCAACCAGCGCCTGGGCAAGCAGGGCAGGGCGCTGCTGCTGGATGAAACGGCGCTGGAGCATCTATGCCGCGCGCATGACCCGCGCTACGGCGCGCGCGCCTTGGGACGGCGTGTGCGCACCGAGCTGGAGCCAGCGGTTGCCGAGTGCCTGCTGGATGACCCGACGCTGATCCGCCTGCTGGCGCTGGTCGAGGACGGGCAGTTGCGGGTGCGTGGGGATGGTGTGGCAGGGGCGTAGCGTCAGCACTGCAGCCCTGTCCGGATAGGCAGGGCTGCAGCGCGTCTTGGGCGGCTTAGTGGTGCTCGCGGGTGGCGCGGAATTTCACTTCCGGCCAGCGCTCTTCCATCAGGCTCAGGTTGACCCGGGTCGGGGCCAGGTAGGTGAGGTGGCCGCCGCCGTCCACGGCCAGGTTCTCGAAGGCCTTGTCCTTGAACTCCTTGAGCTTCTTCTCGTCGCCGCACTCGATCCAGCGCGCCGACCAGACGGTAATCGCCTCGTAGGCGCACTCGACCTTGTATTCCTCCTTCAGGCGGCTAGCGACCACATCGAACTGCAGCACGCCGACGGCGCCGAGGATGATGTCGTTGTTGCGCTCGGGGAAGAACACCTGGGTGGCGCCTTCCTCGGCCAGTTCCTGCAGGCCCTGGCGCAGCTGCTTGGATTTCAGCGGGTCTTTCAGGCGTACGCGGCGGAACAGTTCCGGGGCGAAGTGCGGGATACCGGTGAAGCCCAGCGCCTCGCCTTCGGTGAAGGTGTCGCCGATCTGGATGGTGCCGTGGTTGTGCAGGCCGATGATGTCGCCGGCGTAGGCCTCTTCCAGCTGCTCGCGCTCGCTGGAGAAGAAGGTCAGGGCGTCGCCGATGCGCACGTCCTTGCCGATACGCACGTGGCGCATCTTCATGCCCTGGCTGTACTTGCCGGAGCAGATACGCATGAAGGCGATGCGGTCGCGGTGTTTCGGATCCATGTTCGCCTGGATCTTGAACACGAAGCCGCTGAACTTCTCTTCCACCGGCTCCACGGTGCGCTCGTTGGCCACCCGGGCCAGCGGCTTGGGTGCCCAGTCGACCACCGCGTCGAGTACATGGTCGACACCGAAGTTGCCCAGCGCGGTGCCGAAGAACACCGGGGTCAGCTGGCCGCTCATGAACTCGTCCTGGTTGAACTCGTGGCAGGCACCCTGTACCAGCTCCAGCTGCTCGATGAAGCGCTCGTACTCGTCGCCCAGGTGCGCGCGGGCCTCGTCCGAGTCGAGTTTCTCGATGATCTTGGCCTCGGTGCGCTCGTGGCCGTGACCCGGGGTGTAGACGATGATGTAGTCGCCGGCCAGGTGGTAGACGCCCTTGAAGTCCTTGTAGCAACCGATCGGCCAGGTGACCGGCGCGGCCTTGATCTTCAGTACCGCTTCGATCTCGTCGAGCAGTTCGATCGGGTCGCGAATATCGCGGTCGAGCTTGTTGATAAAGCTGACGATGGGCGTGTCGCGCAGGCGGCACACGTCCATCAGGGCGATGGTGCGTGGCTCCACGCCCTTACCGCCGTCGAGCACCATCAGCGCACTGTCCACCGCGGTCAGGGTGCGGTAGGTGTCTTCCGAGAAGTCTTCGTGGCCGGGGGTGTCGAGCAGGTTGATCATGTGCTCGCGGTAGGGGAACTGCATCACCGAGGTGGTGATGGAGATGCCGCGCTGCTTCTCCATTTCCATCCAGTCGGAGGTCGCATGGCGATCGGACTTGCGCGACTTCACCGTACCGGCCACGGAGATCGCCTTACCCATCAGCAGCAGCTTCTCGGTAATGGTGGTCTTACCGGCGTCGGGGTGGGAAATGATCGCGAACGTGCGGCGTTTGCCGACTTCGATGGCCTGGGTGGTCATGGATGCGTGCCTGGCTGGAAACGGTTGCGGGCCGTGAATAGCCCGAAAAGCGCGGGATTATAACGGGAAACGCCGGCGCGATCAGGCCCGGTAGTCCGACACCGGTGCGGCCATGCCGATATGCCCGGGCCGAGCGGGAGTAGCCAGGGGAAAGGCCTCATTTAATCCGCCTGGGGCGGACGGTTCGCCGGAACCCGGCAAGCCGTCTTCTGTCTGTCAAAAAAGAGCTGGATGCTGAGTGTGCCTGCGGATGGCGGCACTACCCGGAAAATGCGGCCTGCAGGCCGGTTTTGTGCAGCATTCCGGACGCTTTGTTAAGGATTAAAAACAATCAATCAGACAGGCGACAACTGGGTGCAAAACAGCGGCAATTTTTGATTGATCTCATGGGCTCATGGTCCTAAAGTTCGCGCCCGAACGCTCATGCTGGCAACGATCCATCCGGCTCAAGTACTGACGACGAGAGGTTTTCCGGGTACCGGAGAATCATCGGCGACATGCCTTGGGAAGTAGGCGAACCAAAGTGGGGAAACTGATCAGGCGTTCGCGGCTCTCAAGCAGAGCCACTCCCTCTTTTCTATAACGTGTTTTGCCATTTGGAGTCCCGAGCATGTCGATCAAGGTCGAAGACTATTTCGCACCCGAAACTTTCAAGCGCATGAAGGCGTTTGCCGATCAGCAGGAAACCCCCTTCGTGGTGATCGACAAGCAGACCATCGCCAATTCCTACGATCAGCTGGTCAACTGCTTCCCCTTCGCCAAGATCTACTACGCAGTGAAGGCCAACCCGGCCAGCGAGATCACCGAGCTGCTGCGCGACAAGGGATCCAACTTCGACATCGCCTCCATCTACGAGCTGGACAAGGTGATGAAGACCGGCGTGGCCGCCGAGCGCATCAGCTACGGCAACACCATCAAGAAAGCCCGCGACATCCGCTACTTCTTCGACAAGGGCGTGCGCCTGTTCGCCACCGACTCGGAAGCCGACCTGCGCAACATTGCCAAGGCTGCCCCGGGCGCCAAGGTCTATGTGCGCATCCTCACCGAGGGCTCGACCAGTGCCGACTGGCCGCTAAGCCGCAAGTTTGGCTGCAACCCGGACATGGCCCTGGATCTGCTGATCCTGGCCAAGCAGCTGGGGCTGGTGCCATACGGCATCTCCTTCCACGTCGGCTCGCAGCAGCGCGACATCGACGTGTGGGACGCCGCCATCGCCAAGGTCAAGGTGATCTTCGAGCGCCTCAAGGAAGAAGACGGCATCACCCTGCAGATGATCAACATGGGTGGCGGTTTCCCGGCCAACTACATCCAGCGCACCAATGACCTGGAAACCTACGCCGAGGAAATCACCCGCTTCCTCAAGGAAGACTTCGGCGACGACCTGCCGGAAATCATCCTCGAGCCGGGCCGCTCGCTGATCGCCAACGCCGGCATTCTGGTCAGCGAGGTGGTGCTGGTGGCGCGCAAGTCGCGAACCGCCGTGGAGCGCTGGGTCTACACCGACGTGGGCAAGTTCAGCGGCCTGATCGAAACCATGGATGAGGCCATCAAGTTCCCGATCTGGACCGAGAAGAAGGGCGAGGCCGAGGAAGTGGTGATCGCCGGCCCGACCTGCGACAGCGCCGACATCATGTACGAGAACTACAAGTACGGCCTGCCGCTCAACCTGGCCGCCGAGGACCGCCTGTACTGGCTGTCCACCGGCGCCTACACCACCAGCTACAGCGCGGTGGAATTCAACGGCTTCCCGCCGCTGAAGGCCTTCTACCTGTAAGTCTGTGTGGTAAGCCAAGGCCCGCCTCGTGCGGGCCTTTTCGTTGCTGGGCTAGGCTCAGTTGCACGGCCCGGCGATTTACGCGATAACGCGCGACTTCCAGGAGGAGCGCAGATGTCCCGAATACTGCTGAACTGTGACATGGGCGAAAGCTACGGCGCCTGGCGCATGGGCGACGACGAGCACGCCATGCCGCTGATCGACCAGGCCAACCTGGCCTGCGGCTTCCACGCCGGCGACCCGCTGATCATGCGGCGCAGCGTGGCCTTGGCGGTGCGCCACGATGTCAGCATCGGCGCCCATCCGTCCTATCCCGACCTGCAGGGCTTCGGTCGCCGCCATCTGAGCTGCACCGCGGAAGAAGTCACTGCCCTGGTGCTGTACCAGCTCGGCGCACTGGATGCCTGCTGCCGCGCCGCCGGTACCCAGCTGGCCTACGTCAAGCCGCACGGTGCGCTGTACAACGACCTGGTGCGCGACGATGCCCTGTTCGCCGCCGTGCTCGAAGCCTGCGCCCTGTACCGCAAGGGCCTGCCGCTGATGGTGCTGGCCCTGGCCGACAACCGCCGCGAGCTGGAACTGGCCGATACGGCGGACGTGCCGCTGCTGTTCGAGGCTTTTGCCGACCGTGCCTACCTGGCCGACGGCCAGCTGGCGCCGCGGCGCCTGGCCGGCGCGGTGCATCAGGATGCCGAGCGGATTCTCGCCCAGGCGCTGGCCATCGCCCGCGGCGAGCCGTTCGCCGATATCGACGGCAAGCCGCTGCAACTCCAGGCCGACAGCCTCTGCGTGCACGGCGACAACGCCGAGTCGCTGGCCGTACTGCGGCGCCTGCGAGCGCAGCTGGACACCCTGTGATCCGTCTCGAGCCGGCCGGCGCCGAGGCACTGCTGCTGGTGCTGGCCGAGGCGCCCGACGCCACCCTGGCGCTGCGCATGGCGGCCCTGGCCGAGCGCATCCGCGCCGAGCTGGGCGATCTGCTGACCGACCTGGTGCCGGGCTGGACCAGCCTGCTGCTGCACTACGACCTGCTGCGCACCGACCACCTGCAGCTGGCTGCACGCCTGACACCCCTGCTCGAGGCCTGGCTGGCCGAGCCGCTGGCCGCTGCTGGCGGGCGCCTGCACGAGATTCCTGTGTGGTACGCCGGCGCCGATCTGGCCGAGGTGGCGCAGGCCTGCAAGCTGTCCATTGCCCAGGTGATCGAACTGCACAGCGCCACCGAATACCGCGTCGGCGCCATCGGCTTCGCGCCGGGGTTCGCCTACCTTGGCGAGCTGCATGAGCGCCTGGCCCTGCCGCGGCGCGCCACTCCGCGTACCCTGGTGCCGGCCGGCAGCCTGGCCATTGCCGAGCGGCAGACCGCCATCTACCCGCAGGCCTCGCCAGGCGGCTGGCATCTGCTTGGCCTGTGCCCCTGGCCGCTGTTTGATGTGCGGCGCAGCCCGCCCTGTCCGCTGGCCATCGGCGACCGGGTGCGCTTCCTGCCGATCGATGCGGCGGTCTACCGCGCAGAGGGTGGGCGCGAGTGAGCAGCCTGCTGGTGCACAAGGCCGGGCCGCTGAGCCTGCTGCAGGATGGCGGCCGGCACGGCTGGCAGCACCTCGGCGTGTCGCCTGGTGGAGTGCTCGACGGCCATGCGGCGGCCTGGGCCAATCGCCTGCTGGACAACCCCTGGGGCACGCCGCTGCTGGAAATCGCCCTCGGCGGGGTGGAGCTGGAGTGCCGCGGCGACACCTGGCTGGCGCTGACCGGCGCGGCGCTGCCGGCTAGCCTCGACGGCCAGGCGCTACTGGGCTGGTCGCGCTTTGCCATACGCGCCGGCCAGCGCCTGCGCCTGGGCTTTGCCCGCAGCGGCCAGCGCGCCTACCTGGCGGCGCCCGGCGGCTTTCGTGCGGCACCGCTGCTGGGCAGCTGCAGCACCCAGGTGCGCGAAGGGCTGGGTGGTCTCGCCGGGGATGGCCATGCGCTGGCCGCCGGCGATCTGCTGAACTGCGCGGCAGCGACCTTCCCCCGTGGCGCCAGCGTGCCTTGGCCGTTCCAGGCGGATTACCAGGGTGTGCCGCTGCTGCGGGTGATCACCGGCGGCGATGCCGTGGAGTTCGCCCCGGAGCAGCTGGCGGCGTTCTTCGAACAGGTCTGGCAGCTCAGCCCGCAGTCGGATCGCATGGGCGCGCGCCTGCAGGGCGAGGCGCTGCAGGCGCCGACGCGGCAGTGGTCGCTGGGCATGGCGCGCGGCGCCATCCAGGTGCCGCCGGACGGCCAACCGATCATCCTGCAGGCCGACCGCCAGACCATGGGTGGCTACCCGCTGCTCGGCTGGCTGCATCCGCTCGACCAGTGGCGCCTGGCCCAGTGCCCGGCGCAGCAGCGCCTACGCTTCACCCAGGTCAGTGTCAGCGATGCGCAGGCGGAGCTGCGCGCGTTCTACCGCTTCTTCCGGGGTTGAGTGCCAGCCGTCCAGTGCCCGCAGAAAAGCCTTGATAGCGCCTGCCGCCCCCTGCACGCTTGCAGAAAAGGAATGGACAGCCTGGCGTGCCCCAGAACGCGATAGTCCATACGCATTTGCACAGGAGCTTCACATGCCTCGACAGCTGCTGCCCTTACTGGCTGTCATCACTGTTCTACTGTTGCCCGTCGTGGCCGCCCGTGGCGAACCCGGGGTGAGTCCGGCAGAAATCCGCATCGGCATGGTCAACGCCCAGAGCGGCCCCGCCGCCGGCCTGGGCCGGGGCATGAAGGCCGGAGCCGAGGCCTACTTCGCCCGCCTCAACGCCAGCGGTGGGGTGCATGGCCGACGCATCAGCCTGATCAGCCTGGACGACGGCTACGAGCCGGAGCGCAGCGCGGCGGCAACCCAGACACTGATCGAGTCGGGCAACGTGTTCGCCCTGTTCGGCTATGTCGGCACGCCCACTTCGCGCGCGGCCCTGCCGCTGGTGCTGCGTGCCCAGGTGCCCTACCTGTTCCCCTTCACCGGCGCCACCGTGCTGCGCACCCCGGTGCACCGCTGGGTATTCAACGTACGCGCCTCCTACCTCGACGAGACCGAGGAAATGGTCGCGCGCCTGTATGACGACCTGCACCTGCAGCGCATCGCCCTGCTGATGCAGGACGACTCCTTCGGCGAGGCCGTGAAGAGCGGCCTGGCCGGCGCCCTGGCCCAGCGCGGCCTGCAGATCCACGGCGAGGTGCGCATCCAGCGCAACTCGCTGGCGGTGGCGGCCGCGGTGGATGCGCTCAAGCTGCAGCAGCCGGAGGCGGTGTTCTTCGTCGGTACCTACCGCCAGCTGGCGGCGACCATCAAGCAGGCCAGGGCGGCCGGGCTGAAGACGCGCTTCGTCACGGTGTCCTTCATCGGCACCGAAGACTTCGTCGCGGCCGCCGGGGCGGACGGCAACGGCGTCTACATCACCCAGGTGATGCCGTCACCCTACGATGCCTCGCGCCCGCTGGTGGCGCACTACCGCAGCGACATGGGCAGCGCCGGCATCGGCTACACCTCGCTGGAGGGCTATGTGGGCGCGGCGGTCTTCGCCCAGGCCCTGCAGCAGGCCGGCCCGCAGCCAAGCCGCGAGGGGCTGATCCGGGTGCTGGAGAAGCTCAAGATCGATCCGGGCGGCTTTCCGGTGGCGTTCTCGCCGACCGATCACCAGGGGTCGGACGAGGTGTTCCTGACCCGCGTGCAGGATGGCCGGGCGCAACCGGTCAGCCGCATGCAGTAACGACAAGGGCGCCAAGATGGCGCCCTTGTACATTCAGGCGTTGATGGTTTCCGCGTGGTGGCAGGCCACCTGGCGCGCATCGAGCAGACGCAGCTCCGGCACTTCCTGCTGACAACGCTCCGTGGCGTACGGGCAGCGCTTGTGGAAGGCGCAGCCGCTGGGCGGGTCGAGCGGGTTGGGCAGTTCGCCGGCGATCTTGATCTTCGGCTTGGCCGGATCCGGGTGGATGGCCGGCGTGGCCGAGAGCAGGGCGCGGGTGTAGGGATGCAGCGGGCGCTCGTAGATCAGCTCGGCCGGGCCCATCTCGGCCGGGCGGCCGAGGTACATCACCAGCACGTCGTCGGCCACGTGCTGCACCACCGCCAGGTTGTGCGAGATGAACACGTAGCCGGTGTTGTACTGCTCCTGCATGTCCATGAACAGGTTGAGCACCTGGGCCTGAATCGACACGTCGAGCGCCGAAGTCGGCTCGTCCGCCACCAGTACCTTGGGATTGAGCATCATCGCCCGGGCCAGGGCGATGCGCTGGCGCTGGCCGCCGGAAAACATGTGCGGGTAGCGCTGGTAGTGCTCGGGGCGCAGGCCGACCTGCTGCATCATCGCCTGCACCCGCTCGCGGCGTTCGCTGCGCGACAGGCTGGTGTTGATCAGCAGCGGCTCGGCCAGCTGGTCGCCGATCTTCTGCCGCGGGTTGAGCGAGGCGTAGGGGTTCTGGAACACCATCTGCACATCGCGGCGCAGCTGCTTGCGCTGGGCCTTGTCGGCGCCGGCGACTTCCTGCCCGGCGATCTGCAGGCTGCCGGAAGAGGGATCTTCGATCAGGGTCAGGGCACGGGCCAGGGTCGACTTGCCGCAGCCGGACTCGCCGACCACCGCCAGGGTCTTGCCGGCTTCCAGGCTGAAGGACACGCCGTTGAGCGCGCGCACCAGGGCGCTGGGCTGGAACAGGCCGCGGGAGATCTCGTAGTGGCGGGTGAGGTCACGGGCAGTCAGGACAGCACTCATCAGGCCACCTCCGCAGTCAGGTTGAGGGGGTAGAAGCAGCGCACCGCACCGCGCGCATGGGGCTCCAGCGCCGGGCGCTGCGCGCTGCAGTGCGGCTGGGCGTAGGGACAGCGCGGCGACAGCAGGCAGCCGACGGGGCGGTCGTAGCGCCCGGGGACTATGCCGGGCAGGGTGGCCAGGCGCGTGGCGCCCTTGCTGTGCTCGGGAATCGCCTTGAGCAGCGCCTCGGTATAGGGGTGAGTCGGCGCATCGAACAGCGCCGGCACGCCGCCGATTTCCACGGCCTGGCCGGCATACATCACGCACACCCGGTTGGCGGTCTCGGCGACCACGGCGAGGTCGTGGGTGATCAGCACCAGGCCCATGCCCTCGTCGCGCTGCAGGTCGAGGAGCAGATCCATGATCTGTGCCTGGATGGTCACGTCGAGCGCGGTGGTCGGTTCGTCGGCGATCAGCAGCTTGGGTTCGGCGGCGATCGCCATGGCAATCGCCACGCGCTGGCTCATGCCGCCGGAGAGCTGGTGCGGGTAGGCGTCGAGGCGGCTGGCGGCACCGGGAATCTCGACCCGTTCCAGCAGCTGCAGGGCGCGGGCGCGGGCGGCCTTGCCCTTGAGGCCAAGGTGCTGGCGCAGCACTTCCTCGATCTGGAAACCGACCGTGTAGCTGGGGTTGAGAGCGGTCATCGGATCCTGGAAGACCATCGCCAGATCCTTGCCGACGACAGTCCGGCGCTGCTTGCCCTTGAGCTTGAGCATGTCGTGGCCGTCGAAGGTCAGGCTGTCGGCGCTGACGATGCCGGGGGCGTCGATCAGGCCCATCAGGGCCATCATGGTCACCGACTTGCCGGAGCCGGACTCGCCGACGATGGCCAGCACTTCGCCCTTGTCCACGGAGAGGTCGAGACCGTCGACCACCGGTATGGCGTTGGCGTCGCCGAAGCGCACGCTGAGATTCTTGATATTCAGCAGACTCATGCTGGGCTCCTTACTGCGCATTCTTCAGTTTCGGGTCGAGCGCATCGCGCAACCCGTCGCCCATCAGGTTGATTGCCAGCACGCTGAGCAGAATGGTCAGGCCGGGCAGCGAGACCACCCACCAGGCGCGCTCGATGTAGTCGCGCGCGGAGGCCAGCATGGTGCCCCACTCGGGGGTGGGCGGCTGTACGCCGAGGCCGAGGAAGCCCAGCGCGGCGGCGTCGAGAATGGCCGAGGAGAAGCTCAGGGTGGCCTGCACGATCAGCGGTGCCATGCAGTTGGGCAGCACGCTGACGAACATCAGGCGCAGGGTGCCGGCACCGGCCAGGCGCGCGGCGGTGACGTAGTCGCGGCCCAGTTCGCCCATCACCGCGGCGCGGGTCAGGCGCACGTAGGACGGCAGCGACACCACGGCGATGGCGATCACCGTGTTGATCAGCCCGGGGCCGAGGATGGCGACGATGGCCACCGCCAGCAGCAGCGAGGGCAGGGCCAGCATCACGTCCATCAGGCGCATGATCGAGGGGCCGAGCAGGCGCGGGAAGAAGCCGGCGACCAGGCCCATGAGGATGCCCGGGATCAGCGACATCAGCACCGAGGCCAGGCCGATCAGCAGCGACAGGCGCGAGCCGTGGATCAGCCGTGAGAGCAGGTCGCGGCCCAGTTCGTCGGTGCCGAGCAGGAAGCGCATCTGTCCGCCTTCCAGCCAGGAGGGCGGGGTGAGCAGGAAGTCGCGGAACTGCTCGCTGGGATCATGCGGCGCTACCCAGGGGGCGAACAGCGCGCAGAACACGATGACCAGCATGAACAGCAGGCCGCCGACGGCGCCCTTGTTGTGGGCGAAGGCCTGCCAGAATTCCTTGAGCGGCGAGGGGTAGAACGGCGCCTGATCGGCGGCGGGCATTGTGTTGGCTTGAGTCATGTCCGGGCCTCCTTAGCGCTGATGACGGATGCGGGGGTTGACCAGGCCGTAGAGGATGTCCACGACGAAGTTGACCAGGATCACCAGGCAGGCTATCAGCAGGATGCCGTTCTGCACCACCGGGTAGTCGCGGGCGCCGATGGCCTCGATCAGCCACTTGCCGATGCCCGGCCAGGAGAAGATGGTCTCGGTCAGCACGGCGCCGGCCAGCAGGGTGCCGACCTGCAGGCCGAACACGGTGAGCACCGGGATCAGTGCATTGCGCAGGCCGTGGACGAACACCACGCGCGCCGGCGACAGGCCCTTGGCGCGGGCGGTGCGGATATAGTCCTCGCGCAGCACTTCGAGCATGGCCGAGCGGGTCATCCGCGCGATCACCGCCAGCGGGATGGTGCCGAGCACGATGGCCGGCAGGATCAGGTGCTTGAGGGCATCGACGAAGGCGCCTTCGTCCTCGCTGAACAGGGTGTCGATGAGCATGAAGCCGGTCTTCGGCTCGATGTCGTAGAGCAGGTCGATGCGCCCGGAGACCGGCGTCCAGCCGAGGTAAACCGAGAAGAACATGATCAGCAGCAGGCCCCACCAGAAGATCGGCATCGAGTAGCCGGCCAGGGAAATGCCCATCACCCCGTGGTCGAACAGCGAGCCGCGCTTGAGTGCGGCGATCACCCCGGCCACCAGGCCGAGCGTGCCGGCGAACAGCAGAGCGGCCAGGGACAGCTCCAGGGTCGCCGGGAACAGGGTGAGGAACTCGTTCCACACCCCTTCGCGGGTGCGCAGCGACTCGCCCAGGTCGCCCTGCGCCAGCTTGCCGATGTAGTCCAGGTACTGCGCCGGCAGGGGCTTGTCCAGGCCCAGGCGGTGCATGGCGGCGGCGTGCATCTCGGGGTCGACGCGGCGCTCACCCATCATCACTTCCACCGGGTCGCCGGGAATCAGGCGAATCAGCGCGAAGGTCAGCAAGGTGACGCCGAAGAAGGTGGGGATCAACAACCCCAGACGTCTGGCTATGAAGGACAGCATTGCGTTGTGGTACTCCGCATCATCAGGTTGGCGAGCCTTCGTGGGACTCGTCTGTTATCAGGCCCGCGGGCCCGCTACTGCTTTCGCCGGGTATGGGCGAAGTTGTTCGAGCCCAGCGGGCTCAGGGTGAAACCCTCGACATCCTTGGCGAGTACGGTGAACTGCTTGGGGTGGGCCAGGGCGATCCACGGCGCCTGCTCGTGGAAGATCGCCAGGGCCTGGCGGTACAGCTCGGCGCGCCGGGCCGGGTCGCTGACCCGGCGGGCCTCGCCGATCAGCCCGTCGAACTCGCGGTTGCACCAGCCGGCCTGGTTCTCGCCGGATTCGGCGGCGGCGCAGGACAGGTTGGGGGTGAGGAAGTTGTCCGGGTCGCCGTTGTCGCCGACCCAGCCCATGAACACCACGTCGTGCTCGCCGTTCTTGGCACGTTTGATCAGCTCGCCCCACTCGAACACGCGGATATCGGCCTGGATGCCGATGGCGGCGAGATCCGCCTGCAGCATCTGCGCGCCAATGCCCGGGTTGGGATTGGTCGGGCCGCCGCCGGGACGCGTCCAGATCGACAGCTTGAAGCCGTTCTTCAGGCCAGCCTCGGCCAGCAGCCGGCGTGCCCGCGGCAGGTCGTGGGGCCAGGCCTTGATCTGGTCGTTGTAGCCGAGCAGGGTGGCCGGGTAAGGGTTGATCGCGCTGCTGGCGCCGCCCTCGCCGAACTGCGCGCGCAGGTAGGCGGGGCGGTCGAAGGCCAGGTTGATGGCCTGGCGCACGCGCACGTCGTCCAGCGGCTTGTGCCGGGTATTGAGGGCGACGTAGGCGGTGATCAGCGAATCCAGCTCAAGCACCTGCAGGTTGCCAGCCTGGCGCAGGCCCGGCACGTCGGTGGGGCGCGGGTAGACCGCGATCTGGCACTCGCCGGCCTTGAGCTGCTGCACCCGCACATTGGGATCGGGGGTTATGGCCAGCAGCAGTTGCTCGCTCGCTGGCGGGCCGGCCCAGTAATGCGGGTTGGCGCGAAAGCGCACCTGGGTGTCCTTGCTGTAGCGCTCGAAGATGAACGGCCCGGTGCCCACCGGATGGCTGTTGAGTTTGTCCGGGGTGCCGGCCTGGAGCAGCTGGTCGGCGTACTCGGCGGAATAGATCGAGGCGAAGCCCATGGCCAGGTCGGCGAGGAAGGGCGCCTCGGGGTGTTTCAGGGTGAAGCGCACGCTGTAGTCGTCGAGCTTCTCCAGCTTGTCGATCAGGCTGGCGAAGCCCATGGCTTCAAAATACGGGTAGCCGCGTGGCGCCAGCTGGTGCCAGGCATGGGCCGGGTCGCGCTGGCGCTGGAAACTCCACAGCACGTCGTCGGCATTGAACTCGCGGCTGGGGGTGAACCAGGGCGTGGCATGGAACTGCACGCCCTGACGCAGGAAGAAGGTGTAGCTCAGGCCGTCATCGCTGATGATCCAGCGTTCGGCCAGGGCCGGGATGATTCGGGTGCTGCCGGGGGCGAACTGCACCAGGCGCTCGAACAGCGTCTCCGCCGAGGCGTCGGCGGTGGTGGCAGCAGTGTACTGGACGATGTCGAACCCTTCCGGGCTGGCTTCCGTGCAGACCACCAGTGGCTGGGCGAGAAGGGACAGCGGAAGGTACAGAGCCAGAAACAGCAGGCAGCGGCGCATTGCGAGCGGGAGACAGGGGCGGGGCCTTGCGGCCCCGCCGGCTGGCTTACTTGCCGACGCTCACGCCGTAGAAGGCGTTGAGCGCGAACGGGCTGATCTTGAAGTCCTGCACGTTCTTGCGCATCGGCTGGTACACGGTGGAGTGGGCGATCGGGGTGATCGGCACCTGGGCCTTGAGGATGTGCTGAGCCTGCTTGTACAGCTCGGTGCGCTTGGCCACGTCGGAGGTGGCCTTGGCTTCCTTGATCAGCTTGTCGTAGGAGGCGTCGCACCACTTGGAGAAGTTGTTGCCGTCGACCGCGTCGCAGCCGTACAGGGTGCCCAGCCAGTTGTCCGGGTCACCATTGTCGCCGCTCCAGCCGATCAGCATGGCGTCATGCTCGCCGCCCTTGGCGCGTTTGATGTACTCGCCCCACTCGTAGGTGACGATCTTGGCCTTGATGCCGATCTTGGCCCAGTCGCTCTGCAGCATCTCGGCCATCAGCTTGGCGTTGGGGTTGTACGGGCGCTGCACCGGCATGGCCCACAGGGTGATCTCGGTGCCTTCGGCAATGCCGGCGGCCTTGAGCAGTTCCTTGGCTTTCTCCGGGTTGTACTCGGTGCCCTTGATGGTCTCGTCGTACGACCACTGGGTCGGCGGCATGCCGTTGACGGCCAGCTGGCCGGCGCCCTGGTAGACGGCGTCGATGATCGCCTTCTTGTTCACCGCCATGTCCAGCGCTTCACGCACTTCGAGCTTGTCGAACGGCTTGTGGGTGACGTTGTAGGCGATGTAGCCGAGGTTGAAGCCCGGCTGCGACGGCATGTTCAGGTTGGGATCTTTCTTCAGCCCTTCCAGGTCGGCTGGGCGCGGCAGCAGGGTGATCTGGCATTCGCCGGCCTTGAGCTTCTGCATGCGCACGGAGGCGTCGGTGTTGATCGAGAAGATCAGGTTGTCGATCTTCACGTCCGCCGGCTTCCAGTATTCCTTGTTGCCGCTGAAGCGGATCTGCGCGTCCTTCTGGTAGCGCTTGAACACGAACGGGCCGGTGCCGACCGGTTTCTGGTTGATGTCGGCGGCCTTGCCGGCCTTGAGCAGCTGGTCGGCGTACTCGGCGGACTGGATCGAGGCGAAGCTCATGGCCAGGTTCTGGATAAAGGCCGCATCCACGCCGTTCAGGGTGAACTTGACGGTCAGGTCGTCGAGCTTCTCGACCTTGGCGATATTGGCGTCCATGCCCATGTCGGTGAAGTAGGGGAACTCGGCCTGGTAGGCCTTGCGGAACGGGTGATCCTTGTCGAGCATGCGCTGGAAGGTGAACAGCACGTCGTCGGCGTTGAATTCGCGGCTCGGCTTGAAGTACTCGGTGGTGTGGAACTTCACGCCCGGGCGCAGGTGGAAGGTGTAGGTCAGGCCGTCAGGCGATACGTCCCAGCTGGTGGCCAGACCCGGCTCCACGGCGGTGCCGCCACGCTCGAACTGGGTCAGGCGGTTGAACATGGTTTCCGCCACCGCGTCGAAGTCGGTGCCGGTGGTGTACTGGCCGGGGTCGAAACCGGCAGGGCTGCCCTCGGAGCAGAACACCAGGTTGCTGGCGGCGCTGGCGAGTGGGGCGCTGGCGATCAGCCCAGCAGCGAGTAAAGCCTGGATGACGGCGTTTTTACGCATGTTGACCTCATGTTTATTTTGGTTTTGATCTTGAGGGGTGCTTTGTGGGCACCTTGCGAGAAACTATGCACGGCATATGCCGCGTACAAGCGCTATGCGTCACTCAGTGTAGAAGCTGCGGGGAAGTTGTAAGGGCTTGTCGCATATCTGCAACTTTGCGCTGCAGAGAAGGCAGGGTGCCAGCAGTGGATGCCGGCACCCTGCTCCGGATCAGGGCATCTGCACTTCGATCACGCCATCGGCGGCCAGGCTGACCCGGCTGCTGCCGGCTTCGATCTGCGGCGCCGGGGCGCTCTTGCTGAAACCGCTGTCCATGGCCATGGCGCGCATCGGCATCACCGGCTGGAAGCCGCCGCTGCTCAGGTTCAGGCTGACCAGCTTGTAACCCTTGCCGCCGACGGCCTCGGTGGCCAGCTGGGCGCGGGCCTTGAAGGCGGCCACGGCGTCCTTGATCAGCGCATCCTCGCTCTGCTGGCGGGTGGTCTCGGCCACGGCGAAGTTCATCTCGGCCATCTGCAGCTCGCCCAGCAGGTCGGCGGAGAGCTGCGCCAGGCTGGCGAAGTCGGCGCTTTCCAGGCGCACTTCGGCGCGCTCGCGCCAGGCGCTGATCTTCTTGCCTTCGTCTTCATACACCGGGTAGCTGTTGCGACTGCCCAGGCTGACCTTGACGCCCTTGACCTGGCGCGCCTGCTCGATGGCCTGGTTGAGGGTCTTGGTGATGCCGGCGGCAAGGCGCGCCGGATCCTTGTCCTGGGCCTCGCGGTAGAGGGTCACGAACATGCGGTCGTGGGCCACTTCCTGGCTCACTTCGGCGCGCAGGGACACCTGGTTGTAGCGCGGCTCGTCGGCCAGGGCCGGCAGGCTGGCGAGGGCGCCGAGGCTGAGGGCGAGGGTGGCGGCGAGGCGGTTGAATGGCTGCATCGGGGAACTCCTGTGGGAAAACTGTCCTGAGGGTAGACGGATCTGTGTGACTATCCGGGTTAACGCCGGTTCCGCATTCCAACATGGCGTCACAAAGCTGCGGCGAGTTGCCGCAGTGAAGCGGCACCCGGAGCTGCATGGTTATACTCGGCGCAGTCCACCGGAGCCATCATGTACGCGCGTGTCCAACTGTTCTCCGCCAGTCGCCAGAATCTCTGGCGCCTGACCCTGATCCGCCTGCTGGTGCTGGCCGCCCAGGCCGGCTCGGTGGGCATCGCCTACCTGACCGACATCCTGCCCCTGCCCTGGCTGGCGCTGAGCATCACCCTCGGCGTTTCCCTCGGCGTCTGCCTGCTCACCGCCCTGCGCCTGCGCGGGCCGTGGCCGGTGACCGAGCTTGAGTACACGGTGCAGCTGGCCTGTGACCTGGTGATCCACAGCCTGCTGCTGTACTTCTCCGGCGGCTCGACCAACCCCTTCGTTTCCTATTACCTGGTGCCGCTGACCATCGCCGCGGCGACCCTGCCCTGGTTCTATTCGATGTTCCTTGCCGGCCTGGCGCTGACCGGCTACACGGCGCTGCTGATCTGGTATCACCCGATGCACCTGAACAACGTGCAGCACGAGGCGATGCTGATCAGCCTGCACCTGTTCGGCATGTGGATGAACTTCGCCCTGTCGGCGGCCTTCATCACCTTCTTCGTGGTCAAGATGGCTGGTGCCCTGCGCAGCCAGGACGAGCTGCAGGCGCTGCGCCGCGAAGAAGGCATGCGCGACCAGCAGCTGCTGGCCGTGGCCACCCAGGCCGCCGGCGCCGCCCACGAGCTGGGCACGCCGCTGGCGACCATCAGCGTGCTGCTCAAGGAGCTGCGCCAGGAATACCGCGACAAGCCGGCCCTGCAGGACGACCTGGCGCTGCTGCAGGAGCAGGTGATGCTGTGCAAGGAAACCCTGCAGCACCTGGTGCGCGCCGCCGAGGCGGATCGCCGCCAGGCGGTGTTCGAGCAGACCGCCGTGCAGTGGCTCGAGGCCACCCTCAACCGCTGGCACCTGATGCGCCCGGAAGCCACCTACCGCTTCCAGTGCCTGGGCTACGGCGCCGTGCCGCGCCTGTCGCCGCCGGCCGACCTCAGCCAGGCCCTGCTCAACCTGCTGAACAACGCTGCCGATGCCTGCCCGGAAAAGCTCGACATCCGTCTGGACTGGGATCAGCAGTGGATCAACCTGAGCATCCGCGACCACGGCGCCGGCGTGCCGCTGGCCATCGCCGAGCAGATCGGCAAACCCTTCTTCACCACCAAGGGCAAGGGCTTCGGCCTCGGCCTGTTCCTCAGCCAGGCCAGCGTGACGCGGGCCGGCGGTTCGGTGAAACTGTACAACCACGAAGAGGGCGGCACGCTCACCGAGCTGCGCCTGCCCAGACTGGCCCCAGGAGAAGACCATGAGTGAAGAGCTGCCCATCGACGGCGAAGACCAGCCGCACCTGTTGCTGGTGGACGACGACGCCACCTTCACCCGCGTGATGGCGCGGGCCATGGATCGCCGTGGCCTGCGCGTGAGCGTGGCCAACTCGGCCGACGAGGGCCTGGCCCTGGCCAAGGAAGACCTGCCGGACTACGCCGTGGTCGACCTGAAGATGGAGGGCGACTCCGGCCTGGTGCTGCTGCCCAAGCTGCTCGAGCTGGACCCGGAGATGCGCGTGGTGATCCTCACCGGCTATTCCAGCATCGCCACCGCCGTGGAGGCGATCAAGCGCGGCGCCACCAACTACCTGTGCAAGCCGGCCGACGCCGACGACGTGCTTACAGCGCTGCTGTCGCAGCATGCCGACCTGGAAACCCTGGTACCGGAAAACCCGATGTCGGTGGATCGCCTGCAGTGGGAGCACATCCAGCGCGTGCTGGCCGAGCACGAGGGCAATATCTCCGCCACCGCGCGTGCCCTCGGCATGCACCGGCGCACCCTGCAGCGCAAATTGCAGAAGCGTCCGGTACGTCGCTGAAGCGTAGGGCGGGTGAAACCCGCGGGTTTCACCCGCCCTACGCAGTATTGCCTGCGATTTTTATGACCAGCTGAAAGCCTGGCGAAAGCTTCGTGGCGTTCGGCGCTGGTATCATTAGCCCCCTAACCAAGTAGTCAGGTTCGGGGTTCCCCATGCTCGCCGTCTTCCAGCAAACCATCGGCATCACCGCGCCGGTGTTTTCCATGCTGTTCCTCGGCGTGGCGCTCAAGCGCCTGCGGCTGATCGACGTCCACTTCATCCACACTGCCTCGGCCCTGGTGTTCAACGTGAGCATGCCGGTCATGCTGTTTCTGGCCATCCTGCATGCCGACCTGAATACCGCGCTGCAGCCGGCGGTACTCGGCTACTTCCTCCTCGCCACCGTGCTCGGCTACCTGCTGGCCTGGGGCTGGGCGCTGCTGCGGGTGCCCTATGCCGAACGCGGCATCTACGTGCAGGGCGCGTTTCGCGGCAACAACGGCATCATCGGCCTGGCCCTGGCTACCAGCCTGTACGGCGACTACGGCCTGTCGCTGGGCGGCATTCTCGGCGGGGTGGTGATCCTCAGCTACAACACCCTGTCGGTGATAGTGCTGGAGGTCTACAACCCGGCGAGCAAGGCCAGTGTCTGGGGCATCGCCAAGAGCATCCTGCGCAACCCGCTGATCCTCGGCGTGCTCAGCGCCATCCCCTTTGCCTACTGGAAGGTCACGCTGCCGGCCTGGCTGACCACGTCCGGCGAGTACCTGGCCCAGCTGACCCTGCCGCTGGCGCTGATCTGCATCGGCGGCACCCTGTCGCTGGCCTCGCTGCGCGCCAGCAGTGGTCTGGCGGTCAGCGCCAGCCTGATGAAGATGCTCTGGCTGCCGCTGCTGGCCACCCTCGGCGCGTTCTTCTGCGGTTTCCGCAATGCCGAGCTGGGCATCCTCTTTCTCTACTTCGCCAGCCCCACGGCGGCGGCCAGCTTCGTCATGGCCAAGGCGGCCGGTGGCAACCACGAACTGGCGGCAGCGATCATCGTCATCACCACGCTGATCGCGGTAGTCAGCACCAATATCGGTCTGTTGGTGCTGCAGTCTGGCGGCTGGATCTAGGTTCTGGACGATAAGTGCCTGCGCTCGGTAAGGCTGCGTGAAAAGCTGGTTCGGAATGCTCATTTACCGCTCGTAAACTGCGCTTCCTCACCCGCTTTTGCCTTGCCTGACCTTCGCTCGACGACTTTTCGTACAGAACCTAGGGCAGGAACTCCACCCGCAGCGCGCGGCTGGCGCTGCGCCCCTGGTCGTCGCTGACCCGCAATTGGTACTGCCCGGAGCGCTCGGGGCGCCATTGCAGGCCGGCCTGCGGCGTGCTCTGGCCGAGCAGGGTCTGGTCGGCGAACCAGTAGAGCAGGCGCGCGTCGCTGGCCGCGTTGGCGCTCAGCGGAATGCTCTCCTGCGGCTGCGACAGGCGCAGGCTGTAGGTGACCTGGGTCAGCGGCGAGGTGATGCGCGGTACCTCGTCGCTGTTGATCGCCGGCTGTACCTGGCAGTCGCGCAGCGCATCCGGCGGGGTGCGGCGAGGCAGGCCGGCGGCGGCGAACAGGCGCTGCAGGTCGCTGGGCCAGAACTCGAACACCTGCAGCTCGCTACTGGCCGGATCGAAGGGCGGGCAGGCGGCCTTGCCGGTGGCACGGTCGACCATCACCGGACGATGCAGGGTGGACACCCGGATCGGCGACACGCCCGGCCAGTACCAGGTCTTGCGCGTCTGCGGGCACCAGCGGTTGGGCAGCTCGCCGGAGGCGGCACAGACCTCGACCCGGGTCAGCCCGGCGGGCGGTTTGTCGGCCGCCGGCTGTACCTGTGGCAGGGCCAGGGGCAGGGCATCGGCGATACGGAAGAACAGCGGTGCGGCGGTCTTCAGGCCGATAAAGGCCGGGTTGGGCTGGCCGTCGAAGTTGCCGACCCACACCACCAGCACGTAGGGGCCGACCAGGCCGGCGCTCCAGGCGTCGTGGAAGCCCCAGGAGGTGCCGGTCTTCCAGGCCACCGGCCAGTTGCGTCCGCGGCTGTCGGGCGGCAGGCCGTCCGGGCGCGGGTTGTGCCGCAGCATGTCGCGCACCATGAAGGCCGCCTGTGGCGACAGCAGCTGCGCGCCCACGGTGGCCGGGTCGTCGCGGGTGTAGCGCAGGCTGCGCAGGCGGCCGTCGCCGGCCAGCATCAGGTACAGGCGCGCCAGCTCGGCCGGGGTCAGCTCGCCGCCGCCCAAGGCCAGGCCCAGGCCGTAGAACTCCTCTTCGCGCAGGCGCTGCACGCCGGAACGCTGCAGCAGGCCGTGCAGCGAAGGTTCGTGCACCTGGCTGGCCAGCCACACGGCCGGCACGTTGCGGCTGCGGATCAGCGCATCCTGGGCGGTCAGCGGGCCGGCGAACTTGCCGTCGAAGTTCTCCGGTTGGAAGGCGCCGAAGGCGCTGGGCGCATCCTTGATGATGCTCATTGGCTGGATCACCCCCTGATCCAGGGCCAGGCCGTAGAGAAAGGGTTTCAGCGTCGAGCCGGGCGAGCGGCGCGCCTGCACGCCGTTGACCTGGCCATGCAGGTCGGCAGCGAAGTAGTCGGCCGAGCCGACCAGCGCCTTCACCGCCTGGTCACGGCTGTCGACCAGGATTGCCGTGGCGTTGTGCACGCCCTGGTCGGCGTGTTCGCTGACGAACTGGGTGATCAGCTGTTCCAGCTGGCGCTGCAGGCGCAAGTCGAGGGTGCTGTGCAGCAGCGCATCGCGGCGGCTGGCCAGCAGCTGCTCGCTCAGGTGCGGCGCGCGGAACGGTAGCTGCGCGCGCGTACGCGCTTCCAGCGGCAGGCGCAGCAGGCCGGCGTTGCGCGGATCATCCGGGTGCTCGGCGAGCCAGATGTCCAGCAACTGCAGGCGGGCCTTCTGCAAAGACGGGCCGAAGTGCGCGCGGCGCCCCGGCTGCTGCGGGATCACCGCCAGGGCCAGGGCCTCGCTGAGCGACAGCTGTTCGGCGGACTTGCCGAAATAGATACGACTTGCCGCCTCGACGCCCTCGATATTGCCGCCCATGGGCGCCAGGTTGAGGTAGGCCTCGAGGATGTCGTGCTTGCTGTGGCGCGCCTCGAGCCACAGGGCCAGGACGATCTGTTGCAGCTTGCCGGCGATATGCCGCGAGTTGAGGCCGTACAGGCGCCGCGCCAGCTGCATGCTCAGGGTCGAGCCGCCCTGGCGCGCGCCGCCGCCGTAGGTGGCCAGGGCCGCGCGCAGCAGGGCGCTGGGGTCGACGCCGGGATGGCGGTAGAAGTGGCGGTCTTCCTTGAGCAGCAGGGTGTCGATCATCGCCGGCGCCATCTGCTCCAGCGGCAGCCACAGACGGTACTGGCCGTCACTGGCCAGGGTCAGGCGCAGCAGCTCGCCGTCCTGGGCCAGCACCAGGCGCGAGGCGGGCGCGGCTTCGCGCAGCGGCGCATGCGGCCACAGGCGCAGGGTTAGCAGTGCCGCCAAAAGAACTGCTGTGACTGTGGCTGGTTTAGTAACTCGCATGCAGCGAATGATCTCGTCTCAGAGCTGCTGGCGTAGCTGTTGTAGTTCTTCGGCGCGATCCTGAGTGGTCATGTACAGGCATCGAGTTTGCCTGCTCTTGAGTTGCGCTGGACAGCGAGCACCTCTCAGTTGTAACCATGCTCGCTGAGCTTTGCGTAGCAGCGTTTGTTCGGGCTCAGAGAGGTTTTCCTGCAGGTGCTGATAGTTGGTGTTTAGCTGCTGATCACTGCGTTGGAGCATGAATTTCCATGGGGAGCCTGACAAGGCCGGGGTCTTTGCAGAGTAGAGTTGTAGCGGTTGTTGGCTGTTGGCACTGCGTAGACTCCATTCGGGAATCTCTAGGTTAAGGGTCAATAGCCCTTCATCAATTGAGGCAAGCGTCGAGTGATAACTCAACCAAAGATAGCTCCAATTATCACCAGGCCGCGTAGCGACGCTTACCTGATGAACATCGGTCACGTGTCGCCCATTCTCTTGGAGATCAATGCTCCAGCAACTCCAGCCGCGCTTTTCAAGGCCTGCCTGGCAGTCATAGGGGGTTGGGCGTTCAAGTGCATCAGAGAACTGTTCGGGCTCTATGCTTTCGTCGTAAACCTTAAGCAGCATATTTACTTGCGGCCACTCACTGTCATCTATGGCTTCGATTTTTGCGTTATAGAAGCCTTCGGCCAGAGTTATCTCGCTGACGAAGCAAAGCGCTGCCAAGAAAAAAATTGGTTTCATTGGCGCACCTCCACGGGTGGTAGGCGAGAGAGTCGTTTTTCGGTTACCTGATAAAGGCATCTATCAATGGGAGAAATTCCTGTTTGAGCCTGGAAGGCACACTCCGCATCGCGATAACTCAGCCAGATCCGCTGTTCTGCAAGTAGTGACTGCTGAGTGGTTTTCGGTAGGATTTTCCAATAATCGTTCAATTTTTGGTCAATAAGTTTTAGTAAGGCGGGCCACGGTGAGGAAATGATGCTGTCACTGTGTATCCCGTCGACGATCAGCGGTGGCTGATCATTTTTGGTCTGGCGAGGAGGCGAATAAGAAAGACCATATGTAGTGAGCGAAACTTTTACGTTTTGTACGGCGCCCTTGTCTACTGCAGAGCCTTTATAGGTTAGCCATACATAGGCGTGACCATAATTGAGCCGGTCAGGAATGGTCATCTGATTCACTACAGGAGCCGGAGTGTTATTGATGGTCAGTTCCATGTCCCAGCAGTTACCTTCGCCCTTGCAATAGGTCTTTATAGGAATAGGCAGACCTTCTCCACTTACTTCGAGTAATAGTGCGGTGAGTGGCCATTGCGTTGAGTCACTTGCGAGCAAGTTGGCTTCGAGTGTCGGGCTCGGTTGTGCCTGCGCATAGAGCAAACTTGGCATGCAAATTAATGTGCTTAGAATGATGTGCTTCTTCATCATGGTCTGATTATCTCTATTACACCGGCCCTGCCGCGTGCCTGCTGGGTGGTGTCGTACATGCCTTCGGCGTAGGCCGGCGGCGTGCCGAAGGTGCCGGCGTTGGTCGCCCGGACGCGGTAGACGAAGGTGGCGGCGTCGCGGTAGACGGTGCCGTAGAGCACCACGCGGTCGTCGCGCACATCGGCGAATTCCGGCTGCCAGGTGCTCTGTCCCGGTTCGCCCACCGGCGGCTGCCAGCTCGGCTCCTGGTCTGCCTCGCTGTACTCGTCGCTCTCGTCGTCGCTGGGGGTGACCGGCGCCGGCTGGTTGTACACCGGCTCGGTACCGCCCGGCAGCAGGTCGACCACCGCCACCTGCTGCACCTGGTCGAAGTCCTTGGCGCGCAGGCGCAGGCGCACCAGGAATTCTTCGCCGACCTTGACCTGCTGCAGCGCTTCGCCATCCAGGCCGATGTACTCGTGGGTCACTTCCAGGCCCTGGCTGAGCACCTTGTCCGGCGCGCCGCGGTCGTAGCCGGCCTCGCTGAGCATGTAGAAGGCCGGGGCATCGCCTTCCTTGCGTGGCAGCAGCATCTTGGTCGCCAGCGGCACGGCGCTGCGTGGCGGCTTGCCGCTGAGGCTCAGCGCCTGCTCACCCGCCTGCTTGCCCAGCCAGGCGCTGACGCTCAGCTTGAGGCCGGCGCCGGCCCGCTCGCCGTAGCCGTCCAGGGCACGCAGCAGCAGGGCAGCGGATAGCGAGCTGTAGCGCTGCTCGGTAAGGCGCTGGCCGAGGGCGTCGAGCAGCTTCACCGGCACCTCGTCGAGCTGCTCGGGGAAGTGCTTGCTGAGCAGGTGCAGGTGCTCGGCGTCGTGCACCAGCGGATCGTAGTACAGGCCGTAGCGGCTCCAGCCCTTCTCCAGGCTGCGCCAGACCTGTTGCTCGAACAGCTGGTCGGCCTGCTTGTCCTGCTTGAGCAGCTTGTAGCTGGCGGCCAGGTAGGCGGCGCCTATGTCCTGCTGCCAGTTCTTGCTGTGGAAGGTCTCGTAGCGCTCGCGGATATCGGCCAGGGCGCCGCTGGTGACCACGCCCTGGCGGGTCAGCAGGTAGGCGGCGTAGGCGCGGTTGCGCAGTTCCTCCAGGCCTTCGCTGGGGCCGTTGGCCAGTTGCGACAGGTAGCTGTTGGCGCGGCCCAGCAGGTCGCTTGGTACCGGGTAGTTGCGTTCCTTGGCTTCGATCAGGAAGTCGGTGGCGTACAGGCTGGCGTAGGGCGATGCCTGCGGGTTGGCTGCCCACAGGCCGAAGCCACCTTCCAGGTTCTGCCGCGAACGCAGGGTGCGCACGGCGCTGTCGAAGGCCGGCAGCGACTGCTGGTCGAGGCTCTCCGCCGAGCTGCCCCAGACCAGGGCCGGCATGGCCTTGGACACCAATTGCTCGGTGCAGCTGTAGCCGTAGTCGTCGAGGTAGCTCTGCAGGCCAGTGGCCCATACCAGCGGCGAGCTGGCCAGGCCGAACTGCACGTTGCGCAGTTGCGGGTAGAGGTCGCGGCTGATCTGCACCTCATGGCTGGAGCCATCGAAGCGGCCCAGGGTCAGCGCCACGCGGCGTTCCACCAGCGGCCGCACCGAGGTGGTTTCACCGATCTGCACACGCTTGCCGTCGGGCAGGGTGGCGACGAAGGTGAGATCGGCCGAACCCAGGGCTTCCAGGGCCTGCAGGTCGATCTCCACTACGCCTTCCTTGCGCGGCGCCAGTTCCAGCTCGGTCGGCGCGGCCGTGGCGAGCTTGAGGCCAGCGCTGGTTTCCACGCTGACCTTGACCTTGCTCGGCTGCTCCAGGTTGCTGAATACCCCGGCGCTGACCTTGAACACATCGCCCGGAGCGACGAAGGCCGGCACGTTGGGGGTGATCACCAGCGGCCCGCGGACTTCCGTGGCGCCTTCGACCACACCGATGCGGCTGTCGTCGACGGCCACGGCGAACAGGTGCAGCTTGCCGTTGAAGTAGTCCGGCACGTCGTAGGTCAGGGTGGTCTCGCCTTCCGGCAGGTCGATCAGCCCCGACCAGAAGGCCACCGGCGGTTTGCGCTTGCGCTTGAACGGGTTGAGGTGGGCGCCGAGCAGGTCTTCGCCGTCACCACCGGGAGCCGCCGCGTTGAGCAGGCGACTGAACTCCGGCAGGAGCAGGTCGAGGATCTGGCTGGTTTCCACTTCCAGGGCACGTTTCTGGAAGAACTGCGCCAGCGGGTCGGGCGTCTGGTAGCGCGCCACCTGCAGGATGCCCTCGTCCACCGCGTAGATCACCGCCTTGCCGGCGCGGTCGCTGCGCACACTGATGTGCAGCGGCTGGCCCGGCTCGATGTGCTCGGCAGCGGCGATCTGCAGCGGGATGCGCCGCGCGTCGAGGTCGATCTTCAGGGGCGCCACGCCGTAGGACAGCGGGCTCATGTAGACCTCGGGCGAGGCGCCGTCACGGACGAACTGCACGTTGACGTAGGCGTTGCCCTCCAGCTCGGCGGGCAGGCGGATGTGCTGCACGCTGCTGGTGCTGTCGGCCTTGAACCACTGGTGGCTGTAGACCTTGTCGCGCTCGATGGTGATCAGCCCGGCGCCGGTGTAGGGCGCGCGGATGCTGATCTCGATGTCATCGCCGGGGGCGTAGCTGGCCTTGTTCAGGCGTAGCTGCAGCTCGGCATTGCGTTCCAGCGAGCGGCTGCTGTTGCCCTGGCCGGCGACGCTGTAGTCGACCTGGTTCAGCGGCGTGCCGTCGGCGCCCTTGAGGGTCAGGGTGAAGTCGCCCGGCTCGCTGGTGTCCAGGGTCTGGCTGCTGCCGCTGGCGGCCAGGGCTTGCGCCTGGCTGCCGCGCGGGATGTGCTTGACCCGCGACTCGTACTTATAGGTGCCGTTGGGTTGCTTGATCAGCACCGAGACGTAGCGGTGCTCGACCAGTTCGGTGGACAGGCCGTCCACCGCCAGCGGCTTGAGATCGGGGCCGATGGCCAGCCAGCGCACTTCGCGCTTGGCGCCCTTGCTCACATAGTCCAGCGAGTCGACGCTCTTGACCCCGACCAGCCAGGGCGCCGAGGACACCATCAGGCTGCTCTGTGCGGCGACGTTACGGCCGCCCTCGGCCTCGTAGACCTTGGCCAGCAGGTTGAGCTGGTAGGTGCTGGCGGCGAAGCGCTCCAGGCGCAGGTCGAGCACGGCCTCGCCGTTGTCGTCGGTCTGGGTCTCGGCCAGTTCCTCGGTGCTGTTCTCCTTCAGCGAGTTGCTGATGCGGAAACGGTAGTCGGCGTAGCCGTCGAAGGCGGCATAGGCCGGGGCGAGGATCATGTCGGCGGTAACCCGCCGGCCGGAAGCCGGGGCGCCGAACAGGTGCATGGCCTTGACCTTGGCCTCGACCTGCCCGGGGGCGATCCAGCCCTTCACCGGGGCCTTGGACAGGGTGGCGCTGACCTTCATGCGATCCGGCTCGAAGTCGCGCACCTTGAACTCGGTGCTACCCAGGTCGATGCGCCGCTCGTCCTTGTCGATCAGGCTGAGGCTGGCGCTGTAGGTGCCGGCCGGTGCTGCTTCGCTGCTGGCGAAGTCGAGGCTCTCGAAGCCGCTGGCGGACAGTTTCAGCTGCTGGCGCAGCACGCTCTGGCCGCGCGGGTCGCGCACGTCCAGCTCCACCGGCAGGCCCTGCAGCTGGCCTTTCCAGTCGCCGCTACGGACGATCATGGCGATATGCGCGGTCTCGCCCGGGCGGTACAGGCCGCGGTCGGTGAACAGGTAGGCGCCGAGCTTGCCCGGTTCGCCGTTCTCGTACTGGCCGCCGATATCGAAGCGCGACAGGTCGAGGCGGTGCTGGCTGCGCGCCACCGGCAGGAACGACTGGTCGTTGCCCAGGGTCACCACGTACATCAGCGGGGTCTTCTCGCGGCGCAGCTCATCGAGCTTGGCGAAGTGCGCCTGGCCGGCGGCGTCGGTCTGCCCGCTGGCCACCGGCAGGCCGTTGCGGCCGATGATCTCGACCTGGGCACCGGCCACCGCGCCGCCGTTGCTGAGCGACTGCACGAACAGGTCGTGGCTGCCGTCGCTGCTGCGCTTGGCGATGATGCCGAGGTCGGTGACGACGATGAAGCGCAGGTCGCGCGGGCCGTCGTCATCGCTGTAGTAGGAGTCGAAGGTTTCGTCGGCCGGGCGATCCTGCGGGCTCAGCTTGACCACGAAGATGCCGCGGCGGCCGCCGTCGGCATTCAGGTAGGGCGCCAGGTCGACATGGTCGTAGTGGGTCTTGGCCGGGTCGCTGTTGCTGATCGGCAGATCCAGGCTCATGCGCTCGACCAGGCGATCGAAGTAGCTGTTGCTGAAGTCCGGGCGGGCGAAACTGCCGTAGTTCTGGTCGACCAGGTGGTGCAGCTGGTTGGGCAGCAGGCGGGCGATCTCCACGTGGGCACCGGGTACGCCGCGGGAGAGGAAGCCGAGCTGCTTCTCGCCATTGAGGCTGAGCAGGGCACCGTCGGAAAGGAAGTTCAGCGCGCGCGGGTACTTGGGCATCTGCAGCAGGCTGTAGGTCGGATCCTTGGCCAGGTAGCCACCGACCGCCTCGACCCTGGCCGCTACCTTCACGTACAGGTAGCGCCCCGGTTCGGCCTTGAACTTGAAGGCATGCAGGCTGTTGAGCGGCTCGACGCTGGGAATGTGGCTGAGGGTGAGACGCTCGGAGCGGGCCAGCAGCTGCTCGTCGACTTCCGATTCGCTCCAGTGCTTGCCGTTGCGCGGGTTGTGCTCGGGCAGCAGCCAGACCTGCACCTGTTTGGCGATGGCTTCGTCGGCCACCGCGCTGGAACTGCTGAACATCAGCACCGGTTCCGGCTCGCCGCGGTCGTTGTCGACGAACTGGATATTGGCGGCGCTGAAGGTCAGGCGGTAGCGCCCGGGCACGCTGACGGCCGTGTGCAGCGGTTGCTCGCTGGCATTGCCACCGTCGCGGGCCTGCACGCCCTTGTCCAGCAGCAGGCTGACGTTGCTGGTTTCCAGCGGCGTGGCCAGCGGGGCGGAATGCACGTAGGCGTTGAGCTTGTTCTTGCTGAAGCTGATGTCCGGGGTCGGCGTAACGTCCTTGTCGCGGTATTCCAGGCCGCGATCCAGGCTGACGCTGACGCGTTGGCGCACCGACTCTTCATCCACCGGGTGGGAGAAGGCCAGGGTGGTCACCAGCTTCTTCAGGCTTGGCACCACCGGATCCTGGTACAGCTCGCTGCTGGCGATGCTGGCCTTGAACGGCGCGGTGGCGAACTTGAAGTCATAGTCCTGCAGCAGTACACCGTCGGCGAGCAGACCTTCCTTGTCCAGGCTGACGCTGTAGTGCTGGTCGATCGGCCAGTCGCCGGCCGGGGTGAAGACCAGGCTGAGGTCGCTGGCCCAGTGCCAGGTGCCGGCCACGGCGGGTTCCAGGCGCACGCCCTGTTTCACCTCTTTACCGATGGCGTCCAGCGGCGCGGCGGATTCGCCGAAGTTGATCCACAGGGTGTCGACCTGGATCGGCTCGCGCTTGTAGTCGGTCAGCAGCGGTTCCTTCACCGAGTAGGCCACGGTGTGCGGCACCGGCAGGTTCTGGTACCAGTGCCAGACATAGGCGCCGGCGCCGCCGAGCAGGGCCAGGCCGAGCAGGCCCAGGGCCGTCTGCTTGGGCCGCGCGCGCAGCCAGCGCGCGCCGGCGCTCAGGCCCTGGCCGAGCTTGCGCAGCCACAGCGGCGGCTGCCAGCTGCCGAACAGGGCAGCGAGTAGCCAGCGCCCCAGGCGCAGCACACCAAGGACAATAAAGGAGAGAAAGGCGAATACGCGGCGGCAGGCCGTAACGAGTGAGGCGAACATGTGCATCCCTGCAAATGATGGTGCGGGCATTGCGCCCGCGGCACCGAATGTACCGGCAATCGGCCGGCAAATTATGCGCTTTTCGGCCTCCTGGCAGAGCTGGGCGGGCGCACAGAATTCGAGCGATTTGTGATGCCTGTCACGCTCGCCTGGCGGCCTGCCGCTGGGCTGAAAGCTGTCCGTTCGGGCAGCATGAATGTGATTGGCTGCCAAACTCTGAGCGGTTCCGCTGACTGGCGATTGAAAGGCGCCTTGCCAGTCGATAGCCTTGGCAACTTAGCGCCTTAAAGGATTAATCATGCGCCCCCCGCTGTTGCCGCTGTGCCTGACGCTGTTCGCGTCGGCGGCCCTGGCAGACCCCACTGCGAGCCTGGATGGCCCGACTGCTGGCTGGCATTACTCCGGCCTGCTCGACCGCACGGAGAACGCCCGCGTCGCCTACCCGACGCCGCCGATCGACCGCGGCGCGCAGCGCAATCGCAGCCTGATCGAAGGCAAGCTCGCCGGCACCCAGGGCCTGCGCCAGCCTTATACGCTGGCGGTCAATGGCAACCCGCTGCCCCTCTACACTGACGCCGAAGGACGCTTTGTCCGCCCTTACAATTTTGGCGCCGGCTCCAACAGCGTCGAGCTGCGCGCCGACGGCAAGCCGCTGCGCCGCGTGCAGTTCTATGAAGCCAACCATCTGAAGACCCCAGCGCGGGTACGCATCGTCCTCGGCTGGGACGACCCACAGGCCGAACTCGACCTGCACGTGGTCACCCCCGATGGCCAGCACGCCTTCTGGGCCGATCCGGTGATGAGCAATGGTGGCGGCCTGGATGTCGACAGCGTCGACGGCCCCGGCCCGGAAATGTTCACCATGACCGCGCCGCTGCACGGCACCTACCTGATTTACGTGAACTACTGGGGCAACCTGAACAGCCAGGGTTACAACTTCCAGGCTGGCAGTAACCTCAACGAGGTGATCACCTCGCAGATCAGCCTGGTGTTCAACGAGAACACCGTGAACGAGAAGCGCGAGACGTTCGTGGTGCCGCTGCGCACCATCGGCGATCTGCTGCTGATCAAGTCCTTCAACTATTGAATGCTCCCGCCGCAGGGATGAACTGGGGTCTGTAGACATGAGCGAGAACACCACACCCGTTGCCAGCGAAGGCGCGCCAACCGGCCGCCGGCTGCGCCCGCTGCTGATCGCCCTGGCGGTGGCCGTACCGGTGGCCGCCGCCGGCATCTTCGGCTGGCTGTGGCATGAGCAGCAGGGCGAACGCCAGCTGGGCGAGCAGAACCTGCTGGGCCTGGATCTGGCGCGCCCCGACGTGCTGATCGAAAGCGCCTCGCTCAGTCGCCTGCCCAAGGATCTGCTCAACGTGCCGCTGCTGCGTGACACCCTGACCGAAGACCTGGTGTTCTATTACGAGGCCAACGCCGACCGCCTCGGCCTGACCGGCAGCCTGCGGCGGATCATCTACGAGCACGACCTGCAGCTGCGCGACAACCTGCTCGACGAGCTGCTCGACCAGCCGGCCGAGGTCGCCCTGTGGCGCGATGCCGGCGGCCGCCTCAAGCACTTCCTGGTGGTGATCGAGCGCGGCGGCCTGGCCAAGGCCCTGGAGCCGCTGGCCAAGGTGGCGCTGGACGACACCCAGTTGAGCCAGGCCGGCGAGTTCCTCGTCGATGGCGCCCCGGTGCCGTTCTACCGCCTGCGCTACAACAACGACCGCTCCCTGCTGTTCGCCTCCCATGGCGACCAGCTGTTGCTGCTGTCCAGCACCGACATGCTTTTCGCCCCCGAGCCGGAGCCTGAACCGGCTTCTGCCGAGGCGGCCAGCGCGGATGACCAGACCGAGGTGGCTGCTGTCGATCCCGACGCGGCGGTGCCGGCTGACGAGACCGCCGCCGCGCCGGTCGAGCCCGAAGAGCCGCGCGGCCCGCTGCTGGCCAAGGTGTCGACCGATGCGGTCGAGGCGCTGCTGGCCGGCCAGCATCCGTTCCCCGAGCGTTTCGGTCTGGAGGCACGTGGCGCGCTGGAGCAGCGCATCAGCCTCAGTTCGGATTTCCTCGCCCTCGGCTACCAGCGCTTTATCCCGGCCTTCGCCGGTCTGCGTTTCGAGATGGACAGCCAGGGCTGGCACAGCTTCCTGGCCCTCAACGAAGTGGAAGACCAGGGCAAGTTCGACTTCACCCCGGTGTGGCGCGCCATGCCCATGGGCGCTAGTGCCTGCGTCGCCCTGCCAGTGGCGGCGGCCGTGCCCGAGCGCTTGCTGAACAAGGTTGGTGCCGAGGCCAAGGTGGCTGCCGAGCTGGGCGGCCAGCTCAGCGGCACCGCCGGCCTGTGCTGGTACGCCGAGTCGCGCCTGCACTCGCCACTGCTGGTCGGCACGCTCAAGGGCGAGGCCGGTGCGCAGACCGATGCCGAGCTGGGCAAGCTGTTCGCCAGCCTGATCGGCGCCTGGGAAGCCAATGTCGAGGGCGGCGCCTTCCCGGTCGAAGACAGCGAGCAAGGCGCCACGCACAAGTGGCAGCGCCAGGTCGGCTCCAACTTCGGCCAGTATCCGGGCGGCGAAGCCGAGAATCCGGATGCCCTGGCCTCCACCGGTTTTTTCCGCGTCAGCCTGGCGCGGCACGGCTCGACCCTGCTGTTCTCGCTGGACGACCGCCTGGTGAGCAAGGCCCTGGATACCCTGGACAAGCGCTTCCCGCCGCTGGCCGAAGTGCTGCCCAAGGATGCCCTGGTGCCGGCCTACCTGGCGCCGCAGACCCTGGCTTCGCTGTTCGAGCGCGAGACCCTGGAGAGCCTGCCGGAAGACATGGAACCGGTGTTCCGCAACGCCGCGCAGAGCAATCTGCTGCCCAAGCTGCGCGCCCTGTCCACCCACGGCAAATACGCCCTGACCCTGCCGGCCGATAGCGAAGCCAGCAGCGCCTGGCAGTGGCTGCCGCTGCAGTGGCGCGCGCTGTGAGAGCACGGCATTACATAGCGTTTGCCTGCCTTCTGCTGTGCAGCCCGGCGCTGCTGGCCCAGGCCGCGCCGGCGCTGGACGCGCAGCAGTCGCAGGTGTTTCGCGCCTGGTTCGTGCGCATCGCCCAGGAGCAGCTGCGCCAGGGCCCCAGCCCGCGCTGGCAGCAGCAGGACTGTGCCGGCCTGGTGCGCTTCGCCGCCAACGAGGCGCTCAAGCTGCACGACGCCAAGTGGCTGCGCGCCAACGGCCTGTCCAACCGCTACCTGCCGCCGGAGCTGGAACTGAGCGCCGAGCAGCGTCAGCTCGCCCAGCAGTGGCAGCAGGGCGGCGGACGGGTCGGGCCGTACGTCAACGCGATCAAACTGATCCAGTACAACAGCCAGTTCCTCGGCCGCGACCTCAACCAGGCGCGCCCCGGCGACCTGATCTTCTTCGACCAGGGTGACGACCAGCACCTGATGATCTGGATGGGCCGCAACATCGCCTATCACACTGGCACCACCACCAAGACAGACAACGGCATGCGCTCGGTGAGCCTGCAACAACTCATGACATGGAAGGACACCCGATGGATACCCGACGAATCCAATCCCAACTTTATCGGCGTCTATCGACTGCATTTCCTTTCGCGATGAAGGCTCACTCGATGAAGTCTCCCGCGATGAACAGCCTGCGCCTGCCGCGACTGGCCGCTGCCGCCCTGCTGCTCGGCCTGTTGCCGCTGGGCGTTAGCCAGGCCGACGACAATGTCGAGTCGAGCAACTATTCGCCGGTGGCCGGACAGTCGTTCTTCCTCCTCGCCGATGCCAGCTTCGCCACCGACGAAGTGGCCCAGGTACGCCTGGAAGCGCCGGGACGCGACTACCGCCGCTACATGATGGAGCCCTACGGCGGCGTTGACATGCGCGTGTACCGCATCGAAAAGCCGCTGGACTTCCTCAAACGGCAGAAGAACCTGCACCGGGTGGTGGCCGAGGGCGAGTTCAAGGGCGAGGGCCTGTCCAACACCCTGAGCTACCTGTGGGACAGCTGGTACCGCACCTCGCGGCGGGTGATGCAGCGCGCCTTCTCCTACGAGTCGCGCAAGCAGGTCACCGAGGAAGCGCCGGAGCTGAAGATGGGGGACGCGATCAAGGCGCCCACGCCGTTCGAGGCGCAGCCGCAGTACGCGCCGATGAAGGGCCTGCCGCTGGTCAGTCAGTTCCGCTACCCGCTGTGGGATGCCAAGCCGATCCAGCCGCCCAAGGGCGTCGAGCTGGCCGGCTCGTCCAGTTCCTTCGTCAGCGTCAATCCGGGCAACGTGTATATCCCGCTGGGTAAGCTCAAGCCGGGGCTGTATCTGGTCGAGGCGCTGGTCGGCAAGTTCCGCGCGACTACCGTGGTGTTCGTTTCCAACACGGTGGCGGTGAGCAAGATCGCCGGCAACGAGCTGCTGGTATGGACGGCCAACAAGCGTGACGGCGGTGCGATGGCCGGGGCCAAAGTTTTGTGGAGCGATGGCCTGGGCGTGATGAGCAGCGGCAGCACCGACGAGCAGGGCCTGCTGCGCTTGAAACACGCCAGCCCGGAGCGCTCCTACGTGCTCGGTGAGGACAGCGAAGGCGGGGTGTTCGTCTCCGAGAACTTCTATTACGACAGCGAAATCTACGATACCAAGCTGTATGCCTTCACCGACCGCCCGCTGTACCGCCCCGGCGACTGGGTGGAAGTGAAGATAGTCGGCCGCGAGTTCAAGAACGCCCGCGACTCGGTGGCCGCCCAGGCAGCGCCGCTCAAGCTCAGCGTGCTGGATGCCACCGGCACCGTGCTGCAGAACCTCGACCTGGCGCTCGACAGCAAGGCCGGCACCCAGGGCCGCTTCCAGCTGCCGGACAACGCCGTGGCCGGTGGCTACGAGCTGCGCTTCAGCTACCGCGACCAGCTGTACAGCAGTGCCTTCCGCGTGGCCGACTACATCAAGCCGCACTTCGAGATCGCCCTCGACCTGAGCAAGCCGGACTTCCGCACCGGCGAGAAGGTCAGTGGCAACCTGGTGCTGCTCTACCCGGACGGCAAGCCGGTGAAGAACGCCCGTCTGCAGCTGAGCCTGCGTGCCCAGCAGCTGTCGATGATCGACAACGAGCTGCAGTACCTCGGCCAGTTCCCGGTGGAACTCTCCAGCAGCGAGCTGAGCACCGACGACCAGGGCCGCGCCGCCCTCGAACTACCGGCGGCGGACAAGCCGAGCCGCTACCTGCTCACCGTGTTCGCCAGCGATGGCGCCGCCTACCGGGTCAAGGTCAGCAAGGAGATCCTCATCGAGCGCGGCGCCGCGCGTTATCGCCTGGACGCACCGCAGCGCTTCAGCGCGGTGGGCGAGGCCGTGCCGTTCAGCTACCACAGCGAGCAGGCCAGCGAACTCAAGCCGGCCAGCTACGAGTGGGTGCGCCTGGAAGACCAGAGCCAGCACAGCGCCAGCCTGGATGACGACGACCAGGGCTTCAGCCTCAGCTTCGAGCGCCCCGGCACCTACAGCATCACCCTCAAGGACAAGCACGGCCTGATCCTCGGCGCCACCGGCCACGCGGTCAGCGGCGACGGGGTCAAGGCGGTAGCCGGCACCGTGGAAGTGGTGTTCGACCAGGACGAGTACCAGGCCGGGGCCGAAGCTCAGGCGTTGATCACCTTCCCCGAGCCGGTCGGCGATGCGCTGCTGACGCTGGAGCGCGACCAGGTGGAAGCTACCGCGCTGCTGTCCAAGGGCGGCGACTGGCTCAAGCTGGAGAAGCTCAACGACACCCAGTACCGCGCGCGCATCCCGGTCGACGACCACTTCGCGCCCAACCTGACCTTCTCCGTGCTTTACACCAAGGGCGGCGACTACAGCTTCCAGAACGCCGGGATCAAGGTGGCCAAGGCGCAGGTGGAAATTGCCATTACCCCGGACAGGGAACGCTACCAGCCGGGCGAAACCGTGACTGTCGACCTCGCCACCCAGTTCCAGGGCAAGCCGGCGGCCACCCGTCTGACGGTCAGCGTGGTGGACGAGATGATCTATGCCCTGCAGCCGGAAATCGCCCCGGGCATCGACCAGTTCTTCTATCACCCACGGCGCAACAACGTGCGCACCAGCGCCAGCCTGTCGTTCATCAGTTACGACGTGGCCCTGCCGGGCAACCCGACCGCACCGGGCCGCGCCAACCGCAGCGAACGCGGGGTCAAGGTGCTGGAGCGGCCGCGCCGCGAGGAAGTCGATACCGCCGCCTGGCAGCCCGATCTGGTCACCGATGCCGACGGCAAGGCGCGCCTGACCTTCCGCATGCCCGACTCGCTGACCCGCTGGCGCATCACCGTGCGCGCGGTCAACGAGGCTGGCGAAGTGGGGCAGAAGAAGCAGTTCATCCGCTCCGAGAAGCCGCTGTACCTGAAGTGGAGCGGGCCGACCCTGTTCCGCGAGGGTGATAAGCCGCAGCTGGGCCTGTTTGCCTTCAATCAGGGCGAGGAGAGCACCAAGGCCGAACTGGTCACCCACTACGCCGGCCAGGAACAGCGCCAGGCGGTGGAGCTGGAGAAAGGCGTGAACTACCTGGCGTTGCCGCCGACTGCCCTGGAGGGCGGCGAATGGCGTGCCGAGCTGGTGCAGGACGGCAAGCCGGTGGATGCCCTTGGCGTGACCCTGCGCGTGGCCGGCGAAGGCTGGCAGCGCATGCACACCCAGAGCCTGAGCCTCAATCCGGGCAGCAACCCGCTGAGCCTGCCGGCCGACGCCGGCAATATCCGCCTGCGTCTGGATAACAGCTCGCAAGCGCTGTTCCGCTCGGCTCTCGACGACCTGATCGAGTACCCCTACGGCTGTGTCGAACAGACCTCCAGCCGCCTGCTGCCGTTGAGCCTGGCCTACCCGACGCTGGCCAAGGGTGACGCACGCATTGGCGACCGTCTGCGCCTGATCATGCAGAACAGCCGCCTGCGCCTGGTGCAGATGGCCGGCCCGGAAGCCGGGTTCACCTGGTGGGGCGAGGAGGGCGATGCCGATGCCTTCCTCACCGCCTATGCCTACTACGCCGACTGGCATGCCAGCCGCGCCCTGCATATCAGCCTGCCGCCGGAACACTGGCAGCGTGTGCTGGAGGTCTATGCCGCGCAGGCGGCCAACACGCCGTTGCTGCAGCGCGCGCTGATCCTCGACTTCGCCCGCGAGATGCAGTTGCCGGTGAACACCTTGCTCGAAGGTCTGCTGGCCGACCTGGGCCAGGCTGGCGACGGCGACGAAGTCAGCCTGGACGATACCGGCCTGACTAGCCCGGTGATGGCCGCACCGAACTCGCAGCTTGGCCTGGCCCTGGCGCGGGTGCTGGCTGCCGACCTGGCGGCGCAGAGCAAGGTCAGCCTGCCGGCGGCCTTCAGTACCGGTCTGGAGGCCGCGCGCCAGAGCGTGGCCGACAGCCGTCAGCCGTTCGCCGAGGCCGTACGCCTGGCCCAGGGCCGGCCGCAGCCGCAGGAAGTGAATGCCCTGCTGCAGCGCCTGGCGCCGGAGCAGGCGACCCTGGAGCGCGCTCTGGCGCTGACCTGGCTGAACAACAGCATCGAGCAAGCGGCGCCGGCCAGCGTACCGGCACCGGGTGCCGGCTGGGCGGCCCAGCAGGGCGCTACCGGGGAAACCTGGTGGCAGTGGCTGGGCAAGGAGCAGCCCAAGGAGCTGCCGCTGCCTGCCGAGCAGGTCGGTTCGTTACCGGCGACCCTGACTTTCGACAGCGCCGAGACGCCGGCCGGCAACGTGCCGGTGCAGGTCAGCCGGCGTTTGCTGCGCCTGGTACCGGGCGAAGCGGCGTTCAGCTTCAGTGTCGAGGAAGTCGGCGATGGCCCGCTGTCCAGCGACGAGCTCTACCTCGACGAAGTGACTCTGCAGGGCGGCGACGAGGAACATGCCTATCGTTACGGCCTGCTGGAAGTGCCGCTGCCGCCGGGCGCCGATGTTGAGCGCACCACTTGGGGCATCCAGATCAGCGGCCTCGACTCGGAAGAGGCGGCGCCGCTGGAGAAGGCCCGCCACGAGCCGGGGCAGATGCTCTATGCGGTGCCGGTCGACAGCCTGCAGGGCACCGTGCAGCTGCGTCACCTGGTGCGCTTCTCGCAGAAAGGCCAGTTCCACCTGCCGCCGGCGCGCTACGTGCGCATGTACGACCCGCAGCAGCAGGCCGTCGAGCAGGAAGCGGCGCTGGCCGAGCTGAAGGTCGAGTAAGCCGTGCGGGCACTCTGCTGGCTGGCGCTGTGCGTGCCCCTGCTCGTCGAGGCGGGGCAGGCACCGTTGCAGCTGGCCTGGCGTACCAGCCAGGGTGACCAGCTGCTGCAGCTAGATCACCAGCAGGTGCTGGCGCGTGGCAGCCTGCCGGCGCAGCTGGATACACCGTTGGGCAGCCTGTGGAAACTGTTCGTCTACGCCTACCTGGTGGACAACCGCCAGGCCGACCCCGGCTATACCTGCACCGGCCAGGATCGCGAGGAGGTCTATTGCTGCCAGGCCGGCGAGCGCATCGACCGCGACCAGGCCCTGGCCAAGTCCTGCGGCCTGTATTTCGCCCCGCAGCGCCTGGGCTTGCAGCCTGCCGATTGGCAACGCTACTGGCAGGCGCAGCAGGCGCCGGCCTGGTTGCTGGATCTCGATCGGTTGCAGCCACAGCGGCGGGTGCCGGTGCATGAACTGCTCGATAGCCTGGCCAGCCTGCCGGCCCAGGCCGAGGCGCGCCGGGTATTGCTCGACGTACCGCTGAATGCGCCGGATGCTGCCGCGCTTGGCGCCCTGGGGGGACGTCTGCGGGTGAAGACCTGGAGCTGGCTGGCCGATGGCGACGCGCAGGCGCGCCAGGGCGGTTTCGCCGGCTGGCTGGTGGATGGCACGCCGTTGTGGGCTGGCGGTTCCGGTACCAGCCAGAGCATCCTGCACGGCTATGCCGAGGTGCTCGGGCGCACCCTGCCGGCGCCCTGGCCGCAGGAGCCGGGTACGTGCGTGGAGGTGGCGCTGTTCGACCGTTATCCGCTGCGCCAGGTGCGCCAGCAGGACAAGGCCGCCGCCGTCGGCGTGCTGAATGGTCACTACGAGGTGGAGTTCGCCAACGGCAATCGCCTGCCCATCGAGAGCGCGGGCGAGCTGTTTCTTCTACGCCAGGGCGAGCAGCTGCATCTGGTCGCCCACCTGAGTCGCGAGGAATATGTGGCGCGGGTGCTGGATCGCGAGGCGGCGGCGCAACCGGCCGAGGCGGCCAAGGCCCTGGCGATCACCATCCGTACCTATCTGCTGCAGAATGCCGAACGGCGTGGCGAATGCCTGGCGATCCGCGACAGCAGCGCCAGCCAGCGGGTGGCGCCGCGCCCGGCGTCGACTGCCGCGCGGGCCATCGCCGCCTGGAGCGCCGACCTGGTACTGGCCGGCAGCGTCGTCACTTATCACTCCGATCTGCCCGGGCCCGAGCGCCTGGCCTGGAGCCAGGCGGTCGAGCAGGCCGAATCCGGCCTGCGCTACGACGCCATCCTTGCCCGTGCCTTCCCGCGGGCCAGCCTCAGTCGCTGGGACAAGCCGGTGGCCGCCTGCCAGCCGCTGGACAGCGCCGAGAACTGGCTGCAGGCGCAGCGCCGGCAATGGCGTACGCGCCTGGATGAGGAGCCCGGCTACAGCGAGACCGCGCAGTTCGCCGTGTGCCGCCTGCTGTCCGGCAATCCCTATGTCGACCGCGAACGCCGGCGCATCTACGTGCGCGGCCTGCTGTCGCTGCAGGATCGGCTCGACCTGACTCACGAATACCTGCACCTGGCCTTCGAGGCCCACCCCAATGGCCAGGACGAGGACTACATCGAAAGCCTCGCCCGTCACCTGCTTCTGGAATAGACCCCATGACCTTTCGCTTGCACCCTGTTGCCCTGTTTCTGCTCGGTCTGTTGCCGCTGACTGCAAATGCCGAGATTCGTCTGGATACCCCGCGCGCCGGCTGGCGCCAGGGTTCGGCGGAGGGCGCGCACTTCGTCCAGCAGGTCAACTACCCGGCCTCCTCGGTCAACAGCGCACCGGATCAGGCCGACACCGCGCGTATCCTCGGCCAGATCAAGAACACGGCCAAGGTCGAGGGCGCGCCGGCGCGGCTGATCGTCAACGGCATCAGCATGCCGCTCAAGGTGCAGGAGGATGGCGGCTTTGACCGGCCGTTCGTGTTCCCGGCCGGCAGCAACAACGTCGAGGTGCGCAGCCCGGATGGCCAGCAGGTGCGCCGCGTGCAGTTCTACAACCAGGGCAGCGGCGAGACGCCGGCCAAGCTGCGCGTGGTGCTGTCCTGGGACAGCGACAACAGCGACCTCGACCTGCACTTGGTGACCCCGGACGGCGGGCATGTCTGGTACGGCGAGCGCTCGCTGGCCAATGGCGCGGCATTGGATGTCGACGTGACCAGCGGCTTCGGCCCGGAAATGATTGCCTCGCCGACCCCGCTCAAGGGCCAGTACCTGGTCTACGTCAACTATTACGGCGGCGGATACGACGGCGAGGGCGGCGCGGCGCAGGCGCTGACCACGGCGCAGATCACCCTGATCAGCGAGGAGGGCACACCGAACGAGAAGCAGCAGTCGTTCCTCGTGCCCATGCGTGCACCGGGCGAGCTGACCCTGGTCAAGCAGTTCAGTTATCCATAAATCTGCTCTACGACTTAGAAGCTGTTCACGATCTTTTGGACTAGAGCCAGACAAGGCAAAAACAGGCGAGGAAGCGGAGTTTACGAGCTGTAAATGAGCATTCCGAGCCTGTTTTTAACGCGGTATGGCCGACGGACGAAAGATCGTGGGCAGCTTCTTAGGCGTTGGGCGCCTGCCAGGCATCGATGACTTCCTGGGCGGCGCGGAAGGCGTCGATGGCCGCCGGTACGCCGGCGTAGACCGCGCAGTGCAGCAGCGCCTCGCGGATTTCCTCGACCGTGCAGCCGTTGTTCAGCGCCCCGCGCACATGGCCCTTGAGCTCCTGCGGGCATTTCAGCGCGGTCAGCGCGGCCAGGGTGATCAGGCTGCGGGTCTTGCGATCCAGGCCTTCGCGGTTCCACACGCCGCCCCAGGCGTGTTCGTTGACGAAGTCCTGCAGCGGCTGGCTGAACGCGGTGGCGTTGCCCAGGGCGCGGTCGACGAAGGCGTCGCCCATCACTTCACGGCGTACCTGCAGGCCGCTTTTCTTCTCTTCGCTCATGCGGGTTCTCCTTGGGGAAATGGTTGTGCGTTGCGCATTATTCGAGGGCTTCGACCCGTACCGGCGCCACGCCGGCGCGCAGCATGTCGAGCTGCTTGGCGGCCTGTTGCGACAGGTCGATCAGGCGCTTGCGCGAGGTTGGCCCACGGTCGTTGATACGCACGATCACGCGCTTGTTGTTGCTCAGGTTGGTGACCTGCACGCGGGTACCGAACGGCAGCTCGCGGTGCGCGGCGGTCAGAGCGTCCTGGTCGAAGCGCTCGCCGCTGGCGGTCTTGCGTCCCTGGTGCTTGGCGCCATACCAGGAGGCCTGGCCTTCGGCGCGGTAGCCATGCGGGTCGACCACGCCCTGACTGGCGCAGGCGCTGAGCAGCAGGGCGGCGAACAGGGCGAATGCAATACGCATGGCGGCTCCTTTGTCTTCAACTGACGAATAACACAACGCCGGGCAAGCCCGGCGTTGATTGGTTGCAGCTTACAGGCTCTTAGCCTTCGAGCTTTTTCTTCAGCAGTTCGTTGACCTGGCCCGGGTTGGCCTTGCCTTTCGAGGCTTTCATCGCCTGGCCGACGAAGAAGCCGAACATCTTGCCGCGCTTGGCTTCGTCGCTGGCGCGGTATTGTTCGACCTGCTCGGCGTTGGTCGCCAGCACTTCGTCGAGCATCGACTCGATGGCACCGGAGTCGGTGACCTGCTTGAGGCCTTTCTTCTCGATGACTTCGTCAGCCGTGGCGCCGTCACCGGCGGCCAGGGCCTCGAACACCATCTTGGCGATCTTGCCGCTGATGGTGTTGTCCTTGATGCGCAGGATCATGCCGCCCAGTTGCGCGGCGGATACCGGCGACTGCTCGATTTCCAGGTTGTCCTTGTTGAGCAGGCTGGACAGCTCGCCCATCACCCAGTTGGCGGCCAGCTTGGCATCGCCGCACACGCCGTTGACCGCCTCGAAGTAGTCGGCCAGTTCGCGGCTGGCAGCCAGCACGGTGGCGTCGTAGGCGGACAGGCCAAACTGCGCCTCGAAGCGCTCGCGCTTCTGCACCGGCAGTTCCGGCAGGCTGGCGCGCACTTCGTCGAGGAAGCTCTGCTCGATCACCACCGGCAGCAGGTCGGGGCAGGGGAAGTAACGGTAGTCGTTGGCTTCTTCCTTGCTGCGCATGGAGCGCGTCTGATCCTTGTTCGGGTCGTACAGGCGGGTTTCCTGCACCACTTTGCCGCCGTCCTCGATCAGCTCGATCTGGCGTTGCACTTCGTGGTTGATCGCTTTCTCGATGAAGCGGAACGAGTTGACGTTCTTGATCTCGGCGCGGGTGCCGAACTCGGCCTGGCCCTTGGGGCGTACCGAAACGTTGCAGTCGCAGCGCAGCGAGCCTTCGGCCATGTTGCCGTCGCAGATGCCCAGGTAGCGCACCAGGGCGTGGATGGCCTTGACGTAGGCCACCGCTTCCTTGGCCGAACGGATATCCGGCTCGGAAACGATTTCCAGCAGCGGGGTGCCGGCGCGGTTGAGGTCGATGCCGCTCATGCCGTGGAAGTCTTCGTGCAGGCTCTTGCCGGCGTCTTCTTCCAGGTGTGCGCGGGTGATGCCGATGCGCTTGGTGGTGCCGTCTTCCAGGGTGATGTCGAGGAAGCCCTTGCCGACGATGGGGTGATCCATCTGGCTGGTCTGGTAGCCCTTGGGCAGATCCGGGTAGAAGTAGTTCTTGCGCGCGAAGATGTTGCTCGGCGCGATGTGCGCGTCGATCGCCAGGCCGAACTTGCAGGCCATGCGCACCGCTTCGGCATTGAGCACCGGCAGGGTGCCGGGCATGCCGAGGTCAACCAGGCTGGCCTGGGTGTTGGGCTCGGCGCCGAAGGTGGTGGCGCTGGCCGAGAAGATCTTCGATTGGGTGCTGAGCTGGGCGTGGATTTCCAGCCCGATCACGGTTTCCCATTGCATGTGTGTCGTCCTCAGAAGCCAGTCGGTGCTTGTTTGTGCCAGTCAGTGACCTGTTGGTACTGATGGGCGACATTCAGCAGGCGACCTTCCTGGAAGTAGGGCGCAAGCAGCTGCACGCCAACCGGCAGGCCGTCGACGAAGCCGGCGGGCATGGACAGGCCGGGGATGCCGGCCAGGTTGGCGGTGATGGTGTAGATGTCTTCCAGGTATTCGGCGACCGGGTCGTTGTTCTTCGCGCCGATCTGCCAGGCCAGGTTCGGCGTGGTCGGGCCGAGGATCACGTCGACCTCGTTGAAGGCGGCGACGAAGTCGTTCTTGATCAGGCGGCGGATCTTCTGCGCCTTGAGGTAGTAGGCATCGTAGTAACCGGCCGACAGGGCGTAGGTGCCGACCATGATGCGGCGCTTCACTTCCGCACCGAAGCCTTCGCCGCGCGAGCGCTTGTACAGATCCTGCAGGTCTTTCGGATTCTCGCAGCGATAGCCAAAACGCACGCCGTCGAAACGCGACAGGTTGGAGCTGGCTTCGGCCGGGGCGATCACGTAGTAGGCCGGGATGGCGTGCTGCATGTTCGGCAGGGAAATCTCCTTGACTGTGGCGCCAAGCTTTTTCAGCTCCTCGACCACGGCCAGCACCTTGTCGGCGATACGGCTGTCGAGGCCGGCGCCGAAGTATTCCTTCGGCAGGCCGATGCGCAGGCCGGCGAGCGGCTGCTGCAGGGCGGCGAGGTAGTCGTCCACCGGTTGGTCGACGCAGGTGCTGTCCTTGGCGTCGAATCCGGCCATGCCGGCCAGCATCAGCGCGCAGTCCTCGGCGGTGCGCGCCAGCGGGCCGCCCTGGTCGAGGCTGGAGGCGTAGGCGATCATGCCCCAGCGCGAGACGCGGCCGTAGGTCGGCTTGATCCCGGTGAGGTTGGTGAAGGCCGCCGGCTGGCGGATCGAGCCGCCGGTGTCGGTACCGGTGGCGGCCGGGATCAGGCGTGCGGCCACGGCGGCGGCAGAACCACCGGAAGAGCCGCCCGGAACGCGGGACAGATCCCAGGGGTTCTTCACCGGGCCGTAGTGGCTGGATTCGTTGGCCGAGCCCATGGCGAACTCGTCCATGTTCAGCTTGCCGAGGGTTACGGCACCAGCGCTGGCGAGCTTCTCGACCACGGTGGCGTTGTACGGGGCCTTGAAGCCACCGAGGATCTTCGAGCCGCAGCTGGTGAGGATGTCCTGGGTGCAGAACAGATCCTTGTGGGCAAGCGGGGCACCGAGCAGGGCGCCGTTCTCGCCGGCGGCGCGGCGGGCGTCGGCGGCCTTGGCCTGGCTCAGGGCCAGCTCCTCGGTGACGCTGATGAAGCTGTTCAGTTGCGGGTCGAGCTGGGCAATGCGCGCCAGCAGGGTACGGGTCAGCTCTTCGGCGGAGAAGGCTTTGTCCTGCAGGCCGCGGGCGATCTCGGCCAGGGTCAGTTGATGCATGGGAAACCCTTTCCTTTATTCGATGACTTTCGGAACCAGATACAGGCCGTTTTCCACGGCCGGGGCGATGGCCTGGTAAGCCTCGCGCTGGTTCTGCTCAGTAACTTGGTCGGCGCGCAGGCGCTGGGTGGCCTCCAGCGGGTGGGCCAGGGGCTCGATGCCGTCGGTGTCGACCGCCTGCATGGCGTCGATCAGGCCGAGGATGTTGTTGAGGGTCTCGGTGGTTCGCGGAATATCGGCTTCATTCAGACCCAGGCGGGCCAGGTGGGCGATCTTTTCCACGTCGGAGCGTTCAAGCGCCATCGGGATTCTCCAGGGGAATGCGGGTGACCGGACGAAATACAGGCGGGGAACGGATGCCGCGCGCGGCGGTCAAAGGCCGCTAATTGTGGGCGTAAAGCCCGGAAAAGCAGGCAATTTAGCACAAGCGCCGCCTTGCCCAAAAGGCTGCTCGTTGTTAGAGTTTGCCGCACTTTTTTACCCAGCGTTTTCATCGCGCTCTGTCTTAGGGTTTTCCCCTCATGTTCAAGAAACTGCGTGGCATGTTTTCCAGCGATCTGTCGATCGACCTGGGCACCGCCAATACCCTGATCTACGTCCGCGAGCGCGGCATCGTCCTCAATGAGCCGTCTGTGGTCGCCATTCGCAGCAGCGGCAACCAGAAGTCCGTCGTCGCCGTCGGTACCGAAGCCAAGCGCATGCTCGGCCGTACCCCGGGCAACATCTCCGCCATCCGCCCGATGAAGGACGGCGTGATCGCCGACTTCAGCGTCTGCGAGAAGATGCTGCAGTACTTCATCAACAAGGTTCACGAGAACAGCTTCCTGCAGCCGTCGCCGCGCGTGCTGATCTGTGTGCCGTGCAAGTCGACCCAGGTCGAGCGCCGCGCCATCCGCGAATCGGCCCTCGGCGCCGGTGCTCGCGAAGTGTTCCTGATCGAAGAGCCGATGGCCGCTGCCATCGGTGCCGGCCTGCCGGTTGAAGAAGCCCGCGGCTCGATGGTCGTCGACATTGGTGGTGGTACCACCGAAATCGCCCTGATCTCGCTGAACGGCGTGGTCTACGCCGAATCCGTGCGCGTCGGCGGCGACCGCTTCGACGAAGCCATCATCACCTACGTGCGCCGCAACTACGGTTCGCTGATCGGCGAATCCACCGCCGAGCGCATCAAGCAGGAAATCGGTACCGCCTATGCCGGCGGCGAAGTGCGCGAAGTCGACGTACGTGGCCGCAACCTGGCCGAAGGCGTACCGCGCAGCTTCACCCTGAACTCCAACGAAGTGCTGGAAGCGCTGCAGGAATCCCTGGCGACCATCGTCCAGGCGGTCAAGAGCGCTCTCGAGCAGTCGCCGCCGGAACTGGCTTCCGACATCGCCGAGCGCGGTCTGGTACTGACCGGTGGTGGCGCCCTGCTGCGCGATCTGGACAAGCTGCTGGCCCAGGAAACCGGTCTGCCGGTGATCGTCGCCGAAGACCCGCTGACCTGCGTGGCCCGCGGTGGCGGCCGTGCGCTGGAAATGATGGATCGCCACACCATGGATCTGCTCTCCACCGAGTGAGTCCGTTGTAGTGCTAGCCAAAGCCGGAAGCTGAACCTTCCGGCTTTCGGTTTTCTAGGTGCCGGGAAAGGGGATTTGCTATCAAGCCGCTATTTGCCAAAGGGCCTTCGCTGGGCATACGACTGCTGGTACTGGTCGTGCTGTCGGCTGCCCTGATGGTGGTGGATGCGCGCTTCGAAGTGCTGCAGCCGCTGCGTGGCCAGCTTGGCCTGATCGTCGAGCCGGCCTATCGCATTGCCCGCCTGCCCGTGAGCCTGTGGGAGGATGCGACCCAGCAGCTCACCAGCCGCAGCGAGCTGATGGCCGAGAACGAGAAGCTCAAGGCTGAAGCTCTGCTGATGCAGGGGCGCCTGCAGAAGCTGGCCACCCTCACCGAGCAGAACGTGCGTCTGCGCGAGCTGCTCAACTCGGCGGCGCTGGTGGACGAGAAGGTGCTGGTCACCGAGCTGATCGGCGTCGACCCCAACCCCTTCACCCACCGCATCCTGATCGACAAGGGCGAGAAGGACGGCGTATTCCTTGGCCAGCCGGTGCTCGATGCCCGCGGCCTGATGGGCCAGGTGGTCGAGGTGATGCCCTATACCGCCCGCGTGCTGCTGCTCACCGACAGCAACCACAGCATTCCGGTGCAGGTGAATCGCAACGGCCTGCGTGCCATTGCCGTCGGTACCGGCAACCCGGAACGCCTGGAACTGCGCCATGTGGCCGATACCGCAGACATCAAGGAAGGCGATCTGCTGGTCAGCTCCGGCATGGGTCAGCGTTTCCCCGCCGGTTACCCGGTAGCCACCGTCAACAAGGTCGTGCACGACTCCGGTCAGCCGTTCGCCATCGTCCGCGCCGTGCCCACGGCAGCGCTGAACCGCAGTCGCTACATGCTGCTGGTGTTCACCGACCAGCGCAGTGCCGAGCAGCGTGCTACCGATGCCGCCGTGGCCCAGGAGGCGGCGGATCGCGAGGCGGCTGCCGGCGACAAGCCGCAGGCTGCGGCGCCAGGCAGCACGCCGGCCGCCCCAGGTGCCGCCGCGCCCTCGACGCCCGCGCCGGCCACGGCTCCAGCGGCGCCCGCTACCCAGGAGAGTCACTGATGGTTCAGGCCAAGGCGCGTAACGGTTGGCTGGTCTGGGTCAGCCTGCTGTTGGCACTGCTGCTGTCGGTGATGCCACTGCCCGATTTCCTGCAGATCGGCCGGCCACTGTGGCTGGCCCTGGTGCTCAGCTACTGGGTACTGGCCCTGCCGCACCGGGTGGGGATGATCACGGCCTGGCTGTTCGGCCTTGGCCAGGATGTGCTGTATGGCGCGCTGCTCGGCCAGCATGCGCTGACCCTGACCCTGGTGATCTTCCTGGTGCTGACCCTGGAACGGCGCATGCGCATGTTCCCGCTGTGGCAGCAGAGCCTAGTGCTGCTGGTGGTGCTCGGCCTGGCCCAGCTGGTACAGCTGTGGCTCAACGCACTGACCGGCAACCGCGCGCCGACTCTCGAGTTCGTCCTGCCGGCGCTGATCAGCGCCTTGCTCTGGCCCTGGGTGTTCGCCATCCTGCGTGGGCTGCAGCAGCGTCTGGGTGTGCACTGACGCCGCCGTCCTTCCATTTTTCGACAGGGAGCTGTCTGCATGGCCACGCTTTACCTGGCCTCGGGGTCGCCCCGCCGGCGCGAGTTGCTGGCGCAGATCGGTGTGCCCTTCGTCACGCTAATCGCCTCCATAGATGAAACGCCGTTGCCCGGCGAGCCTGCCCATGGCTATGTAGAGCGGCTGGCGCTGGACAAGGCGCGTGCCGGTCTGGCCTGCTTGGCGGCAGCGGACGATGCCGTGGTGCTCGGCGCCGATACGGCGGTGGTGCTGGACGGGCGTATCCTCGGTAAGCCGCAGGATCGCGCCGAGGCGCTGGCCACCCTGGCGGCCCTGTCCGGGCGCGAGCATCAGGTGCTGACCGCCGTGGCGTTGGCCAGTGCCACGCACAGCGCGGTGCAGGTGGTGAGCAGTCGCGTGCTGTTCCGCCCGCTGGCTGCCGGCGAGGCCGAGGCCTACTGGGCCAGCGGCGAGCCGCAGGACAAGGCGGGCAGCTATGGTATTCAGGGACTGGCGGCAGTGTTCGTCAGTCGCATCGAAGGCAGTTACTCGGCAGTGGTCGGTCTGCCCCTGTGCGAAACCGCGCAGATGCTTGAGGGATTCGGGATTCCGTGCTGGCAGACTGCCGGCCAACCATAATCGAGACCGCGGTGGGGGCAGCCCCTGCCGGCCGGGTCGGCGCACAGAGTGGGATGCATGAGCGAAGAGATCCTGATCAACATCACGCCGATGGAGTCGCGGGTGGCGGTGGTGGAGAACGGCGTGCTGCAGGAAGTGCACGTCGAACGTACCCAGAAGCGCGGCATCGTTGGCAATATCTATAAAGGCAAGGTGGTGCGCGTGCTGCCGGGTATGCAGGCGGCCTTCGTCGACATCGGCCTGGAGCGCGCCGCCTTCATCCATGCGGCGGAAATCTCCACCCGCGAGGGCAGTGCGGTGGAGAGCATCAGTGCTCTGGTGCACGAGGGCCAGAGCCTGGTGGTGCAGGTGACCAAGGATCCGATCGGCACCAAGGGCGCGCGCCTGACCACCCATCTGTCGATTCCCTCGCGCTACCTGGTGTACATGCCGCGCACCGCCCATGTCGGCATCTCCCTGAAGATCGAGGAAGAGGCCGAGCGCGAGCGCCTCAAGCAGGTGGTGGCCGACTGCGTGGCCGCCGAAGGTATCGAGGAAGCCGGCGGCTTTATCCTGCGCACGGCCGCGGAAGGCGCCGGAGCCGACGAGATCCTGGTCGATATCCGCTACCTGCGCCGCCTGTGGGGGCAGATCGCCTCCCAGATGAAGACCGCGCCGACCCCCTCGGTGATCTACGAAGACCTGTCCCTGGCCCTGCGTACCCTGCGCGACCTGGTCAACCCGAAGATCGAGAAGATCCGCATCGACTCGCGGGAGACCTTCGGCAAGATCACCCAGTTCGTCGACGAGCTGATGCCGGAGATCGCCGACCGCCTGGAGCACTACCCCGGCGAGCGACCGATCTTCGACCTGTACGGTGTCGAGGATGAGATCCAGCGCGCCCTGGAGCGCAAGGTGCCGCTCAAGTCCGGCGGCTACCTGGTGGTCGACCCGGCCGAGGCAATGACTACGGTGGACGTCAACACCGGCGCCTTCGTCGGCCACCGCACCCTCGAAGAAACCATCTTCAAGACCAACCTCGAGGCGGCCACCGCCATCGCCCGCCAGCTGCGCCTGCGCAATATCGGCGGGATCATCATCATCGACTTCATCGACATGGAAGACGAGGAGCATCAGCGCCAGGTGCTGCGCACCCTGGAGAAGCAGCTCGAACGCGACCATGCCAAGACCAACATCATCGGCATCACCGAGCTGGGCCTGGTACAGATGACCCGCAAGCGCACCCGCGAGAGTCTCGAGCAGGTGCTGTGCGAGCCATGCAGCAGCTGCCAGGGCCGCGGCAAGCTGAAGACCCCGGAAACCATCTGCTACGAGATCTTCCGCGAGATCCTGCGCGAGGCTCGCGCCTACCAGGCCGAGGGTTACCGGGTGCTGGCCAACCAGAAGGTGGTCGACCGCCTGCTCGACGAGGAGTCGGGCAACGTTGCCGATCTCGAGGCCTTCATCGGTCGCACCATCAAGTTCCAGGTGGAAACCATGTATTCCCAGGAGCAGTACGATGTCGTGCTGCTGTGAGGGCGTGCGCTGAATGAATCGTCTGGCGCGCCTGTTCGTCGCTCTGCTGCGGGCCATGCTGGGGCTGTTTGCCCTGGTGCTGGTGCTGGCGGCGCTGTATGTCAGCCTGGGTCGGCAGTTGCTGCCGCTGGTCGCCGAATACCGCGCCGAGGTCGAGGCCCGGGCCCGCGATGCACTGGGCATGCCGCTGACCATCGGCAGCCTGGAGGGCGGCTGGAGCGGCCTGGCGCCGCTGCTGACGGTGCACGACCTGATGCTCGGCGAGGGCAGCAGCGCGGTGCGCCTGGATCAGGTGCGCCTGGTGCCGGACATACTCGGCAGCCTGCTGGCGCGCCAGCCGCGCCTGGCCAACCTGCAGGTCGAAGGCCTGCAGCTCAGCCTGGTGCAGGACGCTGAGGGCCACTGGACGGTCGAGGGCCTGCCGAGCCGCGAGCCGCAGCAGGCGCTGGACGTGCAGCGTCTGCTGCGGCGCCTGCCGATGCTCGAAGAGCTGTCGCTGCTGGACAGCCAGCTGACCTTCGAGCCGTTCGAGCAGAAACCGCTGAGCCTGACCTACGCCAGCTTCACCCTACGCAGCAGCGCCAAGCGCCTGCGTCTCGATGGTCATCTGCTGCTGCCCGACGGTCAGCCGCTGAGCCTGCGCCTGAACAGCCGCATCGACCAGCAGGACTGGCGCGCCAGCAACGCCGAGCTGTACCTGAGCCTGCCGCAGAGCAACTGGGCCGCCTGGCTGCCGGCCGGGCTGACCCGGGACTGGCGCATCGAGCGCGCCGAGATCGGCGGCGAGTTCTGGCTGGACTGGCAGCGTGGCCGGGTGCAGCGCGCCGTTGCCCGCCTGCATGCGCCGGAGCTGCGCGGCGGCTATGCCGCGCGCAAGGCCGTGCGTATCGACGATCTGGGTCTGAACGCCTACTACGAACAGCAGGAGGACGGCGCCGAGCTGCTGGTCGACTCCCTGGCCCTGAGCCTCGGCGAAACCCGCTGGGGCGAGCTGCACCTGGCTCTGCGCCACGAGCTGGCCAAGGATGACCGCGAGGAGCGCTGGCAGCTCAGCGGCGACCGCCTCGACCTGACGCCCCTGACCCCGGTAGTACTGGCCCTGGCACCGTTGCCGGACAAGGCCGCCGAAGTGCTCGGCGCCCTCAAGCCGCAGGGCACCCTGCGCAACCTGCAGCTCAGTTACCTGCCGCAGCGCAGTGACGCCAAGCGCGTGCAGTTCTCGACCAACCTGGAGCGGGTCGGCATCGGCTCCTGGCATGGCGTGCCGGCGGTGGAAAACGCCAGCGGCAGCGTCACCGGCGATCTCGGCGGGGGCGAAGCGCTGACCGTCAGTACGGATTTCGGCCTGCATCTGGACACCCTGTTCCCCAAGATCTGGCGCTACCGCCAGGCTGCGGCGCGGCTGTTGTGGACGCTGGATGACCAGGCCTTCACCCTGCGCAGCCCCTACCTGCAGGTGGTCGGCGAGGAAGGACGGATCGCCGGCGACTTCCTGATCCGCCTGATGAAGGATCCGGCGCTGGAGGACTACATGGACTTGCGCGTCGGCCTGCGCGACGGCGATGCGCAGTACACCACCAAGTACCTGCCGACCCTCTCGCCGGGCCTCAGTCCCAAGCTGGCCGAGTGGCTGCAGACGGCGATCCGTGGCGGCAAGGTCGACGAAGGCTGGTTCGAATACCAGGGCTCGCTGCAGAAGGGCGCCGATGCTGCTGCGCGCAGCCTCAGCCTGTTCTTCCGCGTGCACGATGCCGAGCTGGCCTTCCAGCCGGGCTGGCCGGTGCTGCGCGAAGCCCGCGGCGAAGTGCTGATCGAGGACACCGGGGTGCAGGTGCGGGTACCCGAGGGGCGCCTGCTGGACAGCAAGGTCGAGGCGGTCAGCGTGGATATCCCGCATGTCGACAGCGGCCAGACTTCCCACCTGCTGCTCGATGGCCAGCTGCAGAGCAGCCTGGGTGATGCGCTGAAGATCCTCCAGGAAGCGCCCATCGGCACCGCCGCGATCTTTTCCGGCTGGCAGGGCGAGGGCCCGCTGGCCGGCCAGCTCAAGCTGGACATTCCGCTGGCCCACGGCCAGGCGCCGAAAGTCGTGGTGGATTTCGCCACCGAAGGCGCGCGTTTGCAGCTGGCCGCGCCGAAGCTGGAGCTGAGCCAGCTCAAGGGCGCGTTCCGCTACGACACCGCCAACGGCCTCAGCGCTCCGGATATTCGCGCCCAGGTGTTCGGCCGCGCGGTGCAGGGCAAGGCCATCGCCGGCGGCCCGCGCGGCAATGTGCAGACCCGCATCGAGGCCAATGGCCGGGTGCCGGTGAAGACCCTCAGCGACTGGCTCGGCGTGACCCGGCCGCTGCCGCTGAGCGGCGAGCTGCCGTATAAGCTCAACCTGCTACTGGCCGGGGCCGACAGCCAGCTGAACGTCAGCTCCGACCTCAAGGGCACCCTGATCGACCTGCCTGCGCCTTATGGCAAGGCCGCAGCCGATAGCAGCAACGCCACCTGGCGCATGACCCTGCAGGGCAACGAGCGGCGCTACTGGCTGGATTACGCCGGGCAGGCCAGCCTGGCCTTCGCCGCGCCAGTGGGGCAGCTGCAGCAGGGCCGCGGCCTGCTGCGCCTGGGCGGCGCCCGCGCGATTCTGCCCAGCGGCCAGGGCTTGCGGGTCAGCGGGCGCGTTGCCGAGCTGGACTGGAGCGCCTGGCAGGACACCGCCAAGCGCTATGCGGCTAGCCAGAACAACCGCGAGGCGCTGCAGTTCTTCCGCGGCGCCAACCTGCAGATCGAGCGCTTCAAGGGCTTCGGCAGCGAGCTGGAACAGCTCTCCGTGCAGCTCGAGCGTGGCCAGCAGGGCTGGTCGCTGGATCTGGACAGCGCGCCGGCCAAAGGCAATGTACTGCTGCCGGATGCCAGTGGTGCGCCGATCCAGGTCAAGCTGGCGCGCCTGAGCTTCCCGCCCGCCGAACCGCCGAAGGAAGGCGAATCGGCGGTGGACAAGCCCGATCCGCTCGCCGCCTTCGACCCCAAACAGATTCCGGCGCTGGATCTGCATATCGACAAGGTGCTGCAGGGCGATCAACTGCTCGGCAGCTGGTCGCTCAAGGCGCGGCCGACGGCGCAGGGCGTGCAGGTCAGCGACCTGGCCATGGGCCTCAAGGGCATGCAGCTGCAGGGCAGCGCCGCTTGGGAAGGGGCGCCGGGCAGCACGCGCAGCTCGTTCAAGGGCCGTCTGGCGGGGGATAACCTGGCCGATGTCCTGCTGGCCTGGGGCTTCGCGCCGACCGCCACCAGCGAGAGTTTCCGTCTGAATGTCGATGGCAACTGGCCGGGGTCACCGCTCTGGTTCAGCCTCAAGCGCTACTCCGGCAACCTTGAGCCACGCCTGCGCAAGGGCCAGTTCGTCGAGGTACAGGGCTCGGCTTCGGCGCTGCGGGTGTTCGGCCTGCTCAACTTCAACTCGATCGGCCGGCGCCTGCGCCTGGACTTCTCCGACCTGCTTGGCCGTGGCCTCAGCTACGACACCACCAAGGCCCTGCTGGTGGGCCAGAACGGCGTGTTCGAGACGCGCGAGCCGCTGCGGGTGGTGGGGCCGTCCAGCACCCTGGAGCTCAACGGCCAGCTGGACATGGCTCGCGACCAGATCGATGCCAAGCTGCTGGTGACCCTGCCGGTGAGCAACAACCTGCCGCTGGCGGCACTGATCGTCGGCGCGCCGGCGGTGGGTGGCGCGCTGTTTGTGGTCGACAAGCTGCTCGGCGACAAGGTCGCGCGCTTCGCCAGCGTGCAGTACAGCGTCAAGGGCGACTGGAAGGATCCGCAGATCAGCTTCGAGAAACCTTTCGAAAAGCCCCGCTAGTCCATACATGGAGTAGCATGCAGTCACCACCCGGACGGAAGTAGCCATGTCCTTCGCCGTGATCCAGATGGTCAGCCAGGACGATGTCCTGGCCAACCTCAGCGCCGCCCGTCGCCTGCTCGAGCAGGCTGCCGCCGGTGGCGCGCGCCTCGCTGTACTGCCGGAAAACTTTGCGGCCATGGGCCGCCGCGACCTGGCCGCCCTGGGCCGGGCCGAGGCCGATGGCACGGGGCCGATTCTGCCCTGGTTGAAACAGGCCGCCCGTGACCTCAGGTTATGGATAGTGGCTGGCACCATCCCCCTGCCACCCGACGACCGGCCGGCGGCCAAGGCCCATGCCTGCTCGCTGCTGGTCGACGAACGGGGCGAGCGGGTGGTGCGCTACGACAAGCTGCACCTGTTCGATGTCGACGTGGCCGACAGCCGCGGGCGCTACCGCGAGTCGGACGACTATGCCTTCGGCGGCCAGGTGGTGGTGGCCGATACCCCGGTCGGGCGCCTGGGCCTGACGGTGTGCTATGACCTGCGCTTCCCCGAGCTGTACAGCCGGCTGCGCGAGGCCGGCGCCGAGCTGATCACCGCCCCGGCAGCCTTCACCGCGGTGACCGGGGCGGCGCACTGGCAGGTGCTGACCCGTGCCCGCGCCATCGAGACCCAGTGCTATGTGCTGGCGGCGGGGCAGGGCGGCAGCCATCCGGGCGGGCGCGAGACCTTCGGCCATTCGGCGCTGATCGACCCCTGGGGTCGGGTGCTGGCCGAGCAGCCCCAGGGCGAGGCAGTGCTGCTGGGACAGCGCGATGCCGAGGAGCAGGCGGCGATCCGCCAGCGCATGCCGATCGCCCGCCACAGACGATTTTTAGCGCCGGTCGAACCCGGGCCGGCGCCCACGGAGAACCTATGAGCGAGACCCTGTTAGCCGTCAGCGGGCAGTTGCTGAGCCCCGGCGACCTGAGCATCGAACAGCTGCCGAGCATCCTCGGCGAGCTGGCCGGGCCGGGCATCGATGCTGCCGACCTGTACTTCCAGAGCCAGGTGTCCGAGACCTGGGTGCTGGAGGACGGCATCGTCAAGGAAGGTAGCTTCAACCTCGACCAGGGCGTTGGCGTGCGCGCCCAGTCCGGCGAGAAGACCGGCTTCGCCTACAGCAATGCCATCAGTGCCGAGGCCCTCGGCCAGGCGGCACGGGCCGCCCGCTCGATTGCCCGGGCCGGGCAGCAGGGGCGCGTGCAGGCCTTTGTCAGCCCGCAGGTCACTGCCCTGTACGCTGCGAACAATCCGCTGGAGGTACTGCAGCGAGCCGAGAAGGTCGAGCTGCTCAAGCGCGTGGACGTGGCCACCCGTGCCCTCGATCCGCGCATCAAACAGGTCACCGTGAGCCTGGCCGGGGTCTGGGATCATGTCCTGGTAGCGGCCAGCGATGGCAGCCTGGGTGCCGACATCCGCCCGCTGGTGCGTTTCAACGTCAGCGTGATCGTCGAGCAGAACGGCCGCCGCGAGCGCGGAGGCCATGGCGGCGGCGGGCGTACCGACTACCGCTATTTCCTCGAGGAGGACCGCGCCATGGGCTATGCCCGTGAGGCGCTGCGCCAGGCCCTGGTCAACCTGGAGGCGCAGCCGGCGCCGGCCGGCACCTTGCCGGTGGTGATGGGGGCCGGCTGGTCCGGCGTGCTGCTACATGAGGCGGTCGGCCACGGCCTGGAAGGCGACTTCAACCGCAAGGGCAGTTCGGCCTACAGCGGCAAGGTCGGCGAGAAGGTGGCCTCGAGCCTGTGCACCATTGTCGACGACGGCACCCTGGCCGGGCGTCGCGGCTCGCTGAGCCTGGACGACGAGGGCACCCCGACCCAGTGCACCACGCTGATCGAGAACGGCGTGCTCAAGGGCTACATGCAGGACAAGCTGAATGCCCGCCTGATGGGCGTGGCGCGCACCGGCAATGGCCGCCGCGAGTCCTACGCGCACCTGCCGATGCCGCGCATGACCAACACCTACATGCTGGCCGGCGCGAGCGATCCGGAAGAAATCATCCGTTCGGTGAAGAAGGGCATCTACTGCGCCAACCTCGGCGGCGGCCAGGTGGACATCACCAGCGGCAAGTTCGTGTTTTCCACCAGCGAGGCCTACCTGATCGAGGACGGCAGGATCACCGCGCCGGTCAAGGGCGCGACCCTGATCGGCAACGGTCCGGAAGCGATGAGCCGGGTATCGATGGTCGGCAACGACCTGGCTCTGGACAGCGGTGTCGGCACCTGCGGCAAGGACGGCCAGTCGGTGCCGGTGGGCGTCGGCCAGCCGACCCTGAAGATCGATGCGATTACCGTAGGCGGGACGGGCGCCTGAGGGGCGCCCGGCGGGTGGAGGTTTAGCGCAGGCCGCGTTGGACTTCGTCCAGTTCGCGGATGTATTTGAAGACCTTGCGCGCGGCGGCTGGCGGTTTGTTCCGCGCCGCTTCGTGCTGGGCATGACGGATCAGGCTGCGCAGGTGCTGGCGGTCGGTTTCCGGGTAGTCGTTGACGAAGCTCTCCAGGGTCGCGTCGTCGCCGGCGATCAGGCGGTCGCGCCAGCGTTCGAGGTTGTGGAAGCGCTCGTTGTATTCGCGGGTGGAGCTGTCGACCTGGTCGATCAGGGCGAGGATGCCCTCGATGTCCTGCTCGCGCATGAGCTTGCCGATGAACTGGACGTGGCGTTTCTTGGCCGCGTTGGCTGTGTGCTTCGGCGCCTCTTCGAGGGCCTTGCGCATGGCGTCGGTCAGCGGCAGCTTGGCCAGCAGGTCGGGTTTGAGGGTGGTCAGACGGGCGCCGAGATCCTGCAGGGCATGCAGCTCGCGCTTGATCTGGGTCTTGCTCTTCTCGCCGGAGAAGTCTTCGTCGTAAGCATCAGCCATGGGGGCGGTCCAGAGGGAAACGTCGCCATGATAGCAGCAAGGGTAGCGGCAAGCCTCAAGCCGCAAGCGCAGTGCTTGCCGGGCGGGCTGTCAGAGGCAGTTTTGGAGTGATTATGAGTGCAACAGAAGTGGTAGGCCCGCAGGCCTTGCCGGCCCTGCAGGCGCAGGTCGAACAGATCATCGCCGAGGCCCGGCGCCAGGGCGCCAGCGCCTGTGAAGTGGCGGTGTCGATGGAGCAGGGACTGTCCACCACGGTACGCCAGGGCGAGGTGGAAACGGTCGAGTTCAACCGCGACCAGGGCTTCGGCATCACCCTCTACGTCGGCCAGCGCAAAGGCTCGGCCAGCACCTCGGCAAACGGCGAGGCGGCCATCCGCGAGACCGTGGCGGCGGCCCTGGCCATCGCCAAGCATGCCTCCGAGGACGACTGCGCCGGTCTCGCCGATGCGGCGCTGATGGCCCGCGAGCTGCCGGAGCTGGATCTCTACCATCCCTGGGCGCTGGCCCCGGAGCAGGCGGTCGAGCTGGCTCTGGCCTGCGAAGGCGCGGCCTTCGCCGCCGACCCGCGGATCAGCAATGCCGACGGCACTACCCTCAATACCCACCAGGGCTGCCGGGTGTACGGCAACAGCCATGGTTTCGTCGGCGGCTATGCCAGCACCCGCCACAGCCTGAGCTGCGTGATGATCGCCGAGGGCGAGGGGCAGATGCAGCGCGACTACTGGTACGACGTCAACCGCCAGGGCGAGCTGCTGGCCGACCCGGCGCTGATCGGTCGGCGCGCCGCCGAGCGTAGCGTGGCGCGCCTCGGTGCACGGCCAGTGCCGACCTGCGAGGTGCCGGTGCTGTTCGCCGCGGAGCTGGCCACCGGGCTGTTCGGCCATTTCCTCGCGGCGATTTCCGGCGGCAATCTGTACCGCCATTCTTCCTTCCTCGAAGGCACGCTGGGCCAGCGCCTGTTCCCCGAGTGGCTGAGCCTCGACGAGCGCCCGCATATCCCGCGGGCCATGGGCAGCGCGACCTTCGACGGCGATGGCCTGGCAACCTATGCCAAGCCCTTCGTCGCCGGCGGCGAGCTGGTGTCCTACATCCTCGGCACCTATTCCGGGCGCAAGCTGGGCATGCCCAGCACGGCTAACTCTGGCGGCGTGCACAACCTGTTCGTCAGCCACGGCGATGAAGACCAGCGGGCGCTGCTGCGCCGCATGGATCGCGGCCTGCTGGTGACCGAGCTGATGGGACAGGGGCTGAACATGGTCACCGGCGACTATTCGCGCGGCGCCGCCGGTTTCTGGGTGGAAAACGGCGAGATCCAGTTCCCGGTGCAGGAGGTGACCATCGCCGGCAATCTGCGCGACATGTTCCAGCAGATAGTCGCGGTGGGCAGCGACCTGGAGCTGCGCGGCAATATCCGCACCGGCTCGGTGCTGATCGAGAAGATGACCGTCGCCGGCAGCTGATCCCGCCATGCAAAAGGCCCTGCCCGGGTAGCCCGGGCAGGGCCTTTGTCTTGGCGAAGCTTATTCGCCTTCGTCGAACTTGTTGTTGATCAGCTCGATCAGGGCGTTCAGCGCGTCGTCTTCCTGCTCGCCTTCGCTGTGCAAGTGCAGGTTGGTGCCCTTGCCGGCGGCCAGCATCATGACCGCCATGATGCTCTTGCCGTCGATCAGGCTCTGCGGGGTGCGGCCGACCCGTACCTGGCAGGGGAAGCGCCCGGCCACGCCGACGAACTTGGCGGCGGCGCGGGCATGCAGGCCGAGCTTGTTGATGATGGTGATTTCGCAGGCAGGCATTGCAGTCCTTAGCCGAGGTCGCGGTGGCGAACCTGGACGTTCTTCAGTATGGGCTTGAGGGCTTCGCCCAGGCGATTGGCCAGATAGACCGAGCGATGGTGACCGCCGGTGCAGCCAATGGCAATGGTCACGTAGGCGCGGTTGCTGGCGGCAAAGCGCGGCAGCCACTTGTTCAGGTAGCCGTGGATGTCCTGGTACATCTCCTCGACATCGGGCTGCGCGGCCAGGTATTCGGCCACCGGTGGCTCCAGGCCGGACATTTCGCGCAGATCCGGCTTCCAGTAGGGGTTGGGCAGGCAGCGCACGTCGAACACCAGGTCGGCGTCCACCGGCATGCCGCGCTTGAAGCCGAACGACTCGATGAGGAAGGCGGTGCCCGGCTCCGGCTTGTTCAGCAGGCGCAGCTTGAGGGTGTCGCGCAGCTGGTAGAGATTGAGGTGGGTGGTGTCGATCTTCAGGTCGGCCAGATCGGTGATCGGACTGAGCAGCAGCGCCTCGTCACGGATGGCTTCGGCCAGGGCGCGGTTCTCGTTGGTCAGCGGGTGGCGCCGGCGGGTCTCGGAGAAGCGCTTGAGCAGGGTTTCCTCGTCGGCATCCAGGTACAGCACGTCGCACTGGATGTGGCGGGCGCGTACTTCATCGAGCAGTTCGGGGAAGCGCTTTAGCTGGCTGGGCAGGTTGCGCGCATCGATCGACACGGCGACCTGCGGGTGCAGCAGTTCGGTCTGCAGCAGAGCGCGCTCGGCCAGTTCCGGCAGGAGGATCGCCGGCAGGTTGTCGATGCAGTAAAAGCCGTTGTCCTCGAGCACGTCGAGGGCAGTGCTCTTGCCCGAGCCGGAACGACCGCTGACGATGATCAGGCGCATGGCTCTGTCCTACCCGGCCTCAGTGGCCGCTCTGCACGTCGACCACCACCTGGTACAGGCTCTCGCTGCTCTGCGCCTGGCGCAGTCGCTCGCGTACTTCGCTGCGGTCGAGCATGCTGGCGATCTGGCGCAGCAGTTCGAGGTGTTCGTCGGTCGCCGCTTCCGGCACCAGCAGGACGAACAGCAGATCCACCGGGGCGCCGTCGATGGCGTCGAAGTCCACGGCCGCTTCCAGGTGCAATACCGCGCTGATCGGCGCGTTGCAGCCGGGCAGGCGGCAGTGGGGAATGGCGATGCCGTTACCGAAGCCGGTGGAGCCGAGCTTCTCGCGGGCAATCAGGTTTTCGAAGATGTCCTGGGTGTCGAGATCGGGAAGATCGCGAGCAACCAGGTTGGCAATCTGTTCGAGGACGCGTTTCTTGCTGCCGCCAGGCACGCTCACCAGGGAGCGGCCGGCGGTCAGGATGTTTTCAAGTCGGATCATGGGTTGGCAGGTTTCAGCGAGCCGTGGCGCCTTGCAGGCGGCCCAGCTGCTTTTCCTTGTGCTTGATCAGTTGGCGGTCGAGTTTGTCGGCGAGCAGGTCGATGGCCGCGTACATGTCTTCATGTTCGGCGTTGGCCACCACTTCGCCGCCGGCGATGTGCAGGGTTGCTTCGATCTTCTGTTTGAGCTTCTCGACTTCCATGGTCACCTGAACGTTGGTGATTCGGTCGAAATGGCGCTCCAGCCGGCTGAGTTTTTCCCCGACATAGTCGCGCATGGCGTCGGTCACATCCAGTTGATGTCCACTGATGTTGACTTGCATACCGCTTCTCCTTGTTGCCGTGTGTAAGAGGCAGGCTAACGGGCCTGCCACCGTAACACTTTGGCTTTGGGAAGGCTCTTGCAGAACTGTCCTGGAATTCCCCCGCGGGCAGGGCGCTTGGCGCGCATCCAGTTTTGCAAAAGCCTTCCCTCAGTGCCGCATCACATCAGTCGTTTACGTTCACTCGAAGGCGCTATCCCGAGGGATTCGCGGTATTTGGCGACTGTGCGGCGGGCTACCTGAATGCCCTGTGCTTCCAGTAAACCAGCGATCTTGCTGTCGCTCAACGGCTTTTTCGCGTTTTCCGCGGCGACCAGTTTCTTGATGATGGCGCGGATGGCGGTGGACGAGCATTCACCGCCTTCGGAGGTGCTGACGTGGCTGGAGAAGAAGTATTTCAGCTCGTAAATGCCGCGCGGGGTGTGCATGAATTTCTGCGTGGTGACCCGCGAAATGGTCGACTCGTGCATGCCCACCGCTTCGGCGATGTCGTGCAGCACCAGGGGCTTCATGGCCTCGTCGCCATAGTCGAGGAAGCCACGCTGATGCTCGACGATCTGCGTCGCCACCTTCATCAGGGTTTCGTTACGGCTCTGCAGGCTCTTGATGAACCAGCGCGCTTCCTGCAGCTGGTTGCGCATGAAGGTGTTGTCGGCGCTGGAGTCGGCGCGGCGCACGAAGCCGGCGTATTGCGGGTTGACCCGCAGGCGCGGCACCGCTTCCTGGTTTAGCTCCACCAGCCAGCGTTCGTTGTGCTTGCGCACGATCACGTCCGGCACCACGTATTCCGGCTCGCTGGCTTCGATCTGCGAACCGGGGCGCGGGTTGAGGCTCTGGATCAGCTCGATGACCTGGCGCAGCTCGTCTTCCTTGAGCTTCATGCGCCGCATCAGCTGGCTGTAGTCGCGGCTGCCGAGCAGGTCGAGGTGCTCGCCGGCCAGGCGCTGCGCCTCGCTCAGCCAGGGGGTATTGGCTGGCAGTTGGCGCAGTTGCAGGAGCAGGCACTCGCGCAGGTCGCGGGCACCGATGCCGGCGGGCTCAAAGTGCTGGATGCGGCGCAGTACGGCTTCGACTTCGTCGGCTTCGATATCCAGTTCGGGATCGAAGGACTCGACGATCTCCTCGATGCTTTCTTCCAGGTAACCCTGGTTGTTGATGCAGTCGATGATGGTGACGCCGATCAGTTTGTCGGTGTCGCTCATCGGCACCAGGTTGAGCTGCCACAGCAGGTGGCTCTGCAGGCTCTCGCCGGCGGAGGTGCGGGTGGTGAAGTCCCACTCGTCGTCGTCATTGCTCGGCAGGCTGCTGGCGCTGGTCTGGTAGATGTCTTCCCAGGCGGTGTCCACCGGCAGTTCGCTGGGGATGCGCTCGTGCCACTCGCCATCTTCCTGGGAGTCGGCGCTGCCGCTGTTGGTTTCCTGGTAGGTCGGCTCTGGAGTCGCCTGCGGCGATTGCTCGGCGGCGTCGGCCATGGGGTCGGAGTTGTCGAAGTCGTCGCCTTCTTCCTGGCGCTCCAGCATGGGGTTGGATTCCAGGGCCTCCTGGATTTCCTGCTGCAGATCCAGGGTGGACAGCTGGAGTAGGCGAATGGCTTGTTGCAGCTGCGGCGTCATCGTCAGCTGCTGGCCCATCTTGAGGACTAGCGAGGGTTTCATGGCAGGAAGCTTTGCACCTTATCTGCTGGCGCAGGGCGCCATTCACTACAGGGCGCCAGGGCGCCGCCAGTAAGCAAATTATATGCCCGAAATTTCGGGCTTTGCCTAGGCTTGACAACGTCCTTGTAGTGAATCGGCCCTGCTCGCGATCCGTGGCCGTGCGCGGGTGGTTCGGGCCCGGATGGGGCGGCGAACCGGCCCGCGACAGGCCGGAGCGGGGCTGGTCAGAGGCGGAACTCGTGCCCCAGGTAGACTTCCTTGACCAGCTGGTTGGCCAGGATGGTCTCGGCATCACCTTCGGCGATCAGCTGACCGTCGTTGACGATATAGGCGGTTTCGCAGATATCCAGGGTCTCGCGCACGTTGTGATCGGTGATCAGCACGCCGATGCCTTTGGCCTTGAGGTGGTGGATGATCTGCTTGATGTCGCCGACCGAGATCGGGTCGACACCGGCGAAGGGTTCGTCGAGCAGGATGAACTTGGGCTCGGTGGCCAGGGCGCGGGCGATTTCCACGCGGCGGCGTTCACCGCCGGACAGGCTCATGCCGAGGCTGTCGCGGATGTGGCTGATGTGGAATTCCTGCAGCAGGGTTTCCAGGGCCTTGTTGCGTCCGGCGCGGTCGAGATCCTTGCGGGTCTCGAGGATCGCCAGGATGTTGTCGGCCACGGTCAGCTTGCGGAAGATCGAGGCTTCCTGCGGCAGGTAGCCGATGCCGGCGCGGGCGCGGCCGTGCATGGGCTGGTGGCTGATGTCGTGGCTGTCGATCAGTACCCGGCCCTGATCAGCCTGCACCAGGCCGACGATCATGTAGAAGCAGGTGGTCTTGCCGGCGCCGTTGGGGCCGAGCAGGCCGACGATCTGGCCGCTGTCGATGGACAGGCTGACGTCGCGAACCACCTGGCGACCCTTGTAGCTCTTGGCCAGGTGCTGGGCTTTGAGAGTCGCCATTACTGCGCCTGCTCCGCTTGGCCGCTTTTCTTGCGCGGCTGCAGCACCATGTCGATGCGCGGGCGCGGCGTGGTCACCGAGGAACCATTGGCACGGCCGGCGTTGACGATCTGGCGCTGGGTGTCATAGACGATCTTCTCGCCTTCGAAGGTGTTGCCCTGCTGGATCACCTTGGCCTGGTCGATCAGCACGATGCGCTCGTTGGTCGCGTAGTACTGGATGGTCAGGCCATAGGCCTTGACGATGTCCTTGTCCGGCGCGGGTTTCTGTTCGTAGTAGGCGGGTTTGCCGACCGAGGTGAACAGTTCGATGTCGCCGTTCTTGTCCTGGGTGATGGTCACGGTGTCGCCGGTGATCTTCAGGGTGCCCTGGGTAATCACCACGCCGCCGCGGTACACCGCCACGCCTTGTTTGTCGTCCAGCTCGGCGCTGTCCGCCTGTACCCGGATCGGCTGATCGCGGTCGCTGGGCAGGGCCCAGGCGGCGGCACTTCCAAGTGCGCTGCCCAGACTGAGCAGAAGGGGGAGGGTTTTAACGAACCTCATGCTGGCCTCTTACGTTGGACAGCAGGTTGATCCTGCCGTCATTCATGTACGCTTTCATTCCCTGTGCCGTGGTCACCCCGTTGGCGGCCTCGATTCTAACGGCTTGCTGGGTCTGCGCATATTCTTTGTCCGGAAATACGGTCATCCGGCTGCTGGTGATCACCACCGGGCGGTTCTTGGCATCGGTGCGGGCGATGCGCACCTTGTCGATCAGCTCGACCTGGGCGCCCTGCGGGGCCACTTCGCCGCGCTCGCTCTGCACGTGCCAGGGCAGCTCGGTGCCGCGGTACAGCAGCAGATCCGGCTTCTGTACCAGGGTCACGTCGCTGGCCTTGAGGTGATCCAGCTTGTCGGCGGTCATGCTGTACTGCAGCTTGCCGTCTTCCTGGAATTGCACGGTGCTGGCATTGACCACATAGAAGTCGATGGACTGTTCGGTTTCCGCCACGCTGGGCTTGTCCATGAAACTTTCCGGGCGGATGTTCCAGTAGCCGACGGCCGCCAGCAGAGCGGCGACGAGTATGGCGAGCAGGGCGTTGCGCAGTTTGCCGGGCATGGAAAATCCTAGAGGTAAGCGGCCTGGGCGGCTTCGAGGGTGCCCTGGGCACGCATGATCAGCTCGCAGAACTCGCGGGCGGCGCCTTCGCCGCCGCGGGCGCTGGTTACACCGTGGGCGTGCTGGCGGACGAAACCGTCGGCGCTGGCTACGGCCATCCCTAAGCCGACACGGCGGATCACCGGCAGGTCGGGCAGGTCGTCGCCCAGATAGGCGACCTGCTCATAGTTTAGCCCCAGCTCGCCGAGCAGTTCGTCGAGAACGACGAGCTTGTCCTCGCGGCCCTGATACAAGTGCTGGATGCCGAGGTTCTGCGCGCGGCGCTCGACCACTGGGGTCTTGCGGCCGCTGATGATGGCGGTGCGCACCCCGGAGTTGATCAGCATCTTGATGCCGTGGCCGTCGAGGGTGTTGAAGGTCTTGAATTCGCTGCCGTCGGTGAGAAAGTACAGGCGACCGTCGGTCAATACGCCGTCCACATCGAAAACGGCCAGTTTGACCGCCTGGGCGCGTTGCAGCAGTTCGTTGCTCATTTACATCACTCCGGCGCGCAGCAGGTCGTGCATGTTGAGGGCGCCGACCGGCTTGTCCTCGTCATCCACGACGACCAGCGCGTTGATCTTGTGGTCTTCCATGATTTTCAGGGCTTCGGCGGCGAGCATTTCGGCGCGGGCGGTCTTGCCGTGGATGGTCATCACCGCATCGATGGTCGCCTGGTGCACGTCGATGCCCTTGTCCAGGGTGCGGCGCAGGTCGCCGTCGGTGAAGATCCCGGCCAGCTTGCCGTCGGTCTCGGTGATCACGGTCATGCCCAGACCTTTGCGGGTCATTTCCAGCAGGGCGTCGCGCAGGCTGGTGCCGCGCGCCACCAGTGGCAGGCGCTGGCCGCTGTGCATGACGTTCTCCACCTTGAGCAGCAGGCGGCGGCCGAGGGCGCCACCCGGGTGGGAGAAGGCGAAATCTTCGGCGGTGAAGCCGCGGGCTTCCAGCAGGGCGATGGCCAGGGCGTCGCCAAGCACCAGGGAAACGGTGGTGGAGGAGGTCGGTGCCAGGTTCAGTGGGCAGGCTTCCTGGGCCACGCGGGCATCCAGGTTGACTTCGGCGGCCTTGGCCAGCGGCGAGTCGGGGTTGCCGGTCATGCTGATCAGGGTAATGCCGAGGCGCTTGATCAGTGGCAGCAGGGTGACGATTTCGGCGGTGGAGCCGGAGTTGGACAGGGCCAGTACCACGTCGTCGCGGGTGATCATGCCCATGTCGCCATGGCTGGCCTCGGCCGGATGCACGAAGAACGCCGGGGTGCCGGTGCTGGCCAGGGTGGCGGCGATCTTGTTGCCGACATGCCCGGACTTGCCCATGCCGACCACCACGATGCGGCCCTTGCAGGCCAGCAGCAGTTCGCAGGCGCGGACGAAATCGCCATTGATGCGGCCAAGCACGGCCTCGATGGCCTCGATTTCGAGGCGGATGGTGCGTTGTGCGGAGAGGATCAGGTCGCTGGATTGGGACATGACGGAATTCACGGTGCCAGGCAGAAAAGGCGGGATTATACCGGCAAAGCCGGCTTCGCTCACCTCCGACCATTGGTCGTGGCGAAGGTTGCCGGGAAAATGCATGAAAAGATTGCCATGCCTTGGGCCGCGCGCCGGCCAGTGCTATATTCCGCGCCTTGTTCGGCCTGTCCACTGTGCGTGTGGTGCCCCAACGTCGGGATGCTGCGTCTGTCCATGGAGGCTGTGTCACAAGGAGTCTGGATGAGCGCCGAGAATGCCTATGCCGTTGAGTTGAAGGGGCTGACCTTCAAGCGCGGCGCGCGCAAGATTTTCGACAATATCGATGTGCGCATTCCGCGCGGCAAGGTCACCGGCATCATGGGACCTTCCGGTTGCGGCAAAACCACCCTGTTGCGCCTGATCGCCGCCCAGCTGCGCCCGGACAGCGGCGAGGTGTGGGTCAACGGGCAGAACCTGCCAACCCTTTCCCGTGCCGCGCTGTTCGACATGCGCAAGCAGTTCGGCGTGCTGTTCCAGAGCGGTGCGCTGTTCACCGACCTGGACGTGTTCGAGAACGTCGCCTTCCCGCTGCGGGTACACACCCAGCTGCCCGACGAGATGATTCGCGACATCGTGCTGATGAAACTGCAGGCCGTGGGCCTGCGCGGTGCCGTGGAGCTGATGCCGGATGAACTGTCCGGCGGCATGAAGCGCCGGGTGGCGCTGGCCCGGGCGATTGCCCTGGATCCGCAGATCCTGATGTACGACGAGCCGTTCGTCGGTCAGGATCCCATCGCCATGGGCGTGCTGGTGCGTCTGATCCGTCTGCTCAACGACGCCCTGGGTATCACCAGCGTGGTGGTGTCCCACGACCTGGCTGAAACCGCCAGCATTGCCGACTACATCTATGTGGTGGGGGATGGCCAGGTACTCGGCCAGGGCACCCCGGCCGAGCTGATGAATTCGGATAATCCGCGGATCCAGCAGTTCATGCAGGGCATTCCGGATGGGCCGGTGCCTTTCCACTATCCGGCGCCGGATTACCTGGAAGACTTGTTGGGGGCCAATTGATGCGTAAGTCGTCGCCACTGGAGCGCATCCGGCTGCTCGGCCGTTCCGGAATCGATGTGGTCGAGGCCATGGGCCGCTCTGTGCTGTTCCTTGGCAGCTCGCTGTTTGGTCGCAGTGGTCTGCGCAACGGTGGGCAATTGCTGATTCGCCAGCTGTACTCGGTGGGCGTGCTGTCGCTGCCGATCATCATGGTTGCCGGCCTGTTCATCGGCATGGTGTTGGCCCTGCAGGGCTTCAATATCCTCACCAGCTATGGCTCGGAGCAGGCCGTGGGGCAGATGGTCGCCCTGACCCTGCTGCGCGAGCTCGGCCCGGTGGTCACCGGCCTGCTGTTCGCCGGCCGTGCCGGCTCGGCGCTGACCGCCGAGATCGGCAACATGAAATCTACCGAGCAGCTGTCCAGCCTGGAAATGATCGGCGTGGATCCGCTCAAGTACATCATCGCCCCGCGCCTGTGGGCCGGTTTCATCTCCATGCCGCTGCTGGCCGCGATCTTCAGCGTGGTCGGCATCTGGGGCGGGGCGATGGTTGCCGTCGACTGGCTGGGCGTCTACGAAGGCTCGTTCTGGTCGAACATGCAGAACAGCGTGGAATTCACCGAAGACGTGCTCAACGGCGTGATCAAGAGCATGGTGTTCGCCTTTGTCGCGACCTGGATCGCCGTGTTCCAGGGCTATGACTGCGAACCCACTTCCGAAGGTATCAGCCGTGCCACCACCAAGACCGTGGTGTACGCCTCGCTGGCCGTGCTCGGCCTCGACTTTATTCTGACCGCCCTGATGTTTGGAGATCTCTGATGCAAAGCCGCTCCCTGGAAATCGGCGTCGGCCTGTTCCTGCTGGCTGGACTGCTGGCCCTGTTGCTCCTGGCCCTGCGGGTCAGCGGGCTGTCTGCCGCCAGTTCGAGCGACAGCTACAAGCTGTACGCGAACTTCGACAATATCGCCGGCCTGACGGTGCGGGCCAAGGTCACCATGGCCGGCGTGACTATCGGCAAGGTCACCGCCATCGACCTGGATCGCGACAGCTACACCGGTCGAGTGACCATGGAAGTGGAAAAGCGGGTGGACAACCTGCCGGTGGACTCCACGGCTTCTATCCTTACTGCCGGCCTGCTGGGTGAGAAGTACATCGGCATCAGCGTGGGCGGTGAAGAAGACCTGCTCAAGGATGGCGGAACCATTCGCGACACCCAGTCGTCTCTGGTGCTGGAAGACCTGATCGGCAAATTCCTGATGAACTCGGTGAACAAGGAAAGCAAATGAGCATGCTCAAACTCCTGCGTAACAGCCTGCTGGTGGTGCTGGCCGCAGCGCCGCTGCTGGTTCAGGCCGCTCCGTCTGCCCATGAAGTGGTGGAGCAGACCACCAAGCAACTGCTCGACGACCTTAAGGCCAACAAAGAGGCCTACCAGCAGAACCGCCAGTCCTTCTACGACAGCCTGGATCGCATCCTTGGCCCGGTGGTGGACAGCGACGGTATTTCCCGCAGCATCATGACCGTCAAATACTCGCGCAATGCCACGCCCGAGCAGATCCAGCGCTTCGAGAGCAACTTCAAGCGCAGCCTGATGCAGTTCTATGGCAACGCCCTGCTCGAGTACGACAACCAGGGTATCCGCGTGCTGACGGCCAAGGCCGAGGGCGCCGATCGCGCCAGTGTCGGCATGGAGGTGAGCGGCAAGAATGGTGCCGTCTACCCGGTGTCCTACACCATGGTGCAGATCAACGGTCAGTGGATGCTGCGCAACGTGATCATCAACGGCATCAACGTCGGTAAGCTGTTCCGTGACCAGTTCGCCGATGCCATGCAGCGCAACGGCAACGACCTGGACAAGACCATTGACGGCTGGGCCGATGTGGTGGCCAAGGCCAAGGAAAGCGCCGAAGGCCAGCAGGCTGGCGGTCAATGAGCCAGGGCACCATCCGTCAGGGCGGTGTCGGCGAGCTGCTGCTGTCCGGCGTGCTCGACTACCGTAGCGGGCCGCAGCTGCGCGAAGACGGCCGGCGGCTGATCGCTGGCAGTGCGGTTGGCGAGCTGGTGCTCGACTGCGCGGCGGTGGACAAGTCCAGCAGCGTCGGCTTGGCGCTGCTGCTGGCCCTGCTGCGCGACGCCCGGGCCGCGGGCAAGCGCCTCAGTGTGCGCCGGCTGCCGGCGGACATGCAGGGCATTGCCCGGGTTTCCGGTCTGCAGGAGCTGCTCGGCCTCGAGCATTGAACCTGCCAAGGCCCTCCGTCTGCGATCCCGCGCCGCGGGCTTCGCAGGCGGGGGGCTTTTTTGTATCATGGCCGGCCCGCGAGCCTCGGCCCGCCAATGATGCCTTACTGCGCCGATCGAGGTTGAACATGCAGGCCGTAGAAGTGAAAAGCCTCCTGGAAGCCAAGTTGCCCAACACCCGTGTCGAGGTGGAAGGCGAGGGCTGCAATTTCCAGCTGAACCTGATCAGCGACGAGCTGGCCGCTCTCAGCCCGGTCAAGCGCCAGCAGCAGATTTACGCCCACCTCAACGAATGGATCGCCAGTGGTGCGATCCATGCCGTGACCATGAAATTCTTCAGCCAGGCCGCCTGGGCCGAGCGTTCCTGAGCCTGCGGGCAGCGAGATTCAAATGGACAAACTGATCATCACCGGCGGTATCCGCCTCGACGGCGAAATCCGCATTTCCGGCGCGAAGAACTCCGCCCTGCCGATTCTGGCCGCCACCCTGCTGGCCGACACCCCGGTTACCGTGTGCAACCTGCCGCACCTGCACGACATCACCACCATGATCGAGCTGTTCGGTCGCATGGGTGTGCAGCCGATCATCGACGAGAAGCTCAGCGTCGAAGTCGATGCCAGCAGCATCAAGACCCTGGTCGCGCCGTACGAGCTGGTGAAGACCATGCGCGCCTCGATCCTGGTACTCGGTCCGATGGTCGCCCGCTTCGGTGAAGCCGAAGTGGCCCTGCCTGGCGGTTGCGCCATCGGTTCGCGTCCGGTCGACCTGCACATCCGTGGCCTGGAAGCCATGGGCGCCAAGATCGACGTCGAAGGCGGCTACATCAAGGCCAAGGCGCCAGAAGGCGGCCTGCGTGGCGCGCACTTCTTCTTCGATATCGTCAGCGTGACCGGTACCGAGAACATCATGATGGCCGCGGCCCTGGCCAAGGGCCGTACCGTGCTGGAAAACGCCGCGCGTGAGCCGGAAGTGGTCGACCTGGCCAACTTCATCAACGCCATGGGCGGCAAGGTCAGCGGTGCCGGTACCGACACCATCACCATCGACGGCGTCGAGCGCCTCGGTGGCGGTCGCTACAGCGTGATGCCCGACCGTATCGAGACCGGTACCTACCTGGTGGCCGCTGCTGCCACCGGTGGCCGGGTCAAACTGAAAGACACCGATCCGACCATCCTCGAGGCCGTACTGGCCAAGCTGCAGGAAGCGGGCGCCGAGATCACCACCGGCAAGGACTGGATCGAGCTGGACATGAAGGGCAAGCGGCCGAAAGCGGTCAACGTGCGCACCGCGCCGTACCCGGCCTTCCCGACCGACATGCAGGCCCAGTTCATCTCCCTCAACGCCATCGCCGAGGGTACCGGCACCGTCATCGAGACCGTGTTCGAGAACCGCTTCATGCACGTCTACGAGATGAACCGCATGGGCGCGCAGATCCTGGTCGAGGGCAACACCGCCATCGTTACCGGTGCACCGGCGCTGAAAGGCGCTCCGGTCATGGCCACCGACCTGCGGGCTTCCGCCAGCCTGGTGATCGCCGCGCTGGTAGCCGAAGGCGAGACCCTGATCGACCGCATCTACCACATTGACCGTGGTTACGAGTGCATCGAGGAAAAACTGCAGCTGCTCGGCGCCAAGATCCGCCGCGTACCGGGCTAGTAGACGCTCGCCACCTGGCCGCGCCGGCGGCCCCGCGATGCGGGACGCCGGCACCAGACGTTTCAGTAAGGATTGGGTTTAGCAATGCTCACCATCGCGCTGTCCAAGGGCCGCATCCTCGATGACACCCTGCCGCTGCTCGCCGCAGCCGGCATCGTGCCGACCGAGAATCCGGAGAAGAGCCGCAAGCTGATCATCCCCACCACCCAGGACGATGTGCAGCTGCTGATCGTGCGCGCCACCGATGTGCCGACCTATGTCGAGCATGGTGCCGCCGACCTCGGCGTGGCCGGCAAGGACGTGCTGATGGAATACGGCGGCCAGGGCCTGTACGAGCCGCTGGATCTGCAGATTGCCAAGTGCAAGCTGATGACTGCCGGCAAGGTCGGTGCGCCGGAACCGAAAGGCCGCCTGCGCGTGGCCACCAAGTTCATCAACGTGGCCAAGCGTTACTATGCCGAGCAGGGTCGTCAGGTCGATGTGATCAAGCTCTACGGCTCCATGGAGCTGGCCCCGCTGGTCGGCCTGGCCGACAAGATCATCGACGTGGTCGATACCGGCAACACCTTGCGCGCCAACGGCCTGGAGCCCCAGGAGCTGATCGCCACGATCAGTTCGCGCCTGGTGGTCAACAAGGCGTCGATGAAGATGCAGCACGGTCGCATCCAGGCGCTGATCGATACCCTGCGCAGCGCCGTCGAGGCGCGACACCCCAGCTGATACCCTCAACGCGGCGTTACGTCGCGTCTGCCTATCCGTGTCATAGCCACTTTTCTCGGGCGTCCATGCGGTGGGCTTGGTAGCCTAGCGACGCCCGAGCATTTGCCAATCAAGAGGCCCGCTATGACCAGTTCCGTTGCTATCCGCCGTCTCAATGCCGCTGACCAGGACTTCGCCCGTCATCTGGATCATCTGCTGAGCTGGGAAAGCGTGTCGGATGACGGCGTCAACCAGCGTGTGCTGGACATCATCGCCGCCGTGCGTAGCCGCGGCGATGCCGCCCTGGTCGAGTTCACCGAGAGATTCGACGGCCTCGACGTTGCCTCGATGGCCGACCTGATCCTGCCGCGCGAGCGCCTGGAACTGGCCCTGACCCGCATCACGCCCGAGCAGCGCAGCGCCCTGGAGAAGGCCGCCGAGCGCGTGCGCCTGTACCACGAGCGGCAGAAGCAGGACTCCTGGAGCTACACCGAAGCCGACGGCACCGTGCTGGGGCAGAAGGTCACCCCGCTGGATCGCGCCGGCCTGTACGTGCCGGGCGGCAAGGCCTCGTACCCCTCGTCGGTGCTGATGAATGCCATCCCGGCCAAGGTTGCCGGCGTGCCGGAAGTGGTGATGGTAGTGCCGACCCCGCGTGGCGAGATCAACGAGATCGTCCTCGCCGCCGCCTGCATCGCCGGCGTCGACCGGGTGTTCACCATCGGTGGCGCCCAGGCCGTGGCCGCACTGGCCTATGGCACCGAGAGCGTGCCGCCGGTGGATAAGATCGTCGGCCCCGGCAATATCTACGTGGCCACCGCCAAGCGCCACGTGTTCGGCAAGGTCGGCATCGACATGATCGCCGGCCCGTCGGAAATCCTCGTGGTGTGCGATGGCCAGACCGATCCGGACTGGATCGCCATGGATCTGTTCTCCCAGGCCGAGCACGACGAAGACGCCCAGGCCATCCTGGTCAGCCCGGATGCCGCCTTCCTCGACAAGGTCGCAGCCAGCATCGCCAAGCTGCTGCCGACCCTGGAGCGCGAGACCATTGCCCGCACTTCCATGGAGGGCCGCGGCGCGCTGATCCAGGTCGCCGACATGGCCCAGGCCATCGAGGTGGCCAACCGCATCGCGCCGGAGCACCTGGAACTGTCGGTGGCCAACCCCGAGCAGTACCTGCCCGAGATTCGCCATGCCGGCGCGATCTTCATGGGCCGCTACACCGCGGAAGCCCTGGGCGACTACTGCGCCGGGCCGAACCACGTGCTGCCGACCTCCGGCACCGCGCGCTTCTCCTCGCCGCTGGGGGTGTACGACTTCCAGAAGCGCTCGTCGATCATCCACTGCTCGGCCGATGGCGCTTCCGAACTGGGCAAGGTCGCCTCGGTGCTGGCCCGCGGCGAGTCGCTGACCGCCCACGCCCGAAGCGCCGAGTACCGCATCAAGAGTTGACCTGAACCTTGTGGGAGCGAGCTCTGCTCGCGAAGCTTTTAAGCGAGCAATTCGCGAGCAGAGCTCGCTCCTACGCAAAGCGACACGAACCTAATTCGAGGAGAGAAGGGCAGATGAGCAAATTCTGGAGCCCCTTCGTCAAAGACCTGGTGCCCTACGTGCCGGGTGAGCAGCCGAAACTGGCCAAGCTGGTCAAGCTCAACACCAACGAGAACCCCTATGGCCCGTCGCCCAAGGCGCTGGCCGCCATGCAGGCCGAGCTGAACGACAGCCTGCGCCTGTACCCGGATCCCAACAGCGATCGCCTGAAACAGGCGGTGGCCGACTACTACGGCGTGAGCACTGCCCAGGTGTTCGTCGGCAACGGCTCCGACGAGGTGCTGGCGCACGCCTTCCACGGCCTGTTCCAGCACGGCAAGCCGCTGCTGTTCCCCGACGTCACCTACAGCTTCTATCCGGTGTACTGCGGCCTGTACGGGATTGCCCACGAGGCCCTGGCGCTGGACGAGCAGTTCCAGATTCGCGTGGCCGACTACGCGCGGCCCAATGGCGGGATCATCTTCCCCAACCCCAACGCGCCGACCGGCTGCCTGCTGGCGCTGGAAGCCATCGAGCAGATGCTCAAGGCCAGTCCGGACAGCGTGGTGCTGGTGGACGAGGCCTATATCGACTTCGGTGGCGAAACGGCGATCAAGCTGGTCGACCGCTACCCGAACCTGCTGGTAACCCAGACCCTGTCCAAGTCGCGCTCGCTGGCTGGGCTGCGGGTCGGCATCGCGGTGGGGCACCCGGATCTGATCGAGGCGCTGGAGCGGATCAAGAACAGCTTCAACTCCTATCCGCTGGATCGTATGGCGATTGCCGGCGCAGCCGCGGCGTTCGAGGACGAAGCCTACTTCCAGCAAACCTGCCAGGCGGTGATCGCCAGCCGCGAGGCGCTGGTCGAGGCCATGAGCGGCCTGGGCTTCGAGGTGCTGCCGTCGGCGGCCAACTTCGTCTTCGCCCGTCATCCGCAGCGCGATGCAGCGGAGCTGGCCGCGGCCCTGCGCGAACACGGGGTGATCGTGCGCCACTTCAAGCAGCAGCGCATCGCCCAGTTCCTGCGCATCACCATCGGTGCGCCGGAGCAGAACCAGGCCTTGCTGGATGCCCTGGGGCAGATTCTGTAACGACTCTGTCACTATGAAAAAAGGCGCCTTTCGGCGCCTTTTTTCATTCCTGCTGGGCGGTTTCCGCCGGTGGCCGCAGGCCGACCTCGGCGGTCAGCTCCAGGGTTTCGCCGCCGCGCAGGACTTCCACGACTATCTTGTCGCCGGGCTTGGTGCGCGCTACCTGGTTCATCGAGCGGCGGCCGTCCACGGCGTCCTCCTCGCCGATGCGCAGGATCAGGTCGCCCGGTTGCAGGCCGGCCTTCTGCGCCGGGCCATTGCGATAGATACCGGCGACCAGGATGCCGGCGCGGCCCTGCAGGCCGAAGGACTCGGCCAGTTCCTGGGTCAGCGGCTGCACTTCGATGCCCAGCCAGCCGCGGATCACCTGGCCATGCTCGATGATCGCCTTCATCACCTCGCGAGCCAGTTTCACCGGGATGGCGAAGCCGATGCCCTGGGAGCCGCCGGACTTGGAGAAGATCGCGGTGTTGATGCCGATCAGGTTGCCGTGCGCGTCGACCAGGGCGCCGCCGGAGTTGCCTGGGTTGATCGCCGCATCGGTCTGGATGAAGTCTTCGTAGGTGTTGAGGCCCAGTTGGTTGCGCCCGGTGGCGCTGATGATGCCCATGGTCACGGTCTGGCCGACGCCGAAGGGGTTGCCGATGGCCAGGGTGACGTCACCGATCTTGATCTGATCGGAGCGGCCGAGGGTCATGGTCGGCAGATCCTTGAGGTCGATCTTGAGCACCGCGAGGTCGGTTTCCGGGTCGCTGCCGACCAGGTGGGCCACGGTCTCGCGGCCGTCCTTGAGGGCCACCACTATCTGGTCGGCACCGCTGGTGACGTGGTTGTTGGTCAGCAGGTAGCCTTCGGCGCTCATGATCACCGCCGAGCCCAGGCTCGACTCCATGCGCCGCTGCTTGGGCAGGTTGTCGCCGAAGAAGCGGCGGAACACCGGGTCGTCGAACATCGGCGAAGACGAGCGGCTGACCATCTTGGTGGTATACAGGTTGACCACCGCCGGTGCCGCGCGGCTCACCGCGTCGGCGTAGGATACCGGGCCTTCCTGGGCCGTACCGTAATGCGGTGCCTGCTGCAGGTAGACGTCGTGACTGGGCAGGCCGACCCATTGCGGGTAGCGCTGGATTATCAGCAACGCCAGCAACAGGCCGGCCAGCAGGGGCCAGCCAAGGAAGCGCAGGGCCTTGAGCATCGAGGGAAATCCTGAGGGTTGTCGGGGCAGGCGGCGCCCCTTAAGGTGGCGGCATTATAGAGGGGCTGCCGGCAAGAAAGCAGTGCCTGCAACAGATTGAAGAGGATTGTCCATGGCCATTGCCCTGACCACCCTGGTCGAGGAAGCGGATCGCTTCCTGAATGCCGCGCGCATCAGCGATTACTGCCCCAACGGCTTGCAGGTCGAGGGCCGGCCGCAGGTGCGGCGCATCGTCAGCGGGGTCACCGCCAGCCAGGCGCTGCTGGATGCCGCGGTGGAGGCCGAGGCCGACGTGGTGCTGGTGCACCACGGCTACTTCTGGAAGGGCGAGGACGCCTGTATCACCGGCATGAAGCGCCGTCGCCTGCAGACCCTGCTGGGCAACGACATCAGCCTGCTGGCCTATCACCTGCCGCTGGACGTGCATGCCGAGGTGGGTAACAACGTGCAGCTGGCGCGCCAGCTCGACATCACGGTGGAAGGCCCGCTGAATCCGGACAATCCCAAGGTGGTCGGCCTGCTCGGTTCGCTGGCCGAGCCCATGAGCCCGCGCGATTTCGCCCGGCGGGTGCAGGAAGTGCTGGGTCGCGAGCCGCTGCTGGTGGCCGGCGAGGGCATGGTGCGGCGGATTGGCTGGTGCACCGGCGGTGGTCAGGGCTACATCGACGACGCGATTGCTGCCGGGGTCGATCTGTTTCTCACCGGCGAGGCCTCCGAGCAGACCTTCCACAGCGCCCGTGAGAACGCCATCAGCTTCATCGCCGCCGGCCACCACGCTACCGAGCGCTACGGCGTGCAGGCGCTGGGCGACTACCTGGCGCGGCGCTTTGCCATCGAACACCTGTTTATCGATTGCCCGAATCCCATATAAAGCGCTGATTCTTCGGGCATAAAACTAGATCGTTTCGATCTAAGTGGCGGCCTGAATAGAAGGGGGCGCTGTGCTAGAGTGCGCCCTCGTCCACGGCCCGCCGGCCGTTCATTCCCAGATCTGTGATAAGCCATGCTCGACAAACTGACGCACCTGAAACAGCTCGAGGCGGAAAGTATCCACATCATTCGTGAAGTGGCCGCCGAATTCGACAACCCGGTGATGCTGTATTCCATCGGTAAAGATTCCGCCGTGATGCTGCATCTGGCGCGCAAGGCATTCTTCCCCGGCAAGCTGCCGTTCCCGGTCATGCACGTGGACACGCGTTGGAAATTCCAGGAGATGTACCGCTTCCGCGAGAAGATGGTCAAAGAGTACGGCCTGGATCTGATTACCCACACCAACCCCGATGGCGTGGCGCAGGACATGAACCCCTTCACCTACGGCAGTGCCAAGCACACTGACGTGATGAAGACCGAGGGTCTCAAGCAGGCGCTGGACAAGTACGGCTTCGACGCCGCCTTCGGTGGCGCGCGCCGCGACGAAGAGAAGTCGCGTGCCAAGGAGCGCGTGTACTCCTTCCGCGACAGCAAGCACCGCTGGGATCCGAAGAACCAGCGCCCCGAGCTGTGGAACGTGTACAACGGCAACGTCAAGAAAGGCGAGTCGATCCGCGTATTCCCGCTGTCCAACTGGACCGAGCTGGATATCTGGCAGTACATCTATCTGGAGCAGATCCCGATTGTGCCGCTGTACTTCGCCGAAGAGCGCGAAGTGATCGAGATGAACGGCGCGCTGATCATGATCGACGACGAACGCATCCTCGAACACCTCACTCCCGAGCAGAAAGCCAGCATCCACAAGAAGATGGTGCGCTTCCGTACCCTCGGCTGCTACCCGCTGACCGGTGCGGTGGAGTCCACCGCTACCACCCTGCCGGAAATCATTCAGGAAATGCTGTTGGCCAAAACCTCTGAGCGCCAAGGCCGAGTTATCGACCATGACTCTTCCGGCTCGATGGAAGAGAAGAAACGTCAGGGGTACTTTTAATATGTCGCACCAATCCGAACTGATCAGCGAGGACATCCTCGCCTACCTGGCCCAGCACGAACGTAAAGAGCTGCTGCGCTTCCTGACTTGCGGCAACGTCGACGACGGCAAGAGCACCCTGATCGGCCGCCTGCTGCATGACTCCAAGATGATCTATGAAGACCATCTGGATGCCATCACCAAGGACTCCAAGAAAGTCGGTACCACCGGTGAGGACATCGACCTGGCGCTGCTGGTCGACGGCCTGCAGGCCGAGCGCGAGCAGGGCATCACCATCGATGTGGCGTACCGCTACTTCAGCACCACCAAGCGCAAGTTCATCATCGCCGACACCCCCGGCCATGAGCAGTACACCCGCAACATGGCGACCGGTGCGTCCAACTGCGACCTGGCCATCATCCTGATCGACGCCCGCTACGGCGTGCAGACCCAGACCCGCCGGCACAGCTTCATTGCCTCGCTGCTGGGCATCAAGCACATAGTCGTCGCCATCAACAAGATGGACCTGAAGGGCTTCGACCAGGGCGTGTTCGAGCAGATCAAGGCCGACTACCTGGCCTTCGCCGACAAGATCAACCTCAAGCCCAGCTCCCTGCACTTCGTGCCGATGTCGGCGCTGAAGGGCGACAACGTGGTGAACAAGAGCGAGCAGTCGCCCTGGTACACCGGCCAGTCGCTGATGGAAATCCTCGAGACCGTGGAAGTCGCCGGCGACCGCAACTTCAACGACCTGCGTTTCCCGGTGCAGTACGTCAATCGTCCCAACCTGAACTTCCGCGGTTTCGCCGGCACCCTGGCCAGCGGCATCGTGCGCAAGGGCGACGAAGTCATCGCCCTGCCGTCGGGCAAGGGCAGCAAGATCAAGTCCATCGTCACCTTCGAGGGTGAGCTGGAGCAGGCCGGCCCGGGCCAGGCGATCACCCTGACCCTGGAAGACGAGATCGACGTATCGCGCGGCGACATGCTGGTGCATGCCGACAACCGTCCGCAGGTGGTCGACAGCTTCGAGGCCATGCTGGTGTGGATGGCTGAAGAGCCGATGCTGCCGGGCAAGAAATACGACATCAAGCGCGCCACCAGCTACGTGCCGGGTTCGATTCCGAGCATCGCCCACAAGGTCGATGTGAATACCCTGGAAGAGACCGCGGCGAGCAGCCTGCAGCTGAACGAGATCGCCAAGGTCAAGGTGGCCCTGGATGCGCCGATCGCCCTCGACGGCTATGCGCAGAACCGCACCACCGGTGCCTTCATCGTCATCGACCGGCTGACCAACGGCACCGTCGGTGCCGGCATGATCATCGCTGCACCGCAGGCCCAGCAGGGCGGCGGTCACCACGGCAAGCTGGCCCACGTGTCCACCGAGGAGCGCGCCGCGCGCTTCGGCCAGCAGCCGGCTACCGTGCTGTTCAGCGGCCTGTCCGGCGCCGGCAAGAGCACCCTGGCCTACGCCGTGGAGCGCAAGCTGTTCGACATGGGGCGTGCCGTGTACGTGCTGGATGGCCAGAACCTGCGCCATGACCTGAACAAGGGCCTGCCGCAGGATCGTGCCGGGCGCACCGAGAACTGGCGTCGCGCCGCCCACGTCGCCCGTCAGTTCAACGAAGCCGGCTTGCTGACCCTGGCCGCCTTCGTCGCTCCGGACGCCGAAGGCCGCGAGCAGGCCAAGGCGCTGATCGGCGGCGAACGCCTGATCACCGTGTACGTGCAGGCATCGCCGGCCGTGTGCCGCGAGCGTGACCCGCAGGGCCTGTATGCCGCCGCTGGCGACAACATCCCGGGTGAGTCCTTCGCCTACGACATCCCGTTGAATGCCGATCTGGTGATCGACACCCAGAGCCTGTCGGTGGAAGAGGGCGTCAAGCAGGTGCTCGACCTGCTGCGCAGCCGTGGCGCGATCTGATCGCGACGCCGGTAAGAAAAGCCCCGCCTAGTGCGGGGCTTTTTGTTTGCACGGCGGCATGCTGCTGGCCCTAGGGTGCGCTGCGCCCCCCGCATGGGCCGCGTCGTGGTTTCTGGTGCTGGAGCGTCAGCCAATAAAAAGCCCCGCATCGGCGGGGCTTTTTTTATTGCTTCGAACTATCAGCGCTTGAGGCCGAAGGTCTCGTCCAGGGTGCCGGGGGCGTCCGGGGATTTCGGTGCGTAGTCCTTGGGCATCTCGTTGTTCTTCGGCGGGGTCAGGCGCTCGCGCGGTGCCTTGACTTCCTCGCTGTTGAGCGCGGCCAGCAGGCGCTGGCGGGTGAGTTCGTCGGCGGCCAGGCGGCTGGCGCCGTCGGACAGGTGTTCCTGCACTTCCTGGTAGCTCTGGGTGAGCTTCTTGACCAGGCTGGCGGTGGTGTTGAAGTGGGTCACCACTTCGCTCTGGTAGGCGTCGAAGCGCTGCTGCATATCGTCCAGCTGGCGCTGGGTGCGGCCGGGGGCGGCGTTGGGCAGCAGGCGCGCCAGCAGAAAGCCGATGGCAACACCGGCCAGCAGGGCGATGGCGGGGAGCAACCAGGGCGTGATCGTCTGTTCCACGAGTCCTTCCTCTCTATACGGCTTTGCTTTACGGTAGCGGCTCTAACTCGAGCTGTATACCGCACCTGAGCCGTGTTGTGCGTTGTGCTTAACCAAGACGTGTCGACCCGTTCCGGGGTCACGGAGTTCCTGCAGTTGATCCGCGAAACCCCTCTTTCCTTCGAAGGCCCCTGCGGCCCGCTGGAAGCCCTCTACCTCGAAGTGCCGGACGCCAAGGGCGTGGCCCTGATCTGTCATCCCAACCCGGTACAGGGCGGCACCATGCTCAACAAGGTGGTCTCCACCCTGCAGCGTGCGGTGCGCGACATGGGCTACAGCACCCTGCGTTTCAATTACCGCGGTGTCGGCGCCAGCGCCGGTAGCCATGACATGGGCACGGGCGAGGTGGATGATGCCGAGGCGGCCGCCAACTGGCTGCGCGCCCAGCAGCCGCAACTGCCGCTGAGTCTGTTCGGCTTCTCCTTCGGCGGTTTCGTCGCAGCGGTCCTGGCCGGGCGCCTGGAAGATCAGGGCGTGGCCGTTGCCAACCTGTTCATGGTCGCCCCCGCCGTGCAGCGCCTGCAGGCTCCCGAGCACCTGCCTGAGCAGGCTCAGCTCACGGTGATCCAGCCCGAGCAGGACGAAGTGATCGAGCCGGCAGTGGTGTATGCCTGGTCGGCCGCGTTGCCGCGTGCCCACGAGCTGCTGAAAGTGGCAGAATGCGGCCACTTTTTTCACGGCAAGCTGCCCGAGCTGAAAGAGCTCGTGCAACCGCGCCTCCAATAAGTCGAAGCGATCTCCCAGATGACCACCCGTATCCTTACCGGCATCACCACCACCGGCACCCCGCACCTGGGCAACTACGCCGGCGCCATCCGTCCGGCCATCGTTGCCAGCCGCGCCGCCGACGCCGACTCTTTCTACTTCCTCGCCGACTACCACGCGTTGATCAAGTGCGACGAGCCGGCACGCATCCAGCGCTCGCGCCTGGAAATCGCCGCCACCTGGCTGGCTTGCGGCCTGGACGTGGACAAGGCGACCTTCTATCGCCAGTCCGACATTCCCGAGATTCCCGAGCTGTGCTGGCTGCTCACCTGCGTCGCCGGCAAGGGCCTGCTCAACCGCGCCCACGCCTACAAGGCTTCGGTGGACAAGAACGTCGAGCAGGGCGAAGACCCGGATGCCGGCATCACCATGGGCCTGTTCAGCTACCCGGTGTTGATGGCGGCAGACATCCTGATGTTCAACGCGCACAAGGTGCCGGTCGGCCGCGACCAGATCCAGCACGTGGAGATGGCCCGTGATATCGGCCAACGCTTCAACCACCTGTTCGGCAATGGCAAGGAACTGTTCACCTTGCCCGAGGCGGTGATCGAGGAGGAAGTGGCGACCCTGCCCGGCCTCGACGGGCGCAAGATGAGCAAGAGCTACGACAACACCATCCCGCTGTTCGGCACGGCCAAGCAGCTCAAGGATGTCATCGCGCGCATCGTTACCGACTCTAAGCTGCCGGGCGAGGCCAAGGACGTCGACGGCTCGCACCTGTTCACCCTGTACCAGGCCTTCGCCAGCCAGGCGCAGCAGGCCGAGTTCCGTGCCGAGCTGGAAGGCGGCCTGGGCTGGGGCGAGGCGAAGAACCGCCTGTTCCAGCTGCTCGACGCCGAGCTGGGCGAGGCCCGCGAGCGCTACAACGCGCTGATCACCAAGCCGGCCGATCTGGAAGACATTCTCCTCGCCGGCGCCGCCAAGGCGCGCAAGACCGCCACCCCGTTCCTCGGCGAGCTGCGCGAGGCCGTGGGCCTGCGCTCGTTCCGCGAGCAGGTGCAGGTGGCCGGCGGCGAGAAGAAGAAAGCAGCCAAGAGCGCGCGTATCGTCAGCTTCCGTGACGACGACGGCAGCTTCCGTTTCCGCCTGCTGGATGCCGCCGGCGAGCAGCTGCTGCTGTCGAAATCCTTTGCCGACGGCAAGGCCGCTGGGCAGGTGAGCAAGCGCCTGCAGTCCGGCGAGGCGCTGGATGTGCGTGAGCAGGGCGCGGCTTTTGCCCTGTGGCTGGATGGCGAAGCGGTGGGCGAAAGCCCGGCTTTTGCCGATGCGGCGAGCCGGGAAGCGGCCATCGCCCGCCTGCGCGAGGCACTGGCCCCGCAGGAATAAAGGCCTGCGCGGCTACTGGCCGATTGCCAAGCACGGGGCGCGTCGCTAAAGTGACCGCCCCGTTTTTGTTACCGAAGTTCCCAGCATGACTCCTCTTGAGCGTTATCAGGCCGATCTGAAGCGGCCGGACTTCTTCCACGACGCCGCGCAGGAAAACGCCGTGCGCCATCTGCAGCGTCTGTACGACGAGCTGGTGGCCGACGAGCGCAACAAGCCCGGCCTGCTGGGCAGTCTGTTCGGCAAGAAGCGCCAGGAGCCGGTCAAGGGCCTGTACTTCTGGGGCGGGGTAGGGCGCGGCAAGACCTACCTGGTGGACACCTTCTTCGATGCGCTGCCGTTCGAGCGCAAGATGCGCACCCACTTCCACCGCTTCATGAAGCGCGTGCACGAAGAGATGCGCACCCTCAAGGGCGAGAAGAACCCGCTGACCATCATCGGCAAGCGCTTTGCCGATGAGGCGCGGGTGATCTGCTTCGACGAGTTCTTCGTCTCCGACATTACCGACGCGATGATCCTGGCGAGCCTGCTGGAGGAGCTGTTCAAGAACGGCGTGAGCCTGGTGGCGACCTCCAACATCGTGCCGGACGGCCTGTACAAGGACGGCCTGCAGCGCGCGCGCTTCCTGCCGGCAATCGCCCTGGTCAAGCAGTACACCGACGTGGTCAACGTCGACAGCGGCGTCGACTATCGCCTGCGGGCCCTCGAGCAGGCCGAGCTGTTCCACTGGCCGCTGGATGCCGAGGCGGAAGTCAGCCTCAAGCAGAGCTTCCAGAGCCTGCTGCCGGACTGCACCCAGGCGGTGGAGAACGAGGCGCTGATCATCGAGAACCGCCCGATCAACGCGGTGCGGGTCTGCGAGGACGTGGCCTGGTTCGAGTTCCGCGAGCTGTGCGACGGCCCGCGCAGCCAGAACGACTACATCGAGCTGGGCAAAATCTTCCACGCGGTGATCCTGGCCAACGTCGAGCAGATGGGCGTGGCCAAGGACGACATGGCGCGGCGCTTCATCAACCTGGTGGACGAATTCTACGACCGCAACGTCAAGCTGATCATCTCGGCCGAGGTGGAGCTGAAGGATCTGTACAGCGGTGGCCGCCTGAACTTCGAGTTCCAGCGTACCCTCAGCCGCCTGCTGGAGATGCAGTCCCACGAGTTCCTGTCGCGGCCACACAAGCCTTAATCGGCGATTTGCGCTGCACATGCAAGAAGGGCTGCCCATGGGCAGCCCTTCTGCGTTTCAGGCGCCGTCCTTGTGCAGGAACTGGCGGCGGTACTGGTTGGGCGACAGCTCGGCATGCTGGCGGAACAGGCGGGCGAAGAAGCTGGCGTCGTCGTAGCCGACTTCATAGCTGATGGTTTTGATGCTCTTGCGGGTGGAGCTGAGCAGGCCCTTGGCGGTCTCGATGCGCAGGCGCTGCAGGTAGTGCAGCGGTTTGTCGCCCGTTGCACTTTGAAATCTGCGCATAAAGTTGCGAATGCTCATGCCGTGCTCGCGGGCCACGTCTTCGATGCGGAATTTCTCCGCGAAGTGCTCTTCCAGCCACTGCTGCACCTGCAGGATGGCCACGTCCTGGTGCAGCTTCTGCCCGCCAAAGCCGATGCGCCCGGGGCTGTAGCTGCGCTGGGTCTCGTAGAGGATGTCGCGGGCCACGCCCTGGGCGATGGAGGCGCCGCAATAGCGCTCGATCAGGTAGATGTACATGTCACAGGCCGAGGTGACGCCGCCGGCGCAGTACAGGTTGTCGGCGTCCGACAGGTGCTTGTCCTGGTTGAGCAGCACCCGCGGGAAACGCTCGGCGAACTCGCGGAAGAAACGCCAGTAGGTGGTCGCCTCCTTGCCGTCGAGCAGGCCGGCCTCGGCCATCCAGAACACCCCGGTGGCCTCGCCGCACAGGGCGGCGCCGGCGGCATGCTGCTGGCGCAGCCAGGGGATGACCTGCGGGTAGCGCTGGCGCAGCTCGTCGAAGTCGCCCCAGAAGGCCGGCAGGATGATCACGTCGGCCGCTTCCAGGGCGCCGTCGACCTGGATATTGGCCTGGCTGAAGCTGGTGACCGCCTGGCCGTCCGGACTGACCACGCGGATCTGGAAGTTGGTGGCCATGTCCAGGCCCTGCTGCTTGCTGTAGCGCATGCCGGCCATGTGGAAGAAGTCGCGGGCCTGCATCAGGGTGGCGGCGAAGACGCCTTCGGTGGCGAGGATGCAGATACGGGTCAGGGCGGCTGTCGCGGGCATGGCAGTTATTCTTGTAGGTGGTGAAACGGTCATTCAGTGGCTGGATCGTCTTATTTTTTGTCGGATGTGTCCAGTGTTTCCCATGCAGGGGCTGGCCTAGAGTGGTGCTCATTCCATGACCACTCAGATGCAGGTACAACAATGATTCCAAGAACCCTGTTCAGTCACGAGCACGAGCAATTCCGCCAGTCCGTGCGCAAATTCTTCGAGCAGGAGGCGGTGCCCTTCCATGCCCAGTGGGAGAAGGATGGCCATATCGACCGCGCCCTGTGGAACAAGGCCGGCGAGGCGGGGATGCTCTGCTCGCACCTGCCGGAGGAATACGGCGGCATGGCTGCTGACTTCCTCTACAGCGCCGTGGTGATCGAAGAGCAGTCGCGCCTGGGGCTGTCCGGCATCGGCTTCTCCCTGCACTCGGATATCGCTGCGCCCTACATCCTTCACTACGGCTCGGAAGAGCAGAAGCTGCACTACCTGCCCAAGCTGGTGAGCGGCGAGCTGGTGACTGCCATCGCCATGACCGAGCCGGGTACCGGCTCCGACCTGCAGGGGGTGAAGACCACTGCCGTGCTGGATGGCGACGAGTACGTGCTCAACGGCTCCAAGACCTTCATCACCAACGGCTGGCTGGCCGACCTGGTGATCGTGGTGGCCAAGACCGATCCCAAGGCCGGGGCCAAGGGCATCAGCCTGTTCCTGGTGGAGGCCGGCACGCCGGGCTTCGCCAAGGGCAAGCGCCTGGAAAAGGTCGGCATGAAGGCTCAGGACACCTCCGAGCTGTTCTTCCAGGATGTACGCATTCCCAAGGCCAACCTGCTCGGCAAGGAAGGCATGGGTTTCATCTACCTGATGCAGGAGCTGCCGCAGGAGCGCCTGACCGTGGGTGTCGGCGCCATTGCCTCGGCCGAGGCGGCGCTGCAGTGGACGCTGGACTACACCCGTGACCGCAAGGCGTTCGGCCGGGCGGTGGCGGACTTTCAGAACACCCGCTTCAAGCTGGCCGAAATGGCCACCGAGATCCAGATCGGCCGGGTATTCGTCGATCGCTGCCTGGAACTGCACCTGAACAAGAAACTGGATGTGCCGACCGCGGCGATGCTCAAGTACTGGGGTACCGACCTGCAGTGCAAGGTGATCGACGAATGCGTGCAGCTGCATGGCGGCTACGGCTACATGTGGGAATATCCGATCGCCCGCGCCTGGGCCGATTCGCGGGTGCAGCGCATCTATGCCGGCACCAACGAGATCATGAAGGAGATCATCAGCCGCGCCCTGTAAATCTCGGCGGTAATGAAAAAGCCCGGCACATGCCGGGCTTTTTCTTGGCGGGCTCAGGGCGCCGGGTTGGGGTGCTCGCGTTGGATCGCCTCGATCCCTTCCAGCACCTCGGGGCTGAGTTTCAGCTCGACGCTGCGCAGGTTGCATTCCAGCTGCTCAAGGGTAGTGGCGCCGATGATGTTGCTGGTGACGAAGGGTTGTGCGGTGACGAAGGCCAGGGCCATCTGCGCCGGATTGAGCGCGTGCTTGCGCGCCAGGTGCACGTAGCGGGCGCAGGCGGCCTGGGATTGCGGGTTGGTGTAGCGGGTGAAACGGCTGAACAGGGTGATGCGCCCGTTGATCGGCCGCGCGCCGTTGTCGTATTTGCCGGAAAGCATGCCGAAGGCCAGCGGCGAGTAGGCCAGCAAGCCGCACTGCTCGCGCATCGCCACTTCGGCCATGCCCACTTCGAAGCTGCGGTTGAGCAGGTTGTAGGGGTTCTGGATGGAGACGGCGCGCGGCAGGTTCAGGCTGTCGGCCAGCTGCAGGTACTTCATGGTGCCCCACGGCGTTTCGTTGGACAGGCCGATATGGCGGATCTTGCCGGCCTTGACCTGTTCGGCGAGGGCTTCCAGGGTTTCCTGCAGCGGGGTGAAGTCCTGCTCCTGGTGGCGGTAACCGAGCTGGCCGAAGAAGTTGGTGCTGCGCTCCGGCCAGTGCAGCTGGTAGAGGTCGATCCAGTCGGTCTGCAGGCGCTTCAGGCTGTCGTCGAGGGCGGCGACTATGTGCGTGCGGTTGTGCTTGAGCTGGCCGTCGCGAATGTAGTCGATGCCGTTGCCGGGGCCGGCCACCTTGCTGGCGATGATCCAGTCGGCGCGATTGCCGCGGGCCTTGAAGTAGTTGCCGATGATGCGCTCGGTGGCGCCATAGGTTTCGCCGCGCGGTGGTACCGGGTACATCTCGGCGGTATCCAGGAAGTTGATCCCGGCCGCGGCTGCCCGGTCGATCTGGGCAAAACCGTCGCTTTCCTTGTTCTGTTCGCCCCAGGTCATGCTGCCCAGGCACAGGGCGCTGACCTTCAGGTCGCTGCGACCCAGTTGGCGGTATTCCATGCGTAACTCCTTGGCGTGGCGAAAACACCGATCATAAAGCAGGTTGCTATTTTTGCTGCAACCGGCATAATTCCGCGGCTTTCTCAGCGGGGATGCCTAGCCTGCACGAGAAAGAAGGTGGGGATGCCTAGCCCGCCGAACCCCTGCCGTAGCGGACGCGCTGACCCGAGCCCCCGATAGCGTCTGTTTCCGGCCGTCTTTGACTTGTCAAAGCAAGCACTATTCAGTAAGATCCGCCGTCTTATTTTCAGGGCGGCCCCTGAGGCTATAGCGAATGAAGACTTTTACTGCAAAACCGGAAACTGTTAAGCGCGACTGGTACGTCGTCGACGCTGCAGGTCAGACCCTGGGTCGTCTGGCCACTGAAATTGCTAGCCGCCTGCGTGGCAAGCACAAAGCGGAATACACCCCGCACGTTGATACCGGCGACTACATCGTCGTGATCAATGCCGAGCAGGTGCGTGTGACCGGCGCCAAGACCAGTGACAAGATGTACTACTCGCACACCGGCTTCCCGGGCGGCATCAAGGAAATCAGCTTCGAGAAGCTGATCGCCAAAGCCCCCGAGCGCGTGATCGAGACCGCGGTCAAGGGCATGCTGCCGAAAAACCCGCTGGGTCGCGACATGTATCGCAAGCTGAAGGTGTACAAGGGTGCCGTTCACCCGCACACCGCTCAGCAGCCCCAAGAACTGAAGATTTAACGGAATAGTTCATTATGTCGGCGACTCAAAACTACGGCACCGGCCGTCGCAAGACCGCTACCGCACGCGTCTTCCTGCGTCCGGGTACTGGCAAAATCTCCATCAACAATCGCACCCTGGATACCTTCTTCGGTCGCGAAACCGCTCGCATGGTCGTGCGTCAGCCGCTGGAGCTGACCGAGACCACTGAGAAGTTCGACATCTACGTCACCGTTCTCGGTGGTGGTGTCAGCGGTCAAGCCGGTGCCATCCGTCATGGCATCACCCGCGCTCTGATCGAGTACGACGAAAGCCTGCGCAGCCCGCTGCGTAAAGCTGGCTACGTCACTCGTGACGCCCGCGAAGTTGAACGTAAGAAAGTCGGTCTGCGCAAAGCGCGTAAGCGTCCGCAGTACTCCAAGCGTTAATTCGCTGCTACGTTCAAAGGCGCCCAGTCTCTTCGGAGCTGGGCGTTTTTTATGCGCGTCTGTTTGGCTGTGCGACAACCTGTCGCATTGGTGCGAGGCCCGTTCTGCAAGGCTTTCAGGGTATTTGTATCCAGTAATTACCTTGTCAGAAAAGGGGCTTTTCTTTACCATTCGGCAAATTTTGTGCGGCCCGATTTATTACCTAGTAGAGGCCTGAACAACAGGCCACAAAGCTGATGGGAGACGACTGAATGAGCAATGACGGCGTGAATGCAGGCCGGCGTCGCTTCCTGGTAGCGGCCACCTCCGTGGTGGGTGCTGCCGGAGCGGTGGGTGCTGCGACTCCGTTTGTGGGGTCATGGTTCCCCAGTGCCAAGGCCAAGGCCGCTGGTGCACCGGTGAAAGTGAATATCGCCAAGGTTGAGCCCGGCCAGCAGATGGTTGCCGAGTGGCGCGGCCAGCCGGTGTTCATCGTGCGCCGTACTGAGGAAATCCTGGCCAACCTGGGCAAGATCCACGACAAGATGGCTGACCCGGAGTCCAAGGATTCCACCCAGCCGACCTATGTCGATGCGCAGAACCGCTCGATCAAGCCCGAGCTGCTGGTGCTGGTCGGTCTGTGCACCCACCTGGGCTGCTCGCCGTCCTTCCGTCCGGAAGTAGCGCCGGCCGACCTGGGTGCCGAGTGGGTCGGTGGTTATTTCTGCCCCTGCCATGGTTCCAAGTACGACCTCGCCGGTCGCGTATACAAGGGCCAGCCGGCGCCGAAGAACCTGCCGGTTCCGCCGCACTCGTACGAGTCCGATGACGTCATCGTCGTTGGCGTAGACCAGGAGAAAGCATGATGGAAAAGTTCATGGCCTGGATCGATGCGCGCTTCCCCGCGACCAAGATGTGGGAAGACCATCTGAGCAAGTACTACGCCCCGAAGAACTTCAACTTCTTCTACTTCTTCGGCTCCCTGGCACTGCTGGTGCTGGTTAACCAGATCCTGACCGGTATCTGGCTGACCATGAGCTTCACCCCGTCCGCCGAGGAGGCCTTCGCCTCCGTCGAATACATCATGCGCGACGTGGACTACGGCTGGATCATTCGCCTGATGCACTCCACCGGTGCCTCGGCGTTCTTCATCGTGGTCTACATGCACATGTTCCGCGGCCTGCTCTACGGTTCCTACCAGAAGCCGCGCGAGTTGGTGTGGGTGTTCGGCATGCTGATCTACCTCGCCCTGATGGCCGAGGCCTTCATGGGCTACCTGCTGCCCTGGGGCCAGATGTCCTACTGGGGTGCCCAGGTGATCATCTCGCTGTTCGGTGCCATCCCGGTGATCGGCGATGACCTGACCCAGTGGATCCGTGGTGACTACCTGATCTCCGGTATCACCCTGAACCGCTTCTTCGCCCTGCACGTGATCGCGCTGCCGATCGTCCTGCTCGGCCTGGTCGTGCTGCACATCCTGGCGCTGCACGAAGTCGGTTCGAACAACCCGGACGGCGTCGACATCAAGAAGAAGAAGGACGAGAACGGCATTCCGCTCGACGGCATCGCCTTCCATCCCTACTACACCGTGAAAGACATCGTCGGCGTGGTGGTCTTCCTGTTCGTGTTCTGCGCCATCATCTTCTTCTTCCCGGAGATGGGCGGTTACTTCCTCGAGAAGCCGAACTTCGAACAGGCCAACGCCTTCAAGACCCCTGAGCACATTGCTCCGGTGTGGTACTTCACCCCGTTCTACGCCATCCTGCGTGCCGTTCCGGACAAGCTGCTGGGCGTAATCGCCATGGGCGCCGCCATTGCCGTGCTGTTCGTCCTGCCGTGGCTGGATCGTAGCCCGGTCAAGTCGATGCGCTACAAGGGCTGGCTGAGCAAGGGCTGGCTGCTGGTGTTCTGCGTGTCCTTCGTGATTCTCGGCGTGCTTGGTGTTCTGCCGCCGACCGATGAGCGCACGCTGCTGGCGCGTATCTGCACCGCGCTGTATTTCGCCTACTTCATCCTGATGCCGTTCTACACCCGGATGGAGAAGACTAAACCGGTTCCGGAAAGGGTGACTGGCTGATGAAGAAGCTATTTGCTGCATTTGTATTCGCCGCTCTGCCGGCTCTGGCTCTGGCGTCCTCCGGCCATGAAGTCCATCTCGATCAGGTCGATATCGACCTGACCGACAAGGCTGCCCTGCAGGATGGTGCGCGTACCTTCGCCAACTATTGCATGGGCTGCCACAGTGCCAAGTTCCAGCGCTACGAGCGTGTAGCCACCGACCTGGGCATTCCGGAAGCGCTGATGATGGAAAACCTGGTGTTCACCGGTGCCAAGATCGGTGACCACATGCAGAACGGCATGCGTCCGCAGGATGCCAAGGTCTGGTTCGGTGCGGCGCCGCCCGACCTGACCCTGGTGGCTCGTGTGCGTGGTACCGACTGGCTGTACACCTACCTGCGTTCCTTCTATGAAGACTCCACCCGTCCGTGGGGTGTGAACAACAAGGTGTTCCCGAACGTCGGCATGCCCAACGTGCTGGTTGGCCTGCAGGGTCGCCAGGTCGTAGGTTGCAAGCAGGTTCAGGTGGTTGAAGAGGGCAAGAAGCAGTTCGACCCGCTGACCGGCGCGCCGATCACTCACGAAGCCTGCGACCAGCTGACCATCGTGCCGAAGAGCGGTACTCAGACCGAAGCGGAGTTCGACGAGACGGTGCACAACCTGGTGACCTTCCTCGCGTACTCGGCCAACCCGGTCAAGCTGGAGAGCCAGCGCATCGGTACCTACGTACTGCTGTACCTGGCCTTCTTCTTCGTGTTCGCCTACCTGCTCAAGCGCGAATACTGGAAGGACGTGCACTGATCCATCGCGGTAACGCTGTCGACGCACGCGCCCCTATGGGCGCGTGCGTTTTTCTGTTTCTGGTATTTCGATAAAAAGGAGGGACGCCATGGCCGCGCCCAATAAGCTGGCCTGCTATTCCGACCCTGCCGACCATTATTCCCATCGCGTGCGCCTGGTGCTGGCCGAGAAGGGCGTCAGCGCCGAGATCATCGACGTCGAGGGTGGCCGTTGCCCGCCGCGGCTGGCCGAGGTCAACCCCTACGGCAGCCTGCCGACCCTGGTGGATCGCGATCTGGCGCTGTACGAGTCGACCGTGGTGATGGAGTATCTCGACGAGCGCTACCCGCATCCGCCGCTGTTGCCGGTGTATCCGGTGGCGCGGGCCAACAGTCGTCTGCTGATCCATCGCATCCAGCGCGACTGGTGCAAGCTGGTCGACCAGATTCTCGATCCGCGTATCAAGGAGGCGCAGAAGGTCTTGGCGCGCAAGGAGCTGCGTGAGAGCCTGACCGGGGTATCGCCACTGTTCGCCGACAAGCCGTTCTTCCTCAGTGAAGAACTGAGCCTGGTCGATTGCTGCCTGCTGCCGATCCTCTGGCGCCTGCCGCTGCTGGGTATCGAGCTGCCGCGCCCGGCCAAGCCATTGCTGGACTACATGGAGCGCCAGTTCGCCCGTGAGGCCTTCCAGGCCAGTCTGTCCGCCGTTGAACGCAACATGCGCTGAGCGCAGGAGGTCAATCCAGATGAACTCCAGTCGTCCTTACCTGGTACGGGCTCTCTACGAGTGGATAGTCGACAACGACTGCACGCCGCATCTGCTGGTCAATGCCGAGTTTCCGGGGGTGCGCGTGCCGGCCGGCTTCGCCAATGACGGGCAGATCGTCCTCAATGTCTCGCCCAGTGCCGTGCGCAGCCTGCACATGGATAACGAGGCGGTCAGCTTCGAGGGGCGTTTCGGTGGCGTGGCCCATTCGCTGTTCATTCCGGCGGGGGCCATGCTGGCCATCTACGCCCGGGAGAATGGCCAGGGCATGGTCTTCGAACTGGAGCCGCCGGTCGACGACGAGGAAGTCGAGGATGAAGATGGCCCGGACGACGACGGCCCGTCCGGCGGCGAGCCGCCACGGCCCAGTGGGCGCCCCAGCCTGAAAGTGGTCAAGTAGGAGGCGGGCTGGTCGCCTGGCGACCGCCCACAAAAAAGGCGATCCATCTGGATCGCCTTTTTGCTTTCTGCTGCAGGGTTCAGTCGGTGTACTGGAACAGCTTGACCACCTTCTGCACGCCGGAAGCGCTCTGTACCACGTTGGTGGCGCTGGCGCCCTCGGCGTGGGTCACCAGGCCCAGCAGGTAGACGATACCGTTCTCGGTAACCACCTTGACCCGAGCGCTGGGCACCTTGCTGTCGGCCAGCATCAGGGTCTTCAGCTTGCTGGTGATCAGTGCATCGTTGCTGCGCGCGGCCAGCGAGCTGGGCTGCAGCACCTGCAGTTCGTTGTGCAGCTTCTTCACCCCCTGGACGCGGGTGGCGGCCTGGCCGGCCTTGTCCTTGAGGTCGGCGCGCGGGGTCTGGCCAGCCAGCAGGATCACCCCGTTGTAGGAGGTAACCACGATATGCGAGGTCGGCGAGGTCAGGTCGGCATGGCTGCGCGAGATCTCGCTGGCTACGGACGGCTCGAGGAACTGGTCATCGATCTTGTTGCCGATGCTGCGGTTGCTGCAGCCACCCAGAACGAGGCCGAGGGCCAGGGTGGCGAGGATCAGCGGATTGCGGGTCATTCTTCACTCCCGAACAGTTGACGATCAATCAGGTCGCACAGGCAGTGGATCGCCAGCAGATGCACTTCCTGGATGCGTGCGGTGACCTTGGATGGCACGCGGATTTCCACGTCTTCCGGCAGCAGCAGGGAAGCCATGCCGCCGCCATCGCGCCCGGTCAGAGCTACGACAATCATTTCGCGATCATGTGCGGCCTGGATGGCCTGAATCACGTTGGCCGAGTTGCCGCTGGTGGAGATCGCCAGCAGCACGTCGCCGGGCTGGCCGAGGGCGCGGATCTGCTTGGAAAAAACTTCGTTGTAGCTGTAGTCGTTGGCGATCGAGGTGATGGTCGAGCTGTCGGTGGTCAGGGCGATGGCCGGCAGGCTCGGGCGCTCGCGCTCGAAGCGGTTGAGCAGCTCGGAGGAGAAGTGCTGGGCATCGCCGGCCGAGCCGCCGTTGCCGCAGGAGAGGATCTTGCCCTCGTTGAGCAGGGCGTTGACCATCACCTGGCTGCCGTGCTCGATAAACGGAACCAGCACTTCCATGGCCTGCTGCTTGGTGTCGATGCTGGCCTGGAACATCTGGCGAATTCGGGATTGCATGTCCATCAGTGGTGACCTTCGATGTACGGGCTGGTGGAACAGCCGGGGAAGTCGGGAGTCGCTAACTTGCGCGCCTTGGCTGCGGTTGTTGTCCGCTGTTGTAGCGGAACAGGCGCAGCGGGGTCGACTAGAAATAATTGATCGGGCTTATTCACGTCTCAAAGGCATTCTGCAGCCAGTTCGGTTTGCCGTTCGGGGTGGCGTCGATCGCCACCACGTCGAAGCGACAGGGTGAGCGGGCCCAGCGGCTTTCCTGCTGCAGGAAGTGCTGAGCGGCCTGGATCAGGCGTTCGCGCTTGCGCGCATCGATGCTCTCCAGGGCGCCGCCCCAGCCGCTGTGGCGGCGGTAGCGAACCTCGACGAATACTACTGTATCGCCGTCGAGCATGACCAGATCGAGCTCGCCGCGGCGGCACAGCCAGTTCTGCGCCAGCAGGCGCAGGCCCTGTTGTTCCAGATGCCGGCGCGCCTGCTGTTCGGCGGCGCGCCCGCTGTCCTGGCGGCTGTTAATAGGTGGCATCCGGCAGGCGCTGTACCTGGCCGTTGTGGAACTCGGCCCAGGGCAGCTGACGCTCGACGCGCTGGCTGGCGTTCAGGCTGAGGCTGCCGGAAAGGCCCTCGACGCGGCTGTCCGGCAGGGCTTTGAGCTGGCTCAGGCGCGGCGCCAGGCGGTAGGCGTCGACGCCCATGGCGTACAGGCGGCCTAGACTGCCGGCGGCTTGCGGCCACTGGCTGTCGACCTGCTGGCGCAGCGGGTCGTTGGCGTCCAGCAGCCAGGGCGTCTCGCAGAAACGGATGCCTTCCAGATCCATGTACTGCGCCGGGTTGGCGCCGCCGGTGTAGAGGTGCGAGGTGGCATAGACCGGTACGTCTCCGGCGTACTGGAAGGCCAGGGTCGGCTTGATCTGCTGGGCCTGCTGCGGGGTGGCAGCGAGGAAGATGAAGTCGATGTCCTGGCGGCGTGCCGGCTGGCCGGCCACGGCGGTGCCGAGGGTGTTCTGCAGGCGCTTGGCGCGGGCTTCGCTCTCGCGCAGCTGGAACAGGTCGGCGATCTGCTGGGCCAGTTCCACCGGCTGGTCGACGTGCTCGGCGGCAATCAGGCTGCCGCCGGCGCCCTGCCAGCTCTGCTGGAAGGCAGCCAGCACGCGGTCACCCCATTCGCCGCGCGGCACCAGGGCTACGGCGCGGCGCATGCCATCGGCCCAGGCGCGGCGCGCGACCTCGCGGGCTTCGTCTTCGGCGGCCAGGCCGAACTGGAACAGTTGCGCCGGGGCTTCGCGGCCGGCTTCGCTGTAGTTCAGGGCCAGGGTGGTCAGCGGCAGCTGCGGGCGTTCGCTGAGCTGCTTGACCAGCGGTTTCTCCAGCGGGCCGATCACCAGTTGCACGCCGTCGGCCTGGGCCTGGCGGTAGAAGTCATCCAGCGAGGTCAGGCGCGAGCTGTCATAGAGCTGTACCTGCGGCGGATTCTGCCCGGCCTGCTGGGCCTGGTAGTGGGCGGCCATGAAGCCGTCGCGCAGGGCGCGGGCCACTGCGGCCAGCTGGCCGGATTCCGGCAGCAGCAGGGCGATCTTCTGCAGCGGCTGGCCGACCAGCTCCTTGAGCTTGCTTAGGGCCTGCGGCAGTTGCTCGGCGGCCGGGTGTTGCGCATGCTGGGCTTTCCAGGTGTCGATGGCGGCCAGTTGCTGATCCGGGGTGCCGGCATTCTTGGTCGCCAGGGCCAGGCTCAGCCAGCCGTCCAGGTCGCTGTCGCCGGAGCTCTGCAGCTGGCTCTGCGGCAGGCTGGCGACCAATGTCCAGATCTCCTCGTGGTTGCTGCTGGCGGCGGCGCCGGACAGCAGCGGGGCGATGTACACGCGCTCGCGGGCGGCGGCCAGGGTCTGGCCGTCTGCAGCCAGGGCGCGGGCGCGTACCAGCTGGGTGCGCACCTGCAGCTCCACCGGCAGCTCGCCCAGACGCTCCAGGCTGGGGTGCTGCAGGGCCTGCAGGGCGCTCTTCGGCTTGTTGCGGGCCATGGCGATTTCGGCGGCGAGGGTGCTGGCGAAGACCTGCTGGGCCGGTTTCAGGCCTTCCAGTGGGACTTCCTCGAGGATGCGTGCGGCGCGGCCGAGATCCTGTTGCTGGTAGGCCAGGTCGGCGGCGGACAGGCGCAGCAGGGCGGCTTGCTCGGCGGGGCTGCTGCTGGCTTGTTCAAGCAGCTGCTCGATGCTGGCTTGCGGTGTGCGCGGCAGTTCCCCCAGGGTGGACGAGGGCGAGCTGGCGCAGGCAACCAGCAGGCCGGCGAGGCAGAGGGCGGAAAGCGGACGCAGGCAGGCGATCATCTAATACGTTCCTGGTACTGATCAAAAAAGAAGCCGGGATTGTACCCAAGGCCCGCCGCTCGTGCGATCTCGCTGCGGTGAAACGGGCTACAATGCGCGCTTTGTGCTTTTGCCGAGGTGTGCTGTGAGCTTTTCCGCCGTTCCCGATGTCGCCAGCGGCACTCTCTATGTAGTTGCCACGCCGATCGGCAATCTGGACGACATCAGCGCCCGGGCCCTGCGCATCCTGCGCGAGGTGGCGCTGATCGCCGCCGAGGACACCCGGCATTCGGTGCGTCTGCTGCAGCATTTCGGCATCGCCACGCCGCTGGCAGCCTGTCACGAGCACAACGAGCGCGAACAGGGTGGGCGTTTTCTCGCCAAGCTGCAGGCCGGCGAGGATGTGGCGTTGATTTCCGATGCCGGCACCCCGCTGATTTCCGATCCGGGTTTTCACCTGGTGCGTGCGGCGCGTGCTGCCGGAGTGCGGGTGGTGCCGGTGCCGGGGGCCTGTGCGCTGATCGCCGCCCTGTCGGCTGCCGGGCTGCCGTCCGATCGCTTCAGCTTCGAGGGGTTTCTGCCAGCCAAGACGGCCGGGCGCCAGGCGCGCCTGCAGCAGGTGGCGGAGGATTCGCGCACTTTGATCTTCTATGAGGCGCCGCATCGCATCCTGGAGTGCCTGGCCGACATGCGCGAGGTGTTTGGCGCCGAGCGCGAGGCTGTGCTCGGGCGTGAGCTGACCAAGACCTTCGAGACCCTCAAGGGCCTGCCGCTGGGCGAGCTGCATGACTGGGTGGCGGCCGACAGCAACCAGCAGCGTGGTGAGTGCGTGGTGCTGGTGGCTGGCTGGCAGGCGCCGGAAGGCGACGAGGCGATCAGTGGCGAGGCGCTGCGTGTGCTCGATCTGCTGCTCGCCGAATTGCCGCTCAAGCGCGCGGCGGCGCTGGCGGCGGAGATCACCAGCGTGCGCAAGAACCTGCTGTATCAGGTTGCCCTTGAGCGGCAAAAGGACGCTTGAGCTTGTTCTGCGGCGCCGGGGTCGTTACCCTTGGCGCTGGAGAGTCGATCGGGCAGTCGCCGCCTTCGCAAGAAGGGGGAGGAAAGTCCGGGCTCCAAAGGGCGGAGTGCCAGGTAACGCCTGGGAGGCGTGAGCCTACGGAAAGTGCCACAGAAAATAACCGCCTAAGCGCGCAAGCGCCGGTAAGGGTGAAAAGGTGCGGTAAGAGCGCACCGCACGGCTGGCAACAGTCCGTGGCTAGGTAAACCCCACTCGGAGCAAGACCAAATAGGGTTCCATTGGCGTGGCCCGCGCTGGAACCGGGTAGGTTGCTAGAGGCGTGCAGTGATGTACGTCGTAGAGGAATGACTGTCCTCGACAGAACCCGGCTTACAGATCGACTCTCCTGCTTCTTCTCCCTCCGCTTCGTTGCGTTCTCCCTCCTCTGTAATACCGAAAAAATCTTACTCTTGAGAAATTACTTTAAGTTCGAAGTTCATCTTCGCGTGCCTGCAAGAAAAGGCCTCAAAAACACCCTCGTTTTACCCCCGAAAATCCCTCTCTTAGTTCGCTAAATCGCGGTCCTGTAAGGATTTTTCCCACTTGGCGTGCCTTGACGCTGGGGTGTCCGCATTCCTATAGTGTGCCGAAGTGGCACAAAGTGGCATGAAGTGGGTTAAATGGGCACGGAAAGCTAATTACAGTGGGGAAGCGCAGCCTTGTTTCGCGGAGCTAACGCCATCAGTCTCGACGCCAAAGGGCGACTCGCGATGCCGAGCCGGTATCGCGACGAGCTGGTTTCGCGTTGTGCTGGCCAGCTCATCGTCACCATTGATGCCGTCGACCCCTGCCTGTGCGTATACCCCCTGCCCGAATGGGAGCTGATCGAAGCCAAGCTGCGCGATCTGCCGTCCCTGCGTGAAGAAACCCGTCGCCTGCAACGCCTGCTGATCGGCAATGCCGTGGATATCGAGCTGGACGGCAGCGGCCGCTTCCTGGTGCCGCCGCGCCTGCGCGGGCATGCTGGCCTGGACAAGCACGCGATGCTGGTCGGCCAGCTGAACAAATTCCAACTGTGGAACGAGGATGCCTGGAACGCGCTTGCCGATGCCGACCTGGCCGCCATCAAACAACCCGGTGCTCTGCCGGACGACCTGCGTGATCTGATCCTGTGACCATGACCGATAGCTTCCGCCATATCACCGTGCTGCTCGACGAAGCTGTCGACGGCCTCGCCGTGCGTGCGGATGGCTGCTATCTGGATGGCACCTTCGGCAGGGGAGGGCACAGTCGACTGATCCTCGAAAGGCTCGGGCCAGACGGGCGCCTGCTGGGTTTCGACAAAGACCCGCTGGCGATTGCCACAGGAAATGCACTGGCGGCCGAAGACGGCCGCTTCGTCGTTGTGCAGCGCAGCTTTGCCGAGCTGGGTGAAGAAACTGCCGTGCGTGGCCTGGCGGGCAAGGTCGACGGCATCCTGCTCGACCTCGGCGTGTCCTCGCCGCAGCTGGACGACGCCGAGCGTGGCTTCAGCTTCCTCAATGACGGCCCGCTGGACATGCGCATGAACCCGGATGCCGGCATCAGCGCCGCCGAGTTCATCGCCACCGCCAGCGCCGACGAGATCGCCCGGGTATTCAAGGAGTACGGCGAGGAGCGCTTTGCCAAGCGCATGGCCCGCGCTGTAGTCGAGCGCCGCGCGCTCAAGCCGTTCGAGCGTACCGCCGATCTGGCGGCCGTGCTGACCGAGGCCAATCCGGCCTGGGAAAAGGGCAAGAACCCGGCGACCCGCGCCTTCCAGGGCCTGCGTATTCACGTCAACAACGAGTTGGGCGACCTCGAGCGCGGCCTCGATGCGGCGCTGGAAACCCTGGCCGTGGGCGGCCGCCTGTCGGTGATCAGCTTCCACTCGCTGGAAGACCGCATCGTCAAACAGTTCATGAAGCGCCACGCCAAGGGCGAGGCCGACAATCTGCCGCGTGATCTGCCGATCATCCCCAAGGCTTTCGAGCCGCGCCTGAAGCTGCTGGGCAAGCCGCAGTTCGCTTCCGAGGCCGAGCTCAAGGCCAACCCGCGCTCGCGCAGCGCCGTGCTGCGCGTAGCGGAGAAGCTGCGTTGAGCCGTCTGTACGCCAAGCCCTTGCCGCCCGGCAGCCTGCTGCTGGTGCTGTTGTTCGGCGCCGTGCTGCTGTCGGCCATCGCCGTGTCCTACAGCGCGCACTGGAACCGCCAGTTGCTCAACGGCCTGTACGCCGAGCTCAGCGTGCGCGACAAGGCCCAGGCCGAGTGGGGCCGGCTGATTCTCGAACAGAGCACCTGGACTGCGCACAACCGCATCGAGGCGCTGGCCACCGGGCAGCTGCACATGCGCATTCCCGAGCCGGCCGAAGTACAGATGGTGGCGCCATGATTGGGCTCGAAGGCGCTCTCTATCCCTGGCGCTTCCGCCTGGTGCTGGCGCTGCTGGCGCTGATGGTCGGGGCGATCTCCTGGCGCATCATCGACCTGCACGTGATCGACCATGACTTCCTCCAGGCCCATGGCGATGCGCGCAGCGTGCGCCATATCCCGATCCCCGCACACCGCGGCCTGATCACCGACCGCAATGGTGAGCCGCTGGCCGTCAGCACTCCGGTGATCACCCTGTGGGCCAACGGCAAGGAGCTGGCCAAGGCCCGTGAGCAGTGGCCAGCCCTGGCGGTCGCCCTCGGGCAAGAGCCGAAAAGCTTCGCCCAGCGCCTGGAACAGGCCAGCGAACGCGAGTTCATGTACCTGGTGCGCGGCCTGACCCCGGAGCAGGGCGAGCAGATTCTCGCGCTCAAGGTGCCGGGCGTGTACAGCCTGGAGGAATTCCGGCGTTTCTATCCGGCCGGCGAAGTGGCTGCCCACGTGATCGGTTTCACCGACGTCGACGACCGTGGCCGCGAGGGCGTGGAGCTGGCCTTCGACGAGTGGCTGGCCGGCGTGCCGGGCAAGCGCCAGGTGCTCAAGGATCGCCGTGGCCGTCTGATCAAGGACGTGCAGGTCAGCCAGAACGCCAAGGCCGGCAAGACCCTGGCCCTGTCCATCGACCTGCGCCTGCAGTACCTGGCTCACCGCGAGCTGCGCAATGCGCTGATCGAGAACGGCGCCAAGGCCGGCAGCCTGGTGATGGTCGACGTGAAGACCGGAGAAGTGCTGGCCATGGTCAACCAGCCGACCTACAACCCGAACAACCGCCGCAACCTGCAGCCGGCCGCCATGCGCAACCGCGCCATGATCGACGTGTTCGAGCCCGGCTCGACGGTCAAGCCGCTGTCGATGAGTGCCGCCCTGCAGACCGGGCGCTGGAAACCGACCGATCAGGTCGAAGTCTGGCCGGGCTCGCTGCAGATCGGCCGCTACACCATCAAGGATGTGTCCAAGACCGAAGGCCGCGTGCTCGACCTGACCGGCATTCTGATCAACTCCAGTAACGTCGGCATGAGCAAGATCGCCTTCGACATCGGCGGCGAGTCCATCCACGACCTGATGAGCAACCTGGGCTTCGGCCAGGACACCGGCCTCGGTTTCCCCGGCGAGCGCGTCGGCACGCTGCCGAGCCACCGCGAATGGCGCCAGGCCGAGACCGCCACCCTGTCCTACGGCTACGGCCTGTCGGTGACTGCGGTGCAGCTGGCCCACGCCTACGCCACCCTGGCCAACAACGGCAAGGTACTGCCGCTGTCGATGACCCGGGTGGACAACAAGCCCGAGGGCGCGCAAGTGCTGCCCGAGGACGTGGCCAAGACCATGCAGGGCATGCTCCAGCAAGTGATCGAAGCGCCGCGCGGAGTGTTCCGCGCCCAGGTGCCGGGCTACCACGTGTCCGGCAAGAGCGGCACGGCGCGCAAGGCCACCATCGGCAGCAAGGGCTACACCGCCAACGCCTACCGCTCGCTGTTCGCCGGCTTCGCGCCGAGCGGCAACCCGCGCATCGCCCTGGTGGTGGTGATCGACGAACCGAGCAAGGCCGGCTACTTCGGTGGCCTGGTTTCCGCCCCCGTATTCAGCAAAGTGATGGCCGGCTCTCTGCGCCTGATGAACATCACTCCGGACAACCTGCCGCCGCCGGTCGACCCGAGCGCGGCTCTGCAGCAAACCGCCGATGCTAGCGGTAGCAAGGGAGGGCGCATCTGATGCCCATGCCACTCAACCAATTGTTGCCCCAGGCTCAGTCGGCGGTACTGATCCGCGAACTGACCCTGGACAGCCGCAAGGTACGCCCGGGCGACCTGTTCCTTGCCGTACCCGGCATTGCTCAGGATGGCCGCGCGCATATCGTCGATGCCATCGCCCGTGGCGCTGCCGCGGTGGCCTATGAAGCCGAAGGTTCCTCCGTGGTCAGCGCCAAGGGCGCCGAGCTGGTGGCGATCAAGGGGCTGGCCAACCAGCTGTCGGCCATCGCCGGACGCTTCTATGGCGAGCCGAGCCGTGCCCTGCGCCTGGTCGGCGTCACCGGCACCAACGGCAAGACCAGCGTCAGCCAGTTACTGGCCCAGGCTCTGGACAAGCTGGGCGAGCGCTGCGGCATCGTCGGCACCCTCGGTTGCGGCTTCTACGAGGCCCTGGAGAGCGGCCGCCACACCACCCCGGATCCGATTGCCCTGCAGGCCACCCTGGCCGATCTGAAGCAGGCCGGTGCCCGTGCGCTGGCCATGGAAGTGTCGTCCCATGGCCTGGAACAGGGCCGGGTGGCCGCCCTGGACTTCGACGTGGCGGTGTTCACCAACCTGTCGCGCGACCACCTCGATTACCACGGCACTATGGAGGCCTACGGCGCCGCCAAGGCCAAGCTGTTTGCCTGGCCCGAGCTCAAATGCCGGGTGCTCAACCTGGACGACGACTTCGGTCGCCAGCTGGCTGCCGAGCAGCATGACTCGCGCCTGATCAGCTACAGCCTGAACGACAGCGCTGCCTACCTGTACTGCCGTCAGGCCAGTTTCGACGACCACGGCATACGTGCCCAACTGGTCACCCCGCAAGGCGAGGGTCATCTGCACAGCCCGCTGCTCGGGCGTTTCAACCTGAGCAACCTGCTGGCCGTGGTCGGCGCGTTGCTCGGTCTGAACTACGGCCTGGACGAAATCCTGCGGGTGCTGCCGCAGCTGCAGGGGCCGGTCGGGCGCATGCAGCGCTTCGGCGGCGGCCAGCAGCCGCTGGTGGTGGTGGACTACGCGCACACCCCGGATGCCCTGGAAAAAGTACTCGAGGCCCTGCGCCCGCACGTGACCGGGCGCCTGCTGTGCCTGTTCGGCTGCGGTGGCGATCGCGACAGCGGCAAGCGCCCGCTGATGGCCGCGGTGGCCGAGCGCCTGGCCGATGTGGTGCTGGTCACCGATGACAACCCGCGCACGGAAGACCCGCAGCAGATCGTTGCCGATATCCGTGCCGGCTTCGCCAAACCGGAGCAGGTCGAGTTCGTTCACGGTCGCGGCCAGGCCGTTGCCCAGCTGATTGCCGGCGCCAAGGTTGGTGACGTGGTAGTGCTGGCCGGCAAGGGCCACGAGGACTATCAGGAGATCAACGGCGTGCGCCATGCCTTCTCCGACCTGGTCGAAACCGCCAAGGCTCTGCAGGCCTGGGAGGTTGCCCATGCTTAAGCCGTTGCTGCTCAGCGAAGTGGCTGCAGCCCTGAATGCGCGTGTGCTGGGTACCGATGTGGCATTTGCCGCGGTATCCAGCGACAGCCGCAAGATCGCGGCCGGCCAGCTGTTTATCGCCCTGGTTGGGCCGAATTTCGATGGCCACGACTACCTGGCCGAAGTCGCCGCCAAGGGCGCCGTGGCTGCTCTGGTGCAGCGCGAAGTGCCGGGCGCGTCGCTGCCGCAGCTGCTGGTGCAGGACACCCGCATCGCCCTCGGCCAGCTCGGTGCGCTGAACCGCAATGCCTTTGCCAAACCGCTGGCTGCCGTCACCGGTTCCAGCGGCAAGACCACGGTCAAGGAAATGCTCGCCAGCATCCTGCGCGCCGGCCTGCACGGCGAGGTGCTGGCCACCCGTGGCAACCTCAACAACGACCTCGGTGCGCCGCTGACCCTACTGGAGCTGGCGCCCGAGCATGTTGGCGCGGTGATCGAGCTGGGCGCCAACCATATCGGCGAGATCGCTTACACCGTCGGCCTGACCCGGCCGCAGGTGGCGATCATCACCAATGCCGGGCTGGCCCATGTCGGCGAGTTCGGCGGGCCGGAGAAGATAGTCGAGGCCAAGGGCGAGATTCTCGAAGGCCTGAGCGAGCAGGGCGTGGCCGTGCTCAACCGTGACGACAAGGCCTTTGCCACCTGGCAGGCGCGTGCCAAGGGCCGCCAGGTACTGAGCTTCGCCCTGCGCGACCAGGCTGCCGATATGTACGCCAGCGAACTGTGGCGCGATGCCCGCGGTTGCGCCGGTTTCGCCCTGGCTGGCAAGGCTGGCGAGGCGCGCATCCAGCTCAACCTGCTGGGCGAGCACAGCGTGGCCAATGCCCTGGCCGCCGCCGCCGCTGCATTTGCCCTCGGCGTGCCGCTGGTCGGGATCAAGGCCGGGCTGGAAAGCCTGCAGCCGGTCAAAGGCCGCGCCGTTGCTCAGCTGGCGACGAATGGTGCGCGAGTGATAGACGACACCTACAACGCCAACCCGATTTCGATGTGCGCCGCCGTTGATATACTCGCCGCCTTCTCCGGCCGCACCGTTCTGGTGCTGGGAGATATGGGCGAGTTGGGCGAGTGGGCCGAGCAAGGCCATCGCGATGTCGGCGCACATGCCGCCGGCAAGGTCAGCGCGCTGTATGCCGTGGGCCCGCTGATGGCCCATGCCGTCAAGGCATTCGGTGCGCAGGGACAGCATTTCGCCGATCAAGCCAGCCTGATCGAGGCACTTCGCCGCGAATCGGGCAATACCACCATTCTAATTAAAGGTTCGCGCAGCGCGGCGATGGAAAAAGTCGTCGCGGCTCTCTGCGCATCGGGGGAGGCTCACTAAATGCTGCTGCTGCTGGCGGAGTACCTGCAACAGTTCTACACCGGCTTCGGTGTATTCCAGTACCTGACCCTGCGCGGGATTCTTGGCGTGCTGACCGCCCTGGCCCTGTCGCTGTGGCTCGGCCCGTGGATGATCCGCACCCTGCAGATCCGCCAGATCGGCCAGGCGGTGCGTAACGACGGCCCGCAATCGCACCTGTCGAAGAAGGGCACGCCGACCATGGGTGGCGCGCTGATTCTGTCCGCCATCGCCGTCAGCACCCTGCTGTGGGCCGACCTGTCCAACCGCTACGTGTGGGTGGTGCTGGCCGTGACCCTGCTGTTCGGCGCCATTGGCTGGGTCGATGACTATCGCAAGGTGATCGAGAAGAACTCGCGTGGCCTGCCGAGCCGCTGGAAATACTTCTGGCAGTCGGTGTTCGGCCTAGGCGCCGCCGTATTCCTCTACATGACCGCGCAGAGCCCGGTGGAAACCACCCTGATCCTGCCGGTGCTCAAGGACGTGGCCATTCCCCTGGGCGTGGGCTTCGTGGTGCTGACCTACTTCGTCATCGTCGGTACCAGCAACGCAGTCAACCTGACTGACGGCCTCGACGGCCTGGCCATCCTGCCGACCGTGCTGGTGGCTGGTGCGCTGGCGATCTTCTGCTACCTGTCGGGCAACATCAAATTCGCCGATTACCTGCTGATCCCCTACGTGCCGGGCGCCGGTGAGCTGATCGTGTTCTGTGCCGCCCTGGTCGGTGCCGGCCTCGGCTTCCTGTGGTTCAACACCTACCCGGCACAAGTCTTCATGGGTGATGTCGGCGCCCTGGCCCTCGGCGCCGCGCTGGGCACCATCGCCGTGATCGTCCGCCAGGAAATCGTCCTGTTCATCATGGGCGGCGTGTTCGTCATGGAAACCCTGTCGGTGATCATCCAGGTCGCCAGCTTCAAGCTGACCGGCAAGCGCGTGTTCCGCATGGCGCCGATCCACCACCACTTCGAATTGAAAGGCTGGCCGGAACCTCGCGTGATCGTGCGCTTCTGGATCATCACCGTGATTCTGGTACTGGTTGGCCTGGCCACCCTGAAACTGAGGTAATAGAGAGTGTCGCTGATCGCTTCCGACCAGTTCCGCATCGTTGTCGGCCTCGGCAAGAGCGGCATGTCCCTGGTGCGCTTCCTCGCGCAGCAGGGCGTGCGCTTCGCCGTGGCCGACACGCGCGCGAACCCGCCGGAACTGGCGACCCTGCAGCGTGACTACCCGCAGGTGGAAGTGCGCTGCGGCGAGCTGGATGTCGACTTCCTCTGCCGCGCCTCGGAGCTCTACGTGAGCCCCGGCCTGGCCCTGGCTACCCCAGCGCTGCGTGAAGCGGCCGCCCGTGGCGTGAAGATGTCCGGCGATATCGATCTGTTCACCCGTCACGCCAAGGCGCCGATCGTCGCCATCACCGGCTCCAACGCCAAGAGCACCGTCACCACCCTGGTCGGCGAGATGGCGGCGGCTGCCGGCAGGAAGGTCGCCGTCGGCGGCAATATCGGTACCCCGGCGCTGGACCTGCTGGCCGACGACGTCGAGCTGTATGTGCTGGAGCTGTCCAGTTTCCAACTGGAAACCACCGAGCGCCTGGGCGCCGAAGTCGCCACCTGCCTGAACATCAGCGAAGACCATATGGATCGCTACGCCGGCATGGCCCAGTACCACCTGGCCAAGCACCGCATCTTCCGTGGTGCGCGCCAGGTAGTGGTCAACCGCGACGACGCCCTGTCGCGTCCGCTGATCGCCGACCAGGTGCCGTGCTGGAGCTTCGGCCTGGGCAAGCCGGACTTCAAGCGCTTCGGCCTGATCGAGGAGGGTGGCGAGAAGCACCTGGCCTTCCAGTTCGAGACCCTGCTGCCGACCGCTGCCCTGAAGATCCGTGGCGCGCACAACCAGTCCAATGCCCTGGCCGCCCTGGCCCTGGGCCATGCCGTCGGCCTGCCGTTCGCGCCGATGCTAGAGACCCTGCAGACCTTCGCCGGCCTGGCCCATCGTTGCCAGTGGGTGCGCGAACTGCGCGGGGTGAGCTACTACGATGACTCCAAGGCCACCAACGTTGGCGCCGCCCTGGCCGCCATCGAAGGCCTGGGTGCCGATATCGCCGGCAAGCTGGTGCTGATCGCCGGTGGCGACGGCAAGGGCGCCGACTTCTCCGCGCTGAAAGCGCCGGTGGCCAAGTTCTGCCGCGCCGTGGTGCTGCTCGGTCGGGATGCCGAGCAAATCGCCGCCGCCCTGGGCAATGCCGCGCCGCTGGTGCGGGTGAGCACGCTGGACGAAGCGGTGCAGCGCTGCGCCGAGCTGGCCGAGGCCGGCGATGCCGTGCTGCTGTCGCCGGCCTGCGCCAGCCTGGACATGTTCAAGAACTTCGAAGAGCGCGGACGCCTGTTCGCCCAGGCTGCGGAGGCGCTGCAATGAAGCTGCTCGCCGACCTGCTCGCCGCTCCGTCGCCGCTGCGTACCCGTCGCGGCGTCGACCTCGACTTCCCGCTGCTGGCCGGCAGCATGGCCCTGCTCGGCCTGGGCCTGGTGATGATCACCTCGGCCAGCTCGGAAGTGGCCGCGGCGCTGTCCGGCAATCCGCTGTACCACATGATCCGCCACCTGATTTACCTGGCCCTGGGCTTGGGTGCCGGCCTGCTGACCCTGCTGATCCCGATGAGCTTCTGGCAGCGCCACGGTGCGCGCCTGATGCTGCTGGCCTTCGCCCTGCTGATCATGGTGCTGCTGCCGGGCATCGGCCGCGAAGTGAACGGTGCCAAGCGCTGGATCGGTTTCGGCATGTTCAACGTGCAGCCGTCCGAGCTGGCCAAGCTGTTCACCGTGGTGTTCATCGCCGGCTATCTGGTGCGGCGCCAGGAAGAAGTGCGCGAGAAGCTCACCGGCTTCATCAAGCCGATGCTGGTGCTGGGCCCGATCGCCGTGCTGCTGCTGGCCGAGCCGGACTTCGGCGCCACCGTGGTGCTGGTCGGCTCGTGCATCGCCATGCTGTTCCTTGGCGGCATCAACCTGGTGCGCTTCGTGCCGCTGGCCGCCGGCGTACTCGGCCTGGGCGTGCTGGTGATGACCAGCCAGGCCTACCGCCTGAAGCGCCTGACCAACTTTGTCGACCCCTGGGCCGACCAGTTCGGCGACGGCTACCAGCTGAGCCAGGCGCTGATCGCCTTCGGCCGCGGCGAGTGGTTCGGCGTCGGCCTGGGCAACAGCATCCAGAAGCAGTTCTACCTGCCGGAAGCGCACACCGATTTCGTCTTCGCCGTACTCGCCGAAGAACTGGGCATGGTTGGCGCCCTGGCCACCGTGGCGCTGTTCGTCTTTGTCAGCGTGCGCGCCCTGTACATCGGCCTGTGGGCGGAGAAGGCCAAGCAGTTCTTTTCGGCCTACGTGGCCTACGGCCTGGCTTTCCTGTGGATCGGCCAGGTGCTGATCAACATCGGCGTGAACGTCGGCCTGCTGCCGACCAAGGGCCTGACCCTGCCGTTCCTCAGCTACGGCGGCAGCTCGCTGATCATCTGCTGCGTCAGCCTGGCCATGCTCCTGCGCATCGAGTGGGAGCGCCGCACGGCGCTGGGCAGCGAAGAAATCGAATTCACCGAGTCGGACTTCTTCGACAGCGAGGAGACCGGCCATGCGCGGTAATGTCCTGATCATGGCCGGCGGTACCGGCGGCCACGTGTTCCCGGCCCTGGCCTGCGCCCGCGAATTCAAGGCACGCGGCTACAGCGTGCACTGGCTGGGCACCCCGCGCGGCATCGAGAACGAGCTGGTGCCGGCGGCCGGTCTGCCGCTGCACCTGATCCAGGTCACTGGCCTGCGCGGCAAGGGCAAGCTGTCCCTGCTCAAGGCGCCGTTCCAGCTGGTGCGCGCGCTGTGGCAGGCGCGTCGGGTAATGCGCGAGCTGCAGCCGGTGTGCGTGCTGGGCATGGGTGGCTACGTCACCGGCCCGGGCGGCCTGGCCGCCAAGCTCAACGGTGCACCGCTGATCATCCAGGAACAGAACGCCGTGGCCGGCACCGCCAACCGCAGCCTGGTGCCGTTCGCCAAGCGCGTATGCGAGGGCTTCCCGAATACCTTCGGCAACAGCGCCAAGCGCCGCACCACTGGTAACCCGGTGCGCGAGGAGCTGTTCCTGGAAACCCCGCGTGACGATCTGAGCAAGCGCCGCCCGCGCCTGCTGGTGCTGGGCGGCAGCCTGGGCGCTGAGCCGTTGAACAAGTTGCTGCCGGCAGCCCTGGGCAAAGTGGCCGGCGAGCTGCGCCCGCAGGTGTTCCACCAGGCCGGCAAGCAACATGATCAGATCACTGCGGAGCGTTATCGCGAAGCTGCGGTCGAAGCCGAGGTCGCGCCCTTCATCAGCGACATGGCTCGTGCCTACGCCTGGGCCGATCTGGTGGTGTGCCGCGCCGGCGCGCTGACCGTCAGCGAGCTGGCCGCCGCCGGTCTGCCGTCCTTCCTGGTGCCATTGCCGCACGCGATCGACGATCACCAGACCCGCAATGCCGAATATCTGGCGAAGGAGGGCGCTGCCGTTCTTCTCCCGCAACATGCGACTGACGCGGACACGCTTGCCGCGCAGCTGACCGAGGTTCTGATGCACCCTGAAAAACTCAAGGCCATGGGCCGCACCGCGCGCAGCCTGGCGAAACCGGATGCCACCCGCACGGTGGTCGACATCTGCCTGGAGGTGGCCCGTGGCTAAGTCTCCCGCTGCTGCCCGTTCGGAAATCCGCCGCATGCGCCGCATCCGCCGCATCCACTTCGTCGGTATCGGCGGCGCCGGCATGTGCGGCATCGCCGAGGTGCTGCTCAACCTCGGCTACGAAGTCTCTGGTTCCGACCTCAAGGCCTCGGCCGTGACCGAGCGCCTGGAAAGCTTCGGCGCCATCATCTTCATCGGCCACCGCGCGGAGAACGCCGAGCAGGCCGACGTGCTGGTGGTGTCCAGCGCCGTCAACACCAGCAACCCGGAAGTCGCCACCGCCCTGGAACGTCGCATTCCGGTGGTGCCGCGCGCCGAGATGCTCGCCGAGCTGATGCGCTACCGTCATGGCATCGCCGTCGCCGGTACCCACGGCAAGACCACCACCACCAGCCTGCTGGCCTCGGTATTCGCCGCCGGCGGCCTGGATCCGACCTTCGTTATCGGCGGCCGCCTGAACGCTGCCGGCACCAACGCCCAGCTCGGTAGCAGCCGCTACCTGATCGCCGAGGCCGACGAAAGCGACGCCAGCTTCCTGCACCTGCAGCCGATGGTCTCGGTGGTCACCAACATCGACGCCGACCACATGAGCACCTATGGCGGCGACTTCAACGTTCTGAAGAAGACCTTCATCGAATTCCTGCACAACCTGCCGTTCTACGGCCTGGCCGTGCTCTGCGTGGATGATCCGGTGGTACGCGAACTGCTGCCGCAGGTGGCCCGTCCGACCGTGACCTACGGCTTCGCCGAAGACGCCGACGTGCGCGCGATCAACGTGCGCCAGCAGGGCATGCAGACCCACTTCACCGTGCTGCGTCGCGACCGCGAGCCGCTCGATGTGTCGGTCAACATGCCGGGCAACCACAACGTGCTCAACTCCCTGGCGACCATCGCTATCGCCACCGATGAAGGCATTGACGATGCCGCCATCGTTGCCGGTCTGTCCGGCTTCCAGGGCGTCGGTCGACGCTTCCAGGTCTACGGCGAACTGCCGGTGGACGGCGGCAGCGTGATGCTGGTCGACGACTACGGCCACCACCCGCGCGAAGTCGCGGCGGTGATCAAGGCCGTGCGTGGCGGCTGGTCTGAGCGGCGCCTGGTGATCCTCTATCAACCGCACCGCTACAGCCGCACCCGCGACCTGTACGACGACTTCGTGCAGGTGCTGGGCGATGCCAACGTGCTGCTGCTGATGGAGGTCTACCCGGCCGGCGAAGAGCCGATCCCGGGTGCCGACAGCCGTCACCTGTGCCACAGCATCCGTCAGCGCGGCCAGCTGGATCCGATCTACGTCGAGCGTGGCGTCGATCTGGCGCCGATCATCAAGCCGCTGCTGCGCGCCGGCGACATTCTGCTGTGCCAGGGTGCCGGCGATATCGGCGGCGTCGCTCCGCAACTGATCAAGCACCCGTTGTTCGCTGTTCAAGGTGAGTCGAAATGAGCCTGCATTCCACCCTCGATCCCAAGGCTTTCGGCCGCGTCGCCGTGCTGTTCGGCGGCAAGAGCGCCGAGCGTGCGGTGTCGCTGAAGTCCGGCGCCGCCGTACTGCAGGCTCTGCAGGCAGGCGGCGTGGATGCTTTCGGCATCGATGTCGGGGATGACTTCCTGCAGCGCCTGGTGGCCGAGAAGATCGACCGCGCCTTTATCGTGCTGCACGGCCGTGGCGGCGAAGACGGCTCCATGCAGGGCCTGCTCGAGTGCGCCGGCATTCCCTACACCGGCAGCGGCATCCTCGCTTCGGCCCTGGCCATGGACAAGCTGCGCACCAAACGCGTGTGGCTGAGCCTGGGCCTGCCGACACCGAACCATGCGGTGCTGGCCAGCGAGGCCGACTGCCGCGCTGCCGCTGCCGAGCTGGGCTTCCCGCTGTTCGTCAAGCCGGCCCACGAGGGCTCCAGCATCGGCATGGCCAAGGTCGCCGATGTCGAGGCACTGATTGCGGCCTGGAAAGATGCCAGTCGTTACGACTCGCAGGTGCTGGTCGAGCAGATGATCGACGGCCCGGAGTTCACTGTCGCCATGCTGCGCGGCCAGGTGCTGCCACCGATTGGGCTGGGCACGCCGCATACCTTCTACGACTACGACGCCAAGTACCTGGCCAATGACACCCAGTACCGCATTCCCTGCGGCCTCTCGGCCGAGAAAGAGGCGGAGCTGAAGGATCTCACTGCGCGTGCCTGCGAGGCCGTGGGCACCCAGGGCTGGGCGCGCGCCGACGTGATGCAGGATGCTGCCGGCAAGTTCTGGCTGCTGGAAGTCAACACCGTACCGGGCATGACCGATCACAGCCTGGTACCTATGGCCGCACGCGCCGCCGGTCTGGATTTCCAGCAGCTGGTGCTGGCGATCCTGGCCGACAGCGTCGAGGCGAGGGGCTAAGTCATGGTCGCCACTATCCGTCACCCCGCACAGCCGATAGGAGGCGCCAGCCGGCGTCAGCCTATCGCTGCGCGTGGCGCCAGCCGGATGGTGGCCCAGGAACCGCTGGCCACGCGCTTGCCGCGTCCCGATCTGAGCGGCCTGAAGCGTCTGCTCTGGCCGCTGGCGCTGGTACTGCTGGGCTTTGCCACCTATGAGGGCGCCCAGCGTCTGTTGCCTTACGCCGACCGGCCGATCGCGCGGGTCAGCGTGCAGGGCGAGCTGAGCTACATCAGCCAGCAGGCGGTGCAGGAGCGCATCGCGCCGTTCGTCGCCAGCAGCTTCTTCACCATCAACCTGGCCGGCATGCGCGCCGAGCTGGAAAGCATGCCGTGGATCGCCCAGGCCGAAGTGCGCCGGGTGTGGCCGGATCAGGTGGTGATCCATCTGGAAGAGCAACTGCCGGTGGCCCGCTGGGGCGATGGCCTGCTGCTGAACAACCAGGGCCAGGCCTTCGCACCGCGCGAGTCGACCCACTACGAACACCTGCCACTGCTGTCCGGGCCGCAACGCGCCCAGCAGGAAGTGATGCAGCAATACCAGGTACTCAGCCAGATGCTGCGGCCGATGGGTTTTTCCATCACCCGTCTGGAGCTGCGCGAGCATGGCAGCTGGTTCCTCAGCACCGGCCAGGGCGTCGAGCTGCTGCTGGGCCGTGATCACCTGGTGGAGAAAATGCGGCGCCTGAGCACCATCTACGACAAGGTGCTCAAGGCCCAGATCGCGAATATCGCGCGGATCGACCTGCGTTACGCCAACGGCCTGGCCGTGGCCTGGCGCGAGCCGGTCGCGCCAACGGCGGCGCCAGCCGCCGCCGTGCAGTGAATCGAGGAGATAGATAAGACCATGGCAAGCGTGCAGAGCGGCAAGATGATCGTCGGCCTCGATATCGGCACCTCCAAGGTGGTGGCGCTGGTGGGCGAGGTGACGGCCGATGGCCAGCTGGAAATCGTCGGCATCGGCACTCACCCGTCGCGCGGCCTGAAGAAGGGCGTGGTGGTGAACATCGAATCCACCGTGCAGTCGATCCAGCGCGCCGTGGAAGAAGCCCAGCTGATGGCCGGTTGCCGCATCCACTCGGCGTTCGTCGGCCTGGCCGGCAACCATATCCGCAGCCTCAACAGCCACGGCATCGTCGCCATCCGCGACCGTGAAGTGAGCCCGGCCGACCTGGAGCGCGTGCTCGACGCCGCCCAGGCGGTGGCCATCCCGGCTGACCAGCGGGTGCTGCACACCCTGCCGCAGGATTACGTGATCGATAACCAGGAAGGCGTGCGCGAGCCGCTGGGCATGTCCGGTGTGCGTCTGGAGGCCAAGGTGCATGTGGTCACCTGCGCCACCAATGCCGCGCAGAACATCGAGAAGTGCGTGCGCCGCTGCGGCCTGGAAGTCGACGACATCATTCTGGAACAGCTGGCTTCCGCCTACTCGGTACTGACCGAGGACGAGAAGGAGCTGGGTGTGTGCCTGGTCGACATCGGCGGCGGCACCACCGACATCGCCATCTTCACGGAAGGTGCGATACGTCACACGGCGGTGATTCCGATCGCCGGTGACCAGGTTACCAATGATATCGCAATGGCATTACGCACCCCGACCCAGTATGCCGAGGAGATCAAGATTCGGTATGCTTGCGCCCTAGCCAAGCTGGCCGGTCCGGGGGAAACCATCAAGGTTCCCAGTGTGGGAGATCGGCCGCCGCGGGAACTGTCCCGCCAGGCTCTTGCCGAGGTTGTCGAGCCCCGTTACGACGAGCTCTTCACCCTGATCCAGGCAGAGCTGCGGCGCAGTGGCTACGAGGACATGATCCCTGCCGGGATCGTGCTCACCGGTGGTACCGCCAAGATGGAAGGTGCCGTCGAACTGGCCGAAGAGATCTTTCACATGCCGGTGCGTTTGGGCGTACCCCACAGCGTCAAGGGACTGACCGACGTCGTGCGTAATCCTATCTATTCCACAGGCGTGGGCCTGCTGATGTACGGGCTGCAGAAGCAGGCCGATGGCATCTCCATGTCCGCGAGCAACCTGTATAGCGATGAACCCAAGGCACCTGTACTGGAACGGCTGAAACGCTGGGTCCAGGGCAATTTCTGAAAGCAACACCGCGGTAGCTGTAGGCGATACAACTAGAAAATAAGGAGAGGGGAAATGTTCGAACTCGTAGATAACGTTCCGCAAAGCGCAGTTATCAAAGTAATCGGCGTGGGTGGCGGTGGTGGCAACGCCGTCAACCACATGATCAAGGACAATATCGAGGGCGTTGAATTCATCTGCGCCAACACCGATGCGCAGGCGCTGAAGAACGTCGGCGCGCGCAGCGTGCTGCAGCTCGGCCCGGGTGTGACCAAGGGCCTGGGTGCCGGCACCAACCCGGAAATCGGCCGTCAGGCCGCCATGGAAGACCGTGAGCGCATCGCTGAAGTGCTGCAGGGCGCCGACATGGTCTTCATCACCACCGGCATGGGTGGCGGTACCGGTACCGGTGCGGCGCCGATCATTGCCGAAGTGGCGAAAGAGATGGGCATCCTCACTGTTGCCGTGGTCACCCGTCCGTTCCCGTTCGAAGGGCGCAAGCGCATGCAGGTCGCCGACGAGGGTATCCGTGCCCTGTCCGAGTGCGTCGACTCGCTGATCACCATCCCCAACGAAAAATTGCTGACCATCCTCGGCAAGGACGCCAGCCTGCTGTCCGCCTTCGCCAAGGCTGACGACGTGCTGTCCGGCGCCGTGCGCGGTATCTCCGACATCATGCAGCGTCCGGGCCTGATGAACGTCGACTTCGCCGACGTGAAGACCGTGATGGGCGAAATGGGCATGGCCATGATGGGTACCGGCTGCGCCAGCGGCCCGAACCGTGCTCGCGAGGCCACCGAAGCGGCCATCCGCAACCCGCTGCTGGAGGACGTCAACCTGCAGGGCGCGCGTGGCATCCTGGTCAACATCACCGCCGGTCTGGATCTGTCCCTCGGCGAGTACGCCGCGGTCGGCGAGATCATCGAGGCCTTCGCCTCCGAGCACGCCACCGTCAAGGTCGGCGCGGTGATCGATCCGGACGTGCGCGACGAGCTGCACGTGACCGTGGTGGCCACCGGCCTGGGCGCGCGAATCGAGAAACCGGTCAAGGTTGTCGACAATACCGTGCCGGCCGCCGCAGCCGCTCCGGCTGCCGTGATCAGCGCCGCTCCGCGCAGCGCCGAGCAACCGGCGGTCAACTACAAGGACTACGAACGCCCGACCGTTCAGCGTCAAAGCCTCGCCGGCAGTGCCGCTGCGGCCAAGCTGAATACTCAGGACGACCTGGATTATCTCGATATTCCGGCCTTCCTGCGTCGTCAGGCTGATTAATGAAATTTATCAGGAGTATGCTGGCGATTGGTGTTCAGCAAAGGGCGGTTCTGCTATCATCGCCGCCCATTGTTGAAAACAGTTCGCAACACGCGCACAAGCAGCCAAAACCATGATCAGACAACGCACCCTGAAGAACATCATCCGTGCCACCGGTGTTGGCCTGCACTCGGGAGAGAAGGTTTACCTGACCCTGAAGCCGGCCCCTGTGGATACCGGTATAGTGTTCCGTCGCGCCGACCTCGACCCCGTCGTGGAAATCCCCGCCCGCGCGGAAAATGTCGGTGAGACCACCATGTCGACCACTCTGGTCAATGGTGAAGTCAAGGTGGATACCGTAGAGCATCTGCTTTCGGCCATGGCAGGCCTGGGCATCGACAACGCCTACGTCGAGCTCTCGGCACCCGAAGTGCCGATCATGGACGGCAGCGCCGGTCCCTTCGTATTCCTGATTCAATCGGCTGGCCTGGAAGAGCAGGAAGCGCCGAAGAAGTTCATCCGCGTACTGCGCGAAGTGACAGTGGAGGAGGGCGACAAGCGTGCCACCTTCCTGCCGTTCGACGGTTTCAAGGTGAGCTTCGAGATCGATTTCGATCACCCGGTGTTCCGTGGTCGCACCCAGACCGCCAGCGTCGACTTCTCCAGTACGTCCTTCGTCAAGGAAGTCAGTCGCGCCCGTACCTTCGGTTTCATGCGTGACATCGAGTTCCTGCGTTCGCAGAACCTGGCACTCGGCGGCAGTGTGGACAACGCCATCGTGGTCGACGAGTTCCGCGTGCTCAACGAAGACGGCCTCCGTTACGAGGACGAGTTCGTCAAGCACAAGATCCTCGACGCCATCGGCGACCTCTACCTGCTGGGCAACAGCCTGATCGGCGAGTTCCGTGGCTTCAAGTCCGGTCACGCGCTGAACAACCGCCTGCTGCGTACCCTGATCGAGCAGAAAGACGCCTGGGAAGTGGTGATCTTCGACGACGCCAACACTGCACCGATCTCCTACATGCGCCCGGTAGCGGCCGTGTAAGCAAGACCCTCCTTATAGTTGTATTTATTAGGCCACCCTCGGGTGGCCTTTTTCTTGTCCGCGTTTTGTCTATTCGGCTGGCTTGGCCTTGCTCGCCAGGCGTTCCAGGGCGGCGCGCAGCTTGGGATCGCTGATGCCTTCGGCGGCGCTGTGCAGGCTTTCTGCTGCCGCTTCGGAGAGTTCTGCCGTGCGCCCGACATGCTCGACCTGGCCGGTCGGCGGGCGCACCTTGATCTGTACTTTGTGCAGCCCGGCGAATTCCGGCAGCCCTTGCAGCTGGCGCTGCAGGCGGCGTTGCTGATAGTGCAGGCGGGTGGCCCAGTGGCCATTGCTGGTCAGCAGCAGCAGGCAGCCGTCGCGCCAGCTGGCGACCAGGCAGTGCTCGCGTGCCGCCGCTTCCAGCTGGGCATCTACCAATGTCTGCAGGTGCGCCAGGCGCTGGGCCTGGGCAAGCATGGCCTGAAGAGGTTTGGCTTCGCGCAGCAGGGCGGCGGGAGCCTTGGCCGGCAGGGGGCGAAAGGTCATGGTTGGCAAATCTGCAACGATAATCCGGCATGTTAGCAAACCGGGCTTGCAGCTGTTGGCCAGCATCCCCATATAGATGAAGTTGCTAGCCGCTGGCCGATGAATTCGCTCCGCCGGGGAACAGGGCAGGATGCGCTTTCATCGCCGACGTTTCCGGGTAGAATGCCCCCTTCGCACGCAGCCACGCCGGCTGCAGGGCGCGCGTTCTACGCCACCCATCATCCCCATTAGTGGAAGAATCTGCCGATATGTTTGCGCCGCTGTTGAAGAAACTCTTTGGAAGCAAGAACGAGCGCGAAGTTAAGCGCATGCAGAAGGCAGTGCTGGCGGTCAATGCGCTCGAAGAGCAGATGCTGGCGCTGTCCGATGAGCAGCTGCGGGCCAAGACCGAGGAGTTCAAGGCGCGCCTGGCCAAGGGCCAGACCCTCGAGCAGATTCTCCCCGAGGCCTTTGCCGTGGCTCGCGAGGCCGGCAAGCGGGTGATGGGCATGCGTCACTTCGACGTCCAGCTGATCGGCGGCATGGCCCTGCACGAAGGCACCATCGCCGAGATGCGTACCGGTGAAGGCAAGACCCTGGTGGGCACCCTGGCGGTGTACCTCAACGCCTTGTCCGGCAAGGGTGTGCACGTGGTCACGGTGAACGACTACCTGGCCCGCCGCGATGCCAACTGGATGCGTCCGCTGTACGAGTTCCTCGGTCTCTCGGTCGGCATCGTCACCCCCTTCATGCCGCCGGAAGAGAAGCGCGCCGCCTACGCCGCCGACATCACCTACGGCACCAACAACGAATTCGGCTTCGACTACCTGCGCGACAACATGGCGTTCGCCCAGGAAGAGAAGTTCCAGCGCGAGCTGAACTTCGCCGTGATCGACGAAGTGGACTCGATCCTCATCGACGAAGCACGCACCCCGCTGATCATCTCCGGACAGGCCGAAGACAGCTCCAAGCTGTACATGGAAATCAACAAGCTGATCCCGCGCCTCACTCAGCACATCGAGGAAGAGGAAGGCGTGGTCACCCAGGAAGGCCACTACAAGGTCGACGAGAAGACCCGCCAGGTCGAGCTCAACGAGGCTGGCCACCAGTTCATCGAGGAACTGCTGACCAACGCCGGCCTGCTGGCCGAGGGCGAGAGCCTGTACTCGGCGCACAACCTCGGCCTGCTGACCCACGTATATGCCGGCCTGCGTGCGCACAAGCTGTTCCACCGCAACGTCGAATACATCGTGCAGAACGGCCAGGTGATCCTGATCGACGAGCACACCGGCCGCACCATGCAGGGCCGCCGCCTGTCCGAAGGCCTGCACCAGGCCATCGAGGCCAAGGAAGGGGTGAACATCCAGGCCGAGAGCCAGACTCTGGCCTCGACCACCTTCCAGAACTACTTCCGCCTGTACAACAAACTCTCCGGCATGACCGGCACCGCCGACACCGAGGCCTTCGAGTTCCGCCAGATCTACGGCCTCAACGTGGTGGTCATCCCCACCCACCGTCCGGTGGCGCGCAAGGACTACAACGACCTGGTCTACCTGACCCAGGACGAGAAGTACCAGGCAATCATCGCCGACATCAAGGAAAGCCAGGCCCAGGGCCGGCCGATCCTGGTCGGTACCGCTTCGATCGAGACTTCCGAGTACGTTTCCAAGCTGCTCGAGAAGGCCGGCATGGAGCACAAGGTGCTCAACGCCAAGTACCACGAGAAGGAAGCCGAGATCATTGCCCAGGCCGGTCGTCCGGGCGCGGTGACCATCGCCACCAACATGGCCGGTCGTGGTACCGACATCCTTCTGGGCGGCAACTGGGAGGTCGAAGTGGCCGCCCTGGAAGCGCCGAGCGAAGAGCAGGTCGCCCAGATCAAGGCCGAATGGCAGAAGCGTCACCAGCAGGTGATCGAGGCCGGCGGCCTGCACGTGATCGCTTCCGAGCGCCACGAGTCGCGCCGTATCGACAACCAGCTGCGTGGCCGTGCCGGTCGCCAGGGTGACCCGGGTTCCAGCCGTTTCTACCTGTCGCTGGAAGACAGCCTGATGCGCATCTTCGCCTCCGACCGGGTGAAGAACTTCATGAAGGCCCTGGGCATGCAGGCCGGCGAGGCCATCGAGCACCGCATGGTGACCAACGCCATCGAGAAGGCCCAGCGCAAGGTCGAAGGCCGCAACTTCGACATGCGCAAGCAGCTGCTCGAATACGACGACGTGGCCAACGAGCAGCGCAAGGTGATCTACCACATGCGCAACAGCCTGCTGGTGGCCGAGGATATAGGCGAGACCATCGCCGAGTTCCGCGAGGAAGTGCTGACCGCCACGATCAACGAGCACATCCCGCCACAATCGCTGCCCGAGCAGTGGGACGTATTCGGTCTGGAGCAGGCGCTGTACAGCACCTTCGGCCTCAAATTGCCGGTTCAGCAGTGGCTCGACGAAGACGACAAGCTGTACGAGGAAACCCTGCGCGCGCGCATCCTCGAGCAGATCGTGGCCGCCTACAACGAGAAGGAAGAGCTGGCCAGCGCCGCGGCCCTGCGTACCTTCGAGAAGCAGATGCTGCTGCGTGTGCTGGACGACCTGTGGAAGGATCACCTAGCCACCATGGATCACCTGCGCCACGGTATTCACCTGCGTGGCTACGCGCAGAAGAACCCCAAGCAGGAATACAAGCGCGAGTCCTTCACCCTGTTCCAGGAGCTGCTGGAGTCGATCAAGCGCGACACCATTCGCGTGCTCTCCCACGTCCAGGTGCGTCGCGAAGACCCGGCCGAGGAAGAAGAGCGCCTGCGCCGCGAAGCCGAAGCCATGGCCCAGCGCATGCAGTTCCAGCATGCCGAAGCCTCGGCCATGCCGGTCGAGGCTGACGGTGAGGCCGATGGCGATGTCGCCCTGGCCAGCGCTCCGGTGCGTGCCGAGCCGAAGATCGGCCGCAACGAGCTGTGCCCCTGCGGTTCCGGCAAGAAGTACAAGCACTGCCACGGCCAGCTGAGCTGATCCGCGCCAGGCCTGCTATATAAACAACGCCGCGACCGGCTCTGCCGCTCGCGGCGTTTTTCCACCTTTGCCGCCCGCGCGGCTTCGTACTGCTGATGAAGGAGCGTCCCCACATGGCTGTTGGTCTTGGTCCCCTGCCTGTCCTGCACCCGGTTCCCGGTTTCGAACTCGGCATTTCTTCTGCCGGCATCAAGCGCCCGGGGCGCAAGGATGTAGTGGTGATGCGCTGCGCCGAAGGTTCGCGCGTGGCCGGCGTGACCACCACCAACGCCTTCTGCGCGGCGCCGGTACTGGTTACCCGCGAACGCATGCAGGGTGACGTGCGCTACCTGCTGACCAACACCGGCAACGCCAACGCCGGTACCGGCCCGGATGGCCTGAGCAATGCCCGCCGCACCTGCGCCGCCCTGGCCGCGCTGACCGGTGTGGCCGCCGAGGCCGTGCTGCCGTTCTCCACCGGGGTGATCGGCGAGCCACTGCCGGTAGAGAAGATCGAAGGTGCCCTGCAGGCCGCCCTCGACGACCTGGATGAGAACCACTGGGCCGAAGCCGCCACCGGCATCATGACCACCGACACCCTGCCCAAGGGTGCCAGCCGTCAGTTCCAGCACGATGGCGTGACCGTCACCGTGACCGGCATCAGCAAGGGCGCCGGGATGATCCGGCCGAACATGGCGACCATGCTCGGCTATATCGCCACGGATGCGAAGGTTGCCCGCGAGGTGCTGCAGGATCTGGTGCGTGACGCGGCGAACAAGTCGTTCAACCGCATCACCATCGACGGCGATACCTCGACCAACGACTGCTGCATGCTGATCGCCACCGGCCGGGCGGCCCTGCCGGAGATCACCTCCGCCTCTGGCGAGCTGTTCGCCAAGCTCAAGCAGGCGGTACTCGAAGTGTTCATGGAAGTGGCCCAGGCCATCGTCCGTGACGGCGAAGGCGCGACCAAGTTCGTCACCGTGCAGGTCAACGGCGGTGGGACTCATCAGGAGTGCCTGGACGTGGCCTACGCCGTGGCCCACTCGCCGCTGATCAAGACCGCGCTGTTCGCCTCCGACCCCAACTGGGGGCGCATTCTCGCCGCCGTCGGCTATGCCGGCGTACCGCAACTGGATGTGAGCAAGATCGACGTGTTCCTCGGTGAGGTGTGCATTGCCAGCCAGGGCGGTCGCGCCGCCAGCTACACCGAGGCGCAGGGCGCGGCGGTGATGGCCCGCGAGGAAATCGGTATCCGCATCGAGCTGGGTCGCGGCAACTGCAGCGAAACCATCTGGACTACCGACCTGTCTCATGAGTACGTGAAGATCAACGCGGAATACCGCACCTGACCACGATCTGCTGCGCGTCGGCTAAACGGCGTTGAAAGCGGCCTCGGAATGCTCATTTACAATCGTAAACTCCGCTTCCTCGGCCACTTGACGCGCTGACGCTTGCCCTCCGGGCCAGCCTTCGGCTGTTACTCCCGCTGGTCGTGGCGCCACCGTTTATCTCTAGCTCGCGAGATCCTGGCGTACTTGCATTCCCGGTATTCATGACCCCATGAATACCGGGAATTTGCTATCTGCGGGAGGCGCTTTTAAGGTCGGGTGAACCCCCTACTCAGCACGGAGCGAACCCATGTCCCTGACTCTGGTTATCGGCAACAAGAACTTTTCTTCCTGGTCGCTGCGTGCCTGGTTGGCCCTGGAGCTGACGGGCGCACCCTACGAGGAGCAATTGGTGTCGCTCTACGGTGCCGACAGCCGTCGGCGCCTGCTGGAGCATTCGCCGACCGGCAAGGTGCCGGTGCTCAAGTGCGAAGACGGCATCATCTGGGACTCCCTGGCGATTGCCGAATACCTCGCCGAGCGCTTCCCCGAGGCCCATCTGTGGCCCCGCGGCACGGCGGCGCGGGCCTTTGCCCGTTCGGTCTGCGCGGAGATGCACAGTGGCTTCGTGCCCCTGCGCAGCCACCTGCCGATGAACCTGCGGCGCAACCAGGCGCTGGCCGAGCTGCCGGCCGAGGCCGCGGCGGACATCGCACGGATCTGCGCCCTGTGGCAGGAGTGCCGCCAGCGCTTCGGCCAGGACGGCCCCTTCCTGTTCGGCCATGCCAGCATCGCCGACGCCTTCTTCGCCCCGGTGGCGGCGCGCCTGCGCAGCTACCAGGTGGCGCTGTCGGCCGAGGCCGAGAGCTATGTGAACACCATCTATCAGTGGCCGGCATTCCAGCGGTGGTATCGCGCCGGCCTGCAGGAAACGGAGAACAATGCATGAAACGGGTACACGTGGCAGCCGCGGTGATCCGCGGCGCCGACGGTCGCATCCTGATCGCCCGGCGCGCGGATGAGCAGCACCAGGGCGGCCTGTGGGAATTCCCCGGCGGCAAGGTCGAGGCCGGCGAGGCGGTGGAGGCCGCCCTGGCCCGCGAGCTGGAGGAGGAGCTGGGCATCCAGGTGCGCAGTGCTCGGCCGCTGATCCAGGTGCAGCACGACTATGCCGACAAGCAGGTGCTGCTGGATGTCTGGGAAGTCTCGGCTTTCACCGGCGAACCCCATGGCGCCGAGGGCCAGCCGCTGGCCTGGGTCAGCGAACGCGAGCTGCTCGACTATGAGTTCCCCGCGGCCAACCAGCCGATAGTGGCGGCCGCGCGCCTGCCCGAGTGCTACCTGATTACCCCCGATGGCCTGGAGCCGGGTGAGCTGCTGCGTGGCGTGCGCGCCGCGGTGGCCGCCGGTATCCGCCTGATCCAGCTGCGCGCGCCGAACATGTTCGATGCCCAGTACCGCGACCTGGCCCTGGATATCCAGGGGCTGTGCGCCGGCAAGGCGCAGCTGATGCTCAAGGGCCCGCTGGAGTGGCTGGGCGATTTCCCCGCCGCCGGCTGGCACCTGACCGCCGAGCAACTGCACAAGTATGCCGAGAATGGCCGGCCGTTCCCCGGCCAGCGCTGGCTGGCGGCGTCCTGCCATGGCGCCGAGGAGCTGGCCCTGGCCACCCGCATGGGCGTGGACTTCGTCACCCTGTCGCCGGTACAGGTCACCCAGACCCATCCGGAGGCCGTGCCGCTGGGCTGGCCGGCGGTGAGTGAGCTGCTCCGCGGCTTCAACAAGCCGGCCTACCTGCTCGGCGGGGTGGGCCCCGAGGATCGTCAGCGCGCCTGGCAGGCCGGCGCTCAGGGTGTGGCCGGTATCCGTGCCTTTTGGCCGGTGTAAGTGCAGACCGGCGCGGTGGGGTTCAGGACGCGGGTTGCGCTGCCGCCTGCCAGAGCACTTCGGCGATGCCCTGACGGCGGGCAATCAGGCGGGCGGCGACGAACAGCAGGTCGGACAGGCGATTGACGTAGGCCATGCCGACGCTGCGCAGCGGCTCCAGGGCGTTGAGCTGCTGGCAGCGGCGTTCGGCGCTGCGTGCCTGGCTGCGGCAGACATGGGCCAGGGCGATCAGGCGCGAGCCGGCGGGCAGGATGAAGTTCTGCAGCGGCCCCAGCTCCTCGTTCCAGCGGTCGATGGCCGCTTCCAGGCGCTGCACTTCGCTTTCCTCCAGGGCCTGGTAGGCCGGCATGGCCAGCTCGCCACCGAGGTCGAACAGGCGGTGCTGGCAGGGTGTGAGCACTTCGCTCAGCTCGCCCAGGCCGGGGTGTAGCAGCTGCTGCTCGGCCAGTTCGGCGAGGAGCAGGCCGAGCTGACTGTTGAGGCTGTCCAGCTCGCCCATGGCTTCCACCCGCGGATGATCCTTGGCCACCCGGCGGCCGTCGGCCAGGCCGGTTTCGCCCTGGTCGCCGGTCTTCGTGTAGATCTTGCTCAGTCGGTAACCCATGTTCAGTGGCTCGCGGTGTCGGTGGCGGAGACCAGGGGCAGGCGCAGGGTGAAGCAGGTGCCCTGGCCGGGCGTGGAGTGCACTTCCATCTGCCCCTTGTGGTTGTTGGTGACGATGAAGTACGACACTGACAGGCCCAGGCCGGTGCCCTGGCCGACCTCCTTGGTGGTGAAGAACGGCTCGAAGATGCGTTTGCGCACGTTCTCCGGCATGCCGATGCCGTTGTCTTCCACCTGGATCTCCGCCCAAGGCGGGTTGAGCCGGGTGCGCAGGACGATGCGCCCCGGCTCGTCCTCGTCGTCGCGCAGGTGAATGGCCTGGGCGGCGTTCTTCAGCAGGTTGAGCAGCACCTGTTCCAGCTCGTTGGCGGTGGCCGGTACGGCGCCCAGCTGCTCATCGAACTCGCGCTCGATGAGCAGGGTGCGGAAGTCGAAGCCGTCGGCCAGGTCGAAGTCGTTGCCGGCGATCTCCACCGCCTGGTCGATCAGCGCCGGCAGCTGACAGGGCGCCATCTGCCGGTTGCTGCGCCGGCTGAAGGCGAGCATGTGGCTGACGATCTTGGCTGCCCGCGAGCCTGCCTGGGCGATGCCGTCGAGCAGCTGGGGAATCTCACGGGCCTGCAGGTAGGCGGTGACGTCGTCGAGGGCGATGCCGACCTCTACCGCCTGATCCTGGTTCTTCGCCAGCTCCGGCGACAGGCGCCGGCGGATGTTCTGCACGTTGTGCAGGATGGCGCCCAGCGGGTTATTGATCTCGTGGGCCATGCCGGCGGCCAGGCCGCCGACCGAGAGCATCTTCTCCGACTGCACCATCATGTCTTCCAGTGACAGGCGCTGGGTGATGTCGTCGATGCGGATCACCGCGCCGCGCCCGCCGATGCCCATCAGCGGGTAGAAGGTCAGCTCGTAGTGGTGCATCTCTTCGCCGCGGGCCCAGGTCACCCGCTCGATCTTCTCCACCTTGTGCTGCTCGGCCGTGCGCTTGAGCTGCGGCAGGTAGGGCTTGAGCGAGGGGAAGGCGAGGAACACCGGCTGGTTCAGTGCTTCGTCCAGGTGGGTGCCGGAGAGGGCGCTGGCCTCCTGGTTCCATTGGGTGACGTAGAACTCCTGGTCGAGGGCGATCAGCGCCGAGGGCATGGAGTCGATGATGCTGTTGAGGTAGTTCTGGAAGCCGGTGAGCTTTTTCTCGATCTTGCTGCGCACCTGCACTTCCAGCTCCAGCTTGCGGTTGGAGTGGCGGGTTTCCTCGGCCAGGCTCTGGGCCTGGCCGAACGCCGATTCGGCGTCGTCGCGGGCGCGCTTGAGCAGCTGCTCGCGGGTCTCCATGCGGCTGAGCATGGTGTTGAAGGCATCGGCCAGGTTGCCGATTTCGTCCTGGTTGCCGCGGGTGGCGCGCAGCGAATAGTTCTCTTCGCGGGTGACCTGGCGCGACAGCTCTTCCAGGCGGCGAATCGGCCGGGTGATCAGGCGGCGGATCTGCCGGGCGATCAGCGTCCAGAGCAGCACACTGATCACCAGGATCACTCCGCTGGCAGTCAGGGTGCCGGTGTAGAAGGCCCCAGGCAGCTCGCTGGAGGCGACCAGCAGCAGGTGGCCGGGCGCCACCCCGGGCACGCTCAGTGGCATCAGCTGGGTGTTGCGGAACTCGCCCTGGCGCCAGCTCTCCAGCAGCTCGGCGCGCAGTGGCAGCTGCAGCGGCTCGCCCAGCTGCAGCTCGGCCAGGCGCATGCCGTGGCTGTCGTAGAGGGCGGCGGCGCGCAGCGGTGCATAGCTGTCCAGCTGTTGCAGCAGGGCCTGGGCCGCTTGCGGCGAGGCCAGGGCCTGGCGGCTCAGGGCCGGCGTGGCGATCAGTCGGCCGAGGGTGAGCAGGGCCTGGGGCGCCACGCTTTCCTGGGAGATCCAGTAGGCGGCGCTGATAAACGCCAGGTTGGCCACCAGCAGCACGGTGGCCAGCAGCACCAGCAGGGCGGCGAGCAGTTTGCGGCCGACCGGCAGGTTGTCGAGACGCTGGCGCAGACGGGTCAAGGGCGCAGGTTTCCGCTGATAGGGAGGGAGGAGGGTAGCGCGCGCTCAGACCAGGGGCAATCCGCGCGCGGCCAGGCAGGCCAGCAGGCGCTCATGCAGGGCATCCAGCTGCGGGGTGGCCAGGCCGTGCTGGCGGGCCTGGCGGCAGGCATGGCCGAGCAGGTAGGTGATCTCGGTGCGGCGGCCCTGGGCGACGTCCTGGTACATGGACGAGTAGTTGGCGGCGGTGGCGTCGATCACCCGCAGCACTTCCTTGTGCAGGTCATCGGCTGCTTCGGTCTGGCCGCAGCCGCGCAGCAGCTCGGCCAGCTCACTGGACAGCGCCTGCACATCCTGTGGCCAGTCGCGCAGGTCGCCGTTGCGGCACTGGTGCAGCACGGTCAGCGGGTTGATCGCGCAGTTCAGCGCCAGCTTGCGCCACAGCTTGGCCAGGATCGCCGCGCTCCAGGCATGGGGGATGCCGGCCTGTTGCAGTTCGCCCAGCCAGGCCGGGGCCTGCTCCTGGCCCGGCACGCCGAGCCAGTTATGGCCCTGGCCGGCGAACACCACGCGCCAGGGGCCGTCGCGGAACGCGCCTTCGGTACTCGAGGCGAGGATGCAGCGCACCCGCGGCAGGCGCGCGGCCACGGCATCCTGGCTGCCCAGGCCGTTCTGCAGGAGGATAATTTCGGCGCCGGGAGCCAGGCGCGGGGCCAGGCTGGCGGCCGCTTCCTCGGCGTCGTAGGCCTTGCAGGCGAGCAGCAGGCGCTGCACCGGGGCGGCGCTGTCGGCGGTTTCCGCGGCGATCGGGTAGAGCTGGCTGTGGCCGTTTTCCACCAGGCTCAGGCCGCCGCTGGCGCGGTAGCTGGCCAGTTGTTCGGGGTTGCGCAGGATCAGGCGTACCGGCAGGCCGGCGCGGAACAGGCGGGTGGCCCACAGGCTGCCCAGGCTGCCGGCGCCGAGCACATGCCAGGTCATAGCGGCAGGGGCAGGCGTACCGCGCTGACGCGTCCGCTGGCGTAGGCTTCCGGCATCAGGCGGGCGGCATGGTCGAGCAGGGTCTGCGGGTCGATCGGCAGCGACTTGGCGTCCAGGCCGACCAGGGCGATCCCGGCCTTGAGCGTGATGAAGCCTTCGCTGGTCTTGAACGCCTTGAGGTTGAGGCCTTCATGCAGGCGCTTGAAGCTGCTCGGCGAGCATTCCTGCAGGTCGTCGAGCAGGGTGATCAGGCCGAAGTGGGTGTCGTCGACCCGCACCAGCACGTCCAGCGGCCGCACCAGTTGCTGCAGGCGCCGGGCCACGCCGTGCAGCAACTCGTTGTAGAAGCCGTTGCCGTACTGCTGGCGCAGGGCGCCGGCTTCCTGCATGCCGATCGACAGGTAGCACACCGCGCCGCCGCGCGACTCGACCTGGCGCAGGCTGTCGGCCAGCTTCTGCTGCAGGTAGCGCGGGTTGCCCAGGCCGGTGAGCGGGTCGACCAGGTTGCGCTGCTCCAGGCTGGCGATGTTCTGCGTCATCATGCGATTTTCGTTGAGCAGGCGGTGCAGGGTGTTGCACAGGCGGTCGGCGGCGTAGACCCGCGGCACCAGCTGCTCGTTCATCGCAGCCTTGCTGATGAAGTCGTCGACGCCGCGGTCGAAGGCTTCCACCAGCACGTTCTCGCCTTCCTTGCCGGTGAGCAGGATGACGTAGGTGTAGTGCTCGGCGGTTTCATCCAGCTGGCGCACCCGTCCAGTCAGCTCCAAGCCATCCATCTCCGGCATCAGCCAGTCGGCCAGCAGCACGCTGGCGGGACGCTGTTCGAGCTGACGCAGGGCTTCGGCCGCACTGCTGGCGAAGCGGACATCCTGGTAGCCGGCCTGGGACAGGGCGCGGCCGATCATGGCGCTGGAAAACTTGGCGTCGTCCACGACCAGGATGCTGAGGTGGGGGTTGGGCATTGAAAGGGGCTCGCTGGCAGGAAACGGTATGACCGTCGGTACTTGGCCGAACAGCATGTGTCAGACTGGTTATAATGATCGCGCCATTTCTATCGTCAAGCCAGGCGCGCACAGTCCGTGATGCTGATCGCGCCGTCTATCTGGAGTACTTCGATGCCTTCGTTCGACGTGGTGTCCGAACTGGACAAGCACGAACTGACCAACGCCGTGGACAACGCCATCAAGGAGCTGGAGCGCCGCTTCGACCTGCGTGGCAAGTGCAGCTTCGAGAGCAAGGACAAGAGCATTACCTTGACCGCCGAAGCCGATTTCATGCTCGAGCAGATGCTGGAAATCCTGCGCATGGCCCTGATCAAGCGCAAGATCGATGCCCAGTGCATGGAGGTCAAGGACGCCTATGCCTCCGGCAAGGTGGTCAAGCAGGAAGTGGAATTCCGCGAGGGCATCGACAAGGAGCTGGCGAAGAAGATCGTCGCTCACATCAAGGATGCCAAGCTCAAGGTGCAGGCCGCCATCCAGGGCGAGCAGGTGCGCGTCACCGGCAAGAAGCGCGACGACCTGCAGGAGGCCATCGCGGCTCTGCGCAGCAAGGAATTCGGCATGCCGCTGCAGTACAACAACTTCCGCGACTGAGGTCGCGCAAGGCAGAAAAAGGCCGGCATTCGCCGGCCTTTTTCATTTCTGCTGGGCTTCGGCGCCGGGTGGCGGCGTCGAGCCGTTGGGTTGCTCGGGAGCGTGGCGCTCGCGGCTCCACTGCACGACGATCAGGATCAGGGTGGGAATACCGAGCAGGGCGGTGGCGAGGAAGAACTGGCCATAGCCGAGTTTCTCCACCATCAGCCCGGACGAGCCGCCGACCAGGCGCGGCAGCAGCAGCATGATCGAGCTGAGCAGGGCGTATTGGGTGGCGGAGAACTTCAGGTTGGTCAGGCTCGACAGATAGGCGACAAAGGCCGCCGTGGCCAGGCCCGAGCTGAGGTTGTCGAGGGTGATGGTCAGCACCAGCATCAGCATGTGCGGGTCGAGGGCCAGCAGCAGCTGGGTCACCGTGTAGTGGTCATAGTCGGGCAGGCTCACCGGGCCGAGGCCGGAGAGGGTGGCGAACAGCAGGTTGGTCGCCGCCGAAGCGGCACCGCCCAGCAGGAGGATCGGCAGGATGCCGAAACGCACGATCAGCAGGCCGCCGAGGGCCGCGCCGAGCAGGGTCATGATCAGGCCGAACAGCTTGCTGACGCTGGCGATCTGGCTCTTGGCGAAGCCCATGTCGATGTAGAAGACGTTGGCCATCACCCCCATCACCGTGTCTGACATGCGGTAGGTGGCGATCAGGCCGAGCAGCAGCAGGGCCTGCCAGCGGTAGCGCAGGATGAAGTCGTTGACCGGGGTCAGCACCGGCGCCAGGCCACGGCGGCCGATGCCGGACAGGCACAGGGCGGAGAGGATGGCGTAGAGCAGGAAGCGCAGGAAGGCGCGGTCGTCGTGGATCAGGTCATACAGGCCCAGCTCGCCCTGCAGGGTCAGCAGGAAGTCGCTGCGCAGCAGCTGGGTGAACATCGCCGGTACCGCGATCAGCAGCACGATCAGCACCAGCACCGAGGCCAGCTGGTGGTAGAGGTTGTAGCGCGCGGCGGCGATCTGGGTCTTCAGCGGCACCGCCGGCTCGCGCATCCACAGGGTGGTGATCAGCCCCGGCAGCATCAGCATGGCGAAGATCAGGTAGGTGCTGGCCCAGGCGCCGTGCTGGTATTCGCCGCTGGCCGAACCGAACCAGCCGGCGAAATACAGCGCACCGGCGGTGGCCAGCAGGGCGGCGACCCGGTAGCCGGCCATGTAGGCGGCGGCGAGGGCGGCCTGGCGGTTGTCGTCGACGATCTCCAGGCGGTAGGCGTCCACCGCGATGTCCTGGGTGGCCGAGGCGAAGGCCACCACCACCGCCACACCGATCAGCCAGGACAGATGCTGCTGCGGATCGCACAGGGCCATGCCGATCAGGCCGAGGGCCACCAGGGCCTGCGACAGCACCAGCCAGGAGCGGCGCCGGCCGAGCTTGCCAAGCAGCGGCAGGCGCCACTGGTCGAGCATCGGTGCCCAGACCCATTTGAAGGCGTAGGCCAGGCCGATCAGGCTGGCGTAGCCGATGGCCTGCAGCGAGGCGCCGGCTTCGCGCAGCCACACCGACAGGGTGGAGAACACCAGCATGTACGGCAGGCCGGCGGCAAAACCGAGCAGCAGCAGGGCCAGAGCGGCCGGGTGGGCATAGGTGGCGAGGGCGGCGCGCCAGGATTTACGAGGCATGGGCGTTATCTGGGGAATGCGGCGGCAAAGGCCGCACTCTAACCGCTAGGCTCCATCGGGCGCCAGCCGTGACGGCTCATGCTGACCCGGTTGTTGCTGACCATCACCCCTTCGGCGCGCAGGCGTGCCCGTTGTTCATCGCCTGATACGCTGCCCAGCGGCAGGCTGAGGCGGCCGCCGGCGCCCAGCACGCGATGCCAGGGCAGGCGGGTGCCTTCGGGCAACTGACTGAGGGTACGGCCGACCCAGCGCGCGGCGCGGCCCAGGCCGGCGAGCGCGGCCAGTTCGCCGTAGCTGATCACCTTGCCCGCGGGGATCTGCGCCAGCACCAGGTACAGCGCCTCCCGGCGGCTGTCGGGGCTTGCCGTCGGCTCCAGGGCTGGGGCATGGTCTGCGGCAGCCTTCTGCCTCTTTGCCGGTACTTTCGCCATGTTGCTGCGCTCCCTGCTCCCTGTGCTGTTGTTCGCCGCCAGTATGCCGGTCTGGGGCGACACCGTCTGGCTGAACAATGGTGACCGCCTGAGCGGGGAGATTCTCCTCCTCGATGGCGGCAAGCTGGCGCTGAAGACCAAATATGCCGGGCGTGTGCTGATCGACTGGAAGGATATCGACACCCTGAGTTCGGACAAACCCCTGATGCTGCGCCGTGATGGCCTGGACAGCGAGCACAGCGAGCGCCTGCAGGCCGCCGGCAAGGGCTCGGTGCGGGTGGTCAACGGCGGCACCACGACTGTGCCGCTGGCCGCCATCAGCCGCCTGGTACCGCCGCGTCCACTGCTGCAGGATCGGGTGTGGGAGGGCAACCTGGATGCCAAGCTGGATCTGGATCGCGACCAGGACAGCACCGACGAGCTCAAGCTCAAGGGTGACATGCGCGTCGAGCATGGGCGCTGGCGTCATGTGCTCAACGGCCAGATGGAGCGGGAAACCGAGAACGACAAGGAGACCGAGGACAACTGGGAGCTGGAGTACGACCTCGACCGCTTCCTTACCGATCACTGGTTCTGGCGCATGGGTTACGAGCAGGAAGAAGACCAGTTCGAGGATATCCAGCGTCAGCGCATCGCCGGCACCGGCCCTGGCTATCGCTTCTGGGACAACGAACTGGGGCGCTTCGACCTGATCGGGCAGGTCAATCGTGTGCAACTGGATACCCAGGCCGGCGACCTCGATTTCAACAGCTGGTCACTGGAGTGGGATTACAAGCGCCTGCTGTGGGGCACCCGCTTCGAGTTCTACAGCACCGCCGAGCTGCAGGTGCCGCAGATCGACGCGGTCGACTACGTGTTCGATGGCGAGGCTGGCCTGCGTTATCGGCTCAACGACTGGGCGCGGCTGTCACTGCTGTACGAGCTGAACCAGGTGCGCGGTCTGGGGCAGACCTATGACGAGCAACACTACCTGCTCGGCTTCGGCGTCGGCTGGTAAAGGTGCACGCCGTGGCCCCGGAGCGCGGAACCGCTGGGGGATTTTTCTGAACTCGAGGGGGGATCATCGGTCAGTGCTTGCTCAGGCGGCGGGCCTCTGGATAATGCCCGCCTTTTTGCCCCCGCGAGATCCTGGCCCCGACAATGACGTTCTCCCGTACCCTGCTTTGCCTGGCGCTAGGCGCCGCTGCAACCCCGGCCCTGGCCGACACCGTGTGGCTGAAAAATGGTGACAAGCTCACCGGCACCATCCAGCTGTTCGACGGCGGCAAGCTGCTGCTGAAGACCGACTACGCCGGCAGCGTGACCCTCGACATGAAGAAGATCGCCACCCTGGAAAGTGACCAGGAACTGCTGGTCAAGCAGGACGACTTCACCGGCGAGCGCGCCAAGTCGCTGCGCGCGGCCGACGAAGGCAAGGTCACCCTGGTCAACGGCGAAGCGCCCAAGGTGGTGGAGCTGGCCTCGATCAGCCAGATGCTGCCGCCCAAGCCGCTGGTGCAGGATCTGACCTGGACTGGCAACGTCGACTTCTCCGCCGACTACAAACGCGCCGAGAACCAGACCAACGACTACGCCATCGACGTCGACACCAAGGCCCGCCACGGTGCCTGGCGCCATGGCGTGGTGGTGCAGTACGACCAGGAAACCAAGGACGACGAGAAGAAGACCGATCGTAGCGAGCTGAACTACGACCTCGATCGCTTCATCACCGATAAATTCTTCTGGCAGGGCCAGCTCAAGTACACCCGCGACCGTATCGAGGATCTCGAGATCCAGCGCACTGTCGGTACCGGCCCCGGTTACCAGTTCTGGGACGACGAACTGGGCGCCTTCTCGGTGGCCGGTCTGTACAACCGCAACGACTACAGCTTCGTCGATGGCGAGAACGAGAGCTTCGACTCGGCGTCCTTCGAGTGGGACTACAAGCGCTACCTGATCGGCAAGAACTTCGAGCTGTTCAGCAAGGGCGAGATCGGCGCACCGTTCACCGATGCCATCGAGTACGAGTTCGATACCGAGGCTGGTATGCGCTACAAGCTCAGCAGCTGGGCGGCGCTGAGCCTGAAGGCCGAGTGGGACAAGGTGTCCAGCGACAACGGCGACACCAACGAACGCCGCTATATGCTCGGTTTCGGCGTCGGCTGGTAGTCGCCTCATCAGGCTTTACACCGCTTGTGTAGGAGCCAGCTTGCTGGCGATCCTGGTTTTGCAGGGCGCTGCCTGAAGGGCAAGAGCATCGCCAGCAAGCTGGCTCCTACAAAAAGCTGCAGGCATAAAAAAGCCCCGCACTAGGCGGGGCTTCTTATTTGGAGCAGGGTGCCGGTCGGCTTACATCATGCCGCCCATGCCACCCATACCGCCCATGTCCGGCATGGCCGGAGCGGCCTTGTCTTCCGGAATGTCGGCGACCATGGCTTCGGTGGTGATCATCAGGCTGCCGATGGAAGCGGCGGCCTGCAGGGCGGAGCGGGTGACTTTGGCCGGATCGAGAATACCCATCTCGATCATGTCGCCGTACACGCCGGTAGCGGCGTTGTAGCCGTAGTTGCCCGAACCTTGCTTGACCTTGTCGACCACTACGCTCGGCTCGTCGCCGGCGTTGGCCACGATCTGACGCAGCGGCGCTTCAACGGCGCGGCGCAGCAGGGCGATACCGACGTTCTGGTCGTCGTTGTCGCCTTTCAGACCTTCGATGGCCAGCAGGGCACGTACCAGGGCGACGCCGCCGCCAGGTACCACGCCTTCTTCGACGGCTGCGCGGGTAGCGTGCAGGGCGTCTTCAACGCGGGCTTTCTTCTCTTTCATCTCGACTTCGGTGCCGGCGCCGACCTTGATCACGGCAACACCGCCAGCCAGCTTGGCCAGACGCTCTTGCAGCTTCTCTTTGTCGTAGTCGGAGGAAGTGTCTTCGACCTGCTTGCGGATCTGGGCAACACGCGCCTCGATGTCGACCTGCTGACCAGCGCCGTCGATGATGGTGGTGTTTTCCTTGCTCAGGATCACGCGCTTGGCGTTACCCAGGTGCTCCAGGGTGGCGCTTTCCAGGCTCAGGCCGACTTCTTCGGAAATCACGGTGCCGCCGGTGAGGATGGCGATGTCCTGCAGCATGGCCTTGCGACGGTCGCCGAAGCCCGGAGCCTTGACGGCTGCGACTTTGACGATGCCACGCATGTTGTTCACAACCAGGGTAGCCAGGGCTTCGCCTTCCACGTCTTCAGCGACGATCAGCAGCGGGCGGCCGGCTTTGGCCACGGCTTCCAGCACCGGCAGCATTTCGCGGATGTTGGAGATCTTCTTGTCGACCAGCAGGATCAGCGGGCCGTCGAGCTCGGCGACCATGGTGTCCGGCTTGTTGATGAAGTAGGGCGACAGGTAGCCACGGTCGAACTGCATGCCTTCGACGACGGACAGTTCGTTTTCCAGGCCCGAGCCTTCTTCAACGGTGATCACGCCTTCTTTACCGACTTTTTCCATGGCTTCGGCAATGATGTCGCCGATGGAGTTGTCGGAGTTGGCGGAGATGGTGCCGACCTGGGCGATGGCCTTGGTGTCGGTGCACGGCTTGGACAGGCTCTTCAGCTCATTGACGATGGCGATGGTAGCCTTGTCGATGCCGCGCTTCAGATCCATCGGGTTCATGCCGGCAGCAACGGCCTTCAGGCCTTCGCTGACGATGGCCTGGGCCAGCACGGTTGCGGTGGTGGTGCCGTCACCGGCAGCGTCGTTGGCCTTGGACGCAACGTCCTTGACCAGCTGGGCGCCCATGTTCTCGAACTTGTCTTTCAGCTCGATTTCTTTGGCAACGGACACGCCGTCCTTGGTGATCAGCGGAGCGCCGAAGCTGCGATCCAGTACCACGTTACGGCCTTTCGGGCCGAGGGTAGCTTTGACGGCGTCGGCCAGGACGTTGACGCCAACCAGCATTTTCTTGCGAGCGGAATCGCCGAATTTGACTTCTTTAGCAGCCATTTTGCTTGTTCCTCAATTCTTGATTAAGCGGAGATTCGCGGGATCAGGCTTCGATGACGGCGAGGATTTCGTTCTCGCCCATCACCAGCAGGTCTTCGCCGTCGACCTTGACGGTGTTGCTGCCGCTGTACGGGCCGAACACCACTTTGTCACCGACTTTGACGGCCAGGGCACGGACTTCACCGCTATCCAGAACCTTGCCGGTACCGACGGCGACGATCACGCCTTGGTTCGGCTTCTCGGCAGCGGAACCCGGCAGCACGATGCCGCCAGCGGTCTTGGTTTCTTCTTCGCTGCGACGGATGACGACGCGGTCATGCAGAGGACGAAGCTTCATTGTCGATCTCTCCTGAGTAGTTGTTTTGAACGGCCGGTGACTGCACCGGCGGGTTAGCAAAGTCCGGCGGAGCCGGGCGCGGCACGCCAGGGCGGGCCGCGGAAGTCTGTTCTGCCAAGCGGCAGAAACCTTTCGGTGAAGGCTAGATAGGGGCGGCCAAGGTTATTTCAAGGGCGGGAGAGCAAAATTTTTTACAGGCTGACTGGGTGTAGCGCCCGCCAGGGCACCCGTGAGTGAGCCTGGCTAGGACTGGCTGGGGCGAACCGGGGTCAGTCGCGGCGCTGGTACTCGCCTTCGATTACATTCGGCCGCTGGGCGGACTGGTTCTGGCGCGCCTGCGGGTCGTCGAAGAAGGCGCGCTGGCGCAGGGCCTGTTCCTCGGCGCGGCGGCGCAGGTTGCCGATCAGCAGGCGGCGGGTGAAGGGGATCAGGCAGAGCAGGCCGAAGATGTCGCTGATGAAGCCCGGCAACAGCAGCAGGCCGCCGCCAACGGCGATCAACAGGCCTTCGAACATCTCCTGCTCGGGCATTTCGCCGCGCGCCAGCTTCTCGCGGGCGCGCCAGGCGGTGGCGACCCCGGCCACGCGCAGCAGCAGGCTGCCGAGCACGGCGGTGCCGATTACCAGCAGCAGGGTGGGCAGTACACCGATGGCACTGCCGACCTGGATCAGCACGGCCAGTTCGATGATCGGGAACAGCAGGAACAGAAACAGAAACGCGCGCATTGCAATGTCCTTGGCGGAAGAACGGCTTCCGATACCGTTCAAGTATGGGGCCTGACGCTTAATTCAAGCTGAAGCCGGCTCGGCGGTCGGCCAGCTTTCGGCGCGGGCCAGCTGTACCAAGGCCTGGCGCACCGCGCCGGGGTTGTTACAGGATGTTGGGAACGGCAGCCAGTGCAGACTCTTGCCGATGCGCAGGTGGAAGCCTTCGCTGTCGATGCCGACCAGTTCGGCTGGCTCGTGCCGGGGCAGGCCGGCCAGCTCCACGTAGTGGGCGATGGCGCTGGCGTGATCGCTGTTCATGTGCTCGATCATGCTGGCTTCCGCCGCGCCGGCATGGGGGTTGGCCAGCTCCACCCGGGGAACCCAGTGGATGGCGCCGAAGCCGCCGATATAGCGGCTGCGCACCGGTTGCAACACCCAGAAGTCGAAGTCATGGGCCTGGTGATAGCCACGCGAGTCGGGGAAGTAGCGGTAGTAGCGGTCGGCGGCGGCCTCGATGGCGGCCGGCTCGCTGAGTTGTACGGCCTCGGCCAGCAGGGTCAGTCGCCCGGCGGCCTGCACGTCCTCGGCGCCGCGCTCGCCGACCAGCAGCGAACACTTGGTGTCCTGCTGCAGATTGTGGGTGTGCTGGGCGATACGGCTGATCAGGATCAGTGGATGGCCCTGCTCATCCAGGCAGTAGGGCACCACTGATCCGAAAGGGAAGCCCGGCATGGCCTTGGAGTGAGTGGAAAGCACCCCACGGTATTCCTTGAGAAGTAATTCTCGGGCATGCTTGCCGGCTGCTTCGCTCAATTTATGACTCCTTGCTTAGAATCCGTCGAAAACCAAACGGACAGGCGCTTCGCAGAGCTCTCTGCGCCGCCGGCGAGGCCATCTGTAGACCTTAAGAGGGGTAGTGTTATGGAACTCAAAGACAAAGTCATCATCATCACCGGTGGCTGCCAGGGCCTGGGTCGCGCCATGGGCGAATACCTCGCCGCCAAGGGCGCCAAGCTGGCCCTGGTCGACCTCAACCAGGAAAAGCTCGATGAGGCCGTGGCCGCCTGCAAGGCCGCCGGTGGCGATGCCCGTGCCTACCTGTGCAACGTGGCCAACGAAGAGCAGGTCACCCACACCGTGGCACAGATCGCCGACGACTTCGGCGCGATCAACGGCCTGGTCAACAACGCCGGCATCCTGCGCGACGGCCTGACCATCAAGGTCAAGGACGGCGAGATGACCAAGATGAGCCTGGCCCAGTGGCAGTCGGTGATCGACGTCAACCTGACCGGCGTATTCCTCTGCACCCGCGAAGTGGCGGCGAAGATGATCGAGCTGAAGAACCAGGGCGCGATCATCAACATCTCCTCGATCTCCCGTGCCGGCAACGTTGGCCAGGCCAACTACTCCGCGGCCAAGGCCGGCGTTGCCGCCGACACCGTGGTCTGGGCCAAGGAACTGGCGCGCTACGGCATTCGCGTTGCCGGCGTGGCGCCGGGCTTCATCGAAACCGAGATGACCGGCAGCATGAAGCCGGAAGCCCTGGAGAAGATGACCTCCGGCATCCCGCTGCGCCGTATGGGCAAGCCGGCCGAGATCGCTCACTCGGTGGCTTACATCCTGGAAAACGACTATTACACCGGTCGGATCCTGGAACTCGACGGCGGCCTGCGCCTCTAGTCCGCATCGATCTGCTGCGCGTCGGCCATGCGGCGTTGAAAGCAGGCTCAGGATGCTCATTTACAGACGTAAACTGCGCTCCTTCGCCTGCTTTCGCCTTGCCTGACCTTAGCTCGCAAGATCGAGACTCGGCTTTGCTGGTTGCATAAAAAAGCCCCGCATCTGCGGGGCTTTTTTATGGGCGGCTTATTTGCCGGCGGGCAGGGGCAGCAGCTGCCGGGCCTGCTGCTGGCGCTGCGCCGGGCGGAACAGCATGAGGTCGTACAGGCCCAGGCTGATCAGCCAACAGAGCAGGGCGGTCCACAGGTTGTGCGAGAAGAAGTGCGCACCCTGGGCCATGCGCACCAGGGAGAACAGGGTGCCCAGGGCGATGGCGAAGGCCAGGGCGCAGCCGGCCAGGCGCGGGCGGCTGTCGCGCCAAACGAAGAACAGCGCGATCAGCGCGAAGCCGGCCGCGGCGTGTCCACCCGGCCAGCAGTTGCCGGGTTTTTCCACCGGTGCGGCGCGCGGGCCTAGCAGCGGCGAGAAATGCTCGACGCCGCCATACTGCTCCAGGCTCCAGGGGCAGTTCATCTGGGTGACCTTTTTCAGTGGGCTGACGAAGCCGCCGGCCAGGCCCATGGCCAGCACCAGGTAGCCCAGGCGCCGGCGCAGCGGGCGCAGGCGGGTGGGCAGCAGGCTGAGGATGAAGCCGCACAGGGCCAGCACGCCGATGGCGATGCTCAGCTGCTTGGCGCGGTCATGCAGGATGTCTTCGAGGAAGTCGTTGTGGCGGCCGATGAAGCCCTGGCCATGCACGTAGAACAGGTCGGCCAGGGCGAAGTCCAGGCGGGTCGGCTCGAACACCAGCATCAGCGCCAGGATGGCCAGCGGCAGGCCGTACCACCAGCGGCGGTCGAAGGGGGGCGGATGGATCTGCGGCTTCATGGACGACGCACCGGCGAGGAGCGTGACACGCGAGGGCGGGCGGTACGGGGTTGCGGCATGGAGGCTGTCCAAGGTGACGAGAATGCCGGCGAGTCTGCCGCCGAGGCTGTTGGCGAGCGGTGAATTGGCCGTGAAAAAAGTGTCAAAAGCCTGGTTTTGCAGGGCTGCCGAGGTATCTTTGCGCCACGGGCGCTTGCCGCCGAAGAGGACTGACCATGCGTATTCTGCTGGTGGAAGACAATCGCGACATCCTGGCCAACATGGCCGATTACCTGGGCATGAAGGGCTATACCGTCGACTGCGCCCAGGATGGCTTGTCCGGGCTGCACCTGGCTGTCACCGAGCACTACGACCTGCTGGTGCTGGACATCATGATGCCGGGTATCGATGGCTACACCCTGTGCCAGCGCCTGCGCGAGGATGCCCGCCGCGATACGCCGGTGATCATGCTTACCGCCCGCGATCAGCTGGACGACCGCCTCAAGGGCTTCAAGTCCGGTGCCGACGACTATCTGATCAAACCCTTCGCCCTCTCCGAGCTGGCCGCGCGCATCGAGGCGGTGCTGCGCCGCAGCCTCGGTGGCGGGCGGCGCAGCCTGCAGGTCGGCGATCTCAGTTACGACCTCGACACCCTGGAAATCCAGCGCGCCGGCAAGTCGCTGAAGATCAACCCGGTCGGCCTCAAGCTGCTCGCCCTGCTGATGCAGAAGAGCCCCCATGTGGTGCGCCGCGAGGCCCTGGAAGAAGCCTTGTGGGGCGACGACTGCCCGGACAGCGACAGCCTGCGCAGCCATGTACACCAGCTGCGCCAGGTGATCGACAAGCCATTCGACAAGCCGTTGCTGCAGACCGTGCATGGCGTCGGCTACCGACTGGCGGATTAAGGCATGGAGTTCAAGCAAAGCCTGTCGAGGCGGATCGTCATCGCCTTCGTCCTGATGACCCTGTTCGTTGGCGGCACCTTTTCCGCCGGTATCGTCGAAACCGTGCACCAGGTCGAGGAGCGCCTGATCTCCACCGAACTGGGTGGCGACCTCGGGCGTTTCCTCAAGATGGAAAGCATGGAGGACTGGCGCCCCGAGCCCGAGCCCGGGCAGATCTTCTACTTCAGCGGCGGCCACGGCGACTTCGCCCTGCCGGCCGACCTGCAAGGCCTGTCGCCGGGTTTCCACGAAGTGTTTCGCGGGCAGAAGTCCTACCATGCCTTTGTCCAGCTGGTGGATGGCCGCAGCTACGTGCTGCTGCAGGATCAGAGCGAGTTCGAGGATCGCGAGCAACTGCTGTTCGCCGTGGTGCTGGTGGGCTTCCTGATCAGCATCGGGCTGTCCGGCCTGCTCGGCTGGCTGCTGGCGCGCAAGGTGATCGAGCCGGTGGTGCGCCTGTCCAACCAGGTACGTCACCCGGATCAGCTGCTCGAGCGTGCGCCGCCCCTGGAGCCGGACTATGCGGCCGACGAAGTGGGCCAGCTGGCCGAGTCCTTCGATACCACTCTGGGCCTGCTGCGCCGTGCCCTGGCTCGCGAACGATTGTTTACCAGCGATGTCAGCCATGAGCTGCGTACGCCACTGATGGTGCTGGCCAGCTCCTGTGAGTTGCTGCTGGAGAGCCCCAGCCTGGACGAGCGGGCCCGCCGCCATGTGCTGCGCATCAGCCGCGCCAGCGGCGAGATGCGCGAGCTGGTGCAGACCTTCCTGCTGCTGGCGCGCAGCGGCGGCGAGGATGTCCAGGTCAGCCAGCAGGCCAGTCTGGCCGAGGTGGCCGACGAGCTGGTGGCGCAGTGGCGCGGGGCCGCCGAGGCCAAGGGCCTGAGCTTCCAGTATCAGCGCGGCGAGACGGGGCGGCAGCTGTACAACGCGCCGTTGCTGCGCTCGGTGCTGGGCAATCTGCTGCGCAACGCCCTGCACTACACCGAGAGCGGGCATATCCAGCTGCGCCTGGGGGCGAACGGCTTCGAGGTCGAGGACAGCGGTGTAGGCATTCCCGAAGAGGAACGCGAGGCGATGTTCCAGCCGTTCGTGCGGGGCGGTTCGGCGCGGGGCGAGGGTCTCGGCCTGGGCCTGTCGCTGGTGCAGCGCATCTGCGAGAGCCAGGGCTGGCAGGTCAGCCTGTCCGGAGCGATGCCCCAGGGCTGTCGCTTCGAGGTCAACCTGGCCGTCGTCGGGCATTGACATCTTTTTCACTCGGCGTCGTTTCTACTGCGAACGAAACGACTGACCGGGACGGTAATCTGGCCATGCAGTCAGGCAGGTATGCCACTTGCAGGCCGGATACCCCTGAGTGATCGGATTCGCTGTAGCGCGCCTGGGGCGGCTTCGGCGGAGGGGGAGGTGCGGTTACCGCTGGGGGGATTGTTACCCGCGGTGACTGTGGTAACCCTGCGATCGGAATTTTCCAGCGAGAACAGGCCATGGTTGCCGGCGCTGGGTTGGTCGTGAATGGATGAGTGGGGTAGCGGATGGTGCATGGAACTGCTTTCGGGCTGACAGGTGAGAAGGCTGGACAGTTCGAGGAGTGGTGGCGGTTGCAGGGTGAGTGGGTCGAGATCCCCAACCAGCGCCGAGGTGGCGAGAGCGGCGTGCAGCGGCTGCAGAAGGGCGATGGCCCCCTGCTGTATGCCAAGCGCCAGGTCGGCCACCTGTATCGCGATCTGCTGCACCCGTTCGGGCGCCCGACCGTACTGCGCGAGCGCGACGCCCTGCTGGGCTTGAGCCGCCTGGGGGTACGCGTACCGCGCCTGGTCTACTGCGGTGCCAGCCATGGCGAGCAGGGCTGGCGTGCGCTGCTGGTCAGCGAGGAGCTGGAAGGTTTTCAGGACATCCTCAGCTGGTATGCCAGCGGTGGACGCGAGCAGTGCGGGGAGGCGGTACATACCCAGCTGCTGCAACAGATAGGTGCGACCCTGGCGCGCATGCATGGCGGGCGCTGGCAGCATGGCTGCCTGTACTCCAAGCATGTGTTCGTCAAGGTTGGCGAGGAGGGCCCGCAAGTCGCCCTGCTCGACCTGGAGAAATGCCGGCAGCGCCTGAGCCGGCTACGAGCGGCGCGGCACGATCTGCGTCAACTGAGACGCCATTCGTCTTGGAGTGAGGCGGAATGGCAACAACTGATCTACGGTTACGAGCAAGTGTTTGGCGGCACTATCAAGGGGTTATAGGTATGAAGCTAGAAATTGCGCGAGGTATTTTCCTCGTCGGCGCCCTCGGGGTTACGGCCCTGGCGGCGGCAGCCTGGCAGGAGCCTGAACCGCTGGTGATCGGTGCCGATACGGCCGCCTATTGCCCGCTTCCCGCAGCCGCACACAAGCACCGACAGGAGCAGGCGCGCCCCGACAGCGACAACCTGGTGCTGCTGATGTTCGGTCTGTCCCACGCCATGAAGGGCGCTCAGTAGGCGCCTGCCACGCGCCCATGAAAAAGCCCCGCCTAGGCGGGGCTTTTTGTTGGCCGCGGCTCAGTGTGCCGGGGCGCTGCTGGTGCCGGGCTGGGCGTCCGGTTTGGCCAGCAGGGTGTACACGCAGGGCAGCACGAACAGGGTGAACAGGGTGCCGATCGACATGCCGGTGGCGATCACCAGACCGATGTCGAAGCGGCTCACCGCGCCGGCGCCGCTGGCGAGGATCAGCGGTACCATGCCGAACACCATGGCCGCGGTGGTCATCAGCACCGGACGCAGACGGATCGACGCCGCTTCTTCGATCGCCTCGCGCACCGACAGGCCGTCACGGCGCAGCTGGTTGGCGAACTCGACGATGAGGATGCCGTGCTTGCTGATCAGGCCGATCAGCGTCACCAGGCCCACCTGGGTGTAGATGTTGAGGCTGGACAGGCCGAGGAAGATCGGCAGCAGCGCGCCGCAGATCGACAGCGGTACGGTAACCAGGATCACCAGCGGGTCGCGGAAGCTCTCGAACTGCGCGGCCAGCACCAGGAAGATGATCGCCAGGGCCAGGGCGAAGGTGACATACAGCGCGCTGCCTTCCTGCACGTACTGGCGCGAGGCGCCGGCATAGTCGAAGGCGTAGCCGCGCGGCGCTTCCTCGCGGGCGATCTGGGCGATGCTGTCCACCGCGTCGCCCATGCTGACGATCGCCACCCCTTCGATGATCGCCGAGTTGAGCTGCTGGAACTGCTTGAGCTTGGTCGGCCGGGCGCGGTCGCTGACCGTGATCAGGGTGCCCAGAGGCACCATCTGCCCGCTTTCGCTCTTCACGTAGTAGCTGTCCAGCCAGCCCGGGTTGTCGCGGTAGGCACGCTCGACCTGGGCGATCACCTTGTAGCTGCGCCCGTCGATGGTGAAGCGGTTGATCTCGCCTTCGCCGAGCAGGATGGCCAGGGTCGAGCCCAGATCCTGCATGGACACGCCCATCTGCGCGGCCTTCTCGCGGTCGATGTCGACCACCACTTCCGGCTTGTCGAAGGCCAGGTCGACGTTGAGGAAGGCGAACTTGCCCGACTCCATGGCGCGCGCCTTGACCTTCTCGGCCACCTGCAGCAGCGACTCGTAGTCGTTCGGCGTGTTGATCACGAACTGGAACGGCAGGCCCTCGCCGGTGCCCGGCAGCGACGGCAGGTTGAAGCCGAAGATCTGCAGGCCGGGGATCTGGTTGAGGCGCCCCTGCACTTCGTGCAGCAGCTCCATCTGGGTTTTCTCGCGCTCGTCCCAGGGTTTCAGCAGGAAGCCGCCGATACCCGCCTGCACGCCGTCGAAGCCGTTGATCTGGAACGACGAGTAGTACTCGGGGAACTCCTTGAAGATCTTCACGAACTGGTCGGTGTAGGCGTTCAGGTAGTTCAGGTTGGTCGGCTGCGGCGCGTTGGCGAAGAGGAACACGATGCCCTGGTCTTCGTCCGGGGCCAGCTCGCTCTTGCTGAACTTGAGCAAGGCAGGGATCAGGCACAGCACGATCAGGGCGAACACCACCACCACCGGGCGGGTGTTGAGGGTGCCGTGCAGGGCGCTCTGGTAGCGGCGCTTGAGCTTGTCGAAGAGCAGGTCGAGCTTGTGCGCCAGGCCGGACGGATTTTCCTCGTGGCGCAGCAGGCGCGAGCACATCATCGGCGACAGGGTCAGGGCGACGATGCCGGAGATGATCACCGCGCCGGCCAGGGTCAGGGCGAATTCGCGGAACAGCGCACCGGTGAGCCCCTCGAGGAAGCCGATGGGCGCGTACACCGCGGCCAGGGTGATGGTCATCGAAACCACCGGTACGGCGATCTCGCGCGCGCCCTCGATGGCCGCATCGAAGGGCGTCTTGCCCTCCTCGATATGGCGGTGGATGTTTTCCACCACCACGATCGCATCGTCCACCACCAGGCCGATGGCCAGCACCATCGCCAGCAGGGTCAGCAGGTTGATCGAGTAGCCCATCAGCTGCATGAAGAACAGCACGCCGATCATCGACAGCGGAATGGTGATCACCGGGATCAGCACCGAGCGGAAGGCGCCGAGGAACAGGAAGACCACCACGATGACGATCAGCACCGCCTCGGCCAGGGTCTTCACCACCTCGTCGATGGAGGCCTGGATGAAGCGGGTGGCGTCGTAGGCGATGGCCACCTTGAGGTTCGGCGGCAGCTGCGCTTCCAGCTCCGGCATGATCGCGCGCACGTGCTTGATCACATCCAGCGGGTTGGCGCTGGGGGTGGCCTTGATGCCGATATACACCGAGGGGGTGCCATCGAACGAGCTGATCGAGTCGTAGTTTTCCGCGCCCATTTCCACCCGGGCGATATCGCGGATCAGTACGCGGCTGTCGCCGGCGGTCTTCACCGGGATGGCGCCGAAGGCTTCCGGCGATTTCAGGTCGGTGGTGGCGTTGAGGCTGGTAACCACGTACTCGCCCTTCACCTGGCCGGCGGCCGAGAGGAAGTTGTAGCGCTGCACGGCGCTGGCCATGTCGGCGGCGGTCACGCCGTAGGCGGCCATCTTCACTGGATCCAGCCACAGGCGCATGGCGAATACCTGATTGCCGAGGATCTCGGCCTCGGCCATGCCGGGCAGGGTGGCCAGCTTGGGCTGGATCACCCGCGACAGGTAGTCGGTGATCTGCGGGTTGGACAGCTCGTCGCTGTAGAAGCTGATGTACATCAGCGCCGAGGCGTCGGCCGCTTCCTTGGATAGCACCGGGTCTTCGGCGTCCTGCGGCAGCTGGTTCTTCACCTCGTTGGCCTTGGCCAGCAGCTCGGTGAACAGGCGGTCGGAGTTGGCGCCGATGCGCGCGTAGATCGAGATGGTGGAGAAGTTCTGCTGGCTGGTCGACGTCATGTAGTCGATGCCTTCGGCGCTGGCCAGGCTCTGCTGCAGCGGCTGGGTGATGTAGCCCTGGATGGTCTCGGCGTTGGCCCCGGGGTAGGCGGTGGTCACCGTGATCAGGGCGTTTTCCATCTGCGGGTACTGGCGGATCACCAGTTTGCTGAAGGCCTGGAAGCCCAGCAGGATGATCAGCAGGCTGACCACGGTGGCCAGTACCGGGCGCCGGATAAAGGGATCTGTAAAAGCCATAACGATGTCCTTGGCTGCCGCAACAGGCGGCCGGTAATCGGTGCCAGGAAGCGGGTGCGGCGGTAGCCGCGCCCACCTGGGAGTGCTACTGGGCCGGGTTCAGGGCCTGGTCGGCGACAATGCTCACGTGGGCGCCGTTATCCAGCTTGAGCTGGCCGGCGGTGACCACCTGCTCGCCGGGCTTGAGGCCCTTGCTGATCACCACCCGCCCGTCGCGGCGCTCGCCGGTGCTGACGAAGCGACGCTCCACCACCAGCTCGGCCTGGCCGCTGGCATCCTTCTGCACCTGGCCGTCTTCGCCCTTCTTCTCGCCGATCACATACACCGAGTTGCCGTACAGGGTGTAGGTGATGGCGGTTTCCGGCACCACCACGGCCGGCTGGTCGTCACCCAGGAGCACCGCGAGGTTGGCGAACATGCCCGGCAGCAGCTTGTTGTCGGGGTTGGCCAGCGTGGCGCGAACCTGCACATTGCGCGTGGTTTCCTCGACCTTGGGGTTGAGCGCGCTGATCTCGCCGGGGAAGGATTCGCCCGGGTAGGCGGCCACGCTGATGCGTACCTGCTGGCCGACGGCCAGCTTGGGCACTGCCTGTTCCGGCAGGAAGAAGTCGACGAACAGGGTCGACAGATCCTGCAGGGTGGCGACCGGGGTGCCAGGGCTCAGGTAGTCACCGGTGTCGACCTGGCGGATGCCGATGGTACCGGCGAAGGGCGCGAGGATGCGCTTCTTGTCCAGGCTGGCCTGCAGCTGGGCAACGCTGGCCTCGGCCTTGAGCAGTTCGGCATTCAGACGGTCGAACTCGCTCTTGGAGATGGCCTGCTTGCCGGCGAGGTTCTTGCCGCGCTCGAACTCCACCCGGGCCAGGCCGCGCACGGCGACGGCGGTGGCGAGGATGGCCTGCTCGACCTGGCTGTCCAGCTGCAGCAGCGGCTGGCCGAGGGTGACCTTCTCGCCGGACTGGAACAGCACCTGGCTGACCGTGCCTTCCACTTCGGCGGTCAGATCCACACCCTGGAAGGCCTTGAGCGTACCGATGGCCGGCAGGCGCGATTGCCAGGGCATCTGCTCGGCCTTGGCGGCAGACACGCTGATGGCCGGCTGCGGTGCCGAGAACATCTGGATCTGCTGGTAGATCGAATAGCCTTTGATGGCGGCGAGAGCGAGCACCACGAGGACAACGACGCCCAGCATGATAAGCATGCGGCGGAGCAACATATTCCGGTTCCTTGGCAAGGTGTGGAGGCCTGGGAATAGGCAAGAGGCGCACCTTAGAACGACTTGAACAGCAAGTCAAAAACGCAGGTTTGCAAGAGATTGCGAGGGCTGCCTGGCGCAACGCAGCGTTGCGCCGGTGCAGGTTGCGGCACTTCCTTGTGCCGTGAGGAGGGTCAGGCGCTGAGGCGGCTGGTCACTTCGCTGAGCTGGGCGGACAGGTCGTGCAGGTTGTGGCTGGCGCTTTCGGTGCGCTGCACGTTCTCCTGGTTGGTGGTAGCGATGGCGGTGATCTCGGTGAGGTTGCGCGAAATGTCCTCGGCCACCGAAGTCTGCTCCTCGGCGGCGGTGGCAATCTGCCGGTTCATGTCGCGGATCGCCTCCACCGCGCCGGTAATGCGCTGCAGCATGGCACCGGCCTCGGTGACCTGGGTCACGCCTTCCTCGCTGCGGTTCTGACCATTTTCGATGGCGCGCACGGCATTCACCGCGCCGGTCTGCACCGTGTCGATGATCTGGTGGATCTCGGCGGTGGACTCGGCGGTGCGCTGGGCCAGGGTGCGTACCTCATCGGCCACCACGGCGAAGCCGCGGCCCTGTTCGCCGGCGCGCGCCGCCTCGATGGCGGCGTTGAGCGCCAGCAGGTTGGTCTGCTCGGCGATGCCGCGAATCACTTCCAGCACCTTGCCGATGCGCCCGCTGTCGTTCTCCAGGCGGCGGATCACCTCGGCAGTGTTGGCGATCTCGCTGCGCATGGTGGTGATGGTGTGGATGGTCTGCTCCATCACCTTGCCGCCCTGGCGCGCCGAGTTGTCGGCATCGTCGGCGGCACCGGCGGCGTCGGCCGCATGGCTGGCGACCTGCTGGGCGGTAGCGGACATCTCGTGCATGGCGGTGGCCACCTGGTCGGTGCGCGAGAACTGCTCGCGGGTGCCCTGCGACATCAGGGTGGCGATGGCATTCAGCTCGCCGCTAGCGGTGTCCAGCTGGCTGGTGCTGTGTTTCAGGCGGGTGAAGGTGTCGGCGAGGAAGTCGCGCAGGGTGTTGGCCGCCACGGCCAGGCGGCCCAGCTCGTTCTGGCGGTCGGCATTGACGCGCTGGCCGAAGTTGCCCTGGCTGAGCTTGGCGATATGGTCGATCAGCATGGTGATCGGGCCGATCAGGTTACGGTTGACCAGCCACAGGCTGAACAGACCGACCAGCACGCTGGCGCCGAGCATCAGCAGGGTGCCGAGCAGGATGGTGCGCTCGGCGCTGGCGTTGATCTGTTTGGCCTGCTCCAGGCTCTGGTCATGCAGCTGGGTGACCAGGGCCGTCATCTGCTCGCTGGCTGCACGGTCGATGCCTTTGACGGCAGCATCGCCGGCCTGCGGGTTGGCGCCAGCGGCGAGGAAGGCCTCGCGGCCCTTGCGGTAGTTGGCGCCGAGTGCCTGGTGCTCGCTGCGCAGGCGTTCGACCTGGTTGCGCAGGGCCGGGTCGACCTCGCTGGCCAGCTTGCCGAGAATCTTCTGCACCTTGGCTTCCTGGTCTTCGAACTGCTTCCAGTACTTGTCCAGGTTGGCCGGATCCTGGCCGCGCAGCAGGACGTTCTTCCATTCTTGCACCTGGGACTTGAATTCCAGGTTGGCCTGGTCGACCAGTTGTGAAGCCTCCACCGGGCCAGCGAGCAGGCCGCGGTAGGCCTGCATGCCGCCGGAGAGGAAACTGAAGCAGGCCAGGGCGGTGATCAGGATCAGTGCCAGGCTGCCGCCGAGCAGCGCGAGTATCTGCGCGCGCAGGGATTTCTGCAGGAACATGGGGGAGACCTCTTCGGGGTGGTTGCCCCCGGCACCGGGAACGGCGCCGGAACTGCGGATATCCCTATCACCCGGCTATGAAGCGCCGGTGACACAGGGCCCGCGGGGAAGCGGGCGCGAGTGCAACGTCCAATCAGTATAGGTCGGCCGCCGCCGGCTGGCCTAAAGCCATGCCCCGGGCTTTTTCTGCCGCGGCGGTACTGCCGCTCAGGCCAGGCGCAGGTGGTTGTCCCACAGGCCGGCCGGCAGCGCCAGGGACTGCGCGGTGATCTGCGCGCCGCGGCAGTCGTACAGACGGCAGCGGCCTTGGCCGGAAGTGACCACGAAGCCGTCGGCCACCGCGCCGACGCCGGCGCAGTCGGCCAGCGGGGCATCCAGCAGCAGCGCGCTGCTGTCCAGGTTCCAGATGAAGAAGCGGTTGCCGCGCGGCGCAGTCAGGGCCAGCAGGCGCAGCTCGTTGTGGATCGCCAGGCTGGCGGTGTACTGGTTCATTGCCGCGCGTTGCGCCTCGCCCAGCGGGAAGTGCTGGAACGCCTGGCCGGGGCGCTTGATCGCCAGCAGCGGCACGCTGTCGGTTGGTTCGCCCTCGTACTGCTGGCCGGAGACGATGGTGCCGTCGCTGGCCACGGCCAGGTGGCGCACGCTGTTCATCTGTTCCGGCAGCTGCTCCTTGCTCACCAGGGCGCCGTCGCGGCGCATCAGCACCAGGCTGGGCTCCATGGCGTCGAGGTTCATCATCACCCGGCTGTCGGCCTCGGTGCGGATGCCGCCGTTGGCCACCACCAGGGTTTCGCCGTCGGGCATCCACAGCAGCTGGTGCGGGCCCAGGCCATGGGTCGACAGCTCATGGTCGCGGCGCAGCAGGCCGGCCTCGACGCGGTAGGCGCCGAGCACGCCGCGGCCCGGGTCGCTGGTGTCGTTTTCGGTGCTGTAGAACCACGCGCCATCCTTGTGGAACACGCCGTGGCCGTAGAAGTGGCGATCCTTGGGCGAGGCCAGGGTCTGCAGCAGGCGGCCGTCGCGCAGGTCGATCAGGTAGCTCTCGCGGCTTGGCCGGCGGCCGACGAACACCGCCATCGGCAGGCTCGGGTGCGGCACCACGTCGTGGCAGCGCTCGGCAACACGGGTGGCAAAGGCTTTGCTGCCGTCCAGGCGATAGCCCACTGCATAGTGGTTGCCGTCGCTGTCGTCACGGGCCGAGACCAGCAGCGGCTGCGGGCCGTGGTCGATGAGTTTCCAGCCGCCCAGGGCGCTGGCGGCGAGGGCGGCGGCGCCCAGGCCGAGAAAAGCTCTGCGTTGCATGAATCAGTCTCCGTCGTGGGCGTTGAAGCCGAGCTGGATGCCGAGGGCCTTGGCCAGTTCGCCTTCGTGCAGGCGATGCAGCTGGTTGAGGCTGTCGTAGAAGGCATTCAGTTCGGCGCGCCCGGCCTCGTCGGTGAGCAGTTCGCCGAGCGGGCGCTCGAGGCTGGCCAGTTGCTGGCGGGTGGCGCTGTACTGCTGGTCGATACGCTGGGCCAGGTCGGCCTGCTCGCTGCCGAGCAGGGCCTTGATGCCGTCCTGGTTGGCGCCCAGCCAGACCCGTTCGGCGCTGGCCAGGGCGGAGGCCAGGCTGGCGATGCTGGCATTGCTGCGCCAGAACTCGGCCTGGTAGGGCTGGGCGATGCCCTTGCTCTGGCGACCGAGGGCGGTGCCGAGCTTCTTCTTCAGGCCGTCGATGCCGCTGACCTGGGTACGCAGCAGGTCGGCCACGGCCTCGGTGGATTCGTTGTAGCGGGTATTGGGGAAGGTCTTCAGCTGCTCGGCCATGCCGTCCTTGGCTTGCCACTGGCTCAGTACCGTGGCGGAGAGCTGCTGCTGGTGCTGGCCGATGGCGATCAGCAGCGGGCAGTAGCGGCTCTTCTGGGCGGCATCGTCGAGGTCGATGGCCGGGTCGAACAGTACGTACTCATAGGCGGTCAGGCCTTGCAGCACCACGCTGGACTTGTCCAGGTCGGCGACGCTGAGCTGCGGCTTGCTCTTGAGCAGGGCCTCGACCTGGCGCTGCACCAGGTTCTTCTTGTCCGGCCAGAACTGCACCTGCCAGGCACGGTTGCCTTCGGCCAGCGGGCCGATCAGCAGCGGTTGCAGGGCGGCCCAGCTGCCCACGGCGGTGAGGTAGGCCTGGCGCGCGCTGGGCAGATCCTGGCTGCCGTTGCAGAAGGCCTGGGCATTGCCGGCCAGCTGCTGGTTGCTTTGAGCCCAGGTGCTGTAGGCCGGCAGCAGGACGCCTTCGGTGATGGCGCTGGCGGCTTTCTGCTGGAGATCCTGCGGGCCACAAGCGGCCAGGGCGAGGCCGCACAGGGCGGTGGCCAGGATGGATAGACGGGACATGCTCGGCTCCTTACAGGGAGTTGAGGAAGGCCAACAGCGCGTTGCGCTGTTCGGCATCGTAGGTGAGGACGTACTGCTTCGCCGGCTCGGCCTCGCCGCCGTGCCAGAGGATGGCCTCCAGCAGGTTGCGCGCACGGCCGTCGTGGAGGAACTGGGTGTGGCCGCTGACCACTTCGGTCAGGCCGATGCCCCACAGCGGCGCGGTGCGCCACTGGCGGCCGTTGGCCTGGAACTCGCTGCGCTGGTCGGCCAGGCCGTCGCCCATGTCGTGCAGCAGCAGGTCGCTGTAGGGGCGGATGGTCTGGTTGGTCAGCTCCGGTTCGGCGGCAGTGGCGGCGGTGGTGAAGCTCGGTACATGGCACTTCTGGCAGCCGGCCTCATGGAACAGCTGCTTGCCCTGGCGCACGGCCAGGTCGTCGACGTTGCGGCGTGCCGGTACGGCCAGGTTGCGGGTGTAGAACAGCACGCTGGCGGCGATGCTGTCGCTGACTTCCGGCTCACCGCCATTCACCGCGTTGCGGCAGTCGAACTGGCTCGCCGTGCAGTCGTCGTGGACGACCAGGCTGCTGGTCAGGCCCATGTCGTTGGCGAAGGCGTGGGCGTTCTGCTGGGCCAGGCTGGGCTGGCCGGCCTTCCAGCCGAAGCGGCCGAGTACCGTGGTGCCGCGGGCATCGTCCCAGACCCGGTTGGCCACGCCGCGAATGCCGTCGCCATCGCGGTCGTCAGGGTCGGCATTGGCCAGCAGGGCGCTTTCCGGGATGGCTTCGAGCAGGCCGAGGCCGATCATCGGCGGGGCGATGCGTACGGAAAACTGGGTGTCCGGGCGCATGGCGCCGTAGCCCAGCTTGCTGATCTGCAGCTGCGGCTGGCGCAGCTCGACGCGGGTACCGTCGGCGAAGCTCACCGCTACGGTGCTGTAGTTGACCCGCACCTTGCCTTCGGGGGCGGTGCCGGGGTTGCTCATGTCCTGCAGCTGGCCGCCGTAGACCGGTTCGGCAATCACCCCGGCCCGCTCCAGCAGGGCGGCGTGTTCGGCCGAGCCGTCGGCCGGAATCGACAGGCGCACCAGCATCGAGGCGGCACTGTTGGCGCCGGGCTCGGGCGGGTGACCGCGACCATCCTTGATGTGGCAGTTCTGGCAGGCATTGGTGTTGAACAGCGGGCCGAGGCCGTCACGCGCGGTGGTGGTGGTCGGCGCGATCACCCAGGGGTTGCGGAAGAAACTGTTGCCCACGCTGAAGTCGAGACGGCGCGAGGGCTGCAGGTTGGCCGAGGGCAGGGAGAAGGCGTTGTGGTCGCGCTGCTGCACCGTGGTGGTGCCGCCGGACAGTGCTTCACCCGGCTCGGCGGGCGGCGCGGCCTGTTCGCAGGCGGCCAGGCCGAGAGCCAGGGCCAGTATGCAGAGGCGAAACGGGTGCGGCATCGGAACGGCAACCTGGACGACGGGTCGGGCGGGCAATCTTAGCAGGCTAATGGTGGGCGAATAAGAGCTGTTTGCGTTTGTGTGGTGGCGCAGATGTCGCAGGCATAAAAAACGGATGCGCCTTGTGGGCGCATCCGTTGGTCAGTACTGAGGGGTGATCAGAACTGGTGGTCGGCGGTATCCGGGTTCAGACCGCTGATGCCGAGAGCGGCGGAAGCCTTCTCGATGGCGCCGGTCTGGGTGACCAGGGCTGCGATGGCATCGCGCACCAGTTGCTGGCCGGCGGCGTTGTCGGCGGCGATCAGCTGGTCGAAGTGCACGTTGTTCTTCTCGGCGCTGTCGACCAGGGCCTGCAGCTTGGCCTGGGTGGCGTCCAGGTCGGCCTTCAGGGTGGTATCGGCAGCGGCATCGACCTTGGCGACCAGGGAGGACAGGCTCGGGCCGCTCAGGGTGCTGCCGTCGACTTTCTTGTACTCGCCCAGGTAGATGTTGCGAATGCCTTTGGCGTCGTAGTAGTGCGAGTTGTGGGTGTTGTCGCTGAAGCAGTCGTGCTCGTCTTCGGTGGAGTTGGCTTCCAGGGCGACCTTCATGCGCTCGCCGGCCAGCTCGCCCAGACCCAGGCTACCCATGCCGAACAGCATCTTGCGCAGGCCGTTCTCGGCCGGTTCGGCTTCCAGCTTGGCGCGGTAGTTGTCGGCAACGCCGGCTTGCCACTGGGCAACCATGCTGTCGAGGTCGGCGACCAGCAGGTCGGTGGCGGCTTTCAGGTAGGCGCGGCGACGCTCGTTGTGACCACCGGTGGCGCCGGCGCCAGTCAGGTAATCGCTGGCCGGGCGCGCGCCGGCACCCGGGTTGGTGCCGTTGAGATCCTGGCCCCAGAGGAGGAATTCGATGGCGTGGTAGCCGGTGGCGACGTTGGCCTCGGAGCCGCCCAGTTCGTTGAGGCTGGCCAGTTTTTCGCCGGTCAGTTCCTTCACGTCGACCTTGTCTTCGCCGACCTGGATCTCGGTGTTGGCGATGATGTTGGCGGTGGCGGCCGGGTTGCCCTGAGCCTGGGCGGTGTCGGCGGCAACGTAGTCGATCAGGCCTTCGTCCAGCGGCCAGGCGTTCAGTTGGCCTTCCCAGTCATCGACCACGGCGTTGCCGAAGCGGAACACTTCGGTCTGCATGTACGGCACGCGGGCGGCCAGCCAGGCTTCGCGGGCGGCCTTCAGGGTGGCGTCGCTGGGGTTGGCGAGCAGGGCGTCGACGGCGCTCTGCAGAGTCTTGCCGGTGCTGGCGGCGTCGCTGAACACGGCAAAGGCGATGTCGGCGTAGTGGCTGACCACGGCCTTGGCGGCGGCGTCTTCGACTTTCAGGCTGCTGGCGCTGGCTGCGGCGGGCGCGGTGGCGGCAGCTTGCGGGGCGGCTGCTTCCTTCTTGTCATCGCCACAGCCGGCGAGGGAGATGGCGAGGGCCAGCAGGCTGGCGGTAGCCAGGGGCATACGAGTCATGGCGAGTTCCTTTGCATATGAAAGTGAGAGCGAGACGCAAGCGCGCTAGAAAACTGCGCAATAATGCGAAAGATTTTCATTTTATGCAAAGGGCAGCGCGGTGCCTGGCTGCCGGAGGCTTAGGACTTGCCTGGGCGGTGTGCGTGCTTGGGCAGTTGCACCACTCGGCTTTCCGAATAGATGTCGTGCCAGCTGCGTTTGTCCTTGTCCCACAGTATCCACAGGAAGCCGAGGCCGCAGGCCAGCCAGGAGGCGATGGCCACGACGAAGCGCAGCAGGGCCTGCCACAGGCTGACGGCCGAACCGTCGGCGTTCTGGATGCGCACGCCCCAGACCTGCATGCCGAGGGTCTGGCCATTGTGTGTCCAGAACTTGGCGAAGAAGGCGAACAGGCTGAGCAGCAGCAGGGAGGAGAGCAGCGGGTCGCCGTCCAGGGCGCCGGCGTCGGACAGCTGGTGCAGGCGGGCTTCGCCGATGATGGCCATTTGCACGCCTTTATAGATGAGGGTGACCACCATCAGCAGGGCGATGCTGAGCAGGAAGTCATAGAAGATTGCGGCGAGGCGACGGATCAGGCCGGCGGCGGGGAAGTCGCCTTGGGGGCGCAGCATGTGCTTGGGCATGGCAGGCTCGGAGCAGAAAAAGTGCGCGGATTGTACGGGCAACAAATCGCAGGCACAAAAAAGCCCCTGATGTTGCCATCAGGGGCTTTTCGGAGCAGCGACTTAGCCCAGGATCTGGACTTTGTCAGCTTGCATGCCTTTCTGGCCTTGCACGGCTTCGAAGGTAACTTTCTGGCCTTCTTTCAGGCTCTTGAAGCCGTTGCCTTCGATAGCGCGGAAGTGCACGAACAGATCCGGACCGCTTTCGGGGGTGATGAAGCCAAAGCCCTTCTCGTCGTTGAACCACTTAACGGTGCCGGTTTGACGATTCGACATGTCTTATTTCCTTGAAACTAGAGTTGATGACAGCCTCTTGCTCTGGCGAAGAGGGCTGGAACTGGTTGCAGAGAGTAAGAGAAGTCGAGCGGGATGTAGCGGATCTAGGATCTACTGCACCAGGTCACGATTCAAGGCGACCCATGCAAACACAGTTGACCCACTCTACGCTAACTCAAAGAGATTTGCCAACCCCTTCGGAGTGGGCATTTTCAGCGGCTTTGCGGAGGGCTTTGCAGGCTGAAACGAGGAGGAAAATCGTGGTGCCCCGGGGGAGACTCGAACTCCCACTCCTTTCGAAAACGGATTTTGAATCCGCCGCGTCTACCATTCCGCCACCGGGGCACGATGGCGGCGCAGTATAGGGAGGCGACTGGGGCCGGTCAATCGGCTCGCGTGGCCAGAATCTGCGCTTTCCGGTAGACTTTGCGGCCCTGCAAGACGATCCCCACCATGCGCGTTGCCGACTTCCATTTCGACCTTCCCGAACAGCTGATTGCCCGTCACCCCCTGGCCGAGCGCCGTGCCAGCCGCCTGCTGGTGCTGGATGGGCCGAGCGGTCAGCTGGCCCACCGTCAGTTCATCGATCTGCTCGACTACCTGCGCCCTGGCGACCTGATGGTGTTCAACGACACCCGGGTGATTCCGGCCCGGCTGTTCGGCCAGAAGGCTTCCGGCGGCAAGCTGGAAGTGCTGGTCGAGCGCGTGCTGGACGAGTACCGGGTGCTGGCCCATGTGCGCTCGAGCAAGTCGCCCAAGCCCGGTTCGCTGATCCATATAGAAGGTGGTGGCGAGGCCGAGATGGTCGCCCGCCACGATGCGCTGTTCGAGCTGCGCTTCAGCGAGGCGGTGCTGCCACTGCTGGAGCGGGTCGGTCATATGCCGCTGCCGCCCTACATCGACCGCGCCGACGATGCTTCCGATCGCGAGCGCTACCAGACCGTGTATTCCGATCGGGGCAAGGCCGGTGCCGTGGCGGCGCCGACTGCCGGGCTGCACTTCGACGAAGAGTTGCTGGCGGCGATTCGTGCCAAGGGTATCGGTACTGCATTCGTGACCCTGCATGTTGGCGCCGGCACTTTCCAGCCGGTGCGCGTCGAGCGCATCGAGGATCACCACATGCACCACGAGTGGCTGCAGGTCGATCAGGCGGTGGTCGATGCCGTGGCCGCCTGCAAGGCGCGTGGTGGGCGAGTGATCGCGGTGGGCACCACCAGCGTGCGCTCGCTGGAGACGGCTGCCCGTGACGGCGAACTCAAGGCTTTCAGCGGCGATACCAATATCTTCATTTATCCGGGGCGGCCGTTCCACGTGGTCGACGCCCTGGTGACCAATTTCCACCTGCCGGAGTCGACCCTGCTGATGCTGGTCTCGGCCTTCGCCGGTTATCCCGAGACCATGGCTGCCTATGCCATGGCCGTGGAGCAGCAGTACCGCTTCTTCAGTTACGGCGATGCCATGTTCATCACCCGCAATCCCGCTGCGCGCGGCCCCGAGGAAACCCTATGAGTCACATGTCCTTCGAGCTGCTGGCCACTGACGGGCGTGCCCGTCGCGGTCGCCTGACCTTCCCGCGTGGCGTGGTGGAGACCCCGGCCTTCATGCCGGTCGGCACCTACGGCACGGTCAAGGGCATGCTGCCGCGCGACATCGAGGCGATTGGTGCGCAGATCATTCTCGGCAACACCTTCCACCTGTGGCTGCGCCCGGGCACCGAAGTGATCAAGCGTCACGGCGATCTGCACGACTTCATGCAGTGGCAGGGGCCGATCCTCACCGACTCCGGTGGCTTCCAGGTGTTCAGTCTGGGTGCCATGCGCAAGATCAAGGAGGAGGGCGTGTACTTCGCCTCGCCGGTGGATGGCGCCAAGGTGTTCATGGGGCCGGAAGAGTCGATGCAGGTGCAGCGCGACCTGGGTTCGGACATCGTGATGATCTTCGACGAGTGCACCCCGTACCCGGCCGATTTCGACGTGGCCAAGCGCTCCATGGAGCTGTCGCTGCGCTGGGCCAAGCGCTCGAAGAATGCCCATGAGGGCAATCCGTCGGCATTGTTCGGCATCGTCCAGGGCGGCATGCATGAAGAGCTGCGCATGCGTTCGCTGGAGGGGCTCTGCGAGATCGGCTTCGATGGTCTGGCCATCGGCGGTCTGTCGGTGGGTGAACCGAAGGAAGAGATGATCCGCGTGCTGGACTTCCTGCCGCCACAGCTGCCGGCCGACAAGCCGCGCTACCTGATGGGCGTGGGCAAGCCGGAAGACCTGGTCGAGGGCGTGCGCCGCGGAGTGGACATGTTCGACTGCGTGATGCCGACTCGCAACGCGCGCAACGGCCATCTGTTCACCGATACCGGGGTGGTCAAGATCCGCAACGCGGTGCACAAGCACGACGATTCGCCGCTGGATCCGAGCTGCGATTGCTACACCTGCCAGAACTTCACTCGCGCCTACCTGTACCACCTGGACAAGTGCGGCGAAATGCTCGGCAGCATGCTCAATACCATCCACAACTTGCGCCATTATCAGCGCCTGATGGCTGGTTTGCGCGAGGCCATTCAACAGGGTACATTGGCCGCCTTTGTCGATGCCTTCTACGCCCGCCGCGGCCAGCAGACGCCGCCTCTGGAGCCCTGAAAGGGTGTGCCCGGGGCATTGAAAACGGCCGGGCACGACCCCATCTGCATCGATACGCACAGGGCGCGACCGGATCGCGCTGCTGATCGGCGCGCCGGGCGGCGAGCCGCTAGCGAATAACAAACAGTTTCAAGACCTCGAAATAGGAGTTCCCGATGAGTTTTCTGATCCCTGCGGCCTATGCCGATGCCGCTGCACCGGCCGTTGCCGCCGCGCCGGGTGGCGAGTGGGTGAACGCCCTGATGCTGGGTGGTTTCGTGGTCATCTTCTACCTGATGATCTGGCGCCCCCAGGCCAAGCGTGCCAAGGAGCAGAAGAACCTGCTCGGTGGCCTGCAGAAGGGTGACGAAGTGGTGACCACCGGTGGTATCGCCGGCAAGATCACCAAGGTCAGCGATGATTTCGTGGTCGTTGAGGTCTCCGACAAGGTCGAGCTCAAGTTCCAGAAGCAGGCCATTGCGGCGACCCTGCCGAAGGGCACGCTGAAAGCCATCTAACGATTCATTCTTCAGTAACGACGGGGCGCATTAGGCGCCCCGTGTCATAACGGGCGGCGTCATGCTCAACAAATATCCTCTGTGGAAGTACCTGCTGATCCTGGCTGTGCTGGCGGTTGGCTTCATCTACTCCGCACCCAACCTGTATCCGGACGATCCGGCCATCCAGATCAGCGGCAACAGCTCGGCGCTGCAGATCACCCAGGGCGACCTGGATCGCGTGGGCAAGGCGCTTGCCGATGCCGGTATCGCGGTCAAGGCCAGCAGCCTGGGGGGCAAGGGCAAGGGTGGCCTGCTGCGCCTGGCCAAGCAGGAAGACCAGCTGCCGGCCAAGGCCCTGGCGCTGAAGCTGCTGGGTGACGATTACGTGGTGGCCCTGAACCTGGCGCCGACCACGCCGCAGTGGCTGCGCAATATTGGCGCCGGCCCGATGAAGCTGGGTCTGGACTTGTCCGGTGGTGTGCACTTCCTGCTGGAAGTGGACATGGACAAGGCGCTGGATGCGCGCTTGAAGGTCTACGAGAGCGAGGTCAAGACCCTGCTGCGCAAGGAGCGCCTGCGCTACCGCAGCCTGCCGCAGCAGGATGGTGCTATTCAGCTCGGCTTTGCCGGCAGCGATGACCTGGAAAAGGCGCAGAGTCTGATCCGCAAGAGCTTCAACGATTTCGAGATGACGGCTGCCGAGCGCGGCGGTCAGCAGGTGCTGCGCCTGGCCCTGAGCCAGGCCAAGCAGGTCGAGATTCGCGAATACTCGATCAAGCAGAACCTGACCACCGTGCGTAACCGGGTCAACGAGCTGGGCGTGGCCGAGCCGCTGGTGCAGCGCCAGGGTGCCAACCGCATCGTGGTCGAGCTGCCGGGCGTGCAGGACACTGCCGAAGCCAAGCGTATCCTCGGCAAGACCGCCAACCTGGAGTTCCGCCTGGCTGCCGAGGCCGACGCGCCGCGTTCTGCCACCGAGTCCTTCGAGTTCCGCGAGCAGAACCGTCCGGCCGTGCCGCTGGAGCGTGGCCTGATCATCACCGGTGACCAGGTGACCGACGCCAGCGCCAGCTTCGACGAGAACGGTCGCCCGCAGGTGAACATCCGTCTCGACGGCCATGGCGGCGAGCTGATGAACCGTGCCACCCGTAACAACGTCGGGCGCAGCATGGCGGTGATCTTCATCGAGCAGAAGCCGCAGACCCGCTACGTCAAGCAGCTGGTCGACGGCGTCGAGAAAGACGTGCCGGTGCAGAGCTTCAAGGAAGAGAAGAAGATCATCAGCCTGGCGACCATCCAGTCGGCCCTCGGCAGCCAGTTCCGCATCACCGGCCTGAACGGTCAGGGCGAGTCCTCGGAGCTGGCCCTGCTGCTGCGTGCCGGTGGTCTGGCGGCGCCGATGTACTTCGCCGAAGAGCGCACCATCGGCCCGAGCCTGGGTGCCGACAACATTGCCAAGGGTATCGATGCATCCCTGTGGGGCATGCTGCTGGTCTCGCTGTTCATCATCGCCATCTACCGTTTCTTCGGTGTGCTGGCGACCGTGGCGCTGGCCTTCAACATGGTGCTGCTGGTGGCGCTGATGTCGCTGCTCAGTGCGACCCTGACCCTGCCGGGTATCGCCGGTATCGTCCTGACCATGGGTATGGCGGTGGACGCCAACGTGCTGATCTTCTCGCGGATTCGCGAGGAGATCGCCAACGGCATGTCGGTGCAGCGCGCCATTCACGAGGGCTTCGATCGCGCCTATACGGCGATCCTCGACGCCAACCTGACCACCCTGCTGGTCGGCGGCATCCTGTTCGCCATGGGTACCGGGCCGGTCAAGGGCTTCGCCGTGACCATGTCGCTGGGTATCGTCACTTCGATGTTCACCGCCATCATGGTGACCCGTGCCATGGTCAACCTGATCTTCGGCGGTCGCGACTTCAAGAAGCTGTGGATTTGAGGGGCTGATGATGAAACGTACGATCAATTTCATGGGCGTGCGCAATATTGCGTTCGCCATCACCATGCTCCTGACTTTCATTGCTCTGGGTAGCTGGTTCTTCCAGGGGCTGAACTTCGGCCTGGACTTCACCGGTGGTACCCAGATCGAGCTGCGCTATGAAAAGCCGGTCGACCTCAACCAGGTGCGCGAGCAGCTCAAGGGTGCCGGCTTCGAAGATGCTGTGGTGCAGAGCTTCGGTGCCACCACTGACGTGGTGGTGCGTCTGCGTGGCGATGACCAGCAGCTCGGCGGCAGGGTGGTCGAAGCGTTGCAGGCAGCCGATGCCGGTAACCTGATCAAGGACAAGAAAGTCGAGTTCGTCGGCCCGCAGGTGGGTGAAGAGCTGCGCGACCAAGGCGGCCTGGGCATGCTCCTGGCGCTCGGCGGTATCCTCATCTACCTGGCCTTCCGCTTCCAGTGGAAGTTTGCCGTGGGTGCCATTGCCTCGCTGGTGCACGACGTGGTTGTGACCCTGGGTATCCTGTCGTTCTTCCAGATCACTTTCGACCTGACCGTGCTGGCCGCCGTACTGGCGATCATCGGTTACTCGCTGAACGACACCATCGTGGTGTTCGACCGGGTGCGCGAGAACTTCCGCGTGCTGCGCAAGGCCAGCCTGGTCGAGAACATCAACATCTCGACCACTCAGACCCTGCTGCGCACCATGGCGACCTCGATCTCCACTCTGTTGGCCATCGTCGCCCTGCTGCTGTTCGGTGGCGACAACCTGTTCGGCTTCTCCATTGCCCTGTTCGTCGGGGTGCTGGCTGGTACCTACTCGTCGATCTATATCGCCAACGTGGTACTGATCTGGCTGAACCTGAGCAGCGAAGATCTGATCCCGCCGGCCGCCAGTGCCGAGGTGGATGAGCGCCCCTGAGTGCTCGCGCTGTTCCTACAAAGCCCGGTTCTGCCGGGCTTTGTGTTTTTGGCAGCTATATTTGTGCGGCGCTTCCCACTTATCGCCTGGGGGGGCGATATCTGGGGAACTCGTTCTGGCTGGCCTTATCCAAGGCTGGGAAGAGGGCAGAAAGCCCGCGTAGCTCGAATGCAGGAGAAGCATATGAACAAGTCGATGATCGTGGGTGCTGTGCTGGGCGCGGTCGGGGTGACCGCGGGTGGCGCGGTGGCAACCTATAGTCTGGTCAAAGGCCCGGAGTATGCCGAAGTCTTGGCGGTGGAACCGATCAAGGAGACGGTCAAGACGCCGCGCGAAGTGTGCAAGGACGTCACCGTGACCCGGCAGAAGCCGGTCAAGGATCAGCATCAGATCGCCGGTACCGTGCTGGGTGCGGTGGCGGGCGGCCTGCTGGGCAACCAGATCGGTGGCGGCAATGGCAAGAAGCTGGCTACCGTGGCGGGTGCCGTGGGCGGCGGTTATGCCGGCAACAAGGTGCAGGAAGGCATGCAGGAGCGTGACACCTACACCACCACTGAAACCCGTTGCAGTACGGTGACTGACACCAGCGAGAAGGTGTCTGGCTATAACGTGCAATACCAGCTGGATGGCAAGGTCAGCCAGGTGCGCATGGATCACGACCCGGGCAGCCGTATCCCGCTCAACGAGCAGGGTCAGCTGGTGCTGGTGCAGCAGGCGCCGGTCGTGCAGTAAACGCGGCCCATAAAAAAACCGCCCTTCGGGGCGGTTTTTTATGCCGGTGAAACGCCGCGATCAGCGTTTCAGGGCGGGCGGCAGGTGCGGTTGGATTGCGGTCAGCACGGCCTTGAAGCACTTGGTGTTGCCGGCCACTACCTGGCCCTTCTCGAGGAAGTCATGGCCGCCGCTGAAGTCGCTGACCAGGCCGCCAGCTTCCTGGATCAGCAGGGCGCCGGCTGCCATGTCCCACTCGGACAGGCCGAATTCCCAGAAGGCGTCGAAGCGGCCGGCGGCCACGTAGGCCAGATCCAGGCTGGCGGAGCCGGCGCGGCGAATGCCGGCGGTCTGGCCGACCAGGCTGCGGAACATGCCGAAGTAGTTGTCCAGGTGATCCAGCTGGCTATCGCGGAACGGGAAACCGGTGCCGAGCAGGGCGCCTTCCAGGCTCTTGCGATTGCTGACGCGGATGCGGCGGCCGTTGAGGGCTGCGCCGCGGCCGCGGCTGGCGGTGAATTCTTCCTGGCGTACCGGGTCGAGCACCACGGCGTGCTCCAGGCGGCCACGGTATTTGCAGGCGATGCTGACGGCGAAGTGCGGTACGCCGCGGATGAAGTTGGTGGTGCCGTCCAGTGGGTCGATGATCCACTGGTAGTCGGCGCCTTCGCCGCTGCCTTCGATCAGGCCGCCTTCCTCTCCGAGGAAGCCGTGGGTCGGGTAGGCCTTCTGCAAGGCCTGGATGATGGTCTGCTCGGCGGCGCGATCGACTTCGGTGACGTAGTCGCGGGCATCCTTCTCGTTGACGGCGATGACGTCCAGGCGCTCGATGGAGCGGAAGATCAGTTCGCCGGCGCTGCGGGCGGCGCGCAGGGCGATATTCAGCATGGGCTGCATGGGAGATTCACCTGGGGCGTTAAAGAAAGCCGGGCATTCTAACAGAAAAGCCCTTTTCATCTAGCCTAGCCGTTGTGCTGCGTGGCGTTCGCTCGGGGGCTTCTGTACCATCTATGCCCCTTTTGCATTTTGTCGGGAGCGGAACTTGCTGCAGAACATTCGCGTGGTTCTGGTCAATACCAGTCATCCCGGCAATATCGGTGGTACGGCGCGGGCCATGAAAAACATGGGGCTGTCGCGCCTGGTGCTGGTCGATCCGCTGGACTTTCCCAGCAGCGAAGCGGTGGCACGCGCCTCCGGGGCGACCGATGTGCTCGAGGCGGCGCAGGTGGTGAACACCCTGGAAGAGGCGCTGGTCGGCTGCACCGTGGTGCTCGGCACCAGCGCCCGGGATCGGCGCATTCCCTGGCCGCTGCTCGATCCGCGCGAATGTGCGACCACCAGCCTGGAGCATGTACAGGCCGGTGGCGAGGTGGCCCTGGTGTTCGGTCGCGAATACGCCGGGCTGACCAACGAAGAGCTGCAGCGCTGTCACTTCCACGTGCATATCCCAGCCAATCCCGAGTTCAGCTCGCTGAACCTGGCCACGGCCGTGCAGGTGCTGGCCTACGAGGTGCGCATGGCCTGGCTGGCTGCCCAGGGGCAGCCGACCAAGATGAGCAAGGTAGAGGCGGCGGTACCGCTGGATGCGCAGCCGGTGACGGCGGACGAGCTGGAACTGTTCTATGGCCACCTGGAAAGTACCCTGGTGGCGATCGGTTTCCTCGATCCGCAGCATCCGCGCCATCTGATGTCGCGCCTGCGCCGCCTGTACGGGCGGGCCGACGTCAGCAAGCTGGAGATGAACATTTTGCGCGGTATCCTCACGGAGACCCAGAAAGCAGTGCGTGGCGAGCCACACAAGCGGAGAGAAGATGATGTTTGAGCGTGTGCGCGAAGATATCCAGAGCGTTTTCCATCGCGACCCGGCGGCGCGCAATGCCTTCGAAGTGTTGACCTGCTACCCGGGCCTGCATGCCATCTGGCTACACCGTCTGGGGCATGCCTTGTGGGGGCGCGGCTGGAAGTGGCTGGCGCGCCTGGTGTCCAACTTCGGGCGCTGGCTGACCGGCATCGAGATCCATCCGGGGGCGAAGATCGGCCGGCGTTTCTTCATCGATCACGGCATGGGCATCGTCATCGGCGAGACCGCCGAGATCGGCAATGACGTCACCCTGTACCAGGGGGTGACCCTGGGTGGCACCAGCTGGAACAAGGGCAAGCGCCATCCGACTCTGGAAGATGGTGTGGTGGTCGGTGCTGGTGCCAAAGTGCTCGGTCCGTTCACCGTCGGTGCGGGGGCCAAGATCGGCTCCAATGCGGTGGTCACCAAGGCGGTGCCGGCTGGCGCTACGGCAGTGGGGATCCCGGGGCGGATCATCGCCAAGGCGGATGACGAGCAGGAAGCCAAGCGCCAGGCCATGGCCGAGAAGCTCGGTTTCGATGCTTATGGCGTTAGTCAGGACATGCCTGACCCGGTGGCGCGTGCCATTGGTCAGCTGCTCGACCACCTGCAAGCGGTCGACTCGCGCCTGGAGGGTATGTGCGGGGCGCTCAAGGCTCTGGGCAGTGATTACTGCGCCAAGGAATTGCCGGCGCTGCGCGACGAGGATTTCGAGGGTGTATGCAAGGAGCAGGGCGACAAGCCTGCCGCCTGATGCCGTGCGGGGCTGAGTCTGCTATGATTCGCGCCCCGTACCGCGCCTAAATCCGACTATTTTGATCGGTCTTATAGTTGACCTAAATAGTCGGAAAAGGGGATACTTGCGGCAATCCAGCGAATCCGTGGTATCCACCATGCGACTGACCACCAAAGGCCGTTACGCCGTTACCGCCATGCTCGACCTGGCGCTGCATGCGCAGCACGGGCCGGTTTCGCTGGCGGATATTTCCGAGCGTCAGGGCATCTCCCTGTCCTATCTGGAGCAACTGTTCGCCAAGCTGCGTCGCGGCAACCTGGTCAGCAGTGTGCGTGGTCCCGGTGGTGGCTATCAGCTGTCGCGCGACATGCAGGTGATCCAGGTGGCTCAGGTGATCGATGCGGTCAATGAGTCGGTGGATGCTACCCGTTGCCAGGGGCTTGGCGATTGCCACTCCGGCGATACCTGCCTGACCCACCACCTGTGGTGCGACCTCAGCCAGCAGATTCACGAGTTCCTCAGTGGTATCAGCCTGGCTGACCTGGTGACTCGCCGAGAGGTGCAGGAAGTTGCCCTGCGCCAGGATCAGCGCCATTGCGGCGGCAGGACGCCTCGCCTGGATAAGATTGAAGCGTCCGCCGTCGATTGAGCGGGGCGCCAGCCCGAATAGGAGACACCTGATGAGATTGCCGATTTACCTCGACTACTCCGCCACCACTCCGGTCGATCCGCGCGTTGCGCAGAAGATGAGCGAGTGCCTGCTGGTGGATGGCAACTTTGGCAACCCGGCCTCGCGCTCCCACGTGTTCGGCTGGAAGGCCGAAGAGGCCGTGGAAAACGCCCGCCGCCAGGTCGCCGAGCTGGTCAATGCCGACCCCCGCGAGATCGTCTGGACGTCCGGTGCCACCGAGTCCGACAACCTGGCCATCAAAGGCGTCGCGCACTTCTACAGCACTAAAGGCAAGCACATCATCACCTCGAAGATCGAGCACAAGGCGGTGCTGGACACCACCCGCCAGCTCGAGCGCGAAGGCTTCGAAGTCACCTACATCGAGCCGGGCGAAGATGGCCTGATCACCCCGGCCATGGTCGAGGCGGCGCTGCGTGACGACACCATTCTGGTGTCGGTGATGCACGTCAACAACGAGATCGGCACCATCAACGACATCACCGCCATCGGCGAGCTGACCCGCTCGCGCGGCGTGCTGTTGCATGTCGACGCAGCCCAGTCCACCGGCAAGGTCGAGATCGACCTGGAGAAGATGAAGGTCGACCTGATGTCCTTCTCCGCGCACAAGACCTACGGCCCGAAAGGCGTTGGTGCCCTGTATGTGCGCCGCAAGCCGCGCGTGCGCCTGGAAGCCCAGACCCACGGTGGCGGCCACGAGCGCGGCATGCGCTCCGGCACCCTGGCGACCCACCAGTGCGTCGGCATGGGCGAGGCCTTCCGTATCGCCAAGCAAGAGATGGCGCAGGAAAACCAGCGTGTTCTGGCCCTGCGCGACCGCTTCTACAAGCAGCTCGAAGGCATGGAAGAGCTGTACGTCAACGGCAGCCTGACCCAGCGCGTGCCGCACAACCTGAACCTCAGTTTCAACTATGTCGAGGGCGAGTCGCTGATCATGGCGCTCAAGGATCTGGCGGTCTCCTCCGGTTCCGCCTGTACCTCCGCCTCGTTGGAACCGTCCTATGTGCTGCGCGCACTGGGGCGCAACGACGAGCTGGCGCACAGCTCGATCCGTTTCACCTTCGGTCGCTTCACCACCGAGGAAGAAGTCGATTACGCGGCCAGCAAAGTGGCTGATGCGGTGAACAAGCTGCGTGAGCTGTCGCCGCTGTGGGACATGTTCAAAGAAGGTGTCGACATCTCCAAGGTCGAATGGCAGGCACATTGATTTTCGAGTCGCCTGTAGAGCGGCACCTGATGAGAGAGGAATTGCACCATGGCTTACAGTGAAAAGGTCATCGACCATTACGAGAACCCGCGCAACGTCGGCAAGATGGATGCCGAGGATCCGAACGTCGGCACCGGCATGGTTGGCGCCCCGGCGTGCGGCGACGTGATGCGTCTGCAGATCAAGGTCAACGAGCAGGGCGTGATCGAAGACGCCAAGTTCAAGACCTACGGCTGCGGTTCGGCCATCGCTTCCAGCTCCCTCGCCACCGAGTGGATGAAGGGCAAGACCCTGGACGAGGCGGAAACCATCAAGAACACCCAGCTGGCCGAAGAACTGGCGTTGCCGCCGGTGAAGATCCACTGCTCGGTGCTCGCCGAGGACGCCATCAAGGCGGCCGTGCGCGACTACAAGCAGAAGAAAGGCCTGGTCTGAGTTCGTTGTCGCGTAAGGAGTTGCCATGGCTATCAGCATGACCGAAGCGGCCGCGCGCCACGTGCAGCGCTCCCTCGAGGGGCGTGGCAAGGGCGAGGGCATTCGCCTGGGCGTTCGCACCACCGGCTGTTCCGGGCTGGCCTATGTGCTGGAGTTCGTCGATGAAGTGGCGGGCGAGGATCAGGTCTTCGAGAGCTTCGGGGTCAAGGTGATCATCGATCCCAAGAGCCTGACCTACCTGGACGGCACTGAGCTGGACTTCGTGCGCGAGGGGCTCAACGAGGGCTTCAAGTTCAACAACCCGAACGTGCGTGGCGAATGCGGCTGCGGCGAGAGCTTCAACGTCTGAGGCCGGTTGTGGGTAGTCCCTGTCATTTTGCCCTGTTCGATCTGCAGCCCGGCTTTCGCCTGGATCTTCAGCAGTTGTCGGCGCGCTATCGCGAACTGGCCAAGGCCGTGCATCCGGATCGCTTCGCCGATGCCAGCGAGCGCGAACAGCGTCTGGCGCTGGAGCATTCGGCCAGCCTCAACGAGGCCTACCAGACCCTGAAGAACGCGCCGCGCCGTGCGCTCTACCTGCTGGCTCTGCGCGGCCGCGAGCTGCCGCTGGAAGTCACGGTGCAGGATGGCGAGTTCCTCCTGCAGCAGATGCGTTGGCGCGAGGAGCTGGAAGAGCTGCAGGACGAGGCCGATCTGGCCGGGGTGGCGACGTTCAAGCGCCGTCTGAAAGCGGCTCAGGATGAGCTCGACGAAGGTTTTGCCGCCTGCTGGGATGATTCTGCGCGCCGTGAAGAGGCCGAGCGCCTGGTGCGGCGCATGCAGTTCCTCGACAAGCTGGCCCACGAAGTGCGCGATCTGGAAGAGCGCCTCGACGATTAACCGAAGTGCGGCCCCGGTCGCGCACCTGACATTCAGAGCATCATGGCCCTACTGCAGATCGCCGAGCCCGGCCAAAGCCCTCAGCCCCACCAGCGTCGCCTGGCCGTGGGTATCGATCTGGGCACCACCAACTCCCTGGTCGCCGCCGTGCGTAGCGGTCTTTCGGCGCCTCTGGCGGATGCTGCCGGGCAGGTGATCCTGCCGTCGGCGGTGCGCTATCACGCCGACCGCGTCGAGGTGGGCCAGGCGGCCAAGGCGGCGGCGCCCAGCGATCCGCTGAACAGCGTGCTGTCGATCAAGCGCCTGATGGGGCGCGGCCTGGAAGACGTCAAGCAACTGGGCGAGCAGCTGCCTTACCGTTTCGTCGGCGGCGAATCGCACATGCCGTTCATCGACACCGTGCAGGGCGCCAAGAGCCCGGTGGAAGTCTCCGCCGAAATCCTCAAAGTCTTGCGCCAGCGTGCCGAGGCGAGCCTGGGTGGCGAGCTGGTGGGGGCGGTGATCACCGTGCCGGCCTATTTCGACGATGCCCAGCGCCAGGCCACCAAGGATGCCGCGCGCCTGGCCGGCCTGAATGTCCTGCGCCTGCTTAACGAGCCGACCGCTGCGGCCGTGGCCTATGGTCTCGACCAGCAGGCCGAAGGCGTGGTCGCCATCTATGACCTGGGTGGTGGCACCTTCGATATTTCCATCCTGCGCCTGAGTCGCGGGGTGTTCGAGGTGATGGCTACCGGCGGCGACAGCGCCCTGGGTGGCGACGATTTCGACCATGCCATCGCCGGCTGGATGATGCAGCAGGCCGGGTTGTCCACGGATATCGACCCGGGCACCCAGCGCAGTCTGCTGCAGGCCGCCTGTGCGGCTAAGGAAGCGCTGACGGCGGCCGACTCGGTCGCCCTGGCCCATGGCGACTGGCGCGGCGAGCTGAGCCGCGCGCAGTTCGAGGCGCTGATCGAACCGCTGCTGGCGCGCAGTCTCAAGGCCTGCCGCCGTGCGGTGCGCGATGCCGGGATCGAGCTCGACGAGGTCGAGGCGGTGGTCATGGTCGGCGGTTCCACTCGCGTGCCGCGCGTGCGCGCCGCCGTGGGTGAGCTGTTCGGGCGTACGCCGCTGACCGATATCGACCCCGACCAGGTGGTGGCCATCGGCGCTGCGATCCAGGCCGATACCCTGGCCGGCAACAAGCGCGGCGAGGGCGAGGAGCTGCTGCTGCTCGACGTGATTCCGCTGTCCCTGGGGCTGGAGACCATGGGCGGCCTGATGGAAAAGGTCATTCCGCGCAACACCACGATTCCGGTGGCGCGCGCGCAGGACTTCACCACCTACAAGGATGGCCAGACGGCCATGATGATCCATGTGCTGCAGGGCGAGCGCGAGCTGATCAGCGACTGCCGCTCCCTGGCGCGCTTCGAGCTGCGTGGCATTCCGCCGCTGGTGGCGGGTTCGGCCAAGATCCGCGTGACCTTCCAGGTGGATGCCGACGGTCTGCTTAGTGTTTCCGCCCGCGAGCTGGGGTCGGGAGTGGAGGCGAGCATCCAGGTCAAGCCGTCCTACGGCCTGACCGATGGCGAGATCGCCCGCATGCTGCAGGATTCCTTCCAGAACGCCGGTGGCGACAAGGAGGCGCGCGTGCTGCGCGAGCACCAGGTCGAGGCGCGGCGTCTGGTCGAGGCGGTGCAGGCGGCCCTGGAGGCCGATGGCGAGCGCCTGCTGGATGCCGAAGAGCGCATGGTCATCGACCTGCAGGTGCAGGAGCTGATCGGGCTGCTGGAAGGCAGTGACGGCTACGCCATCGAGCAGCAGACCAAGCGCCTGTCGCAAGTCACTGACGCCTTTGCTGCGCGCCGCATGGATTCGACGGTGAAGGCCGCTCTGGCGGGGCGCAATCTGAACGAAATCGAGGATAACTGATGCCGCAGGTCATTTTTCTGCCACACGAGAAGTTCTGTCCTGACGGCATGGTTGTCGAGGCTGAGCCCGGCACGTCCATTCTCGAGCTGGCCCACGAACACCATATCGAGATGGAAAGTGCCTGTGGCGGCGTCTGTGCCTGCACCACCTGCCACTGCATCATTCGCGAGGGCTTCGATTCGCTGGAAGAGGCGGACGAGCTGGAGGAGGACTTCCTCGATCGCGCCTGGGGTCTGGAAGCGCAGTCGCGCCTGGCCTGTCAGGCGATAGTCGGGACGGAAGACCTGACCGTCGAGATTCCCAAGTACTCGCTCAACCATGCCGCCGAGGCGCCGCACTGATTCAAGGAGCTGTCATGAGCCTGAAATGGACTGACGTGCTGGATATCGCCATCGAACTGGCCGAAAGCAAGCCGGATACCGATCCGCGCTACGTCAACTTCGTCGATCTGCACCGCTGGGTGCTGGCTTTGCCGGACTTCAGCGACGATCCGCAGCGCGGTGGCGAGAAGGTTCTGGAGGCCATCCAGGCCGCCTGGATCGAAGAAGCCGAGTAAGCTGCCGCGCCCTTGGGCGCTGCCCTACGCATTTTTCCCTAACCCGCGTATAATTCGCGGGTTTACTTGTTCGCTTTAATCCTTGTTTTCGGAGTTTCACATGGCTGTTCAACGCACTTTCTCCATCATCAAGCCGGATGCCGTTGCCAAAAACGTAATCGGCGAAATCACCACCCGTTTCGAAAAAGCCGGCCTGCGCGTCGTTGCTTCGAAAATGGTTCAACTGTCCGAGCGCGAAGCTGCTGGCTTCTACGCCGAGCACAGCGAGCGTGGCTTCTTCAAGGATCTGGTCGCCTTCATGACCTCCGGCCCGGTCATCGTTCAGGTTCTGGAAGGCGAAGACGCCGTTCTGAAAAACCGTGAGCTGATGGGCGCCACCAACCCGAAAGAAGCCGCTGCCGGTACCATCCGCGCCGATTTCGCCGTTTCCATCGACGAAAACGCTGTACACGGTTCCGACTCCGAGGCTTCCGCTGCTCGCGAGATCGCCTACTTCTTCGCCGCCACCGAGGTGTGCGCTCGCATTCGCTAATCGCGACCAGGCGAGGGTGAAGCCATGACTGAGACTGCCGGTAAAACCAACCTGCTGGGGCTGACCCAGCCGGAAATGGAAAGCTTCTTCGAGTCGATCGGAGAGAAGCGCTTTCGCGCCGGCCAGGTGATGAAGTGGATTCACCATTTTGGCGCCGAAGATTTCGACGCCATGAGCAATCTCGGCAAGGCCTTGCGCGAAAAGCTCAAGGACTGCGCCGAGATTCGCGGCCCCGAAGTGGTCAGCCAGGACATCTCCAGCGATGGCACCCGTAAATGGGTGGTGCGCGTGGCGTCCGGCAGCTGCGTTGAGACCGTGTACATCCCGCAAGGCGGCCGCGGCACCCTGTGTGTGTCCTCGCAGGCTGGCTGTGCGCTGGATTGCAGCTTCTGTTCCACCGGCAAGCAGGGCTTCAACAGCGACCTGACTGCCGCGGAAATCATCGGCCAGGTGTGGATTGCCAACAAATCCTTCGGCACCGTACCGGCCAAGATCGACCGTGCCATCACCAACGTGGTGATGATGGGCATGGGCGAGCCCCTGTTGAATTTCGACAATGTCGTACCGGCCATGCAGATCATGATGGATGATCTGGGCTACGGCATTTCCAAGCGCAAGGTGACTCTGTCCACCTCTGGCGTGGTGCCCATGATCGACAAGCTGGCGACCGTCACCGACGTGTCTCTGGCCCTGTCGCTGCACGCACCGAACGACGAGCTGCGCAACCAGTTGGTGCCGCTCAACAAGAAATACCCGCTGGACGTGCTGTTGGCTGCCTGCCGCCGTTACATCGATGGCCTGGGCGAGAAACGTTTCCTGACGGTGGAATACACCCTGCTCAAGGACGTCAACGATCAGCCCGAGCACGCTGCGCAGATGATCGCACTTCTCAAGGATTTTCCTTGCAAGATCAATCTGATTCCGTTTAATCCCTTCCCCTTCTCCGGTTACGAACGGCCGAGCAATAACGCCATTCGCCGCTTCCAGGATCTACTGCACAAGGCTGGCTTCAACGTCACCGTGCGTACCACGCGCGGCGACGATATCGATGCCGCTTGTGGGCAGCTGGTCGGTCAGGTGCAGGATCGCACCCGGCGTAGTGAGCGCTATATCGCTGTTCGTCAGCTGGGCAGCGAGGCCGAGACGCCTCGCAATGCTGCCAATCGAACCTGAAGGGAGGACATCCATGACCTTGCGTGCTGCGCTGTGCCTGTTTCTGACCGTGATCCTGGTGGGCTGCGTCAGAACCGGCGGGCCTGTCGATCCGTTGAGCACCCAGAAAGGGCGTGACGAAGCCCGCGATGCCTATATTCAGCTGGGTATTGGTCATCTCAACCAGGGCTCCACCGAAAAGGCCAAGGAGCCGCTGCGCAAGGCACTGGATCTCGATCCCAAGAGCGCCGACGCCCATGCCGCGCTGGCCCTGGTGTTCCAGCGCGAGATGGAGCCGAAGCTGGCCGACGAGCACTACCGCAAGGCGATTGCCTTGAGCGATAACAATGCCCGCCTGCTGAACAACTACGGTGGCTTCCTCTACGAGGAAAAACGCTACCCGGAGGCCCAGGAGCAATTCCTCAAAGCGTCCCAGGACACCCTCTACTCCGAGCGTTCGCGGGTATTCGAGAACCTCGGCCTGACGGCCCTGAAGCTGGGCCAGCGCGAGCAGGCCAAGCACTATTTCGAGCGCGCCCTGCGGATGAACAGCCAGCGTCCGCTGGCGTTGCTGCAGATGGCACAGCTGTCGTACTCGGACAAGGACTACGTGTCCTCCCGTGCCTACTATCGCGGCTTCAGCCAGCAGGGCAAGCAGACCCCGGAAAGCCTGCTGCTCGGCATCCGCCTGGCCAAGGTGTTCGATGATCGCGACCAGGCGGCCAGCCTGGGCCTGCAGATGAAACGTCTCTATCCGGGCACTCCGGAATATCAGCAATTCCTCTCGGAGCAATAATGAAGGCCTCGCATCCTGAAGTAGCGGTGGCGACTCGTGCCAATCCTGGCGAGATGCTGCGCAAGGCACGCGAAAACAAGAACTGGGCACTGACCGATGTGGCCGCCCAGCTCAACCTGACGGCGCAGGCGCTGCGTCAGCTCGAGGCTGGTGCTTTCGACCAGCTGCCCGGGCATACCTTCTCCCGTGGCTACATCCGTTCCTATGCCAAGCTGCTGGGCATGGATGGCAACCGCCTGGTGCAGGAATTCGACCAGTACACCGGTACCGATGCCCAGGGCAGCAGCGTAGCCAGCCTGGGCCGGGTCGAAGAGCCGGCGCGGGCCTCGCAGGGCCTGCTGCAGGCCTTCAGCGTGGTGGTTCTGCTGGGCCTCGGCGCTGCCGGATTCTTCTGGTGGCAGGGCGAGTCGCATGAAGCCGGTGGCGCTCTCTCGGGTGCCAATATCGAGCACGTGGAAGTCGATGCCGCCGATGGCACCACCGAAATCCATCCGCTCAGCGAGCTGGAAGACCAGGCCGTGGCGCAAGTCCAGGGCGGCGAGGAGGGCGAAGCCCCTGTGCTGCCGACCGAGGTCGCGCCGGAAGCAGCAACCCCGGGCGAGCCTGCAGCCGCCGAAGGCCAGGCTGCCCAGCCGGCCGTGCCGGCAGCCCCGGCTGCTGCTGCGCCGGCTCAAGCGGCTGGCACCGCTCCGGCCAGCGCTGTACCCGCGCTGACGCCGCCTGCAGCGGCGCCCGCGCTGCCGAACAATCCCGCTCCTGCCGTGACCGAAGCGCCTGTCGCCCCGGCTGCACCTGCCGTTGCGCCTGCCGAGTCCGCTGCTGCAGTGGCTCCGGCTGCCGTGGCCGGCATGGGCCGGGTCAGCCTGATGTTCAGCGCCGACTGCTGGGCCCAGGTCACCGATGCCGACGGCAAGCTGCTGCTCAGCGCCCTCAAGCGCAAGGGCGAGAGCCTGGAAGTCACCGGCAAGGCCCCTCTGGAACTGCGTCTGGGCTATGCCCGCGGCGCGGTGGTCAGCTTCAACGGCCAGCAGGTCGATATCGCCCCCTTCACCCATGGTGAAACCGCCCGCCTCAAACTGGGGCAGTGAGCCTGAGCATGCATTGCGAATCTCCTATCAAACGCCGCCTGTCCCGCAAGATCTGGGTCGGCTCGGTGCCGGTCGGCGGTGATGCGCCGATCGCGGTGCAGAGCATGACCAACACCGATACCTGTGATGTGGCTGCCACCGTCGGCCAGATCCGCCGCCTGGAAGATGCCGGCGCGGACATCGTGCGTGTATCGGTGCCGGACATGCAGGCCGCCGAGGCCTTCGGCAAGATCAAGCAGCAGGTACGCGTGCCGCTGGTGGCCGACATCCACTTCGACTACCAGATCGCCCTGCGTGTGGCCGAGCTGGGCGTCGATTGCCTGCGTATCAACCCGGGCAACATCGGTCGTGAAGACCGCGTCCGCGCCGTAGTCGAAGCGGCCCGCGACAAGGGCATCCCGATCCGCATCGGGGTCAATGCCGGTTCGCTGGAAAAGGATCTGCAGAAGAAATACGGCGAACCGACCCCGGCCGCCCTGGTCGAGTCGGCGCTGCGCCATGTCGAGCACCTCGACCGCCTGAACTTCCCCGACTTCAAGGTCAGCGTGAAGGCCTCCGACGTGTTCATGGCCGTCGAGGCCTACCGCCTGCTGGCTACCCAGATCGAGCAGCCGCTGCACCTGGGCATCACCGAGGCCGGCGGCCTGCGCTCCGGTACGGTGAAGTCGGCCGTGGGCCTGGGCATGCTGCTGGCCGATGGCATCGGCGACACCATCCGTATCTCCCTGGCTGCCGATCCGGTGGAGGAGATCAAGGTCGGCTACGACATCCTCAAGTCGCTGCGCCTGCGCTCCCGCGGCATCAACTTCATCGCCTGCCCGAGCTGCTCGCGGCAGAACTTCGATGTGGTCAAGACCATGAACGAGCTGGAGTCCCGCGTCGAAGACCTGCTGGTGCCGCTCGACGTGGCGGTGATCGGTTGCGTGGTCAACGGCCCCGGCGAAGCCAAGGAGGCCCATATCGGCCTCACCGGTGGTACGCCGAACAACCTGATCTACATCGACGGCAAGCCGGCGCAGAAACTGACCAACGACAACCTGGTGGACGAGCTGGAGAAGCTGATCCGCCAGAAAGCGGCCGAGAAGGTCGAAGCCGATGCGGCCGTGATCGTCCGCGGCTGATTTAAGGACACCCTGTGAGCAAGACCCTGCAAGCCATCCGTGGCATGAACGACATCCTGCCGGAGCAGACTCCGGCCTGGCGCTACCTGGAAGGCACCTTCGCGGCCCTGCTCGATGGCTACGGCTATCAGGAAATCCGCCTGCCCATCGTCGAGTACACCGAGCTGTTCGCCCGCGGTATCGGCGAGGGCACCGACGTGGTCGACAAGGAGATGTACACCTTCCTCGACCGCAACGAGGAGTCCCTGACCCTGCGTCCGGAAGGCACCGCCGGCTGCGTGCGCGCCGTGCTCGAGCATGGCCTGACCGGTGGTGGCCAGGTGCAGAAGCTGTGGTACACCGGGCCGATGTTCCGCTACGAGAAGCCGCAGAAAGGCCGTTACCGCCAGTTCCACCAGATCGGCGTGGAAGTCTTCAACCAGCCTGGCCCGGATATCGACGCCGAGCTGATCGTGCTCACCGCGCGCCTGTGGCACAAGCTCGGCCTGGCCGATGCGGTGACCCTGCAGCTCAACAGCCTGGGCTCCAGCGAAGCGCGCGCGACCTATCGCGATGCCCTGGTGGCCTACCTGCAGGAGCGTTTCGAGCAGCTCGACGAAGACAGCCAGCGCCGCCTGACCACCAACCCGTTGCGCATCCTCGACAGCAAGAATGCCCAGACCCAGGCCCTGCTGGCCGATGCGCCGACCCTGCACGACTACCTGGATGAAGAGTCGCGCGCGCATTTCGATGGCCTCAAGGCGCGCCTGGATGCGGTCGGCATCCGCTACGAGATCAACCCGAAGCTGGTGCGCGGCCTGGATTACTACGGCCGTACCGTGTTCGAGTGGGTTACCGACAAGCTCGGCTCGCAGGGTACCGTGTGCGCCGGCGGTCGTTACGACGGTCTGGTCAGCCAGTTCGGCGGCAAGCCGACCCCGGGCGTGGGCTTCGCCATGGGCGTCGAGCGCCTGGTGCTGCTGCTGGAAACCCTGGAGCTGATCCCGGCCGAACTGAACAACCCGGCGGACGTCTACCTGTGCGCCTTCGGCGAGCCGGCCGAGCTGGCCGCCCTGGCCCTGGCCGAGCGTCTGCGCGATGCCCTGCCGGGTCTGAAACTGCTGGTCAACGCCGGCGCCGGCAGCTTCAAGAGCCAGTTCAAGAAGGCCGACAAGAGCGGCGCGCGCTACGCCCTGATTCTGGGTGACGACGAACTGGCCAGTCGCGTGGTAGGTTGCAAACCTTTGCGCGCCGATGGCGAACAACAAAGCATTGCCTGGGATGCGCTCGCACAGCATCTCGGCGCCTGCCTGGCGCAGGCTCAAGCACAAAGCGAATAAGGAGCTACTGGGGTGAGCATGACCGAAGAAGAACAGATTGCGCAGCTGAAGGACTGGTGGCAGCGCAACGGCAAGCCCCTGCTGACCGGCGGTGCGCTGGCCCTGGCGCTGGTATTCGGCTGGCAGGCCTGGCAGTCCTACCAGACCCGTCAGGCCCAGGGGGCCTCGGAGGTCTACCAGCAACTGCTGGAAACCAGCCTGACCCCCGATGGCCAGCCGGATGCCGGCAAGGTCGCGGAGCTGGCCAGCAAGCTGAAGAGCGAGTTCGCCGGTAGCCACTACGCCCAGTACGGCAGCCTGTTCGTGGCCAAGGTGGCCGTCGAGGCCGGCAAGCTGGATGACGCTGCCGCCGAGCTCAAGCTGCTGCTGGACAAGCCGGTGGATGCCACCGTCGGCGAGCTGGCGCGCCAGCGCCTGGCGCGTGTACTCGCCGCCCAGGGCAAGGCCGAGGACGCTCTCAAGCTGCTCGACGGCGAAGCGGACAAGGCCTGGCAGGCCAGCCGCGAAGAACTCAAGGGCGACCTGCTGGTGCAGCTCGGCCGTACCGACGATGCCCATGCCGCCTACCAGAAAGCCAAGGACTCCCTGGCCGAAGATGCGGCCGTGGGTGGTCTGCAAATGAAACTCGACGACCTGGCCAAAGGGGATGCGTGACGTGATGCGCTGGAAGAATGCCGCAGTGCTGGCCCTGGCCGTGATGGCCGTGGGGTGCAGCAGCAACAGCAAGAAGGAACTGCCGCCGGCCGAGCTGCCCGACATCCAGGAAGAAGTGCGCCTGGATGCCCAGTGGAGCCGCTCCATCGGTGATGGCCAGGGCGATATCTACAACCTGCTGACCCCGGCCGTGGACGGCGATCGCCTGTACGCCGCCTCGGCGGACGGCGAGGTGGTGGCCCTGGATCGCCTGACCGGCGACAAGACCTGGGAAGTCGACCTCGACCTGCCGGTATCCGGCGGTGTTGGCGCCGGCTACGGCCTGGTGCTGGTCGGTACCCTGAAAGGCGAAGTGATCGCCCTCGACGCCAGTACCGGTGAAGAGAAGTGGCGTTCGCGGGTGACCAGCGAAGTGCTGTCGGCCCCGGCGACCAACGGTGACGTGGTGGTGGTGCAGACCCAGGACGATCGCCTGATTGCTCTGGATGCCAGTACCGGCAGCCAGCGCTGGATCTTCGAAAACACCCCGGCGGTGCTGACCCTGCGTGGCACCAGCGGCCCGGTACTGACCAACCGCCTTGCCATCGCCGGCCTGTCCAGCGGCAAGGTGATCGCCCTCGACACCCAGCGCGGCATCCCGGTGTGGGAGCAGCGCGTGGCTGTGCCGAAAGGCCGTTCCGAGCTGGAGCGCGTGGTCGATATCGACGGCAACCTGCTGCTCTCCGGCGGCACCCTGTACGTGGTGACCTACCAGGGCAAAGTGGCCGCGCTCGACGTCGACAGCGGTCGCCCGCTGTGGGATCGCGATGCGTCCAGCTATGTCGGCCTGGCCCAGGGCTTCGGCAACGTCTACGTCAGCCAGGCCAACGGCAGCGTCGAGAGCATCGACGAGCGTTCCAACTCGGCGCTGTGGAACAACGACGCCCTGGCGCGCCGCCAACTGTCGGCGCCGGAAGTGTTCTCCAGCTACGTGGCAGTCGGTGACTTCGAAGGCTACCTGCACCTGCTGAGCCAGGTGGATGGTCACTTCGTCGGTCGCGAGAAGATCGATGGCGACGGTGTGCGTGTGCGCCCGCTGGTGGTTGGTGACTGGATCTATGCCTACGGCAACAGCGGCAAGCTGGTCGGCCTGACCATCCGCTAAGCTGTTTTGCAATGTCCGGCCGCTGCCGTTCTACGGCAGCGGCCTTTGTTTTTGTTTACGTTACGATCTAGCGAGCTAGAGCCAGGCTAGGCGGGGCGGGGACGAGAGTGCGGAGTTTACATCTGGTAAATGAGCATCCAAGTCCCCGAACCAACGACGCATGGCCGACGCGCAGCAGATCGTTGAATCGGAGGAGCCAATGGTTCCGGTAATCGCCCTGGTGGGCCGCCCCAACGTCGGCAAGTCGACTCTGTTCAACCGTCTGACCCGCAGCCGCGATGCCATTGTCGGTGACCTGGCCGGCCTGACCCGTGATCGCCAGTATGGCGAAGCCAAGTGGGAAGGGCGCAGCTACATCCTGGTCGACACCGGCGGCATCACCGGCGACGAGGAGGGCATCGACGAGAAGATGGCCGAGCAGTCGCTGCTGGCCATCGAAGAAGCCGACGTGGTGCTGTTCCTGGTCGACGCCCGTGCCGGCCTGACCGCCAGCGACCAGATGATTGGCGAGCACCTGCGCAAGCGCAACAAGCGCAGCTTCCTGGTGGTGAACAAGATCGACAACATCGATCCGGACATCGCCCGCGCCGAGTTCGCCCCGATGGGCATGGGCGAAGCCCTGCCGATCGCCGGTGCCCACGGCCGCGGCATCACCCAGCTGCTGGAAGCGGCGCTGGGGGATTTCCCCCGTGACGCAGAAGAAGACGTCAGCGACGAGCACGTTGCCGAAGGCGAGGAAGCCAAGCGTATTCCCGGCCCGAGCGAAAAGGACGGGATCAAGATCGCCATCATCGGCCGTCCCAACGTCGGCAAGTCGACCCTGGTCAACCGCATGCTCGGCGAAGAGCGGGTGGTGGTGTATGACCAGCCCGGCACCACCCGCGACAGCATCTACATCCCGTTCGAGCGCAACGACGAGAAGTACACGCTGATCGACACCGCCGGCGTGCGCAAGCGCGGCAAGATCCACGAGGAAGTGGAAAAGTTCTCGGTGGTGAAGACCCTGCAGGCGATCAAGGACGCCAACGTGGTGATCTTCGTCATGGACGCGCGCGAAGGCGTGGTCGACCATGACCTCAACCTGCTTGGCTTTGCCATCGAGTCCGGCCGTGCGCTGGTCATCGCCCTGAACAAGTGGGACGGCATGGAACCGGGCGAACGCGACTTCGTGAAGACCGAGCTGGAGCGCCGGCTGTTCTTCGTCGACTACGCCGACATCCACTTCATTTCCGCCCTGCACGGCACGGGCGTGGGCAATCTGTACAAGTCGGTGCAGGCCTCGTTCAAGTCGGCGATCACCCGCTGGCCGACCAGCCGCCTGACCCAGATCCTCGAGGACGCGGTGCAGGAGCACCAGCCGCCGATGGTCAGCGGTCGCCGCATCAAGCTGCGCTATGCCCACCTCGGTGGCGCCAACCCGCCGCTGATCGTGATCCACGGCAACCAGGTGGACGCCGTACCGAAGTCCTACACCCGCTACCTGGAAAACACCTACCGGCGCGTGCTCAAGCTGGTCGGTACGCCGATCCGCATCGAGTACAAGGGCGGCGAGAACCCCTACGAGGGCAAGAAGAACACCCTCACCGACCGCCAGGTGAACAAGAAACGCCGACTGATGAGCCACCACAAGAAGGCCGAGAAGAAGCGCAAGGACAAGCGCTGATTCTTCCGGTGTTGGCCAAAGGCGCAGCAGCATAAGCTTCTGCGCCTTTTTCATAAGTGCGGCTGCTGCATCAGGCGGCGGCCATCGGCTATCCTCGCGGCTCGCCTAACGCCAGCAGGAAGTCCCGATGCTCGCCAGCAAGCTGCCCAATGTCGGCACCACCATCTTCACCCGCATGTCCCAGCTCGCCGCGGAAACCGGCGCCATCAACCTGTCCCAGGGCTTTCCCGACTTCGACGGCCCGCAGGCCCTGCGTGAAGCGGTGGCCCGCCATGTGCTGGAGGGGCGCAACCAGTACTGCCCGATGACCGGCCTGCCGGCCCTGCGTCAGCAGGTGGCGGCCAAGATCGCCCGCAGCTATGGCGTGCAGCGCGATGCCGACAGCGAGATCACCATCACTCCCGGCGCCACCGAGGCGATCTTCTGCGCCGTGCAGGCGCTGATCCACCCGGGCGACGAGGCCATCGTCCTCGACCCCTGCTACGACAGCTACGAGCCCTCGGTCGAGCTGGCCGGTGGGCGCTGCGTGCACGTGCCGCTGGCGTTGCCGGACTTCGCCGTGGACTGGCAGCGCCTGGCCGATGCCATAAATGACCGGACGCGGCTGATCTTCATCAACTCGCCGCACAACCCCAGCGGCGCGTTGCTCGGCCGCGCCGATCTCGATCAGCTGGCGGCGCTGATCCGTGGCCGCGATATCCATATCATCAGCGACGAGGTCTACGAGCACCTGATCTTCGACGGCGCCCGCCACGCCAGCGTGCTGGCCCACGAGGAGCTGTACGCCCGCGCCTTCGTGGTCAGCTCGTTCGGCAAGACCTACCACGTCACCGGCTGGAAGACCGGCTATGTGGTGGCGCCGCCGGCGCTGACCGCCGAGCTGCGCAAGATCCACCAGTACGTCAACTTCTGCGGGGTGACACCGCTGCAGCATGCGCTGGCCGATTTCATGGCGGTAAGCCCCGAGCATGTCGAGGAGCTGCCGGCCTTCTATCAGGCCAAGCGCGACCTGTTCTGCGACCTGCTGGCCGGCTCGCGCTTCAACTTCACCCGTGCGCCAGGCACCTACTTCCAGCTGGCCGACTACTCGGCGATTCGCCCCGACCTGGGTGACGTGGCCATGGCCGAATGGCTGACCCGCGAGCACGGCGTGGCGGCCATCCCGGTGTCGGTGTTCTACCAGCAGGCCCCGGCCGAGATGCGCCTGGTGCGCTTCTGCTTCGCCAAACGCGAGGAGACGCTGCGCCTGGCAGCGGAAAAACTATGCGCGATCTGAGCCAACTGCCCGACCTCGAACTGGCGCTGATCCAGAGCGAACTGGACTGGCACGACGCCGCCGCCAACCGTGCGCGCTTCGAACCGCTGCTGGAACAGGCCCGTGGCGCCGACCTGGTGGTGCTGCCGGAGATGTTCAGCACCGGCTTCTCCATGCACTCGGCCGAGCTGGCCGAGGCCGAAGACGGCCCGACCACGGCCTGGCTGCGCGAGCAGGCCCGGCGTATCGGCGCGGTAGTCACCGGCAGCCTGATCATCCAGGCTGCCGACGGCAGCTACCGTAACCGCCTGCTATGGGCGCGTCCGGATGGCTCGCTGGCGCACTACGACAAGCGCCACCTGTTCCGCATGGCCGGCGAACACAAGCACTACCGCGCCGGCGAGGAGCAGGTGCTGCTGGAACTGAAAGGCTGGCAGGTGCGCCCGCTGATCTGCTACGACCTGCGCTTCCCAGTGTGGAGTCGTGATGCCGGCGGCACCGACCTGCTGCTGTACACCGCCAACTGGCCGGGCGCACGGCGCCAGCACTGGAACCGCCTGCTGCCGGCGCGGGCGATCGAGAACCTGTGCTACGTGGCCGCGGTGAATCGCATCGGCAGCGACGGCAATGGCCACCCCTACAGCGGCGACAGCCAGGTGCTGGATTTCCAGGGCGAAACCCTGCTGGCGCCGGGCGAGGCGGGCGGAGTGTTCCGCGTCACCCTCAGTGCGGCCAATCTGGCGGCCTACCGCGAGCGCTTCCCGGCGCATCTGGATGCTGATAGTTTTTCCCTCACCCCTCCCTGACTTCAGGAATGCCCCGCATGGATGCCAACAACCCGTTCCAGACCCCGAGTGCCGAGCTGGTCAGTGCTGATTCTGTAGCGCAAGGGCAGAAGCTCTACAGCCTGGCCGCCATCGGCCTGGCGACCTTCTTTGGTACGCCGCTGGCCGGCGCCTATGTGCTCAACCACAACCTCAAGGCACTGGGCCTGCTGGACAAGCTCAAGACCAGCTGGGTAATGGCCGGCGTTTGCCTGCTGGCGGTGCTGCTGATCAGCTTCATGCTGCCGGATGGCACGCCGAATAGCGGTTTCGCCGTGGCCCAGGTCATGGCCATGTACTACTACGCCAAGCAGTTGCATGCCCCGGCCCTGGAGGCGCATCGCGCGCAGCAGGGGGCGTTCTTCTCCAACTGGCGCGCGGTGGGCATCGGCTTGCTGTTCCTGGTCGCCGTGCTGCTGGTGCTGGTGCCGGTACTGATGCTGAGCGGCCTGGTCTGAGCCGGGCGCACCCATGCAAAACCCGCCGATTGGCGGGTTTTGTGTTTTCAGGGAGCACGCAGAGCGTTGATCAGGCCAGGCTGGCCATATCGATCACGAAGCGGTATTTCACATCGCTTTTCAGCATGCGCTCGTAGGCCTGGTTGATCGCCTGCATGGGGATCATCTCGATATCCGAGACGATGTTGTGGGCGGCGCAGAAATCGAGCATCTCCTGGGTCTCGGCGATGCCGCCGATCAGCGAGCCGGCGATGCGGCGGCGCTTGAAGATCAGGCCGAACACGTCCGCCGGCGGGTGCGGCGAATCCGGGGCGCCGACCAGGCACAGGGTGGCGTCGCGCTTGAGCAGGTTGAGGAAGGGGTTGAGGTCGTGCGGTGCGGCCACGGTGTTGAGGATGAAGTCGAAGCTATTGGCGTGGGCAGCCATCTCCTCGGCGTTCTTCGATACCACCACCTCATGGGCACCCAGGCGCAGGGCGTCCTCACGCTTGTTCGGCGAGGTGGTGAACAGCACCACGTGAGCGCCCATGGCGGCGGCGATCTTCACGCCCATGTGGCCCAGGCCACCCAGGCCGACGATGCCGACTTTCTGGCCCGGGCCGACCTGCCACTGACGCAGCGGTGAATAGGTGGTGATGCCGGCGCACAGCAGTGGCGCCACGGCGGCCAGGTTGTCGGTGTGGCTGATGCGCAGGACGAAGCGCTGGTCGACCACTATGTGCTGGGAGTAGCCGCCGAAGGTGTTCTCACCGCCGAATACCGGGCCGTTGTAGGTGCCGGTGAAGCCGCTCTCGCAGTACTGCTCCAGGCTCTCGCCGCAGGAGGCGCAGTGGCGGCAGCTGTCGACCATGCAGCCGACGCCGGCGACGTCGCCGACCTTGAACTTGGTGACATTGCTGCCGACAGCAGTGACCTTGCCGACGATCTCGTGGCCCGGCACCGAAGGGTAGAAGGTGTTGTTCCACTCGTTGCGCGCGGTGTGCAGGTCGGAGTGGCAGACGCCGCAGTAGAGAATATCGATGGCCACGTCGTCCGGGCCGACGGCGCGGCGCTGGATCTCGATGGGGGCCAGCGGGGTGTGTGGGGCCTGGGCGGCGAAGGCGAGGGTCTTGCTCATGGAGTTCTCCTTGGCGAGTCGGTAAGCCAGGGAGAGGTTAGGGCAGGGGCGTGATCGCCGGCTTGCACAATCCTGCCGAATCCATGCCCAGAGTTACGGGCATGAAAAAGGGGGCCGCAGCCCCCTCGATCATCTGTTACCGACTCAGGCGGCCTGGGCCTCGGCCTGGCTCATGGCGCGGTTGAGGGCGCTGAACAGGGCGCGGAAGGTCGCGGTGGTCAGGTTCTCGTCGATGCCGATGCCGTGCAGCGGGCGCCCGCCATTCAGGCGTACCTCGATGTAGGCGACGGCCTGGGCGTTGGTGCCGGCGCTGATGGCGTGCTCGTGGTAGTCCATGATCTCGACGCTCAGCGGCAGGGCGGCGACCAGGGCTTCCAGCGGGCCCTTGCCGGTGCCGTGCTTGCGGCGCAGCTCGCCGTTGAAGGTTACGTCGACGTCGACATTGCAGATGCCGTTCTCTTCCTGCAGGCGATGGCTCTTCAGCACGTAGGGGCTGTTGGCCTTGAGGTACTCGTTTTCCAGCAGGCTGTAGATTTGCGCAGCGGTCATTTCCAGGCCGAGGCGGTCGGTTTCCTTCTGCACCACCTGGCTGAACTCGATCTGCATGCGGCGCGGCAGGCTGATGCCGTATTCCTGCTCGAGCAGGAAGGTGATGCCGCCCTTGCCGGACTGGCTGTTCACCCGGATCACTGCCTCATAGTCGCGGCCGATGTCGGCCGGGTCGATCGGCAGGTACGGTACTTCCCACACGCCTTCCGGATCCTGCTGGGCGAAGCCCTTGCGGATGGCGTCCTGGTGCGAGCCGGAGAAGGCGGTGTGCACCAGGTCGCCAACGTACGGATGGCGCGGGTGCACCGGCAGCTGGTTGCACTCTTCCACCACCTTGCGCACGGCATCGATGTCGGAGAAGTCCAGCTCGGGGTTGACGCCCTGGGTGTAGAGGTTCAGCGCCAGGGTCACCAGGCAGACGTTGCCGGTGCGCTCGCCGTTGCCGAACAGGCAGCCTTCGACGCGGTCGGCGCCGGCCATTACTGCCAGCTCCGAGGCGGCTACGCCGGTGCCGCGGTCGTTGTGGGTGTGCACGCTGATCAGCACGCTGTCGCGGCGGTCGACGTGGCGGCCGAACCACTCGATCTGGTCGGCGTAGTTGTTCGGCGTGGCGCACTCGATGGTGGCCGGCAGGTTGAGGATCAGCTTCTGTGCCGGGGTCGGCTGGAACACGCCGATCACCGCGTTGCACACCTCGACGGCGAAGTCGATTTCGGTGGAGCTGAACACTTCCGGCGAGTACTCGAAGCCCCACTGGGTCTCCGGCTGCGCGGCGGCCAGGCGCTTGATGATCTGCGCGGCGTGGGTGGCGATCTCGACCACGCCGGCCTTGTCCTGGTTGAAGACGATGCGGCGGAAACTCGGCGCGGTGGCGTTGTAGTAGTGGACGATGGCCTTCTTGGCACCCTTGAGCGACTCGAAGGTGCGGGTGATCAGGTCTTCACGGGCCTGGGTCAGCACCTGGATGGTCACGTCGTCAGGGATGTGGCCGCCTTCGATCAGCTCGCGGACGAAGTCGAAGTCAGTCTGCGAGGCGGACGGGAAGCCCACTTCGATTTCCTTCAGGCCCACGGCGACCAGGCACTTGAAGAAACGCATCTTCTTCTCGGCGTCCATCGGCTCGATCAGCGACTGGTTGCCGTCGCGCAGGTCGGTGGACAGCCAGATCGGCGCCTTGTCGATGATCTTGTCCGGCCAGGTGCGGTCGGGGATCTGGATCTGGGTGAAGGGGCGGTATTTCTTCGACGGGTCTTTGAGCATGGTCATGACGAAAATCCTTGGGTCGGCAGGCAGGCCGGGTAAAACGAAAAGGGGCGAAACGGCGGGGCGAGCGGTTTAGCCACGCAGTCGCGGGCTGACCAGGCGCTGGCAGGCGTGTTGACGCAGGAGAATGAGGGTATGGGCGATGTTCATACTGCCAACCCTAAAGCTATAGGTTAAAGCTGGCAAGTCGTGCTGGAAAAACGGTGATTTATTGCTCTGTTATCCAGTTGGTGGGAATAAATGCCAGGTTTTCAGGTTTTTCTGCGGCTGAATTGCGAGGCGTTTTTGCCCCGCCAGGCCTGAGCGCTGGCCATGGCCCTGACGCCGGCGGGTGGCCGGCGTCAGGGGGAGGGCGCCTGTCTCAGCTGGCGTAGGCGTACTCGCCGCCTTTTTCCAGGGCGCGCCGGTAGGCCGGGCGGGCATGGATGCGTTCGAGGAAGGCTTTGAGCCGCGGCCGGCTGCCATCCAGGCCGCCGCGCGAGGTGGCTGCTTCCAGCGGGAAGCTCATCTGGATGTCGGCGGCGCTGAAAGTCTCGCCGGCGAACCAGGTGCTTTTGCCCAGCTCGCCTTCCAGGTAGTCCAGGTGCAGTTGCAGCTGCGGGTTGATCAGCGCGCGCTTGACCTTCTGTGCAATGCCGCGGGCAATCGGCTTGATGAAGAAGGGCATCGGGCTGCTTTCCACCTTGTCGAACACCAGCTTGAGCAGCAGCGGTGGCATGGCCGAGCCTTCCGCGTAATGCAGCCAATAGTTGCAGCGCAGGCGCTCGGGGCTGCCGGCTGGTGGCAGCAGATCCTGGCCGTAGCGGTTGGCCAGGTAGTCGATGATGGCGCCGGACTCGGCCAGGGTCAGCTCGCCGTCGCTGACCACCGGCGACTTGCCCAGCGGGTGCACGGCGCGCAGTTCCGGCGGGGCGAGCATGGTCTGGGGATCGCGCTCATAGCGCTGGATCTGGTACTCCACGCCCAGTTCTTCGAGCAGCCAGAGGATGCGCTGCGAGCGCGAGTTGTTCAGGTGGTGGACGATGATCATCATGGCTCCTGGTCGGGGACGATGCCGATGGCCATGTACAGCGCGTCACTCAGGGCGATCAGCGGGTAGCCGTCACTTATACGTGTGGGGGCAGGCCGTTGCTAGGGGCTGGTGCTGGCACGGGCGCGCCGAAGCGGCAACAGAGCCTAGGGTTTGAATGCGCCGATAAAGATCGCCGGGTCGACCCGCGCGTCGTTGAGGCTGACGTTCCAGTGCATGTGCGGGCCGGTGGCACGCCCGGTGCTGCCGACCCGCCCGAGCACGGCGCCGCGCGCCAGCTCCTGGCCCAGCTGCACCTCGACCTTGGACAGGTGGCAGAACATGCTGATCAGGCCCTGGCCGTGGTCGACGAACACGGTGCGGCCGTTGAAGAAGTAGTCGCCGATCAGAATCACCTTGCCGGCGGCGGGGGCCTTGATCGGTGTGCCGGCGCCGACGGCGAAGTCCAGGCCGGCGTGCGGGTTGCGCTCCTCGCCATTGAAGAAGCGGCGCACGCCGAAAGGGCTGGAGAGCGGGCCGGCCACCGGCTTGTCGAGCAGCAGGTTGCTCGGCTGGCGCGGGCTGAACTGCTGGTAGGCGCGGGTCTGCTCGGCCAGTTCGCGCTCGATGCGCGCTAGGTTCTTCGGGCTCGGATTGACCTGTTCCTGGTTCTTCAGGGTGATGTGCTGCTCGCGGTAGCGCTTGGTGCCGACCTGGAAATTCAGGGTTCGGCCGCCTGCCTCGATCTGCTGCGGGCCCGGTTTTACCGTCAGCGGGATACCGACTATGGCGATCCAGCGTTGGCCTTCTTCCTTCACCACCAGCACCGGCTTGCCCTGGTAGCGCGCTTGCGGCGCGACAGGGCCGTCGCCCAGGTCGAGCACCGCCACGCCGCCGGGCACCGGCTTGTTCAGCAAACGGGTGATGAAACCTTCTGCCTGTACGGGCAGGGCAAGGCACAGCAGCAGGGCGAGCAAGGCACTCCGTAGGAGCGAGCTCTGCTCGCGAATATTGGCAGCCATAAGGCTTCGCGAGCAGAGCTCGCTCCTACGGATAAAGGTAGGCATTGGTTTGTCCAGGTATCAATCGAGTAGGGAGAGGGTGACCGGGGTGAGGTGGTTGTCTTCGACCCGCACCTCCAGCTCGCCTTCGCCCAGGCGCGCCTTGAGCCTCTGCCCCGGGTGGGTCTGGCTGGCGCTGCGCACGGCCTGGCCGCGATCGTCGAGGAGGATGCTGTAGCCGCGGCCAAGGGTGGCCAGCGGGCTGACGATATGCAGCTGCTGGCCCAGGGCGGCGAGCTGCTGGCGCTGCTGCCGGAGCTGGCCGTCGATGGCCCGCGGCAGGCGCTCGGCCAGGCTGTCCAGGCGCTGGCGCAGCAGGGCCAGGGCGCGCCCCGGGTGTTGCGCATGCAGGCGGCCGTCCAGGCGGGCCAGGCGCTCGTGGCGGCTGGTGGCCTGCTGGGTGAAGGCGCGGCGCAGGCGCATGTCCAGGTCGTCGAGGCGCTGGGCCTGCTGGCGCAGGCGCTCGCCGGGGTGGCGCAGGCGCCGGGTCAGGCCTTCCAGGCGCAGCTGTTCGCGGCCCAGGCGGCTCTGCAGGCTCAGCAGCAGGCGGCGCTTCAGGCCGTCCAGGCGGTGCTGCAGGTCGGAGCTGTCCGGTGCCAGCAGCTCGGCGGCGGCCGAGGGTGTTGGTGCACGTACGTCGGCGACGAAATCGCTGATCGATACGTCGGTCTCATGGCCGACGGCACTGACGATGGGCGTGGCGCAGGCGGCCACGGCGCGGGCCACGGCTTCCTCGTTGAAGCACCAGAGGTCTTCCAGCGAGCCGCCGCCGCGCGCCAGGATGATCGCGTCGAAGCCGGCGCGGTCGGCCAGCTGCAGGGCGCGGACGATCTGCGCGGTGGCTTCGCGGCCCTGCACGGCGGTGGGGATCAGGGTCAGCGCCACCTGCGGCGCGCGGCGGCGGAACACGCTGATGATGTCGCGGATCACCGCGCCGGTCGGCGAGCTGACGATGCCGATGCGCTGCGGATGGGTGGGCAGGGCGCGCTTGCTCTCGGCGGCGAACAGGCCCTCGGCGGAGAGTTTCTCCTTGAGCGCCTCGAAGGCCAGGCGCAGGGCACCGTCGCCGGCCGGCTCGACGCTGTCGAGGATCAGCTGGTAGTCGCCGCGGCCCTCGAACAGCGAGACCTTGCCGCGCACCTTCACCGCCAGGCCGTCGCGCAGGGCCTGGCGCACGCGCGCGGCGTTCTGCCGGAACAGCGCGCAGCGCACCTGGGCCTGGCTGTCCTTGAGGGTGAAATAGATGTGGCCGGAGGCCGGGCGGGCCAGGTTGGATATCTCGCCTTCGACCCAGACCTGGGCGAACACGTCTTCCAGCAGCAGGCGGGCACGGTTGTTCAGTTGGCTGACGCTCAAGGTCTCGCGGTCGAGACCCAGGCGCTGGAAGGGATCGTTGAGCATGGCCGGCATGATAAAGGCTTTGCCGGGCCAGCCATAGGTCGGTCGGCCTTGACCGGCGGGCTGCCGGGATTAAGCTGCGCGCCTGTTTTCGATTCGGGGTGCCGCCATGAGCGACCAGCAGATCATCCTGGTGCCACAGATTTCCAGCCTGCCCGGGCACGAGGCCAAGGCCTGGGCGCTGTTGCGCTGGCTGATCAAGCGCGACATCGTCGAGGCGCAGCCGAGCACCTGTGGCCGTGGCGCGCGGGGCATGGCCTACGCCATCGCGCCGGGTGCCCGGGCGGTGGTGGAGCATCCCGAGCGGCTGCCGTTCGGTCGCCCGCTCAATGGTCTGGAGGTGATCAGCAAGCGCTGCATCTATACGCCGACCGTGGATTTCCTCGAGGAAGCCGGTTGCCCGCAGTGCCGCCAGGAGATCGGCGAGGCGCTGTTCGACAGCCTGGAGGAGTGGATGCCGGGGCTGACCGACAACTTCAGCTGCCCGCAGTGCGGCCATGAGGACGACATCAACGGCTTCCTGTTCCTGCAGCCCTGTGCCTTCTCCAACCTCGGCTTCATTTTCAACAACTGGGCCGAGGCGGGCTTCCGTCAGGGCTTTCTCGACGAGTTTGCCGAGCGCCTGGGCCAGCCCGTGCGCCAGGTGCTGGTGCAGATCTGAGGCGGCGAGCCGGCTCTCTGTACGCCGATCACAGTTTGCATTGAGCGAAGCGGGTCAGCTGGGTATAATGCCGCGCTTCTTATTTTCCCGCTCGGGAGCCCCGCCATGCTGCGTATCAGCCAAGAAGCCCTGACTTTCGACGACGTCCTCCTGATTCCCGGTTATTCCGAAGTCCTGCCGAAAGACGTCAGCCTCAAGACCCAACTCACGCGCGGCATCTCGCTGAATATTCCGCTGCTGTCCGCGGCCATGGACACCGTCACCGAAGCGCGCCTGGCGATTGCCATGGCCCAGGAAGGCGGTATCGGCATCATCCACAAGAACATGACCGTCGAGCAGCAGGCTGCCGAAGTACGCAAGGTCAAGAAGTTCGAAGCCGGCGTGGTCAAGGATCCGATCACCATCGAGGCCGACGCCACCGTGCGCGACCTGTTCGAGCTGACCCGCCAGCACAACATCTCCGGCGTGCCGGTACTGTCCAACGGCGACCTGGTCGGCATCGTCACCTCCCGTGACGTGCGTTTCGAGAACCGCCTGGATGCCCTGGTGCGCGACGTGATGACGCCGAAAGAGCGTCTGGTCACCGTCAAGGAAGGCGCCACCAAGGAAGCCGTGCGCGAGCTGCTGCACAAGCACCGCATCGAGAAAGTCCTGATCGTCGACGACGCCTTCGCCCTCAAGGGCATGATGACCGTCAAGGACATCGAGAAGGCCAAGGCCTACCCGCTGGCCAGCAAGGACGACCAGGGCCGCCTGCGCGTCGGCGCTGCCGTCGGCACCGGTGCCGATACCGCTGACCGGGTTGGCGCACTGGTGGCTGCCGGCGTCGACGTGATCATCGTCGACACCGCCCACGGTCACTCCAAGGGCGTGATCGATCGCGTACGCTGGGTCAAGCAGAACTTCCCCGAGGTGCAAGTCATTGGCGGCAATATCGCCACCGGCGAAGCGGCCAAGGCCCTCGCCGAAGCCGGCGCCGATGCGGTCAAGGTCGGTATCGGCCCGGGCTCGATCTGCACCACCCGCATCGTCGCCGGTGTCGGCGTTCCGCAAATCTCCGCGGTGGCCAACGTCGCCGCCGCTCTGGCTGGCACCGGTGTGCCGCTGATTGCCGACGGCGGTATCCGTTTCTCCGGTGACCTGTCCAAGGCCATCGTTGCTGGCGCCTCCGCCGTGATGATCGGCTCCATGCTGGCCGGTACCGAAGAAGCCCCGGGCGAAGTCGAACTGTTCCAGGGCCGTTCCTACAAGGCCTACCGCGGCATGGGCTCGCTGGGCGCCATGGCCCAGGCCCAGGGTTCTTCCGACCGTTATTTCCAGGACTCCTCGGCCGGTGCCGAGAAGCTGGTGCCGGAAGGCATCGAAGGCCGTGTGCCGTACAAGGGCGCGATGAGCGCCATCGTCCACCAGCTGATGGGCGGCCTGCGCGCCTCCATGGGCTACACCGGCTGCGCCACCGTCGAGGAAATGCGCACCAAGCCGGAGTTCGTGCGCATCACCGGCGCCGGCATGGCCGAGTCGCACGTGCACGATGTACAGATCACCAAGGAAGCCCCGAACTATCGGGTCGGTTGATCGACGCTTTATAGAAGAACACACGGGGCTGCTATTCAGCCCCGTGTCATTTGCGAATTCCGCTACGAGAGACGGCCATGGCCCACGACATTCACGCCCACCGCATCCTGATTCTGGACTTCGGTTCCCAGTACACCCAGCTGATCGCCCGCCGTGTGCGCGAGATCGGTGTGTACTGCGAAATCCACCCGTTCGACATGGACAACGAGGCGATCCGCGCCTTCGCCCCGCGCGGCGTGATCCTCGCCGGTGGCCCGGAGTCGGTGCATGAAGCGGGCAGCCCGCGCGCGCCGCAGGCGGTGTTCGAGCTGAACGTGCCGATCTTCGGTATCTGCTACGGCATGCAGACCATGGCCGAGCAGCTTGGCGGCAAGGTGGAAGGCTCCGACCTGCGCGAGTTCGGCTATGCCCGCGTCGACGTGGTCGGCAAGGCCCGCCTGCTCGACGGCATCGAAGACCATGTGGACACCGACGGTGTGCTCGGTCTGGACGTGTGGATGAGCCACGGCGACAAGGTCACCGAGATCCCGGCCGGCTTCCATATCCTCGCCAGCACCCCGAGCTGCCCGATCGCCGCCATGGCTGACGACAGCCGCGGCTACTACGGCGTGCAGTTCCACCCGGAAGTGACCCATACCAAGCAGGGCGGGCGCATCCTCTCGCGCTTCATCCTCGACATCTGCGGCTGCGAAGCCCTGTGGACTCCGGCCAACATCGTCGAAGACGCCATCGCCAACGTGCGTGCCCAGGTCGGCACTTCCAAGGTGCTGCTGGGCCTGTCCGGCGGCGTCGACTCCTCGGTGGTTGCCGCGCTGCTGCACCGCGCCATCGGCGACCAGCTGACCTGCGTGTTCGTCGACAACGGCCTGCTGCGCCACAAGGAAGGTGACCAGGTGATGGCCATGTTCGCCGAGAACATGGGCGTCAAGGTGATCCGCGCCAACGCCGAAGAGCTGTTCCTCGGTCGCCTGGCCGGTGTCAGCGACCCGGAAGAGAAGCGCAAGATCATCGGTCGCAGCTTCATCGAGGTGTTTGATGAGGAAGCCACCAAGCTCAAGGACGTGAAGTTCCTCGCCCAGGGCACCATCTACCCGGACGTGATCGAGTCGGCTGGCGCCAAGACCGGCAAGGCCCATGTGATCAAGTCGCACCACAACGTCGGCGGCCTGCCGGAAGACATGCAGTTCTCCCTGGTCGAGCCGCTGCGCGAGCTGTTCAAGGACGAAGTGCGCAAGATCGGCCTGGAGCTGGGCCTGCCCTACGACATGGTCTATCGCCACCCGTTCCCGGGCCCGGGCCTGGGCGTGCGCATCCTCGGCGAAGTGAAGAAGGAATATGCCGACCTGCTGCGTCTGGCCGACCACATCTTCATCGAGGAGCTGCGCAACTTCGACTGGTACCACAAGACCAGCCAGGCCTTCGTGGTGTTCCAGCCGGTGAAATCGGTGGGCGTGGTCGGCGACGGCCGTCGCTACGCCTGGGTCGTGGCCCTGCGCGCCGTGGAAACCATCGACTTCATGACCGCACGCTGGGCGCACCTGCCCTACGAGCTGCTGGAGAAGGTCTCCAACCGCATCATCAACGAGATCTCCGGTATCTCCCGCGTCACCTACGACGTGTCGAGCAAGCCGCCAGCCACCATCGAGTGGGAATGATCTAGCCAACAGGGGCAGCGCGAGCTGCCCTTGTCGCATCTGCGCATGCGGCAATCGGCCTCGCTGGCGGGCTCGTCTTTGCCAGTGCTGGAATGAGAAGATATTGCAATTGGCGGGCCGGGCTTCTCCGGCGGCTGCGCAACGGGGTTGGATATGGCATTTACCCGCAGACAAGTATTGGCCGGCCTGGTCGGGCTGGGTGTGGTCGGCCTCGGCGCTGGTGGCGTGCGTTACTGGCTGGGGCGCCCGGAGAACGCGGCGAGCCATGACTACCAGCTGATCGCCGCGCCCTTCGACCTGGAGCTGGTGCCCGGGCATGTCACTCCGGCCTGGGGCTACGGTGGCCAGGCACCGGGCGTGGAGCTGCGCTGCCGGCAGGGCGAGCGCCTGCGCGTGCGCTTCGTCAACCAGCTCGCCGAGCCGACCACCATCCACTGGCACGGCATTCGCCTGCCGCTGGAGATGGACGGCGTGCCCTATGTCTCGCAGTTGCCGGTGCTGCCGGGCGAGTACTTCGACTACGACTTCCTCACTCCGGATGCCGGCAGCTACTGGTACCACCCGCACCTGTCCAGCGCCGAGCAGCTCGGCCGCGGCCTGGTCGGCCCGCTGATCATCGAGGAGCGCGAGCCGACTGGCTTCGCCCACGAGCGCACGCTATGCCTGAAAACCTGGCATGTGGATGCGGAGGGTGCTTTCAGCGCCTTCAGCGTGCCGCGTGAGGCGGCGCGCGAAGGCACTCGCGGGCGCCTGTCGACCATCAACGGCGTGCCGGCTCCTACCCTCGAACTGCCGGCCGGGCAGGTGGTGCGCCTGCGCCTGATCAACGTCGACAGCACGGTGACCTACTGCCTCAACCTGTCCGGTGGTGAGGCGCGCATCTATGCCCTCGACGGCCATCCGGTGCAGCCGCGGCCGCTGGGCAAGGATTACTGGCTGGGCCCGGGCATGCGCCTGGATCTGGCGTTGCGGGTGCCGGCTAGCGGCACCGAGCTGTCGCTGCGCAACGGCCCGCTGCGCCTGGCCACCCTGAAAAGCGTGGCCAGCCCGGAACCGGCCGCTGAGTGGCCGCCAGCGCTGCCGGCCAACCCGGTGGCGGAGCCGGATCTGGGCCGCGCCGAGACTCTGCGCTTCAACTTCGAGTGGGCCGCGACCCTGGTCGACAACGTCGCCCAGGGCGCCAAGTACCGCTACTGGCAGATCAACGGCCAGGCCTGGGACATCAACGACAAGACCTGTGCCGACCGCCCCATCGCCAAGCTGAAGCAGGGCGGCCACTACATCTTCGTGCTGCGCAACATGGCCCAGTACCAGCACCCGGTGCACCTGCACGGCATGGCGTTCAAGGTGCTGGATTCGGATCGCCGGGACATCGTGCCGTACTTCACCGACACCTACCTGCTGGGCAAGAACGAGACGGCGCGTATCGCCTTCGTTGCCGATAATCCCGGGATATGGATGTTCCACTGCCATGTGATCGACCACATGGAAACCGGCCTGATGGCCGCCATCGAGGTGGCCTGATGCGCCAGCCGCAGATCATCGACCGCAGCCAGGACGAGCGCCTCATGCGCGAGGCGCTGGCTTTGGCTGCCGAGGGGGCGCAAAGGGGAGAGGTACCGGTAGGCGCGCTGCTGGTGCAGGGCGGGGTGGTGATCGGCCGCGGCTTCAACTGCCCGATCTCCACCAGCGACCCCAGTGCCCATGCCGAGATGGTGGCGATCCGCGCTGCCGCCGCGGCTGTGCAGAACTACCGCCTGCCGGGCAGCACCCTGTATGTCACCCTGGAGCCGTGCAGCATGTGCGCCGGGCTGATCGTGCATTCGCGCATCGCTCGGGTGGTCTACGGCACCACCGAGCCCAAGGCCGGGGTGGCGATCAGCCGCGGGCAGTTCTTCGAGCAGAGTTTCCTCAACCACCGGGTGCTGATCGAGGGCGGCGTGCTGGCCCAGGAATGCAGCGAGATGCTCAGCGCCTTCTTCAAGGCGCGCCGCCAGGGCTGACCGGGGGCGCTTAGAGCAGCCCGGACTCATCCTTGGGCAGGGTCTTGTTGACGCCCGGCACGTGCAGGCCGCTCTCGGCGATCTGGCTGCCTTCCAGCTGCGGCTGGGTCACCCAGTTGAGAATGTCGTAGTAGCGGCGGATGTTGCGCACGAAGTGCACCGTTTCGCCGCCGCGCGCATAGCCATAGCGGGTCTTGCTGTACCAGCGTTTCTGCGACAGGCGCGGCAGCATCTGCTGCACGTCCAGCCACTTGTTCGGGTTCAGCCCTTCGGCCTCGGCCAGCTTGCGCGCGTCGCCCAGGTGGGCGATGCCGATGTTGTAGGCGGCCAGGGCGAACCAGGTGCGATCCGGCTCGCTCATGTCTTCGGTCAGGCCGGAATGGATCAGGGCGAAGTACTTGGCGCCGCCAAGGATGCTCTGCCGCGGATCCAGGCGGTTGACCACGCCCATCGCCTGGGCGGTGCCCTGGGTCAGCATCATCAGGCCGCGCACGCCGGTCTTGGAGGTGGCGTCCGGCTGCCAGATCGACTCCTGGTAGCCGATGGCGGCCAGCAGGCGCCAGTCCACCTTGTGTTTCTCGGCGGCCTGCTTGAAGTGCTGCTCGTAGCGCGGCAGGCGCTGCTGCAGGTGCTGGGCGAAGGTGTAGGCGCCGACGTAGCCGAGTACGTCGACATGCCCGTAGTAGCGATCCTTGAGGCGCTTGAGGCTGCCGTTCTCGGCCACCAGGTCGAGGAAGTCGTTGACCTCGCGCAGCAGGCTGTCGTCGCTGCCGGCGGCCACCGCCCAGCCCAGGCTGCGCGCGTCGCCGAGGTCGAAGGCGACGCGCACGTTGGGGAAATACACCTGGTTCATCGCCAGTTCGTTGGAATCCACCAGGGTCAGGTCGATCTGCCCGTCGTCGACCATGCGCAGCAGGTCGACCACTTCCACGTCGGCGGACTCTTCGTACTGCAAGCCGGGCATGTTCTGCTTCAGTTCGGCCAGCTGTTCGGCGTGGCTGCTGCCCTTGAGCACCAGGATGCGCTTGCCGAGCAGGTCTTCCGGGCGCGATGGGCGCGGCTCGCCGTTGCGGTAGACGACCTGCGGGGTGACTTCCAGGTAGGACTTGGAGAACTGCGCCTGGGCCTTGCGCCCGTCGCTGGCGACCAGGCCGGCGGCGGCCAGCACCGGGCCGCCCGGCTGGTTGAGGCGGGTGAACAGGTCGTCGAGGTTGTCGGCCGTCTCGATCTTCAGCTCGACCCCCAGGTTGTCGGCAAAACGCTTGACCAGCTCGTACTCGAAGCCGGTTTCGCCGCTGCGATCCTGGAAATAGGTGGCCGGGCTGTTGCGGGTGACCACGCGTAGCACGCCCTCCTTCTGGACGCGCTCGAGCGTGCTGGGCGGTTTGGCGACATCGCCATCGCCATCGCAGCCCGCGAGCAACAGAAGGATTGCGGTCGCCAGCAGCCAGGCGGCAGAGCGGGTGCGCAACGCGGTGTGGGCAAACATCGGCGCAGTATACGCAAAGCCTGCTGGGCGCCATATCTCGACAGCTCGGGGTGGCTCTGCTAGGTACATCGGCATGCATCCTTACGGGTGCCGCCCGGCGGCGCTTTAGGCTAGAATGCACGGCCTCAAAGCACACCCCTTCCCAGAGGCTGTTCACGATGTTGATCCTGCGCGGCGCGCCCGCTCTTTCCGCCTTCCGTCACGGCAAACTGCTTTCGCAACTGACCGCCAAGGTTCCCGCCGTGACCGGGCTGTACGCCGAGTTCGCGCACTTTGCCGAAGTGACCGGTGTGCTGACCGCCGCCGAAGAGCAAGTTCTGGCCCGTCTGCTGAAGTACGGCCCGAGCGTTCCGGTGCAGGAACCCAGCGGCAAGCTGTTCCTGACCATCCCGCGTTTCGGCACCATTTCGCCCTGGTCGAGCAAGGCCAGCGACATCGCCCGCAACTGCGGCCTGGCCAAGATCGAGCGCCTGGAGCGCGGCATCGCCTACTACGTCAGCGGCGAGCTGAACGCAGCCGAGGCCCAGGCCGTGGCTGCCGTGCTGCACGACCGCATGACCCAGCTGGTGCTGGGTGCCCTGGAAGAGGCTGCCGGCCTGTTCAACCACGCCGAGCCCAAGCCGCTGACCGCGGTGGACATCCTCGGCGGCGGCCGCGCCGCCCTGGTGCAGGCCAACGTGCAGCTGGGCCTGGCCCTGGCCGACGACGAGATCGACTACCTGGTGAAGAACTTCACCGAGCTGGGCCGCAACCCGCACGACGTTGAACTGATGATGTTCGCCCAGGCCAACTCCGAGCACTGCCGCCACAAGATCTTCAATGCCAGCTGGGACATCGACGGCGAGAGCCAGGACAAGTCGCTGTTCGGCATGATCAAGAACACCTACCAGATGCACAGCGATGGCGTGCTGTCCGCCTACAAGGACAACGCCTCGGTGATCGTCGGCCATGAGGCCGGGCGCTTCTTCCCCAATCCGGAAACCCGCGAATACGGCGCCACTCAGGAGCCGGTGCACATCCTGATGAAGGTGGAAACGCACAACCACCCGACCGCCATCGCCCCGTTCCCCGGCGCCTCCACCGGCTCCGGCGGCGAGATCCGCGACGAAGGCGCCACCGGTCGCGGCGCCAAGCCGAAGGCCGGCCTGACCGGTTTCAGCGTGTCCAACCTGAACATCCCCGGTTTCGAGCAGCCGTGGGAGAAGCCCTACGGCAAGCCCGAGCGCATCGTCACCGCGCTGGACATCATGATCGAGGGCCCGCTGGGCGGCGCCGCGTTCAACAACGAATTCGGCCGCCCGGCGCTGAACGGCTACTTCCGTACCTTCGAGCAGGCGGTGCAGAGCCCGCGTGGCGAGGAAGTGCGCGGCTACCACAAGCCGATCATGCTCGCCGGCGGCCTCGGCAACATCCGTGAAGACCATGTGCAGAAGGGCGAGATCTCGGTCGGCGCCAAGCTGATCGTGCTCGGCGGCCCGGCCATGCTGATCGGCCTGGGCGGCGGCGCCGCGTCCTCCATGGCCACCGGCGCCAGCTCGGCCGACCTGGACTTCGCCTCGGTGCAGCGCGACAACCCGGAAATGGAGCGTCGTTGCCAGGAAGTCATCGACCGCTGCTGGCAGCTGGGCGATGCCAACCCGATCAAGTTCATCCACGACGTCGGCGCCGGCGGTATCTCCAACGCCCTGCCGGAACTGATCAATGACGGCGGCCGTGGCGGTCGCTTCGAACTGCGCGCCGTACCCAACGACGAGCCGGGCATGGCCCCGCACGAAATCTGGTGCAACGAATCGCAGGAACGTTACGTGATGTCGGTCGACGCCGCCGACTTCGAGCGCTTCAAGGCCATCTGCGAGCGCGAGCGCTGCCCGTTCGCGGTGGTCGGCGAGGCCATCGCCGAGCCGCATCTGACCGTCTCCGACAGCCACTTCGGCAACAAGCCGGTGGACATGCCGCTGGAAGTACTGCTCGGCAAGCCGCCACGCATGCACCGCAGCGTGGCTCGCGAAGCAGAGCAGGGCGATGACTTCGCCGCCGCCCGCGTCGACATCGACGAAGCGGTGAGCCGCGTGCTGCGCCACCCGGCCGTGGCCAGCAAGAGCTTCCTGATCACCATCGGCGACCGCACCATCACCGGCCTGGTTGCCCGCGACCAGATGGTCGGCCCGTGGCAGGTACCGGTGGCCGACTGCGCCGTCACCGCCACCAGCTTCGACGTCTACACCGGTGAAGCCATGGCCATGGGCGAGCGCACCCCGCTGGCCCTGCTCGACGCCCCGGCTTCGGGCCGCATGGCGGTCGGCGAGACCATCACCAACCTGGCCGCCGCGCGCATCGACAAGCTGTCCGATATCAAGCTGTCGGCCAACTGGATGGCCGCTGCCGGCCACCCGGGCGAAGACGCGCGCCTGTACGACACGGTCAAAGCGGTCGGCATGGAGCTGTGCCCGGCGCTCGGCATCACCATTCCGGTGGGCAAGGACTCGATGTCCATGAAGACCCGCTGGCAGGACGAGGGCGTCGACAAGAGCGTGACCTCGCCGCTGTCGCTGGTGATCTCCGGCTTCGCTCCGGTGCAGGATGTGCGCAAGTCGCTGACTCCGCAGCTGCGCCTGGACAAGGGCGAGACCGACCTGATCCTGATCGACCTCGGTCGCGGGCAGAACCGCATGGGCGGCTCGATCCTGGCGCAGACCTACGCGCAGATCGGCCAGAGCGTGCCGGACGTCGACGACGCTGAAGACCTCAAGGCCTTCTTCGCCGTGATCCAGGGCCTGAATGCCGACGGCCATATCCTGGCCTACCACGACCGCTCCGACGGTGGCCTGCTGACCACCGCCCTGGAAATGGCCTTCGCCGGCCACTGCGGCCTCAACCTGTTCCTCGACGCCCTGGCCGATGGCAAGGATGACCTGGCTGCCGTGCTGTTCAACGAAGAGCTCGGCGCGGTGATCCAGGTACACCAGGACGCCACTCCGGAAGTGCTGGCGCAGTTCAGCGCCGCCGGCCTCGACGACTGCGTGGCGGTGATCGGCCAGCCGGTCAACGGCAGCGACGTGGCCATTAGCTTCAACGGTGAAGCGGTGTTCGGTGGCCAGCGCCGTCTGCTGCAGCGCCAGTGGGCCGAGACCAGCTACCAGATCCAGCGCCTGCGCGACAACGTCAGCTGCGCCGAGCAGGAGTTCGACAACATCCTCGACGAGGACAACCCGGGTCTGTCGATCAAGCTGTCCTATGACGTCAACCAGGACATCGCCGCGCCCTACATCAAGAAAGGCGTGCGTCCGCGCATCGCCGTGCTGCGCGAGCAGGGCGTCAACGGTCAGGTGGAGATGGCCGCGGCCTTCGACCGCGCCGGTTTCAGCGCGATCGACGTGCACATGAGCGACATCCTCAGCGGCCGCGTCAGCCTGGAAGAGTTCAAGGGCCTGGTGGCCTGCGGCGGCTTCTCCTACGGCGACGTGCTCGGCGCCGGTGAAGGCTGGGCCAAGTCGATCCTGTTCAACGCCCGTGCCCGCGATGGTTTCCAGGCCTTCTTCGAGCGCAAGGACAGCTTTGCCCTCGGCGTGTGCAACGGCTGCCAGATGATGAGCAACCTGCACGAGCTGATTCCCGGCACCGAGTTCTGGCCGCACTTCGTGCGCAACCGCTCGGAGCAGTTCGAGGCACGCGTGGCCATGGTGCAGGTGCAGGAGTCGGCGTCGATCTTCCTGCGTGGCATGGCCGGTTCGCGCATGCCGATCGCCATCGCCCACGGCGAAGGCCATGCCGAGTTTGAAAGCGAGGAGGCCCTGCTCGAGGCGGATCTGTCCGGCTCCGTGGCGCTGCGCTTCGTCGACAACCACGGCAAGGTCACCGAAACCTACCCGGCCAACCCCAACGGTTCGCCGCGTGGCATCACCGGTCTGTGCAGCCGCGACGGCCGCGTGACCATCATGATGCCGCACCCGGAGCGGGTATTCCGCGCCGTGCAGAACTCCTGGCGCCCGGACGAGTGGCAGGAAGACGGCGGCTGGCTGCGCATGTTCCGCAACGCCCGCGTGTGGGTCGACTGATCCCCACGCACAACCCTCTCCCGCCTGCGGGGGAGGGCGGATCGAGGGGCTGTCGGTGAGCGACGGCCCTGAGGTCATCCTTCCTGAGGTACGCCGGGTGCAGCCGGGCGAAACCTTGCTGCTGTGCCGCTGCGGGCGTTCTCCCGCGCTTCCCGATTGTTCTCCTGCCTGTACCCACGGCCTGCAACTGCAGGTGGTGCGCGAACAGCATCTGCTGCTGTGCCGCTGTGGCCAGTCGCAGCGCCTGCCCTACTGTGACGGTAGCCACAACCCGCCAGCCAATGGGCTCAAGGCGCGGTGGCGGCGCTTCACCCAAGGTTCCTAGAACCTGCTTACGACCTCCTTGCTGTCGGCCATACGGCGTTAAAAGTGGCCTCAAAATGCTCATTTACACTGCGTAAACTGCGCTTTTTCGGCACTTTTGCCTTGTCTGGCGCTAATCCAGAAGATCGTAAGCAGGTTCTTAGTCCGCCTCGGCTTATGGCTAACTGCTCTAGTCAGGAAATGGACTATCTCTTTCTCCAGGACTCCAATGCAGAGTTGCGAACTGTGCCTCTCGGCACTGATGTGGCAAAATGCCATTATGGTTTTGGCAGGGTGAGCCCCAGGCTCCCGTATTCGTCGATGCACCGTGGAGAACTCGATGTACAAGTTGTGTTTCTATGTGCCGGAAAGCCACCTGGATGTGGTCAAGACGGCGATGTTCGCCGCCGGAGCAGGACGCATCGGTAACTATGACAGCTGCTGCTGGCAGACCCTGGGCACCGGGCAGTACCGCCCGCTCAACGGCAGCGAGCCGTTCCTCGGCCAGCTCGGGCGGATCGAGGAAGTGGCGGAGTGGAAGGTCGAGCTGGTGGTGGCCGACGAGCTGATCCACGACGTGGTCAAGGCCATGAAGAATACCCACCCCTACGAGACGCCGGCCTTCGACGTGTGGCGCCTGTCCGACCTGCGCTTCTGAGCCCCTAACCCCTACAGAAAAGCCCCGACCCGCCTATGGCGAGTCGGGGCTTTTGCTTTTTGCGGTGCGAACGGTGTGCTTAGACGGCGACGTTCAGGCGTACCGCGATATTGCCGCGGGTGGCGTTAGAGTACGGGCAGACCTGGTGGGCGGCGTCGACCAGGGCTTGCGCCACGTCCTGTTCCAGGCCCGGCAGGCTGATGTTCAGCTCCACTTCCAGGCCGAAGCCGCCGGGGATCTGGCCGATGCCGACCTTGCCGGTGATCGAGGCGTCGGCCGGGAAGGCCTGTTTCTTCTGGCTGGCGACGAACTTCAGGGCACCGATGAAGCAGGCCGAGTAGCCGGCGGCGAACAGCTGCTCCGGGTTGGTCGCTTCGCCGCCCTGGCCACCCAGTTCGCGCGGGGTGGTCAGCTTGACGTCGAGGAAGCCGTCGGAGGAGACGGCACGGCCGTCGCGGCCACCGGTGGCGGTTGCAGTGGCGGTGTAGAGCGCTTTGATGGTTTGCATGGTGGTATCTCCAGTTTGGTTTGCTGTCTAAAATCTTGCGCGCTAACTAAGTGCGTGAGGTGAACTCTAGGCGTGATTTATTTAGTGCGCAAGATAATTGTTGGAATTTATCGTTCTAATGATTTGTGCGCAAAGGAATAAGCAGGCGCAGCCTGGGCTGCAGGGCGAGGAATAGGGAAGAGTGGCGGGATGGCTGGCCGGATGATCGGCCAGCGCAGGGGGATCAGAGGGCCTGGCGCAGCTTCTCGCGCAGGGCCACTACTTCGGCCTTGAGGGCCAGCAGCTCGCTGCCTGGCTGGCCGACGGCCTCGGCGATGCAGGCGGGGAAGTGCGCGGCCTGTTCCTGCAGGGCGCGACCCCGTTCGGTCAGGCGCAGCTCCACCACGCGCTCGTCGGCGCTGCTGCGGGTGCGGGTGATCAGGCCTTCGCCTTCCAGGCGCTTGAGCAGCGGGGTCAGCGAACCGGGGTCGGTCAGCAGGCGTGCGCTGATATCGCCGACGGTGATGCCGTCGCCTTCCCACAGCACCAGCATGGCCAGGTACTGCGGATAGGTCAGGCCAATGGACTGCAGCAGAGGCTTGTAGGCCTTGGTCAGCAGCAGGGAGGTGGAGTACAGGGCAAAGCACAGCTGGTTATCCAGCTGCAGCGCTTCGCAGGATTTGGCCGTGCTCATGGGAATCTCCGGACAGGACGTCTGCACAATAATTTATCGCGCCAACTATCGTTCCGCAAACTGCTTTGCGGGTGACCGCTTGGTCATGTCGCGGCGTCTGTGTCTCTGCCGCAGCGGGGCAGAGGCTCTGGATCGCGGCTGGCCTCCATTCTGCATGGGTAGGGTGGCCGGCCTGGCTTAGGGCAGATCAATGCAGTTGAAGGAGTGGCAGGTGCAAGTGAAACGAGTCGATGCAATGCGCGAAGGCATGCACAAGCAGGCGCAGTCGGTGGGCAATCTGCTGGTGGAGGCATTCCACTACCTGGCCCTGTTCGGTATCGGCGGTATCACCGCCTGGGCCTCGGTTGTGGCCTTTCTCGGCATGCTGGAGAAGGGGCACATCACGGTGGATGACATCCTCCTGCTGTTCATCTACCTGGAGCTGGGCGCCATGGTCGGCATCTACTTCAAGACCAATCACATGCCGGTGCGCTTCCTTATCTATGTGGCGATCACCGCGCTGACCCGCCTGCTGATCTCCGACGTGTCGCACCATTACAAGCCGGACATGGGCGTGGTTTATGTCTCCGGCGCCATCCTGTTGCTGGCCCTGGCGATCCTGGTGGTGCGCTTCGCCTCGTCGCGCTTTCCCTCGGTGGCCAGCAGCCGGCCGGCAGAAGAGGGCGGCAGCGAGGAAAGCTGAGGGCCGGCAATATGTGGTGACAGTTTTGCCGCCCCAGCACGGTCGCCGGCTAGGGGATAAACGCTATCCATTGCAAGTGTTTCTCAATAAGATACGCGATCTGATTGCATCTGTGCCCTGACCAGGCCTTACCTCCGCAGAAGATCGAGTCGACCGTGAGCAAGAAATCATCCCTGTCGCGCTGGAGCATCGCCTCCCGCGTGCTGGCCGCCCTGATCGGCGGCTACGCACTGGCCTATGGCTTCACCGCCTTCTTTTCCGTCTACCTGCCGCTGGCCAAGGCCGACCGTGTGGTGTTCTCCAGCCTGGCCTGCTTCGCCGTGTGGACGGCGGCGGTGATCTACGTGTTCGCCGCGCGCAGCGCGACCCGTGCCTGGCTGTGGCTGGTCGGCCTGACCGCGCTGATGTGCCTGGCCGCCTTCCTGCCCTCTGAACTGGGGGTACGCCCATGAGCCTGCGTCAATCCATGGCCGGTCTGCACACCTGGGGTGGCCTGCTGCCGAGCTGGCTGCTCTACGTGATCATCTTCGCCGGCACCATTGCCTGCTTCGACAAGGAGCTGGAGCGCTGGATGCGTCCGGCGCTGCACCAGGCGAGCGAGTCCAGCATGACCGCCGACGACGTGCGGGCCTGGGTGCAACGCAACGTCAAGGACGAACTGCACGCCTTCTGGATGCACCCGCCGACCGAGCGTGAGCCTTACTGGCGCCTGGGCTGGGAAATCGACAAGACGGAGCAGATCCACAATGTCGCGTTCGACCCGGCCAGCCACCAGCCGATGCCGGAGACCCTCGGCGGCGGCTTCTTCTTCGAGCTGCACTACGCCCTGCATGCCGGCAACATCGGCATCTACATCGTTGGCCTGGCCGGCATGTTCATGCTGGTGGCGCTGGTCTCCGGGGTGATCATCCACCGGCGCATCTTCAAGGACTTCTTCACCCTGCGGCCGAATGCCAATGGCCAGCGCGCCTGGCTGGATGCGCACAACCTGTTCGGCGTGGTCGGCTTCCCCTTCCACCTGGTACTGGCCTACACCGGCCTGGCGATCTTCGTCTCCAACTACATGCCGGCCGGCGCCCAGGTCGCCTACCAGAGCAACATCGAGCATTTCTTCACCGACGTGATGGGCGCCTACATGCGCGAGGGCGTGCACAAGCCGGCGGCGCAGCAGGCTTCCCTGAACGAGCTGATCGAGCGTTCGCGCCAGCAGTGGGGCGGTAGCGACGTCGGCTGGGTCAGCGTGCATCACCCGGGCGACGAAGCCGGGGTGGTGGATGTGCGCCGCCGCGAGCAGTCGCGCATCGCCGCCCCCCAGGACACCCTGAGCTACGACGACGCCAGCGGCGTCCTGCTGCATGAGCAGAAGGTCTCCAGCGGCTACCAGGCCTACAGCTGGCTGACCGGCCTGCACATGGCGCAGTTCGGCGGCACCCTGGTGCGCCTGCTCTACCTGCTGCTGGGCTTTTCCGGCTGCGCCATGCTGGTGGGCGGCCTGCAGGTCTGGCTGAGCAAACGCGAGGCCCGCGGCGATGCCGGCATCGGCCTGGTGCGGGCGCTCAACGGCGGGGTGTTCGTCGGCCTGCCGCTGGCCAGCCTGGCCCTGCTGTGGGGCAACCGCCTGATTCCGGACAACCTCACCGAGCGCGCCAATGCCGAAGGCTGGGTGTTTGTCGGCAGCTGGCTGCTGGTGCTGCTGTGGTCGGCCCTGCGCCGCAACCAGCCGCGCAACCTGCTCCGCCAGCAACTGGCCCTGGGCGCGCTGCTGGCCCTGCTGCTGCCGCTGCTGAATGCCCTGAGCACTGCCCACGGCGGCCTGCCGTCCAGCCTGGCGCGTGGCGACTGGGCGCTGGCCGGTATCGATCTGTTCCTGCTGCTCGGTGGCCTGATCAGCGCCCTGTGCGCCTGGCGCCTGGCCCAGCCGCAGCAGGCCAAGGCCGTGCGTTCCTGTCGCCCCCTGGTCGAGGAGGCCGTCTGATGTTGCTGCTCGGCTTTGCGTTCAACTACCTGGCCATGACTGCCCTGTGCCTGGCCATGTCGCGTCACCACAAGGTGCTGCTCAGCGGGGCGCCAGCCCAGCGGCGGCAGCGTCTGCTGCGCGCGCTGGCGCCGCTCGGCATGCTCGCCGGCCTGCTGCTGTGCATCGGCGCCGAAGGCGGCGAGATCGGCAGCGTGCTGTGGCTGTGCCAGCTGATGCTGGCCGGCCTGCTGCTGGTGGCGTTGCTGGCCTGGCGCGAGCGCTGGGTGTTCCCCCTGGCCGGCCTGCTGCCGCTGGCCGGTGGCGTGGCGCTGCTGTTCTGATCAGCCGCGGCTGGCGCGCAGCAGGTTGGGCGCGCCGCCGAATGCCTGGCGGAAGCGGTTGCTGAAGTGACTGGCGCTGCTGAAGCCGCAGGCCAGGGCGATCTCGCCCAACGCCAGCTGGCTGTGCAGCAGCAGTTCGCGGGATCGCAACAGGCGCCGCTGCAGCACGTAGCGGTGCGGTGGCAGGCCGAAGCTGGCACGGAACATGCGCACGAAGTGGTATTCCGACAGGCTGGCCAGCTGCGCCAGCTCGCCCAGCGGCAGCGGCTCGCCGATGTGCTGCTCGATGTACTCGACCAGGCGCCGGCGCAGGTGCGGCGCCAATCCCCCCTTGATCTGCAGACCCTGGCGCAGGCCGACCTGGGTCAGCAGCACGTGGCTGAGCATCTCGTGGGCCAGGCTGCTGCCGAGCAGGCGTTCGCCTGGCTCGTCCCAGTTGAGGTTCACCAGCCGATGAAACTGGCCGGCCAGGGCCGCGTCCTCGAGAAAGGTGCTTTCGCGCAGCTGCAGCTCGCGCGGTTCGCGGTCGAGCAGGCTGACTGCGCTGGCGGCGAAGCGCTCCGGGCTGACATACAGGTGGGCCAGGCGAATCTCGCCGTTGATCACCCAGGACGAGTCGTGGCCGGCCGGCAGGATGCACAGCTTGTCCGGCGCGCCCTTGTGCGACGGCGCTTCGCGGCGGAAGGTGCCGGTGCCGCCGGTGAGGTAGCACGACAGCGTGTGATGGCTTGGCCCCTGGTAGTCGCGGGCGTCGTGATGGTTGCTCCACAGCGCCGCGCCCAGGCCGTCGCCCAGCTCGGCGACATGCTCCAGGCGAGCATGCGGCGAACTGCTGAGGGACTGGAAAACCTGGTGGCGTTCGAGGGTGGACATGGCGCACGGGCGATGGCGACGGATGGCTCATCCTACCCCGCAGGCGCGAGGCTGCCAGCACCGCCGGGCAAATAAGCGCAACTTTGTGCAAGCGCGGCGAGCCGGGGCGGGAGGACACTGGGCTGCCGCTGCTGGAGTGCTGCCATGAACCTGTCGCTGTACCTGCTCACCGTCCTGATCTGGGGCACCACCTGGATCGCCCTCAAGCTGCAGCTGGGCGAGGTGGCCATCCCCGTTTCGATTGCCTATCGCTTCGCCCTGGCGGCCAGCGTGCTGTTCGTCCTGCTTCTGCTCAGCCAGCGTCTGCAGCGTCTCGACCGGCGCGCCCAGCTGCTGTGCCTGGCCCAGGGCCTGTGCCTGTTCTGCCTCAACTTCCTGTGCTTCTACACCGCCAGCCAATGGATCCCCAGCGGCCTGGTGGCGGTGATCTTCTCCACCGCGACCCTGTGGAACGCACTCAATGCGCGGATCTTCATGGGCCGGCGGATCGCCGCCAACGTCCTGGCCGGTGGCGCCCTGGGGCTGCTCGGCCTGGCGCTGCTGTTCTGGCCCGAACTGGCGCACCACGAGGCCAGCCGCCAGACCCTGATCGGCCTCGGCCTGGCCCTGCTCGGTACCCTGTGTTTCTCCGCCGGCAACCTGCTGTCCAGCCTGCAGCAGCAGGCCGGGCTCAAGCCGCTGACCACCAATGCCTGGGGCATGCTGTATGGCGCACTGCTGCTGGGCGGCTACTGCCTGGTGAGTGGCGTGCCGTTCACCTTCGAAGCCAACAGCCGCTATATCGGCTCGCTGCTGTACCTGGCGATTCCCGGTTCGGTGATCGGCTTCACCGCCTACCTGACCCTGGTCGGGCGTATGGGCCCGGAGCGCGCAGCTTACTGCACCGTGCTGTTCCCGGTGGTGGCGCTGAACATCTCGGTGTTCGTCGAGGGCTACCAGTGGACGGCGCCGGCACTGTTCGGTCTGCTGCTGGTGATGCTCGGCAACGTGCTGGTGTTCCGCCAGCCGAAGCCGGCGGCACAGGCGTTGCCCGCGCGCTAGCCGGGGCGACGGCCGAGGAGCAGGGCCAGCGCAAGGCTGACCGGGTAGCTGAGGTAATGCAGGACGAACAGCAGCTGGCCCATGTGGCCGGGTTCGTCCTTCAGCCACATCAGGCCCCACAGGCCCAGGTAGAGCAGGCCGAGCCCGGCGCCGTAGAGCAGGGTCAGCACCCAGGCGGCGCCCGGTTCGGGGCGCCGGCCTTCGAGGCGGCGGTACAGCCAGCGCAGCCCCAGGGCGACCAGCACGGCCACCAGCAGGGTGGCCGGCACCCCGCCGATGCGCAGCAGGCCGCGCGCCAGCAGGTTGAGCAGGATCACTGCGAGGATCGCCCCCAGCGCATAGCGATGCAGGGCAAAGCGTCTGACGTCGGCCATGCGCTCAGTCCAGCTGGCAGTCGAGGCCGAAGCGCTTGCTCATCATCCGATCCATCAGCTTGCGCGGCAGCCAGCGCACCAGCAGCGGCAGGCTGCGGCTGCCATTGCCGATGCGCAGCAGGGCCGGACTCTCGGGGCGCTGCGCGGCGGCCAGAAGGATGGCGGCGAACTCGCTGGCCGGCGTCGGTTTTTCCTGGGAGGCGTTGGCGCGGGCGCGGATGCCTTCGCGCAGCGGCCACCAGGGCGACTGTTCGCTGATCAGCTGCTCGGCGCTCTGGCTGGCATTGGCGCCGAAGCTGGAGGCGATGGCTCCCGGCTGCACTTCCATCACCTGCACGCCGAACGGTGCCAGCTCCAGGCGCAGGGCGCCGGACAGCGCATGTACCGCCGCCTTGGAGGCGCAGTAGGCGCCGGCGAACGGGGTGATCAGCACGCTGGAAATACTGCCGATGTTCACCACCCGGCCGCGGCTGGCGCGCAGCAGTGGGAAGCAGGCGCGGGTCAGTTCGACCAGGCTGAACACGTTGGTTTCGAATTGCTGGCGCATCGCCGTGGCGCCGCCATCGAGCAGCGGGCCCATGGCGCCGTAGCCGGCATTGTTGATCAGCACGTCGAGGCGACCGGCCTCGTGACCCAGGCGTTCGACCAGGCGTTGCATGGCGGCGGCATCGTTGACGTCGAGTTCCGCCGCAGTGAAACCGGCCGCCTCCAGGGCGGCCAGGTCGGCGGCTTTGCGCGCGCAGGCCCAGACGTTGTAGCCGGCGTCGCGGAAGGCCTCGGCCAGGGCGCGGCCGATGCCGCTGGAACAGCCGGTGATAAGAACGACGGGTTGGCTCATGCAGCGCTCCTTGTAGTGTTGTTCGCGGGCGACGGTATGCCCGCATCCTACACAAGGCGCGCGGTACGCGTATGGCCTGGCAGGCCATACGCGTGACAGGGGCGTCAGCTCACGGGTACGTCGCGCACCTCGGTGCTGCGCCCATAGACGTCTTCCAGGCGCTCGATATCGTCCTCGCCCAGGTAACTGCCGGACTGCACCTCGATGATCTCCAGAGGAATCTTGCCGGGGTTGCTCAGGCGGTGCACCGAAGTCATCGGAATGTAGGTCGACTGATTCTCGGTGAGCAGGAAGACATTCTCGTCGCAGGTCACCTGGGCGGTGCCGGACACCACGATCCAGTGCTCGGCGCGGTGGTGGTGCATCTGCAGCGAGAGCTGGGCACCAGGCTTGACCGTGATGTGCTTGACCTGGAAGCGCCCGCCCATGTCCACCGAGTCGTAGCTGCCCCACGGGCGGTATACGGCGCAGTGGTTCTGGGTTTCCGTGCGGCCCTGGGCGTCCAGCAGGCCGACCATCTTCTTCACGTCCTGCACGTGATCCTTGTGCGCCACCATCATGGCGTCCTTGGTTTCCACCACCACTATGTCGTCCAGGCCGATCACCGAGACCAGCTTGCCGTTGCCGTGCACCAGGCAGTTGCGGCTGTTGTGCAGCACCACGTCGCCCTTGGTGACGTTGCCGTCGCAGTCCTTGGGATGCACATCCCAGATCGACGACCAGCTGCCGACATCGTTCCAGCCGGCGGTGAGCGGCACCACGCAGGCCCGCGCGGTCTTCTCCATCACCGCGTAGTCGATGGAGTTGTCCGGGCAGCAGGCGAAGGTGGCGGCGTCGATGCTGATCTGCCCGTCCTCGCGCTTGCTGCGCTCCAGGGCCAGCAGGCAGGTGTCGTAGATGTCCACGTCATGGTGCTTGAGCTCGTCGAGGTAGCGACTGGCGCGGAACAGGAACATGCCGCTGTTCCAGTAGTAGTCACCGGCCTGCACGTAGGCCGCGGCGCGCTCGGCGTCGGGTTTCTCGACGAACTGCGCGACGCGCTGGATGCCCGGCGGCAGGCGCGTGTCGCTGCTGGCGCGGATATAGCCGTAGCCGGTTTCCGGCTTCAGCGCCGGCACGCCGAACAGCACCATCTCGCCTTTTTCCGCCGCCACCGTGGCCAGGGCCAGGGCCTGCTGGAAGGCGTGCTGGTCGTCCAGCACATGGTCGGCGGGCAGTACCAGCATCAGCTCGTCACGCCCTTCGGCGAGCAGCTGCATGGCGGCGATGGCTACCGCCGGCGCGGTGTTGCGGCCGAAGGGTTCGAGCAGCAGCATCTGCGACTTGAGCTGCAGCTGCCCCAGCTGTTCCTGGACGATGAAGCGGTGTTCCTGGTTGGCTACCAGCACCGCCGGCTGCATGCCGTCGAAGTCCAGGCGCTGCAGGGTCTGCTGGAACAGGGTGTGCTCGCCGGTGAGGGCGAGGAACTGCTTGGGGTATTGCTTGCGCGAGAGCGGCCAGAGGCGCGAGCCGCTGCCGCCGGAAAGAATGATGGGAATCATGGGTGTATCTCCTGTAGGTCAGTCATCAGTTGTCGCTCCCCAATGCTCCGGATCGGCGGATGACCACGTCCCGCGTTCTGCGGCGCGGGTACGTGGGGCGTCACTCAGCTCTCGGCAGGGCGCTTGACCCACACCGGCGAGAGCTTGCCGGCGCTGCCGGTGATGTACAGGCAGACCACTTCGCCGCGCTCCAGTACCACCGGCTTGAGGTCGCTGACCTTCTTGTCGCCGTCGAACAGCGCCAGGCCGACCCGTACCGGGTTGATCTCGCGCTGGCCGCTGCTGTCCGGGCCTACCGCCTCGACCACCGGGGTCTTGCCGTCGGCGGTCTTCAGGGTCAGCTTGCTGTCGCTGAGGTTCTGCACGCGGATCAGCGCCTTCTGCTTGTTCTTGAACGGTTGTTCCTCGACCAGCCGGGGGGCATCGCCCGGCTGGCTGACCAGGGTGTAGTACTTGTCGGCATCCAGCTTCACCGGCAGGTTGCTGTTGCCGACCTGGGCGCTGTAGCTGCCGGCCGGGAGGAACTTGAAGTCGCTGGAACCGAGCGGGGCGATATCGTTGAGATCGGTGTTGCCGACATTCACGCTGAGCTCGGCATTACCGGCGTTGTAAGCACGCACGAAGGCCGAGCCCTTGGGGGCTTGCGGGCCATACAGCCCACCTTCGTCGGCCTGGGCGTGCAGGGCGCCGAGGCCCAGGGCCAGGGCGCAGGCGTAGGACGTCCAGCTGCGTTGGGTTGGTCTGTGCATGGGGTGTTCCTCCATCTTTGCTATCGGTGGCCGGGTGGCCGTTGTTCCGGGCGTATTGCCCAAAGCGTGGTCAGCGGCTGGCGGTATCGGCCAGGCGCGTATGTGTGGTGTTCTTCAGCTCGGCGATCCAGGCCGGATCGAAGTCGCTGAAGTCGTTGGCCATCGGCAGGTAGCGCTCGGGGAATTCCCAGATCACCACCTGCGGCCTGGCGTTCTTCAGTTCGTCGCTCTGCAGGTACTTGAGCATCGGCAGGATCGGCCCGTGGCCGTCCTCGGCGTGGTTGCTGAGGTCGCGTTGCAGGTGTTCACGCAGGGCGCCGGCGAAGTTCCAGCTGGGATTGGCGCTGTAGCTGGTGCCGACCAGGGTCACCGGCAGCGCGCTGTCGGCGAACAGCGCGGCATCGTCGACGGCGGCCGCGGCATTGGCCGGGCGGGTCTGGCGTGGCTGCAGGTTGTCGGGGGCCGGCAGCCACTGCTCGAACAGCGGGTCGAGCGGCAGGAAGCGGGTCAGGTCGCCGCGGTAGGCATGGCTGCGGTCATCTTCGGTGACGAAGTCCTGCGGCTCGCCCTGCAGCGTCACCGCGTGCTGCACCGCCGTACCCAGGCGCTGGGCGGCGAGGTCGGCGCCCAGCGGTGTCCAGTGCGTGTCGGTGCGCAGGAACACCTGGCCATGGCGCTTGCCGGCCTGCAGCGCAGCGAGCAGATCCGGGGCGATGATCCCGGCGCGCTGCGCCGCATCGCGGAACTGGGCGAACAGATCCTGGCGCATGCGGGTGATGCGGTGCGTGCCGACGTACTCCGGGTACAGTCGCGACTTGGCCGGGACTATGGCCAGCACCAGCTGGATATCCTGGCGGGCCAGCTCGTCGTGCACGCCACGGATGATCGCCAGGTTGTCGCGCAGATGCTGGGGGCCGTCGGCCACCGGCTTGAATTCCTCGTCGGAATACAGCCAGCCGTCCTGGCCGATCAGCACCCCGGGGCGGCCTTCGCCGAACAGGGCGAAATCCAGCGCGGCCCAGACATTGGTACCGAACTGTTTGAGCGGAAATTTATCGTCGTAGTGTTTCTCGAAGGCGTGGCTCAGCTTGCCGTTGAGCAGCGGCGTGTCGGCGGCCACCGAGAAGTCGCCGAAGCTGCGGCTCGAGCTGACCGCCAGGGCCAGCAGGCTGCCGGCGAAGGCGCCGATATACAGCAGGTTCGCGGTTCGGTTCATGGTCGAGGCACCTCAGAACTGGAAGTACAGGAAGGGCGAGAAGCTCTGCGCGGAGAGCTTCAGCACGGCGGCGGCGAACAGCAGGAGCAGCGCCATGCGACTGGCCAGCAGTGGCAGCAGGCTGGCCCGCACGGCGCCGTCGGCGCTATTGGCCAGCTCGACCGCTGCGCTGGCGCGGGCCTTGGGCGCGCCGCCCAGCGGCTCGGCAAAGAACTGGCGAATGCCGAACCAGGCCATCACCGCATAGGCCAGCAGCAGGGTGCAGATCTGCAGGCTGGTCAGCGGCGCGGCACCCAGCTCGGACAGGCGCCAGTCGCTGAAGCTGAACATGGCCGCGTACATGCGCCAGGCCACGTCGAGGTTCTCCGCGCGGAAGATCACCCAGCCGAGTACCACCAGCAGGAAGGTAAAGGCCCACTTCAGCGGATTGAGCGCCCGCGGCGCGGCGTTGACCCCCAGGGCCCGCTCGATGGCCAGCCACAGGCCGTGCCAGGCACCCCAGATCACGTAGGTGATGTTGGCGCCGTGCCACAGGCCGCCGAGCAGCATGGTCAGGAACAGGTTGCGGTAGGTGGCGAAGGTGCTGCCGCGGTTGCCGCCCAGGCTGATGTACAGGTAGTCGCGCAGCCAGGTGGACAGGCTGATGTGCCAGCGCCGCCAGAACTCGGTGATCGACTGGCTGATGTAGGGCTGGCGGAAGTTCTCCATGAAGCGAAAGCCCATCATCAGGCCCAGGCCGATGGCCATGTCGCTGTAGCCGGAGAAGTCGAAGTACAGCTGCGCGGTGTAGGCCAGCGCGCCGAGCCAGGCGTCGCCGGTAGTCGGGTTGGTCAGGGCGAAGCAGTGGTCGGCGATCGGCGCGATGCTGTCGGCGATGAACACCTTCTTGATGAAGCCCTGCATGAAGCGGGTGCAGCCTTCGGCGAACTTGTCCACCGTGTGGCTGCGGTGGTTGAACTGGTCGACCAGATCCTTGAAGCGCAGTACCGGGCCGGCAATCAGGTGCGGGAAGATCGCCACGAAGGCGGCGAAGTCGATCAGGTTGTGGGTGGCCGGGGTGTCGCCGCGGTACACGTCGATGATGTAGCTGATCGATTCGAAGATGTAGAACGAGATGCCGATGGGCAGCAGGATGTGGGTGACCACGAACGGCTGCATGCCGAACGAGCTGATGATCGTGTTGAGACTGTCGATGCCGAAGCCGGCGTACTTGAAGTAGCCGAGCACGCCGAGGTCGACCACCACGCCGAGGATCAGCCATTTCTGCGCGGCTTTCGTACGCACCCCGGCCGCACCGACGCGCAGGCCGATCCAGTAGTTGAAGACGGTCACCGCCGCGAACAGGGCGAGGAAGTCGATACGCCACCAGGCGTAGAACACGTAGCTGGCCACCAGCAGCAACAGGTTGCGGTAGCGGTTGCCGCACAGGTAGTACAGGCCGAGAAACACCGGCAGGAACAAGAACAGGAACACGTTGGACGAGAAAACCATCCGCGTTTCTCCATCGAAGAACTGTCAGGGCCAGTCGGCCCACCCATTCCTCCCCGGGTATTGCTGCAAGGTCGTGCGGCCCGCCCGCATCTGTTGTGCGGGTCGGGTTTGTCGGGTGTGAGGTTTCCCCTCACCCCGGCCCTCTCCCGAGGGGAGAGGGGGTATGCGTGTTGCCTGGCCGGCCGAGGCGCTGCTGAGGCTAACCTCGGATCAGCTCCCTCTCCCTCCGGGAGAGGGTTGGGGTGAGGGGCCAGGCCTCAGCTGCCACCCCCCTTGTTCGGGGCGAACACCTGGGTCACGTCGCCACCCAGGCGGAAGGTCTGGAACGGGCCCATGTCCTGCTTCAGCTCGCGTGCCTCGGCCGAGCAGGCGTAGAGGCTGCAGTAGGGCTCCAGCCAGGCGAACTTGGCGTGTATCTCCAGCTCGTCCATGTCCTGGTCTTCGCCAGTGCGTTCATCGAAGGCATCCTGGTCGTCGACGCCCTCCAGCACCCGTTCGGCCAGGCGTTTGAGCGCGCCATGGTTCTCTTCGCGCAGGTCGACGCCGTTGGCTTCGGCGAAGGCGGCGATCATCGTCAGCGGCGGCAGGCTGTAGTTGTGGTAGGCCAGGGCGCGCTGGCGGCGCTTGAGTTCGTTGGGCAGGTAGCCGTCGTTGTCGACCTGGCTGGCGGCGACGCGGAACTGCGCCACCGACCAGTCGAACAGGTCGCGGCGGTCGAGCGCCACGGCGGTCGCCATCACCGACCAGGCGGCCCAGTAGCTGTGGTTGTTGATCTTCTTCAGCGGCAGGTCGCTCCAGTCCCTGACCGTTTGTTCGGCCAGCCTGGCGAACCAGGACTCGATCAGCTGTGCTTGCTGTGCATAGGGCGCCAGCGGCCGCGATTCGGAGAACTTCAGGCGCAGCCAAGCCGATGCCAGGCTACCCAGTGCCCATTTGCGCATGGACTTGCCGGTGTGGTTGCCCTCGGTGCTGAGCAGGGCGTTGGCCTGGGCCCAGTTGCCCAGCCACTGCAGGGTGCATTCGAGCTGCTCGCGCTGGCCGCCACGCATGTAGCGGGTGACCTGCTGGTTGACCCCGCGCTCCATGGTGGTGATGTCGGCGGTGCTGGCGCGGAAGGCCTGCTCGGCATCCTTGTTCAGGGTGGCGCGGGCCTTGTCCGAGCCTTCGTACTTGCTGCGGAACTCCAGCTTGGCGGTATAGGGCTTGGGCGGTGCGCTGCAGTGCTCGGCTTCGCCCTTGTCCTGGCCGATGGCGGCGTAGTAGCCGCTGGGCGGCACCAGGGCGCCAGCCAGGGTCGGCTGGGCGAGCAGGGCGGTGCCGAGTAGGCAGGGCACCAGGAGCCAGTTGCGTGGGGTCATGGGCTGCTCCTTCACTCGGCCTGCGCCGTCAGCGCCTTGTCGCCGGGGCCGGCGCGCTTGCACAGGGTGGCTTCGACGCTGAGCTGGGCCGGCATGTTTTCCGGGCTGTGGATCTCCATGGCGAGCACGTTGAGGTCGCGCCAGTCGGCATCGTTGCGCAGCTCGAAGACGTAGCGGCCACCAGTATCGACGCGGTCGCTCTGTTCGATCTTGAAGTTCTCGCGGCGGCCGTTGAGGTACCAGATGGTGGCCATGGACTCATGCACGGACGGGTCGCTGAAGGTCAGGTCGACCAGGTAATCGCGCGCGGCCAGGGTGCGCAGCTGATCCGCGCCGTTGACCAGCACCTCGTTGCTGCCTGGCTTGAGGGTGACCTTGTTCTTCATCACCACCGGGCGGCCTGCGCAGCCGTTGTTCACCAGCGGCACGGCCTGGCGATAGAAGCTCTGCTGCGCCAGGTCGTAGTGGGTGGCGAACTCCCAGACCAGAATCTTCGGCGGGCTGTCGTGGAATTCCTGGCTGCTCATGTACTGCAGCAGGGCGCTGTCGAAGCCGCCGCCGCTGACCGACATGTTGAGCACCTCGGCGCCGCTGTACTGCTCGAGGAAACCGGCAAAGTTGTAGGCCGGGCCGCTGTTGCTGGTGCCGACCAGGGCAATCTGCGGGTTGGACTCGTCGCCGAACAGGTCGTCGCCACCGCTCGTGCCTGCCGCTACGGTTTCGTAGCGGTCGACGTACTGGGTGGCGTAGCTGACGCCACAGAAGCTGGTAGCAGTCTTGTGCAGGGTGCCGGCCTTGGGCAGCAGGCCGGTGACCTTGCTCTCGAATTCCTTCTTGGGAATCTCGGCGAAGCCGGGAATCTGCTGCATCGTTTCGGCCACCAGCTTGGCGGTACGCTCGGCACCGGCTGGTGTCCAGTGGTGGTCGGCCTTGAAGTAGTAGTCGGTAGCCTGATCCCGCTCGTCGAACAGCGGCGACAGGTCGGGCACCCAGATCCCGGTCTTGCGCAGCTCGGCCACCGCCTGCAGGTAGTTCTTTTTCGCCAGCTCGTAGTCGAAGCTGGCCTTCTCTTCGGCCGTGAGCTTCTCGCGGTTCACCAGGCCGCGGGTCGGCTGGTAGACGATCATCAGCTCGATGCCGCGCGCCTTGAGCGCGTCGTGCAGGCGCTTGAACTGGCGGTAGCCTTCCGCCGTGGTGCCAAAGTCGGTGCGCAGGTCGTAGCGGGTACGGAACAGCCAGTCGCCCTCACCCTGCACCAGGGTGGTGAAGAAGCTCAGGTACTTGCTGTTGTAGTTGCTCGGGTTCTGCGCGGCCGGGCACAGCGGGCCGATGGCGCGGGCCTGGTATTGCGGCGCGGCGAGGGCGGCGGTGCTGGCCAGGGTCAGCAGGGAGCCGGCGAGAGCCAGCGGGCGAATGCGGTGATAGCGGTTCATGTCGTTCCTTCCCTCAGTCCTGGAGTTCGGCCTGGCTTTCGACGGGGTCGATGAGCACGGCCTTCTTGCGCCGTACCAGCAGGTCGAGAATTTCTTCCTGGCGTTCGCCGAGCACGCCGCTGAAGGTGATGCCGGTGCTCTTCGATGGCGCGGTGAGGGCCACGTTGTAGAGCTCCAGGCTCAGCGGCGAGTCGATCGACAGCGGGCTAGAGCCATTGGCGGCCAGCTCGCCGCCGACCACGATCATCGACACCTTGGTGTCGAAGGGGTCGAGCGCGATGTCGCGGTCGGTATCGGAGAGATCCTTGATGTGGCCATAGATGCCGGTCAGGCCATTGGCCGCGGCGAGGTTCTGGTACAGGCGGATGTTCACGCTGTTGCGGATGCGGATGCCGTGGCGCGCGTTGTTCAGCACCTGGTTGCCCCACAGCAGGTTATCCGGGCTCTCGTACAGGGTGATGCCGTCGGAATGGTTGCGGTAGACGTGGTTGTAGGCGATCAGGTTGCCCACGCTGTTACGGTCGATGACGATGCCGGAGAGCCGGTTGTCGTAGCTCTTGTTGTTGATGATCCAGCTGTCATTGACCTCCCGCGAAATGATGATGCCGTGCTTCTTCCTGGTGCCGTAGACCCTGTTGTTGGCGATGATCAGGCCGTGCGAGCGGTCGTGCGGGTCGATGCCGTAGACGATGTTGTCGCGGTAGGTGTTGCCCTTGATCACCACGTTCTGCGCCTCGAAGCAGTAGAAGCCGTACCAGTGGTCGACGAACTCGGAATCCACCAGCCAGCCGGTCGGCTGCGGGCGCTTGAGGCGGGCGTGCATGCCCGGCGTGTACTGGGTGATGGAGATGCCGTAGGACTTGGAGTTGTCGTAGCCCAGGCTGCTGACCCGGCTCTTGGCGATGTACAGCTCGCTGCCGCCCCAGGACACCAGGAACGGGCGGAAGGTTTTGGGCTGCTGGAACCAGGCCGGCTCGCCCTTGCTTTCGTTCCAGGCGGTGAGCTGGGTGTCGGTGATGAACAGCTTGCCGTCGTTGACCAGGAAGGCGCCGCGCTCCTGGGACAGGCGCAGCTCCTTGACCTCCTGACCGACATGCAGGGTGGCGCCCTGGGCGACCACCAGCGGCAGGCGGGCGATGAACACGCCCGGCGCGGTCTCGGCGAACTGGCTGGGCGGCAGGCGCTTGGCCAGTTCCCTGGGCGTGACATAGCCACCTTCGACGAAGATCGCCAGGGGAATGCCGCGTTGGCGGCTGACCCATTCGCGCAGGCGCTCGTTGCCGCCGATGAAGTCCTTCAGGGCGTCCTGCTGCAGCATGCGCCGCACCACCACCTGGCCGGCCGGCTTGGGCTGGATCTTCGCCAGCACCGCTTCGCGGGTGTAGCCGTCGAGCTCTGGCAGCTTGGGCTCGGCCAGTTGCAGCTGGTTGATCGGCGCGCTGGTTACCGTGTAGTTCTTGGTTTCCTTGAGTGACTGGGTCGGCTGCGGCGTATTGGCTTCGGCCAGCTGCAGCAGGCCGAGCAGCACGCCGCCACAGAGCAGGCGCAGGGCCAGGCGCTTGTAGGGCGGGTGAAACCCGCGTATCGGCAGCGCGGTATTTGGTGCGTGCATGGCCATGCCCTCAGAAGCGCCAGATGAAGTCGACGATGGCGCGGTGCATCAGCGCGTCGGTATCGCCGGCATAGGCATCGCCGGGCTTGAACACGCCACCGCGAAAGCGCACCAGGGCCGAACGGTCGTCCAGGTGTTCGCTCATGCCGGCGGGTAGCAGGCCCTGCTTGAAGTACTTGGTCACCACCAGGTCGAGCTCCTGGCCGACATCCTTCTCGCCGTCCTGCAGCTGGGCGGTGATGCCGCTCTGGCCGATGTCCTGGTCGGCGTCGACGCGCCAGAAACGGTGGTAGACCAGGCTGGCGTCGTAGTCCTCGCGCAGCTTCCACGAGGCGAAGGCACTGGCCACCTGCAGGTTGCTCAGCTCGCCGCGAAAGGCTTCGCCGAAGCGGTGCACACGCGAGTCGACGCCGGTGAAGGCCGATCGGTTGCTCTCCAGGCCGGTCTGCATGAACTGCTCGGACTTGCCCTCGTCACCGCCGCCGCTGCCACGGGCGTAAGCGCCGCCGACCTTCCAGTTGTCGTCGAGGCTGTAACGCAGGCCGAGGTCGACGGCCCAGGCGTCGACATCCTGGTCGCGCTTGCCGGTGGCAATGCGCTGGTCGCCGACCACCAGATGCTCGAGTTGCTCGGTGTCACCGGTCAGCCAGGTGGCCTGGGCCCAGTAGTTGAGCGGGTTCTTCGAATTGGGGTTGAAGAAGTCGCCATCGGCATTCAGGCCGAGCCAGGTGAGGTCGCCGGTGTAGCGCTTGTCCAGCGCGTCGACTTCTTCGCCGGGGTTCTGCAGGTCGCCGCTGTCGTGGCTGTGGTGGGCCTTGAGGCCGACCCAGTGGCCGGGCGTCCACTGGTAGGACAGGTCGCCGAACAGGTGCTGGCGGTCTTCGTCTTCCGGGGCCAGTTCGTCGAGGTCGGTGCGGTATTCGGAGAAGCGCTCGGCGACGCCGACATGGGCTTCCAGCAGGCTGGTGTCGAAGCTCCAGCGTAGCGCCTCGATGTTGCTGTCCCACCAGGTGCCTTCGGCGCTGCGTACGCGCTGGCGACCGAGGCGCAGGTGTTCGCCGGGGTAGGGCGTAAGGCCGGCGTAGTCGACCCAGAACTCGCGCATGGCCAGGTAGCTCTTGTCCGGCTGGCGGCCGTCGTTGCCATTGCCCGAGTCCTCTTCCGAGTCGAGGTCGCTGGACTGCAGGGTGTCGGTCTCGACTATGTCGGTGGCGGTGACCGCCTGGCCCATGGCGAAGGCGCTCCAGTTGCCACGCTGGCCGTAGGCCCAGGGTCGCAGGTCGAGACCCAGGCCCTCGACGTCGCCGCCCTTGGCGGTGCCGAGGTCGCGGTCGTCCTCGGACTGCAGGGTGATCTTCACGTCGAGGCCGAAGTTCGGGTCGCTGACCTGTACCGCCGAGGCCGAGCCGGCGCCGAGTAGCGACATGCCGAGGCTCAGGCCGGTGGTGAGGTGATTCAGTTTCATCTGCTGTTCCTTGCCGGCGTGGGGCTTACAGCGCCTGGGCGCTGAGCTCGGCCTGTTCTGGCAGGGCGGGGCCGCGCAGGGCGCGTTCTTCCTGCAGTTTCTGTCTGGCCTGGCCCAGCTGCGCGGCGGGCAGTTGCTGGCTGACGTTGCGCGCCAGCTCGATGGCCTGCGGGGTGTTCTTGGGCAGCGCCAGCTGGCTGAACACATAGGCGCTGGGCAGGTCGGGCTGGATGCCCTTGCCCTGGGAGAACATCTGGCCGAGGGCGAAATCGGCGTTGATCTGCCCGGCGCGGGCGGCGCTGAGCAGGTGGTCGAGGGCCTGCTGCGGGTAGACCTCGCCGAGGTAGCCGCGCAGGTAGATCTGCCCCAGCAGGTAGTTGGCGGCGGGCTCGCTGGGCGCGGCCTTGCGCAGGTGCTGCTCGGCCTTGTGCGGATCCTGCGGCACCAGCTTGCCTTCGTAGTAGAGCTTGCCGAGCAGCAGTTCGGCGCGCGGCAGGGCGGCGTCGCGGCCGTGCTCGAGGTAGCCCATCAGGGTGTCGATATCGCCCAGCGCCGGGTAGTCGTAGAGCAGCCGGGCCAGGCTGACCCAGGCGGCCGGGTATTGCGGGGCAATGGCCTCGAGCAGTTCCTGGGCCTTGCCTTCGGCGGGCTTGCCGAGCTCGCCGTCGGCCAGCACCTGGGCCACCGACTCGACCCGCTGGGCCGGCACGGCGCCGCTGCGGTAGTCGCCCATCAGGCGTTGCAGCAGGGCTTCGCGCTGCTCTTCCTGGCCCTGCAGCTGGTACACGGTGGCCAGTTCGACGTAGCACACGTCGGCCTGTTCGAGCAGACCCTGGCAGATCTGTTCGATCTCGCCGAGGTGCTGGTTGTAGGTGCCCTGGCTGCGGTAGACCAGGATCTGGGCCAGTTCGGCCTGCGGCTGGCCCTGCTGGCGCCAGGCGCCGATACGCGCTTGTACGTTCATACCGGGAAAGTCCTGTGGATATTGCAGATAGAGCATCGCCAGCTGCAGCAGGCTGCTGCTCTCACCGGCGGCGAAGGCGTCTTCGAGCAGCTGCGCGGCCTCGCGGCGCTGGCCGCTGTCGGCGTCGGGCTTGCGCGCCAGCAGCTTGCCGAGGCGGGCCTTGGCCCGCGGCGACTCGTCCATGGCCTGGCGATAGGTCTGCTCGGCCTTGGCCAGGTCTTCGGGCGTGCCGCTGGCCACCTGCAGGTCGGCCAGGCCGACGGCGGCATCGCTGTAGCCCATCTCGGCCAGGGCGCGGAAGTTGCGTTCGGCGGTGACGTTGTCGCCGCTCTTCAGCGCCTCGTTGGCCAGGCGCTGATCCGGCAGGCCGGCGCAGCCGCCCAGGCCGACGGCCAGGCTCAGCAGCAGCGGCGCCGCCAGGGGCGCGCGGGAGTGGTGGTGGGACATGCGGGCGTCCTCCTCAGAAACCGGCCGCCAGGGCCTTGTCGATCATCCAGTCGAGCGACGGGCCGCGGTCGATGCTGACCTCCACCGGCTGTCCGGCGTAGGTGCTGGGCAGTGGCTGGTCGGGCTGGATCACCGCGCGGATGTCCGAGGACAGGCCGCCGTCGTGCAGGCTGGTGCTGAGTACCAGGCCGTGGCGCGGCTGGTCTTCGTCGCCGACCCAGAAGCTGACCCGGGTGCCGGGCTTGACCTCGGCCAGGTTGCGGTAGGGGAAGCTGGCGCTGATGCTGGCGTGGCTGTCCTGCGGCACCAGTTCGAAGATCACCTCGCCCTTGCTGGCGAACTGACCGTCGGCCACCAGCTGGCGCGCGATCTTGCAGTTGCACGGGCTGGTCAGGGTGCCCTTCATTTGCTTGCCGAACAGTTCCTCGACGTTGGCCGGGGTCAGCTGTTCGTCGCTCAGGTGGCCCTTGAGCATCTCCAGCATGCTGGCGGAGAAGGCGGCGATCGGCGCGCCCTTGGCCACCTTGTCGCTGCCCTCGGGCAGCAGGCTCTGCACCGTGCCTTCGCGCGGCATGGTGACCTGCAGCGATGGCACGCTGACCTGGGCCGACTGGGCGTGGGTGACGAAGTACAGGTTGTACAGCGACTGCAGGATGTAGGCGAAGGCGGCCACGCCGATCACGAAGATGGCCAGGCTGAAGGTCACCGCCTTGAACCGCCCCAGCACGCCCAGGCCGGAACCCTGGCCGCCGGCCTTGCGCGCCTTGGTGAAGTTCTCCCGCTGCAGGGTGGCGAGCAGGTCACCGACGCTGACCAGGGTGCCGGCCAGGTGGGCGCTGATCAGGTAGCGCAGGGTGGCGATGTCGCGCGGCTTGAGGTTGTGGAACTGGCAGCCGACGCGGCCGTTGCTGGGGTCGACCGAGCGCACCTGGAACTCGATGTCGAAGCCCAGGTTGAGGCCGTCCAGCTGGAACTGCAGGTGGCCCTGGTGATGGTCGCCGACCCGGGCGGGCTGGCGGTCGGCGGTGAAGCTCAGGCCACCGGCGGACAGGTCGAGGATGCGCAGCTCGACACTCTCGCGGTTCTTCGCGAGGTAGCGCAGCCGCGCGGGTATCTTCACCCGGGCATGCTGGCGCTGGGCTTCCGATTCGTGGACGACGTTGATGTTGACGGCTGTGTTCATGGGGGAGGGTTCCTGTTCGGGTTCCGGTCACACCAACGCCAGGAGCGTGGCGATGAAGACGCTGGTGGCAGAAAAGGTCATGGCGCGCGACGACCAGTGGTTGAACCAGCGGGTGAAGCTGGCCAGGCCGCGGTCGAGCTGAGTGTTCTGGCGCGTCCAGGACTGCTGGTCGAGGCGGAAGAACACGTGGATCTTCACCAGGGCGCCGACGATCTGGTTGTAATAGAGGATCAGGGGGTAGGCCGGCCCGATGGGGTGGCCGCTGAGGCTGAGGAGCAGGGTGAGAACCAGCCGGGTGAGGCCGATCCACAGCAGGTAAACCAGGATGAAGGCGATGCTGTACTTGAGGCTGGCGATGATCGCCACGCACAGGCCGAGCAGGCAGGTCCACATCGACACGCGCTGGTCGAACAGCACCAGACTGGTGAACAGACCCAGGCGGCGCATGCCGAGACCGAGGGCGCGCGAGTTCTGCCGCAGGTTGTTGCCGTACCAGCGGAACATCAGCTTGCGACTGGCCTTGATGAAGCTCTTCTCCGGCGGGTGCTCGACCGTGTTGATCGCCGCATCCGGCACGTAGAAGGTGTCGTAGCCCAGGCGCATCAGGCTGTACCAGCTGGACTTGTCGTCGCCGGTAAGGAACTGGAAGCGCCCCAGGCGCCAGTGGTCTAGGTGATCGCTCTCGACGTCGGCGATGAACTCGGGGTCGGTGACCACGCTGGCGCGGAACACCGACATGCGCCCGGTCATCGTCAGCACGCGCTTGGAGAGGGCCATCGAGCACATGTTGAGATGGCGCTGGGCGAAGCGCAGCTTGTGCCACTCGCTCATCACATAGCTGCCGCGCACCTCGCAGAACTCGTTGGTAGTGAGCCCGCCGACATTGGGGAACAGCTTGAACCAGGGCACGCTGCGCTGCACCACGCCTGCGTTAAGCACGGTGTCGCCATCGATCACCGCCACCACGGCGTCGCTGTCCGGCAGCTGCCGCGAGATGGCGCGAAAACCATGGGCCAGGCCGTCGCGCTTGCCGGTGCCGGGAATACGCACGAAATCCAGGATGACCCGTGGCGGCGGGGCGAGCTGGCGCCACAGATCCTTGATCAGCAACTCGTCGGACAGCTCGACGATCGAGCACACCACGGTGGCCGGGTAGCCGCAGTCGATGGCTTCGCGGATTACCGAGCGGTAGACCATGGCGGTGGTCAGCGCGTCGATGCGGAAACTGGTGACCAGCAGGAATACCTGCGACGGGTCTGCCGCGCTGCCGAGCTTGCGCACCTTGCGCCGGTAGTGCGGGAACACCAGGTAGAGAAACAGGCAGCCACGCAGGAAGTGCATGGCACCCATGGAGTAGCGCCAGATGCCCACCGCGCCGATCAGCAGGAGGAAGTCCTTCGACTCGGGGTCGAATACCGTCCTCGGCAGGGCCAGCGCCAGCAGCATCAGCAGCGACAGGTAGAGCAGCCAGCCGCTGGCTTGATTGATGCCTGTCTTCAGCTTGTCCATATGTACATCCGTCCTGTGTCGGGATATCCCCGGGCCGAAGCCCGGGGCGTTCCGTTGGGCCTTACCAGCAGATGCCTTCGGCGCCGGCATGGCTGGTGCGGCTCATGAAGCCGACCAGGTCAATGATCTGCTTGCCTTCGGGCGTACGTTCGGCCAGGCCGGCGAAGCGCTGGTCGGCGTTGCCCAGGACGATCACATCGGCGTTGTCGATCACCGAGTCGAAGTCGCTGTTGAGCAGCGACGACACGTGCGGGATCTTCGACTCGATGTAGTCCTTGTTGGCCCCGTAGACGCGGGCGTATTCGACGTTGCTGTCGAAGATGCTGAGGTCGAAGCCCTTGCCGATGAGCATCTCGGCCAGCTCCACCAGCGGGCTTTCGCGCAGGTCGTCGGTGCCGGCCTTGAAGCTCAGTCCGAGCAGGGCGACCTTGCGCTTGTCGTAGCCGGCGATCATGTCGAAGGCGTTCTGCACCTGCGCGGTGTTACTGCGCATCAGCGAGCCGATCAGCGGTGCGTCGACATCCAGCGAGCTGGCGCGGTAGTTGAGGGCTCGCACGTCTTTCGGTAGGCAGGAGCCGCCGAAGGCGAAGCCGGGCTTCATGTAGTACTTGGACAGGTTGAGCTTGTGATCCTGGCAGATCACATCCATCACTTCGCGGCCGTCGACGCCGACCGCCTTGGCGATATTGCCGATCTCGTTGGCGAAGGTGACCTTGGCCGCGTGCCAGACGTTGCAGGTGTACTTGATCATCTCCGCGACCTCGATGCTCTTGCGGATGATTGGCGCATCGAGTTCCTCGTAGATGCTGGCCAGCAGGTCGCCGGAGGCCGTGTCGTACTCGCCGATCACGGTCATGGGTGGGAAGTCGTAGTCCTTGATCGCGGTGCTCTCGCGCAGGAACTCGGGGTTCACCGCCAGGCCGAAGTCGACGCCGGCCTTCTTCCCTGAGCAGTCTTCGAGAATCGGCAGCACCACGTTCTGCGCGGTACCCGGCAGCACCGTGCTGCGTACCACCACGGTGTGGCGGCCGGGCTTGTCGCGCATGGCGAAGCCGATTTCGCGGCACACGCCTTCGATGTAGTCGAGTTCCAGATCGCCGTTCTTCTTGCTCGGCGTGCCGACGCAGATGAACGACACCTCGCTGTCGCGCACGGCGGCGGCGACATCGGTGGTGCCGCGCAGGCGGCCGGTGCGCAGGCCCTGTTGCAGCAACTCCTCCAGGCCAGGTTCGACGATTGGCGACTTGCCCTGGTTGATCAGGTCGATCTTGCCCCTGGATATATCGACGCCAATTACTTCATGGCCACGTGCCGACAGACAACCGGCACATACAGCCCCCACATAGCCCAAACCGAAAATGCTGATTCGCATTGCGTTCACCTCGTCCATATATCGCGCAATTAAGTGGCTGATCGCCACCGTTATTAACTGGCTCATTCATGGGTGATGAATGAGTTATTCAGGCATGCACAATTCCGTACTTCTCGAAGGGGAAGTAAACAGTGGGCTCGTTATCTGTTGCAGGCCCTGGTCGTTTGCCTGGTAAGGCTTGCCGAGGCTAGTGCTGCCTGGCTTATGCTCTGGTCGTGGGCGTCTGTCTGGATCTCCTTGAGCTGGACACTTACTGCACTTGAACTTTTCCGGGGATGAGTTATCCCGGCGCACCTGAGTGCACTGATTTCGGCAGTTTTGGTTCACGCAGAAGGGCGTGAAGAAAGTTGTTACGGGGGGTAAGAGTCTATTGAAAATCCTATAGTTCCTACCGTTCGTCCTGTTTTGTTGCGCAGTTCGATAATTAAACTAAGTGTTTGTGGTCGCACTTTGATGGCACTTTTCCGCGACGTTAAAAGTGTTGGGAAAGTTCAACTTTTGATTGTTCTGGCTAATGGCAGATTGCCCAGAAAGTACCGGGCAGAGTGCTGCAGCCCGCGTGCGCAGTGGCATACAGGTGAGGCTAAGGCGGGGGGAATTTGTGCGGGGCGGGGAGTGCGCCCGGCGTCGACGGAGCCGGGCACCGGGCGGGGTCAGTCCTGCGGCTGGTCGCGCAGGAACACCAGGCTGTCCGGCTTGGACTGCTCGGCGCTGTAGCGATAACCGGCGTAGTTGAAATCCTTCAGCCCGGCCGGATCGCACAGGCGCTCCTTGATCACGTAGCGGGCCATCAGGCCGCGGGCCTTCTTGGCGAAGAAGCTGATGATCTTGTACTGGCCGTTCTTCAGATCCTTGAACTCGGTGTCGATGATCCGCCCCTGCAGGGCCTTGCGCTTGACCGAGCTGAAGTACTCGGTGGAGGCCAGGTTGAGCAGCACGTCGTCGCCCTGTTCGGCCAGGGCCTGGTTGAGCCAGCCGCTGATGCGTTCGCCCCAGAAATCGTAGAGGTTGTTGCCGCGCGGGTTGGCCAGGCGGGTGCCCATTTCCAGGCGGTAGGGCTGCATCAGGTCGAGCGGGCGCAGCAGGCCGTAGAGGCCGGAGAGCATGCGCAGGTGCTGCTGGGCGAAGTCGAAGTCGGCCTCGCTGAAATCCTCGGCGGCGAGGCCTGTGTACACGTCGCCCTTGAACGCCAGCAGCGCCTGCTTGGCATTGGACGGATTGAACGGCCGTTGCCAGCTGCCATAGCGCGCCACGTTGAGGGCGGCCAGTTTGTCCGAAAGGTGCATCAGCTCGCCGATCTGCCGCGGGCTCATGTCGCGCAGCTGGCCGATCAGCTCCTGGGCATGGTCGAGATGCTCGGGCTGGGTGAAGCGGCCGATCACCGGCGGTGTTTCGTAGTCGAGGGTCTTGGCGGGGGAAATCACCAGCAGCATCGGGTCGTCTCCAGAAAACGTGGCGCGATTCTAGGCCGGATGCGGGGTGTGGCTCCAGCTATCGGCGTGATGGGGGCCGGCAGAAGTGCGTACTAGGCCAGCTACGTTGGCATAGAAGATCAGGCTTGATGCGGGCTCTTCGGGATGGCGCCGAGGGGCGGCAATTGCAGCGAGAGGGGCCTCTCGCCAGGGGGCAGGACTTCCGACTTTAACGGTGCTTTTTCGCAGCGCCAAGCGTTATTCGTCGAGCCGATAAAAAAGCCTGAAAGCGATGAAAAAGTTCTTTTTTCTGTCATCCACATTGGAGTATTAACACTGGAAGACCGCCGAACCCTGCAGCACAGGTGGCGGCCATCGGCCATCACCTTTGCTAGCACTTTCCCGACTTCGGCCGGGAGATCGGCGGCCCTTCCGCGACGGAGCGTTGCACGGGGTCTCCGTCGTACTGGCCTCTCGATAAGGTGACCGAGTATGGATGACCACGGACGCACCCGCTCCACCCTGCCTACCCTCTACGTCCTCGACACCAACGTCCTGATCCACGATCCCAACGCGCTGCTGAATTTCCAGGAACACCACGTCGCCATCCCGATGACCGTGCTTGAGGAGCTGGACAAGCTCAAGACCGGCAAGCACACGGTCGCCGCCGAATGTCGCCAGGCCATCCGCCTGATCGACCAGGTGCTCGGCGATGCGATTCCCGAAGACGTCGAGAAGGGCGTCGCGATCCAGCGCGGCAAGAGCGGGCCCAAGGGCACCTTGTCGATCCTCATGAGCAAACGTGCCGAGCCGATCACCTGGCTGCCGGAAAACCTCAACGACAACAAGATCATCAACCAGTTGGTCGACCTGCGCAGCAGCAACCCGGGCATGCGCGTGGTGCTGGTGACCAAGGACATCAACATGCGCCTGAAGGCGCGTGCCTGCGGGATTTCCGCCGAGGACTACCACACCGACCAGCTGGTCGACGACGTGTCCCTGCTGTCGCGCGGCTACCACAACATGAGCGGCTCGTTCTGGGATCGCGTGAGCAAGGTCGAGACCCGCCAGGGCCATGGCCGCACCTGGCACCAGGTGCAGCTCACCGACAACCTGCCGGCCGTGCATATCAACGAATTCATCATCGACGAGCAGGGCTTCGTCGGCTGGGTCAAGGGTATCGAGGGCAGCGCCCTGACCATCCTCGACCTGCACCAGGAACCGCTGCTGCACCAGGAAGCCTGGGGCCTCAAGCCGCGCGACGTGTACCAGTCGCTGGCGCTGTTCGCCCTGCTCGATCCGGATATCCACCTGGTCAACCTGTCCGGCGCCGCCGGCTCGGGCAAGACCATTCTGGCGCTGGCCGCGGCCATCGAGCAGACCATGGTCAGCAAGCGCTACCGCCGGATCATCGCCACCCGCAGTGTGCAGGGCCTGGACGAGGACATCGGCTTCCTGCCGGGCACCGAGGCGGAGAAGATGGAGCCCTGGCTGGGCGCCATCACCGACAACCTGGAAGCGCTGCACATGGACGACGAGAGCACCCACGGCAGCGTCGACTACATCCTGCAGAAGGTGCCCCTGCAGTTCAAATCGCTCAACTACATCCGCGGGCGCAGCTTCCAGCAGAGCCTGATCCTGATCGACGAGTGCCAGAACCTCACCCCGCACCAGATGAAAACCATCATCACCCGTGCCGGCAACGGTTCCAAGGTGGTCTGCCTGGGCAACCTGGCGCAGATCGACACCCCCTACCTGTCCGCCACCAGCTCGGGCCTGACCTACCTCACCGAGCGCTTCAAGGACTTCGAACACGGCGTGCACATCACCCTGCAAGGGGTACCGCGCTCGCTGCTGGCCGAATACGCCGAAACCCATATGTAACCTGCCTGCGTCGCGCGCTCTCCCGTCGGGGAGGGCGCGCCGACCGGGTAAAAGCAGCGCGCTCCGCATGTCCGCAGCGTTACAATGCGGCATCCCACCTGGAGCAAGCTCGTGCTGACCCATCTCGATTCCCAAGGCCGCGCCAACATGGTCGACGTCACCGACAAGGCCGTGACTTCCCGTGAGGCCGTGGCCGAAGCCCTGGTGCGCATGCTGCCCGCGACCCTGCAGATGATCGTCGCCGGCGGCCACCCCAAGGGCGACGTGTTCGCCGTGGCACGTATCGCCGGCATCCAGGCGGCGAAGAAGACTTCTGACCTAATCCCGCTGTGCCATCCGCTGATGCTCACCAGCGTCAAGCTGGAGCTGGCGGCCGAGGGCGACGACTGCGTGCGCATCCAGGCGCGCTGCAAGCTGGCCGGGCAGACCGGGGTGGAGATGGAAGCGCTGACCGCCGCCAGCGTGGCCGCGCTGACCCTGTACGACATGTGCAAGGCGGTGGATCGCGGCATGGTCATCGAAGCGATTCGCCTGCTGGAGAAATCCGGCGGCAAGAGCGGTACCTTCAAGGCTGAGGGTGCACCCCACAATCCGGCAGGGAGCCAGGCATGATCCGCGTACAGTATTTCGCCCGTTACCGAGAGGTGCTGGGCATCGAGGGTGAGCAGTTGCAGCCGGCCGCGCTGGCCAGTCTGGACGACCTGCGTCAGCACCTGCTGGGGCGCGGCGGGGTATGGCAGGTGCTGGCCGAGCAGAACCTGATGTGCGCGCGCAACCAGGAGCTGTGCAGCCTGGACACCGAGCTGGCCGACGGTGACGAAGTGGCCTTCTTCCCCACGGTCACAGGTGGCTGAGATGAGCGTCCGGGTGCAGGTCGAAGCCTTCGATCCGGGCGTCGAACTCAATGCGTTGCACGCGGCCAACCTGGGTATCGGCGCGGTAGCCACCTTCGTCGGCTATGTGCGCGACTTCAACGACGGCCACGACGTGCGCGGCATGTTTCTCGAGCACTACCCGGGCATGACCGAGAAGGCCCTGGCCGGCATAGTCGCCGAGGCCGAGCAGCGCTGGCCGCTGCTGCGGGTGGAGGTGCTGCATCGGGTCGGCCGGCTCGAGCCGGGCGAGCCGATCGTCTTCGTCGGCACTGCCAGCAGCCATCGCCAGGCGGCGTTCGACGCCTGCAACTTCATCATGGACTACCTCAAGACCCGCGCGCCGTTCTGGAAGAAGGAAGACACGGCTGAAGGCGCGCGCTGGGTCGAAGGGCGCTGCAGCGACCAGGAGGCCGCGCAGCGCTGGTCGAAGTCCTGATATTCAGGCATTTCCATTCCCATCAAGGCACGACAGGGCGCGGGGCCGACCTGTGGTCGTTGCTGTCGGTTGACGGTTTGTACGGAAAAGTCCAGTATGGACTCATAAGTACAAATTAGCGGCCGATCCCCATGCTCCAGCGCCAGCTATTCGCCGTTCCCTGCCTGCACCGGCTCACGCCGGCACGCTCTTCTTCTGCCCTGTCCCTTGTCGTTATCGCCAACCTGCCCGCCGCCGCGCGGTGGGCGCCTACCTGTATCGCGGGAGTCACACCATGAAGAAACTCGTCCTGTTCGGCGGCCTTGCCCTGAGCCTGCTGGCCTCCAGTCTGTTTGCTGCCGACAAGCCGCTGCGCCTGGGCATCGAGGCCGCTTATCCACCTTTTGCCTTCAAGCAGGCCGATGGCAGCCTGGCCGGCTTCGACGTGGAAATCGGCGGCGCCCTGTGCGCCGAGATGAAGGTCGAGTGCCAGTGGGTGGAGCAGGAGTTCGATGGCCTGATTCCCTCGCTCAAGGTGAAGAAGGTCGACGCCATCCTGTCGTCGATGACCATCACCGACGACCGTCGCAAGTCGGTGGACTTCACCGGCAAGTACTACTACAGCCCGGCCCGCCTGGCGATGAAGGTTGGCAGCGAGGTCAGTGCCGACTTCTCCAGCCTGAAGGGCAAGCGCATCGCCGTGCAGCGCTCGACCACCACCGACCGCTTCGCCACTGAAGTGCTGGCGCCCAAGGGCGTGGAAGTGGTGCGCTACAGCTCGCAGAATGAGATCTACCTGGATCTGGTTTCCGGGCGCGTCGACGGCACCCTGGCCGATGCCATCCCGCTGGACGAAGGTTTCCTCAAGACCGAGCAGGGCAAAGGCTTCGCCTTCGTCGGCCCGGACTTCAAGGATCCGCACTACTTCGGCGAGGGCGCCGGCATCGCCGTGCGCAAGGGTGACCAGGCGCTGCTCGACAAGCTCAACGCGGCGATCCTGGCGATTCGCGCCAATGGCGAGTACCAGAAGATCCAGAGCAAATACTTCAGCTTCGATATCTACGGCGACTGATAACTCGCCGTGCAAAACAAGCCGCGCTTAGCGCGGCTTTTTCATGTCTGGCACCAGCGTTGGCAGCCACCACAGCAGCAGGCCGGGCAGCAGGGCCAGAGCCAGCAGGTGCAGGTAGGCGACATACAGCTCGAAGAACACTTCCGCTGGCGTCCAGGTATTGCCGAAGGCCGTGGCGAAGGCCTGCATGGTGCTGTAGCTGGTCAGCAGCGTCAGCACCAGCAGGCCTGCGGCCTGCACGGCGCGCTGGCGCAGCAGGCTGGCCAATAGGGCATAGAGCAGGATGCCGGGCAGCGACAGGCCGAAGACATCCAGGGCCGGGTGGTAGGAATCGATCAGGTACGGCCATTCCAGGACGAAGCGCTGCTGTTGCAGCTCGCCGGTTACGGCGCAGAGGAACAGGCCGGCCGTCAGCGGAATGGCCAGGCTTTGTAGCAGGATGAGGCAGAAGCGGATCAGGCGGTGCATGGTGGCGTCCTTGCCGGGGGGGAGAGAGCTCAGGCTTCGCCCTTGATCTCTTTCAGATGTTTATACACGGTGGCGCGGCCCATGTTCAGCACATTGGCCACGTAGTTGGCCGCACTCTTGCCCTTGAATGCGCCTTCGGCGTGTAGGGCCTCGACCAGCTCGCGCTTGTGCTCGCGGGTCAGGCGGTTGAGGCCGATCTGGCGCTGGCGCAGCCAGGCGTGCAGGAAGGTGTTGATACGCTCCTGCCAGTCGTCGCGGAACAGCGCGTCGGGCTGCGGGATCAGCTGGTTGGCCGAGAGGAACAGGTCGAGGGCCTGCTTGGCCGTCTCGAACAGGGTGATATTGAGGTTCAGGCACAGCACGGCGACGGGCGTGCCCTGGGCGTCGCGCAGCACGGTGCTGACCGAGCGGATCTTCTGTCCGTCCCAGTTGAGCTTCTCGTAGGGGCCGATGTTGCGCTCGTTCGGGGTGTTTTCCAGCAGGTCTTCCAGGGCGGCGTCGTCACCCACCGCGCGCTTGGAAATGTTGTTGGCGATGTGGTCGATCTTCTGTGTGCGCAGGTCGTGCAGCACCACCTCGGCATGCGGGAAGAACAGGGTGGCGATGGCGTCGGCGAGGGCGCGGAAGTTGTCCAGGTCGGCGGCGGTATTCGGCTTCATCAGGGGCTCCGGTCGGCGCCCCGCATGGCGGGGCGCTGCGAGTGTGCCGCAAGTCACCCGAGGCGGGAAGGCGAGAGCATCGCGGCTGTCAGGCCGAAGGCGGCAAAACGCTCCGGCAGCGGCTGCTGGCGGATCAGCGCGGCGCAGGCCTCGCCCATCGCCGCGCTGGTCTGGATGCCGTAGCCGCCCTGGGCCGCGACCCAGAAGAAGCCTTCGGCGTGAGGGTCGTAGCCGCCGACCAGATCACCGTCGGCGACGAAGCTGCGCAGGCCGGCCCAGGTGTGCGCCGGGCGGCGGATGCTCAGGCTGGTGTGTTCTTCGATCTGGTAGATGCCCATGGCGATGTCCAGCTCCTCCGGCTGTACGTCATGGGGTTCGACCGGGTCGGCGTTGGCCGGCGAGCCGAGCAGCTGGCCGGCGTCCGGCTTGAAGTAGAAGGCCTCGTGCAAGTCCACCAGGCAGGGCCAGGCATGGCTGTCCATGCCTTCCGGCGGCAGGAAGGTGAAGGCGGCGCGGCGCTTGGGAATCAGGCCGATGGGGGCGACCCCGGCCAGCTTGGCAATCTCGTCGCACCAGCCGCCGGCGGCGTTGACCAGCACCCGGCAGCGGTACAGCTGCTGACCGCAGCGTACCTGCCAGCCGCCTTCGACCTTGCCGATGCTGCTGACTTCGCTGCTGCAGTGGATTTCCCCGCCTTGCTGGCGGATGCCGCGCAGGAAGCCCTGGTGCAGGGCGTCGGTATCGATGTCGGCAGCGCTGGGGTCGAGCATGGCGCCATGCACCTTGTCGCGGCGCAGTACCGGCACCAGGGCGCAGGCCTCGTCGGCGCTGAGCAGGCGCATGTCGGCCACGCTGGCCTTGCCGCTGTCGAACTGGCGCTGCAGTTCCTCGGCATCGCCGCTGAAGTCCACCACCATCTCGCCACGCGGGCTGAGCAGCGGGTGTTCGCTGAAACCGGCCGGTGGTGCATCGAAGAAGGCCCGGCTGGCGGCGGTCAGGGCGCGTACCTGCGGGGTGCCATAGGCCAGGGTATAGAGCGCCGCGGAGCGCCCGGTACTGTGGTAACCGGGCTGGCTCTCGCGCTCCAGCAGGATGGTCTTGCCGTGGCCGGCGAGGAAGTAGCCGGTACTGGCCCCGGCGATGCCGGCGCCGATGATCAGGTACTCGCTGTCGATGATCGCGCTCACTGGTCTTGCTCCAGCAGTTGGTGCAGGGCGTTGGCCAGGGCCATGTCTTCCAGGCCCAGGCCGATCGAACGGAAGAACACCGGGCGGCTGTAGTCCGGCTTGCTGGCCTGGCCGTTCACCAGTTCTGCCAGGTCACCACGGATCTGGCTGCGGTTCCAGCCGCTCTCAGTGGCCAGCAGCATCTCGCCGGCCGAACCGGGGGTGGTGGCGCGGTAGTCGCAGTACACGTCCATGCCGGCCAGACTGGCGGGCGGCACTTCATGGGCGCGCGGGGCGTTGGTGCTGATCGAGGTGACCAGTGCATTGCGCCCCAGGCTCAGCGGGTCGAGCAGCGGGCCGGCGGACGAGGTGCAGAGCAGGATCACCTCGGCGTCGGCCACGGCTTCGGCCTGGCTGGCGGCCAGGCTCAGGCGCGGGTCGAGGCTCAGCAGGGCGTCGTGTTCGGCGGCGCTGCGGCTGGCCAGGCTGGGCGAGTACAGGCGGATGCTCTGCCAGTCGCGCAGGTGCTTCACGTAATGCAGGTGGGCGCGTGCCACCGCGCCGCTGCCGATGATGGCCAGGTGGCGGGCTGCGGCCGGCGCCAGCTCCTCGACGGCTACCGCGGTGGTGGCGGCGGTGCGCGCGGTGGTCAGGCTCTTGGCATCGCACAGCAGCAGCGGCTGGCCGCTGTGCATCGACATCAGCAGTGTCCAGGCGGTGACGGTGGCGCCCTGCGGGCCGGGAATGTAGGGCGAGGTCTTGACCCCGTACACGCCTTCGTCAGCCAGCACGCCCAGGTAGTTGATGAAGTCGCCGCCGCCGGGAAACTCCACCAGCTGCTGCGCCGGCTGCACCGCGCGGCCTTCACCCAGGCTGCGGAACATGCCGCGCATGGCCTGGTGCACGTCGAGGCGGGCGAGCAGGCGTTCGGCTTCGGCCTGGTGGATCACGCGGGGAGTGGGGCTGGACATGGCTGAAGGCTCCGCTGGGTAGGAATAAACTTATTTGTCCATCTTGGACTTTTAAGTATTTTCCGGCAAGGCCGCCGGTCTGCCCATGGCGCCTGGTTGACTGCGGGTGTCGCAGGCGTGCCCGCCGGCGCTGCTGCGTGCCGGCGAGCGGGCTGGGTTGCCGTCAGCGGCGCAGGGCTGGGAGGAAGTCCAGCAGGGCCGCCGGCAGGCGCGCGCGCAGGCCGTCGGTAAGCTGCGTGCGGTGTTTCTGGTAGAGCAGGCCGAGGCCGATCACGCCCAGGCCGATCAGGGTCAGCACGATGGGGAACAGCAGCGAGTCGGCAAACACCTGGTGAGACAGGTAGCCCAGGTAGCCGGCCACGCCCAGCGCGCCGAACACCATGAACAGCGGGCGGCGCAGCAGCACGGCGATGGCCATCAGGCCGAGGTTGATCAGGCAGTACAGCGCCTTGCCCCACTCGCTGCCGCTGTCCGACAGGCTCAGCCCGCCCCAGAACGCCAGCAGCCCGGCCAGGTAGCCCCAGAAGGCATAGTCCTTGGGGGTGCGGCCGTCGACCACGAAGCACACCAGCAGCAGGCCGAGGCCGAACCACAGCGACACATCGCGGCGCTGTTCCCAGCTGAACGAGTCGCCATGGATCAGCTCGCTGAGATCCATGGACATGAACCACAGCGCGATCGCCATCGGCATGACGATGAACGGGAAGGGCAGCAGGCGCAGCATCAGCAGGCCGGCGACCACGGCGGCGGCTTCCATCGCCAGCCAGCCGCCCTGCACATAGATGTAGTAGTCGTGGTAATCGCCCTGGTAGTCGTCCAGTGGCCACAGGCCGGTGAGGCGCTCGAAGGCGAACACCGCCAGCGGCACCAGGCTCACCGCCACCGCGCCGAGCAGGCCGCCGGGAATCTGCTGCCCGCGTCGCCACAGGCCCAGGCCGCAGGCGGTCAGCAGGCCGATATAGGACAGGGCGACCAGCAGCAGGGCGACATCGCCGACGCGCATCCAGGCTTCGCTCAGCAACCAGCCCATGGCGCCCATGATCAGCAGCGCGCCGAAGTAGTAGGCGATGTGGGCCAGCTGGAAGCTGGCGTGCTGCTCCGGCTGCTGGCGCAGAAAGGCCAGCAGGCTGTGATCCTGACCGGGTTGCAGAACGCCGGCGCTGACGGCGCGGGCGAGGTCGTGGGCGTCGATCTTGAGGCTCATGCAGGCTTCCTTTCTGCGCGGGGAGTCGGGGTCAGATGGCGCGGCTGGCGCGCAGTTCGGCGATCTGTTCGGTGCTGTAGCCGAGGCGACTCAGCACCGCCTGGTTATGTTCGCCCAGGGCCGGGCCCGTCCACTCCACGCTGCCCGGGGTCTCGCTCAGCTTGGGCACGATGCCGGGCATCTTGAACGGCTTGCCATCCGGCAGCTTGGCCGAGAGGAACATCTCGCGGGCGAGGAATTGCGGATCCTTGAACATGTCCTCGGCGGAGTAGATGCGGCTGGCCGGCACCTCGGCGCGTACCAGGGTGGCTTCCACCTCGCTCAGCGGCAGGCTGGCGGCCCAGCGGTCGATCACCCCGTAGAGTTCGTCACGGCGTACATCGCGGCCGGCGTTGTCGGCCAGCGTCGGGTCGTCGGCCAGGTCATCGCGGCCGATGGCGCGCATAAAGCGCTGGAAGATCGCATCGCCGTTGGCGCCGATCTGGATGTGCTTGCCGTCGCCACAGGTGTGGATGGAGGAGGGGGTGATGCCGGGCATGATATTGCCGGTGCGCTCGCGGATGAAACCGAACACGTCGAACTCCGGCACCATGCTTTCCATCATGGCGAAGATCGCCTCGTAGAGGGCCACGTCCACCACCTGGCCGGTGCCGCCATTCACCTCGCGGTGGCGCAGGGCCATCAGCGCGCCGATCACCCCCCATAACGCAGCGATCGAGTCGCCGATGCTGATGCCGGTGCGTACCGGCGGGCGATCCTCGAAGCCGGTGATGTAGCGCAGCCCACCCATGGATTCGCCCACCGCGCCGAAGCCTGGCTGATCCTGCATCGGCCCGGTTTGGCCGAAGCCGGACAGGCGCACCATCACCAGTTTCGGGTTGAGCGCGTGCAGTACGTCCCAGCCCAGGCCGAGCTTTTCCAGTACGCCGGGGCGGAAGTTCTCGATCAGGATATCCGCTTCGCCGAGCAGCTTCTTCAGCACCTCGCGGCCGGCCTCGTGCTTGAGGTTGAGGGTGATCGACTGCTTGTTGCGCGCCTGCACGAACCACCACAGCGAGGTGCCCTCGTACAGCTTGCGCCACTTGCGCAGCGGGTCGCCGCCATCCGGCGATTCCACCTTGATCACCTCGGCGCCGAACTCGGCGCAGATGCGCGAGGCGAAGGGGCCGGCGATCAGGGTGCCGAGTTCGACCACTTTGAGGCCGGCGAGGGGTTTGCTGGGCAGGTTCATGCGGGTGTCCATCCATCTGGCAGTGGTCGCGACTCTAACCCGCATGGGTTGCATCGGGTAGACTTGCCGCCTTTCCCGCCAGCCAAGAAGCCCGCCCATGGCCCTGCAAGCCACGCCGTACAAGATCGACCTGAACCTCACCGACATCGACCGCAACGTCTACGAGAACCTGCGTTTCACCGTGGCCAAGCATCCCTCGGAGACCGAGGAGCGCCTGTGTGTGCGGCTGATCGCCTACGCCCTGTGGTACCACGAGCAGCTGGCCTTCGGGCGTGGCCTGTCCGATGTCGACGAGCCGGCGCTGTGGGAAAAGAGCCTGGACGACCGCGTGCTGCACTGGATCGAGGTCGGCCAGCCGGACGCCGAGCGCATCACCTGGTGCTCGCGGCGTACCGAGAAATTCAGCCTGGTGGCCTACGGCAACCTGCGGGTATGGCAGACCAAGGTGCTCGATGGCGTGCGCAGCCTGAAGAACATCAATGTGGTCGGCGTGGATCAGCAAGCCTTGGAAAATATCGCCCGCGACCTGCCGCGTTCGGTGAGCTGGAGCGTGATGATCAGCGACGGCCTGCTCTACGTCACCGACGAGCGCGGCCAGCACGAGATTCCCCTGGAGTGGCTGCACGGCGAGCGTTGAACGCCGCTTCCCCTCTCCCAAGGGGAGAGGGAGCCTTCCGCGCCGTTACTGGCCCGCCTAGCAGAACAACCGGAATACCCATGCGCATCGATCCCCGCCCGCTTCCTGCCCAACTTCCCGACCTCGGCGACCTGCCGCCGCTGCTGACCCGCCTGTACGCGGCGCGTGGCGTGCAGTCCGCCGCCGAGCTGGACAAGGGGCTGGCGCGTCTGATCCCCTATCAGCAGCTGAAGGGCATCGACGCCGCGGTGGAGTTGCTGGTGCAGGCCCTGCAGCAGCGCCAGCGCATCCTGATCGTCGGCGACTTCGATGCCGACGGCGCCACCGCCAGCTCGGTGGGCGTGCTCGGCCTGCGCATGCTCGGCGCGGCCCATGTCGATTACCTGGTACCCAATCGCTTCGAGTACGGTTACGGCCTGACCCCGGAAATCGTCGCCGTGGCCCTGCAGCGCCAGCCCGACCTTCTGCTGACGGTGGACAACGGCATCTCTAGCGTCGAGGGCGTGGCCGCGGCCAAGGCCGCCGGGCTGACCGTGCTGGTCACCGACCACCACCTGCCGGGCCCGGAATTGCCAGCGGCGGATGCCATCGTCAACCCCAACCAGCCGGGCTGCGAGTTCCCGAGCAAGGCGCTGGCCGGGGTCGGGGTGATGTTCTATGTGCTGCTGGCCCTGCGCGCGCGCCTGCGTGAAATCGGCTGGTTTGCCAGCAGCGGCGTGGCCGAGCCCAACCTGGGCGAGCTGCTCGATCTGGTCGCCTTGGGCAGCGTGGCCGACGTGGTGCCGCTGGATGCCAACAACCGCATCCTGGTGCACCAGGGCCTGGCGCGCATCCGTGCCGGCCGCGCCCGTCCGGGGCTGCGCGCGGTACTGGAAGTGGCTGGCCGCCAGCATGGGCGCATCACCTCCACCGACCTCGGCTTTATCCTCGGCCCGCGCCTGAACGCGGCCGGGCGCCTGGACGACATGAGCCTGGGTATCGAATGCCTGCTGTGCGACGACGAGGGCCTGGCCCGCGACATGGCCCAGCAGCTCGACGAGCTGAACAAGGATCGCAAGGCCATCGAGCAGGGCATGCAGCGCGAGGCGCTGGCCCAGCTCAAGGATCTGCCGCTGGACAGCCTGCCGTTCGGCCTGTGCCTGTTCGAGCCCGACTGGCACCAGGGCGTGATCGGTATTCTCGCCTCACGCCTGAAGGAGCGTTACCACCGCCCGGCCATCGCCTTCGCCGATGCCGGCGACGGCCTGCTCAAGGGCTCGGCCCGTTCGGTGCCGGGCCTGCATATCCGCGATGCGCTGGACGCGGTGGCGGCCAAGCATCCGGGGCTGATCAGCAAGTTCGGTGGGCATGCCATGGCTGCCGGCCTGTCGTTGCCGCAGGAAAACTACGGCGCCTTTGCCGCTGCCTTCGATGCCGAGGTGCGCCGCCAGCTCAGCGAGGACGACCTCACCGGGCGCCTGCTGTCCGATGGCCAGCTGGGTGTCGAGGAGTTCCACCTGGAACTGGCCAAGGCCCTGCGCCATGCCGGGCCCTGGGGCCAGCACTTCCCCGAGCCGTTGTTCCACGGCGTGTTCCAGATCGTCAATCAGCGGGTGGTGGGCGAAAAGCACCTCAAGCTGGTGCTGAAGACCGAGTGCGGCGGCCAGACCCTGGACGGCATCGCCTTCAACGTCGACCGCGACACCTGGCCCAACCCCAACGTGCGCTGGGTCGAGCTGGCCTACAAGCTGGACGTCAACGAATACCAGGGCCGCGAGAGCGTGCAGTTGATGGTGGCGCATCTGGCGCCACGTTAAGAGTTGGGCGGCGCTTAGCCGCTCAGGACTTCAGCCGCGAGGTGTGTCCACACCCTGCGAACCATCGGCCAGGGCGCGCGCGCTGACATCCTGCCAGCGCGACAGCAGCTGCGGCGACTGGCTGGAGCGCTGCTGCGAGGCGCTACCGAAGTAGATCCCCAGGTTGTTGAAGGCATACACCGGCAGCAGGTCGCTGCGCTGGCTGGCCGGGCGGATCTGTGGCTGCAGGCTGTCGAGGAGCAGTGGCTCGGCGTTGTCCTCGGCGTAGTAGGCCAGCACCATGTGCGCACGGTTGAGGCGCAGCGCCTTGACGAAGGTCAGGCGCAGTTTGCTGCTCGGTACGCCCAGGCGGATCAGGCTGAAGTACTTGGCGATGGCCACGTCCTCGCAGTCGCCACGACCGCGGCTGAGGGTTTCCAGCGGGGTGGCCCAGTAGTCGGCGCTGCCCCAGGTGTCGCGATCCTCGCCGTACTGGATGCTGCGGTTGATGAACTGGTTGACCCGCTCCAGGCGCTCGCGCTCGCTGCCGCCGGCCTGGGCCAGCAGGCCGTGCCAGGCCTCCAGGCGGCTCTGGCTGATCGCCTCGGCCAGGGCGCTGCCGGGCAGGCGCGGGCTTTCGCCGGCCGTGCTGAGGCCGCCGCTCAGATAGAGCAGCAGGGCGCAGGCGGCGCCCAGCGTACGGCGCGCGAAGAGTCGGGTGATTGCAAGCATGGATGGGCGTTGGGCCAGGGTGCGGTTCGCCAGGACGGCCGCCGCTTCTCGTTATGGGCTTGATCCTAGGAGGCCTGCGGCCCAGCAGCTAGGGCCGTCCTGTGATGGCCCGCACCCTTTGTGCGCAAGGTCTGGCCGGTAGCTGACGAACGGTCGCTAGCCCTGGCGTGGCGGCAGCTGCATCAGCAGCGCCCAGGGCGCATTGCAGTTGCCGACGAAGATCGGCTGCAGCAGCTGCACCTGGCCGTCGCGCTGGCGCTGGCACAGCGGTTTGCCGTCGCGGATGGCCTGGCGCAGTTCGTTGCTCAGCTCGCTGGCCTGGCTGCCCAGGCGGCCGGCATCCGGGTGGGTGACGTAGGTGGCCTGGTTCGACAGCAGGGCGAAATGACCGTGGCCGAACGGCCTGTGCTGGGCCAGGCGCTCCTGCAGTTGGGCCAGGGTGTAGTCGGCACCGAGGATGCCGAGGAACTGGCTGCCCAGGTACATCGGGGTCATGAACGAGGTCATCAGCACCGTGCGCCCGGCAATCGGGTAGTCGTAGGGCTCCATGAACACGTCGCGGGCCTTGCGCTTGGGCAGCTGGTACCAGTCGTCCGTCTCGTAGCCGACCAGGCATTCGCGCTGCGGCAGGCCGCTGCCACGGTTCCAGTAGGCCATCAGGCGGCCGCTGGCGTCATGCCCGGGCTGGCCGACGAAGGCGCTGTCGCGGCCATCCAGCACGTTGGCCTCGCAGGCGCAGGCGAAGGCCAGCAGATCCGGGTTCTGCACCAGGTACTGCTGCATCACTGCGTCGACCTGCTCGCGCTGCGGGCCCATGCCCTTGGCCTTCATGCCGACGATGAAATTCTTCAGGCCATACAGGGCGGTGGCCATCACGCTGAACTGGCCCTGCAGCTGCAGGGCCTCGTGGGCCAGCAGCACCTGGGCCTGTTCCAGCAGGCTGGCCTGCTCGGCCTGTTCCACATCGGCCAGGGCCTTCTGGCTTTCCTGGCGGATGGCGCCGACCACGTTGCCGATCTCGCTGGTGGCCTCGGCGGACTGGCTGGCCAGGCGCCGCACTTCGTCGGCGACCACGGCAAAGCCGCGACCCTGCTCGCCGGCGCGGGCGGCTTCGATGGCAGCGTTGAGCGCCACCAGGTTGGTGTTCTTGGCGATCTGGCGGATCACGTCCGCCACCTTGCCGATTTCGCCCCAGCGGGTATTCAGCCCGGCGATCAGCTGCTTGACCTGATCGATGGTGGTGCGGGTGCTGTCTTCCTGGGTGGCGGCGTTACTGCGGGAACCTGACATCTTGGCTAAGTCCGAACGGGGTGGGGCAGGGGAGGGCGTCCAAGCTGGTCGCCAAACCTGCTGGCGGCGGGGCGAGCAGGTGAAAAAAAGGCTGTAAAGCCGGATTGAGGATATTGCGAGCTAAGGTCAGGCAAGGCGAAGGAGGGCGAGGGCGCGCAGTTTACAAGCTGTAAATGAGCAGCCCGAGCCCTCCTTCAACGCAGCATGGCCGACGCGCAGCAAATCCTCGGCCGGCTTTTTACCAACCGAGTTGCTTGTTGAACCCCAGGGCATCGTAGTAGTCGCCCTGGTAGCTGATCTTGCCGTCCTTGATACGGACGAAACTGACCCCTTCGAAGGACAGCGGCTTGCCGGTGGCCGGGGTTTCCGCGCTCCAGGCACCACTGTTGGTGCCGCTGAATTTCCACTGGAAGGCAATGCCGTCGGCGCTGACGATAGGCGCGCTGGTCATTTCCCACTTCAGATCCGGCACGGCACCGATGAACACCTTGATCACGTTGTCGCGGGCGGCGGCCTTGCCGTTCTGCGGGGTGCCGACGGTGGCGTCGAAGTACACCGCATCCTCGCTGAGGAAGGTCGCGGCCTTGTCGGCGTCGTGGGCGTTCCAGGCGGCCATGTAGCCGTCGACTATGGCCTTGGTGTCGGCCGCCTGGGCCAGGTGGGCGAAACAGAACAGCGACAGCAGGGAAAACGCTCTGACGAGGTTACGCATGGTTGTCTCCGTTGCGGGCGCGCCCGCAGGTTGTGGGCCGGGTGGCCCGGAACCGCGCCGCCACCGGGCGGCGCAGCTTTTACCGCAGGCGGACTCAGGCCGGTTCTTGCGCCTGGCCCAGATTGCTGCCCTGGGCCTTCTTGCCGCTGATGTTCCAGGCGTCGCCGGCCGGGGCGGTGCCGCGATCGTAGGGCTTGTCCAGCAGCATGTAGAGCAGGCCCAGGCCGATCACGATCAGGGTGCTCAGCACCATGGCGTAGTTGATGTACCAGGGCGCGTCCGGGGTGCGTGGCCAGGCCATGTTGACGATAGCGCCGACGCCGTAGAGCAGGGCACCGATGTTGACCAGGGTACCCCACTTGCCGAGGGTGAACTGGCCGCTCGGTACCCAGCCACGGGCCCGGGCGAACAGCGCGCCGAGGACGATCATCTGGAAGGCCAGGTAGATGCCGATGGCGGCGAAGCTGACGATGGTGGCCACCGCGTCCTGAAGGACGAAGCCGAGGGCGATGATGATGGCCGGTACCACACCGCACACCAGCAGGGCCGGTACCGGCACATGGGCCTTCGGCGAGATGCGCTTGAGCAGGCTGCTGCCGATGATCATCTCGTCACGGGCGTAGGCATACAGCAGGCGGCTGGCGGCGGCCTGCAGGCTGATCACGCAGGAAACGAAGGACACGGTGACCACCGCCATTACCACGCGCGAACCGACCGGGCCGAAGGCGTTGTTGAGGATGGTGCCGACCGGATCGGTGTCGGTGCCGTTGATCACTGCCTGCATGTCCGGCACGGCGAGGATCAGCGCCAGGCAGGCGAACATCGCCGCCACGCCGCCGATGTAGATGGTCATGCGCATGGCCTTGGGGATGCGCTTGCTCGGGTTCGGAGTTTCCTCGGCCACGTCGCCGCAGGCTTCGAAGCCGTAGTAGAGGAACATCCCGGCCAGCGAGGCGGTGAGGAAGGCCGGCAGGTAGGAATCCTCGGCGGAGCCGATGCCGAAGGTGTCGACCAGCACGCCGAGTGGCTGATGACGCTCGAAGATCAGCAGGTAGGCGCCCACGGCCACGGCACCGGCCAGCTCGCAGATAAAGGCGAACATGGCGATGCGCGACAGGGTCTTGGTACCGCTGAGGTTGGTCAGGGTGGCGAGCAGGGTCAGCACCAGGGCGATGACGATATTGGTCGCCTGGCTGGCCTCGAAGCCGAGCATGGCGGCGATGTACGGCCCCGCGCCGACGGCGACCGCGGCAATGGTCACGCACAGGGCGCAGGCATAGATCCAGCCGACCATCCACGCCCAGCGCTTGCCGACCAGGCGCCGGGCCCAGGGGTAGACGCCACCGGAGATGGGGAATTGCGAGACCACTTCACCGAACACCAGGCACACCAGCAGCTGGCCGAGGCCGATCAGCAGGTACGACCAGAACATCGGCGGGCCGCCGGCGGCCAGACACAGGCCGAACAGGGTGTAGACGCCCACCACGGGCGACAGGTAGGTGAAGCCGAGGGCGAAGTTTTCCCACAGGCTCATGCTGCGATTGAAGTTGGAGGTGTAGCCCAGCGCGCGCAGTTGTTCTGCGTCGCGATCGGCGGCCGATGGCGCACTCATGCGAAGTTCCTCGTTATTGTGGGCGGCAGGTTCAAGGCCGTCTGGCGTGACCGGCTCGCTCTTTATTGTTGGAGTGTCTTGCGTTCCCCAAGAGGTATGGCCCTCTCGTTGCCGCCGCGCCGTCACTGGCGCGGGGGCAGGGTTTTCGGTGAAGCATCCTTTGCCTTGCGGCGGGGGCGGCGAGGCCGTCAGACCTCACCGGGTGGAACTCAGTGCTTGATCATCACGTGGCGGATGGCGGTGTAGTCCTCCAGGCCGTACATGGACATGTCCTTGCCGTAGCCGGAGAGTTTCAGGCCGCCATGCGGCATTTCGCTGACCAGCATGAAGTGGGTGTTGACCCAGGTGCAGCCGTACTGCAGACGGGCCGACAGGCGATGGGCGCGCCCCACGTCACGAGTCCATACCGAGCTGGCCAGGCCGTAGTCGGAGGCATTGGCCCAGGCCAGGGCTTGGGCTTCGTCGTCGAACGGGGTGACCGAGACCACCGGGCCGAACACTTCGCGGCAGACGATCTCGTCGCTCTGTTTGGCGCCGGCCAGCACCGTCGGCAGGAAGAAGAAGCCGTTGCCGGCCGGCGCCTTGCCACCGGTAACCACTTCGATGTGCGGCACCGCACTGGCACGCTCGACGAAGCCGGCCACGCGCTGGCGGTGCACTTCGGTGATCAGCGGGCCGAGCTCGGTGCCGGCGTCGTCCTGCAGGCCGTGCTTGATCGAGCCGACCGCCTCGCCGAGCTTGGCCACGAACTTCTCGTAGATGCCTTTTTGCGCGTAGATGCGGCAGGCGGCGGTGCAGTCCTGGCCGGCGTTGTAGAAGCCGAAGGTGCGGATGCCCTCGACGGCGGCGTCGATGTCGGCGTCGTCGAAGATGATCACCGGAGCCTTGCCGCCCAGCTCCATATGCATGCGTTTAACCGAGGCGGCGGTGCTGGAAATGATATTGGCGCCGGTGGGGATGGAGCCGGTCAGCGACACCATGCGTACCTTGGCGTGGGTCACCAGCGGCTCGCCGACGCTGGCGCCGCGGCCAAACACTATGTTGACCACGCCGGCCGGGAAGATGCCGGCGATCAGCTGGCCCAGGCGCAGGGCGGTCAGCGGGGTCTGCTCGGAAGGCTTGAGCACCACGCAGTTGCCGGCAGCCAGGGCCGGGGCCAGTTTCCAGGCGGCCATCATCAGCGGGTAGTTCCACGGCGCGATGGAGGCGACCACGCCGATCGGGTCGCGGCGGATCATCGAGGTGTGGCCGGGCAGGTATTCGCCGGCGGCGGAGCCCTGCAGGCAGCGCGCGGCACCGGCAAAGAAGCGGAACACGTCGGCGATGGCCGGCAGTTCATCGTTGCGCGCGGCGGCGTAGGGCTTGCCGCAGTTCTGCGACTCCAGGCGGGCCAGTTCGTCGGCGTTGGCGTCGATGGCATCGGCCAGGGCCAGCAGCAGGGCGGAGCGCTGGCCGGGCGTGGTCTGCGACCAGCCATCGAAGGCCGCGTCGGCGGCGCGCACGGCGGCGTCGATCTGCTCGGCGGTGGCTTCGGGAATCTGTACCAGGGTGCTGCCCAGGGAAGGGTTGAGCACCGGCTGCGCGGCACCCAGGCCGTCGACCAGTTCGCCGTTGATCAGCAGTTTGGTTTGCATCGCATAAGCCTCGCTATCGCGGTTGTTTTAAGCCCCTCGCCCATTGGGAGAGGGGTTGGGGTGAGGGGGCTATAGGCCGCTCGGTGCTGCCTGGAAACCCTCACCCCCGGCCCCTCTCCCGGCGGGAGAGGGGAGTAAATGCAATCACTTGCCGCTGCCGGCCACGGCTTCGCCGTCCTTGGTCAGGTAGTAGGCGCCGAGGATCGGCAGCATGGTCACCAGCATCACCAGCATCGCCACCACGTTGGTCACCGGTACGTCGCGCGGGCGGGCCAGCTGGTTGAGCAGCCACAGCGGCAGGGTGCGCTCGTGGCCGGCGGTGAAGGTGGTGACGATGATCTCGTCGAACGACAGGGCGAAGGCCAGCATGCCGCCGGCCAGCAGGGCCGAGCCGAGGTTGGGCAGGACGATATAGCGGAAGGTCTGCCAGCCGTCGGCACCGAGATCCATGCTCGCCTCGATCAGGCTGTGGCTGGTGCGGCGGAAACGCGCGATGACGTTGTTGTAGACGATCACCACGCAGAAGGTCGCATGGCCGATGACGATGGTCAGGAAGCCCGGCTCGATGCCGAAGCTCTTGAACGCCGCCAGCAGCGCCAGGCCGGTGATGATGCCGGGCAGGGCGATCGGCAGGATCAGCAGCATGGAGATGCTCTCCTTGCCGAAGAAGTCGCGGCGGTACAGCGCCGCTGCGGCCAGGGTGCCGAGGATCATGGCGATCAGGGTGGCCAGGCAGGCGATTTGCGCCGACAGCTTGATCGCCTCGACCACGTCCGGGCGGGCCAGGGCGATGCTGAACCAGTGCAGGGTGAAGCCCTGCGGCGGAAAGCTGAAGCCCGAGCTCTCGGTGTTGAAGGCGTAGATGAAGATGATCGCGATCGGGAAGTGGAGGAACACCAACCCGCCCCAGGCGGCCAGCTTCAGGCCCCAGGATGCTTTTTCAGAGTGCATCGAAGGCCCCCAGACGTTTGACGATGGACAGGTACACGGCGATCAGCACGATCGGCACCAGGGTGAAGGCGGCGGCCATCGGCATGTTGCCGATCGAGCCCTGCTGCGAATACACCATGTTGCCGATGAAGAAGCCGGGTGGCCCCACCAGCTGCGGCACGATGAAGTCGCCCAGGGTCAGGCTGAAGGTGAAGATCGAGCCGGCGGCGATGCCTGGGATCGACAGCGGCAGGATCACCTGCATGAAGGTCTGCGCCGGGTGTGCACCGAGGTCGGCCGAGGCTTGCAGCAGCGACGGTGGTAGGCGCTCCAGCGACGCCTGGATGGGCAGGATCATGAATGGCAGCCAGATGTAGACGAACACCAGGAAGCGCCCCAGGTGCGAGGTCGACAGGGTGTTGCCGCCCACGCCGGGGATGCCCAGGATCAGCTCCAGCAGCGGCTGCAGGTGCAGCGCCTGGATGAACCACATGGCCACGCCGCCCTTGGCCAGCAGCAGAGTCCAGGCATAGGCCTTGACGATGTAGCTGGCCCACATCGGCAGCATCACCGCGATGTAGAAGAACGCCTTGGTCTTGCCGGTGGTGTAGCGCGCCATGTAGTAGGCGATGGGGAAAGCCACCAGGCCGCTGGCAATCGACACCGCCACCGCCATGCCGACGGTGCGCAGGATGATGTCGAAGTTGGCCGCCTGGAACAGCGCGGCGAAGTTGCCCAGGGTCAGTTCCGGGGTGACCGTCATGCTGAAGTCGTCGAAGGTATAGAAACCTTGCCACAACAGGGTCAGCAGCGAGCCCAGATACACCGCGCCGAACCACAGCAGCGGCGGAATCAGCAGCAGCGACAGGTACAGCGTCGGCTTGCGGTAGAGCAGGTCGGACAGCCGGCGCATCAGGCCGCCGCCGCTGTTGTCGATGGCGAGGGACTGGCTCATCTCACACGTCCTCGCGCAGGCCGACCATGGCGCCACGCGCCCAGCGCGCGCTGACCCGCTGGCCCGGCTGCACCGGCGCATCGCCCAGTTGCCACTGGTTGTTGGCCTGGCTGACGCAGAAGTTCTGGCCGTTCTCCAGCTGGATCTCGTAACGGGTGGCGGCACCCTGGTACTGGATGTCGTGCAGCAGGCCGCTGATTTCCACTTCGTCGCTGCCCAGCGGATCGCCATTGCTCAGGCGCACATGTTCCGGACGGATCGATACCGGCTGGCCGCTGCCGTTGAGGCGCTGGGCCAGCTCGCCCTTGAGCACGTTACTGGTGCCGACGAATTCGGCGACGAAGGCAGTAGCCGGCTTCATGTACAGGTTGCGCGGGGTGTCGACCTGCTCGATGCGGCCCTTGTTGAACACCGCCACGCGATCCGACATGGACAGCGCTTCGCTCTGGTCATGGGTGACGAAGATGAAGGTGATGCCGAGCTGGCGCTGCAGCTTCTTCAGTTCGCTCTGCATCTGCTCGCGCAGCTTGAGGTCGAGGGCACCGAGCGGCTCGTCGAGCAGCAGTACCCGCGGGCGGTTGACCAGGGCGCGGGCCAGGGCCACGCGCTGGCGCTGTCCGCCGGACAGTTGCGCCGGTTTGCGCGCGCCGTAGCTGCCGAGGGCGACCATGCCCAGGGCTTCCTCGGCACGGGCCAGGCGCTCGGACTTGCCGACGCCCTTGACCTTGAGGCCGTAGGCCACGTTGTTGAGGACGTCCATGTGCGGGAACAGGGCATAGTCCTGGAACACCGTGTTGACGTCGCGGCGGTAGGGCGGCAGGCCGGCGGCCTCCGCTCCATGAATACGGATGGAGCCAGCACTGGGCTGCTCGAAGCCGGCGATCAGGCGCAGGCAGGTGGTTTTGCCCGAGCCGGAAGGGCCGAGCATGGAGAAGAATTCGCCATCCTGGATGTCGATGGACACCCGGTCGACGGCTTTGACGTCGCCGAACGCGCGGGACACATCGGTAAATTGCACTGCAAGGGTCATAGCAAACGCTCCAGGATATAAGCCATCCACCACCGCCTCACCCGGGTTGGGTTTGCCGACACAAGACGGGAGAGTCGGTGGTGGATGTACAACGGTGAAACGGAAGACTCGGGCTACTCCCTCTCCCGCTGGGAGAGGGTTGGGGTGAGGGGGCGAGTTGCCGGACATGGCCCTCACCCCCGACCCCTCTCCCGGTGGAGAGGGGAGGCTTAACGACCGCCCATGATGGCGATGTAGTCCTGGGTCCAGCGGCTGTAGGGCACGTACTTGCCACCCTCGGCCTGCGGGGTTTTCCAGAAGGCGATCTTGGCGAAGTTGTCGAAGCCGTTGGTCTTGCAGCCTTCGGCACCGAGCAGTTCGTTGCCCTGGCAGGCGGCCGGTACCGCTGGCAGCGAGCCGAACCAGGAGGCTACGTCGCCCTGCACCTTGGCTTGCAGCGACCAGTCCATCCACTTGTAGGCGCAGGTCGGGTGCTTGGCGTCGGCATGCAGCATGGTGGTGTCGGCCCAGCCGGTGGCGCCTTCGACCGGTACGGTGGAGGCGATCGGCTGTTTCTCCAGCTGCAGGGCGTTGACCTGGTACGGCCAGGAGCCGGAAGCCATCACGCCTTCGTTCTTGAAGTCACTCATCTGCACGGTCGCGTCGTGCCAGTAACGGTGGATCAGCGGCTGCTGGGCGCGCAGCAGTTCCAGTACGGCGGCGTACTGTTCCTCGGTCAGCAGGTAGGGATCCTGGATGCCCAGTTCCGGCTTGGTCGACTTCAGGTACAGGGCGGCGTCGGCGATGTAGATCGGGCCGTCATAGGCCTGCACGCGGCCCTTGTTGCTCTTGCCATCGGGCAGGTTCTGCTCCTTGAACACCACCGACCAACTGGTCGGGGCTTCCTTGAAGGTGTTGGTGTTGTACATCAGCACGTTCGGGCCCCACTGGTAGGGCGTGCCGTAGTGCTGGCCGCCGACGGTGTGCCAGGCGGCATCCTTGAGGCGGTCGTCGACGTTTTTCCAGTTGGGGATCAGGGCGATGTTGATCGGCTGTACGCGCTTGCCGGCGACCAGGCGCAAGGAGGCGTCACCCGAGGCGGTGACCAGGTCGTAGCCGCCCTTGGCCATCAGGCTGACCATCTCGTCGGAGGTGGCGGCGGTCTTGACGTTGACCTTGCAACCGCTGTCCTGTTCGAACTTGGTCACCCAGTCGTAGTTCTTGTCGGTTTCGCCGCGTTCGATGTAGCCGGGCCAGGCGATGATGTCGAGCTGGCCTTCGGCGGTGCCGAGTGCCTTGAGCGGTTCGGCGGCCTGTGCGGCGCCAGAGGCGAGCAGAGCGGTGGCCAGTGCACTGAGCACTGCTGTTTTGTGCGCGGACATCGGGATTCCCTCTTCTTGTGGACTGTTATTGGGGCAGCAAAATGTCGGCGATACCGCTGCCGAACGGGTGAATCTGTTCAGTCTAGTTGTTGTCCGTGGCGTGCCATGATGTGGCGCACCACGCTGTAATCCTGCAGCGAGTCGCTGGATAGATCCTTGCCGTAGCCGGAGCGCTTCAGCCCGCCGTGGGGCATCTCGCTGGCCAGCATGAAATGGGTGTTGATCCAGGTGCAGCCGTACTGCAGGCGCCCGGCGACCTGCATGGCCTTGTCCAGGTTCTGCGTCCATACCGAGCTGGCCAGGCCGTACTCGGAGTCGTTGGCCCAGTCCACGGCCTGGCTCAGCTGGTCGAACCGGGTAACGGTGACCACCGGGCCGAACACTTCGCGCTGGACGATCTCGTCGCTCTGCTTGCAGCCGGCCAGCAGGGTCGGCTGGTAATAGAAGCCGGCCCCGGAATGCACGGCGGCACCGGTGACCCGTTCGATATGCGGCTGGCCGAGGGCGCGCTCGACGAAGCTGGCTACGCGGTCGCGCTGGCGGGCGCTGATCAGCGGGCCGATCTCGTTGTCGCTGTCCTTCTTGCGGGCGAAGCGCAGGCTGGCCACAGCGTCGCCCAGCTCACTCACCAGGCGGTCGTGGATGCCGGCCTGGGCGTAGATGCGACAGGCGGCGGTGCAGTCCTGGCCGGCGTTGTAGTAGCCATGGGTGCGGATGCCCTGGATCACGGCGTCGAGATCGGCATCGTTGCAGACGATCACCGGCGCCTTGCCGCCCAGTTCCAAGTGGGTGCGCTTGAGGGTTTTGGCGGCGCTCTGCAGGATCTTCTGGCCGGTGACGATATCGCCGGTCAGCGACACCATGCGCACCCGCGGGTGGCCGACCAGCTGGCTGCCGACGCCTTCGCCGCCGCCACAGACGATGTTCAGCACGCCGGCCGGCAGGATGTCGCGCAGAGCGGGTGCCAGGGCCAGGATCGACAGCGGGGTGTGTTCCGAGGGCTTGAAGACCAGGGTATTGCCGGCGGCCAGGGCCGGGGCGATCTTCCATGCGGCCATCATCAGCGGGTAGTTCCACGGCGCGATGGAGGCAACCACACCGACCGGGTCGCGGCGCACCATGCTGGTGTGGCCGGGCACGTATTCGCCGGCCAGCTGGCCCTGCTGGCAGCGCACGGCGCCGGCGAAGAAGCGGAATACGTCGGCGGTGGCGGGGATGTCGTCCTGGCGCGCCAGGTGCAGCGGCTTGCCGCAGTTCAGGGCTTCCAGGCGGGCCAGTTGCTCGGCGTTGTGTTCGATGGCGTCGGCGATGGCCAGCAGCGCCGTGGCGCGTTGCGCCGGGGTGGTGCGCGACCAGCCGGGGAAGGCGCGGTGGGCGGCCTGGACGGCGGCTTCCAGCTGTTCCAGCGAGGCCTCGGCGATGGAGGTGAGCACTTCGCCGCTGGCCGGGTTGATGATGGCCTCGACCAGACCTTCCCCGCCGACCAGCTGGCCGTCGATCAGCAATGCGCTGTACAGGGTGGGTTCGGACATCTTCGGGCTTCTTCTTTTTGTTTCTACCTGCATGGCGGCTCCGGTGCTGCGCGGAACCCCTGCATCCATAAGGAACTGAGACTAGGGCCCGACACAGAGGTCGACAAATTCTAAATATTGAAAGTAGCGTTCGATTAAATCGAAACCTTACGGTTATGCGGCTGTTCGCGCGCCACGGTGAGGAACGGATCGACCAGCGCAGGCCGCGCCGTGCCTCGGCGCCAGGCCAGGCCGACATCCAGGGGCTCGCTCAGGTCGGCCAGCGGCAGAGCCTCGATGATGTCGCCTTCCAGCGACCAGGGCCGGTAGGTCATGTCCGGTTGCACCGACAGGCCGAGGCCTGCCGCTACCAGGCTGCGCACCGCTTCCACCGAGGCGGTGCGCAGGGTCACTCGCGGGGTCAGGCCGGCACGGCTCCAGATGCGCTGGGTGTGCAGGCCCATCTCGTCGGCGTTGAGCTGGATCAGCGGCTCCTTGGCCACATCGGCCAGGCTGATGCTGTCGCGCTCCAGCAGTGGGTGGCGGGCAGGCAGCCACAGACGGTGCGGCGAGTGGGTCAGCACCTCGGTCTGCAGGGCATGGCGGTCTTCCAGGTTGGACAGGATCAGCACGCCGACATCGATCTCGCCGCTGACCAGCAGGTGCTCGATATAGGGGCGCTCGTCCTCGACCACGCGGGTTTGCACGTTGGGGTAGGCGCGCTGGAAGCGGGTGATCAGGTCGGCCAGGTAGTAACCGGCAACCAGGCTGGTCACGCCTATGGTCAGGCTGCCGGCGACCTGGTCGGTGCTCTGCTGCAGGCTGCGCTTGGCGTTGTCCACGGTGGCCAGGATCAGGTGCGCCTGGCGCAGGAACTGGTGGCCCTGGTGGGTCAGGCTCATGCCCTTGGCGTGGCGGTTGAACAGGCTGACGCCGATTTCCTCCTCCAGCTGCTGGATGGCCAGGGTCAGGGTCGACTGGGAAATGAACACCGCCTGGGCGGCAGCGGAAATCGAGCCGGTCTCGGCGACGGCGATGAAGTGGCGGATCTGGCGCAGGGTCATCATGCGACGGTGGCTCGCGACGGAGGGCGGGTACTTGGCATTATGGTTTGTCGAATGCAGTTAGGTTCTTTCTTTTTTTGCGAATGTTTAGGGGTTGTTGTGCCTGCCAGGCTCTGGCCAGACGCAATTCTCGTGCCCCAGCAATATCTCGAAGCATCTGCCCGGCCTGGGCTGTGCTTGTCCGTGGCTAGAATCGGGGCCTCACAGGGAACCCTTTTCAGCTTGGAGGACAACGCCATGAATACCCGCGGCCTGCTCGATCAACTGCTCAAATCCGGCCAGGATCTGCTGCAGCAGAAGTCCGGCTCTGCCTCGTCTGGCGGCCTGGGTGGCTTGCTTGGCAGCGTCACCGGTGGCGGCAAGGGCGGTGGCGACCTCGGCACCCTGCTCAAGGGCGCCGGTGGCGGCGCGCTGGCCGCTGGTGCACTGGGCCTGCTGCTGGGCAACAAGAGTGCGCGCAAGGTCGGCAGCCAGGTGATCACCTACGGCGGTCTGGCTGCGCTCGGGGTGATCGCCTACAAGGCCTACGGCAACTGGCAGGCTTCGCAGCAGGCCGGCACCACCCAGGCGCTGCCGCCGCAAACGGTCGATCGCCTGCCCGCGCCGCAGGCCGAGCAGCACAGCCAGGCGATCCTGCGCGCGCTGGTAGCGGCGGCCAAGGCCGATGGTCATGTCGACGAGCGCGAGCGGCAACTGCTCGACGAACAGCTCGGCAAGCTGGCCGGCGATCCGCAACTGGCGCAGTGGCTGCAAGGCGAGCTGAACAAACCACTCGATCCGGCTGAAGTGGCGCGTGCCGCCAGCACCCCGGAAATGGCCGCGGAGATGTATATCGCCAGCGTGCTGATGGTCGACGAAGAGCACTTCATGGAGCGCGCCTACCTGGAAGAGCTGGCCCGCCAGCTCAAGCTCGAACCGGCGCTCAAGGCCGAGCTGGAAGCCCAGGTGCGCCAGGAGCTGGCCAAGGCCTGACGACTGCCGGCGGATCCAGGCGCTAGACTGCGCAGGACTGTCAGGGAGCCGTGCGATGAAGGGTTTTGCCATGTTGTGCCTTGCCGGCCTGCTGCCGATGGCGGCGTGCGCGCAGTCGCTCGCACCGCTGCTCGAGCAGCGCAGCCTGCTGCTGGAAGACAGCCGCCTGCCGCGCGAGGCGGCGCTGGATCGCCTGCAGCAGATTCGTTTCGCCTTCCGCGAGCGCGCAGCGCAGCCCGGACAATGGCAGAGCTGGGCGCGGGCCTATGGCGGCTATGGTTCCTGGGATGGCGGCAGCGGCGCGGATCGCCTGGAACGGCGTAGTGGCGGGCTGCTGATCGGTTTCGACCGGCCGCTGCAGGGCATGTGGATGGCCGGAGTGCTGGCCGGTGCCGGGCGCAGCGAATTGCAGGCGGAGCAGGGCGGCGACAGCGACGTCGACAGCTATCACCTGGGCGGCTACGCGGCGACGCGCTTCTACCAGCTTGGCTTCAAGCTGGGCGCCAGCTACAGCTGGCACGAGCTGCGCAGCGAGCGTCATAGCGCCGCTCAGTCACTGCATGCCGACAGCCGCGCCGGCAGCGCCCAGCTGTTCGGCGAGGCCGGCTATTCCCTGGACTTTCGTGACTTCAGCCTGGAGCCCTTTGCCGGCCTGGCCTATGTGCAGCTGGATGCCGATCACCTGCGCGAGCAGGGCGGCAGTCAGGCGCTGCGCCTGCAGGGCGAAACCCAGGACGGCAGCTACCTGACCCTCGGCTGGCGTGCCGCCACCTCCTGGCAGGTGGCGCAGCGCAAGCTGGTGGGGCGCGCCAGCCTGGCCGGGCGGCACGCCTTCGTCGACCCGCAGATGCGTGGCGAGGCGCAGTACCTGGCGAGTGGCGAGCGCCTGCAGCTGGAGGGGCGCGAGTTCGAGCGTGACAACCTGCGCCTGGATCTGAGCCTCGATTACGTGCTGGACGACAACCTCAGCCTGGGCCTGGGCTATGCCGGGCAGTACGCCGAGGATGCCCGTGAGCATGCCCTGGCCGCGCGACTCAGCCTGAAAATCTGAGTCCCGCCGGTCAGGCGGCGAGGCGCGTGGGCGTTGGCGGGCTGCCAGGGCGGCGTGACTCGGGTATACTCGCGGGCTTTTCAGAACCTTCGAGGTCACGGCCTGCCGCCGTGTCCGGTGTGCGGCCGTCACGGCCGGCCTGCCGGGCCGCGCATCGCCGTTGCGACTCTCTTTTCGCCTGCGAGTGCTGCCCTTATGGAAATCAACCCGATCCTCAACAGCATCAAGGATCTGTCCGAACGCACCCTGTCTATTCGGGGGTATCTTTGACTACGATCACAAGCATGATCGTCTGGTCGAAGTAAACCGCGAGCTGGAAGACCCCAACGTCTGGAACAAGCCCGAGTACGCCCAGAACCTCGGCCGCGAGCGCGCCACCCTGGCGCAGATCGTCGAGACCCTTGACGACCTCAAGAACGGTCTGGCCGACTCCCGTGACCTGCTCGACATGGCCGTGGAAGAGAACGACGAAGGTGCGGTGAACGACGTCGCCGCCGAAGTCGAGCGCCTGCGCGAGATCCTCGAGAAGCTGGAGTTCCGCCGCATGTTCAGCGGCGAGATGGATCCGAACAACTGCTACCTGGACATCCAGGCCGGCTCCGGTGGCACCGAGGCCCAGGACTGGGCCAACATCCTGCTGCGCATGTACCTGCGCTGGGCCGACAAGCGCGGCTTCGACGCCACCATCATCGAGCTGTCCGAAGGCGAAGTCGCCGGCATCAAGGGTGCTACCGTGCATATCAAGGGCGAATACGCCTTCGGCTGGCTGCGCACCGAGATCGGCGTGCACCGCCTGGTGCGCAAGAGCCCGTTCGACTCCGGCGCCCGTCGCCACACCTCGTTCTCGGCGGTGTTCGCTTCGCCCGAGATCGACGACAAGGTCGAGATCGAGATCAACCCGGCCGACCTGCGCATCGACACCTACCGCTCCTCCGGTGCCGGTGGTCAGCACGTCAACACCACCGATTCGGCGGTACGTATCACCCACGTGCCGACCAACACCGTGGTGGCCTGCCAGAACGAACGTTCCCAGCACGCCAACAAGGACACCGCGATGAAGATGCTGCGGGCCAAGTTGTACGAGCTGGAGATGATGAAGCGCAACGCCGCGGCCCAGGCCCTGGAAGAGACCAAGTCGGATATCGGCTGGGGCCACCAGATCCGCTCCTACGTGCTCGATGACTCGCGGATCAAGGATCTGCGTACCGGCGTCGAGCGTAGCGACTGCCAGAAGGTTCTCGATGGCGACCTCGATCAGTACCTCGAGGCCAGCCTCAAGCAAGGCCTGTAATACCTTTCGATTCCGCCCTCCAGGGGAGGGCGGCGACGACCCCGTGACGGAAACCGATGACCATGAGCGACCAACAACTCGACCAGCACGACCTGCAACAGGAAGAAAACAAGCTGATTGCCCAGCGCAAGGAAAAGCTTGCTGCCATCCGTGAGCAGGGTAATGCCTTCCCCAACGACTTCCGCCGCGACAACTACTGCGCCGACCTGCAGAAACAGTACGCGGAGAAGACCAAGGAAGAGCTGGAAGCCGCTGCCATTCCGGTCAAGGTTGCCGGGCGCATCATGCTCAACCGTGGCTCGTTCATGGTGATCCAGGACATGACCGGGCGCATCCAGGTCTACGTCAACCGCAAGACCCTGTCGGAAGAGACCCTGGCCGCGGTGAAAACCTGGGACATGGGCGACATCATCTCCGCCGTCGGTACCCTGGCCCGTTCCGGCAAGGGCGACCTGTACGTGGAAATGACCGACGTGCGCCTGCTGACCAAGTCGCTGCGCCCGCTGCCGGACAAGCACCACGGCCTGTCCGACACCGAGCAGCGCTATCGCCAGCGCTACGTCGACCTGATCGTCAACGAAGACGTGCGCGACACCTTCCGCGTGCGTTCGCAGGTGATCGCCCACATCCGCAGCTTCCTGATGAAGCGCGACTTCCTCGAAGTCGAAACGCCGATGCTGCAGACCATTCCTGGCGGCGCCGCGGCCAAGCCGTTCGAGACCCACCACAACGCCCTGGACATGCAGATGTTCCTGCGTATCGCGCCGGAGCTGTACCTCAAGCGCCTGGTGGTCGGTGGCTTCGAGAAGGTCTTCGAGATCAACCGCAACTTCCGTAACGAAGGCGTTTCGACCCGGCACAACCCCGAGTTCACCATGCTCGAGTTCTACCAGGCCTACGCCGACTACGAAGACAACATGGATCTGACCGAGGAACTGTTCCGCGAGCTGGCCCAGCTGGTGCTCGGTACCACCGACGTGCCGTACGGCGACAAGGTGTTCCACTTCGGTGAGCCGTTCGCCCGCCTGTCGGTGTTCGACTCGATCCTCAAGTACAACCCGGACATCACTGCCGCCGACCTGCAGGACATCGACAAGGCCCGCGAGATCGCCAAGAAGGCCGGCGCCAAGGTGCTCGGCTTCGAAGGCCTGGGCAAGCTGCAGGTGATGATTTTCGAGGAGCTGGTCGAGCACAAGCTGGAGCAGCCGCACTTCATCACCCGCTACCCGTTCGAAGTCTCGCCGCTGGCTCGCCGCAGCGACGACGATCCGAGCGTCACCGACCGCTTCGAGCTGTTCATCGGTGGCCGCGAGATCGCCAACGCCTACTCCGAGCTGAACGATGCCGAAGACCAGGCCGCGCGCTTCATGCAGCAGGTGGCCGACAAGGACGCCGGTGACGACGAGGCCATGCACTACGACGCCGACTTCGTCCGCGCCCTGGAATACGGCATGCCGCCGACCGCCGGTGAAGGCATCGGTATCGACCGCCTGGTCATGCTGCTGACCAACTCGCCATCGATCCGCGATGTGATTCTGTTCCCGCATATGCGCCCGCAGGCTTGATTGCCGCGCCCGTTGCGGGCACTGTGCGCAGAGTTCGGCGTGGCAAATTGCCATCCCTGGGATGCCGAACGCAAAAGGAGGGCCTGCCATCAACAGCAGGCCCTGTTTTTTGTCCGCAATAATGTTGTGGGGAATAACCAGCAGTGACCCTCAGTACCGCTCTTGCATGCCCGGCCAGGCTGGCCAGTGAACTCGCCGACAGTGTCCAGTACCAGGGCCGCAAGGCCAGCCGCCAGGGCAGCGAACAGCGCCGCCTGAGCATCCTCGATGCCAGCCTGCGGATCATCGCCCGCGACGGCCTGCGCGGTGTGCGCCATCGCGCGGTGGCGGCCGAGGCCGGCGTGCCACTGTCGGCCACCACCTACTACTTCAAGGACATTCAGGATCTGATCACCGACAGCTTCGTGCTGTTCGTCGAGCGCAGTTCGGCCAACCTGTCGCTGCTGTGGGCGGATATCGCCGAGGATTTCCAGCGCATGGCCAGCCAGGTGGAGCAGGCGCCGGAGGCCCGTCGGCAGATGGCCGGCCGGGTCATCGACCTCAGCGTCGCGCATATCCAGACCAAGGCGCGCGAGGGCGATACCGAGCTGCTGGTGGAGCTGGCCTTTCGCCAGGCGGCGCTGACCAACCCTGCGCTGATGCCGCTGGCTCAGGCGCATCAGCAGCTGCGCCTGCAGTTCGCCGAGCTGGCCTTGCGCGCCCTCGGTTCGGCGGCGCCGGTGGAGGATGCGCAGGTGTTGACTACGCTGGTTTTGCGGATGGAATATCATGCCCTTGTCGACGGGGTGGAAAACCTGGACATAGAGGGCCAGCGCGCAGTGTTGCAGCGCTTCCTCGATCTGGTCATCGGCGTGTAATCAAGCACGCGTACGATTGGGTCAGGCCCCGCTTCGGCGGGGCTTTTCGTTTTCGCCGCTGGCGACCCTCGGATCTCACAAGGAGTGCGTAATGAAAGCCTGGCGCGTCGCTGTTGCCGCCTTGTCCTGCCTGCTGTTGAACGGTTGTCTGGTCACTTTCAGGGATCCCATCCCGGCCAACGAGGCCGCGCCGATTCCCTTGCTGGGCGAATGGGAGCGCCAGGACGAGTGGGGCGACCGGCAGTTCCTGTCGATCAGCCGTGCCGGCTCCAACCTGTACAAGGCGCGCTCCTGGAGCGGCAGCGAGGAGGAGCTCAAGGGTGTCCAGGAATACGGTTTCACCGTCGCCCACCATGGCCGCCGCTGGTACGTCTCGGCCGGCCTGCCCAAGCGCATGGGCGCCAATTTCGCCATCGCCGGCTTCGAGCTGACCACCGGCAACGAGCTGGTGGTGTACAACCTGGATGTCGAACGGATCCTCCAGGAGGTCGACGGCGGCGTGCTGCAGGGCCAGGCGGTGGATACCGCCGAGGGCGAGGCGGTGCTGGTGACCAGCCCGCTGGACAAGGTCTTCGCCTACCTCGACGACCAGGCCAACTCCGACGTGTTCGTCGAAGTGGCGCGCTACCAACGCAGCGAGCAATAACGGAGCCGGCATGGCCAAGAAGCCCAGGATTTCCGACGACTACCACAAGACCATCCATGCCTTGTCGGCGCGTCTGGTCGAGGCGCAGACGCCGATCCGCGTGCTCGATGCGATCAAGTGGGACGACAGCATCCGCCAGGGCTTCATCAAGGCCAAGGGCAAGCAGATGCCGGCGGTCGATCGCAGCTACTACGACAGCCGCCCGCTGAGCTTCGACTCGACGGCGAAGAAGCTGGAATTCCAGAACATCGAGCGCGACATCACCCGCCAGCTCGGCCAGTTCAACCCGGTCGGGCAGATCATGCGGCGCATGTGCAAGGAATACCGCATGGTCATCCGCATGCTCGAAGCACGTGGTACCGCGGATTTCGGCCTGATCTCCCAGGAGCTGTACGGCGCCGCTTCCGACGCCTTCCATGCCGGCGACCCGACCCTAGCCGACCTCGGCCTGATGCTCTCCGACTACCTGAACAACATCGCTGCCCGCGGCGACCTGGAAGACGAGCCGAAGACGCTGACCGCCAAGGATGCCGTGGGCCTGCTGCAGGAGCGCCTGGCCAAGGTGTTCGGTGACGACACCATCCGCGTCTTCGAGTCCGACGGCATAGTCGCTGATGCCGCCGCCGGTGCCGACTACATCAAGGTGCGCGCCGACGCCCTGTTCAACGAGCGTGATGTACGTGCGCTGGAAGTGCACGAGGGCCTGGTGCATGTCGGCACCACGCTGAACGGCCTGAGCCAGCCGATCTGCACCTTCCTGGCCAAGGGCCCGCCCTCGTCGACGGTGACCCAGGAAGGCCTGGCGATCCTGATGGAGGTGATCGCCTTCGCCTCCTATCCGACCCGCCTGCGCAAGCTGACCAACCGCACCCGCGCCATCCACATGGCCGAGGAGGGCGCCGACTTCCTGCAGGTCTACGAGTTCTACCGCGAGCAGGGCTTCACCCTGGAAGAAAGCTACGGCAACGCCAGCCGCGCCTTCCGGGGCTCGACCCCGACCGGCCTGCCGTTCACCAAGGATCTGTCCTACCTCAAGGGCTTTATCCTGATCTACAACTACATCCAGCTGGCCGTGCGCAAAGGCAAGCTGGAGCAGATCCCGCTGCTGTTCTGCGGCAAGACCACCCTGGAGGACATGCGCACCCTGCGCCAGCTGGTGGACGAAGGCCTGGTGGCACCGCCCAAGTACCTGCCGCCGCAGTTCCGCGACCTCAATGCGCTGTCGGCCTGGATGTGCTTCTCCAACTTCCTCAATCACCTGAGTCTTGACCGCATCGAAGCGGACTACGCCAACATTCTCTGAAGCTACTGCGCTCACCCATGCGTCGTTGCCGAACGGCCCGGAAATGCTCATTTACACTCAGTAAACTCCGCTTTCCGGGCCGCTCTGCGCCTAGCCTGTGCTTCGCTCGCTACGCTTCATCAGACCGATAGTTATTAGGGAGCCCTGCATGCCCAGCCATAAACTCGACTACGAAATCCTTGGCGCCTCGGCGCAGACCGTGGAGATCATCCTCGATCCGGGCGAGACGGTGATCGCCGAGGCCGGGGTGATGAACTACATGACCGAGGGCATCCGCTTCGAGACGCGCATGGGCGACGGCTCCAGCAGTGGCGTGCTGGGCAAGCTGTGGGGCGCCGGCAAGCGCCTGCTTACCGGCGAGTCGCTGTTCATGACCCACTTCAGCAACGAGGGCAAAGGCCCGCAGCGGGTCGGCTTCGCCGCGCCTTACCCGGGCACCGTGGTGCCGATCGAGCTGGGCCAGGTCGGCGGCCGGCTGATCTGCCAGAAGGATGCCTTCCTCTGCGCCGCCCATGGCACCGAGATCGGCATCAGCTTCAACAAGCGTCTGGGCGCCGGCTTCTTCGGTGGCGAGGGCTTCATCCTGCAGAAGCTCGAAGGCGATGGCCTGGCCTTCGTGCATGCCGGCGGCACGGTGATCCGCAAGGAGCTCAACAACGAGACCCTGCGCCTGGATACCGGCTGCCTGGTGGCCTTCACCAGCGGCATCGACTACGACATCGGCCTGGCCGGCGGGCTGAAAAGCATGCTGTTCGGTGGCGAGGGCATCCTCCTGGCCACCCTCAAGGGCACCGGCACCGTGTGGATCCAGAGCCTGCCGTTCTCGCGCCTGGCCGAGCGCATCTACGACGCCACCTTCCGTGCGCGCGAGGAAGTGCGCGCCGGCGGCAAGTAGCATGCTGCGCGCGCTGCTGCTCCTGGTCAGCCTGCAGCTGGGCGGATGCAGCGCGCTGCTGTTCTACCCGCAGGCGGGCCTGCCGATCACCCCGGCCAAGGCCGGCCTGGAATACCGCGACATCCAGCTGACGGCCGCCGACGGCACCCGTCTGCACGCCTGGTGGCTGCCGGCCAAGCCTGGCGTGGCGGTCAAGGGCACCGTGCTGCACCTGCATGGCAATGGCGGCAACCTGGCCTGGCACCTGGGTGGCAGCTACTGGCTGCCGGAGCAGGGCTACCAGGTGCTGCTGCTGGATTACCGCGGCTATGGCCTGTCCGAGGGCTCGCCCAGCCTGCCGGCGGTATATCAGGACATAGAGGCAGCCTTTGCCTGGCTGCAGCAGGCGCCCGAGGTGCAGGGCAAGCCGCTGGTGCTGCTCGGCCAGAGCCTCGGTGGCGCCCTGGCCGTGCACTTCCTGGCCGAGCACCCACAGCGCCGCGCGCAGCTCAAGGCGCTGGTACTGGATGGCGTGCCGGCCAGCTACCGCGATATCGCTCGCTACACCCTGGGCTCGGCCTGGCTGACCTGGCCGCTGCAGGTGCCGCTGGCCTGGCTGGTGCCCGATGGCGACAGCGCGATCAGGGCCATGCCGCAGCTGACCGGCTTGCCCAAGCTGATCTACCACAGCCTGGACGATACGGTGGTGCCGCTGGCCAACGGCATCCGCCTGTACCAGGCGGCGCCTGCGCCGCGGGTGCTGCAGCCGACCCGCGGCGAGCATGTGCAGACCTTCAACGACCCGACCTGGCGGCGCGTGCTGCTGCTCTATCTGGAGGATCCGGCCGGTTTCGTCGGCCTGCGCCGCCTGGCCGAGGTGCCGGATGTGGATAGCCCGCAGTAGCCGCGCCACGTAAACTGCGCCGCCTGTTTCCTTCCCCCTTCGAGTGATCTCCGTCATGAGTGAAGAACGCAACGCCATTCCCCTGATCCTCACCGGTATCGCCAGCATCGTGGCGACCGTGGCGATCCTCTGGTTCTACGGTTACGTGCATTTCGCCAAGGAGGAGGACGCCCTGCTGCTGGCCGACTTCACCATGCTCAAGACCGTGCCGGGCGAGGACTACAAGATCTCGGTCAAGCCGGCCGACCAGGTGGCGCAATGCATCGACGGCGTGCTGGTGCTGTTCGATACCCAGCAGAAGGGGCTCAGCGGCGTGCTGGTCGACAGCCACAAGCAGGCCGTGCGCTGCGTCGATGCCCAGGGCGCTGCTCCGGCCGCTCCCGCCGCACCCTGAGCCGGCCATGCGCATCGAGGTCTGGCAGGGCGACATCACCCGGCTCGAGGTGGATGCGCTGGTCAACGCCGCCAACAGCTCGCTGCTCGGTGGCGGCGGCGTGGATGGTGCCATCCACAGTGCCGCCGGCCCGCAGCTGCTGGAGCACTGCCGCACGCTGGGCGGCTGCCCCTGTGGCGAGGCGCGGCTGACGCCAGGCTTCGCCCTGCCGGCGCGACATGTGATCCACACGGTGGGGCCGGTCTGGCTGGGCGGCAAGGCCGACGAGGCGAGCCTGCTGGCCGCCTGCTACCGCAACAGCCTGGCCCTGGCCGAGGCGGCCGGGCTGGCCAGCATCGCCTTTCCGGCCATCAGCTGCGGGGTGTACGGCTATCCCCACGAGGCGGCGGCGCGCATCGCTGTGGCCGAGCTGCGTCGCCCGCGGCCGGCCGGCAGCAGCCTGCAGCAGGCGCTGCTGGTGGCCTTCTCGGCGCCGATGGCCGAGCTCTACCGGCAACTGCTCGACAGCGCGGTCTAGCTCGCTTTGCTGGTGGCCGCCTGGTTGGCGCTGAGGGTCTGCAGGTAGCGCCGCGACAGGGCCAGGAAGCGCGGCGTGGGGCCGATGTCCTCGTACAGCGGATCACCCTGCTCGTCGGTGGCCACTACGGTGCTGCCCTTGACGTAGGGCAGGCTGGCTTCGAGTTCTTCCAGGGCGGCGCCAATCAGCTCACCGAGCAGTTCCTCGGCGCTGCGCTTGGGGTACATCTCGGCCAGGGCGGCCAGGCGTGCGGCGGCTTCCAGATCCAGGTGGATGTGGTACTGGCTGCGGGTCAGGCGACCCTTGGCGTTCTGCTCCCAATGGCGGGCAAGTTCACGGATCTTCATAAACACCTCTGAGTGCCCCGGGGTGTGGGGCGATTGCGAGCCGCTGCGATCCTGGGGACGCTAACCTCGCTCTGGCTGGCCGATCGCGCCGCGGACTCCGGTTGCCCGGGTACTGCGGTGGCCCGGGTCACAGGCGCTTTTGGCGCCCGCTAGTTTCAGCCTAGCTCGCGCCAGAGCGCTGCAAGGCCATTCGTCGTGCCCTTGTAAGAAAGAGTCGCGCTGTGCAAGCTGAGGACTCCACCTCCAGCGGAGTGAGCGGTCATGGCGGAAATCGATGCGCGTCTGCGCGAAGAGGTTCACCTGCTCGGCGAGTTGCTTGGCGACACCATCCGCAAACAGCGCGGCGAGGCCTTCGTCGACAAGATCGAGCTGATCCGCCAGGGCGCCAAGGCCGGGCGTCAGGGCTCGGCCGCCGGCGAGCAGCAGCTGCGCGACACCCTGGCCGGCCTGGCCGACGACGAGCTGCTGCCGGTGGCACGGGCATTCAACCAGTTCCTCAACCTGGCCAATATCGCCGAGCAGTACCAGCACATCCGCCGGCGCCGCCCGGAAGAGCTGCAGCCGTTCGAGAATCGCGTGCTGGAAAGCCTGCTGCAGAGCCTGCAGGCCGACGGCCACAGCCCCGAGCAGCTGGCCCGCCAGCTGGCCCGGGTGGATATCGAGCTGGTGCTCACCGCCCATCCCACCGAAGTGGCGCGGCGCACCCTGATCCAGAAATACGATGCCATCGCCGCTCAGTTGCAGGCGCTGGATCATGCCGACCTCTCTGCCGACGAGCGCGAGCAGGTGCAACTCAAGCTGCGCCGGCTGATCGCCGAGGCCTGGCACACCGAGGAGATCCGCCGCAGCCGGCCCAGTCCGGTGGACGAGGCCAAGTGGGGCTTTGCGGTGATCGAGCATTCCCTGTGGCAGGCCGTGCCGAGTTTCCTGCGCCGTACCGACCAGGCGCTGCAGGCGGCCACCGGCCTGCGCCTGCCGCTGGGCGCCGCGCCGGTGCGCTTCGCCTCGTGGATGGGCGGTGACCGCGACGGCAACCCCAATGTCACCGCCGAGGTGTCGCGCCAGGTGCTGCTACTGGCGCGCTGGATGGCTGCCGACCTGTACCTGCGCGACATCGACCGCCTGGCCGCCGAGCTGTCCATGCAGCAGGCCAGCGATGAGCTGCGCCTGCGCGTCGGCGTGCACCCGGAACCCTATCGGGCGCTGCTCAAGCAACTACGCGAACGCCTGCGCGCCACCCGCGCCTGGGCCGAGGCGGCGCTGGACGCCGATGTGGCGGCGGGCGCCGAGGTGCTGCACGACAACCGCGAGCTGCTCGAACCTCTGGAGCTCTGCTACCACTCGCTGCACACCTGCGGCATGGGCGTGATCGCCGAAGGCGCGCTGCTCGACTGCCTGCGCCGCGCGGCCTGCTTCGGCCTGTTCCTGGTGCGTCTGGACATCCGCCAGGACGCCGCCCGGCATGCCGCGGCGCTCAGCGAAATAACCGACTACCTGGGCCTTGGGCATTACCAGGAGTGGGAGGAATACCGGCGCTGCGAGTTCCTCCTGCGCGAGCTGGACAACCGCCGCCCGCTGTTGCCGTCCCACCACCGGCCCTCGGCGGAAACCGCCGAAGTGCTGGCCACCTGCCGGGTGATCGCCGAGGCCCCGGCCGCCGCGCTGGGCTCCTACGTCATCTCCATGGCCGGGGCGCCTTCCGATGTGCTGGCCGTGCAGCTGCTGCTCAAGGAAGCCGGGGTGCAGCGGCCGATGCGCGTGGTGCCGCTGTTCGAGACCCTGGCCGACCTGGATAACGCCGGCCCGGCCATCGACCGCCTGCTCGGCCTGCATGGCTACCGCGCGCGCCTGCACGGCCCGCAGGAAGTGATGATCGGCTACTCCGACTCGGCCAAGGATGCCGGCACCACGGCGGCGGCCTGGGCCCAGTACCGCGCCCAGGAAAGCCTGGTCGAGGTGTGCCGCCAGCACGAAGTCGAGCTGCTGCTGTTCCATGGCCGCGGCGGTACGGTCGGCCGTGGCGGCGGCCCGGCCCATGCGGCGATCCTGTCGCAGCCGCCGGGCTCGGTGGCCGGGCGCTTCCGCACCACCGAGCAGGGCGAAATGATCCGCTTCAAGTTCGGCCTGGCCGACCTGGCCGAGCAGAACCTCAACCTTTACCTGGCCGCCGTGCTGGAAGCCACCCTGCGCCCGCCGCCTGCACCCGAGCCGGCCTGGCGGGCGGCCATGGAGCGCCTGGCGGAGGAGGGCGTGGCCGCCTACCGCGCGGTGGTGCGCGAGCATCCGCAGTTCGTCGAGTACTTTCGCCAGGCCACCCCGGAACAGGAACTCGGTCGCCTGCCGCTGGGCAGTCGCCCGGCCAAGCGCCGCGCCGGCGGGGTGGAAAGCCTGCGGGCGATCCCGTGGATCTTCGCCTGGACGCAGACCCGCCTGATGCTGCCGGCCTGGCTCGGCTGGGAATGCGCCCTGGGCAATGCTGTGCAGCGTGGCGAGAAAGCCCTGCTGGAGGAGATGCGCGCGCACTGGCCGTTCTTCCGTACCCGTATCGACATGCTGGAGATGGTGCTGGCCAAGGCCGACAGCAGTATCGCCAGTCTGTACGACGAGCGCCTGGTCGAAGCCGGACTGCGACCATTGGGTGCGCAGTTGCGCGACCTATTGTCGCAGTGCAGTGCCATCGTACTGGCTCTGACCGGTCAGTCCGAGCTGCTCACCCATAGCCCGCAGACCCGCGAGGCGATCACCGTGCGCAACATCTACCTGGATCCTCTGCACCTGTTGCAGGCCGAGCTTCTGGCCCGTTCCAGACAGCGTCAGGGGCCGGTGGACAGCCCTCTGGAACAGGCTTTACTGGTGAGTGTCGCGGGCATCGCCGCAGGCCTGCGCAACACCGGCTGAAGCCCCGTAGCCTCCGACTTTCGGTGGCTTGTGCACGGGGGGGGCGCTGTGTATCTTGGTCACCCTTTTGGCCGCTCAGTGACGCCGAAACCCGAATAGTGAGATTGGCCCCATGAGGCGAATCCGACGATTTCTTGTCATTTCTCGAGGAGCACTTCGATGCGCGTGATTCTGTTGGGGGCGCCCGGTGCCGGCAAAGGTACCCAAGCTGGTTTCATCACCCAAAAATTCGGTATTCCGCAGATTTCCACCGGCGATATGCTGCGTGCTGCGGTCAAGGCCGGTACTGAGCTGGGCCTGCAGGCCAAGAGCGTGATGGATGCCGGCGGCCTGGTATCCGATGACCTGATCATCAACCTGGTCAAGGAGCGCATCGCTCAGCCGGATTGCGCCAAGGGTTTCCTGTTCGACGGTTTCCCGCGCACCATTCCCCAGGCCGAAGCCATGAAGGAAGCCGGCGTACTCATCGACAACGTGGTCGAGATCGCCGTTGACGACGAAGAGATCGTCGGCCGCATCGCCGGTCGCCGTGTGCACGAGGCCAGCGGTCGCGTCTATCACGTGATCTACAACCCGCCGAAAGTCGAAGGCAAGGACGATGTCACCGGCGAAGCCCTGGTGCAGCGCAAGGACGACACCGAAGAAACCGTGCGTCACCGCCTGTCCGTGTACCACTCGCAGACCAAGCCGCTGGTGGACTTCTACCAGAAGCTGGCCGCTACCGACGGCACCCCGAAGTACAGCGCCATCGCCGGCGTTGGCTCGGTGGACGAGATCACCGCCAAGGTGTTCGCCGCGCTCAGCTGAGTGCCCTTGCTGCATCCTCAACGGCCCGCTTGCGGGCCGTTGTCGTTTCTGCGCCCCGGTGAGGGCAGCTAAGTCGGCGTCGTTCTCAGAACAGTAACCTGAGGCTGGCACGCTCTAGCATCGTTCCTCTGGTCTAGACCAGTCGAACGCTTTTCTCACCCTAAGGATGCAGGAGAAGACATGAAAGCGATGCATAGCTGGATGCTCGGGCTGGCCCTGAGCGTGGCCGCACTGGGAGCACAAGCCACCGAGTTGAAGCACTGGCCTGCCGAAACCGCTGCCAAGCTGGACAGCCTGATTGCCAGCAACGCCAACAAGGGCGCGTATGCGGTGTTCGACATGGATAACACCTCGTACCAGTTCGACCTCGAAGAGTCGCTGCTGCCCTTCCTGGAAATGAAGGGCGTGCTGACCCGCGAGAACATGGATCCGGCGCTCAAGCTGATCCCGTTCAAGGACACCCCGGGCTTCAAGGAAAGCCTCAACAGCTACTACTACCGCCTGTGCGAGGTCGACAACCTGGTGTGCTACCCCTGGGTGGCGCAGATCTTCTCCGGCTTCTCCCTGCGCGAGCTGAAGGGCTATGTCGACGAGCTGATGGCCTACGGCAAGCCGATCCCGCTGAAGTACTACGACGGCGACAAGGTGGTCGACGGCAGCGTCAATCCGCCCAAGCCGTTCGCCGGCATGCAGGAGCTGTACAACCGCCTGCAGGAGCACGGCATCGAGGTCTACGTGATCAGCGCCGCCAGCGAGGAGCTGGTGCGCATGGTGGTCAGCGATCCGAAGTACGGCTACAACCTCAAGCCGCAGAACGTGTTTGGCGTCAACCTGCTGCTCAAGGATCGCCAGAGCGGCGCCCTGACCACCTCGCGCCTGCAGATCCAGAAAGGCAGCTACGAGCCGGCCAAGAACCTCGACCTGCAGCTGACCTCCTACCTGATGAACCCGATGACCTGGTACGAGGGCAAGCTGGGCACCATCTTCGGCTGGATCGACCAGTGGAAGAAGCCGATCCTGGTGGCCGGCGACACCCCGCTGTCCGATGGCTACATGCTGTTCAACGCCACCGACACCAGCAAGGGCGGGCTGCGCATCTGGGTTGATCGCAAGGCCAAGTACACCCAGCAGGTCAAGGACTGGCAGGCCAGTGCGGCCAAGCGCCAGGCCGAGCTGCAGCAGCCGGTGACGGCGGACAAGAACTGGCTGATCGTCACGCCCGACCAGCTGCACTGAGTCGCCACCCGGGCGGCCCGGTGCATGTGGGCCGGGCCGCCGATCCCCGATGGCTGGAAAAAAAACCGGCAAGCGGTTCTAATGCCTGCCCGCTTTTTACCTGTCAGAACGCCATGACTACCCTGCTGGCCCTGGATACCGCCACCGAAGCCTGCTCCGTCGCCCTGCTGCATGACGGCAAGGTGCTCAGCCACTACGAGGTGATCCCGCGCCTGCATGCCCAGCGCCTGCTGCCGATGATCCAGACCCTGCTGGGCGAGGCCGGCGTGGCCCTGTCGGCGCTAGATGCCATCGCCTTCGGCCGTGGCCCGGGCGCCTTCACCGGTGTGCGCATCGCCATCGGCGTGGTACAGGGCCTGGCTTTTGCCCTCGACAAGCCGGTGCTGCCGGTCTCCAACCTGGCCATCCTGGCCCAGCGCGCGCTGCGCGAGCACGGCGCCGAGCAGGTGGCCGCGGCCATCGATGCACGGATGGACGAGGTGTACTGGGGCTGTTACCGCGCCGAGCAGGGTGAGATGCGCCTGCAGGGCGTCGAGGCTGTGCTGCCGCCGGAGCAGGCCAGCCTGCCGCGCGGCGCGACGGGCGACTGGTTCGGTGCCGGCACCGGCTGGGGCAGCTATGCCGCACGCCTGGCACCGAGCACAGTGGCACAGGACGGCGCCATGCTGCCGCATGCCGAGGATCTGCTACGCCTGGCCGGCTTCGCCTGGGCCCGTGGCGAAGGCCTGCCGGCAGATCAGGCACAACCGGTGTACCTGCGCGATCAGGTGGCCACGCCCAAGGCCGCACCATGACCGACAGTCAGTCCGCCGGACGGCGCTTTGCAATGGGCGGCGCCCGCCGCTAAATTGCCAGCACGAGCCTGGGTAGTATTCGATGCGCATCGACGGTTTCACCTCCTCCTATTCGCTGGAACGCAGCTCCCGTCCGGGCAGCGCGGTCACGCCTTATCGCGAGACACAGCGCGAGGTCGAGGAGCGTCGCGAGCAGCCGGCGTCGCCGTCCAGCACCCAGGGCTTCGAGCAGGCCGCCCAGCTGCGCCGGGTACAGGCCGGCAACGCCGCCAGCGACAGCCTGCCGGCGCGCAGCCAGGAGAGCTACAGCGCGCCGCGCGGCCTCAGCGCCAAGGCCAGCCAGGCGCTGGCCACCTACGGCAACACCGCCAGCTACACCAACGAGCGTGACGCCAGCGAAGTCCTCGGCCTCGATCTGTACGCCTGAGTTTTTCGATCTCGCGAGCTAGCGCCAGGCTAGGCGGGCAAGGGGCGAGGGCGCGGAGTTTATAGGTAGTAAATGAGCACCCGAGCCCCTTGGCCAACGCCGCATGGCCGACGCGCAGCAGATCGAATGCCGTACTTCCTCGGCTGCCCGTCATGGAACGAGCCGGCCTGGCGCGGTTCCTTCTATCCCGCTGACCTGCGCCCCGCCGACAGCCTGGCGCACTACGTGCGTACCTTCAACGCGGTGGAGGGCAACACCACCTTCTACGCCCGCCCCAGTGCGGCGACCGTGCAGCGCTGGGCCGAACTGATGCCGGCGGGCTTTCACTTCTGCGCCAAGCTGCCGCGCGATATCAGCCATGGCGGCGACCTGCGCGAGCAGGTGGACGCCACCGCCGACTTCCTGGCCCTGCTGGCACCCCTGGGCGCGCGGGTGGCGCCGCTATGGCTGCAGCTGCCGGCCAGCTTCGGCCCGTCCCGCCTGGCTGAGCTGCTGGGCTGGCTGGATGCCTGCGCCGGCCGGGCGATTGCCGTGGAGCTGCGCCATCCGGCCTTCTTCGCCAAGGGCGAGGAAGAGCGCCAGCTCAACCGGCACCTGCACGAACGCGGGGTGGAGCGCATCTGCCTGGATTCGCGGGCGCTGTTCAGCTGCACCTCCAGCGACCCGGCGGTGCTCCATGCCCAGGCCAAGAAGCCGCGCCTGCCGCTGCGCCCGACCGCCTTCAGTGCCAGCCCGCAGTTGCGCTTCATCGGCGGGCCGGATCTGCATGCCAACCAGGCGTTCCTCGAGCCCTGGCTGGACAAGGTCGCCGCCTGGATCGAGCAGGGCCTGACGCCCCATGTGTTCCTGCACACCCCGGACAACCACCTGGCCGCCGCCCAGGCCCTGCGCTTCCATGCCGCGCTCGGCGCGCGTCTGCCCGGTCTGCCGGCCCTGGCGCCGCTGCCGGCGGCGGTGGAGCAACTGGGGCTGCTGTAGGCCCACCGACCTCGGCTCGACGACTTGCCGCGCAGGACTTAGGCTGAGGCTCTGTCAGCAGGCCGGAGGTGCCCAGATGAGTTCACAACAGCAGCGCGGCCAGGTCTTTCGCGACCTGCACCGGGGCGAAGGGCTGCTCGTTCTGCCCAACCCCTGGGATGCCGGTTCGGCGAAGATGCTGGCCGGCCTGGGCTTCCCGGCCCTGGCCACGACCAGCGCCGGCCTGGCGTTTTCCCTCGGTCGCCGCGATGCCGAGGGGGCGGTGGGCCGCGACGAGTGCCTGGCCAATGCCCGGGCCATAGTCGAGGCCACGCCGTTGCCTGTGGCGGCCGATCTGGAAAATGGCTATGGCGACGAGCCGGATGCCTGTGCCCTGACGATCCGCATGGCGGCCGCGGTGGGCCTGGTCGGCGGCTCGATCGAGGATGCCAGCGGGCGGCCCGAGCAGCCGATCTATCCCCTGGAGCTGGCAGTCGAGCGGGTGCAGGCGGCCGTGGCGGCGGCCGGTGAACTGGACTTTCCCTTCACCCTGGCCGCGCGCGCGGAGAACTACCTGCATGGCCGGCCCGATCTGGACGACACCATCCGCCGCCTGGTGGCCTATGCCGAGGCCGGCGCCGATGTGCTGTATGCACCGGGGCTGACCACGCGCGAAGAAATCCGGGCGCTGGTCAGCGCCGTGGCGCCGCGTCCGGTCAATGTGCTGGTCGGTTCGCCGCGCCTGCAGCTGAGCCTCGATGAACTGGCCGAGCTGGGGGTGAAGCGCGTCAGCCTGGGTTCCAACCTGGCTCGCGTGGCCTATGGCGCCTTCTTCGCTGCGGCCAGGGAGCTGGCGCAGCAGCGCAGCCTGGGGCGGGTGGGCGAGGCGATGCCGTTCGACGCGGTTAACGACCTGTTTCGCTAGCCCGCAGTGCCAACAGCAGGTCGGCCGCCTGGCCCTCGCGGCCGTCGCTGAAGGTGAAACTGCCGAGCTGGGCGATGCGGTCGTAGGCGCCCAGCGCCTGGCTGACGTCCTGGGCGTGCAGCTCGATGGCGCTGACGCCGGCCTGGGCCAGGCTCTGGCTCTGCTGCTGGCCGTCGGCAGCGAGGCGCAGCAGGCGCAGGCGTTCGAACACCGAGTCCTGGATGTCGATGCGGCCGTCGCCGTTGTCATCGTATTTGCTCAGTTCGGCGAAGCCGTTGGCCGCGCCATGCTGATCGCCGAACAGTTCGCGGCCGTCGTCGATACGGCCGTTGCCGTTGCGATCCAGGGCCAGCAGGGCATCGTCGCCCGTGGGGGCGCTGATGTGGTCGCGGCGGCCGTCGCCATCCAGGTCGAAGTGCACGGCGGCATCCAGGCCGCAGCTGCTGAAGCCGTTGCCGGCCAGGTCGAGCACCAGTGGGTCGACCTGCTGCGGTTGTGGCTGGACGTTGACGTTGAGCTCCAGCTCGCGCTGCTGCAGCACCTGCTGGAAGCTGGCGGCCTGGGCGCTGGCGGCGGCCACCGCAGTGCTGCTGGCCGTGCTGGCGCTGTCCGCCTGGCTGGCCTGGCTGATCTCGGCAGCGGCCTCGCCGGGTACCGGCGCCTCGCTATCGGGCATCAGGGTGCGGCGCAGGATCTGGTAGTCCAGCGAGTCGCGCAGGCCGGCATCCAGCTCCTGTTCCAGGCTGCTGCTGTGGCGGGAGGTGGGCGGGCTGTGGGGGGCGGAGAGGGCATCGAACATGGACAACTCGGTGCGGCCTCGGCAGGCCGCGTCTGGCAGAATAGGGCGGTATTGGGTTATCGGCCTTGGTCAGCCCGTTTTGAGCATTTTTTGAGCACTTTTCCTGATGAGCGACGAGCGGGCTATAACCACCATCCGAGTCGAGGCCCTGGCCCCCATGCATGCCAATGGTGCCGCGCAATGGGCCGAACGTCTGGGCCTGCCGCAGCAGGGCGAGGCCGAATTCGCACTGCAGCTGGGTGACGAAGGGCTGCAGCTGGCCGAACTGGGGCCGCAGGCACCGGGGCCGGTGCGGGTCGATTTCGTCGATGGCGCAGTCGCTCACCGGCGCCTGTACGGCGGCGGCAGCGGGCAGATGATCGCCAAGGCGGTCGGTGTGCAGTCCGGGGTGCGCCCGAGTGTGCTGGATGCTACCGCTGGCCTGGGCCGTGACGCTTTCGTCCTGGCCAGTCTGGGCTGCAGCATGACCCTGATCGAGCGCCAGCCGATCATCGCCGCCCTGCTCGAAGACGGCCTGCAGCGCGCCGCGCGGGACGCCGAGGTCGCCGCCATTGCCGCGCAGATGCGCCTGCTCACCGGCAATGCCATCGAGCTGATGCAGCAGTGGCAGGGCGAGCCGCCGCAGGTGATCTACCTCGACCCGATGTTCCCCCATCGCGACAAGAGCGCCCTGGTGAAGAAGGAGATGCGCCTGTTCCGCCCGCTGGTGGGCGATGACCTGGATGCCCCGGCGCTGCTCGCTGCCGCCCTGGCCCTGGCCAGCCACCGGGTGGTGGTCAAGCGTCCGCGCAAGGCGCCGATCATCGAGGGGGCCAAGCCCAGCTACGCGCTGGAAGGCAAGTCCAGCCGCTATGACATCTACCCGAAAAAGGCCCTCAAGTAGTAGCGGCCTATTACCCGCGGCGAGCGCGACTGGGCCAGACTGAACGCACCTGTCACTACTGCCGGAGATGCTGCGATGACTGCCCACAAACTGCTGATGCTGGTTGGCGACTACGCCGAAGACTACGAGACCATGGTGCCGTTCCAGGCCCTGCAGATGGTCGGCCACACCGTGCATGCGGTGTGTCCGGGCAAGGCGGCCGGCGACACCATTCGCACCGCCATCCATGATTTCGAGGGCGACCAGACCTACAGCGAGAAGCCGGGGCACAACTTTGCCCTCAACTTCGACTTCGCCCAGGTACGCGCCGAGGACTACGCCGGGCTGGTGATTCCCGGTGGCCGCGCCCCCGAGTACCTGCGCCTGAACGAGCAGGTGATCGCCCTGGTGCAGGCCTTCGCCAAGGCCGGCAAGCCGATTGCTGCGGTGTGCCACGGCCCGCAGTTGCTGGCCGCGGCCGGCGTGCTGGAAGGCCGCGAGTGCAGCGCCTACCCGGCCTGCGCGCCGGAAGTGCGCCTGGCTGGCGGGCGCTTCGTCGAGCTGCCGGTGGATGGCGCCCACGTCGACGGCAACCTGGTCACCGCACCGGCCTGGCCGGCGCACCCGGCCTGGCTGGCGGCGTTCCTGAAAGTGCTGGGCTGAGAGGAGGGCAGGGAATGTGTGAGCTCTATGTAAAGGCCGATCCGATCCTCTACGAGTCGCGCTCGCGTTCCCTGCGCATTCGCGGGGTGGTCACCACCCTGCGCCTGGAAAACCAGTTCTGGGAGCTGCTGCGCGAGATTGCCGAGGTCGATGGCATGACCACCAACCAGCTGATTGCCAAGCTCTACGACGAGGTGATGGAGCTGCGCGGCGAGGTGGTCAATTTCGCCTCCTTCCTGCGCGTCAGCTGCACCCGCTACCTGGCGCAGAAGCCGCAGCGTTCGGCGGAAGTGCTCAGCCTGGTGCAGGCGCGCTAAACACCACGCACAAAAAGCCCGCGTCGAGCGGGCTTTTTTATGGGCTGCCGATCAGTGCTTGCGCGGCACCGGTTTGAGCAGTTCTTCCGGCGGCATCTCGCAGGTGATCTTGCGCCCCAGCAGGGCTTCGATCGGCGGCAGGGCGTAGGCGTCGTCCTCGCCGGCGAAGCTGATCGAGGTGCCGCTGGCGCCGGCGCGGCCGGTACGGCCGATGCGGTGCACGTAGTCGTCCGGCACGTCCGGCAGGGTGAAGTTGATCACGTGGCTGATGCCGTCGACATGGATGCCGCGGCCGGCCACGTCGGTGGCGACCATCACGCGGATCTTGCCTTCGCGGAAGCCTTCCAGAGTCTTGATCCGCTTGTGCTGCGGCACGTCACCGGACATCTGCGCGGCGCTGACGCCGTCGCGGATCAGCTTTTCCTCGATGCGGCGTACTTCGTCGCGGCGGTTGGCGAATACCATCACCCGCTCCCAGTTGTTCTGGGTGATCAGGTTGTACAGCAGCTTATACTTGTCGCTGCCGGCGACGGCGTAGACGTGCTGTTCGACGGTGTCGCTGGCGACGTTCTCCGGCTCGATCTCGACGATGGCCGGATCGACCGTCCACTGCCGTGCCAGGTTCATCACGTCTTCGGTGAAGGTGGCGGAGAACAGCAGGGTCTGGCGTTCGCCCTTCATCGGGGTCTGGCGGATGATCTGGCGTACCTGCGGGATGAAGCCCATGTCGAGCATGCGGTCGGCCTCGTCCAGCACCATCACCTCGACCATGTCCAGGTGCACTTCGCCGCGCTGGTTGAAGTCCAGCAGGCGGCCAGGGGTGGCGACCAGGATGTCGCAGTAGCGCGACTCCAGCTGCTTGAGCTGCTTGTCGAAGTCCATGCCACCGACGAACTGCATGACGTTGAGGCCGGTGTACTTGGTCAGGGCCTCGGCGTCCTTGGCGATCTGCACCACCAGCTCGCGGGTCGGGGCGATGATCAGTGCGCGCGGCTCACCCATGTAGCGCTCTTTCGGCGGGGTGGTCTGCAGCAGCTGGGTGATGGTCGAGACCAGGAACGCGGCGGTCTTGCCGGTACCGGTCTGGGCGCGGCCGATGGCGTCCTTGCCCTTGAGGGTATGGCCGAGCACCTGGGCCTGGATCGGCGTGCAGTAGGGGAAGCCGAGGTCGTGGATGGCGTGCATCAGCTCGGGGCTGAGCTTGAAGTCGTGGAAGCGGGTCTTGCCTTCCTGCGGTTCGACGACGAAATCTTCCAGCTTCCAGGTGTTCACCGGCTTGGCCGGGCGCTCGCGACGCGGCTTGTCGGCGCGCGGCGGCTTGGCCGCGGCAGGGGCCGCGGGCTCGGTGCGGGCCGCGTTCTTCGGCTTGGTTTCGCGCTGGGCGGCCGCCGGGGCGGGGGCTGCGACGCTGGGGGGAGTGGGGCTGGCGGGCTGTTCGGCTTCGCCCTTGGTGAAGATCTTCTTGAGTGCTTTGAGCACGGCCGTCTCGTATTGGTTAAGGAATGAACGGCCGCCAGTGTAAAGCAAGAAGCTACCGCGGCGAAGTGCCGCGGATTTTGCTCAGGTCAAAGCACGGCTTCACTCGGGCAGGCTGGCGAGCAGCAGGCGCTGGACGTTGCCGCCCATGATCGCGGCGATCTCGTTGGGCTTGAAGCCGGCACGCTGCAGGCCCTCGGTGAGCTGGGCCAGGCCGCTGGTATCGAACGGCGCATGCACGGTGCCGTCGAAGTCGGAACCGAGCGCCACGTGCTCGACACCGACCTTGTCCGCCGCATAGCGGATGGCGCGGACGATGGCGCCGACCGAGGTCTCGCAGACGGCGGCATCCCAGTAGCCGATGCCGATCAGACCGCCGGTGGCGGCAATGGCCTTGAGGTGGGCATCGCTGAGGTTGCGTGGCCCCGGGCAGGTGCCGGCGACGCCGGTATGGGAGACCAGCACGGGGCGCTTGGCGATGGCCAGCACATCGTCGATCAGCGGCTTGGAGGCGTGGGCGAGGTCGACCAGCATGCCTTTCTGTTCCAGACGGGCGACCACTTCGCGGCCGAACGGGGTGATGCCACCCTTGACCAGGCCATGGGCCGAGCCACCGATTTCGTTATCGAAGAAGTGGGTCAGGCCGGCGATGCGGAAACCGGCGTCGTATAGGCGGTCGACGTTCTCCAGCTGGCCTTCCAGCGGGTGCAGGCCTTCGGTGGCGAGGATCGCGGCGAGCTGCTGCGGATTCTGCTGCCAGGCGCTGATGAAGTTCTGCAGATCACCGCGGCTGCGGATCAGGTGCATGCGGCCCTGACTGGCATCGGCGGCCTGCTGCAGTTTCTGGCTCTGATATAGGGCGCGTTCGAGCAGGCTGTTCCAGGTGGCCCGCGGCCAGCGCTGAGCCATCGCCAGCAGAGTGATGTTGTCGCTGTCGGCGCCATTGCTCTGGTAGTTGAGGCCGCGCGGGGTCTTGGTCACGGTGGAGAACACCTGCAGGCCGACATGGCCCTCGAGCAGGCGCGGCAGGTCGGAGTGGCCGTAGTCGTGACGCTCCAGCAGGTCGCGCTGCCAGAGCAGGGCATCATCATGCAGGTCGGCGACGAACAGGCTCTGGTGCAGCTGGGTGGCGGCCTCGCTGGCCGGGTAGGGGGCGGGCGAGGCAACCGTGTTCATGTGGCGGTCGATCAGTGACGGTAGGCTGAAGAAGACCCCCGCGACGATTACACCGAGGGCCAGCAGGGCGAGCAGGAATTTGCGCATTAGGTGCCATCCGGGCGTTGTTGTTATGCGCCGACTCTAGCAAGTCGAGAGGGGAAAGGGAGTGGTTGCGGGCGGGGCATTTCAGCCAATCAGGCGATTGCGGCCCTGCTGCTTGGCGCTGTACAGCGCCGTATCGGCACGCGCGATCAGCGCTTCCAGGCTGTCCTTGTGCTTCATCTGGGCCAAGCCGATGGATACCGTCACACCCGGCAGGATGCCCACCGGCGAGTAGAACGAGCCGATCTGCTCCAGGCTCTGGCGCAGGCGCTCGCCGATGCCGCGGCCTTCATTGGCGTCGATCTCCGGCAGCAGGATGACGAACTCCTCGCCGCCGTAGCGGGCCATGCTGTCCTTGGGCCGCAGCTGGCTGCGCAGGGTATGGGCGACCAGGCACAGGGCGTAGTCGCCGGCCAGGTGGCCGTGCTGATCGTTGTAGGCCTTGAAGTGGTCGACATCGAGCATGAGCATGCACAGCGGCTGGTCATTGAAGGCGCAGCGGGTGCTCTCTCGCTCGAACACATGCTCCAGCCAGCGCCGGTTGAAGCAGCCGGTGAGGGTGTCGACGTTGGCGTTCTGCTCGCTGTCGAGGATGATCCGGTTGCCCTGGCGCACCCGCTCGCAGAGCAGCTCCAGCAGGTTCTGCATCAGTTGCGGCGACTGGGTGAACAGCTTGACCAGCGACTCGCGATGCAGGCGTAGCACCAGCGAGGCCTGGCTGGCGACCACGTAGGCGGACGGGTGGTCATTGTCGATGAAGCTGATCTCGCCGGCGCATTCGCCGGGGCTTAGAGTGCTGACGGCCTGGTTTTCCAGGGAGCCGAGGTAGACCTTCAGCTCACCCTCGAGCAGCAGGTAGAGGTACTGGTTGCGGTTGAAGGGCGAGAGCAGGACTTCGCCGGCATCCAATTCGCAGGCGCGAAACTCCCTGAGCAGCTGTTGCACGCTGCTGGCGGCGACATTCTGGAACAGTCGCAGTTGGCTGATTTGATGCAGATCTTCCTGCCAGTGCGCGCTTTTCATCGCGGCGGGAGCCCCCGTGGCAGGCTGCATAAAGCAGATGGCATCGCAAAACACTCCTTGTTGTTGGGCGAACACCTTGGCCGACCTTATGCCTGCGCCCATTGCCGAAGCAATCCTCGATCCGGCGTTGGCCGACCAGTGGTCATGGACTGGGGGCCGACCTGCACGCGGACGTCGTGAAGTTGACAGCGAAGGCTCTACTTAGAGCGCTTGCGCTGCCTTGCCGAAGTTTTGACGCAGGCTTAGCGGGCCAGGCGCTGCTCGAGCCAGGCGCCGATATCGTGGATTTCTTCCTGTAGCACTTCATGGGCCATCGGGTATTCGCGCCAGCCCACCGGCACGCCCAGGGCTTGCAGGCAATCGTGGGCGGCGCGGCCCATGGCGGGCAGCACCACGTCGTCGTGGCTGCCGTGCAGGTGCAGCACCGGCAGCTGCTGCTGGCGGGCATCGAGCTGCAGCTCGTTGCTGAAGGTCGGTGCGTAGGTGGACAGCGCCAACACGCCACCCAGCGGGCCCTGCCAGCGCAGGAAGGCGGTGTGCAGCACCACGGCGCCACCCTGGGAGAAACCGGCGAGGACGATGCGCGCCGGGTCGATGCCGCTGTCGCGCTGCGCCTCGATCAGGGTGATGACGGTCTGCGCCGAGGCTTCCAGCTGCTCGCGGTTGATCGCCCGGGCCGGGCTCATGGCGAGGATGTCGTACCAGCTGGGCATGGCCCAGCCGCCATTGATGGTCACGGCGCGGGTCGGCGCCTGCGGCAGGATGAAACGGGTACTGCGCAGGCGCTGCTGGAGGAGTGCGGCCACCGGCTCGAAGTCGTAACGGTCGGCCCCCAGTCCGTGTAACCAGATGACGCAGGCGTCGGCCGTTTGGGTGGGCTCGAGGGTCAGGATTTCGCTCATGTCGGGCTCCGCGATGGAACTGCGCCTTGTTTTGGTGCGCAGCGTTTTTGTCGAAGGGTGGGAATTCTTAAGAAGATGTCGCACAGGAAAAAGTTTTGCTCTTGACCGACCTTTGTCGGGGCTCGGTTATCAAGCTGGTACGCGCTTTGCTGTAGGCACTGGGTCTGGCGGGGGGCGCCTCGTGCGCAGAGGCCAGACACCCCACTGCGTCTCAAGCCCGTATTACCTACGGCATGCGGTGAGTTCGCCGGCCTTGGTATCGGCATCTAGACTCACCTCAGGTTCGCACCCCGGTTGATCCTGCCATGGTGGCGGGATCGAACGTGCCTCACAAGGGTACGGCGGCAGAACCGAGACTCCGATCCAACAAGAACATTTGGAGGTTTTGATGAAGATGGTGAAATCCACCCTGGCAATTCTGACTACCGCGACAGTCCTGGGCGTAAGCGGCTTTGCCCACGCAGGCGCGACCCTCGATGCAGTGAAGAAGAAAGGCTACGTGCAGTGCGGTATCAGCGATGGCTTGCCGGGTTTCTCCTACGCCGATGCCAAGGGTAACTACCTGGGGATCGACGTGGATGTCTGCCGCGCCGTGGCTGCAGCCGTGTTCGGCGACGCCTCCAAAGTGAAGTTCAGCCCGCTGACCGCCAAGGAGCGCTTCACCGCGCTGCAATCCGGCGAGGTCGATGTACTGTCGCGCAACACCACCTGGACCAGCTCGCGTGATGCGGCCATGGGCCTCAACTTCACCGGCGTGACCTACTACGACGGCCAGGGCTTCCTGGTGAACAAGAAGCTGGGCGTTTCCAGCGCCAAGGAACTGGACGGCGCCACCGTGTGCATCCAGGCCGGTACCACCACCGAGCTGAACCTCTCCGACTACTTCCGTGCCAATGGCCTGAAGTACACCCCGATCACTTACGACACCTCCGACGAGAGCGCCAAGTCGCTGGAATCCGGGCGTTGCGACGTGCTCACCTCCGACCAGTCGCAGCTGTACGCCCAGCGCATCAAGCTGGCCGCACCGAACGACTACGTGGTGCTGCCGGAAGTGATCTCCAAGGAGCCGCTCGGCCCGTCCGTGCGCCAGGGTGACGAGGAGTGGTTCGACATCGTGCGCTGGAGCCTGTACGCCCAGCTCAATGCCGAGGAACTGGGCGTGACTTCGGCCAACGTCGAAGAAATGGCCAAGTCCACCAAGAACCCCGACATCGCCCGTCTGCTGGGCGCCGAGGGTGATTTCGGCAAGGATCTGAAACTGCCGAAGGACTGGGCCGTACAGATCGTCAAGCAAGTTGGTAACTACGGTGAAATCTTCGATCGCAACGTCGGTGCCGGCAGCGAGCTGAAGATCGAGCGCGGGCTCAATGCCCTGTGGAACAAGGGTGGTCTGCAGTACGCACCGCCGGTGCGCTGACCCCCGTGCCGGCGCCCCCGCTGCGGGGTGTCGGTGTTCCTGATGCCATGGACTCCACGTCGCCGGTTGCGGGCGTGGGGTTTCAATGAGGGCCGCTATGCATACTCCTGCTTCCTCTACGCGCCCACGTGGATCGGTCTGGACCGATCCGCAGGTGCGCGCTTGGGCTTTCCAGATCATTGCCGTGATCGCCGTGGTGGCGATCGGCTGGTACCTGTTCGACAACACCCAGAGCAACCTGCAACAACGCGGGATCATCTCCGGCTTCGGCTTTCTCGAGCAGAGCGCCGGCTTCGGTATTTCCCAGCACCTGATCGACTACAGCGAGAGCGACACCTATGGCCGGGTGTTCGTCATCGGGCTGCTCAACACCCTGCTGGTGTCGGTGATCGGCATCGTCATGGCCACCATTCTCGGCTTCATCATCGGCGTGGCGCGGCTGTCGCCGAACTGGCTGGTGAGCAAGCTGGCCACCATCTATATCGAGACCTTCCGCAACATCCCGCCGCTGCTGCAGATCTTCTTCTGGTACTTCGCCATCCTCCAGCCGCTGCCGGGGCCGAAGCAGAGCCTGAGCCTGGGCGACACTTTCTTCCTCAGCAACCGCGGCCTGAACATGCCGGCGCCGACCATGGACAGCGGCTTCTGGCCGTTCATGCTGGCGCTGCTCACCGCCATCGTCTGCAGCGTGCTGCTGGCGCGCTGGGCCAAGCAGCGACGCGAGGCAACGGGCCAGCCGTTTCCGGTCGCCCTCGGCGTGGTGGCCCTGCTGGTGCTGCTGCCCGGCCTGCTGGCGCTGCTGTGCGGCAGCCCGTTCCACTGGGAATCCCCGCAGCTCAAGGGCTTCAATTTCCACGGTGGCTGGGTGGTGATTCCTGAACTGGTGGCCCTGACCCTGGCGCTGACCGTGTACACCGCGGCGTTCATCGCCGAAACCGTACGCTCCGGGATCAAGTCGGTCAGCCATGGCCAGACCGAGGCGGCGCGCTCGCTCGGCCTGCCGGCCGGCAAGACCCTGCGCCTGGTGATAGTGCCGCAGGCCCTGCGGGTGATCATTCCGCCGCTGACCAGCCAGTACCTGAACCTGGCGAAGAACTCCTCGCTGGCCGCCGGTATCGGCTATCCGGACATGGTCTCGCTGTTCGCCGGCACGGTGCTCAACCAGACCGGCCAGGCCATCGAGGCCATCGCCATTACCATGAGCGTGTACCTGGCCATCAGCATCAGCATTTCCATGCTGATGAACTGGTACAACAAGCGCATTGCGCTGATCGAGCGGTAAGGAGCAGCCATGCAGACCCATACATTCAAACCCGACCTGCCGCCGCCACCAATGAGCGTCGGTGCGCTGGCCTGGATGCGCGCCAACCTGTTCTCCAACTGGTTCAACACCCTGCTGACCCTGCTGGCGATCTACCTGGTGTGGCTGATCGTGCCACCGGTGCTCAACTGGGCCTTCTTCTCCGCCGACTGGAATGGCACTACCCGCGCCGATTGCACCAGCGAAGGCGCCTGCTGGGTGTTCATCAACCAGCGCTTCAGCCAGTTCATGTACGGCTTCTACCCGGAAGCCCTGCGCTGGCGGGTCGACCTGACCCTGTGGCTGGCGATCATCGGCGCCTCGCCGCTGTTCATCCCGCAGATGCCGCGCAAGGCGTTCTACGCCATCGGCTTCCTGCTGGCCTTCCCGCTGCTGGCGTTCTGGCTGTTGCATGGCGGCTTCCTCGGCATGAGCGAAGTGGCGACCAGCCAGTGGGGCGGCCTGATGCTGACCCTGGTGATTGCCTCGGTGGGTATCTCCGGCGCCTTGCCGCTGGGCATCCTGCTGGCCCTCGGGCGGCGTTCGAAGATGCCGGCGATCCGGGTGATCTGCGTGACCTTCATCGAGTTCTGGCGCGGCGTACCGCTGATCACCGTGCTGTTCATGTCCTCGGTGATGCTGCCGCTGTTCCTGCCCGAAGGCATGAGCTTCGACAAGCTGCTGCGGGCGCTGATCGGGGTGATCCTGTTCCAGTCCGCCTACGTCGCCGAAGTGGTGCGTGGCGGCCTGCAGGCGATTCCCAAGGGCCAGTATGAGGCCGCTGCGGCCATGGGCCTGGGCTACTGGCGGATGATGGGTCTGGTGATCCTGCCGCAGGCGCTCAAGCTGGTGATCCCGGGCATCGTCAACACCTTCATCGCCCTGTTCAAGGACACCAGCCTGGTGATCATCATCGGCCTGTTCGACCTGCTCAACAGCATCAAGCGCGCGACCAACGACCCTGCCTGGCTGGGCATGTCCACCGAGGGTTACGTGTTCGCCGCACTGGTGTTCTGGATTTTCTGTTTCGGCATGTCCCGCTACTCCATGCACCTGGAGCGCAAGCTGGACACCGGCCACAAGCGTTAGGAGTCATAGACCATGACCGAAGTTAAGAAAGAAGCCGCGGCCGAGCCGATCATCAGCCTGCAGGGCGTGAACAAGTGGTACGGCCAGTTCCATGTGCTCAAGGACATCAACCTGAACGTCAAGCAGGGCGAGCGCATCGTCCTGTGCGGGCCGTCGGGTTCGGGCAAGTCGACCACCATCCGCTGCATCAACCGCCTGGAGGAACACCAGCAGGGGCGGATCATCGTCGACGGCACCGAGCTGACCAACGACCTCAAGCACATCGAGGCGATCCGCAGCGAAGTGGGCATGGTGTTCCAGCACTTCAACCTGTTCCCGCACCTGACCGTGCTGGAAAACTGCACCCTGGCACCGATCTGGGTGCGCAAGATGCCCAAGCGCAAGGCCGAAGAGGTCGCCATGCACTTCCTCGAGCGCGTGCGCATTCCCGAGCAGGCCAACAAGTACCCGGGGCAGCTCTCCGGCGGCCAGCAGCAGCGCGTGGCAATTGCCCGGGCGCTGTGCATGAAGCCGAAGATCATGCTGTTCGACGAGCCGACCTCGGCCCTCGATCCGGAAATGGTCAAGGAAGTGCTCGACACCATGATCGGCCTGGCCCACGACGGCATGACCATGCTCTGCGTGACCCACGAGATGGGCTTCGCCCGTACCGTGGCGGATCGGGTGATCTTCATGGACAAGGGCGAGATCGTCGAGCAGGCGGCCCCGGATACCTTCTTCACCAACCCGCAGAACGAGCGCACCAAGCTGTTCCTCAGCCAGATCCTGCACTGAGTCTGAGCTGAATAAACAAGGGAGCCTGCGGGCTCCCTTTTTCTTTGCCTGAGTTTTAGTCAGGTAACGCCTCATCGAGGCGCCCACTGCGTCGCTCCCGCCTTCGCGGGAGCGACGCAGTGGGGTGAGTGCCGCCGTGGCATTGCTCATACAGCGTCATCCCCGCGCACACGGGGATCCAGGGCGCACGAGGCTGGCAAGCGCTAACGGGCACGTAGCCTTTATGCCGGGCTACTGCCGCGAGGGTAGGCTGGTCGGGTGATTGCAAAGTCGCTTGCGGAACGCTCCCGGGCTTTCCCCGCACAGCTGCTTGAAGCGCTTGGCGAAGGTGGCGCGGTCGGCGTAACCGACCTGGGCCGCCACCTGTTCCAGCGAGCGCGCCGGGTTGCGCAGGGCGCTCTGCGCGGCACTGATGCGCAGGCGCTGCAGGTAGTCGTTGGGCGTCAGCCCGGTGCTGGCCTTGAAGCGCCGCAGCAGGGTGCGGGTCGAGCAGTGCGCCTGGGCGGCCAGGCGCTCGAGGTCGATGGCCTGCTGGTGATGTTCCTGCAGCCAGCGCAGCAGCGGGGCGATCAGGCTGTCGGTCGGGTGGCTGTCCGGCAGCAGCGGGGCGAAGCGCGACTGCGGGCCGCGCTCGCGCTCCACCACCAGGGTGCTGGCCAGGCGTTGCGCCAGTGCTTCGCCGGCATGCCAGGCAATCAGGTGCAGGCACAGGTCGAGCCCGGCCTGGGCGCCGCCGGAGCAGAAGCGGTTGCCGTCCTCGGTGAACAGTTGCTGATCCAGCAGGTGGATCTGCGGGAAGCGCTGGCGGAACTCATCTGCCAGCGCCCAGTGGGTGGTGGCGCGGCGGCCATCCAGCACCCCGGCGGCGGCCAGCAGGAAGGCGCCGCTGCACAGGCTGGCCAACTGCTGCTCGGCCGGGCGGCTGGCCAGCCAGGCCAGCAGCGCCGGGTTGCCGTCGAGCATGCGCGGCACCGAACTGCCGCTGGCGGGAATCAGCACCAGGTCGGCGCTGGCGGCCAGGCTCAGGTCGCCGTCGACCCGTACCTGGACGAAGCCCAGCTCCACCGGCTGGCCGTCCTGGCTGACCCGCAAGGTGTCGAACAGGCGCTCGCCGGCCAGCTGGTTGGCCAGGCGGAAGGCATCGTCGGCCATGCTCAGGCTGGAGCAGACGGTCTGCGGGGAAACATACAGGGCGACGCGGATCATCGGCGGCTCGATAGGGGAGGCTTTTGGCGATTATTGACACAAAGTTGTCTTTATCGCCAATCGCCGTGAAGGCTACCGCCGACCATACTGAGCGCCACTACCCATAGCCGGAGCAGCCCCATGGCCCACGCCAATGCCGAACTGATCACGCGTTTCTACCAGGCCTTCCAGCGCCTCGATGCCGAGGCCATGGCTGCCTGCTATGCCGAGGACGTGCAGTTCAGCGACCCGGTGTTCACCGACCTGCGTGGCCGCGCGGCGGGCGACATGTGGCGCATGCTGGCGGCGCGCGCGCAGAACTTCTCGCTGACCTTCGACCAGGTGCAGGCCGACGACGAGCAGGGCAGCGCGCAGTGGGTGGCCACCTATCTGTTCAGCCAGACCGGCAATACCGTGGTCAACCGCATCCAGGCGAACTTCCGCTTTCGCGATGGCCAGATCATCGAGCACCGCGATCACTTCGACCTGTGGCGCTGGGCGCGCCAGGCACTCGGCACCAAGGGCCTGCTGCTGGGTTGGGCACCGCCGGTGCAGAACGCCATCCGCCAGCAGGCGGCGCGTGGGCTGGCGGCTTTCTGCAAGGGCTGAGGCAGCGGCAAGTGCTGGCGAGGCAGAGGCTGATCGCCTACTCTCGCCGGCACCTTTCTGCAGGCAGCCGAAGATGATCACCCTCTACCAGTTTCCCGCCGCCTTCGCCGTTCCCAATATCAGCCCCTACTGCCTCAAACTCGAAACCTTCCTGCGCCTGACTGGGCAGCGCTATCAGGTCAAGAACCTGAGCGACCCGAGCAAGGGGCCCAAGGGCAAGCTGCCCTTTATCGAGCTGGAAGGCGAGGTGATCGGCGACTCGGCGATCGTCCTGCAGCACCTGAGCAAGCGCTTCAAACTCGACCTCGACAGCCACCTGGATGCCGCCGGCCTGGCCCGCGGCGTGGCCATCACGCGCCTGTGCGACGAGCATCTGGTGCATATCCTGGTGTACTTCCGCTGGGTCGACGCCAAGGGCTGGGCGCAGATCAGGCCGGCGCTGTTCGGCCGCCTGGCGGCGCCGCTGAGCTGGTTCGTGCCCGGCATGGTGCAGCGCAAGGTGCGTAGCAGCCTGTACAGCCAGGGTATCGGCCGGCACAGCCGCGACGAGCTGCTGGCCTTCGCCCGCGAAGACCTGCAGGCCCTGCACGACCTGCTGGGCAGCGCCGACTATTTCGGCGGTGCGCAGCCCTGCAGCGCCGATGCCGCCGCCTACGGCGTGCTGGCCAACCTGATCTTCTGCACCCTGGAAACCCCGCTGAACCGCATGGCTCGTGAGTTCCCCAGCCTGGTGGCCTACTGCGAGCGCCTGCGCGCGGCCTACTGGGCATGAGCACGGCGTTGCCCAAGCCCTGGTTCGTCTACCTGGTGCGCGCGGCGAACGGGGCCCTGTACTGTGGCATCAGCGACGATCCGCAGCGGCGCTTCGCCCAGCACCAGAGCGGCAAGGGCGCGCGCTTCTTCCACTCCAGCCCGGCTCAGGCGCTGGTGTATGTCGAAGCCTGCGCGGACAAGAGCGCCGCCCTGCGCCGCGAGCGGGCGATCAAGGCGCTGGCCAAGACGGCCAAGGAGACGCTGGTGCGCGAGCACGCCATGCAGGCAGCTGATAATGCGCTATCAGGCTGAGCGGGTAGGCCCGGGGTCGCCCCGGGGGTAAGCTGGTCGCTTACCTGCCACCGACACGGAGCCTGTCATGCACGAGCTGATCCTGCACCACTACCCGACTTCCCCTTTCGCCGAGAAGGCCCGCCTGCTGCTGGGCTTCAAGCAGCTGTCGTGGCGTTCGGTGACGATCCCGCCAGTGATGCCCAAGCCCGATCTGTTGGCCCTGACCGGTGGCTACCGCAAGACTCCGGTGCTGCAGGTCGGCGCCGACATCTACTGCGACACCGCGCTGATCGCCCGGCGCCTGGAGGCTGACAAGGCCACCCCGGCGCTGTTCCCCGAAGGCCAGGAGTTCGTGGCGGCCAGCTTTGCCCAGTGGGTCGATTCGGTGGTGTTCCAGCATGCGGTGAGCCTGGTGTTCCAGCCGGAATCGGTGGCCGTGCGTTTCGCCAAACTGCCGCCGGAAGCGATCAAGGCCTTTATCGCCGACCGCGCCGGGCTGTTCAGCGGCGGTAGCGCCACGCGCCTGGCGGCGGAAACGGCCAAGCACAACTGGCCGGGGTTGATGGCGCGTGTAGAGCAGCAGCTGGCACGCGAGGAGGGTGATTTCCTGTTTGGCGAGCCGTCGATTGCCGACTTCTCTCTGGCCCATTGCCTGTGGTTCCTCAAGGCCACTCCGGTGACCGCGCCGCTGGTCGATGCCTACCCCAATGTCAGCGCCTGGCTCGGTCGCGTACTTGGCTTCGGTCATGGCGCGGCCAGCGAGCTGAGCGCCGCCGACGCCATCGAGATTGCCCGGGCGGCAACACCGGCGGCCCTGCCGGACGAGCAGTTCGCCGAGCCCAACGGCTTCCAGGCCGGGCAGCGGGTGAAGATCGCCGCCACCGATTACGGCGTCGACCCGGTGGAGGGCGAGCTGCTGTTCGCCGGCGCCGAGGAGCTGATCCTGCGCCGCGAGGACGAGCGTGCCGGGGTGGTGCATGTGCACTTCCCGCGCCTGGGTTTCCGTATCGAGGCGCTGTGATCCTGTAGGGCGGATGCAAGCCGCGGGCTTCACCCGTCCTACAATTGGGCGTCTGCAAGTTGGCTCCTACGCTGCCCAATGAAAAGGCTATGCCCCAGTTACATGTTGCGTCGTATGCGTAGCCGTTTTTCTGTGCTGCGGACGCACCTGGATTCCCGCCTTCGCGGGAATGACGAGGTAAAACTATGGGGCTTTGGTAATCACTGTCATTCCCGCGAAGGCGGGAATCCAGGGTAGGCAGCTGCAAGGCCCAGAAGGTGACACGCCGACCCAGCAACTGGGACATAGCCGACAAAAAAGCCCGGCATAGGCCGGGCTTTTTTGTGGGTGCGCGACTCAGTCCTTGCGGCGCTTGAGCTGATCCTTCAGCTGGGTCGGCAGCTGGCGGATGATCAGCATGTCGCGCGCTTCGTCGTACTCGATGGCCGAGCCCAGCAGGTGCGATTCGAAACTGATCGATAGGCCTTCGGCGCGGCCGGTGAAGCGGCGGAACTGGTTGAGGGTGCGCTTGTCCGCCGGGAATTCCGGGGCCATGCCGTAATCCTTGTTGCGGATGTGTTCGTAGAAGGCGCGCGGGCGGTCTTCGTCGATCAGCCCGGACAGTTCGTCGAGGGTGATCGGCTCGCCCAGCTTGGCCTGGCTGGTGGCGTAGTCGACCAGGGTGTCGGTCTTGGCGCGGGCCTGTTCTTCCGGCAGATCCTCGCTCTCGACGAAGTCGCTGAAGGCCTTGAGCAGGGTGCGCGTTTCGCTCGGCGCGTCGACGCCTTCGTGGCAGCCGATGAAGTCGCGGAAGTAGTCCGAGACCTTCTTGCCGTTCTTGCCCTTGATGAACGAGATGTACTGCTTGGACTGCTTGTTGTTCTGCCACTCGCTGATGTTGATGCGCGCCGCCAGGTGCAGCTGGCCGAGGTCGAGGTGCTTGGCCGGTGCCACGTCCAGCGCCTCGGTCACCGCCACGCCTTCGCTGTGGTGGAGCAGGGCGATGGCCAGGTAGTCGGTCATGCCCTGCTGGTAGTGGGCCAGCAACACATGGCCGCCGGTGGACAGGTTGGATTCCTCCATCAGCTTCTGCAACTGCTCCACCGCCTGGCGGCTGAAGGCGGTGAAGTCGCGCTCGCCGTCCAGGTAGGCCTTCAGCCAGCCGCTGAAGGGGTAGGCGCCGGACTCCTCGTGGAACAGGCCCCAGGCCTTGCCCTGCTTGGCGTTGTAGCTCTCGTTGAGGTCGGCCAGCAGGTTCTCCATGGCTTGCGAGGCGCTCAGCTCGCTGTCGCGAGCGTGCAGCACGGCGGGCGAGCCGTCGGGTTTCTTGTCGATCAGGTGGACGATGCAGTGGCGGATCGGCATGGCTTCGGTTCTTCAGGTGATTCGCTGGGGCGGTGCCGCGCAGGGCGCGTGGCGAGGTGCGTCAGTCTACCTGACAAACCCGTCGGCTCCAGCTTCGCTGGCGCAGGCACGGGCTGGCGGGCTGCTGCGGGGTAGCTATGGATAGTGGCAGTTTGCTGTCATTTTGCCGCCATCTACGGTGATCTATCTCAATCTTCAAGAAAACAGTCTGCAACCGCTTCGCTTGCCCGGTGATATGCGTCTAGCGTCTTTAGCGTCCACACGACGCAGTAAAGGGACGTTACGCGGCGCTGCCACAAGCACTGCCGCATCCATAAAGCTCCAAATACGGACTGGAGAAATTACATGCAGAACACGATCAGAAATCGCCATCTGATGTTGGGTTCGTTGTTGGCCACCTTGGCCGTGCCTGGGCATGCCGCTCAGACCAAAGACCTGCCACAGCTGTTCGAGGCGTTATGGAGTCCGACGCGGATCAGCCCCCAGGAGTGTCATGGCGGTGCCCAGGCTCTGTCGCCGCTGCTGCTGCCACGCTGCATGCAGGCAGAGAGAACCAATGCCCACCTGCTGGCACTCAATGACATCGCCCTGGCCAACGGCGGCAACCGCGCGGCGGGGCTGCCCGGCTACCAGCGTTCGCTGGACTATATCCAGTCGACCCTGGAGCGCGCCGGCTATGCGGTCAGCCGCCAGGAGTTCCCGTTCAGTGCCTTTTATCCCCAGGGGCCGGGCCTGTTGCAGGCCGTGGCGCCGACTCCCGCACCGTTCGAATGGGAGGTGGACTTCACCTACCTGTCGCAGACCGACGCCGGTGATGTGACGGCTGCCGTCGCTGCGGTGGATATCGCCCTGGGTGCGGGCAACCTCTCCACCAGTGGTTGCGAGGCGGAGGACTTCGCTGGCTTCCCGGCGGGTGCCATCGCCCTGGTGCAGCGCGGTAGCTGCAACTTCCAGCTCAAGGCGGAGAACGCCGCCGCAGCTGGGGCCAGCGGGGTGATCATCTTCAACCAGGGCGACACCGAGGAGCGCAAGGGCCTGATCGACGCGACCCTGGGCGATGCCTATGCCGGTGGCATTCCCGTGCTGTTCGGCACCTATGACCTGGGGGTGAGCCTGGCGCAGACCGCCGGGTTGCAGGTGCACATGGTGACCGACGTGGTGCGCGAGCAGACCCAGACCTACAACCTGGTCGCCGAAAGCCGCCACGGCAATCCGAACAACGTGGTGATGGCCGGCGCGCACCTGGACTCGGTGTTCGCCGGTGCCGGCATCAACGACAACGGTTCGGGCAGTGCCGCCCTGCTGGAGCTGGCCGTGCAGATGCGCAAGGCGCGGCCGCAGAACAAGCTGCGCTTCGCCTGGTGGGGCGCCGAGGAGTCGGGGCTGGTCGGTTCCACCTACTACGTCACCCAGCTGCCGCCCGAGCAGAAGGCGAAGATCAAGGCCTACCTGAACTTCGACATGATCGCTTCGCCCAACTTCGGCTACTTCATCTACGACGGCGACGGTTCCTCCTTCGGCCTGCAGGGCCCACCCGGCTCGGCGGCCCTGGAGCGCCTGTTCGAGAAGTACTACCGGCTGCGCGGCCTGCCGTTCGAGGGTGACGAGATCACCTTCCGTTCCGACTACGCGCAGTTCTTTACCGACGGCATCGCCTTCGGCGGGCTGTTCACCGGTGCCGAGGAGCTGAAGACCGCGGAGCAGGCCGCGCGCTATGGCGGCAGCGCCGGCGTGGCGCTCGACCCGTGCTACCACGCCGCGTGCGATGACCCGAGCAACATCGATCTGCGGGCGCTGGAGGTCAACGGCGATGCCATGGCCTTTGTCACCAGCTGGCTGGCGTTCTCGACTCGGGTGGTCGACGACGAAATTGCCGCCGCAACGGCTGGCAAGGGCCTGAAGCGCAGCGCCCAGGCGTATGACATCACCCATTGGGGCAAGCACTGGATCAAGTGATCCGCCCTGTCTGAACAACCCCGCCCGGGCCTGCCGGGCGGGGTTTGTTTTTATTCGGCCGGGACGTTGCGGCGCTGCACGGCCTGCAGGCGCTCGATCATGTAACGCAGGTGCATGTGCAGCTCGTACAGCTCGCTGGAGTAGGACAGCGGCACTTCGACCCGTGCCAGTTCGTCCTCCAGCTTCTCCAGGCGGCCGATCTCCACGGCGATGTCGCTGGGCAGGTCGCCCTTGTAGAGCAGTTGGTCGATCTCGCGCAGGTGCTTGTACCAGCGGTAGATGCGCGCGCGGATGCGCCACTGGTAGATCGGCCCGATGGCCTTGAACAGCGGGAACAGCAGCACCAGCAGGGGGATGGCGAGGATGATGTAGCGGTCGGCCAGCGAGGCGATGCGAAACGGCAGGTAGCGCTGCAGGATTGGCAGGCCCTTGTCGTAGTAGTAATCGGCCTCGGCTAGGGTGTGCAGCGACAGCGGCGGCTTGGCCGGGTAGCTGCCGGCCGGGTCGAGCAGGCTGCCGTTCTTCAGCACTTCGCGGGCGGCCTCGAGGATCAGCGGGGTGAGCGAGGGGTGGAAGCTCTCGCCGGCCACCAGCACGGCCACCGGGCCGAGGGTGACGATGTCGCGATCCGGGGTGTTGCGCGCCATGTCGAGCATGCCCTCGCCGACTTCCAGGCGGCTCAGGTAGGGCAGGCGGGCCAGGTAGGCCGGGGTGCGGCGCAGGCTGACCAGCCGCAGCTTGGGCTCGGCGGCCAGGCGCTGGATCAGCGGGTTTTCCGCCGGGCCGACGAAGAAGGCGGCGTCCAGCCTGCCTTCGATCAGCGCATCGGCAGCGCGGCTGCCACCCAGTTGTTGCCACTGCTTGGGGTAGTTGGCCGGCTCGATGTGGTTGGCGCCGAGCAGGGCCGCCGTCACCGCCTGGGTACCGCTGTCGGCGCCGCCCACGGCCAGGCGCAGCTTCAGCAGATCGGCCAGGCGCTGGAACTTGACCTTCTTGCCGGTGAACAGCCACAGCGGCTCGCGGTACATCACGCCGAGGCCGGCGAGCCGGTCGCGGGCCTCGGTATCCAGGGCCAGTTCCTGGCCGCTCTGCACCAGGGCCAGTTCCACATCGCCCTTGCCGAGCTTGGCCAGGTTGTCGGCGGAGCCGGCGCTTTCCACCAGCTCCAGGGTGAAGCCCTGCTTGTCCAGTTCGGCGCGCAGGCGTTCGGCGAAGGCGTGGTAGCCACCGCCGGCGGCGCCGGTGGCCAGGCGCGCATGCATGGGCGGCGGTGGGGCGACGAAGTAGAACAGCGCACCGACCAGGCCGGCCAGCACCGGCACCAGCCACAGGTTGGCGAGGATGAGAATTTTCAGATCGCGGAGAATGCGGCGCATGGTCTGTCCTTGAGGCTGTCCCTGGCTGAGGATAGCCGGGATGGCCCGCCCGCTCACCGCCCAGAATCTGTTTACGATCTGCTGCGCGTCGGCTAAACGGTGTTGAAAACGACCTCGGAATGCTCATTTACCACTCGTAAACTCCGCTTCCTCGGCCGTTTTCGCCACCGTTTATCTCTAGCTCGCGAGATCGTAAACAGGTTCTCAATCGTGTGAAGCGAGAACCGCTGCGCGCCGGCCCAGGCCGTAATCGAGGGCGGCGAACAGCGCCAGCAGGCCGAGGGCATACAGCGCCTCGCTGCCCAGGGCCAGCAGCACCAGGCTACAGAGCAGCGTGCTGAAGCCGGCCAGCCAGCGCCACACACCGCGCAGCAGCACCCAGCCGGCCGCCATGCTGAGCAGGTAGACCACCACGAAGTTGCCGTTGGCGTAGCGGATCAGGTCGTCCACCGAGAGCTGCAGCACGGCGGCCAGGCTGGCGCACAGGCAGCAGATCAGCACCACCACCAGCAGGGCGCGGGCCGGTACGCCGTGGCGGTTGAGGCGGGCCAGGGGGCTGGGCAGCTTGCCTTCGTCGGCCAGGCTCCAGATCAGCCGGGCGAAGCCCTGCACATAGACGTTCATCGAGGCGAAGCAGGCCAGGTAGCCGATCAGCGCCACCAGCCAGCGCGCCTGCTCGCCCAGCAGCAGCTGCATCAGGCGCGGCAGCGAGGCGGCGTCACTGTGCACGTCGCCGTACACATGGAAGCTCAGCACGGCCACCGAGAAGGCCCAGTACACCAGGCCGGCCAGCAGCACGCCGAGCAGCAGGGCGAGGGGGAAGTCGCGCTGCGGGTGCTTGAACTCCTCGCCCAAGTGGGTGAAGGCCTCGATGCCGACGAAGCACCAGAACATCACGCCCAGTGCCGTCGGGATCAGGTGCCAGGAGCCCTCGATGGACGGCAGCAGCGGCTGGCTGGCCAGCGGCAGGTCGGCCACCCACCAGACCAGCGCTACTGTGCCGATGATCGCCAGGGCGATCAGCCCCTGCACCAGGCCGCTGGCCCGGGCCGGGCGCTGGCCGAGCAGGAGCATGGCGCCGAGGGTGACGAACTGGATCAGCAGCGCCTCGCCCTTGCCCACCGGCAGCACGGCCTGCCAGAACCCGGTGGCGATGTTCAGCGCGGCCGGCAGGCCCACCGGCAGCACGGCGAGGAACAGGAAGGCGATCAGCCGCTCCAGGCGCGCACCGAAAGCCCGGCCGATCAGGTGCGGTGCACCGCCGGCATGAGGGAAGCGCTTGCCCAGCTGGGCGAAGGTGAAGGCCACCGGCAGCACCAGGCCGATCAGGATCAGCCAGGCCCACAGCGAGGCGGTGCCGGCGGCGGTGGCGGCCAGCGCAGGTACCACGAAAATGCCGGTACCGAGCAGCGAGGTGCTGAGCAGCCCGACTCCCTGCAGCAGGCCCAGTTCCTTGTTCAAGCGGCTCATGTTGTATGCTCGTGGCTTCTTTGCGATCCCGCCATGGTAAGCCGTCGCCCCTTGTGCCGCTGCTGCCAGCTCGCCGCCGATGCCCGGCAAACTGGCGGAATCGCCCGTCAAATTGCCTGCCGAGAAGCACCGTGGACAAGTTCGACCGCCAGATCATCGCCCTGCTGCGCCAGGATGCGCGCACCCCCGTCAGCCAGATCGCCCGCGAGGTCAATCTGTCGCGCTCGGCAGTGGGGGAGCGGATTCGCCAACTGGAGCAGGGCGGGGTGATCCAGGGCTACCACGCCCGTGTGGTTGACCCGACGCAGAATACGATCAAGGCCTTCCTCGAACTGTTCTACAAGGAAAGTCGCTGCCAGGACTATGTCGAGCGCATGCGCGCCTTTCCGGAAATCCGCCAGTGCTGCGGCATCAGCGGCGAGACCGACATGCTGGTGCAGGTGGAGGCAGCCAGCATGGCGCGCCTGGCCGAGATCCGCGGCGAGATCGAGAGCTACCCCGGCATGCAGCGGGTCAAGACCCATATGGTGGTGACCGAGTGGGCGATGTAGGGCGGGAGCAACCCGTGTAGCGTCAATACCCGTGCCGATGGGGCTTCTTTGCTATTCCGTCATCCCCGCGCAGGCGGGAATGACGAGGCAGAAGGGGGATTGCGCGAGGAGGCTCGACAGGTGGGCGGGTTAAGCTCGCTATTCCTGATCCCGCGACGCGGGTTTCACCCGCCCTACGGCTCGAGCCGCTGCAGCACTATGCGGCCGCGGCTCATATCGCCCAGCTGGCTGGCGGCCTCGGCGAGTCGCTCGGCCGGCAGCGCCAGTTGCAGCACGGCGCCGTCGCCATCGAAATCTTCCCGTTCGAGCAGCGCCTGCCAGTCGGCCAGGCGCGCCTTGACCCGCATCAGCTCGGCGAACGGCACATGGCAGTGCGCCTGCACCCGCAGCACCCGGGCGATACGCTCGCCACCCTGCAGGCACTTGGCCGCACTGCCGCCGTAGGCACGGGCCAGGCCGCCGGTGCCAAGCTGGATGCCGCCGTACCAGCGGATCACCAGCACCACCACCTGGTCGCAGTCCTGGCCCTCGATGGCGGCGAGGATCGGTCGGCCGGCGGTGCCGCCGGGTTCGCCGTCGTCGCTGAAGCGGTACTGCTGGCCGCACTTGAACGCCCAGCAGTTGTGCGAGGCGCCGAGATCCTTGTGCTGCTCGATAAAGGCCAGGGCCTGCTCAGCCGACTCGATGGGCGCGGCCATGGCGATAAAGCGGCTCTTGCGGATCTCCTCGCGGTACTCGCAGGGGCCGGCCAGGCAGAAACTCACCGCGCGGCCTGCAGCCAGGCGCGGCGGGCGGCCACCTCATGGAAGGTCCAGGCCACGAAGCGGCTCTGCTTGTTGCCCTGGGCCATCTCCACGCAGCGCACTTCCAGGGCGCCGGCCTTGGCCAGGGCGGCCTGCAGGGTCGGCAGGTTGCTGGCCTTGGACACCAGGCTGCTGAACCACAGCACCTGGCCGGCGAACTCGGCGCTTTCCCGCGCCATACGCCGCAGGAAGGCCGCCTCGCCGCCTTCGCACCACAGCTCGTTGCTCTGCCCGCCGAAGTTCAGCACCGGCAGCTTGCGCTTGGGGTCGAGCTTGCCGAGGTTCTTCCACTTGCGCGTGCTGCCGCTCACTGCATCCTCGGCGGAACTGTGGAAGGGCGGGTTGCACAGGCTCAGGGTGAAGCGTTCGCCTGCCTCGATCAGGCCCTGGAAGATCTGCTCGGGCTGGGCCTGGCGGCGCAGCTCGATGGCCTCGCCCAGGCCGTTGGCCTGCACGGTCACGGCGGCCGCGGCGAGGGCCTGCGGGTCGATGTCGGCGCCGACGAAGCGCCAACCGTAGTCGCTATGGCCGAGCAGCGGGTAGATGCAGTTGGCACCGGTGCCGATATCCAGCACGCGCACCGCCTTGCCACGCGGGATATTGCCGTCATTGCCCTCGGCCAGCAGGTCGGCCAGGCCGTGCAGGTAGTCGGCGCGCCCGGGAATCGGTGGGCACAGGTAGCCCGGCGGAATGTCCCAGTGCACGATGCCGTACAGCTGGCGCAGCAGGGCGCGGTTGAACACCTTGACCGCCTCCGGGTTGGCGAAGTCGATGCTCTGCTTGCCGTAGGGGTTGAGGATGACGAATTTGCCCAGTTCCGGGCTGGCTTCGATCAGCTTGGGGAAGTCGTAGCGCCCCTGGTGGCGGTTGCGCGGGTGCAACTGGCCCTTGGTGACGGCCTTGGGTTGGCGAGGGGGCTGGGCTTTCTGACGCATGATGGGCTGTTCGGCGAGCGGGGTTGGCATTGTCCCACAGACACTAGTTCCAGCCCATCTGCCAGCGTTCGGTGTCCTCTAGCAGGTGCCAGTCCAGGCGCTCGCTGCGCCCGGTCAGCACGGCCTGCAGGTCGATCGTCAGTACTTCCCCAGAGTCACTGCGCTGCAGTTCGGTGACCAGGAAGTGCCGCTCGCGATTGCGTGGTGTGCGGGCCGTCCACTTCGACAGCAGCAATTTGCGCGGATTGATCCGGCCGGGCTTCACTGGCGATGCTCCAGCAGCCGGCGAGCCGCCTCCTGGCCGCTCAGCCAGGCGCCTTCCACCCGGCCGGACAGGCACCAGTCGCCGCAGGCATACAGGCCCAGGTCGGCGTCGGCCAGGGCGCCCCACTCGTGGGCACTGGCCGGCCGCGCATACAGCCAGCGATGGGCCAGGCTGATACTGGGCGCCGGCAGCGGGCAGCCGATCAGTTCGGCGAAGGCGCCGTGCAGGCGCTCGATCACCGCCTCCTTGGGCAGATCCAGATGCTGCTTGCTCCAGCTGCTGCTGGCATGCAGCACCCAGGTGTCGAAGCTGCCGTCGCGCGCCGGTTTGCTGCGGTTGCGCGCCACCCAGTCGAGCGCACTGCCCTGGGCGAAGCAGCCCTCGACGCGGGTGTCCAGGGCCGTGGCGAAGGCCAGGGCGACGGCCCAGGTCGGCTCCATGATCACGCTGGCGGCGGCGCTGGCCAGCTTCGGCGCAGCGCTGAGCAGGCCGGTGGCCTGGGGGGCCGGGGTGGCGATGATCACGCTGCTGAACGGGCCGTGGCTCTGGCCCTCGGTGTCCTGCAGCTCCCAGTACTGCTCGCCGCGAAAGACTTCGGTGATGCGGCAGGAGAAGTGCACCGGCAAGGCGCCGAGCAGGGCGCGGCTGATGGCGCTCATACGCGGGGTGCCGACCCAGCGCACTTGTTCATCCGGCGAAGGGCTGAGGCCGTTCTCGTTGCTCTGGTACAGTTCGGGATCCCACTCGGCGACCCAGCCGCGGGCCTGCCAGTGCTGCACCACTTCGACGAAGCGGCGGTCACGGGCAGTGAAGTACTGGGCGCCGAGATCCAGCGAGCCGGCGTCGCTACGCTTGCTGGCCATGCGTCCGCCGCTGCCGCGGCTCTTGTCGAACAGCTCTACTTCCAGGCCGGCGGCATGCAGTGCCTGGGCGGCGGAGAGTCCCGCCAGGCCGGTGCCGATGATGGCGATGGGTGCGCTCATGGTCTACCTCGTTTCCGCTACGACAGGCTACGTTTTAGACAACCCTGCGTGGTCGGTGTGTGCCGTACAGGCGGATTTGCTTGCAATCGCGGGCCTGTTGAATCTGCGACGCTGTGTCCGGGCGGACAAGGCACGTAACCGCGTCATAATTCAGACTAGGGCGAGACTGGTGGTTAGCGCCATGCGAGGAGGATGCCATGCATATCTTGCTGACCGGCGGTACAGGTTTGATCGGTCGGGCGCTGTGCCGTCACTGGCTCGCCCAGGGCCACCGGCTGACCGTCTGGAGCCGCACTCCGGAGCGGGTGGCGGGCCTGTGCGGCGCCTCCGTGCGGGCTATTGGCCGGCTCGAGGACTACGGCGACGAACCGCTGGATGCGCTGATCAACCTGGCCGGCGCGCCGATTGCCGACCGGCCCTGGACGCACAAGCGCAAGGCGCTGCTGTGGGCCAGCCGCATCGGCCTGACCGAGCAGCTGCTGGCCTGGCTGGAGGCGCGGGCGCAGCGGCCGCAGGTGCTGGTTTCCGGCTCTGCAGTGGGCTGGTACGGCGATGCCGGCGAGCATGAGCTGCGCGAGGGCAGCCCGCCGGTGATCGAGGATTTCCCGGCGCAGCTGTGCGGCGCCTGGGAAGAAACCGCCTGGCGCGCCGAGGAGTTGGGCATCCGCGTGGTGCTGCTGCGTACCGGCCTGGTGCTGGCCCGCGAGGGCGGCTTTTTGGCGCGCCTGCTGCTGCCGTTCAAACTGGGGCTGGGCGGGCCGATCGGCAATGGCCGGCAATGGATGCCGTGGATTCATCTGCAGGATGAAATCGGCTTGATCGATTTTCTCTTGCAGCAGGATGATGCGCGCGGTCCTTATAATGCCTGCGCGCCGCAGCCGGTGAGGAACAAGGCGTTCGCCACCGCCCTCGGGCATGCGCTGCATCGCCCGGCGCTGTTGCCGCTGCCGGGGCTGTTGCTGAAAATTGGCCTGGGCGAACTCGCCGGCCTGCTCCTCGGTGGGCAGAAGGTGCTGCCGAGCCGGGCGCAACAGGCTGGCTACGAATTCCGTTTTACTGCTATCGAGGCGGCCCTGGCCGACCTCTTCAAGGATGCTGCATGACAGATCACGCTCTACTGCTGGTCAACCTCGGTTCGCCGGACTCCACCTCGGTGGCCGATGTGCGGCGCTATCTCGACCAGTTCCTCATGGATCCCTATGTGATCGACCTGCCATGGCCGATTCGTCGCCTGCTGGTGTCGCTGATCCTGCTCAAGCGCCCGGCCCAGTCGGCCCATGCCTATGCCTCGATCTGGTGGCCGGAAGGCTCGCCGCTGGTGGTGCTCAGCCGCCGCCTGCAGCAGGCCATCACCCCGCTGTGGCAGCACGGCCCGGTGGAGCTGGCCATGCGCTATGGGGAGCTGTCGATCGAGAAAGCCCTGCTGCGCCTGGCCGCGCAGGGCGTCAAGCGGGTGACCCTGGCGCCGCTGTACCCGCAGTTCGCCGATAGCACCACCACCACCGTGATCGAGGAAACCAGGCGGGTGCTGCGCGATAAGCAGCTACCGTTGCAACTGGCGATTCTGCCGCCGTTTTTCCAGGAGCCGGTGTACCTCGATGCCCTGGTGGCCAGTGCCCAGCCGCACCTGCAGCAGGGCTTCGACCACCTGCTGCTGAGCTTCCACGGTCTGCCCGAGCGCCATCTGCACAAGCTCGACTCCAGTGGCCATTGCCTCAAGGGTGCCGACTGCTGCAAGACGGCCTCACCGCAGGTGCTTGCCAACTGCTACCGCGCCCAGTGCCTGCGCAGTGCCGAGCTGTTCGCCGAGCGCGCCGGGCTCAAGCCGGGGCAATGGTCGGTGTCGTTCCAGTCGCGCCTGGGGCGTGCCAAGTGGATCGAGCCCTACACCGAGACGCGCCTCGACGAACTGGCCAAGGCCGGGGTGAAGAAGCTGCTGGTGATGTGCCCGGCGTTCGTCGCCGACTGCATCGAGACCCTGGAAGAAATCGGTGATCGCGGCCGCGAGCAATTCCAGCAAGCCGGTGGCGAGGAGCTGGTACTGGTGCCGTGCCTGAACGAACACCCGCAGTGGGTGGATGCGCTGAAAACCTTGTGCGAGCGCGCGCCGCAGGCGCTGTAAAATGCCCCTGAGGTTCTGGCTGCTGACCGCCCTGCTGCTTTGCAGCGGGCTGGCGGCTGACGAGCTGCGCGTGTGCCAGCACGATGCCGGGCGCTACGCTTACCGCATCGAGCTGGCCAACCTGATTCTGGCGCGTACCGCCGCCAGCTATGGCGCCATGACGATAGCCGCGGCGAGCGGCGACGACCCGCCGCAAGAGCGTTGCCTGGCTCAGCTGCGTGCCGGCATGGTCGACCTGGCCTACGTGCCGCCCAATGCTCAGCGCCTGCACGATTTCGACATGCTCAGGTTCGACCTGCATGCCGGCCTGCTCGGCTACCGCCTGCTGCTGATCAACCGCCAGGATGCCGCACGTTTCGCCCAGGTGCGCAGCCTCGATGAGCTGCGCCAGCTACGTGGTGGCTTCGGCAGCCAGTGGAGCGATTTCCCGCTGTTCGCCCTCAACCGCCTGCCGGTGGTGGGTAGCGCGCATCCGGAAAACCTGCTGGCGATGCTCGCCGAGCACCGCTTCGACTATTACCACCGCGCCGTGGCCGAGGCCTGGCAGGAGGTGGGCGACCATCCCGAGCAGCATCCGCAGCTGATGATCGAGCCGAGCCTGGCGCTGGTTTATCCGCTGCCGGTGTATTTCACCTTCAACCGCGACCGGCCCGAACTCAGGCAGCGCTTCGCCGAGGGTCTGGCGCTGATCCAGGCCGATGGCAGCTTTCAGGCGCTGTTCCTGCGTCATTTCGGCGAGCAATTGCAGCGCAGCCAGCTGGCCCAGCGCCGCCTGCTGATCCTGCAGAGCGACCTGCCGGAAGGCTTGCCGGCGGCCGACAGCCGCTTCTGGCTGCGGCCCTGAGTGGTTCGCTGACTTGACCGGCTGATGGCTTGCGCTTGAGTGTTTGGACTCGGCACTTTCCTCGGCTGGAGCTATAGATTTCGCCTTGCACGGCGACTCACTTTTTCCAAACGCGGAAAAAGTAAGCAAAAACGCTGTGCCCCTGCATCCGGCCCTACGCTCCGCTCCGGGTTCGTTCGTTTCATCGTTGCTCCAGGGGCCCGCCGCGAAGGGCCATCCTTGGCCCATCACGGCTCTCGCGGCATCCATGCCGCTCAACCTCTTCCACAACGACTCCACTCACCCTCCTGAAGGGGCGTTTGGTGGTGCCTGAAAGTTCGCGTTTAAGGAACAGAGCAAAGAGTATTCAAGCAACTCGGAGCTTGACCCCCGTCAGGAGGCCGAACGGAGGTGTTGCGCAGGGGAGCGAGCCGCATGGAGGCGGCGAGAGGCTTAAAGGGCCAGGGATGACCCTTGTAAGCCGGCCCCGGAGCAGTACCGGAGGGAGGGAAGTTTCGCGCAGCGAAACCCGGATGTCGGGCGCGCTTTCTCTTTGGTTACTTTCTCTTTCGCGCGAGCAAAGAGAAAGTGACTCGCCGTGCGAGGCGAAACCTATAGCCAAGGGCCGAGGAAAGCGCTGAGTCCAAAGCACAAAGCCCAGGCTGGAAACAAAAAACGGAGGCTAGAGCCTCCGTTCCTGTTACCGCCACAACGTACCGCTTACAGCACTTCGAACAGCCCGGCCGCGCCCATGCCGCCGCCGACGCACATGGTGATCACCACGTACTTCACGCCGCGACGCTTACCTTCCAGCAGGGCGTGGCCGACCATGCGCGCGCCGCTCATGCCGTACGGGTGGCCGATGGAGATGGCGCCGCCGTTGACGTTGAGCTTGGCCGGGTCGATGCCGAGCTTCTGCGCGCTGTACAGCACCTGGCAGGCGAAGGCTTCGTTGAGTTCCCACAGGCCGATGTCGTCGACGGTCAGGCCGTGCTGCTTGAGCAGCTTGGGCACGGCGAACACCGGGCCGATGCCCATCTCTTCCGGGGCCAGGCCGGCCACGGCGATGCCGCGATACAGGCCCAGCGGCTGGATGCCGCGCTGGGCGGCCAGGGCGCCGCTCATCAGCACGCTGGCACTGGCACCGTCGGACAGCTGGCTGGCGTTGCCGGCGGTGATGCAGCCACCTTCGATGACCGGCTTGAGCTTGGTCAGGTCGTCCAGCACGGTCTGCGGGCGGTTGCCCTCGTCCAGGCTGAGGGTGACGTCTTCGAAGCTGACCGCGCCGGTTTCCTTGTCGACCAGCTTCTTGCGGGCGGTCACCGGGACGATTTCATTGGCGAACAGGCCGGCGGCCTGGGCGGCGGCGGTGCGCTGCTGCGACTGCAGGGAGTAGGCGTCCTGGGCCTCGCGGCTGATGCCGTAGCGCTTGGCCACCAGTTCGGCGGTCTGCAGCATCGGCATGTAGGCGTGCTCGGCCATCTTCACCACGGCCGGGTCGTAGTCGGTAGCCGTCCACTTCATGTGGGTGTTCTGCACCAGGCTGATCTGCTCCTGGCCGGCGCCGACAGTGACGGCCATGCCGTCGACCATGATCTGCTTGGCGGCGATGGAGATGGCCATCAGGCCGGAGGCGCACTGGCGGTCGATGGTCTGCCCGCTGACCGACAGCGGCAGGCCGGCGGCCAGCAGCGACAGGCGGCCGAGGTTGGTGGAGGCGGTGCCGCCCTGCATGGCGGTGCCCATCACCACGTCCTCGATCTCGCCCGGCTCGATGCCGGCACGCTCGACTGCGGCGCGCAGGGCGATGGCGGCCATCGACGGCGATTTGAGGTCGTTGAATGCACCGCGGAAGGCCTTGGCGATCGGCGTGCGGGCAGTGGAGACGATAACGGCGTCTTGCATGGCGGAATCCTCTGTTGTGGTTGTTTGATCAGTCGCGCAGCAGGCGGGCGAGCGCCGCGCGCAGGGTCTCGGGAATGCTTACCGGGCGATTACTGGCGCGGTCGACGAACACGTGGACGAAGCGGCCAGCGGCGCAGGCTTCGTCTTCGCCGACCTTGAAGATGGCCAGCTCGTACTGCACCGAGCTGTTGCCCAGCTTGCCGACCCGCAGGCCGACCTCGATGCGTTCGGGAAAGGCGATGGAGGCGAAGTAGTCGCAGCTGGAGCTGACCACGAAGCCGACCACGTTACCGTCGTGGATATCCAGGCCGCCGACCTCGATCAGGTAGGTGTTCACCGCGCTGTCGAAGAAGCCGTAATAGACCACGTTGTTGACGTGGCCATAGACGTCGTTGTCGTGCCAGCGGGTGGTGATCGGTTGGAAGTGCGCGTAGTCGCTGCGCAGGTGTTGGGGTTGGCTCATGGGCTGTTCTCGTCGTGCTTGCGTACCACCCTAAGGCCTGGGCGATGCGCGGGATAGTTTGATTCGTGGGCTGTATTGCAAGCCATTGACCACCCCTCTCCCTGTGGGAGAGGGGCCGGGGGTGAGGGATTCACAAGCGACTCCGAGTTGCCGGCATCACCCTCACCCTAGCCCTCTCCCGGTGGGAGAGGGAACAGAAGCTCCGCGCCCTACCTCCTGCATCCATGCAGTCGTCTCCCGGAGGGAGCTACTCAATACGCCGCCTGGTAGATGGCCAGGGCGTCGGCCTCGCTGACCTCGCGCGGGTTATTCACCAGCAGGCGCTGCTGCAGCATGGCGTCGCTGGCCATGCGCGGCAGCATGGACTCGGGCACGCCGGCATCGCGCAGGCGATTGGGCAGGCCGCAGCGCTGGTTGAGCGCCGCCAGTTCGTTGATGAACTCGGCGCAGCACTGCTCGGCGCTGCCACCCTTGAAGCGCTCACCGAGGATCAGCGGGGCCAGTTCGGCATACAGCGCGGTGGCCATCGGCGCGTTGAAACGCAGCACATGGGGCAGCACCAGGGCGTTGCTCAGACCGTGGGGGATATGGAAGTGCCCGCCCAGTGGATAGGCCAGCGCATGTACGGCCGCGCACGGCGCGTTGGCGAAGGCCTGGCCGGCCAGCAGGGCGCCGAGCAGCATGGCCTGGCGTGCCTCGCGGTTGCTGCCGTTATGCACCGCCTGGTCGAGGTTGGCGGCCAGCAGGCGCAGGGCCTCGCGGGCCAGCAGGTCGGACAGCGGGTTCTTCTTGATCTTGCTGGTGTAGGCCTCGATGGCATGCACCATGGCGTCGATGCCGGTGGCCGCGGTCACCGCCGGCGGCAGGCCGAGGGTCAGGTCGGCGTCGAGCACTGCCAGATCCGGCAGCAGCAGCGGCGAGACCACGCCCATCTTGGTGGTTTCGCCGGTGGTGATGATGGCGATCTGGGTGACTTCCGAGCCGGTACCGGCGGTGGTCGGCACCTGGATCAGTGGCAGGCGCTGGCCACGGGCGTTGCCCACGCCGTAGATGTCCTTGAGCTGCTGCGCGCAGCTCGGGTGGGCGAGCAGGGCGACCAGCTTGGCCACGTCCATCGAGCTGCCGCCGCCGAAGCCGATCACCAGCTGCGCCTCCAGGCTGCGCGCGCGTTCCACGGCGTTGAGCACTATGGCCTCGGGCGGGTCGGCGATCACCTGGTCGAACACTTCCACGGCGAGGCCAGCGCTGGCGAAGCCGGGCAGTACGCCGTCTAGCAGGCCGAAGCGGGTGATGCCGGGGTCGGTGACGATCAGCACCCGGCTGGCGCCGCGTTCGCGGCACAGCTCGGCCAGGCGCGCGGCCGAGCCGGATTCACAGAGGATCTGCGCGGTGGTGGCAAAACTGAAAGGTTGCATGGCGATACCTCCAAAGAGTCAGGGCTGGGCTGGCGCGGGGCGCTGGCGGGCGAAGAAGTCCCAGATCGCCTGCGGGCCGTCGAAGCCGGACAGGGTCGGGCCGAGCAGGCGTGGGGCGCGGAAGCCGGCCTGGGGAATCAGGTGACCGCCGCCGATCAGCGAATACAGCGCCACTTCGGCGCGGCCCTCGGCCTGCCACTGGTCGAGGGTGACGCGCTGGGCGCGGTCGCCCTGGTGCGCCCAGGCGCTGCTACTGCGCACGGCATCCTGCGGGTAGCCGGCCAGCTGGGCGAAATACTGTGCGGACTCGTACGCCGAACGCACCGTGCCGCGGTTACCGAGGCCGAACAGGGTGACGATGCCGCCGTTGTAAGGATTGATCGGGTCGCGGGTGCCGTTCATCAGCAGCACCGGCACGGCCTGGCCGGACGGCGTGCAGTCCAGGTTGTCGTCGCTCGGCAGGTTGGCGGCGATGGCCGCCACCCCGGCCAGCAGGTGCGGCTGTTCCAGGGCGATGCGCAGGCCCAGGTGGCCGCCGTTGGAGTAGCCGGCGAGGAAGGCGCGCTGCGGGTCGGCGCCCTGCTGGCTGGCCAGGCGCTGGATCAGTGCGGCGATCAGGCCCTTGTCGTCGATGTTCTGCGTGCGCGCCGGGTAGTCGGCGCGGCGCCGGCAGTCGTTCCAGTTGTTCTCGAAGCCTTGTGGGTAGACCACGATGAAACCGTGCTGGTCGGCCAGGCGCTCGAACTCGTAGGCGGTGAAGGTGCGCATGTCGGCGATGGTCTGCAGCGAGCCATGCAGGACGAACAGCAATGGCGCATGGGCCGGCAGCTTGGCCGGGAGATAGACGGCGTAGTCGCGCTGGCGGCCGCCGACTTCGATCTGCCCATGCTGCAGGGTGGCGCTCAAGACCGGTTCGTGCGGTTTGGGCGCGTAGAGGAAATAGCCATACAGACCGCCGAGAAGCACGGCGATCAGCAGGAACAGGGTGAGCACTATTGTTGTTTTTTTCATCCGTGCCTCATGGTGGGGTAGGGCGGGTGAAACCCGCGGGTTGCACCCGCCCTACGGTTGGCAGTCAATCGAAGCTCTTCAAAATGCGAAGCTGGCCTCCGGCATCGCCATCAGGCACGCAGCGCCGCCCAGCAGGGCTTCGCGGTGGCTGCTGGCGCGCGGCAGTATGCGGCGCAGGTAGAACTCGGCACTGTGCAGCTTGGCCTGGTAGAACGCCGCCTCGCCGCTGCCGGCGTCCAGCGCCTGTTGGGCGGTGCGGGCGGCCTGCAGCCAGAAGCCGGCCAGCAACACATAGGCCGAGTACTGCAGGAAGTCCACCGACACCGCGCCGATTTCCTGGGCATCGCGCTGGCTCAGGGCGATCACCTCGGCGCTCAGCTCGCGCCATTCGCCCAGGCGCTTCTGCACGGTCTTGGCCGCTTCGACCAGGGCCGGGTGCTGCGCGGCCTGGTCGGCCAGGGCGCTGAACTCGCCGATCAGCGCACCGAGTTCGGCACCGCCATCGCCGAGCAGCTTGCGGCGGATCAGGTCGAGCGCCTGGATGCCGTTGGTGCCTTCATAGAGCTGGGTGATGCGGCTATCGCGCATCAGCTGTTCCATGCCCCACTCGCGGATGAAGCCGTGCCCGCCGTAGACCTGCACACCGTGGCTGGCCACTTCCTGGCCCATGTCGGTGAAGAAGGCTTTGACGATCGGGATCAGCAGCGCCGCGCGCTTACCGGCGGCCTTGCGCGCGCTGGCATCGCCGGCGCCGTGCTCCAGGTCGAGCTGGCGCGCGGTGTAGGCGGCGAGCATGCGGCAGCCTTCGACCAGGCTCTTCTGGGTCAGCAGCATGCGCCGCACGTCCGGGTGATTGATGATCGGGTCGGCGGCTTTCTCTGGTGCCACGGCGCCAGTCAGGCCGCGCGACTGCAGGCGTTCGCGGGCATAGCGCAGGGCGCCCTGGAAGGCCGCCTCGCCGATACCCAGGCCCTGCAGGCCGACCTGGAAGCGCGCGTCGTTCATCATGGTGAACATGCAGGCCAGGCCCTGGTTGGCCTCGCCGACCAGCCAGCCGGTGGCGCCGTCGAAGTTCATCACGCAGGTGGAGGCGCCCTTGATGCCCATCTTGTGCTCGATGGCGCCGCAGCTCAGGGCGTTCTTCGCCGCCAGCGAGCCATCGGTGTTGACCGCGAACTTGGGTACCAGCAGCAGGCTGATGCCCTTTACCCCGGCCGGTGCATCCGGCAGGCGCGCCAGTACCAGGTGGATGATGTTCTCGGAGAAGTCCTGCTCGCCGCCGCTGATAAAGATCTTGTTCCCGGTCACCCGATAGCTGCCATCGGCCTGGGGTTCGGCGCGGGTGCGCAGCAGGGCCAGGTCGGTGCCGGCCTGGGGCTCGGTCAGGCACATGGTGCCGGTCCACTGGCCGCTGACCATCTTGGCCAGGTAGTCGCGTTTGAGCTCGTCGCTGCCGTGCTTGTGCAGGGCCAGCACGGCACCTTCGGTGAGGCCGGAATAGACGCGGAAGGACAGCGAGGAGGCCATCAGCATTTCGTGGAAGGCGAAGGCCACCAGCTGCGGGAAGCCCTGGCCGCCGAACTCGGTTGGGCCGGTCATGCTGGCCCAGCCGTTGTCGACGAATTGCTGGTAGGCGGCGCGGAAGCCCTTGGGCGTGGTGACCTTGCCGTCGACCAGCTGGCAGCCTTGCTCGTCGCTATTGCGGTTGAGCGGGGCGATCTCGTTGCCAGTGAAAGCGGCGGCTTCCTCCAGCACACCGTCGATCAGCTCGCGATCCAGGCCGTTGCCCAGCTGCTCGCAGTGGCCGCTGACATCGAACAGTTCATGCAGGACGAAGCGCATGTCGCGCAGGGGCGCCTGGTAGCTCATGCCTGGCCCTCCTGTACGTCGCTGAATTGCTTGCCGTCGGCCACCAGGCGGTCGATCAGCGCGGCCGGTTGCCAGTGCGCGCCGAAGCGTTCGGCCAGTTGCAGCAGGCGCTCGCGGATGGCGGCCAGGCCCTGGGCGTCGGCCCAGGCCATCGGCCCGCCCTTGTCGGCGGGGAAGCCGTAGCCATTCAGGTACACCAGGTCGATGTCATGGCTGTTGGCGGCGATGTTCTCCTCGAGGATCTTCGCCCCTTCGTTGACCAGCGCCAGCAGGCAGCGGCTGAGGATTTCTTCCTGGCCGATGCTGCGGCGCTGGTAGCCGAGGCGCTCGCCCTCGCGCTGCACCAGGGCGTCCACTTCCGGGTCGTGCTCGGCCTGGCGGCTGCCCGGCGCGTAGGTGTAGTAGCCCTTGCCGGACTTCTGGCCGAAGCGGCCGAGTTCGCACAGGCGGTTGTCGACCTGTACCTGGGGTACATCCTGGCCCTTGCCGGCCAGCTCGCGGGCGCGCCATTCGAGGTCGATGCCGACCACGTCGTACATGCGGAACGGGCCCATGGCGAAGCCGAAGCCCTGCAGGGCGCTGTCGACCTGGTGTGGGTAGGCGCCTTCCAGCAGCATGCTGCGCGCCTCGAACACATAGGTATGCAGCATGCGGTTGCCGATGAAACCGTCGCAGTTGCCGGCCACCACGCTGACCTTGCCGATGCGCTGGCCGAGGGCCAGGGCGGCGTCGAGCACGGCTGGGGCGGTCTGGGCGCCACGGACGATTTCCAGCAGCTTCATGATGTGTGCCGGGCTGAAGAAGTGCAGGCCGAGCACGTCCTGCGGGCGGGCGGTGACGGCGGCGATGGCGTCGATGTCCAGCGCCGAGGTGTTGCTGGCGAGGATCGCGCCCGATTTCACAATGCTGTCTAGGCTGCGGAAGATTTCCTGCTTGAGTTCGAGGTTTTCGTACACCGCCTCGATCACCAGGTCGACTCCGGCCAGGTCGGCGTAGTTGCCCACCTGCTGGATGCGCGAGCGGCGCAGGCTGGCTTCGCCGGTGCTGATGCGGCCCTTGGCGACGTTCTGCGCCCAGGTGTCTTCGGCCATCTGCAGGCCGGCTTCGACCATCTGCGGGTTGTTGTCCAGCCACAGCACAGGAATACCGGCATTGGCCAGGCTGATGACGATACCGCGGCCCATGGTGCCGGCGCCGATCACGGCGGCCTGCTGGATGTTGTAGTGGTTACTCATAGCCCTTCCTCGGTCACGAAAAACAGAACTGACGCACCTTAAGTACCGGGTTACTATTTTGGAAATTTAGTCTTGTGATAAGTTGAATTTCATCTGTGAATATATTGACCTTCGACCTCAACCTGCTGCGCGTGCTCGATGCTCTGCTGCGCGAGCGCAATGTGTCGCGTGCCGCCGAGCGCCTGGCGTTGAGCCAGCCGGCGGTGAGCAACGCCCTCAGTCGCCTGCGCGACCAGCTCGGCGACCCGCTGCTGGTGCGCGTCGGCCGCAGCATGCAGCCGACCCCGCGCGCCCTGGCCCTGGAAGGGCCGATCCGTGATGCCCTGCAGCACATCGAACAGAGCCTGAGCGAAGGCGCACCCTTCGATCCGGCCAGCAGCCGCCAGCGTTTTCGCATCGCCGTCACCGACTATGTCGAGCTGATCCTCATGCCGCGCCTGCTGCGCCTGCTCAGCGAGAAGGCGCCGGGGCTGCGCATCGACATCCAGCACCTCAGCCCGACCCTGCCGGCCGAGGCCCTGGACAAGGGCGAGCTGGATCTGGTGCTGGGCCGCTTCGAATCGGTGCCGCCGCGCTTTCGCAGCCAGCGCTGGCTTAGCGAGACCCTGCAGCTGGCCGCCCACCGTGAGCACGCCCAGCTCGGCGCGGGGCTCGATCTCGACAGCTTCCTCAAGCTGCGTCATCTGTGGGTGCACGGCGGGCAGACGCGCGGCATGGTCGAGCAATGGCTGGGTGAGCGCGGGCTGAGCCGCGAGATCGTCTACACCACGCCCAACTACCTGCAGGCTGCGCACATAGTCGCCAGCAGCGAACTGGTGGCGGTGCTGCCGACCCGCCTGGCGCGTTACTTCGCCAGCCTGCTGCCGCTGCAGCTGCACGAGCTGCCCTTCGAACTGGGGCCGTTCCACCTCGACGTGGTCAGCCTCGGCCTGCGCCAGTGCGATGCGGCGCTGCAGTGGCTGATCGAACAGATAATGGTGCTCGGTGAAAGCTGACCGATCTATCAGTTAATCGCTCTATCTCGGGCCTTTCGCGACGCCGTATCGGGATTTTTCCCGATAGGAGCGGAGCGCGACCCAGCCAATACTGCACAGGAAACCTGACCGTTTTGGCGCTGCCGGCCTGAGGCTGGCGGTTGCAGTGCGGTCGTGGTCGTGGGCCAGTCGCGCCGATCCCGGGGCGCTGCCGTCATCCGAGTGCCGGGGAGGCCAAATGCTGAGTCAATTGAGTGTGCGCACACGTCTGCTGTTGCTGGCGTTGTTGCCATTGCTGGTGCTGCTGGGCGTGATCGTGCTGTCACTGTCCAACGCCGGGCGAATCAACCAGAGTTTCGAAAGCCTGTTCCTCGATCGCATGCAGCCGGTCAGCCAGATCAAGGCGGTGTCCGATGCCTACGCGGTGAGCATGGTCGATGCCCTGCACAAGTACCGCGCCGGCCTGCTCGACGAGAGCGCCCTGCGCCAGACCTTCGGCGAGGCGCGCCAGCGCATCGACAAGTCTTGGAATGCCTACACCGCGACCCGCCTTACTGCCGAGGAAGAAAGCCGGGTGACCCGCGCCAAACCCTTGATGGCAGCGGCTGATCGGCTGGCTGAGGAACTGCTCGGCGAGGCCGGCGAGACTCTGCGCAACGAAGAGACGGTAAGCTTCAATCGCCGCCTGTACAGCACCTTCGACCCGCTCAGCGCCGAGCTGGACGGGCTGGTGCAGCTGCAGCTGAGCGAGGGCGAAAAGCTGCACCAGTCGGCCGGCGAGGACTACCAGGGGATGAAGGGCAGCTTCATCACCATCGGCGTGGTCGCTCTGGTTGCTGTGCTGGTGTTTGGTCTGTTGGTCAGCCAGTCGATCATCCGCCCACTGCAGGGGCTGTGTGAGGTGATCGGCAAGGTGCAGGGCAGCTCCGATCTGACCCTGCGCGCGGCGAGCGCCGGCGAAGATGAGCTGGCCACTACGGCGAAGGCATTCAACGCCATGCTCGAACATTTCCAGAGGTTGATTCGTCACCTCGGCGACTCGTCCATCAAGCTGGCCGCCGCCTCGGAAGAAATGAGCGCGATCAGCACCCAGGTCAGCGAGGCCGCTTCCGGTCAGGGCCAGCAGACCACCATGGTCGCCACCGCCGTGCACGAGATGAGCGCGGCAATTCAGGAGGTGGCGCAGAACGCCCTGGGCATGTCGCACATGGCCGGCGATGCGCGCCGCGAGGCGCAGCAGGGCACGGTGCTGGTGCAGGCCAACCTGCAGTCCATCGAACGTCTGTCGCAGTCGGTGCAGCAGGGGGCCGAGGTGATCAATCGCCTGCACAGCCAGAGCGACGAGATCGGCAGCGTGCTGGGGGTGATCCGCAGCATCGCCGAACAGACCAACCTGCTGGCGCTCAACGCTGCCATCGAGGCCGCGCGGGCTGGCGAGGCGGGCCGTGGTTTCGCCGTGGTGGCTGACGAGGTACGCAGCCTGGCGAGCAACACGCAGAAGGCCACCGAATCGATCCGCGGTATGATCGATGCCCTGCAGGAGGGCGCGCGCGAGGCGGTGAGCGCGATGCAGCGGTCGCGCGAGCAGGCTGAGGCCAGCGTCAGCCATGCCCGTGAGTCCGGCGAGGTGCTGGCGCATATCGCCAACGCCATCGACGGCATCGCCGACGGCAACGTGCAGATCTCCACCGCCACCGAGGAGCAGACTGCGGTGGCCAACGAGATCAGCCAGAACATCACCCAGCTCAACGACAGCATCCAGGAAGTCATCAACGGCGCGCAGCAGAGCGCTATCGCCAGCCGTGACCTGGCCCAGCTGGCCAGTGGGCAGCAGCATCAGGTGGAGCAGTTCCGCGCCTGATGGCTTGAGCAGGTTCTGATATAGGTGCTGATACAGGGGCAGCAAAGCCAGTGCTTTGGCTCTGTCGGGAATACGCGCTGGCGGGTTTCCTCTCTAGTCTGGAGCGCAAACAACTAGAAGGAAGGCGCCATGCGCAAACTGCTGCTGATTCTCCTGCTCGCCGGCCTGGCTTACCTGCTGCTGTGGCCGACCCGCCTGCAACCCGTGGCCTGGCAGCCGCAGGCGGTGCCCGCGGCAACCGGCACCTGGGCGCCCAACCAGCGCCTGGATGGCGCGCAGCTGGAGCAGTCCGGCCTGTCCGGGCCGGATACCGTGGTGGTGGATGGCGAGGGCCGTCGCTACAGCGGCATCGGCGACGGGCGCATCGTGCGCTGGCGCTCCGGTGAGCCGGCGCAGACCTTTGTGCAGCTGGCTGGTCGCCCGGTGGGTTTGAACTTCGGCCCGGACGGCAGCCTGTACGCAGCCGACGAGGCCAATGCGCAGGTCTGGCGTATCAGCCCGCAGGGCCAGGCCGAGATCCTGGTGAAGAGTTCGGCGCAGCAGCACTTCACCTTCCTCAACGATGTCTTCATCGCCCGTGATGGCCGCCTGTTCTTCACCGAGGCGTCCAGCCGCTGGGGCCTGGCCGACAACAAGCTGGCCCTGCTCGAGCACGGCGGCGACGGCAAGGTGTTCGTGCGCTACCCGGACGGACGCATCGAGCTGCTGCTCGATGGCCTGGAGTTCGCCAACGGCGTAGTGCTCAGCCCGGACGAGTCCTACCTGCTGGTGGCGGAAACCGGCGCCTACCGGGTTACCCGCCTGTGGCTGACAGGCGCGCGAGCCGGCCAGCGCGAGGTGCTGGTGGATAACCTGCCGGCCTTTCCCGGCGACCTGTCGATTGCCCCGGATGGCACTTATTGGTGCTCGTTCTTCTCGCCGCGCAAAGCGGTTCTGGATGCGCTGGCGTCCTGGCCGCAGGCGCGCAAGATCGCCTCGCGCCTGCCGCGCGCGCTGCTGACCAAGCCGGTGACCTATCCCCATGTGTTCCGCTTCGACGGCCAGGGCCGCGTGCTGGAAAGCCTGCAGGCCTCGGCCGGGGCCGGGCTGCCGAGTTTCAGCAGCGTGGTGCAGAGCGGCGGCGAGCTGCTACTGGGCTCGCCGGGCGGGGTGGGCGAGATCGATGCCGAGCGGGTTTATCGCGTTCGCCTGAGCCCGCACTAAGGCGCTCGGGCGGTCTGCCAATATGACCGCTGGATGACGCTGCAGGGCCCGCTCCAGAGGCCTCCAGGAATTTTTAACGGCTAGCAGGCAAGGCGTGCGGAGTGCGTCTAGGCTGGCTGTAGCGGCGCCAGCGCTGTGCCGCACAACCATTAGGAGTCCATCGGATGAAACGCTACGCACTTTGCACCCTGGGCCTGAGCCTCGGCTTGCTGTTGGCCGCCTGCTCCAGCCAGACAACCAAGCCCGAGCAGTATTCGGGCTTCCTTGGCGACTACTCGCAACTGCAGCCGGCGACCTCGGCCAGCGGCGTGCCAGTCATGCGTTGGGTGAAACCGGGCCTGAACCTGCAGGACTACCCTTCGATTCTGGTGGAAAAGCCGATCTTCTATCCCAAGCCGCAACCCGGCGAGCAGGTCAGCCAGAAGGCCCTCGACGATATCGCCATCTACCTGCAGCAGGCCATGAAGCGTGAACTGGCCGGCCGCGCGCGCATCGTCAACCAGGCCGACCAGGACACCCTGGTGCTGCGTACCGCCATCACCGCGGTGGACGTGTCGGCAGAGGGTCTCAAACCTTACGAGGTGATCCCGATTGCCCTGGTCGTTGCCGCCGCCAGCACCGCAGCTGGTACCCGCGACCGCAGCAGCGAGATCTACGTGGAGATGGAGGGGCTCGATGCCCGCACCAGCCAGCCGGTATTGAAAGTGGTACGCAAGGGCCATGGCCTCGATCTGGAAAACCAGAGCACCCAGCTGACCGTGAACGACCTGCGTCCTGCCCTGGAGTCCTGGGCCAAGGATGCGCGCAACTTCCGCCCCTGAGCCGCTCGCCCGACGCGCCTAGCCACACGGCTTGGCGCGCTCTTTCCAGGCCTGTCGCCGCCCGGCGGCAGGTTGCCTGCTCCCAGTCTCAACCCAGTTGTTCGATCCAGCTACGCACCTCGGCGTAGGGGTAGTCCTCCAGTTTCGCAAACCCAGGAATCTGCCGCGCCTTGAGCTTGGTCAGCAGCGGCACGCTGATGCCGCAGAGAAAGCGCGTCAGGCATTCGCTGCTGGGGGGCTCGCCCTTGGCTTCGCGGTGGCGGGCCACGAAGGCGCCGCTCAGCGCCGGGAAATCCTGCCCGGTCAGTGGCGCCAGGGCCGGGGGCGGCGGCAGCTGGGCGACCCGGCCACTGCATACCGAGCAGTGCCCGCACTGCTGTGGCGCATTGGCGTCGCCGAAGTAGGCGGCCAGGCGCTGGCTCAGGCAGTGGTCGCTGGCGAACAGTTTGAGCATGGCCTGGATGCGCGCGATCTCGCTGGCTTCCTGCTGCTTGAAGTAGCCGTGCAGTTCCGCGCTCAGCTGTTGTGGATCGAAGCCGGGATCGAGCAGGGCGTAGACCTCGGTCATCTGCTTGCTTTCCAGCTCGATCCAGCCGCGCTCCTGGAAGAAGTCCAGGGCCTTGACTACCCGCGCGCGCTCGGCCTGGTGCTGGCTGTACAGGGCGTCGAAATCCACCGTGCACCAGGTGCGTGCGCGGCTGGAGCTGGCGACTATGGCCTCGACGAATTGCCGGCGTTCGCCCTCGAACTTGCTGAGCAGCACCTCCGGCTCGACCAGGTACTTGAAGCGATACTCGGCGAAGTAGGCGTAGCGCGGGGCGATGATGCCCCTGAGCTCGAGTTGCACCAGCAGGGTCTTCAGCGGCAGCTGGCGAATATTGCTCTGCTCGGAGAGCTGGTTGAGCATCAGCTCCCACTGGCCGTCCTGGCTGGCAGCGAGCAGCTCATCCAGCACGCAACGAATGCCGGCCAGTTCCGGGGTGTCGCCATAGACGAAGTTCTCCAGCACGTTGAGGCTGTCGCGGTTGGCCAGCACCAGACAGTCGGACGGCTGGCCGTCGCGCCCGGCGCGGCCGATTTCCTGGCTGTAGTTCTCGGTGGATTTGGGCAGGTCGAAGTGCACCACGTTGCGGATATCGGCCTTGTCGATGCCCATGCCGAAGGCGATGGTGGCCACGATGCAGTTGATCCGCCCGTCCATGAACTGGCGCTGGATCGCCTCGCGGGCCTCATGCGGCATGCCGGCGTGGTAGGCGCTGGCGGCGATGCTGCGCTGACTGAGCTGCTCGGCCACCTGCTCGGCGGTCTTCTGCTGGGTGACATAGACGATGCTTGGCTCACCGGCCTTGGCGCCCAGCCATTCGACCAGGCGGCGCTGCTTGTCGCGCCCAGCCACTGGCTCCACCAGCAGGTTGAGGTTGGGCCGGTAGAAGCCGGTGGTGACCACATCATCCGCGGCGATGGCGAACTTCTTCTGCATGTCGGCGATCACCGGCGGGGTGGCCGTGGCGGTGAGCAGCAGCACCTGGGGAATGCCGAACTGGCGCTGGTAGTCGGGCAGCTTGAGGTAGTCCGGGCGGAAGTTGTGGCCCCACTCGGAGATGCAGTGCGCCTCGTCGACCACCAGCAGGGAGATCGGCACCTGGCTGATGAAATGGCGGAAGCGCTCGTTCTTCAGGCGTTCCACCGAGATCATCAGGATCTTCAGCTCGCCGGATTTGGCCTTGGCCATGGTCTCGGCGGCCTGCTCGCGGCTCTGCGCCGAATCGATGCTCGCCGCGCTGATGCCACGTGCATGCAGGAAGGCCAGCTGATCCTGCATCAGCGCCAGCAGCGGCGACACCACCAGGGTCAGGTGCGGCAGGTGCAGGGCCGGCAGCTGGTAGCACAGCGACTTGCCCGAGCCGGTGGGGAAGATCGCTGCCGCCGAACGGCCGGCCAGCACGGCCTCGACCACGCGTTGCTGGCCGGGGCGCAGCTGGGTGAAACCGAAGACGCGGGCGAGGGTGTCGAGCATAGCGGGGCCGTGGTGTGCGGGAAGGGGCGCTGACCATAGCGCGCGGGAGTTACTCCGCGCCATGAAAAAGCCCCGCGAGTGCGGGGCTTTCGTTCAAATCTCCGGATCCAGCGGCGGGTGCTTGTGCCAGGCCGTGCCACCGGGTAGCAGCAGATTCAGCGCCAGGGCACTGATGGCGCACAGGGAGATGCCGGAGAGGGCGAAGGACTTGCCACCGATGACCATGCCGCCGATGCCGAACACCAGGGTCACCGAGACGATCACCAGGTTGCGTGCCTCGGACAGGTCGACCTGGTGGCGGATCAGGGTGTTCAGGCCGACCACCGCGATGGAGCCGAACAGCAGGCAGAGGATGCCGCCCATCACCGGTACCGGGATGGCCTGCAGCGCCGCGCCGAACTTGCCGACGAAGGCCAGCAGGATGGCGAAGACCGCGGCCCAGGTCATCACCTTGGGGTTGAAGCTCTTGGTCAGCATCACCGCGCCGGTCACTTCGGCGTAGGTGGTGTTGGGCGGGCCGCCGAACAGGCCGGCGGCCGAGGTGGCCAGGCCGTCGCCGAGCAGGGTGCGGTGCAGGCCCGGCTTGCGCACGAAGTCCTTGCCGGTGACGGTGCCGACGGCGATCACCCCGCCGATGTGCTCGATGGCCGGAGCCAGCGCCACCGGCACCATGTACAGGATGGCGCCGAGGTGGAATTCGGGCGCGACGAAGTGGGGCAGGGCCAGCCAGGGCGCGGCGGCGATGGCGGCGGTGTCGATCACCCCGAAGAAGGCCGAGAGGCTGCAGCCGACGGCGATGCCGGAGAGGATCGGCACCAGACGGAACAGGCCGCGGCCGAGCACAGCCACCAGCACTGTGGTGACCAGGGCGGCCATGGAGATGAACATGGCGGTCTGGTAGGGCACCAGCTCGGCGGCACCATCACCGGTCTTGCCCATGGCCATGTTCACCGCCACCGGCGACAGGGCCAGGCCGATGGAGATGACCACCGGGCCGATCACCACCGGCGGCAGGATGCGGTCGATGAAACCCGGACCCTTGAGCTTCACCGCCAGGCCGAGGAAGGTGTAGACGAAGCCCGCGGCGACCACGCCGCCGAGTACCGCCGGCAGGCCGAACTCGCCCTTGGCGGCGATGATCGGGGCGATGAAGGCGAAGCTGGAGGCGAGAAACACCGGCACCTGGCGCCCGGTGGCCAGCTGGAACAGCAGGGTGCCGATGCCGGCGGTGAACAACGCCACGTTGGGATCCATGCCGGTGATCAGCGGCATCAGTACCAGGGCGCCGAAGGCGACGAACAGCATCTGCGCGCCGGACAGCATCTGCCGCCAGAGCGGATCCTTGAATTCATCCTGCATGGTCAGGCGTCCTTCTGCTTGGTGCCGAAGATCTTGTCGCCGGCATCGCCGAGGCCGGGAATGATGTAGCCGTGCTCGTTGAGGCGCTGGTCGATGGAGGCGGTGTAGATCATCACGTCCGGGTGGGCGTCCTGCACGGCCTTGACACCTTCCGGGGCGGCGACCAGCACCATGGCGCGGATTTCCTTGCAGCCGGCGCGCTTGAGCAGGTCGATGGTGGCGACCAGGGAGCCGCCGGTGGCCAGCATCGGGTCGACGATCAGCGCCAGGCGCTCGTCGATTTCCGGGGCCAGCTTTTCCAGGTAGGTGTGCGCCTGCAGGGTCTCCTCGTTGCGGGCGATGCCCACGGCGCTGACCTTGGCGCCCGGGATCAGGCTGAGTACGCCGTCGAGCATGCCGATGCCGGCGCGCAGGATCGGTACCACGGTGATCTTCTTGCCGGCGATCTTCTCCACCTGCACCGGCCCGGCCCAGCCCTGGATCTCGGTGTTTTCCAGCGGCAGGTCGTTGGTTGCCTCGTAGGTCAGCAGGGCGCCGACCTCCTGGGCCAGTTCGCGGAAGTTCTTGGTGCTGATGTCGGCGCGGCGCATCAGACCGATCTTGTGGCGGATCAGCGGGTGGCGGATCTCACGGATAGGCATGCGGGGTCTCCGGGGAGGACGGCTAGTATTCTGGCTAGAGTAAAGCACTGCTCATGCGAGCAAGAAGCCGCGAAGTTTACCGATTAGCCTGAGCAAGTGGTCAGAAAACCTGCGCCCAGGCTTGCCCTGGCGCCTGACTCTGAGTACCTTTGCCGGCCATTTTTTAACCAGCCTTTGTCACCGTTCCGGAGAACACCATGTCCGCCGACCTCGCCCACATCCGCCAAGTCATGGCCGAAGCCGATTGCCTGTACACCGACGCCCAGGTCGAAGCGGCCATCGACCAGGTGGCCGAGGCGATCAACGGCGAGCTGGCCGAGCGCAATCCGGTGGTGTTCTGCGTGATGAACGGCGGCCTGATCTTCGCCGGCAAACTGCTGCCCAAGCTGGGCTTCCCGCTGGAACTGTCGTACCTGCACGCCACCCGCTACCGCAGCGAAACCACCGGTGGCGAGCTGTTCTGGAAGGCCAAGCCGGAAGTGTCGTTCATCGACCGCGAAGTACTGATCATCGACGACATCCTCGACGAGGGGCACACCCTGTCGGCCATCATCGAGTTCTGCAAGCACGCCGGCGCCACCGCCGTGCACACCGCGGTGCTGATCGACAAGCAGCACGACCGCAAGGCGCGCCCGGATCTCAAGGCCGACTACGTTGGCCTGCCGTGCGAAGACCGCTTCATCTTCGGCTATGGCATGGACTACAAGGGCTACTGGCGCAACGCTGCCGGCATCTTCGCCGTCAAAGGCCTGTAAGCATGCGCCCGGCGGCCTTCCTCGACCGCCAGCTGTTCGCCGCCTTGAGCGGGCAGGCCTCGGCCAGCCCGCGCCAGCGCGTCCACCATAACCTGCATGCCATGAGCGAGCCCTGCCACCGTCTGCTGGTAGGGCTGCAGCCCGACACCTATATCCCGCCCCATCGCCACCTGGCGGCCGACAAGGCCGAGACCCTGCTGGTGCTGCAAGGTCGCTTCGGCCTGCTGCTGTTCGCCGAAGACGGCAGCCTGCAGGACTGCCGCCTGCTCGAAGCCGGCGGCGAGTGCCTGGGTGTCGACCTGGCGCCCGGCCAGTTCCATGCCCTGGTGGTGCTGCAGGCCGACAGCGTGCTGTTCGAGTGCAAGGCCGGCCCTTACCGTCCGCTGGGCGAGGGCGAACAGGCCACCTGGGCGCCGGCCGAGGGCGACCCGGCGGCGCCTGCCTACCTGGCCTGGATGCGCACCCAGTTTCCCCTGTGAGCCGGCCCGGCCGAGTGTTGCGCCGGCGGTAAAGGATTCCTTCGTCGCGTTGAGCGCGCTGGCGGGCAAGGGTAAACTGCCGGCCCCGTGATACCGCTGAGCTGGAGTGCGTGATGCGTAAAGACAAGAAACAGGTGATTGGCGAAGAAATCAGCGATGAGTCGATCAAGCTGTTCCTCTCGGTCGAGCCGGCCGATGCCACGCCGCCCTCGCTGCACAAGCTGGTCAAGGCCTACCGCGGCCTGCGTATCGACGATTTCGAACGTTTCCTCGGCTTCTTCAAGGACGCTGGCTACGACCTGAATGCCCGGGACGCCCAGGGCCATGACTTCATCGAGCTGATCCAGGATCAGCGCCTGGCCGAGCCCTATGTCGAGGCGATCAAGGCCGCCCGCGGCTGATTCGGCCAATAAATAGGATCGGCGGAAGATATCGGCGCAATTTTTGCGTCTGAAAATGCGTCATTAATGGTATTGTGCGCGCCGGAAAAACCGGCTCGGCAACGGTCGGGTTGCGCCCGCAGGGCAGGCGCACGGTCAACTCCGCTGGACGGCGCATGGCGCGCGGCGGAACTACAGCGACGGTGCTCCGGAGTTTGAGCGCATGGGCCACCCACAGGTGGCGCATGGCAAGTAGAGGTTGCGAGGGATCGGGTCAGGCCGCGTCAACGGCCCCCGGGCCTTGCCCTCCCGATATTCCAGGCACCTGTCTGGCTGTCAGTGATTAGTGGTTGATGCGCGGCTCAAAAGGCCGATGCCATCAATTTGGTACTGCAGATCTTGGAGAAGCGTTAATGACGCAAGTCAATCACGAAACTGTGGATGTGCTGCTGGTCGGTGCCGGCATCATGAGCGCCACCCTGGCGGTGCTGCTCAAGGAGCTGGATCCTGGCCTCAAGCTGGAGATCGCCGAGCTGCGCTCTTCCGGTGCCATCGAAAGTTCCAACCCGTGGAACAACGCCGGTACCGGCCACGCCGGCCTCTGTGAGCTGAACTACACCCCGCAGGCGGCGGATGGTTCGGTCGACATCAAGAAGGCCGTGCAGATCAACACCCAGTTCGAAGTCTCCAAGCAGTTCTGGTCCTATCTGTGTGGCAAAGGCAACTTCGGTTCGCCGCGAAACTTCATCAACCCGGTACCGCACCTGAGCTTCGTGCGTGGCGAGAAGGACGTGGGCTTCCTCAAGACCCGCCATGCCGCGCTGAGCCAGCACCATGCCTTCGAAAGCATGGAGTACACCGAAGACAAGGCCGCCATGACCGAGTGGATGCCGCTGATGATGAAGGGCCGCGACGCCAATGAGCGGATCGCCGCGACCCGCGCGCTGAACGGTACCGACGTCAACTTCGGCGCCCTGACCAACCAGCTGCTGCAGTACCTGGCCGGCCAGGATGGCGTCAGCGTCAGCTACAACCAGAAAGTCACCGGCCTCAAGCGCAGCGGCCAGGGCTGGAGCGTCGAGATCAAGAACAGCAAGACCGGCGCCCAGCGCGAAGTCTCGGCCAAGTTCGTGTTCCTCGGCGCCGGTGGCGGCGCGCTGCCGCTGCTGCAGATGTCCGGCATTCCGGAAGGCAAGGGCTTCGGCGGCTTCCCGGTGAGCGGCCAGTGGCTGCGTTGCGACAACCCGGAAGTGGTCAAGCTGCACCAGGCCAAGGTCTACAGCCAGGCCGAAGTGGGCGCACCGCCCATGTCGGTACCGCACCTCGACACCCGCGTGGTCGACGGCAAGACCTCGCTGCTGTTCGGCCCCTACGCCGGCTTCACCACCAAGTTCCTCAAGTACGGCTCGTTCCTCGACCTGCCGCTGTCGGTGCGTCCGAGCAACATCGGCCCGATGCTGGCCGTGGCCCGCGACAACTTCGACCTGACCCGCTACCTGGTCAAGGAAGTGCTGCAGTCCCAGGATCAGCGTCTGGAAGCCCTGCGCAAGTTCTACCCGGAGGTCAAGTCCGAGGACTGGAGCCTGGAAGTGGCCGGTCAGCGCGTGCAGATCATCAAGAAGGACGCCAAGAAAGGCGGCATCCTGCAGTTCGGTACCGAACTGGTATCGGCCGAGGACGGCACTATCGCCGCCCTGCTGGGCGCCTCGCCGGGCGCTTCGGTGACCGTGTCGATCATGCTCAACCTGATCGAGCGCTGCTTCGCCGAACAGGCCGCCAGCGCAGGCTGGGCGAGCAAGCTGAAGGAGATCTTCCCGGCCCGCGAGAAGGTGCTGGAAGAAGATGCCGAGCTGTATCGCCAGGTCAGCGCGCAGAGCAGTGCCGCTCTGCAGCTCAACGCCTGATCATTCGGACGTTGCATAAAAAAACCGCCCCTCGGGACGGTTTTTTTATGGCTGCATCTCAGGCAGCGAGGAGTGACCGCGGGTGAATCGCCGGGCGCGGTGCATGCAGTATCACCGCCAGCGGCAGCGGCTGGCCGATCCAGGCCAGCTGCAGGCTCTCGACTTCGACCCAGCCGGCCTGGCTGGGCAGGTTGCTGCACTGACGCAGGGCGCGGCAGATGCCGAAGCTGTCGAGCAGGGCATAGCAGCGCATACGGGGAGTCGGGGCAAACAGCTTGAACAGGCGGATCATCTGGCATTCCTCTGTGGTGGCCAGGCTGTTATCGCACGCCCCGGTGACAGGCTGGTGACAGCGGAACCGCAGGCCTGGCGGCAGGTCAGAAAAGCGAGTGCCAGTGCAGGCAGGCGCTGGTTATACTGCCGCCCATCTTTGTTACCCCATCCTTTTTCTGGAGAGATCAAGCATGAAAAATCGTGCGCTGTTCGGTCTGATCGCCGTGCTCGGCCTGAGCCTGGTCGGTTGTGCCCACAGCCCGCAGCAACTGCGGCCGCAACCCCGGATCACCGTGCAACTGGCCGCTGTCGGCCAGGGCCAGCCGGTGGTGGTGCGCGTGGTCGACGGGCGCCAGTCGCCGGTACTCGGCACCCGTGGCGGTCTCTACCCGGAAACCAGTGCGATCAGCGTACAGGGCCAGGACATTCTGCCGCGCCTGCAGACCGAGGCCGAGGCAGCCGTGCGCCTGCTCGGCTTCACCCCGACGCAGAATGCCTACAACGCGCCGCAGCTGACCCTGACCCTGGCCGACCTCAAGTACCAGTCGCCCAAGGATGGCAGCTACGTTACCGAGGCTGACATCAGCGCCAGCTTCCGCGCCGATGTGCAGAACAGCAACCGCCGTTACAGCGGCCGCTATGGCGCCTCGCTGAACCAGCGCTTCGGCATGGCGCCGAACCAGGAAACCAACACCAAGCTGGTTGGTGATGTGCTGGGTGATGCCCTGACCCGAGTATTCAAGGATCCGACCATCGGCCAGCTGCTCAGCGGCCAGTAAGGCGTTTTCGCGTTACCCCGAGCCCGGCCCATGGCCGGGCTTTTTCTTGCCTGTCGCTCAGCTGTAGGAGGGGGCCAGACACTGATCTGCCGGCTCAGGCCGCCTGCTGGTACAGCTCGGGCAGGCTGACGCCGGTGTGTGGATCGCTGTCCGGGTACTCCGGGTGTTCATGGCCACCCAGGGCGCAATAGATCAGCCACTGGCGATCCTGCACGTTGACGGCGAAGGCATCGATCAGCGCGCGCTGTTCCTCGTCGTGGGTGATGCAATAGAGCTGATCCTGGAGCTGGGCGTGCAGCATGTACTGGCCTCCTGTAGCGAAGCGGGCAGCCTGGCAGAGGCCTGTGACCGGGCGATGAACGTCCCCTGGCATTCGTCGGAATGCCCGGCAGCAGCAGGGCTGCTCCGGTAGACTTCGCGACCGTATTTTGACTGCCGGGCGCTGTCCGGTGCGCTCTTTCGACGGCGTGCGGCATGCCCCGCACCCTCCTGAAGCAGAGGTTGGACGATGTCGCTGCAGGCTCTCTGGTCGTTGTTCCTGACTCACCCGGCCCAGGTCATAAACGGCCTGGCGCTGTTCTTCGCACTGGCCGGCAGCTGGTTGCTGCTAGCCACCCGTCTGCGCGAGCAGCGAGCGGTAGCGCGCCTGGTCGCCTCCAGCGAGCTGGACGAGATGGACGAAGAGGCATGCCTGCAGGATGAGCCCACCCAGCGTCTGAACCGCTTCTTCTACGGTTTCGGCACCGCCACCCTGGCCGCGGCCCTGCTGTTGTCCTGGGTTAGTACCGGGCTCTGAGGTTTTGCGGGTCTGCAACAGACCCGCTGGCGGCCGTGTTCATCCCTTGGAGGGATGGTGCTGGCCGCCACTCATCCTTTTTTCCGACATTTTATAGCGGTCGCGGCATCCGACTTTCCCCCGTTGCACGCCCCGCGAGCGTGCCGCAACCCTTTGTTGCTGTCCGCTGATACAGGCCACTAAATCAATCCAGGGTTATCGGCGCCGTGCGCTGTCATTCGGCTGGGCGGCTTAGTTACGGCTATCTGAATGTCGGTTCAGCGTGACTTTGCAGTCATGTTTCCGGGTTTGCTTGCGGCACCTAAAAGCGCGTGACAGATGAACTTGGAATAGCTGTGCCAATTCTTTATCTATCACTCCAAGTTGGATTTATCCCGATATTGGACGGGATTTTTTGTGCCGTTCGTCAAGTTGTCTGGCTGGCGCTGGAAATTGCCGTGTTGACAGTCTCGCGGCAACGTAAATAGGATTCGGCCGGTTTGCTGAAGAGCGAAAAGCGATGTTCAGGAAGTACATCGCGACAAAAATAATAAGATCTGTGATGTTCAGGCTGTTGGTGGCTATTGGCAGTGCAGGGGGAAGGGATGCGTTTTTCAGGTATTTCCTTGGGATTATTCGCTGGCTGTTTGCTATTGCCCTTCGTGGCATTGGCAAATAGTGCAGAAGTTACGCCCGTCATACAGGCTGCAAGTCCTGAAGCTAATCAGCAGGATAGTCGCGCGGTGGATATTATCCGGCGCGCCGATCGTGTCCGTGCGCCGGCCCAGCCATTTCGTTATGCACTGACTCTGGTGGAAATGAAGGGTGATCAGGAAGTTGCCCGGCAGAGTCTTGATGTAGCCATGCGCTTTTACAAGGAAAGTGCCGAGCAGGCCGGCGACGCCCGGGCGCTGGTGCGCTTTGTCGATCCGCCCAGTGAACGCGGCAAGTCGCTGTTATCGATATTCGACAAGCTCTGGTATTACGAGCCCAAGTTGCGCCGGCCGATTCCGATCTCGCGCCAGCAGCGCCTGGTTGGGCAAGTATCCAATGGCGATGTGGTCGCCACCGATTTCGATACCTCCTATATCTCAAAACTGGTCGGCGAAGAGGCCTGTGGCGAGCGCCAGTGTTACCGCCTGGAACTGCTGCGGCGCTGGGCTTATGTCACCTATCCGAAGATAGTCTATTGGGTCGATACGCAAAATGATCACCCATACAAGGCGGAATTTCTTTCGAGTAACGACAAGGTGCTCAAGCGCGCCTGGTACCGGGATTACAAGATGGCGCTGGGGGTCGAGCGCCCACACGAAATCTATATCGAAGACAGTCTGCAGAAAGAACAGTACACGCGCATGTTGTATTCCGATGTGCGTCTCGAAGAAGTACCGGAAAGCTATTTCCAGAAAGAGTACTTGCTGCGTTTGCGTTAAATAATTTCGCCGAGAACGGTAGGTATTCCGATGCAACGGAAGTGGCTTCGCTTTGCCCCGTTTCTGGGCCCGCTGCTGCTCGCCAGCGGTTTGGCCAGAGGGCTGGAGTGCAGTGCCGGAGGCTTTGCCGGAGTGGAGGGCGGGGGCACCCAGGTGCGCGAGGCGCAACTCAACCCGGATGAGGATTTCACCCAGGCCATGGGATTGTTCACGACCTATGGCGAAGTGAATGGGGACTGTACGGCAAGTGCCATGAAGTTGCATTTCAATGGCTATGGCGAGCGCCTGGAAAGTTATGGCGACAACGGTGTCGCGCAAGAGCATGAAGGTTACGAGAGCCGTGGTTTCGTGCGTGAGGCCTATGTATCGCTGAATCCGGGTGAGTCGCTGTTTATTGATCTGGGCAAGAAAGATATTCGCAACGGGCAGTTCTTCTTTGTCAGTCCGCTGGATTTTCTGCAAAACCCCAGCAATTACGCGTCACGCGGTATCAGCAATGGTTTGGGGGTGTCCTGGCGCGATACCTACCGAGAAGGTTCGCTGGTGGCACAGAGTTCCTGGTTCAGTCAGAACGGCACGCTCGAACTGGCCGTTGTTCCACAACTGGCCAATGCGCCGGAAGAGGGCCGAGTGGCCGATTGGACGAGTGCTCAGCGTACCAATTCGGCGGAGCGTTATTACGCCGCCTATACCACCGCGCTGTGGGAAGACTTCAATCCGCGGCTGGTCATGGTGGGGGGAGAGAACAAAGGCTTGGGTATCGGCACCAGCGGTTTTCTCGATGATGACTGGATACTCAATGTGGAATTGGCAGTGAGTGACAAAAGTCCACTGCGTGAACCCGGCAAAGAAGCACTGGGCAAGTTGCAGGTGGGCGGTTTTCCACAGGCCGACGAGTTGTTTACAGAACAGCAGAAGAGTGAATTCTACCAGTTTGGCGCCGGCCTTCGTTATACCACGGCAAGCAATCTGGCGATTTCCCTGGAATACCTGTTTCAGGATCAGGGCTGGGGCAAGGACGACTGGGATAACTATTTCGATACGCTCGAAGTCAACGAGTCGGCGTATCAGAAAAGTGGGTTTGCCGTTTATCGCGGTTATCAGTTACTGGCCGTGCAGGAGGCCGACAACATGGCCCGGCGGGATGTACTGACAGGCCGCCAGTATCTGATGACGCACCTCGACAAGAGCAACCTGGAGTTGCGCAGCCTGTCTTGGGAAAGTTCGACGATTTACAACGTGGAAGATCAGAGTTTCACCATCAATGTGCATCTGTCTTCACAACTGAGCCGGCATTTCGAAGTGTATGTCGGCGGGGCTTATCTGGGCGGCCCGGACAGAAGCGAATTTGGGCGATTGGCAACGAGTGGGGTGGGCTATGCCGGCATACGAACAATCTGGTAACGCAGGGTCTCCATTGGCGCTGCTGTTCCCCGGGCAGGGGACGCAGCATATCGGCATGGGCAACGAGGTCTGCGACAGCTCGCCGGCCACCAAGCAGGTATGGGACTGCGCCAGCGATATTGCCGGCTTCGACGTACGCCGCCTGTGCCTGAAGGGGCCGATGCCCAAGCTGGACAAGACCGAGTACCAGCAGGTGGCGGTGACCACGGTGAACATCGCCAGCCTGGTGGCCTTGCGCGAGCAGATCGAGGTGGGCGAGCTGGCGGTGGCCGGGCATAGCGTTGGCGAGTTCTCCGCGCTGTACGCCGCTGGCGTGCTGGAGCTGCAGGACGTGTTCCGCGCCGTGGCTGCCCGCGGGCGGATCATGCAGAAGCTGGCCGAACAGACCGACGGGGTGATGTACGCGATCAAGGGCATCGACCGCGAGGCCATCGCCGAACTGATCGCCGCCCACGAGCTAGGCGACGGCATCACCGTGGCCAACGACAACTCGCCACGCCAGCAGGTGATTTCCGGCTACAAGGCGAGCCTGCGCGAGTTGCTGCCGGCCCTGCTGGCGGCCGGCTACGAGCAGGTCAAGCTGCCGGTCAACGGCGCCTGGCACAGCTCGCTGATGCTGCTCGGCCGTGAAGAATTCCAGGCGGTGATCGACGGCCTGACCTTCCATGCACCGCGCCTGCCGGTCTACAGCAATCAGGCGGCGGCGCCGGCGGCCTCGCTGGCGCAGCTGCGCGAAGACCTGGTGAGCAACCTGTATTCCACCGTGCGCTGGCGGGAAACCATCCTGGCTCTGGCCGGCGCTGGCTTCGGCCGCTTCCTGGAGGTCGGGCCGAAGAAGGTACTGGGCCGCCTGCTTCTGGATTTCGAACTGCAACCGGCCCCCCAGGCGCGTCACGTAAGTGACCTGCTGGCGCCGGCGCTGGCCGAGTGACGGACTGAGAACGCGCCCATGTTGCCGAATTTTCAGCGTCATATCGGTCGTTATGCCTTCAGCCTGTGGCTGGGTCTCAGCCTGCTGTGCCTGCTGCTGACCTGGGCTCTGCTGCGCAACAGCCCGCAGCTTGGCGTGCCGGCCCTGCTGCTGGCCGGCATGTGCATCGCCTTCACCGCGACCCTGGGCGCCGTGCGCGACGCGCCGGGCTACTGGATCTATGCCGCGCGGGCGCTGAAGTTCATGCCCGGTCAGGGGGAGCTGGCCAGGCTGCACCAGTTGCGCGTGACGCCGCTGATCAACGGGCTCAACCCGCTCAAGCAGCCATTTGTCCTGCCGGGTCTGGTGACGCTACTGGTGGCACTGCTGTTGCTGGCCGGTCAGGCGTTGTGGCCGGCGCACCTGGAACTGCTGGCGCTGGGCGTGCTGTGTGGCGTCCTGCCGCTGCTGCTGGGGCTGATCCTGGCCGCCAGCGCGCCGTATTTCATGGCCCTGGTCAGCATCGAGGGCGAGGCTGCCCTGGCCGGCCATCTCAAGCAGCCGCGCGATGCCCGGCGCTATCGCCTGGAAGACCTGGGCATCAGCCTGCTGCTGACCCTGAGCCTGATCTGGCCGCTGCAGGACAAGCCGGCCTTCAGCCTGCAGGGCGGTTACGGCACCCCTGAATTCATCGTCGCCGCGGTGATCCTCGCCTGGGTGGCGGCCTTCTTCAGCCTGTTCGGCGCACGCCGCTCGCGGCTGTTCGCGCAGGTCGGCGAGCAGCTGTCCAGCCTGGTGCGCTGCGAGTCACCACGGCCGCGGCGCGAGTCCGCGCTGCTGCTGCGGCATGCCGGCTATGCCGCGCTGATCGCGGCCTGGGCCGTGCTGCTCTGCCTGGTGCTGGCCGCGTTGCCGCAGCGCCTGCCGTTCCCGCTGTTCTGCGCCTTGCTGCTGGCGGCTCAGGGCTGGGCGTTCTGGCGCGAGCGGGGGCTGACCCTGCTGCGCGACGACCGTATGGCCCGCCAGTTCATCGACGAAATGCAGGTGCTGCCAGTGGCCGCCGGCATGCCACAGCGGCTGTAGGGCAGGGCCATGCATATCGGTATCGACATCGTGCAGGTCGAGCGCATCCGCACGGCCAGCCAGCGCAGCGGCGAGGGTTTCATGAGCCGGGTCTACACGGCGCAGGAGCGTGACTACATCGGTGATGTCGCGGCCAACGCGGAGCGTGCTGCGGGCATCTGGGCGGCCAAGGAGGCGGCCGTCAAGGCGTTGGGAACGGGGTTTCGCGATGGCGTGCTGTTCCACGACCTGCAGATCGAACATGAGGAAACGGGGCGGCCTTACCTGGTCTTCGCCGGGCGTTTCCTCGACCTGATGCAGCAGTCAGGACTGACTGCGGCGAGTTTGAGCATATCCCACTGCGGCACCCATGCAGTGGCAGCGGTTGTGCTCGGGTGACAACCAGAAGATAGGGCTAGGGCAATGGCAAGTTATACGGATTTGCAGGGGAAGGTCGCCTTGGTGACCGGCGCCAGTGGCGATATCGGTCTGGCGGTGTGCGAGAAGCTGCTGGAGGACGGTTGCAAGGTGTACGCCACCTACAACAACAACCCGGCGCGGCTGGGCGAGCTGGCTGACCGCCAGGAGTTCGCCGGGCGGGTGGTGGCGCTCAAGTGCGACATCACCAACAAGGCCGAGCTGGACGCGGCCATGGCGCAGATCGAGGAGGCCGACGGCAAGCTCGATGTGCTGGTGAATAACGCCGGCAAGTACCGCGACAACCTGTTCTCGATGATGGAGCTCGAGGAGTTCGACGACGTCATCAAGACCAACCTGTACGGCACCTTCATGGCCACCAAGGCCTGTCTGCGCCTGCTGCGCAAGGCCAAGCTGGCGAGCGTGGTCAACGTCTCGTCGATCGCCGGCATGACCAACAGCTTCGGCCAGACCAACTACAGCTCGGCCAAGGCCGGGATGATCGGTTTCACCCGTACCCTGGCCGCCGAACTGGGCTCCAAGGGCGTACGAGTGAATGCCGTGGCCCCGGGCTTGATTGAGTCGGTAATGACCAAGCGCGTGCCGCGCAACGTGATCCGCCAGACCGTGTCGGTCATTCCCCTGCAGCGCATGGGCGAAACCCGCGAAGTGGCCGAGGCCATCGCGTTCCTGTGTTCCAGCTCCTCGAGCTATGTCGTCGGCCAGACACTGGTGGTCGATGGCGGCCTGATCATGCGTTAAGGAGGACTCATGGCCGATTCCGAAGACAGTCTCGTCAGCCCCGCCATGCTCATGAAGATGGGCCCGTGGCGCTATCCGTTTTTTCTGGTCGACAAGATCTGCGAGTTCAAGCGCGGTTCGCGCGGCTACATCACCGCGGTGAAGAACATCTCGTTCAACGAGCCGCAGTTCACCGGGCACTTTCCCGAGAGCCCGATCATGCCGGGCGTGCTGATCGCCGAGGCGATGGGCCAGACCAGCGACTACCTGACCCTGCTCACCGCCTTCTGCGAGGAGTACGAGCAGCGTTTCGACCGCGACCTGTCCGAGCGCCGTGCGCTGCAGCAGGCCCTGCACTCCGAGGATGGCATGGCGATCATCGCCGCCATCCGCAAGAAGTGGGGCGGGGTGCTGGCCTCCCAGGATCTCAAGTTCAAAAGCGTGGTGGTGCCCGGCGACACCCTGTTCATGCGCAGCGAACTGATCATGAAAGACCCGGCCGGCTTCAGCCATTTCAAGGTCGAGGCGCGAGTCGGGCGGCGGGTCACCACCGCCGGCAAGGTTGCCAACTACTGGTTCGACATGAGCAAGCCACTCAACTACCCGGGCTAAGGCCCTTCCGCGAGGACAAGCATATGGACAAGCAACTGCAAGATGTCATCGGCCAGCGCCGCGCCGTTCTGGACAAGCTCAAGGACAGCCTGATCGACCGCCTCAACCTGTACCAGACCCGTACCCAGATCGACGACGACACCCCGCTGTTCGGCAGCGGCCTGAAGCTCGACTCGGTGGATGCCACCGAGCTGGTGGTGATGCTCGACGAGGAGTTCGGCGTGCGCGTATCCGAGGGCGACGATCCGTCCTACATGCGCAACGTCAACTCGCTGGCCTCTTTCATTCTCAAGCGTCAGGCCGCTGCTGCCGCCTGATCGGCCGGTGCATCGAGCCTCTTCAGCCACTCAAATTCAAGGAGCCTCCCATGAGTCTGGAATCCCTTCATCAAGCCGCCGGTGCTGTGTTCGCCGAGCGCAATGGCGTGCGTATCCCGCTGCACTACGGCCAGCCTGCCGCCGAGCACCAGGCCGCGCGCAAGAACATCCTGATGGTCGACTACTCGCACTTCGGCATCGTCGAAGTACAGGGCGATGACGGCTACGACTTCCTCAACCGTGTGGTCGGCGGCGACCTCTCGGTGATCCGTGACGAGCAGGCGCTGTACACCCTGCTGCTCAACGACAAGGGCCAGATCGTCACCGACCTCTACGTGCTGTGCGACGACGAGCGCTTCCTGCTGATCTCCGAGTGGCTGCGTGGCGACAAGCTGGCCGCCAGCCTGCAGGCCCTGGTCGGCGAGGAAGAGGTGCAGATCACCGCGCAGGACGAGCAGCTCTCCACCACCCTGTTCGAAGGCCCCTACAGCTGGGAGCTGATGTCCGAGCTGTTCGGCTTCGACGTGCTCGGCCTGCCGTTCCTCGAGTTCATGCACGTGGATGGCGCCATCCTGTTCCGCGCCGGCAAGCACGGCGAGTTCGCCTACAAGGTGCTGACCGCCAAGGACGCCACCGCCGATCTGTGGCAGCGCGCTGCCGAGGCTGGCGCCAAGTTCGACCTGAAGAAGGGCGGCATCGACTTCCAGCTCAAGTCACGCCTGGAAAACCCCTGCTGGGATCCGGCCCTGGTCGGCGAGTTCAGCCATTGCCCGATCGAGCTGCAGCTGCAGTGGGCGGTGCGTTACGACAAGGACGAGTTCGTCGGCCGCGAAGCGCTGCTGAGCAAGCTGGAAGACGGCACGAAAAGCCGCGTGGTGGGCTTCGTGGTCAAGGGCGATGGCAGCGCGGCGAATATCGGCGATGCGCTGTACAGCGGCGAGCAGAAGATCGGCACCGTCATCACCCTGGGTCACTCCGAGGGCGTCGGCGCCCATATCGGCCAGGCCCTGCTGGATGCCGACTACGCCTATGCCGGGATCGACAGCTACGCCATCGGCGTGGCGGCCACGCGCATCGCGGTGAGCACGGTGGCGATCCCGTTCCTGCAGAACTTCAGCTTCCTGGTCAATCCGGCCGAGCACAGCTACGTCGACCCGTCGCGGCCGAAGAGCGTGCTGGAGCAACAGGCGCAGGCATAACAACACGCAATCAATCGCAGCCAGGGGCCGCCCGCTGGGTGGCCCTGTCGCTGTCTGGCGCGCGGCATTCGGCGTGCCGAGCCACAGGGGAGTCTGGAAATGGTCAAGCGCAAGCGGGTAGTGGTCACAGGGATGGGCGTGCTGACGGCGTTGGGCAGCACGGTGGAGGCGTTTCGCGAGGGCCTGCTGGCCGGCCAGTCGGCGATCCGGCCGAGCGAACATTTCCGCCAGTATTTCGACGACGCCCTGGCCTGCGAGGTACTGCAGGACGTGCACTACGAAGGCATCGACGCCGAGCGCCTGCCCGAGCTGGATCGCACCGTGCTGTGGGGTTACAAGGTCGGCCGCGATGCGCTGCAGCAGGCCGGCCTGCTCGGCGACGCATTGCTCGAGCGCACCAGCCTGGTGGTCGGGGTGTCCTCGGCCAGCGCCGAGGCGATCATGCCGCTGATCGAGAACCGTCCGCAGGACTTCTCCGTCCGCAAGATGGAAGTTTCCGGCAACTTCGCCTCGATCTGCCCGGTGGTCACTTCGCTGCTCGGCCTCAAGGGCGGCTTCGAACTGGTGGCAACCGCCTGCACGGCGAGCACCAACGCCATCGGCATCGGTTTTGACCAGATCCAGAACGACAAGAACCCGGTGGCCCTGATCGTTGGTTCCGATCCGGTCTACCTGCCCACTTTCGCCGGTTTCTACGCGCTCAAGGCGATGCGCGAAGAGGCCTGCTGCCCATTCTCCGGTACCCCGGGAATGTCCGTCGGCGAAGGCGCCGGCGCCCTGGTGCTGGAAGAGTACGAACACGCCAAGGCGCGTGGCGCGACCATCTACGGCGAGATCATCGGCTACGCCACCAGCTCCGACGCGCACCATGAAACCGCGCCGGATCCGCGCGCCGAAGGCGCCTCCCTGGTGATGCGCGCGGCCCTGGCCAACGCCGGCGTCGGCCCGCAGGACATCCATTACATCAACGCTCACGGCACCGGCACCGAAGCCAACGACCGGGCGGAAACCCTGGCGATGAAGAAGGTGTTTCCCAACATCGCCGATATCCCGGTCAGTTCGACCAAGTCCTACTTCGGCCACAACATCGGTTCGGCCGGGATCATCGAGATGATCGCCTGCCTGACCACCCTGCCAACCGGCAAGGTGCTGCCGACCCTGAACTTCAGCGTGCCGCGCACCGGTTGCGACCTCAACTACGTGCCCAACGAGTTCCAGCGCCACGACGTCAAGCTGTTCATGAAGAACAACTACGCCTTCGGCGGCAACAACTGCAGCATCGTCTCCTCGGTCAAGCCCGAGCAGGTGGCGCAGACCGAATACCGCCCGCGGCGCGTGGCGATCACCGGCATGGGCGCCCTCAGTTCCCTCGGCTACGGCGCGGCGCAGATCAGCCAGCGCGCCCTGGCCGGCGACTGCGGCTCGGTACTGGTGTCGGCCGGCGACTGGCTGGACGCCAGTGGCGAGAGCCAGGAGTACGCCAAGATCCTCGCCGCCAACCCGAGCCTGGCCGAGCGCCTGGCCGGCCTCAGTGACGGCGACGTGCGCGCCCTGCAGTTCCGCGCCCACGAGATCCGCGATATCGAGCCGCGCAAGCACCTGAAGAACTTCGACTCGCGCAAGGCCAGCAAGATCGCCACCTATGCGCTGCTGGCGGTAGAGCAGGCGCTGCAGAGCGGCGGGCGCAAGATCCGCCATGGCGACACCGACGTGGCGCTGATCATGGGCATGTCCAAGGGGCCGCAGGCCACCGTGGCCAAGTACGCCCAGAGCCTGCACCCGGATCCGCGCCGCGCGCGCACCTTCGAGTTCCCCTCGGCGCTGATGAACTCCATCGCCACCTTCTGCGCCATCGCCAAGGGCATGAAGGGCTATAACACCACCCTGTCGACCGGCTACAACGCTGCCTTCGGTGCGCTGTTCTACGGCTACGAGCTGGTGCGCCAGGGCCTGCAGAACCAGGCCCTGGTCGGCGGCGCCGACGAGAACGCCTATTCCACCGCTCTGATGTCGCAGGTCAGCAGCAGCCGGCAGAGCTGGCGTGGCGAGGCCGAGGCGTTCCAGGTGTATGGCGCCGAGGCCAGCGGCTTCACCCAGGGCGAGGGCGCTGCGGTGGCCATGCTTGAAGATGCCGATGCCGCGGTGGCGCGCGGGGCCGAGATCCTCGCCGAGATGATCGGTTACGGCCGCGCCTGCGACGCCGCCTATCCCGGTGAGCCGGCGCTGGCCAGTGGCAACGCGATGAGCGCGGCGATCCGCCAGGCCCTCGACGAAGCCGGCCTGCAGCCGGGCCAGGTCGACCTGATCTGCGGTACCAGCTGGGGCGTGGCGGAAAGCGCGGAGAAGGAGCTGGGGGCGATCCGTGCGGTGTTCGGCGCGGCCAGCCGCGAGATCCCGCTGGTCAACTACAACGGCCATTTCGGCTTCGTCGAGTCGGCCGCCGGCCTGCTCAACCTGTCGCTGGTGCTGGAGGCCATGCGCAGCGGGGTGATTGCGCCGATCCCCTTTACCCAGGACTACTGCGCCGAAGACATCGCCTTCGTCCGCCAGCCGCTGCAGCGCCAGGTGCGCCATGCCCTGGTGATCGGCGCCTCGGAAGGCGGCAACAACTACGCCGTGGTGGTACGCAAGGGGTCGGCCGATGCCTGATCGTCGGCGCGCGCTGGTCAGCGGCGTAGGGGTATTCAACGGCCTCGGGCAGGATCGCCCGAGCCTGGTGGCGGCCCTTGGCGAACAGCGCCTGGGGCCGCGCCAGGCGTATTTTCGCAGCGACAGCCAGGCGCAGCAGCAGGGCATGCTGTTCAACCCGCAGCAGGTGGCCATGCCACCGCTGCCGGGGGCGCGCAAACCTCTGCGCGGCGGTGATGCGCAGAGCGCCGTGCAGCTGCTGGAACGGGTGATCGATGAGGCCCTGGCACATGCCGGGCTGCCGCGCTCGGCCCTGTCCGGCCAGGCGGTGCAGCTGTACATCGGCGGCCAGGGCGTGCAGCCGGACATCATGAAGTTCACCGCCTACCTGCAGCGCAACGACAGCGAGGATCTGCTGTTCAACCCCGGCATCCGCCAGATGCACAGCGACAGCTACGCCGAGGAACGCCTGGCGCGCCTGCTCATGCAGCGCCTGCATCTGGCGCGCCCGCCGCTGGCGCTGAGCACCGCCAGCTGCTCCAGCCTCACCGCGCTGTACCTGGCCAGCAAGGCGGTCGAAGCCGGCGACACGGACATCGCGGTGGTCGCCTCCTGGCAGCAGGTGTCGCAGTACAACCTGATGTTCATGGGCGGGGTCAACGCCCTGGCTCGCTCGGTGGCGCAGCCCTTCGCGGCGAGCACCGAGGGCGTGCTGCTGGGCGCCGGGGTGGCGGTGGCGATCCTGGAGAGCGCCACCCACCTGCAGGCCCGGCAGGCCCGCGGGCAGGTCGAGGTGGCCGGTTTCGCCGTGCGCCAGGGTGGCGGCACGTCCCGTGGCGGGCAGTCGTTTGCCCCGGATTTCCGGGTGATCGCCAAGACCATCGAGGAATCGCTGGAGCAGGCCGGGGTGACAGCGGGCGAGGTGGACTGCGTGTTCATGCACGGCAACGGCATCCGCGGCAGCGACCAGGCCGAGATGCTGGCGGTGCGCAAGGTGTGGGGCGACAACGCTATCCCGGTGGTTTCCTACAAGGCTCAGCTGGGCTACCAGGTGGCAGCCAGCGGGCTGACCGACCTGGCCATTCTGGTGGACGCCATGCAGCAACGCCGCCTGCTCGCCTTCCGCTCCCAGGCGCCGCTGGACGTCACTTCCGGCGTGCAGCTGCATGCCGACCGCGAGCCGCTGCCGTTGGCCCGCGACAACGTGCTCAAGCTCGGCCTGGGTATCGAAGGTTCCATTGCCGCCTGCACGCTGACGCGGCTGGCGGGTTGACAGGGAAGAGCGCATGTCCGTCGAAGAACAGCAAGTGACCCCGGCCCGGCCGGCCGCCAGCAGCGAGCCGCAGGTGCAGATCCAGCCCTGGGCGGCGACGACCCTGGTGGGCCTCTCGGTGGTGCAGCCGGAGCAGGCGCCGCAACCTTTTGCGCCGCGCTGGTTCCGCGCCTGGGAGGCCGTGCAGTACCGCCGGGCGGTGCGCCGCACCGGGCGGCGCTGCTGGGATATCAGCCGCTTCAGCGGTGGCGAGGCAGGCGAGGCGAGCAAGCCGGGTTACCGCGACAGCCTGGCAGCGGTGGCCCTGGCGGCCAAGCAGGCGCTGGCCCAGGCCGAGGCCAATTGCGGCCGGCGCAGTGCCCGCGAGCGCATGGCCCTGGTGTATTTCGACTTCTGGGGGCAGAGCTCGCACCTGGAGCACGCCTTCAACTGGCGCGACAGTTTCGATCTGGACGTGATCCCCAAATTCCTCCTGCGCGACCATGCGATCGAGGCGTTCTCCTGCAAGGTACAGGCGGGGCGCGCGGCGTTCATCCAGGGCCTGCGGGTGGCCAGTGAGCTGTTGCGCGCGGGCAGCGCCGACAGCGTGCTGCTCGGCGGGCTGTTCCGCTTCCATCCGGTGCTGGGCTTTGCCGAGGCGATCGGCAATGCCGAGCAGGAGCGCCGCTGGCTGGGTCGCGGCGGGCAGCACAATGCGCCGCTGCTGGAGCGTGCCGGCTTTGTCGTGCTCAAGCGCGCGGACGTGGCGGCCAGCACCCGCCAGCCCTGCATGCAGCTGGGCATGCCGCACTACCTGGCGCTGCCGGCCGGTCGCGCCGCCAGCCAGGCGACCTGGCACGAGGCCTGGCAGGCCCGTCTGCCGCAGGGCCGTGCGCTGCTGTATGGCGGCCACTATCCCTCCAGCCTGCTGGCCGAGGCGGAAAACCAGGCGCTGGCCAGCCTGGGCGATCAGGTCGTCTACGAGAACATCTGCCGGCGCTTCGGCGACAGTGGCGGGATCAATCCACTGCTGGCGTTGCAGCGCCATGCCCAGCGCAAGGCAAGCGACAGCGCGGCGCCGGCGGCGCTGCTGTCGCTCAGTGACAGCTGCGGCGGCACCTGGCTGCTGCGCGGCGAATGACGAGGGAGATGAGCATGCAGAGTGATCGCGACGCCACGGCGACGGTGACGGGCCACGAAGGCAAACGCAGCGGCCTGGTCGGTGCCTGCCAGTTGCCGGTGGTGCGCCTGGGCCGGGTGGAGAAACGCTACGGCAAAGGCGAGGGCGGGGTGCAGGCACTGCAGGCCATCGACCTGCAGATCGAGCGTGGCGACTTCGCCGCCCTGGTTGGACAGTCCGGCAGCGGCAAGAGCACGTTGCTCAACCTGATCGGCGGCATCGACCGGCCCAGCGCTGGCAGCGTGCATTTCCTCGGGCACAACCTGGCCGAGCTCAACGACCGCGAGCTGGCGGCGCTGCGGGCGCGGGAAATCGGCTTCATCTTCCAGTTCTTCAACCTGCTGCCGGTGCTCAGCGTGTTCGACAACGTCTACTACCCGCTGATGCTCAACGGCTACCCCAAGGAGCAGGCGCGCCGCCAGGTGATGCAAGCGCTGGAGCGGGTCGGTCTGGAGAAGCATTACCTGCGCCGCCCGGTGGAACTGTCCGGCGGTCAGCAGCAGCGGGTGGCCATCGCCCGCGCGCTGGTGAAGAAGCCGGCGCTGGTGATCGCCGACGAGCCGACCGGCAACCTAGATTCGGAAACCGGGCGCTCGGTGCTGGAGCTGATGCAGGAGATCAACCGCGAGAACGGCACCACTTTCATCATTTCCACCCATGCCGACGCGGTGCGCGATGTGGCCAGCCGGGTGATCCGCATTGCCGACGGGAGGTTGCAGGATGTCGCCTAAATCCTGGGGGCTGCTGATGCTCCTGGTGCTCGCCGCGCCTTTGGCCCAGGCCGCCAGCGGCGAACTCGATGCCTACCGGCTGCACAGCCGGGAGGCTCTGGAACAACTGCAGGCTGAGCGCGACGGCGCCGGCGACAGCCCGCGGGCGCAGCGCGATCGCGCCATCCTGGCGGTGGTGCGGGCGCCGCAGGACGGTCTCGACGAAGCCAACGTCGAGGTACTGGCGAACTACCGCGAGCAGCACCCGGACGACCTCTACGCCAAGCTCTACGAGGGCTACGGTCGGCTGTTCAGCGCCGGCGAGTACGTCAAGCAGCAGAACTACTTCCGCGCCGCCGAACTGGCCAAGCGCGGTTTCTTCCTGATGGACGAGGCGGTGGATCAGGCCCCCGAGGACTGGCGCCTGCACTTCCTGCGCGCGCGCCTGGACTGCTACGTGCCGGCCGAGTTCGGTCGCCATGTGGTGGCGCTCAAGGACTTGCGCTACCTGCAGGAGCAGGCCGCCAGCGTGCCGGTGGAACTGGCCCCGCTCGGCGACTTCCTGCGCAGTCGGGCCCTGGCCCGCGACGGCCAGGATGAACAGGCCCGGGCGCTGCGCCAGCAGCTGGCAGGCAACCCGCTGTGGGCCGCGGTGCTGGATCAGGGGGATACGCGGCTGTTTCTCACCGAGGCGGAAATCCGCTACGTGCTGGCGCCGATCGTGGAGGACGGACAATGAGCGAGCTGCTGTATTACCTGGCCAATGCGGTCATCGTCTACGCCTTGCTGCTGGTGCTGTGGACGGCGCTGAAACGGCCGACCTCGATCCGCTATGCCTTCGCCAACCTGTTCCGCCAGCGTCGCCGTTCCGGCGTAACCCTGCTGGCGATCATCATGGGCGGGGTGGCGGTGTTCATCTTCGGCGGCTTCGTCCAGCACTCCTTCTCGGCGCTGCGCGAGCAGACCATCCGTACCAACCTCGGCCACCTGCAGCTGTACCGCGAGGGCTACCTGGCCAGCGGCGCGACCAACCCGCTGCACTACGGCATCGACGGCTATCCCGAGATCAAGCAGATGCTGGCCGAGGATCCGGAGCTGGGGCCGATGCTCAAGACGGTGACCGGGCAGATCGAGTTCTCCGGGATCGCCTCGCACTACGAGAGCGAGACCTCCACCTTCATCTCCGGGGTCGGCATCGAACCGGCCAGCTCGCTGACCCTGGGGGCCCTCGATCGCATCATCCTCGGCAGCGACCTGTCGCGCATCGACGGCCTTGGCGCCACCATCGGCAGCGGCGTGGCCCGTGGCCTGGCGGCCGGCTACGACGACAGCCTCGACCTGCTGGTGGTCAACCCCAGCGGCGGGCAGAACGCCATGTCGGTGACGGTGCGCGGGGTGATGGAGTCGGGCATCAAGGAGTACGACGACCGTTCGCTCAAGCTGCCGCTGAAGACCGCCCAGGAGCTGCTGGAAACCGACCAGGTCAGCCGCATCATCATCCTGCTCAACGACACCGAGCAGACGGATGCCGCCCTGGCCCGCGTGCAGCAGCTGATCAAGGACAAGGGCCTGAAGCTGGAAGTGCGGCCCTGGTCCGAGCTGGCGGTGTACTACCACCAGGTGGTCAGCCTGTTCGACGGCATCTTCTTCTTCATCAAGTCGATCGTCAGCGTGATCGTGGTGTTCATGATCGGTAACACGCTGATGATGAACGTGGTCGAGCGCACCCGCGAGATCGCCACCCTGCGCGCCCTCGGTCTGACCCAGCGCGAGGTGGGGCGGCTGTTCATCCTCGAAGGCATCTTCATCGGCCTGCTCGGCGCCGCGCTCAGCGTGGCGGTGGGCATCGGCCTGGCCGAGCTGATCAACCTCAATGGCCTGCCGATGCCGCCGTCGCCCGGCTACACCAAGGGCTATCTGGCTTTCATCCTGTGGAACGAGAACGCCGACTTGTTCTGGTTCACCTGCGCCCTGGCCATTGTCACGGCGGTGCTGGCGTCGCTGATCCCGGCCCGGCGGGCGTCGAAACTGCTGATTGCGGAGGCCTTCCGCTTTGTCTGAGCACGGCTCGGATAACTGACCCTGGATATATATCCGGAGACCCTTGCCGGTGCTCGTGAAGTTGTACAAGTCGAACAGCAGTTTATTGACCTGTGATGAGTAAGGGGTAACCGCGAAAGTGGCTTCGCAAGAAGCAGGTCGAAGTGGCAAAAAGTTATCCGCGAAGTTACCCGGATAATTAGCCGCTTAATAACGATGCGCCGTACTGCGGGAAATAACCGCAGCGGTGCTGGATATGAACTGAGGTAGACAAGCGATATGACTGCAGAACGGCAAGTGGTGCTGATTACCGGCGCGGCGCGTGGCATTGGCGCGGCCATCGCCGAGCGATTCATCGACGATGGTTTCGATGTGATCCTCAACCACCGCAGGGCCCAGGGCAAGGGCGCGGCCAACCTCGACAACCTGCTGGCGCGGGCCGAGGCGCGTGGCGTGCGGGCCTACAAGGCGCTGGCGGATATCGCCGAGGCGCGCGATATCGAGCAGATGATCAAGGGCCTGCAGGCCGAAGGTGTCGAGCGCATCAACCACCTGGTGCTGAACGCCGCCAGCGCGCCGTTCAAGGGTATTCGCGAGCTGACCAAGCACGACTGGAAGCAGCTGTTCGGCACCAGCCTGGTGGGCAACGTGGCGGTGATCAACGGCGTGGTGCCGCTGATGCCGGCCGGCGGCACCATCTGCGCGATCTCCGGGGTTGGCTCGCACACCGTGCTGCCCAACTATCCGCTGGGCCTGATGAAGGCCGCCCTGGAGAACCTGGTGCGCTACATGGAGGTGGATCTGTACGACAAGGGCATCCGCGTCAACGGCGTCTGCGGCGGGGTGGTGAAGAGCGAGATGATGCCGTTCCTGGCGGAGATGTGGCCGGGCATGATCGAGCGCCTGGAAGCTTCCGGCCGGCGCTGGGCGCTGGAACCGGTGGAGATCGCCAATATCGTGGCCTTCCTCGCTTCCGACCGCTCCTCGGCCATCCGCGGGGAAATCCTCATGGCCACCGGCGGTACCGGCCTGGCTGCCTGACCGTCGTTGCCTGCCCATCGGCTGCCCTGGGGGCCGGTGGGCGTTGTTGCCTCACTGCCCCTGCCAGCGCTTGAACACCAGGGTGGCGTTAGTGCCGCCGAAGCCGAAGCTGTTGCTCATCACCGTGTTCAGGCGCACGTCGTGGCGGGGTTCGCGCAGCACCGGCATGTCGGTCAGCTCGGGGTCGAGGTTGTCGATATTGGCCGAGGCGGCGATGAAGTTGTCCTGCATCATCAACAGGCAGTAGATCGCCTCGTGTACCCCGGCGGCGCCCAGGGCGTGGCCGGACAGGCTCTTGGTCGAGCTGATCGGTGGCAGGTGGCGGCCGAACACCTTGCGGATGGCACGCATCTCGGCCAGGTCGCCGACCGGGGTCGAGGTGCCGTGGGTGTTCAGGTAGTCGATCTCGTCGTCGATCCCGGCCAGGGCTTCCTGCATGCAGCGCATGCCGCCTTCGCCACTGGGCGCGACCATGTCGTAGCCGTCCGAGGTGGCGCCGTAGCCGATGATTTCCGCGTAGATCTTCGCCCCGCGCTTGAGCGCATGCTCCAGCGCCTCGACCACCACGATGCCGCCGCCGGCGGCGATGACGAAACCGTCGCGGCGGGTGTCGTAGGGGCGCGAGGCCTTCTGCGGGTTATCGTTGTACTGGCTGGAGAGGGCGCCCATGGCATCGAACAGGTAGCTCTGGCTCCAGTGCTCCTCCTCGCCGCCGCCAGCGAAGATGATGTCCTGCCGGCCCATGCGGATCTGCTCCATGGCGTGGCCGATGCAGTGCGCGCTGGTGGCGCAGGCCGAGGCGATCGAGTAGCTGACGCCCTTGATGCGAAAGGGCGTGGCCAGGCAGGCGGACACCGTGTTGCTCATGGTGCGTGGCACGCGGAAGGGGCCGACGCGGGCGATGCCCTTCTCGCGCAGGATGTCCATGGCCTCCATCTGGTTGAACGCCGAGGCACCGCCAGAGCCGGCGATCAGCCCGGTGCGCGGGTGGGAAATGTGGTTGTTGCCCAGACCGGCATCCTGCACCGCGCGCTGCATGGCCAGGTAGGCGTAGGCGGCGGCATCGCCCATGAAGCGTTTGACCTTGCGGTCGATGTTGAGGTCGTCCATGTCCAGCGGCACCGCGCCGCATACCTGGCTGCGCATGCCGACTTCGGCATAGGCCGGATTGAAGCGGATGCCCGAGCGGCCGGCGCGCAGGTTGGCGGTGACGGTTTGCTGGTCATTGCCCAGGCTGGAGACCAGGCCCAGGCCGGTAATCACGACGCGGCGCATATGCAAATTCCCTTTGGCGGCTGGCGATGCGCGGGCACTTTCCCGGAGCCGGTAAGTGCCGCTTATGCAATGGCAGATAAATAAACAAAGTTCTCCGGAAATTACCAGCCAAATATGCGCTTTATGCGCAGTGGAGCGGAAAATTACAGCGCTGAAAAATGCGCGCAATGCATAGCGAAAAGTTAGGTTGCTAGATCAGGTTTATTTAGCGGCTTAGTTGCCGGCTGAAATAACTTGGCGGTACGGACAAAGTTTTGTCGAAAGGCGCTGCAAGTGCATGGAAAACCTGCGGCGCATGACCTCGCCCGGGCGGGCGAGGTCGGCGGGGTCACAGCGGCAGGCCGGCCTTGATGCGGTACTGGTTGCGTACCGGCGTGGCGTACTGGCGGATCAGCCAGGGGCGTTGCTCGGCCGGGCAGACATCCAGGCGGCGCTGCCATTCGCCGCGGGCACGCTGGATTTCGGCGGCGGGGAACAGCTGCTCGAGCGGGGCAATGTTCAGCTCGGCGTCGCGTTCGTCCCACTCGGCGTAGGCCAGGTAATGCACCGGGAACAGCCGGTAGCCGGTGAGGATGTGCCGATCCATCAGGGCGGCGAGCTGTTTGGCATCCTCGAAACCGGTGCTCACCTGGCTGCCGAAGTGCACATGGACGCGGCCCTTGTAGCCGGTAATGCCGAGGGCGATGCTGGCGTCGTCCTCGCCCGGTGCCTTCTCGTAGCTGCCGCTGCTGGCGCGGATCGACAGCTCGCGGGCCTTGGCCAGGTCGCAGGGGTCGTACTCGTAGCTGATCGATACCGGGATCAGGTTGAGCGAGTCGAGCACCTCGGTGAAGGGTTCGTCCTTGCGGCTCATGTGGAACATCTTGAGGATCGCCGAGTCGGTGCGGTCGTCACCGTCCTTGGCGCGGCCCTCGGCCTGGGCGATCCAGATCGACTGGCCGTCAGTGCGGATCGAATGGTTGATATAGGCCGACAGCAACTGGAAGGCCGCCAGTTTCTCGCGGCGCCCGGCCAGGTTGCGGTGCACGATGAAGCTCTTGTTCAGGCGCATCAGGTCGCTGACGAAGGGGCGTTGCAGCAGGTTGTCGCCGATGGCGATGCGCGGCGTCGGCAGCCCGGCGTGGTACACCGCGTAGTTGACGAAGGCCGGATCCATCACGATGTCGCGGTGGTTGGCGAGGAACAGGTAGGCGCTGCCCGGCTTGAGCTGCTCCAGGCCGGAGTAGGTCACGCCGTCGGTGGCGTGCTCGATGGTGCGGTCGACATAGGGCTCGATCCGCTCCTGCAGCGCGTTCACCGAATTCACATCGGCCAGCTGCTGGCGCAGCCGATGGGCTATAAGAGGTTTGAGCAGCCAGCCGAATGCACCGGCCAGGCGCGGGAAGCGGAAGCGCGTCAGGGTTCCGAGAAAAGTCGGATCGGCCAGCAGGCGGGCCAGGACGGCGGGGACTTCGTGGTCGGCGTAGGGTCGGATGGAATCGAATTCGCCCATCATGTTCTCGTTGTTCAGGTATCTGGGCCCGCGGCACATCGCATGGGCCTGCAATAGACCGGCGATTGTACCCGCAAGTCACAGTGGAGGTCGTGATGCTGGAAGCACAGACGTATCAATGCCCCTATTGCGGCGAACCGGCCGAGGCGCTGCTCGACCTGTCCGCCGGTGACCAGGAGTACATCGAGGATTGCCCGGTGTGCTGCCGGCCGATCATCTTCGATCTGCGCACCGATGGCGACGACTGGTCGCTGGATGTGCGCACGGAGAACGACTGATGCAGCGCATCTACGAGCCGCAGGATCTGCTGGAAGCCGAGCTGCTGCTGGGCATGCTGGCCAGCGAAGGGGTGGACGCGCATCTCACCGGGCGCCACCTGCTCGGCGCCATCGGCGAGCTACCAGCGCTGGGGCTGCTCGGCTTGCTGGTGCAGGACGACGATGCCGAGCACGCACGCCGGCTGATCGCCGCGTACAATGCCGCCGCGCCGCTGCCCGGCGATGAGCCGGATGCCTGCCCCGGAGTGTTGCTCTGTTAGCCTGGGCTGGCTGTCGATTTCCTTTTTCCTGCCTGATGAGCCCGCTGTCTTATGAGTGGACGTTACGCCCTGTTTCGCTGGTCGCAGAGCCTGGCCACCTTGCCCGGTTTCCCTGCCGGGCAGGCGCCGCACTGGAACCTCTCGCCGGGCAACCAGGTGCTGTTTCTGCGCCACGTCGGCGGCGAGCTGCAGGCTGCCAGCGGCCGCTGGGGGCTGACCCCGCCCTGGCTCGACGACCTGAGCAAGGCGCCGGCCCATGCCCGGGCGGAAACCCTCGCCACGCAGCCGATGTTCCGTGAGGCATTCCGCCAGCGTCGCTGCCTGCTGCCGGCCAATGGCTTCTACGAGTGGCGCGGTGAGCTGCGCAAACGGCCGTTCTGGCTGACCGGCGAGGGCAGCCTGCTGCACTTCGCTGCGCTGTGGGAGGCCTATCCGGCGGGCGATCAGGTTTACCTGAGCGTGGCCATGATTACCCAGCCCGCCGCTCACCTGCGCCGGCCCTTGCTGCTCGACGAAGCGCAGCAGCAAGCCTGGCTGGCTGCCGACACGCCGCTGGCGGAGCTCAATGCCTTGCTGCTGACGCCGACTCCGGCGCTGCGCGAGCGGGTGCTGGCCAATCTGGTCAACGATCCCAAGTTCGATGCGCCGGAGTGCCTGACGCCGGCCTGAAGCAGATCTATCCCTGTAGGAGCGAGCTCTGCTCGCGAAGCGCTTCGTTTGCCGGCTTCGCGAGCAGAGCTCGCTCCTACAAATCCCCTCCGCCCTGTGTGCCGATCAATCAACCGAGCTGCTGATACTCCGGCCGCTGCGCCAAGCCTTCCTTCAAGAGCTCGACCAGCTGGCGCACCTTGGGTGACAGGTGCCGTTGCTGCGGATACAGCGCCCATACCGCCGTATGTGGCGGCCGGTGCTGCTCCAGCAGGTCGACCAGCGCACCGCTGCGCAGGTGTGCCTGCACGTAGTAGTCGGGCAGCTGGCACAGGCCGAAGCCACGCAGAGCAGCGTCGAGCACGGCCTCGCCGCTGTTGCAGCGCCAGTTGCCCTGTACCCGCGTGTTCAGTTCGCGACCGTCCTGCTGGAAGCTCCAGCTGTCGCTGCTGCCGACCAGGCAGTTGTGCCGCGCCAGCTCCGACAGCGAATGCGGCCGGCCATAGCGCTCCAGGTAGGCTGGTGCCGCGCACAGGTGCATGACCCGCGGCGCCAGGCGGGTGGCCACCAGGCGCGAGTCGTGCAGGCGGCCGAGGCGGATGGCCAGGTCGAAGCCGCCCTGCAGCAGGTCGAGGGTCTGGTTGCTCAGTTCGATCTCCACCCGCAGCTGCGGATGGCGCTGCATGAACTCGTTGACCAGCGGCACCACGAAGCGCTCGCCATAGGCCACGGCGCAGGTCATGCGCAGCAACCCCTTGGGCTCGCCGGCCAGATCACCGACCGCGCGCAGGGCTTCCTCGCGGGCGTCCTGCAGACGCTGGCAGTGCTGCAGGAAGGTCTGCCCGGCTTCGGTCAGCGCCACCTTGCGTGTGCTGCGGTAGAACAGGCGGGTCTGCAGGCGCTCCTCGAGGCGCGCCACCTGGCGACTGACCTGCGAGGTGGACAGCCCCAGGCGTTGCGCGGCAGCGGCGAAGCGGCCGCATTCGGCGACCGCGACGAACTCGTCCAGACCTTCCCAGTTGCTCATCTATTATCCCTGGTTGGCAATAATGTTTTGCTGATTGCCTGGATTATCCAGAAAAACGCTGAGATCTACACTCTCGGCACTTTCATCCACTGGAGAACGTCCATGATCAAGTCCCGTGCCGCCGTCGCGTTCGGCCCCAATCAGCCGCTCAAGATCGTCGAAGTGGACGTCGCTCCGCCGAAGGCCGGTGAAGTGCTGGTGCGCATCGTCGCCACCGGCGTATGCCACACCGACGCCTACACCCTGTCCGGTGCCGACTCCGAGGGCGTGTTTCCATCGATCCTCGGTCACGAGGGGGGCGGCATCGTCGAGGCGGTGGGCGAGGGCGTGACCTCGGTGCAGGTCGGCGACCACGTGATCCCGCTGTACACGGCCGAATGCCGCGAGTGCAAATTCTGCAAATCCGGCAAGACCAACCTGTGCCAGAAAGTCCGCGCCACCCAGGGCAAGGGCCTGATGCCGGACGGCACCAGCCGCTTCAGCTACAACGGCGAGCCGATCTACCACTACATGGGCTGCTCGACCTTTTCCGAGTACACCGTGCTGCCGGAAATCTCCCTGGCGGTGATCCCGAAGGACGCGCCGCTGGAGAAGGTCTGCCTGCTCGGCTGCGGCGTCACCACCGGCATTGGCGCCGTGCTCAACACCGCCAAGGTGGAAGAGGGCGCCACCGTGGCGATCTTCGGCCTGGGCGGCATCGGCCTGGCGGCGATCATCGGCGCCAAGATGGCCAAAGCCAGCCGCATCATCGCCATCGACATCAACCCGGCCAAGTTCGACGTGGCCCGCGAGCTGGGCGCGACCGACTTCGTCAATCCCAAAGACCACGCCAAGCCGATCCAGGACGTGATCATCGAGATGACCGATGGCGGTGTCGACTACAGCTTCGAGTGCGTCGGCAACGTGCAGCTGATGCGCGCGGCGCTGGAGTGCGCGCACAAGGGCTGGGGCGAGAGTGTGATCATCGGCGTGGCCGGTGCCGGCCAGGAGATCAGCACCCGTCCGTTCCAACTGGTGACCGGGCGCGTCTGGCGCGGTTCGGCCTTCGGCGGCGTCAAGGGTCGTACCGAGCTGCCGAGCTACGTCGAAAAGTCGCAGAAGGGCGAGATCCCGCTGGACACCTTCATCACCCACACCATGGGCCTGGACGAGATCAACACCGCCTTCGACCTTATGCACGAAGGCAAGAGCATCCGTACCGTTATCCACTTCTAAGTACGAATGGCGCCTGGGCTGTTACCCGGGCGCCTGTGCATTCGAGGATTGCCCATGAGCTTGGAAATCGTTTCCAGCAACAAGAGCTGTGGCGGCTGGCACAAGCGCTATCGCCACCGCTCCACCGCGCTCAACTGCGACATGGTGTTCGCCGTATACCTGCCGCCGCAGGCGGAGCAGGGCGCCAAGCTGCCAGTGCTGTACTGGTTGAGTGGGCTGACCTGCACCGACGAGAACTTTATGCAGAAGGCCGGCGCACAGAAGCTCGCCGCCGAGCTCGGCCTGATCATAGTGGCGCCGGACACCAGCCCGCGCGGCGAAGGCGTGCCGGATGACGCCAACAAGGCCTGGGACTTCGGCCTCGGCGCCGGTTTCTACCTCAACGCCACCCAGGAACCCTGGGCGCGCCACTACCGCATGTACGACTACGTGGTGCAGGAGCTGCCGGCGCTGATCGAGGCCAACTTCCCGGTATCAGACAAGCGTGGCATCAGCGGCCACTCCATGGGCGGTCACGGGGCGCTGATCTGCGCGCTGAAGAACCCAGGGCGCTACCAGTCGGTCTCGGCTTTCTCGCCGATCAGCAACCCGCTCAACTGCCCCTGGGGTGAGAAGGCGTTCTCCCACTACCTGGGCGATGACCGTTCGCGCTGGCGCGAGTGGGACGCCTGCGTGCTGCTGGCCGAGGCGAGCGAGAAGCTGCCGATCCTGGTCGACCAGGGCGATCGCGACGACTTCCTTGAAGTCCAGCTCAAGCCCCAGGCCCTGCAGGCCGCGGCCAAGGCTGCCGAGCATCCGCTGACCCTGCGCCTGCAGCCGGGTTACGACCACAGCTATTACTTCATCGCCAGCTTTATCGACGACCATCTGCGCCATCATGCGGCGGCGCTTTTGTAGGAGCGAGCTTTGCTCGCGAAGCTTTGTATGCGCTGAATTCGCGAGCAGAGCTCGCTCCTACGGTAGAATCACGCCCTGACATTTTCAGGGCGTTCTTCCTTATGCGTATCGGCCATGGCTACGACGTGCACCGCTTCGGCGAGGGCGATTTCATCACCCTCGGCGGCGTGCGCATTCCCCACAAGTTCGGCCTGATCGCCCATTCCGATGGCGATGTGCTGCTGCATGCGCTCAGCGATGCGCTGCTCGGCGCCGCGGCGCTGGGCGATATCGGCAAGCACTTTCCCGATACCGACCCGACTTTCAAGGGCGCCGACAGCCGTGCTCTGCTGCGCCATGTGGTCGGCCTGATCCACGCCAAAGGCTATGTGGTCGGCAACGTCGACGGCACTATCGTCGCCCAGGCGCCGAAGATGGCGCCGCATATCGAGACCATGCGCGCTCTGATCGCCGCCGACCTGCAGGTCGAGCTGGATCAGGTCAACGTCAAGGCCACTACCACCGAGAAGCTCGGCTTTACCGGTCGTGAGGAAGGCATTGCGGTACACGCAGTGGCGCTGTTGGTGAAGGCATGAACGAGCTGCAGCTGCTCGGCCCGCGCGCCCATGGCGAGGCCTGTGGTCGCGCCGTGCTCAAGGCCACGGCGGAAGATTTCCAGGTCGACGAAGTGCTCGACATCCCGCTGTCCGGCCAGGGCGAACACCTGTGGCTGTGGGTGGAAAAGCGCGGCCTCAATACCGAGGAGGCGGCGCGCCGCCTGGCCCGGGCCGCCGGCGTATCGCAGCGCAATATCAGCTACGCCGGGCTGAAGGATCGCCAGGCGCTGACCCGTCAGTGGTTCAGCCTGCATTTGCCGGGCAAGGCCGATCCCGACCTGAGCGCGGCCGAAGGCCACAGCCTGAGTATCCTCAAGACCGCACGGCACTCGCGCAAACTGCAGCGCGGCGCCCATTCGGCCAACGGTTTTACCCTGCGCCTGACCCAGTTCGACGGCGACAAGGCAGCGCTGGAGCAGCGCCTGCAGCAGATCCAGGCCCAGGGCGTGCCCAACTATTACGGCCTGCAGCGTTTCGGTTTCCAGGGCGGCAACGTCTTCGAGGCGCGCCAGTTCGCTGAGCGTCACGAGCTGCCGGAGCCGCGCAATCTGCGCTCGCGCCTGCTCTCGGCGGCGCGCAGCTACCTGTTCAATCGCCTGTTGGGCGAGCGGGTGGCGGCGGGTAACTGGAACCAGGTCGCGGTCGGCGACCTGCTGGCCTTTACCGACAGCCGCAGCTTCTTTATGGCCGGCGAGGCCGAGTGCAGCGACCCGCGCCTGGCCATTCTCGACCTGCATCCCACCGGGCCGCTGTGGGGCGCCGGGCCGTCGCCCGCTGCCGGTGCCGCGCACGAGCTGGAGCAGGGCGTGGCCACCAGCGAGCAGGCCCTGGCGGACTGGCTAGTCGAAGCGGGCATGGCGCACGAACGGCGCATCCTGCGCCTCCCCATCGGCGGTTTGACGTGGCATTATCCGGAGCCTGACATTCTGCAACTGCACTTCGTCCTGCCGGCCGGATGCTTCGCCACCGTGGTGGTGCGCGAACTGGTCGATCTACTGCCGGCAGGGCAGATGGAAAACCCATGCGAATTCTGATTTCCAACGACGACGGGGTAATGGCGCCCGGTATCGCCGCGCTGCATGGCGCGCTGGCCGACTACGCCGACTGTGTGATCGTTGCCCCGGCCGAGGACAAGAGCGGCGCCAGCAGCTCGCTGACCCTCGACCGTCCGCTGCACCCGACGCGCCTGCCCAATGGCTATATCAGCCTCAATGGCACACCGACCGATTGTGTGCACCTGGGGCTCAACGGCCTGTTCGAGCAGGTGCCGGAGATGGTGGTATCGGGCATCAACCTGGGCGCCAACCTGGGCGACGACGTGCTGTATTCCGGCACAGTGGCCGCGGCGCTGGAAGGGCGCTTTCTCAATCGTCCGGCGTTCGCTTTCTCGTTGCTGTCGCGCCAGCCAGACAATCTGCCGACGGCCGCCTATTTCGCCCGCAAGCTGGTCGAGGCCCACGGGCAGCTCGATCTGCCGCCGCGCAGCGTGCTCAACGTCAACGTGCCTAACCTGCCGCTGGAGCGCATCCGCGGTATCCAGCTGACCCGTCTCGGCCACCGCGCCCGCGCGGCGGCGCCGGTCAAGGTGGTCAACCCGCGTGGCAAGGAAGGCTACTGGATTTCGATTTCCGGCGATGCCGAGGATGGCGGCCCGGGTACCGACTTCCATGCGGTGATGCAGGGTTACGTGTCGATCACCCCGCTGCAGCTGGATCGCACCTTCAACGACGCCTTCGCCAGTCTCGAGGGTTGGCTGGAGGGCCTGCTCTGATGCGCGGCCAGGATCATCTGCAACGCCACGGGATCGGCATGACCTCGCAACGGACCCGCGAGCGGCTGATCGAACGGCTGTACGAGGAAGGCCTGTCCAATCCGCGGGTGCTGGAAGTCATTCGCCGCACGCCGCGCCACCTGTTCGTCGACGAGGCGCTGGCCCATCGCGCCTACGAAGACACTGCGCTGCCCATCGGCCACAACCAGACCATCTCCCAGCCGTACATGGTCGGGCGTATGACCGAGCTGCTGCTTGCTGCCGGGCCGCTGGACAAGGTGCTGGAGATCGGCACCGGCTCCGGTTACCAGACCGCCGTGCTGGCGCAGCTGGTCGAGCGGGTGTTTTCCGTCGAGCGCATCCAGAGCCTGCAGGACAAGGCCAAGGAGCGCCTGGTCGAACTCAACCTGCGCAACGTGGTATTTCGCTGGGGCGATGGCTGGGAAGGCTGGAATGCCCTGGGGCCATATAACGGCATCATCGTCACCGCAGCTGCCGCCGAAGTGCCACAGGCTCTGCTGGATCAACTGGCGCCCGGGGGGCGTCTGGTGATTCCGGTGGGTGCCGGCGATGTGCAGGAGTTGCTGCTGATCATCCGCGAAGAGGATGGCTACAGCCGGCATGTGCTTGATCTGGTGCGCTTCGTGCCACTGCTCAACGGCCCGTTGGCCTGAGCGGATCGTCATGGCGGAACCCGCGCGGCAAGCGACTGGTTCTGCCGGAAAATTCCGGCACAATGCAGACCTATATTTCCAAGAAACACCGGCAAGGGGAGCACGGGGTGAGTCCAAGCAGACAGCAGCGAAAGTGCCTGATGGGCCTGAGTGGCCTGGGGGCCGCGGTTTTCGCCGCCATCCTGTCGGGCTGTAACAGCTCGCCTGCCACGCCGGTGCAGGTCGTGGATCGTACCCATGGCGCCGGCAATGCGGCGCCGACGCGACCGCAGGCCACGGGCGGCCAGTACATCGTGCAGCGCGGCGACACGCTGTACTCCATCGCCTTCCGTTTCGGCTGGGACTGGAAGGCGCTGGCGGCGCGCAACAACATCGCGGCGCCCTACACCATTGTGCCGGGGCAGCGGATTCGCTTCGATCTGCCCCAGGGCGCGGCGCCCGTCGTGGCCCAGAATGTTCCGCCGGCCAGTGTGCCGCAGGGGAGCAAGCCGGCGAGTACTGTGGTGACCACTCGCCCACCGGCGCCGGCCGCGCAGCCCAATCCGCCGCTGCAGCAGCCTGCTCAGGTTCCGATCACCCAGGCGCCAGGGCCGGTCAGCAGCACTCCTGCGGTGGCCGGCAAGGTACAGGCGGTCAACCGTTCTGCCCAGGGCTGGGCATGGCCGGCAGGCGGTGCCCTGATCGGCAAATTCTCCTCAAACGGCAGTTTGAATAAAGGAATTGATATCGCCGGGGAATTGGGCCAGCCTGTTTTAGCTGCGTCTGATGGTTCCGTGGTGTACGCCGGAAGTGGTTTACGGGGCTACGGTGAACTGGTGATCATCAAGCACAGCGATACCTACGTAAGCGCCTACGGACATAACCGCAGGCTGCTGGTTCGGGAGGGACAGCAGGTCAAAGCTGGGCAACATATCGCCGAGATGGGCTCCACGGGAACCGACCGGGTGAAACTCCATTTTGAGATTCGCCGCCAGGGCAAACCTGTAGACCCCCTGCAATATCTGCCTCGCCGTTGATCCTGCCGCCAGCCCGTAACCACCCGTGGGTGGAGCGGGCTTTGGTGTTGCCAGGGAGTTATCCAGTCTTTTCAGCAGAAGCGATGTGTCGGCGGCAGGCTTGCTTGCAGGTGAGCTTGGGGGGCCGATTCTCTCTGTGAAGAAAGCCTGTTTAAAGGTGCGCCAGGGCTTGTTGTCGAACTCAATGAAAGGACAACAACAATGGCACTCAAAAAAGAAGCGCCGGAGTTTGACGTCGACGATGAAGTGCTTCTGATGGAGCCCGGCATCGTTCTGGAAGATCTGACAGAGGAAGCCGAGCTGTCGCTTTCCAGCGCCAAATCCAGAAATTCGACCACTAGTCTCAAGCAACACAAATACATCGATTACACCCGGGCGCTAGACGCCACTCAGCTGTACCTCAACGAAATCGGTTTTTCCCCTCTGCTGACTCCCCAGGAAGAAGTGCACTTCGCGCGTTTGGCGCAGAAGGGCGATCCGGCTGGGCGCAAACGCATGATCGAGAGCAACTTGCGCCTGGTGGTGAAGATCGCCCGTCGCTATGTCAATCGCGGCCTGTCACTGCTGGATCTGATCGAAGAGGGCAACCTCGGTCTGATTCGTGCGGTCGAGAAGTTCGACCCCGAGCGCGGCTTCCGCTTCTCGACCTATGCCACCTGGTGGATCCGTCAGACCATCGAGCGGGCGATCATGAATCAGACCCGCACGATTCGCCTGCCAATCCATGTGGTCAAGGAACTCAACGTCTACCTGCGCGCCGCCCGCGAGCTGACCCAGAAGCTGGATCACGAGCCGTCGGCGGAAGAGATCGCCAACCTGCTGGAGAAGCCGGTCGACGAGGTCAAGCGCATGCTCGGCCTCAACGAACGGGTTACTTCGGTGGACGTCTCCCTCGGCCCGGACTCGGACAAGACTCTGCTTGATACCCTCACCGATGATCGCCCTTCGGATCCCTGTGATCTGCTGCAGGACGATGATCTTTCGGAGAGCATCGATCAGTGGCTGTCGGAGCTCACCGACAAACAGCGCGAAGTGGTGGTGCGGCGCTTTGGCCTGCGTGGCCATGAGAGTTGCACGCTGGAAGAGGTTGGCCAGGAAATCGGCCTGACCCGCGAACGGGTACGGCAGATCCAGGTGGAGGCGCTCAAACGGTTGCGTGAGATTCTGGAGAAAAATGGCTTGTCGAGCGACGCCTTGTTCCAGTAGCTGATCTCTCGCAGCTTGAAAAAACCCGGCGTATGCCGGGTTTTTTATGGGGGGCATGTAAGCCTTCGCTTACATCTGCTGTAGGACATCGCAGGAAAGGCGCGCCAGAAGTCGACGTTTTTCCAGCGTTGAATTTTTATAACTATATGTATTAAAAGGATTTTTATTTTTTAGAGTAGGCCGGAAGGCAAGGTCTGGCGTCTGTAGGTGGCCTTGTGAGCAGCGGGGTAAGAGGTAATATGAAGCTGTGCCAAGGGAAAGGCGCAGGTTGTCAGGACGACGACCAGGGAACCACTGCAGGATGCAGTTCATCAGGAAGATGGCAGGATTCTCAGGGAGTAGGGAAAAAAGAGTGGGCGGCAATAGCCGCCCCTTTTTTTGCCCGGAGAAAACTGCCCACAGCAAAAGGCCCGCAGCGAGCGGGCCTTTTACGTTGCAGCAGGAGCTTAGCGCTCCAGATGCTTCAGCTTGTCCTTCACGCCATCCCACTCTTCGGCGTCGGCCAGCGCTTCTTTCTTCTCGGTGATGTTCGGCCAGACTTCCGCCAGCTCGGTGTTCAGCGCGATGAACTCCTGCATGTCTTCCGGCACTTCGTCTTCTGAGAAGATGGCCTGGGCTGGGCATTCTGGCTCGCAGAGGGCGCAGTCGATGCACTCGTCCGGATGGATAACCAGAAAGTTCGGGCCTTCGTAGAAGCAGTCCACCGGACAAACTTCCACGCAGTCGGTGTATTTGCACTTGATGCAGTTGTCGGTGACGACGAAAGTCATGTTCTGATTCTCTCCTCAAACAGCGGCCGTGCCCCGTTCTGGGTGGGTCTTCGGCACAAAAAGTGACGGCCTCGACTCAGGCTGGAGGTCGGGCAATCTTAAAAGCGCGCGGATTCTACCAGTTTGCGAGGCTCGCTGTCAGATCCGCGTCTTCCATGTATATAACAGCTCCAGCGCGCGACGCGGTGTCAGATCATCGGGATTGATCTTGGCCAATTCCTCCAGCACCGGATGCGGCAGGCTGGCGAACAGGTCGTTCTGCATCGGAGCGGCCGGCTGGCCAGGGGTAGCATGCGGTGCTTCGTGAGGCAGGCTGGTGGTTTCCAAGCGCGCCAGGTGCTCGCGGGCGCGCTGGATCACCGGTGCCGGTACGCCTGCCAGTTGCGCCACGGCCAGGCCATAACTCTGGCTGGCCGGGCCAGGCAGAACGTGGTGCAGGAAGACGATGCGCTCGTTGTGCTCGGTGGCATTGAGGTGCACGTTGGCCACTACCGGCTGGCTTTCCGGCAACACGGTCAGCTCGAAGTAGTGGGTGGCGAACAGCGTCCAGGCGCGCAGGCTGGCCAGCTGTTCGGCAGCCGACCAGGCCAGCGACAGGCCGTCGAAGGTACTGGTGCCGCGGCCGACTTCGTCCATCAGTACCAGGCTGCGCTCGCTGGCGTTGTGCAGGATGTTGGCGGTTTCGCTCATCTCGACCATGAAGGTCGAGCGCCCGCCGGCCAGGTCGTCGCTGGAGCCGATGCGGGTGAAGATGCGGTCGACCAGCGACAGCTCGCAGCTGGCTGCCGGGACGAAGCTGCCGATATGGGCGAGCAGCACGATCAGCGCGGTCTGGCGCATGTAGGTCGATTTACCGCCCATGTTCGGGCCGGTGATGATCAGCATGCGGGTGTCGTCATCGAGGCCCAGATCGTTGGCCACGAACGGCGTGTCCAGCACTTGCTCGACCACTGGATGGCGGCCCTGGCTGATGCGCATGCAGGGTTCTTCGACGAAGCGCGGGCGATTGAGGTCGAGGTTCAGCGCGCGCTCGGCCAGGTTGCTCAGCACGTCCAGCTCGGCCAGGGCTGCGGCGGTGTCCTGCAGCGGCGCCAGATGGCCAATCAGGTGTTCCAGCAGCTCGTCGTACAGCAGCTTCTCGCGGGCCAGGGCGCGGCTCTTGGCCGACAGTGCCTTGTCCTCGAACTCCTTGAGCTCCGGGGTGATGAAGCGCTCGGCACCTTTCAGGGTCTGCCGGCGTATGTAGTCGGCCGGCGCCGATTCGGCCTGCTTGCTCGGCAGCTCGATGAAGTAGCCATGCACGCGGTTGTAGCCGACCTTGAGATTGGCCAGGCCGGTACGCGCCTTTTCGCGCACTTCCAGATCCATCAGGTACTGGCCGGCGTTCTCGCTGAGCGACTGCAGCTCGTCCAGCTCGGCGTCGTAGCCAGTCTTGAGTACGCCGCCGTCGCGGATCACCGCCGGCGGATTGTCGATGATGGCGCGGGCCAGCAGATCGGCCAGCTCCGGATAGGTGCGGATATTCACCGCCAGCTCGCTCAGGTGTGGCACTTCCAGCTTGGCCATGCCGCTCTGCAGCTGTGGCAGGGCGGCGAGGGCGTCGCGCAGGCGCGCCAGGTCACGCGGGCGGGCGTTGCGCAGGCCGATACGGGCGAGGATGCGCTCGACATCGCCAATATCCTTGAGCTGCGGCTGGATCAGTTCGAACTGGTAGCGGTCGAGCAGACAGGCGATGGAGTCCTGGCGACCTTCCAGAATCGTGCGATCACGCAGTGGGCGGTTCAGCCAGCGGGTCAGCAAACGCGAACCCATGGCCGTCTGACAGCGGTCGACCACCGATTGCAGGGTGTTGTCGCGGCCGCCAGCGAGGTTGGTGTCCAGCTCCAGGTTGCGCCGGCTGGCGCCATCGAGGATCACCGTGTCGTCCAGGCGCTCGTGGCGCAGGCTGCGCAGGTGCGGCAGGGCGGTGCGCTGGGTTTCCTTGGCGTAGCCGAGCAGGCAGCCGGCGGCACCGATGGCCAGGCTCAGGTTCTCGCAGCCGAAGCCTTTCAGATCCTGGGTGGCGAACTGTTGGCACAGGCTCTTGCGTGCGCTGTCGCGGTCGAAGTCCCAGGGCGCACGGCGACGACTGCCACGGCGCTTCTCCACGGGCAGGCCTTGCGGCCAGTCGTCGGGGTAGAGCAGCTCGGCCGGGCTCAGGCGCTCCAGCTCGGCCAGCAGGTTTTCCCAGCCCTTGAGTTCCTGCACGGTGAAGCGGCCGCTGGTGATGTCCAGGGTGGCCAGGCCGAACAGGCGTTCGTCGCCCAGCACGGCGGCCAGCAGGTTGTCGCGGCGCTCGTCGAGCAGGGCTTCGTCGCTGATGGTGCCGGGGGTGATGATGCGCACCACCTGGCGTTCCACCGGGCCCTTGCTGGTGGCCGGGTCGCCGATCTGTTCGCAGATCACCACCGACTCGCCGAGCTTGACCAGCTTGGCCAGGTAGCCTTCGGCCGAGTGGTGTGGGATGCCGCACATCGGGATCGACTGACCGGCCGAGGAGCCGCGCGCGGTCAGGGTGATGTCGAGCAGTGCCGCCGCCTTCTTCGCGTCCTCATAGAAGATCTCGTAGAAGTCGCCCATGCGATAGAACATCAGTTGATCCGGGTGCTGGTTCTTCAGCTTCCAGTACTGCTGCATCATGGGGGTGTGGGCGGAAAGATCGCTCATTGTTCGGGGTGTCCGGCTGAAATCGCAAAAGCGCCTAGTGTAGGGTATCCCCCTCGCTCGTTTCACCCCGGAGAACACTGTGGATTCGATTACCCGACTGGCCGAACAGCTCGGCGCCCAGCTGCACGGCCTTGGCGCTCAGGTCAGTACCGCCGAGTCCTGCACCGGCGGCGGCATCGCCGAGGCGATTACCCGTATCCCCGGCAGCTCGGCCTGGTTCGAGGCCGGTTACATCACCTATTCCAATGCGCAGAAGAGCATCCAGCTGGGCGTTCCGGCCGAGCTGTTCGCCCAGGTCGGCGCGGTCAGCCAGGCAGTGGTCGAGGCCATGGTGCAAGGTGCGCAGCAGCACAGCGGGGCGCGGTTCGCCGTGGCCGTAAGTGGCGTGGCGGGGCCCGATGGCGGTTCGCCGGAGAAGCCGGTCGGCACCGTCTGGCTGGCCTGGGCCGATGGCGAGCGGCTGTTCAGCCAGCGTTGCCTGTTCCCGGGTAATCGTGGCGAGGTGCGCCGGCAGACGGTGGAGCGGGCGTTGCAGGGGCTGCTCCGACTGGCGGCAGGAGAAAATCCGCTGCAGGGGTAGGCGAGCGACTTGCCTTATGAAATACTACTGTCTACTTATACAGTTGTTGGTGAGCGATTGGCTCCCTTTGATCACGTGAGGATGGAAATGGACGAGAACAAGAAGCGCGCGTTGGCGGCAGCCCTGGGTCAGATCGAGAAACAATTCGGCAAGGGCGCCGTGATGCGCATGGGCGACCACGATCGCCAAGCGATTCCGGCCATTTCCACCGGCTCCCTGGGCCTCGACATCGCGCTCGGCATCGGCGGCCTGCCGAAAGGTCGGATCGTCGAGATCTACGGCCCGGAGTCTTCGGGTAAGACCACCCTGACCCTGTCGGTGATCGCCGAAGCGCAGAAGGCTGGCGCTACCTGTGCCTTCGTCGATGCCGAACACGCCCTCGACCCGGACTACGCCGGCAAGCTCGGGGTCAACGTCGATGACCTGCTGGTTTCCCAGCCGGACACCGGCGAGCAGGCCCTGGAAATCACCGACATGCTGGTGCGCTCCAACGCGGTGGACGTGATCATCGTCGACTCCGTGGCTGCCCTGGTGCCCAAGGCCGAGATCGAAGGCGAGATGGGCGACGCCCACGTTGGCCTGCAGGCTCGCCTGATGAGCCAGGCGCTGCGCAAGATCACCGGCAACATCAAGAACGCCAACTGCCTGGTGATCTTCATCAACCAGATCCGCATGAAGATCGGCGTGATGTTCGGCAACCCGGAAACCACCACCGGCGGTAACGCCCTCAAGTTCTACGCCTCGGTACGCCTGGACATCCGCCGTACCGGCGCGGTCAAGGAAGGCGACGAGGTGGTCGGCAGCGAAACCCGGGTCAAGGTAGTGAAGAACAAGGTGGCCCCGCCGTTCCGCCAGGCCGAATTCCAGATCATGTACGGCAAGGGCATCTACCGCACCGGCGAAATCATCGACCTCGGCGTGCAGCTGGGTCTGGTGGAGAAATCCGGTGCCTGGTACAGCTACCAGGGCAACAAGATTGGTCAGGGCAAAGCCAACGCGGCCAAGTACCTGGAAGACAACCCGGAAGTGGGCGGCGCCATCGAGAAGATCATCCGCGAGAAACTGCTGGTGGATTCCTCGGCGCGTTCTGCTGCCGCCACCGCCGACGCCGACGATCTGGCCGATATCGACGCCTGATCGCTGAGCCCCGGTAGCGGCCGTCATGTCGTTGATGCTCGATACTCCGGTTGCCGTGCGCCGCGCGGCCATGGATCTGCTGGCCCGTCGCGAGCATGGTCGCACCGAGCTGAGCCGCAAGTTACGCCAGCGCGGGGCCAGCGATGAGCTGATCGACAGCGCCCTCGATCGCCTGGCCGAGGAAGGCCTGCTATCGGAAGGTCGCTACCTGGAGAGCTTTATCGCCAGTCGCGGCCGCTCCGGTTACGGCCCTCTGCGTATTCGCGAGGAACTGGGCCAGCGCGGCCTGCCGCGGGCGGCCATCGAGCAGGCCCTGGGCGAAGCGGCGATCGACTGGAGCGAACAGTTGCGCGAGCTGTGGCAGCGCAAATTCGCCGGCCAGTTACCGCAGGACATGAAGGAGAAGGCCAAGCAGGCAAGGTTTCTTGCCTACCGGGGCTTCTCCCAGGAACAGATAGGGCGCCTGCTACGCGGCGCCCTCGATTGACTTCCCCTTTGAGCCCGCAGCGTCCCCGCTGCGGGCTCTGTTTTTTCCGGGCTGCCTGACGGCTGCCCGTTCCGCTCGGAGGCGCCGTCTCAGGTGTTGCGGGCCCAGTTCTGCGGCAGGTTGATGAAGTCCACCAGCTCACGCAGGCGGCCATGGTCGCGGGCATTGAAATGGAAAGCCAGGCGGGTCAGTTCGCGCAGTTCGGGTTCGTCGCTTTCCGCCTCGCCGGCGGCCTGCTGCTGATAGCTGCCACTCAGGCAGAGGTCGGCGAACTCCTTGTCGAGCACCAGCAGAGCCTGTTCGTTGAGCGGGTGGTTCAGGCGAATCACGAAGCGATCCCTGAGCCAGCGCGAGGAGTGGAAGTTGCGGTAGAAGCGGGCAATTTCCTGGCCGGCCTCTTCGGCGCTGTGCACCAGGCGCACCAGCTGCATGTCGCTGGGCAGGATGTAGCGGCGTTCCTGCAGCTGCTCGCGGAGAAACTGCAGGGCGGCCTCCCAGTAATTGCTGCCCGGTTCGTCGAGCAGCACGATGGGCACCAGCGGGCTCTTGCCGGTCTGCACCAGGGTCATCACCTCCAGCGCTTCGTCGAGGGTACCGAAGCCGCCCGGGCAGAGCACCAGGGCGTCGGCTTCCTTGACGAAGAACAGCTTGCGCAGGAAGAAGAAGTGGAACGACAGCAGGTTGCCGGTGCCATGCACGGTGGCGTTGGCACCCTGTTCGAAGGGCAGGGTGATGTTGAAGCCCAGGCTGTTTTCCAGGCCGGCTCCTTCGTGTGCGGCGGCCATCACCCCGCCGCCGGCGCCGGTGACCACCATCAGGTCGAGGCGCGCCAGGGTCTGGCCCAGCTCGCGGGCCAGTTGGTAGACGGGATGGTCGGTCGGCGTGCGCGCCGAGCCGAACACGGTGACCTTGCGGCGGCGCTTGAACTGTTCGAGGGTGCTGAAGGCGTGCTCCATCTCACGCAGGGTCTGCAGCATGATCTTGGCGTCCCAGCGGTTGCGGTCGGCCTGGGCCATGCGGATAACGGTGGTGAGCATTTCCTGATACAGCGGCAGGTTGGGGCTGGCGCTGGGTACCACGAGTGCGGCCAGCTCCTCCACTTTGCTGGTCAGGTCGATGCCGCTGGTATGGAAATGGCGAGACAGGTAGTCGTCCGGTTCATAAGGCATAAGACAGCTCCTTTCTAAATGCGAGCAGGGTCGTTTCAACTCCCTGAAGCGCCCGGCCCTGTCCAGAGTATGGCTGGGCTGGTGACAGTTTGAATGACGAAATCGAAGTGGGTTCCGCACTGCCCGGCGGTAGTAGATGGCCTTGCGCCGGCCGTTCGTCCGATCCGGCAAAAGCTGAGCAATCCTCTGTTTTACTGGCAGGAGTCGGGAACTCGTGTGTAGCAGCCTGGGGCGCTGTGGGCGGGAGTGACCACGGAGACGCGGGGCAGTAGTGCTGCCGCACAGGTGGCGCCGGTCGCATCCGGTGCGCAGGAACCGGGAGGGCAGGGCATGCCCAGGATCACGCTGGAGATCGAGCTCGATCTGTACCGCCTGCTGCTGCAGGCGGCTCGCACCAACAATCTGAGCCTTGAGGACGAATGCCTGCGCCGGCTGGATGGCGGAGCGCGGCGTTCGCGTTACATGGAAGCGCTGCTGGCCGAGCTGCGCGCCGACGATGCGCAGCGTCGGGCGCAGGAGGAGTGACGGCGGGCGTTATTGCAGGCCGCAATCGGTCTTGCTGAAGCGCTCGCTGGTCACCGGGCGATTGCTCTTGTACTCGCTGAAGTCGTAGCGCAGCACGGCGCCGCGGGCCAGTAGCTGGCGGTAGCCGGTGTTGCCGCAGACGCTACTGGCCAGTTGGCTGCGCACGGCGTCCGGATTACCACGCATCTGCGCGGCATGGGCCTCGCGCACGCTGAGGTGGTTGATCAACTCGTTGCCGTCGACCGTATAGCCCTGATCGAGGATGTCCTCGTTGATCGCCCGCGGAGTGCCGACACTGCTTTCCTTGGCCACCTGCTGCAGCATGCGGGTCAGCTCGTAGTCCTTGAGCGAGGCCGCGTGGGCCATGGGCAGACTCAAGCTGAGGGCAAGCAGGGTGACGAGACGACGCATGGGGATTCTCCGCAAATAAAACTGTGGCTTCGACCGGTCGGCAGCAGACAGGTTCAGTCGGCTGCCATCTTAATCTAGACTGCCGCCCCCCTTCTTCATGTAGTGCACAATTCATGAGCCACGCCGTTGCCCGCCTGCGCGCCGAACGCCTTGCGCGCAGTCTGAAACCCTTTGTCGCGCGGGGCTCGCGGGCGCCGCGTTGCCCGCAGTGCCGGGTGCTGGGCGACTACTGCCTGTGCGCCTGGAAACCGCAGGTCGAGGCGCAGGCGGGCATGTGCTTGCTGATGCACGATGTCGAGGCACTGAAACCGAGCAACACCGGCTGGCTGATCGCTGACCTGGTTGCCGATACCTTTGCCTTCGGCTGGCAGCGCACCGCCGTCGACCCGGCCCTGCTGGCCCTGCTGGAGGATCCGCAGTGGCAGCCTTGCCTGGTGTTCCCTGGCGAATACGCGGCGCCGCAGCGGGTGATCAGCGAGTTGCCGGCAGAGAGCGGCAAGCGTCCGCTGTTTATCCTGCTGGACGCCACCTGGACCGAGGCGCGCAAGATGTTCCGCAAGAGCCCCTACCTGGATCGCCTGCCGGTGCTCAGCCTGCAGCCGGAGCAGCTGTCGCGCTATCGCCTGCGCCGCTCCAAGCGTGACGAGCACCTGTGCACGGCCGAGGTGGCGGCGCTGTGTCTGGAGCTGGCCGGCGACCAGCGTGCGGCCCAAGCCCTGGATGCCTGGCTGGATCTGTTCAGTGAGCGCTACCTGGGCGCCAAGCGGCACTGGCCGGTGGACGAGAACAGCGCCGCCCACCAGGCCGTCAAAGCCTTCCTTTAACGTGCTGCGGCGCGCTTGGGCCAGAGCTGGGCGATCAGCATGCCGGCGAACATGATGGCGCAGCCGAGGTAGCCTTTCAGGGCCAGGGCTTCGCCGAGGAACAGCGCGCCGGCGATGGCGGCGAACACCGCCTCCAGCGACAGGATGATGGCCGCGTGGGAGGCGATGGCGTGCTTCTGCGCCACCACCTGCAGGGTGAAGCCGATGGCCACGCCGAACAGGCCGCCATAGAGGATGGCCGGGCCGGCGGCGAGAATGGCGGCCAGTTCGATCTGCTCGGTGGCGATGGCCAGGCCCAGGCTGATCACGGCGCAGGTCATGAATTGCAGCAGGGCCAGGCGCAGCGGGTCATGGCGACTGGCGAAGAAGCCAACCAGCAGCACGTGCACGCCCCAGACGCAGGCGCCGGCCAGCTGCAGCCAGTCGCCGGAGGCCACGTGGAAGCCCTCGCCGACGCTCAGCAGGAACATGCCGAGCACGGCCAGGCCGGCGCCCAGCCAGGTGCCCATGCCGGTCTTGTGGCCGAGCAGCAGGCCGAACAGCGGCACCATGATCACGTACAGGCCGGTGATGAAGCCGGAGTTGGTGACGCTGGTGAACAGCAGGCCGACCTGTTGCAGGTTGATGCCCAGAGCCAGGGCCAGGCCCATGATGACGCCACCGAGCAGCAGACCACGGTTCAGCGGCTCCGGGGCTTTCTGTTCAGCGCTAGGCCGGCCGAGCCAGAGCACCAATGGCAGGACGAGCAGGCTGGCCAGGGTAAAGCGCAGACCGGTGTAGAGGAACGGGCCGATGCTGTCCATGCCCAGGCGCTGGGCGACGAAGGACGCGCCCCAGATCATGGCGGTGATCAGCATCAGAAGGTCGGCGCGCAGGGCTTGGCGTTGCATGGCAGGTCTCGGCAGGAAAAGGCCGAGACTTTGCCGCAAACGCGAGAACTTGACCACCCCGGCAGACTCCAGCGGGCCGAACGGCGCTTTTGCGCCAACGCATTCCCGTCGGCGGCCGCTTCACTTAAGCTGTGCGCCTCCCGCTACGGCGCACAACAACAACAGGGGATGCCATGGCCGCTTACGAGATTCTGATTGCCGATGACCACCCGCTGTTTCGCAGCGCCCTGCAGCAGGCCCTGAGCCTGGGGCTGGGCCCCGATGTACGGTTGGTGGAGGCGGCTAGTATCGCCGAGCTGGAAGCCTGCCTGAGTCAGAAGGCCGACTGGGATCTGGTGCTGCTCGATTTGAACATGCCCGGTGCCTACGGTTTTTCCGGCCTGGTACTGCTGCGCGGGCAGTATCCGCAGATTCCGGTGGTGATGATTTCGGCCCAGGAAGAAGCGGCGGTGGTGGTGCGTGCCCGCGAGTTCGGCGCCAGCGGCTTCATCCCCAAGTCCAGCTCGCTGGAGGTGATCCAGCAGGCCGTGCGCCAGGTGCTGGATGGCGATGTCTGGTGGCCGGCGCAGGGCGCCGAGGCGGTCAGTGTGTCGGCCGAGGCCAAGGCCGCCAGCGCCGGCCTGGCCAGCCTGACCCCGCAGCAGTTCCGGGTGCTGACCATGGTCTGCGAGGGCCTGCTGAACAAGCAGATCGCCTTCGAGCTGAATGTCTCCGAGGCGACCATCAAGGCCCATGTCACCGCCATTTTCCGCAAGCTTGGGGTGCGCACGCGTACCCAGGCCGCGCTGCTGTTGCAGCAGATGGAGTCGATTCCCGGACACTGACCGGGCTTCACGCATTTTTGACGGCGGCGTGGCTAGAGTCCGCGGCGCCTCCCTCACAGGACTTTACCTTCCATGTCGCCATTCAAGGGCCAGACCGGCCTGAAACGAATTCTCAACGCTGCCGGCTACTCGCTCGATGGCCTGCGCGCGGCCTTTACCGGCGAGGCGGCGTTCCGCCAGCTGGTGCTGCTCAATGTGGTGCTGGTGCCGCTGGCTTTCTGGCTGGATGTCAGCCCGGTGGAGCGCGCGCTGATGATCGCCGTCGGCCTGCTGTCGCTGATCGTCGAGCTGTTCAATTCGGCGGTGGAGGCGGCCATCGACCGTATTTCCCTGGAGCGCCACCCGCTGTCGAAGAACGCCAAGGACATGGGCAGCGCCGCCCAGTTCGTCTCGCTGAGCCTGATCGCCGTGGTCTGGGCGGTCATTCTGATCGGCTGATCGAGACAGGTTGCCGGAGCCGGGCTCCGGCAACCTGTCTTAGAGAACGCCAGCCTTCTTCCAGGCCAGGTAGCGGCCGACCAGTTCCGGCCCCAGCTCGCCTGGGCGTGCATCGAGCACCGGCATGCCATGGGCCAGCAGGCGTTCGTGCAGGCCGGCGCGGGCATTGAGGTAATCCACCGTGCCGCAGTAGCCCAGGGCCTGCTCGTAGTCCTGCACCGGAGTGTGGCGCAGGCGGTCGAGCACTTCCTCGCGCAGGCTGGCGATCAGTACGCGGTGCTGGCGGCCCAGGCGCTTGACCGCACCCAGCAGTTCCTCGTCGTCCTCGTCACGCAGGTTGGTCACCAGTACCACCAGGGCGCGGCGCTGCTGGCGGGCGAGCAGGCTATTGATCGCCGCCGCGTAGTCGGCTGGGCGGTGGGTGCTGTCGAGAGCGTACACGGCATTGAGCAGGGTGCTGATGTGCGCCTGGCCCTTGACCGGGGCGACGTACTGATCCTGATTGCCGGCGAAGGTCGCCAGGCCCACCGCATCGCCCTGGCGCAGGGCCACGTAGCTGAGCAGCAGGCAGGCGTTGAGCGCATGGTCGAAGTGCGCCAGGTCGCCGTCGTGGCTGCGCATGCGCCGCCCGCAGTCGAGCAGGAAGACAATCTGCTGGTCGCGCTCGTCCTGGTATTCGCGGGCGATCGGCGTGCGCTTGCGGGCGGTGGCCTTCCAGTCGATCTGGCGCAGGGTGTCACCTTCGCGGAACTCGCGCAGCTGGTGGAACTCCAGGCCCAGGCCGCGGCGCTGGCGCTGGCGCACGCCGAGCTGGCTAAGCCAGTCATCGACGGCCATCAGCTGGGCGCCATAGAGGCGGGCGAAGTCCGGGTAGACGCGGGTTTCGCTGGCCAGCTCCAGGTAGCGCCGGCCATGCCACAGGCGCAGCGGGCTGGGCAGGACGAACTCGCAGCGCTGGAAGCGGAAGTGGCCACGCTTGAGCGGGCGTACCCGGTAGCCGAAGTCGGTCTGCTCGCCCGGGTGCAGGGCCACCTGTTGCGGCAGGAACTCGAACTCCATGTCGTCCGGCACATGGTCGAACAGGCTGGCCTGCAGCGCTTGGCGGTAGTCGTGGTGCACGGTCAGGCGCACCTCGCTCCAGCGCCCGAGCGGCAGGTTGCCGGGCAGGTGGCGCTCCAGGCGCGGCGTGGGCAGCCGGCGCAGCCACAGGGCGTCGACCGCTGCGAGCAGCAGCAGGGCCAGCAGCAGGCCCCACCAGAGCGGGCGCAGGGTGGCCGGCAGCTCGACCTGCAGCAGCGGCAGGCTGCCGAGGAGGAGGGCGAGCAACAGCAGGCCGCCGAGCAGACCGAGCAGGAGGCGCGAGGGTTTCATGCCGGGCGGGTGCTCCTGGCGAACGGACGGGCGCCGGTCACAGGCGCGGCGCCGCGGTCTGGTCGAGCAGCTGCTGCAGCACCTGATCCACCGACAGGCCTTCGATATCCAGTTCCGGCGCCAGGCGCACGCGGTGGCGCAGCACGGCCAGGGCACAGGCCTTGATGTCGTCCGGCAAAACGAAGTCGCCGCCGCGCAGCAGGGCACGGGCGCGGCCGCCGCGTACCAGGGCGATCGAGGCGCGCGGCCCGGCGCCCATGGCCAGGCCCGGCCAGCTGCGGGTGGCACGGGCTAGGCGCACGGCGTAGTCGAGCACCTGGTCGTCGATGGCCAGGTCGCTGGCGATCTTCTGCAGAGCCAGCACGTCCTTGGCCTGCAGCAGTGTGCGCAGCGGCGCCACTTCGAGCATGTCGGCCTTGGCTGAGCGGGTCACCTGGCGTACCAGGCTGAGTTCTTCGTCGGCCTGTGGGTAATCCATGCGCAGCTTGAGCATGAAGCGATCCAGCTCGGCCTCCGGTAGCGGGTAGGTGCCCTCCTGCTCGATCGGGTTCTGCGTGGCCAGTACCAGGAATGGCTGGGGCACGGTCAGGGCGCGGCCTTCGAGGGTTACCTGGCGCTCCTGCATGACCTCCAGCAGGGCGGCCTGGGTCTTGGCCGGGGCGCGGTTGATCTCGTCGGCCAGCAGCAGGTTGGTGAACACCGGGCCCTTGCGCAGCTTGAACTGCTCGCTCTGCAGGTCGTACACGGCATGGCCGGTGACGTCGCTGGGCATCAGGTCGGGAGTGAACTGGATGCGCGCGAATTCGCCGCCGAAGCACTTGGCCAGGGCGCGTACCAGCAGGGTCTTGCCCAGCCCGGGGACGCCTTCGACCAGTACGTGGCCGCCGGCGATCAGGGCGGTGAGAACGTCGTCAATGACTGCCGTCTGGCCGACCACGGCCTTTTGCAGCTCGATGCGCAGGGCCTGCAGCATCGAGCTGGCGCGCTGGCGCTGGGAGGCTGTCGGGGCGGCGGCCGCTACCGGTGCATCAGGGCTGGCGCTGCTGGGTTGTTCCGGAGTCTGTTCGCTCGTCATAGGGCATTCCTGAGGGTTTGCAGGTTGGCGACCTGGCGGGTGAAATCGGCAGCGGATAGCCGATGCGTGCCCACGGGACGCATGGCCTGGCTGATCGCGCTGGTGGGCAGGCGGGTGAGGCGGCCGAGAATCTGCCACTGTTCGGCCACGGCCAGGCGTTCGAAGCCCGGATGGCGGTGACGGGCACGGCGCTGGATGTCGCGTTGCAGGTTCTGCAGCAGGTGGGCCTGGCCGACGCGGCGCAACAGGAAGTCGGCACCGCCACGCAGGTGTTCCTCCAGCTGGCGGCGGGCCAGGCTGGGCGCGGCGCGCAGCGGGCCATGGCGCATGCCGGCATGCCACAGTAGCAGGGCCAGCAGCAGCGCCAGGGCCACCAGGGCGGCCGGGAAGTGGCGCAGCAGCTGGCTGAACAGGTTGTCGCGCTCGTTGCTGTAGAGCAGGGTCACCTGGCTGTCCTGGCTCAGGTACCAGAGCAGCCAGGCGTTGTCGTAGTGGCCGATGTTGTCGTTCTGCCAGATCCAGGCATCGGTCAGCACGGTCACCAGGCCCTTGCCGTGGTCGAGCTGGAGCATGTGCGTGCTGTCGCCGCTGTTGGCCCAGGCGTGGGCGCGGTTCTGCGCGTCGTACAGATGGAATTCGGTGTCGAAGTCGATGTAGGCCGGGGCTTCTTCGTTTTCCAGGTACAGCTTGGTCAGCTCGGGGTAGCGGTCGTCCTCGCTGGCGTCGGCGCGGTCTTCTGCCTCGCTGTCGTCCTCCTGCGAAGCCTCGGTCTGCGCTTCGTCTTCCGCCTCGCTGGCTTCCTCGCCGTCGTCGGCTGACTCGTCCTCGGCGCTGTCGACGTCGGCGTCGTCATCTTCGTCCAGGTCATCGCTGAGTTGCTGCTGGATGCCCAGGCTGTCGAGCAGCAGGTCGTCGCTCTTGCCGCGGTCTGCGTCCCACAGGCTTTCCGCGACGAACAGCAGGTGGCCACCCTGGGCGGCCCAGTCGAGCACCTGGCGCACCTGGCGCGGGGTCATGTTGTGGCGGCTGCCGAGCAGCATCAGGGTGTGCCCGGCGGCCGGCAGCTTGGCCAGCATGGCGAGGTTGTCGGCGCGGCTGACGCTGATCTGGCGCTGGCGCAGGAAGTGTTCGGCGGCCAGGTAGTCGTTGCTCCTGGCTTCCGGCGAGGGGCCGTGCTTGATGGTCTTCTGGTACGGCTGCAGCTGTTGCAGCAGGTACAGGCCAACTCCGCACAGGGCCAGGAATACGGCTATGCCGAGGAGAATGCGGGCGCGCCGGGTCATGCTGGCGCTCCGCTGGGGAACAGCCGCCGCCAGCCTTCGCAGAGGCCGCGGCGCAGTTGTTCCGGGGGCAGCTGGTGGCCATAGGCGAGGTTCTGCCAGTGGCGGGTGAGCACCGTGCTGAAGCGGTTCAGTTCTTCCTGCTGCAGGCGCTGCACCAGTTGCAGCACCTCGCCTTCGGTGTGGGAATTTTTCAGTGGCAGGCGGAAGTCATGCAGCAGACGGCTGAGCAGGCCGCGGTAGAGCAGGCCGAGGGCCTCGCGCGGCTGTTCGTTCCACAGCCGTTCGGCAGCGCCGGCGATGTCGTCGGGCAGGCTTTCCGGCGCCAGTTCGAGGCCGAACAGCTGGCTCGGCATCTCGCGCACGGCGCGCTGCGGCAGGCCGAGGCGGCTGGCGAAGGTGTGCAGCCATTCGCGGTAGCGCCACAGCAGCAGTACCAGCAGGCAGATTAGCGCGCCCCACAGCAGGACTTCGAAGGCCAGGGCAAGCACATCCAGACTCTGCCAGTACTTACCCAACTGGAGCAGGGTCTTGAGTAGCTCGGCGAGATCCTTGGCGTCGCCCGGGGCGGGTTGCTCGGCAGCCTTCTGCTGGTCGCCAAAGCGCCACAGGGTCACCGTTTCGCGGTTTTCGAACGGCGGCTCGGCCAGCAGTTTGTTGATCGCCTCATGAGAGGCCTGGCTGGTCAGCGGCTGCTGCTGCAGGCGCGCGGCGTCCGGGCCCAGCGGGTCTTCGATCGGCAGCGGGCAGGTGCCGACGCTGTCGGCCGCCACGGCATCGGGAGCCGGGGCCAGGGTGAACAGGCCGAAGGCCAGGAGCAGGGCGTAGGCGCTGCCGGTCAGGCGCTGGCGCAGGCGGCGGAAGGCCAGCTCGATGTCCCAGGCTTCCAGGGCGGTACGCCGGTTGAGGTAGAGGGTGAAACCACAGGCCACATAGAGCGGTTCGGTGAACACCAGTACCAGGGCGTAGAGCAGGTTGGACAGGTGCTCCAGCCACAGCCAGTCGGCGGCCTCGGGGTCGATCAGGCGCTGCCAGTTCATGTTCAGTTCGATCTGCTGCGGCAGCATCAGGTAGATCAGGCCGACCAGGCCCAGCCAGAACAGGCCTTCCAGGTGCATGCCGAGCACGGTGAGCCAGCTGGCGCCGCCGGCATAGCGCTGGCCGAGGACGATCAGGCGCTTGCTGCGAGCATCGCCCTTCAGCCCTTCCAGCTGCAGCACCGGCAGGTCGAAGCTGCGGGTCGGACTGAGGCGGCGCCAGGTCAGGCTGGCCAGCAGTTGCGGCTTGAGCAGGCCGGGCAGGGCGCGCAGGGCCTGCTTGAGGCTGGGGGTGTCGCCGAACAGGGCGTGGGAGAGGATGTACAGCGGCAAGCGCTCCCAGGCCGGCTTCAGCCACCAGAACAACAGGGCGGCAAGGGTGGGGTGCCGCCATAGCAGCAGAGTGATCAGGGCGAACACCGGCAGGGTAACCAGCGCCCAGCTGGCCATCAGCAGGCCGGCGTGGCGACGGGCCAGGAGGATGCCGAGATCCATGGCTTCCCAGACGCGGCGCGGGCGAATGGCGACGCTGGCGTCAGTCAGGCGCATGGCGGGTACGTCCGGCAAATACGAAGTAGCTGATTACCAGCAGCCAGAGGCCGCCGCCAACCCAGTACTTTATGGTGGGGGTGGTGTAGGTCATGGACGACCAGAAGGCTTCGATAAAGGCGGCGATGATCAGGAACAGGATCACCCCGGCGACCAGCTGGATGCTGTCACCGGCGGCCTGGCGCAGGGCTTCGCGGCGGCGCAGGCGGCCGGGGGCGAGCAGCGCCCAGCCGAGCTTGAGGCCGGCGGCGCCGGCAAAGGCGATGGCGGTCAGCTCGAAGGCGCCATGGCCGATGACGAACGACCAGAAGGTCTCGCTGTAGCCCAGGCGGGTCAGGTGGCCGGCCACTGCGCCGATCATCAGGCCGTTGAACAGCAGGAAGAACAAACTGCCGAGGCCGAACAGCAGGCCGCTGGCAAAGGTCTGAAAGGCGATGCCGATGTTGTTCATGATGTAGTAGCCGAACATCATCCAGTCATCACCGGAGTCGCGTTCGCTGAAGCGACCGATGCGCCGGGCGTCGGGGTCGTACATCTTTTCCATGCCGGACACCTGCTCGGGGTCGAGCAGGCTGTAGATCAGGTCGGGGAAGCCCCAGGTCAGCAGGCCCATTAGGGCCAGGCTGCCGAAGAACAGCAGGCAGGCGCTGAGCACCACGCGCCATTCGCGGCGTACCAGGCGCGGAAAGCCGGCAATGATGAAGCCGATGATCTGTGCCCCCAGGTGGCTGCGGTGGCGGTAGAACTGCTGGTGGCCGCGCATGGCCAGCTGCTGCAGCTGATCGATCAGGTGGCTGCTGTAGCCACGCTCTTCGGCCAGGGCCAGGTGTTGGCAAAGGTGGCGGTAGTCGGCGGCGAAGCGGGTGCAGCGCTGGCTGTCGGCTTTGCCCTTTTCCAGGCTGTCGAGCAGTTGCGCGAAGCTGTGCCAGTCATTGGCGTGGCGCTGTTCGAAGAGGTGCTGCTTCATGTCGACCCCAGGAGCCCGCGGGCGATGCTGTTGAGGCGGGCTTCGGCCTGCTCCGGCAGGCACTCCAGGGGGGCGGCGAGGATGCTCGCCAGTTCGCTGCGGCGGGCGGCGGACAGACCACCCTGGCGCTCGGCGAAACCGAGGATGGCGCGTTGTTCGGCCAGGCTCAGGGTAAAGGGGGCGCGTTCGGCGTCTGCCTCGGGCAGGGCTGGGCGCTGGTTGTCTTCGTCGCGATACACCACCAGGGTACCGGCGGCGAGGTCGCCGAGGCGCTTGAAGGCCGGGCTGCAAAGGCAGCTCAGGGCGCCCAGGCAGTAACCGGCGGGCAGGCAGTCGACGAAGCGCAGTAGATTGCGGGTCAGCGAGGAGCCCCAGCCGACCGGGGTGCCGTCGTCGTGGACGACGCGCAGGCCCATGAATTTCTTGCCCGGAGTGCGGCCCTGGTAGAGCACTTCGAACAGCACCGGGTACCACCAGTTGATCAGGAAGAACAGGATGGTCGCCAGACCCACGCCGAACTGGCCCAGCAGGGCCATCACCAGGGCGGCCAGCAGCAGGATGGCGCCGCGGATCAGCAGGTCGATGGCGAAGGCCAGGGCACGCACCATCAGGCCGGCCGGGTGCAGGGCCAGGTCGATACCTTCCGGGGTTTCCACCTGGTAGCGGGTATCCAGCAACACGGCTGGGAGCGTGGTGGAGGCGGGCTGGGTCGGCTGCATCGGTCTACTGCGTCGAAGGGAGCCTGATGCTAGCCAGCAGCAGGGGGGTAAGGCAATCGGGCCGCCGTGGCGGCCCGGTATTCGGCCCGGTTCAGTTGGCCGGCGGCAGCACACCGAAGATGGTGCGGTAGAGCACGCCCTGGGCGACGATGAACATCGGGACGGTCCAGATCAGGCCGATGCCCAGCGGCAGCATGCTCAGGATCAGGATGATGGCGAGCAGGATGTAGAGGAAGAACACCTTGAACCAGTGCTGGTTGATTGCCCGGATCGAGGTGACGATAGCTTGCCAGGCCGACAGCTTGCGCTCGACGATCAGTGGGATGGTCAGCATCAGGGCGAAGGACAGGTAGATGCCGGGGAGAATGAACACGGCGTAGCCGATGCTGATCAGGACACCCATCAGGATCGCTGCCAGCAGCAGTGGCAGGGTGCGGCCGAAATGGCTGAACACTTCGGCGAAGCGTACCGGCTGACCGGCGGCCTGGCGGATGCCAACCATGTTGATGCCGCCGATAAAGGGGTACATCAATGCGGTCAGTATCAGGCCGAAGGTCAGGCCGATGAAGGCGAATCCGAGAAAACCGGCGGCCATCATGCCGGTGCTGACGCTATCCCCGCTATCTCCCATGCCCATTCCCAGCCCGGCAATGCCAACGGCGCCGAACAGCGACATGATGGCGAGCAGGGCAAGGCTGGCGGCGATCATCGCCCCGTAGAACACCAGAAGGCCGCCCCAGACGACCAGCTTGGTGCCTTTGGTCTTGTTCCAGGCTTCGCCGAGCAGGTTGCCGAGGGAGAAGTTGTAGCCGCGGCTCAGGGCCTCTTCGATCGAGGGAACGCCGGAGGCCGGGCGTTCGTGCAGGTCGCTGCCGGGAACGGCATAGGGGTTTTGGACGATAGCGTCACTCATGGGTACTGTCCTTGTGTGAGTGTGATTCCTGGGGCGCATCCTATCGGTGCGGCCAGGATAACGGCAAGCCGTGGACGAGCTCGTCGTGAGCAGAATCATGATTTATCGCGTTTTTTATCCACCTTATGCGGCTGTTAGACTGCTCCGGCCGCTCTTTATGGAAGCCCTCACGTGAGCTCGATCTTCTGGTACGACTATGAAACCACCGGTATCAATCCGCGCTGCGATCGCCCCTTGCAGGTGGCGGGGATTCGTACCGACGAGCAGCTCAACGAGATCGGCGAGCCGCTGAATATCTATTGCCGGCCGGCGGACGACATCCTGCCGCACCCGGCGGCCTGCCGGATCACCGGGATCACGGCCGAAGTGCTGGAGCAGCAAGGCCTGAGCGAGGCCGAATTCATGACCCGGGTGCATGCCGAACTGGCGCAGCCGGGTACTTGCGGCGCCGGTTACAACAGCCTGCGCTTCGACGACGAGATGACTCGCTACAGCCTGTACCGCAACTTCTTTGACCCCTATGCCCGTGAGTGGCAGGGCGGCAACAGCCGCTGGGATCTGATTGACCTGATGCGTACGGCGTATGCCCTGCGCCCCGAAGGTATCGAGTGGCCTCGGGACGAGGAGGGGCGGGTGTCGCTCAAGCTGGAGCGCCTGACCCAGGCCAACGGCATCGACCATGGCCAGGCCCACGATGCGTTATCCGACGTGCGCGCCACCATTGCCCTGGCCCGCCTGCTGCGTGAACGCCAGCGGAAGCTCTACGACTACCTGTTCCAGTTGCGCAGTAAGGCCAAGGTGATGGAGCAGATCCGTCTGTTGCAGCCGTTGGTGCATATCTCCGGGCGTTTTGCCGGCGAGCGCCATTACCTGGCGGTGGTCTTGCCGCTGGCCTGGCACCCGCGCAATCGCAATGCCCTGATCGTCTGCGACCTGCAGGCCGATCTGCAGCCGCTGCTGGAACTGGATGGGCATACCCTGCGCCAGCGCCTGTACACCCGGCGCGAGGCGTTGCTCGACGGCGAACTGCCGGTGCCGCTCAAGCTGCTGCATATCAACCGTTGCCCGGTGGCGGCGCCGCTCAAGGTGCTGCGCAGCGAAGACCTGGGCCGCCTGCAAGTGGATCTGGACGAATGCCAGCGGCGTGCCGGGCAGTTGCGCGATACGCAGGCGAACTGGCAAGCCAAGTTGGCGGATATCTACGCCGACGAGGAATTCGCTGGGGTGGACGATCCGGAACAACAGCTCTATGCCGGTTTTCTCGAACCACGCGATCGACGTATCTGTGATCAGGTGCGCCAGGCCAGTGCCGAGCAATTGGCCCGTGGTGACTGGGCATTTGCCGATGAGCGTTTACCGGAGTTACTGTTCCGCTATCGCGCGCGCAACTTCCCGGCGTCGCTGCAGGCGGCGGAAATGGAGCGCTGGCAAAGTTTCTGCCGCTTGCGCCTGAGTGATGCGCAGTATGGCGCGCCGAATACCCTGGCGGGCTTCGACGAGGCGCTGAAACAGGAATGGGCGTTGGCCGACGAAGCGCAGCGGGCGGTATTGCAGGGCTGGCAGGCGTATGTGCAAAGAGTGCGCGAGCGTTATGCCCTGTAACGCAGCGGCAATAAACACGGAAAATAAAAATGCCGGCATAAAGCCGGCATTTTTATTGGGGGTATTGCTTAGCCCAGCAGGGTGGCCCAGCCTTCAACGGTGGCAGCGCCCCATTTGGCTTTCCACTCTTTCAGGGTCTTGTGGTTGCCGCCCTTGGTTTCGATCACTTCACCGGTGTTCGGGTTCTTGTACTGCTTGACCTTGCGCGCGCGCTTGCTGCCGGTGGCTTTGGCGGCACGCGGAGCCTTGGCGGATTTGGCATCCGGATCGAGCAGGGCAATGATGTCGCGCAGGGACTTCTGATATTCGCCCATCAGGGTGCGCAGTTTGCCTTCGAATTCCAGCTCTTTCTTCAGCTTGTCGTCTTGCGAGAGGTTTTTCAGGCGCTCTTGAAGTTCCTTGATGGCTTCTTCGGTGGCGCGGTATTCGTTGATCAGGGACATTGGGCTCTACCTTATTATGGGCGGGTGGCGATGCTTAAGTGATAGCAATAATAGACAGGCATACAAGGCAAGTAAATATGTCGGAAAAGTTTTGCAGAAATTAAGCGTTAAGCAATATTCCCGTTGTTGCGCCTGTTAGTTGGAGTGTTGCTATCGCCCGGCTGCCGCCTTATTCATCTGCATGTCATAGCGGTTTAACAGTATTTCCACGGTTTTGGGCGGCGCCAGACTTTCAATGGGCCTGGCGGATTGTTGCGCAATTGTCGGGTGATTGCCGTGGCAGCCGGATCCTAAGCTGCCGGCAATACTGAAGTTTTCTCGCGCAGTGGCTAGAATGGCGCCCTTGCGAAGTTTCTGGAGTTTCCTGTATGCGCACTTTTCGGCTGGTAATCGCCTGCCCAGATGGCGTTGGTATCGTCGCCAAGGTCAGTAATTTTCTGGCCACCTATAACGGCTGGATCACTGAGGCCAGCCATCACTCGGATACCCAGAGTGGCTGGTTCTTCATGCGTCATGAGATTCGCGCCGATTCCCTGCCGTTCGATCTGGCCGGCTTTCACCAGGCCTTTGCGCCGATTGCCCGCGAATTCTCCATGGAGTGGCGCATCACCGATTCGGCGCAGAAGAAGCGCGTGGTGCTGATGGCCAGCCGCGAGTCGCACTGCCTGGCCGACTTGCTGCACCGCTGGCACAGCGACGAGCTGGATTGCGACATTCCCTGCGTGATCTCCAACCACGACGACCTGCGCAGCATGGTCGAGTGGCACGGCATTCCCTTCCACCATGTGCCGGTCAATCCGCAGGACAAGGCGCCGGCGTTTGCCCGGGTCGCCCAGCTGGTCGGCGAATGCCAGGCCGATGCCGTGGTGCTGGCGCGCTACATGCAGATCCTGCCGCCGCAGCTGTGCCAGGACTATGCCGGGCGGGTGATCAACATCCACCATAGCTTCCTGCCGTCCTTCGTCGGGGCCAAGCCTTATCACCAGGCCTCGCTGCGCGGGGTCAAGCTGATCGGCGCGACCTGCCACTACGTGACCGAGGAGCTGGATGCCGGTCCGATCATCGAGCAGGACGTGGTACGCGTGACCCATCGCGACAGCATCGAAACCATGGTGCGCCTGGGCAAGGACGTGGAAAAGATGGTGCTGGCCCGCGGCCTGCGCTATCACTTGGAAGATCGCGTGCTGGTGCACGACAACAAAACCGTGGTATTCGACTGACCTGGCGCGCCCTGTGCGGGCGCTCCTGACGAGGGAGCCCACCGATGAGCGATCCGCTGAAACGCGCCACGGCCAAGCCGCCGCCCACGGTGGGCGAGGGTTGTCTCAGTCGTTACGATCTGGAGGCGCTGCAGCCCGAGGATGGCACCGAGTTTGCCGGTGCCGCCGAGCTTTGGGAGCAGCTGCGGCAGGAACAGGACGCTCCCGCCGAGGAGACTGAGGCGCAGGCCAGGCCCGCGCGCCAGTAGTCAGATACGGAAGCTGTCGACCAGCTGCTTCAGGCGCGAGGCCTGTTGCTCCAGGTCGCCGCAGGCGCGCAAGGTGGCCTGCAGGTTTTCCACACCTTCCTGGTTGAGGGTGTTGATCTCGTTGATGTCCATGTTTAGCGCCTCGACCACCGAGGTCTGTTCCTCGGTGGCGGTGGCCACCGACTGGTTCATGCCGTCGATCTCGCCGATGCGCTGGGTCACGCTGCCCAGGCGCTCACCGGCCTGGTTGGCAATCGATACGCTCTCCTCGCTGTAGCGCTGGCTCTCGGTCATGGTGCTGACCGATTCGCGGGCATCGACCTGCAGTTCCTCGATCATCTTCTGGATTTCCTGCGCCGACTCCTGGGTGCGGTGGGCCAGGTTGCGTACCTCGTCGGCGACCACGGCGAAGCCGCGTCCGGCTTCGCCGGCGCGTGCTGCTTCGATGGCGGCGTTGAGCGCGAGGAGGTTGGTCTGCTCGGAGATACTCTTGATCACTTCGAGGATCTGGCCGATGTTCACCGTCTTGCTGTTGAGCGCCTCGATGTTGGTGCTGGAGGCGCTGATCTTGCTCGACAGCTCGTTCATCGCCTTGATGGTCTTCTGCAGTACCTGGCTGCCTTCCTCGGCCAGGTGACGGGCATCCGAGGCCTGGTGCGAGGCGTCGGCGGCGTTGCGGGCGATCTCCTGGGCGGCGGCGCCCAGCTCGTTGATCGCGGCCGCCACGCTGTTGGTACGGTTGGCCTGCTCATCCGAGTTGACCATCGACGAGTTGGAGGCGTTGACCACCAGCTTGGCCACTTCATTGACCTGCTGGGTGGCGGAGGACACTTCGCGGATCGAGCCGTGGATGCGCTCGACGAACTGGTTGAACGAGGCAGCCAGCTCACCGAATTCGTCGCGGTTTTGGATTGGCAGGCGCTTGGTCAGGTCGCCTTCACCCTGGGCGATGTCACGCATCGCCTTGCCCATCATCAGCAGCGGTTGCATCAATACGCGGATCAGCATGCCCAGCAGGATCATGATGATGACCACGGCGATGATGGTGGCGATGATCGCCGAGGCGCGGAATTCCCTGAGGCCGGCATAGGCCTTGTCCTTGTCGATGGACAGGCCGATGTACCAGTTGACCGAGGGCAGGCCCTTGACCGGGGTGAAGGTGAGAATGCGCGGCACGCCGTCCAGTTCGGCCTCGGAGAAGCCGGTGCCGATGCTCGGGGTGTTCTGCGGGTAGATTTCCTTGAGGCTCTTCATCACCAGCTTCTTGTCCGGGTGGACAAGGATCTTGCCGTCGGCGCTGACCAGGAAGGCGTAGCCCATGCCGTCGAAGTCCAGCGAGTTGATGATCTGCACCAGGGTGTTGAGGCTGAGGTCGCCACCGACCACGCCGGCACCGCCTGCCGGGGTGGCAATGGTGATGATCAGCTCGCTGGTGGCGGCATCCACGTAGGGTTCGGTGAGGGTCGAGCCGCCGGCGGCCATGGCGTCCTTGTACCAGGGCCGGGTGCGCGGGTCGTAGCCGTCGGGCATGGCGCTTTCCGGGCGCATGGTGAAGGTGCCGTCGGCCGAGCCCAGGTAGGTGAAGGCGAAGGTGGAGGCGGGTGCCTTCTGCTCGAGCAGCTGGTTGAGGCTGTCCTGGCTGGTGTCGGCATGGATCGACTGGGCGATGTTCTCCACCAGCAGGATGCGTCCTGACAGCCAGTTCTGGATATTGCTGGCGGTCACTTCGCCCAGACTAGTCAGTTCGCTTTCCAGATCTTCCTTGATCGCGTTGCGTTGCAGGTAGTCGTTGTACAGCGTGAATAGAGAGAAGGCGGCGATCACCACCAGTGAGGCGGCGAGGAGGATCTTGTGGCTGAACTTCAGGTTCTGGGTCATGGTTACTTGCGTCCGATGGGTTCTGGCAGCAGTCTTGTTGGAATTGGCGGCCTGCCTTGTGAGCCTGCTCGCGTGCGTGCAACCTCTATAGCGACATAACTGCAGTAAAGCTTTAGCCCGAGGGATGGCAAGATGCCTGCAAACGATTCGTTCATTCTCGGTGCCGACCCGCAAGGGCAGCCCGTCGCTCAGGCGCTGCGCCTGACCAACCGCCATGGCCTGGTGGCCGGCGCCACCGGTACCGGCAAGACGGTGACCCTGCAACGCCTGGCCGAGCTGTTCAGCGATGCCGGCGTGGCGGTGTTCGCCGCCGATATCAAGGGTGACCTCTGTGGCCTGGGCGCCGCCGGCAATCCACAGGGCAAGATCGCCGAGCGCATTGCCGGCATGCCCTGGCTCAATCACACCCCACAAGCCTACCCGGTGACCCTGTGGGATGTGGCGGGCAAGAGCGGTCACCCGCTGCGCACTACCCTCAGCGAAATGGGCCCGCTGCTGCTGGGCAACCTGCTGGAGCTGACCGACAGCCAGCAGGCGGCATTGTATGCGGCGTTCCAGGTGGCTGATCGCGAAGGTTTGCTGCTGCTCGATCTCAAGGATCTCAAGGCGCTGCTCAACCATCTCAAGGATCACCCGGAGATGCTCGGCGAGGATCGCGCGCTGTTCGCCGGGGCTTCCGCGCAGGCCCTGTTGCGCCGCCTGGCCACCCTGGAGCAGCAGGGCGCCGAGGCGCTGTTCGGCGAGCCGGCCCTGCAGCTGGAAGACATCCTGCACCCGGATCGCGATGGTCGCGGGCGCATTCATCTGCTTGATGCCAGTCGCCTGGTGCATGAAGCGCCGAAGGTCTATGCGACCTTCCTGCTGTGGCTGCTGGCCGAGCTGTTCGAGCAGCTGCCGGAGCGCGGCGATGCCGACAAGCCGGTGCTGGCGCTGTTCTTCGACGAGGCGCACCTGTTGTTCGCCGATACCCCGCGGGCCTTGCAGGAGCGCCTGGAGCAGGTGGTGCGGCTGATCCGCTCGAAGGGCGTCGGGGTGTACTTCGTCACCCAGTCGCCGAGCGACCTACCGGACGACATCCTGGCTCAGCTCGGTCTGCGCATCCAGCATGGCCTGCGCGCCTTCACCGCCAAGGAGCAGAAGTCTCTGCGCGCGGTGGCCGATGGTTTCCGCCCCAACCCGGCGATCGACACGCTGGCCGTGCTCACCGAGCTGGGCATCGGCGAGGCGCTGGTCGGTACCCTGGAAGAAAAGGGCACACCGGCCATGGTGCAGCGTGTGGCAATCGCGCCGCCGCAGTCGCGCATCGGCCCGCTGAGCGAGGCCGAGCGGGCGGCGCTGCTGCGCAGTTCGCCGCAGGCCGGGCGCTATGACAAGCCAGTGGATCGCGAGTCGGCCTATGAGCTGCTGATGGCGCGCCAGGCCCAGCCTGCCCCCGAGGCGCCACAGTCGGCGCCGGCAGGCAAGGCGAGCAACGAGCCGGGGCTGGGCAGTGTGGCCGGCGAGCTGCTCGGCAGCCTGGCCAGTCAGGTGATGAAAACGGCAGTGCGCCAGGCCGCCAACCAGATCGGTCGGCAACTGGTGCGTGGCCTGATGGGCTCGTTGCTAGGTGGCAAGCGCCGCTGAGCGTGGCGCGGCCATGAAAAAAGGCGCCCATGGGCGCCTTTTCTTTGCTCGATGCTCTGTCGCGATCAGCCGAACAGGTAGGAACCCGCGCAGAACAGACCGGCGGCCAGCGCCATCGAGGAGGGCAGGGTGAGTACCCAGGCCAGCAGGATGTTGCTCACGGTGCTGCCCTGCAGGCCGCTCTTGTTCGCCACCATGGTGCCGGCCACGCCGGAAGACAGCACGTGGGTGGTCGATACCGGCAGGCTGTAGATGTTGGCCAGGCCAATGGCGCAGGCGGCAGTGATCTGTGCGCTCATGCCCTGGGCATAGGTCATACCCTGCTTGCCGATCTTCTCGCCGACGGTCTGTACCACGCGTTTCCAGCCGACCATGGTGCCGATGCCGAGCGCCAGGGCGACGGCCAGGATCACCCAGAAGGGCGCGTATTCGGTGGTGGCGGTGAGATCCTTGCGCAGTTTCTCCAGGTCGGCCTTCTCGCGGGCCGGCAGGTTATCCAGCTTGCCGACCTTCTTCGCCGAGTCGTCCAGGCACAGCAGGTAGCGGCGGATATCGATGCGCTGCTGCTCGCTCAGGCTGTGGTAGTCCTTGACCCCGTCCAGGGTGCCGAGCAGGGCGTTGATGGTCGGCTCGGTCAGTTTCGGATCGCAGCGGAACTGCTTGGGCAGCTCGGTGTTGCCGGTCTTGCCCAGCGCCAGGTACTCGGTCAGGGTCGGCGCATTGCGCTGGTAGAAGTCGTTCAGGTGTAGTGCGGCGTCGCGGGTGCGCTCGATCTGGTAGGTGGTGCTGCCGAGGTCGAGGACGAACTTGGCCGGCACGATGCCGATCAGCACCAGCATGATCAGGCCGATACCCTTCTGGCCGTCGTTGGAGCCGTGCACGAAGCTCACCGCCATGGCGGAGAGGATCAGCACCAGGCGGTTCCAGAACGGCGGCTTGTTCTTGCCCTTGGTTTCCTTGCGCACTTCCGGGGTGCTGTGCACCTTGGGCGTCGGCATCCAGCGCTTCAGGGTCAGCAGCAGCAGGGCGGCGACGATGAAGCCGGCCAGCGGCGAGAGCACCAGGGAGATGCCGATGTCGATGGCTTTCTGCCAGTTGACGCCGTCGCTCAGGGAGATATCGGTGAGCAGGGCGTTGGCCAGGCCGACACCGAGAATCGAACCGATCAGGGTATGCGAGCTGGACGCCGGAATGCCGAAGTACCAGGTGCCGAGGTTCCAGGTGATGGCCGCGGCCAGCAGCGAGAACACCATGATCAAGCCATGGGCGGTATTCACGTTGATCAGCAGCTCCACCGGCAGCAGGTGGACGATGGCATAGGCCACGCCCACACCGCCCAGCAATACGCCGAGGAAGTTGAAGATACCGGAGAGGATCACCGCGAGATGCGGCGGCATGGCCTTGGTGTAGATCACCGTCGCCACGGCGTTGGCCGTGTCGTGGAAGCCATTGATGAATTCGAAGGTGAGGACGAATGCCAGGGCGAGCACCAGGCTCAGCACCAGCCAGGCATCAAGCCCGCTGAATAGTTCGAACATGAATGTATGACAGGCTCATGAAGGGGCGGCGATTATGCCAGATATGGGCGGTGAACCAAGCGCTTATCTGCCGGCTGGTTGCCCGGTGTCGACCGTGCTGGAGGCGTTCAGTCCGTCTCGCGAGCTTGTTCGATTTTCTGCAGTTCCTGCTGGAAGGCTTGATCCAGAAGGCTGGCTTTCTTGCGCCAGGGGCGCCGTTCGGGGTCTGGCTGGGCGGCGTAGGTGACCACCTCGCCGCCATATACATCCTTGTAACGTTGCGCCTGTCGCTCCAGTTCGGCGCGCAGTTCGTCTTTCGTCACATAGTCACCGTGCTGCTTGCTGCTGCTTGGTAGAGCCAAGTATTGGCCAGGTGCCCGGCAATTCAAGGCTGGGCGGCGGCGATTATAATGATCGGGTGCTCATTTTCCAGGCTGGCAGGCGTTTCCAGGCATTGCTGGAGGCGAGCTGGCCGAGGTCTGTGTTCTGCCTATTTGCAGGAGGCACCGATGAAGAAATGGCAGTGTGTGATCTGCGGCTTTATCTATGACGAAGCGCTGGGCTTGCCCGACGAAGGCATTGCCCCGGGTACCCGCTGGGAGGATATCCCGGCGGATTGGTTGTGCCCGGACTGCGGGGCGAGCAAGGCCGACTTCTCGATGATCGAGCTGTGACGGCAGCCTGGCTCCGCGTCACGGGGCCAGGCTGTGCCGGTGCGGCGCCGCAGTTACGAGATCAGGCCGCGCTGGCGCAGCTGCTCGACGATATGGTCGGCGGCGGCTTCGGCGCTGTAACGGCTGGTTTCGATGTGGATTTCCGGTGCCTCGGGCGCCTCGTAGGGCGAGTCGATGCCGGTGAAGTTCTTCAGCTCGCCGCGCCGGGCCTTCTTGTACAGGCCCTTGGGGTCGCGCTTCTCCACTTCGGCCAGTGAGGTGTCGACGAAAATCTCGATGAACTCGCCGTCTTCCACCAGGTTGCGTGCCAGTTCGCGCTCGGAGCGGAAGGGCGAGATGAACGCGCTGATCACCAGCAGGCCGGCATCGACCATCAGCTTCGAGACTTCGCCGATGCGGCGGATGTTTTCCACCCGGTCGGCGGGAGTGAAGCCGAGATCCTTGTTCAGGCCGTGGCGGACGTTGTCGCCGTCGAGCAGGTAGGTGTGCACGCCCATGGCATGCAGGCGCCGCTCCAGCAGGTTGGCGATGGTCGACTTACCGGTTCCGGACAGGCCGGTCAGCCACAGCACGCAGGGCTTGTGGCCGTGCAGGCGGGTGCGCGCCGCCTTGTCGACTTCCAGCGCTTGCCAGTGGATGTTCTGCGAGCGGCGCAGGGCGAAGTGCAGCATGCCGGCGCCGACCGTCTGGTGGGTGAAACGGTCGATGACGATGAAGCTGCCCATGTCGCGGTTTTCCGCGTAGGCGTCGAAGGCGGTGGCGCGATCCAGGCTCAGGGTACAGACGCCGATTTCGTTCAGTTCCAGGGTCTTGCCCGGTAGCTGGTCGAGACTGTTGACGTCGATCTGGTACTTGAGCTGACCGAGTGCGCCACCGATGGTGCTGGCGCCCTGCTTGATCAGGTAGGGGCGGCCGGGGAGCATCGGCTCTTCGCTCATCCACACCAGGGTGGCCTCGAACTGGTCGGCCACCTCGGGCGGTGCGTCGGCGCTGGCGATCACGTCGCCACGACTGACATCGATTTCGTCGCTGAGGGTCAGGGTCACCGATTGCCCAGTGACGGCCTGAGGCAGATCGCCGCCGAGGGTGACGATGCGTGCCACGGTGCTGGTCTTGCCCGACGGCAGTACACGGATGGCGTCGCCGGGGCGCACACTGCCGCCGAGGATGCGTCCGGAGAAACCGCGGAAGTCCAGGTTGGGGCGGTTGACCCACTGCACCGGCATGCGCAGCGGGGCGTCGGCCTGGGCGCCGTCGATCTCCACCGACTCCAGGTAGTGCATCAGGCTCGGGCCCTGGTACCAGGGCGTGTTGCTGCTGGCGCTGGTCATGTTGTCGCCACGCAGGGCGGACAGCGGAATGCTCTGGATATGCTCGATGCCCAGCTTGCTGGCGAAGGCGCGGTAGTCGGCGTCGATCTGCTCGAACACTTCCTGGGAATAGTCGACCATGTCCAGCTTGTTCACGGCCAGCAGCACCCGGCGGATGCCAATCAGCGAGACCAGGTAGCTGTGCCGGCGGGTCTGGGTCAGCAGGCCCTTGCGTGCGTCGATCAGGATCACCGCGACATCGGCGGTGGAGGCGCCGGTGATCATGTTGCGGGTGTACTGCTCGTGGCCGGGGGTGTCGGCGACGATGAACTTGCGCTTCTCGGTGGCGAAGAAGCGGTAGGCCACATCGATGGTGATGCCTTGTTCGCGCTCGGCGGATAGGCCGTCCACCAGCAGGGCGAAGTCGAGGTCGCCGCCCTGGGTGCCGTGTTTCTTCGAGTCGTTTTCCAGGGCGCTGAGCTGGTCTTCCAGCAGGGCCTTGGCCTCGTAGAGCAGGCGGCCGATCAGGGTGCTCTTGCCGTCGTCGACGCTGCCGCAGGTGATGAAACGCAGCAGGGATTTGTGCTGGTGCGCCTTGAGGTACTGCTCGATATCCTCTTCGATGAGCTGGGTATGGGCGTTCATCAGAAGTATCCCTCGACTTTTTTCTTCTCCATGGAACCACTGCTGTCGTGGTCGATGACTCGGCCCTGACGTTCGGTGGTCTTGGCCAGGAGCATTTCCTGGATGATCGCCGGCAGGGTGTCGGCCTGCGACTCCACGGCGCCGGTCAGCGGATAGCAGCCCAGGGTGCGGAAGCGCACGCTCTTCATTTCCGGCGTCTCGCCTTCACGCAGCGGCATGCGCTCGTCGTCGACCATGATCAACACGCCATCGCGCTCGACCACCGGGCGTTTCTCGGCGAAGTACAGCGGTACGATCGGAATGCCTTCCAGGTAGATGTACTGCCAGATATCCAGCTCGGTCCAGTTGGACAGCGGGAAGGCACGGATGCTTTCGCCCGGCAGCTTGCGCGCGTTGTACAGGCGCCACAACTCCGGCCGCTGGTTCTTCGGATCCCAGCGGTGCTGGGCGCTACGGAAGGAGAACACGCGCTCCTTGGCCCGCGACTTCTCCTCGTCGCGGCGGGCGCCGCCAAAGGCCAGGTCGAACTTGTACTTGTCCAGCGCCTGCTTCAGGCCCTCGGTCTTCCACAGGTCGGTATGCAGGGCCGAGCCATGGGTGAAGGGGTTGATGCCGCGCTCCAGGGCTTCCTGGTTGTGGTGGATCAGCAGCTCCATGCCGGATTCGCGGGCCATGCGCTCGCGCATCTCGTACATGGCGCGGAACTTCCAGGTGGTGTCGACGTGCAGCAGCGGGAAGGGCGGACGCGAAGGGAAGAAGGCCTTGCGCGCCAGGTGCAGCATGACCGCGCTGTCCTTGCCGATCGAGTAGAGCATCACCGGGTTCTGCGCTTCGGAAACCGCCTCGCGGAAGATGTCGATGCTCTCCGCTTCCAGGCGTTCGAGGTGGGTCAGGGACATGTGCAGTGGCCTCTCGCGGCAAAATGAAACGGACTGTCCGGGCATGACGACAAGCCGGGCGAGGGTATCGGCATGGGGTCGCAGGGTAAACGCTTGCTCGTGATGGCGTCCATGCTCAATTCCCCCTCGTGGCGGGTGGGGTCGTCTGGCGAGCGATGCCCTCCTTATTAAGAAGGGGATCAGTTGTTCTTGCTGAACTGCTTGGCGAAATCCCAGGCTGCCTGGCTGGCGGAGAAATGCCCGCTGTAGAGCTTGCGGTTGCGCCGGCTGTCGCCGCCGGGCCAGACGTGCTCGCCGCCGGGGATCAGGCGCAGCTCCAGGGGCGGCTTGCCGGCGCAGTTCCAGCTGGTCAGCTCGGAGCCGTCGCTCAGGGTCTGCTCGCTTTCGCTGTTGCAGCCATGGGCGTTGGCGATCATCTGCAGGGTATCCGGCACCGAGCGATGGGCGACCCCGGCAATGGCGTGCTCGCCCATGCCGCCGGCGTAGGGCACGTTGCTGTCCTTGGAGCCGTGGATATGCAGCACTGGAATAGTCTTGGCGCCGGGGCAGCTGTTCACTGCCAGGGTGCCGGAAACCGGGATGATCGCGGCGATGTCCTGGGGCAGCTCGCAGGCCAGGCGGTAGGCCATCATGGCGCCGTTGGAGATGCCGGTGGCATAGACCCGCGAGCGATCGAGCGGGTGGTGGTGTTCGATGTCGCCGAGCATCTGGTCGATGAAGCCGACATCGTCGACCTGCTGCTCCACGGCCGGGCCGCAGCACTTGCCGGCGTTCCAGGTGCGGCGGTTCTTCATCAGGCGCCCGCCGGTGCCGTTGGGGTAGACCACCATGAAGCCATTGCTGGCGGCCACGCGGTTCATCCCGGTGGTGCTTTCGGTCTCGTCGGCATTGCCCAGGCCGCCATGCATGACGATCATCAGCGGCAGTTTGCCGGAAGGCGCGTTAGTCGGGATGAACAGCTTGTAGCTGCGTTCGTTGCCATTGACGTTGAGGTCGTACAGCGTGCCTTCTTCGGCGGCGCCGGCGTGCAGGACATGCAGGCTGGCGAAGAACAGGCCGAGGAGAAAGGTCTTGAGCAGGGTTGGTCGCATTGCGGGGTTCTCCGGGGCGGTCAGTAGTCTTCTTCGGCCTGTTGCACGCTGGCCACGTCGAGTGCCGCATCCTCCAGCTCGCGGACGACGTTGAGGTCGCTGCGCAGCTCGATCAGCACGGCTTCCAGCCATTGCAGGTCGGTTTCGATCTTCTGCCGGAACTTGACGATTTCCTTGAGGCTGAGGTTTTCCGAGGGGCGGCCCTGGCCATCGAACAGCAGGCGCACGCTGCTGGCGATTTCCCGGCTGCCACTCAGGTGGGACAGTTCGCGATCCAGATAGTGGCGTACCCGGCGGGCTTGTACCTGTTTCTGCAGGTCGTCGCGCAGGCTCTGCAGGTGCGGCGGCATCTCGGGCAGCTGATCCAGCGAGCTGGGGCTGCTGATGTTGCCCAGGCGTGTGCGTGTCGGCATGGCGCGTCTTCCCCGTCAGTGTTGGTAGCCGAACTCCAGCGCCAGGCGCTGGACTTCAGGTTTCAGGCAGGCACCGTCGAGGCGCCAGGGTAGCGGTGCGCGCAGCGGTGGCTGCTTCGGCAGGTGCGGCTGGAAGACCGGGTCGCGCAGGAAGTTCGGGTCGTTGCCGAACAGCGCGTTGATCGGGCCGACCTTGGCGAAGGGCGACAGCTCCGGGTGGAGCATGTCCTCCAGGGCTTCGATGTCATCGCGCAGGCCCAACCAGCGGCAGATGCGCCCCAGCTGCACCAGCGGATCGGCCATCACATCCTCGCCGCGCACGTGCATCTTCTGCGCGCTCGGCACCCGGTCGAGCAGCTCCATGATATTCAGGTTGATATCGTGCCAGGCGATCTGCGGGTCGACGATGGCCTCGTCCTGGCTGTAGTCGATGGAGTTGACCGACAGCGCATAGTTGCCGTCCTGCATCTTCATCACCGAGTTGCCCTGGTTGGTCGGGTGACGGGTCAGGTGCATGTAGAAGGCATCCGGATAGGCCGCATAGATACGTTCCAGATAGACCGGGCTGACCACGTGGGCCGGACTCTTTTCCACCGCCATCAGTGGTGCAATGGCTTCGACAATCTCGTGGAATACCTCGATGCCGCTCTTGTGCTGGCGTGCGGCGACCCAGTGGTTAGCCATCACCACGGCGCTGCTGCTCTGCTCGCCGGCATAGATCTCCGCTGCCGCGCGCAGGATGCCGTGACGCTGGAACTTCACGTAGGCGGTCTTGTTCTGGCCGTCCTGCCACATCTCGATCAGCCGGTCGACGGTGAACAGGTTCAGCTCCGGCAGGCCAAAGGCCTGCGGGTGCTGCCCGAGCATGCCGGCGATCAGCGAGGTGTAGGAGCGCGGCAGCGCCAGGATGAACAGCGGCTGGCGCATCAGGCCTTGCCCGCAAAGCCTTCGACGAAGGGTACCTCGAAGCACTTCTCGTGCATGATCGGGCCATGGCCGAAATAGCCGTCCTCGCCGAACAGTTCACCATGGTCGGCGGTGATGATGAACCAGGTGTTCTCCGGCGCCTTCTCCATCAACTTGCCGATCAGCCCGTCGACGTACTCCACGCAGCGAACCTGCTGCTGGCGCAGCATCTCCATCTGCTCCTGATCGAAGAACGCCTCGCTGTCCGCTGCGTTGTGCTGAGCCTCGCCGCCGAGGGTCTTGAACACCCCGTGCACCCCGGAGATGCGCGGCAGGTTCTCGTCCTTGAGCATGTAGGGATAGTGGGTCTCGCCGAGGTTGAGGAAGTAGTAGTGCGGCTCGTCCTCGGGGAAGGTCATTTCCTCGACCATGCCGGCGAAGTCGTTGTGGTTGCTCATCAGCTTGTAGTCATCGAAGTGCTGATTGATCGCGGTCTGCTGGTTGAGTACCGGCATCGATACCCGCGCCACCGTGCGGTAGCCCAGCTGGCCGAGCACCTTGGGCAGCGACAGCTCGGGAATGAAGTCGCGGAACGACACATCGGCGATGCCGGTGCGCTCCACCCACTGGACGAATTCTTCCTTGTACACCTCCGAGGCGTAGACCTCGCGCGGCGTGCTGTGCGGCAGCATGCCCATGGTGAAGGCGTAGTGCGACGGGGCGGTCCAGGAGGCATAGGAATAGCGCTTTTCCACCTGGCCGACGCGCTCGATGTTCGGGGTTCTGGCTGCCACGCAGGAGTCGTAGCGGCAGCTGTCCATGATGATGAAAACGATGTGGTTGATGGGGGCGCTCATGGGGTTGTCCTCTCTGGGCGGGGCAGGGGCGGTCAGCTGCGGGCGATGCCGCGGGTGAACGGTGCGGGAGCGGCTGGACGGGTTGCCAGGCAAGCCGGGGGACAGTGATGGGGCGATGGGGCATCCATACCTTGCTCCTGGGTCGGGTGGCAGGGGTGGAACAGGCCTGGGGGCGGAGGGCCGACCCTGGGATGGCTGCATCAACCGTGCCGTGTTCGTGCGGGATTCAGTGTCCCTGTTGTTATTTCGTTGCACCCCCTCCCTGAGGCGGGGGCGCAGACGGCGAGGTACTGATCTTATCTTGTGCTGGGATTTTGACTATTTAAATTTTCAATTGCGCTAATGGATGTAATTTTGACATTGTTTGAGGGCTGGTGGTAAATAGCCATCGCAAGAGTTTGTGCTTTGTTGTGGTGCGTGTCGCACTGTACCAGTTCAGATTCTAAAGAATTAATAAAAATAACATTCTGTATTCATGCCTCCTCGTCACGCTTCCGTCACGGCGTGCTGCTGGAGCGGCGCCCTCTGAGTCGGGGTGCTGGTGAGGCTGGATGCAAGGGATTGCGGTAGGGACAGTCGAGCCTTCAATGCCTCATACGGGTTTTCGCCCGCTTCTTGCATCTGATGCTCAACAGGTAGTCGCTGCTAGCTAATTGGCCCCCGAGCGTGAGCGGATCAACCGCCGCACGGGGTTTTTTGGCCTCGGAAAGAGCTTCGTACCATGCAAGGCACTCCTGATCGCACCGGTCTGCGCAAACTTCTGCTGTCACCGGCAGGCCTTGGTCACCCTGCACTGGCAATCGCGGCTACGCGTGCCGGCGGTATGGGGGTTCTGGATCTTGAGCTGGGCAGCGTGGCGGCCCTGGAGCAGTTGGAACTGCTGATCCGCCATGTCGGTACGGGTGGCTTCGGCGTGCGCCTGGGGCATTTCGATCCGCTGCTGGCCGAGCATCTTGCGCAGGCCATGCCGGAGGCCCTGCGCCTACTGGTGCTGGGGCGCGAGCAATGGAGCGAGTGGCAGGCCTGGCTGGCCAAGCTGCCGGCCCCAGGCCCGCTCCTGCTACTCGAACTGAGTGACAACGAGCCGCTGGATGCCACCATCGCCAGCCGTCTCAATGGCCTGCTGCTCAAGGGCTACGAGGCTGCCGGGTTCGTCGGTGAGAGCAGCAGCTTCATCCTCGCCCAGCACTGGCGGGCGACTAGCGATCTACCCCTGTACCTGCGTGGCGGCATCACCCCGCACACCGCTGCCGCGGCGGCCCTGGCCGGCTTTGCCGGGGTGGCGCTGGACAGCCAGGTGCTGCTGCTGCAGGAGTCGCCGGTGGCGACGGAACTGCAGCCGCACCTGCGCAGCCTGTCCGGCAGCGAGACGCAGGCGGCGGGCAACGGCGAGTTCGGCAGCTACTGCCGCATCCTTTCGCGGCCGGGCTTCGCCCGCGCCAAGGCCTTCATCGCCGATGCCGAAACGCTGACCCCGACACAGATGCGCGAGCGCCTGCTGGCCGAAGTGGAGTGGCGCAATCCGGCTGCCGGCCTGCTGCCACTGGGCCAGGACGTGGCCTTCGCCGCGGCCTGGCAGAAGCACTACGGCACGGTGGCCCAGCTGTTCCAGGCCATCGATGCGGCGGTGCAGCACAACCCGCAGATTGCCCTGAGCGCTCGTGCCCTGCGCGGCGAGCAGGCGCCCTTGGCCGAGGCCTTGGGCCTGGCTCTGCCGCTGGTGCAGGGGCCGATGAGCCGGGTCTCGGACAAGGCCGAGTTCGCCGCTGCCGTGGCCGCGGGGGGTGCACTGCCGATGCTGGCCCTGGCACTGCTCAAGGGCAAGCCGCTGGCCGGCCTGCTGGAGAAAACCGCCGAGCTGCTGGCCGGCCGCCCCTGGGGCATCGGCCTGCTCGGCTTCGCCCCGCAGACCCTGCTGGACGAGCAGATCGCCGCGGCCAAGCCACACCAGCCCAGCTACGCCATCATCGCCGGCGGGCGTCCGGATCAGGCGGTGCGCCTGGAGCAGTCGGGCATCCCGTCCTTCCTCCATGTGCCGTCGTCCAATCTGATCCCGATGTTCCTCAAGGAAGGTGCACGGCGCTTCATCTTCGAGGGCCGCGAATGTGGTGGCCACGTCGGCCCGCTGAGCAGCTTCGTGCTGTGGAGCAGCATGATCGACCGCCTGCTGGAGGAGATCGCCCTGGGCGTGCCCGGCGCGGAGATTCAGGTGCTGTTCGCCGGCGGCATCCATGACGCGCGCTCCTCGGCCATGGTGCAGGCCATGGCTGCGCCGCTGCTGGCCAAGGGGGTCAAGGTCGGTCTGCTGATGGGCAGCGCCTACCTGTTCACCCGTGAAATCGTCGAGGCCGGCGCCATAGTCGAGGCTTTCCAGCAGCAGGCCATCGACTGTGCACGCACGGTCAACTTGGAGTCCGGCACCGGCCACGCCAGCCGCTGTGCCTACACCCCCTTCGCCGCCGCCTTCTTCGCCCGTCGCAACCAGCTGAAGCAGCAGGCGGTGCCGGCCGACGAGGCCCGCGAGCAGCTCGACGACCTGATCCTCGGCCGCCTGCGCCTGGCCTCCAAGGGCAGCATGCGGGTGGGCGAGGAGGGCACGCTCAAGGAATTCAGCGCCGCCGAGCAGGTGGCCGACGGCATGTACATGATCGGTCAGGTCGCTACCCTGCGCGCTGCCATCACCGATATCGCCAGCCTGCACCGCGCCGTCACCGAAGACTCCCTGGCCCTGCTCGAGGAGTACCAGCAGGAGCAATTGGAGGCTGCGGTCGAGTCGGGTATGCCGGCCGATATCGCGATCATCGGCATGGGCTCGATCCTGCCCGGCTCCAGCACCACCCGCGAGTACTGGCAGAACATCCTGGCCAAGGTCGACGCCATCACCGAGATCCCCTCGCACCGTTGGGACTGGCGCCTGTACTTCGACGAGAACCGCAGCACCCCGGACAAGATCTACTCGCGCTGGGGCGGCTTCCTCGACGACCTGCTGTTCGATCCGACCCGTTACGGCATGCCGCCCAAGTCCATCGAATCGGTCGACCCGATGCAGCTGATGGCCCTCGACATCGCCCGCCAGACCCTGGCCGACGCCGGCTACGAACAGCGCGGCTTCAACCGCGAGAAGGCCTCGGTGATCATCGGCGCCAGTGGCGGCGCCGGCGACGTCGGCATGCAGTACGGTCTGCGCTCCGAGCTGCCGCGCTTTTCCGGCGACCTGCCGGGTGAGATCGCCGGGCGCCTGCCGCAATGGACCGAGGACACCTTCGCCGGCATCCTGATCAACGTGATGGCCGGGCGCATTGCCAACCGCCTGGACTTCGGCGGCGTCAACTTCGCCACCGATGCGGCCTGTGCCTCGTCCCTGGCGGCGATCTACCAGGGCATCAACGAGCTGCTCTCCGGGCGCAGCGACCTGGTCATCGCCGGCGGCGTGGATACCGTGCAGGGCCCGTTCGGCTACCTGTGCTTCAGCAAGACCCAGGCCCTGTCGCCGCGCGGCCGTTGCCGCACCTTCGACGAATCGGCCGACGGCATCGTGATCTCCGAGGGCATCGCCATGCTGGCGCTGAAGCGGCTGAGCGATGCCGAGCGCGACGGCGACCGTGTCTACGCGGTGATCAAGGGCATGGCTGGCAGCAGCGACGGCAAGGCCAAGGGCCTCACCGCGCCGCTGCCCGCCGGCCAGCTGCGCGCCATGCGCCGCGCCTACCAGCAGGCCGGCTTCGGCCCGGCCAGTGTCGGTCTGTTCGAGGCCCACGGCACCGGCACGGTGGCCGGCGACACCGCCGAGCTGGACAGCACCACCTCGCTGCTGCGCGAGGCCGGCAGCCGTCCGGCCCAGGCGGTGGTCGGCTCGGTGAAGACCATGATCGGCCACACCAAGGCCACCGCTGGCGTGGCCGGCATGATCAAGGCCGCGCTGGCCCTGCACCACAAGGTGCTGCCGCCGCACCTGGGCGTGCAGTCGCCCAACGCCGTATTGAGGAAAGACGACAGCCCGCTGTGCGTGCTCGACGAGGCGCAGCCCTGGCTGGCCCGCACCGACCTGCCGCGGCGTGCCGCGGTGAGTGCCTTCGGCTTCGGCGGCACCAACTTCCATGCGGTGCTCGAAGAGTATGCCGGCGAGTACCGGCCCTGGCTCGAGCAGGGCGTCAGCGACGCCTGGAGCGCCGAGCTGCTGCTGTGGCGCGCCGGCAGTCGTGAGCAATTGCAGGCCCAGGTGGCCCAGCTGCAGGTGCAGCTGGCGGCGCCGGGCAAGGTGCAGCTACGGGATATCGCCGCCTATCTGGCCGACAACCTCGGCCAGGGCGAGCACAGCCTGGCACTGGAGGTCGGCAGCGTCGACGAGCTGGCCGACAAGCTGGCCAAGGCCCAGCAGCGTCTGGCTGGCGAGGCGCTGATCGATCCGGCCATCGTCCTCGGCGACAGCTGCGTCGAGCCGGGCCAGGTAGCCCTGCTGTTCCCCGGCCAGGGCTCGCAGAACATCAACATGCTGCGTGAGCTGGCGGTGCTGTTCCCCGTCGTCGCCACCACCCTGGCCGAGGCCGATGCGCTACTGGCCGCCGCTACCGAGCGCTTCGCCGGCAAGCCGCTGAGCCAGTTCATCCATCCGCGTGCCTGCTACGACGAGGCCGCCAGACAGGCGGCGAGCGCCGCCCTGACCAGCACCGACGTGGCCCAGCCGGCCCTCGGTGCGGTAGAGGCTGGCCTGCTGCGGCTGCTGCGCGAGCTGGGCATCGACGGCGACATGCTCGCCGGCCACAGCTACGGCGAGTTCGTCGCCCTGTTCGCTGCCGGGCAGATCGACTTCGCCGGGCTGATGAACCTGTCCGAAGCCCGCGGCCGTTTCATCGTCGAGGCCGCAGCCAGTGCCGGCAGCGAGCTGGGCAGCATGGCCATGGTGCAAGCGCCGCGCGCCCAGGTGGAGCAGGCCATCGCCGCCATCCCGCAGCTGCTGGTAGCCAACCACAATGCGCCGGAGCAGAGCATCATCAGCGGCTCCACGGCCGGTATCGCCCGCGCTCTGGAGGTGCTGCAGCAAGCCGGTATCAATGCCAGCCCGATCCCGGTGGCCGCCGCCTTCCATTCGCCCTTCGTCGCCCCGGCCCAAGGCCTGCTGGCCGCCGCCATCGCCGCCACGCCCTGGCAGGCCGGGCGCCTGCCGGTGTACTCCAACGCCAGCGCCGCCCTGCATGCCGGCGAGCCGGTGGCAGTCCAGCAGGCGATGGCCGAGCACCTGGTCAAGCCGGTGGAATTCGTCGCCCAGATCGAGGCCATGTACGCCGCAGGGGCCCGGGTGTTTATCGAGGTCGGGCCCAAGGCCGTGCTCAGTCGCCTGGTCGGCCGCATCCTCGACGGCAAACCGCACCAGGCGGTGGCCCTCGACGAGCGCGGCGGCGGTCTCACCAGCCTGCTGCTGGCGCTGGCGCGCCTGCATGCCCTGGGCGTGGCCTTCCAGCCTCGGCGCCTGTTCGCCGGGCGTGCCTGCCAGCCCAGTGCCAACGGTCGCCTCGACGGCCTGTGGCGCGACGCCAGCCTGCCCAAGCAGGCCTGGCTGCTCAATGGCAGTGGTGCCCGTCGTGCCAGCGAGGCGCCGCGGCAGATCGGCGTGCTGCAGGGCGAGATGCTGCCAGTGGCCGAATCCACAAGCGAGGCGCACCCGGTGGTGGTGCCGCTCAAGCGTAACCCCACGACCTTTTTACCCCGTGCAGCTGCGGCTGCCCCGCGACACAAGGAGAGGCTGGTCATGTCCGAACCCACGGCAATCCCAGGTGACGAGATGTCATCGGTGATGGCGGAATACTTCGCCACCATGCGCCAGTTCCTGGAAACCCAGGAGCGCGTACTCAATGCCTTCATGGCCGGTGGTGCCCAGCCGGCGGCCATGCCGCGCAGCATGCCGGCCATGCCGGTTGCCGCGCCGGCAGCCCGCCGTCCGGTGGCCGCCGCGCCCGCAGCTCGCGTGGCTCCGGCCCCTGCACCGGTGGTCGCACCCGCACCTGCTCCGGCGCCAGTGGCGGCTCCGGTGGCCGCCGCTCCCGCTGCCGTGGCCGCACCGGCCCCGGCTGCCGCGCCGGCTGCTGCCGCCCAGGTGGATGGCGGACGGATCAAGGACATCCTGCTGTCCATCGTCGAGGAGCGCACCGGCTACCCGAGCGACATGGTCGGCCTGGAGCAGAACCTGGAAGCCGACCTCGGCATCGACTCGATCAAGCGCGTGGAAATCGTCGGCGCCCTGCTGCAGACCCTGCCGCCGGCCTATGGCAGCGCCCTCGGCGAGGCGCGCAGCCAGCTCAATACCCGAGCGACCCTGGCGGACATGCTGAAGATGCTCGAGGGCCTCAAGGTCGGCGAGGTGGCCGTCCCTTTTGAGTCTGCCGAGGCGAGCCCGAAGACTGTGCCGGTTGCGGCCAGCCACTCGCCTCGGCATATCCTGATGCCCGAGGAAGAAGCCATCCCCGAGCAGGCCCTGCGCCAGTTCGAGCCGGGCTACTTCATCCTCACCGCCGATGATCGCGGCCTCGCCCTACGCCTGCAGGAGTGGCTGGAGCAGCGCGGCTGCACGGTGTCGCTGCTGAGCCCCGGCCTGCTGGCCGACGAGGCGGCGCTCAGTGCCTGGTGCCGCGAGACGGCGGCCAACCCGGACAAGCAGGTCGCCGGGGTCATCCACCTGGCGGCCCTGGGAGCCCATGCCCTGCCGTCGGATACCGCTCTGGAGACCTGGCAGCGCGAGCTGCTGGTCAACGAGAAGTCGCTCTACCTGATTCTTCACGCGCTGGCTGCGCAGCTGCGCAGCGATGCCCATGTGGTCGCCCTCAGTGCTCTCGGCGGTCTGTTCGCCCGTGGCGTCACCGAGCAGCGCCAGGGGCTCAGCCTGCAGGGTGGCGGCAGTGGCCTGATCAAGTCGCTGCGCGAGGAGCGGCCGGCCCTGCGTACCCGCGCCATCGACCTCGATCCGGCGCTCAGCGATGCCGAGCAGCTGGCCATCATCAGCGCCGAGCTGCAGCTGGTCGGCGGTCGCCAGGAGGTCGGCTATCCGGGCGGCCGGCGTACCGTATTCCGCACCCAGGCCGATGCGCTGGTGGCTGCAGACTTGTTGGCCGGCCTGGAGAACGCCGTGGTGCTGGCAACTGGCGGCGCCCGTGGCATCACCGCCGAGGTACTGCGCGAGATCGCTCGCCCCGGCAATGTGCTGGTGCTGACCGGGCGCACCGCGCTGGTCGAAGAGGGTGGCGATACCGCCGCGCTGCAGGACGAGGGACAGCTGCGCCAGCACTTCATCGGCGAAGTGCGCGCCGGGCGCCTCAAGCTGACCCCGGCGGACATGCAGAAACGCATCGCCGCGTTGCTCGGCCTGCGCGAAATGCACAGCAATATTGCCGACCTGCGCGCCCGTGGCGCGACGGTCGAATACCTGGCGCTGGATGCCACCGACGAGGCGGCCCTGGCTGCCGCCATCGCCGGCATTCGTCAGCGTCACGGCAAGCTCAGCGGCGTGGTGCACGGCGCCGGAGTGATCGAAGACAAGCTGCTGGAAGACAAGACCCCGGACAGCTGGATGCGTGTGGTCGGCACCAAGGTGCTGGGCATGCTGCTGCTGCAGAAGCTGGTGCGTGTCGAGGAGCTGCAGTTCTTCTGCGTGTTCAGCTCGGTGGCCGGGCGCTACGGCAACAGCGGTCAACTCGACTATGCCACCGCCAACGAACTGATGAGCCGCCTGTGCTGCCAGCTGCAGCGCCTGTGGGGCGATAAGGTCAAGCTGCTGGCTCTGAACTGGGGCCCCTGGGGGCCGACCCTGTTCGGCGCCGGCATGGTTACCGCCGAGACCGAGAAGAAGTTCGCCGACAAGGGCGTAGCCCTGGTTGGTGCCGCTCAGGGCCGGCGCCTGTTCGACGAGGCCCTGCGTTTGCAGGCCGGGCATGCGGTGGAAGTGGTGGCCGGCGACGGCCCCTGGGAACGCCACGAGGCCGAGGTGGGCAGCTGGCAGGAAGCAGCCAGCGATACGCCGCAGGGCAGCCGCCAGCCGCTGCTGACCCAGTGCCGCATCGAGGATGGCGAGAAGGGCACCCAGGTGCTGCATTTCACCCTCGACGCCAGTCACGGCTACCTGCAGGAGCACTGCATCGACGGCATCCCGGTGCTGCCGGCGGCGGTGGCCCTGGAGATCATCGCCGAAGCCGCCACCCTGATGTGGCCGGGCTGGATCGTGGCCGAAGTGGCCGAGCTGCGTCTGCTCAAGGGCGTGCAGCTGAGCGAGCCGACCCAGGCCCTGTCGCTGCTGATCAACCCACCGACCTATGCCAGCAGCGAGGGCTTCGACGCCAGCATCAGCATCCGCTCCGGCAGCGGCAAGCAGCAGCGCATGCACTACCGCGCCGCGGTGAAGATGGCCCAGCAATTGCCCGAGGCGCCGCGCCATGTGCCCAGCGAATACCGCGAGCGCGAGCTGCCGGTGGCCAAGGCTTACCAGGAGTGGCTGTTCCACGGCCCGCGCTTCCAGGTCATCCGCGGCATCAGCGGCCTCTCCAGCCAGGGCGCGGCAGCACTGATGTGCCCCAGCTCGCCGCAGCAGTGGCTGGCCGGCGGGCGTGCCGAGCAGCAGTGGATCATCGACCCGGCGGTGCTCGATGCGGCGCCGCAGATGGCCCTGCTCTGGGCCCGCACCTTCCACGACGGCTCGGCGCTGCCTGCGCAGTTCGGCCGGGTGATCCGCTATGTCGAGCAGCTGCCGGAGCGCTTCCACATGGACTTCCAGTGCCTGCCCGGCGAGGCCCAGCAGGTGCGCGCCAACGTGTTCTTCAGCGACGACGAGGGCCGCCTGCTGCTGCTGATCGAAGACCTGCAGTGCATCGTCGATGCGCGCCTCAATCGCCTCGGCGGTACCCACCTGCGCAAGGAAACCGAGTGATGAGCAGCGACGCCCCCATCGCCATCATCGGCATGGCCTGCATCTTCCCGCAGGCCGCGGATCTGGCCGGCTTCTGGCGCAACATCCTGGCCGGAACCGACGCCGTCGGCGAGCCGCTGGCCGAATGGCAGGCGCAGCGCTACCTGGACTCCGGGCGGATCAACACCCAGTACGGCGGTTACCTGGGCGACCTCTACCGCTTCGACCCGCGCGAGTTCGGCATCATGCCCAACTCGGTGGATGGCGGTGAGCCGGATCAGTTCCTTGCCCTCAAGGTGGCCTTCGATGCCCTGAGCGACGCCGGCTATGCGGGCGACACCATCGACCATCGCGATACCGGCATCATCCTCGGCCACAGCACCTACCTGCACCGTGGCCAGGTCAGCCATATCCAGAACCATATCGTTCTCGACCAGACCCTGGCGCTGCTCCAGGCGGCCCAGCCGAGCCTGAGCGAGGACGACCTGGCGCGCCTGCGCACGGCCCTGCAGAAGCAGCTGCCGCCGTCCAATGCCGACATCGCCCCGGGCCTGGTGCCCAACGTGATGACCGGGCGCATCGCCAACCGCCTCAACCTCAAGGGCCCCAACTACATAGTCGACGCCGCCTGCTCCTCGTCGCTGCTGGCGGTCAACGCGGCCATGGACGAACTGCGCAGCGGGCGTAGCCGGCTGATGATCGCCGGCGGGGTCAACGCCTCGCTGCCGGCCGAAGTCTCGGTGATCTTCACCCAGCTCGGCGCCCTCAGTGGGCGCGGCAAGGTGCGCCCGTTTGAGCAGGGCAGCGACGGCACTCTGCTTGGCGAAGGGCTGGGCATGGTGGTGCTCAAGCGCCTGGACGATGCCCTGGCCGACGGCGACCGCATCTACGCGGTGCTGCGTGGCATCGGCCAGGCCAGCGATGGTCGCGGCACCGGCCTGCTGGCGCCGAGCGAGGAGGGCGAGGCCCTGTCGATTCGCCGCGCCTACGAGAGTTGTGGCGTCGATCCGGCCAGCATTTCCCTGGTCGAGGCCCACGGCACCGGTATTCCGCTCGGCGACCAGACCGAGATCGCCGCGCTGCGCAGCGTGCTCGGCGCGCGCCAGGGCCTGCTCGGCAGCGTGGCCATCGGCTCGGTGAAGTCGATGATCAGCCACTGCATTCCCGCCGCCGGTATCGCCGGGCTGATCAAGACCAGCCTGGCCCTGCACCACAAGGTACTGCCGCCGACCCTGTGCGGCGCAGTCAACCCGGCGCTGGGCATCGACACTACGCCGCTCTACGTCAATACCGCCGCCAAACCCTGGATCGCCCGGCCGCAGAGCCCGCGGCGCGCCGGCATCAACTCCTTCGGCTTCGGCGGCATCAACACCCATGCGGTGCTGGAAGAGGCGCCGGCCACCGCCCTGCGCCCGCGCAGCCTGGCCCGCCGCGACTGTGAACTGTGCGTGTTCGCCGGCACCAGCCGCGCGGAACTGCAGCAACAGGTGCAGCAGGTGCTGGCCTACCTGGAGCAGGCGCCGGCGCTGAGCCTGGGCGATCTGGCCGCCACCCTGGCCGCCCGCGACAGCAGTGGCAAGCCGGTGCGCCTGGCCGTGCTGGCCGGCGACGTGGCGGAGCTGGCGAAGAAGCTGCAGCAGGCGCTGAAGAAGCTCGACGAGGCCAAGGGCGAGCGCTGGATGACCCGCACCGGCATGCTCTTCAGCAGCCAGCCGCTGCAGGGCAAGCTGGCCTTTCTGTTCCCCGGCGAGGGCTCGCAGTACCTGAACATGCTGGCCGACCTGGCCCAGCACTTCGCCGAAGTGCGCGAGTGGTTCGACTTCTGGCAGGGCCTGTATGACGAGACGCCCGGCTCGACCCGCAGCGACATCCTGTTCCCGCCGGCCAGCGAGCTGACCGACGAGCTGCGCCAGCGCCTGGAGGCGCGCCTGTTCGACATGGACGTGGGCTCCGAGGCGGTGTTCGTCGCCAGCCAGGCACTGTTCAGCCTGCTCGGCGCCCTGGGCGTGGAGCCGGACGCCATGCTCGGCCATAGCACCGGTGAGTCGTCGGCGTTGGCCGCCAGCGGCGCCATCGCTTTCACGGATCGCGCCCAGCTGGCCGATTTCATCCGCGAGCTGAACCAGGTCTACCGCGGCGTGCTGGATGGCGGCGGCATCGCCACCGGCGCGCTGCTCACCGTTGGCGCGCTAAAGCGCGAGCAGGTCGAGCGGCATATCGGTGCCTGCGCCGAGCCGGTGGCGGTGGCCATGGACAACTGCCAGAACCAGCTGGTGCTGTTCTCCGGCCGTGCCACTATCGAGGGCCTGCTCAAGAGCCTGAGCGAGGACGGTGGGATCTGCTCGATCCTGCCGTTCGACCGCGCCTACCACACCCCGCTGTTCGCCGCAGTGACCACGGCCTTCCACCAGTACTACCGGGATGTCGGCCTGCAGGCGCCGAAGACCGCGTTGTACTCCTGTGCCAGCGCCGAGCTGTTCCCGGCCGACTCGCCTGCGGTCTGCGAGCTGGCCGCCGCGCAGTGGTCGAACACCGTGCGCTTTCGCGAGACCATCGCCAACATGCACCGCGACGGCGTGCGCTACTTCGTCGAAGTCGGCCCGTCGGGCAATCTCACCGGCTTCGTCAACGACATCCTCGGCGGTGAGGAATACCTGGCGATCGCCTCCAACGCGCGCAAGCGCAGTGGGCTGGAACAGCTGTTCAACCTGCTCGGCGCGCTGTTCGTCAACGGCCGCCCGGTGGATCTGGGCAAGCTCCACCGGGGCCAGGCCGGTTGCCTGCTCGACCTGACGCAGCCACCCGTCGCGGCCAAGCGCGGCCTGCTACTGAAGAACACCCTGCCGTTCATCCAGGTCGATGCGCCGGTCGCCCAGCTGCTGCGCGAGCTGATGGCGCCGGTGGCGCTGCCAGCCGCGCCACTGACAGCAAGCGAGATTGCCGCACCGCTGCTCGACGAGATCCAGCGCGACGGCAGCACCCGGCTGACGGCCAGCTGCCCGCTGTGGTCGACGGATCGCTTCCTCGCCGACCACGTGCTGTCCGGCCCCAGTTCCTACCACCAGCCCGAGCTGCAGGGTCTGGCCTGCGTGGCGATGATGGCCAGCCTGGAGACCATGGCCGAGGCCTGCGCCGTGCTGGCCGGCAGCACGGCGATCAACCTGATCGAGAACGTCCGCGCCTACGACTGGGTAGCCCTGGATCTGGGCCAGTTGACCCTGCAGGTCGAGGCCGAGCGCCAGGCTGATGGCCGCTATCTGGGCCGCCTGCACAACGCCGGCAGCCTGCTGATGAGTGCCGAGTTCAGCTTCGCGGCGCCGCTCAGCGGCGCACCGCTGGCCGACCTGACGCAGCCGGTCGGCTACCGCTGGCCAGACCATCAGCTGTACAGCACCGGCATGTTCCACGGCCCGCTGTTCCAGAGCATCGCCGCGATCCCGGCCTGGGCCGAGCAGGGCATCGATGCGCAGCTGGCGTCCTGTTCCACCCACGGCTTTGTGCAGGACGGTGAGCCCTGCGCCCTGGTGCTCAACCCGGTGCTGCTGGATGCCCTCGGCCAGCTGGCCGCCTACTGGCTGGCGCAGCAGGTAGGCACCGACTTCAACAGCTTCCCCTCGCACATCGCCCGCATCGAACTGCATGCGCCGTTGCCGGCCGACCTTTCCGGCGCCTGGCTGCGTGGCCGCCAGCGTCCGGTTGATGTCGCCAACGCCGGTCTGGAAGCGCCGCGTACCTGGACGTTCGACTGCCTGCACGAGGGCCGCCTGCTGCTGCATGCCAGCGGCTTCGCCAACCTGTTCTTCCCGGTGCCCAATGCCTTTTATGAGCTGCGCCGCGAGCCGCTGAACGGCTGGCTCGGTGCGCCGCTGGAGAGCGCTGCCGGCGGCACCGAGGTACTGCTCTGGCAGCTGGAGCAATTGCCCGAGGACTTCTGCAAACAGTCCGCCGCGATCTTCCTGCGCATCCTCGCCCACGCCGTGCTGGCGCCCGAGGAGCGCGAGGAGTGGGAGAGCGTGCGGCACAGCCGGCGCGCGCGCGAGTGGCTGCACGGACGCCTGTGCCTGAAGGAAGCGACCCGCTACTTCATCTACCAGCAGACCGGTGAGCTGCTCTGCCCGGCGGACGTGCGGGTATGGCACGACGCCCTCGGTGCGCCCTATGTCGATGGCTGGTGGAACGGCCAGTGGCTGGCCGCACCGGCGCTGTCGCTGAGCCATGACCGGCAGACCTGCGTCGCTGCCCTGGTGCCGGCCGGCGCGGTGGGGGTCGACGTCGAGCGCCTGGATCGCCTGCAGCGGCCGGAGCTGGTGGCCGGTTCCTTCACCCCCTATGAGCAGCAGGTGCTGGCCACGGTCGATCCGGCCTGGCAGGGCGAGCTGACCCTGCGCACCTGGTGTGCCAAGGAAGCTGCCGCCAAGTACCTGGGTTGCGGGCTGCGCGGCGAGCCGCAGGCCTTCGAGGTGCAGTTCGCCGAAACCGGCGAGCTGGCCGTCGTCAGTTTTGCCGGGGATGCCAGCCTGGCTCCTGCGCAAGTGAGTGTGGCCTTCGATATCCAGGGTGATCGGCTGATCGCCCTGGCCGGGGCCGAGTTGGATTTTCAGGAATATGGAGTGGCCAATGGCTGAAGTCGCCGAGAACAAGAGTGCTGTCGAGAAGACCCTGATCCACCTGGTCGCCGACCTGACCCAGGACTGGGGTATCGAGCTGGACGAACCGCTGAGCGCGGAGACCCGGCTGGTGGCGGACATGGAGTTCGCCTCGGTCGACATCATCCAGCTGATCGTGGCCATCGAAGAGCACTACAACCGCCCGAAGATGGGCTTCCAGGATCTGCTGATGAACGACGGCAGTTACGTCGACGATCTTTCCATCGGCCAGATGATCGATTTCGTTCACGAAAAACTCACAGGAGTGCCGGCATGACCACTCGTACACTGTTTATCGGTATGGATGGGTGCACCTTCACCATCCTCGACGACCTCACGGTAGAGAAGGACGGTCGTCCTGCCGTCATGCCGTTCCTCGGTGGCCTGATGGCCCGCGGCACCCGCAGCAAGCTGCGCTCCACGCCCAACCCGCTGACTCCGCCGGCCTGGGTCTCGCTGATGACCGGGCGCACCCCGGGCAACCACGGCCTGCTCGATTTCATCCGTGCCGAGGAGCGTGGCGAAGACGTGTTCTTCACCCTCTACGACTCGCGCGACAACCTGGCCGAGACCATCTGGTCGATCGCCAGCCGCCAGGAGCGCCGCGTCGCCGTGCTCAACCTGCCGTTCACCGCGCCGCCGCCCAAGGATCTCAACGGTTTCATGGTGCCGGGCTTCATCCCCTGGCGGCACTTGCGGCGCAACACCGTGCCGGCCGACTTCTACGACCGCCTCAAGCAGGATCTGCCGGGTTTCGATCCCAAGGAACTGGCCTGGGACTTCGAGCAGGAGAAGCAGGCGGTCAACGACCTCACCGACGAGGATCGCGAGAACTGGGTGCGCTACCACCTGCCGCGTGAGAAGCAGTGGTTCGAGATCGCCAAGTACCTGCTCAAGGAAGAGGCGCCGGAGCTGATGGCGGTGATGTTCGATGGCGTCGACAAGCTGCAGCACCAGGCCTGGCTGTTCCTCGACCCGGCCCTGCAGCACGACGGCGTCAGCGACTACCACAAGCGCATGCGTGCGCTGTGCCTGGACTACTTCCGCCAGCTCGATGGTTTCATCGAGGAACTGGTGACCATGGCCGGTCCGGACGTGCAGGTGTTCATGGCTTCCGACCATGGCTTCACCGCCACCACCGAAGTGGTGCGGATCAACGCCTGGCTGTTCGAGAAGGGCTACCTGCACTGGAAGGAAGTGCTCGATCCGGACTCCGAAGCGGCCAAGCGCCGTGAGGAAAGCATGTTCGCCAACCTTGACTGGACCAAGACCACCGCCTACTGCCGCACGCCGTCGAGCAACGGCATCAACATTCGCGTGGCGCGCAATCCGGGCGAGACCGGGATCAAGCCGGAAGACTACGAGGCCTTCCGCGAGCAGCTGATCATCGATATCAAGGCGCTCAAGGATCCCGTGACCGGCGAGAGCATCGTCAGCGAGATCCACCTGCGCGAAGAAGTGTTCGCCGGCCCGGCGATGATGGATGCGCCGGATCTGCTGCTGGTGCTGCGCGACTTCGGCTTCGTCTCGATCAAGAACAAACTGCCGATCGTCGAGCCGCGCGAGGAGCCGGCCGGCACTCACCACCCGGACGGCATCTTCATCGCCTGCGGCCCGGGCATCCGCAAGGGCGTGCAGATCGACCGCCGACACATCTGCGACGTCGGCGCCACCCTGCTGTACAGCCAGGGCCTGGAAGTGCCCGGCGACTTCGAGGGCAAGGTGGCCAATGACATGTTCGTCAAACCCTGGCTGCTGCAGAACCCGATCCGCATCGGCGAGTCCACCCGCGGCGTGCGCAAGGACGAGAATGCCGAAGCCATGGCCGACGACGAGAAGGACAAGCTGATGGCGCAACTGCAGATGCTCGGGTACATGGAGTAGTCGGCAATGGCGATGGCCGAGGTCAATGGAGTCCGGCTGCACTATCAACAGCTGGCGTGCGAGCGCACGGAGGGCGAGGTCGAGGACGTGGTACTGATCCACGGCCTGGCCGCCAACCTGGCGTTTTGGTACATGCAGGTCGGCCATGCGCTGGCCAGGCACTATCGGGTGACCATGTACGACCTGCGCGGTCATGGTCGCTCGAGCATGCCGGTCAGCGGCTACACCCCGGCTGAGCAGGCCGAGGATCTGCGTCAGCTGCTCGATCACCTGGGCATCGGTCGGGCCCATGTGATCGCCCACAGCTTCGGCGGCACCATCGCCCTCAACCTGGCCTGCGAGCAGCCGCAACGCTTCCGCAGCCTGACCATCGCCGACACCCATATTGCCGCGATTCGCAATGTCGGCGCCGACTGGCGCTATGCCGAGCATATCCAGCGCATTCTGGATGAGCACAAGATTCCGCTGAACACTCGCGAGCCCTATTTCGGCTACCGCCTGCTCAAGGAGGCGGCGGCCCTGCAGCTGAACCAGCGCGAGCTGCCGGAGGCGCTGCGCGAGCTGATCAACCCGCTGATGGGCGCATCGGGCCGGCGTACCGCTGACCAGTGGGTGACCCTGCTGGAAACCACCACCGCCCAGGACGAGCTGATGGGGGACGACGGCCTCGACGTCGAGCGCCTGCGCTGCCTGAACTTCCCGCTGCTGGCGATCTACGGCGAGCGCTCCCAGGCGGTGACCACCGGCGAGCTGCTGCTCACCGTGTGGCCGCAGGCGGATTTTCGCCTGGTGCGCGGCGCCGGGCACTTCTTCCCGGCTTCGCGGCCACAGAAGCTGATCCGCTCCTTCGAGTTCTTCCTGCGCCGCGCCAGCAGCAAGCGCCAGGGCCGCTCCGACGATGCCCAGGGCAAGGCGTTCTTCCGCAGCGACCGCCTCTACAGCAAGGACGAGCAGTGGTTCTATGCCACCCGCGAAGGCATCGAGCAGGGCCCGTTCGCCCAGTTCGAGGAGGCCCTCGACCACCTCGATGCGTTCATTGCCCAGGTGCTGGCGCGCAAGGCCAGCCTGGCCGCGCGGCTCAACTTCCCGAACAAGACCCGGGTGCCGCGCGGCCTTGGCGAGGACGACTTCCGCCTGATCGCGCGCAACGGCTTCGGCGACGGCATCAATGCCTATGCCCATGCCATGGCCTGGTTCAACGACCACCTGTACATCGGCACCACCCGCGGCAACTTCCCGCTGATGAAGGCGCGCCTGCCGATCAGCATGGATCCCTGGCCGGTGGAGTGCCCGGCCAATCCCTTCGACCTCGACCTGCATGCCGAGATCTGGCGCTACAACCCGCGCAAGGACGAATGGCGGCGGGTGTTCAAGGCGCCCACCATCATCGGCAGCGACGGCTCGAAGATCCCCCGCGAGCTGGGCTTTCGCGGCATGTGCGTGTACCCGGGCAGCGCCGGGCGCAAGCCGGGGCTGTTCGTCAGCACCTGGTCACCGGCCAAGGGCCCCGGCCCGCTACTGCTGCGCAGCGAAGACGGGCTGAACTTCACGCCCACCTGCGAGCCCGGCCTGATGGGCCTGCCGGTGACCACCATCCGCACCATGGTCAGCTTCAAGGGACGCATGTACACCACCCCGGCCGGTTCGCGCGGCGGCAACCCCAACGTCTCCTCGCACTCCATCGTCTACGAGAGCGCGGCGCCGGAAGAGGGGCGCTGGGAGCCGGTCAGCGACTTCGGCTTCGGTGACGAGGGCAACAAGACCATCTTCGAGATGTGCCCGTTCGGCGACCACCTGTATGTCGGCACCTTCAACCTCAAGGGCTTCCAGGTCTGGCGCAGCACCTGCGAGAACAAGCCCTACCACTGGGAGCGGGTGATAGTCGACGGCGCCGAGCGCGGCCCGCTGAACCAGTCGGTACTGAGCATGTACGCGTTCAAGGGAGCGCTGTATGTCGGCAGCGCCATCCAGGGCGGCGGCATCGACCGGCAGAACGGTGTCGGCCCGGCGCCACCCGAGCTGATCCGCATTCACCCGGACAAGAGCTGGGATCTGCTGGTGGGCGATGCGCGCATGACCGCCGACGGCTGGAAGGAGCCGCTGTCCGGCTACATGGCCGGCTTCGACAATTTCTTCAATGGCTATTTCTGGCGCATGGCCGAACACGAAGGCTGGCTGTACCTGTCGACCTTCGACTGGAGTGGCCTGCTCGGCTACGCCCGGCGCGATACCTGGCCCGAGCCCTTTCTCAACATCATCAACAGCGTGGGCGAGGAGTTCATCTTCAATCGCCAGGCGGGTTTCGACCTGTACCGCAGCTTCGATGGCGAGAACTGGGTTCCGGTGACCACCGGTGGCATGGGCAACCCCTACAACATCGGCATGCGCACCATAGTTTCGTCGCCCTACGGCCTGTTCCTTGGGGCTGCCAACCCCTTCGGTCCCAAGGTCTGGCCGCTGGGCGGCGACCGTTACATCGATAACCCGCGCGGCGGCTGCGAAGTGTTCTTCGCGCCGCGCACGGTAATGACTACCGCCGCGCCCAGTGCGGGTATCCGTGACCGCTCAACAGGAAGTCCTGCGCTATGAACGGAAACATCTTTGCCAAGCAAGAAAGCGATCTCGGCGACGCGCGCAAGATCGCCACGCCCATGCTGCTGCGCAAGGGCCTGCTGGCCTACCTGCGCAACGGCAAGCAGGAACCGCTGTATGTGGTGCTGGATCCGGCGAATGAGCTGCAGTGGGAATTCGAGACCCAGCAGTTCTTCATCCTGGAAATGCTCCAGGTCGACGAGGAGTTCGTGGTCATCGCCGCCAGCTACGAGCGGCGCTTCAACCAGAGCCTCAGCCGTGGCGATCTGGATGCGCTGCTGGTCAACCTGATCGACCAGCGTCTGCTCGGCCTGGCGGCGGCCTCCCACCCGCTGGTGGCGCAGTACCGCGAACAGCTGCAGGAAGACCTGCAGCGCCTGCTCGAGGAAAAGGTCGCCAAGTTCCGCAGCAAGAGCGGCAATTCCAACGCCAACGCCAACGCCAACGCCAACACTGGTGCTGGTGCCGGGGGTGGCAGCAAGGCAGCGCGGCCGCTGGCGGCACCGATTGAGGCCAGCCGCGTGGCGCCGCCCGCGAGCCAGTCGCGCGGGGCTTCGAACGATGGCGGGCGCGGCGCGCCGGAACAGCTGCAGGCCGGGGTGCGCGGCAACGCCGGCATGGACGACAGCCTGCAGATCCCGATCTTCCACCTGTTCAATCCGCACAAGCTGCTGAAGTCCTGCCAGGACTGGCTGGGGCCGTTCAAGTACACGGTGTTCATCCTGCCGCTGCTGTTCGGCCTGGCGCTGGGCATTGTCATCAACAACTTCGATCAGGTGCGCCTGGACAGCCAGACCCTGCTGTCCGGCCTGGGGCCGATCGGCCAGCTGATCTTCAGCCTGTTCACCGTCAACCTGTTCTGCACCCTGACCCTGGCGCTCACCGCGCAGCGCTACCGGGGCACGGTGAACAGCCTGTCGGTGGCGCTGATGCTCGGCTTCCTGCCGCGCCTGGTGCCGAAGATCAGCAACCTGATCGGCCTCAGCCGGCGCGAGCGCCTGTGGCTGCACGGCAGCCCGGTGCTGATGCGCGTGGCGCTGTTCAGCCTCGGGGTGTTCCTCTGGTACTTCAGTCGCGCCTCGGCCAACCTGCTGACCACGGGTGGCCTGGCTCTGGCCACGGCCAGTGCAGTGGCGCTGCTGCTGACTCTCAATCCGCTGTCGAAAAGCAGCGGCTACCACCTGATCGCCGTACTGCTGGACGAGCCGCAGCTGCGCGGCAAGACCTTCAAGGCGCTGTTCGGGCGGATCAAGGGCAACGCCTACCGCGAGGCCAACGACACCGCGCTGATGGCCTACGGCCTGGCCGCCGTGCTGTATTCGGCGCTGCTGCTGGTGCTGGCCCTGCTGATGATCGGCAGCTGGCTGAAGTTCAACTTTGGCGGCACCGGGGTGCTCGCCTGCGTGCTGCTGATCGGCTACCTCAGCGTGCTGACTTACCGCAAGTTCCACAGCGCCAACGAGATGTACGAGCGCGCCGTGCAATACGAGCGCTGGAAGCGTCGGCGCCTGCCGGACAACGTGGAGAGCAAGCTCAAGGCGCAGCCGGGCAGCAAGACCGCACGCTTCACCTGGCGGGTGGTAGCACTGTCGCTGCTGGTCTGCCTGTTCCTGCCGTATCCCTACGAGCCGGGTGGTTCCTTCGTGATCCTGCCGACCGAGCAGCAACAGGTGGCCAGCGACATCGGCGGCATCGTCAGCCAGGTGCTGGTGGAAGGTGGTGAAGACGTCAAGGCCGGACAGGTGCTCGCGCTGCTGGCCACCGGCGACTACGAGGCCCAGGTGAAGATCGCCGAGGCACGCATCGCCGAGGAGGAGGCGACCGTCGCCGAGCTGAAATCGCGACCGCGTCCCGAGGAAGTGGCGGTGGCCGAGCAGAGCGTGCAGATGGCGCGTACCCAGGCACAGTTCAGCCGTTCCAGCTACCAGCGCAATGCCACCCTGCTGGCCAAGGGCGGGGTGTCGGCGCAGCAGGCCGAACAGGCGCAGCGTCAGTATGAGGTCGACCTGGTGGCGATCCAGGTGGCCGAGGCCAATCTGGCCCTGACCAAGTCCGGCGCCACCGCCGACACCATCGCCGCCGCCGAAGCGCAGGTGCAGCGCTGGCGCAGCGAGCGCGACCTGTACCTGGCCAAGATTGCCCGCTCGCAGCTGCGCGCGCCGATGGACGGCCGGCTGATCACCCTGCTGCTGAAGCAGAAGGTCGGCAAGCTGCAGCCGCCTGGCGAACCCTTCGCCGTGGTGGAAAAGGCCGAGCGGGTGCTGGCCGAGATCGAGGTACCGGAAACCGAGATCGGCTATGTGCAGCCGGGGGCAGTGCTCAAGGTCAAGCCGCTGGCCTACTCCGACCGCTACTTCGATGGCGTGGTGACGCAGATCGATGCCAATGTGGGGGAGAAGAGCAGCGGCAAGTACGTCAAGGTGCTGACCGTGATCGAGAACGCCCAGGGCCAGCTGAAGTCGGGGATGACCGGCTATGCCAAGGTGGACGGCGAAGTGCTGCCGGTGTGGAAGGCTTTCAGCCGGGCAGTGTTCCGCTTCATCGATGTCGAACTGTGGTCGTGGATTCCCTGATCGGCTGCCTGCGACACATAGAAAAACACCGGCTGCGGCCGGTGTTTTTCATTGTGCTCAGGCTGCCGGCGTGGGCAGCAATTCCTTGAGCGGCTGGCTGTCGTCGGCCAGCTGTGCGGCCGTCACGCCGATCTGCTCGGCGACCAGGCGCTTGGCGGCGACGAAATCCTGCGGGCGGTTGACCGTGTCGGCGGCCAGCACGCGGCCATCCTTGAGGTAGAAGGCGCTGAAGCTGTCACTCTCCGGGGTGCCGCGCAGCACCAGCTGCTGGTAGCCCTCGGAGAGGCCGACCATCTTCAGTTTCAGCTCGTACTGGTCGGACCAGAACCACGGCACCGAGGCGTAGGTCTTGCTCTTGCCAGCCATGCCGGCGGCAGCCACCCGCGACTGCTCCAGGGCATTGGGCACCGACTCCAGGCGCAGGCGGCGGCCGAGCAGGGCATTGGGATGGTTGGTGCAGTCGCCGGCGGCGAAGATGTCCGGATCGCTGGTCTGTGCGTGCTGGTCGACCAGGATGCCGTTGTCCACCTCCAGGCCCGCTTTGGCAGCCAGTTCGGTATTGGCCAGCAGGCCGATGCCGACCACCACCAGGTCGGCCTCGACGCGGCTGCCATCGGCGCAGAGCAGGGCGCTGACCGCGTTGCCGCTGATCTGCAGGTCGGCCACCTGCACGTTGGTGCGGATATCCACCCCGACTTCACGGTGCTTACGCTCGTAGTAGGCCGACAGCTCGGCCGCGGTGACCCGCTGCAGCACCCGCGGCAGGGCTTCCAGCACGGTGACCTGCAGGCCCTGGGCGACGGCCGAGGCGGCCACTTCCAGGCCGATGTAGCCGCCGCCGACTATCGCCAGACGCTTGCCGGCGGCGAACTGGCCGCGGATGCACTCGACGTCGTCGAGGGTGCGCAGGTAGTGGAAGTTGGCGCAGCGCTCGGCCGCCACGGCATTGGGCACGTTCAGCGGGCGCGGGCGGCCACCGGTGGCGATGGCCAGCTTGTCGTAGTTCAGACTGCGGCCATCGGCCAGCTGCAGGGTCTTGTCGGCACGGTCGATGGCGACCACGCGCACGCCGCCGAGGAACTCCACGGCAGCCTTGTCGTAGGCTGCCTGCGGGCGAATCGACAGGCTGCTCTTCTCCACGCTGCCGGCCAGGTAGGCCTTGGACAGCGGCGGCCGGTGGTAGGGCAGGTGGGCCTCCTCGCCGATCAGCAGGATACGGCCTTCCCAGCCTTCGTTGCGCAGGGCAATGGCCAGTTCGCCGCCGGCATGGCCGGCGCCGATGATGATGGCGGTGGAGGTTGCAGCGTCGCTCATGGTGACCTCGTGGGAGTGGGGCGGTGGCTCAGGCCGCTAGTGTATGCATCCGCATCGTCGGCGTCGCGACCGAACACGCCATTTGCCCGGCCGACCATGCAAAACGCTGCGCAGAAGGCGAGCTAGAGCCATTTCGTCGGCGCTCAGGGCTGCTAAGCTGGGTCGCCATCCAAGGGGTTATCTGTTCGAGTTGTCGTGCGCCTATGAAGACTGTCGCAATCCTGCTGTTTCCCGATGTGCTGATGCTGGATGTGGCCGGGCCGCTGGAGGTGTTCTCCATCGCCAACCGCTACCTCGCGGCAGACGCTGGTTACCGGATCGTCACCGTCAGCGGCCAGGAGCGGAGCATTCGTGCCTCCAACGGCCTCACCCTGCAGGCCGATGTGTCGTTCGAGCAGGCCACGGCAACCTACGACATTCTCCTGGTGCCCGGCGGGCCGGGCGCTTACAACCAGGCCCATGGCCCGCTGCTGCCCTGGTTGGTGCAGGCGGCCGGGCGGGCCCGGCAGTACGGCTCGATCTGCACCGGCGCCTTTATCCTCGGCGAGGCCGGCCTGCTCGACGGCCACCGGGTGACCACTCACTGGAACTACACGGAGCGCCTGGCCAGGGCTTTCCCGCGGGCACGGGTGGAGGCCGAGCATATCTACCTCAACGACCGGCGCCTGATCACCTCCGGCGGGGTTACGGCCGGCATCGACCTGGCGCTGTCCATCGTCGCCGAGGATCACGGCCGCCAGGTGGCGCTGGATGTGGCCAAGGTGATTCTGGTGGTGATGAAACGGCAGGGCGGCCAGGCTCAGTTCAGCCCATTGCTCGGAACCCTGGCGCGCCAGGATTCGCCAATCGCACGGGTGCAGAGCTATGTGCTGGAGCATCTGGAGGAGACCTTCTCGATCGAGCGCATGGCCACCCTGGCGGCGATGAGCAGCCGCCATTTCGCCCGCGTGTTTACCCGCGAAATGCAGATGACGCCCATGCAGTTCCTGCACAGCGCGCGCATCGACCGTGCCCGCCAGTTGCTGGAGAGCAGCGAGCTGCCGCTGAAGACGGTGGCTTACCGCAGCGGCTTCGGCAGCGTGCGCCACATGCGCTTCCAGTTCAGCGACCGCCTCGGTCTGACCCCGCTGGAATACCGCCGCCAGTTCAGCTGAGCGCGCATGTCCGTCCGGCGCAGCCGGATGGCTGTCCGCGTCCCCATGGCGGCCTGTTCTTCGCCGCCATGCTTGCCAAGATAGAAGCTGTCCTTGCGCCTTGGGCGCACGGGCTGCTGCGTCCCGTGCGTGTCTGTTGCAGCGGTGCCCGCATGGCCTCTTGCAGAACTGCAAAGTGCCCTTGCAGGCCTGTCTATTCCGCGCTGCCGGCGCAACGGCAAAGATGGAGTCGTACTTCAGCAACGAGGCACCAACGCCTCTCACCGACACGACAACACTTAAGGAAGCTCGCCATGAACCTGAACAAGAATCTGATTGCCGCCGCCCTGACCCTGTCCAGCGGTTTCGCCTTCGCTGCCGGCAGCCCGGGCGTCGAGCAAGATACCCAGGCCTTCCTCCAGGCCCTGGAAGCCGGTGGCGGCAAGCCGCTGGAAACCCTCAGCCCGCAGGATGCCCGTGCCGTGCTGGTCGGCGCCCAGGCTTCGGTCAAGGTCGATCTGTCCGGCACCACTGTCGAAGAGAAGACCATCCAGGCCGATGGCCAGGCGCTCAAGCTGACCATCGTCCGCCCGGAAGGCGCCAAGGGTGAGCTGCCGGTGTTCATGTTCTTCCACGGTGGCGGCTGGGTGCTCGGCGACTACCCGACCCATGCCCGTTTGATCCGCGACCTGGTGGTGAACTCCGGTGCGGTGGCCGTGTACGTCGGCTACACCCCGTCGCCGGAAGCCCATTACCCGACCGCGATCAACCAGGCCTACGCCGCGACCCAGTGGGTGGCCGCGCACGGCAAGGAGATCAACGTGGATGCCTCGCGCCTGGCGGTGGCCGGCAACAGCGTCGGCGGCAACATGGCCGCAGTCGTGGCACTCAAGGCCAACGCCGCCGGCACGCCGAAGATCCGCTTCCAGGCGCTGCTGTGGCCGGTGACCGATGCCAACCTGGAAACCGGTTCCTACAACCAGTTCGCCCAGGGGCACTTCCTCACCAAGCCGCTGATGAAATGGTTCTGGGACAGCTACACCACCGATGCCAAACAGCGCGCCGAGATCTACGCCTCGCCGCTGCGCGCCACTCCCGAGCAGCTCAAGGGCCTGCCGCCGACCCTGATCCAGACCGCCGAGTTCGACGTGCTGCGTGACGAGGGTGAAGCCTACGGGCGCAAGCTGGATGCCGCCGGCGTGGAAGTCACCTCGACCCGCTACAACGGGATGATCCATGACTTCGGCCTGCTCAACCCGCTGGCGCACATCGCCGGCACCCGCTCGGCCATGCTGCAGGCCGGTGCCGAGCTGAAGAAACACCTGCAATAAGCAACCCTGCCTGTCCCCGGCGCGCGTGTGCGCCGGGGCATTGTTCGTGGAAGGAAGCCAGACATGCCCACGGAAAGCGTCACCCTGATTATCCGCCACCGGGTCGCCACCGGTCAGGTGCCTGCCTATGAAAGCTGGCTGCGCCGCATCACCCGCGTGGCCAGCGGCTACCCCGGTCACCTCGGCGTCGATGTGCTGCGTGATGGCGCGCTGTTCACCTCGGTGCTGCGTTTTGCCAGTGCCGGCCAGCTGCAGGTCTGGCTGGATTCCGCCGAGCGTGCCGCGCTGATCGCCGAGGTCGAGCCGCTGCTGAGCGAAGGCGAGAGCAAGGAACTGCACGATGGCCACGAGTTCTGGTTCGTGCCCAACTCGCGCGACCAGGCGCCGCCACCGCGCTGGAAGCAGGCCTGCATCACCTTCCTGGTGATTCAGCCGCTGACCCTGCTGGTGCCGCAGCTCTGGCAGCCCGTGTTCGAGCGTCTACCCTGGCTGGGTGGGTATGTGCCGAGCAACGTGCTGATCACCCTGAGCATCGTACTGTCCGTCGTCTACCTGTTCATGCCGCGTGTCACCGCCTGGTTCGCCGGCTGGCTGCACGCACGCTGAGTGCTGGAGAACCCTTATGAGCCAAGACCCGTCCGACAAGAGCCGTCGCCACTTCCTCGCCAGCAGCTCGGTGCTCGGCGCCGCCGGTGCGCTGTGGGCCGCCTTACCTTTTGCCGGCGCCGCCGGCAGTTCATTCGCCAGTAGCCTGGGAAGCGCTATGCAAGCCGATCTGATTCTGTTCAATGGCCGTCTGCACACGGTCGACCGCGAGAAACCCACGGCCAGCGCCGTGGCGATCAAGGACGGGCGCTTCCTCGCTGTCGGCAGCGATGCCGAGGTCATGGCCCTGCGCGGCAGCGCCACCCAGGTCATCGACCTGCACAAACGTACGGTGATCCCCGGGCTCAACGACTCGCACCTGCACCTGATCCGCGGCGGCCTCAACTACAACCTGGAGCTGCGCTGGGAAGGCGTGCCGTCGCTGGCCGACGCCCTGCGCATGCTCAAGGAGCAGGCCGAGCGCACACCCACGCCGCAGTGGGTGCGGGTGGTCGGCGGCTGGAACGAATTCCAGTTCGCCGAGAAGCGCATGCCGACCCTCGACGAGCTGAACAAGGCGGCGCCGGACACCCCGGTGTTCGTCCTCCACCTGTACGACCGTGCGCTGCTCAACCGCGCTGCGCTGCGGGTGGTCGGCTACACCAAGGACACGCCCAACCCGCCGGGCGGCGAGATCGTCCGCGACAGCAATGGCGAACCGACCGGCATGCTGGTGGCGCGGCCCAACGCGATGATCCTCTACTCGACCCTGAGCAAGGGGCCCAAGCTGCCGCTGGAGTACCAGGTCAACTCGACCCGCCAGTTCATGCGCGAGCTCAACCGCCTCGGCGTGACCAGCGCCATCGACGCCGGCGGCGGCTACCAGAACTACCCGGACGACTACCAGGTGATCGAGCAGCTGGCCAAGGACAACCAGCTGAGCATTCGCATCGCCTACAACCTGTTCACCCAGAAGCCCAAGGAAGAGCTGGCCGACTTCCAGCACTGGAGCAAGCTGGTCAAGCCGGGGCAGGGCAACGACTTCTTCCGCCACAACGGTGCCGGCGAGATGCTGGTGTTCTCCGCCGCCGACTTCGAGGACTTCCTCGAACCGCGCCCGGATCTGGCGCCGAGCATGGAAAGCGAGCTGGAGCCGGTGGTGCGCCACCTGGTCGAGCAGCGCTGGCCGTTCCGCCTGCACGCCACCTACGACGAATCCATCTCGCGCATGCTCGACGTGTTCGAGAAGGTCAATCGCGACATCCCGTTCAACGGCCTGCCGTGGTTCTTCGACCATGCCGAGACCATCACGCCGAAGAACATCGAGCGGGTGCGCGCATTGGGCGGCGGCATCGCCATCCAGCACCGCATGGCCTTCCAGGGCGAGTACTTCGTCGACCGCTACGGCAAACAGGCCGCCGAGAAGACCCCGCCGATCCAGCGCATGCTGAGTGAGGGCGTGCCGGTCGGCGCCGGTACCGACGCCACCCGCGTGGCCAGCTACAACCCCTGGACTTCGCTGTACTGGATGGTCAGCGGCAAGACCGTCGGCGGTCTGGAGCTGTACCCGCAGGGCCTGCCGCGCGCCACCGCGCTGGAGCTGTTCACCCACGGCAGCGCCTGGTTCTCCAGCGAGCAGGGCAAGAAGGGGCAGATCAAGGTCGGCCAGCTGGCCGATCTGGTCGCCCTGTCGGCGGACTTCTTCAGCGTCGAGGAAGAGGCCATCAAGTGGATCGAGTCGGTGCTCACCGTGGTCGACGGCAAGGTGGTGTATGGCGCTGGCGAGTTCGACAAGCTGGCGCCGCCACCGGCTCCGGTACTGCCCGACTGGTCGCCGGTGGCCAAGGTGCCCGGCCACTGGAAACCCGGCGCGCCGCTGGTGGCGCAGGTGCACCAGTGCGTCGGCGCCTGCGCCGTGCATGCCCACAGCCATGACCGCGCGCGCCGCTCGTCGGTGCCGATCAGCGACTTCCAGGGTTTCTGGGGGGCGTTCGGCTGTTCCTGTTTCGCTTTCTGACCCGGCCGCGCCAGGCCAGCGGCGCGCGGTCATGCGCGCGCTGCAACCTGACCTGGTCAATGTCATTCGCGTGTGCCGTCCACTGACGGCCCGCGCCTTGTAGTGCAGCAACATCCATAACCATCGAGGACATCGAGATGAGCAAGAGCTACAACCGTTTGGACAAGGACAATGCCGTGGTGCTGCTGGTCGACCATCAGGCCGGCCTGCTCTCGCTGGTGCGCGACTTCACCCCCGACGAGTTCAAGAACAACGTGCTGGCCCTGGCCGACATCGCCAAGTTCTTCAAGCTGCCGACCATCCTCACCACCAGCTTCGAGAACGGCCCCAACGGCCCGATCGTGCCCGAGCTCAAGGCCATGTTCCCGGATGCGCCGTACATCCCGCGCCCGGGCCAGATCAACGCCTGGGACAACGCCGACTTCGTCAACGCGATCAAGGCCACCGGGCGCAAGCAGCTGATCATCGCCGGCGTGGTCACCGACGTCTGCGTGGCGTTCCCGACCCTGTCGGCAATCGCCGAAGGCTTCGACGTATTCGTGGTGACCGACGCTTCCGGCACCTTCAACCCGGTGGTGCGTGATGCCGCGCTCAATCGCATGAGCCAGGCCGGTGCCCAGCTGCTGAACTGGTTCAGCGTGGGCTGCGAGTTGCACCGCGACTGGCGCAACGACATCGAAGGTTTCGGCGGCCTGCTCAGCAGCCACCTGCCGGCCTACGCCAACCTGATGCAGAGCTACAGCCAGAAGAGCTGATCACGGCGCCGGCCACGCACTTCGCGTGGTCGGCCCTTCGCTTCAATACCACGGGCTTAGAACCTGTTTACGATCTTTTGGACTAGAGCCAGGCAAGGCGCTACGTCAGTAACAGCCTCCGGCTGGTCAAAACAGGCGAGGAAGCGGAGTTTACGAGCTGTAAATGAGCATTCCGAGCCTGTTTTTAACGCAGCATGGCCGACGGACAGGAGATCGTGAGCAGGTTCTCAGGAGCGCTGCAGCCAGCTGAGGAAACCGCCTTTCTTGATCTGCACCGGTTTTTCTTCCAGTAGCGAGGCACTGGCCTGCTGGCGGAAGTTCTGCAGCTTGTGCAGGGCCGTGCCGATTTCGCTGCGCTGCTCCAGGCAGGCCTGCAGCTGGGTCTTGTCCAGGCGATAGAGCACCCCCGAACTGAGTGCGGTAAAGCGCGCCTCGGAGGCAATGCCCTGGGTCACCCCCTGTTCGCCCATCACCTCGCCAGGGCCCATGCGCCCGGCCTCGACGAACTGGCCATCGGCCGGCACCGCGGCGGAGATCACCCCGCTGCCGATCACCAGCAGCTGTTCGCTGACTTCGCCCAGCTCCAGCACCACCTGGCCGCTGCTTACCGCCAGCGGCTGCAGCTGTTCGGCCAGGCGATCCTTCTCTTCGCTGCTCAGCGAACGGAAGATCTTCACGTCGTCGAGCAGCGTGCGCTGGCGGCTGGCCGCGCTGCCGTGGGCCTCGCCGCCGCGCAGGATGCCGGCAGCCTGCAGCTGGCGGTGGGCGAGGTCGAACATCAGGTTGCGCACCTCGGTCTTGTTGCTGGCGCCATCGACGAAGCCGCTGATCTCGTACTCCACCACCTGCAGGTCGGAGTGCTTGACCGTGACCTTGGCCTTGGGGCTCGGCAGCAGTGCGCTGACGCCCTGCAGGGCGCGCTGCAGGGCATCGAGCACCAGGCGCGGGCGCACCTGGGCAGGCACGCTGAGGCTGACGCTGAGGTTGTGGATGTCGGCCTGGCGGTTGAGGTTGAGGATCTTGGCCTTGGCCGCCACCGAGTTGGGGATCACCACGGTGCCACCCTGGCTGGTGCGCAGGTGGGTGGCGCGCCAGTCGATCTCGATCACCTTGCCCTCGGTGCCGTCGATGGAGACCCAGTCATCCAGGCGGTAGGGCTTGGTGGTGTTCAGCACGATGCCGGAAAACACGTCGCCGAGGGTGCTCTGCAGAGCCAGGCCGATGACGATGGCGACTACCCCGGAGGTGGCCAGCAGGCCCTTGACCGGCAGCTGCATGACATAGGCCGCGGCGGCCACCAGGGCGGCGAGGAAGATCAGCGCGCCCAGCACGTCCTGCAGCAGGCGCCCGGTGTGGCCGCTGCGCGGCATCAGCAGCACGCCGAGCACCACGGTCAGGGTGCGCGCGCAGAGCAACCACCAGGCGATGCCCAGTGCCGCGCCGAGCATGTGCAGCGCCGCCTCGCTCCAGGGCGGCGGCTGCAGCGGGCTCATCCCGGCGCCGACTATCACCAGGCTGTAGGCGAGGAAGAAGCCCAGGCGCAGCAGCACCCGCCAGACCTTGGCCTCGACCGGCAGCAGGCGCCAGCAGGCGAGGTCGGCAAGCAGCAGGCCGACGGCGACCAGCAGGGGGTGACTGTGGAACAGGCTGAGCATGGTGATCTCCGAAACACGGGCGGCGAGGGCGATGGTGCAAGCATGGCGGCAATGCGCGCGCGACGGAATGCCTGGCGCTGCAAAACCGCCCTGCAAAACTGCACGGCTAGAGCGGCGGCGCTAGCGGCAGCTCGCCGCGCAGGCGCGCACTGTCGTCGGCGAACACCTGCTTGAGCCAGTTGCCCACCGCCTGGTAGCGGCCGATCTTGCCGGCGTCGCGGTGGCTGAGCAGCCACACTTCGCGCAATACCTCGACCTCGACGCTGAGGCGGCGCAGGCCGTTGCGCTCGCCGATCAGGCACGGCAGCAGGGCCAGGCCCAGGCCGGTCTGGCAGGCGTGCACCAGGGTGCTGACACTGCTCACCCGCACCGGATAGAAAGCCTCCGGCGCCTGCGCCCGCAGCCAGCGCATCTCGGCCATTTCCGCCAGGTCTTCGCCATAGGCCAGCCATGGCTGTTCACCCCAGTGCTGGCGCGGGATGTCGGCAAAGCGTTCGGCGCCGTACACGGCGAAGCCGATCTCGCCGAGCTTGCGCATCAGCAGTGCGGCATCGTCCTGCGGGCGCGCCAGGCGCAGGGCGAAGTCGGCCTCGCGACGGGTGAACGACAGTGCCTGGTTGCCCACCAGCAACTGCAGCTGCAGGTTCGGATGCTGCTCGATCAGCGCCGGCATGTGCTCCACCAGCCAGTGACTGAAGAGAAAGTCGATGGAGGTGATGCGCACTGCGCCGCAGACCCCCTCGGCCTCGCTGCAGGTGTCCAGCAGCATGCTCTTCACATCGCCGTAGACCCGCTCGGCGTAGCCGAGGAATACCAGGCCGGCCTCGGTGGGGTGGTAGCCGGCGTTGTCGCGAATGAACAGGCGGGTGTTCAGTGCCGCTTCGGCGGCGGCCAGGCGCCGGCTCATGGTCGAGGGGTCGATGTTCAGGCTGCGCCCGGCGGCGCTCATGCTGCCGTCGCGGGCCAGGGCGAGGAGCAGGGGGATGTCGTTCCAGTCGAAGTTCACGGCGCACAGCTTCCATGTCCAGGAGATCGGCTGCCGCAGGCCCGGGGTGGCGTTGCTCTGCGGCGGAGAAAACCTGCTCACAATAGCAAGAGCGCGGCGCGCCCGGGCAGCGCTGGCAGGCGCGCGACGGCCAAGCCGGGGCCGGCGGCGGTCAGCCCTGCTGGCCCAGGCACTGCTCGATCTGGGCACGCAGCCAGCGCTGGGCCGGGTCGTTGTCCTGGGCGGCGCTCCAGGCCAGCGACAGGTTGTACAGCGGCGCCTCGAACGGCAGCGGCTCGCTGCGCAGGGCGCCGCCGGCGGTCAGTGCCGGAGCGGCGTAGTCGGGCACGCTGGCCACCAGCTCGCTGCCGGGCAGCAGGGCGGACAGGCCATGGAACTGCGGCACGGCCAGCTTGACCCGGCGGCTGCGGCCGAGCTTGGCCAGCTCGTCGTCGATGAAGCCGGTGAGGTCGCCGGCGAAGGACACCAGGGCATGCGGGCGGGCGCAGTATTGCTCGAGGCTGAGCGGCGCTTCGTCCTGATCGCCGCGCAGCAGCACCGAGCGGCTGCGGCGCAGGGTCTTGCATTTGGCATTGGCCGGCAGCTCGCCGGTGTAGCAGATGCCCAGGGAAATCTCGCCGGAGGCCAGCTGGCTGGAAATCGACAGGTAGTGGGTGCGGCGCACCACCAGCACCACGTTCGGCGCGACGGTTTCCAGATGACGCAGCAGGGTTGGCAGCAGGCCCAGTTCGACGTCGTCGCTGAGACCGATGCGGAATACCTCGCGGCTGGTGGCCGGGTCGAAGGCATTGCTCTGGCCGATGGCCGCGGAGATGGTGTCCAGTGCCGGGCGCAACACGCCTTCCAGTTCCAGGGCTCGCGGGGTCGGTTCCATGCTGCGACCGTTGCGCACGAACAGCGGGTCGTTATACAGGCTGCGCAGGCGGTTGAGCGCGGCGCTGACCGCCGGCTGGCCGAGGAACAGGCGCTCGGCGGCGCGGCTGACGTTGCGCTCCAGCATCATCATTTCGAACACTACCAGCAGGTTGAGGTCGACGCGGCGCAGATCGAGGCGGGTCATGGCGGTAACTCCCGGAAACAGATGAGGCCATCTTCGGCAATCTCTGCGCGCCGCGGAACGCCCACAGCTGCAAAGCCATCCTGCACAATTGCAACGCCGGTCGTGACCCGTTCCGGCAGCTTGCCGTCTTCCTTGCGCCAGGCTTGTGGCCCGGCTGTTTGCTCTCGTCTGGCCGGCAAGCTCTAGCAAGCGATGCGGTCTTCTCTATTATTCAGGCAACACAGCCCGGCGCAGGCAGCTATCGCCCATGACTGAAAACACCACGAACTGGCAACGCTGGTTGCTCAAGCCCTCGGTTCTGCCGTTGGCGCGGATTTTCGTGGTGCTGGTGTGCCTGTCGCTGGTGGCCACCGACGGCTGGCTGATCTGGCGCAGCCGCGCCATCCAGTTGCGCGATGCCGAGGTGGAGACTTCCAACCTGGCCTCCGCCCTGGCCCGCCAGGCTACCGATACCCTGAAGAAGGCCGACACTGTGCTGATCGGCATGGTCGAACGGCTGCAGGACGGCACCTCGACCCCGCAGCAGCGGCAGCGCCTGCAGCAGTTGATGAAGGAACACGTGTTCGGCCTGCCGGAACTGCATGGCCTGTTCGCCTACGACCGCGACGGCAACTGGCTGGTCAGCTCATTCGGCAAGATCCCGCCGGGGGCCAACAATGCCGATCGCGAGTATTTCATCTTCCACCGCAGCCACCCGGACGACCATGGCGTGCATATCGGCCCGCCGATCCGCAGTCGTACCAATGGTGCCTGGATCATCCCGGTGTCGCGCCGGGTCGAGGATGCCCAGGGCAATTTCGCCGGGGTGGCTCTGGCCACGGTGTCGATCGACTACCTGCGGATGTTCTACGCCACCTTCGATATCCGCGAACATGGCTCGATCAACCTGGTGATGAACAACGGCATGCTGGTGCTGCACAGCCCCTACGACGAAGCGCGCATCGGCAGCAGCGTCAGCCAGAGCGTGATCTTCCGCGAGCTGCTGCCGCAGAGCCCCAGCGGCACGCGGATGCTGTTCTCCATCGTCGACGGGGTAGAGCGTCTGTACAGCTACCGGCAGATCCAGGAGTTCCCGCTGGTGAGCATCGTGGCGCTGGCCAAGCAGGACATCCTCGCCGACTGGCGCCGCGACACCCAGGTGCAGCTGGCGATGGTGACGCTGCTGGCGCTGTTGCTCGGCCTGTTCGGTTTCTACCTGATCCACTTGATCAAGAATGGCCAGCTGGCCGAAACCGAACTGCTGGCCACCCGTGACGCCCTGCGCGCGTTCAACCAGCGCCTGGAGAAGCAGGCCCTGGAGGACGAGCTGACCCGCCTGGCCAACCGCCGCCGCTTCATCCGTGCCCTGGAAGACGAGTTCGCCCGCGCCCAGCGCTACCAGCGGCCGCTGGCGTTGATCCTGTTCGATGTCGACTACTTCAAGCAGTACAACGACATCTACGGCCACTCGGCCGGCGACGACTGCCTGCGCAATGTGGCCCGCGCCATTCGCGGCGGGCAGAAGCGCCCGGCGGATCTGGCGGCGCGCTACGGTGGCGAGGAATTCTGCCTGCTGCTGCCGGAAACCGGCGCCGAGGGGGCGTTGCAGGTGGCCGAGCAGGTGCGCCTGGCGGTGGAGGCCCTGGCCGTCGTGCATGCCGGTTGCCCCTGGCTGCGCCTGAGCTTGAGCGCTGGCGTGCATGTTTGCCAGCCGCAGGCTGGCGACAGCCCGGAAGCGTTGATCCAGGGCGCCGACAAGGCACTCTACGCAGCCAAGGCGGCCGGCCGCGACCGCGTACAGCTGTACGACCAGAGCGTGGTGCAGACCATCGGCTAGACGCGTCTGGAGCTGCGTCGGCGCAGCGGCGATAATGGCCGCCCCCGCTATCCGGCTCATTCCCCATGTCTGTGCGTCCCCTGACTGTCCGCCCCAGCTACCTGCATCTGCCACAGGGCGACTGGGCGACCGTGCTCGATTGCCTGTGCGCGCGCTTCCCGGCGATTAGCCGCGAGGTCTGGCTCGAGCGCATGGCCCGCGGCCTGGTGCTGGACAGTGCCGACCGCCCGTTGGGGCCGACCGAGCCCTACCGCGAAGCGCTGCGCGTGCAGTACTTTCGCGAGGTGGCGGACGAGCGGGTGATCCCCTTCGTCGAGCAGGTGCTGTATGCCGATGAGCACATAGTGGTGGCCGACAAGCCGCACTTCTTGCCGGTGATGCCGGCCGGCGACTACGCCGAGCAGACCCTGCTGACCCGCCTGTGCCAACGCCTGGACAACCCGCACCTGGCGCCGCTGCATCGCATCGACCGGCACACCGCCGGCCTGGTGCTGTTCTCCGCCAACCCGGCCAGCCGCGGCCGTTACCAGGCGCTGTTCCGCGAGCGGCTAATCGACAAGCGCTACCAGGCCATCGCCCCGGCGCTGCCGCAGCTGGAGTTTCCGCTGTACCGGCGCACCCGCCTGGAAAAGGGCCAGCCGTTCTTCCGCATGCACGAGGTGCCGGGCGAAGCCAATAGCGAAACCCTGCTGGAAGTGCTGGAGCGCAACGGCGACTGGTGGCGCTACCGGCTCTACCCGATCACCGGCAAACAGCACCAGTTGCGGGTGCATATGGCTGCCCTCGGCGCGCCGATCTGTAACGACACCTTCTACCCCGAGCTGAACGACGAAAAGGGTGTCGATGACTTCAGCCGCCCGCTCAAGCTGCTGGCCCACAGCCTGAGCTTTGCCGACCCGCTGAGCGGCCAGCCGCGCACCTTCGAGAGCGCCATCCAGCTGGACTGGTAGCGGCTTCAGCCGGCGTTGCGCAGGCGTGCCAGATCGCGCACCGGCGGCGCGCCGAACAGGCGGCTGTACTCGCGGCTGAACTGCGACGGGCTCTCGTAGCCGACCCGGTAGCCGGCGCTGGACACATCGAGGTTCTCGCACAGCATCAGGCGCCGCGCCTCCTGCAGGCGCAGCTGTTTCTGGTATTGCAGCGGGCTCATCGCCGTCACCGCCTTGAAGCGGTGGTGCAGGGTGGAGGCGCTGAGGTTGGCGACCTTGGCCAGCTCGTCGATGCGCAGCGGCGCGTCGTAGTGGTGGTTGAGCCACTCGATGGCACGGTTGACCCGGTGCGCCTGGCTGTCGGCGGTGGCGATGTCGCGCAGCAGCTGGCCCTGGGGGCTGCACAGCAGGCGGTAGAGGATCTCGCGCTGGATCAGCGGGGCGAGCATGGCGATGTCGCGCGGGCTGTCGAGCAGGCGCACCAGGCGCAGCACGGCATCCAGCAGGGCGGCATCGAGGCGGTCGACATGCAGGCCGCGTCCGCTGCTCTGGCTGGGCACGCCGATGGGGCCGGCCGCGGCGATCAGGCTGGCGATCTCGGCCGGGTCGATGTCCAGGCGCAGGCTCAGGTAGGGCCTGTCCGCCGAGGCCTCGGTGACCTCGCCGGTCACCGGCAGGGTGACGCTGGCGACCAGGAAGTTCAGCGGGTCGTAGACGTATTCCTCGCCTTCCAGGCGTACCACCTTGCTGCCCTGGGCGATGATGCACAGCGCCGGCTGGTACAGGGCATGGGTGATGGCCGAAGGCTGCGAGCTGCGGAACAGCACCAGCGGGCCGATGGCCGAGGGGTTGATGCCTTCCGCAGGGGTGAGGCGGGCGAGCAGCTGGGTCAACTCATGCAGCGGTAGCTGGGCGTCGGTATGCATGGGGGGCTCCGGGATCAGGTTGCCAGCTTACTGCGTGCTATCGGACAAATCCCGCCGTGTCCGGAGAACGAGCAGCATTGTGCAAGTCATCGGCAGTTCTGTGTAAGTGCTGCTGAATTATCAGGCGTGATGGGCTGGGCTCAACAGGCATGTAAGCAGAATCAGGCAAGTTGCCCACAGTATCCGACTAACGTGGATCGCCGCCCGCCGGGCAATCTCGGTGTCCTGCCGCAATCCCCTTTGCGGCACCGGGCAAGCAGGAGATTCCCATGGCAGATCATCAGACCATTCTCAGCCAGGCGCTGATCCTGGCCCGGCGCGGTGCTGGCGCGGAGTTGCAGCAGCAGCTCGATCAGTTGGTGGTCAGGGCCCGCAGCGAGCAGGGCTGCCTGGCCTACGAGCTGCTGCACGATGCGCAGCGTCCCGAACTCTGGCAGCTGCGCGGCCTGTGGCATTCACCGCAGGCCCTGCAGTTGCATCTGCAGCAGCCGCACCTGCAGGTGCTGGGGCAGCTCACCGGGCGCGGGTTGATCCGTCAGCTGAGCCTGTCCTCCAGCCCCTGGCGTGTCGCAGGGACGCTCTGAGCGGGTCAGCCACAGTTGACGCGCAGGATCACCCCGGCGTCGTTCAGGTCGATGTTCAGCCGCTGCGGGTTGTAGTCCATGGTCACCGGCTGGTTCGGCCGGGTTACCCGCAGGTATTCGGCCCCGGCCTTTTGCCGGGCGTTTTCCACCACTTCGGCACTGGCCTTATCGCCGACCAGTTGCTGCACCGGCGCGGCATCGCAGCGGCCATCCGCATGGCTGGCCTGCGGCTGCTCCGGGGCACTGCTGCAGGCGGCCAGCACGGCACAGGCGAGCAGGGTGGGGAGAGTGAGTGAGCGGGTCATTGCGGTGTCCTCATGGGGTGGCATGGTTCCACGTTGCCACCCCCGGCGCAGTCAGGCAACCGCCGCGCCGGGTTGTGCGCCTCACAGCACCTGATACACCTGCCCGGTCTGCCGACCCTCGGCGCTCTTGGCGTAGGCCAGGGCCACGGTGGCTGCCGGCACCGCCTTGAAGCCGCGGAAGAAGGGGCCGTAGGACGGCAGCGATTCTTCCAGCACGGTCGGGCTGACGCTGTTGATGCGCAGGCCGCGCGGCAGCTCGATGGCGGCGGCGCGAACGAAGCCGTCGATGGCGGCATTGACCATGCTCGCCGAGCTGCCATGGCGGATCGGGTCGGCGCTGAGCACGCCGGAGGTAAGGGTGAAGGAGGCGCCGTCGTTGGCGAATTCGCGGCCGATCAGCAGCAGGTTGACCTGGCCCATCAGCTTGTCCTGCAGGCCGATGGCGTACTGCTCGGCGCCCATCTCCTCCAATGCGCCGAAATGCACGTTGCCGGCTGCACTGATCAGCGCATCGAACGGCCCGGTCTGCTCGAACAGGCGGCGGATCGAGGCGGGGCTGGTGATGTCCACCTGCAGCTCGCCACTGCTGCGGCCGACGCGGACGATCTGGTGGCGATCCTTCAACTCGTTGTCGATGGCCTGGCCTATGGTGCCGCTGGCGCCGATCAGGATGATTTTCATGGGGCAACTCCGCTACTGGTTGGGTGATGAGGTCAGTCTAGGCGGCAGGCTGTTGCCAATAATCCAGGCAATGTGAAACCTTTGGTTCTCATGTGGAAACAGTGAGTGCCGCGCCATGAGCGAACTGGAAGACCTGGCCGCCTTCGCCCTGCTGATGGAGCTGGGCAGTTTCACCGCCGCCGCCGAGCGTCTGGGCTCCAGCAAGGGCCAGTTGTCCAAGCGCATCAGCCAGCTCGAGCGCAGCCTCGGCAGCGTGCTGCTGCATCGCACCACGCGGCGCCTGCACCTGACCGCCGCCGGCGCGGCTCTGTTGCCCGAAGCGCAGGCGCTGCAGGCCCAGGCCCAGCGCGCCCGCCAGGTGGTGCGGAGCCTGCAGGAGGAGGTGGCTGGCACGGTGCGCCTGACCGTACCGGTGTCGCTTGGCGAGACCTTCTTCGATGCACTGCTGCTGGACTTTGCCCGCCAGTACCCCAAGGTGCGGGTCGAGCTGGATCTGTCCAACAGCTACCGCGACCTGGTCGCCGAGGGGTTCGACCTGGGCATCCGCTCCGGCTCGCAGCTGGACGAGCGCCTGGTGGCCAAGCCGCTGTTCGCCCTGCAGGAAATCACCTGCGCCGCGCCGGCCTACCTGCAGCAACACGGCACGCCACAACAGCCGGCCGAGCTGACCGGCCAGCAGTGCCTGCTGAATACCCACTACAGCGGTTTCGAAGAATGGCTGTACCACCGCCAGCACGAACTGGAGCGGGTACGGGTGTCCGGCAACCTGGCCAGCAATCACTACAGCCTGCTGAAGAAGGCCGCGCTGAGCGGTGCCGGTATAGCCCGCCTGCCGTCGTACATGGTTCAGGACGAACTGGCCGATGGCCGCCTGCTGTGGCTGCTGCGCGACTATCAGACGCGCAGCACGCCGGTGTTTCTCGTGCACCCCTGGCAGGGCAGCCTGCCCCGGCGCAGCCAGGCGCTGGCCGATTACCTGCTGGGCTGGTTCGAGCGCAGCCGGCGGGTGCTCGACGGCCTGGGCGCCTGAGTGGGCCCTCGGATCGTTCAGGCCGCCTGGCTGGCCATCAGGCGCTTGTACTGACGGGTACGGCGGGCGGTCTTCAACTGCTCGGAGAGCAGCGCGCGCAGCGGCGACACGTCCGGCTTGGGCTGACCGCCGCGGCTGAGGCGCAGCATCTGGAACTTCACCGTGGCCATGTAGGCCAGCGAGGCCAGGGCCTTGTGCTTCCAGCGGATCGGCGCCAGCTCGGCGCTGATCTGCCGCTCGCCGGCCTGCCAGCGGCGCGGCAGGTTGGGTTCGATGGCCAGGGCGGTGGCGATGCCGGCCATGGCCACGCCACTGGCCAGCACCTGCTCGACCACCGGCAGACGGCGGATGCCGCCGGTGACCATCACCGGCATCTGCGCCACGGCGGCGATCTCGCCGGCGAATTCGAGGAAGTAGGCCTCGCGCGCCAGGGTGCGACCGTCGCGGGCATCGCCCTGCATGGCCGGCGCCTCGTAGCTGCCACCGGACAGCTCGACCAGGTCGACCTGCAATTCGTTGAGCAGCTGCACCACGCGCTTGGCGTCGGCAGCGTCGAAGCCGCCGCGCTGGAAGTCTGCCGAGTTGAGCTTGACCGCCACGCAGAAGCCTGGCGCGACCACGGCGCGTACCGCCTTGACCACTTCCAGCAGCAGACGTGCACGGTTTTCCAGCGAGCCACCCCAGCTGTCGTTGCGCTTGTTGCTGAGCGGCGAGAGGAACTGGCTGAGCAGGTAGCCGTGCGCGGCATGGATCTGCACGCCACTGAAGCCGGCCTTCTCGGCCAGCTGCGCGGTGCGGGCGAAGCGCTGGATCAGCGCGCGGATTTCCTCGTCGCTGAGCGCCTTGGGCAGCGGGAACATTTTCGACAGGCCGCCCAGCTCCAGGGCCACGGCCGAGGGCGCCACGGTCTGCTGGCCGAGGTTGGCCTGCATCTGCCGGCCCGGGTGGTTGATCTGCATCCAGAACTGCGCGCCGCGGGCCCGGCCGATGCGTGCCCATTCGCGGAACTTGTCCAGCTGGCGTTCGTCTTCCAGCACCACGCCGCCGGGGCCGGTCATGGCACGGCGGTCGACCATCACGTTGCCGGTCAGCAGCAGCCCGGCGCCACCCTCGGCCCAGGCCTGGTACAGGCGCAGCAGTTCGGCGGACGGGCCCTGGCTGGCGTCGGCCAGGTTCTCTTCCATCGCCGCCTTGGCGATGCGGTTGGGGACGACGGTACCGTTGGGCAGATGCAGCGATTGGAAGGCAGTCATGACGGACTCCGGGGTGGCAGGTGAGGCAAGGCTAAGGTTAAAGTCATCTTTAAGGTCAATAGCCCGGAGCACAAATCATGAAAATCGGTGAACTGGCCAGCCGTACCGGGCTGGCGCCTTCGCGGATCCGCTTCTACGAGAGCAGCGGGCTGATCAGCGCCCAGCGCCAGGCCAACGGCTACCGCGAGTACCCGGAGCAGACGGTGCAGATCCTCGACATCATCACCGGCGCCCAGCAGTCCGGCTTCAGCCTGGAGGAGATCCGCCGCCTGCTGCCCGGCAGCGAGCAGCAGGGCTGGCCCCACGACGAGCTGCTGGCCAGCCTGCAGCGCAAGGTCGGCGAGATCGAGGTCATGCAGCAGCGCCTGGCGCAGAACAAGGCGCACCTGCTGAGCATCATCGCCGGCATCGAGGGCAAGCCGGAGGGCATGTCGTGCTCGGTCAACGCCGAGCGGGTGCTGGCCAACCTGCGCGAGGCGCGGCAGGGCGAGTAGGGCGCGGACAATTGCCGACACAGTCTCGACGCGATGAGCCGCACAGGATGTTTGCCTGGCCGGCTCGACTGTAGTAATTACTTAGGCAAGGACTGAATCAATCCGGCCCTGGCCAAGTGCCAGGGCTGCTTCGAAGTGTTGTGACAACGCAGGGGGAGATGGGTGGTCTGCACCGATCCACGTCCGCAGACCTTTTCGCTGCCACCCTCGCAGCAGCAGGCGTCACCACGGGAGATGCGTCACACAGCCTGAACCTTTGCGGCCGCAATACCTCGGAATCACACCCCAGCAATACGAGGAAGCCCCATGCAAGTTCAAGTTCACACGAACCAGGTTGAAGGCAGTGCTCGGCTTCAGGAGTGGGTCAGTACGGAGGTGATGGACAAGCTCGATCACTTCGATGAGTTTCTGACCCGGGTGGTCGTCCATATCAGCGATGAAAACGCACACAAGGCCGGCGCCGACGACAAGCGCTGCCATATCGAGGCCCGCCCCAAGGGCCACCAGCCGATTTCCGTGACCCACAAGGCCGACCAGATGGGCATTGCCGTGGATGGTGCCGCAGAGAAAATGCGCCACGCCCTGGAACACCTGACCGGGCGCCTGGAGGCCAAGGTGGTGTCCACCGGCCGCTTCGTCGATCCGACTGACGTGATACTCACCGATGCCCTGCTGGAGGAGGAATTCCTGGCTCGCCAGGAAGAGCTGGATCAGGCCTGACGCCTCTCGTTAACCGATGACCAGAAACCGCCCATCAGGGCGGTTTTTTATTGACCGGCATTGCCGCGCGACCGGGCGGGCCGTCGATTTGCCCCGTAGAATCACCGGCTGAAACAGTGGTTCGAGGTTGCAGCGGTGGATCTACAGCAGGGCTTTGTCCTGACCCGGCATTGGCGCGATACGCCCGCGGGCACCCAGGTCGAGTTCTGGCTGGCGACCGATGCCGGGCCACGTCTGCTACGCCTGCCGCCGCAACCTTCGGTGGCCTTTATCCCGCTGAACCAGCGCGAGCGCGCCGCGGCCCTGCTGCAGGGCGAGCGCGGGGTCGAACTGCGCGAACTGGGCCTGCGCGACTTCCACCAGCGTCCGGTGCTCGGCCTGTACTGCCAGCAGCATCGCCAGCTGATGAGCCTGGACAAGCGCCTGCGCAAGGCCGGGGTGGATGTCTACGAGGCCGATATCCGTCCGCCGGAGCGCTACCTGATGGAGCGCTTCATCACCGCCCCGGTGCTGTTCGCCGGCACGCCCGACGCCGCCGGTGTGCTGCACGAGGTGCAGCTGCAGCCGGGCAGCGACTACCGTCCGCGGCTGCGCCTGGTGTCCCTGGATATCGAGACCAGTGAGCATGGCGAGCTGTATTCGATCGCCCTGGAAGGCTGCGGCCAGCGCCAGGTCTATATGCTCGGCCCTCAACCCGAGGCAGCGGCCGTGGTGGACTTCCAGCTCGACTACTGTGCCAGCCGCGGCGAGCTGCTGGAGCGGCTCAACGCCTGGCTGGCTGAGCACGACCCGGATGCGATCATCGGCTGGAACCTGGTGCAGTTCGACCTGCGCGTGCTGCGCGAACATGCCCAGCAGCTCAAGGTGCCGCTGCGCCTTGGCCGTGGCGGCGACGAGCTGGGCTGGCGCGAGCACGCCAGCCACAAGCACTACTTCGCCGCAGCGGCCGGGCGGCTGATCATCGACGGCATCGAGGCGCTGCGCTCGGCGACCTGGAGCTTCCCCTCGTTCAGCCTGGAGTCGGTGGCCCAGACCCTGCTCGGCGAAGGCAAGGCGATCGACACGCCGTACCAGCGCATGGACGAGATCAACCGCATGTTCGCCGAGGACAAGCCGGCCCTGGCGCGCTACAACCTCAAGGACTGCGAGCTGGTCACGCGGATCTTCGCCAAGACCCAACTGATCGACTTCCTCCTCGAACGGGCCAGCGTCACCGGCCTGGCCGCCGATCGCAGCGGTGGCTCGGTGGCGGCCTTCGAGCACCTGTACCTGCCGCTGATGCATCGCCAGGGCTTCGTCGCCCCCAACCTCGGCGAGAAGATCCCCCAGACCAGCCCTGGCGGCTTCGTCATGAGTTCACAGCCGGGGCTGTACGAGTCGGTGCTGGTGCTCGACTACAAGAGCCTGTATCCCTCGATCATCCGCACCTTCCTGATCGATCCGCTGGGGCTGATCGAGGGTCTGCGCCAGCCCGACGACGAACACTCGGTGGAGGGCTTTCGCGGCGCGCGCTTCTCGCGCACCCGCCACTGCCTGCCGGCCATTGTCGAGCGGGTCTGGCAGGGGCGCGAGGCGGCCAAGCGCGAAGGCAACGCGCCGCTGTCGCAGGCGCTGAAGATCATCATGAACGCCTTCTACGGCGTGCTCGGCTCCAGCGGCTGCCGCTTCTTCGATACCCGCCTGGCCTCGTCCATCACCCTGCGCGGGCACCAGATCATGCGCCGCACCCGCGAGCTGATCGAGGCCGCCGGCTACCAGGTGATCTATGGCGACACCGACTCCACCTTCGTCTGGCTCGGTAGCGCCCATACCGAGGACGAGGCGGCGCGCATCGGGCGGGCGCTGGTGCAGCAGGTCAACCAGTGGTGGCGCGAGCATCTGCAGGCGGAATTCGGCCTGACCAGCGCGCTGGAGCTGCAGTTCGAAACCCACTACAGCCGCTTCCTGATGCCGACCATCCGTGGCGCCGAGGAGGGCAGCAAGAAGCGCTATGCCGGTCTGGTCAGGCGCGCCGACGGGCGCAGCGAAATGGTCTTCAAGGGCCTGGAAACGGTGCGCACCGACTGGTCGCCGCTGGCCCAGCGCTTCCAGCAGGAACTCTACCAGCGCATCTTCGACCGCCAGCCCTACCAGGACTACGTGCGCGACTATGTGCGGCGCACCCTGGCCGGCGAGCTCGACGAGCTGCTGATCTACCGCAAGCGCCTGCGCCGCCAGCTCGGCGACTACCAGCGCAACGTGCCGCCGCATGTGCGCGCCGCGCGCCTGGCCGATGACTACAACGACCGCCTGGGGCGCCCGCGGCAGTACCAGAACGGCGGCTGGATCAGCTACCTGATGACCGTGGCCGGGCCGCAGCCGCTGGAAGACCAGCGCGCCCTGATCGACTACGAGCATTACCTGAGCCGCCAGCTGCAGCCGGTGGCGGATGCCATTCTGCCGTTCGTGGGCGGTGACTTCTCCGCCCTGATCGACCCTCAGCTCGGGCTGTTCTGATCCACCGCCGCGCACACCTGGCGCACGCAGTCGCGCAGCCAGCGCTGGGCCGGGTCGGCGTCCATGCGCGGGTGCCAGAGCATCGACACCGGAAACTCCGACGTGGCGAAGGGCAGGGCGAAGCTGTGCAGCCCGTCGCGCAGGTTGGCGGTGTGGCGCTGCGGCACGCTGGCGATCAGCTCGCTGGTACGTGCCAGGGCCAGGGCGGCGGAGAAGCCGCCGACCAGGCAGACGATCTCGCGCTGCAGACCCAGTGCCGCCAGCGCCTCGGCCAGCGGCCCGCGCTCCTCGCCGGTGCGCGACACCAGGACGTGGCGGCCGGCGGCATAGCGGGCGGCGCTGAGTTCGCCCTGGCACAGCGGATGGCCCGGCCGCACCACGCCGATGAAACGGTCATGGAACAGCACCCGGGCGTGCAGCTCCGGGCTGGTGCCGGCGCCGATCACCCCGGTGTCGAGGTCGATGCTGCCTTCGCGCAGCAGGCGGCTGTCCTTGTCGGTCTTGGTCACGAAGCGCAGTTGTACGCCAGGCGCCTGGGCCGCGATGCGCGCCAGCAGACTGGCGCCGAAGTTCTCCACGAAGCCGTCGCTGGTGCGCAGGGTGAAGCGCCGCCTGAGCCGGCCGAGGTCGAGCTGTTCCTGCGGGCGCAGGGCCGCCTGGGCATCCTGCACCAGCTGGCTGACCTGCTCGCGCAGCTGCAGGGCTCGTGGGGTCGGCACCAGGCCGCGGCCGGCGCGTACCAGCAGCGGATCGCCGGTGCTGGCGCGCAGCCGCGCCAGCGCCCGGCTCATGGCCGAGGGGCTCAGCTGCAGGCGCTGGGCGGCGCGGGCCACGCTGCCTTCGGCGAGCAGCACATCGAGGGTGAGCAGCAGGTTGAGGTCGGGCGTGGTCATGCCATCACCCTAGCATGAGGTGTGGCGTTTGCTGCACGAATAACCTGCAAGTGCTGCGTCTTCCGCCTTGTCTGGTGCCGGCATAGGCTGCTGCTGATCGCCAGCCGGAGTTGCCCTGCCATGAACCTCGACAATCCCTCCACTCCCGTAATGTCCAACCAGACCCGCTGGGCGCTGCTTGGCCTGGCCCTGGTCATGCTGCTGTCCTCGTTGGGCATCAGCAGTGCCAACGTGGCCCTGCCGACTCTGGCGCGAGCCTTCGGCGTGTCCTTCCAGGCCGTGCAGTGGGTGGTGCTCGCCTACCTGCTGAGCAGCACCTGCCTGGTGGTCGGCGCCGGGCGCCTGGGCGATCTGTTCGGCCGGCGCCGCGTGCTGCTGGGTGGCATCCTGCTGTTCAGCGCCGCCTCGCTGCTGTGCAGCCTGGCAGCGTCGTTCTGGGTGCTGCTGCTGGCGCGCGCGGCGCAGGGGCTGGGCGCAGCGAGCATGCTGGCGCTGAGCATGAGCTTCGTCGCCGAGCTGGTGCCGGCGCAAAGGGCCGGCAGCGCGATGGGCCTGCTCGGCACCCTGTCGGCGCTCGGCACGGCGCTGGGCCCGTCGCTGGGTGGCGGCCTGCTGGCCGTCAGCGGCTGGCCGGCAATCTTCCTGGTCAACCTGCCGCTGGGCCTGCTGGCCGCCTGGCTGGCCTGGCGCTATCTGCCCCGCGCGCAGTCGGTGGCGGCGAGCCGGCAGTCCTTCGACCTGCTCGGCCTGTTGCTGCTGGCGCTGAGTCTGGCCGCCTATGCCCTGGCGATGACCCTCGGCCGGGGGCACTTCGGCGGGCTCAACCTGCTGCTGTTGGGTGTTGCCGGCACTGTTCTCATGCTGTTTGTGCGCCTCGAGAGCCGCCTGGCCGCGCCACTGATCCACCTGGCCAGCCTGGGTGATGCGCAGCTGAGCTGCGGCCTGCTGATGAGCGGGCTGGTCGCCACGGTCATGATGGCGAGCCTGGTGGTGGGGCCGTTCTACCTGGCTACGGTGCTGGCACTGGATGCGTCGCGGGTCGGCCTAGTGATGTCGGCGGGGCCGCTGCTGGCAGCGCTGGTCGGGGCGCCGGGCGGGCGTCTGGTCGATCGCCTGGGCCCGACTGCCGTGCTGGCCGGTGGCCTGAGCGCGATGCTCGCCGGTTGCGGGCTGCTGGCGCTGCTGCCAAGCGGTTACGGGGTGCCGGGCTATCTGGCGCCGCTGCTGCTGGTGACCGCCGGCTACGCGCTGTTCCAGGCGGCCAACAACACCGCGGTGATGGCCCGCGGGCAGGCACAGCAGCGCGGTGTGCTGGCCGCCTTGCTCAATCTGGCGCGCAACCTCGGGCTGATCACCGGCGCCGCCGTGCTGGGCGCGGTGTTCGCCGCCACCGCCATGCCGGCGGCCGGTGGCCATGCGGCGGCGGAGGTGGCCGGCGGCCTGCAGCGTACCTTCGCGGTCGCCGCGCTGCTGGTCGGCGTTGCCCTCGCGCTGCTGCCGCTGGGGCGCATGCTGGCGCGCCGGAATCTGGCGCTCGACAGCGCCGGCTAGGCCCTGCCGTATGGCTGGCCGCCCGCCGTGGGCAATGGCCAGCCTTATACTCGGGGAACCAGGTTCGGGCGTGGCGGGCGTCCCGGTGGGCGGGGGCGGGCAGGGCGGCGATGGCCGCCGGCCGGCAGGCAACAGGCGGTTCGACAGAGCCGCGAGGCGGTCAGCGTCGTGATGCGCATGACGCGAGGTTATCTGCGGGTACTGCTCGTCGCCTGTGTGGCGGCGCTGGCCGGCTGCGCCAGCACGCCGCCGGTGGTGGTGCCGGCGAGTACCTGGCGCCAGGTCGACCGTGACATTGCCCGCGCCTCGCAGGACGCCGCGGCGCAGGCCCGCGAGCACGCCCTGCTGGCCATGCGCCAATGGATGGAACGGGTCTACCGGCAGACCGACGACGAATTCATTCCCTGGTTCTCCAGCTACTGGACCCAGCAGTGGCTGGGGGTCAAGGTGTCCTGGTACAAGCTCAACAGCGACGGGGAGGACGAGACGGTCGGCCGCCTGGCGCTGTACCTCCAGGAGCAGTACCAGGAGCGGGTGCTGGAGCCGGTTGCCGAGGAGGATGACCCGCAGCAGATCATGGCGCGCAGCACACGGTTGTACATCGAGCAGCTCGGCCTGCGCCTGCCGGCCATTGCCGTGCGTCACGGGGTGCCGGCGGAACAGTTCGACCAGCGCCTGCAGGCCCTGCCGGCCATCGTCCAGAGCCCCGGCGCTTCCGTCTACGATCTGCTGCAGGCCGACCCGCTGGAGCGCCAGCCGGCCTATGTCGCCCTGGTCGAGCGGATTCGCTCGGCGCCCGGCGGCCTGCGCGACTGGTCGGCCGATCCCGGCATTTCCCAGGTGGCGCAGCGTGCCAGTGAGCGCCTGGTGGGCGAGATGGCCACCAGCGGCGCGGCCAGCGCCGTGGCGGCGGCGATCGGCCGGGTGGCCGGCACCACCCTGTCGCTGGGGGTGGCACTGTTCACCGCCATCGCCCGCGAGAACGACCGCCCGGACAGCGAGGCGCAGCTGCGCCACAGCCTCAACAACGCCTTCGAGCAGGAGTGGCAGGCGCTGCTGCACAGTCCCGAACGCGGCGTGCTGGCCGGTGTGCAGCAGCTTTCTGGGCAGATCGAAGGCGGACTGGGAACGCCGTTCCGCTACAGCCCGCCACGCTAGGAACAGTCGATTGTTTAGTGGTTATGAAACTGAGTGTGCAAAAAATACGATTTAACTGGCGCTAGCCGCCGTGCGAGTCTCCCTGACCATGATTGCCCCGAGCCGCCATTGCCGTCCTGCCCCCATTGCCCGCCTGTTCAAGGCCGAGGCCCGGCTCGGCGCCGATCGGGACAACCCGCTGCTTCCCGAGATTCTCGCCTTCTGGGCGCTGTGGCACTGCCGCCATGCGCGTCCGCCGGATCAAGCACAGGCTTCGTACTGAACCCGTGGGCTGTTTTGCCAGCCCGCTCATCGAAGACTGTCTGTCCGCCGCCAGCACCGACCCTCGGAGCCGCGGGCACTGTGCGCTGCGGCGCAAGCGAGAACCATCGCAATGTTTGCTTCTGTCCAAGAGGCCGAGGATTTCCTGGCCGCCAACCCTGACATCGAGCTGTTCGAGCTGTTCGTCCTCGATGGCAACGGCGTGCCACGCGGCAAGCTGCTGCACCGCGAGGAGCTGCTGGCCGTGTACCAGAGCGGCCGGCCGCTGCCCAGCACCCTGCTCGGCCTGACCCTGCACGGCGAGGATGTCGAGGATTCCGGCCTGGTCTGGGAGGTGGGCGACATCGACTGCCGCGCCTACCCGCTGCCCGGCAGCCTGCAGCGTCTGCCCTGGCGGCAGATTCCCACTGCCGCCGTGCAGGTTTCCATGCACCCCAGCGAGGGCCTGCCGGCCACCGTGGCCGATCCGCGCCACCTGCTGGTACGGGTGATCGACGCGCTCAAGGCCGACGGCTACCAGCCGGTGATGGCCTGCGAGCTGGAGTTCTACCTGCTCGACCAGCAACGCGACGCCCAGGGCCGCCCGCAACCGGCTCTGGATGCCGACGGTGGCCGCCCGCGCAGCACCCAGGTGTATGGCCTGCGCGAGCTGGAGCAGATCGAGCCGTTCCTCGCCGACCTCTATGCCGCCTGCAAGGCCCAGGGCATTCCGGCGCGCACGGCGATTTCCGAATATGCGCCGGGCCAGGTGGAGATCACCCTGGAGCATGGCGATGCGCTGCTCGCCATGGATCAGGCGGTGCGCTACAAGCGCCTGGTCAAGGGGGTGGCGCACAAGCACGGGATGCAGGCCTGCTTCATGGCCAAGCCGTTCGACCATCTGGCCGGCACCGGCATGCATATGCATGTGAGCCTGGCGGACGAGCAGGGCAACAACCTGTTCGCCAGCGAGGCCAAGGAGGGCAGTGCACTGCTGCGCCAGGCGGTCGGCGGCATGCTCGCCAGCCTGCTCGACTCGCTGCTGCTGTTCTGCCCCAACGCCAATTCCTACCGGCGCTTCCAGGCCCACAGCTACGCGCCGCTGGCGCCGACCTGGGGCGTCGACAACCGCACCGTGAGCCTGCGCGTACCGGGCGGCCCGGCGCATACCCGGCATGTCGAGCACCGCATCTGCGGCGCCGACGCCAACCCCTACTTGGCCGCTGCGGCGATTCTCGCCGGCATCCACCGTGGCCTGCGCGAGCGTCTCGACCCGGGCGCGCCGGTGCAGGGCAACGGCTATGCCCAGGCCAAGCAGTTCCTGCCCACCGAATGGTCGGCCTCGTTGCACGCCCTGGAGCACTCCGCCTGGGCTCGCGATGCCTTCGGCGCGGAGTTCCTGCGCGTGTACCTGGCAGTGAAACGCGCCGAGTACCGCCAGTTCATGGGCGAAGTGGGCGAACAGGACTGGCGCTGGTACCTGACCAACGCCTGATACAGAACAAGAACAGCCGCCGTGCCTGATGCCGGCGGCCACAGAGGAAAGCAGCAATGAACGCAGCAACCCAACCCGTGATCGCCGCCGCCGAGCGCACCAAGTCCTACTACAGCGCCACGCTGAACGAGGAAACCAACTACCCGACCCTGCAGGGCCAGGTCAGTGTCGATGTCGCCATCATCGGCGGCGGCTTCACCGGCGTCGCCACTGCAGTGGAACTGGCCGAGCGCGGCCTCAAGGTGGCCATAGTCGAGACCAACAAGATCGGCTGGGGTGCCACCGGGCGCAACGGCGGCCAGGTCACCGGCAGCCTGTCGGGCGATGCGGCCATGCGCAAGCAGATGCGCAACACCATCGGCGAGGAAGTCGACGACTTCATCTGGCACCTGCGCTGGCGCGGCCACGAGATCATCAAGAACCGCGTGCAGAAGTACGGCATCCAGTGCGACCTGCGCCACGGCCACCTGCACGCGGCGATGAAGCCCTCGCACATGGATGAACTGCGCAGCTCCTACGCCGAGGCGCTGGAGCGCGGCATGGGTGACGACATCAGCCTGCTCGACGCCGATGGCGTGCGCGCGCACCTGGCCAGCGACATCTACATGGGTGCGATCAAGAACACCCGCAACATGCACCTGCACCCGCTCAACCTGTGCATCGGCGAGGCCAAGGCCGCGGCCAGCCTGGGCGCGCTGATCTTCGAACACTCCGAGGTGCTGGACATCGTCCAGGGCGCCAACCCGGCGGTGATCACCGCCCAGGGCCGCATCGACGCCAAGCAGGTGCTGCTGGCCGGCGACGTCTACCACAAGCTGGCGCGCAAGCAGCTCAAGGGCATGATCTTCCCGGCCATGGGTGGCATCGTCACCACCGCGCCGCTGGGCGACCTGGCCAAGGAGCTCAACCCGCAGACCCTGGCCGTGTACGACTGCCGCTTCGTGCTCGACTACTACCGCATGACCAACGACGGCCGCCTGCTGTTCGGCGGTGGCGCCAACTACTCGGGCCGCGACTCGCGGGATATCGCCGGTGAGCTGCGCCCGTGCATCGAGCGCACCTTCCCGCAGCTCAAGGGCGTGGAGATCGAGTTCCAGTGGAGCTGCGCCATGGGCATCGTGATGAACCGCATCCCGCAGCTGGGCAAGCTGTCGCAGAACGTCTGGTACTGCCAGGGCTACTCCGGCCATGGCATCGCCACCACCCACATCATGGGCGAGATCATGGCCAACGCCCTGACCGGCACCCTCGGCCACTACGACACCTTCGCCGCTTGCAAGCACATCAAGGTGCCGATGGGCGACGTGTTCGGCAACCCGATGCTGGCTGCCGGCATGTGGTACTACCAGATGATGGAAAAGCTGCGCTGAGGGGCCGCTCAGGCATCCTGCGTGCCGAGCCGGCTTGAGCCGGTCTCGGTGTCCAGCAGGCGGTTGAAGGCATCGATGGTCAGGGGCGGGTAGTAGAAGTAGCCCTGTACCTCATCGATGCCTTCGGCCTGCACCAGCCGCAGCTGCGCCGCGGTTTCCACCCCTTCCGCGGTGGTCTGCAGCGACAGCGCGCGGCACAGATCCGCGATCGACGACAGCAGCGCCTGGCCGCGCGGCGACTGCTCCAGGTCGGAAATGAAGCTGCGGTCGATCTTCACCCGATCCAGTGGCAGATCCTTCAGGTAGCTCAAGGACGAGTAGCCGGTGCCGAAGTCGTCCAGGGCAATGCGAAAGCCGGCGTCATGCAGGGCCTGCAGGCGTTGGCGGGCGGAGGCGGCATCTTCCAGCAGGATGGACTCGGTCACCTCCAGCTCCAGTGCCTCGGCGCTGGCCGTGGTCTGGCCGATGCTGGCGTTGAGCACGGGCAGCAGCTGCGGGTCATACAGTTGCCGCGCCGACAGATTGATCGCCAGGCTCAGCGGCCAGCCACGCCGCTGCCAGTCGTCGAGCAGGGCTGCCGCTTCGCGCACCAGCCAGTGGCCGATCGGCACGATCAGGCCCAGCTCTTCGGCCAGGGGAATGAAGGTTGTCGGCGCGACCCGGCCGAACTCGGCGGTGTCCCAGCGCAGCAAGGCTTCGGCGCCGATGATGCGCTGGTCGCTCAGGCGGATCTTCGGTTGCAGCGCCAGGCTCAGCTCTTGCTGCTCCAGGGCGCGGCGCAACAGGTTGGCCAGCTTGACCCTATGCAGCAGTTGCTCATTCAGCTCGGGGCGGTACAGCGCGTACTGGTTGCGCCCCTCGCGCTTGGCCACGTACATGGCCGCGTCGGCGTGGCGCAGCAGCTCGCCGGCTTCGTTGCCGTGCTCGGGCGCCAGGGCGATGCCGATGCTGGGCGTGGCCGTGAGGATGTGGCCCGCCAGCTCCATAGGCTCGTTGAGCGCGTTGATCAGCTTGTTGGCGACCCGTATCACTTCCTGCTGCTTGTGCAGCTCCAGGAGCACGACGAACTCGTCGCCGCCCCAGCGCGCCACCAGGTCACGCTGGCGCAGGGTTCTCTGCAGGCGGATGGCGACCTGCTGCAGCAGCGCATCGCCGATATCGTGGCCAAAGGCGTCGTTGACCTGCTTGAAATCGTCCAGGTCGACAAACAGCAGGGCCAGGCAGCGGCCGGCCTGCAAGCCCTGCAGGGTGCGCTGCAGGCGTTCCTGGAACTGCAGGCGGTTGGGCAGCTGGGTCAGCACATCGAGGCGGGCCAGGTGCTGCAGGTGATCCGCCGCGCGGCGGCGCTCGCTGATGTCGCGCAGCGACAGCACCAGATGATCGTCCTGCTGGTCGCGGGCGCGCACCAGGGTGCTGCTCAGCTCGACCGGAATGCGCTGGCCGTTCTGCCGCAGGCAGATCAGTTCGCCCTGCCAGTGGTCGGTGCTGCACAGCGCCGACCAGGGGCAGCAGTCGTCGGCATCCAGCAGCAGCTTGTCCAGCTGCAGTCCTTGCAACTGCGCAGGGGTGATGCCGATGAGCTCATGAAAGGCGGCATTGGCCTGCAGCACGCGCTTGTCGCTGGCCAGTACCGCATTGGCGTCGCGGTTGTTGGCAAAGGCGGCGGCCAGCAGGCGCAGGTGCTCTTCGGCTTCGCGTTGGCGGGTGATGTCCTTGCAGGTGCCGGTGATACGCTGCGCCATGCCGTGCGCGTCGCGCTCCACCGCACGGCCCTGGGTGCGCAGCCAGTGCCAGGCGGTGTCGGGGCTGTTGCGCACGCGAAATTCCAGGTCGTAGTAGTCGCGTCGCCCGCACAGGTTTTCGTGCCAGTCGTGCAGGGCGGCGCTCTGGTCGTCCGGGTGCAGGCGCTGCAGCCAGTCATCCCAGGGCAGGGTTTCGCACAGGGTATCGCCCGGCTCGCTGGAAAAGGTGTGCAGACGCATCAGGTTGTCCTGGGCCTGCCATTCCCAGATCAGTTCGCCGCTGCCCCACAGTGCCAGCTGCAGGCGCCGCTGGTCTTCCGAGGCGGCCAGGGCCTGCTTGAGCTCGACCGTGCTCTGGTAGAGCTCGCGGGATTTCTCCGTGAGCAGCTGTTCGGCGGTCTTGCGCGCCTGCCGTTCGCGATCCAGGCGGCGTTGCCAGAGTTCTTCACTCAAGGCCGGATGATCTCGAAGTGCGTGCTGCTGATGCCGGCGCTGGCGGGAAAGTCCTCGCGACGTATGCGCAGGTTATCGCCGTAGTGGCGGATGCAGCCGCGGATCAGGCCTTCGGCCAGGTCGGCCAGGCCCCGGCTGGAGCGGTATACCAGTACCAGGCGCTGCGCCGTGTGCTCGACGGTTTCAAAGCTTGGCAACTGTGCCTGTGGGTAGAGCTTGTGCACCTCTTGGTGGATATGGCCGTCGACGCTGGCCAGGAGGCTGAAGCTGTCGCTGCAGTGGCCGAGCATCTGCGGATAGAGCTCGACGAAACGCTGGAACAGGTGTTCGCCATAAGCCTGTACCAGCACCGGCACGCTGCTGCCGGTCAGCCTGGCCAGCGTCGCTACCAGGGCCTGCATTTCTTCATGGGGGTAGTAGCCAATTGCGGTGTAGGCGCCGTCATTGGCCAGGTGGGTCTCCGTCAGCATCTGATCCGCCAGCTCGGGCGAAAAGCGCTGCTCGACCATCTCCACGAACTCGGTAAACACCATGCCGAGCATCTTTTAATCTCCCTTGGTACCGCAGCTAGTAGAGGATATAGATGACGGCAGCAGGCTCGGCCAGTGCACCGGGATAGTGCGCCGAGCAGGGGCGGCACGATCACAGGCGTGGCGTTTCGGGCGGGCCCGGCCGGGCCGAGAGCGGCGCTTGGGGCGGCTGTGCGCAGGCCTCGGCTCTCCCGGCAGACCGTCCGTCACGTGACCGCCGGCAGCGGTCGTGCTGCCTGCAGAGAGCCTGTATAGATAACGCGAGCGATCAGGGAGCGAGCCGATGCATCGATCAATACTCTGCCTGGCTAGCCTGCTGCTGGTGCTGGCCGGCTGCCGCAGCGAGCAGCAGGACGAGCGCCACTACATGGCGCCGGCAGCCAATTACGACCTGTCGCACTGGAAGCTGACCCTGCCGGACGAGCAGGCCAGCGAGGTGCGCCCGGATGCACTCAAGGCCGGCTACGCCTCGCGCTATTTCTACCTGGCCGACAACGGCGCCATGGTCTTCGTTGCCCCGGTGCGCGGCGGCACCACGGAAAACTCCGACTATCCGCGCTCCGAGCTGCGCGAGCTGCTCGACCCCAGCCGCGACGGGCAGAACTGGTTCGGCCAGGGTTATCACCGGCTGATGGCCGCCTGCCGGGTGCTCCGCTCGCCCAGCAGCGAGAAGATCATCATCGGCCAGATCCACGGCTACGACGCCCGCCCGCTGATCAAGCTGCAGTGGGACAAGGGCCGGCTCAAGGCCCTGATCAAGCGCCATCCCGAGGGCAGCGAGGAAGACCTGATCCACCTGTTCACCACCCGGGTCAACAACGACCTGTTCTCCTACAGCATCGAAGTGCGCGACGGCGTGCTCAGCGTCGAGGCCAATGGCGAGCGCTTCCAGCACGATTTCTTCCAGGCCGATCCGGCCTGGCGCGCGGTGCCGTTGTACTTCAAGGCCGGTGCCTATGTGCAGGATGCCGAGGGCGGGGCGGCGGAAGTCGGCGAGGTGCAGTTCACCGAGCTGCAGGTGGAGCACGGCGAGTAGGCCGGGCTCCCGGCGCCGCGCCGCGCAGGCTATCCTATGCGCCCGTTTCGCCCGTCCAGGATTGCCCCATGAACGCCCAGCTCCTCGAACTCATCACCCTGATCAGCTCCGGCTGCATGACCGACGAGGAGATTGCCCGTATCGCCGACGAGGCGGCCCAGGCCTACGCCGACTCGCAGGCCTTCCTGGCGGCCAACCCGGACATCAACTACGACGACGATTTCCCCATTCCGCTGGGCGAGTGGGTGGTGATCGGCAGCCTGCCGGACACCGTGCTGTTCCAGGCCGACGACTACGAGAGCCTGCTGGCGCAGATCATCGACTCCTTCGGCCCCAGCGTGACCTTCAACATCAAGCCCAAGCAGCTGGCCAAGGTCGAGCCGCTCAAGGCGCTCAACCGCATCCAGGTGCAGCTCTCGGCGCTGTACAAGGAGAAGGGCGGCTACGTGCTGGTGGATATCAGCGAGCCGCTGGATGACGAGCTGCAGTGCGTGCTCGTCTACACCAGCGACCTGCCGCGGGTACTGCAGCTGGCGGTGGACGTCGGCATCTACGCCGCGCCAGCCTACGAGGCGCTCAAGGCCGAGCTGGAGCAGGCGGCCGACTGAGTGCCGGCCAGGCGGGCCTTGAGCTCGGCGAAGTAGCCCGCCGTGCCGTTGAAGAAGGCCGCCGGCAATACCCCGTAGCGGCTCAGCGCCGCCTCCACCTGCAGCAGCCCGCTCTGCTCGGCCAGCTCATAGGCGCGCAGGCCTTTGTCGATGCGCTCGGCGGTGCTGGCGAAGTCCTTGAACTTCATGTTGCGGCTGCTGCTGAAGTAGGCGAACTCGATGCGCGGGCGCAGCGCCACATGGCGGATCAGCGGCCAGTCGAGGGCTGCGATGGCCTGCTCCACGGCCGGCCCGACTATGGCTTCCTGCTCCCACAGAAAGAACGCCTCGAACAGCGCCCGGCGTTGTTCGGCGGGCAGTGTCCGCTGCTCGGCCTGGGTCTGGTGGCAGGCGTTCAGCGCGGCCAGCAGGCGCGGCGGCACGTACTGGTCGATCTCCGCCAGATGGCCGAATTGCTTGCTGAGGTGATAGGCGCAGTAGGCCTCGATGCACACGCGCCGGTTGATGTCGCGGAAGGCGTCGGCGAAGGCGTGCAGCTGGCGCATTTTCTCCCGGCGCAGGGCCGGTTGCAGCAGGTACTGGGCGGAGAGCAGGGCGCCGACCTTCATCCCCAGGGCGAAGTAGCCGGCGCCCCACAAGGCGCCGTGGGCGGCGATCAGCGGGAAGACGTTGCGCCCGCCGGAGTCTTCGTACAGGTGGTGGTAGACCGAGGCGCGCTGGCCAAGGTCGCCGAGCTTGCCCGCCAGTACCGTCGCTTCCTGGCGGATCCGTGCATAGCCTGTGGCCAGGCTTGCCCTTTCACTGTCCATGCGTCTCGTCCTGAGTAGCCCTGATGCCCTCACTGTAGCGCGGCCGGCCAGACGCCGGCTGCGGTCAGTTGTCGCGTGGCAGCAGGGCCTGGCGCGTGGACGTTACAGGCTGAAGCCACCGTCGATGGGGATGATGTTGCCGGTCATGTAGGCGCCTGCGGCACTGGCCAGGCTGATCGCCAGTGCGGCCATTTCTTCCTCGCGGCCCCAGCGCTGCATGGGGATATGCGCGACGTCCTCGGCCATGGCCGCTTCGTCCTGGGCGATGTGCTTGGTCATCTTGCTCGGGAAGCGCCCGGGGGCGATCACGTTGACGTTGATGTGCTCGCCGACCAGCTCGCGGGCCAGCAGGCGCGACAGCTGGTGCAGCGCCGCCTTGCTCGGGCCGTAGGCGTAGGCCTGTTCGCCGAACGAGCTGATGCCGGCCACCGAGCCGATGTTGATCACCCGCGCCGGGCTCTGCGCGTTGCCGGCCTTGCGCAGTAGCGGCAGCAGTTGCTGGATGCAGCTGAATACCGAGGTGACGTTGAGCTGCATGACCTTTTCCCAGCCTTTCACCGGGTAGCTTTCCAGCGGTGCGCCCCAGGTGGTGCCGGCGTTGTTGACCAGGATATCCAGCTGCTGCAGACGGCTGCCCAGTTCGGCGGCCAGGGCCTTGGCGCCTTCCTCGCTGGACAGGTCGGCGGCCAGGCCGATGCACTCGCCATACACCGACAGTTCCTCGGCGGTCTGGATGCAGGCGGCGCCGTCACGGGCACAGATGAACACCCGCGCGCCGGCTTCGAGGAAGCCCTGGGCGATCATCCGGCCGATGCCGCGGGTGCCGCCGGTAACCAGGGCGGTGCGGCCCTGCAGGCTGAAGTAGGAGTGCATGAAGGAGTCCTCGGGCAGGTTGGGAAGGCCTTAACCCTAATCGCCCGCAGGAGCCGGATGAAGCGCGAGCGGGCGTTATTGCCCAGGGGAATGCCGTGTCATTGGCGCGGCTGGCGCTGGCGCAGCGGGTCGAGCAGCGGCTTGAGGCCGTTGTGGTCGATCTCCTGCATCAGGGCCAGCAGGCGGCCGATCTCGCCCTTGGGGAAACCCTCGCGGGCGAACCAGTTGAGGTAGTGGCCGGGCAGGTCGGCGAGCAGGCGATCCTTGTACTTGCCGAACGGCATGGTACGGGTCACCAGCAGGAGGAGGTCTTCGGGGTTCATGGTCGAGCCGGCAGCGGAGGAGGGCACAGTGTGCCCGTTGCGCCAGCCATGAAAAAGGGCCCCGAGGGGCCCTTTGGCGTTGCGGCGCTGATCAGCTGTGGCGGATCAGATGGTCGAAGGCGGAGAGCGAGGCCTTCGAACCTTCGCCCATGGCGATGACGATCTGCTTGTACGGCACGGTGGTCACGTCGCCGGCGGCAAACACGCCGGGGATGTTGGTGGCGCCCTTGGCGTCGACGATGATCTCACCGAAGCGGCTCAGTTCGACTGTGCCTTTCAGCCAGTCGCTGTTGGGCAGCAGGCCGATCTGCACGAAGATGCCTTCCAGCTCGACCGTGTGTACGGCGTCGCTGGTGCGATCCTTGTACACCAGGCCGGTGACTTTCTGCCCGTCGCCCTTGACCTCGGTGGTCTGCGCGCTCTTGATCACGGTGACGTTGGCCAGGCTGTACAGCTTCTTCTGCAGCACGGCGTCGGCACGCAGGGTGTCGGCGAACTCCAGCAGAGTCACATGGCTGACCAGGCCGGCCAGGTCGATGGCCGCTTCGACGCCGGAGTTGCCGCCGCCGATCACCGCCACGCGTTTGCCCTTGAACAGCGGGCCGTCGCAGTGCGGGCAGAAGCACACGCCCTTGGCCTTGTATTCCTGCTCGCCGGGGACGCCCATCTCGCGCCAGCGCGCGCCGGTGGAGAGGATCACGGTCTTGGCCTTGAGCGAAGCGCCGTTGTCGAACTTGACCTCGTGCAGGCCGCCTTCGCTGCTGGCCGGAACCAGGGCGGAAGCACGCTGCAGGTTCATGATGTCGACTTCGTATTCCTTGACGTGCTCTTCCAGGGCACGCACCAGTTTCGGCCCTTCGGTTTCCTTCACCGAGATGAAGTTCTCGATGGCCATGGTGTCCAGCACCTGGCCACCGAAGCGCTCGGCGGCGATGGCGGTGCGGATGCCCTTGCGCGCGGCGTAGATGGCCGCCGCGGCGCCGGCCGGGCCGCCCCCGATGACCAGTACGTCGAAGGCTTCCTTGGCGCTCATCTTCTCGGCATCGCGGCTACCGGCCTTGGTGTCGATCTTGGCGAGGATTTCCTTCACTTCCATGCGGCCCGAGGCGAACACTTCGCCATTCAGGTAGATGCTCGGCACGGCCATGATTTGGCGGCGCTCGACTTCTTCCTGGAACAGCGCGCCGTCGATGGAGACGTTGCGGATGTTGGGGTTGAGCACGGCCATCAGGTTCAGCGCCTGCACCACGTCCGGGCAGTTCTGGCAGGACAGCGAGAAGTAGGTCTCGAACTCGAAGGTGCCTTCGATGGCCTGGATCTGCGCGATGGTCTCGGCATCCAGCTTGGACGGGTGGCCACCGACCTGCAGCAGGGCCAGCACCAGCGAGGTGAACTCGTGGCCCATGGGGATACCGGCGAAGCTGACGCCGATATCGGCGCCCGGGCGAACCAGGGCGAAGGACGGACGGCGCGCATCGCTGCCATCGGTCTTGAGGCTGATCTTGTCGGTCAGGCCGACGATGTCTTGCAGCAGTCCGAGCAGTTCCTGGGACTTTTCGCCGTCATCGAGGGAAGCGACGATCTCGAACGGCTGGGTGACCTTCTCGAGGTAGGCCTGCAACTGGGTTTTAAGACTGGCATCCAACATGACGGGGTTCCTTTTCAACGAATTGCGGACAAACAAACGCCCGGGCGGATCGCGCCCGGGCGTTCGGGCGCGCTTACAAGATCGGGTGTGACCTGTCAGCGCGTAAAACGGAGCGGGAAACGTAGCGAGCGTTGCTGAGGCAAGGCGAAATCAGGCGAGGGCGCGGAGTTTACGAGCTGTAAATGAGCAGCCCGAGCCTGATTTCAACGCCGCATCAGCGACGCGCAGTAGTTTCCAGACCGTTTTTAGATCTTGCCAACCAGATCCAGGGACGGAGCCAGGGTCTTCTCGCCTTCTTTCCACTTGGCCGGGCAGACTTGGCCCGGGTTGGCGGCGGTGTACTGAGCGGCTTTCAGCTTGCGCAGGGTCTCGGAGACGTCGCGAGCGATTTCGTTGGAGTGGATTTCCAGGGTCTTGATCACGCCTTCCGGGTTGATCACGAAGGTGCCGCGCAGGGCCAGGCCTTCTTCCGGGATGTGCACGCCGAAAGCGTTGGTCAGGGCGTGGGTCGGGTCACCGATCAGCGGGAACTGAGCCTTGCCAACGGCCGGCGAGGTTTCGTGCCAGACCTTGTGGGAGAAGTGGGTGTCGGTGGTGACGATGTACACTTCGGCGCCAGCTTTCTGGAACTCGGCGTAGTTGTTGGCGGCGTCTTCGATTTCGGTCGGGCAGTTGAAGGTGAAGGCTGCCGGCATGAAGATCAGAACCGACCATTTGCCCTTCAGGGACTGCTCGGTAACCTGGATGAACTCGCCGTTGTGGAAAGCGTTGGCGCTGAACGGCTGAACCTGGGTGTTGATCAGAGACATGAGAAAACTCCTGTTGGGGGTTGGTAACTTGATGCTGCGCATACTAACCGCATCGGCCGTAATCGCTAAATTGAATGAAGGCATGAACACGATTGGCTGGGTCTATCTGCCTTCATCTAAAAGGTGACAGTGATCTATGACAGTCAGCCGGCGATCTGCAGTTGCGGGTGGCGCTGGCGATACTGTTCGAAGATGTACTGGCGAATGCGTTCGCTGTGCTCGCGGTGGTTCAGCAGCAGGCGATAGGCGGCGCGCTGTGGGCTGGTGCGGCGAATGCAGCGGCCGCTGACCGGCATCGGCTCGCGTCCCGGCAGGGGCAGCCAGAGGCTGAACAGCTCGGGAAGCGGAGTGCCGGGCGTCTGGCTGCTGACCAGCAGGCCGCCAGGGGATATCTCGTGTACCCGCAGCGCGGTGGCCTGGCCGTGTTCGTCGAGCAGCGGCAGCGGGGTGGGCAGCGTCAGGCGCCAGGGGCGGCGCACGGCGCCTTCCTCGAAAATGCTCGGGGCGCCCAGTTCCAGCTGCAGGCTGTGCATTTCGTCTTCCACCAGCTGCAGGGGGAAACTCATGCGGTAATTGCCCAGTTGCGCTTCCAGGCTCAGCTGGGCGTGCAGACCCAGGCGGCCGAGCAGGGCATTGGCCTGGGGGCCACCATCGACCTTGAAGGCGGGCAGCTGCAGGGGGTTGCCGATCAGCTGACTGCTGAACACCTGGCGGAGGAAGTCCAGTTCTTCACTGGACAGGGTGTTGTGCTCGGGCATGGCGCCTCCCACGGGCGGGGATGGTTATTCGCAAGCAATAAACACGCCGCCGCAGTGACCGTTCGGTCTAGCGGGGCGCCTGTAATGCCGCGAGTTCGCTCTTCAGACGGCTGACCTCGGCCTCAAGTTCCACAATCCGCTGCCTGGCCTCTATTTCGGCGCTGACGTTCTTCTGGATGCCGATGAAATAGGTGAGCTGATCGCCCTCGTTGAACACCGGGGTGATCGACAGTTCGTTCCAGAACGCACTGCCGTCCTTGCGGTAGTTGCGGATGATCTGCCGGCACGGCTTCTGGCTGCGAATCGCCTCGCGAATCGCTGCCAGGCCCAGCTGGTTGCGGTCGTCGCCCTGCAGAAAGCGGCAATCCTGGTAGAGGATGTCGTCGCTGCTGTAGCCGGTGAGGCGCTCGAAGGCGGCATTGGCGTAGATCAGGATATTGTCCTCGCCTTCCTGCTCGGCCACGACTATCCCGTCGTTGGAGGCATCTACCACCAGTTGCAGCAGTTTGGCGTCGATCATGGTGCACATTCCCCAGGTGTTTGGCGCATTCTATGGCATCCCGGCAAACCGTCCACTTGCGGCATAATGCGAGACATTATCAAGCTGTTGCGGAGTCCTGCATGAAAGTCGCCATTCTCTCCGGGTCGGTCTACGGTGCTGCCGAGGAGGTTGCCCAGCGCGCCGTCGAGGTGCTCAAGGGCGCCGGTTTCGAGCCCTGGCACAAGGCCGGGGTGAAGTTCGACGAGGTGCTGGCCTTTGCCCCCGAGGCGGTGCTGGTGGTGACCTCGACCACCGGCATGGGCGAGCTGCCGGGCAACCTGCAGGAGCTGTATTTCACCCTGCGCGACCGCTTCCCGGCCTGGGCCGGCCTGCCGGGCGCGGTACTGGCCCTGGGGGATTCCAGCTACGACGTGTTCTGCGGCGGTGGCGAGCAGATGCGCGAGCTGCTGCTGGAGCTGGGTGTGCGCGAGGTGCTGCCGATGCTGCGCCTGGACGCCAGCGAATCGGTGACCCCGGAAGACGACGCCATGCCCTGGCTGAATGAGCTGGCCGAGGCATTGAAAAGCTGATGCACCCGCGCGCCGTCGAGCTGATCCGCGAGCTGCAGCTGGTTGCCCATCCCGAGGGCGGCTATTACCGGCGCCTGTTCACCTCGGCCCAGCGCGATGCCGCGGGCCGTGCTGCGTCCAGCGCCATCCTGTTCCTCCTGCCGGGCGGCGCGGTGAGTCGCTGGCACCGGGTGGATGCCGACGAGCTGTGGCATTACCACGAAGGCGCGCCGCTGCAGCTGTTGGTCGGGGATACGGCGGATGCCGTGCGCTGTGAGCGACTCGGCCCGGTGGCGGCCGAGCAGTTGCCGCAGCGGGTGGTGCCGGCCCAGGCCTGGCAGGCGGCACGCAGCCTCGGCGAGTTCACCCTGGTGGGCTGCACGGTGGCGCCGGAGTTTCGCTTCGAGAACTTCCGCCTGCTGGCCGATGACCCGGCCGAGCAGGCGCGCTGGCCGCTACTGGCAGGCACCTATCCCGAGCTGCTGTGAGTGGCGTGCTCGTCGAGCAGATCCAGCCAGGCCTGCGCCGCGGCGCCAGATGAGTGCACAGTGACCCGCAAGGCCACTGCGCTGGCCTGCAAGGCGACTGGTGCGGGGGGCGTCGCTCGCTAGACTCCTTGGCACAACAACAAGTGCCGAGGTACCCGCCGTGAACGCTCCGCTCAGCTTGCCCAATGTGAAGAACCAGGTCTCCGCTGCCGAATGGCAGACCCGCGTCGATCTGGCCGCCTGCTACCGGCTGATCGCCCTGTACGGCTGGGACGACCTGATCTTCACCCATATCTCGGCGAAGATCCCCGGCACCGAAGAGTTCCTGATCAACCCCTACGGCCTGATGTTCCACGAGATCACCGCCTCGAGCCTGGTGAAGATCGACCTGGCCGGCAACAAACTGATGGACAGCCCGTTCGACATCAACCCGGCCGGCTACACCATCCACAGTGCCGTGCACGAGGTGCGCCACGACGTGGCCTGCGTGCTGCACATCCACACCGCCGCCGGCATCGCCGTATCCGCGCAGAAAAATGGCCTGCTGCCGCTGTCGCAGCAGTCGCTGTTCGTGCTGGCCAGCCTGGCCTACCACGGCTACGAAGGCGTGGCCCTGAACCACGACGAGAAGGCCCGTCTGCAGGCCGATCTGGGCGACAAGAACTTCATGATCCTGCCCAACCACGGCCTGCTCACCGCTTTCGGCAGCATCGCCGACGCCTTCCTCGGCATGTTCACCCTGCAGCGTGCCTGCGAGGCGCAGATCATGGCGCAGAGCGGTGGCGGCGAGCTGATCCACATTCCGCAGCAGATTCTCGACGGCGCCCGGGCGATGATCGCCGGGGTGATGCGCAGCCCGCAGGGCATGGGCGGTTCGCTGCCGTGGCCGGCGCTGCTGCGCAAGCTCGATATGCAGATGCCGGGTTACGCCGAGTGACGGCGCTGCCAGGCATTGCCCTGGATGAGTGGCGGGCGCAGGGGCAGGGGTTCAGCTTCAAGGGCCACGCCATTCGTTACTGGGTGGCGGGGCCGGTGGATGCCGAGCCGCTGTTGCTGATCCACGGTTTCCCCACGGCCAGCTGGGACTGGCACTACCTGTGGCAGCCGCTGGCGGCCAAGTACCGGGTGATCGCCTGCGACATGCTCGGTTTCGGCTATTCGGCCAAGCCGCGCGGGCATGACTACAGCCTGCTGGAGCAGGCCGACCTGCAGCAGGCGCTGCTGGTGCACCTGAACATAGCCGGGGCGGTGCATGTACTGGCCCATGACTATGGCGACAGCGTGGCCCAGGAGCTGGTCGCCCGCCATCAGGGCGGGCGGCTGCAACTGGCCAGCTGCGTGTTCCTCAATGGCGGCCTGTTCCCCGAAACCCACCGCCCGGTGCTGACCCAGAAGCTGCTGCTCAGCCCACTGGGGCCGCTGCTCGGCAAACTGTTCTCGCGGGCCAAGCTGAAGGCCAACCTGACCCAGGTATTCGGCCCGCAGACGCCACCCAGCGAGGCCGAGCTGGATGCCTTCTGGGCGCTGATCACGCATAACGACGGGCCGGCGGTGATGCACCGGCTGATCCGCTACATCCTCGATCGCCGGGTCAACCGCGAACGCTGGGTGACGGCGATGCAGAAAACGGCGCTGCCCATGCGGGTGATCGACGGTGCCCTCGACCCGATTTCCGGGGCGCACATGGTGGCGCGCTATCGCGAGCTGATCGAGAGCCCGGACACGGTTTTGCTGGCAGCCATAGGCCACTATCCGCAGACCGAGGCACCCGCAGAGGTGCTCGAACACTACCTGCAATTCCGTGACCGGCTGGAGGCCAAAACATGCAGCGACGTACCGTCTTGAAGGGAGCCGCAGTAGGCGGCGTGGCAGTGCTGGGGGCCGGCTTCTGGGCCTTGCCGACGGGGGCGGCACCCGCTGCACTGAGCCTGGAAGGGGCGCAGCAGACCCTGGCCGGCCTGGCCGGGCGTGAGCTGGTCAGCCGCCAGGGCTGGAGCCCGAGCGAGGTGTTCAACCACTGCGCGCAGAGCATCGACTTCTCGATTGATGGTTACCCCGAACTGAAGCCGAACTGGTTCCGCCACAGTATCGGGCCGCTGGCCTTCAGCGTGTTCAGTGCCCGTGGCGCCATGCGTCACCCACTGCACGAGGCCATTCCTGGCGCCGGCCCGCTGCTCGAGCCGGCCACTACCGCTGCTGCCCTGGCGCGCCTGCAGGCCGCCTTCGCCCGTTTCGCCGCGCACACCGGCGAGCTACAGCCGCACTTCGCCTATGGCGCCCTCAGTCATGCGGAATATGCCCAGGCCCATGTGCTGCACCTGTACAACCACCTGAGTCTGATCGGCGAAGCCAATCAGCCTGCCTGATCTTCTGCGTGCGGGATCATCCTGCTGCCTTATCGGCAACCATTCAGTCGTGCGGAAGATGATTGTCGAGTGCCGGCGCATGCCGGACACTCGGGCTCTTTTCCACGCTGCCGAGGGAGCATGTTCATGAGTGATGCCGTTCGTTTCGAAGACAAAGTGGTGATCGTCACCGGCGCCGGCGGCGGTCTCGGCCGTGCCCATGCCCTGCTGTTCGCCAAACACGGCGCGCGCGTGGTGGTCAACGATCTGGGCGGCAGCGCCCATGGCGAAGGTGCCAATGCCTCGGCGGCAGACAAGGTGGTTGCGGAAATTCGTGCCGCTGGCGGCACCGCTGTGGCCAACCATGACTCGGTGACCGACGGCGGCAAGATCGTGCAGAACGCCCTGGACGCCTTCGGTCGCGTCGACGTGGTGGTCAACAACGCCGGCATCCTGCGCGACAAGTCCTTCGTCAAGATGGAAGACGCCGACTGGGATCTGGTCTACAAGGTGCACGTCGAGGGCGCCTACAAGGTGACCCACGCCGCCTGGCCGCACCTGCGCGAGCAGAACTTCGGCCGGGTGATCTTCACTGCGTCCACCTCGGGCATCTACGGCAACTTCGGCCAGTCCAACTACGGCATGGCCAAGCTCGGCCTGTACGGCCTGACCCGTACTCTGGCCATCGAGGGGCGCAAGAACAACGTGCTGGTCAACGCCATCGCCCCCACCGGCGGCACGCGCATGACCGAAGGCCTGATCCCGCCGCAGGTGTTCGAGCAGCTCAAGCCGGAGCTGGTCAGCCCGCTGGTGGTGTACCTTGGCAGCGAGCAGTGCAAGGACACCGGCGGCCTCTACGAAGTGGGCGGTGGCTGGATCGGCAAGGTGCGCTGGGAGCGCAGCCTGGGTGCCGGTTTCGACCCGCAGGCCGGTTTCAGCCCGGACGACGTGGCCGCCAGCTGGAAGCAGATCGGCGACTTCGAGGGGGCGGTGCACCCGGACGACAACGTCACCGCCCTGCGCGAGATGATGGCCAACCTGCAGAAACACGCGCGCTGATTGCGCCAGGGCGCGGGGGAATTCGGCCAGCGGGCTGATTTCCCCGGCGCAGGCAACTATGGTGAAGGCCGGCAGCGATGCCGGCCTTTTTCATGGCCGCGTGGCAGGCTGCCGCCCATCCCCGTCGCGGAGACAGCGCCATGAGCCTGCTGGTCGAGAAGAATGCTGCGGTCACCACCCTGATCCTCAATCGCCCCGAGGTACGCAACGCCGTCGACCGGCCGACCGCCGATGCACTGGCCGCCGCCCTGCGCGAGTTCGAGCGTGATGAGTCGGCGCGGGTGGCGGTGCTCACCGGCGCCGGCGGCTGCTTCTGCGCCGGTGCCGACCTGGCTGCCGTGGCCGAAGGCGGCGCGCGCAGCAACCGCCTGCAGGAAGGCGGCGATGCGCCCATGGGGCCGAGCCGCATGCTGCTGAGCAAGCCGCTGATCGCCGCCATCGAGGGCCACGCGGTGGCCGGCGGCCTGGAGCTGGCGTTGCTCGCCGACCTGCGGGTGATGGCGGCGGATGCCTTGCTCGGGGTGTTCTGCCGGCGCTTCGGCGTGCCGCTGATAGATGGCGGCACGGTGCGCCTGCCGCGTATCGTCGGCCAGGGCCGGGCGCTGGATCTGATCCTCACCGGGCGCGCAGTGGCGGCCGAGGAGGCCTTGCAGATGGGCCTGGTCAATCGCGTGGTGGCCACTGGCAGCGCGCGGGCGGTGGCCGAGCAACTGGCGGCGCAGATCTCGGCATTCCCGCAGCTGTGCATGCTTACCGACCGCGCCAGCGTCTACGGGCAGTGGGAGCTGCCGCTGGATGCGGCGCTGCGGGCGGAGTTTCGCGGCGGCTTGGCGGTGGTGGAGAGCGGGGAGACCCATGCCGGTGCCCAGCGCTTTCGCGCGGGAGCGGGCCGGCACGGGGATTTCGGCAAACCGCAGAGCTGATTGCCCTGGATCAGGCTGCGGTCAGTTACTAGCGGGCTTGTAGCTTGAAGTTATCGTCCGAGGGTTCCTTGGTATAGGCACCCTGGTCATGCACCAGCTTCTGCGTACCGCTCATCAGGGTGGCGATGCGGCTGTCGGCAGTCTTGGCCGAGGCGGCCTGGTTGCTGGTGCCGGTGATCAGCGGCGGGTTGAAGCTGAACGACCACAGGTAGTGCCAGACCGCCGAGTTGTGCTTCTCGGTGATCTGCGTGGCGTTGAAGTACCAGGGCTTGAGCTCTGTAAAGGCGGTCATCTTCATCAGGTCGGGGTTTTCATCACCGACGAACACGGTGGTGGTAACCGCCGAGCTGCGGTAGGCCTCGAAGATCACGCCCTTGCCCTTCAGCTCGCTGACGTAGCTGCGGCACACCGCCCCCGTCCACTGGTTGCCGAGCCAGCTCTTGGCGTTGTTGGAGTAGAACGGATCGAGCAGAGCCACGCGTTTGGGCAGCAGTTTGCTGTTGAGGGTGCCAGCGCTGACCGCATCGCTGATCTTCTTGCTCAGCACGATGGCCGCCTGGTTGCCCAGGGAGTGGCCGAGGATGCGGATATTGCTGCCGCTGTAGCCGGCCAGGTTGTCCTTGTAACTCTTGAACAGCAGGTCGCCAACCGATTGGGCCGGGCCGCTGGCATACACCCCACTGGCGTTGCGCCAGCGCATGGCGCGCGGGCCGCTGGCGCTCCAGATCTTGGCCTCGGCATCGGTGACTTCGCCCTCGTCGGCGAACTGGTTCCAGTACAGCACGCCGACGTTGTAGCCGGCGCGCAGCCAGGCATCGGCCAGATCCAGGGCCGGGCCGCCGGCACCTTCGCGGTTGAAGGTCTCGCGATCCTTGCGCGAGGTGGTGCCGTTCTGCCAGCCGTGGATATAGATCAGCGTCGGCTTGCTCGGGTTGTAGTAGGTATTGCCTTGGCCTGGCACCGCCTTCTGCCAAGTGTCGCCATAGCCGAACCAGTACAGGCCGTAGTCGAGGTTGTTGAAGGTGGAGTCGGGGAAAACGCCGGGGGCGGCGTGCAACAGCGAGGAAAAGCACAGCAGGCACAGCACTAAGAGCTTGCGCATCGTGGACGTCCCTATGTTGTTATTGTGTTGGGGCGCGCCAATTAGGCAGAGACTTCGTGCTGTTGTCCAGCCCCCGTCAATGCAGGGCTGGCGCGTGCTGCAGCTCGTGCAAGCGCTGGCTCAGGCGCAGGCTTTCCTGCGGGTCGTCGCTGAGCAGCAGGGCCCGTTCCAGGTCGAAGCGTTCGGCCTGCGGGCAGTCCAGTTCGCGGTAGATCATGGCCCGCAACAGGTGGTCGGCGACATTCGCCGGGGCCAGCTGGAGGATGCGTTCGGCGTCCTTGAGCGCGGCCAGGTGCTCGCCGGCGGCCCCGTGCAGGTGGCACAGGTTGCGCGACAGGCGCAGCAGCAGGGCGCGGCTGTCGCAAGTCTGCAGGTGGCTGGCGTTCAGCTGGGCCTGCGGGCCGGCGACCCGCGCCAGCAGTTCGCGGCAGTCGCGGGGGTAGAGGCGGCGGCCGCTGCAGGGGTCGAGCAGGTGGTCGGCGGCCGGTACGCGCAGCAGCAGGTGGCCGGGGAAGTTCACCGCCTGCAGCGGGATGTTCAGCTGCCGCGCCAGCTCCAGGGCGATCAGCGCCAGCGACAGCGGCTGGCCGCGGCGCCGTTGCAGCACCAGGTGCAGCAGGGCGGCCTGGGGGCGCAGGGGCAGGTCGTCGTCTTCGTGGAAGTCCAGCTCGCCCAGACGGCGCAGCAGCGGTTGCGCCAGCTCGCCCGGCGACAGCTGGGGCAGGCCGGCGGCCACCTGCTGGCGCAGGTTGAGCAGTTCGCGGCGCACGCGCTCGGCGTCGAGCTGCGGGTCGTGCTCGGCAGCGATCGCCAGGGCCGCGTCGAACAGCGCCGGCGGTTCGGATTCCAGGTGGTGCAGCCAGGCCGGACGTACGGTCATCAGGGTCTCCACTGTGGGGAGGGCTTGTCTGACTTTTAACCGGCCCTGGGCGTGACGTCCAGTGTGCTGCGTTCTAAGCGTGGATGCGTTGGCCGCGGTACATGCGCAGCGACTCGCGCGGTTCCTCGACCGGGCTGGCAGCGGCCGGGGCGGGCGTGTCGGCAGCAGGGGCCTGACTATGCCCGCGGTACTGTTTGCCGGGCGTGCCCTGGCTGGCGGCGGGGGCACTGTGGAAGTCGCTCAGCTCGGCCAGGCGGATGGCCAGGTTGCGGGTGTCCTGATCCGTGGAGCGCAGGCAGGCCAGGAGCATGGCCTCCACCGCGTCCGGCTGGCTCAGGCGGATATCCAGCTGCAGTTCGTCGCGCAGGCGGCGGCGCAGTGACTGCATGCAGTCGAGTAAGGCCTTGTTCAGTTCCATGCACAATTCCCCCGTCTCGGTGACGCACCAGGGCGCCAGACCCAGCGGTCGTTGCAAGCGGCATACCAGCGCGGCGGCAGCGAACTGTGCGCTGTTTCACCTGTCCATGGGCGGATGCCTGCTCGCCGCTGGTGCAGTCTGCACTTCTCTGGCGCGGCGCTGAAGGTGTTTGGGCGAAGCGGTATACTGGCGCTTTGTTATCTGGCTGCGGCCTCCCCTGAAGGTTTACCCATGCGCAACGATGCACACGACGAACTGGATCATGTTCCCAGTCTGACTACCGATCCCCGCGATCACGACGACTTCGCTGCGGCCCGTCACCACGAGCAGCCGCAGGTGCGTCACGCCGGGCGGGCAGCGCCGACCGCTGCGCCGCGCAGTGGCGGCACCGGGGCGCTGTGGGCCCTGGTCGGCGCGCTGCTGATCTCCCTGGCCGGCCTGAGCTGGTGGAGCTACCAGCAGATTTCCCTGCTGCAGGCCTCGCTGGTGGCGACCCAGGAAAGCTTCGCGGTGATCAGCGAGGAAGCCGCCGGGCGGATCAAGGACATCTCCGGCAAGGTGGTGGCCACCGAGTCCAACGTCACCAGTGGCAGCGAGGCCCTCAAGCTGCGGGTCAAGCAACTGGAGAACAAGCTGGCCGAGCTGAGCAAGCAGCAGCAGAACGTGGCCGGCCAGCAGAGCGGCCAGGGCAAGCGTATCGAGGCCCTGGCCGCCGATCTGAAGAGCCAGCAGAGCGCCGCCGGCCAGCTTGACGAGCGCATCGGCAAGCTGGACAAGCAGGCCGGCGAGCAGAAGGCGGCACTGGCCGCCTTCGACAAGCTGGGCGCGCAGGTGAAGACCCTGGGCAGCGATATCGAGGCATTGAAGAAACAGGGCAATCCGAGCCAGGCCATCAAGGGGCTGGAACAGGATCTGCTGGTGCTGCGCAGCGAGCTGGACAACCGCCCGGCCGCGAGCAGCACCAACACTGCCGAGTTCGACGCCTTCCGCGCCCAGGTCACGCGCAACGTCAGCACTCTGCAGGCGCAGGTGCAGAACCTGCAGCAGCAGATCAACGCCCGCCAGTAAGCAGCGTGTGGTAGCGAATAAGCCCCGCCTTGGCGGGGCTTTTTCATGGCCGCGTTAGACCCAGGTGTTGAGCTGCAGGGTGCGCTGGCTGACGCGGATGAACTGCTCGCTGGCCTGTTGCAGCAGGGCGAACTGGTCGACGCGCAGCTCGTAGCCGGGATGGCCTTCGGCTTCGCAGTGGTAGACCGTCTGCTCGCTGTCCTGGCGCAGGCAGTGGTAGCGCAGGTGGCGGGTCTCGACGCGCAGGCTGAGCAGGTCGACGTGGGCCACTGCGAGCTGGGCGCTCTGCCCGTGTTCCAGGGCACAGCGCTGCAGGGCAGGGGTGTGGGTGAAGGGTGAGGCGGAGAGCATCACCTGCTGGCAGGCGTGCAGGTCGGGGCGTGGCTCGCCGTTGAGGAACCACTGGCCGCGCAGGTCGCGGTGCAGTTCCAGGCTGCGCGGGCCGTGGTTGTCGACCTTCAGCCAGAGGCGGCGGAAGCGCCAGCGTTCGTCGCACTTGAGCACGTAGGTGGCGGCGATGCTGTTGCCGCGCACGCTTTGCAGCAGATGGCTGCTGGCGTTGATGCCGTTGCTGTCGATGTCGAGACTGAGGTGTTCCACCCCCGGATTGTCCCAGGGTTTCCAGACCAGGCTTTGCTGCATCCTTGCACTCCACGGCTCAAGGGCCGGGCGCCTGCGTCGGCATCCTGCCAACGACTCCCAAGGGCGTCCCGGCGCTCAGGTACAGGCAGGATACGGGGCTTGGCCGGGCCTGTCTGTCAGCCAAAGCCGACAGTCAGGCAACTTCTTGCGCAGTTCAAAATCTGTTCAAAGTCGTGCGAGCTAACGCCGGATGGCCGACGCACAGCTCAGACTTTGAACGATTTTTCAGGCCTTGCGGGTGAGCGCTTGCTGGGCGAACTGCACGCCACTCAGGCCGGTGTCCTGCAGGGCGCGGATATTGCCGTGGTCGCTGCCGTCCGGGCTGGCCAGCACGGAGCGGTAGTGCTCACCGAAGGCGCGCAGGGTTTCTTCCAGGCTGAAGCCTTCGAGCAGGGCCAGGCCGAGGGTCTTGCACGAGCCTTCGTTCTGCCCGGCGGCGTTGTCCACGCTGCCGTTGCGGAAGGCGCTGGGCTGGTAGTCGTAGTGCTCGGCGACGAAGGCCAGGGTCTCGGCGAAGAGGAACTGCTCGCTGTGCAGGCGGGCGCGGAAGTCTTGCAGGGTCATCAGTGTTTTCCTTGGTCGAAGGCGGCCTGTTGTTCGGCGCTGGCTTCTTTCTGGTATTTGGCTTTCCACTCGGCATAGGGCATGCCGTAGATCTCCTCGCGCGCCTCTTCGATGCTGACGCTGACCTCGAGATCATCGGCGGCGGCCTTGTACCACTTGGACAGGCAGTTGCGGCAGAAACCGGCGAGGTTCATCAGGTCGATGTTCTGCACGTCGGGACGCGAGCGCAGATGCTGGATCAGGTTGCGGAAGGCGGCGGCTTCCAGTTCGAGACGTTCTTGATCGGTCATGACGGGCTCCCGGTCGACTGCGGTGGCGCAGATGATAGAAGGCTCGGCAGAGGCCAGCAATGCCCCGCGCCTGGGGCGCAGGGCAGCCGGCGAGGGGCTTAGCGGTGGGCGGCGAGGGTGATCGACACCGAGTCGGCGAAGCGCAGGGCATGCAGCTTGTCGACCTCGACCTCGGCATAGCGCACGTCGGGGTTGGCCATCACCAGGTCGAGAATCTCCTGGGTCAGGCGCTCGAGCAGGGCGAAGCGGTTTTCCTCGACATGGCGGATTACCGCCTTGGTGATGGTGCGGTAGTTCAGCGCATGCTCGATGTCGTTGTCGCGCACCGCCTCGTTGGCCGGGTAGAGGATGGTCAGGTTGATCAGGACATCCTGCTTGTTGAGGATTTCCTCTTCCTTGATGCCGATGTAGGTGCGCAGGCGCAGATCCTTGACGCGGATACGCGCCATACCGGGTTCCAGTCGCGGCATTTACTTGCTCCGTCCGATCAGTTGCAGAAACTCCTGGCGAGTGTTGCTGGACTCGCGGAAGGCGCCCAGCATAACCGAAGAACTCATCACCGAATTCTGCTTCTCCACGCCGCGCATCATCATGCACATGTGCTGCGCCTCGATCACCACGGCCACGCCGGCGGCGTGGGTCACGCTGTGGATGGCGTCGGCGATCTGCTTGGTCAGGTTTTCCTGGATCTGCAGGCGCCGCGCATACATGTCGACGATGCGCGCCACCTTGGACAGGCCGAGCACCTTGCCGGTGGGGATGTAGGCCACGTGGGCCTTGCCGATGAAGGGCAGCAGGTGGTGCTCGCACAGCGAGTACAGCTCGATATCACGGACGATCACCATTTCGTCGGTGTCGGAGGCGAACAGCGCGCCGTTGACGATCTCCTCCAGCGATTGCTGGTAGCCGTGGCAGAGGTACTGCATGGCCTTGGCGGCGCGTTCGGGGGTATCGCGCAGGCCCTCGCGCTGAGGGTCTTCGCCGAGACCGAGGAGAATCTCCCGGTAGTGTTGCGGCAGTTGCGAATTCATGTGGGGAATCCTCGTGGCGGCCTTAGACGAGGTGGCGGCCGCCATTGATGGTGAGCGTCGTGCCGGTGACATAGGGGTTGTCCAGCAGGTAGCGCAGGCTGTGGTAGACGACTTCGGCGCCGGGCTCCATGGCCATCGGCGTTTCGCCCAGGCGCTTGGCGCGGTAGGCCGCGTCGTCGCCTTCGTTGAACAGGATCAGCGCCAGGGCCATGCCGTTGACCTTGATGCCCGGGGCGAAGCGCGCGGCGAAGCTCTGGGTCAGGCTGTCCAGGCCGGCCTTGCTGGCGCAGTAGGCCGGGCGCTTGGCGCTGCCCTTGCGCGCCACGTCATCGCTCAAGTGGATGATGTCGGCCGGCGTCGAGCGGCGCAGCAACGCTTCGCAGTGCAGGTTGATCAGGTAGGGCGCGAGCATGTGCACGTTGACCATCTGCTGGAACACCCGGGCTTCGTCACCCGGAGTTTCCGTCAGCCAGTCGGAGGCGTTGTGGACAATGGCACGCAGGCTGTCGGTGTGGCTTTTCAGCGCGTCGATGAAGGCCAGGATACCGGCCTCGCTGGCGAAGTCGGCCTGCAGGCCAATGGCGCCGCGCTCGCGTAGCTGCTGCACGCCGGCGCGCTCGCTGCGGTAACTGAAGATCACCGGCTGGCCATCGTCGAGCAGGCGATGGGCGCAGTGCAGGCCCACGCGCTGGCCGGCGCCGGTGATCAGGATGGGTGCAGCGCAAGCGCTCATGAAGGCCTCGATCGGGGCGCGCCGGGTAGCAGGCACGGCGCGCGACTCTGTCGAGGCACGTTAAACCAGGCCCTGCCGGCGTACAACCATGCGCAGTGTGCGGGTTTGTCCGCGCCTCAGCGCGCCGGCAGGGGCTGTGCTGGCCTGGGCGCGACGTTGCGCGGTTGCAGCCAGGGTTCGAGCAGGTGGGTGGACAGCGGAATGAACCAGTAGGTCATCAGCGGCGTCAGGATCAGGGTGCTGAGCAGCACGCGCAGCAGCAGTGGCCACTCGGCCATGAAACCGCCGCACAGCAGGTTGAAGGCCAGCGACACCGGGAAGAAGGCCAGCCAGATGGCTACGCTCTGTTTCCACCGCGGCGGCCGGCGCAGGGCATTGCCGAACCAGGCGTCGAGGCCACGCACGCGCTGTTCCTGTGGCTGGGCGAACAGCCCGCTGCCGCGTTGCAGCCAGGTGCGGCGCGAGGCGGAGTGCTCCCAGGTGCTCAGGGTACTTTCGTCGGCGAAGCGGAAGACGATCTGGAATTCATCGTCGTCGGGCGGCGGTGCCAGCACGCCGGAACCCAGGTAGCCGGGGAAGTCGGCGGCGAGTTGCTGGCCTTCATGCAGCCAGGCGCGGAAATCGTGGAAGCACTCGCGGGGCACGCGGCGTGCCACCAGCATGGTGACGGGAGCGGCAGACATTGTGTATCTCCAGACGGCTGGCGCTGCCCGGGTAGGGCGGCGCGGAATACGGCGCCGGGGTGATGGCGCCGCATAGCGGAACAGGCAAGGATTATTCCTGTTTTGCCGGAATTAGCCAGAGCCTGCGGACGCTGGCCGGCTGCAGTTCGTCGGCTGCTGGCTGGCTGCACCTGCAAGGAGCAGGCGGCGCGCGCTGGGCATTTCAGGCCCGCCCAGTGGCTGGGGTACACTGGCTGCGATCCCATCCGGTGATACCCCAGACCATGACCGAGCCCGCGCGCACCGCTACCGCCTCCGACTCCCTGCAGCACGAAGAGCTGTTTCCCATCCGTGACGTGGCGCGGCTGACCGGGGTCAACCCGGTCACCCTGCGGGCCTGGGAGCGCCGCTACGGGTTGATCCAGCCGACCCGCACCGACAGCGGCCACCGTCTCTACTCGGCGGCGGATATCGACACGGTGCGCAGCATCCTGGCCTGGATCGAGCGCGGTGTGTCGGTCAGTCGGGTGGGCAAGATCCTCGCCCGCAGCGGGGCGATCCGCACGCCGCTGACGCTGCAGGGGGCGGGCCCGGACAACGCCTGGGGCGAGTGGCAGGGGCGCATCCGCGAGGCCGTGGCGGCCTTCGACGGGGTTGCCCTGGCGCGGCTGTATGACCAGCTGCTGGCCGGCAGCTCCGTGCTGGAGCTGTTCCAGGAGCTGTACATGCCGCTGTGGCAGGAGCTCCTGCTGCGCCGCGACGAGCCAGGGCAGGTCAGCGAATGGCTGTTTCTCGACGGCTTCCTGCGTGCCCGCGTTTTGCAGCGCCTGCAGCTGAGCTGCGGGCCGACACCGGTGCTGCTGGCGGCCTTGCCCGGCCAGTGCCGCGAACTGGAACTGCTCGTGGCGGGCCTGCTGCTGGGCTCGCCGGGGCTGGCCCTGCAGGTGCTCGGGCCTGGCCAGCCGCTGGCCGAGTTGCCACTGGTGTGCGAGCGGCTGCGCCCGCAGGCGCTGGTGCTGTTCTCCAACCAGCCGCCAGCGGCCGACTTCGGCCAGCAGCTGCGCCACCTGGCGCTGTCGCTGCAGTGCCCGCTGCTGCTGGCGGGCGACGCCGCCGACCTGGCCGAGGAGGAGCTGGCCGGCAGCCCCATCGCCTGCCTGGGCAACGAAGGCGGCCTGATGCAGCAGCGCCTGCAGCAGTTTCTTGCCGGTCATTTGGATACCTGACGGCTCGCATCGCCCATCCTGCAGGCATAAAAAAGCCCGGCACTGGGCCGGGCTTTTTTACGTCAGCGCTGGGGCTTACTTCACTTCCACCGCCAGGCTTTCGGCGATCTTCTTGTTCCAGATCGCCGGGCCGGTGATATGCACCGACTCGCCGCTGGTGTCGACCGCCACGGTAACTGGCATGTCTTTCACTTCGAACTCGTAGATCGCTTCCATGCCCAGTTCGGCGAAGGCCAGCACCTTGGACTTCTTGATCGCCTGGGCGACCAGGTAGGCGGCGCCGCCGACGGCCATCAGGTACACGGCCTTGTTGTCCTTGATCGCGTCGATGGCGATCGGGCCGCGCTCGGACTTGCCGATCATGCCCAGCAGACCGGTCTGTTCGAGGATCTGGCGGGTGAACTTGTCCATGCGGGTAGCGGTGGTCGGGCCAGCCGGGCCTACCACTTCGTCACCGACCGGATCGACCGGGCCGACGTAGTAGATGAAGCGGCCTTTCAGATCGACCGGCAGCTGTTCGCCCTTGTTCAGCATGTCGACCATGCGCTTGTGCGCGGCATCGCGGCCGGTGAGCATCTTGCCGTTGAGCAGCACGGTCTCGCCCGGCTTCCAGCTCTGCACTTCTTCCGGGGTGATGGTGTCGAGGTTGACGCGGCGCGCGCTCGGGCCGGCTTCCCAGACGATTTCCGGGTAGGCGGACAGATCCGGCGCTTCCAGTTCGGCCGGGCCGGAGCCGTCGAGCACGAAGTGGGCGTGACGGGTGGCGGCGCAGTTGGGGATCATGCACACCGGCAGGCTGGCGGCGTGGGTCGGGTAGTCCATGATCTTCACATCGAGCACGGTGGTCAGGCCGCCCAGGCCCTGGGCGCCGATGCCCAGCTGGTTGACCTTGTCGAACAGCTCGAGGCGCATTTCCTCGATCTTGTTCTGCGGGCCGCGAGCCTTCAGTTCGTGGATGTCGATGTGCTCCATCAGCACTTCCTTGGCCATCACCGCGGCCTTCTCGGCGGTACCGCCGATGCCGATGCCGAGCATGCCCGGCGGGCACCAGCCGGCACCCATGGTCGGCACGGTCTTCAGCACCCAGTCGACGATCGAGTCGGACGGGTTGAGCATGGCCATCTTCGACTTGTTCTCGGAGCCGCCGCCCTTGGCCGCGACGTCCACTTCCACCTTGTCGCCGGGGACGATGGAGTAGTGGATCACCGCCGGGGTGTTGTCCTTGGTGTTCTTCCGCGCACCGGCCGGGTCGGCCAGGATGGAGGCGCGCAGGACGTTTTCCGGCAGGTTGTAGGCGCGACGCACGCCTTCGTTGATCATGTCGTCGACGCTCATGGTGGCGCCATCCCAGCGCACGTCCATGCCGACCTTGACGAACACGGTGACGATGCCGGTGTCCTGGCAGATCGGGCGGTGGCCGGTGGCGCACATGCGCGAGTTGATCAGGATCTGCGCCATGGAGTCGCGCGCGGCCGGCGATTCTTCCTTCAGGTAGGCCTCGTGCATGGCCTGGATGAAGTCGACGGGGTGGTAGTAGGAGATGAACTGCAGGGCGTCGGCGACGCTCTGGATCAGATCGTCCTGTTTAATCACGGTCATGCAAGCGCTCCTCTAGTACGGGAACATCTATAGGGAAGCACCGGACCACGACCCGGCGCAGAAAATGGCGCGGCAGTATAGCGCGAGCAGGCGGTGCGGCACAGCCGCCGGGCAGGGCTATTGGTCGAACATCGCCCAGTGGGTGGCCTAGGAATTTTGTGATCACGGGCGTAGAGTTGGGCAAGGTGCCAGTACGGGATGGAGCCCATGAGCACGAGCAGTCCACGGGTTACAAAGCGAAGCCTGCAAAGCCTGCTGCTGAAGCGATTCGGCATGGCGGTGGCCACTTATGGCCTGGTGCTGGCGCTGCTGTGGGTGGCGCAGCTGAGCGGCCTGTATGGTGGCGCGCTGCTCTGCACGGGCCTGGTACTGGTCTCGCAGCTGGTCTTCTTCGGCCTGTTCCGCAGCGGCTACAACCTGCGCTTTCGCGACCCCAGCCTGACCGAGGCACAGATCCTGGTCGGGCTTACCCTGCATACCTTGTTGCTGGCCCAGCTCGACAGCGGTCGTGGCACCCTGCTGCTGTTCTATGTGGTGATCCTGATGTTCGGCGTGTTCCAGCTGCGCCCACGGGTGTTCACCCGTTGCGCGGCCTTCGCCTTCTTCGGTTTTGCCAGCCTCAATCTCTGGGAAGGCTACCAGATGCGCCTGAGCGCGCCTGGTCTGGCCCTGCTACAGAACTGCACACTGTTCGTCGCCCTGGTCTGGCAGAGCCTGTTCGCCAGCTACGTGCAGGCCCTGCGCCAGCGCATGCGCCAGCGCCGCTATGCGCTGCAGGCGCACCAGGACACCCTGCGCGGGATGATGCGCCAGCTCGAAGACCTGGTGGCCACCGACGAGCTGACCGGCCTGTTCAACCGCCGACATTTCCTGCGTCTGGCCCTGCGCGAGCTGGAAAGTCTCGGCGGCGGGCGGCAACATGGCCTGGCGCTGATCGACCTCGATCATTTCAAGCGCATCAACGATGTGCATGGCCATGCCGCCGGCGACCGCGTGCTGCAGACCTTCGCCGCCGTGGCGCGGGCCTGTCTGCGTGACGGCGATGTGCTGGCCCGCTATGGCGGTGAGGAGTTCGTCCTGTTGTTGCCCAATACCGATGCCGACCAGTTCACCAGCTGCTGCGAGCGCCTGCGCGAGGCCTTTGCCAATGCCGAGCCGGTGGGTGTGCAGGTGAGCAACCTCAGTCTGTCCGCCGGCATGACCCTGCTGGCCGAGGGCGATGACCTCGACGAGGCCCTGCAGCGGGCCGACCAGGCGCTGTACCGGGCCAAGCGCGGCGGGCGCAACCGCTGCGATGCGGCCTGGGAGGGCGCCGGTGCCTGAGATTCGCGCCGCCGGCCAGGCCTGGTCGGTGACTCCCGGTAGCAACCTGCTCGATGCCCTCAACGGTGCCGGCTTGCGCGTGCCCTACAGCTGCCGCGCCGGTAGTTGCCATGCCTGCCTGGTGCGCTGCGTGAGCGGTACCCCGCAGGACAATTCCCCCGAGGCCCTGGATGCCGAGCGACAGGCCGCCGGCTGGCACCTGGCCTGCCAGTGCCAGGTAGTGGAAGACCTTGGCGTGGAACTCTTCGACCCGCGGCACGATGGCCTGCCGGCGCGAGTCGCCGCACTCGACTGGCTGGGCGGCGATGTCCTGCGTCTGCGCCTGCAGGCGGAGAAACCGCTGCGCTACAGCGCCGGCCAGCACCTGGTGCTGTGGACGGCCGGCGGGGTGGCCCGACCCTATTCGCTGGCCAGCCTGCCGGGCGAGGAGCCCTGGCTGGAGTTCCACCTCGACTGCCGCCAGCCCGGTGCGTTCAGCGATGCTGCCCGTCTGCTGCAGGTGGGTGACGGGCTGCGCCTGGGCGAGCTGCGTGGCGGCTCCTTGCACTACGACCCGGACTGGCACGAGCGGCCGCTCTGGTTGCTGGCCGCCGGCACCGGCCTGGCGCCACTGTGGGGCATCCTGCGCGAGGCACTGCGCCAGCATCATCAGGGCCCGATACGGCTCATTCACCTGGCCCATGACGCCAGCGGTCACTACCTCGCCGAGCCGCTCGCGGCGCTGCGTACAGAGCATCCGCAGCTGCAGGTGGAGCTGCTGACGGCGTCCGAGCAGGCGGCGTTTTTGGCGGAACTGCGGCTTGTCTCGCGGCAAACCATCGCCTTACTCTGCGGCTCTCCCGCCAGCGTGGAAAGTTTCGCGCGCCGCCTCTATCTGGTCGGCGTGCCGCGCAACCAGGTGCTGGCAGACGTCTTTCTACCCCACGCGTAGGCCACGCTCCCGGCGCCTGCGCGCGCAAGGAGTTGCAATGAGCGAACATGTACTGGTCGAGCGCGACGGCGGTCTGCTGACCCTGCGCCTGAACCGTGCCGACAAGATGAATGCGCTGACCCGCGCCATGTACAGCCAGATGGCCGAGGTGCTGGATGCGGCCAATACGGACGCCAGCGTACGGGTGGTGCTGATCACCGGCGGCGCCGAGTGCTTCACCAGTGGCAACGATGTGGCGGATTTCCTCCAGGCACCGCCGACCGGCCTGGACAGCCCGGTGTTCCAGTTCATGCGCGCACTGTTCGACTTCGGCAAGCCGGTGGTGGCCGCCGTCGCCGGCCCGGCGGTGGGTATCGGCACCACCCTGCTGCTGCATTGCGACCTGGTCTATGTCAGCCACGACGCCAAGCTGAAGATGCCCTTCGTCAACCTCGGCCTGTGCCCGGAGTTCGGTTCCAGCCTGATCCTGCCGCGCCTGCTTGGCCAGGCCAAGGCGGCCGAACTGCTGCTGCTCGGCGAAAGCTTCAATGGCGAACAGGCGGCGCAGTGGGGCATCGCCAGCGGCGTGCTGCAGGGCGGCCCGGCGACTCTGGCCAAGGCGCGCGAGATGGCGGCACGCTTCCTCGAACTGGCACCGTCGGCGGTGGCCGACAGCAAGCGCCTGATGCGTACCCCGGGGCGCGAGGAGCTGCGCCGGGCGATCGAGGAGGAGGGCACGCTGTTCGGCCAGCGCCTGCGTTCGCCGGAGGCCATCGAGGCGCTGTCGGCATTCATGCAGCGGCGCAAACCGGACTTCTCGAAGTTCGCCTGACTGCTTGTACCCCTCTCCCGTCGGGAGAGGGGAAGGGGTGAGGGGCCAGTAAGCGACTCGCTGCCAATCCCTCACCCCGGCCCTCTCCCAAAGGGAGAGGGAGAAACGAAAAAGGCCGCTCATCGAGCGGCCTTTTTTTTGCGCCTGGCATCAGACCAGCGGATCGCCCACGTGGAGGATCTTCATGGTGTTGGTGCCGCCGGTGCCGTGGTAGCTGTCGCCCTTGGTCAGGATCACCCAGTCGCCCGGCTCGACCACGCCCAGTTTGAGCAGCTCGTCCACCGCCGCCTGGCTGACCTTGTGAGCCGGCAGCGAGGCCGGGTCGAACGGCACGGTGTAGACGCCGCGGAACAGCGCGACGCGGGCCTGCGCCTCGCGGTGCGGGGTGAAGGCGAAGATCGGGATCGACGAACGGATGCGCGACATGATCAGCGGGCTGTAGCCGCTCTCGGTCAGGCTGATGATCGCCTTGACGCCCGGGAAGTGGTTGGCGGTGTACATGGTCGCCAGGGCCACGCTCTCGTCGCAGCGCTCGAACTGGCGACCGATGCGGTGGCCGGATTTCTGGCTGATCGGGTTCTTCTCCGCACCCAGGCACACGCGGGCCATGGCCTGTACCGCTTCCACCGGGTATTCGCCGGCGGCGCTTTCGGCCGAGAGCATCACCGCGTCGGTGTAGTCGAGCGCGGCGTTGGCTACGTCGGACACCTCGGCACGGGTCGGCATCGGGCTGTGGATCATCGACTCCATCATCTGCGTGGCGGTGATCACCGCCTTGTTGTAGCGACGGGCGTGGGCAATGATCTTCTTCTGGATGCCGACCAGCTCGGCATCGCCGACTTCCACGCCGAGGTCGCCACGGGCCACCATCACCGCATCGCTGGCGCGGATCAGGCCGTCGAGGGCGGCATCGTCGGCCACCGCTTCGGCGCGCTCGATCTTCGCCACCAGCCAGGCGGTGCCGCCGGCTTCGTCGCGCAGGCGGCGGGCCAGTTCCATGTCGGCGGCATCGCGCGGGAAGGACACGGCCAGGTAATCGACCTCCATCTCGGCGGCCAGCTTGATGTCGGCTTTGTCCTTGTCGGTCAGGGCTGGTGCAGTCAGGCCGCCGCCACGGCGGTTGATGCCCTTGTTGTCGGACAGCGGGCCACCGATGGTCACCCGGCAGTGCAGCTCTTCGGCGCCCTTGAGCTCGACCTGCATGACCACGCGGCCGTCGTCGAGCAGCAGTTCGTCGCCGACGTCGCAGTCCTGGATCAGCGCCGGGTAGTCGATGCCGACCACTTCCTGGGTGCCCGCGGTGCGCGAGTGGCTGGAGGACAGGCGGAACAGGTCGCCTTCCTTGAGTTCGATGCGCTTGCCTTCGAATTTGGCGATGCGGATCTTCGGGCCTTGTAGGTCGCCGAGCAGGGCGACATGGCGCCCGTGCTTGGCCGCCAGCTCGCGCACCAGCTGGGCGCGCGCCTTGTGCTCGTCGGGCGTACCGTGGGAAAAGTTCAGGCGGGCCACGTCGATGCCAGCCAGAATCAGCTGTTCGAGAACCTCCGGCGAGTTGCTGGCAGGGCCGAGGGTGGCGACAATCTTGGTACGGCGCAGGGTCATGCGGATCACTCCAGTATTACGGCTGGGCGCAGGCTACTACGGCAAAACACTGTAGTCATTGTTCGCCTGCACTACCTCGCAATGGCCCGAGCAGAGCCTTTGCCTCGTCGGCCGGCTGGAGAAATCCAGAATGCAGTCGATAGCCTGCACTACGGAGGAGTTTCCCATGCGTACCCTGATCATCCTCGCCGCGCTGCTGACCCTGGCTGGTTGCACCCGCGTCAGCCTCGATCGTCACCTCGACGAGGCCTACCGCCATTACGACGAAGGCAAGTGCGAGGAGGCCATGCTCGACCTGTCGCGCGCCGAGCGCAACAGCCGCTCGCGCAGCTATGTGCAGCCGGAAATCTCCCTGCTGCGCGGCCAGTGCCTGGAGCGGCAGAACCTGTTTGTCGATGCGGCGCGCACCTACGAGTTCATCGTCTCCCGCTACCCGGCCAGCGAATACGCCTACCGCGCTCGTGCCCGTCTGGAAACCCTGCAGCAGCTCGGCCATTACCGCGACGGCGAAGTCGCCAAGAGCAGCCCGGCACCGCTCTGAATTGGCGCTTTAGGCCTCTGTCAGCGGCCCGCGAGTGGCGTTAAGCTCGGCTTTTCTGAAGGAGTCGGACATGCGCAAGCTGCTGCTGTGCTTCCTCCTGCTGCCGGGATTGGCAGGGGCGGAAATCTATCGCTGGACGGATGCCAATGGCCAGGTGCACTTCGGCGAGCAGCCGGGCGGCGCCGGTGCTCAGCAGATCGAGGTGAAGCCGCAGGTGGTCGAGCGCGACGATGCCACTCGTCAGCGCGAGGAGCGCACCGAGCAGTTCTACGAAGCGCGTCGTCAGGAGAAGGCCCAGGCCGATGCCAAGTCTGCCGAGGCGCGGGCCCAGCGCGCGCAGGAATGCAAGGAGCTGCGCAGCCAGCTGGCGGAAATCCAGCGCGGCGGGCGCTACTTCGTCACCGACAAGAATGGCGAGCGCAGTTACATCAGCGACAAGGAAATCGACGGTGCCCGTAACCGTTTATCGTCCCGGATCGCCGAGCGCTGCTCCTGAGTCTGGCGCCGTTTGGCCGCCCGGCCCATACTCCAAGGTCTAACCGTAGCGATAGGCCACCATGCATATCGAACGCCGCATCGAACGCCACCAACTGCCGTACTACCTGAAGGTGTTCAACCGCATCACCGACAAGCCGATGGGCTACATCGGCAACGTCTCCCTGGACGGCCTGATGCTGATCAGCCAGCTGCCGATGCTGGTCAGCGCGCGCTTCGACATGCGCCTGAAAATTCCCGGCCGCGATGGCCATATCCGCCATATCGACTTCTACGCCACCTGCCAGTGGAGCCGCGAGGATGTCACCCCCGGCACCTTCGACTCCGGCTTTGCCCTGGTGGCGCCCCCGGCCGAGTACGTCGAGATGGTCGATGCGTTGCGCCACTACTTCAGCTTTCATCCCCTGCAAGCCTCGGCCTGACAACTGACAGGCCGCCCCGGCGGCGTGTCCCGCTCAGGCAATCGACGGCAGAATGATCTCGTCGCTGCGGCGAATCCCGGCGGTCAGTTCACGGCACAGTTCGAGGAACTCGCGCATGGCCGCGGTCTGGTACTTCTGCCGGTGCCAGATGAAATAGAACTGCCGGGTCAGATCCAGTTGCGGGGTTTCCAGCGCCACCAGGCTGCCGCGGCGGAACGCATCGCGCAGGGCCAGGCGCGAGATGCAGCTGATGCCCAGGCCGGACTCCACGGCGCGCTTGATCGCCTCGGTATGCTCCAGCTCCAGGCGGATGTTCAGCGGCGTGGCGTGATGGCGCATGGCCTGGTCGAAGGTCAGGCGGGTGCCCGAGCCCTGTTCACGGAGGATCCAGGCTTCGCGTGACAGTTCGTCCAGGCTGGCCCGGCCGATCTGCGCCAGCGGATGCTGCGGGGCGCAGAACACCACCAGCTCGTCCTCCACCCAGGGCTGCACCTCGATGTCCGGGTGCTGGCAATCGCCTTCGATCAGGCCCAGATCCAGTTCATAATGCGCCACCTGTTGCACCACGTTGGCGGTGTTCTGCACATGCAGCTTCACCCGGCACTCCGGATGGCGCTGCATGAAACTGCCGATCAGCAGGGTGGCCAGGTAGTTGCCGACGGTCAGGGTGGCGCCCACCTGCAGCGAGCCATAGCTGCTCTTGCCGTTGAGCAGGCGCTCGATCTCGCGGGCCTGTTCGAGCAGGGCCACGGCCTGCGGCAGCAACTGGTGGCCGAGGGCGTTGAGCGACAGGCGCTTGCCGGCGCGGTCGAACAGCTGGCAATCGGATTGCCGTTCCAGCTCGGTCAGCGAGGTGCTCGCTGCCGACTGCGAAAGCGACAGCGACTGGGCAGCGCGCGACACGCTTTCCTGCTTGGCCACGGCGGTGAACACTTCGAGTTGGCGCAGAGTGAATCGCATATCTATATAACCGATAAACTATATCTTGATAATCCACTTAACAGATATTGTGCCTGCCCCTAAAATGACGCGCAACGCTGCCGGCCCCGGCAGACGGATTTGCTGCGTGCCGCTTCCTCCAGCCGTAGAGCCTTGTATTGACGTGGCTCAAGGCGGGCAACAGGTTTTGCAGGCAATCTGAACACCGAGACTTTGAGGAATACCCGCATGAGCAACATGAACTCGGAACGCGTACTCAGTGTGCATCACTGGAACGACACCCTGTTCAGCTTCAAGTGCACCCGCGACCCGGGCCTGCGCTTCGAGAACGGCCAGTTCGTCATGATCGGCCTGCAGCAGCCCAATGGTCGCCCGCTGATGCGTGCCTACTCCATCGCCAGCCCGAACTGGGAAGAGCACCTGGAGTTCTTCAGCATCAAGGTGCCGGACGGCCCGCTGACTTCCCAGCTGCAGCACCTCAAGGAAGGCGACGAGATCATCATCAGCAAGAAGCCCACCGGCACGCTGGTTCTCGATGACCTCAACCCGGGCAAGCACCTGTACCTGCTCAGCACCGGCACCGGCCTGGCGCCGTTCATGAGCGTGATCCAGGATCCGGAGACCTACGAGCGCTTCGAGAAGGTCATCCTGGTGCACGGCGTGCGCTACGTGAACGAAGTGGCGTACAAGGAGTTCATCACCGAACACCTGCCGCAGAACGAGTTCTTCGGCGACGCCCTGAAGAACAAGCTGATCTACTACCCGACCGTGACCCGCGAGCCGTTCGAGAACCAGGGCCGCCTGACCGACCTGATGCGCAGTGGCAAGCTGTTCGAAGACATCGGCCTGCCGCCGATCAACCCGCAGGACGACCGCGCCATGATCTGCGGCAGCCCGAGCATGCTCGACGAGACCGCTGAGGTTCTCGACAGCTTCGGCCTGAAGATCTCCCCGCGCATGCGTGAGCCGGGCGACTACCTGATCGAGCGCGCCTTCGTCGAGAAGTAAGCGCCAGCGCTGTACCAACAAACCCGCCGCTTGGCGGGTTTGTCGTTTCTACGGCGCAGGTCAGGCTGGCACCACCTCCAGCACATGGATCTGCTCTGGCGTCGGGTAATGCCAGCGCACCTGCACATCCCAGAAGCGCACGCCATAGCGCCGCTCCGGCTCCGGCACCTGATAGGCCGGGCGCGGATCCTGCGCCAGGCACTGCTCGATCAGCGCCACCAGCGGCTCACCCAGGCGCGTGGCATGCTCGTGGGCCTGCTGCAGCGCGCTGGCCTGCCAGGTGACCGGCACGGCGACCGGTGCGGCATCGGCCATCGTATTGCGCGCATCGCCAATGCAGTCGGCGTAGGGCACATACGGCTTGATATCCAGCACCGGCGTGCCATCCAGCAGGTCGATACCGGACAACCACAACCGCCCCGGCTCGACCTTGTCCAGGCGTACCACCGACTGACCGATGCCGTTGGGCCGGTGGGTGGCACGGGTGGCAAATACCCCGAGCGAAGCGTTGCCGCCCAGCCGTGGCGGCCGCACCTTCAGCCGTGGTGTGTCCTCCAATGCCTGATGGAAGAGAAACAGCAGCCAGACATGGCTGACCTGCTCCAGCCCCTCCACCGCCTCGGCCCGATCAAACGGCGCCACCAGCTCCAGCACCCCGCGCGCAGCAGGAGCCAGCTGCGGCTGGCGCGGAATGGCGAACTTCTCCTTGAAACAGGAGCGGACGAAACCGATGGGGGTTACGGAGTAGGGCATGGCGGTCTGGGGGCGAGAATTTGCGCCATGGTAGCCGATCAGGCTTATGGCAGCGGCATCAAGACTGTTTCTATGCTTCGAGGCGCTTGTTGCCACGGGGGAGGGGGAGAGTCAGGGGGCATCAGCGCTGTGAGGCGTGTGTTGTTGAGCTTATCGAGCGAGGGGAGTATGGAATGGTTAAACCATGCCAATGAGCAAAAGGGAGTCAGCTCTACTGATAATCACGCTGAATGGCTTAACGTTTGGTTAAGGGGCCGGCTTTAGCCGGTCCCGCAGTGAGCGAAGCGAACGACTTGAACCATTTGTTAGGGCTTTCTGCTGAAGTATGAGATACACAAAATTCCCAACCAGGCAAAGCTGATGATTCGTGATTTTTTGCTATAGCCTTGTTGCAGAAGCACCCATGAAAATATGTAGGGCATCATAAATATACCTATGCCCAGTAAAATTCCTACACTTTTCTGTGGTCTGGGATCGTATTCTTCTACGCCAGCAAGTTTCTCAATTTCTAGTGTTGTTGCTTTAGATTGAGTGGATTTTTTGCTATTGCTAATTTTCTTGCTGTAAGAAATACCTGTGCCTGGAATTGATGCAGTTGTGGTGACTCCGCTTTTGCCTAAATTTACAGTTCCACCTTTGCCACCCAACGAAACGCTAGAGACACCTTTGGATGTGATATTTAGCTTGATTCCTGGAGCTATTTTTATTCTTTTACGGAATTTCAAGGCCATGATTATTTCTCCTGCTCCCTAACGATTAAGCTAAGGGGCGGCGGAACGCCGTCCCAGCGAACGAAGTGAGCGCTTTGAGCGCATTGTTAGGTGCTGACCGCACTACCTTATGTCCCATAGTTTGAATGTACAGCCTGACTTGCAGTATTGCCCAGGGTGCATCCACCCACTCTCGATAATTTGAGCTGCCTCTTTTAGGCTACATTGCTTTGCAAATGAAATTATTTGCTCTTTAGTTGTTGTGCCGGGAACAACGACAAAAAATGGCTCGCCGCATGACTGGCAGTGCTCCCTAGATGCCACATATGCAAGCTCTTCTTTTTCTAGAACATGCTTAAGCCCAACGAACTTTCGCTTGCTAACTGCTAGGTAAGCGCTCCTTCCCAACTCTGATTCTACTTCGCGAGCATGTTTTTCCCACCAGCTCTCAAGCTCCCAGGCTGGGCGCTTGCTCTCAGCGAAACGTTGGATTTCTTGAAGCAGCGCCGTGCGCATTTGAAGCACCTAACGTTTGGTTAAGGGGCCGGCTTTAGCCGGTCCCGAGCGAGCGAAGCGAGTGGCTTGAACCAGTTGTTAGCAGTTTACGCATGAGCCACACCAGTACAGTGCTCCAAAGCCTGCAGCGCTGAGCAAAGCATACAAGAATCCGCGCTTGCAGTGCTTTTCACCACCTGGATAGTCCTTTGGACTCAGGAACCATGTATTAAAAATAAAGCCATGGTTGTTTTTGGAGTACTTCGCTGCTTGTATGGCTTCAATTACGTAAAGAATGAAAAGCGTAAATTGAGCCATGACGAATAGCACTGATAAAGCAATTCTTGGCGTGTCCGGTGCGAATTCCATTTCTATCTCGGTTTTCGGGAAAGGCTGCTAACGATTAAGCTAACGGGCAGACAAAAGCGTAGCTTTTGGCTGTCCAGCGAACGAAGTGAGCGGCAGTTGAGCGCATTGTTAGAGGGCTATACATATTCAACTGCTTTTCCTAGTGGTGCGTAGCCGTAGATGCGATAGCCGCTCTCGACTTTTTCACCCGGCAAATGAGTTTTTGAAATTTCTTTGTGCACGGCTAATTCTTGCTCATGCGAGATAACTTGGATGTCGATCCACTCGATTGCAGCATAGTCACAGCTCTGAAAGTGGTAGAACCACTCTCCGTCCCATGCAGAAATATAACCATTTTCTACACAGCAGGTACGCCATTTAGGCGCTTTGTCGCCTAGCTGGTACATGGCTAGTCGAAGTTCATTCCACTTCGTATTGTTCATCAGGGCGATGAGTTCCATGAAGCCCTCTAACGTTTGGTTAAGGGGCGGGCTTTAGCCCGTCCCAGCGAGCGAAACGAGCGATTTGAACCAAGTGTTAGGCTTTGCTCAGAGGAGGTGGCAACTTTGACACCTCCTCTGCGGGAATCTGTTCCCAAGTTATAATTGTGCCACTTTTTAGTCGGACTTCTTCTCCGGTTCGGATGCTGTGAGCGAACGCCTGCACGGTCTCGACATTCACTTTACGGTTCCGAACTTTTTGCTCATTTCTGGCGCGATACCAGATTCCACCCAAATGCTCCCATGTCGTAGTACTGACGTTTTGCGGGTAAAACGCCCCGATAGGACGCCCGTTATCTTGAGCCCGGCTTCCGAAGACCTCAAAGATTGCTGCGGTAAGGGGTAGTAGGACGCCTTGAATATTCTTTCTATGAGTCGCATGCGGTCTATAGATCATGGTCATCGTCTCATGAGGCCTAACGATTAAGCTAACGGGCGAGCAAAAGCGCAGCTTTTGCGAGTCCAGCGAACGAAGTGAGCGGCTGTTGAGCGCATTGTTAGCCGCTACCACCAACCATTTTCTTCTAGAACAGCCTTTTTGTAGAAATCTATGTTCGCACGTACTGCAAAGAAGGCGCTGGCTCCAAAATGAAGAGAGTTAGCTATTTTTGAATAGCCAAGATATTCGAGGAGCATGCCCAGGGCTACTAGTATAATTAGCGCCGCTACGGTGTATAGAATAGCTTTTCTCCACATGCCTTTTGAAAGGTAATAGATTGGCCCGAATAAGAAAGCCAGTATGTTGAACTTAAAAGCCTTGCGCCGTTCGCTTTTAGGTATGTTTTTAATGTTTGTAAGCTTCGGGCCGCCAGCCAGATAGATTGCTTTAAATCGCTCTTTCCACACTGGAGAAACTAAAAGACTTTCAATTTTTCCCTCAGTAATTTCTCCGTTAGACTCGATGATCGAGGATTTAGGAGTGGCATATGGATTTTGCGTTTGCATAGGACTTCCTTGTAGTGGCTAACTATAAGTAGACGACACATGCGGGGTAATTTTTTCCGCCACTTGTGTCGCATAACGTTCCTTGTCGTCCGCTAAGTCCTTGTCTAGCCTGCACTGCGCCTCAGGAGAGGCGACATGAATCAGGGAGCAACAGCGACATGGATGACAAACCCAAGCTGCTCGATCAGATGCGCGAGCAAATTCGTCTTCGACACTATTCGATTCGTACTGAAACTGTCTATCTGGTGTGGGTGAGGCGTTTCATTCGTTTTCACCAGTACCGTCATCCACAGGAGATGGGAGCCGCCGAGGTTGAGGCGTTTCTCAGTGATCTGGCGGTGCGCCTGGATGTTTCGGCATCCACGCAGAATCAGGCGCTGTCGGCGATTCTGTTCCTTTACAAGCAGGTTTTGCGGATCGAGTTGCCATGGATGGACGGCGTGATTAGGGCGCGCCGGCCGCAGCGCTTGCCGGTGGTGCTGACGAGGGAAGAGGTGGCGAGTGTGCTGGCGCAGCTGGACGGTACGCTGTGGCTGGTTGCCAGTCTGCTGTATGGCTCGGGTATGCGGCTGATGGAGGTGCTGAGGCTGCGGGTCAAGGATGTGGAGTTTTCCCGCTTCGAGATTCTGATTCGCGACGGCAAGGGGCAGAAGGATCGGGTGACCTTGTTGCCCCGCAAGCTGGCGGCGCCTCTGCAGCAGCATCTGGAGCGGGTGCAGGCGCTGCACCGTTTGGATCTGGTGGAAGGCTATGGGCGGGCGAATCTGCCCCATGCGTTGGCCCGTAAGTACCCGAATGCGGCGGCGGAGTGGTGCTGGCAGTTCGTGTTCCCTTCGGTCAACCGCTCTGCCGACCCGCGTTCCGGTGGGATCTTCCGCCATCACTTGCACGAGAAGACCATCCAGCGGGCCGTGCGCAACGCGGTGCGCCGGGTTGGCCTGAACAAGCCGGCGACGCCGCATACCCTGCGTCACTCCTTTGCCACCCACCTGCTGGAGAGTGGCCAGGACATCCGTACCGTGCAGGAACTGCTCGGCCACGCCGATGTGAAGACCACGCAGATCTACACCCACGTGCTCAACCGTGGCGGCCTGTGTGTGCTCAGCCCGCTGGATCGAGCCTGATCAGCGCGCAGGCATAAAAAAGCCCCGCATCGGCGGGGCTTTTTATTGGCGCAGGGCGATCAGACCAGTTCGGCCCAGAGGTCGTACTCGTCTGCATCGACCACGCGCACGCGCACTTTGTCGCCCGGTTGCACGCTGGTGGAGTCGATGAACACGCTGCCGTCGATTTCCGGGGCGTCGGCCCAGGAGCGGGCGACGGCGCCTTCGTGGTCGACTTCGTCGATCAGCACTTCGATCTCGGTGCCGATCTTGCGCTGCAGGCGCGCGGTGCTGATGGCCTGCTGATGGGCCATGAAGCGATCCCAGCGATCCTGCTTCACATCATCCGGTACCGGCTCCAGGCCCAGGTCGTTGGCCGGGGCGCCTTCTACCGGGCTGTACTGGAAGCAGCCGACGCGGTCGAGCTGGGCTTCGGTCAGCCAGTCCAGCAGGTACTGGAAGTCTTCCTCGGTTTCGCCGGGGAAGCCGACGATGAAGGTGGAGCGGATGGTCAGTTCCGGGCAGATCTCGCGCCAGGACTTGATGCGGGCCAAGGTCTTGTCCTCGAAGGCCGGGCGCTTCATGGCTTTGAGCACTTTCGGGCTGGCGTGCTGGAACGGGATGTCCAGGTACGGCAGCAGCTTGCCGGCAGCCATCAGCGGGATCACATCGTCTACATTCGGATAGGGGTAGACGTAGTGCAGGCGTACCCACACGCCCATGCTGGAGAGCGCTTCGCACAGCTCTTTCATCCGCGTCTTGACCGGCTGGCCTTCCCAGAAGTCGGTCTTGTACTTGAGGTCGACGCCGTAGGCGCTGGTGTCCTGGCTGATCACCAGCAGCTCTTTGACGCCGGCCTTGACCAGGCGCTGGGCCTCCGAGAGCACGTCGCCGACCGGGCGGCTGACCAGCTTGCCGCGCATGGACGGGATGATGCAGAAGGCGCAGCTGTGGTTGCAGCCTTCGGAAATCTTCAGGTAGGCGTAGTGGCGCGGGGTGAGCTTGATGCCCTGCGGCGGCACCAGGTCGACATAGGGGTTGTGATCGGCCTTGGGCGGGATCACCTCGTGTACGGCGTTGACCACCTGCTCGTACTGCTGCGGGCCGGTGACGGCCAGCACGCTCGGGTGCACGTCGCGGATGGCGTTCTCGGACACGCCCATGCAGCCGGTGACGATCACCTTGCCGTTCTCGGCGATGGCCTCGCCGATGGTGTCCAGCGATTCAGCCTTGGCGCTGTCGATAAAGCCGCAGGTATTGACCACCACGACGTCGGCATCCTGGTAGGTCGGGACGATCTCGTACCCTTCCATGCGCAGCTGGGTGAGGATGCGTTCGGAATCGACCGTGGCCTTGGGGCAACCCAGGGAGACGAACCCGACTTTCGGTGTGGCGGTGGACATGCGGCTAACCTCTAAGGGCGCGCTGGTGGCGCCTCTGATCAAAAAGTGCGCAATTCTAGCGGCAGGTCGCGACCTTTACTAGCCTCTGCCGATACGCGTTGCAGTGGGGCGGGGCTTGTTTTCATTGAATGTCAGGCGCAGCATTTGCGCCATTTTTCGCAGCGGAGCCAACCGTTAATGAGTGTTGCCAGTACGGATCAACAGGCGCCAGCCCAGGGGGCGTCTACCTCCATCGGCTTGCTGGTGGCAGCTGTCGGGGTGGTTTACGGCGATATCGGTACCAGCCCGCTCTATACCCTCAAGGAAGTCTTTGCCGGCCATTACGGCGTGCAGACCAACATGGAAGGGGTGCTCGGCATCCTTTCTCTGATCTTCTGGTCGCTGATCTGGGTGGTGTCGATCAAGTACGTGCTGTTCATCCTGCGCGCCGACAACCAGGGCGAGGGCGGGGCCATGGCCCTGCTGGCCCTGGCCCGGCGCGCTACGGCGCCTTACCCGCGGCTGAGCCGGCTGATGGTGCTGTGCGGTCTGTTCGGTGCCTCGCTGTTCTACGGCGACAGCATGATCACCCCGGCGATCTCGGTACTCTCGGCGGTGGAAGGCCTGGAAGTGGCCTTCGAGGGCGTCGAGCACTGGGTGGTGCCGCTGTCGCTGATCCTGCTGGTCGGCCTGTTCCTGATTCAGAAGCACGGCACTGCGCGCATCGGCATCCTGTTCGGGCCGGTGATGGTGCTGTGGTTCACCGTGCTGGGTGCGTTGGGCGTGTATGGCATCGCCCAGCGTCCCGAGGTACTGCAGGCGCTCAACCCTTACTGGTGCGTGCACTTCTTTATTGCCCATCCGGGCATGGGGGTGGCGATTCTCGGTGCCACGGTGCTGGCGCTGACCGGTGCCGAGGCGCTGTATGCCGACATGGGCCACTTCGGCCGCAAGCCGATCGCGCGGGCCTGGTTCCTCCTGGTGCTGCCGGGTCTGGTGCTCAACTACTTCGGCCAGGGCGCGCTGCTGCTGGAAAACGCCGCCGCCGCGCGCAACCCCTTCTATCTATTGGCGCCGTCCTGGGCCCTGCTGCCCTTGGTCGGGCTGTCCACCCTGGCCACCATCATTGCCTCGCAGGCGGTGATTTCCGGTGCCTTCTCCCTGACCCGCCAGGCCATCCAGCTCGGTTACATCCCGCGCATGCAGATCCAGCACACCTCCAGTGAGGAGCAGGGGCAGATCTACGTGGGCGCGGTGAACTGGGGCCTGATGATCGCCGTGGTGCTGCTGGTGATCGGCTTCGAGTCGTCCGGCGCGCTGGCTTCGGCCTATGGCGTGGCGGTGACCGGCACCATGCTGATGACCACCCTGATGGTGTCCTCGGTGATGCTGCTGCTGTGGAAGACTCCGCGTTGGCTGGCCGTGCCGGTGCTGCTGGGCTTCCTGCTGGTCGATGGCCTGTTCTTTGCCGCCAACGTGCCGAAGATCTTCGAAGGCGGCGCCTTCCCGGTACTGGCCGGCATTGTGCTGTTTGCCCTGATGACCACCTGGAAGCGCGGTCGCCAGTTGCTGGTCGACCGCCTCGACGAAACCGCGCTGCCGCTGCCGATCTTCATCGGCAGTATTCGCAGCCAGCCGCCGTTCCGTGCCCAGGGCACCGCGGTGTTCCTCTCCGCCCGTTCCGACGCGGTGCCCCATGCGCTGCTGCACAACCTGCTGCACAACCAGGTGCTGCACGAGCAGGTGGTGTTGCTCACGGTGGTCAGTGAGGACGAGCCGCGGGTGGCGCCGGATCGGCGCTTCGAGGTGGAGGTCTACGGTGAGGGCTTCTTCCGGGTGATCCTGCACTTCGGCTTCATGGACGAGCCGGACGTACCGGCGGCGCTGCGCTTGTGCCACCTCAACGAGCTGGACTTCAGCCCGATGCGCACCACCTGGTTCCTCAGCCGGGAAACGGTGATCAGCACCAAGCGCTTCGGCATGGCGCGCTGGCGCGAAGTGCTGTTCGCCTTCATGTTGCGCAATGCCAACAGCAACCTGCGCTTCTTCAACCTGCCGCTGAACCGGGTGATTGAGCTGGGCACCCAGGTCGAAATCTGACGTTGCGACAGGCACAAAAAACGGCGCACCAGGCGCCGTTTTTTGTGGGCGTTACTCACGCCTCTGAAATGTGTAGGGCGGGTGAAAACCGCGAATCGATACGGGGTTTCACCCGCCCTGCATACCTTTCCTTTGTCTCGTCATCCCCGCGCAGGCGGGGATCCAGAGAAGGACACGCCGATGCTGCAGGTAACGGTGACAAGCCTTCTAATGGATGGTTGCCGTTACTCGCGACCCGGCAGCATGCGCGTCAGGGTGTTGTCGCGGCTGACGAAATGGTGGAAAAGTCCGGCGGCGGCGTGCAGGCCGATCAGCCAGTAGCCGGTCTGCGCGACCAGCACGTGCCAGTGCTCGATCTGCTCGCCGAGGTCATGGTTCTTCTCGATCAGGGCCGGCAGCTCCAGGCCGAAGAAGGGGATCGGCTTGCCCATGGCGCTGAGGATCAGCCAGCCGGCGAACGGGGTGCCGATCATCAGGGCGTACAGCGCCAGGTGCATCAGCTTGGCCGGAATCGCCTGCCAGGCCGGAATGGCCGGCACGATCTTCGGCGTCGGCGCAATCAGGCGGGCGATCAGGCGCAGCCAGACCAGGGCGAAGATGCTCAGGCCGAGCATGAAGTGCAGCTGCTTCATCATCTCGCGGCCATCGCTGCCCTTGGGGAAGATGCCGCGAAATTCCATGGTGAAGTACACGGTGGCGATCAGTAGCAGCATCAGCCAGTGCAGGGCGATGGACAGGCCGCCGTAGCGGTTTTCGGTATTTTTCCAGCTCATCACGAGTCCTCTTTTCCCGCATCTGCCGGCGGGCTCGCGCGCATCTTAACCGGCCAGGCTTAAGGTTGTCTGAAGCGTGCTCACTTTACGGGCACCGGTTGGCGCTGCTGGATGGCTTGCAGCAGGCGTTCGGCCAGGGCCGGGTAGTTGCCGTCGTAGTGGTGCCCGCCAGGCAGCTGAAGCAGTTCGCCGGGGGCCTTGGGCAGGGTGCAGCCGCTGTCCTTGGCCTCTTCGCTGCCGTACACGCAGAGCACTTTGGCGGCCGGCAGCTTGAGCAGTTCCGGGCCGGTGGCGGCTTCCTCGCCGGCCTTGCCCAGCCAGCCCTGTACCTCGATCTCGAAGCTGCCGCTGCGCGCCAGGGCCAGCAGTAGGATGGCCTGTACCTGTTGCTGGTCGGCGGCCGGCAGCTGGTTGTAGAAGGCCGGCAGCACATCGGCACCGAAGGAGTAGCCGGCCAGCACGAAGTGCTTGGCACCCCATTTGTCGCGGTAGGTCTGCATCAGGCGGCTGAGGTCGGCGGCGCCCTGTTGCGGGCTCTTGTGCTGCCAGAAGTAGCGCAGCGCATCGATGCCGACCACCGGGTAGCCGCGCTGGGCCATCTCGGCCGCCACGTCGCGGTCGAGGTCGCGCCAGCCGCCGTCGCCGGAGTAGAACAGGGTGACGGTATCGCTGGCCTGGGCGGCGGGTACTTCGACCACCGGCAGGCTGTCGTCGTCGCCGTGCAGGGCATGCAGCAGTTGGCTACGCAGCAGCTCCTTGAGCGAGGTGTCGTAGTTGCCGATCAGCGTCTCGCTGCGCTCCTGCTGGCGCACGAAGCGGGCGCTGGCGTCATCCGGGTTGTCGTTCCACGCGGTCAGCCAGTGGCCGTGCTTGGACTCCTGGGGCAGCACGGCATTGCAGTCGGGATCCTTCATCGAAAAACCCACCGAAACGGCGCGGGCCTGGTCGTTGCCCTGGCTGGCCAGCCAGCGCCAGGCGAGCACCGCGCCAGGGCCGCTACCGGCCACCAGGTCGGTGCCACCGAGCAGTTGCAGGGCATCGTGGAGGCGCTGCCACTGCACCTTGCAGTTGTCGCCGCTGGCCAGTGGGTACTGGGCGATGCGCACGTCGCCGTCCTTGGCCAGTTCGAGCAGCTCGGCGGGGCTGTACAGCTGGTCGGCGGGCAGGGCCAGCAGCACCTTGCGGCTCGTCCGGCTGGCCGGCGCAGTAATGCTGAGCGGAGTGCCGTCGCCAAGCGCGTGCTGTTCCTGGCTGGGCCGGTACCAGTAGAACAGTGCAGCCGCGGAAGCGAGCAGCCAGAGCAGGCCGACACTTAGCAGGATCTGTACGGAGGAGCGTTTCATCATCAGCGTTTGACCAGTCCGGTGAAGCCGCCGGCAATCAGGGCGGCGGTGTCGGCCAGTGCCACCAGCGGGTCGAGCCCGGCCGGCACGGCCATGTAGCGCGGCTCCCAGTCCGGCTGGAACTTGTCCTTGAAGCGGCGCAGGCCCTGGAAGTTATAGAACTGCTCGCCGCGTTGGAACACCAGCGCGCCGAGGCGCTGGGTCAGCGGCGCGCCGCGCCGTGGTTGCAGGCCGGCCAGTGGCACCATGCCCAGGCTGAAGCGCTCGTAGCCCTGGGCCTTGAAGTGCAGCAGCAGGCTGAGCATGAGGAACTCCATGGTCAGCTTGGGCGCGTCCGGGTGCATGCGCATCAGATCGAGGCTGGCGAGCTTGCGCCCGTCGGTTTCCAGCAGGTTGGCGAAGGCCACCGGGCGGCCTTCGAATTCGATGGTGGCGATGCGGAAATGCTGCAGGTAGTCGGCATCGAAGCGGCCGAGGGAGAAGCCTTTCTCGCGCACCTGCTTGCCTTCCATCCAGGCCGTGGAGATGGCCTGCAGCTCGGCTAGCGGCGCCATGCCGGGCTCGTGGATGCGCAGGCCGAGGCCGTCGCGCTGGCCGCGGCTGAGGGTGTAGCGCAAATCCTTCATAGCCTTGTTCTTGCCTTCCAGGTCGAAGCGCTGCAGGTCGACGCGGGCTTCCTCGCCGAGCTTGACCGCACTCAGGCCGATGTCCATGTAGAACGGCAGGTTCTCCGCGCGCACCTGGTAGAACACCGGGCGGGCGTGGTGCAGGTCGCAGAGGTCGCGGAACTGCCAGATCAGCTCGGCGCGGCGGGCGGCCGGACCGATCGGGTCGAACAGCGCCACCAGGCTGCGGCGCTGGCGGGCGAACATCAGGAAGGCATCGCCGGCTGGGTGGAACAGCAGCGCCTTGTCGCCGGTCAGGGCCAGACCGCCATCGGGCTGTTCGCTGGCGCGGACGATGGCATCGGCGCGCCGGCGCTCCTCGGCATCCGGCAGGTCGATGGTCGGCGGCTGCGGGCGCAGCAGCCAGGCCAGGGCCAGGCCGGCCAGTAGCAGGCCGCTGGCCAGGGTGGCACGCAGCGCGCGCGGGGCATCGGCATCCACCGCGAACTGCCACCACAGCTCGTGCTCGTAGGGCACGTCCTGGTAGGCGAACAGCATCAGCCACAGTGCCGCGCCCAGCACGCAGGCACTGGCGGCCAGGTTGGGCAGGGAGAAGGGCATCTCCAGCAGGCGGCTGGGGCGGTAGAAGGCGTGGCGGAAACTGGCCAGAAGGATAGCGGTGAGGCTGAGCAGGCTGGCTTCCTCCCAGTCGAAGCCTTTCAGCAGCGACAGCACGGCACCAGCCAGCAGCAGCACCAGGGTCAGCGCCCAGGCCGCCGACAGGCGCCGACGCAGGCCGTGGGCGAGCAGCAGGCAGAGCACGCCGACCAGGCTGGCGGCCAGGTGCGAGGCGTCGATCAGGCGATGGGGGATGAGGAAGCTCAGGTGCTCCAGGCGCACGTCCACCGCCGGTGTGACACCGGAAAACAACAGCACGATGCCGGAGAGGAACACCAGCAAAGCCAGCACCGGCGCGGCCGGACCGGCGGCTACGCGCAGCGCCTGGCGGCCGGCGGGGAAGTACTGGCGCGCCTCGTTGGCCAGCAGCAACAGGCAGGCCAGTACCAGGGGCAGGCCGATATAGATCAAGCGGTACAGCAGCAGCGCGGCGGCCAGCGGCGCGGCGCCCAGCTGGCCGGCGAAAGCGGCCAGCAGCACCGCCTCGAACACCCCGACACCGCCCGGCACATGGCTGAGTACGCCGGCGGCCAGGGCCAGTAGGTAGACCAGCAGGAAGGCCCCCAGTGGCGGGGCATCCGGCAGCAGCAGGTAGAGAACGCCGGCGGCGGCGCAGACATCCAGCAGGGTGATCAGCAGTTGTAGCAGTGCCAGGCGCAGGCCCGGCAGGCGCAGGCTGCCCTTGCCCAGGCGTACGTCGAGGGTACCGGGCGGGGTCTCGCCGGGCACGCGGCGACCGTTCAGCCAGAACAGGCCGCCCACGGCGAGCAGCAGCAGGCCCCAGGCCAGGGTGCTGATCACGCCCGAGGGCAGATGCAGGGCCAGTGCCGCATCGGCCGGGTCGCTGAGGGCGGCTAAGGCAGCCAGTACTGGCAGCGCGCAGCCGAGGGCAAGGCTGGCGAACAGGGTGATGCGGGCGATATCGGCGGCGGCGATGTTGTCGCGGCTATATAGGCGGTAGCGCACCGAGCCGCCGGTGAGCAGCGACAGGCCGATGGCATTGCCCACTGCCGAGGCACAGAAGTTGCCGAGCAGCAGGCGCGGCCAGGGCAGCTGCACGCCGGCATAGCGGCAGGCCGACCACTCGTAGCCGGCCAGGGCAACAAAGCCCAGGGCCGTGGCACCGAGGGCGGCCAGCAGGCGGCTGTTGGGAATCTCGCCGATGGCGTCGTGCAGGGCGCCGAGGTCGAGCTCCTGCAGCAAGTGTCGGCAGGCCAGCAGGCCGATGCCGAACAGCAGCAGGGTGAAGGCGATACCAAGCGGCTGGCGGTAGGCGCTGAGCCGTTCCAGCCAGGTGGCTGACACGGATTCGTCGGAGAGAGGAGAGGTATCGGGAGCGGTGGAACTGGAGCTGGCTTCGGAGTTGGCGCGCATCGGGCACCTCAGGCAATTTGCGCTCAGAGTCCGCGATCGGCGGCAAGTTCCCTGGTTGGCAAAGCAATAAGGTGGCGTTTTGCCAATTCGCTTATCACAGTAAAACCGCAGAAACGAAAAAGGCCACTCGTTTGAGTGGCCTTTCTTCGAAAACTGGTTGCGGGAGCAGGATTTGAACCTACGACCTTCGGGTTATGAGCCCGACGAGCTACCAGACTGCTCCATCCCGCGCCGGCCATTCTACGTATAAACGAACTGCTGTCAATCGATTTCTGCTTTTTAATCAATTACTTAAATGATTAAAAGGCAGAAACGAAAAAGGCCACTCGTTTGAGTGGCCTTTCTTCGAAACTGGTTGCGGGAGCAGGATTTGAACCTACGACCTTCGGGTTATGAGCCCGACGAGCTACCAGACTGCTCCATCCCGCGGCCGCCATTCTACTGTCGAACGCCTGGGTGTCAACCTTTAAATTAGAAAAACTGTTGTTTGCTCAGGTGCTTAGCGCTGCCCGGATGGTAGACTCTGGGCCTTCAGGGCATGCCAGACGGGGCTTTCCGGACTTTCGTGCGCAAGATCATCCATGTGGATTGCGACTGCTTCTACGCCGCCATCGAGATGCGCGACGACCCGAGCCTGGTGGGTAAACCGCTGGCAGTGGGCGGGGCGGCGGATCGGCGTGGGGTGGTCGCCACCTGCAACTACGAGGCACGGGCCTGGGGCGTGCGCTCGGCCATGCCCATGGGCCAGGCGCTCAAGCTGTGCCCGGATCTGCAGGTGGTGCGCCCGCGCATGGACGCCTACAAAGCGGTGTCGCGGGAAATCCACGGCATCTTCCGCGACTACACCGAGATCATCGAGCCGCTGTCGCTGGACGAGGCCTACCTGGATGTCTCCGCCAGCCCGCATTTTTCCGGCAGCGCCACGCGCATCGCCCAGGAGATCCGCCGTAGGGTGTCCAACGAACTGCACATCACTGTGTCTGCCGGGGTGGCGCCGAACAAGTTCCTGGCCAAGATCGCCAGCGACTGGCGCAAGCCCAACGGTTTGTTCGTGATCACCCCGGATCAGGTCGACGAGTTCGTCGCGGCATTGCCGGTGGGCAAGCTGCATGGTGTCGGCAAGGTCACCGCCGACAAGCTCGGGCGCCTGGGTATCGGTACCTGCGCCGACCTGCGCGTGCGGGAGAAAATAGCGCTGATTCGTGATTTCGGCAGTTTCGGCGAGCGCCTGTGGAACCTGGCCCGTGGTATCGACGAGCGCGCCGTGCAGGTCGACAGCCGTCGCCAGTCGGTCAGCGTGGAAAACACCTACGACAAGGATCTGCCCGACCTGGCCGCCTGCCTGGCCCATCTGCCTGAGCTGCTGGAGCAGCTGAACACGCGCATGGCGCGGCTGGACGCCAGCTACAAGCCGGACAAGCCCTTCGTCAAGATCAAGTTCCACGACTTCAGCCAGACCACCCTGGAGCAGGCCGGTGCGCGTCGCGACCTGGACAGCTACCAGCTGCTGCTGAGCGCCGCCTTCGCCCGCGGCAACAAACCGGTGCGGCTACTGGGCGTCGGTGTACGCCTGGTCGATCTGCGCGGGCGGCATGAGCAGCTGGAGCTGTTTGCGCCGTAGCTAGGGCTTCTTTGGTTACACCGTCATCTCCGCGCAGGTGGAGATCCAGCGCCGGTCACTCCGTTCATTCCCCTGGCCCCGAGCTGACTCCACTGGATCCCCGCCTTCGCGGGGATGACGAGGTAGGGGGATGGGCGCGGGTTCGTAAGGCTCAGTAGGCGTAGGGGCGCAGCGCTGATACCAGCCCTGCTGGCGGTGTCTCTCCTTGCTCCATCATCCTCGCGAAGGCGGGGATCTAGAGAACCGGCACTCCGCTCATGCCCCTGCCACCGAGCCGGCGCTACTGGGCTTTGCCTTCGCGAGGCTGGCGGGGGCAGCGCGGGGCTTGGCTCTTAGCCTTCTTCCGGCCACAGGCGGATCGGCTTGCCCTCGGCGGGCCACAGGCGCAGCTGGCCGATGCCGGATACATCCCAGCGCTGGATGGTGCCGAGCGCCTGAAGGAAGCGCTGCTCCTGCTCCATCAGCGCCGGGGCGCACATCTTGCGGGTGCTGCCGGCGGGGCCGAATACCAGCTTGTCGTCAGTCAGGGTGTAACTGGCGAACCAGTGATTGCAGCCGGCGTTGCCGTAGGCGCGGCCATCGTCACCCAGAGTGATGGTCAGGTGGCTGTTGTCGATCAGCGGGCGTTCGCCGATCCACTCCACCTGGTAGGTCTTGTCGTTTTCCAGCTGCACCGGGTCGGCAGCGCAGCCGGCCAGACCGAGGGCGAGCAGGGTGAGGGCGGCGCAATGCTTCATGGGGTTTCTCCTAGCAGCCAGGGCAGAAGTGCTGGCCGTTGCGATTGTGCCAGCCGAGTTCCAGCAGGCGGGCTTCGGCGGCGGCCGGGCGGGCCTTCTCGCCTAAGGCGGCGTCCACGGCGAATTCCAGATCCAGCTGTTTGCCGCAGCCGTCGCAGTTGACCTGCCAGTTGAGGATAGCCAGCTCGCGGAAGGCCGGGCCGCTGGCCACCGCCAGCCACTGGCCGGGCGGGTTGATCAGGTGGCGCACCTTTTCCACAGCCAGGCGCAGGGTCAGCTCGCGGCTGCCCTTGAGGGTCACCAGCAGGGTGTCGCCGTTCTGGATGGCGCCGCCGTTGCCGGTCACCTGGTAGCGGCCGGGCGCCAGGGCGCGGCATTCGGTGAGGGTGTGCTGGGGGTTGAGCAGGGAATAACGGAAATCGTGTTCGGCCATGAGTCCTCCAAAATCGCCGCGCATGCTATCACGCGCTCTGTGTCACCTGATTGACCGGATGGCCGGCGGCCCAGGCGGCGATGTTGTCCAGGGTGGTCTGGGCGATAGCCGCCAGCGCCTCGTGGGTCAGGAAGGCCTGGTGGGCGGTGACTATGACGTTGGGGAAGCTCAGCAGGCGCGCCAGCACGTCGTCCTGCAGGGGCTGGTCGGAGCGATCCTCGAAGAACAGCTCGGCCTCTTCTTCATAGACATCCAGGCCCAGGTAGCCGAGCTGGCCGCTCTTCAGCGCTTCGACCAGTGCCGGCGTGTCGACCACGGCGCCGCGCCCGGTATTGATCAGCATGGCGCCGCGTTTCATCTGCGCCAGGCGCTGGGCGTTGATCAGGTGGTGGCTGCTGTCGGTCAGCGGGCAATGCAGGCTGATGATGTCGCTGCTGCCGATCAGCTCGTCCAGCTCCACCTGGCGCGCGCCCAGCTCACCCAGGCCGCTGACCGGGTAGGGGTCCTGAACCAGCACCTGGCAGCCGAAGCCGGCCATGATGCGGGCGAAGCACAGGCCGATCTTGCCGGCGCCGATCACCCCGACCGTCTTGCCGTGCAGGTCGAAACCGGTCAGCCCGTGCAGGCTGAAGTCGCCCTCGCGGGTGCGATTGAAGGCCCGCGGCAGGCGCCGGTTGAGCGCCAGGATCAGCGCCGCCGCGTGCTCGGCCACCGCGTGGGGCGAGTAGGCGGGCACCCGCACCACGGCCAGGCCCAGGCGCTGTGCGGCCTTGAGGTCGACATGGTTGTAGCCGGCCGAACGCAGGGCGATCAGTCGCGTGCCGCCGGCGGCCAGGCGCTCCAGCACCGGCGCGGACAGGTCGTCGTTGATAAAGGCGCAGACCACCGCGCAGCCGGCGGCCAGGGCCGTGGTCTGCGGGCCGAGATGCGCCTCCTGGAACTCCAGGTGCCAGTCGCCGCCGGCTGCGGCGGCGAGGAAGCTGTCGCGGTCATAGGTCTTGCTGTTGAACAGGATGATGCGCATGCACACTCCGCAGCGGGCTAGGCGCCCGCACCGATGGCGGCTTCCGCGGCCAGCTTGACGATGGCAGCGTCCAGTTCGTCCAGGGCCTGCTGGGCGCCCGGGGCATCCTGCTTGAGCAGGGTTTCGCTGTGCTGGCAGGCGGCGCGCAGCTGCGGCACGCCGCAGTAGCGGGTGGCGCCGTGCAGGCGGTGCACGCGCTCGATCAGCGCGCTGCGCTCGCCGGCTTCGCGGGCCTGGCGGATGGCCTGGCGGTCGGCATCCAGCGAGGCCAGCAGCATGCCCAGCATGTCGGCGGCCAGGTCGGCCTTGCCGGCGGCCAGGCGCAGGCCTTCCTCGGCATCGAGCACGCGCAGCGAGCTGCTGCTCGGCGGGCTTTCCAGCGGCGCGGGAATGGCATGGCTGCGCAGGGCCAGGCCGGTCCACTTGAGCACCACCTGGGCCAGCTGGCGCTCGCTGATCGGTTTGGTCAGGTAGTCGTCCATGCCGCTCTGCAGCAGGGCGCGCTTCTCGTTGGACAGGGCATGGGCAGTGAGGGCGACGATCGGCATCGGGCTGCGTTCGCGCTCCTGCTCCCACAGGCGGATCGCCTCGGTGGCCTGGCGGCCGTCCATGCCGGGCATCTGCACGTCCATCAGTACCAGGTCGAAGGTCTGCTGCTGCACCGCCTGCAGGGCGGCGTAGCCGCTGTCGACGGCAGTGACCTCGGCGCCCATGTCGCCGAGCAGGGTCTGCACCAGCAGCAGGTTGGCCGGGTTGTCGTCGACGCACAGCAGGCGCGGGGCGCGGCTGGTCAGCGGCAGGCGGGTGTCGCTCTTCGCCTGGCGCGGCTGCACCAGGTCGCTGAGGCCGCGTTGCAGCTTGCGTGTACAGGCCGGCTTGGCCTGCAGCTGCAGGTGGGCGTCGGGCAGCGACTCGTGGTACAGCGCCTGTTCGGTGGTGGGGCAGAGCACCAGGCTCTTGCAGCCGAGCCGGTCGAGATCCCAGATGCGCTGGCTGAGTTGCTCCGGCGGCAGCTCCTGCACGCTGACGCCGAGCACGGCCAGGCTCACGGCCTGCGGGCCCTGCTGCTGGCCGGCGACCAGTTCGAGCAGTTGCTCGAGGTCGTTGCACGGCTGAACCTGCAGGCCGCAATCCTCCAGTTGGTGGAGCAGGGCCTGGCGGGTCAGCTCGTGGCGCTCCAGCACTACGACGTGGCGGCCGAGCAGCGGCGCGCGGCGCAGCTCCTCGCTGTCGTCGCGGGCCTTGGGCAGGCTCAGGCTGATCCAGAACTCCGAGCCGGTGCCGGGGCTGCTGTCGACGCCGATCTCGCCACCCATCTGCTCGATCAGGCGCTTGGAAATCACCAGGCCCAGGCCGGTGCCGCCGGCCTGGCGACTCAGCGAGTTGTCGGCCTGGCTGAAGGCCTGGAACAGGGTGCGCAGGTCTTCGTCGGAGAGGCCGACGCCAGTGTCCTGCACGCTGATGCGCAGCTGGGCGCGGTCGTCGCTTTCGTCCTCGACCATGGCGCGCACGGCGATGGTGCCTTCGCGGGTGAACTTGATGGCGTTGCTCACCAGGTTGGTCAGCACCTGCTTGAGGCGCTGCGGGTCGCCCTGCAGCGACAGCGGGGTGTCGCGGTAGATCAGGCTGACCAGTTCCAGGCGCTTGTCATGGGCGGTCGGCGCGAGGATGGTCAGGGTGTCCTGGATCAGGTCGCGCAGGTTGAACGGCAGGCTTTCCAGCACCAGCTTGCCGGCCTCGATCTTGGAGAAGTCGAGGATCTCGTTGATGATCACCAGCAGGCTTTCGGCGGATTTCTCGATGGTGTTCAGGTAGTCCTGCTGGCGCGGGGTGAGGTCGCTCTTTTGCAGCAGGTTGGTGAAGCCGAGCATGCCGTTGAGCGGGGTGCGGATCTCGTGGCTCATGTTGGCGAGAAACTCGGACTTGATCCGGCTGGCCTCCAGGGCCTCCTTGCGCGCCAGATCCAGCTCGATGTTCTGGATCTCGATGGTTTCCAGGTTCTGCCGCACGTCCTCGGTGGCCTGGTCGATGCTGTGCTGCAGCTCTTCCTGGGCGTTCTGCAGCGACTCGGCCATGCGGTTGATGCCGGCGGCCAGCTCGTCCAGTTCATGGCTGCCCAGCGGCGGCAGGCGGGTTTCCAGATGGCCGTCCTTGAGCTGGCCGACGCCCTGCTTGATGGTGCGCAGCGGGTCGTTGATGGTGCGGCTCATGCGCAGGGCGAGCAGGGCGGTGACGGCCAGCCCGGTGACGATCAGCAGCAGGCTGGCGAACAGGCTGCGATAGCCCTGCAGCAGGGTGCGGTGGTGCGATAACTCCAGTTCCACCCAGCCCAGCAGGCGGTCGGCGGACACCGGGTCGATGCTGCCGGTGATGCTCTGATGGCGACCATAGACCGGCAGCAGAAAGCGCGTGGCGTCCTGGCTGCTGACCTGGGCCAGCGGTTCGCCGTTGCTCTGTGGCAGTGGGTTGAGCATGTTCGGCCCGGCCTGGGCCAGGGGCTGGCGCTCGCTGCTGAGGAAGCCGACGGAGCGCACGTCCTGCTGGTTGAGGGTTTCCTTGGCCAGCCGTTCGAGCTGCAGCGCATCCTGGCGCGCCAGGGCCGGGGCAGCCAGCGGCGCCAGGTGCTGCACCACCAGCTCGCCACGCTCCTGCAACTGGCTGCGCAGGTCGTCCAGCTGCATCCAGGTGAAGTAGCCGCCCAGCACCAGGGCCAGCAGGCTGGTGGGCAGCAGGGTGAGCAGCAGTACGCGGCCCTTGATGCCGAGGTCCTTGAACACGCGGTTCTCCAGCAAGCGAATCGTTGAGCGAGTTTAGCGGCTGCGCCTGCGGGCGGACAGCCGCAAGAACCTGACGGAGGGAACGAGAATGCCGTCGCCGCGATATGGCTGGGGGCGGTTTGCCGTTATCATGGGCGTCTTCCTTTTGTGTCCGGATCGCTCGTTCGCCATGACCCTGCAGTTCCCCACCATCGCCGATTGCATCGGCAACACCCCGCTGGTTCGTCTGCAACGCCTGCCCGGCAGTGAGCGCAATCACCTGCTGGTGAAGCTGGAAGGCAACAACCCGGCCGGTTCGGTCAAGGATCGCCCGGCCATGTCGATGATCACCCGCGCCGAGCTGCGCGGAGCCATCCAACCCGGCGATGTGCTGATCGAGGCCACCAGCGGCAATACCGGCATCGCCCTGGCCATGGCGGCGGCGATCAAGGGTTACCAGATGATCCTGATCATGCCCGGCAACTCCACCGAGGAGCGCAAGGCGGCGATGACTGCCTACGGTGCCGAGCTGATCCTGGTGGACAACATGGAGGTCGCTCGCGACCTGGCCCTGGCCATGCAGGCCGAGGGCAAGGGCAAGGTGCTCGACCAGTTCGCCAACGGCGACAACCCCGAGGCGCACTACGTGGGCACCGGCCCGGAGATCTGGCGCCAGACCCAGGGGGCGATCACCCACTTCATCAGCTCGATGGGCACCACCGGCACCATCATGGGTACCTCGCGCTACCTCAAGGAGCAGAACCCGGCCGTCGAGATCATCGGCCTGCAGCCGCAGGACGGCTCGGCCATCCCCGGCATCCGCCGCTGGCCGCAGGAATACCTGCCGAGCATCTACGACGCCAGCCGGGTCGACCGGGTGCTGGATATCTCCCAGGCCGAGGCCGAGGACATGATGCGCCGCCTGGCGCGCGAGGAAGGCATCTTCTGTGGCGTGTCGTCCGGCGGTGCGGTGGCGGCCATGCTCAAGCTGGCGCGCGAGACCGAGAATGCGGTGATGGTGGCGATCATCTGTGATCGCGGCGACCGTTACCTGTCCTCCGGCCTGTTCAACCAGTAACCATGAGCAAGCACAGATCGCTACGCTTCCAGCCTGCCGGCGGTGAGCGCAAGGCCCAGGTGCCGGTAGGCAAGAAGCAGAAACTGACGATCGAGCGGCTGGCCAACGATGGGCGTGGTATCGCCTTTGTCGAGGGGCGCAGCTGGTTCGTCGCCGGTGCGCTGCCGGGCGAAGAAGTCGAGGCGCGCGTGCTGAATGCGCGCAGCCAGGTGGTCGAGGCCCGTGCCGAGCGCATCCTCCAGGCGGTGGAACTGCGCCGCCAGGCGCCGTGTGTCCATGCCGGCACCTGCGGCGGTTGCACCCTGCAGCACCTGCCACATAGCGAACAGCTTGCCCTGAAACAGCGCAGCCTGGCCGAGCAGTTGCAGCGGGTCGCCGGCTTGCAGCCGGAGGAATGGGCGGCGCCGCTGGTCGGCCCGGAGTTCGGCTACCGGCGCCGCGCGCGCATCGCCGTGCGCTGGGACGTCAAGCACAAGCGTCTGGACGTGGGCTTCCGCGCCGCGGCCAGTCAGGACATTGTCGCCATTACTGACTGCGCGGTACTGGTACAGCCCTTGCAGCTATTGCTGCAGGGATTGCCGGCGCTGCTCCAGGGCCTGGACAAGCCGCAGGCGGTCGGCCATGTCGAGTTGTTCCACGGCAATGCGTCGGCGCTGTTGCTGCGCCATACCGCGCCGCTGGGCGAGAGCGATCTGGCCCGCCTGCGGGCTTTCTGTGTCCAGCACCAGGCGCAGCTGTGGTTGCACGGCGCCGGCGAGCCGCAGGCGGATCAACCGGGCCTGGCGCTGGGCTATCGCCTGGAGCCCTGGGCGCTCGAGCTGCAATACCGGCCGGGGGATTTCGTCCAGGTCAATGCGGCGGTCAATCAGGCCATGGTCGAACAGGCACTAGAATGGTTGGCGCCGCAGACTGGCGAGCGGGTGCTGGATCTGTTCTGCGGCCTGGGCAACTTTGCCCTGCCGCTGGCTCGCCAGGTCGGCGAGGTGGTGGCGGTGGAAGGCGTGCAGGCGATGGTCGAGCGCGCGCGGCAGAATGCGGCGGACAACGGGCTGGATAATCTGCACTTTTTCCAGGCCGACCTGTCGAAACCGCTGGCCGAGGCCAGCTGGGCGCGTCAGGCGTTCGACGCGGTACTGCTCGATCCGCCGCGTGACGGCGCCTTCGAGGTGGTCAAACAGATCGGCGCGCTGGGTGCCCAGCGCCTGGTCTATGTGTCCTGCAATCCGGCGACCCTGGCCCGTGATACGGCGGAGCTGGTGCAGCAGGGCTACCGGCTGAAGCGAGCCGGGATTCTCGACATGTTTCCGCAGACGGCACATGTGGAGGCGATGGCGTTATTCGAGGTGGGCTAGGATGCCGGGGCCTGTCCCTGACCATTTTTGTCCGCCGCGACGATACCGATTTGACCGTAGGGCACGGCATGAGGAGAGAAGTTTGGTTACTCCAAACGAACGACGAATAACACAGGCCTACGGTCAAATCGGTTCGTCCCTCCGGGTTGCGCCTGAAAATGGCCCAAGCAGCGTTGCAGCCCTTGGCAAGGGCGCGCCATTGCCGGCAGGCTGCGCCTAGCCTGAGCCATTTTCAGGCAGCAACGCGGTGGACAAAAATGGTCAGGGACTGGCCTTAAATCCGACTGGTTCAGAGAAGACCAGCGATCATCCGGCGGGATTCTGGTTCGCCGTAGGGAAGGTAGAAAGATGGTACAGGTCAGAGCGCATCAGCCCATCAACCTCGATGGCAGCATCAACCTGGAGGCATGGCTGGATCATGCCCTGAGCGTCGACCCCGCGCTGGATCGCGAGGCGCTGAAAGTTGCCTGCGAGTTCGCCCGCGACGCCGAGCAGCAGGCCAATGCCGCCCAGAACCTGTGGGCCGAGGGCACCTCGAGTTTCCAGACCGGTCTGGAAATCGCCGAGATTCTCGCCGACCTCAAGCTCGACCAGGACTCGCTGGTCGCCGCGGTGATCTACCGTGCCGTGCGCGAAGGCAAGACCAGCCTCAAGCGCGTGCAGGAACTGTTCGGCCCGGTGGTGGCCAAGCTGATCGAAGGCGTGTTGCGCATGGCGGCGATCAGCGCCTCGCTCAACCCGCGCGACTCCCTGGTGCTTGGCTCCCAGGCGCAGGTGGAGAACCTGCGCAAGATGCTGGTGGCCATGGTCGACGACGTGCGCGTGGCACTGATCAAGCTGGCCGAGCGCACCTGCGCGATCCGTGCGGTGAAGAACGCCGACGACGAGAAGCGCCATCGCGTCGCCCGCGAAGTCTTCGATATCTATGCGCCGCTGGCCCATCGCCTGGGTATCGGCCATATCAAGTGGGAGCTGGAGGATCTGTCCTTCCGCTACCTGGAGCCTGAGCAGTACAAGCAGATCGCCAAGCTGCTGCACGAGCGCCGTCTGGATCGCGAGCAGTACATCGCCGACGTGATGCAGCAGCTGCGCGACGAACTGACCGCCACCGGGATCAAACCGGACATCAGCGGCCGCGCCAAACACATCTATTCGATCTGGCGGAAGATGCAGCGCAAGGGCCTGCAGTTCAGCCAGATCTACGACGTGCGCGCGGTGCGCGTGCTGGTGCCGGAGGTGCGCGACTGCTACACCGCGCTGGGTATCGTGCACAGCCTGTGGCGACATATCCCCAAGGAGTTCGACGACTACATCGCCAACCCCAAGGAGAACGGCTACCGCTCGCTGCACACTGCGGTGATCGGCCCGGACGGCAAGGTGCTGGAGGTGCAGATCCGTACCAACGGCATGCACGAGGAAGCCGAGCTGGGCGTGTGTGCGCACTGGAAGTACAAGGGCACCGACGTCAAGGGCAACTCCGACCACTATGAAGAGAAGATCTCCTGGCTTCGCCAGGTGCTCGAGTGGCACGAGGAACTGGGCGACATCGGCGGCCTGGCCGAGCAGCTGCGCGTCGATATCGAGCCGGATCGGGTCTACGTGTTCACCCCGGACGGCCACGCCATCGACCTGCCCAAGGGCGCCACGCCGCTGGATTTCGCCTACCGCGTGCACACCCAGATCGGCCACAACTGCCGTGGCGCCAAGATCAACGGGCGCATCGTGCCGCTGACCTACAGCCTGCAGACCGGCGAGCAGGTGGAGATCATCACCGGCAAGAACGGCTCGCCGAGCCGTGACTGGCTGAACCAGAACCTCGGCTACATCACCACCAGCCGGGCGCGGGCGAAGATCGTCCACTGGTTCAAGCTGCAGGCGCGCGACCAGAACGTCGCCGCCGGCAAGACCATGCTCGAGCGCGAGTTGAGCCGCCTGGCCCTGCCTGCGGTGGATTTCGAGAAGCTGGCCGACAAGTGCAACCTGAAGACCGCCGAGGACATGTATGCCGCCCTCGGTGCCGGCGACCTGCGCCTGATCCATGCGGTCAACCTGGCCCAGCAGCTGGTCGAGCCGGAGCGCGGCAGCGAGCAGCTGGAGCTGATTCCGCGGCGTTCCGGTGGCGGCTACAAGCCGGGCAAGCGTGGCGACATCCAGATCCAGGGCGTCGGCAACCTGCTCACGCAGATGGCCGGCTGCTGCCAGCCGCTGCCGGGCGACCCGATCGTGGGCTACATCACCCTCGGGCGCGGGGTTTCCATCCACCGCCAGGACTGCGCCTCGGCGCTGCAACTGGCCGGGCGCGAGCCGGAGCGGATCATTCAGGTCAGCTGGGGGCCGGTGCCGGTGCAGACCTATCCGGTGGATATCGTGATCAAGGCCTACGACCGTTCCGGCCTGCTGCGCGACGTATCGCAGGTGCTGCTCAACGAGCGGATCAACGTGCTGGCGGTGAATACCCGCTCGAACAAGGAGGACAACACCGCCTCCATGCTGCTGACCATCGAGATCCCCGGCCTGGATGCCCTGGGCCGGCTGCTGGCGCGCATCGGCCAGCTGCCCAACATCATCGAGGCGCGACGCAACCGCAGCAACAGTTGAGCCGCGCTTGGCCTGGCGTGGTGATCGCCAGCCACAGGGATGTGGCGAATGCAGTCTCCGCCGGGAGCGGGAGGCTGCCTGGCCAGCTCTTCGCCCGCGCCGTTCAACACTTGAGTCAGTAGGGCGGGTGAAACCCGCGAGAACCAGGTAAACCCCATGTACCAACTCGACGATCTGCTGCACCTGATGGCCCGCCTGCGCGATCCGCAGCACGGCTGTCCCTGGGATCTCAAGCAGAGCTACGCGACCATAGTTCCCTACACCATCGAGGAAGCCTACGAGGTGGCCGATGCCATCGAGCGTAGCGACTTCGAGCACCTGCCCGGCGAGCTGGGCGACCTGCTGTTCCAGGTCGTCTACTACAGCCAGCTGGCCCGCGAGGAAGGGCGTTTCGAGTTTGCCCAGGTGGTCGATGGCATCACCCGCAAGCTGATTCGCCGCCATCCCCACGTGTTTCCCGATGGCGACCTGTACGGTGCGCCGGATGCGGCGAAGCTGGAGGAGGCGGCAGTCAAGCAGCGCTGGGAGGAGCTCAAGGCCGAGGAGCGCGCCGAGAAGGCCGCAGCCCCCGAACAGCTGTCACTGCTCGACGATGTGCCCACCGTGCTGCCGGCTCTGAGTCGCGCGGCCAAGCTGCAGAAGCGTGCGGCCCAGGTCGGTTTCGACTGGCCGGAGGCGCTACCGGTGGTGGACAAGGTGCGCGAGGAACTCGACGAAGTCCTGGAGGCGATGAGCGAGAACGATGCCGAGGCGGTGGCCGAGGAGATCGGCGACCTGCTGTTCGTGGTCACCAACCTGGCCCGCCACCTCAAGGTCGATCCGGAAACCGCGCTGCGCAGTGCCAACAGCAAGTTCGAGCGGCGCTTTCGTTTTATCGAGCAGGCATTGCGCGAGGGCGGTCGGCCCATCGAGAATTGCAGCCTGGAAGAACTGGACGCCCTGTGGGGCGAAGCCAAGAAGCAGGAAAAGCTGCAACCTGGCTGTTAACCGTAGAGACCGCAGATACCCATGAGCCTTTCCCTCCGCGACCAGCTGCTCAAAGCCGGGCTGGTCAATGAAAAGCAGGCCAAGCAGGCCGGCAAGCAGAAGCAGAAGCAACAGCGCCTGGAGAAAAAGGGCCAGGTCGAGGTCGACGATGCGCAGAAGCAGGCCGCCCTGCAGGCCATGGCCGACAAGGCCGCGCGCGACCAGGAGCTGAACCGCCAGCAGCAGGAGAAGGCCCAGCAGAAGGCCATCGCCGCGCAGATCAAGCAACTGATCGAGAGCAGCCGGCTACCGAAGATCAACGGCGAGGACTACTACAACTTCGTCGACGAGAAGAAGGTCAAGCGCATCGCGGTGAACAACCTGATGCGCGACAAGCTCAGCCGTGGCTCGCTGGCCATCGTCCGCCTTGGTGGCGGTTACGAGGTGATTCCGCGAGAGGCGGCGCTGAAGATCCAGGAGCGTGATGCGCAGCGCGTGCTGCTGCTCAATACGCCGACCGAAGCGCCGGATGCCGATGATCCGTACGCCGCCTACCAGGTGCCGGATGACCTGATGTGGTGATCCGTGGTGCATGAAAAAAACCGGGCCTGGCCCGGTTTTTTTATGGCGATGTGGTGGTTATGTGTTGCTTGGTCAGGTGAGCAACTACCTGGGCGCAGTGGTTGCGCGCCTTCTGGATTATTCCCCTGCGGGCCAGCGCTATGCGCTGGCCCGCAGGGGAATAATCCAGAGCAGGCGACTGCAGGGCTCTGGCGGCTGGTCAGATCGTTCGATACGCCATCATTCAGCAGTGACGGTTGCCCAGCAGCACCCGGGCGAAGCTGGCGCCGGCATCCAGCGGGGTGATCGCCAGCAGCCGGTCGAGGCGCAGCTGCTGTTCGCCGCTGGCGTTGCGCACGATGAAGAACTCTTCCTTGCTCGCGCGGGTCTGGGTGGTCACTGCCGTGGCCTCCAGCTCGCTGCCGTCGTCCAGCTCGATGCGCAGGCGGTAGCCGTGCATGCAGGCGATCTCCAGGTAGTCGTAGAGGTCGCAGGCCAGTGGTTGGTAAGTGTCGTTCATCGTGGATGGCTCCGGCCGATTGAAGGCACAAGCCTAGCTGGCCTGCCCGGGCAGCGGGCAGAAAAAAGCCGGGCAGGGCCCGGCTTTTGTTTGGCAGCAGGAGGCTTACTCCTTGAGGCCCTCGACGGGGCGGCCGTTGACTGTGCCGTCCTTGAGCATGATCTGGTATTCCTTGCCGTCGGTTTCCACCTGGTGCAGGCGTACCAGCAGGTAGTCCCAGTCCTTGGCGAACCACATCATGGTCTTGCGAGTGCTCTGGGTCGGGTCGCGCACGCGCTCGACCTTGATCGCGTCGATCAGCCCGGCCTGGGTGCGCACACGCTCGGGGCCGAGCACGCGGAAGTCGTAGGTCTCGATCTCGTCACCGTCGACTACCTGGTAGCTCATGCTTTGCTTGCCGTCGGCGACATCCTGCTGCAGGGCCAGCTGGTAGGTCGACTTGTCCAGCAGGCCGCGGTTGAGGGTCAGGCGTACTGGGTCGCCGCGGTCGCTGCCGAGCACCTGCTTCTCGGTCCAGTCGAAGTCCAGCTCGACTTCCTTGCTCTTGCCCAGGCCGCTACGTTCGAAGCGGTAGGTCAGCGGCAGCAGGGCACCGTTTTCCAGGCGCAGGGTGCTGGTTTCATGCAGGCTGGCGACCAGCATGGCGGCCTCGAAGCCCAGCTCCCAGCGACCGTTGTCCAGTTGCTTGAGGCTGCGCCCGGCGGTGCCGGTGATCGGCACCTGTTTCCAGTCGGCGGTGTAGCTGGCGGAGAAGGGCTGCAGTTCGGCGGCCTGCAGGGGCAGGCTCAGCAGAGCGAGGAGCGTCAGCAGGATGCGGGGCATGGGCTCTCCTATGAGCGGATCAGGTGTCCGGTGGCCGGCAGTGGCTGGTTATCCAGCATTGCGCCCTGTTCGGCGAGGCGCAAGCGGCCGGCGGCGAACCAGTGCATGGCCAGCGGATAAATGCGATGTTCTTCGCGGTGCACCCGTTGGGCCAGGCTGTCCGGCGTATCGTCGGACTGTACCGGCACTACCGCTTGTACGACCAGAGGGCCGCCATCGAGTTCCTCGCTGACGAAGTGCACGCTGCAGCCGTGCTCGCTGTCACCGGCTTCCAGCGCGCGCTGGTGGGTGTGCAGGCCCTTGTACTTGGGCAGCAGCGAAGGATGGATATTCAGCAGGCGCCCGGCGTAGTGGCGGACGAAGCCACCAGTGAGGATGCGCATGAAGCCGGCCAGTACCACCAGCTGCGGGTCGAAGCCGTCGATGGCCTCGACCAGCGCAGCGTCGAAGGCCTCGCGGCCGTCGAACTGCTTGTGATCGAGCACCAGGGTGGCGATGCCCGCCTGCTTGGCCCGCTCCAGGCCGTAGGCGTCGGCGCGGTTGGAAATTACTGCGCGGATGCACGCCGGGCTGTCAGCGCTGGCGGTGCTGTCGATCAGGGCCTGCAGGTTGCTGCCAGACCCGGAAATCAGCACCACGACATTGCAGTCGGCCATCAGTGGGCTTTCAGGTTGTTCAGCAGAACCTGGGCAGCGCCTTCGGCAGCGGTGCCGATCTGGCCGATCACCCACGGGGCTTCGCCCGAGGCGCGCAGGCTGGTCAGGGTCGCTTCGACCTGATCCTGGGCTACGCAGATGACCATGCCGACGCCGCAGTTGAGCACGCGGTGCATCTCATGCTCGTCGACGTTGCCCTTCTCCTGCAGCCAGTCGAATACCGCCGGGCGGTTCCAGCTGGCCACGTCGATCACCGCCTGGGCGCCTTCCGGCAGCACGCGCGGGATATTGTCGAGCAGGCCGCCGCCAGTGATGTGGGCCATGGCCTTGACCGCACCGGTTTCCTTGATCAGTTTCAGCAGCGGCTTGACGTAGATGCGGGTCGGCGCCATCAGCAGCTCGGTCAGCGGCTTGCCGCCCAGCTGGGTGGTTTCGATGTCGGCACCGGACACTTCGATGATCTTGCGGATCAGCGAGTAGCCGTTGGAGTGCGGGCCGGAGGACGGCAGGGCGATCAGTGCGTCACCGGTGGCGACTTTCGAGCCGTCGATGATCTCGGCCTTTTCCACCACGCCGACGCAGAAACCGGCCAGGTCATAGTCTTCGCCTTCGTACATGCCCGGCATCTCGGCGGTTTCACCGCCGACCAGGGAGCAGCCGGCCAGCTCGCAACCGGCGCCGATGCCGGTAACCACGGTGGCGGCCACGTCGACATTGAGCTTGCCGGTGGCGTAGTAGTCGAGGAAGAACAGCGGCTCGGCGCCGCACACCACCAGGTCGTTGACGCACATGGCGACCAGATCCTGGCCGATGCTGTCGTGCTTGTTCAGGTTCAGCGCCAGGCGCAGCTTGGTGCCGACGCCGTCGGTGCCGCTGACCAGTACCGGCTGCTTGTAGCCGGCGGGGATTTCACACAGGGCGCCGAAACCACCCAGGCCACCCATGACTTCCGGGCGCGCGGTGCGCTTGGCGACGCCTTTGATGCGTTCGACCAGGGCTTCACCGGCGTCGATGTCCACACCGGCGTCTTTGTAGCTGATGGAGGGTTGCTTGCTCATGGGATCGGGCCTTTGAAAGGGGGGAATGCTGGGGTCGACCGGGCAGGATGGAGGCCTGCGTGCGTGCCGGTCTGCGAAGGCGCGCGATTTTATCAGGCTTGCCCGCCAGCGGCCACCGGCCCCGACGGTTGCCGGGTGCGGGGCGGCTGTTTAAGGTATAGCCCTTCGCGCGCGACAACCGCGCAGCCTCAGCCCGGAACCCGCCATGCGTCTATCTGCCTGTCTGTTTGCCTCCTGTCTTGCCCTGTTCGGTCTGTCTGTCCATGCGGAAACGGTCAGCGATCTCTATCAGGTGCGCGAGGCGGTCACCAGCCAGCAGCCGGACGAGCGCAACGCCGCCCTCGGGCGCGCCCTGGAGACCCTGGTGTTGCGCCTCAGCGGCGATGCCCAGGCCGTGCAGGCGCCGGCCCTGGCCGGGGTGCGCCAGGATCCGCAGCAGCTGGTCAGCCGCTTCAGCTATGACGGCGACAAGCTGGTGGTGGATTTCGATCCGCTGACCACTGAGAACAAGCTGCGCGAGGCCGGCGTGCCCCTGTGGGGCGCCAACCGCCCTGCCATTCTCGCCTGGTGGCTGAATACCACCGGCGAAGGCGCCAGCCTGCTGGGCGATGGCCAGGAAGCCGCCGCGCCCCTGCGCCAGGCCGCCCAGCACCGTGGCCTGCCACTGCGCCTGCCGCTGGCCGACCTTTCCGAACAACTGGTGGCAACCCCGGAAAACCTCGGTGCCAACCAGGCCGATGCGCTGCAGCCGGTTTCCGAGCGCTACGCCGCCGATGCCCTGCTGGCCGTGCAGGCCCATGAAGAGGGGGGGCAGTGGCAGGCGCAGTGGCGCCTGTGGCTGGGCGACAGCCGCGAGCAGGGCAGTGCCCAGGGCGCTGACCAGAATGCCCTGGCCGATGCCGTGCTGCTGGCGGTGAGCCAGCGTCTGGCACCGCGTTTCGTGGTCAAGCCGGGCGCGGCCAGCGCCATGATCGTCGAGGTACAGGGCGCCAGCCTGGCTCGCTATGCCGAACTGGAACGCCTGCTCGAGCCGTTCGCCGCACGCCTGCTGCAGGTCAAGGGCGACCAGCTGACCTGGCAGGTCAGCGCCAGCAGCGAGCAGCTGCGCGCCCAGCTGGGCCTGGCCGGCCTGCAGGAAGTTCCGGCCACGGCCGCGCCACTGGATGCCAGCGCCCAGCTGGGCACCACGCCGGCGCCTGCGCCGGCCAATCTGCTGCGCTTTCACTGGTAACACCGGATAGCCCGCCCACCGTCTGAGTGGGCGGAACACTGCATGGAGCAAGGTGGAATGTCTGAAATGACCGATTCGCGGCGTTGGATGTGGCTGGCCGGGCTGTGCCTGTGCGGCTGGCTGCTCTACCTGCTGTCGCCGGTACTGTCGCCGTTCCTAGTGGCCATGCTGCTGGCCTACATGGGCGACCCGCTGGTGGATCGCCTGGAGCGCCACAAGCTGTCGCGCACCTGGGGCGTGGTGCTGGTATTCACCCTGTTCAGCCTGCTGTTGCTGATTCTGCTGCTGGTGCTGGTGCCCATGCTCGGCCGCCAGCTGGTGCGCCTGTACGAGCTGGCACCGCAGGGCCTCGACTGGCTGCAGCACCAGGCCCTGCCCTGGGTGCAGGCACAGCTGGGGCTGGGCGAAGGCTTCTGGCGCTTCGATCAGCTCAAGGCCGCGCTGGCCGGGCATCTGGGCAAGACCACCGATATAGTCGGGGCGGTGCTGACCCAGGCTACGGCCTCGAGCCTGGCGCTGCTCGCCTGGCTGGGCAACCTGCTGCTGATTCCGGTGGTGGCCTTCTACCTGTTGCGCGACTGGGATCTGATGGTAGGGCGGCTGCGCAACCTGCTGCCGCGAGCGCGCGAGTCGCTGGTGGTCAAGCTGGTCGGCGAGTGCCACGAGGTGCTCGGTGCCTTCGTCCGCGGCCAGTTGCTGGTGATGCTGGCGCTGGCCTTCATCTATGCCAGTGGCCTGATGCTGGTGGGGCTGGAGCTGGGCCTGCTGATCGGCCTGCTGGCCGGTCTGGCCAGCATCGTGCCGTACATGGGCTTCGTGGTCGGTTTCGGCTCCGCCGTATTGGCGGCGCTGTTCCAGTACGGTGGTTTCGAGATGTACCCGCTGCTCGGCGTACTGGCGGTGTTTGGCGTCGGTCAACTGCTCGAAGGCATGCTGCTGACCCCGATGCTGGTGGGGGATCGCATCGGCCTGCATCCGGTGGCCGTAATCTTCGCCATCCTCGCCGGTGGCCAGCTATTTGGCTTCGTCGGTGTGTTGTTGGCCCTGCCGGTTGCCGCAATCATCATGGTGCTGCTGCGCCATGCGCATGATTTCTATAAACTTTCCGAACTTTACGGAGAGTCTTCCGGCGCCTCGCAAGATCCGCCGCCCAACGCATGAAACCAGTTCAGCTTCCCCTAGGCGTGCGCCTGCGCGACGACGCCACCTTTGCCAACTACTACCCGGGTGCCAATGCCGCCGCACTGGGCTATGTCGAACGTCTGTGCGAGGCCGATGCCGGCTGGACGGAAAGCCTGATCTACCTCTGGGGTAGCGATGGCGTGGGCCGCAGCCACCTGCTGCAGGCGGCCTGTCTGCGCTTCGAGCAGCGCGGCGAGGCGGTGGTCTACCTGCCGCTGGCCGAGGTGGCCGAGTTCGGCCCGCAGGTGCTGGATAACCTGGAGCAGTGCGAGCTGGTGTGCCTGGACGACCTGGATGCTGTGGTCGGCCGGGCGGACTGGGAAGAGGCGCTGTTCCATCTGTTCAACCGCCTGCGTGACAGCGGCCGGCGCCTGTTGCTGGCTGCCGCCGCCGCGCCGCGCGAACTGCCGCTGGGCCTGGCCGATCTGCAGTCGCGCCTGACCCTGGCCCTGGTGTTCCAGCTGCATGCCCTGTCCGACGAGGACAAGCTGCGCGCCCTGCAGCTGCGCGCCTCGCGCCGCGGCCTGCACCTGACCGACGAGGTAGGCCGTTTCATCCTCACCCGCGGCGAGCGCAGCATGAGCGCGCTGTTCGAGCTGCTCGAACGCCTCGACCAGGCCTCGCTGCAGGCCCAGCGCAAGCTGACCATCCCCTTCCTGAAAGAAACCCTGGGTTGGTAAGGGCCGCGATGGCAGTGCCTGCGCGGCGCTGCCATGGCTGGTGTTACTCGCCGGCCAGCTTGCGCTCGTACTGGAAGCGCCAGCGGGTGTAGAGCAGGGCGCTGCAGAACAGGCTGAAGCTGATCACGGTTTCCAGCAGGCCGAACAGGCTGCGGGCTGGATCGATGGCGGCCAGGATGCCCTGGATGAAGTAGATGTTCATCACGAAGCAGGCCCAGGCATGGGCGCGGGCGTTGCCCAGCAGCAGGCCGGGGGCGAGCAGCAGCAGCGGCCCCAGCTGGATCGCCAGCACCACCCAGGGCCGCGCGCCATGCAGGTCGGCGTAGAACAGGTTCCAGGCCAGCAACAGGATGCTCAGGGCGATGAAGCTGAACAGGCTGAGGGCGCGGGTGAGAGCAACCCGTGGTTGCAGCCAGTCGAGGGCGGGAAGGGGTTTAGCTTGCTTAGCCACGCGGGGACTCCAGCTTCAGGGCGGTTGCGGCCAGGCGCTGGCCAAGGGCGCGGCACAGGCCGATTTCATGTTCGTCGAGGGCGCGCTTGCCATCGCTGCCAGCGTGGTGGCTGGGGCCGTAGGGCGTGCCGCCGCCGCGGGTTTCCAGCAGGGCGCCTTCGCTGTAGGGCAGGCCGCAGACCAGCATGCCGTGGTGCAGCAGTGGCAGCAGCATGGACAACAGGGTGCTTTCCTGGCCGCCGTGCAGGCTGGAAGTGGAGGTGAACACGCCAGCCGGCTTGCCGACCAGTTCACCGGTCAGCCACAGGCTGCTGGTGCCGTCGATGAAGTACTTGAGCGGCGCGGCCATGTTGCCGAAGCGGGTCGGGCTGCCGATGGCCAGGCCGGCGCAGTGCTTGAGGTCATCGAGGCTGGCGTACAGCGGGCCGTCTTCAGGAATGGCCGGGGCGCTGGCCTCGCAGTCGGCGGAGACCGCCGGCACGGTGCGCAGGCGCGCTTCCAGGCCGCCCAGCTCGACGCCGCGGGCAATCTGCCGGGCCATCTCGGCAGTGGCGCCGTGGCGGCTGTAGTAGAGCACCAGGATGTAGGGCGTACTCATGCCAGCAGCTCCAGTACCTTCTCCGGCGGACGGCCGATCACCGCCTTGTCGCCGGCGATCAGGATCGGCCGCTCGATCAGTTTCGGGTGGGCGACCATGGCGGCAATCAGCTGGGCTTCGCTGAGGCTGGCGTCGGCCAGGTTGAGCGCCTTGTATTCGTCCTCGCCAGTGCGCAGCAACTGGCGGGCGCCGATGCCGAGCTTGCCGAGCAGAGCCTGCAGTTCGCTGGCGCTGGGCGGGGTTTCCAGGTAGCGCACCACGGCCGGGGTCAGGCCGCGGGCTTCGAGCAGTTCCAGGGCGCCGCGGGATTTCGAGCAGCGCGGGTTGTGATAGAGGGTCAGATCGGTCATCGGCGGGTGCCTATTGGCGAGTGAGGGCGCTATTCTACCTGCCTCGGCGCCTGGGGGCGCGGCGCGTATCGAATAGCATCTAAGGAGAGGGCATGCGGCAGCGGCTGGATGATCTGGTGGAGTTCTGGCGGTTCCTGTTCCAGCGTTTTCTCGCCGATCGCGCCATGCACAGTGCGGCCGCGCTGACCTACACCACGCTGTTCGCGGTGGTGCCGATGATGACCGTGACCTTCGCCATGCTCTCGGCGATCCCGGTGTTCCAGGGCATGGGCGAGCAGATCCAGGCGTTCATCTTCCACAACTTCGTGCCGTCGTCCGGCGAGACGGTGCAGGCCTATCTGCAGGCCTTCACCACCCAGGCCCGCCACCTGACCTGGGCCGGTGTGGTGCTGCTGGCGGTGACCGCCTTCATGATGCTGGTGACCATCGAGAAGGCGTTCAACGCCATCTGGCGTGTGCGCCAGCCACGCCGTGGGGTGTCCAGCTTCCTGCTGTACTGGGCGATTCTCAGCCTTGGCCCGCTGCTGCTGGGCGTGGGCTTCGCGGTGAGCACCTATATCGCCTCGCTGTCGCTGCTGTCCGGGCCGGATGCGCTGATCGGTGCCAAGACCCTGCTCGGCTTCGCGCCGCTGCTGTCGAGCATGGCGGCCTTCACCCTGATCTATGCAACGGTGCCCAATGCCCGGGTGCCGATTCGCCATGCCCTGTTCGGCGGTTTCTTCACGGCCGTGCTGTTCGAGATCGCCAAGGCGCTGTTCGGTCTCTATGTCAGCCTGTTCCCCGGTTATCAGCTGATCTATGGCGCTTTCGCCACGGTGCCGCTGTTCCTGCTGTGGGTCTATCTGTCCTGGCTGATCGTGCTGTTCGGTGCCGAGCTGGTGTGCAACCTGTCCTCGTCGCGGCACTGGCGGCGCCGTGCCTTGCCGCGCCTGCTGGTGCTGCTGGGCGTGCTGCGGGTGTTCCACGAGCGCCAGCAGCGCGGCCTGGCGGTGCGTCATGCCGATGTGCAGCGCGAGGGCTGGCTGCTGCCGGAGGATGAGTGGGAGGAAATCCTCGACTTCTTCGAGCGCGAGCAGCTGGCCTGCCGGGCCTCGGGGGGCGGCTGGGTGCTGTGTCGCGATCTGCAGCACTACAGCCTGCACCAGTTGCTGGGCCGCAGCCCCTGGCCGCTGCCGTTGCCGGCGCAGCTGCCCGAGCAGCTCGACGAGGCCTGGTACCCGGCCCTGCGCGGGGCTCTGCTGATGCTGCATGAGGAGCAGGCGGCGTTGTTCAGCGGCAGCCTGGCGCAATGGCTGCAGGCGCGGGACTGAGTGGATGGGGGTGACGTTTTTCGTCAGTTTAGGGCAAGGTGGTGTCTGCGCGAGGCGCTGAAAGGCGTGTAAATGCAGGGATTTGGCAGCCTGGAAGGCTGGCATGCTTCTGGCAATCTGTCTGGTAATTACTGGCAGACTGCCAGCAGCCTGAAGTGAATCAGGGATGGGATGTATGAGTAGTCAGAAAGGCAAAGTGGTTCCGCTGCATCCACCGCAATCGGACGAGGCGCTGGAACGTCTGAATCGGATTACCGGCCTGCGCTTCGCGCGCTGGCCGCAGTCACTGGTGCCGCAGGCGCGCCAGGCGACGGAAGACGTGGTGGCGGTGGATGAGGGGGCCAGCGTGGTGCGCTTCGGGGTGTTCTGACGCCGAGACGTTTGCGCCGCACAGAAAAAACAAACCCCGCGCAAGGCGGGGTTGGGGAAAGGCTGAGGGGTCAAGCCAGTGCTTGTTGCACCGGGTTGACACTGAGTTCCACGGCTTGCACGAACAACTCTTCGACGATCAGGCCCTGTACCTGCACGGCGCAGCGCAGGCGGATCTGCATGTCTTCGATCTTCTGTTTGAACGGCAGGCGGGCGATGCCGGAGAGCATTACCTTGCTCTGCAGGTTGACCTTGCCGTGATCCACTGCCACTTCGCGCTGCTGGCTGCCATCGCGGTAGTTGACCAGCAGGGACACCGGCAGATTGGCCAGGCCGGGCAGGTGCAGCCAGGTCGCCACATTGAATTCGGCCACCCGCCCTTCATAGGGGGTGACGCTGCTGCGGGCGCTGTTGACGATGCTCGACGGAACAGGGCCGATCAGCTTGTCGGTGGCTTGGGTCATGGACAGGCTCCGGTTGGTCTTCTGGTTTGTTGGAGTGGGGCGATTATAGGCAGGCGAAGTGCACGGAAACTGTGCACTTCGCCGCCGCTTCCTGTGATTTTCGTCGCAGATCAGGCCAGACGCAGCGGGTGGCGTACCACGCAGGTGGTGCTCAGGTTGGCGGCCGGCAGGGGCATGGCCGCCTGGGTGTTGACGTTGGCCAGTTGCAGCCAGAGTTGCTCGCCTTCGACGAACTGCCCGCACGGCAACCACAGGCCGTGGTGCCAGCCGGTGCCGGGGGCCGGTGTGCTCTGCAGTACGCCGGGGTGGGTCTGGGCGCTGGGGGCGCGGCGCAGCCATACCGCGCGGGGCAGGCCCTTGAGGTAGCGCAGGCCGAGGTGCAGGCCCTCCTGGTTCTGGTGGCGCCAGCGCACCAGGGCCAGGGTCGGCGTGCCGCTGTGGGGCAGCACCAGGGTCAGCTGGCCGACGGGCAGCTGGCTGGACAGGTCGGCATGGCACAGCAGGCGTGCACCGCCGGCGCTGGCATCGAGCATTTGCGCGGCGCAGCTTTGCGGGCGCTTCTCCAGCAACTGGGAGTGGATGGCGCCGAGGCCGATGACCAGATTGCAGTCGGCGCTGAAGTCGGCGCGCGGATGGCGGCGCTGCTGGCGCCCCAGCCAGTGGTGGCGAACCTTCTCCAGCAGGCTGCGCTCGATCGGGCTCTGCAGAGGCGCAGGTTCGTGCAGCGCCACCAGCAGGGCACCCAGTTCCAGGCGCCTGAGGTAGGCAGGGGCACTGGACGCCGGCTGGTCGAGGCTCAGGCTGGCCTGGTCGTGACTGAGGTCGATCAGCGGGCCATCGTGCTCATCCTCTTCGTCCCAGGGCAGCAGGCGAGCCAGCTCGGCCAGCGGCGTCAGGGCAGCGAACAGCAGCGGGCATTCGCCCTCGGCGAGATGGAAGGGGTTGCTCAGGGCCAGCAGCAGCATCTGCTGGTAGAGGCCGCGCAGGGTGCCGGCAGGTGTCGGCTGGAAGGGCGCGGCGACATGCTCGTCCAGGCAGCCCTGATGCTCGCCGAGCCAGTACAGCAGGTGGCTGTCGCGCCACAGTGCGGCGGGCGGCTCGCGGTACAGCTGGTAGTGGCGCATCAGGCTCTGCGAGAGGAAGTGCTGGGCCATGTACAGGCACCAGGCCAGGTGCGGCAGCGAAGGCTGGCGGCCCTGGAGGATCTGCAGCAGCAGGCGCTTGAAGCCGACGGCCAGCTCGTCGCACAGGTGCACGAACAGCGGCGAGGGCGGCATGCCTTGGCGCAGAGCGGCCGAGCAGTGGCGATATTCCTCGCTGAAGCTTTGCAGGGTACGCTGCCTTTCCAGTAAGGTCATGCCGCTGCGATTGAGGCGGAACAGCAGGCTCAGCTGCTGCTGAAGCGCCTCCTGTGGTGGCAGCTTACGGGCGGCCGCGAGCTGATCGCTCAGGCCGGCAATCGGTGGGGCATCCTCGTGGAGAATGTCCGGCACTTCCAGGCGCAGGGCATCCAGCGTCATATCAACTCCGCGTGCACGAGGAGCGAATGCATGAGGCGGCAACTCCAGATGGTGTTAGGTCTGATGTCCGGGCTTCTAGTGGCCGGATGTGCCGAGGACTGGGGCGTCGATCAGCATGGACAGAAGGTACCGGCTGAGCAACTGGAAGGCCAGTGGTTAGTGATCAATTACTGGGCCGAGTGGTGCGGTCCCTGCCGTACCGAGATTCCCGAGCTGAACCGCCTCGACGATCAGCTGCAGGGGCGCCACGGGCGGGTGCTCGGGGTCAACTACGATGCCCTGCAGGGCGAGGATCTGGCCGAGGCCGCGCGCAGTCTCGGTATCCGTTTCACCGTGCTGGCGCAGGATCCGGCGCAGCACCTGGAGTTGGCGCGCAGTGATGTGCTGCCGACGACCTTTATCATCGATGCCAGTGGCCGCCTGCGCGAGCGCCTGGTCGGTGAGCAGACTGCCGCCGGCCTGCAGGCCAGGCTGGCACAGCTGCAGGCTGAGGAGTAGGGCGATGCGCATCTGTGTGCACGGATATGTCAGCGGCAAGGTGCAGGGCGTGTACTTCCGCCAGAGCACGGCCGAGCAGGCAGAACGCCTGGAGCTGGATGGCTGGGTGCGCAACCTGGCCGATGGCCGGGTGGAGGTGCTGGCGGAAGGGGAGGAGGCGCAGGTGCGCGAACTGGCGGCCTGGCTGGCGCATGGCCCGGAACGGGCGCGGGTCGATGCGCTGGAGCTGGAGGAGCAGCCTGTACAGGGCGTCGCCGGTTTTATCGTGCGGCGCTGACTGCCAGGCTGTGTCTGCTTCAGTCTTCGCCGGGATCGGCGGCCAGGCGGCCGGCATCCTTGAGCAGTGACTGGAGAAACTCCTGCTGCAGCTCAGGATCGTTGCGGGTCAGTTCGATCAGGCTCTGTTCCAGCTCGCTGGCTTCTTCTTCCAGGCCCAGGTCGGACAGGCGCTTGACCCGGTGCACCCACTGCGCCACTTCGTCGTCTTCGAGGTCGTCGTAGATCAGCGCATGGGCTTCGCGCAGTTTGCCGCGCAGATTGCGGCTGACCAGCAGGGTGGCTTCGGCCTTGGTGCTATCCAGCGGGTCTTCCACACTCAGCAACAGGGTGCCGAGGCGGCTGGCGTCCTCGTCGGCGAACGGGCCGTCGAGCAGGTTCAGGCGCAGCACACCGCTGCGGTCGGTGCTCAGCTCGAAGGTCTGCTTGCCGGCCTTGACCAGTACCGGGCGATCGGCCCAGGGCAGGCTCGAGTACTCGGTGCGCTTGTCCAACTGCTGCTCGTCGATGGCAGCCAGGTTCTGCTGCGAGCGGCCGTTGGATTCGACGTTCATCGCCGGGTTGAGGCCGGCGAAGCCGTAGCTGATCCAGTCCTTGGTCACGCTGTCCGGCAGGCGACCGAGCATCACCACGTTGAGCACGTTGGCGCCGACCCCGGCCACCACTGCTACCGCACCCAGCGGCACTTCGTAGAGTTCGCGCCAGGGCTGGTAGGGGGTGTAGCGGTCGTAGCGGCGGGTGACCTCGAACTCGGTGACTTCGAAGGTCTTCTGTTCGTGGATGCGCACCCGCCGCTGCGGCAGTTCCAGGACGTGCGGCTCGCCGACGTCGATCTGCAGGCTGTGGTCGAGCAGTTTGCGCTCGACGCGCTCCTCGTGCTCGCTGCGTTGCGGCAGCTGGTTGGCGCAGCCGCCGAGGAGGAGGGCGCCAGCCAGGGCGGCGCCGAGACGGAGGGTGGTTCGCTTGAACATGCTAGCTCTTGGTCAAACCGGGATCAGCGGCCGATACGGGTGTTGAGGAAGGACAGCAGTTCGGCACTGGCAACTTGCTGGCTGTCGCTGTCGCGGCGGGACTTGTACTCGAGGTTGCCCTCGGCCAGGCCGCGCTCGCTGACCACGATGCGGTGCGGAATGCCGATCAGCTCCATATCGGCGAACTTCACCCCGGGGCTGGTCTTCTTGTCGCGGTCGTCCAGCAGCACTTCGTAGCCGGCGGCGGTGAGTTCGGCGTAGAGCTTGTCGGTGGCTTCGCGTACCGCTTCGTTTTCGTACTTCATCGGCACGATGGCGACCTGGAAGGGCGCCAGGGCGTCGCTCCAGAGGATGCCGCGTTCGTCCCAGTTCTGCTCGATGGCGGCTGCCACCACGCGCGACACGCCGATGCCATAGCAGCCCATGATCAGGGTGACCGGCTTGCCGTTCTCACCCAGCACCTTGCAGCCCAGCGCTTCGCTGTACTTGGTGCCGAGCTGGAAGATGTGGCCGACTTCGATGCCGCGCTTGATCACCAGACTGCCCTGGCCGTCCGGGCTGGGGTCACCTTCGACCACGTTGCGCAGGTCGGCAACCGCCGGCAGCGGCAGGTCGCGTTCCCAGTTGACGCCGAAGTAGTGCTTGTCGTCGATGTTGGCACCGATGGCGAAGTCGCTCATCAGGGCTACCGAGCGGTCGATGATGCACGGTAGCGGCAGGTTCAGCGGGCCCAGGGAGCCAGCGCCGGCGCCGATGGCGGCACGCAGCTCGGCTTCCGAGGCGAACACCAGCGGGCTGGCGACCAGCTCGTGGTTGGCGGCCTTGATCTCGTTCAGCTCGTGGTCGCCGCGAACGATCAGGGCGATCAGCTTGCCCTCTTCGGCAGCGTGCACGACCAGGGTCTTGACGGTTTTCTCGATGGCCAGGGAGAACTGGTTGACCAGATCCTCGATGGTCTTGGCGTTCGGTGTGTCGATCAGGCGCAGCTCTTCGCTGGCGGCAGCGCGCGCGGTTTCGCGCGGGATGGCCTCGGCCTTCTCGATGTTGGCGGCGTAGTCGGAAGTGTCGCTGAAGGCGATATCGTCTTCACCGGACTCGGCCAGCACGTGGAATTCGTGGGAGCCGGTGCCGCCGATGGAGCCGGTGTCGGCCTGTACCGGGCGGAAGTTCAGGCCCAGGCGGCTGAATACGTTGCAGTACGCCTGGTGCATGCGGTCGTAGGTTTCCTGCAGCGACTCCTGGGAGGTGTGGAAGGAGTAGGCGTCCTTCATCAGGAACTCGCGGCCGCGCATCAGGCCGAAGCGCGGGCGGATCTCGTCGCGGAATTTGGTCTGGATTTGGTACATGTTGATCGGCAGCTGCTTGTAGCTGTTCAGCTCGTTGCGCGCCAGATCGGTAATCACTTCCTCGTGGGTCGGGCCGACGCAGAAGGCGCGGTCGTGGCGATCCTTGATGCGCAGCAGCTCGGGGCCGTATTGCTCCCAGCGCCCGGATTCCTGCCACAGCTCGGCCGGCTGGATGGCCGGCATCAGCACTTCCAGGGCACCTGCCGCGTTCATTTCCTCACGCACTATGGCTTCGGCCTTGCGCAGCACGCGCAGGCCCATGGGCAGCCAGGTGTACAGGCCGGAGGCCAGTTTGCGGATCATGCCGGCACGCAGCAGCAGCTGGTGGCTGATCACCACGGCATCGGACGGCGTTTCTTTGAGGGTCGAGAGCAGGTACTGACTGGTACGCATGTTTGGCCGTTATGTCGGTTGCGAGGGCGGAGAATGGCTCGGCATTGTACGGTGCCAGCCATGTGGCGTACAGGACAGACCGGGAGTTGCAGGTGACAGAGCTGACCGCTGGGCAAGTGCAGGCGCTGATTCGCGCCGGAGTGCCGATGGCCGAGGATATCGATCTGCGCATCGAGCGTCTGGATGGCGAGCTGGCTGTGGCCAGGGTGCCTTTCCAGGGCAAGCTGGTGCGCCCGGGCGGCACATTATCGGGGCCGACCATCATGTCGCTGGCCGATGCGGCCATGTATGCGGTGGTGCTGGGGCGCCTGGGGCGGGTGGAGATGGCGGTGACGGCCAATCTGAACATCAATTTCCTGGCCAAGCCCAAGCCGGTCGACCTGCTTGCCGAGGCGCGCATTCTGCGCCTGTCGCGGCGTCAGGCGGTATGCGAGGTGCAGCTGTATTCCGATGGCGCAGCGGATGAGTTGGTGGCTCATGTGACGGGAACCTATGCGCTGCCATTGCAGGCATAAAAAACCCCGGCCTAGGCCGGGGTTTCTTCGTTGGAGGCTGTAGGCGCTAAGGCTTACAGAACGTCCAGCGGGTAGTCCACGATTACGCGGAACTCGTGCAGATCGCCTTCAGCCTGGTCGGCGTTGGCGTAGTGGAACGCCTGGCGCAGGCGGATGGACAGGTCTTTGGCGGCGCCTTCCTGGACTACGTACTTGGCTTCCAGGTCGGTTTCGTGGTGCTCACCGTCGTTGCCGTAACCCAGGTAGGTGTAACCGCTGTCTGCGTCCATGTCGCTGCCGTCGATGTCAGTACCTTTGACATAGGTGGCCATGGTGGTCAGGCCCGGAACGCCCAGGCCAGCCCAGTCATAGGTGTAGCCGACGCGGTAGGACTTCTCGTTCGGTGCGTTGAAGTCGGAGTACTGCATGGAGTTGGACAGGAAGATCGAGTCGCCGCCGACGTAGTCGAACGGAGTGTCGCCGTCCACTTCCTGGTAGGCCAGCAGGAAGCTGTGGTTGCCCAGGCCGTATACGGCGGACAGGCTGAAGGTGGTGTTGTCGATGTCGCCCTGCAGGGAGTCACCGGTATCGTTGGTCTGATACAGGTTGAAGTCGAAGGTCAGGCTCTGGCCTTCGCTGATCGGCAGTGCGTAGTTGGTGTTCAGGTAGTACTGGTTCCAGGTTTCTTCGAACTTGGAGCCGTACAGGGTCACGCTCAGCTGGTCGTTGATGGCGTAGGAGCCGCCCAGGTAAGCGATGCTGTCGCCAATTTCATTGCCGCCGTAGTTGATCAGCAGCTCGTCGTCGCTGTTGGTCGAGGCGCGGTTGTTGTAAGCGGTGAAGTAGCCGCCTTCCAGGGACAGGTTTTCGATTTCGTCGCTGGTGAGGTTGAAACCGGTAGCGGTTTCCGGCAGCAGGCGGCTGTGGGATGTAGCAAATACCGGGGCGCCAGTGCGCATTTCGCCGTACTTCAGAACGGTGTTGGAAATGCGGGCTTTGACTGCGCCGCCAGCTTCGCCGTAGTTATCCTGGGAGCCGCCGTCGGAGTCGGCTGGCAGCAGGCCAGTACCGGAACGACCATCGCCGCTGTCCAGCTTGATGCCCATGTAGCCATAGGCATCAACGCCTACGCCAACGGTGCCTTGGGTGAAGCCGGAAGTGAACTCGGACATTACGCCGTGAGCCCATTCTTCGGTCATGTTCTTGCCCGGCGCGTTATTTTTGAAGTCGCGCTGGAAGAAGTAGTTGCGGTTGAGCAACTGCAGATCGCTGTCTTCTACAAAGCCCTTGGAATCGGACTGCGCACTGGCGAAGGCCAGCTGGGAGGTGCCTGCTGCAACAGCGAGGGCGATTACGCTCCACTTCATCACTTGCATTGTGATTGCTCCTTTGGTTTAGAAGAGTTGTGCTGCCCAGTTAGTTGTTGTATGGGCGGCTCTTTCTTTTTGTGTCGGCGCTAACTTATAGCACGGCAACTTTGTTGGCGACAGTTGTGTCTTATTCCCTACATTTTATTTGCGCTTACGTCGCAAAAACACATGTCGAGTGTCGCATTTGTGTAGCTTTTGGTCGCCTCCAGGCCGTGCCTTCAGCCCCTGAAAAGCCTGCAATTCCAACTGTTTAGAGAGTGTCGGAAGACGCCTTGGCGTGTTCTTGCAGTGCCTTCCAGTGGCAGTCATCGCTGACGGTGATACAGGCTTAGCAACATCCATGCACAAAACCCGAATTCACTTCGAAAATACTCGCGAGCTGGATGTTTCCATGTAACTGGCGGGTTGTCTGTGCGGCGCTGTCTAGGCTTTGCAGGCGTTGTGGCTAGCTATTGCATGAGGTGTGCTGCTCTGCTTGGGCTGGGGGCGGGCGTTACCTGGCGTGCCGTGAAAAGGAAGAAACTACCCGCAGGTAACGTTTTTATCGGTTGCTGTGGGCGATTATGGTGCGCGTGTGCCTTGCGGCAGGGCGCGTAGTGCGGTCTGAGTGGGTGGGCATGGCTGGGGCGTAACAGGGCACGGCCTTGTGGCGTGTGATCTGCCCGGCGGCGGGGCGTGGGGAACGGCCGGTTGCGCCGTTGTTGTGCGCCTGCTGTTGTGCTGGTGGGGATGAATTGCGCAGGCGCCCCAGCTATCCTGCGCCCCGAAAGAGCAGGCGGCGAGTGCGCGCCTTGCCGAGTTGGAGGAATTACCCGATGTTCACCCTCGATCCGCGTCTGCAGCAGGACACTCTGACGATTGGCGATTTTCCGCTCTGTCGGCTGCTGCTGATGAATGACGCCCAGTATCCCTGGTTCATCCTGGTGCCGCGCCGTGAGGCGGTCAGTGAGCTGTTCCAGCTGGATGTGGCTGATCAGCAGCAGTTGTGGCTGGAGACTACGCGCCTGGCCGAAGTGCTCAAGGATAGTTTTGACGCCGACAAGATGAATGTCGCGACGCTGGGCAATGTGGTCAGCCAGCTGCACATGCATGTCATCGTGCGCCGTCGCGAGGACGCGGCATGGCCGGCTCCGGTGTGGGGCAAGCATCCGGCGCAGGCCTATGCTGTTGCGCAGGTGGCTGCTATTCGCGAGCGCCTGAAGCTGGTGCTGGCGAGTGATTTCCAGTTTGCCGAGGATTGATGCCATGAGCCTGGAGCAGCAGATCATCGAGCTGGAGAGCCGTCAGGCGTTTCAGGATGACACCATTGCCGCGCTCAACGATGTGGTGGTCGAGCAGCAGCGCATCATCGAGCGCCTGCAGTTGCAGGTGGCGGCGCTGATTCGGCGCCAGGATGAACTGCAGGGGCAGTTCGGCATCGCCGAGGGTGACGCGCCACCTCCGCACTATTGATGCAGGAATGAAAAAGGCCGCTCGAGAGCGGCCTTTTTCATGGGGGGATTCAGCGGCGGCTGGGCAGGGCGGCAATCACGTCTTCGGCCTGCAGGCCCTTGTCGCGGTTCATTACCGAGAACTCCACGCGCTGGCCTTCGATCAGCACGCGGTGGCCTTCGCCGCGGATGGCGCGGAAGTGCACGAAGATATCGTCACCACTGTCGCGGGAAATGAAGCCGAAACCCTTGGACGTGTTGAACCACTTGACCGTGCCGGTCTCGCGGTTGCCCAGGTCGCGGGTCAGTGGTGCCTGCTGGTGCGGGCGTGGGCCGAGGTTGATGGCCAGGTGCAGGGCGATGCCGAGGCCCAAAGTGGCCAGGCTCAGGATCACGGCCGGCAGTTCGCCGACCAGCGGCAGGGGGGCCAGCAATACCAGGGCTTGCAGCACCACACTCAGCACCAGAAGGGCCGAAACCAGGCCTTGCAGCTGGTTGCGCACGCCCTGGTGGCGCACCGGCAGCAGCGGGGCCAGCAGCAGGTTGGTCAAGCCGTAGATGGCCAGGTACAGGCCGTCGGCGTGTTGCAGATAGGGCAGGCTTTCGTTGCGCAGGCTGGGGGCGAAGGACAGCAGCAGGGCGGCGACGCCCGTCAGCAGGTGGACGATTTTCAGCATGTTCGAATGGCTCACTCTGATACAGACAATAAAAGGATGAGCGGGGTGCGCGGAGGCCCGAAAGACGAAGGGCTGAAACAGCGGCAATCACCCGCCTATGTCGCGCCCGCACGAGGGCGGAGCGGCACCGGGCGATATTTAACCGCAAAGCAGAGGTGTACTCAAATCAAGCGCTTAGCGCGGCTTCCGGGCTGGCGGGGTGGATCTGGTTGCGGCCATTGCGCTTGGCCTGGTAGAGCGCATCGTCGGCCCGGGTGACCAGGCTTTCGAAGGTGTCGCCGGGAGTGGCCAGAGCCAGGCCGAAGGAGGCGGTGATGCTGTCCAGCACCTTGTCGGTGCTGCGTACGCGAATGCGCAGGGACTGCACCTTCTGCCGCAGCTGCTCGGCAAAGACGCTGGCCGACTCCAGGTCGTAGCAGTCGCGCAGGATCACGCAGAACTCTTCGCCGCCGTAGCGGGCGGCAATGCCGCGGGCGGGTAGGAGGTCGCGCATCAGCTGACCAACATGTTGCAGTACGCGGTCGCCCAGTGGGTGGCCGTACTGGTCGTTGAACTGCTTGAAGTGGTCGATATCCAGCATGACCAAGGCCAGGCCGTCGGGTTCGTTGCTCAGGGCCTGGTCGAGCAGGCGGGTGAAGGCGTGGCGGTTGAATACGTGGGTCAGGCTGTCCAGGGTGGCGGCAGCCTGGGCGCGCTCCAGTTGGGTGCGCAGGTTGTGGATTTCGTTCTGGGCGGCACGCAGGCGGTAGAGGAACTGTTCCTGCTGATCCTGCATCAGCTGGGTGCTCTGCTGCAGTTCGGTGAGCACGTTGGGCAGGTCGTCGACTATGGGTTCCTGCAGGGCGGCCAGGCCCTGGGAAAGGCTGGCCTGGTAGTGCTGGCTGCCAGTCACGCTACGCGACACGTCGCCCTGGATGTCGTCGACCAGCTCGATGACCTGCTGCTGGCCGGCGCGGGCTTCTTCCAGCTCACCATTGATGATGTAGTCGCGGAACAGCTTGACCGCGGTTTCCGGCGGGAAGCTGGCGAAGTCCGTGACGGCCTTGTCCAGGCGGCGGTTCAGCTCGGGTTCCGAGCCTTTGCTGTAGGTGTACCAGAGTGCGTAGTGCACCGGAGTCGGTGGAATGTCGTGGCGCACCATCAGCGGCACGGCCTGCTTGAGCAGGGCAGCAGCCTCGCGGGTCTCTTCCGGATAGAGTTCGAGAATAGAGGGGGCTTTCGGCTGGCTCATGCAGGTCGCTGCGGTCAGTAGGTCGATTGGGCAAAGAATAGAACAGGCCAGGGCCGGGCGCCTAGTAAAAGGCCCGGTCTGGCCGGGCCTTTCGGTTAGGCGGGCAAATCAGGCCGCCAGCAGGCTGCGCAGCATCCAGGCGGTCTTCTCGTGAACCTGCATGCGCTGGGTCAGCAAGTCGGCGGTCGGTTCGTCGCTGACCTTGTCCAGCAGCGGGAAAATCCCGCGGGCAGTGCGTACCACGGCTTCCTGGCCCTGCACCAGCAGCTTGATCATGTCCTGCGCGGCCGGCACACCTTCCTCTTCCTTGATCGAGGACAGGCGGGCATAGGCGGCATAAGTGCCGGGGGCGGGGAAGCCCAGGGCGCGGATGCGCTCGGCGATCAGATCCACGGCCAGGGACAGTTCGGTGTACTGCGCCTCGAACATCAGGTGCAGGGTGTTGAACATCGGGCCGGTGACGTTCCAGTGGAAGTTGTGGGTCTTCAGGTAGAGGGTGTAGGTGTCGGCCAGCAGGCGGGACAGGCCCTCGGCGATGGCGGCGCGATCCTGCTCGGCGATGCCGATGTTGATTTCCATTTCTTGCGTCTCCTCTCGGGTGGCCGGGGTAGAGCTTCCCGGTGATGATTGGAGCCTATCACAGGGTTGGCTGTGGCCGAATTGGCTTGCGTCAATGCCTTCGATGATTCCTGACTATCAGGTCAGAGGTGGGCCAGTTCCGGGCGCTGTTGCAGGGTGCGGTTGAATATCTCGACCCAATAGCTGCTGAACTGCCGGCCGCTGAGGTTGTTGATTTCCAGGATGGCGCGCAGGCGCGGGCGCTTGCTCAGGGTCTGGTGGGCGCGCTCGTGGGTGCGCGCGTCGAAGGTGTCGACGATGTTCAGCAACAATGCTCCCGGGGTGATCTCGGCTTCCTGCAGGCCTTTGGGGTAGCCGCTGCCGTCGACGTGCTCCTGGTGTTGCAGGATGATCTCGCTGGCCAGCTCCCAGGCTGGCATGCGTCGCAGCAATTCGGCAGCCTGGCGTGGGTGGGACTGCATCTGGCGGCGTTCCTCGCGGCTCAGCTGTTCTTCTTTATGCAGCAGCTCCAGGGGCAGGAATGCCATGCCCAGGTCGTGCAGGCACACGGCGCTTGCCAGTTGCGCTGCGTCGATCGGGCTGTCGGCGGTTTCGTTCATCGCCAGCGCCAGCGCCAGCAGACGCATGCCGCGGCCATGCCAGTAAGGCGAGCGCTGCTCGCCGGCGGTCATCAGTTCGCTGAAGAAGTGCAGGTCGGCGCCCACTTCGATGCCGTGCAGGTTGAGCAGTTGCAGCAGCTGGCTCTGGCTGGGCAGTGCCGTGGGCTGCAGGCGGGTATTGGGGTCCAGGTGCTGCAGCAGGGTGCGGCGGATTTCAGTCTGCCGGGCACTGGGCGCGGCCGCCAGGGCCTGCAGGGCCTGGCAGAGGTTTTTCCGTTCACGCTGATCCAGGCGCGCTGGGCGGTTGTCGAGAGCTTCGGTGATCAGCTCGCGCAGGTGATCCAGGCTCAGCAGGAGGATGTCGCCGAGCAGGCTGTCGAAGCGCAGGCGGTCTTCGCGCAGGGCGTCGAGCACGTCTTCCAGGGCCTGGGGCAGTGGCAGCAGGGCATTGAGCTCGACGATGCCGAGATTGCCCTTGATGGTGTGCACCAGGCGGAACAGCTCGCGCAGGCGGCCGCTGTCCAGCGGGTGCTGTTCCAGTTCGATCAGCAGTTGCTCGCAGCGCGGCAGCAGTTCCGCCGTTTCGATGCGAAACTCTTCCAGCAACTCCTGGTTCAGGTCGACCGGGTGTGGGGTGGCCATGGCGCTCTCCGCAAGGGCGGGAGTTTGAGTATAGAAAGCTCTGGCGAAAGGCGAGGGGGGGGGCGGCTGCGTCGGGCCGATTAACCATATATAATCGCGCCCCTTGCCCGGGATGCGGCTGCGCCAGGCGAAAGTCGACGGCGCCGCTGGTCGATTGAGCGGCCAGCCCCGTGTCGAATTGAAGAGAATGCGCCCAGCGCCCGCGTGCGGGTGGCGAGGCCGGCTTCATGGGCGCTGTTGCGACGGCTGCGGCCCTCGCCGAATGCGTGCCGAACGGCCCGACGAATTCAAGACTGATTAGAGAAGCGAACCACGATCATGATGCGCAGCCACTATTGCGGCCAGTTGAACGAGACCCTGGACGGCCAGGAAATCACTCTTTGCGGTTGGGTTCATCGTCGCCGTGACCACGGCGGGGTGATCTTCCTCGACATCCGTGATCGTGAAGGTCTGGCCCAGGTGGTGTTCGATCCGGATCGTGCCGAAACCTTCGCCAAGGCCGACCGCGTGCGCAGCGAATACGTGGTCAAGATCACCGGCAAGGTGCGCCTGCGTCCCGAGGGTGCGCGCAACGCCAACATGGCGTCCGGCGCCATCGAAGTGCTGGGCTACGAGCTGGAAGTGCTCAACGAGGCGGAAACCCCGCCGTTCCCGCTCAACGAATACACCGACGTCGGCGAGGAGACCCGCCTGCGCTACCGTTTCATCGACCTGCGTCGTCCGGAGATGGCCGAGAAGCTCAAGCTGCGTTCGCGCATCACCTCGAGCATCCGTCGCTACCTCGATGACAACGGCTTCCTCGACGTCGAAACCCCGATCCTCACCCGCGCCACTCCGGAAGGCGCGCGCGACTACCTGGTGCCGAGCCGCACCCACGCCGGCAGCTTCTTCGCCCTGCCGCAGTCGCCGCAGCTGTTCAAGCAGCTGCTGATGGTGGCTGGCTTCGACCGCTACTACCAGATCGCCAAGTGCTTCCGCGACGAAGACCTGCGTGCCGACCGCCAGCCGGAATTCACCCAGATCGACATCGAGACCAGCTTCCTCGACGAAAGCGACATCATGGGCATCACCGAGACCATGATCCGCAATCTGTTCAAAGAAGTGCTGGATCTGGAATTCGGCGAGCTGCCGCACATGACCCTGGCCGAAGCCATGCGTCGCTTCGGTTCCGACAAGCCTGACCTGCGCATTCCGCTGGAGCTGGTGGACGTCGCCGATCAGCTGAAAGAAGTCGAGTTCAAGGTGTTCTCCGGCCCGGCCAACGATCCGAAAGGCCGCGTTGCCGCCCTGCGCGTGCCGGGCGCTGCCGCCATGCCGCGCAGCCAGATCGACGACTACACCAAGTTCGTTGGCAACTACGGCGCCAAAGGCCTGGCCTACATCAAGGTCAACGAGCGCGCCAAGGGCGTCGAAGGCCTGCAGTCGCCGATCGTCAAGTTCATCCCGGAAGACAACCTCAAGGTCATCCTCGATCGCGTCGGCGCCGTCGATGGCGACATCGTGTTCTTTGGTGCTGACCGCGCCAAGGTGGTCTGCGATGCCCTGGGCGCGCTGCGCATCAAGGTCGGCCACGATCTGAACCTGCTCACCTGCGAGTGGGCGCCGCTGTGGGTCGTCGACTTCCCGATGTTCGAAGAGAACGACGATGGCAGCCTGACCGCCATGCACCACCCGTTCACCGCGCCCAAGTGCACCCCGGAAGAGCTGGAGGCCAACCCGGCCGCAGCCCTGTCGCGCGCCTATGACATGGTGCTCAACGGTACCGAGCTGGGTGGCGGTTCGATCCGTATCCACGACAAGGCCATGCAGCAGACCGTGTTCCGTGTGCTCGGCATCAGCGAAGACGAACAGCAGGAGAAGTTCGGCTTCCTCCTCGACGCCCTGAAGTTCGGTGCGCCGCCCCATGGTGGCCTGGCCTTCGGCCTGGATCGCCTAGTGATGCTGATGACCGGCGCCAGCTCGATCCGCGAAGTGATTGCCTTCCCGAAAACCCAGAGCGCGGCCTGTGTCATGACCCAGGCGCCGGGTATCGTGGATAACAAGGCGCTGCGCGAGCTGCACATTCGCCTGCGCGAGCAAGCCAAGGCCGAATAAGCCGAACCGACAGGAGCCTGGATTTGCCAGGCTCCTTCGTTATGGGCTGTCAATAAAGTTGAAATGCAACAACCGGAGTGAGTTATGGCTGGTCATTCCAAGTGGGCCAACATCAAGCACCGCAAGGGGCGTCAGGACGCCAAGCGCGGCAAGATCTTCACCAAGCTGATTCGTGAGCTGACCGTGGCCGCCAAGCATGGCGGTGGCGTGCCGGCGGACAACCCGCGCCTGCGTCTGGCAGTGGACAAGGCGCTGACCGCCAACATGTCGCGTGACGTGATCGACCGCGCCATCGCCCGTGGCGCCGGCAACACCGAAGCCGACAACATGATCGAGCTGAGCTACGAGGGCTACGCGCCGAGTGGCGTGGCGATCATCATCGAAGCCATGACCGACAACCGCAACCGCACCGCAGCTGACGTGCGTCATGCCTTCACCAAGTGCGGCGGCAACCTCGGTACCGACGGTTCGGTGGCCTACATGTTCGAGCGCAAGGGGCAGATCAGCTTCGCTCCCGGCGTCAGCGAAGATGCCCTGATGGAGGCGGCGCTGGAGGCCGGTGCCGACGATGTGGAAATGGGCGAGGATGGCTCCGCGCTGGTTTCCACCAGTTTCGCCGAGTTCCTCGGGGTCAACGAGGCGCTGGTAGCGGCCGGTTTCAAGGGTGAAGAGGCGGAAATCGCCATGATCCCGTCGGTCAGTGCGCCGGTGACCGACCTGGAAACCGCCAAGAAGGTGCTCAAGCTGATCGACATGCTGGAAGACCTGGACGACGTGCAGAACGTCTACCACAACGCCGAAATTCCCGACGAGATCATGGAGCAGCTGGACTGATCCCGCTCGTGCAATCCGGGCCGGAAGCCGCCTTGGGCGCTTCCGGCTTTTTTATATGGGCGCCCGGGATGACGACGCCAGTTGCTGCCCCGTATACTGCGGCCTGGATAAATAGACAGTGTGGCGCGCGCCTTGGCCGTGCCGCGGATGGCAGAGCATGACGCTGATCCTTGGTATCGACCCCGGCTCGCGCATCACCGGTTACGGCGTGGTGCGCGACACCGGTCGCGGCTGCGAATATGTCGCCTCGGGCTGCATTCGCACCGGCAGCGGCCCCTTGCCCGAGCGCCTGCAGATCGTTTTCCGCGGCGTGCGCGAAGTGATCCAGACCCACGGGCCGGTGACCATGGGCATCGAGCAGGTGTTCATGGCAAAGAATGCCGACTCGGCGCTCAAGCTCGGCCAGGCCCGCGGTGCGGCGATAGTCGCCGGGGTGGAGGAGGGGCTGGATATCGCCGAGTACACTGCCACCCAGGTCAAGCAGGCGATTGCCGGTACCGGCGGGGCGGACAAACAGCAGGTGCAGCTGATGGTCATGCACCTGCTCAAGCTGGTGCAAAAGCCGCAGATCGATGCCTCCGATGCCCTGGCCATTGCCCTGTGCCACGCCCATCATCGGCAAAGCCTGATTCCCCATGGCCTGGTCGGCGCCAAGCGGCGCGGCGGCCGCCTGCGTTTGTAACCTAAGGAAGTGAATTCGTGATCGGACGCCTGAAAGGCACCCTGGCGGAAAAGCAGCCGCCGCATTTGATCGTGGACGTGAATGGCGTCGGCTATGAGCTGGAAGTGCCGATGACCACCCTCTATCGCCTGCCGGCGCTGGGCGAGCCGGTAACCCTGCACACCCACCTGGTGGTGCGCGAGGATGCCCATCTGCTCTATGGCTTTGCCGAGAAGCGCGAGCGCGAGCTGTTCCGCGAGCTGATCCGCCTCAATGGCGTCGGCCCCAAGCTGGCCCTGGCACTGATGTCCGGGCTGGAAGTGGACGAGCTGGTGCGTTGCGTGCAGGCGGGCGATACCTCGACTCTGGTAAAAGTGCCGGGGGTCGGCAAGAAAACCGCCGAGCGCCTGCTGGTCGAGCTGAAAGACCGCTTCAAGGCCTGGGAAAGCATGCCGTCCATCGCCACCCTGGTGGTGGAACCCCGTGCCGGCGTGGCAGTCTCAAGCGCCGAGAGCGACGCCGTGAGTGCGCTGATCTCACTCGGCTTCAAGCCGCAGGAAGCCAGCAAGGCCGTGGCAGCCGTGCAGGAAGATGGCCTCTCCAGCGAGGAGCTTATTCGTCGTGCCCTTAAAGGAATGGTTTAACCCGTGATCGAAGCCGACCGTCTGATAACCGCCAGCAGCCGTGAGCGCGACGAGCAGGTCGATCGCGCCATCCGTCCGCTCAAACTGGCCGAGTACATTGGCCAGCCTGGTGTGCGCGAACAGATGGAGCTGTTCATCCAGGCCGCTCGCGGCCGCCAGGAAGCACTCGACCACACCCTGATCTTCGGCCCGCCCGGCCTGGGCAAGACCACCCTGGCCAATATCCTCGCCCAGGAAATGGGCGTGGCGATCAAGAGCACCTCCGGCCCGGTGCTGGAGCGCCCGGGCGACCTGGCGGCGTTGCTGACCAACCTGGAGCCGGGCGACGTACTGTTTGTCGACGAGATCCATCGCCTGTCGCCGATCGTCGAGGAAGTGCTCTATCCGGCCATGGAGGACTTTCAGCTCGACATCATGATCGGCGAGGGCCCGGCCGCGCGTTCGATCAAGCTCGACCTGCCGCCGTTCACCCTGGTCGGCGCGACAACCCGTGCCGGCATGCTGACCAACCCGCTGCGCGACCGCTTCGGTATCGTCCAGCGCCTGGAGTTCTACTCGACCGCCGACCTGGCCACCATCGTCAGTCGCTCGGCCGGCATTCTCGGTCTGCCGATCGAGGCGGAGGGGGCATTCGAGATCGCCCGCCGCGCCCGCGGTACGCCGCGTATCGCCAACCGCCTGCTGCGCCGCGTGCGCGACTTCGCCGAAGTGCGCGGCACCGGCGAGATCACCCGCTCGATTGCCGACCAGGCGCTCAATCTGCTGGATGTCGACGAGCGTGGCTTCGACCACCAGGATCGACGTCTACTGCTGACCCTGATCGACAAGTTCGACGGCGGGCCGGTGGGCATCGACAGCCTGGCTGCCGCCATCAGCGAGGAGCGGCACACCATCGAGGATGTGCTGGAGCCTTATCTGATTCAGCAGGGTTACATCATGCGTACCCCGCGGGGGCGGGTGGTGACGCGCCACGCCTATCTGCATTTCGGCCTCAATGTGCCGAAACGCCTGGGTGAAGCACCCACCGCCGACCTCTTCGCAGGAAGCGACGAATAGTTGAAAAACAAGGGCTTGGCCGATTGGCAAGGCCGGGAGTAAGCACTAGAGTATGCGCGCGCAAAACGAGGCCCAGCCTTTTGCCCTGAAAAGCCGGGTGTATTACGAAGACACCGACGCCGGCGGCATTGTCTACTACGTCAATTACCTCAAGTTCATGGAGCGGGCGCGTACCGAGCGCCTGCGCTCGCTGGGTTTTGCCCAGTCGCAGCTGGCCGGGGAGAACCTGCTGTTCGTCGTGCATTCGGCCGAGGCGCGTTACCATGCGCCCGCACGGCTGGATGACGAGATTTTTATCACTGCCGAAGTGATCGAGTTAAACCGTGCCAGCCTGCGCTTTCGTCAACAGGTGCGGCGGGCAACGGATGAGGCACTGCTCTGTGAGGGGCAGTTCGTGGTGGCCTGTGTGCGCGCCGACAGTTTGAAACCCCGTGCCATTCCCGAAGCGCTGCGCGCAGCCTTCGCCCGTGATGCGGGTCTACCCCCTGCAGGAGAGTAAGCGTGGAACCAGCCAACGCCGTTGACCATATGTCGATGTGGAGTCTGATCAGCAACGCCAGTTTCGTGGTGCAGCTGGTGATGCTCGCCCTGGTGGCCGCCTCGGTCACCTCGTGGATCATGATTTTCCAGCGCAGCACCATGCTGCGTGCCGCCAAGAAGTCCCTGGAGGTCTTCGAGGAGCGCTTCTGGTCTGGTATCGATCTGTCCAAACTGTATCGTCAGGCCGGCAGCAACCCGGATCCGGACTGCGGCGTCGAGCAGATCTTCCGCGCTGGCTTCAAGGAATTCTCCCGTCTGCGCCAGCAACCCGGCGTCGATCCGGATGCGGTGATGGACGGTGTGGCGCGTGCCATGCGCGTGGCCATCTCGCGTGAGGAAGAGAAGCTGGAAACCAGCCTGCCATTCCTCGCCACCGTCGGCTCCACCAGCCCCTATGTCGGCCTGTTCGGTACCGTATGGGGCATCATGAACTCCTTCCGCGGCCTGGCTCAGGTACAGCAGGCTACCCTGGCCACCGTCGCCCCGGGCATTGCCGAAGCGCTGATCGCCACCGCCATCGGCCTGTTCGCGGCAATTCCGGCGGTCATCGCCTACAACCGCTTCTCCGCCGGCGGCGAGCGCCTGATCGGCCGTTACTACACCTTCGCTGACGAGTTCCAGGCGATCCTGCACCGCAAGGTTCACACCTCGGACGAGTGAGACGCAGCCCTATGGCCAGAATTCGCAACAAACGCAAACCGGTCGCCGAGATGAACGTCGTGCCCTACATCGACGTGATGCTGGTGCTGCTGGTGATCTTCATGGTGACCGCCCCGATGCTCAATCAGGGGGTCAAGGTCGACCTGCCCAAGGTTTCCAGCGAAGCCCTGCCGCAGGACAACAACTCCCGCGTACTGACCATCTCGATCAAGGCCGACAAGACCTACTACTGGAACATGGGCGAGGAAGTCGACCCGGATCAGGGCAAGCAGAGCGAGACCGCCACTGCGCTGCCGCAGCTGGTGCAGACGGTCACCGCGATCATGAGCCAGAACGCCAGCCAGGGTAAGAAGGTGCAAGTCTTCGTGCGTGGCGACAAGGCGGTCGACTACGGCTCGGTAATGGCCGTGATGGGTGGCTTGCAGCAGGCCGGCGTGGGTAACGTCGGGCTGATCACTGAGGCACCCTGATGCAGCAGAGCAGCACGCGCTCTTCTTCGGAAAGCTACTTCTGGCCAACGGTCTGGGCAGTCACCCTGCACGCCCTGATGTTTGCCATGCTGTTCGTCAGCTTCCACTTCGCCCCCGAGCTGCCGCCGGCCAAGCCGATCGTGCAGGCGACCCTGTACCAGCTGAAGTCGCAGAGCCAGGCCACTACCCAGACCAATCAGAAGATCGCCGGCGAGGCCAAGAAGACGGCTGCTCGCCAGTACGAGCAGGAGCAGCTCGAGGCCAAGAAGGAAGAGCAGAAGAAGCAGGAAGCGGCGGAACAAAAGCAGGCCGAGGCAGCCAAAGCTGAGGTAGCCAAGAAGCAGGCCGAAGCCGAGGCGAAAAAGGCCGAGGCTGCGGAAAAGGCAGCCGAGCAGAAGAAGCTCGCCGATATCGCCAAGAAAAAGGCCGAGGACGAGAAGAAGAAAGCCGCCGAAGAAGCCAAGAAGAAGGCTGCCGAGGCCGCCAAGAAGAAAGCGGCGGAAGAGGCTAAAAAGAAAGCGGCTGCCGAAGCGGCCAAGAAGAAAACTCAGGAAGCGGCGCGTAAGGCTGTCGATGACAAGAAGGCGGCGGCTCTGGCCGAGCTGCTCTCCGACACGACCGAGCGGCAACAGGCGCTGGCCGATGAGGTTGGCGATCAGGTGACGGGCAATTTCGATGATCTAATTCGCAAGGAAGTGTCTGCTCGCTGGAGTCGTCCGCCGTCTGCTCGAAATGGCATGACCGTAACCGTGCAGGTGAATATGCTGCCCGATGGCACCATTACCAATGCTTCGGTGGTGCGTTCCAGTGGCGATGCTGCTTTTGACAGTTCGGCGGTGACTGCGGTGCGCAACGTGGGACAAATTCCTGAGATGCAGGGGATCAGTTCTGCGGATTTCGCTCCCTACCGCTCGTTCAAAATGACATTTACACCAGAGGATCTGGACCTGTGATCAACATTCTTCGAGGGTTGCTTGTTGTTCTTTGCTGCGCAGCCGGTTTGGCTGTCGCCGATGAAAAGAACATCTCCGTAACCGAAGGGGCCAACAGGGCTATCCCGATTGCCGTTGTTCCCTTTGGCTGGCAGGGCGGTACCGTGCTGCCAGAGGACATGGCCGAGATCATCGGCAATGACCTGCGCAACAGTGGCATGTATGCCCCGATCCCGCGGCAGAACATGATCAGCCTGCCGACCCAGGCCAGCGAGATCATCTACCGCGACTGGCAGGCTCTGGGCGCCCAGTACGTGATGGTCGGCAGCATCGTGCCGAATGGTGGTCGTCTGCAGGTGCAGTACGCCCTGTTCAATGTGGCGAGCCAGCAGCAGGTGGTGGCTGGCAGCGTCGGTGGTACCCCGGATCAGCTGCGCGACATGGCGCACTACGTGGCCGACCAGTCGTTCGAGAAGCTGACCGGCATCAAGGGCGCTTTCTCCACCAAGATGCTGTATGTCACCGCCGAGCGCTTCTCGGTCAACAACACCCGCTACACCCTGCAGCGTTCGGATTACGACGGCGCGCGTGGCGTGACCCTGCTGCAATCGCGTGAGCCGATCTTGTCGCCTCGCTATGCCCCGGACGGTCGTCGCATCGCCTATGTGTCGTTCGAACAGCGTCGCCCGCGCATCTTCGTGCAGCACATCGATACCGGTCGTCGTGAGCAGATCACCAACTTCGAAGGCCTGAATGGCGCGCCGGCGTTCTCGCCGGATGGCAATCGCCTGGCGTTCGTGCTGTCCAAGGATGGCAACCCGGAAATCTACGTGATGGATCTGGGCAGCCGTCAGCTGCGCCGCGTGACCAACCATTACGCCATCGATACCGAGCCGTTCTGGGGGCAGGATGGCCAGACCATCTACTTCACCTCCGACCGTGCCGGCAAACCGCAGATCTACAAGCAGAACATCAACTCGGGTGCGGTGGAGCGGGTTACCTTCACCGGCAACTACAACGCCAACCCGAAACTGTCGGCTGACGAGAAGATGCTGGTGATGATCCATCGCCAGGATGGCTTCACCAACTTCAAGGTGGCAGCCCAGGATCTGGCGCGTGCCGGCTCGGCTCCGCGCATCCTCTCCGAGACCAGCCTGGACGACTCGCCCACTGTTGCGCCAAACGGCACCATGCTAATCTACGCCACCCGCCAGCAGGGCCGCGGAGTACTGATGCTCGTCTCCACCAATGGGCGTTTCAGACTTCCGATTCCCACCGCGCAAGGTGATGTCCGGGAGCCATCCTGGTCGCCCTATCTGAACTGATGCGGTGCCAACACGTTTTGCTTTAAACACACCTAGAAACTATTAGGAGTTACACCATGGAAATGCTGAAATTTGGCAAATTTGCCGCTCTGGGCCTGGCTCTGGCCGTTGCTGTTGGTTGCTCGTCCAAAGGCGGCGACAACTCCGGCGAAAACGCTGTTGACCCGAACGGTGGCTACAACGCCAACGGTAGCGGCGTTGACGGTTCCCTGAGCGAAGAAGCCGCTCTGCGCGCCATCACCACCTTCTACTTCGAATACGACAGCTCCGACCTGAAGCCGGAAGCCATGCGCGCTCTGGACGTACACGCCAAGGATCTGAAAGGCAACGGCGCTCGCGTCGTTCTGGAAGGCCACACCGACGAGCGCGGTACCCGCGAGTACAACATGGCCCTGGGCGAGCGTCGTGCCAAGGCCGTTCAGCGCTACCTGGTTCTGCAGGGCGTTTCCCCGGCTCAGCTGGAACTGGTTTCCTACGGCGAAGAGCGTCCGGTTGCTACCAGCAACGACGAGCAGTCCTGGGCCCAGAACCGTCGCGTCGAACTGCGTAAGTAATTCGTCATGCGTAAGTGCCTTCGTACTCTGACCTCTCTGGCTCTCGTCCTGCCGCTCGCGGCACTGGCCGAGGTTCCCGTGGAGGATGGCAGCGCCGGTTACGGCAGCAGCTATCCGCCCGTGGGTTATGGTACGAACGGCGCCTACGCCGGGGGCGGGGCTGCGGCCCCGACCTCGGCGCAGGGCGAGCTGTTCATGCAGTTGCAGCAGATGCAGGAAGAACTTGCCCAGCTGCGCGGCATGGTTGAAGAACAGCAGAACGAGATCCAACGCCTCAAGCAAGAAAGCCAGGCGCGTTATCAGGATATCGACAGCCGCTTGCAGGCCGGAGGTGCCGCTGGCGCCGCAGCCCCTGCTCAGAATGCTCCAACCGATGGCGCGATCAACGCCAACGATGCTCCCGCTGCCCCGGCCCAACAGGCTCCGGCAGCCAGCAATGAACCGGCCGACCCGGCGAAGGAAAAGCTCTACTACGACGCTGCCTTCGACCTGATCAAGGCCAAGGATTTCCCCAAGGCCAGCCAGGCCTTCACCGCCTTCCTGCGCAAGTACCCGCAGAGCCAGTACGCCGGCAACGCGCAGTACTGGCTGGGTGAGGTCAACCTGGCCAATGGCGACCTGCAGGCGGCCGGCAAGGCCTTCGCCCAGGTGGCTGCCAGTTACCCGAGCCACGCCAAGGTGCCGGACTCGCTGTTCAAGCTGGCCGATGTCGAGCAGCGCCTGGGTAACACCGAGCGCGCCAAGGGCATCCTGCAGCAGCTGATTGCCCAGTATCCGGGCTCTTCGGCGGCCCAGCTGGCTCAGCGCGATCTGCAGCGCATGCCCTGAGCCTGTCGCTGCTGCTCAAGAAGCCCGCGCCCGTCGCGGGCTTTTTTATGGTCGCCTTTCGGGAGTGGATTGCCTTCAGGTCGTCGCATGGCGGGCGTTAGAAATGTCTCCCGCAAATTTTTTCGTTTAAACTCGCCGCCCCGAATCACTCGCAACGGAGGCGGATGGCCTGTTTCGCCGTCACGCCCGGTGCTCATATGCAACAAACCCTGCGCATTACCGAGATTTTCTACTCGCTGCAGGGCGAAGCGCGTACCAGTGGCCTGCCCACGGTATTCGTTCGCCTGACCGGCTGCCCGCTGCGCTGCCAATACTGCGACAGTGCCTATGCCTTTAGTGGCGGCGAGGTCGTCAGCCTGGACGCCATCCTCGAACAGGTGGCTGGCTACAAGCCGCGCCATGTCTGCGTCACCGGCGGCGAGCCGCTGGCCCAGCCCAATTGCATCCCGCTGCTGGAGCGGCTGTGCGATGCCGGCTACCAGGTCTCCCTGGAGACCAGCGGGGCCATGGATATTGCCGCCACCGACCGGCGCGTCAGTCGGGTGGTCGACCTGAAGACCCCGGGCTCGGCCGAAGTGGCGCGCAACCTGTACAGCAACATGTGCGAGCTGACCCGCAACGACCAGGTCAAGTTCGTCATCTGCTCGCGCGATGACTACGACTGGGCCGTGTTCAAGCTGATCGAGTACCGCCTGGACGAACGTGCCGGCGAGGTGCTGTTCTCTCCCAGTCACCAGCAGGTCAACCCTCGCGAGCTGGCCGAGTGGATCATCGCCGACAACCTGCCGGTACGTTTCCAGTTGCAGCTGCACAAGCTCCTGTGGAACGACGCCCCTGGCCACTGATTCGAGATTACCGACATGACTGCAAAAAAAGCCGTGGTGCTGCTCTCCGGCGGCCTCGATTCCGCCACCATCCTGGCTCAGGCCAAGGCTGCGGGGTTTGCCTGCTACAGCATGAGTTTCGATTATGGCCAGCGCCATCGCGCCGAACTGCAGGCCGCCGAGCGAGTGGCGGCCCAGCTGGGAGTGGTCGAGCACAAGGTGATCGGCCTCAACCTCAATGGCATCGGCGGCTCGGCACTGACCGACAGCTCGATCGCCGTGCCCGAGGAGCCGACGCAAGGCATTCCGGTGACCTATGTGCCGGCGCGCAATACCGTGTTCCTCTCCCTGGCCCTGGGCTGGGCCGAAGTGCTCGGTGCTCACGACATCTTCATCGGGGTCAACGCGGTGGACTATTCCGGCTACCCGGACTGCCGCCCGGCCTTCATCGAGGCCTTTGAGCGGGTGGCCAACCTGGCGACCCGTGAAGGCGTGGAAGGGCAGGGTTTCCGCATTCAGGCACCGCTGCAGAACCTGAGCAAGGCGCAGATCGTCGAGATCGGGGTCGGGCATGGGGTGGATTACGCGCTGACCGTGTCCTGCTACCAGGCCGATGACGACGGCCGCGCCTGTGGCAAATGCGATAGCTGCCGCCTGCGCCGGGCGGGCTTTGTGGCGGCCGGGCTGGTCGACCCCACTCGTTATTTCTAAATTTTTTTCGAGGGGTGTTGTTTTTCTGAATTAAATCAGTATTATACGCCCCGCGTTGGGTCGTTAGCTCAGTTGGTAGAGCAGTTGGCTTTTAACCAATTGGTCGTAGGTTCGAATCCTACACGACCCACCAAATCGCAAAAGCCAGTCGCAAGACTGGCTTTTTTTATGCCCGCGAAAAGCCGGCGTCCGGCTCTGGCTGGCCGCTGCCGTTCTGGGGCGGCAAGCCCGGATGGTATACTCGACGCTTGCCTACCCGCGCCTGCAGGTCTGATGTCATGACGCATATTTCCGAACGCCTGTTGGTTCAGGCCCACCTCGATGCCAAGCAGCCGGTCGCCCTGACGCCCGAGCAGGAGGCCTTCTACCGCAGCGAGATCGCCGCCGAGCTGAAGAAGCAGAATGCTGTGCTGGTGGCGCACTACTACTGCGACCCGGTGATCCAGGCGCTGGCCGAGGAAACCGGCGGCTGCGTCTCCGACTCCCTGGAAATGGCCCGCTTCGGCAACCAGCACCAGGCGCAGACCGTGGTGGTGGCCGGGGTCAAGTTCATGGGCGAGACGGCGAAGATCCTCAATCCGGAAAAGCGCGTGCTGATGCCGACCCTGGATGCCACCTGCTCGCTCGACCTGGGCTGCCCGGTGGACGAGTTCTCGGCCTTCTGCGACCAGCATCCGGAACGCACCGTGGTGGTCTATGCCAACACCTCGGCGGCGGTGAAGGCGCGGGCCGACTGGGTGGTGACCTCCAGCTGCGCGCTGGAAATCGTCGAGAGCCTGATGGACAACGGCGAGAAGATCCTCTGGGCGCCGGATCAGCATCTGGGCCGCTACATCCAGCGCGAGACCGGAGCCGACATGCTGCTGTGGGACGGCGCCTGCATCGTCCACGAGGAGTTCAAGGCCAAGCAGCTGGAGGACATGAAGGCGCTCTATCCGCAGGCCGCGATCCTGGTGCACCCGGAGTCGCCGGAGGCGGTGATCGAGCTGGCCGACGCGGTGGGCTCCACCAGCCAACTGATCAAGGCGGCGCAGACCCTGCCGAACAAGACCTTCATCGTCGCCACCGATCGCGGCATCTTCTACAAGATGCAGCAGCTGTGTCCGGACAAGGAGTTCATCGAGGCGCCTACCGCCGGCAACGGCGCGGCCTGCCGCAGCTGTGCGCACTGCCCGTGGATGGCCATGAACACCCTGCAGCGCACCCTGCAGTGCCTGCGCGAGGGCAGCAACGAGATCCTCGTCGAGCCGGCGCTGATCCCGCGGGCGATCAAGCCGCTCAAGCGCATGCTCGACTTCACCCAGGCGGCGCGCCTGAAGCTGAGCGGCAACGCCTGATTGCCACGCAGATACAAAAAAGCCCGGCAGTGCCGGGCTTTTTTGTGGGCGCTGGATCAGCGCATCATCTTGTCGATGGCGCGCTTCTCGGCCTGCAGCTCCTGCTGGCGTGCGTCGATGCGCGAGGCCAGAGGGAAGTTGTTGCTGGCGCGGTGTTTGGCCAGGTCGAGCTGTTCCAGGGCCTGGTCGTAGTCGCCGACCAGGGCGAAGTACTCGGCACGGGCCTGGTGCAGGCCGATGATGTTGCCGGTCATGCCACGTACCTCGGCCACCTGGTACCAGATGTCGGGGTCATGCGGGCGCTGCTTGAGCAGTTCGTCGAGGGTTTTCTCGGCATCCTTCTTCTGGCCTTGCTTGAGCATCAGATCGATGCGCGCCTGTTCCAGCGGGTAGTTGCCCGGATACAGGCCGCGCAGGCGTTCGACCCGCTGGCGCGCGTCGGCGGCGCGATTGGCGGTGATGTCGAGGTCGACCATGGCCAGGTTGTAGGTGATGTCGTCCGGGGCCTTGCCCAGCAGTTCCTGCAACCCGCTGCGTGCCTCGTTCAGCTGGCCGGCCTTGATCTGGGCGATGGCCAGGCCGTAGCGCGCGGCGTCCAGCTTGGGGTTGCTCTCGAGCATGGCGCGGAAGCGCTTGGCGGCGATGCCCGGGGTTTCCTCGAAGGTCAGCTGCACGCGGGCGCGCAGCAACTGGTAGCGCAGGCTGTCTTCGACCCCGCCGGCGCGGTACTGCTCGGCGCGGTTGCGGGTGTCGGCGATGCGCGACTCGGTCACCGGGTGGGTGAGGAGGAATTCCGGCGGCTTGGAGTCGTAGCGGTACTGGCGCATCAGGCGTTCGAACATGCTGGGCATGGCGCGCGGGTCGTAGCCGGCCTTTTCCAGGTTGAGCAGGCCGATGCGGTCGGCCTCCTGTTCGTTCTGCCGGGAGAAGCGCCGCTGTTCCTGGATGGCGGCAGCCTGGGCGCCCATGATGGTGGCGATGCCGGCATCGCCGGCGCCGGCTGCGGCGGCGACGATGCCGGCGAGCATGGCGGCCATCACCGGTACCTGCATGCGCTGCTGGGCCTCGATGCCGCGGGCGAAGTGGCGTTGCGACAAGTGCGCCAGTTCGTGGGCCAGTACCGAGGCGTATTCGGCTTCGGTCTGGGCATAGAGGAACAGGCCGCCGTTGACCCCGATGATCCCGCCGGGAGCGGCGAAGGCGTTGAGCTGCGGGCTGTTGAGCAGGACGAACTCCAGGCGCCGATCCTCCACCTGGCTGGTTTCGGCCAGGCGGTAGACGCTGGTTTCAACATAGTCCTTGAGCTGCGGGTCGGACAGCTGGTCGACCTGGCCGCGCAGGATGCTCAGCCAGGCGCGGCCGAGCTGGTGTTCCTGTTCCGGGGAGACGAGGGCGGAGCTGGAGTCGCCGAGCGACGGCAGGTCATCGGCGAGGCTCGGTAGCGCGAGCAGGCAGGCAAGGGCGAGCAGGGAAGGGCGCAGAAGCTTCATGCACAAGGCTCTTGGCGAACGAAGGGCTTACTGTAGCTGCCTAGCCGGTCAGCTGGCCAGGGTTGTGCGGTATCCTTGCCGGCCCTTGCTGGAGAGTGCTGATGACCGAGACCCCGACCTGCGACGCCGAACTGGATGCCAGTGGCCTGAACTGCCCGCTGCCGCTGCTCAAGGCCAAGCTCGAACTCAACCGCCTGCCCAGCGGTGCGGTGCTCAAGGTCACGGCTACCGATGCCGGTTCGCAGCGCGATTTCCGTGCCTTTGCCCGCCTGGCCGGGCATGAGCTGCTGCGCGAAGAGGAAGAGGCGGGGGTGTTTCGCTACTGGCTGAAAAAAACCTGACACCCGCTGTAATGAAAAAGGGCCGCAGATGCGGCCCTTTTCGTCTGGCTCAGGCCTTGTGCAGGGCCTGGGCGGCAGCCAGTACCGCGTCGACATGGCCGGGCACCTTCACGCCGCGCCATTCGTGGCGCAGTACGCCCTTGGCGTCGATCAGGAAGGTGCTGCGGTCGATGCCGAGGTATTCCTTGCCGTAGAGCTTCTTCAGCTTGATCACGTCGAACAGCTGGCAGAGCGCTTCGTCCTTGTCGCTGATCAGCTCGAAGGGGAATTCCTGCTTGCACTTGAAGTTCTCGTGGGACTTCAGGCCATCGCGCGACACGCCGAAGACCACGGTATTGGCGGCCTGGAAGGCCGGGTACTGGTCGCGAAAGCCCTGGCCTTCGGTGGTGCAGCCCGGGGTGCTGTCCTTCGGATAGAAGTAGATCACCACTTGCTGGCCCTTGAGGGCGCTCAGGGCAACCTGCTGGCCGCTGGTGGCGGCGGCGCTGAAGTCGGCAACCGGTTTGTCGAGGGTGACGGCCATGCGGCTCTCCTTATGTCATGGATTCTGCGGGCGCCAGGGTTCGATCAGCGCATCGAGGTTGAGCGCGTCGGCGAAGTCGAGGAACTGGTCGCGCAGCCAGCTGATCTGGGTACCGGCCGGCAGGGTCACGGTGAGGGTGGCGTTGAGCAGGGTGCCACCGGTCTGCGGGGCCAGGTAGGTGTCGCAGGTGATGTTTTCCAGCTCGACATTGTGCCCGCTGAAGAACTGGCACAGCTCGTTGAGGATGTCCGGCCGGTAGGCGCAGCTGACATAGGCCACATAGGGCAGGGCCTGGGGGCGGCTCTCCAGAGCGCCGCTGCGGATCAGGTTGGCGCTGAAGCTGTGGCGCTTGGCCAGGGCCGGGATGGCGCCTTCCAGGCGGGCCAGGGCGTCCCAGCTGCCGCTCACCTGGAGTACCAGGGCGCTGTATTCGCCATGCCGGGTCAGGCGGGTGCTGACGATCGCGCAGCGGTTCTCCTGGCTGGCGCGGCACAGCACGCTGGTCAGCTCCATGGGGTTGGCGCCGAGGGCACTGATGACGAGGAATTGTTCGCGAACCTGGGGGGTGGACATGCAGCATTCCTAAAGCGATGAGTGTTCGGCACTTGGCGTGCAGAACAAAGAAGGAAGGGTAGCGAAAAGCGTTGCTCAGGGGAATGAGTAACGCGGCCCGGTGCGACGCCGCCAGCGCCGTCCGCTGCTGTCCGTCGCTTGTACAACACAGGTGGCGTCAGTACCATTACCGCTCTCTTTTTCCGGCAGGAGCGGTTGCATGATTTCGGGCAGTATGGTGGCACTGGTCACGCCCATGGACGCACAGGGTGGTCTGGACTGGGATGGCCTGAGTAAGCTGGTCGATTTCCACCTGCAGGAAGGCACCAACGCGATCGTCGCCGTCGGTACCACCGGCGAGTCCGCAACCCTGGACGTGCACGAGCACGTCGAGGTCATCCGCCGCGTGGTCGACCAGGTCAACGGGCGTATCCCGGTGATCGCCGGTACCGGCGCCAACAGCACCCGCGAAGCCATCGAGCTGACCCAGAACGCCCAGAGCGTCGGTGCCGATGCCTGCCTGCTGGTCACCCCCTACTACAACAAGCCGACCCAGGAAGGCCTGTACCAGCACTTCCGCCATATCGCCGAGAGCGTGGCGATTCCGCAGATCCTCTACAACGTGCCGGGCCGCACCGCCTGCGACATGCTGCCGGAAACCGTCGAGCGTCTGGCCAAGGTCAGCAACATCATCGGTATCAAGGAAGCCACCGGCGACCTGCAGCGCGCCCAGGAAATCCTCGACCGCGTCAGCGCCGACTTCCTGGTCTACTCCGGCGACGACGCCACCGCCGTCGAGCTGATGCTGATGGGTGGCAAGGGCAATATCTCGGTGACCGCCAACGTCGCCCCGCGTGCCATGGCCGAACTGTGCGCCGCCGCGATGAACGGCGATGCTGCCACTGCCCGCGCGATCAACGAGCGCCTGATGCCGCTGCACAAGAATCTGTTCATCGAATCCAACCCGATTCCGGTGAAGTGGGCCCTGCATGAAATGGGCATGATGGCCGACGGTATCCGTCTGCCGCTGACCTGGCTCAGCCCGCGTTGTCATGAACCGCTGCGTCAGGCCATGCGCCAGTCCGGCGTACTGGTTTAACCGAGGAATTTGTGCGCATGAAGCGATTGGCCGGCCTGTCCACCCTAGCTCTGATCATCTCCAGCACCAGCGGTTGCGGCTGGCTCTGGGGCGATGATGGTTACTTCCGTGACCGTGGTTCCGATTACCTGGAGGCCCGGCAGACCGCTGCCATGCAGATGCCGGCGAATGTCGATGCCAAGCGCCTCGACCCGCTGCTGCCGGTGCCGCGCAATGTCGCCGACAGCACCCAGACTCCGGAAAAATTCGAAGTGCCGCGCCCGCAGGCGCTGGCCGTCGACCAGCAGGCCAGCGAATTCAGCCTGCAGAAGAGCGGCGACTCGCGCTGGCTGGTCGCCCAGCGTACCCCGGCGGAAGTCTGGCCGGTGGCCCGTGAGTACTTCCAGAACAACGGTTTCCGCATCGTTGACGAACGCCCGCAGACCGGTGAGTTCAGCAGCGAATGGCAGAGCGCCAAGGATCTTGCCCCGTCCATGGGCCGGCGCCTGGGCAGCCTGCTGAGCGACAGCGACAACCAGGTGCGCGTGCATGTGCGCATCGAACCGGGCGTGCTGCGCAACACCAGCGAAGTGTTCGTGGTCAGCGCCGAGCGCGACGAAGATAGCAACGCCGACGTGGCCTTCCCGGCCCGTACCGGCAATGCCCCGCTGGAAGCCTCGCTGCTCGACGGCATGCTCGCCGACCTCAGCAGCAGCGCCGAGCACGGCTCGGTCTCCCTGCTGGCCGCGCGCAACTACGACGCCCCGAGCCGGGTCAGCCTGGCCCAGGACGGCAACGGCAACTCGGTACTGCACCTGAGCACCGACTTCGACCGCGCCTGGTCGAGCGTGGGCCGCGCCCTGGAACTGGGCAACGTGCGCATCGACGACATCAACCGCAGCCTGGGCGTGTACTACGTCAACCTGGCCGAAGGCGCGAAAAAGCCGGAAGAAGAGAAAGGCTTCTTCAGCAGCCTGTTCGGCAGCGAGCCGAGCCAGGAAGAGATCGACGCCCGCGCCGAGCGCTATCAGGTACGCCTGACCCGCGCTGCAGCTGGCGACGTGCAGGTTTCCGTGGAGAAGGACATCAACACCGTGGCCCCGGAAGACGTGGCCCGTCGCGTGCTGAGCCTGATCCAGGAAAACCTCGGCTAAGCAGACTGCGCCGGCCGCGAGGCCGGCACGGCAACACCAATAGGCGAAACCCGCTGGGTTTCGCCTGTTTCGTTTGATCAAGGCGGAAATTCCGACATGACCACTCCCAGCACCCTGAGCCTGAAGAAAATCTATTCGGGCAAAGTCCGCGACCTCTACGAAATCGACGACAAGCGCATGCTGATGGTCGCCACCGACCGGCTGTCGGCCTTCGACGTGATCCTCAACGAGCCGATCCCGGACAAGGGCAAGATCCTCACCGCCATCTCCAACTTCTGGTTCGCCAAACTGGACGGCCTGGTGCCCAACCACTTCACCGGCGACCAGGTCGCCGACGTGGTGCCGGCCGCCGAGCTGCCGCTGGTGGAAGGCCGCGCGGTAGTGGCCAAGCGTCTGCAGCCGGTGGCCGTGGAGGCCATCGTGCGTGGCTACATCGTCGGTTCCGGCTGGAAGGAATACCAGAAGAGCGGCACCGTCTGCGGCATCCAGCTGCCGGCGGGCCTGAAGGAAGCGGCCAAGCTGCCGCAGCCGATCTTCACCCCCTCGACCAAGGCCGCCGTCGGCGACCACGACGAGAACATCTCCTTCGAGCAGTGCGAAGCCATCATCGGCGCCGAGCTGGCAGCCAAGGTGCGCGACACCGCCATCGCCCTGTACAGCGCGGCGGTCGAGTACGCAGCCACCCGCGGCATCATCATCGCCGATACCAAGTTCGAGTTCGGCCTGGACGAAGACGGCACCCTGACCCTGATGGACGAGGCGCTGACTCCGGACTCCAGCCGCTTCTGGCCGGCCGACAGCTACGCCGAAGGCAGCAACCCGCCGAGCTTCGACAAGCAGTTCGTGCGCGACTGGCTGGAATCCACCGGCTGGAACAAGCAACCGCCGGCCCCGGCAGTACCGGCCGAGGTGGCGCAGAAGACCGCGGACAAATACCGCGAGGCGCTGACCCGCCTGACCGAGTAAGCGCAGCACGCGTTGCGAAAGGGGAGCCAAGGCTCCCCTTTTTCATGCCCGGCGTTCCCTTGCGCTGCTGGCGTGATCGCGCAAGCATCTGAAAGCATGCGAAAAAATGCCGTTAGGGGGTTCGCCAACGGCAGCTGAGCTGCTATCATGCGCGCCGCCGTGGGAAGATGCCGGAGTGGCCGAACGGGACGGATTCGAAATCCGTTGTGTACGCAAGTGCACCTAGGGTTCGAATCCCTATCTTCCCGCCATACAACGAAAACCCCGCAGACCGTCAGGTCTGTGGGGTTTTTGCTTTTCTGCTCCGGTTATTTCTTTGCGGCCTCAGGCAGTGCCTGGCGGCGTCTGGCCAAGGGCGGGGATAAAGCGGGCGCAAACCAAGGAGTGGGGCGCTTGCGCCCTGGCGGTATTTCTCGCCGCCGATCTGGTAGCGTCCAACCTGAATAATCGGCCGCGGCAGGAAGTGGCCGGCTTGCTGCGCGAACTACAGGGACGCGGGTTGTTCGATGTCGCCTTCGTCGCCGACTTCCTCAACGACTACAGCTCGGTGCTGTTCATGCGCCTGGTGCAGGACGACGTGCCCGATCTGGCGGCCCACGACAAGCGCATCCGCCAGCTGACCCAGACCCTGTTCGACGACCTGGCGCCCTGAGTCGCGGCCCCACCGCCTAGCAGCGGGGGCGGGGCTTACTCGATGGCTTCGTAGGGCAGGCCGACATAGTTCTCGGCGATGGTCTTGCGCCCGGCATCGGAGCCGACGAAGTAGTCGAGTTCGGTCTGCTGCATGCGGCTGCTGAAGGCATCGGTGCCGGGAAACTTGTGCAGCATCGAAGTCATCCACCAGGAGAAGCGCTCGGCCTTCCAGATGCGTTTCAGGCACACCTGGGAATAGCGTTCGAGCAGCTCGCGGCGGCCTTCGCGGTAGACCTTGAGGAGAATGCGGTACAGCGTGCTGACGTCGCTGGCCGCCAGGTTGAGGCCCTTGGCCCCGGTAGGCGGGACTATGTGCGCGGCATCGCCGACCAGGAACAGCTGGCCGTACTGCATGGGCTCGACCACGTAGCTGCGCAGCGGCGCGATGCTCTTCTCGATGGATGGGCCGGTCACCAGGTTGGCGGCGGTGGCCTCTGGCAGGCGGCTCTTCAGCTCGTTCCAGAAGCGCTCGTCCGACCAGTCTTCCACCCGTTCCTCGGCGCTCACCTGCACGTAATAGCGGGTGCGGGTGGGCGAGCGCATGCTGCACAGGGCGAAGCCGCGCTCGTGGTTGGCGTAGATCAGCTCCTCGGCCACCGGCGGGGTGTCGGCCAGCACGCCGAGCCAGCCGAACGGGTAGACCCGCTCGAACTCCTTGAGCACCCCGGCGGGAATCGACTGGCGCGACACGCCGTGGAAGCCGTCGCAGCCGGCGATCAGGTCGCAGTCCAGGCGCATCGCCTCGCCGTTGTGGGTGAAGGTGACATGGGGGCGCTCGCCCTTGAGCTCATGCAGCTGGGCGTCGCTGACGTTGTACAGGGTGGTGGCGCCGCAGGCCTGGCGGGCCTCCATCAGGTCGCGGGTGACTTCGGTCTGGCCGTAGATCATCACCGTCTTGCCGCCGGTGAGCTGCTTCAGGTCGATGCGCTCGCGGCGGCCGTCGAAGGCCAGTTCGAAGCCGTCGTGCACCAGGCCTTCGCGATCCATCCGCGCGCTGACGCCGGCCTCGCGCAGCAGGTCGACCATGCCCTGTTCGAGCACCCCGGCGCGAATGCGCCCGAGCACATACTCGGGGCTCTGTCGTTCGATGATGATGTTGTCGATACCGGCCTGATGCAGCAGCTGGCCGAGCAGGAGGCCGGACGGGCCGGCGCCGATGATGGCGACTTGAGTCTTCATTGTTATTGTCCTCTGTGGGGCTGCGCGCGCATGACGCTGCCCCGGGTTGATGAAGTCGCCTGTATTTTTGGTGGATGGATGCGGGCTTTGAAGGCACTATCCGATTATCTTTCTGGACTTTTCAGGGGTTCATCGCCCATGCGCAAGGTCGCCACAGCCGCAGTGCCGGTGTTCAAGCTGTATGGCGAGACGACGGCCTGGCCCACCCCGGATCTGCTGCATTGCGAGTCGATTCCCGAGCGCAGCCGCCTGCACGACTGGGAGATCAAGCCCCATCGCCATGGCGACCTGGTGCAGCTGCTGTACGTGCAGGGCGGCAGCGCCGAGCTGGAAGTGGAGGGCGTGCTGCACCGCGTCGAGCAGGCCGCCCTGCAGGTGGTACCGGCCCTCAGCGTGCACGGCTTCCGCTTCTCCCGGGACATCCGCGGCCATGTGCTGAGCCTGGCCCAGCCGCTGGTCGACCAGTTCAGCGCCGCCCTCGACAGCCCGCCGCTGGCGCGCGCCGCCTGCTATCCGGTGGGCGAGCAGCAGCGCTACCTGGATGCGCTGTTCGATTCGATCGCCCTGGAGTACGGCGAGCATGCCCCCGGCCGCGAGCTGATGCTGCAGTCGCTGATCAGTGCCTTGCTGGTCTGGGTCGGGCGTCGCTCGCAGGCCCTGGCGCATGCCGAGGCGCAGCTGCCGGATCGTGGTCGCGAGCACCTGCAGCGCTTTACCCGCCTGCTGGAGGCGCACTACCGTGCGCACCGGCCGATCGAGCAGTACGCCGCCGAGCTGGGCATCAGCGCCGCCCATCTCAACGCCCTGTGCCGGCGCCTGGCCGGGCAGTCGGCGCTGCAGCTGATCAACCAGCGCCTGTTGCTGGAGGCCAAGCGCTGCCTGGTGTACACCGCCATGACGGTAAACCAGGTGGCGGACAGCCTGGGCTTTTCCGAGCCGGCTTATTTTTCCCGTTTCTTCAAGCGCAGCACCGGCCTGACTCCCAAGGCCTTCCGTTTGCAGCGCTGATCGCGAGCTCCCATGAACATCGACAACCGCATCAAATTCCGTCATCTGCTGTGCTTTCTCGAAGTCGCCCGCCAGGGCAGCCTGGCGCGCGCCGCCGAGGTGCTGGCGGTGAGTCAGCCGGCCATCTCCAAGACGCTCAAGGAACTGGAGGAAATCCTCGTCACCCGCCTGTTCGAACGCAGCAAGCAGGGTGTCACGCCGACCGCCGCCGGGCTGGCCTTCCTGCGTTACGCCGGGCCCAGCGTGCAGGCCCTGCGCGAGGGCGTGCGCAGCCTGCGCAGTGGCGAGCACGAGGCCGGTGCGGTGCGCCTGGGCGTGCTGTCGACGGTGGAAAGCTCGCTGTTGCCCGACGTGGTGCGACGCCTGCACGAGCAGCACGCGGCGCTGGTGGTCAGCGTGGAGACCGGGCCCAGTGCCTACCTGCTCGGCCAGCTGCGGGTCGGCGCGCTGGATCTGGTGATCGGGCGGATGACCGACAGCCCGCAGATCGAGGGGCTGACCTTCGAGCACCTGTACAGCGAGTCGATGATCCTGGTGGTGCGCCCCGGGCATGCCTTGCTGCACACCGATCTGAGCGATCGCTCGCGCCTGGGTGACTACCCGGTGGTGTTGCCGCTGGCCGGCACCACCATCCGCCGCTATGCCGACAGCCTGTATGTGCAGTGCGGCATCGGCCTGCCGCAACAGCGCCTGGAGACCCTCTCGGTGGCCCTCAGCCGACGCTATGTGCAGGCCTGCGATGCGGTCTGGGTGGCGCCGCAGGATGCCGTGCGCCAGGATCTGGCGCGCGGCGAGCTGGTTGCCCTGCAGCTGGGGCTGCGCGAGCCGGGCGGCTCGGTGGGCATCTGCAGCAACCCCTCGACGCCGTTGTCGCTGGCCGCGCAGTGGTGCTGCGAGGCATTGCGCGCGGCGGCACTCGACTATCGCGAGAGCTTCAATCCATAACTATTTGGTTATGGATAAGCGCCGTCTTTTCATTATCCAGCCAGCCCATCGTGTCGGACACTGTGGTCACGCCTGAGCCTGCAGGCCGCTACAGCCATTCCAACAAGAGGAGCTCGGCATGTCCGATGCGCAGAACAGCCGTTTCGTCATCCGCGACCGCAACTGGCACCCCAAGGCCCTGACCCCCGACTACAAGACATCGATTGCCCGCTCGCCGCGCCAGGCGCTGGTGAGCATCCCGCAGTCGATCTCGGAAACCAGCGGCCCGGACTTCTCGCACCTGCGCTTCGGCGAGCACGACCACGACCTGCTGCTCAACTTCAATCACGGCGGCCTGCCCATCGGCGAGCGCATCATCGTTGCCGGACGGGTCATGGATCAGTACGGCAAGCCGATCCCGCATACCCTGGTAGAGATGTGGCAGGCCAACGCCGGCGGCCGCTACCGGCACAAGAACGACCGCTACCTGGCACCGCTCGACCCCAACTTCGGCGGCGTCGGCCGCGCCCTGACCGACAGCCAGGGCAACTACAGCTTCCGTACCATCAAGCCCGGCCCGTACCCCTGGCGCAACGGCCCGAATGACTGGCGTCCGGCGCATATCCACTTCTCCATCAGTGGCCCGTCGATCGCCACCCGCCTGATCACCCAGCTGTATTTCGAGGGCGACCCGCTGATTCCCATGTGCCCGATCGTCAAATCGATCGCCAACCCGGACGCGGTGCAGAGCCTGATCGCCAAGCTCGACATGGGCGCGGCCAATCCCATGGATTGTCTGGCCTATCGCTTCGATATCGTGCTGCGCGGGCAGCGTCAGACCCACTTCGAGAATCGTTGAGGAGCAGCTCCATGCCAGTTCAACTGCTGCCGGAAACCCCTTCGCAGACCGCCGGCCCCTATGTGCATATCGGCCTGGCCCTGGCCGCCGCCGGCAACCCGAGCCGTCCCCAGGAAATCTGCAACCAGATGGCCAAGCCCGGCGCGCCGGGCGAGCACATCACCCTGATCGGCCATGTCTACGACGGTAACGGCCACCTGGTGCGCGACTCCTTCCTGGAGTTCTGGCAGGCCGACCACCAGGGGCGCTACGACAGCGACTTCGACCTGGAAAAAGCGTTCAACGGTTTCGGTCGTACCGCTACCACCTTCGATGCCGGCGAGTGGACGCTGCATACCATCAAGCCGGGCGTGGTCAACAACGCCGCCGGCGTGCCGATGGCGCCGCACATCAACGTGTCGCTGTTCGCCCGCGGCATCAATATCCACCTGCACACGCGCCTGTACTTCGCCGACGAGGCCGAGGCCAATTCCCGCGACCCGGTGCTTGGCCTGATCGAGCAGCCGCAGCGCCGCGAGACCCTGATCGCAGAGCGCTGCGAAGTGGACGGCAAGCTGGCTTACCGCTTTGATATCCGTATCCAGGGGGAAGGGGAAACGGTCTTCTTTGACTTCTAAGGTGCAGGATCCCCAGGGCGATCCACTCAGCGAAGCGGTTGCCCAGCGCGTTCGCCGGCATTTCGATGATCTGCTGGAGGCGCGCGGCTACCAGGCCGACGCTGCCCAGCGGGCGGCCATCGAGCAGCTCGGCGACTGGTTGGAGACCTTGCTCGGCGGGCGCTCGGGCTGGTTTCGCCGGCCGCCGGCCGGGGTCTACCTGTGGGGCGGTGTCGGCCGCGGCAAGAGCTTCGTGATGGATGCCTTCTTTGCCGCGGCGCCGGTAGCGGGCAAGCGCCGCGTGCACTTCCACGCCTTTCTCCAGGAGCTGCAGCAGCGCATGCAGGACTTCGCCGGCCAGTCCGATCCGCTGGCGCGGGTTGCCCGCGAACTGGCCGGGCAAGTCCAGCTGCTGTGTTTCGACGAGTTCCATGTGCATGACATCGGCGATGCCATGCTCCTCGGTCGCCTGCTCAAGGTGCTGGTGGAGGAGGGCGTCGGCCTGGTCTGCACCTCCAATTACCGGCCAGATCGGCTCTGCCCCAATCCGCTGTACCGCGAGCGCTTCAAGCCGGCCATCGCCCTGATCGAGAAACGCTTCAGCGTGCTGTCCCTGGATGGCGGCGAGGACTACCGCCAGCGCGCCACCGCCCTGGAGGCCTGGGGCAGCTACCACTGGCCACAGCCGGACGATGGCGGGGCATTGATTCGCCAGCGCCTGGGACTGGGCGAGCAGGCGCTGTATGACCAGGTGCTGGAGGTCAATCACCACCCCTTGCGGGTGCATGCCTACGAGGGGCGGCGGGCCTGGCTGGACTTCACCGAACTGTTCGCCACGCCGCGCTCGGCCAGCGACTACCTGTGGCTGATCGAGCACTTCCCGCAGATGGCGGTCGGCGGCCTGGGGCCGCTGGGCGACTACCCGTCGGATGTCAGCCAGCGCTTTCTCAATTTCATCGACATCGCCTACGACCGCGCCCTGCACCTGCAGCTCTACGCCAGCGTGGCGCTGGAACAGCTGGCGGAGGGCGGCAAGGCGGTGGACTTCGCCCGCACCCTGAGCCGCCTGCGTCAGCTCGGCCGGGTGCCGTTGGTCGCGGCACCATCCGCTGCCGACTCGCCTGGCGCGGAAGCGGAGAGCAACCTCACCCCGAATTGCGGAGTACCGACTTGAGCAGTCTGAGCAATCACCTCTTCGATGCCTACTTCACGGCACCCGCCATGCGCGCGATCTTCTGCGATCGTGGACGCGTGCAGGGCATGCTGGATTTCGAGGCCGCCCTGGCCCGTGCCGAAGCTGGCGTGGGGCTGATCCCGGCCGATGTCGTGGCGCCCATCCAGGCGGCCTGCCTGGCTGAACTCTATGACCCCGATGCGCTGGCCCTGGCCATCGCCACGGCCGGCAATTCCGCCATCCCGCTGGTCAAGCTGCTGGGCCAGCGCGTGGCGGCGCAGAGCCCACAGGCCGAACGCTATGTGCACCTTGGCGCGACCAGCCAGGATGCGATGGACACGGGGCTGGTGCTGCAGCTGCGTGCTGCCGTCAGCCTGCTGGAGGCCGATCTGGCCGCTCTCGGCGAGGCCCTGGCGGTGCAGGCCGAGCGCCACGCCGACACGCCGCTGGCCGGGCGTACCTGGCTGCAGCAGGCCACTCCGGTCACCCTCGGCATGAAGCTCGCCGGGGTGCTGGGCGCCGTCACCCGCCATCGCCAGCGCCTTGCCGAACTCAAGCCGCGCCTGTTCAGCCTGCAGTTCGGTGGTGCCTCGGGCAGCCTGGCGGCGCTGGGCGAGCAGGCCTGGCCGGTGGCCGAGGCCCTGGCCGCCGAGCTGGCGCTGAACCTGCCCGAGCAACCCTGGCACACCCAGCGCGACCGCCTAGTGGAGTTCGCCGCGCTGCTCGGGTTGATCGCCGGCAGCCTGGGCAAGCTGGGACGCGACCTCAGCCTGCTGATGCAGACCGAGGCCGGCGAAGTGTTCGAGCCGGCCGCGCCGGGCAAGGGCGGTTCCTCGACCATGCCGCACAAGCGCAACCCGGTGAGTGCCGCCGTGCTGATCGGCGCTGCCACCCGCGCCCCGGGCCTGGTGGCGACCATGCTGGCGGCCATGCCGCAGGAGCACGAGCGCAGCCTCGGCCTCTGGCATGCCGAATGGGAAACCCTGCCGGAACTGTGCTGCCTGGTTTCCGGTGCCCTGCAACAGGCGCTGCTGCTGGTGCCGGGGCTGGAAGTGGATGCCGCGCGCATGCGCGAGAACCTCGAGCTGACCCAGGGCCTGGTGCTGGCCGAGGCGGTGAGCATCGCCCTGGCCCAGCGCATCGGCCGCGATGCCGCCCACCATCTGGTCGAGCAGTGCTGCCGCCAGGCGGTGCAGGAAGGCGCCCACCTGCGCGCAGTGCTCGGCGCCAATCTGCTGGTGGTGGCCCAGCTATCCGCCGACGAACTGGATCGCCTGCTTGATCCGGCCCATTACCTGGGTCAGGCGCACCGCTGGGTGAGCCGTGCACTGGCCGAACACCGTGCGCTTGCGCACCCGATTCAATCCGGAGTTTGAGATGGATGAGAAACAACGTTACGAAGCCGGCATGCAGGTGCGTCGCGCCGTACTGGGCGATGCCCACGTCGAGCGCAGCCTGAGCAACCTCACGCCGTTCAATAGCGAGTTCCAGGAGATGATCACCCGTCACGCCTGGGGCGATATCTGGACGCGCCCGGGGCTGCCGCGGCATACCCGCAGCTTGATCACCATCGCCATGCTGATCGGCATGAACCGCGAGGGCGAGCTGCGCCTGCACCTCAAGGCGGCAAAGAACAACGGGGTGAGCCGCGAGGAGATCAAGGAGGTGCTGATGCAGAGCGCCATCTACTGCGGCATCCCGGCGGCCAACGCGACCTTCCACCTGGCCGAAGAGGTGTGGGACGAGCTCGGCGTCGAGTCGCTCGACTGAGCAGGCTGCCGGCTGGGCGTTGAGTGCTCAGCCCTGCAGCAGCTGCTCGAATTCGGCGGCGTCCCGGGTGCCGACTGCCGCCAGCAGCAAGCGGTGCTGCCAGGCCTTGTGGGCGCGCCACATCAGGCCGCGCGCATCGCCCTGTTCGATACTGCCCTGCTTGACCACATCCCAGGTGCGGTAGAGGTAGCGCACCAGCTCGTTCAGGGTCTGCTCCGGCCACTGGCAGCCGTGCTGGCGCAGCAGCAGCGCCATGCTGGCGAGCTGGATGGCTTCATGTTCCGCCTCCAGATCATGCAGCGCCGGGATCAGATCCATGGCCTGCCATAGCGCGCCGTAGCCCGAGTACTGCTGCTCGAGGCGGTCGATCATGTCATCCAGCGCGTTCCAGGTTTCGATCAGGCCCAGGCCGCCTGCGTAGATCGCCTTCTCCTGGTCGCGGATGGCCTCCAGCCACTGCTGCGCCAGGCGGTAGACGATCGCCTCCTTGTTGGGGAAGAAGCGGTACAGCGACTTGATGTCGATGCCGCAGCGCTCGGCAATCGCATTGGTGTTGAGCAGGCTGATGCCGCCTTCCCTGAGCAGCTCCAGGGTGGCCTGTTCGATCCTCCGAATGATCTCCAGGGTGCGCTGCTGGCGCGGCTCGCGGCGCATTTGCAAATCTTGCGGAATCATCAGGCACTCGGTTTGGTCGGTGGTTGGGGCGCATTTCACCTGGCTTGGCCGGGCACGTCAAACCATGTCGATTGACGCTCTGCGGCAACGCTGGTACTAATTAAATTACAGTATTTACTGTAATTTAATGGAGATCTTATGCGGCTCGAATTAAAACAACACCTGGCGCTTTCCTCCTTCGTCCTGCTGGCCGGCATTGCCGGTTGCAGCCAGACGCCCGTGCCGGCCGGCGCCACGGGCGACAACACGGTCTACCTGAATGGTGAGATCTACACCCAGGATGCCCAGCGGCGTAAGGTCGAGGCGATTGCCGTCTCGAACGACAAGTTCGTCTATTCCGGTAGCCGCGAAGGCGCCGAGGCGTTCATTCAGCAGGGTTACCGGGTGGTCGATCTGGGCGGCAAGATGGTGCTGCCGGGCCTGCACGACAACCATATCCATGTGCTCGGCACCGTCGCTCTGGATGTCTGCGACCTCGACGGCAAGGCGGTGAACCTCGACCAGCTGGCCAGCAAGGTGAAGGAGTGCCTGCCGCGCTACGCCAGCGAGCCCGGCTCCTGGCTGAAGATCGAGCAGTGGGTGCCCTACGAGGGCAACGAGCCTACCGCCAGCTACAAGACCATTCGCCAGGCCCTGGATGCCGCTGCGCCGGGTCATCCGGTGGTGCTCTCCGGGGTCGACGGCCACGCCGGTGCCTACAACTCGCAGGCCCTGAGCATGGCTCAGGACGACAGCGGCAAGACCGTCGGTTTCACTGCCCAGACCCTGGGCAAGGGCGGTGTGTTCGCCGAGCTGGCGCCCTATGTCAGCCTGGATACCGGTGTGCTGCGCGATGCCGCCAAGGAGCGGATTCCGGCCGGCAGCTTCGACATGTTCGCCCAGCAAGTGGGCGACCCTAAGGGTGAAGCCATCTACGGTGCCATCCTGCCGGACGTCGCCAAGGTCATGGCGCAGAGCGGCATCACCAGCATCCAGGATGCCTGCACCAACGACTTCATCCGCGAGCAGATACTCAAGATGCAGCAGCAGAACCTGCTGAACATGCGGGTGACGCTCGCCACCTGCTTCATCGGCGACGACTATGCCGGCAAGGTGGATATCCCCGGTCACCTGAGCAAGGCCAAGGCGGTGCGTGAGGAGTTCGCCAACAATCCGCTGATCAAGGCCGACGCGGTGAAAATCTTCGCCGACGGCGTGCTCGAGGGCGACCCCTTCAGCCAGCCGCCGTTCACCCCCAACGCCGGCATGCTGCACAACTACCAGACGCCGCACCTCAAGCTCGACGAAGAAAGCGGTGCCGTCAGCGTGACCGCGGACAGCGAGGACTCGAAGAACAACGGCATCGTCAACTACAAGGAAGAGGACTTCAAAAACTACGCCAGCGCCCTGGATGCCGCCGGTTTCAGCATCCACGTGCACAGCGTCGGCGACCGCGCCACCCATGTCGCCATCGATGCCCTGCAGGCCGCTCGCCAGCGCAATGGCGATCGGCATATCCCGCACACCATCGCCCACCTGCAAGTGGTGCACCCGGACGACCAGAAGCGCCTGGGCGAGCTGGGCGTGTACCTCACGTACACCTATGCCTGGATCAACCAGCAGCCGGAGTACGACATGCTGATCACCCCGTTCCTGGAGAAGAGCCACAAGGGCCAGGCGATCGACGACCTGCTCTACAACCCGAACAACTACAGCTGGAATGCCATCTACCCGGTGGGCAACACGGCCAAGGCCGGCGCGGTACTGGTGGCTGGCAGCGATGCGCCGGTCGATTCCCGTGATCCGCGGCCGTTCATGAACATCGCGGCCGGGATTACCCGTGCCATCCCCGGCAAGCCGGCCTACAACGCCAAGCAGGGCGCCACGCTGGAGCAGATGCTGGATGCCTACACCATCAACGGGGCGCGGGCGGTACGCCAGGACAAGCTCATCGGCTCGATCGAGCCGGGCAAGTCGGCCGACTTCATCGTGCTCGACCGCAACCTGTTCGACCTGGTCAAGCAGGGCGAACCGGCGAAGATCGCCGACACCCAGGTGCTGCAGACCGTGTTCCGCGGCAAGACGGTGTACAGCCAGCTATAAAGCGCGGGGCTGAACGGGAAGGGCCGCTTGCGGCCCTTTTCTTTGCCTAGCGGTACAGCTTGTGCAGCAACGCCAGGAGCTGCTCGCGCTCTTCGGGCGCGAGCGCTGCAGTGGAGTCCAGATCGCTTTGCGCGGCGATTTCCTTGAGCTGCCTGAGCAGTTGCTCGCCGCTCTTGCTGAGGAACAGGCCGTAGGAGCGCTTGTCCGGGTTGCTGCGGATGCGCATGGCCAGTCCGCGACTTTCCAGCTTGTTGATCATCAGTACCGCCTGTGGCGGTTCGATGGCCAATGCCTTGGCCAGGTCGGCCTGCATCAGCCCCGGCGACTGCTCGATGATGCTCAGCGCGGTGAACTGCGCCGGGCGGATGTCGTGTTCCTCCAGCCGCTGGCTGAGGTGCTGGGTGAGCGTCATCTGCACGCGGCGCATCACATAGCCGACCAGGTTGTTCAGCGCGCTGTCGAGCGGCTCCGTGGCAGGCGGAGCGGGGAGGGGCTTGGGCTTGCGCGGCATGGGGCAATCCTGTGGGAATCCATTTGATTAATTATTGTAATGAATGGCGTGAGCCATGCCCAGCCTCGACCTCCTAATCGGCAGGGCTTACAGGTTTTTATTGCTAATTTTCGCCGTTTTTTGCCGTTTCATGTGTTCGGTTCCCTGTGTGTAGGGCGGCTTGTTTCTGCTCTGGTTGGCTATTTTTGGGAAAATAGTTAATTGACATAACTAATTTGTCCGCATAGCTTTGCAGCACTCCACAGACAGATGAGGCGTGTGACATGAGTAGCTATGAAGGCCGTTGGCAAACCGTGAAGGTCGAGCTGGAGGCGGGTATCGCCTGGGTGACGCTCAATCGTCCGGAGAAGCGCAATGCCATGAGCCCGACCCTCAACCGCGAGATGGTTGAGGTGCTGGAAACCCTGGAGCAGGATGCCGAGGCGCGTGTGCTGGTGCTGACCGGTGCCGGCGAGTCGTGGACGGCCGGGATGGATCTCAAGGAGTACTTCCGCGAAATCGACGCCGGCCCGGAAATCCTCCAGGAGAAGATCCGCCGCGAGGCTTCGCAATGGCAGTGGAAGCTGCTGCGCATGTACACCAAGCCGACCATCGCCATGGTCAACGGCTGGTGCTTCGGTGGTGGTTTCAGCCCGCTGGTGGCCTGCGACCTGGCGATCTGCGCCGACGAGGCGACCTTCGGCCTGTCCGAGATCAACTGGGGCATCCCGCCGGGCAACCTGGTGAGCAAGGCCATGGCCGACACCTGCGGCCATCGTGAGTCGCTGTACTACATCATGACCGGCAAGACCTTCGGTGGGCAGAAGGCCGCGGCCATGGGCCTGGTCAACCAGAGCGTGCCGCTGGCGCAGCTGCGTGAAACCACCATCGAGCTGGCCAACAACCTGCTGGAGAAGAACCCGGTGGTGCTGCGCGCGGCGAAGATCGGTTTCAAGCGCTGCCGCGAGCTGACCTGGGAGCAGAACGAGGATTACCTGTACGCCAAGCTCGACCAGTCGCGCCTGCTCGACACCGAAGGTGGCCGCGAGCAGGGCATGAAGCAGTTCCTCGACGACAAGAGCATCAAGCCCGGTCTGCAGGCCTACAAGCGCTGAGCCTTAGGGCTGGGCCGCGGGCCTAGCCCTCAACCTTTTTATCCGAGGTGTTCCATGTTCGACGTGCCCTTGCTGATCGCCGGCCAGGCCCGCCCGGCTGCCGATGGCCGTACTTTCGAGCGGCGTAGTCCTTTCACCAACGAGGTGGTGGCGCGGGTGGCCGCCGCCACCCTGGAGGATGCCGATGCGGCGGTGGCCGCGGCCCAGGCGGCGTTTCCCGCCTGGGCCGCGCTGGCGCCCGGCGAGCGCCGCCTGCGCCTGCTCAAGGCCGCCGAGCTGATGGAGGCGCGTGCGCCCGAGTTCATGGGCGCTGCCAGCGAAACCGGCGCAGCGGCCAACTGGTACGGCTTCAACGTGCAGCTGGCGGCCGGCATGCTGCGCGAGGCGGCGGCGATGACCACGCAGATTCTCGGCGAGGTGATTCCGTCCAACGTGCCCGGCAGTTTCGCCATGGGCCTGCGCCAGCCGTGCGGCGTGGTGCTCGGCATTGCACCGTGGAACGCCCCGGTGATCCTTGGCGTGCGCGCCCTGGCGATGCCGCTGGCCTGCGGCAATACCGTGGTGCTGAAAGCCTCGGAGCTGAGTCCCTGCACCCATCGCCTGATCGGCCAGGTGCTGCACGAGGCCGGGCTGGGCGACGGCGTGGTCAACGTGATCAGCAATGCGCCGGAGGATGCGCCAGCCATAGTCGCGCGGCTGATCGCCAACCCGGCGGTACGGCGGGTCAACTTCACCGGCTCCACCCATGTCGGGCGCATCGTCGGCGAGCTGGCCGCGCGCCACCTCAAGCCGGCGTTGCTGGAGCTGGGCGGCAAGGCGCCGCTGCTGGTGCTGGACGATGCCGACCTGGATGCGGCGGTGGATGCCGCGGTGTTCGGCGCCTACTTCAACCAGGGGCAGATCTGCATGTCCACCGAGCGCCTGATCGTCGATGCCAAGGTCGCCGATGCCTTCGTGCTCAAGCTGGCCTTCCGTGTCGCCAGGCTGCGCGCCGGCAACCCGCAGGACGGTGATGCGCAGCTGGGCTCGCTGATCGATGCGGCGGCCGGGCAGCGCATCCAGGCACTGGTGGACGATGCGCTCGCCCATGGCGCCTGCCTGGTTTCCGGCGGCGGCCTGGAGGGCAGCATCATGCAGCCGGTGCTGCTCGACGAGGTGACTTCGGCGATGCGCCTGTACCGCGAGGAGTCCTTCGGCCCGGTGGCCGTGGTACTGCGCGGCGAGGGCGACGAGGAACTGCTGCGCCTGGCCAACGACTCGGAGTTCGGCCTGTCGGCGGCGATCTTCAGTCGCGACGTGTCGCGGGCGCTGGCCCTGGCCCAGCGGGTCGAGTCCGGCATCTGCCACATCAACGGGCCGACCGTGCACGACGAAGCGCAGATGCCTTTCGGCGGGGTCAAGTCCAGCGGCTATGGCAGCTTCGGCAGCCGCGCCTCGATCGAGCACTTCACCCAGTTGCGCTGGGTCACGGTACAGAACGGGCCGCGCCACTACCCGATCTGATGCCGTGCAGTGGGGCGCCGCATGGCGCCCGGCTGGTCGTGAGCAGACGCGAAGAACAAGAACAATCCGTGCCCGGCAGCGAATCCGAGGATTCGTCCGCTGGCGCCGCAAGAGAGGAAGGCGAAGTGAATGTTGAATCCATGGCGCAGCGGCCGCAGCCGGTGCGCTATCGCCAGGTCGCCATCGGCCAGCCCGCGGTAATTGTCACCCCCGGTGCCGATGGGGTGGTTTATCTGCGTGCCGAGGAGCCCCTGCAGGCCGCACCCGAGCGCCTGCTCGATCGCCTGTTGCACTGGGCCGAGCTGAGGCCGGAGGCGACCCTGGTCGCCGAGCGGGCAGCCGATGGCAGCTGGCGGCGCATCAGTTACCGGCAGATGCTGGCCAATGTGCGCAACCTGGCCCAGGCCCTGCTGGGCTACGGCCTGTGCGCCGAGCGGCCGCTGGTGATCCTCTCGGGCAACGACCTGGAGCACCTGCAGCTGGCCTTTGCTGCCCTGTATGCGGGGATTCCCTATTGCCCGGTGTCGCCGGCCTACGCGCTGCTGTCGCAGGATCTGGCCAAGCTGCGGCACATCTTCGAGCTGCTGCAGCCGGGACTGATCTTCGCCGCCGATGCCCAGCCGTTCGGACGTGCCATCGAGGCCCTGAGCCCGGCCGCTACCCCGCTGATCTTCACTCGCGGCGAGCTGCCGGGGCGTGCCAGCGTGACCTTCGCCAGCCTGCTGGCGCAGCCGGGCGATTGCGCACAGGCCGACCGCGCCTTTGCCGCGACCAATGCCGGCAGCCTCGCCAAGTTTCTCTTCACCTCCGGTTCGACCAAGCTGCCCAAGGCCGTGCCGACCACCCAGGGCATGCTCTGCGCCAACCAGCAGATGCTCCTGCAGACCTTTCCCGAGTTCGCCATCGAGCCGCCGGTGCTGGTCGACTGGCTGCCGTGGAACCATACCTTCGGCGGCAGCCACAACGTCGGCATCGTGCTGTACAACGGCGGCAGCCTGTACCTCGACGGCGGCAAGCCGACGCCGCAGGGCATGGCCGAGACTCTGCGCAACCTCAAGGACATCTCGCCCACTGCCTACCTCACCGTGCCCAAGGGCTGGGAAGAACTGGTGGGCGCGCTGGAGCACGACGCCGAGCTGCGCGACAGCTTCTTCGCCCGCATCAAGCTGTTCTTCTTCGCCGCTGCCGGGCTGTCGCAGAGCGTCTGGGATCGTCTCGACCGGATCGCCGAGCAGCACTGCGGCGAGCGCATCCGCATGATGGCCGGCCTGGGCATGACCGAAGCCTCACCGTCCTGCACCTTCACCACCGGGCCGCTGTCGATGGCCGGCTATATCGGCCTGCCGGCACCGGGCTGCGAGGTCAAGCTGGTGCCGCTCGATGGCAAGCTGGAAGGGCGCTTCCGCGGCCCGCACATCATGGCCGGCTACTGGCGTTCGCCGCAGCAGACCGCCGAGGCCTTCGACGCAGAGGGCTTCTACCGCTCTGGCGACGCGCTGAAGTTTGCCGATGCCCAGCAGCCGCAACTGGGGCTGATGTTCGACGGGCGTATCGCCGAAGACTTCAAGTTGTCTTCCGGGGTGTTCGTCAGCGTCGGCCCGCTGCGCAACCGGGTGGTGCTCGATGGCGCGCCCTATGTGCAGGATGTGGTGGTGGCGGCGCCGGAGCGCGATTGCCTGGGGCTGCTGGTGTTCCCGCGCCTGGCCGAATGCCGTGCGCTGGCTGCCCTGGCGGCAGACGCCAGTGTGGCCCAGGTGCTGGCCAGTACGGCCGTGCGCGCCTGGTTCGCGGCCTGGCTGCAGCGCCTGAACAGCGCCGCCACCGGCAGCGCCAATCGCCTGGAGTGGCTGTGCTTGCTGGCCGAGCCGCCGTCCATCGATGCCGGCGAGATCACCGACAAGGGTTCGCTCAACCAGCGCGCGGTGCTGCAGCGGCGCGCCGAGCTGATCGAGGCGTTGTATGGCGGTCAGGAGCCGCAGCTGGTGCGCTACGAGCCGCCGGCCTGAGCACGGCCTTCGGGTTGCCTGCGGCAGCCGTCGTCGCGGTGTGTTCTGCGTTGTTACTACAAGAATAAAATCGAGGATTCCATGACCAGTTCATCTGCTTCCCAGCGCAGTTCACTGCGCACGATCGGGCTCTGTTTCATCGTTGCGTTGCTCGAAGGCCTGGATCTGCAGGCCACCGGTGTTGCCGCGCCGCATCTGCTGCGCGAGTTCGCCCTGAACCCGGCCACGCTGGGCTGGGTATTCACCGCCGGGCTGATCGGCCTGCTGCCTGGCGCGGTGCTGGGCGGCTGGCTGGCCGACCGCTACGGACGCAAGCGCGTGCTGATCGCCGCAGTCATCCTGTTCGGCCTGTTTTCCCTGCTCACTGCCCACAGCGCCAGCTACGAGCAACTGCTCGCGGCGCGCCTGGTCACCGGGCTGGGCATGGGCGCGGCGCTGCCGATCCTGATTGCCCTGTCGTCGGAAGTGGCCAGCGCCGAGCTGCGCAACATGGCGGTCAGCCTGACCTATTGCGGAGTGCCGCTGGGTGGTGCCTTTGCCGCGCTGATTGGCATGTTCTCGGTGGGCGGCGAGTGGCGCGCGGTGTTCTATGTGGGCGGCGTGACGCCGCTGCTGATCGCCGCGCTGCTGGTGCTGTGGCTGCCGGAGTCGCGGGTCTACCGCGGTGTGGCGCTGCCGCTGGGAGAAAGTACGCGGGCGCTGCTCGGCCGGCAGCGCGGCCTGGTCACCCTGCTGCTGTGGTGCAGCTGTTTCTGCACCCTGACCATCCTCTACATGCTGCTCAACTGGCTGCCCACCCTGCTGATCGAGCGGGGCCTGAGCCGCCTGGATACCTCGGCGATCCAGGTCATGTTCAACCTCGGAGGGGGCGCCGGTTCGTTGCTGGCCGGACGCCTGATGGACAAGGGCAAGTCCTTGCTGGCGGTACTGCTGGCCTATCCGGGGATGTTTGTCGCGCTGGCGGCGTTGGCTACGGTTGAGCAGCTGCGCTGGTTCTATCTGGCCGGCATGGCGGCAGGTGCCTGCGCGGTGGGCGGCCAGCTGATTCTCTATGCCCTGGCGCCGCGCATCTATCCGGCGGATGTGCGCGCGACCGGCGTGGGTGTGGCGGTGGCGGTAGGGCGCCTGGGCTCGATGAGCGGGCCACTGCTGGCCGGCCAGCTGCTGGCTGCCGGGGCCGGGGTGAGCGGCCTGCTGTTGGCGGTTTCGCCGCTGGTGGCGATTGCCGCATGCAGTGCCGGGGCCTTGCTCGGCCGCCGCGGCGAAAGCGTGGCGGCGGCCTCCGCGTAAGAGTGTCTACCCCTGCCGGGCAGGGGCGGCGTTCGGGCTTACTTAGGGGCTTTGGTGGTACGCAGGTAGGGCAGCTTGATCTCGATGTTGCCGTACTTCTCGCGGGCCTGCTCGTCGTTGAGGGCGAGGGCGACTATGACGTCCTGGCCGGCCGTCCAGTTGGCCGGGGTGGCCAGTGGTACGTTGTAGGTCAGCTGCAGGGCATCCAGGGCGCGCAGCACTTCGGCGAAGTTGCGCCCGACCGACATGGGGTAGGTCATCGACAGCTTGAGCTTCTTGTCCGGCCCGATGATGAACACCGAGCGCACGGTGGCGGTATCGGCAGCGGTACGGCCATCGGGCAGGTAGGCCTCGGCGGGCAGCATGTCGAAGGCCTTGGACACAGCCAGGCCTTCATCGGCAATGATCGGGAAGCTGGCCTGGGCGCCGCACAGGCCCTCGATATCGCCTTTCCATTTCTTGTGCGCATCCACTCCGTCCACCGATACGCCGATCACCTTGGTGCCGCGCTTCTGCCACTCGGCGGCCAGCTGGGCCACGGCACCGAATTCGGTGGTGCACACCGGGGTGAAGTCCTTGGGGTGGGAGAACAGGATGGCCCAGTCATTGCCTATCCAGTCGTGGAAGCGGATAGCGCCCTGATCGGTGTCGGCGCTGAAGTCGGGAACGAGGTCGTTGATGCGCAGTGCCATGGTTGTGTCCTCCTGGAGCGGGGTGAGTCGCGAACCTGCAACAGCCTAGCCGGGATTTGCCCGCGGAGCCTGCGCCTGCGCTGCCGAAGGCTCTGGCTAGGGCGCTGCGGCGAGAAATATCTACTACATTGAGGCACGTGGTGTCGGCCTCCCGCCGTGCCGGACTCGATACCGAGCTGGTGCATTGATCACGCCCGCGCGCTGAGCCGCCAGCAGTCGCGGCCGTGCGACTGCGTGGAGGCGCTGGCGCCGCTGATGATGGAACTGCTGGCCTGTGCACCACGGATCCTGCAGCCGCAGCACTACCGCAGCGATGCCGGGCATTACACGCGCAACCTGATCTACCGGGCCGAGGACGACGGTCTGTCGCTCTATGCCCTGGTCTGGCAACGGGCTGCGGTGTGCCGCCCGGAGCCTGGCCGACGTCAACGGCTTCAGTGCCCTGACTTGGTGCACAATAGGCCGCCAGGCGCAGCGCCGACTGCGCATGCAGGCCCAGACCCAGTTGCTTAATGCTGTGAAACGAGGATCGACATGAAAGCCGATTTTGAGACAAGCGATGCCCTTGCATTCCGGGCACCGCGCGATGAAGCGCTTGGTAGCTGCACCCTGCAGCAGGAGGTGACGGCATGATCGAGGTCACCGAAGTTTCCATTGCCGAGCTGCGCGCCGCACTCGAAGCCGGCCGCACCACCGCAGTCGAACTGGTGCAGGCCTACCTGGCCCGCATCGATGCCTATGACGGCCCGCAAACCGCTACCCGGCTCAACGCCGTGGTGGTGCGCAACCCCGAGGCGCTGCAGGAGGCCGAGGCTTCCGATGCCCGTCGCGCCCGTGGCGAGACCCTCGGCCCGCTGGATGGCATTCCCTACACGGCCAAGGACAGCTACCTGGTCAAGGGCCTCACCGCCGCTTCCGGCAGCCCGGCCTTCAAGGATCTGGTCGCCCAGCGCGATGCCTTCACTGTCGAGCGCCTGCGCGCCGCCGGTGCCATCTGCCTGGGCAAGACCAATATGCCGCCCATGGCCAACGGTGGCATGCAGCGTGGCGTCTACGGCCGTGCGGAAAGCCCGTACAACGCCGCCTACCTGACCGCGCCCTTTGCCTCGGGCTCGTCCAATGGTGCCGGTACGGCCACTGCGGCCAGTTTCTCTGCCTTCGGCCTGGCCGAGGAAACCTGGTCGAGCGGCCGCGGCCCGGCCTCCAACAACGGCCTGTGCGCCTACACGCCGTCGCGCGGGGTGATCTCGGTGCGCGGCAACTGGCCGCTGACCCCGACCATGGACGTGGTGGTGCCCTACGCGCGCACCATGGCCGACCTGCTGGAAGTGCTCGACGTGGTGGTGGCCGACGACCCGGAAACCCGTGGCGACCTCTGGCGCCTGCAGCCCTGGGTGCCGATTCCCAAAGCTTCCGCCGTGCGTCCGGCGTCCTACCTGGAACTCGCCGCCGGCAGCGATGCGCTCAAGGGCAAGCGCCTCGGCGTGCCGCGCATGTTCATCAACAAGGATGAGCTGGCCGGTACCAGCGAGAAGCCTGGCATTGGCGGCCCGACCGGCCAGCGCATCCATACCCGCGCCTCGGTCATCGCCCTCTGGGAAGCGGCTCGCAAGGCCCTGGAAGACGCCGGTGCGCAAGTCATCGAAGTGGACTTCCCGCTGGTGTCCAACTGCGAGGGCGACCGCCCCGGCGCGTCGACCGTGTTCAACCGCGGCATCGTCAGCCCGGAATTCCTCCACGACGAATTGTGGGAGCTCAGCGGCTGGGCCTTCGACGAATTCCTGCGCGCCAACGACGATCCCAAGCTGAATCGGCTAGCCGATGTGGATGGCTCGCAGATCTTCCCGCACGATCCGGGAACCTTGCCGAACCGTGAGGACGACCTGGCAGCCGGCATGGACGAGTACGTCAACATGGCCAAGCGCGGCATCAAGTCCTGGGATCAGATCGCTACGGTGCCCGACGGCCTGCGCGGTCTGGAGCAGACCCGCAAGCTCGACCTGGAGGACTGGATGGATCGGCAGGGGCTCGACGCCGTGCTGTTCCCCACCGTCGCCGACGTCGGCCCGGCGGACGCCGATATCAATCCGCAGTCGGCGGATATCGCCTGGAGCAACGGCATCTGGGTGGCCAACGGCAACCTTGCCATCCGCCACCTGGGCGTGCCCACGGTCACCGTGCCGATGGGGGTGATGGCCGATATCGGCATGCCGGTGGGCCTGACCTTTGCCGGTCGCGCCTACGACGACTCGGTGCTGCTGCGCCTGGCGGCGGCGTTCGAAGCCTGCGGCAGCAAGCGCCTGATCCCGCCGCGGACACCGGCACTGACCCGCGGCTGATGCCGTAGCGCTGGATGAGACAGCCCCGGGCAAGCCGGGGCTGTCGTACTGCAGGCCTTAGCGCCAGAACGGCTTGTTCACTTCCTCGAGACGCTCGCAGGCACTGATGCCGATATCGCTCAGCTGGCGCTGATCCAGTTGGGCGAGCTGGCGGCGGGTGCGTGCGCGCTGCTGCCACAGCAGCAGGGTCGCCAGAATGCGCAGGGGCCAGGCGCTGGCAACGGGCTGCTGAACGAAGTCGTCGGGTTTGCTGGTGAGTGTGCGTTCCATGGCGGCAGTTCCTCCCGCAGAGACGGGGTGGTTTATGGCTGTCCATGGTGGGGCCGTGCAACGCAGTGGGGCAGTCACAGCAGGATTCAATTGTGCTGTAGCACTTTCGCTATTTTTCAAACTGTACCTGTGGCGCTCGCCTGCAGCTGTGTTGCTGTCGGGCGCGTACAGCAGCTGCTGTACCGGCATGGCCTGGAGGCTGCGCCAACTCAGGCAATGGCGAGATAGTCAGTTGGATTGGGTAACTTTTATTAAGTGTAAATAATCGCTGATAGTTGTTCTTGGTGTGCGTTCTTGTTTGCCTGGATAATTGTTTTTGGTGTGTTGATCTGTTGGTTTTTTAGTTGTGCTGTTTGATGTCTTTGATTGTCTTTTGCTGCTGTTTTTAAGTGTGCTTGAAGTTTGCTTTTAATATTTTTATTTGCTGTTTTTTATGGGCGCATGCTTGCGCTGGGAAATGGCATTTCTTGTCTGCTTGTACAGCTTTGTCCCGTCTAGAGTGGGCCTGGTGATGGCATAAGGCCTGCGCGCGGTGGGCGCGCTAATGACCCGCTGTTCCTTATAGCGAAAGGAAATTGAATGCTGGGGTTTGGCTTTTAGTTACCGCTGATGGCTAATTGATGGCGAGCGCTATGGTGCGAATTAATACGTGGCTTAGTTCGAAAAAATTAGCCGGATGAGATTGGCGTTTGCTTGAGTAGCAACTATAGATTCAAGAGTCCTTCGGGCCTGGCAGGGGAACTTTCAACAAGGCTGCCGTGGCCATCAACAGTTTCCGGGCTGTGAGCATTCCGGATGCAGTCGCGTTGCGTGTGTGGCAGGCAGCAGTCAGTGCTGGCCGCTGAAGGGAATCAGCCATCCGCCGATCGCGGTTTCATCCAGCAAGGAGGCTCAGTCATGCCTGCTCAACTCAGCTATCCCGGCGTTTATATCGAAGAACTGCCCAGTGGCGTGCGCACCATCAGCGGTGTCGCCACCTCGGTGGCGGCCTTTGTCGGTGCCGCGCCGCGCGGGCCGATCAACCGCGCCGTGCGCCTGTTCGGCTTTGCCGATTACGAACGCCGTTTTGGCGGCCTGGCTGCCGACTCCGAAATGGGTTACGCCGTGCGCCAGTTCTTCCAGAACGGCGGTACCGAGGCCTATGCCGTGCGCATCGTCAAGGACGCCACCACGGCAGAGGCGACCCTGACCAATGGCGCGGCGGTGGCGGTCAACGTGCTCAAGGTCGAGGCGCTGGACGCCGGCTCCTCGGGCAATGGCATCGAGGTGCGCGTCGACCACCTCACCAGCAACCCCGGCAGCACCTTCAACATCGCCTTCATCCGCGCCGCCGACAACAGCGCCGAGCTGTTCGAGAACCTCTCGCTCAACTCGGCCGACAGCCGCTACGCGCTGGATCTGGTCAACGGCGTATCGCAACTGGTCAAGCTGACCCGCCTGCCCAACCAGGCGGCGCTGGACGCCCTGGCCAAGGGCTCGTCGGTCAGCGCCACGTTGCCCGACCCGCTGACCCTGCTGGACGCCAACCACAACGAGTTGCGGATCAGCGCCAACGGCCTGCCGCCGGTCAAGGTGGTGATCGCCATTCCGGCCGATATCGGTGCCGGTACGGTCAACCAGAAACTCGACAACCTGTGTGCCGCCATCCAGGCCAAGGTGCGCGCCCAGGCCAACAGCCAGGCGGCCTATGGCAGTTTCATCTGCGAGCGGATTCCCTCGACCCAGACGATTCGCTGCCTGTCCGGCGTGGCCGGCGAGTTCTCCAGCGTGCGCGTGCTGCCCGGGCAGAAGAACAACGCCAGCACGGTGCTGAAGCTGGGCAGCGATGCCGGCGGCATCGAGACCGACGGCGTCGCCGCGATCCGGCCCAAGCCGGTGCCCGATCCGGCGATCCTGACTAGTGCGGTGTTCGCCGCCGCCGACCTCAACAGCCGCCCGGACGCCACCCACACCAGCCTGCGCATCAGTATCGATGGCTATGGCCCGGACGTCGTCAGCCTGGGTGATACGGCGGCGCTGGGCGCCGATCTGGAGGCCAAGCTGGGCGATGTCGCCAGCCGCCTGCAGGCGGCGGTACGCGCGCTGAAGCCGAGCGTGGCCGCCTACAAGTTCTTCACCGCCAGCGTGCGCGAGGCCAACAAGCTGGTGCTGGCCACCGGCAGCCAGGGCGGCAGTGCGAGCATTGCGCTGAGCGCCGCACCGCTCAACAGCATCGCCGACGACCTGCACCTGCTGGCGGGCTCGACCACCTCGCAGCCGGTCAACCTGACCCTGCAGGGCGGTACGGAAACCCCCTATGGCGCGGCCGACCTGTACCCGGCCTTCATTGCCGATCGCGCCACCCGCAAGGGGCTGTATGCCCTGGAGGCGGTGGATCTGTTCAACATCCTGTGCCTGCCCGGGGTCACCGATACCGGCGTGCTGATGGATGCCGCGGCCTACTGCGAGGAGCGCCGGACCTTCTTCGTCATCGATGCGCCGCCGAGCGCGCTGGATCCCGCGCAGATGGTCGCCGCGGCATCCGGCACGGCGCTGCCCAAGTCCGACCATGCGGCGGTCTACTACCCCTGGATCTACATCGCCGACCCGCTGAAGAACGGCAAACTGCGCCTGAGTGCCCCCAGCGGCACCATCGCCGGGCTCTATGCGCGCACCGACGGCGACCGCGGCGTATGGAAGGCGCCGGCCGGCACCGAGGCCAGCCTGGTGGGCGTGCAGCAGCTCAGCTATGCGCTGAACGATGGCGAGAACGGTGCCCTCAACCCGCTGGGGGTCAACTGCCTGCGCAACTTCCCGGTATACGGCGCGGTGTCCTGGGGCGCGCGCACCCTACGTGGCGCCGACCAGATGACCTCCGAGTACAAGTACGTGCCGGTACGGCGCCTGGCTTTGTTCCTTGAGGAGAGCCTGTACCGCGGCACCCAGTGGGTGGTCTTCGAACCCAACGACGAGCCGCTGTGGGCGCAGATCCGCCTCAACCTCGGCGCCTTCATGAACAGCCTGTTCCGCCAGGGCGCCTTCCAGGGCAAGACCCCGCGCGAGGCCTACCTGGTCAAGTGCGACCGCGAGACCACCACCCAGGACGACATCAACCGCGGGGTGGTCAACATCCTGGTGGCTTTCGCTCCGCTCAAGCCGGCGGAGTTCGTGGTGATCAAGATCCAGCAGCTCGCCGGACAGATTCAGGTGTGATCAGGGATGCCGCGCCCGGTCGGGCGCGGTGATCGATTTCGCGCCGGTTGCCGAGTGGCACACCGGTTCAGCAGGGAGTCCAGGAAATGGCCCAGTTTACCGTCAATGCCCAGCGCTTCGATCCGTACAAGAACTTCAAATTCCGCGTGAAATGGGATGGCCGCTACGTGGCTGGCATCAGCAAGGTGTCCGCTCTCAAGCGCACCACCGAGGTGGTCAAGCACCGCGATGGCGGCGACCCCAGCAGCAGCCGCAAATCGCCGGGGCGCACCGAGTTCGAGGCCATCACCCTGGAGCGCGGGGTGACCCATGACAGCGACTTCGAGAAGTGGGCGAACAAGGTGTGGAACTTCGCCTCCGGCCTGGGCGCGGAAGTCTCGCTCAAGGATTTTCGCAAGGATCTGATCATCGAGTTGTACAACGAGGCCGGCCAGCTGGCCCTGAGCTACAAGGTGTTCCGCTGCTGGGTCAGCGAGTTCCAGTCGCTGCCCGATCTGGACGCCAACGCCAATGCCGTGGCCATTGCCCGCATCAAGCTGGAGAACGAGGGCTGGGAGCGCGACTACGAAGTGGCCGAACCGTCCGAGCCGAGCTTTACCGAACCCAGCTAGTGCAGGGGTTCGCCGGTGCAGTAGCGCGGCGCCGCTGAGGCGCCAGGGTTCGCAGGGAGAGCGTTCAGCGTGGCCACACTCGATACCATTACCTGGTTGCACAGCTGGGAAAGCAGCCGTGCCTTGCCCGCGGCCCTGCAGCCCTGCGCCGTGCTGGCGCCCCTGCTGGACGAGGGCCAGGCGGCGGCCGAGCGATTGCCGCTGGGTCAGCGCGATGCCGCTCTGCTGGATGTCTACGGCGCCTTGTTCGGCAACCAGCTGCAGGCCGTGGCCCGTTGCCCGCACTGTGGCGAACGCCTCGAACTGGAGCTGGACAGCCGCAGCCTGCGCCTGCCCAGCCCGGCACTGCCCGCACAGCTGAGCCTGGAATGGCAGGGCTACCACGTCGCCTACCGCCTGCCGGACAGTCGCGACCTGGCCGGCGCCGCCCAGGCCGGCTCACCAGGCCAGGCGCGCACCCTGCTGCTGCAACGCTGCGTGCTGCAGCTGCTGCATGGGCAGACGCCGGTAGTGCCGGAGCAATGCCCCGAAGCCCTGTTCGAGGCCCTGGCCGAAGCCATGGCGGCGGCCGATCCACAGGCGCTGACCGAACTGGCCCTGAGCTGCCCGGCCTGCGCCGGGCAGTGGCAGGAGTGCTTCGACATCGGCGCCTTTCTACTTGAACGCCTGGGCGACTGGGCCGAGCGCCAGTTCGACCAGGTGCATCTGCTGGCCCAGGCCTATGGCTGGAGCGAAGCGCAGATTCTCGCCCTCAGCCCGGCGCGCCGCGCCCGTTACCTGAGCCGGGTGCTGGCATGAGCGACTTCCTCAGCCAGCTGGCGCGCCGCGCCCTGCAACCCGCGGCCATCCATCCGCGCCTGCCGTCGCGCTTCGAGAGCGCCGCGCTGCCGGCCGGCGAGCCGGTGTTGGGCGAGCCGGGCGAGGCCCCCTCGCCAGCGGACAACCCTGCGCCCAGGGGGCCGGCCAGCCCGCCGCTGCAGTGGCAGGAGCCGGTCGTGACGCCGCCGTCGCGATCCGTGCTCAGCGCCGCCGCACTGCCGCCAGCACCGCTCGAAGCCGGCCCGGCCGTACGCCCGGCAGCCGTAGCGGAGCCCGAGTCCCAGCAACCGCTGCCGTCGCTGCGCGAGACGCAGGCACCTGTCGTCGTCCGGATTCCGGTGGAACCCTTGTCAGCCGTGCAGCCTGCATTGCCGGTGGACTCTGTGGTGGCGCCGGCACTTCGGTTGGCGGCCGAGCCGGGCGTCACGCCGCGGCACGAGGCGCTGCCGCTGCGTCCAGCCGAACGGCCGGAACAGCAGGCCCTGAGCCGCGAACGCATCGAGCGCCAGGTCGAGCGCCTGCTTCCGGACGAGCCCGCCGTGCGCAGTGTTCAGCCGGCGCCCTCGGCCGTAGCCGCCCAGGCACCGACCGTGCAGCCGCAGAACTTCACGGCGCCGCCGCGGGTGGAGATCAGCATCGGTCGCATCGAGGTGCTGCCGGCGTCCACCCCGGCTGCGCCGGCACCTGTTGCCGAGGCTCCACGGCGGGCGCCGGCGCAGAGCCTGGAAGCCTATCTGCAGGAACGCAGCAGGCCCGAGCAGGGCCGGGGAGGGCGCGGATGAGCACGGCCCTGGGCATCGCCGCCACCGCCGCGGTATTGCAGCAACTGCTGCAGAACGGCTTCGTCGCGCTCAAGCTGGATGACGTGCTGAGCGCCACCACGTTGAACGTCACCTGCATCCCGCCCGAGCGCATCGCCGCGGATGCCGGCGACAGCCAGCTCAACCTGTTCCTCTACAACCAGACGCGCAACCCCGGCTGGGTCAACCTCGACCTGCCCAGCCGCGACGCGCGCGGCGAGCGCACGGCCAACCCGGCGCTGGCCCTGGATCTGCACTTCCTGGTGTCGGCCTACGGGGCCAAGGACTTCCATGCCGAGGTGCTGCTCGGCGCTGCCATGCAGATTCTCCACGACACTCCCGGCCTCGGTCGCGCGGCCATCCGCGAGGCGCTGAAGCCGGGGCCGGGCAAGACCAACCTGCCCAAGGAGCTGGAGCTGGCCGGGCTCGCCGAGCAGATCGAGCAGCTGCGCATCACCCCGCTCAACCACACCACCGACGAGGTCTCGCGCATCTGGAGCGCCCTGCAGACCCCGGCGCGGCCCAGCGCTGCCTACATGGTCAGCGTGCTGCTGCAACAGTCGCAGAAGAGCCAGCGGCCCAGCTTGCCGGTGCTGGCGCGCAATCTCTACGTGGTGCCCCTGCGCGCGCCGCGGCTGGATCGCGTCGAGGCCGTCGCGGGCGCCAGCGCGCCGATCCTGCCAAGTGCCGGGGTGCGCGTCAGCGGCGCCAACCTGGCCGCGCAGTCGCTCAGCCTGCTGGTCAATGGCGAGGACTTCGCCGCCGCGGTGCAGCAGCTGGAGCAGGGCGAGCTGAGCTTCACCTTCAACCTGCCGGCGCCACCGGGCATTCCCGAGAGCCTGCGCGCCGGGGTGTGCACCCTGCAGCTGGTGCATCCGCAACATATGGGCACGCCGCCACAGCCCCATGGCGGCCAGGAGTCCAACCTGGCGGCCTTCGTGCTCAACCCCGAGGCCACTTTCAGCGTCGAGCCCGGCGTCACCAGCACCCTGGTGGATGGCGTCACCTACTGCAGCGGTGCGGTGCGCATCGGCTGCGTGCCGCGGGTCGGCAGCCGCCAGCGCGTGCGCCTGCTGCTCAACGAGAAGAACCCGCCGGCCGGGCGTCCGGCCCGGGCCTACAGTTTCAGCGCCAGTGACGGCAACGGCATCCTCGCGCCGGCCGAGAGCACGGCCGAGGTGGTGGTCGAGTTTCGCCACGTGGCCCAGGGCAGCTACCTGGCACGGGTGCAGGTGGACGCCGGGATCAGCCCGCTGCTGCTCGGTACCGATGGCCGCTTCAGCGGGCCGGAGCTGACGCCATGAGCGCGCGGCGCGATGTGGCGGCCAACCGCCGCCTGCTCGGCCAGGCCCTGGACGCCTTCGCCGCGTACCTGGGGCAGAGCCTGGCCGGCGAGCCGACGCCGCTCGGCACCTACCTGCAGGCGCCGCCGGCCCTGGCCAGCCTGGCCGAGCGCCTGGGGCTCAACCGCTTCGAGCAGGACGTGCTGTTGCTGCTGGTGGCGCAGGAGCTGGACGCGCGCTTCCGTACCCTGCTGGCCCAGGCTCAGGGCGACGAGAACAAGCCCTGGCTGAGCTTCGACCTGGCCCTGGCCCTGCTGCCCGAGCCGGACTGGGCTGCGGTGACCCCGGTCGGGCGCCTGCGCCGCTGGCACCTGCTGGAGCTGAGCGGCGCCGGCGGGCCGTTGTCGGCGCGCCTGGTGGTGGACGAAGGCATCCTCCACCAGGTGCTCGGCCTGAGTTATCCGGATCCGCGCCTGGAGCCCTGGTTCCGCCCGCAGGAGGTACCCGCGAGCACGCCGTTCGATGCCGAAATCGGGCGTCTCGCTGCGCACTGGCAGGGCGCGCCGAACCTGGCGGCGGCGCCGATCGCACGTTTCGAGGCGGGCGATGGCGAGGCTTTCGCTCGTGCCCTGGCGGCGCAGCTGGAGCTGCGCCTGTACCGCCTGCACGATGGCCAGTTGCCGAGCACGCAGCAGGAGCGCGAGCAGCTGGCCCGCCTGTGGGAGCGCGAGGCGCTGCTGCGTGGGGCGCTGCTGTGGGTCGAACTGGAGCGTCCGGAGCCTGCCGCGGCGCAGCGCCTGGGCGAATTCCTCGAGCGCCTGCAGGGCCTGATCCTGCTCAGCGGCGAGGGCTCGCTGCGCCTGCGTCGCAACCTGTGGCGGGTGGACTGGCGCGGCGGCGATGTGCACAGCCGCCTGCAGCTCTGGCAGCAGGCGCTGGGCGAGCAGGCCGCCGGCCTCAACGGTCGCCTGGGCGGCCTGGCCGAACAGTTCCAGCTACCGGCGGCCACCATAGTGCGGCTGGCCCAGAGCTGGCGCGCAGGGGCGCAGGCGGACGCCGAGCAACTGTGGACGGCCTGCCGCCTGGAGGCGCGGCGCGACCTCGAGCAGTTGGCCCAGCGGGTGGAAAGCCATGCCGGCTGGGACGACCTGGTACTGCCCGACGCCGCCCTGGCCAGCCTGCGCAGCATTGCCGCCCAGGTGCGCCAGCGCACCCGGGTCTACCGCGAGTGGGGCTTTGCCGAGCGCAGCAGTCGCGGCCTGGGCATCAGCGCCCTGTTCGCCGGCGGCAGCGGCACCGGCAAGACCCTGGCCGCCGAAGTGCTGGCCAACGAGCTGCAGCTGGATCTGTACCGCATCGACCTGGCCGCCATGGTCAGCAAGTACATCGGCGAGACCGAGAAGAACCTGGCGCGGGTGTTCGACGTCGCCGAGCGTAGCGGAGCGATCCTGCTGTTCGACGAGGCCGATGCGCTGTTCGGCAAGCGCAGCGAGGTCAAGGACAGCCACGACCGCTACGCCAACCTGGAAGTCAGCTACCTGCTGCAGCGCATCGAAACCTACCGTGGCCTGGCGATCCTTACCAGCAACCTCAAGCAGGCCCTCGACAGCGCCTTCCAGCGCCGCCTGCGTTTCATCGTGCCGTTCCCGTTTCCCGATGCCGACGCCCGCGGTGCCATCTGGGCGCGGGTGTTCCCAGGCAATACGCCCCTGGAGCAACTGGATCTGGGCAAGCTGGCGCGCCTGTCGCTGTCCGGCGGGCATATCCGCAACCTGGCGCTGAACGCCGCCTTCCTGGCTGCCGACGAGGACTGCGCGATTGCCATGCGCCACCTGCGCAGCGCCGCCGAGAGCGAGTTCGCCAAGCTGGAAAAACCGCTGTCCGCCGCCGATGTGGGGGACTGGACATGAAAGCGCCGTCGCCTGCCGCCGCACCGAGCCTGTCGCTGCATATCGGTAGCCTGGCCCTGCCGGGCTACTCGCCGCGCGACGGTGCGCGCCTGGCCGGCTCCTTCGAACGCGAGCTGGGCCGCCTGCTGACGCTGCAGGCGCTGCCGGCACAAGGCTTCCAGGCCGACTGCCTGCAACTGCCGGCGTTGCGCCGCCAGGCCGGCGAGCGCCCGGAACTGACCGGGCGACGCCTGGCCCGGCTGATCGCCGAGCAGTTGCGGGACTGACCGCTATGGCCGAACGCGCCCTCAATCACACTCCTGAGCGCGAGCCGCCAGCCTCCAGGGCGGCTGCGCGCAGCCTGCTGCTGCAACGCAAGTGCGCCTGTGGCGGCACTGCAGGTGGCAGCGGCGAGTGCGAGACCTGTGCGGCCAAATCCACCTTGCAACGGCACAGCCATGGCACGGTGCAACCGCTGAATGGCACGCCGGCCTCGGTCGGCGACACCCTGACCCGCCCCGGACGACCGCTGGATGCCGATACGCGCAGCTTCATGGAAGAGCGCTTCGGCAGTGATTTCGGCGCGGTGCGTATCCACGACGACAGCGCCGCCGCGGCCTCCGCCCGCGATGTCGATGCCCATGCCTACACGGTGGGCAACAACGTGGTGTTCGGCGCTGGCCAGTACCAGCCACACAGCGACAGCGGCCGCCACCTGCTCGCCCACGAACTGGCGCACACCGTGCAGCAACAGGGCCTGCAGCGCGCCGGGGTGAGCAATCTGGCCGATCAGGGGCCGGACTACCAACGGCTGGAGCGCGAGGCGGACTTCGCCGCCGACAGCGTGATGCGCGGCCAGCCGCTGGCCAGCGGCGTGCTCAGCCAGAGTGGCCCGCGTCTGTCGCGTCAGCCGGCGACTGCGGGTGGCCCGCCGCCAACGCCGGCAGTGGCGCCCACGACCGCCGCCGGGGCAACGCCCGCGGTGGCTGAGGGAAAAGAGAAAGACCCTCCGCCAGGGTTTACCGCCGAGTACGAGACCTCCACCTATAACCGCAGCTTCAGCCTGACCAGCAGCGAAGTACCAGTGCAGGTCACCGGCTCGGTGAGCAAGACCCAGGCCGATTACGAGGTGGAGAAACTGGTGCTGCCACCGCAGAAGGGGCCCTATGCGCTGGCCCATTGCAACAAGCCCTACCTGCCGCTGAAGGCGACGTTCGAATGGGCCGGTGGGGTGCCCAAGCCCTACAAGAACATTGCCCGCGATCCTACCGATACGCTGCAGCGCACTTGGCTGTCGAAATACGGCTACAAGCTGGGCAAGGACGCCCACGCGCGCTGGACGGAAGTGGGTGGCGAGGCGCAGTTTCCGAAGATTCCCACGGGCCCGACCTGCGAGATCGACCATGTCCAGGAACTGCAGGTGGGTGGCGACAACCAGAGCGACAATCTGCAAGTGCTGGACAAGGTAGACAACGGCTCCAGCGGCAACCTGATCCAGCAACAGCTGCGTTATCTGGCCACCGCCGCCTTCGACGATGCCAAGACGGCGCTGGGCAAGCGCCCCAAGCGCGTATCGCTGACCTTCAAGGGCGCGGTGATGCAGGGCACGGCCAGTTGTTCGTTGTGCTGTCAGCTCGGCAAACGCTTCAACGACCCGTCGATCACCGCCGCCACCGGCGCGGTGCTGGTGGACTACGAGCTGCTGGTGCTGGGTAATCCGGTCAAGCTCAAGCTGCCGGCGGACAAAAGCAAGTCGATTCCCCTGGCTGGCTCGCCCTATACCGAGAATCAGGCGGCGGCAAAGGTCATCAAGGGACTGACCCTGACCTCTTTCGAGCGCGACAAGTCGGGCAAGGGCCGCGACAAGATCCGCGCCAGCATCGATGGCGAGATCATGAACCTCAAGCCCAACAAGGGCGCCGACCTGATGATGGGCATTGGCCCGGATCGCGCGCTGCTGCTGCCCAAGGGCAAGCCGGCCGCGCCGATCAAGTTCGAGTACACCAAGCTCAGCCCCGGCCAGTTCACCAGTTTCAGCGCCGATGCCAACGGCATAGTCGCCGAGGGCACGATCAAACCGAGCATCCCGCTGCTGCCGACGCTCACCGTGGCCATGGATGCCAACAGCTTCCGCGTCACCAAGAGCATCGATAAGGACAAGATCAAGCCGCCGTTCCCTGGGGTGAAGGTCACCGAGGCGAGCATCGCCCTGGAGTTGGCGCCGACCTTCAAACCGGTGGGCACCCTGGGCTTCGAATTCGGTGGTGCCAAGAAGTTGGCCGACCTCAAGCTCACCGCTTCCGCCGATGCGGCCGGGCTGGTGCTCAAGGGAGACCTGTTCGTCTACCTGCCGGGGGTGGATCAGGCCAAGGGCGAAGTGAAATACCAGGGCGGCGAGTGGAGCGGCGGGGCGCACATCGAATCCAGTCAGATGAAGCTGCCCTACGTGAAGAGCGGCGCCGTCGACGTGTTCTTCAAGGCCGGCAAGATCGACGCCAGTGGCAAGGTCAATCTGGATCTTCCCGGCGGCAACGAGGCGAGCCTGGAGCTCAACTACACCAAGAGCAAATGGGTGTTCCAGGGGCGCGGCAAGATCAAGGTCAAGAGCCCTTACCTAAAACCTATCGAGGCCAGCCTGTGGTACGACGGCGAGCTGTTCGTGGCCAAGGGTAAGGCCGGCTTCGCCTTCTCCGGGCTGGATGGCACGGTGGATGCCACCTACGAGAACAAGGAAGGTAAGGAGAAGATCTACGGCAAGGGTGACATCAAGATCGAGAAGGGCCGGGCCAAGGGCAATATCGTCGTCGAGCTGCACCCCAACGAGAAGATCACCGGCAAGGGCAAGCTGTCCTACGAAATCAAGAAGGATCTGGTAGCCACCGCCGGCATCACCGTGGACGAGAACCAGAAGATCACCTTCGACGGCGAGCTGAGCTTCCCCGACATCCAGCTGTTTCGCCGCTTCCCCGAGAAGGAAGAGGACAACACCATCTTCAAGGCCTCGGGCAGCATCCCGATTCCCGGCGCTTCCATCGGCCCCATCGGCCTCAAGGTCAAGCTGTGGGGCAGTCTCGGTTACTACTACTACGTCGGCCCCGGCGTGCTCACCGGGGTCAAGGCCTCGGTGCGCTTCAGCCCGTTCGAGGACAACCCCGACTTCAGCTTCAACCTCAAGGCCAAGGCCAGTATTCCGGCCGGCGGCGGTATCCGCGGCAAGGTCGGCGCCGATGTGGTGATCGACGCCTACATCGCCGAGGTCGGTGGCGGCCTCAACGTCGAGGTCAGTGCCGGTCTGGAGGGCAAGGCCGAGCTGGGCGGCGAGATCGCCTACGCCAAGGACAAGTTCAGCGTCGACGCCAGCGCCTACATCGGCGCCAGCATCGTCCTGGCCGCCAAGCTCAATGCACGGGTGTATGCCGAGGCCGGGGTGTGGAAGTTCAAGGTACGCACCGAGAAAACCTGGGAACTGCTCGGCGGCAAGTTCGACACCGGCCTCAGCCTGGGTGTGCGCATGCCGCTGCACTACGACAGTGTCGACGGTTTCCGTATGCCCAAGCTGTCCGACATCAAACCGGAACCGGCGGAACTCAGCCTCAGCCCCAGCGACATGCTGGGCAACCTGTTCGGCAAGGCCAAGACCGAGGAGCGTGAGACATGACCGGTTTCAGCCAATCGCCCAAGGTACTCAAGGGCGGCATCATCCTCATCGACCCCGCCAGCGGCGCGGTGCAGCGGGTGATCGCCCTGCAGTACAACCCGGACAGCCTGAGCCGCAGCCTGCAGCCGCAGAGCGTCGGCGGCAGCGCGGCGCTGAGCGAGCCGCTGCGCCTCAAGGGGCCGCCGATCGAAACCATCAAGCTGGACGCCGAGATCGATGCCACCGACCAGCTGGAATTCCCCGATCAGCACCGTACGGCCGTGGAGGTGGGCCTGCACCCGCAGCTGGCTGCCCTGGAGACCATCGTCTACCCGGACAGCGGCGCGCTGATTCGCAACAACCAGCTGGCCAATGCCGGCACCCTGGAGATAGTCCCGGTGCAGGCACCGCTGCCGCTGTTCGTGTGGAGCCGCTCGCGGGTGGTGCCGGTGCGCATCACCGACTTCGCCATAGTCGAGGAAGCCTTCGACGCCAGCCTCAATCCGATTCGCGCGCGCATCAGCCTCGGCATGCGCGTGCTCAACGTCAACGACCTCGGCTTCGGCGACAAGGGCGGGCATCTGTACATGGCCTACCACCAGAGCCGCGAACGCCTGGCGGCCAGAGCCTCCAGCTCGACCCTGGCCAGTCTGGGCCTGGGCAGCCTGTTCTGAACCGATGAATCCTTGCCAAGGAGTGTGCCATGAGCATTGATCGCTTCCCCCCCAACAGCCGCTACCACGGCAGCGAGACGGCCGAGCGGGTCACCCCCGAGGGACGCCGCGTGGTGTTCCTGCGCCGGCGCTTCGTGCCCGACCCAGGGCGCTTCGTCACCCTGCAGGAATACCGCATCGTCGAGGGCGACCGCATCGACCGCATGGCCGCCGCCGTGCTCGGCGATCCCGAGCAGTTCTGGCGCCTGCCGGATGCCAATGGCAGCCTCAGCCCCGGCGAGCTGGAGGAGGTCGGGCGGCGCATTCGCCTGACCCTGCCCGAGGGCATGGCGGGGCTCGGCGATGCTTAAGGGCCTGCACCTGTCGCTGCTGGTCGGCCCGGCCATTCCGGTGCCGGTGCCCAAGCCGGTGATGGATGCCCTGCAGAGCGTCCAGGTGACCTCGGCCGCCGGTTCGCGCAGCGGCTTCCAGATCAGCTTCGCGCTGGCCAACAATTCGCCGCTGCACACCCTGCTGGTGCTCACCGGCGGCCAGGTGCCCTGGCTGCGGGTGCTGATCGTGGTGACCATCAATAGCCTGCCGACGGTGATGATGGACGGCCTGATCACCAAGCAGGAAGTCAGCGGCTCCAACGAGCCGGGGCAGAGCACCCTGACCATTACCGGCGAGGATCTGTCGGCGGCCATGGATCAGCAGGAGTTCAACGGCATTCCCTATCCGGCCATGCCGGCCCCGGCGCGGGTGGCGCTGATCATCGCCAAGTACGCGATGTTCGGCATGATCCCCCTGGTGATCCCGCAGATCTTCACCGATGTGCCGATCCCGGTGGACAAGATCCCCACCCACGAAGGCACCGACCTGGCCTATATCCAGCAGCTGGCGAAAGACGCCGGCTATGTGTTCTACGTCGAGCCCGGCCCGCTGCCGGGGATGAACACCGCCTACTGGGGGCCGGAGATCAAGCTCGGCGTGCCGCAGCCGGCGCTCAACCTGGGCATGGATGCGCACAGCAACGTCGAGACGCTGTCCTTCGCGGTGGACAACACCAAGTCGTCGCTGCCGATCGTGTTCATCCAGAACCAGCTGACCAAGTTTCCCATCCCGTTGCCGATCCCCGACATCAGCCTGGCCAACCCGCCACTGGGGGCGCTGCCACCGCTGCCGAAGTCGATCACCCTGATGAAGGAGACGGCCAAGATGTCGCCCATGGCCGCCCTGTCCAAGGGCCTGGCGGCGGCCGCCAGCTCCGCCGACGTGGTTACCGCCAGCGGCTCGCTGGACGTGCTGCGCTACGGCAACGTGCTCAAGGCCCGCCAGCTGGTGGGGGTGCGCGGGGCGGGGCCGGCGTTCGACGGCCTGTACTACATCAAGAGCGTCAGCAGCACGCTCAAGGCCGGCGAGTTCAAGCAGAACTTCACCCTGACCCGCAACGGCCTGATCTCCACTCTACCGAGGGTTCCCGTATGAGCGAGGGCAAGTTCTACGGCAAGTATCGCGGCGTGGTGCTGAACAACGTCGACCCGATGCAGATGGCGCGTATCCAGGTGCAGGTGCCGGATGTGCTCGGCATCGGCATGTCGAGCTGGGCGATGCCCTGCGTGCCCTTGGCCGGCAAGCAGAGCGGCACCTTCATGGTGCCGCAGATCGGCGCCGGGGTGTGGGTCGAGTTCGAGCAGGGCAACCAGGACTTCCCGATCTGGGTCGGCGGCTTCTGGGGCAGCGCCGCCGAGGTGCCGGCGCTGGCCCTGGCCGGCTTGCCGGTGTCGCCGAGCATCGTGCTGCAGACCGGCAGCCAGAACACCCTGATGCTCTCCGACCTGCCCGGGCCCACCGGCGGCATCCTGCTCAAGAGCACCAGCGGCGCGCTGATCTCGATCAACGAGGTGGGCATCACCATCAGCAACGGCCAGGGCGCCACCATCATGCTCAACGGCCCGGCGGTGAACATCAACCAGGGCGCGCTGACGGTGATCTGACCCCGGGGTGGGGCAGGGCGCAACAGGGACAGAGGGAGGAGTGCACATGCCAGGTTTTCTCTTGCACGTCGGCGCCACGGTGATGTGCGCCCATGGCGGCCAGGCCACGCCGACGGCGCCGTTTCCGCGGGTCACCTTGAGTGGCCAGCCGGTGACCACCCTGGCCGCGCCTTACGTGATCGCCGGCTGCAGCATGCCGCCGCCAAGCGCCGGCAACGGCCCCTGCGTCACCGGCCAGTGGTTGGTGGGGGCGACCCGGGTGTTCGCCGGCGGCCAGCCGGTGCTGCTGCAGAGCAGCACCTCGGTGTGCACGCCGACCGGCACGCCGATGCTGGTGAGCGTTACCCAGGTACGGGTTTCAGGAGTCTGACATGGCCCTCGACTTTCCCTTCCGCATCGACTCGCGCGGGCGCAGCGCCGAGGTGACGGGCGATGCGCATATCCGCGACATGATCGAGCAGGTGCTGTTCACCGTGCCGGGCGAACGGGTCAACCGCCCCGACTTCGGCTGCGGCCTGCTGCAGCTGGTGTTTGCGCCGAACAGCGATGCCCTGGCCGCCGCCCTGCAGATGACCGTGCAGGGCTCGCTGCAGCAATGGCTCGGCGAGCTGATCGAGGTCGAGGACGTGCGCGTGGAAAACCAGGACGCACGCCTGCAGGTAACGGTGCAGTACATCGTGCGGCGTGACCGCGAGCGGCAGCTGGCCAGCTTCGCCCGGAGGCTGCCATGAAGCGCCAGTTCCGTTCCGCCAAGCCGCACCGGGTCAACCTGCTGCGCCAGCTCGCCCCCGGCACGCTGAACGGCATCGACTACCTGGAGGTGATGTCCGCCGACCAGCGCAGCCTGCGGGTGGTGTTCGTCCACCCGCTGAGCGGCATTACCAAGGCCAACTGCCGCATCAGCGGCGGGGTGCGCATCAGCGGCATCGAGATCGACAGCCTGAGCATCAGCGGGCGCAACCTCAACCTCAAGGTGTCCCAGGCCGGCGACTTCTCCTGGTACCAGTTCGAGCTGATCGACCCGGCGCAGCCGGACAACGTGCCGAGCCAGTTCGACCCCTGCCTGTCGAGCATCCGCTTCAGCTTCAAGGCCCAGTGCCCCTCGGAGTTCGATTGCGGCGAGACGCACCAGTGCCCGCCGGCGCAGTTCGATGAGCCGCTGCTGGACTACCTGAGCAAGGACTACGCGAGCTTCCGCCGGCTGATGCTCGACCGCATGGGCCAGCTGATCCCCGGCTTTCGCGAGCGCAACCCGGCGGACTTCTCCGTGGCCCTGGTGGAGATGCTCGCCCATATCGGCGACCAGCTCAGCTACCAGCAGGACGCCGTGGCCACCGAGGCCTACCTGGGCACGGCGCGGCGGCGGGTGTCGCTGCGTCGCCATGCGCGCCTGCTCGACTACCCGATCCACGAGGGCTGCAACAGCCGGGTCTATGTGCACCTCAACGTCAAGCCGGGGGCCGACGGCCAGGTGCTGCAACGCCAGGCGGTGCTGCTGACCCGCGGCAGCGAGGTCGGGCCGGTGCTCAAGGCGGATATTCTCGAGCGCCTGCCGGACGGCGAGACCCAGGTATTCGAGAGCCTGCACGATCTGCCCCTGCACGCGGCGCACAACCGCATCCGCATCCACAACTGGGGTGACCCGGGCTTCTGCCTGGGCCGCGGCGAGGTGCAGGCGGCGCTGGTCGACAGCCCGGCGCTGAGCCTGAGTGCCGGCGCGCTGCTGATCTTCGAGGAAGTGCTGGGCCCGCCCGACCCCGACTCGGGCGAGTCCACTGAAGTCAACCTGCGCCACCGCCATGCGGTGCGCCTGCTGGCGGTGGAACCGGGCCACGATCCGCTGACCAATACCGATCTGCAGCTGGTGCGCTGGCATGTCGAGGACGCCTTGCCGTTCCCCCTGTGCGTCAGCGCCGAGTTCAAACTGGGCGGCGATACCGAGGTGCGCGAGATCGCCGTGGCCCGCGGCAACGTGCTGCTCGCCGACCACGGCCAGACCCTGCGCCATCAGCCGCTGGTGCCGGCGCAGGTTGGCAGTGGCAGCTACCGGCCCCGCCTGCTGGAGCCGGGCGTGGCCCAGGCCGAGGCCTATGACCACGAGGATGCGCTGGTCTGGTCGGCCGCCCGCAGCCTGCGCCAGGATCCGCGCCGGGCCTTGCCGGCCGGTTTCGCCCTGCTCGAAGACGATGCTGCGCCGGGCACCACGCCGTGGACGGCGCAGCGCGACCTGCTGGGCAGCGACCGCTTCTCCCGCGACCTGGTGCTGGAGAGCGAAGCCGACGGCCTGGTCTACCTGCGCTTCGGCGACAACCGCTACGGCCGCCAGCCGGAGCCGCAGAGCCGCCTGCTGGCCACCTACCGCATCGGTGGTGGCGCGGCCGGCAATGTCGGAGCACAGAGCATTACTCGCCTGGTCTGCGAGAACGTGGCCATCGCGCCCTTCGTCGAGTCGCTGAATAACCCGCTGGCGGCTCAGGGCGGCGCCGATGCCGAGAGCGCTGCGGCGATCAAGCTGTACGCGCCGGAGGCTTTCCGCAGTCAGGAGCGAGCGGTCACCGAGGCCGACTACGCACGGGTCGCCGAACTGCATCCGCAGGTACAGCGGGCGGCGGCGCGCCTGCGCTGGACCGGCAGCTGGTACAGCATGTACATCAGTCTCGACCGCAAGGGTGGCCTGGCCCTGGATGCCGACTTCCGCGCCGAGATGCTGCTGCACCTGGAGCGCTACCGCCTGGCCGGCTACGACCTCGACCTCAGCGAGCCGACCTACGCGCCGCTGGATATCGAACTGGAGGTCTGCGTGCTGCCCGGCTACCTGGCCGCGGCGGTCAAGCGGGCGCTGCTCGAACGGCTCGGCAGCGGCATCGACGAACTGGGCCGCAGCGGCTTCTTCCACCCCGACCACTTCAGCTTTGGCGAGGCACTGGCGCTGTCGCGGCTGATCGAGGCGGTGCAGGCGGTGACCGGCGTGGCCTCGCTCAAGGTGGTGCGCTTCCAGCGTTGGGGCAAGGTGGCCAACCAGGAGCTGCAGGACGGCCAGGTGCGGGTCGGCCCGTTGGAGGTGCTGCGCCTCGACAACGACCCCAACTTTCCGGAGAACGGCCGCCTGCAGCTGAGCATGTGCGGCGGCTTGTGAACAGCGAGGGATAGCCATGAGTACCAGTGACTGCGGCTGCTGCAGCGGGATCCAGGCACAGACGCCGGTGGACGGCAGCAACCCGCCGGGGCAGACCGAGCTGCGCTACCGGGTCGGCAGCCACGGGCGTTTCCGTGACAGCCTACTGGCCGCGCTGGCTCGCCAGCCGGCCCTGCAGGCGCTGACCACGCGCGCCGCCGATGACCCGGCGCTGGCCCTGCTGGATGCCTGGTCCGGGGTGCTCGACGTGCTCAGCTTCTACCAGGAGCGCATCATCAACGAGGGCTTCCTGCGCACCGCTAGCGAGCGCCGTTCGATCCTTGAGCTGGGCCGCGCCATCGGCTACGAGCTGCGCCCCGGGGTGGCCGCCTCGACCTTCCTCGCCTTCACCCTGGAGACGGCGCCCGGCGCGCCGGCCGAGAGCTTTATCGCCGCCGGCTGCAAGAGCCAGAGCGTGCCGGCCCAGGACGAGAAACCGCAGGTCTTCGAGACTCTCGAAGACCTGCAGGCGCGGGCCGCCTGGAACGCCCTGCAGGTGCTCAGCCAGGACGCGGTGCGGCCCTACTGGGGCGGTCGCACCATCTACCTGAAAGGGCAGAACACCCAGCTGCAGCCAGGCGACGCGCTGCTGGTGGTTGGTGAGGAGCGGCGCAAGACCCCGGGCAACGAGAACTGGGACTTCCGCCGGGTGCGGCGCCTGTTGCTGGTGCCGCCGGACGAGCCATCGGCAGATCCGCAGGCCGGCTATACGGTAGTCACCCTTGACCGCCCATTCGGCTCGGTGGCACCGCCGGTGCAGCCCAGCCAGGTCGAGCCGCGCTGCTATGCCCTGCGCAGCCGGGCGGCGTTGTTCGGCCAGGCGGCGCCGAACTGGAAAGCCATGCCGCGCAGCGTGCGCGCGGCCTACGCCGGGCTGGCGGAGAATGCCGAGGTGCCCTTTGCCACCTACCCGAACTGGCCCGACTTCAGCATCAGTGGCGTTTCCGGCAGCGGCAGTGCGCGCGGCCCGCAGATCCACCTCGACGGCAGTTACCCGAAGATGGTGGCGGGCAGCTGGGTGGTGCTGGCGGTGCCCGATTACGAGGAAGTCTACGAAGTGCTGGAAAACGCCGAGGACGCCCGGGTCGCTTTCACCCTTGGCGGCAAGGCCACGCGCCTGACCCTCAGCGGCGAGAACCTCAGCGACCAGTTCAACAGCCACCTGCGCGACACCGCGGTGTACGGCGAATCGGTGGAGCTGGCCTGGGCCAGCCGGCCCCGTTCCGGGCTGGTGGAAGGCAACCTGCTGCACTTGGCCAGCCTGCAGCCCGATCTCGAAGCGGGGCGCTGGCTGGCCCTGAGCGGCCTGAGCATCCCGGCGACGGCGGCGCACAAGAAGGTGCTGCAGCGCCTGCGCAAGGGCGACCACCTGGCCGCCGTGCAGATCGAGCGTGACGGCCGGCATGGGCGCATCAGCTTCGCCGACGGCAAGCGCTACGAGGTCGAGTTGCAGGCCGTCGCCGAGGTGGTGCGCATCCGTCGCAACGACAACCTCGACGGCCTTACCCGTCTGGAGCTGGAGAGCGCGCTGAGCCAGGTCTACCTGCCGGCGAGCCTGCGCATCAACGCCAATGTGGCGCCGGCCAGCCATGGCGACAGCCGGCAGATGCGCATCCAGGCCGAGATCCTCGGCAGCGGCGACGGCAGCAGTGCCTTCCAGCGCTTCCAGTTGCAGCAGAAGCCGCTCACCTATGTGTCTGCCGCCACCCCCAGCGGCACTGCCAGCAGCCTGCAGGTGTGGGTGGACGGCGTGCTCTGGCACGAGGCGCCGCAGATTACCGCCCTCGGCCCGCAGGACAGCGCCTACCTGCTGCGCCGCGCCGACGATGGCACGACCAGCGTGCAGTTCGGCGACGGCCAGACCGGACGCCGCCTGCCCAGCGGGCAGATGAACGTTGAGGCCAGCTACCGGGTCGGCATCGGTGTGGCCGGCAACCTGCCGGCCGGGCAGATCAGTCTGCTGCTCAATCGCCCGCTGGGCCTGAAGGACGTGCTCAACCCGGTACCGGCCAGCGGTGGGGCCGATCCGGAGAGTCGCGACCAGGCCCGGCGCAATGCACCGCTGACGGTGCTGGCGCTGGAACGCATCGTCTCCCTGCGCGACTTCGAAGACTTCGCCAGCGCCTTCGCCGGCATCGGCAAGGCCCAGGCCGTGTGGCTGTGGAATGGCGAGGGACGCCTGGTGCACCTGACGGTGATCGGTCTGGACGGTGCCGCCATCGCCAGTGATTCGGCGCTCTATCGCAACCTCGCCGCGGCCATCGACCAGGTGCGTCCGGCCCACCAGCCACTGCGCCTGGATGCCGGCGTGCGTCTGGGCTTCGGCCTCAGCGCCAAGCTGCGGGTGCAGGCCGATCACGTTGCCGAAACGGTGCTGGCAGCGGTGCGCGCGGCCCTGGCGGAGGCCTTCGGCTTTGCCGCGCGCGGCTATGGCCAGTCGCTCAGCGGCAGCGAGGTGGTGGCGGTGATGCAGGGCGTGGCCGGGGTCGAGCGGGTCGATCTCGACCAGTTGCGCCTGCATGGCGGCAACGGCGGCAGCGTCGCCGGCCCGGATGGGCGCCTGCGCGCCCGTGGCGCCCGCTGGGAAAACGGCCAGATCCGCCCGGCGCAGCTGCTGCTGGTCGACCTGGATGACGTGCTGATCGAGGAGCTGAGCGCATGAGCATCGACGCCGAATACCTGCTGGCGCGCCTGCCGGCCTTCTACCGCGAGCGCGATGCCGACCTCGGCGGGCCGCTGCGCGCCCTGCTGGAAGTACTGGCCGAGCAGGGCCAGTTGCTCGAAGCGGATATCGAGCAGCTCTACGACAACTGGTTCATCGAGACCTGCGACGACTGGCTGGTGCCCTATATCGGCGACCTGCTCGGTGTACGCGGCCTGCATGCGGTGAGCGGTACCGGCAGCTTCAGCCAGCGTGCCCTGGTGGCCAATACCCTGCGCCTGCGCCGGCGCAAGGGCACGGTGCCGGTGCTTGAGCAGCTGGCCTTCGACAGCAGCGGCTGGCGCGCACGGGCGGTGGAGTTCTTCGAGCTGCTCGGTACCACCCAGCAGGTCAACCACCGCCGCCTGCACAGCCTGCGCACCCCCGACCTGCGCCAGGCCGCGCGGCTGGAGCGCATAGACGGGCCGTTCGACTACAGCGCGCATACCGCCGAGGTGCGCCATCCCTCGGCCGGGCGCTACAACATCGCCAACCTCGGCCTCTACCTGTGGCGCCTGCAGGCCTACCCGGTGCAGCGCAGCCAGGCCTGCGCGATCGCCGGCATGGCCGGCTGCTACAGCTTCGACCCGCTCGGGCGCAGCTTCGTCGACGATCCCCTGCAGTGGGACGGCATGCTGTTCAACCGGCCGCGCAACGAGAGCGAGGTGACCCAGCTGGCGCAGCCGGTCAACGTACCGGAGCCCCTCTCGCGGCGCGTCCTGTACGACGAGCTGACGGCCCTGCGCCAGGCCTTGGCCGACGGCGGCAGCGGCCGCCTGGAGTACTTCGCCGCGGTGCAGAATGGCCCGGTGCTGCGCATCTGGCTGGATGGCGTGGCGGTGCCGGCGGAACATCTGCTGGTGTGCAACCTGACGGCGATTCCCGGCGTCAGCCCCGAGGCCTGGCGCCGTCCGCCGGCGTTTCTCGATGTGCTGCCCACGGCGGGCGGCCCGGCGCGGCGCTTTCCGCCGGCACCGCCGCAGTTCCTGGTGGGTTTCGATCCCGTGCTTGGGCGCATCAGCCTGCCCACCGGCAAGAGCGCGACCAGGGTCGAGGTGTCCTGGGCCTACGGCTTTCCTGGCGATGTTGGCGGCGGGCCCTACGACCGCCGGCCGGTGAGCGCCGAGGACGATGCGCGCCAGGGCCTGTTCGAGGCGGCCGACTTCCAGACCCTGCTCAACGTGCCGGGCGACTTCGCCAGCCTGGAGCTGGCCCTGCAGAGCCTGCAGGCCGGTGGCCGCTACCTGATCCGCCTGCTGGCGGACAGCACCGAGAGCATCACCAGCAGCCTCGACCTGCCGGACACCCTGGTCGCCATCGAGGCGGCCAACCAGCGCCGCCCGGTGCTCAGTGGCGACCTGCTGCTGCGCGGCAACGGCGATACCCGTCTGTTGCTCTCCGGCCTGCTGCTGGACGGCAAGCTGCGCCTGCAGGGCGACCTGCGCCAGGTCAGCCTGCGCCACTGCAGCCTGGTGCCGGCGCGCGGCGGCATCCACCACGAGAGCGCCAGCCAGGGGCGCATGCTGAGCATCGAGCTGACCCATTGCCTGTGCGGCGCGCTGCGCTGCGAAGGGGCCCTGGCTGCAGTGACGGCGCGCTACAGCGTGTTCGACAACCCGGCCGGGGAAGCTCTGGCGCTGCCCGATACCGGGCTCGAGCTGAACTGCTGCACGGTGTTCGGCGCTACCCGCAGCGGCGCCCTGACGGCCAGCAACAGCCTGTTCAGCGCGGCGCTGCTGACCACCCGCCGGCAGCAGGGCTGCGTGCGCTTCTGCTACGTGCCGGAGGGCTCGAAGACGCCACGCCGCTATCGCTGCCAGCCGGATCTGGCGATCCAGGGCAAGCCGGCGGCCAAGGCCAAGCTGGAGCGTATCCGCGTCAGCCCGACCTTCACCTCGACCACCTTCGGCCACCCGGCCTATGCCCAGCTGCGCCTGTCCTGTGCCGAGGACATCCGCAGCGGGGCCGAGGACGGCGCCGAAATGGGCGTGTGGAACCTGCTCCAGCAACCCCAGCGCGAGGCCAATCTGCGCCAGGCCCTGGATGAATACCTGCGCTTCGGCCTGGAGGCCGGGGTGATCTTTGTCAACTGACGGGCCAGTACTCCTACAAGACCCAGGACGACCACTATGAAAGCCGATCTCTCCCGTTCCACCGACCAGCCCGCCAAGCACTACCGCAGTGTGCGCATGCAGCAGGGGCGGGTACAGCTGGATGCCGACTGGAACGAACAGCAGGACATTCTCAACCGCCGCCTGGAAAGCGAAACCCGCGACAGCATCGGCAAGAGCGGTGCCCCCATCGACCTGGCCGGCTTCGGCCTGGCCGGTAACGGGCAGAACATCGACATTTCCGCCGGCCACCTGTACCTCGATGGTCTGCTCTGCGACAACCCGCTGGCATGCAAGCTGGTCGGCCAGCCCGACCTGCACAAGCGCATCACGCCGATCCTGGCGGCGGGGGCCAGCCTGCTGCCGTTGCCGCCGGCCGTGGTGGTGGCCAACAACAGCGAGCTGAGCAACATCCGCGTGTACGACGCCAACGGCGTGGCGCAGACGCCGGAGAACGGCATCTACCTCGGCTACCTGGAAGCCTGGCTGCGCCATGTCACCGCCCTGGAGGATGGCCTGATCCGCGAGGTGGCCCTGGGCGGGCCGGACAGCGCGACCCGCGACCAGCTGGTCTGGCAGGTCAAGCTGCTGCGGGTCGGCGCTGTCGGCGCCAACCTCAGCTGCCTGTCCGACATCGCCGCCTGGAACGAGCTGAGCAAGCCCGCCGAAGGCAAGCTGGCGGCCCGCGCCGAACCCGGCGTGCCGCCCAAGGATCCCTGCCTGCTGACCCCCGAGGCCGGCTACCAGCGCCTGGAAAACCAGCTGTATCGGGTCGAGGTGCACGACGACGGCGTGCCGTCCGGGCCGCGCCGCTTCAAGTGGTCGCGCGACAACGGCAGCATCCTCACCCGGGTCACCGGCTGGCTCGACGACCCGGTAGCGAACGAGATCGAGGTGGCCAGCATCGGCCGCGATGCCTATCTGGCGATCACCGCCGGCTGCTGGCTGGAAGTGTTCAACGACGATCACGAGGAAACCGGGCGCGCTGGCGCCCTGGTGCAGGTGCTGAAAACCGAGGGCAATCGCGTCACCCTCGACCTGGCCAGCGCCACGCCGGCACTGAGCGATGCGCTGTTCAGCCGCAACCCACGGGTACGTCGCTGGGATGGGGTAAAGAACCTCGAGGCGGTGGCGGCGAATGCCGGCGACAACCTCGGTTGGGTCGAGCTGGAAGATGGCGTGGAGGTGCGTTTTCTTACCGGCAAACTGCGCGTCGGCGACTACTGGACGATTCCCGCGCGTACCGCCACCGCCGATCTGGAGTGGCCCGAAGCAGGCGGCAAGCCGCTGTTCGTCGCGCCCCAGGGGGTGTTGCGCGCCTTCACCCGCCTGGCCCTGCTCAATTGCCAGAACGGCATCTGGACCAGCCTCAGCGATTGCCGCCAGCTGTTCCCGGCGCTGACCGAGCTGACCAACCTGCATTACGTCGGCGGTGATGGCCAGCAGGCCATGCCCAACCCGCTGGCGCCGCAGCGGGTGGCCCTGCCGGCACCGCTGCAGGTGGCGGTGTACAACGGCCAGTTCCCGGTGGTTGGCGCCCAGGTGCGCTTCAGCGCGCCGGCCGGCCTGCTGAGCAATGGCACGACCAGCCAGACCCTGGTGACCGATGCCAACGGTATTGCCAGCGTTGTCTGGTTTCTCGCCCCGGGCACGCAGAACCAGGGCTGCACCGCCGAGCTGCTGCTGGCCGGTGCGCCGGTGCCGGGCAAGTTCAACGAGATCCATTTTTCCGCCAGCCTGGCGGTGGCGACGGCGGTGGCCTACGACCCGAAAGACTGCGCCGACATGCAGGCTGAAGGCGTCAACACGGTGCAAAAGGCCCTGGATTCGCTGTGCCGGCGCAACCACGAGGGCGGTTGCTGCGTCACGGTGGGCGAGGAGGGCACCTTCCCCACCCTCGACCAGGCCGTGAGCGAGCTGATTGACCGTGGTGAGCGCGATATCTGCCTGTGCCTGCTGCCCGGCGAGCACCAGCTGGCGGATGACCTGCAGGCCGACGGCAAGGGTGAGGTCAGCCTGTTGATCCACGGTGCGGGTCCGGCCAGCCGCCTCAACGTCAAGGGCCAGTCGATTGTCTTCGAGCGTTTCCGCGGCCTGCTGCTGCGCGACTTCGATCTGTTCGGCGACGAGCAGTCGCCACTGGCCGTGCAGCTGTCCCGTTGCCAGCGCCTGAGCCTCAGCCACCTGGGTCTCGGCGGTCTCACGACGCCGGGCAACAGCCTGCTGCAGATCGGCGCCTGCAGCCTGGTCGAACTCAGCCGCCTGATGCTGGTGGCCCACGCGCCGAAGATTCCCGGTACCGGCCTGGGCGGAGGAGGCTCGCAGTTGAGCCAGCCCGGCTTCGCCCTGATGCTGGCCGATGCCAAGGGCGAGATAAGCCTGAGCGACAGCGCCATTAGCGGGCGGATTTCTCTGTATGGCGAGTCCGCCAGCAGCGAGATGCTGTCGGCCAGCCTGATCAAGCGCCTGGGAGGTGTGGCGCTGGAGGAGGAGCCCGGTCGGCTGTATCTGGGCAACAACCGCCTGGGCGAAATTCGTATGGGCGACGATCTGCTGGCAAAACTCAAGGCCATGGGCGATAGCACGGCCCAGGGTGAGATTCCCGGCTGCTTTGCCAGCCTGATCGCCAACGACAACGTGCTCGGCCCGCAGTCCAACCAGTGGCTGGCGGTGCGCGTGGCTCTGAGCCAGAACCGCCTGCGCCCGGGCCTGGACAACGCCGGCTTCGTGATTGCCAAGGAGGGCAAGTACCTGGGCAACTTCTGCAACGGCAATTGTCATCTGATTACCGCCGGCCACGCCATCGAGCAATTCGGCAACGGCCAGCTGTCGATCTCCTGAGTGCGTATTTCTGGTGTTCGTTTGTGTGATTTTTTGCTATTTTTGTCTCAAACGAACATCTGGAGGCAGTCATGAGTGCGCTCAGCAAGCCCGGCGTCGCCGCCGATGCTGTCCTGCTCAAGGCCCTGCTCAACACCCGTGAGCAACTGGGCCTGACCCAGCAGGAGCTGGCCGAGATAGTCGGGGTCAACCGCTCGGCCATCAGCCGCTGGGGCGATAGCGGCGGTTTGCGCCCGCAGAGCAAGACCGGCGAGCTGGCCCTGCTGCTGATCCGCATCTACCGCGCCCTGTTTGCCCTGTTCGGTGGCAACCTGGGCGACATGCGCCATTTCCTGCGTACCGAGAACCATCACCTGGCTGGCGTGCCGCTGCAGCAGATGGCCCAGGTGCAGGGGCTGGTGCGGGTGGTCGAGTATCTAGACGCCATTCGCGGCAAGGTGTGATCAACCCGGTTTTGTGGGCCGCCCGGCGGCCTTGAGCGAGCATCGATATGGATATCTGGCAGGCCTGCGCTGGCGCAGAGCAGATCACCCCGTTGCGCGGGCGCCTGGTGCGTCTGGTGGAAAGTCAGGAGCAGGTGGCCACCCTGCAGCTGGTCGATACCCTGGACGAGCAGGCCTTGCTCGAACAGTTGCTGGAGGCCAGCAAGCCGCCCTTGCCGCGCAGCGACGAGCCGCTGCACTACCTGCTGCACACGCCGTTCCGTTACCCGCCGCTGCGCTGGGGCTCGCGCTTCGGCCGCCGGCATGAGCCGAGCCTGTTCTATGCTGCCTGCCGTCTGGAGACGGCAATGGCGGAAACCGCCTTCTACCGCTTCGTGCTCTGGCATGGCATGGCCAAAGCGCCGCCGAGCGGGCGTATCCTCTCCGAGCATTCCTCCTTCGAGGCGCGCTACCAGGTCGAGCGCGGTATCCGTCTGCATCAGCCGCCGTTTGCCGAGTACCGCGAGCAGCTGACCCACCGCAGCGACTATCGCGCCACCCAGGCGCTGGGCAGCGCCATGCGCGAAGCCGGGGTGGAGGCCTTCGAGTTTCCCTCGGCGCGCTGCCCGTTGCAGGGCAACAATGTCGCCCTGTATGCCCCGCAGGCCTTCAGCGAGCGGCGCCCGCGTAACCTGCAGCCGTGGCTGTGTGAAACCACCGACAGCTATGTGGCCTTCAAGAATGCCCAGGGCCCGGATACGCCGCGGCTGTTCCCGCTGAGCCTGTTCCTGGTCGCAGGGACGCTGCCGCAGCCGGCCTGAAACCGGCGCGGCTCGCTACGCTGGTGATTATCCCCTGAGGTATCCGGAGCCCCGATGGAGCTGCATGTCGTCATCCATGGCCGCAAGGATCTCGCCGGCCAGCTTTACCGCCAACTGCGCGAAGCCATCGAGAGCGGACGCCTGGCGGCCGGCACGCGCCTGCCGCCGTCGCGTCTGCTGGCCGAGCAATTGGGCGTCTCGCGCAAGACCGTGTCCGACACCTATGCGCTGCTTACCTACGACAGCCTGCTGGTCGGCAAGGTGGGCAGCGGCACCTTCGTCAATGCCCATGTGGCGCGCCGCGACCCCACGCCCAGCACGCTGAGCCCGGCCAGTGCCGCGGCCATCGAACGCTGGCGGACGATTCCGCTGCCGCTGCGCCATCCACAGCTGGAAGTGTCGCTGCGCTGCGAGTTCATCGGCGGGGCGATCAGCAAGAACCTGTTTCCCCAGGACGAGTGGCGCCAGTGCAGCCAGTACGCCCTGCGCCAGATCGCCAAGGCCCGCGGCTTCTACAGCCAACCGGAGGGCCTGAGCGCCTTGCGCGCGGCGATTGCCCGCTACATCGCCTTCGCCCGTGGGGTGAACTGTCAGGGCGATGACCTGGTGGTGTGCAACGGCGCCCAGCAGGCCCTCGACCTGATCGCCCGGGTGCTGATCGAGCCCGGCTGCACGGTGGCCATGGAAGACCCCGGCTACACCCCGGCGCGCCTGCTGTTCGCCGCCCTCGGCGCGCAGGTGGTCGGCGTGCCGGTGGATGGCGACGGCATGCAGGTGGAACGGATTCCCGAGCAGGCGCGGCTGATCTACGTCACCCCCTCGCACCAGTTCCCGCTCGGCATGCCGATGAGCACGGTGCGCCGCGAGACGCTGCTGCAGCGTGCCCGACAGCTGGGGGCGATCATCATCGAAGACGACTACGACTGCGAGTTTCGCTACGAAGGGCGGCCCACCGACTCGCTGCAGAGCCTGGATACGGCTGGCGTGGTGGCTTATGTCGGCACCTTCTCCAAGACCCTGATGCCTGAGCTGCGCATCGGTTATGCGGTGCTGCCGCCGGCGCTGCGCAATGCGGTGATCAACGTCAAGCAGCTGACCGACTGGCACGTCTCGACCCTGCCGCAGTGGGCGCTGGCCAAGTTCATCAGCGAGGGTTATCTGCTCAAGCACATCCGCCGTTGCCACACGGTCTACGCGGCGCGCCGCGAGCGCATCCTGCAGCGCTTCCAGGGCGACCTGGCGCCCTGGTTCGAGATAGTCCCGGCCACCGCCGGCTTCCATATGGCGGCGCTGTGCCGGGTGCCGCTCAACCTGCCGCTGCTGATCGAGCTGAGCCGCAAGGTGGAGGTCGGCCTGTACCCGCTGGAGGCCTTCTACTACCAGGCCGAACCGCGTCGCGGGCTGATGATCGGCTTCGGCGCGATCGAGACCCTGGACATCGACCCGGCGCTGGATCGGGTGCGCGATATCCTCCGCGAAATCGCCTGAGGTATAACGCAACCGGCCTGCTAAGCAGGCCGGTAGGGGCGTGTAGGGCTTACTGCTGCAGCGGTACCAGCACCGGCTGCTGCTCGGTGCCGAGGATCCACACCAGCAGCGTGGCCGGCTGGCTGTTGCTGGCGTTCTTCGACACCAGGTGATGGGTGCCGGCCGGCTCGTACCAGGACTCGCCCGCTTTGTAGGTGACCGGCGCCTGGCCCTCGATCTGCGAGACGATGGCGCCCTGCAGCACATAGGCGATGGCGCTGCCGTCATGGCGGTGTGCCACGGTGGCCTGGCCGGGCGCGTATTCGACGCTGAGCATGGTGGCCTTCATGCCCGGGGCGTTGGTCATCAGGTGCTCCTGCAGCACGGTGAGTTTCTCGCCACTTTCATGGGCCTGGGCAGGCAGCTGGGCGAGCAGGGACAGGCCGGCCAGGATGGCGGCGAACAGGGAACGGGATGGCATGCTGGTGAACCTCGAAAAGTAGCCGTGAGTATCAGTGCCTCGCTGCGCTGATCCGGCGCGGTGTAGGGGGCGATGGCGAAGTCCTCGGTGACATGCGGCGGGGTGTCGACACTGAGATCCAGCTAGTCGATCTCCAGCTCCAGGCCGTTCTCGCCGAGCTGCTCGAGAAAGAACCGCGCCGTGCATGATGTTCAGGGGGCTGATTCCTCGTACGGCTCAGGCGCTGGGCATCTTGCGAAAGCCCACGGCCAGGCGGTTCCAGCTATTGATGGTGCTGATGGCCAGGCTCAGGTCGACCATTTCCTTGGCGCTGAACTGGCTGCTCAGCAGTTCGTAGTCGGCGTCCGGCGCATGGCTGTCGGCGACCAGGGTCAGGGCCTCGGTCCAGGCCAGGGCGGCGCGTTCGCGCGGGGTGAAGAAGGGCGCCTCGCGCCATACCGCCACGGCGTACAGGCGGCGTTCGGTCTCACCGGCTTTGCGCGCGTCGCTGCTGTGCATGTCGACGCAGAAGGCGCAGCCGTTGAGCTGCGAGGCGCGCAGCTTGACCAGCTCGAGCAGGGATTTTTCCAGCGGCAGCTTGGATACGGCGCCTTCCAGGGCCAGCATGGCCTTCAGGGCGTCAGGGGAGGCGGTGTAGAAATCGAGACGTGGCGTCATGGCACTATTCCTCGGTGGGTGACAGTGGGCATACGCTAAGCGGTGACGGCGGGCGGACAAATAACCAATTCCGCGGAAGATCGGCAGACCAATTCGCCCCGGGAGTTGACGTCGCGACGACGGGCGCAGAAGGTGGCGTCCAGTTGTTGCTCCTGCCGAGCAACGCCCCGATAGCGGAGAGCCCCGTGAGCCAGATCGACCCGCAACAGCGCCTGACCATCCTCGATGACCCGCAGGCCCAGGAATGCACGTTGTACCGCCCGGATGACAACGATCCGGATGCCGAGGAAGAGGATCTCGGCGATGCCCGCGTGCTCTTCGCCGGCCCCTTCGAGGCCCCGGTCGAGTGGGATGCCGCCGAGCGCGAAGAGTTCTTCGCCGACTGCGACCCGGCGCTGTTCGTGCGTGCCTACATCGAGTGCGAGGCCAAGCCCGGCAGCAAGGGCTACTTCGTCGCCGACATCGGCGACTACGTGGCGACCCTGCCCGGCCAGGGCGAGGTGCTGATGTACTACGTGCACGACTTCATCGAGGATGCCAGCGGCCGCCTGTTCGTCCTGCTGCGCGACGAAGAAGTACTGGACTGAAGCGGCGCCGATAAACGGTCGCCCCAGCTGTCGATCCCCGAGCCTGCCGCACGACTAACCATGGACTGGCCGGTGGCGGCCGCATGGGAGAGACAGCATGGCACAGCTCCAGAAAATCACCCCCTGCCTGTGGTTCGACGACCAGGGCGAGCAGGCGGCGCAGCTCTATGTGTCGCTGTTCGATGACGCGCGGATTAGCCACGTGAGCCGCTACAGCGAGGCCGGCCAGGAAGTGCACGGGCGCCCCGTGGGCTCGGCGATGACCGTGGAGTTCGAGTTGCAGGGGCAGCGCTTCATTGCCCTCAATGGCGGGCCGGCCTTCCGCTTCAGCGAAGCCGTCTCGCTGGTGATCGGCTGCGACGACCAGGCCGAGGTCGACCACTTCTGGCACGGCCTGGGCCCCGGTGGCGGTGGCCAGGCCCAGCAGTGTGGCTGGCTTAAGGATCGTTTTGGGTTGTCCTGGCAGGTGGTGCCGCGGGTACTTTACCGCCTGCTTGACGACCCCGAACCGGGCAAGGCACAGCGGGTGATGACCGCCCTGCTGCAGATGCACAAGCTGGATATCGCCGCCCTGCAACGGGCCGCCGCAGGTTGAACAAACGCCCGGAGAAATCCACGATTTTTTCGGCTCTCGGCTGCAGCCCTAGAGCCAGAAGGGGCGCGCCGTATTCGCCCTCAAACGGGGCGCCAGGCGGTGCGGCGGCGGGCACTTGTGCACAATTGCGAAGCAGCTTGTCAACCTCCTGTCACAAACCGGCGTAACTGCTTGATTCTCAGTGATGATTTTTTAAGTCAATGAAAAATATGAAGTTTTTTTATTGGTGAAAAATTCATCAGTTTGAGCCGGAGCCCCGTCCCATCGGAGATGAGGAGGTTTTCCAGCATGTTGTCCACGGAGTTATCCACAGCTTCTGTGGATTGTCCCGAGCGCTTGCTGCAGAGCGTGTTTCGCCGGATTTGGCAAGTCTTTACCCACGACAAAAAGCGAGTAGAGTGGCGCGCCCCGAAGCCAGCCAGCGCCTTCATGAAGTCCCGCGTTCTGCCCCTCGCCCTAGCCCCATCTGCACCAGCAAACCCGCGCATGCCCCTGCGTTTTGCTCTCTGGCTGCTCGATCGCCCCCGCCTGGGGCAGCACTCGAGCATCAAGCGCATTGCCGGACGCCTGCTCAAGCAGCCGGCGCGCCAGGGGGTGGTGCTGGCCCAGAGCCGCCTGGGCCTGCTGCTGTGCCGCGATTGCGGCAATACCCGCGACCGCCGCATCGGCGTGGAGCTGTTGCGCCAGGCCGGTCGCGCCGGCGACCTGAGGGCCCAGCTGGAGCTGGGGCGGCTGTACTGCCAGCCGCGCCAGCGCGAGCCGCAACTGGCTCGCCACTGGCTGGAGCAAGCGGCTGCCCAAGGCTCCCACGAGGCTGTGCGCCTGCTCGGACGTTTGCACAAAACGGCCTGATTGCCGCGTGCGGCGCTGGGTATACTGCCCGCCACCGCGAATCCGATAGCGAGCCCGCCCGTGCCTTTGCCCTTTGCCCTCGATCTTTCCAATCTGCTGCTCGGCCTGTTGCTGGGTGCCGCGCCGCTGGCCGCTTTGGTCTGGCAGCTGCAGCGCAAGCTGGCGGCGCAGGAGGCCGAGCGCCTGCTGCAGGACGAGCGTCTGAATACCAGTCGCCTGGCCCAGGAAGGCCTGTCGGCCCAGCTCGATGACAGTCTCGACGAGCTGCGTGAGCTGCAGCAACGCAGCGCCGGCCAGCAGGCCGAGCTGGCGGCCCTGCGCCGTGAAAGCGAGCTGCTCGGCCAGGAGCGCGACGGCGCGCGCAAGGCGGCTCAGGAGTGGGCGCGCGAGCGCGAGCAGAAGGAAGACCAGCTGCGCCAGCTGGAAAGCCAGCGCGCCAGCCTGGCCGCCGAGCTGCGCGAGCAGCAGGGCAGCCACCAGCAGCGCCTGAGCGATCTGCAGAATTCCCGTGATGAGCTGCGGGCGCAGTTCGCCGAGCTGGCCGGCAAGATTTTCGACGAGCGCGAACAGCGTTTCGCCGAAACCAGCCAGCAGCGCCTTGGCCAGTTGCTCGATCCGCTCAAGGAACGCATCCAGGCGTTCGAGAAACGGGTCGAGGAGAGCTACCAGAGCGAGGCGCGCGAACGCTTTTCCCTGGCCAAGGAGCTGGAGCGTCTGCAGCAGCTCAACCAGCGCCTGGGCGACGAGGCGACCAACCTGACCCGCGCCCTGAAAGGACAGAAGACCCAGGGCAACTGGGGCGAGCTGGTGCTGGAGCGGGTGCTGGAACATGCCGGCCTGGAGAAGGGCCGCGAGTACCAGACCCAGGTCAGCCTCAAGGGTGGCGATGGCGAGCGTTTCCAGCCCGACGTGCTGATCCAGTTGCCGGGCGACAAGCAGGTGGTGGTCGATGCCAAGGTCAGCCTCACCGCCTACCAGGCGCTGGTCGCCGCCGAAGACGACGAGACCCGCAGCACGGCGCTGAAGCAGCACGTGCTGAGCCTGCGCAGCCACCTCAAGGGCCTCTCGGTGAAGGATTACCAGCGCCTGGAAGGCCTGCACAGCCTGGACTTCGTGCTGCTCTTCGTGCCCATCGAGGCGGCCTTCGCCGCCGCGCTGCAGGCCGATCCGGGGCTGTTCCAGGAAGCCTTCGAGCAGCACATCGTGATCGTCAGCCCGACCACTTTGCTGGCCACCCTGCGGGTGATCGACAGCCTCTGGCGCCAGGAGCGGCAGAGCCAGAACGCCCGCGACATCGCCGAGCGTGCTGGCCAGCTGTACGACAAGTTCGTCGCCTTTATCGGCGACCTGGACGAAGTCGGCAGCCGTCTCAAGCAGCTGGACAAGGCCTACGACGCGGCGCGCAACAAGCTCTGCGAAGGCCGCGGCAACCTGATCAACCGGGTCGAGAACCTCAAGCTGCTCGGTGCCCGCGCCAGCAAGAGCCTGCCGGCGGATCTGCTGGAGCGCGCCGCCGGCATGCCGCTGCTGGACGACAGCGGCGAGTAGGACAACGTCCTACCAGGGCAGCACCTGCTGCTGGTAGTCGATGAAGTGGCAGCCGCCTTGCCCGGCATAGTGGGCGATGCTGCGCTGCAGGCCGGCCGCACTGTCGGCCACTTCCAGTGGCGCCTGGTCGCCGCCCATGGCGGTTCTGACCCAGCCTGGGTGCAGGGCCAGCAGGGTCGCCGCCGGTGAATCCGTGGCCTGGCTCCAGCTGCGGATCAGGCTGTTGAGTGCAGCCTTGCTGGCGCCATACAGCGGCATCTGCGCGGCGCGCGCCAGCTCCACGCTGGCCATCTGCGAACTCATGAAGGCGATCACGCCGCCACTGCCGACCCGCGGTGCCAGCTGCCGCGCCAGGCGTAGCGGGGCGATGGCGTTGCTGAGAAACAGCTCGTTGATCTCGTGCGTACTGGCCTGCGCGATATCCTGATGGGTAGGGCCGTAGACCCCGGCATTGAGGATCACGGCGTCCAGCGCTGGGGCAGCGAGCTGGGCGAGGATACGGGCGCCGGCCTCGGTGTCATTCAGGTTGCAGACGATCAGTTGCAGGTGCTCGGCGAAGCGGGCCTGCAGCTGGCGCAGCTCGGCCGAGTCGGGGTTGCGCACCACGGCGTGTACCTGCGCACCGGCATTCAGGTAGGTCTCGGCGAGACCCAGGCCGATGCCGCGCGAGGCACCGGTAATCAGGATGTTCTGCATCTGGGTAATGACTCCGCAATGAAAACCGGCACCCTCAGGTGCCGGTAGGTGTTGCCGTGGTTACAGGCGCGGGTAGTCGAGGTAGCCGACCGGGCCCTTGCCGTAGAACAGCTCGGGGCGCGGCTCGTTGAGCGGGGCGTCCTGGGCCAGGCGCTCGACCAGGTCGGGGTTGGCGATGAAGGGGATGCCGAAGGCCACCGCATCGGCCTTGCCGTCGGCCAGCCAGGTGTTGGCCTGGGCCTTGGTGAAGCGCTCGTTGGCGATCACCAGGCCGCCGAACTGCTCCTTGATGTAAGGCGTCAGGCTGTCGTCGCCTTCCTTCTCGCGGGTGCAGATGAAGGCCACGCCACGTTTGCCCAGCTCGCGGGCGACATAGCCGAAGGTTTCGCGCGGGTTGCTGTCGCCCATGTCGTGGGAGTCGCGGCGCGGTGCCAGGTGCACGCCAACGCGGCCGGCGCCCCAGACTTCGATGGCGGCATCGGTGACTTCCAGCAGCAGGCGCGCACGGTTCTCGATGCTGCCACCGTACTGATCCTGGCGCTGGTTGGTGCTGTCCTGGAGGAACTGGTCGAGCAGGTAGCCGTTGGCGCCGTGGATTTCCACACCGTCGAAACCGGCGGCCTTGGCGTTCTCCGCGCCGTGGCGGTAGGCCTCGACGATATCGGCGATTTCTTCGGTTTCCAGGGCGCGCGGGGTGACGAATTCCTTGATCGGGCGCACCAGGCTGACATGCCCGGCCGGTTTGATCGCGCTCGGCGCCACCGGCAGCTCACCGTTGAGGTACAGCGGGTCGGAAACCCGGCCGACGTGCCACAGCTGCAGGAAGATGCGCCCGCCGTTGGCATGCACGGCGCGGGTCACGTTGAGCCAGCCACGTACCTGGTCTTCCGACCAGATGCCGGGGGTGTCCGGGTAGCCGACGCCCATCGGGGTGACCGATGTGGCCTCGCTGAGGATCAGCCCGGCCGAGGCGCGCTGCACGTAGTACTCGGCCATCAGGGCGTTGGGAATGCGCCCGTCGTCGGCCCGGCAGCGGGTCAGCGGGGCCATGATGATGCGGTTCGGCAGTTGCAGGTCGCCGACCTGGATGGGATCGAAAAGCGTAGTCATGGTGAGGCTCCTTGGATCAGTCGAGGGCAGCTTCGGCCACGCTGGATGCGTTGCCGATGGAGAAGGTGAGCAGGGCGGCGAGCAGGCCCAGGGCGGCCAGGCCAGCAGCGGCCAGCGGTACGCTGGTGAGGCCCAGGCCCTGGCTGATGACCAGGCCGCCAACCCAGGCGCCGAGGGCGTTGCCCAGGTTGAAGGCGCCGATGTTGAGGGTGGATACCAGGTTCGGTGCGGCCTGGCCGAAGGTCATCACGTTGACCTGCAGCGCCGGTACGGCGGCGAAGGCGGTGGCGGCCCACAGCAGCAGGGTGATTTCCGCCGGGATCAGGTAGTGGCTGAGCCAGCTGAACAGGGTCGAGAGCACGGCCAGGGCAGCGAGGATGCCGCACAGCGAGGTGCTCAGGCGCCAGTCGGCCAGCTTGCCGCCGATGATGTTGCCGAGGGTCAGGCCGACGCCGATCAGCAGCAGCGTCCAGGTCACGCCACGCGGCGACACGCCGGTGACTTCGCCGAGCAGCGGAGCGATGTAGGTGAACAGGGCGAACACGGCGGCGGAGAACAGCACGGTGGTGCTCAGCGCCAGCCAGAACCCGGCACCGCGCAGGGCTGCCAGTTCGCTGCGCAGATCGGCCGGTTGCTCATCGCGCTTGGCCGGCAGCAGGCGCCACAGGCCGATGAAGGCGAATACGCCGATCAGGGTCACGGCCCAGAAGGTCGAACGCCAGCCGGCGGCCTGGCCCAGGGCGGTACCCAGCGGTACGCCGAGCACGTTGGCCAGGGTCAGGCCGGTGAACATCAGGGCCACAGCCGAGGCTTTGCGGTTTTCCGGCACCAGGCTGGCGGCGACCACCGAGCCGATGCCGAAGAAGGCGCCGTGGCAGAGGGCGGTGACCACCCGGGCGACCATCAGCAGCTCGTAGTCGCTGGCCGTGGCGCACAGCAGGTTGCCGATGATGAAAATGCCCATCAGGCCGAGCAGGGCGGCCTTGCGCGGCCAGTTGGAGGTAACCAGGGCCATGAAGGGTGCGCCGATGGCCACGCCCAGGGCGTAACCGGTCACCAGCCAGCCGGCGCCGGGAATGCTCACGCCGAGGTCGGCAGCGACATTCGGCAGCAGGCCCATGATGACGAATTCCGTGGTGCCGATGGCAAAGGCCGAGAGGGCGAGGACTAGCAAGGGAAGTGGCATCGGGCCTACTCCTGAAAAAGTGTGGGCAAAGGGCTGCCGGCGCCGCCAAAAGGCAGCGTTGTCAGGCAGGTACGACTTTAAAGTTGCGCGTTGAAGGCTTTCAGGAAGGCCTGAATGACCTCTTCATTGCGCGAGAAAAAACTCCACTGACCGATCTTGCGACTGCCGATCAGGCCGGCCCGCTGCAGGGTGGCGAGGTGGGCCGACACGCTCGACTGCGACAGGCCGCAGCGTTCGAACTTGCCGGCGCATACGCCGAATTCCAGCGGGTGTTCCTGGTCGGCGAAATGCTTCTCCGGCTCCTTCAGCCATTGCAGGATTTCGCGGCGCACCGGGTGAGCCAGGGCCTTGATGATTTCGTCGAAGTCGAGTTCGGTGGTCATGTCAGATACGACGCGGTATATCGTGATGGAGCGAACTGTATATCGGGTTTGTCCGATATGGAGATCGTTTGCGCCGATACTGATTATCGACCGGGCTGATGGCGGGATGGTTGCAGGGGGCTTATCCCCTCTCCCGTTGGGAGGGGGCAGGGTGAGGGGCGCGCTATTAGTGCTGGCAGGCAAGAACCGGGGCAAGGGCACTCCCTCACCCCGGCCCTCTCCCGGAGGGAGAGGGGGATCAGGTGTTTGGCACTTCCTCGAAATCCGCCTTCACCCGCACCGCGCAGTCGGGGCAGGCGAAGTCTTCCGGCAGCTCATTCCAGGGCGTGCCCGGCGCATAGCCCTGGTGCGGCTCGCCGCGTTCCTCGTCATAGCGATAGCCGCATTCCGGGCACTGGAACTGGCTCATGCCGGCGTGTCCTGCAGCTGGTACTGCTGCACCAGGCGTTCGCGCAGGCCGGGCTGGAAGTTGATCCGCGCGGTCTCGCCGTTCACCGCCTGCAGCAGGCGCGGGTTCATCACGCGGAACCATAGCGGTGGTACGTAGGCCAGCAGGTACATGCCGAAATAGCCGCTGGGCAGGCGTGGCAGGTCGGCGAAGTTGCGCAGCGACTGGTAGCGCCGGGTCGGGTGGGCGTGGTGGTCGGAATGCCGCTGCAGGTGGAACAGCGCCCAGTTGGAGAACAGGTGGTTGCTGTTCCACGAATGGTGCGGCTGGCAGATTTCGTAGCGGCCGTTGTCCAGCTTGCGCCGCAGCAGGCCGTAATGCTCCAGGTAGTTGGCCGAGGTCAGCTGGAAGGCGCCCCAGAAGGCAGTGAGCAGCAGGTAGGGCAGCAGACCGATGCCGAACACCGCGACCAATCCGCCATACAGCGCCAGGCTGATCAGCGCTGGCTGGAGGATCTCGTTGTCCAGGTTCCACGCCGACTTGCCGCAGCGGCCCAGGCGTTCCTTCTCCAGTTGCCAGGCGCGCAGCAGACCGCCCGGCAGCTCGCGCAGGGCGAAGCGGTAGATGTGCTCGCCCATGCGCGAGGAGGCTGGGTCGACCGGCGTGGCCACGTCGCGGTGATGACCGCGGTTGTGCTCGATGTAGAAGTGCCCGTAGCAGGCCAGGGCCAGCGCCAGCTTGCCCAGCCAGCGTTCCAGCAGCGGCTTCTTGTGGCCCATCTCGTGGCCCAGGTTGATGGCAAAACCCAGGCCGCCACCGGTGGAGATGATCATCGCCAGCACGCCGTACCAGGCCAGCGGCTGGGTGGCGACGAACGCCGCGTTGGCGATGAAGCTCAGCCACAGCAGCGGCACCAGCAGGTAGGTGATCCAGCGGTAGTAGGTGTCGGCCTCCAGGCGTGGCACTTCGCTTTCCGGCGGGTTGCTCGGGTCTTCGCCAATCAGTGCATCGAGCAGCGGGATACCGAAATAGAAGAAGGCCGGCGACAGCCACAGCCAGGCGTCGTGGGGCGATACCAGCAGGTACAGGGCCGGGCCGATCAGGCCGAGGCTGGGCACGAACAGCGACATCAGCCACAGGTGGCGCTTGCGGTCACGGTAGGGCAGGGCGGTGCTTGGCGTATCCATGTTGTTCTCTCCGAGGTTCTTTGACCTGTAGCCAGCATGCGCTGCCGTGTCCAGAGGCGGAACCGTTGAGTCGGGCAATAAATCGTCATATGGTGACAATCTGATCCCTCGCCGGAGCCTGCCATGCAGCCCTGCGTTTCCCCGCTGCAACCCTGCCTGCACCCGATCTACGCGCGCCTGCTGTGCGCCGCCTTGCGCCAGCGTGGCTTCGGCGAAGCGCAGATCATGCAGGGCACCGGCCTGGACTGGACGCACCTGCACAGCGACAACCGCCGCCTGAATTTCGCCCAGGTACAGCGCCTGGTGCGTCGCGCCGTGCAGCTTACCGAGTGCCCCTGGCTGGGCCTGCAGGTCGGCTGTGCCACCCAGGTTTCCGCCCATGGCCCGGTGGGTTACGCGGCAGTGGCCTGCGCCGACCTGCGCGGGGTGATGCAGGTGCTCGAGCGCTTCAGCGTGCTGCGCCTGAGCAGCATGCGCCTGACCGGCTATCAGGAGGGCGAGCGCTACTGCCTGCGCGCCGATGAGGATTTCGACCTCGGCGACATCCGCGAACATATCCTCGCCACCATGGCCGGCACCCTGCTGCGTCTGCTGGAGGCGGTGTGCGGCGAGCTGCCGCTGCACGAGCTGAGCTTCCACTTCCCCTTCGCCGAACCGGCCTGGGGCGCGCGCTACCGCGAATTGCTCGGCCCGGGGGTGAGCTTCGATGCCCCCAACTACCGGGTCAGCCTGCCGCTGGACTGGCTCGACCGGCCCAGCCTGAGCGCCGATGCCAGCGCCGCGCGCCTGGCCCTGCGTGACTGCGAGCACCAGTTGCTCGGTGCCCAGCAGGGCGGCATGTGGAGCGACCGAGTGCAGCTGCGTTTGCTCGCCTGCGAGGGGCGCTACCCGACCCTGGAGCAGTTGGCCGAGGAATTCCACCTGTCCGAACGCACCCTGATCCGTCGCCTGCAGGCCGAGGGTGGCAGCTACCAGCAACTGCTCGACGAGGTGCGCCAGGAACTGGCCTGCTGGCTGCTGCTGAACACCCCGCTGAGCGTCGAGGCGGTGGCCGAGCGCCTCGGCTACCAGGACAGCAGCAACTTTAGCCGGACTTTCCGCCGCTGGCTGGGCATGACGCCCAACACCTGGCGCAAGGCGGCCGCATGAATTACCTGGCACACCTGCACCTGGGCGGCGACGCGCCGGCGCAGCTGCTCGGCAGCCTGTATGGCGACTTCGTCAAAGGCCGTCTGGAGGGGCGCTTTCCGGCCGAGATCGAGGCGGCCATCCGCCTGCACCGGCGCATCGATGCGTTCACTGATCGCCACCCGCTGATCGAGCAGGCGCGGGCGCGCTTTCCTGTCGAGCGGCGGCGTACCTCGGGGATTCTGCTCGACCTGTTCTTCGATCACTGCCTGGCGCGGCACTGGCACGATTATGCGGAGGAGCCGCTGCCGCAGTTCACTGCGCGGGTCTACGCCGTGCTGGGCGCCGAGGCTCAGCTGCCCGAGCGCCTGGCCGCCATCGCCCCGCGCATGGCGGCGCAGGACTGGCTGGGCAGCTACCGCGATTTCGCTGTGCTGGAGCAGGTGCTGTGGGGCATGAGCCGGCGCCTGTCACGGCCGCAGATGCTGGAGGGGGCGATGGCTGAGCTGGAGACTTTGTACGAGCCGCTGACTGAGGATTTTCGGGCGTTCTACCCGCAACTGCAGGAATTCACGCGTGGGGCTTATGGCTCCGCTGTGTCAGGGTGAACCACTGATCGTCCGGCCAATTGCTGACCATCGACTGGGCTAGGCTCAGAGGGTTCTCCTTGTCGCAGCAGGAGCCTTGATGATGAGCCTATTTAGAAGCAAGTTGATGCTGGTTGCGCTGTTGGCAATCTATGCAGTTGTGCCGCTCTTGCCAGCGAGTAATGTGCCGGCTGCCGGTGCGTTTGCGAGTGAGGGCAGCGGCGGCGGGCACGACGGCGGTGGCCATGGTGGCGGAAGCAGTGGTGGTCACGACGGAGGAGGGCATGACGGTAGTGGCCATGGTGGCGGCGGCGATGATGGTGCTGGCCACGATGCCGGTGATGACCACGGTGAACATGCCGGTGATCCCAGCCACGATGCGGACGATGACAACGGCGAGCATGCCGATGATCCAACGCATGACTAGCCAGGCGCTTATGTGGCGATCTGCGCTGCTTGTGTAAGTGCTGAGGGGGATGCCGGGCAATTGGCGCATCCCCCATGTTCTTCAGCCACTGGCGCGTTTCAGGCTTTCCAGGTTAAGCGGCGCATCGCCCGCGCTCTTCGATCTCACCAAACAACGCCACCTGCACCGAGCGCTGCGCCTGGCGGGCCAGAGCGTTGCGTTCCAGGCCGAGGCTGGGAATGGGCGCGAGCAGCTGGATTTGTACGGTGCCGCGCTCCGCGGCGAACAGGCGCAGCAGGTGCGAGAGCAGGTCGTCATCACCGATAAAGGGGGCGATGGCGTCGGTCTCGCCATTGCGCAGGTAACGGATCGCCACTGGTTGCACCGGCACGTAGGCCTCGATGGCGCTGGTCAGCAAGCGGCCGTGGAAGGTGCGTACCTGCTGGCCGTCGGTGGTGGTGCCTTCGGGGAAGATCAGCAGGTGGCGGCCGGCGGTGAGGTGGCGATGCAGCAGGCGCGCCAGCAGGTTGCTGTCGCCCGAGCCACGGCGGATAAACAGGGTGCCGGCCTTGTGCGCCAGCCAGCCGGCCAGCGGCCAGGTACGCACCTCGGCCTTGGACAGGAAGGACAGCGGCAGCAGTTGGCCGAGCAGCGGGATGTCAGTCCACGACACATGGTTGCTGACCCACAGCATCGGTTCGCGCGGCAGCTCGCCCTGCACCTCGACGGTGAAGGGCAGGGCGCCACTCAGGTGACGCAGATACCAGCAGGTCAGGCGCTGGCGCAGATCCATCAGGTCGTGACGGCGCAGGCGCTCGGCCAGGGCCACGCCGCTGGCCAGCAGCATGCCGAGCAGCAGCACGGCGCCCAGACGAGCGAGGCGTAGATAGAGGCGAAGTTTATTCATCGTGGCACTCGGGTGCTGGGCGTTAGGGTGTGTTTGGCGTCTGTCGAGGGGCTGTCAGCCATTGCGTTCCCCTCACCCCGGCCCTCTCCCAGAGGGAGAGGGGGCTTGATCGAAGTCGCCTGGCGCACCGAGCCGACCCGCACCACGGACTGACTCCCTCTCCTCCGGGAAAGGGCCGGGGTGAGGGGCCGGCCAGGCAGTTGGCGGCGTTACTGCGCGGCAACGCGACCTGGTCGACGAGCAACAGATCCGCGGCAGGTTTCAGACGGCGGCCTTGAAGTGGCGGGCGTAGCGCGGGCACAGCTCGTCGCGCTTGAGCAGGATGAACACGTCGGCCACCTGGAAGTCCTGATCCCAGCACGGCTCGCCGCACACCTTGGCGCCCAGGCGCATGTAGGCCTTGAGCAGCGGCGGCATCTCGGCGATGACGTTGCCCGGCAGATCCAGAGCCGGCAGCGGATGCTTGGGTTCGGCGCGCAGGTGTTCGGTGCACAGGTAGCGTTCACGCAGGCGCTGCATGATCGCCTGGGCCTGGATGCCGCCATCCTGCATGGGGATGCTGGCGCAACCCATCAGGTAGCGGTAGCCGCCCTCATTGAGCACCTCGGCCAGTTCGCTCCACAGCACGGCGATGGTGCCGCCGTTACGGTAGGCCGGGTCGACGCAGGTACGACCGATCTCCAGCACCGGGCCTTCGAGATGGGCCAAGCCGTGCAGGCTGAACTCTTCCTCGCTGTAGAAACGCCCCAGGCTAGCGGCGGCGCGATGGTCGAGCAGGCGGGTGGTGGCGACCAGGCGGCCGCTGTTCAGATCGCGCACGCCGATGTGCTGGCAGTGCAGGTCGTAGTCATCCATATCCAGGCCCAGTTCAGCGCCCTTGAGCTTGGCGTCGAACTCGCGGCTGAATACGGCAAAGCGCAGCGCCTGGGCTTCCTGCAGGGCGTGCGCACCGATCAGGCGCTCGGCTTGCAAGCGGCGTTCGGCAGTGGTGTCGCGGTCACGGGCGATCTGAGTCATCGATTAGCCTCCATAAGCCAGCCTGCGATGGGTTGCGGCCGGTCGATGTTGTTGGGCAAGCTCAGACTAGGAAGGCCCGGTGTCACCTCCGTGAAGGTTGAGTGATGCTTGTGTGACAGCCCCGGCCTGCTGCGCATCGGCCATGTTGTGTTGCAATGCAGTAACAGCCGTTAGCTGGTCAATCGGGCTCGGAGAGCGGCTTGCCGCTAATGCGCTTTAGCGCGACCCGGAGGGCGAGCGAAGCGAGTACTGCTCATTTACACCTCGTAAACTCCGCGTCCTCGCCCGACTTCGCCTTGCTTGGCGCTAGCTCGCGAGGCCGTACATTTAGAAGAGGATCTGCAAATGCCCTGGCAAACCCTGCTGCAAACCCGTGACCGCCTGCCGGCCAGCGACCTGGAGAGCTGGTACGCCGCGTTGCTGGAGCGGGTTGGCGAGGTCAGCCCGTTCACCCTGGCGCTGCTCGGCGGGCGCCTGGCCGCCACTCCGGGGCTGGCTTTCCTGGCCGGTTACCAGGGCGCCCTGCGCGCGCTGTGGCCGGCGGCGCCGCGTACGCTCGGTGCGCTGTGCGTGACCGAGAACCGCAGCACCCGCCCGGCGGACATGAGCACGCGCCTCGCTGACCTGCACCTGTCCGGGCGCAAGGATTTCGTCACCGCTGCCGAGGCGGCCGACTGGCTGCTGGTAGTGGCGCGGGTGGAGCCCGCCGGTGCCGCACCGCAACTGGCGATGAGCGTGGTGCGCAATGGCGATCCGGGCGTGCGCATCGAACCTTTACCGGCGCTGCCCTTGATGCCGGATGTCAGCCACGGTCGCCTGCATCTGGACAATGCCCACTGCGAGCGTCTGCCCGGCGATGGCTGGGATGCCTACGCCAAGCCCTTCCGCACCCTCGAAGACCTGCACGTGCTCGCTGCCCTGAATGCCTGGCTGTATGGCGTGGGCCAGGACAGCGGCTGGCCGCAGGGGCTGCAGCTGCGCCTGCTCGGCCTGCTCGCTGGTTGCGCCGAGCTGGCGCGGCTGTGCCCAAGCAGTGCCAGCACGCATCTGCTGTTGGCCGGGCTGTTCGCCCAGTTCGCTGCCCTGCGCGCGGAGCTCGACGCCGCCATGGCCGCCGGCCCGAGCGAGTGGGCGACGCTGTGGCAGCGCGACGGCAAGCTGCTGGAGATCGCCCGCACGGCCCGCGAGAAACGCCTGGAAAAGGCGCATGCGGTCTTGCAGCTGTAAGGTCGCTGTAGGGCGTTTATCACAGGCGCAAGGCCTGCTGCAGGGGCGCGCTGCGAGGGTCGTTACTGCGGCTGACCAGTGCGTAGTTGTAGCCTTCGCGTGACCAGTAGCGGGCCTGCAGCTCGCCATCCTGGCGTTCGCCCGCCGGCATGTCGGCATACAGCGCGCCGGGTGCGCGCAGGTACAGGCTGATGCGCTGCCCTTGATTGTCCTCGAACAGCAGCAGTGCTGCTGGCCCCTGCTCGGTGGTCAGCAGGCGTCCGCCGACCGGGTGCAGGCCATAGGTGCTCAGATCGGGCAGTCGCGAGGCATGACTGAAGCGCTGATCCAGCCAGCTCTGCAGGGCTGCCGGCTCGCTGACTTTCACATCCACGCTGCTGGCCTGGTCGAGGGCGAACAGACGATGGGCCTCCAGGGCATCCTGCATCGGTGGGTTGGCCGCCAGCAGTGTCTGGTTGCGCGCCTGCCAGCCACCCATGCCACCGACGCCGAGGGCCACCAGCAACGCCGCGGCCGTAGCCAGCCGGCGCTGCTGGCGAACGCGCTGGCGGCGGCGGATGGCGGCGGGGTCGAGCTGCGGGTTGTTCCCGGCCAGTTGCAGGTTGGCCAATGCAGCCCGCAGGTTTTGCGCATCGCGGCGCCAGCCGGCCACTTGCGCGGCCACCTCCGGGTTGGCCACCAGGTAGCTGTCCACGGCCTGCCGCTGGGCGGCGTCGAGGCGGCCGTCGAGGTAGGCATGCAGGTCGTCTTCGCTGGGCTGGAAGGGGTTCATTTGAGTCTCCGCAGAGGGGGCAGGGGGCTTTCGCCTTCGCTCAGGGCACGCAGGGCCTTGCGTGCCCGTGACAGGCGCGACATCACGGTGCCGATGGGGATTTCCAGGCTGCTGGCGGCTTCCTGGTAGCTCAGGCCTTCGACGCTGACCAGGAGCAGCAGGGCGCGCTGCTCGGTCGGCAGCCGGGCGAAGGCGGCCAGGGTCGAGTGGGCGATGGCGATGTCATCCAGCGAGGAGCTGTGCGGCTCCTCTTCGCGGCCGAACAGGCTGAGCAGGCGCGCATGGCGTTTGGCCCGGCGTTGGCCATCGAGAAACTGGCGGTAGAGGATGCTGAACAGCCAGGCGCGCAGGTCGCCTTCCGGGCGCTTGCTGCGCCAGCGTGACAGGGCGCGCTCCAGCGTGCTCTGCACCAGGTCGTCGGCGCTGCTCGGTTCGCGGGTCAGCCACTGGGCGAAGCGGCGCAGGCGCGGTAGCAGTTCGCGCAGTTCGGCATCGTCGATCATCGGGCTCTCGGTCTGGCTCAGGTGCGGGCCTGCAGGCAGGCGGTTGTCCGGGAGAGACGCCGGGGCGCGAAGTTTATTCCACAGGCCTGGGAATAAATCCCTGGCTGCTGCGTCCCACAGGCTCATTGACCCGGCCGCAAGGCCCTGGAGCCTGTTCATGAGTGAACCATCTACATCCTGGCCGCGCCAGCTCGGGCGCTTGTCGCTGATTGCCCTGAGCGTGGGGCTGCTGGCGGGCAGCTTTGCCTATGTCGGCGGCTGGATCGATCCGCAGCGCCTTTCACCACAGCGTTTCGTCGATACCTTCGAGGCCAATTCCGGGGTCTATCCCGGTTATCGCCGCGTGCACGCCAAAGGCCTGTGCATCCGGGGTTATTTCGACAGCAATGGCGCGGTCGCCGGTCTGTCCCAGGCGCAGGTCTTCGCGCCGGGGCGGGTGCCGGTCAGTGGTCGCCTGTCGATTGGCGGCAGCAATCCGCATGCCGCCGACACCAGTGTGCCGGTGCGCAGCATGGCGCTGCTGTTCCAGCAGGCCGATGGTCAGCAATGGCGCACGGCGATGAATACGCCGCCGGTACTGGCGGTAGGCACGCCCGAGGAGTTCTTCCAGCAGGTGCAGGCCATGCGGCCCGACCCGGCTACCGGCAAGCCTGACCCGGCACGACTGCAGGCGTTCTTTGCCGCGCACCCGCAGAGTGCCGAGTTTCGCCAGTGGGCGCAGGGCTACAAGCCGAGCACCAGTTTTGCCAGCAGCACGTTCAACAGCATCAACGCGTTTTATCTGGTGCAGGCCGATGGCCGCCGCCAGGCGGTGCGCTGGTCGATGGTGCCGGAGCTGGTGCCGGTGGCGCTGGAGCAGCAGCCCAGCGATGCCGATGCCCTGCAGCATGAGCTGTTGGCGCGGCTGGAGACGGGAGCGCTGCGCTGGCACTTGCTGCTGACCCTGGCCGAGCCGGGCGATGCGGTGGACGATGCGACCCGGCAATGGCCGGCGAGCCGGCGCCAGATCGATGCCGGCACCCTGGTGATCGAGCAGGCCCAGGGGCAGCTGGAGGGCGAGTGCCATGGCCTGAATTTCGATCCGCTGGTCTTGCCGACGGGCATCCAGCCATCGGCCGATCCGATCCTGCTGGCGCGTTCCGCCGCCTATGCCGAGTCCTACCGCCGACGTACCCGGGAAGGGACGCCTGCTGCCAACTCTGGAGCCCAGCCATGAAGCCTGCCGTTACCTCGTTCAGTCCCCTGGCGCGTCTGCTGCACTGGCTGATGGCGCTGCTGATCCTGGCCATGCTGTTCATCGGGGTAGGCATGGTCAGCAGCCTGTCGCCCTGGCAGTCGCAGTTGGTGGCCCTGCACAAGCCGCTGGGCCTGGTTCTGCTGGGGTTGCTGGCACTGCGTATCGTCGTGCGCCTGCGTCAGCCGATTCCGGCCTTGCCGGCGGATATGCCTGCTTGGCAGCAGCGCCTGGCGCAGCTGTCCCATGTGCTGCTGTACCTGCTGATGCTGGCCCTGCCGCTGCTTGGCTGGGCCATGCAGGGCGCGGGTGGTTACCCGCTGGTACTGGGCGGCTGGGTGGTGCCGGCCATTGCCCCTCGCGATGCCGATCTTTACGCGCTACTGCGTGCAGCGCACGGCTACCTGGCCTACGGGCTGTTCGCCTGCGTTTTGCTGCATCTGGCTGCTGGCTTGTTCCATGGCCTGATCCGCCGGGACGCTGTACTGGCCAGCATGCTGCGCAAGACTTGAGCCGCTATGGGTGGATTTAGCCCTGTGGCTTGATCCAGGTCAGTGAGGTCATGCCGGGCTGCGGTTATGGTCGCCTCGCGATTTTTCAGTGAGGTTTCCATGCGCCGCGAGCCCATCGTGCTGTTTGATAACGGCAGCCACCAATGCCTGATGTTCGATGACCTGGTCAGCGGCGAGGGAGTGCAATCCAACCAGTTCCTGATCACCGACCACGAGCAGTACCTGCTGCTCGATCCGGGCGGTGACCTGACCTACACGCCGCTGTCGCTGGAGCTGTCCAAGCACATCCCGGTACAGGCGCTGACCTACATCTTCGCCTCGCACCAGGATCCGGACATCATCGCCTCGCTGGACAAGTGGCTGCTGCACACCCGCGCGCGGGTGATCTGCTCCAAGCTGTGGGCGCGCTTTCTGCCGCACCTCACCGCCAACTACCTGGCCCTGAGCCACGGCATCTGCACCTACGACCGCATCATCGCCCTGCCGGATCGCGGGCAGAGCTTCACCCTCGGCCAGTGCCAGCTGAAGGCGGTGCCGGCGCACTTCCTCCACTCGGTGGGCAACTTCCAGCTGTACGACCCGGTGAGCAAGATCCTCTTCTCCGGCGACATGGGCGCCTCGCTGGTGGACGACGCCAGCCCGGTGATCGACTTCGTCAACCACATCCCCAACATGGCCGGCTTCCATCGCCGCTACATGGCCAGCAACAAGGCCTGCCGCTTCTGGGCACAGATGGTGCGCGAGATGGATGTGGCGATGATCGTGCCGCAGCACGGCCGGCCCTTTGTCGGCGAGGCGATGATCAACGCCTTCCTCGACTGGATCGAGCATCTGGAATGCGGCCTCGACCTGATGACCCAGCAGGACTATCGCTTGCCCGATTGAGCCAAGGCGGTTCGTATTTCGTCCGTTTTGGACATGTTGTCGGTCATCTGTAGCGTGCTAGGGTCTGGCCTTTCCGCTGCCATGAGAGTGCCCGATGTCGCTTGCCCTATTGCGCCGCCTGAGCCTGACCGGCCTGTGCTGCCTCGCCGCCAGCCAGGCGCTGGCGGAAAGCTGGCCCGCTGCCGACTGGACTACCCAAACCGCCGCGCCCAGCCCGGCCATTGCAGCGCTGGAAAGCTACGCCTTTCCCGCCCGTGACGACGCCACCCGCAAAGGTGTGCGCACCGACGCGCTGCTGGTGATCAAGGACGGCGTGCTGGTGTACGAGCGCTATGCCGGGCCGAACAATGCACAGACCCCGCACCTGGCCTGGTCGATCAGCAAAAGCCTGTTCGCCAGCGTGCTGGGCGTGGCCTATGGCGAAGGGCGCTTCCAGCTCGACGACCCGGTGGCCAAGCACTACCCGCCATTCACCGCCCATCCGGAGGTGAAGATGGGCCACCTGCTCAACTGGGCCTCAGGCCTCAACTGGCAGGAAGACTACGAATACGCGCCGCTGAAATCCTCGGTGGTGGCCATGCTCTACACCCGCGGCCGTACCGACATGGCGGCCTTCGCCGCCGGCCACCAGCTGGATGCGCTGCCCGGCACGCGTTTCCGCTATTCCAGCGGCGACAGCAACGTGCTGGCCGCCAGCCTCAAGCAGATGCTCGGCGAGGCGGCCTACCGCGATTACCCCTGGACGGCGCTGTTCGAACCGCTGGGAATCACCTCGGCGGTGTGGGAACGCGATGCCAGCGGCACCTTCGTCGCTTCGTCCTACGCCTACCTGAGTGCCCGCGACCTGGCCCGGGTCGGCCTGATGATGCAGCACGACGGGCGCTGGGGTGAGCGCCAGGTGGTGCCGGCGGCCTGGGTGGCGTTCAACCGCACGCCGTTCGCCAACTACCAGCCCAATCCGGAGAAGCCGGGGGAGGCGGTGCCCGGTGGGCAGTGGTGGCTCAACGTGAGCCTGGCGAATACCGCCAAGCCCTGGGCCGATGCTCCGGAGTCGACCTTCGCCGCCCTCGGCCACTGGGGCCAGGCACTCTACGTGCTGCCGCAGCAGAAGCTGGTGATCGTGCGCTACGCCGATGACCGCGACGGCAGCTACAGCCACAACGAACTGCTCAAGCGCGCCCTGGCCGCCTTCGCCGGAGAACAGCCATGATCAAGCGCCGTCCGTTCCTTTCCGCCTTCCTCCTGCTGGCGCTCGGCCTGGCCCTGCTGGCCTGGAGCAACCGTGTGCACCTGGCGGCCTTCCCCGGCATAGTCGGTGCCTACTCGGCCAAGGAATACTGCTCCTGCCGCTATGTCGCAGGTAGCTCGGCCGACTACTGCGCGGGCTACGTCAAGCAGTACCTGCCGCTTAGCGCCTTCCTCGACGACGCGGCGCACAAGCGGGTGACCGCGCGCGGCCTGGGCAGTACCCAGACCGCGGCCTGGATCAGCCCGCGCGAGGGTTGCCAGCTGCAACCGCAGGCCGACCCGCTGCCGTAGGCTGCGGATCAAGGCCTGCGGCCATGTCCGATTGTGCGTCGTACGACATCCTCACTCTGCTCGTTGCCAAGCTGGATTCCCGCCTGCGCGGGAATGACGGTTGTGCAGCTCAGGCCCGCTAGGCTCGCTGGAGTTTGCTTTTGCTCGTCATTCCCGCGCAGGCGGGAATCCAGGGCGAGGCAGCTGCAGTACTCAGGGGCGGTTGGCCACGAGGGGCATCAGCCAAGGTTTGGCAAGGCCGGCCCGTGCCGCTATCGTTGCGCTCAAACCGCAACACAAGTGAGCCCATGGCCAAGCTTCTTTCCCTCTTCAGTAGCGCCCTGCTTGCCGCCTGCCTGGCCCTGCCGGCGCAGGCCGGCTGGTACCTGGACAACGAGTCCTCGCGCCTGTCGTTCATTTCCACCAAGGCCGGCAACTTCTCCGAGGTGCACCGCTTCCTCACCCTGCACGGCAAGGTCGACGACCAGGGCGCGGCGCGTCTGCGCATCGAACTGGATTCGGTGAGCACCGGCATTCCGCTGCGCGACGAGCGCCTGCGCAGCCAGCTGTTCGAAGTCGAGCGCTTTGCCGAGGCGCAGGTCATGGCCAAGCTCGATCTGGGCCTGATCACCGACCTGGCGCCTGGCGCCCAGCTCGAGCTGCAGCTGCCGATTCAGGTGGAAATCCACGGCCGCAAGCACGGCTACATGGCCGAGCTGCTGGCGACCCGCCTGGACGAGCAGCGCTTCCAGGTGGTGACCCTGGCGCCGCTGGTGCTCAATGCCGGCGACTTCGGTCTGGATGGTGCTGTCGAGCAGTTGCGCCAGTTGGCCCGGCTGGACTCCATCAGCCTGTCGGTGCCGGTGGGCGCCGTGCTGATCTTCACCGAGCGATGACCGGCGCGATCTTCCCCTGGAAGTCCGGCAACCGTTTCGAACTGCTGGTCGATGGCCCGGCCTTCTTTCCCGCCATGCTGGCTGCGATTGCCCGGGCCGAGCGGCGCGTGGCCCTGGAGCTGTACCTGGCCGAAGACGGCGCCTGCTGTACGCTACTGGTCGCGGCCCTGGGTGCGGCGGCGCGGCGCGGCGTCGAGGTCTGCTGCCTGTTCGACGATTTCGGTTGCCAGGGCCTGGGCGCGGCTTTGCGCAGCCAGCTGGGCGAGGCCGGCGTGCAGCTGCGCCTGTACAACCCGCTGCGCTGGCGCCATGGCCTGCGCAACCTGTTCCGCGACCACCGCAAGATCCTGGTGGTGGACGACAGCTGCGCCTTCGTCGGCGGCACCGGCGCCACCGATGAGTTCTGGACGCCAGAGGCCGAACAGAGCGCCTGGCACGAGGTGATGGTGCGCATCGAGGGGCCGCTGGTGGCGCACTGGCGGCTGATCTTCGACTACCAGTGGCAGGCCTGCTGCGCCGACCAGCGCCCCTGGCAGCCGATGCAGGCGCCGGGCCTGGCCCACCTGCCGCCCAGCCCGGCGGCGGGGCAGGGCATGGGCCGGCTGGCCTACGCCAACGCACGCCAGCACCTGGACATCGTCCAGTCGCTGCTGCGCAGCACCGCCCACGCCAAACGCCGGGTCTGGCTGGCCACGCCGTACTTCCTGCCCAGTCGCAAGGTGCGCCGCCACCTGATCAAGGCAGCGCAGCGCGGGGTGGAAGTGCGCCTGCTGCTCACCGGGCGCAACACCGACCACCCACCGATCCGCTTTGCCGGCCAGCGCTACTACCCCAAGCTGCTGAAGGCCGGCGTGCGCATCTTCGAGTACCAGCCGCGCTTTCTGCACCTGAAGATGGTGCTGGTGGACGACTGGGTCAGCGTCGGCTCGTGCAACTTCGACCACTGGAACCTGCGCTTCAACCTCGACGCCAACCTGGAGGCGCTCGACCCGGGCCTGACCCTGGCGGTGGGCGACTGCTTCATCCAGGACTTCGCCGACAGCCGCGAGATCACCCTGCAGGACTGGCACCAGCGGCCTCTGCTCAAGCGCCTGCGCCAGTACCTGTGGGGCTGGCTGGATCGGCTGGTGGTGAACCTGCTCGACCGGCGTCGCTGAGAACCTGTTTACGATCTCCTGACTCGCGGCCATACCGCGTTAAAAGTGGCCTCAACAAGTGGCTTGCCGCTAACGCGCTTTAGCGCGGCCCGTAGGGCGAGTGCAACGAGTCATGCTCATTTACACTGCGTAAACTGCGCTTTTTCGGCCACTCGATTCGCTGGTGCTCACCCTTCGGGCCAGCCTGCGGCTGTTACTCCCGCTGGTCGTTTGTCCTTGTCTGGCTCTAATTCAGAAGATCGTAAACAGGTTCTAAGGGCTGCTGCGGCATTGTTGCCTGAGCCGCAAGAGTCCTTCAGCCCGGCCTGCCTGTATCGCCCCGGCGGGCCTTTTTAAAATGGCCCCGCAGCCGGCAGCCAGGCGGTTTCACGACAAGGCCACGATCTTTGTCGAACTGGCTGCTGCTGCCATCCCTTCCTGTTTTCGAGAGCAATCAATGAAAAGCTTTGCCCTGCTGATTCTGGCCGGCCTGTCTTCCTGCGCCTTCGCGGCGGCTTCTGGCGATGAAACCGTGGCCAGCGATACACCAACCGAGCACTACCACTACGGCATGCAGCTGGACGTCGCACGGGTGCTGGCCCGCAGCGATGTGTCGAATGAGTGCGGCGTGGTGCCGGTGGTGATGACCTACGAGGATCACCAGGGCCAGGTGCACAACCTGGAGTATCTGGTACTGGGCGGCGGTTGCAGCGAGAACTGAGGGCGCGCTAGCGCGCCACGCTGACCCCTTCGAGGTTGGCGAAGGAGGTGTCCTTGGCCGTCAGCAGGAAGTCGCGCATGAATGGCGCGTCCAGCATGTCGGCGCGGATGCCGGCGTACAGGGTGGCGAACAGACCCTTGTCGCCCAGGCGCTTGGCGGTCACGTAGCCGCGCGAGCTGTACTCGTGCAGCGCCCAGTTGGGCAGGCCGCACACGCCGCGGCCGCTGGCCACCAGCTGCATCATCATCACCGTCAGTTCCGAGGTACGCACCTGCGCCGGTTCGACGTCGGCCGGTTCGAGGAAGCGGGTGAAGATGTCCAGGCGATCGCGTTCCACCGGGTAGGTGATCAGGGTTTCCCGGGCCAGGTCTTCCGGCACTATGTAGGGCTTGCCGGCCAGCGGATGCTGGTTGGCCACCGCCAGCATGGCCTCGTAGGTGAATAGCGGCACGTAGGTGATGCCGGCCAGCTCCAGCGGGTCGCTAGTCACCACCAGGTCGAGGTCGCCGCGGGCCAGGGCCGGCAGCGGGGCGAAGGAGAAGCCCGAGGCCAGATCCAGCTCGACTTCCGGCCAGGCATCGCGGAACTGGTCGATGGTCGGCATCAGCCACTGGAAGCAGCTGTGGCATTCGATGGCCATGTGCAGGCGGCCTGCCGTACCGCCGGCCAGGCGCGCCAGGTCGCGCTCGGCGCCGCGCAGTTGCGGCAGCAGCGAGTCGGCCAGTTGCAGCAGGCGCAGGCCGGCGCTGGTGAAGCGCACCGGCTTGGTCTTGCGCACGAACAGCTGCATCCCTAAGCGTTCTTCCAGCTCCTTGAACTGGTGCGATAGCGCCGACTGGGTCAGGTGCAGGCGCTCGGCGGCCTCCACCAGGCTGTCGGCCTCACGCAGCGCATGCAGGGTTTTCAGATGGCGGATTTCCAGCATGCGGGCCTCGTTGTTGAATGGCATGCGTAGGGCGGGTGAAAGCCGCGAAGGGATACGCGGGTTTCACCCGCCCTACGAGTATCGTGAGTAAAACTATCGTTCATCAAGAATATGTTGAGTTTGTCTCATGTGTGGCTGGCTGTCGAGAATGACGCCATCCACGCACAAGGAGATGAACTCATGGCACTGGCCCACAACCTCGGCTTTCCGCGCATCGGCCGCGACCGCGAACTGAAGAAAGCCCTCGAAGCCCATTGGAAGGGCGAACTCGACGAAGCCGGCCTGCTCCGCGTCGGCCGCGAATTGCGTGCCGCCCACTGGCAGCTGCAGCAGGACGCCGGTATCGAGCTGCTGCCGGTCGGCGACTTCGCCTGGTACGACCAGGTGCTGACCCACTCGCTGACCTTCGGCGTGATTCCCCAGCGCTTTCACCGCCATGGCGCCAAGCCGGGGCTGGACACCCTGTTCGACATGGCCCGCGGCGCCAGCCAGAACAGCTGCTGTGGCGCTGCCCACGCCCAGGAGCTGACCAAGTGGTTCGATAGCAACTACCACTACCTGGTGCCTGAATTCACGGCCGACCAGCAGTTCGCCCTGAGCTGGGAGCAGCTGTTCGAGGAAGTAGCAGAGGGCCAGGCCCTGGGCCACAACCTCAAACCGGTGCTGATCGGCCCGCTGACCTACCTGTGGCTGGGCAAATGCAAGGGCGGCGAGTTCGACCGGCTCGAGCTGCTCGAGCGCCTGCTGCCGGTGTACGGCGAGATCCTCCAGCGCCTGGCGGCCCAAGGCATCGACTGGGTGCAGATCGACGAGCCGATCCTCGCCCTCGACCTGCCGCAGGCATGGAAGAACGCCTTCGAGCGTGCCTACAACATTCTCCAGCGCGAGCCGGGGCGCAAGCTGATCGCCACCTACTTCGCCGGCCTGGAAGACAACCTCGGCCTGGCCGCCGGCCTGCCGGTGGATGGCCTGCATATCGACCTGGTACGCGCCCCGGAACAGTTCCCGGCGATCCTCGACCGTCTGCCGGCCTACAAGGTGCTGTCGCTCGGCGTGGTCAACGGCCGCAATGTCTGGCGCACCGATCTGGACAAGGCCCTGGAGGTGCTGCGCGAGGCCCATGGGCGCCTGGGCAGCCGCCTGTGGCTGGCGCCCAGCTGTTCGCTGCTGCACAGCCCGGTCGATCTGACCCGCGAAGACCGGCTGGATAGCGAACTGCAGAGCTGGCTGGCCTTCGCCGTGCAGAAGTGCCGCGAAGTCGCCGTGCTTGCCGCTGCACTGAATGATCCGCAAGCCGCCGAGGTGCAGGCCGCGCTGACCGAGAGCCGGGCAGTGCAGGCCAGTCGCGCCGCCTCGGCGCGTATCCACAAGCCGGCCGTGCAGGCGCGTCTGGCGGCGATCACAGCTGCCGACAGCCAGCGCCAGTCGCCGTTCGCTACCCGTATCGAGCTGCAGCGTGCGCGCCTGCAGCTGCCGCCATTCCCCACCACCACCATCGGCTCCTTCCCGCAGACAGCGGCGATCCGCCAGGCGCGCCAGGCGTTCAAGGCCGGCACGCTGTCCGCCGCCGCGTACACCGAGGCCATGCACGACGAGATCCGTCATGCCGTGAGCATCCAGGAGCAGCTGGGCCTGGACGTGCTGGTGCACGGCGAGGCCGAGCGCAACGACATGGTCGAGTACTTCGCCGAACAGCTCGACGGCTACGCCTTCACCCGTTTCGGCTGGGTGCAGAGCTACGGTTCGCGCTGTGTGAAGCCGGCGCTGATCGTCGGTGACCTGAGCCGCCCGCACGCCATGACGGTGGACTGGATCCGCTATGCCCAGGGCTGCACCAGCAAACTGATGAAGGGCATGCTGACTGGCCCGGTGACCATGCTGCTGTGGTCGTTCCCGCGTGACGATATTTCCCGCGAGCAGCAGGCGCGCCAGCTGGCCCTGGCCATCCGCGACGAGGTGCTCGACCTGGAGCGCGCCGGGATCAAGGTGATCCAGATCGACGAGGCGGCCTTTCGCGAGGGCCTGCCGCTGCGCCAGGCGCACTGGCAAGACTACCTTGCCTGGGCCAGCGAGGCCTTCCGCCTGTGCGCCTCGGGCGTGCGCGACGAAACGCAGATCCACACCCACATGTGCTACAGCGAGTTCAACGAGGTGATCGAGTCGATCGCCGCCATGGACGCCGACGTCATCACCATCGAGACCTCGCGCTCGGACATGCAGCTGCTGGAGGCCTTCGAGCGTTTCGACTATCCCAACGAGATCGGCCCGGGGGTATACGACATCCACTCGCCGCGGGTGCCGGATACCGGCGAGATGGTGCGCCTGCTGCAGAGGGCGGCCCGCCACGTGCCGGCCGAGCGGCTATGGGTCAACCCGGACTGCGGCCTGAAGACCCGTGGCTGGGCGGAGACCGAAGCGGCGCTGGTGAACATGGTGGCGGCGGCCCGCCAGCTGCGCGCCGAACTGGCCTGACCCACCGCTCTCCCTCCGGGAGAGGGGCTACACGGCCACCAGGCTGAGCAGGTAGCCGTCGTACTCGGCGTACTGGCCATCCAGCTCGCGCCCGCTGTGCCAGTCCGGGTGCAGGTCGAGGAGCAGGCGCAGGCGCGCCTGGCCGGCGTCGTTCCACTCCAGCAGCTCGGCGTCGTGGAAGTAGAAGCGCGTCAGCACCAGCGGGTAGAGCGCCTTGAACAGGCTCTCCTTGAGCGAGAAGGTCAGGGTGACCAGACGGGCGAACTCATCGGGGTGCAGCCCGGCACCGCGCTGCAGTTCGGCCGGGGTGAGGATTTCCCCGGCCAGCTTGGCTGCGCGCTCGGCGCTCAGGCCTTTCTCCAGATCCAGGCCCAGGCCTTGCCAGTCGCCGCTGCGTGCTACCAGGGCGGCGGCCTGGCCGGCGCCGTGGGTGATCGAGCCGAGCGTGCCGGCTGGCCAGATGGGCACGCCGTCTTCGTCGCGGCCCGGCACCAGGGCCTGGCCGCACAACTGCTGCAGCGCCTGGCGGGCACACAGGCGCCCGGCCAGGTATTCGCCCTGGCGCTTGGCCACGCCACGCACCGGCTCGATGGCGCAGGCGTGGAAGTCCTCGGCCTGCAGGTGTGCAGGGTCGAAGGCGGCGCGCACCAGCTGGGCGCCGGGCAGAGCCAGGGGCGCGGGCCAAGCGGGAGCGAGCAGCTGACAGAAGGCGGGCAGGGGCAGGGTGGTCATGGCCGGCATTCTGCCTGGCGAGAGACGGCCCGGCCAGCCGTGGCGGCGTTTACATTTCTTTGCAAAGCGACACCTAAGGCCTACAAAGCAAGCGCTCGTTTTTTGCCAGACTGCGGCCATGCACTCCTTCGGGAGTGCTGGTGAGGTTAGCCAGCCTGTGCGCAGGTTGGCTTTACTCTACTGATTGAGTACGGGAGCCCGCGGGCTCCCGTTTTTTTTGGAACCATGCACTCGCTGCGTATGGCGCGCATTTGACCAGGTACTTCTGCATTGTCGGTCTGGATTCCCGCCTGCGCGGGAATGACGAGGTATGGTTGGGACTGTTGTGTCAGGTACCGTCATTCCCGCGCAGGCGGGAATCCAGAGGGTAGAGCCTCGGGCGAGGCGATACTGGCCCTTCTGCCGTTTCAGAAAACCTCTTTCAGCAACGCCTGCATATCTGCCCAGGACTGCTCGTCGGCCGCCTTCTGGTAGCCGATATCGAGGCCGTGGCCCTTGTGCGCATCGGCGTCCGGGTTGCTGAAGCCATGCTTGGCTCCGGGCAGGGCGACGAAGCGGTAGTCGGCCCCGGCCTTGTCCATTTCGCTCTTGAAGTCGGCGACCTGCTGCGGACTGACGAAACTGTCGGCAGCGCCGTGCTCGACCAGCACCCTGGCCTTGACGCTGCCCGGCGTCGCCGGAGTGGTGGTGGCCAGGGCGCCGTGGAAGCTGACCACGGCGGCCAGCGGTACGCTCTGACGGGCCATGTCCAGCACCACCTTGCCACCGAAGCAGTAGCCGATGGCCGCCACCCGCGCCGGGTCGGTCTGGGGCTGCGCCTTGAGCAGGTCGAGGCCGGCATTGAAGCGCGCCCGGGCGGCACCGGCATCGGCCGTGGCCGCCTGCATGAAGGCCTGGGCATCCGCGGGGTGCTGGGTGTTCTTGCCGTCGCCGTACATGTCGATGGCCAGGGCGCTGTAACCGAGGGCAGCGAGGTCACGGGCGCGGCGCTTGGCGTAGTCGTTCAGCCCCCACCATTCGTGCACCACTATCACCCCCGGGCGCGGGCCGGCGAGGGCGTCGTCCCAGGCGTGGTAGCCGATCAGGCGGGTGCCGTCGGCTGCCGTGTAGGGGATTTCCTGGGTGTGGATGGCCGCCTGGGCCAGGCCGCTGCAAGCCAGCAGCAGAGCGAGCAGTAAGGTGCGCATGGGGTTTCCTCCGTCCGGTGGGTGTAGCCAAACCATAGCCGCTGAGGCTGGTCAGGGGAGAAAGTTAGCCGGCTAACAATGAGCCTGCTTTGTGCTAGCCTGAGCCATCTCCCGTGTCGGCCTGTGCGCGAGCGACCATGGACACTTCTGCTGTAGACACTCACCTGCAACGTGGCACCCACGCCTATCGTCGGGCCACCCTGGCGCTGTTCTGCGCCGGCTTTGCCACCTTCGCCTTGCTCTACTGCGTGCAGCCGCTGCTGCCATTGCTGGCCGGGCATTTTCACGTCTCGGCGGCGAGCAGCAGCCTGGCGCTATCGCTGACCACCCTGAGCCTGGCCCTGTGTCTGCTGCTGGCCGGCGCCCTGGCCGAGAGCTGGGGGCGCAAGCCGGTGATGGCGGTGGCTCTGGGCCTGGCCAGCCTGCTCGGCATCGCCTGCGTGCTGGTGGACGACTGGCACTGGCTGCTGGCGACCCGCGCCTTGCTCGGCCTGGCCCTGAGTGGCCTGCCGGCGCTAGCCATGGCTTATGTCGGCGAGGAGTTCGACCCGCAGGCGCTGCCGGCGGCGATGGGTCTGTATATCGGTGGCACGGCGCTGGGTGGGCTGCTTGGCCGCCTGCTTGCCGGCCTGCTGTCCGACCTTGGTGGCTGGCACCTGGCCCTGGCCGGGATCGCCGTGCTCGGCCTGCTGGCGCTGTTGCTGTTCGCCTGGCTGCTGCCTCCGTCGCGGCATTTCCGCGCGCAGCCGCTGTCGCTGCGCGGCCTGCTCGGCAACTTCGCCGGGCACCTGGGCAATGGGCAATTGCGCCGCCTGTTCCTGCTGGCATTCCTGCTGATGGGCGGCTTCGTCGCGCTGTTCAACTACATCGGCTTTCGCCTGGCCGCGCCGCCATTCTCGCTGTCGTCGACGCTGATCGGCCTGCTGTTTCTGGTCTACCTGGGCGGCATTTTCAGCGCCGGCTGGGCCGGGCGCCTGGTCGCCCGGCATGGTGCGCGGCGGGTGCTGCAGGGCGGCATCGGCATCATGCTGCTGGGCGTGGCGCTGTGCGCCGGGCCCTGGCTGGCGGCGGTGGCACTGGGCCTGGGTTTGTTCACCCTGGGCTTCTTCGCCGCCCATGCGGTGGCCAGCGGCCAGGTCGGCCAGCGCGCCAGCCAGGCCAAGGCCCAGGCTTCGGCGCTGTACCTGTGTGCCTACTACCTGGGTTCCAGTTTGCTCGGCTATGCCGGCGGCTACGTCTGGCAGCACGCTGGCTGGGGCGCGCTGCTGGCGGCACTGGCTGCAGTGTTCGTGCTGGCCGGCTGGGTGGCGCGGCGGGTGTGAGTCAGCGCTTGGCGTATTTGCTTTTGAGCATGTAGATGAATGCCACGCTGCAGGCGCCGAATAGGGCCAGGGTCAGCAGGCCGACCAAGGGCTTGCCCGCCAGCAGAAGCAGCAGGCCGCCGACGCTGAACAGCAGCGATACCACCAGGAACAGCCACAGGGTGAAGGCATTGTGGCTGGCAGCGGAGTTGCGATAGCCCTCCTTGAAGGTCAGGCGTTCATCACTGAGCGGGCAATCCCTGAGCAGGCTGCGGCTCTTGAGCAGGAACCAGGCGAGCAGTACCACGCCAGCGATACCCAGCAACCACCACTGGCGCAGCACCGCCAGCACGATGATGGTAGGCAGCGAAACCTTGTAGTAGAGCAGGACGAAATTGCGCAGCCGGTCGCGGGTCTCGGCATCCTTGAGGATGCGACCCTTGCCGAGCACGCCCCAGGGGTAGAACAGGGTGTTGCCGTGGCTGTCCTGCTTGAAGGTGGCGTCGGTCAGTCCTTCGAAATAGCCCATGTCGCTGTCCTTATCGGGTTGGGGATGTTGATCGTTAATCTCGGCAGCCTGCTGCCAGGCTGTCGCGCAGCTGGCGCACCAGCTCCACTTCGACGGCGCCGCCGTCCTCGCTTTCTGCAAACACCGCGCAACAGGCGCTGCGTTGCTCCAGCGTGCAACGGTAGACCGCTATGGCGCTGCCCGGGCCGCCGCCGGTATGACCGCTCAGGTACAGGCCGCCGCTCTCCGGGCCCTGCATCAGGCCCAGGCCATAGCCGGGGGCCATCCAGGGGCGCCCGGCCATGGGGCCGCCGAGCCGGTAGGGCGTCTGCATCTGTTCCAGCAGATCTGCTGGCAGCAGCTCCCCGCCGAGCAGCCGATCGAGCAGCAGCGCCGCCTGGGCCAGCGGCCCCACCAGCAGGCCGTGGTAGACCCAGGCTGGGTGATAGCTGGGCGCCGCCTGCAGATCCAGGGCCTGCCAGTCGGCCTCGGTCTGCGCCAGGCGCGTTTGGCTGATGCCGAGGGGCATCAGCACGCGCTGCTGCAGGGCCTGGTCGAGGGGCAGGTCGGTCAGGCGTTCGATCAGCTGCGCCACATACAGGTAGCCGACGTTGGAGTAGCGCCAGCCCTGGCCCGGGGCATAGCGCAGGCGGCTGGCGTCGAGGCGCTGGAGCATCTCGGCCACCGGCCACGGCTGGTCATGACGGGCCACGGCGGCGTGGTAGTCGGCCAGCTCGCCATAGTCGGCCAGGCCGGCCTCGTGGCGCAGCAGCTGACGCAGGGTGAAGGGGCCTGTGGTCAGCTCGTCGTCGAGCCCGACCAGGCCGTCGCGCACCAGGGTCAGGGCGGTGGCGGCCAGCACCGTCTTGCCGAAGCTCCACCAGGGCAGCAGGGGCTCGGGCTGTGCAGCAGTCTGCAGCACGCCATTGGCAACCAGGGCGCTGCGCATCACTTGAGCACCCGGCCCGGGCCGGACGCCGTCGGCCCAGGCGGGGTGATGCCCATCGATACATAGATGCTGGTGAAGCGATCCATACCCATGTCCGCCGGCTTGACCCATTCCACCGGTACATAGAGCAGGCCGCCGCCCACCGGGATCGGTGCGGTCGGCACCAGGATCGCGTGGTAGCTGCGGCCGTCGATTTCGAGCGGCTGCGGGTTGGGTAGCAGCGCCAGCACGGCGGTGCCGTCGCCGCCGAAGAAGCACCACACCGGGCTCATGGCGGCCAGGTCAGCGTCTTCCTTCTTGTCCAGCAGGCCGACGAAACGGTCGGCCAGGCCGTACAGCCTGCCGAACAGCGGGATGTGCCGCAGGGTCAGGTCGAGCAGCTTGCTCAGCGGCTCCTTCAGCCCCAGCTGCACGGCCAGGCCCAGTGGATAAAGCGCCAGCAGCAGCGCCAGGGTGCCGAGCAGCCAGGCCAGCAGCGGGCTGCTGACGAAGGGCTGGCCGATCTCGGCGAACAGCCGGCCGAGGGTGCTCGCCGGGCCGATCATGCGGTTCAGCACGCTGGCCAGCCAGCCGAGCAAGGCCAGGCTCAGAACCAGCGGCAGGAGGATCAGCAGGCCGGCCAGCCAGGTGGCGAGCAGGGAATTGAGACTGCGTTTGAACATGCGCGGGCGATCCATCGATAAGGGCCCGCCAAGGCTATTGCAAAGCCCGCCTGTTGTGCAGGGCTGCCATCGCATTCTCGTTCAGCCGGGGTTCAGGAAGGGTTCAGCAGCGGTTCAGTGGCCCGTCGGCAACATAGGCCCCGAGTTCAGCAACCTTCCACCATCTGGAGAAAACACCATGAAGCACACTGCTAGCAAACTCGCCCTGGTAACCGCCATGTCCGTCGCCGCTCTGTCGGCTAACGCTGCCGACAACTTCGTCGGTATGACCTGGGGACAAAGCGACAGTCGTATCGAAAATTCCGGCTCGCTCAATCGCAGCCTCAACAACCCTGATCTGGATCGGGTGATCGACGGCAGCGGTACCTGGGGTGTACGTGCCGGTCAGGAAACCCGTGACGGTCGCTACTACGTCACCTACGAGAACGTCTCGGACGATTCGCAGGGCTACAAGCTTCGCCAGCAACACCTGCTGGCCAGCTACGACGCCTTCCTGCCCCTGAACAACAGCGGTACCAAGTTGTTCGGCGGTGCCACCGCCGGTGTGGTGAAGCTGGAGCAGGATGGCAGTGGCCTCAAGCGCGACAGCGATATCGGCCTGGCCGCCGGCCTGCAGGCGGGTGTCCTGCAGGACGTAGGCAAGAATGCTTCGCTGGAAGCCGGCTACCGTTACATGAAGACCAATGCCAGCACCGAAGTCTCGCCCCATGGCGGCGGCAAGGTGGGCTCCCTTGATCTGGAGCGCACCAGCCAGGTGTTTATCGGTGCCAACTACAAGTTCTGACAACCAGGGAGAAGGCCGGGCGCAAGCCCGGCCTGTGGTAAGGGAGAGCAGTCATGAAAATTCTGGTGGTCGAGGACGAAGCGCTGTTGCGTCATCACCTGCACAGTCGCCTCAGCGAGCGCGGCTACGTGGTGGATGCGGTGGGCGATGCCGAGGAGGCGCTGTACCGCGTGCGCGAGTTCAACCATGACCTGGCCATCGTCGACCTGGGCCTGCCCGGCATGAGCGGGCTGGATCTGATTCGCGAGCTGCGCAGCCAGGGCCGCAGCTTGCCGATCCTGATTCTCACCGCGCGTGGCAACTGGCAGGACAAGGTCGAGGGCCTGGCCGTCGGCGCCGACGATTACCTGGTCAAGCCGTTCCAGTTCGAGGAACTGGAGGCACGCCTGCATGCCCTGCTGCGGCGCTCCGTCGGCGTGGTGCAGTCGAGCATCGCGGCCGGGCCGCTGACGCTCGACCTCAACCGCAAGCAGGCCCTGGTGGATGAGCAGGCACTGGCGCTCACCGCCTTCGAATACCGCATCCTCGAATACCTGATGCTGCATGCGCAGCAGGTGGTGTCCAAGGATCGCCTGATGGAGCAGCTCTACGAGCACGATGACGAGCACGACCCGAATGTCATCGAGGTGCTGGTCGGTCGCCTGCGCCGCAAGCTGGAGGAAGCCTGCGCGCTGAAGCCGATCGACACGGTGCGTGGCCAGGGCTATCTGTTCACCGAGCGCTGCCGATGATCCGCTCGTTGCGTGCGCGGTTGATGCTCGGTGCCACGGCGCTGGCCGTGGTGTTCATCCTGGCCCTGTTGCCGGTGCTCAAGGGCGCGGTGCGCAACGCCCTGGAGGGTGTTATCGAGCAGCGCCTGGCGGCCGATGCGGCGACCCTGATTTCCGCCGCGCGCATCGACGGCGGCCAACTGGCGATGCCCGAGCGCCTGCCGGACGAGGAGTTCAACCTGCTCGACTCCAAGCTGCTCGGCTATATCTTCGATCGTGACGGCAACCTGGTCTGGCGTTCACCTTCCAGCGGCGACGAGAGCCTCGACTACCAGCCGCGCTACGACGGCCAGGGCCACGACTTTAGCCAGGTGCGCGATGCCCACGGCAGCGAGTTCTTCGTCTATGACCTGGAGGTCGACCTGCTGCGCGGCCAGGTCGCCGCCTACAGCATCGTCACCATGCAGCCGGCCAGCGAATACCAGGCGGTGCTCGATGGCATCGGCCGCCAGCTGTGGCTGTGGCTGGGCGGGGCCCTGCTGGTGTTGCTCGGGCTGCTCTGGCTTGGCCTGGGCTGGGGCTTCGGCACCCTGCGCGGGCTGCGCCGCGAACTGGACGAAGTGGAAAGCGGCCAGCGCGAACGCCTGAGCCGCGAGCACCCGCAGGAGTTACTGCGTTTGACCGACTCGCTCAACCGCCTGCTCACCAGCGAGCAGCGCCAGCGCCAGCGCTACCGCGATTCCCTTGGCGACCTGGCGCACAGCCTGAAGACGCCGCTGGCGGTGCTGCAGGGCGTCGGCGAGGTGCTGGCCGGCGGGCCGGGCAACCGCGAGCAGGCCCAGGTGCTGCGCAACCAGGTGGAGCGCATGAGCCAGCAGGTGGACTATCAGCTGCAACGCGCCAGCCTGCGCAAGAGTGGCCTGGTGCGCCACCGCGAGCCCCTCGGCGCGGCGCTGGACACCCTGTGCGGTGCGCTGAACAAGGTCTACCGCGACAAGCAGGTGCGGCTTGAGCGTGACTTCCCTGCGGAGCTGCAGGTGCCGATGGAGCGCGGCGCCTTGCTGGAGCTGCTCGGCAACCTGCTGGAGAACGCCTACCGCCTGTGCCTCGGGCAGATCCGCGTCAGCGCGCGGCTGACCGCCGCCGGCTGCGAGCTGTGCATCGAGGATGACGGCCCGGGCATTCCCGCCGACCAGCGCGCACGCATCCTGCAGCGCGGCGAGCGCCTGGACGCCCAGCATCCGGGGCAGGGCATCGGCACCGCGGTGGTGGTGGACATCCTCGACAGCTACGACGGCCAGCTGCAGCTGGAAGAATCGAGCCTGGGCGGCGCCTGCTTCCGCATGCAGCTGCCGACTCCGGCGTTATAGCGCGGCGTTGCGCGCTATTGCCGCTGGCCGTGCAACAGCCGGCTGGGGTCGAGGTAGAACATCTTCTTCCAGCCCTGGCTGCTGTCATCCACACGCCAGGGATAAGGCAGCAGGCTGAGGACGGCGTAGTGCAAATGCGGCGGCTTGCCCTGCGCATTGCCGCTGTCGCCGACCGTACCCAGCACGCTGCCGGGTCGTAGCGGCTGGCCGGGCCAGGCGGCCTGGCTATCCAGGTGGGCGAAGTAGTGCAGGCGCCACTTCGGCCCGAGCATCAGCAGTACCTTGCCGCCCATGCCGATCTCACCGCGCAGCAGCACCAGGCCATAGGTCGGTGCCACTACCGGCGTACCCTTGGCGGCGAAGATATCGATGCCCTTGTGCACCCCGGAACGGCCCCAGGGTTCGAACCAGAAGCTCTGCGGATGCCAGTCCTGGCTGCTGGCGCCCTGCACGGGCACCTGTGGCCACTCGGGGGCGAGCAGCCAGGCGAGGAACAGGGCGAGCAGGAGATGGCGTTTGCGGGGGCGTTGCATCATGCGGCATCCATGCAGCAGGGTTGGGGGTCAGCTGTCCTGATGCGCCCGATAGGCGCCGGGGGTCAGCCCTGTCCATTTCTTGAACGCGCGGTGGAAGGCCGAGGGCTCGGAGAAACCCAGCTGTTCGGCCAGGGCCTGGATCGACAGTTCGTCGCGGCCCAGGTGGTAGATGGCCAGGTCGCGGCGCAGGTGATCCTTGAGTTCCTGGAAGCTGCTGCCTTCCTCGCGCAGGTGGCGGCGCAGGGTCTGCGGGCTGATGTGCAGCTGCTGGGCGACCTGTTCCAGATCCGGCCAGTGTGCGCAGTCGCGGCCGAGCAGGCGACGGATGCGGCTGGTCAGGCTGTCGCCGCCATCGGGGCGGGCCAGCAGGTCGGCCGGCGAGTGTTCGAGGAACTGCTTGAGCGTGCGTTCGTCCTGCAGCAGCGGCATGTCCAGGTAGCGCGCGTGGAACAGCAGGCTGGTGGTGTCTGCGCCGAAGCGCCGCGGGCAGGGGAACAGCAGGTCGTACTCGCTGCTGTGGGTCGGTTCCGGGTAGGCGAAGCTGGCTTCCTCGAGGCGGATGCGCTGGCCGATCAGCCAGCTGCCGAGGCGGTGCCAGATCACCAGCAGGCTCTCGGTGAGGAAGTGATCCGGATCCCACAGCGGCGAGCTGTCCAGGGTCAGGCGAGCCAGTTCACCCTCACGGCGCAGGCGTACCTGCGGCGCATCGGGGAACAGGTCGTAGAACAGCATGCCGCGCACCAGGGCTTTTTCCAGGGTGCGGCAGTGGATGATCGCGTGGCCCATCATGGCGAAGGTGCCGCGCTTGCTGCGGCCGCGGCCGAAGCCCATGTATTCGTCGTCGAGCAGCGCCCACAGGCCTTGCAGCAGCTGGGTGAACTGCTCCGGGGCGAGGCGCGCGCGCGGCTCGCCGAGCAGCGCCGGCTGGATCCCCAGCTCGCGCAGCAGGGCGCTGTAGTCCAGGCCCTGGCGCTCGGCGCCGCGCAGGGCGGCGCGGACGAAGTGGCTGGCGATGGTGCGTTCGCGCATGACAGGGCTCATCGGAAGGGTGGCCGGATGGTAGGGCGCCCGGCGCTGGCGAACAAGCCGTGGTGTGTCAGGACAGCAGGATGTAGTCGTTGCCCTGGCGGATACCGTGGTGCGCGCCGGGGCTCAGGTGGATATAGCGACCGTCCACGCAGTCGATGGGGATGCAGTCGTCCACCTCCAGTACGGCGTCGGTGTGCGGCTTGTCCCAGTGGCCGGGCATATGGCGTTTGCCCAGGGCCTTGGCCTCGCGCTTGTCGGTGGCGACCTGCAGCAGGTAGTGGTGCTCTTCGCCGAAGCTGCCATGGCGGTAGCCGCCGAGGTTGAGGAAATACAGGCGCGGGGAACCGGGGGCGGGCGCCAGGTGGCTCAGTTCGACCCGATAGCCATCGACCCCGTCGACCGCCATCCAGGCGTCGATATGCAGGCCGTCCGGTTTGCCGAACCAGGCCTGGCGCAGCTGCGCGTAGGTGCCTTCGAGGCTGTCGGCGATGGCAAAGACCACATCGTGGACTTCGATGCTGGCCCTGGGGTGCTTGCCCCCGAGCATGACGATGAACAGCATGGTGCAATATCTCCTAGGCCAGCAGGGCGACCGACTTGATCTGCGCCCACAGCAGCTGGCCGTCGCGCAGGCCGAGCTGGTCGCGCGAGTAGCGGGTGATGCGCGCCAGCAGCGGCGTGCCGTGCATGTCCAGGCGCACCAGAACATGGGCCGGGTTGTCGGCCGGCGCCTGGCTGTGCACGGTGACCGGCAGCAGGTTGAGGATGCTGCTGTGCTGCGGCTTGTCCAGGCTCAGGCTGATGTCGCGGGCCTGCACCTTGAGGCGCATCAGGCTGCCGCTGGCCACCGGCCCGTGGGCGATGCGCAGCTGCATGTCGCTGTCGGGGAAGTTCAGGCTGAGCAGCTGGTAGTCGGCATCGTGGCTGGCAACCCGGGCCTGTACCACCACGCCGGCATCCTCGCTGTGGGCCAGGGGCAGGTCGAGGCGGCTCAACAGCTCGTCGACTGCGCCGCTGGCGCGCACCTGGCCCTGTTCCAGCAGCACCAGGTGGTCGGCCAGGCGCGCTACTTCATCCGGCGCGTGGCTGACGTAGAGCACGGGAATCTCTAGCTCGTCGTGCAGGCGCTCCAGGTAGGGCAGGATCTCCGCCTTGCGCTGCGGGTCGAGGGCCGCCAGCGGTTCATCCAGCAGCAGCAGGCGCGGGCTGGTGAGCAGGGCGCGGGCGATGGCCACTCGCTGCCGCTCGCCGCCGGACAAACGGGCCGGCCGGCGTTCCAGCAGGTGCTCGATGCCGAGCAGCTCCAGCGCTTGTTCCAGGCCGACCCGGCGCTGGGCGGCGGTGATGCGTTTTTGGCCGTACTCCAGGTTGCCGCGCACCGACAGGTGCTCGAACAGGCTGGCCTCCTGGAACACGTAGCCGAGGGCGCGCTGGTGCGGGGCGAGGAAGTGGCCGCGGCTGCTGTCCTGCCACAGCTCGCCGTTGACCCGCAGCTGGCCGAGCTCGGCCCGTTCCAGACCGGCGACGCAGCGCAGCAGGCTGGTCTTGCCGGAGCCGGAAGGGCCGAACAGGGCGGTGACGCCACGGCCGGGCAGATCCAGGTCGACATCCAGCCGGAAGCTGCCATGGGTCAGACGGAAGCATGCCTGCAGGCGTTGCTCGGCAGTGGCTTGAGTCATGGCTCAGGCCCCCAGCGGCTGCGGCCGGCTGCGCAAGTGCAGGGTCAGCAGGATGAGGAAGGAGAACAGCAGCATGCCGCCGGCCAGCCAGTGGGCCTGGGAGTATTCCAGGGCCTCGACATGGTTGAAGATCTGCACCGAAACCACGCTGGTCTTGCCGGGGATATTGCCGCCGATCATCAGCACCACGCCGAATTCGCCGATGGTGTGGGCAAAGCCCAGCACCGCGGCGGTGATGAAACCGGGCCGTGCCAGCGGCAGGGCGACCGTGAAAAAACTGTCCCAGGGACTGGCGCGCAGAGTGGCGGCGACTTCCAGAGGACGCTCGCCGATGGCGGCGAAGGCGTTCTGGATCGGTTGCACGACAAAGGGCAGGGAGTAGAACACCGAGCCCACCACCAGGCCGGCGAAGCTGAACGGCAGAGTGCCCAGGCCCAGGCTCTGGGTCAGCTGGCCGATCGGGCCGTGCGGGCCCAGGGTCACCAGCAGGTAGAAACCGATCACCGTCGGCGGCAGCACCAGGGGCAGGGCGACCACCGCGCCGATCGGGCCTTTCAGCCAGGAACGGGTGCGCGCCAGCCACCAGGCGATGGGCGTGCCGAACAACAGCAGCAGCACGGTGGTCAGCGCGGCCAGTTGCAGGGTCAGGCCGATGGCGGTGAAGTCGGCGCTGGTCAGGGGCATTGCTGAGCTTTCCTTCGGCTGGGCAGGCAACTGTAGCTATGCGGCGTAGGGCGGGTGAAACCCGCGTTGCTGATTACGCGGGTGCACCCGCCCTACGGGGTATGCGAACCCACCCTACAAGAAGGGCCGCGCCTCTGGCTACAACTGGTAGCCGTAGGACTTGATCAGCGCCGCCGCCTGCGCGCTATGCAGGTAATCCAGCAACGCCTTGGCCGCCGGGTTGTCCTTGCCCTTGTTGAGCAGCAGGGCGTCCTGGCGGATCGGCTCATGCAGTTCAGCCGGCACCAGCCAGGCCGAGCCGCTGGTGATCTTGCCGTCCTTGTACACCTGCGACAGGGCGACGAAGCCCAGCTCGGCATTGCCGCTGGAAACGAACTGCAGGGTCTGGGCGATGTTCTGCCCTTCGACCAGTTTCGGTGCCACGGCCTGGTTCAGGTTCAGCTTGGCCAGTACCTGGGTGGCGGCCAGACCATAGGGCGCGGCCTTCGGGTTGGCGATGGCCAGGTGCTGGAACTGGTTGGCCTTGAGCACGGCGCCCTGGTTGTCGACATAACCGTCCTTGGCCGACCACAGGGCCAGGGCGCCGATGGCATAGGTGAAGCGCGAGCCGGCCACGCTCAGCCCTTCCTTCTCCAGCTTGGCCGGAGTGCTGTCGTCGGCGGCGAGGAACATTTCGAACGGCGCGCCGTTCTGGATCTGCGCATAGAACTGCCCGGTGGCGCCGTAGGAGGCGACCACGCGGTGTCCGGTGGCTTTCTCGAAGTCGGCGGCGATGGCCTGCATCGGTGCGGTGAAATTGGCAGCCACGGCAACCTGCACCTGATCGGCCAGGGCCGTACCGGCACAGGCCAGGCCGGCGCACAGGGCCAGCAGGGCATCGGGGAAGCGACGCATCATGGGTGGAACTCCTTGTGGTGGGCGGTGGCATGGGGCCATTGCCAGAATGACCGGGAAGGCCAATCCAGGGCGGGTTGCGCGGTATCGTAATATTATTTTTTATATAACGCTTGCCGTAAAAAAGCCCGGGTCTACCGGAGGCGGGCCCGGGCTGGCTGGCGGGGATCAGGCCAGGCCGATTTCCACCGTGTCGCCCTGCAGGCGAACCGGCCAGGTGCGCAGCTGCTGCTCGGGGTATTCCAGGCAGGTGCCGTCTTCCAGGCGGTAGTGTTGCTTGTACAGCGGCGCGGCGATCACCAGGTCGCCGGCCAGGCTGCCAATGATGCCGCGGCCGATGACGTTGGCGCCGGACTGCGGGTCGCGGTTATCCACGGCGTAGAGCTGTTTGCCCTGGGTTTGTTCGGGCAGGTAGAACAGGGCGACCTGGGCGCCATCGACCCAGGCGACCACGCCGGAGTTGGCCACCAGGTCGGCACGGCTGCACAGGGGGCGCCATTGCAGGTGTTGTTGCTCGGCTACTGCGGTTGCGCTCGACTGGCCCATCAGACCACCTCCATCGCGGGGATAAGTTGCAGTTCGGCGGCGCTGATCGGACGGCGCTGGCCGCGTTCCTCGACGAACTGGATGTCCGGGTCGCCGCCTTGTTCGTTGACGAAGGTACGGAAGCGCTTGAGCTTCTCCGGATCCTTCAGGGCGCCCGCCCATTCGCATTCGTAGCGATCGACCACCAGCTGCATCTGCGCTTCCAGCTCGTTGGCCAGGCCCAGGCTGTCGTCGATGATCACTGCCTTGAGGTAGTCCAGGCCGCCTTCCAGCGACTCGCGCCATACCGAGGTGCGCTGCAGGCGGTCGGCGGTGCGGATGTAGAACATCAGGAAACGGTCGATGTAGCGGATCAGGGTGTCGTCATCCAGGTCGGTGGCGAACAGTTCGGCATGCCGTGGGCGCATGCCGCCGTTGCCGCTGATATAGAGGTTCCAGCCTTTCTCGGTGGCGATTACGCCAACGTCCTTGCTCTGCGCCTCGGCGCATTCGCGGGTGCAGCCGGAGACCGCGAACTTGAGCTTGTGCGGCGAGCGCAGGCCCTTGTAGCGATCCTCGATGAGCAGGGCCATGGCCACGCTGTCCTGCACGCCGTAGCGGCACCAGGTGCTGCCCACGCAGGACTTCACCGTGCGGGTCGACTTGCCGTAGGCATGCCCGGTCTCGAAGCCGGCGGCGATCAGCTCGGCCCAGATGTCCGGCAGTTCGTGCAGCTGGGCGCCGAACAGGTCGATGCGCTGGCCGCCGGTGATCTTGGTGTAGAGGTCGTATTTCTTCGCCACCGCGCCGATGGCGATCAGGCCGTCCGGGGTGATCTCGCCACCGGGGATGCGCGGCACCACCGAGTAGGTGCCGTTTTTCTGCATGTTGGCCATGAAGGTGTCGTTGGTGTCTTGCAGCGGCACCAGCGAGGCATTGGTGATCGGGCGGTTCCAGCAGGAGGCGAGGATCGAGCCTACCGCCGGCTTGCAGATATCGCAGCCGACATGGCCGCGGCCGTGCTTGGCCAGCAGCTCTTCGAAGCTCTCGATGCCTTCCACGCGGACGATGCCGTACAGCTCCTGGCGGGTGAAGGCGAAGTGCTCGCACAGGCTCTTGTCGACACTGACCCCGCGGGCGGTCAGCTCGTGCTCGAACACCTGCTTGAGCAGGGCCGAGCAGCCGCCGCAGCCGGTAGCGGCTTTGGTGCAGGCCTTGATGCCGGCGAGGTCGCTGCAGCCTTCGTCGATGGCGGCGCAGATCGCGCCCTTGCTGACGTTGTGGCAGGAGCACACGGTGGCGGTGGCCGGCAGGGCGTCGACGCCGAGGGCCGGGGTGCCTTCGCTTTGCGGCAGGATCAGCCCGGACGGATCGGCGGGCAGGGCGATGCCGTTCTGCACGTACTGCAGCAGGGTGTCGTAGTAGCTGTTGTCGCCGACCAGCACGGCGCCGAGGGCCTGCTTGCCGTCGGCGGAAACCACCAGGCGGCGGTAGCTGGCGTTGGCCTCGTCGATGAAACGATAGCTGCGCGAGCCGGCGGTGGCGCCGTGGGCGTCGCCGATGGAACCGACATCGACGCCAAGCAGCTTGAGCTTGGTCGACATGTCCGCGCCCATGAACGGCTCGGCGTCTTCGCCGCAAAGCTGGCTGGCGACGCTGCGGGCCATCTGGTAGCCCGGCGCGACCAGGCCGAAGATGCCGCCGTTCCACGCCGCGCACTCGCCGATGGCATAGATGTAGGGGTCGTTGGTGCGGCACTGGCTGTCGATGGCTATGCCGCCGCGCGGGCCGAGTTCCAGGCCGCACTGCTTGGCGATGGCGTCCTGCGGACGGATGCCGGCGGAGAACACGATCAGGTCGGTTTCCAGGAAGTCTTCGCCGGCGAAGTTCATCCGGTAGCGGTACTCGCTGCCGGCGCTGATCGACTGGGTCGCCTTGGACAGGTGCACGCTGACGCCCAGGGCTTCGATCTGCGCCTTCAGCGCCAGGCCGCCGTGATCGTCCAGCTGTACCGGCATCAGGCGTGGAGCGAACTCCACCACATGGGCTTCCAGGCCCAGCGACTTCAGCGCATTGGCCGCTTCCAGGCCGAGCAGGCCACCGCCGACCACCACACCGCGCTTGGCCTGGCTGGCGGCAGCGCGAATGGTGTCGAGGTCAGCCAGGGTGCGATAGACCAGGCGCGAGTTGCCCTCGGCGCCTTCGATCGGCGGCACGAAGGGGTAGGAGCCGGTGGCCAGCACCAGTTGGTCGTAGGGGTAGCAGCCGTCGGCGCTGATCACTTCGCGGCGCTCGCGGTCGATCTCCAGCACCGGCACGCCCAGGTGCAGGGTCACGCCCGGGGTCTGGTACAGCTCGGCACCGCTGAGGGCCAGGGATTCGGCATCGCGGCCACCGAAGTACTCGGAGAGGTGCACGCGGTCGTAGGCGCGCAGCGGCTCTTCGCTGAACACATGCACCTGGTAGCTGGCCAGCGCACCGCGCTCGATCAGTTGTTCGACGCAGTGGTGGCCGACCATGCCGTTGCCGACGACGATCAGCGTTTGCTTGTCATGGGTGGAGGCGACTGTGCTGTTCATAGCGTTTCCCGGCCAAAGCTCATCAGGTTGTTTGCGCGGCAAATAAAAAGGCGCCTGAAACCTTGCGGTCTCAGGCGCCTTTGCCTGTTCTGTACGACTCCCTATGCGGGTGCCGTTGATGTCCATTGCCAGCGTTGGCTGTCGATCGCCTTTGATCGAATGGACGGCCCGGATGTGGCGGGCTTGCATCGACCTATGCAGTGGTTGTGCCAGCTTTCTGAAAGCGCCCTGCAGCCCCTGCAACATGGGCCTGTGCGTGCAGTGGCGGGCTGCTTGGGGAGAACTCGGCTGGAACCAAAAAGGGGCGCGCGGGCGGCCTGTCGCCCCATTGTGATTCGCCGTGGTGCGCCCCGCAGCAGACTGCGGCAGCGCCCCAGGCCACGCCGGGCGGGGATTGGCGCGGGTAAGCCGCTGTCTGGCGTATGCCTTGCAATACCCGAGCAAAGGCAATCAATGCAGGTTGCCCATTCACGACAAAGGCGCCGTGTTGCTCTCGCTTGCTGCGAAGGGCGGCATGGCGCCTTTGTTTTTGGCTCGGGAGCGACCATGGCTGACCAGACGATACGGAGCGTATGCCCTTACTGCGGCGTTGGCTGCGGCATCGTCATGCAGGTTGCGGAGGGCAAGGTGGTCAAGGTCGCGGGCGACAAGCAGCACCCGAGCAACTTCGGCCGCCTGTGCACCAAAGGCAGTTCCTGCAACCAGCCGTTGGTCGAGTCCGGACGCATGGCGCACGCCTATGCGCGCGCGGAGCGCAGCCGCGAGCCGGTGCGCACGCCCATGGCCGAGGCCATCGCCGACGCCGCCCGGCGCCTGCGTGCGATCCTCGACGAGCACGGCGCGGACGCCATCGCCCTGTACGTGTCCGGGCAGCTGTCGCTGGAGGCGCAGTACCTGGCCAACAAGCTGGTCAAGGGTTACCTGGGCAGCAACCAGATCGAGTCCAACTCGCGCCTGTGCATGGCCAGCGCCAGCAGCGGCTACAAGCTGTCGCTGGGCGCCGACGGCCCGCCCGGCTCCTACCAGGATTTCGACCAGGCCGATGTGTTTTTCGTCATCGGGGCCAACATGGCTGACTGCCACCCGATCCTGTTCCTGCGCATGATGGACAGGGTCAAGGCCGGGGCCAGGCTGATAGTGGTCGACCCGCGGCGCAACGCCACGGCGGACAAGGCCGATCTGTTCCTGCAGATCAAACCCGGTAGCGACCTGGCGCTGCTCAACGGCCTGCTGCATCTGCTGCATGTAAACGGCCACACCGACTCGGCCTTTATCGAGCGCTTCACCGAGGGCTGGGAGGTCATGCCCGCCTTCCTCGCCGAGTACACCCCCGAGTACGTAGCTGCGCTGACCGGCCTGGATGAGGCCGCCATCCGCCAGGCCGCCCAGTGGATCGGCGCGGCGGGGGAGTGGATGAGCTGCTGGACCATGGGCCTCAACCAGAGCACCCACGGCACCTGGAACACCAACGCCATCTGCAACCTGCACCTGGCCACCGGCAAGATCTGTCGCCCCGGCAGCGGGCCGTTCTCCCTGACCGGCCAGCCCAACGCCATGGGCGGCCGCGAGATGGGCTATATGGGCCCCGGCTTGCCGGGGCAGCGCTCGGTGCTGGTGGAAGACGACCGCACTTTTGTCGAGAACGCCTGGGGCGTAGCGCCGGGCACCCTGCATACCCGCCTGGGTGGCGGCACCGTCGGCCTGTTCGAGGATATGGCGGCGGGCAAGGTCAAGGCCTGCTGGATCATCTGCACCAATCCGGTGGCCAGCATGGCCAACCGCGGCAAGGTGATCGAGGGGCTCAAGGCCGCCGAACTGGTGATCGCCCAGGACGCCTTCCTCGACACCGAGACCAACCGTTATGCCGACATCCTCCTGCCCGGCGCCCTGTGGGCCGAGGCCGAGGGAGTGATGATCAACTCCGAGCGCAACCTGAGCCTGATGCAGCAGGCCGTGGCGCCGCCCGGCGAGGCCATGGCCGACTGGCAGATCATCGCCGAGGTCGCCTGCGCCATGGGCTTTGCCGAGGCCTTCACGTACGCCTCGGCGGCCGAGGTGTTCGAGGAGATCAAGCGCTTCCACAATCCCAAGACCGGCTACGACCTGCGTGGCGCCAGCCATGCACGCCTGCGTGAAACGCCGCTGCAATGGCCCTGTGCGAGCGCGGCGGGTGCCGACCGTGCGCCGATCCGCTACTTCAACGACGGCATCAGCCAGAGGCTCAAGCTTGCCGAGGACGGCAGCACGCCGGCCATCGCCTTCGCCACGCCTACTGGCAAGGCGCAGTTCTTCGCCCGCCCGCACCTCGACCCGGCGGAGATGCCGGATGCCGACTTCCCCTTCGTGCTCAACACCGGGCGCCTGCAGCACCAGTGGCACACCCTGACCAAGACCGGCAAGGTCGCCACCCTGAACAAACTCAACCCCGGGCCCTTCGTCGAGGTGCACCCGGAAGACGCCGAGAACCTCGGCGTGCGCGACAAGGATCACCTGGAGATCCGCTCGCGCCGCGGCCATGCCGTGCTGCCGGTGGTGGTCACCGACCGCGTGCTGCCCGGCGGCTGTTTCGCCCCGTTCCACTGGAACGATGTGTACGGCGACAACCTGGCGATCAACGCGGTGACCAGCGACGCCGTCGACCCCATTTCGCAGCAGCCGGAATTCAAGTCCTGCGCCGTCAGCCTGCGCCGCGTCGAGCTGATCGACCACCAGTTCCTGCAGACGCCCGCCAGCGCGGCGAGCGATCCGACCTCTTCCGAACCTTTGTCCGAGGAACTCGATATGTCGCATATCGACGCATTTGCCAGCCTGCTCGGCCTCGCCATTGGCGCGCCGCCAGCGCTTAGCGAGAGCGAACGCACCTATATGGCCGGCTTTATCGGTGGCCTGCGCGCCAACCCCGGTGGCGGGGTGCCCAGCCTGCCGCCCCAGGCGCCGTTGGCCGAACCCACCCGCCTGTGGCTGGACGGCCTGCTGGCCGGCATGTTCAGCCGCATGGCCCTGGGGGCGCCGTTGCAGCTGGGCGGCGAGGCGACGGCCGTTTTGCCCGCGCCGGGCGCCCAGGTGCCAGTCACCCTGCTGTGGGCCTCGCAGACCGGCAACTGCGAGGCGTTGGCCGAGCGCTTTGCCGGGCGGCTCAAGGCGGCCGGCTGCGCCGTGGAGCTGGCCGATATGTCCGGCTACCCGCTGGAAAAACTCGGCAGCGCCGGCAACCTGCTGCTGCTCAGCAGCACCTTTGGCGACGGCGATGCGCCGGACAGCGGCCAGGGTTTCTGGGCTCAGCTCAAGGCCAGCTCGGCCGATCTGGCTGCGCTGCGTTATGCGGTGCTGGCCCTGGGTGACCCCAACTACGACCAGTTCTGCCAGCACGGCAAGAACCTCGATGGGCGTCTGGCCGAGCTGGGTGCCAGCCGCCTGCTCGAGCGTGTCGATTGCGATACCGAGTTCGAGGAGCCGGCCGACGCCTGGCTGGCCGCTCTGCTGCCATTGCTTAAGCCGGAGCAGGACACCACTCAGGGGCCGGTCGAAATACCGGCTGCGGCGGTCACTGCAGTGAGCGTGAGCAAGGAACAGCCGGCCGCCGCGCGCCAGTTGCTCAACCTGCGCCTGAACCGCGAGGGGGCGAGCAAGGACACCCGTCAGTTCGCCTTCGCCCTGGGCGACTCGGGCCTCACCTACGAGGCCGGCGACGCCCTCGGCGTATGGCCGCGCAACTGCCCGGAGCTGGTTGCGGAGGTGATCGAGCGGGCCGGCCTGGATGGCGAGCAACTGGTCAGTGTGGCCAAGGTCGGCGACCTGCCGCTGCGTGAGGCGCTGACCAGCCATTACGAGATTGCCCGGCCGAGCAGCGAGGCCCTGGCGCTGATCGCCGAGCGCAGCGGGAATAGCGAGCTGCGCGGCCTGCTCGGCAACAAGGAGCAACTGAAGGACTGGCTGTGGGGGCGCCAGCTGGCCGATGTGCTGCAGGCCTTTCCCGCCGAGCATGCCGCCGGCGAGCTGCTGGGCAGCCTCAAGCGCCTGCAGCCGCGCCTGTACTCCATTTCGTCGAGTCCCAAGGCGCATGCCGGCGAAGTGCACCTGACCGTCTCGGCAGTGCGCTACGGCAAGCGCAAGGGCGTGGCCTCGACCTTCCTCGCCGACCGGGTGGCGGACGGCGAAGTACCTCTGTTTGTGCAGACCAGCAAGCACTTCCGCGTACCGCAGGACGGCGAAGTACCGATGATCATGATCGGCCCGGGCACCGGGGTGGCGCCGTTCCGCGGCTTTCTTCACGAGCGCCGCGCCCGTGGTGACGCCGGCAGGAACTGGCTGTTCTTCGGCGAGCAGCATGCGGCCAGCGACTTCTATTACCGCGACGAGCTGCAAGCGATGCAGCGCGACGGCCTGCTGACCCAGCTCAGCCTGGCCTTCTCCCGCGACCAGGCCGAGAAAATCTACGTGCAGGATCGCATCCGCGAGCAGGGCGCCGAGCTGTGGCGCTGGCTGCAGGACGGCGCCCAGGTGTATGTCTGCGGCGATGCCAGCCGCATGGCCAAGGACGTCGACACGGCCCTGCGCGATGTGGCCCGCGAGCATGGGGGGCTGAGCGACGAGAAAGCCGCCGAGTACATTCGCGCTCTGGCGGAGGGCAAGCGCTACCTGCGCGACGTCTACTGACACGCTAACATCGGCGGCAAGTACCGACATGTTAAGCAGGCGCGATGAAGCTCGAAGGACGTTTCTGGATCACCCGCAATGGCAAGAACCTGGCAGGCCAGGGACGCATCGAGCTGCTCTCGCGCATCGCCGAGAGCGGTTCGATCACCCGGGCGGCCAAGGCCATGGGCATGAGCTACAAGTCGGCCTGGGACGCGGTGGATGCCATGAACAATGCCGCCGGCAGCGCGCTGGTAGAGCGCTCGGTGGGCGGCAAGGGCGGTGGCGGCACGCGCCTGACCCAGGCCGGGCAGCAGCTGATCGAGTCTTACCGGCGCTACCAGGACGAGCACCGGCGCTTTCTCGAACGCCTGGGCGATGATCCGCAGCTGGAATCCCTGCTGCAGATGATGGAGCGCCTCAGCCTGCGGAGCAGCGCGCGCAACCAGTTGCCGGGCCAGGTGGTGGCCATCCACGCCGAAGGCCTCAACGACCGGGTCGAGTTCAGGCTGGCCGGCGGCCAGTTGCTGCAGGCGCTGATCACCCATGCCAGCACGGAGCGCCTGGGCCTGCAGCCCGGCGTGGAGCTGTGCGCCCTGGTCAAGGCACCGTGGGTGCGCCTGCTGGCGGAGGATGCCGTGGCCAGCTCTACCGACAACCGCCTGAGCGGCCGCCTGGGCGAGCTGCGGCGCGATGCCGAGCATTGCGAGGCCCTGGTCGAACTGGATGGCGGCGGGCAGCTGGTGGCCGTGCTGTCCGATGCCCAGGTCGAGGGCATGGGGTTGCAGCCGGGTCAGGCGCTGCAGCTATTGATCGACGCCGAGCAGATCATCCTCTGCACGTTGTAGGGCCGCTCTGAGTCGCCCGTAGGGCGGGTGCAACCCGCCTTAGCCAGGCTGCTGCGTGGTTCCATGACGGGGCAGGGCAATGGAGATCAGTGCCGCCGCCAGCACGAACGCCGCGGAAATCCACAGGCAGGCCTCCAGTCCATGGCTCTGGTAGACCCAGCCGGAGAGCAGGGTGCCGAGCAGGCGGCCGAGGGCGTTAGCCATGTAGTAGAAGCCGACGTCCAGCGACACGCCGTCTTCCTTGGCGTAGCTGACGATCAGGTAGCTGTGCAGCGAGGAGTTCACCGCGAACAGCACGCCGAACAGCAACAGGCCGCCGAGCAGCACCCAGTGTGCCGACCAGCCCGCGCCCAGGCCCAGGGCGATGGCGGCAGGCAGGCCGGCCAGCAATGCAGCCCAGATGCAGGCGACGCGGCCATCCGGCACCTGGCCGCTGCGCTTGCCGGTGATGGCCGGAGCCAGGGTCTGCACGATGCCGTAGCCGATTACCCAACAGGCGAGAAAACCGCCTACCTGCCAGACATCCCAGCCGAACACGGCAGACAGGTACACCGGCAGCGCCACCACGAACCACACATCGCGGGCACCGAACAGGAACAGGCGGGCGGCCGACAGCAGGTTGATCGCCCGGCTCTTCGACAGCAGCTCGCGGAACTTGGGTTTGCCCTTGGCCTTGCCCAGATCCTGTTTCAGCAGGCGCAGGCTGGCCAGCCAGATCAGTGCCAGCACGGCGGCCATGGCCAGTACCGCGCCGGTAAAACCGAGCAGGGCCAGCAGGGCGCCACCGAGGAAGAAACCGACGCCCTTCAGTGCGTTCTTCGAGCCGGTCAGGCGCGCCACCCACTGGTACAGCGTGCCGGGCTGGCCGGCGGGTACCAGCAGCTTGAGCGCACTCTTGGCGCTCATCTTGTTCAGGTCTTTGGCGATGCCCGACAGCGCCTGTGCGGCCATCACCCAGGGTACCGTGAGCCAGACGGCCGGCGCGGTGAGCATGAGCAGCGCCGCCACCTGCAGACCGAGGCCGAGGTTCATGGTGCGGTTCAGCCCCAGGCGTGCGCCCAGGTAGCCGCCGAGCAGGTTGGTGACCACGCCGAACAGTTCGTAGAACAGAAACAGCGCGGCGATCTGCAGCGGCGAGTAACCGAGGCCGTGGAAATGCAGCACCACCAGCATGCGCAGGGCGCCGTCGGTCAGGGTGAAGGCCCAGTAGTTGCCGGTTACCAGCAGATACTGGCGAACGGATGGAGGCAGCGTGCGGAGCATGTTCGGCTTTCCGCTCAGCCGGCCAGGCCGACCAGCCGCGCCAGTTCGACGGTGCGGTTGGCGTAGCCCCATTCGTTGTCGTACCAGGCGTACAGCTTCACTTGGGTGCCACCCACCACCAGAGTCGACAGCGCGTCGATGATCGAGGAGCGCGGGTCAGTGCGGTAGTCGATGGACACCAGCGGCCGTTCCTCGTAGCCGAGGATACCCGCCAGCGGGCCGGCTGCAGCGGCCTTGAGCAGGGCGTTGACTTCGTCCGCCGTGGTGGCGCGCTCGACCTCGAACACGCAGTCGGTCAGCGAGGCGTTGGCCAGCGGTACGCGCACGGCGTGGCCGTTCAGCTTGCCGCGCAGCTCGGGGAAGATTTCGGCGATGGCGGTGGCCGAGCCGGTAGTGGTGGGGATCAGGCTCATGCCCGAGGCGCGAGCGCGGCGCAGATCCTTGTGCGGCTGGTCGAGGATGCTCTGGGTGTTGGTCAGGTCGTGGATGGTGGTGATCGAGCCGTGGCGGATGCCCAGGTGCTCGTGGATCACCTTGACCACCGGCGCCAGGCAGTTGGTGGTGCAGGAGGCGGCGGTGACGATGCGGTGCACAGCCGGGTCGAACAGCTGCTGGTTGACCCCCATCACCACGTTGAGCGCGCCGGCCTCTTTCACCGGGGCGCTGACCACCACGCGCTTCACGCCCTGATCCAGGTAGGCCTGCAGCACGGCGACGGTCTTCATCTTGCCGCTGGCCTCGATCACCAGATCGCAGCCGCTCCAGTCGGTATCGGCGATGGCCTTGTTGGCCGTGACCTTGATCGACTTGCCGGCGATCACCACGCAGTCGCCGGCGCTGCTGGCCTCATGCTGCCAACGGCCATGCACCGAGTCGAAATTGAGCAGGTGGGCGTGGGTGGCGGCGTCGCCGGCCGGGTCGTTGATCTGCACGAACTCCAGTTCCGGCCAGCCCCAGGCGGCGCGCAGGGCCAGGCGTCCGATACGGCCGAAGCCATTGATACCGACTTTGATGGTCATCGAGGTATTCCTGAAACGAGAAGGTGGAAGGACTAGCAGCAGGTGCTGGCGCGCGCGGGGCGGCCATCCATACCGGCCAGGCGCGCGGTGCTGGGGCTGAGCCAGGCGTGATTGGCCTCCAGGCTGGTGCGCAGAATGCTCAGTACCCACTGCGGCAGTTCAGGGTGCAGGCGGTAGTACACCCACTGGCCCTGGCGGCGGTCGGCCAGCAGGCCGGCGCTGCGCAGCTGGGCCAGGTGGCGGGAAATCTTCGGCTGGCTTTCGCCGAGGGCGCAGGTCAGCTCGCACACGCACAGCTCGTCTTCGCGGGTGGCCAGCAGCATCAGGCGGATGCGGGTTTCGTCGGCCAGACATTTGAAGACGCTGGTCGGGGTCAGGGCTTCGCGCATGCAAGGTGTGTCCGGATATACGGTTATTCGAATATATGAAAAATCGAATATTAGTGAAAGCGGCAACGAGCGCGCAGTGGACTGCTGGTGCAGCAGCCTGGTGATCCGGCAGTGGGGGAAACCCGCCACAGGCTTGGCGGATTTCCGCCAAAAGCACTAGCGAAAGTCGTGATAATTTTTATTAAGTATTTGTTTTTAAAGGGTTTAAATATTTTTCAGGGAATGGCACAGGCCCTGCAATTGGCGCTACAGCTCCCCAGCGGAGCCCACAACAAATCCCTCCAGTGCAGGAGGGTTAGCGCTAAACGCGGCTGCGCACCTCGTGGATATCGAGGCCGGCGCGGCAAGAGAGGAACTGCCATGACCCGCAAACCGCTGTACAAGAGCCTGTACGCCCAGGTGCTGGTGGCCATCGCCATCGGCATCATCATCGGCCACTTCTATCCGGACACCGGCGTTGCGCTGAAGCCGCTGGGTGATGGCTTCGTCAAACTGATCAAGATGGCCATCGCGCCGATCATCTTCTGCACCGTGGTCAGCGGCATCGCCGGTATGCAGGACATGAAGGCGGTGGGCAAGACCGGCGGCTACGCGCTGCTGTATTTCGAGATCGTCTCCACCCTGGCCCTGGTCATCGGCCTGATCGTGGTCAATATCGTGCAGCCGGGCGTCGGCATGCATGTCGATCCCGCCACCCTCGACACCAAGGGCATCGCCGCCTTCGCTGCCGCTGGCGAGCAGCAGAGCACCATCGGCTTCCTGCTCAACGTGATCCCCAGCACCATAGTCGGCGCCTTCGCCAGCGGCGATATCCTTCAGGTGCTGTTCTTCTCGGTGATCTTCGCCTTCGCCCTGCAGCGCATGGGTGACTACGGCAAGCCGGTGCTGGAGTTCATCGATCGCATCGCCCAGGTGATGTTCGGCATCATCAACATCATCATGAAGGTCGCGCCCATCGGGGCCTTCGGCGCCATGGCTTTCACCATCGGCCAGTATGGTGTCGGCTCGCTGGTGCAGCTGGGCCAGCTGATGGTCTGTTTCTACATCACCTGCGTGCTGTTCGTGCTGGTGGTGCTCGGCGGTATCGCCAAGGCCCACGGTTTCAACATCCTCAAGTTCATCAAGTACATCCGCGAAGAGCTGCTGATCGTGCTCGGCACCTCGTCCTCGGAATCGGCGCTGCCGCGCATGCTGGGCAAGATGGAGAAGCTCGGTGCGAACAAGTCGGTGGTCGGCCTGGTGATTCCCACCGGCTACTCGTTCAACCTCGACGGCACCTCGATCTACCTGACCATGGCCGCGGTGTTCATCGCCCAGGCTACCGATACGCCGATGGACATCACCCACCAGATCACCCTGCTCGCAGTGCTGCTGATCGCTTCCAAGGGCGCTGCCGGCGTTACCGGCTCGGGCTTTATCGTGCTGGCCGCGACCCTGTCGGCGGTGGGGCATCTGCCGGTGGCAGGCCTGGCGCTGATCCTCGGCATCGACCGCTTCATGTCCGAGGCCCGTGCCCTGACCAACCTGGTCGGCAATGGTGTTGCCACCATCGTGGTCGCCAAGTGGTGCAAGCAGCTCGACGAGGGCACCCTGCGCCGCGAGCTGAATGGCACATCCGAGCTGCCGCAGGTGACCTTCCCGCGCCCGGCCGCCTGACTCTTATCCTCACCGCCCCTGTTCGGGCGGTACTCTCCTGGCCCGTCCTCGTGACGGGCTTTTTTTGCGCCCATGAAAAAGCCCCGCCGGAGCGGGGCTTCTGTGTGCGGGCCGGGCTTATTCGTCCATCTGCGACTGCAGGTAGTTCTCCAGGCCGACTTTCTCGATCAGGCCGAGCTGGGTTTCCAGCCAGTCGATGTGTTCTTCCTCGGATTCGAGGATGTCTTCCAGCATCTCGCGGCTGCCGTAGTCACCCACGCTTTCGCAGTAGGCGATGGCGGCTTTCAGGTCGGGCAGGGCGTGCTGCTCCAGCTTCAGGTCGCTGGTGAGCATTTCCTTGGTGTTCTCGCCGATCATCAGCTTGCCGAGATCCTGCAGGTTGGGCAGGCCTTCGAGGAAGAGGATGCGCTTGATCAGCTTGTCCGCGTGTTTCATCTCGTCGATGGACTCGTGGTACTCATGCTCGCCGAGTTTTTTCAGACCCCAGTCTTCATACATGCGCGCATGCAGGAAGTATTGGTTGATTGCCACCAGCTCATTGCCGAGGATCTTGTTCAGATGTTGGATGACTTTCTTGTCGCCTTTCATGTCGGGCCTCGTCCTGATGGGGGTCGTTAATGTTGCAGTGTGCTCCGCAGCTGTAGGGTCGTCAAATATAAGTGTTTGAAAAATATATTAAATTTAATGTTAATAAGAGTGTTTTACTTCTGCATCTGGAGACTAAGTTATTGAATAGGGGGATAAAATTCCACGCACTTGCGCGGCGTTTTGAAGTGTTTGCCCGCCCCTTGAACGCGGGGGTGTTCTGATGCCGTACAAGTTGCTGGCCGATGGCGTGGTGTGGGTGCACCTGGGCTTCATCCTGTTCGTGTTGTTCGGCGCTCTGCTGGTGTTGCGCTGGCCGCGCCTGGCGCTGCTGCACCTACCGGCGGCGACCTGGGGCGTGCTGGTCGAGCTGCTGCACCTGGGCTGCCCGCTGACGCCGCTGGAGAACCACTGGCGCCGGGCGGCGGGTGAGGCCGGCTACCGCGGCGGTTTTGTCGAGCACTACCTGATCCCGCTGATCTATCCCGCCGGCCTGACGCCGCAGATCCAGCTCGGCCTGGGCAGCCTGGTGCTATTGCTCAACCTGGCGCTGTACCTGCGCCTGTTGCTGCGGTGCCGGCGCTCGGCTTAGGGCAGTAGGTGTCGGCGGCGACCGGGGGCGCTCTTCTTGGTCGTCATTCAGCCATCTGATGGTACGCGGCAGGGCCGGCGGCCTTGGCTACACTCGCCCCACCTCACCACAGAACAAGGCAAGCCGTATGCAAAACCGCATGATGATCACTGGGGCCGGTTCCGGCCTGGGCCGCGAAATTGCACTGCGCTGGGCGCGCGAAGGCTGGCGTCTGGCACTGTGCGACGTGAATGAAGCGGGCCTGGCGGAAACCCTCAAACTGGTTCGCGAGGCCGGCGGCGACGGCTTTACCCTGCGCTGCGATGTGCGCGACTACAGCCAGCTCACCGCCGTGGCCCAGGCCTGCGAAGAGCGCTTCGGCGGCCTCGACGTGCTGGTCAACAACGCCGGCGTGGCGGCGGGCGGCTTCTTCAGCGAACTCAGCCTGGAAGACTGGGACTGGCAGCTGTCGATCAACCTGATGGGTGTGATCAAGGGCTGCAAGGCCTTCCTGCCGCAGTTGCTGACCAGCCAGGGCAAGATCATCAACATCGCCTCCATGGCCGCGCTGATGCAGGGCCCGGCGATGAGCAACTACAACGTGGCCAAGGCCGGCGTGGTGTCGCTGTCGGAGAGCCTGCTGATCGAACTCAAGGGCCAGGGTGTCGGCGTGCACGTGGTCTGCCCGTCGTTCTTCCAGACCAACCTGCTGGACTCTTTCCGCGGCCCGACCCCGGCCATGAAGCAGCAGGTCGGCAAGCTGCTGGAAGGCAGCCCGATCAGCGCGGCGGATATCGCCAGCTACATCTACGACGAAGTGGCCAAGGGCGAGTTCATGATCCTGCCACACGAGGAAGGCCGCATGGCCTGGCAGATCAAGCAGCAGAATCCGCAGGCGCTCTACGACCAGATGGCGCAGATGTCGGACAAGATGCGCAGCAAGATGAGCGGCAGCTGAGCCACGGCGACGGATGCAAAAAGGGCGGCCACAGGCCGCCCTTTTTGTTTGTCTGCTGAGACTGTAGGGCGGGTGAAAGCCGCGTCCAGGTCAACGCGGGTTGCACCCGCCCTACACGGTCAGCCGGCCACCAGCACGCGGATCGCCTCCAGGCGCAGGGCCGCCTTGTCGAAGAAGGCCAGGCCGCTGTCGAGCTGCTTGCGCAGGGCGCTGATCTCGCTGCTGCGCACGCTCGGGTTGACTGCCTGCAGGGCGGTGAGGCGGGCGATTTCCTCTTCCAGGCTGGCCTGGAAGCGCCGGCGGGCTTCTTCCACCCGTTCGGCATGGCGCGGTGCGACCTTCGCCTCGGCGGCGTTGATCTGCTTGGCCAGTACGTCGCGCTGGGCCTGCACGAACTTGTTGGCGCTGGCGCGCGGCACGCTTTCCAACTGGTCGTTGAGGGTCTCGAACGCCACTTTGCTGGCCAGGTCGTTGCCATTGCCATCGAGCAGGCTGCGCAGGGCGACCGGCGGCAGGAAGCGGCCAAGCTGCAGCGAGCGCGGCGCCACCACTTCGCTGACGTAGAGCAGTTCGAGCAGCACGGTGCCGGGCTTGAGTGCCTTGTTCTTGATCAGCGCCACGGCGGTGTTGCCCATCGAGCCGGACAGCACCAGATCCATGCCGCCCTGCACCATGGGGTGTTCCCAGGTGAGGAACTGCATGTCCTCGCGCGACAGCGCCTGGTTGCGGTCGTAGGTGACGGTCACGCCTTCGTCGTCGCCGAGCGGGAAGCTGGCGTCCAGCATCTTCTCGCTGGGGCGCAGCACCAGGGCGTTTTCCGAGTGATCCTCGCTGTCGATGCCGAAGGCGTCGAACAGTTCTTCCATGTAGATCGGCAGGGCGTACTGGTCGTCCTGTTCGTGGATTTCCTCGACCAGCCGCTGGCCTTCGCCGGCACCGCCCGAATTGAGCTCCAGCAGGCGGTCACGGCCGCTGTGCAGCTCGCCTTCGAGGCGCTCGCGCTCGGCTTTGGCTTCGTCCAGCAGGTTCTGCCAGGCATCGTCGTCGCCTTCTTCCAACAGCGGCAGCAGGCGCGGGCCGAACTGGTGCTGCAGGGCGTTGCCGGTGGGGCAGGTGGCGAGGAAGGCATTCAGCGCCTGGTGGTACCACTGGAACAGGCGTTCCTGCGGGCTGCCCTCCAGGTACGGCACGTGCAGCTGGATGGTGTGCTTCTGGCCGATGCGGTCGAGACGGCCGATGCGCTGCTCGAGCAGATCCGGGTGGGCCGGCAGGTCGAACAGCACCAGGTGGTGGCTGAACTGGAAGTTGCGACCTTCGGAGCCGATCTCGGAGCAGATCAGCACCTGGGCGCCGAACTCCTCGTCGGCGAAGTAGGCGGCGGCGCGGTCGCGCTCGAGGATGCTCATGCCCTCGTGGAACACCGTGGCCGGGATGCCGGAGCGCACGCGCAGGGCGTCTTCCAGATCCATGGCGGTCTCGGCGTGGGCGCAGATCACCAGCACCTTGAACTTCTTGAGCATCTTCAGGGTGTCGATCAGCCAGTCGACGCGCGGATCGAACTTCCACCAGCGCTGCTCTTCGCCGTCGTCGAGCTGGGCCTGGTAGCTGACTTCCGGGTACAGGTCGGCATGCTCGCCCAGCGGCAGCTCCATGTATTCCACTGGGTTGGCCAGCGGGTAGGGGTGCAGCTGGCGCTCGGGGAAACCCTGCACGGCGGCGCGGGTGTTGCGGAACAGCAGGCGGCCGGTGCCGTGGCGGTCGAGCAGCTCGCGCACCAGGCGCGGCGCGGCGGCGCTGTCACCGTCGCGAATGGCTGCCAGCAGGTTTTCGCCTTCGCTGCCGAGGAAGCCGGCGATAGTGGCGTGGGCCTTGTCCGACAGGCTGCCCTGGTCGAGCAGTTCCTGCACCGCTTCGGCGATCGGCTTGTAGTTGGCGCTCTCGGCGCGGAAGGCGGCGAGGTCGTGGAAGCGGTTGGGGTCGAGCAGGCGCAGACGGGCGAAGTGGCTGTCCAGGCCGAGCTGTTCCGGGGTGGCGGTGAGCAGCAGCACGCCGGGGATGACCTCGGCTAGTTGCTCGACCAGGCGGTATTCGTCGCTGGCCTTTTCCGGGTGCCAGACCAGGTGGTGGGCTTCGTCGACCACCAGCAGATCCCAGCCGGCGGCGAAGGCGGCGTTCTGCGCCTTCTCGCTGTCCTTCAGCCATTCCAGGGAAACCAGCGCCAGCTGGGTGTCCTCGAACGGGTTGTCGGCATCGCTCTCGGCGAAGCGCTCGGCATCGAACAGCGCCACCTGCAGGTTGAAGCGCCGGCGCATTTCCACCAGCCACTGGTGCTGGAGGTTTTCCGGTACCAGGATCAGCACCCGGCTGGCGCGGCCGCAGAGCAGCTGGCGGTGGATCACCAGGCCGGCTTCGATGGTCTTGCCCAGGCCCACTTCGTCGGCCAGCAGCACGCGCGGGGCGATGCGGTCGGCGACTTCGCGGGCGATGTGCAGCTGGTGGGCGATCGGTTGCGCGCGGGTGCCACCCAGGCCCCACAGGTCGGACTGCAGCAGGCGGCTCTGGTGGTCGAGGCTGTGGTAGCGCAGGGCGAACCAGCCCAGCGGGTCGATCTGCCCGGCGAACAGGCGGTCGCTGGCCAGGCGGAACTGGATGAAGTTGGACAGCTGGGTTTCCGGCAGGCTGTAGGGCGCGTGCTGGGCATCGAAACCGTGGTAGACCAGCAGGCCGTCGACGTCCTCGACTTCCTGTACGGTCATTTTCCAGCCTTCGAAATGGGTGATCTCGTCGCCCGGGGCGAAGCGCACCCGGGTCAGCGGCGCATTGCGCAGGGCGTACTGGCGGGTCTCGCCGGTAGCCGGGTAGAGCACGGTGAGCAGGCGGCCATCGGAGGTGAGGATGGTGCCCAGACCGAGTTCCGCCTCGCTGTCGCTGATCCAGCGTTGCCCCGGTTGATATTGCTGCACAGTGCCACTACTTGCCATGAAAAGCCCTACCTGCGAAAAAAGCCGCGTATGGTAGCGGAACACCGCGTCCAGAGCGACGTCCGCGCTGAATCAATCGCCCCGCCCCGAGTCAAAAGTGTAGCGAGCGCTGGTTCAAGTTGGTGGCCGTCCGGCCGACAGCCGTTTTATCCAGGGAGAAAACCGATGCTGCCGCCTATTCCCCAGAGTTTGCCGCCGGTCACCGCCCAGCAGGACGTGCCCAAGCCACGCCCGGATATCGCCCCTGTCACCCCGGCTAGCGAGAGCGCCAAGGAAAGCGCGGTGGAACTGGATCGCCGCCATCCGCAGGAAACCGAGATGCTGCTGCGCGAGGAGCAGCGCCGGCGCCAGCGCCGCGGCTATACCGCCGAGGAAATGGCCGAGGGCGAGGTGGCCGAACAGGACGAAAAAGCTCTGGAGGAGTTGCCGCGGCAGGGCCTGTGGGTGGATGTAGAGGTCTGATCGGCGGACAATCTGCTGGTCGTCCCTGCTGGCCGAATACCGTGGAACTCTTCGATAGCCCCCTCCTGCAACTGTCCGATGCCGAGCTGGACTGGTATCCGCACTGGCTGAGCGCCGACTGTGCCGACCAGTGGCTGGCCCGACTGCAGGCCGAAACGCCCTGGCAGCAGCCGCAGGTGTTTCTGCACGGCAAGCACTACCCGGTGCCGCGCCTGCTGGCCTGGTACGGCGATGCCGAGGCCAGTTATCGCTACTCCGGCCTGAACCACCAGCCATTGCCCTGGACACCGCTGCTGGCGCAGATCCGCGCCCGGGTGCAGGAGGCCGTGGGCCAGCCGCTCAACGGCGTGCTGCTCAACTACTATCGCGACGGCAACGACTCGATGGGCTGGCACAGTGATGACGAGCCGGAACTGGGGCACAACCCGCTGATCGCCTCGCTCAACCTTGGCGGCACGCGCCGCTTTGACCTGCGACGCAAGGGCCAGAGCCGTATCGAACACTCCCTGGAGCTGGGCCATGGCGCGCTACTGGTCATGCGCGGCGCAACCCAGCATCATTGGCAGCATCAGGTGGCGAAAACCGCCAAGCCGGTAGCGCCGCGCCTCAACCTCACTTTTCGCCTGATCCGGACGCAGTCATGAGCAACGACGACAAGCTGATCGACTTCAGCGCCGAGCGCGGCAAGCGCATCCACGACCTGCACGACAAGAAACTCGACGAGATGCGCCAGGCGTTCGAGCAGGCATTGCCGCTGACCAAGGCCAAGAAGAAGGCCAAGGGCAAGCCGAAAAAGCGCTGATTGGCGCATCCCCGCATCCATTGACCCTGGTCAATATCCCGCTGCCGTCCTGCGCGTACCTTGAAGCCATCTCCAACAGGCTCCGCGCAGGAGGCCCGCCATGTTCATCGATACTGTGGTTCTCGCCGGCATCGGCACAGTCGCTCTGATGTTCGCCTTCTTCGGCGGCGTTGGTCTGTTCATCTGGAAGGATGCCCATCGGGTCAAGGTCAAAGCTGACTGATCCTTCCGCAATCGTGCACGCAAGGCATTTCGGGCGACTTCGGTCGCCCGTTTTTTATGCTGGGCTGATTTGTTTGAAGTTGGTTATTCGAGGCATGGCTGCTTGCCGAGTGCTTCGATACTTTCTGTTTCGCCCTCCTGGGCGAGTCACTTTTTCTTGTCTGGCCAAGAAAAAGTAACCAAAAAGAAGGCCACCCCTGCATCCGGCCCTTCGCTTCGCTCCGGGTTCGTTCACTACATCGCCGTTCCAGGGGCCCGCCGCGAAGGGCCATCCCTGGCCCATCGCGGCTCTCGCGGCATCCATGCCGCTCAACCCCTTCCACGACGATTCCGTTCACCCTGCTGAAGGGGAATTGGCGCTGTCTGACAGATCGTTGATTGGGCACAAGAAAGAGCAGGAGCTTCTGGCAACGCGGAGCTCAATTCCCGTCAGGAGGCCGAGCGTAGGTGTCGTGTAGGGGAGTGAGCCGCATGGATGCGGCGAGAGGCGTAAAGGGCCAGAGATGGCCCTTGTACGCCGGCCCCCGGAGCGGCACCGGAGGGAGGGAAGTTTCGCGCAGCGAAACCCGGATGTCGGGCGCGCTTTCTCTTTGGTTACTTTCTCTTTCGCGCGAGCAAAGAGAAAGTGACTCGCCCGGGAGGGCGAAACCAAAAGCCCAGAAGCACTCGGTAATCAGCTTGAAGCCCGAGCGCACCGCATACCTCAGTCCAGCCGCTTGCTGACCCGCGTCACCGCCAGCGCCAGCAGCACAATGGCAAACACCAGCAGCACCAGCATCTCCTGCCACAAGTCGAGCAACCCCGCCTCACGCAGCATGATGCCGCGCGCCAGGCGCAGGTAGTGGGTGAGCGGCATCAGCTCGGCGAACCACTGCGCCACCTTGGGCATACCGGCGAAGGGGAACATGAAGCCCGACAGCAGGATCTGCGGCAGAAAGGTGAAGAAGGCGATCTGCATGGCCTGGAACTGGGTGGCGGTGAGGGTCGAGATGAACACCCCCAGCGCCAGGCTGGCGAGGATGAACAGCAGCGAGGCGCCGTACAGCTCCAGCAGCGAGCCGCGTACCGGCACGCCGAACAGCCAGTAGCCGACCACCAGGATCACCGTCACCTGCACCAGGCCGATGCCGACGAAGGGCAGCACCTTGCCGATGGTCAGCTCCCAGGGCGATACCGGCGTGGCGATCAGCATCTCCAGGTTGCCGTGCTCGCGCTCGCGCACCAGGGCCACTGCGGTGAACAGCACCATGGTCATGGTCACTATCACCCCGATCAGCCCGGGTACCGTGTTCAGCGGTGCCAGGCGTTCCGGGTTGTAGAAGTTGACCACTTCCACGCCCTGTTCATTCTGCCAGCCGGGCAGCGGGTAGGCGGCCAGTTGGCGCGCCGAGGCCTGCACGCTCTGGTCGGAGCCGTCCACCACCAGCTGCAGCGGCGTGCGGTCATGGCGCTGCAGGCGTGCCTCGTAATCGCTCGGCACCACCAGGGCAGCGCTGATCTTGCCTTCGCGCAGCAGGCGTTCGACCTCCTGCGGGGTGTCGAGGTGGTAGCGCAGGTCGAGCACCTGGCTGGAGGCGATCTCGGCGATCGCCTCGCGCGAGTTGGCGGTGTTGGCCTGATCCAGCACGGCCGCGTCCATGCCGCGGATATCGGTGTTGATGGCGTAGCCGAACAGCACCAGTTGTAGCAGCGGCACGCCGGCGATCATGACGAAGGTCAGCTTGTCGCGGCGCAGCTGGCGCAGTTCCTTGATCACGATGGCGAGCAGGCGGCGCAAATTCATGGGGTGGCCTGCAGGGGCTGGCGGGTGACGCTGACGAACACGTCTTCCAGGTTGGCCGGCGTCTCTTCCAGCTCGACGGCGATACCGCGCTGGTGCAACAGGGCCTCGATGATGGCGCGTGATTCGGCGCGGCTGCCGAGCACCCGCAGGCTGGCGCCGATCTGCGCCATGGCCAGCACTTCGGGGTGGCCGTGCAAGGCCAGCTGGGCCTGGCGCGGCTGGGCGCAGTGCAGCAGCAGCGGGTGGCCGGGCAGGGCGTCCATCAGTTCGCGCGGGGTGCCGTCGGCCACCAGGCGGCCGGCGTCGAGGATGCCCAGGCGCGTGCAGCGCTCGGCCTCGTCCATGTAGTGGGTGGACACCAGCAGGGTGGTGCCGGCATCGGCCAGCTCGAACAGCGAATCCCAGAACTCGCGGCGCGACTGTGGGTCGACCGCGCTGGTCGGCTCGTCGAGCAACAGCAGGTCGGGCTTGTGCAGCACCGCGCCGGCCAGAGCCAGGCGTTGCTTCTGTCCGCCGCTCAAGGTGCCGGCCATCTGCCGGCGGCGGTCGCCGAGCCAGTAGCGCTCCAGCAGTTCCTCGATGCGCTGGCGGGTTTCGCGGCGGCTGATGCCCTGCACGGCGGCGAGGAATTCGAGGTTCTCCTGCACGCTGAGGTCTTCGTAGAGGGAGAACTTCTGGGTCATGTAGCCGATGCGCCGCTTGAGCTCCTCGGCATCGCGCGGGATCTGGCAGCCGAGCACCTCGACCTCGCCGGCGCTGGGCTGCAGCAGGCCGCAGAGCATGCGGATGGTGGTGGACTTGCCGCAGCCGTTGGGGCCGAGGAAGCCGAACACCTCGGCGCGCGGCACGCTGAGGTCGAGGTGGTCGACCGCAGTCAGGTCGCCGAAGCGTTTGCTCAGGCCGCGGGCGCGGATGACCAGTTCGCTGTCATTCATCGCGCACCCGTTCGGCATGCAGCGGCAGGCCGGCCGGCAGCTGGCGCGCCGCAGCGCCGTCGAGCACCAGCTCAGCGCGGTACACCAGGCGGCTGGCGTCGTCGCCGGTCAGGGCGTAGTAGGGGGTGAAGCTGGCCTCGCTGCGGATGCTGCGCACGCGGGCCGCGAAGGGTTGCTCGATGCCTTCGACGAACACGCGCATGGGGTCGCCGATCTTCACTTCGGCGCGCACGCGGGCCGGGATGAACACTCGCGCATAGGGCGCATCGCCGACCAGCAGGCTGACCAGCTCGGCGCCCACCGGCGGCTGGTCGCCGACCTTGAAGGGCAGGGCGTCCACGCGTCCGGCCCGCGGTGCGCGCAGGCTCAGGTGTTCGCGGCCGACACGCAGCTGGGCCAGGTTGCCGCGGGCGGCGTCGAGGGCGGCGGCGGCCTGTTCCAGCTGCTCGGGTCGGGTGCCGTTGGTCAGTTCGCGCAGCTGCGCCTCGGCATTGCGCGTGGCGGCGCTGGCCTGGTCGCGGGCAGCGCGCGAGCGATCCAGTTCGGCGATGGCCACCTGCTTGCGCTGGTAGAGGGCGGCGATGCGCTGGAAGTTGCGCTCGCTGTCGAGCTGCTCGGCGCGGTTGCGCGCCAGGGTGGCGCGGGCGGCGTCGATGGTTTCCGTGCGCGCGCCGTTGCTCAGCTCGGCCAGGCGCGCGGCGTTCTGCGCCACTTCGGCTTCGGCCTGGGCCAGGCGGGCATCCTGGCGGCGCGGGTCGAGCTCCAGCAGCAACTGGCCGGCCTCGACCTGGTCGCCTTCGGCCACCTGCCAGCTGAGGATGGTTTCCGAGGCTTCGGCGGGCAGCGCGACCCGATCCCACTCCAGGCTGCCGAGCAGTTCCTCGGCGCTACCCTGGCAACCGCCGAGGGCCGCGAGCAGCAGGGGCAGGGCGAACAACGACAGGCGCGACATTATTCAGGGCTCCATGCCCTGGCGCAGCAGGGCCAGGGTGTGTTCGATCAGCGCGTCGTCGCCGATCTGTGGGTTGGCGAAGATGCCACGCCAGAGCGGCGCGGCGGCGTAGGGAAGGATGCTCAGGCCCATCAGCGAAACCACCAGCAGGCGCGGGTCGAGCGCCGGGTTGAGGGCGCCGCGGGCCTGGGCGGCGGCGAAGCGCTGGGCCAGCAGCAGTGGCACCATGGGTGCCACGCGCGTCATCAGGCGTTCGCGCAGCAGGCCACCTTCACAGAGGATCTCGCGCACCCACAGCTGGGAAACCCAGGGGTGCTCGGCCACCGTGCGGCTGAGGTCGCGGATGAACACGGCGACCAGCGCCTGCGGATCGTCGCCAGCCTGCTGCAGCCCCTCCGAGGCGCGCTGGATCAGCGGCAGGAAGCGTTCCTCGACCATCGCCTCGACCAGCTTCTGCTTGCTGCCGAAGTAGTAGTTGAGCAGCGCCGGGGTCACCTCGCCGCGCTCGGCAATGTCGCGCAGGCTGGTGGCGCGGATGCCCTGGTGGGCGAACAGATCGGTGGCGATGTCGAGTAGGCGCTCGCGCAGCGCCAGGCCGTCGCGTTGCGGGCGGCCTGGGGCGCGGGGCGTTTTCTGCGGGGGCTGGCGAGTGCTCATTGGATATTAATTAAATGATCGATTAATTAGTGCAAGGGCTGCTCGACGAGCGGCTGCTGGACGAAAAATGTTAGCCAGCTAATAATTAGCTGTACTTTGTATTTCGCCTTTCCCATAACCCGCTATTTTTCAAGGACAGTCCCTCAGGTAGTTGTCGTGCGCGATTCCTTGTCGGTATTCCTCAGCCCCAGCCGCATGGCCCTGCAGTTCGCCTGCAAGACCCTGCTGGGCGGTGCACTGGCTCTGTGGTGCGCTTTCCGCTTCGGTCTGGAACAGCCGCAGTGGGCGCTGATGACGGCGTTCATCGTTGCCCAGCCGCTGTCCGGTATGGTGGTGCAGAAGGGCCTGGCGCGTCTGCTCGGTACCCTGGTCGGGACCAGCATGGCGGTGCTGTTCATGGCCCTGTTCGCCCAGGCGCCCTGGCTGTTCCTGCTGGCGATGGGGCTGTGGCTGGGCTTGTGCACGGCGGCCTCGACCCTGTTGCGCAGCGCCTGGTCCTACACCTTCGTGCTGGCCGGCTACACGGTGGCGATCATCTGCCTGCCGCTTATCGGCAAGCCGCTGCTGGTGTTCGACCAGGCGGTGGCGCGCTGCACGGAGATCTGCCTGGGCATCCTCTGCGCCACCGCCACCAGCGCACTGCTCTGGCCGCAGCGGGTTGAACGGCAGATGACCGAGCAGGCCAGCCAGACCTGGCAGGCCGGCATGCAGGCGGTGCGCCGGGCGCTGGGCAACGAGCCACACTCGCGCCAGGGCCTGCTGGAGGTGCTGGGGCGCATTGTCGCTGTGGACGCCCAGCGCGAGCATGCCTGGTTCGAGGGTGAACGCGGCCGCCAGCGTGGCCGCGCCCTGCGCGTGCTGACCCGCGACCTGCTCGGCCTGCTGCGTCTGGCGCGGGGCGTGGCACGCCAGTGGCGCCAGCTGGAAGTGGCGGAGGCGCAAGGCGTCGCGCCCTGGCTGGCGGCGGTACAGGCGCAGCTGGACGAGCCGCAGGATGAGGCCATCCAGCAGTTGCGCGAGCGCCTGCAGCTGGCCGCCCAGGACGAGGCGCTGAGCCCGGCCCAGCAATTCTGTCTGGCCCGCCTGGCGGTACTGCTGCGCCAGTTCCTGTTCGCTCGCCAGGCGCTGCAGGCGGTGCAGCGCGGCGAGGCGCCGGCCGATGCGCCACCGGCGCTGTCCTGGCATCGCGATCTGCAGACAGCCGCCGTCTACGGTCTGCGTAGCGCGTTGGCGTTTCTCGGCTTGTCGACGTTCTGGCTGCTCACCGCCTGGCCGGCCGCCAGTGGTGCGCTGCTGCTGGCGGCGGTGGTGTGCAGTCTGTTCGCCAGCCGCGAGAATGCCGACCTGATCGGCATGTCTTTCCTGCGCGGGATCTTCTATGCCCTGCCGGTGGCCTTCGTGGTCGGCCAGCTGCTGCTACCGCAGTGGAGTGGCTTCCCCTTGCTCTGCATGGCTCTGGGCGTGCCGCTGCTGTTCGGTGTGCTGGGTATGGCCCGGCCGGCGATGGCCGGCACCGCGACCTCCTTCTGCCTGCATTTCATCGTGCTCTGCGCACCGCAGAACGACATGGTCTACGACGTCGCCTCCTTTCTTAACCAGGCCATCGCCATGCTGATCGGGGTTGGCTGCGCAGTGTTGGCGTTCCGTCTGATCACCCTGCAGAACCCCGTCTGGCACGGGCGCCGCTTGCTGCGCGCGACTCTCGACGATCTGGCCGCGTTGACCACGCGCACGCTGGCCGGGGCCGACAACTGGTTCGGCGGGCGCATCGCCGACCGCCTGCTGCAGCTGGCTCGGCATTACCCGGTGCTGCCCAGCGAAACCCGCAGCCGCTGGGACGATGGCGTGGCCAGTCTCGACCTGGGCGATGAGCTGCTGCACCTGCGCGCCTGCCTGGCCGTGGCGCAGGTGCCGCTGGGCGAGGTCGAGCGCGGCTTCTGGCTACAGTTGCAGCAGGTGCTGCGTGCCGGCCCGGCGGTGGGCCTGGGCGAGTGCCTGGGCGAACCGGTGGCGCAGCTGCAACAGGCCCTGCAGGCGCAGCCGCCTTCCACCGAATTACGCCTGGCCGAGGCGGCGCTGCTGCAGTTGCAGGGCAGCTGGCGGCAATGGTGTGCACGACAGGGAGAGACTTATGGCGTTGCGTGAGTGGGCCTGGGGCGGTGTGCTGCTCAGCCCGTTGTTGATCTATGCGCTGGTGGCGCTGCTGCTGACCGGGGTGCTGCGCCTGGGTCTGCAGCGGGTCGGCGTGGCGCGCTGGATCTGGCATGAGGCGCTGTTCGACGTGGCCCTCTATATCTGTGTGCTGGCGGCGCTGGTCGCTCTGGCCGCCGGCTGATCAAGGAAAACCGCTATGCAAGCTGCAGTACGCAAGTTGATAACTCTGGCCCTGGTGGCACTGGCCATCGCCGCCGGCTACTGGCTGTGGAATTACTACATGCTGTCGCCCTGGACGCGCGATGCGCGGGTGCGCGCCGACGTGGTGATAGTCGCTCCGGACGTGTCCGGCTGGGTGGTCGAGCTCAAGGTGCGCGACAACCAGCAGGTCAAGGCTGGCGATCTGCTCTTGAGCATCGACCGCGAGCGCTACCAGACCGCCCTGGTCAAGGCTCAGGCCCTGGCTGAAACGCGCCACCAGCAGCTGCGTCTGCGCGAGCACGAGGCTAGCCGCCGCGTGCAGCTGGGGCCGCAGGCGATCAGCGCGGAGCTGCGCGAGAACGCGCAGATCACCGCCGAGATCGCCCGTAGCGAGTACCAGCAGGCCCTGGCCGAAGTGAAGGAAGCCGAGCTCAACCTGGCGCGCAGCGAGGTGCGGGCGCCGCGCGACGGACAGATCACCAACCTGCACCTGGCCCAGGGCAACTATGTGCAGGCCGGGCAGGCGGTGATGGCCCTGGTGGTCGACGGTTCCTTCTATGTGCAGGCCTATTTCGAGGAAACCAAGCTGGCCCAGGTGCACCTCGGTGCGCCGGCCCAGGTGTTGCTGATGGGCGGCGGCGAGCCGCTCAAGGGGCGGGTGGAGAGCATCAGTCGCGGCATCACCGACCGCAACGCGGTGCAGGACAGCCAACTGCTGGCCACGGTCGAGCCGACCTTCAACTGGGTGCGCCTGGCCCAGCGCATTCCGGTACGTATCCAGCTCGAGGAGCTGCCGCAGGATCTGCCGCTCAGTGCGGGGATGACTGCCAGCGTGACGGTGCAGGCATCGTCTGCAGAGCAGTCGGCGGCCGCGCCGGTGCCCTGATGTTCGAGGTGCCCGGATAGCGTGCGCCGTGTGCAGCAGAGACAAGCGGTCACGAAGAGCGTCCATAAAAAAGCCCCGCTGGCATGACACCGGCGGGGCTTTTTTATGGGGTGGCGAGCTTAGCCCACGCTGACCTGCGGCATGGCCGGCATGGTCACCGTCTGCTCGGCGCGTGGGGCCAGCACTTCGGCTTCGCCATCGACCACCTGCTCGGCGTTCTGGTTGAACACCCGGGTGGCCAGGCGCACGCGACCTTTCGGCAGCTTTTCCAGCACTTCCAGCTTCACCGTCAGGGTGTCGCCGAGCTTCACCGGGCGGGTGAACTTGAGGCTCTGGCCGAGGTAGATGGTGCCCGGGCCGGGCAGACGGCAGGCGATGGCCGCGCTGATCAGGGCGCCGCTGAACATGCCGTGGGCGATGCGCTCCTTGAACATCGTCTCGGCGGCGAAGGCGGCGTCCAGGTGTACCGGGTTGTTGTCGCCGGATACGGCGGCGAACAGCTGGATGTCGCGCTCCTCGACGGTCTTGTCGAAGCTGGCCTGCTGGCCGACTTCAAGGGCGTCGTAGGGGATGTTGGTTACCTGGGTCATGCGGGCTCCTGGGTGGGCGTGGGGCAGTGACGGCTGCGGGCGATGGCCCGTTCCAGCCAGTCGAGCAGATGCTGGGTGACTTCGTCGCGGTTGCTCTCGTTGAGCAGCTCGTGGCGGGCCTCGGGATAAATCTTCAGTTGTACGTCCTGGCTGCCGGCGCTGCGCAGGGCACTGGCCAGATCAGCAAGACGCTTGCCCTGGCTGACCGGGTCACGGTCGCCGCCGATCACCAGCAGCGGCAGGTCGTTGTCGATCTGCGCCAGGTTCTGCAGCGGGGTGATCTGCTGGAAGCCGTGCATCAGGTCGCACCACAGCTGGGTGGTGCAGATGAAGCCGCACAGCGGGTCGTTGACGTACAGATCGACCTCGGCCGGATCGCGGCTGAGCCAGTCGAAGGCGGTGCGATTGGGCTTGAAGGCCTTGTTGAACGAGCCGAACGACAGCTGGTCGATCAGCTTGCTGCGACCCTGCGGGCCGAGGCGCCAGCGCTCGAAGCGGGCGATCAGGGCGGCGGCCTTGTACAGCGCCAGTGGCTGGTAGTTGGAGCCGGACAGGATGGCGCCCTGCAGGCTGCAGCTGTGGCGCATCAGGTAGGCCATGCCGATGTAGCTGCCCATGCTGTGGCCGAGCAGGAAGATCGGCGCCTGCGGGTGCTGCTGGCGGATATGGTGGTTGAGCGTGGCCAGATCCTCGACCACCTTGTGCCAGCCGTTCTGCTCGGCGTACAGGCCGAGGGTGCCCTGTTCGGCACTGCGGCCGTGGCCGCGCTGATCCAGGGCGTAGACCTCGAAGCCCTGGGCGACCATGGCGGCGGCCAGGCGGGCGTAGCGCGCGCTGTGCTCGGCCATGCCGTGGGCGATCATCAGCACGCCACGCGGGGTGCCGGTGACCTGCCAGCGGTTGAGGTAGAGCTGGGCACCATCGCCGGCGGCGAGCCAGTACGCAGTGTGCTGCATGGAAGTTCCTTGTCCGGTGGATGGCGCATTGTGCATGCCGGGCCCGGCCAGGCAAAGCCCGATCGGTGGGGCTGGCGCCTAGGGTGTATCGGCGTGGCGGCGCAGGATCTGCATGTACTCGCCGCTGGCATGCAGCTCGCGCAGGCCGCGCTCGAAGATCGCCGCCCAGTCCGGCTGGCCTGGTTCCTGTGGGCGGAAACCGACGAACAGTGGGATGCGCTCTAGCGCCGGATCCTGCCACACCAGCTTGCCGCGCAGCTCGGCATCGCCGGCCACCAGGTATTCGCCGACCAGGCGTTCCAGCAGCACCAGGTCGAAGCGTCGCGCCTGCAGTTTGCGCAGGTTGCTGATGTCATCCACCGCTTCCTCGGCGATGATCCCCGAACGCAGGATGTGCGGCGGGTAGCCGTAGCCGCGCACGATGCCGACCTTGTGCCCGACCAGGTCGGTGATGCCGTTGAAGTGCACCGGCCGGCTGCGCCGCACGAACAGCCCTAGCTGGCTGTAGAACAGCGGACGCGAGGCGGTCAGGCCTTCCTCGATGATTTCCTGCGGCCACAGGGCCAGGGCGCCCTGGTACAGACCGCTGTGCAGGTCGGCGCGCACCCGTGCCCAGGGCAGGAAGTCGATGCGCACATGCTGGCCCTGGGTGGCGAAGGCGCGGGTGGTCAGCTCGACGATGCTGCCGCCGTTAGGGCGTAGCTGTGAGGAGTAGGGCGGGTATTCCAGGGTGGCCAGACGCAGCTCGCTGGCTGTGCTCGGCAGCAACCAGCAGAGCCCCAGCAGAACCAGCAGCAGGCGCAGCGACATGGGGCGCATCACACTCCGATGGGCAGAGTTCTAGCTATAGCCCAAGCTCATTGGCGCCGCCCCATTCTTGTTCGAGATTCACGCGATCAATGACGGTCACCAGCTATTTGCCTGACCCGGTAGAGCTGTTAAGTTCCGGCGATGCCTTTCGTCAGACGAAGGACACCGACAACATCAGGTCAAGGGGATAAAAACAATGCAACCTGACTTCTGGGACGACAAGCGCCCGGCCGGCGTAGCCAACCAAGTCGATCTGACCACCTACCGTTCGGTGGTTGAAGTGTTCGAGCGCTCCTGCAAGAAGTTCGCTGATCGCCCGGCGTTCAGCAATCTCGGTGTCACGCTGACCTATGCCGACCTGGAGCGTTATTCCGCTGCCTTCGCCGCCTGGCTGCAGAAGAACACCGACCTCAAGCCCGGCGACCGCATCGCCGTGCAGATGCCCAATATCCTGCAGTACCCGATCGCCGTGTTCGGCGCCATGCGCGCCGGGCTGATCGTGGTCAACACCAACCCGCTGTACACCGTGCGCGAGATGCGCCATCAGTTCAACGATGCCGGGGTGCGTGCGCTGGTGTACCTGAACACCTTCGGCAAGTCGGTGCAGGAGGTGCTGCCCGATACCCAGATCGAATACCTGATCGAAGCGCGCATGGGCGACATGCTGCCGAGCCTCAAGGGCTGGCTGGTCAACAGCGTGGTCAAGCACGTGAAGAAGATGGTGCCGGATTACCAGCTGCCGCAGGCGCTGTCCTTCAAGGACGTGCTGCGTGCCGGCCGCGGTCATGCGCTGAAGCCGGTCAAGGCTGCCCTCGAGGATGTCGCCGTGCTGCAGTACACCGGCGGCACCACTGGCGTGGCCAAAGGCGCCATGCTCACCCACGGCAACCTGGTGGCCAACATGCAGCAGGTGTTCAACTGCCTGCAGCAGCTCGGCGCCGATGGCCTGCCGCTGATGCGCGAAGGTGGCGAGATCATGATCGCGCCGCTGCCGCTCTATCACATCTATGCCTTCACCGCGAACTGCATGTGCATGATGGTCAGCGGCAACCACAACGTGCTGATCACCAACCCGCGCGACATCCCTGGCTTCGTCAAGGAGCTGGGTAAGTGGAAGTTCTCCGCGCTGCTGGGGCTCAACACTCTGTTCGTCGCGCTGATGGATCACCCGGAGTTCAAGAACCTCGATTTCTCCAACTTCAAACTGACCAACTCCGGCGGTACCGCCCTGGTCAAGGCCACGGCCGAGCGCTGGGAGAAGATCACCGGCTGCTCCATCGTCGAAGGCTACGGCCTCACCGAAACCTCGCCGGTGGCCACCACCAACTGCTACGGCACGTTGTCGCGCCTGGGCACCGTGGGTATCCCGGTGGCCGGTACCGCGCTCAAGGTGATCGACGACAACGGCGTCGAGCAGCCGATCGGCGAACGCGGCGAGTTGTGCATCAAGGGCCCGCAGGTAATGAAGGGCTACTGGCAGCGCGAAGAGGCTACCGCCGAGGTGCTGGACGCCGAGGGCTGGTTCAAGACCGGCGACATCGCGGTGATCGACCCGGACGGCTATGTGCGCATCGTCGATCGCAAGAAGGACATGATCATCGTCTCCGGCTTCAACGTGTACCCCAACGAGATCGAGGACGTGGTCATGGCCCACCCGAAAGTTGCCAGCTGCGCGGCCATCGGCGTGCCGGACGAAAAGTCTGGCGAGGCGGTCAAGTTGTTCGTCGTGCCGCGCGAGGGCGGCGTCAGCATCGAAGAGCTCAAGGCCTACTGCCGCGAGAACTTCACCGGCTACAAGGTGCCCAAGCACATCGTCCTCAAGGATGCTCTGCCGATGACCCCGGTGGGCAAGATCCTCCGCCGCGAGCTCCGCGACATCGCCTGAAAGCCTTGCCTGGCCTAAGCTAGGCAGGCATTTTCGACGGGTTTCGTATAAATGACCGATCAGCGATGATCGGTCATTTTTTTGACTGGCAAGGGCAGGTTTGGTGCTAGGCGACCCCTGGCAAAGCTGCTACTCTCGGCGCGCTTTTTTGCCGCACTCGTGCACAAAAAAGGCACACTCATCACAACAAATCGTCGCCATTTGCGCGGTGAACATAGCTGTAGCTCAGGAGTAGGCTTCCATGACCGAAAACTTCTGGAAGGACAAGTACCCTGTCGGGATCGCTGCCGAGATCGATGCCGACCAGTACCCCAATATTCAGGCCGTACTGAAACAGTCCTGCCAACGCTTTGCCGACAAGCCTGCGTTCAGCAACCTGGGCAAGACCCTCACCTATGGTGAGATGTACGAGCTGTCCGGCGCGTTTGCCGCCTATCTGCAGAACCACACCGACCTCAAGCCCGGCGACCGCATCGCCGTGCAGCTGCCGAACATCCTGCAATACCCGGTGGTGGTATTCGGCGCCATGCGTGCCGGCCTCATCGTGGTCAACACCAACCCGCTGTACACCGCGCGGGAGATGGAACACCAGTTCAACGACTCCGGCGCCAAGGCCCTGGTGTGCCTGGCCAACATGGCCCACCTGGCCGAGGAAGTGCTGCCCAAGACCGGCGTCAAGCACGTCATCGTCACCGAAGTAGCCGACCTGCTGCCGCCGCTCAAGCGCCTGCTGGTCAACGCCGTGGTCAAGTACGTGAAGAAGATGGTGCCGGCGTTCAACCTGCCGCAAGCCGTCAAGTTCAATGCCGCCCTGGCCCTGGGCCGTGGCAAGAGCGTCAACGAAGCCAGCCCGAGCAACGGCGACGTGGCCGTGCTGCAGTACACCGGTGGCACCACCGGCGTGGCCAAGGGCGCGATGCTGACCCACCGCAACCTGATCGCCAACATGCTGCAATCCAAGGCGCTGATGGGCTCCAACCTCAATGAAGGTTGCGAGATCGTCATCTGCCCGCTGCCGCTGTACCACATCTACGCCTTCACCTTCCATTGCATGGCGATGATGCTCACCGGCAACCACAACATCCTGGTGACCAACCCGCGCGACCTGCCGGGCACCGTGAAGGAACTGGGCAACTGGAAGTTCACCGCCTTCGTCGGCCTCAACACCCTGTTCGTTGCCCTGTGCAACAACGAGGCGTTCCGTGCCCTGGACTTCTCCGCGCTGAAGCTGACCCTGTCTGGCGGCATGGCCCTGCAGCTGGCCAGCGCCGAGCGCTGGAAAGATGTCACCGGCTGCGCCATCTGCGAAGGTTACGGCATGACCGAAACCAGCCCGGTGGTATCGGTGAACCCGTTCCAGAACATCCAGGTCGGCACCATCGGCATCCCGGTTCCGTCGACCCTGTGCAAGGTTATCGACGACGCTGGCGTCGAGCAGCCGCTGGGCGAGCGTGGCGAGCTGTGCGTCAAGGGCCCGCAGGTGATGAAGGGCTACTGGCAGCGCCAGGAAGCCACCGATGAAATGCTCGATGCCGACGGCTGGCTGAAGACTGGCGACATCGCCATCATCCAGGACGACGGCTTCATGCGCATCGTCGACCGCAAGAAGGACATGATCCTGGTATCCGGCTTCAACGTGTACCCGAACGAGCTGGAAGACGTGCTCGCCACCCTGCCGGGCGTGCTGCAGTGCGCCGCCATCGGCATCCCGGACGAGCGTTCGGGCGAGGCGATCAAGGTCTTCGTGGTGGTCAAGCCGGGCGAAAGCCTGACCAAGGATCAGGTGATGGAGCACATGCGTGGCAACCTCACCGGTTACAAGGTGCCGCGTTCGGTCGAGTTCCGCGACAGCCTGCCGACCACCAACGTCGGCAAGATCCTGCGCCGCGAGCTGCGTGACCAGGAGCTGAAGAAACTGGCCACCCCGGCCTGATCTTCACCCTGAACTGAAAAGCCCCGCTTCGGCGGGGCTTTTTCGTTTCTGCGAGTTACTCAATCGTCCGTCAGGGCCTGGCGCAATGCCTCGGGGAGGGCGGTCGGCTGCTTGCTCTCGGGGCTGATGCACACCTGGGTCATCGTGGCGCGGAAGGTCGCTTCGCCCGATGCCTGGCGGCCTTCCACGGCGAAGCTGAACGAGGTGGCGCCGGGGGCTTCGCTGCGCACCTCGATGCTGATCACTTCGTCCCAGGTCATGGGCGAGAGAAACTCGATCGACAGCGCCCGCGCCGGCGGCAGGATGCCCATGGCGAACAGCTTGCGCAGACCCTCGCCACCGAGCCGGTGGGAGAGAAACTCGTGGATCGCCTCGATGACGAAGTAGGCGATGCGCGGGGTGTAGACGATCCCGGCGGGGTCGCAATCGCCAAACACAACGGTGCGGGTGGTGATGAAGGGCATGGCGGAACGTGCCTGGCTGAGCTGTTGGATGATGCCGCGATCATAACGTGCGGCAGTGGTTTCAGGCGTCCCCACCAGGGCTCAGGCGTTGTTCCAGCCAGGCGCAGAAGTGGCGGGTCAGCGGATCGTTCTCGCTGTCGCGGTGAACCAGCCAGGCCCACTTGGGCCCGCGGATGGTCTGCTCCACCAGCGGCTGCAGCAGGCCGTCGCGGCGCGCCTGGCTGGCCAGCAACTGGCTGACCAGGGCGATGCCCAGGCCCTGGCTGGCGGCATCCAGCAGCAGGCCGGGGTCGGAGAAGTTCAGCCCCTGGCTGTGCTGGCCGATATCCGCGCCGCCCTGCACCTGCCAGTGGCTCCAGTCCATCTCGCGCTCGCCGTGCAGGGTGGTGCGCTGGCTCGCCGGGGTGGCCAGCAGGCGCGGGTGACAGGCCGGGTAGAGGCGGTCTTCCAGTAGCACGCGGAAGCTGCATTCGGCCTGGGCGCTGAGATCGTCGCGCACGGCCAGGTCGATGGTCTGGCTGGCCATGTCCGGTATTTCGTCGCTGGTGAACAGCCACAGGTCGACCTCCGGGTGCAGGCGGTGGAACTCGCCCAGGCGCGGCACCAGCCAGTGGCGGGCGAAGGCCGGCGTGGTATTGACCACCAGCTGGTTGGGCTTGCGGTACTGCTCCAGGCGGCGGATGCCTACGGCCAGCTGCTGCAGCAGCGACTGGGTGGTGCTGAGCAGGTCATGCCCGGCATCGGTCAGGCTGACGCTGCGCCCGCTCCTGAAGAACAGCGGCTGTTCGAGGAAACCTTCGAGGCTGCGGATCTGCTGGCTGATCGCCGACTGGGTGAGGTGCAGCTCCTCGGCGGCCTTGTGGAAGCTGCCCAGGCGGGCGGCGGCTTCGAAGCCGCGCAGGGCGTTCAGTGGGGGCCAGTGTTTGAGCATCTTTGATAAGTCCAGCTAATCAGATTTGAGGAAAATCTATCGTTTGTTGCGCCGTTTTCACAGGCCTAGCATGCAAGCCATCACCGCATTCGCGGTTTTCAGTGATAACAAAGACTTAACTGAAGGCACTTGTATGCAGCATAACGCAGTCGCAGAAAACACCTGGTTCATGCCCGCCGAATGGGTTCCGCACGCCGCCACCTGGATGGTCTGGCCGCACAACCAGCCACTGTGGGAGTCCGGTTGGGGCGTGACCCTGGCCGAGGTGCAGGTCGACTTCGCCCGCGTCGCCAACGCCATTGCCCGCTTCGAGCCGGTGAAGATGGTGGTCGACCGTTCGGCGGCCTTCCGTGCCCGCGAACTGTGTGGCGCCAACATCGAGCTGATCGAGCTGCCGGTCAACGACAGCTGGTGCCGCGACTCCGGGCCGAGCTTCGTCTGCCACCCGCAACTGGGTATGGCCGGGGTCAGCTGGCGCTTCAACTCCTGGGGCGGCAAGTCCGAGCATGATCTCGACGAGGGCCTGGCCCGCCGCATCCTCAACGGCCTCGGCCTGGAGTGCTTCGGTACGCCGCTCTCCAACGAAGGTGGCGCCATCCATGTCGACGGCGACGGCACCCTGATCACCACCGAATCGGTGCTGCTCAACACCAACCGCAACCCGGGCATGAGCAAGGCCGAGATCGAGGAAATCTTCGCCCGTCTGCTCGGGGTGAAGAAGACCATCTGGCTGCCGGGCGACCCGGATCACGTCACCGGCGACATGACCGACGGCCACATCGACGGCGTGTGCGCCTTCGCCAAGCCCGGTGCGCTGCTGGTGGACGCCACCCGTGATCAGTCCTCGGTGTATGCCGAAGTGGTGCGCGAGAACCGCCGTGCCCTGGAGCTGGCTACCGATGCCCGCGGGCGCAAGTTCGAGATGCTCGAGCTGTTCGAGGCCAGCGAGGCGGTGGATACCGAGGCGGAAGTGTTCTGCGCTTCCTACACCAACTTCTACATCGCCAACGGCGCCATCATCATGCCGGCCTACGGCATCGCCGCCGACCAGGACGCGGCCGCCACCCTGCGCATGGCCTTCCCGGGCCGCGAAGTGGTGCCGGTGCAGATCAACAACCTGGCCCATGGCGGCGGCGGGGTGCACTGCATCACCCAGCAGCAGCCGGCCTGGCCGGTGTGGAGCTGATGAGCATGCTCAAGGTCGCTACCACCCAGTTCGCCTGCAGCTGGAACCTCGACGACAACCTCGATCAGGCCGAGCAGCTGGTACGCCAGGCTGCCAGCCAGGGCGCCCAGGTGATCCTGCTGCAGGAGCTGTTCGCCACCCCGTACTTCTGCATCGAACAGCGCCACGAACACCTGGCGCTGGCCGAGGAATACAGCAACAGCCGCGTGCTCAAGCGCTTCGCCGCCCTGGCCCGGGAGCTCGGCGTGGTGCTGCCGCTGTCCTGGTTCGAGAAGGCCGGCAACGCCTACTTCAACTCCCTGGCGCTGGCCGATGCCGATGGCCAGCTGCGCGGCGTGTACCGCAAGACCCATATCCCCAACGCCATCGGCTATCAGGAGAAGGAATACTTCAGCCCCGGCGACAGCGGTTTCCGCGTCTGGGACAGTGCCTACGGCCGCCTCGGCGTAGCCATCTGCTGGGATCAGTGGTTCCCCGAGACCGCACGCTGCCTGGCCCTGCAGGGCGCCGAGGTGCTGCTGTTTCCCACCGCCATCGGCTCCGAGCCGGGCGCCGCGGCGCTCGACTCGCGCGACCACTGGCAGCTGACCCAGCGCGGCCATGCCGCCGCCAACATCATGCCGGTGGTGGCCGCCAACCGTATCGGCCGCGAAGTGGCGACCGGCGATCCGGCGCTGCAGATGAGCTTCTACGGTTCGTCCTTCATCACCGACCACAAGGGCAAGCTGCTCGCCGAGGCCGACCGTGACACGCGCGGCGTGCTGGTGCGCGAGCTGGATCTGGCGGCCATGCGCGAGGAGCGCCTGACCTGGGGCATCTACCGCGACCGCCGCCCGGAAATGTATGGCCCGCTGCTGGGCCTGGACGGTCGGCAAACCCACGTGCGCTGGAATCACCAAGGAGTCTGAGCATGAATGCCAAGAACACACTGTTGATCGCTGCACTGGCGCTGTACGGCGCCCAGGCCTCGGCTGCCGTCGAGGAGAAGACCCTGCGCCTGTACAACTGGGCCGACTACTTCGCCGCCGACACCATCCCCAACTTCACCAAGGAAACCGGCATCCGGGTGATCTACGACGTGATGGACGGCAGCGAAACCCTGGAAGCCAAGATGATGTCCGGCAACAGCGGCTACGACCTGATCTTCCCCGGCGACACCGTGGCCGAACGCCTGATGCGTGCCGGCGCGCTGCAGAAGCTGGAGCCGGAAAAGCTCAAGCACCTGGCCGAGATCGAGCCCGGCCTGCAGCGCCTGCAGACCAAGTATCCGTACTCGCGGCACGCCACCGTGCCCTACACCTGGGGCAGCATCGGCATCACCTACAACGCCGAGGCGATCGCCAAGCGCCTGCCGAATGCGCCGGTGAACAGCCTCGACCTGCTGTTCAAGCCGGAGAACGCGGCCAAGTTCGCCGACTGCGGCATCTCGATGATCGACTCGCCGGACGAAGTGCTGGCCGTGGTGCTCAACTACCTCGGCCGGCCGCCGCGCAGCGCCGAGCCGGAAGACCTCAAGGCCGCCGGCGACCTGCTGGTGTCGATCAAACCGTATATCCGCAAGTTCCAGTCGCAGCCGGTGACCGACCTGGTCAACGGCGACCTGTGCCTGTCGCTCGGCTACAGCGGCGACGTCACCCAGGCCCAGCGCGCGGCCAAGGAAGCCGGCAAGGCGGTGGACTTCCAGTTCCATATCCCCCGTGAAGGCACCACGATCTGGATGGACACCATGGCCATCCCGGTGGATGCCAAGCACCCGGAATACGCCTACGCCTTCATCAACTTCATCATGCGCCCGGAGAACATGGCGGCGATCAGCAACGCCACCGGCTATCCGACCTCCAGCGCCACGGCGCGGCCGATGGTGAATGCCGACATGCGCAACAATCCGGACATCTACGCCGACGACGCCACCTACGAGCGCCTGATTGCCGGCAAGGACATCCCGCAGCGCTCCATGCGTGCGCGCATGCGCACCTGGACGACCTTTAAAACGACCGCTCACTGACCCATGCGCCCGTCGGTGTCCGCCAGCTCCTGAGCTGCCGGGCACTGCGGCGTAGCCATGCCCGCAATTCGACAACAACAAGAAAGGAACCACCGATGAAGTACCTGCCCGCGGCCACCCTGGCCACCGTACTGCTCGCGCCCTGGGGGCTCAGCCAGGCCATCGAGCTGAACGAGGATTTCAGTCTGTACCTGGATGCCGGCGTCTACAGCGACTACCGCACCCGTGGCATCTCGCAGACGCAGAACGACCCGGCCCTGCAGGGCTCGGCCACCCTCAGCCACAGCAGCGGCCTGTATGCCGGAGTGTGGAGTTCCAACGTCGACTTCGGCCTGGGCAGCAAGACCCGCCAGGAGATCGACTACTACGCCGGCTACAACTGGCAGATCAGCGACGACGTCAGCCTCGACACGGCCTACTTCCAGTACGAATACCCGCGGCAGAGCGCGCTCAACTACGGCGAGTACTTCAGCCAGCTGACCGTCTACGGCGCCAAGCTCGGCGCCTATTACTCGGACAACCTCGGCGGCGACCAGAGCTACCTGTACAGCTACCTCGGCTACGGCACCCAGCTGCCGATGGAGGTCGCGCTGGATCTGCGCTACGGCCTGGTCGACCTCAAGGATCCGCTGCTGCTCGACGGCAGCGGCGACACCCGCGACAGCTACAACGAGTGGCAGATCAAGCTGAGCAAGGAACTGCTCGGCCTCAACTGGTCGGCCAGCTACGTCGACACCGACCTCGGCGACAGCGAGTGCAGCAACTACATGGGCTTCGACGATGTCTGCGCGGCGACCCTGGTGCTGGGCGTCAACAAGACCTTTTGAGCCGGCGCCGGGCCGGCGGCCTGTGCGTTGTGCCAGGGAGCAGCAAGCCATTGATGGCGGGCCGTCCGGCTGCGGGCGGCCACACAACTCCACCAGAAGAGGGACACTCCATGTCTACGCGTCGCGATTTCATGAAACACCTGACGATGGCCGCCGGTATTGGCGCCGTTGCTTCCCTGGGCCTGGGCATCAGTGCGCCACGGGTGCGTGCCGCCCTGGCCGGCAGCTGGTACATGCCTGACGAAAGTGAGCTGCAGGAGCGGGTGTTCCTCGCCTTCGCCGCCTCCACGTCGATCTGGGACGACTGGGCCACGGCGGTGAACAACACCGTGGCCACCCTGGCCAAGGCCATCGCCAAGTACCAGCCGGTGACCGTGCTGTGCCGCGCCAACCAGCTGAGCCAGGCCAAGAGCAAGTGCGGCACCACCAACATCCAGTTTTTGACCATGCCGCTGGATGACATCTGGGTGCGCGACTACGGCGGCTGCTTCGTCCTCGACGGGCAGGGCGGGCGCGGCCTGGTCGACTTCAACTTCAACGGCTGGGGCAACAAGCAGACCGCCAGCAACGACACCCAGGTCGCCGATGCCCTGAGCTACGAGATGGACGCCAGCTACATCGGCAGCCAGCTGACCGGCGAGGGCGGTGGCATCGAAGTGGACGGCCACGGCACGGCGATCATGACCGAGAGCTGCTGGATCAACAGCAACCGCAACCCGGGCATGAGCAAGGCGCAGATCGAGGCCGAACTGAAGGCCAACCTCGGCCTGCGCAAGATCATCTGGCTGCCGGGCATCAAGGGCAAGGACATTACCGATGCCCACGTGGATTTCTACGCGCGCTTCGTCAAGCCGGGCGTGGTCATCGCCAACCTGGACAACGACCCCAAGTCCTACGACTACGCGGTGACCCGCACCCACCTGAGCATCCTCCAATCCGCTACCGACGCCGACGGCCGCAAGCTGACCGTGCACACCCTGCCGCCACCCCTGAAACCGCGGCAGAACGTGTACAGCCAGAACAACCCGGACTTCGCCCCGGGCTACATCAACTTCCTGCCGATCAATGGCGCGGTGATCGCCCCGCAGTTCGGCGATGCGGCCGCGGACAAGTACTGCAAGGATCTGCTCACCAAGCTCTATCCGGGGCGCGTCATCGTCCAGGTCAATATCGACCCGATCGCCGGCGGTGGCGGCGGTATCCACTGCGTGACCAAGAACATGCCGCGGCTGGTGTAGCTGTCGGGGCAACGCTGAAGAGCAGGTTTGTCCGTTGCTCCCGCCTGCGCGGGAATGACGGTCTGCTTGAGTGATCTTTACTTGCTCCATCGAGGGAGCTGACCAACCTCCCTTTTATGCCATGCCTCGCCACCCGGCCGGGCATGGCTTTTTTGCTTGAGGAGCGCTGCCATGCGCAGGTTGTTTTTGTCGTTGTCCATTGCCCTGGCGGTCACCGTCCAGGCTGAAGAGCCTGTCGCCAGCCTGGTGCTGCATAACGCCCGCATCTACACGGTGAACCCTGCCCAGCCCTGGGCCGAGGCCCTGGCCATAGACGAGGAGGGCACCATCCTCGCCGTCGGCCGTGCGGCCGAGGTCGATGAATATGCCGATGACGACAGTGACGTCGTCGACCTCGGCGGGCGCCTGGTGCTGCCGGGTTTCCAGGATAGCCATGCGCATGTACTGGACGCCTCGTCCGAGGCCCAGGGCGATTGCCAGCTGGATACCGAGGACGGGGTTGAGCAGTGGCTGGACGCCATTGGCGAATGTGCCGAGGCGGCGCAGGGCGAGTGGCTGCTGGGCAGCGGCTTCGCCCTGCATACCCTGCTCGACAGTGGCGAGAGTCCGCGCGCGCTGCTCGATGAAATCTCCGCTGACCTGCCGATCGCGATCATGGAGGAGACCTCGCACTCCTACTGGCTCAACAGCAAGGCGCTGCAACTGGCCGGCATCGAGGCGGCTGCGGGCAATCCGGTGGGCGGGGTGATCCTGCGTGACGCGCAAGGCAAACCGACCGGCATCGTCCTCGACAACGCCGGCGACCTGGTGATGGACAAGGCCCTGCCGCCCTCCAAGGCGCTGCAGGAGGTGTATTACCAGGCTGTGCTGGCTGGCCAGGACGAGCTGGCGCGCAACGGCATCACCTCGGTGGCCGACGCCCGGGTGTTCTGGCGCCGTGGCCATCTCCAGGCCTGGCAGCGCGCCGCCCGCGAGGATCAGCTCAAGGCCCGCACCACCCTCGGCCTGTGGGCCTACCCGCAGCTGGATGACGACCAGCAGCTGGCCGACCTCAAGGCCCTGTACGCTCCCGGCGCTACCGACAGCCTGCTGCACGTCAGCCAGATCAAGCTGTATGTCGACGGCATCGTGCACAACACCACCGCGCGCCTGCGCCAGCCCTACCAGCACAGCCTGGCCGGCGTCGATCCGCGCGGCCTCTACTACTTCACTCCCGAGCGCCTGGCGCGCTATGCCCGCGAGTTGTCGGCGACCGGCTTCGACCTGCATATCCACACCATCGGCGACCAGGCAGTGGGTGATGCCCTGGATGCCATCGCCCAGGCCACGCCGGGGCGCCATCGGCTGACCCATGTCGAACTGGTCGATGCGGCCGACCTGCCGCGCTTTCGCCAGCTGGACGTGATCGCCGACTTCCAGCCCAGCCGCTACTTCAGCCCGTCGTTCCTCAAGGACAACCAGCCGCTGATCGGTGAGCGTGCCCAGCGCATGCTGCCGATGCGCGCGCTGTACGACAGCGGCGCGCGGGTCACCCTGAGTTCCGACTGGGATGTGAACCCGCTGTCGCCGCTGGGCATCATGCAGAACGCCCTGAGCCTGGGCGCGCGTGGCCTGCCCAACCTGGACGCGGCGATTCGCGCCTACACCCTGGGCCCGGCCTACACCCTGCGCCAGGAGCAGGACACCGGCTCGCTGCAGGTGGGCAAGCAGGCCGACCTGGTGGTGCTGGATCGCGACATCTTCAAGCTGCCGACCAGCCAGATCGGCCAGGCCAAGGTGCTGTGGACATTGCTGGGCGGCGAGGAGGTCTACCGCGCCAAGGGCTTTTAGCCCCCTCTCCCTGCGGGAGAGGGCTGGGGTGAGGGCGGTTTCCCCGGATATTCCCAGCATCCTTCACCCCCGGCCCCTCTCCCGGAGGGAGAGGGGAGTTGCGGCATCGACGTCACCCGCTTGAGCTTATACAGTTGCAGCCACTGCACTCATTGCGACTGGAAGGTGCGCTGCATGCAACTGCCTGACCTCAACCTGCTGGTGGCCCTCGATATCCTCCTCGACGAGGGCAGCGTGGTCGGTGCCGCGCGGCGCATGCACCTCAGCGCGCCGGCCATGAGCCGCACCCTCACGCGTATCCGCGAGGCGGTTGGCGACCCGATTCTGGTGCGCGCCGGTCGTGGCCTGGTGCCGACGCCACGGGCCCTGGAGCTGCGTGAGCAGGTGCGTGGCCTGGTCGAGCAGGCCAGCGGCCTGTTCCGCTCTGCCGAGGTCGACCTGCCGACCCTGCAGCGCCAGTTCAACGTGCGCACCAACGACATCTTCATGGTCTGTTACGGCGGCCGCCTGGTCGAGCGCATGCACCAGCAGGCGCCCGATGTGGTGCTGCGCTTCGTACCGGAGATCGACGGCGACGACGAGGCCCTGCGCGAGGGGCGCATCGACCTGATCATCGGTGCCTCCAGTGCGCAGACTGCAGAGATCAAGTCCCAGGGCCTGTTCGGCAGCCGCTTCGTCGGCCTGGCCCGCGCCGGCCACCCGATCTTCGACGAGCCGATCAGCGCGCAGCGCTTTGCCTCCTACGACCACATCAGCGTGTCGCGCCGTGGCCTGGCCCGCGGCCCCATAGACCACCGCCTGGCCGAGCTGGAACTGGCCCGGCGCGTGGTGCTGATCTCGCCGAGCTTCTTCTCGGCGGTGCTGGCGCTGATGGAGTCCGACCTGATCCTGCCCATGCCCGAGCCGGTGGTATGGGTCTGCCGGCGCCTGGGCCTGCCGCTGCGTTCCTTCGCCATTCCCCTGGCGCTGGAGCCGGTGCAGGTACGCCAGAGCTGGCACCCGCGCTTCGACAACGACTCCGCGCACCGCTGGCTGCGCGGGCTGATCAAGCAGTGCTGCCTGGACGGGCCGGACGGCTGGTCGGATGAATAGTGCGTAGCATGCAATCATAAATTAAGAACATTGCAATTTTCGGCATTGCCGGTGCACCGCAGAATTCACCGGTGTCCTCAATCCGGAAATGCGTCATGCAGCGCTTTGTCCACCCGTTATCCAGGTCGCCGCAGCCATGAATGCCGCCGTGCAGCCGACCCTGGCCGGTGCGGTGGCGCCCGCGCCGATGGCCACGCCGTTCGGCGCGCGCATCGTGGTTGGTCTGCTTGGCGTGCTGCTGGCGGTGCTGGTGGCCGGCTTCAACGAGAACGTGACCAAGGTGGCCCTGGCCGATATCCGCGGCGCCATGGGCATCGGCCACGACGAAGGCACCTGGCTGCTGGCCCTGTACGCCGCACCCTCGGTGTGCGCCATGGCCTTCGCGCCCTGGTTCGCGGTGACCCTCTCCCTGCGTCGTTTCACCCTGTGCGCCATCGCCGCCTTCATGCTGCTCGGCCTGCTCAGCCCCTTCGTGCCCAACGAACGCTGCCTGATGCTGCTGCGCGCCCTGCAGGGCCTGGCCGGCGGCGCGCTGCCGCCGATGCTGATGACCGTGGCGCTGCGTTTCCTGCCGGCCAATATCAAGCTCTACGGCCTGGCCAGCTACGCGCTGACTGCCACCTTCGGCCCCAGCCTGGGCACGCCGCTGGCGGCCTTCTGGGTCGAGTACGTCGGCTGGCAGTGGGCCTTCTGGCAGATCATTCCCACCGGCCTGCTGGCCATGGCCGCCGTGGCCTGGGGCCTGCCGCAGGATCCGCTGCGCCTGGAGCGTTTCGCCCAGTTCGACTGGCAGGGCCTGCTGCTGGGGTTCCCGGCGATCAGCATGCTGGTGATCGGCCTGCTGCAGGGCGAACGCCTAGCCTGGTTCGAGTCACCGCTGATAGTCGCCTTGCTCGGTGGCGGCAGCCTGCTGCTGGTGCTGTTCCTGCTCAATGAATGGCGCCACCCGCTGCCGTTCTTCAAGTTGCAGCTGCTCCAGCTGCGCAACTTGAGCTTCGCCCTGTTCACCCTGGGCGGGGTGCTATTCGTTCTGCTGGCATCGAGCCTGATTCCCTCCAGCTACCTGGCCCAGGTGCAGGGCTACCGGCCGCTGCAGACGGCGCCGGTGCTGCTCACCGTGGCCTTGCCGCAACTGCTGGCGCTGCCGCTGGTGGCGGCGCTGTGCAACCTGCGCCGGGTCGATTGCCGCTGGGTGCTGGCCACCGGCCTGGCGCTGCTGGCGACCTCCTGCGTGCTGGGTTCGCAGATCACCTCGGCGTGGATTCGCGACGATTTCTACCTGGTGCAGGCGCTGCAGATCTTCGCCCAGCCGATGGCCGTGCTGCCGCTGCTGATGCTCTCTACCGGCAGCATAGTGCCGGCGCAGGGGCCGTTCGCCTCGGCCTGGTTCAACTCGGTCAAGGGCTTCGCCGCCGTGCTCGCTACCGGCCTGCTGGATGCGCTGACCACGGCACGCCTGCATTTCCACTCGAGCATGCTGGTCGACCGCCTGGGCAACACGCCGCTGCTGACCGACAGCGCCAACCTGGCCACGCGCCTGCATAAGCAGGCCGTGGTGCTGACCTCGGCCGACCTCTACCTGTGCGTGGCGGCCATAGCCGTCGCGCTGATCCTGATCATTCCCTTCGTCCCCACGCGCATCTATCCGCCGCGCGCGGCCTGACCCGGAGCCTTGCCATGACCCCCGACACTGTGCGCAAACCCATCCCCGTGCTGCTGCCCGGCCTGGCCCTGCTGCTCGGCCTGGGCGTGTGGGGCGCCTGGTATTTCCTGCTGGCCGAGCGCCACGAACAGAGCACCAACGACGCCTTCGTCAGCGCCGACTACACCCTGGTGGCGCCCAAGGTCTCGGGCTTTGTCGACGAGGTGCTGGTGGAGGACAACCAGCGGGTCAAGGCCGGCCAACTGCTGGCGCGCATCGACGACCGCGACTACCGTGCCGCCTTGGATGGCGCCCGCGCCGAAGTGGCCAGCGCCCAGGCGCAGCTGGCCAACGCCCAGGCCACCCTGGAGCGTCAGCAGTCGCTGATCGACCAGGCCGGCGCCACGCTGCAGGCCGACCGCGCCGAAGTGCTGTTCGCCCAGCGCGAGCGCGAGCGTTACCAGCGCCTGGTCGGCCGCGGCGCCGGCACCCTGCAGAACTCGCAGCAGGCGCAGAGCCGCTACGACAGCGCCCGTGCCAAACAGCAGGAAAACCGCGCCGGCCTGCTGGCCACGCAGAAGCAGACCGACATCCTCGCCGCCCAGCGTGATGCCGCCCAGGCTGCGCTGCAGAGCGCCCGGGCCAATCAGGAACGGGCTGAGCTGGATCTCTCCCATACCGAGCTACGCGCCCCGGTGGACGGCATGGTCGGGCGCCGCGCCGTGCGCATCGGCGCCTACGTCAAACCGGGCGATGTGCTGCTGGCCGTGGTGCCGCTGGACAGCGCCTACGTGGTGGCCAACTTCCAGGAAACCCAGTTGCACCACATGCGCCCGGGCCAGCCGGTGAGCATCGCCGTGGATAGCTTCCCCGACGCGGTATTGCACGGCCATGTGCAGAGCCTAGCGCCGGCCACCGGAGTGACCTTCGCGGCGGTGGCGCCGGACAACGCCACCGGCAACTTCACCAAGGTGGTGCAGCGCATCCCGGTGAAGATCGCCCTCGACCCGGATCAGCCGTTGCTCGGCCATCTGCGCGTCGGCATGTCGGTGGATGCGCGGGTGGATACCGCGGCCAAGGTTGAAGGGCTGGTGTGCGATGCCGATAGTTGCCAGGCGGAGGAGCCGGTGGCCGGGCATCAGCCGGTGGGCGATGTGGCGGCCGAGCTGGCGGCGGATTCCTGAGCCGTGCTGGCGCGGGTTGCACCCGCCCTACGTCGGCCACAAGCCACTGCGGGGCAGAGATTGCTGACAGATTTTCCAGCCCGTCATCCCCGCGCAGGCGGGACAGCGGCTTTATCGCTGAACAGCGCTTGCGCTGGCCCGAAGGGGAATAAACCAGTGGCCGGCAACTCCGGCTATTTCTGTATCACCGAGCTGGTTTGAACTCTTCTGGATCCCCGCCTTCGCGAGGATGACGGAGGATTACTCAAGTTGGGCGCTTGTTTCCGTAGCTGCGCGAGGTATGAGCTGATTCAGTAGGGCGGGTGCAACCCGCGTAACTGCTCCCGCCAGACCTACCCCAGCTTCAGCCGCCCAATCGCCTGGTTCAGCTCACCAGCCAACCCGACCAGCTCGGCGCTGGTGCTGGCCGAGGCCAGGGTCTGCTGCACGGTCTGCTCGGTGACATCGCGGATGCCGACTACCGAGCGGGTCATTTCCTCGGCCACCTGGCTCTGCTGTTCGGCGGCCACGGCGATCTGCGTGTTGCTCTGGCGCATCTGCGCCACCGCCTGGGCGATGGTGGCCAGGGCCGCGCCGGTGGCACCGGCTTCCTCCACGCAGTGATCGGCCTTGAGCGAGCTGTCGCGCATGAAGTCCAGGGCGTCGCGGGTGCCGGCCTGCAGGTTGCCGATCATGCGGGTGATCTCGTCGGTGGAGTCCTGCACGCGCTTGGCCAGGTTGCGCACCTCGTCGGCCACCACGGCAAAGCCCCGGCCCATGTCGCCGGCGCGCGCCGCCTCGATGGCCGCGTTCAGCGCGAGGAGGTTGGTCTGCTCGGCGATGCCGTGGATCACATTGACCATGCCGCCGATGGTCTGGCTGTCTTCGGCCAGGCGCTCGACCATTTCGGCGGTCTGCTGCACGCCCTGGGACAGGCTGGCGATGGCCGTGCCGGCGCGCGCCACCACTTCCTGGCCGGCGCCGCTGAGGCGATCCGCCTCGGTGGCCTGGTCGCGGGTGTCGGCGGCGTGCTGGGCGATATGGAACACGGTGGCGGACATCTCGTTGATCGCCGTGGCCGCCTGGTCGGTCTCGCTCTGCTGGCCGAGCATGCCCTGGCGTACCTCGGCCATGCTCCCGGCCAGGCGCTTGGCGCCGTCGTCCAGGCGCGCGGCGGCCTGGGCCACGGTACCGACCACGCGCTGGTAGCCGCTCTGCATGGCGTTGAAGGCGCCGGCCATCTGCCCGACCTCGTCCTGGCTGTCGCTCGGCGCGCGTGCTGACAGGTCGCCGCTGCGCTCGACATGCAGCATCACGTCCTTCAACTGGTTGAGATGGCCGAGGATAAAGCGGATCAGCAGCTGCGAAGCGCCGAGCAGCAGGAGCATCAGCGCGGCGACCGCCAGGGCGTAGCTGCCGGCGCGCAGCTCGAACAGCTGCCACAGGCTCGGTGTCTGGGCCAGCACGGCCAGGCGCTGGCCGTTGCCGGCATCCTGCACCCAGGCACCGACCAGCGGCTGCTCGCCCCACAGGCGGTCGCCGTCTAGTTCGACCCAGCCACGGGCGCCGAGCAGGGCGGCGCTGTCGATACCGGGCAGGCTCGGCCGGCTGCCGGCGGCAAAGCGCAGCGCATCCTTGGCGGCTGGCGCCGTATCACCAGGCCATTGCGCCAGCAGCGCAGCGCGATCCTCGGCGGCCTGGCGGGCGGCGTCGATGCGCCCGGCCTGTTCCTGATGCAGGGCGAACAGCACCAGCAGCAGGGTGGTGGCGAAGGCGACCAGGTTGACCGCCCAGAACTTGTATTTCAGCGAGAGATTACGGATCAGCGCGCCCATGATGACCTTCTACTGCAGGTTGGCTGGCATTTGGCCATGCAGCTTGCCGCAGGCGCGCCGGGCGGCTGTTGATCCCGGTCAAGGTTGCTGTGCGGGCTGGGCAAGCTCCGGGCGGGCTGCGACAATCCCGCTTCGAATTCACCGTAGGAGCGAGCTCTGCTCGCGAATGCCCTGGCGGTGCGCTGTTCGCGAGCAGAGCTCGCTCCTACTTGTCGTTGCCCATGACCGATACCCGTAATCCGCTACTGAACAACCTCGACCAGGCCATGCAGGCCGACCGTCACCGCCTGCGCCGCCAATTGCACGAGCTGCAGAAACACCCGGACGAAGCCAAGCAGGCGCAGTGGCTGGAGCGCTTCCAGGCATCCGTGGCCAAGGTCGAGGCGCGCAAGCGCAGCATCCCGACCATCCGCTACGACGATGCCCTGCCGATCGCCGCCAAGCGCGACGAGATCAAGGCCGCGCTGCAGAAGAGCCAGGTGCTGGTGATCGCCGGCGAAACCGGTTCGGGCAAGACCACCCAGCTGCCGAAGATCTGCCTGGAGATCGGTCGCGGCGTGCATGGCCTGATCGGCCACACCCAGCCGCGGCGCCTGGCCGCGCGCAGCGTCGCCACCCGGGTCGCCGAGGAAATCGGCACGCCGCTGGGCGAGCTGGTCGGCTACCAGGTGCGCTTCGAGGATCAGAGCAAGGACGGCACGCTGATCAAGCTGATGACCGACGGCATCCTGCTGGCCGAGACCCAGCACGACCGCTACCTGGAAAAGTACGACACCATCATCGTCGACGAGGCGCATGAACGCAGTCTCAATATCGACTTCCTCCTCGGCTACCTGAAGACCCTGCTGCCGCGTCGCCCCGATCTCAAGCTGATCATCACCTCGGCGACCATCGACCTGGAGCGTTTCTCCAAGCACTTCAACGACGCGCCGATCATCGAAGTGTCCGGCCGCACCTACCCGGTGGAAACCTGGTACCGCCCGCTGGCCGCCGAGGTGGACGAGGAGGGCGAGAGCCTGCTCGACGACCTCACCGTCGACCAGGGCATCCTCGCCGCGCTGGACGAGATCGCCGCCCATGAGCAGGCCGAGGGCAAGCGCCCCGGCGACGTGCTGGTGTTCCTCCCCGGCGAGCGCGAGATTCGCGACGCCGCCGAGGTGCTGCGCAAGGCCAACCTGCGTTTCACCGAGGTGCTACCGCTATACGCGCGGTTGACCCCGGCCGAGCAGCAGAAGATCTTCGCGCCCATGGCCGGGCGCAAGATAGTGCTGGCCACCAACGTCGCCGAGACCTCGCTGACCGTGCCCGGCATCCGCTATGTGATCGACAGCGGTACGGCACGCATCAGCCGCTACAGCTACCGCGCCAAGGTGCAGCGCCTACCCATCGAGGCCGTGTCCCAGGCCAGCGCCAACCAGCGCAAGGGCCGCTGCGGCCGGGTCGAGCCGGGCATCTGCATCCGCCTGTACCGCGAGGAGGATTTCCTCGGCCGTCCCGAATTCACCGATCCGGAAATCCTGCGTACCAACCTGGCCGCGGTGATCCTGCAGATGCTCCATCTGCGTCTGGGCAGCATCGAGGACTTCCCCTTTATCGAGCCGCCAGATGGCAAGGCCATCAGCGACGGCTTCACCCTGTTGCAGGAGCTCTCGGCGGTCAACCGCGAGAGCCAGCTCACGCCCATCGGCCGTCAGCTGGCGCGTCTGCCCATCGACCCGCGTCTGGGGCGCATGGTGCTGGAAGCGGCCAAGCTCGGCAGTCTGGACGAGATACTCATCGTCGCCTCGGCGCTGTCCGTGCAGGATCCGCGCGAGCGGCCGATGGAACGCCAGCAGGCCGCCGACCAGGCCCACGCGCAGTGGAAGGATGTGGACTCCGATTTCGCCGCGCTGATCAACCTGTGGCGCGGCTTCGAGGAGAAACGCCAGGAGCTGGGCAGCAACCCGCTGCGCAACTGGTGCAAGAAGAACTTCCTCAACTACATGCGCCTGCGCGAGTGGCGCGACGCCCACCGCCAGTTGGTGCTGATCGCCCGCGAGCTGCAGCTGTCCGCCGGCAAGTCGGAAGGTGGTCGCGAGCGCCCGGCCCAGGGCGAGCAGAAGGCCAAGCCGACCACCGACACCAAGGTCAATGTCATCGTCCGCGAGCAGGCCGAGGCCAGCGAGGCGGCGCAGCGCGCCAAGAGCTACGCCGCAGTGCACAAGGCGATCCTGTCCGGCCTGCTCAGCCAGATCGGCCAGAAGACCGAGGACGGTGATTACCTGGGCGCGCGCCAGCGGCGCTTCTGGATTCACCCGTCCTCGGTGATCGGGCGCAAGAAGCCGACCTGGGTAATGGCCGCCGAACTGGTGGAAACCACCAAGCTGTTCGCCCGCCAGGTGGCCAAGATCGAGCCGGACTGGATCGAGCCGCTGGCCGGCCACCTGATGAAGAAGAACCATTTCGAGCCGCACTGGGAGAAGCGCCGTGGCCAGGTGGTGGCCTTCGAGCAGGTCACCCTGTACGGCCTGATCGTGGTCGGCCGCCGCCCGGTGCATTTCGGCCCGGTCGACCCGGTCGCCTCGCGCGAGCTGTTTATCCGCGACGGCCTGGTGCGTGGCGAGATCAACAGCCGCGCCAAGTGTCTGGCGGCCAATCGTGAGCTGCTGGAGCGCCTCGACGAGTTGGAAGCCAAGGCTCGCCGCCGCGACATCCTGGCCGACGAGGAAACCCTGTACGCCTTCTACGAGGCGCGCATCCCGGCGGAGATCCACCAGGCCGCCACCTTCGAGCATTGGTACAAGAGCGAGGGCGCGAAGAACCCGCAGCTGCTGATCATGCGCGAGGAGGACGTGCTGGCCCGTGATGCCAAGGAAGTCACCGCCGCGCAGTACCCGGACATCCTCCAGCTCGGCGAGCTGCAACTGCCGCTGACCTATCACTTCGAACCCAACCACCCGCGCGACGGCGTGACCTTGCGCGTGCCGGCGCCGTTGCTGCCGCAACTGCCGGCGGATCGCCTCGAATGGCTGGTGCCGGGCCTGATCGAGGCCAAGGCCATTGCCCTGGTGCGCAACCTGCCCAAGGCGCTGCGCAAGAACTTCGTGCCGGTGCCGGACTTCGTCGGCGCCGCCCTGTCGAAGATCGTCTTCGGCCAGGGTTCGCTGCCCGAATCGCTCGGTCGCGAGCTGACCCGCATGACAGGCGCCCGTGTCTCCGACGAGGCCTGGGAGGAAGCGGCGCAGCAGCTGGAAGCGCATCTGAAGATGAATCTGGAAGTGGTCGACGCCCGTGGCAAGTTCCTCGGCGAGGGTCGCGATTTGGCCGAGCTGACCGCGCGCTTCGCCGAAGCCAGCCAGGCGGCCCTGGCCATTCCGCAGCAGAAGCAGGAACAGAAACCAGTCGAGGCCAAGGCTTTCGCCCAGGTCGCCGAGAAGACCCAGCAGAAGATCGCCGGCCTCTCCATGACCGTGTTCCCGGCGCTGGTGGAAGAGGGCGGGGTGGTCAAGGAAGGACGCTTCCCGACCCAGGCCGAGGCCGACTTCCAGCACCGCCGTGCCCTGCAGAAACTGCTGTTGCAGCAGTTGGCCGAATCCGCCAAGTTCCTGCGCGGCAAGCTGCCGGGCCTTACCGAGCTGGGCCTGCTGTACCGCGAAATGGGCCGCCCCGAGGCGCTGGTCGAGGACATCCTGCTGGCCAGTCTCGACGCCTGCGTGCTCGAGGGCGAGGCGACACTGCCGCGCGATGGCGCGGCCCTGGCCGCCCTGGCCGAATCGAGGCGCGGCGACTGGACGGCTCACGCCGAGCGCATTGCCAGGCTGGTGCTGGACATCCTCAAGCTCAGCCACGGCCTGCAGAAGCGCTTCAAGGGCAAGATCGACCTGGCCCAGGCCATGGCGCTCAACGACATCAAGCAGCAGCTGGCCAACCTGGTCTATCCCGGTTTCGTCCGCGAGACACCGGGTGAGTGGCTGAAGGAAATCCCGCGTTATCTGAAAGCCATCGAGCAGCGCCTGGACAAGGTCGGTGCCCAGGTGCAGCGCGACCGGGTGTGGACGGGCGAATTCGCCGCTGCCTGGGAGCAGTACCAGGCCCGCGCCGCCAAGCACGCCCAGGAAGGCAAGCGCGACCCCGAGCTGGTGCTGTACCGCTGGATGCTGGAGGAATACCGGGTGTCGCTGTTCGCCCAGCAGCTGGGCACCCGCATGGCGGTATCCGACAAGCGTCTGAGCAAGCAGTGGAGCCAGGTCGAGGCCTGACTCTCTTCAGTCATCCAAGGCAGTCAATTCCATGTTCGAAATCCAGCCCATGAGCCCCGAGCTCTACCGCCAGCAGACCCGCCGCAGCACCTTCGTGGTCATCGCCATCTTCCTGGCGCTGGGCATGCTCTGCGCCACCGCCAGCACCCAGCTGTTCGGCGGGCCGCCCGGGGAGAACTTCAAGTGGAACCTGCTCGGTGTGCTGAGCGGCCTGGGGCTGACCATCGGCCTGGTGCGCTACCAGTTCTGGGGGCAGCCGTGGATGGCGGCGGCGGTGTATGGCTGGCAGCTCAAGCGCAGCCTGCTGCGCGTCACCAACGTCATGCACCATGTGCAGGCCGGCGTGGCGGCCGGTGACGAGAGCGCCATGAAGCTGCTGCGCTTCTATCACCTGGGGGTAACCCAGATGCACCAGCTCGACGGCAACAGCAGCGACCTCAGCCAGATGGTCGGCGAGATCAATGCGCACTGCGATGCCATGGCGCAGCGCGGGCTGGAGCTGGAGCAGAAGCGCCTCGATCCGGCCTGGCTGGTGGCGGTGAAAGGCATCAAGGTATAGGGCCTGCCAAGGCTGGATGGCCGCACTAGAAACCAAGCCCCGCCGGAGCGATCCGCGCGGGGCTTTGTTTTGGGCTCTGGAGCAACTCAGGTGCCGTTCTTGATCCTGCTCCAGGCGCGTGTCCGTACGCGTTCCAGTTTCAGTGGCAGAGTCTCCAGGGGGAACAGGGTGTCCATGACCGCGGCGGAGGGGTAGAGCATCGGGTCGTTGCGCAGTTGTGCGTCAACCAGTGCGGTGGCGTCGCGGTTGCCATTGGGATAGCCGACGTAGTTGGAGCTCTTGGCGATGATGTCGGGGCGCAGCATGTAGTTGAGGAAGGTGTAGGCCTGCTGCGGATTGGGCGCGTCCTTGAGCACCACCAGGTTGTTGATCCACACCGGCGCGCCTTCGCGCGGGATGCTGTAGGCCAGCTTGATGCCGTTGTGGGCGTTCTCGGCGCTGAGCTTGGCGCTGTACACCGAGCCGCCCCAGCCGACCACCACGCAGATGTCGCCGTTGGCCAGGTCGGTGGTGAATTTCGAGGAATTGAAGTAGCGCACGTAGGGGCGAATGCTCTGCATCAGCGCCTCGGCCTTGGCGTAGTCGTCGGGGTTCTTGCTGTTGCTGGGCAGCCCCAGGTAATGCAGGGCGATGGGCATGATCTCCACCGGCGCATCGAGCATGGCCACGCCGCACTGGCTGAGCTTGGCGATGTTTTCCGGCTTGAAGATCAGTTCCCAGGAGTCGACCGGAGCCTTGTCGCCGAGCAGCTCGCGCACCTTGTCGACGTTGTAGCCGATGCCGGTGGTGCCCCACATGTAGGGGATGGCGTAGCGGTTGCCCGGGTCGTTCACCTCCAGCTTGCGCAGGAGCTCCGGGGCCAGGTGCGACCAGTTGGGCAGCTGCGTGCGATCGAGCTCCTGGAGCAGCCCGGCGCGGGCGAAATTGGGTAGCAGGTCGTCCGGCACCACCACCACGTCGTAGCCGCTGCGCCCGGCCATGAGTTTGCTTTCCATCACTTCGGCGTCGTCGAACACGTCGAGCACTGGGGCGATGCCGGTTTCTTGCTGGAATTCCCTGGGGGTTTCCGGGGCGAGGAAGTCGGACCAGTTGTACAGGTGCACGCTGGGCGCATCCGCCCAGGCATTGCCCAGGGTGGCGCCGAGCAGGCAGGCGAGGGTGAGGTTGAGCAACGGCTTGTAGGTCATGGCGGGCTCCTGGCGAGTCATGGTCATGCGGGCTCAGCCGCGCGGTGGGATCAGCAGTTCGCGACGGCCGTCGGCATGCTCGATACGTTCGCCAGGCAGGCTGAAGCGCCGGTCGGCATGGTAGTCGTAGAGCTGGCGGGCGGCGGCGATGCGCGCCGGGTCGAGGCGCAGGCTGTGGCGGCATTCCTCGCGCCCGGCCTCGAACAGCAGCTGGCCGAACGGGTCGACCACGGCGCTGCCACCGGCGTAGCGGGTGCCGTCTTCGCCCTCGCCGACGCGGTTCACCATCACGGCGAAGACCTGGTTCTCCTGGGCACGTGCGCTTACCGCGGTGCGGTGCACCGGGCCGTAGGGCTCCATGTTGCCGTCGGTGATCAGCAGCAGTTCGGCGCCCTGTTCGGCCAGGGCGCGGGCGCTTTCCGGGAACTCGCTGTCGTAGCAGATCAGCAGGCCGAGGCGCATGCCGCGCCACTCCACGGTGGCGTAACGGTCGCCCGCTTGCACCAGCTCGCCTTCGCCGACCCACAGGTGGGTTTTGCGATAGCTCAGGGCAATGCCTTCGGGGGTCACCAGCACGCTGGTGTTGTAGTAGCGGCCCTGGTCGTTCTCGGTCAGGCCGACCACCACGGCGAGGTCGCGCTCGCGAGCGGCCTGCTGGATGGCGCGCAGGCTCGGGCCATCCAGTGGCTCAGCCAGGGTGGTGAGGTTGTGCGGGCTGGGGAAGCCGGTAATCAGCGATTCGGGGAACACCACGATATCGGTATCCGCCGCGCAGGTGGCGATGGCATCCAGGGTGCGCTGCAGGTTGTAGGCGGTGTCGCCGTCGCGGCCGGCCATCTGTACGAGTTCGAGTTTCATAGGCAAACCTTGTTGTTGTTCGAGGCTGCGGAAACTCCATGACTTTCCGCAGGGGCGATGCAAGTATGTGTTTTCACTCCGAATTTCATATCACCCCGATTAGCTAACCCCGGGAGTAGCAGGCATGGGGCTGACCCTGCAGGATCTGGCCTGGCATCGCGCCGTCGGCCAGTTGATCGAGCGTCTCGACCAGCCCGGTTTCTGGCTGGCGCTGAGCCGTCTGCTGCACGACTACGTACCGGCCGATAGCTGGGTCGCGTTGCTGTTCAGCGCGAACCGCCCGCAGGTGTTCGCCGAGAGCCCCTTCGAGGGCGGTGGCAGCGACCCGCTGTTCCATGACTACCTCAAGGGCCTGTACCTGCTCGACCCGTTCTATATCGCCAGCCGCGAGCAGCCGGGCAGCGGCCTGGTGCGCCTGGCCGAGGTGGCGCCGGAATGCTTCGAGCAGACCGACTACTACCGCCTGTACTTCACCCACAACGTGGTCGCCGATGAGGTGCAGTTCAACGTCCAGCTGGATGCCGAACGCACGCTGTGCCTGTCGCTGGGCAGCAAGCGCCGTTTCACTCCGGAGCAGATCGCCCTGCTGGAGCTGATCCGCCCCTGGGTCTTGGCGCTGATGCGCCAGCGTATGGCTTTCGAGACGCCGCCGGTGCCTGAGCCGATGGTCGAGGCGCAGACGCTGACGGGTGGGCTGGAGGCGGCCATGCAGCGCCTGGGGGCGGCGCTGACCGCGCGCGAAGTGGACGTTATCCGCCTGATGCTGGCCGGCTGTTCCAACAAGGAAGTGGCGCGCAAGCTGGATATCTCGGCCGAGACGGTGAAGGTGCACCGCCGGCATCTCTACGCCAAGCTGGCGATCAAGTCGCAGGCGGAATTGTTCGGCCTGTTCATGCAGGCGCAGGGGGGCTGAGGCACTGAAGGTGAGAGACAGGCTGCTGGTGCTGGGCTGCCGATGATCCCCGCGCGGAGCGCGGGGATCATCTATCCGGCGGAGGACTACAGGTGCTCCTTGAAGAACGGAACAATTTGCGCCATGGCCAGGGCTACGGGCTCTTCGCGGTCGTACAGGTCGTAGTGCGACCAGCCTTCGGCCACGAAAATCTGCTTGGCGTTGGAGGCGGCGCGGCCATAAATTTCCCAGCCGTCACGGTAGGCGCCGAAGGCGCCGGGCTTGTCGCCGATCACCACCAGCAGTGGCTGAGTGAGCAGGGTTTCGGCGTGGGCAAAGGCATCCCAGGCCATGGCGGCGCTGTTGAAGGAAAACAGCCCGCTGGTGGCACCGTTGGGCTGCCGTCCGCGCGCTGACTTGTAGTAGTCGGTGGCTTCCAGCACATCGATATCACTCAGGCCAGCCTGTTTACCCGCTTCAACCGAATCCGGCAGGTAGTTGATGATCTGGCGGGGGCCACCTTTGGCTTCAGCGGTGCGTTGCTGTGCCATGGCATCGAGTGCAGCGAGCGGGTTGAACTGGCTGAAGCCTTCACGCATCAGACGGCCGAAATTGACGCCAGTGATCGAGGTCAGCGCCTTGATCCGGCGGTCGGTAATGGCGGCGTTGATGGTATAGGCGCCGCCACCACAGATGCCGATGGCACCGATGCGCTGTGCATCCACGTAGGGCAGGCTGACCAGGTAATCGATGGCGTAGCGGATGTCGGAAACGCGAATGGCCGGGTCTTCCATGAAGCGCGGCTCACCGCCGCTGGCGCCCTGGAAGCTGGCGTCGAAGGCCAGGACGATGAAGCCGGCTTCTGCCAGTTGGCGTGCGTAGACGTTGCCTGAAGTCTGTTCCTTGCAACTGCCGATCGGGTGGGTGCTGACGATGGCGGGATAGGTCTTGCTCGCGTCAAAGCCCGCTGGCAGGTGCAGGTCGGCGGCGCTGTCCCAGCCGAGGTTGCGGTAGGTGACGTGCTGGATAGTGTTCATGGGGGCTCCTGGGCAGCCGGCGCGAAGCGCTCGGCTGCTCTCGATAGGTAGGCTGAGTTACAGACGGGTCTGGAGGAACTGGGCCAGTGCCGCGACAGCCTCGTTAACGTAGGGTTGCTTGTCGTACAGCGACATGTGATTGGCCCCCTCGATCACGTGCATCTGCTTGTCCGTGCTGGCTGCGCGGGCGAGCAGGTCATCGCTCATCCACTTGCTGCCTGCCACGCTGCCGGCCACGGTGAGAATCGGCTGGGTGAGGAAAGCCTCGGCCTTGTGGTAGGCGTCGTAGGTGATGATCTGCGGCAGGCTGCGCGCGGTCATGAAACCCGGCGCATTCGGATGCTGGGCACGCGGGGTGTGGTAGTACTCCCAGGCTTCGCGCAGCTCCTCGTTGGGCGCATCCTCCTCGCGCATCGGCGCCAGCGGCAGGGTGGCCAGCGCCGCGCCGCTGGCATCGCTGCTGCGCGCTTGTGAGCCGTGGGCGATGTAGGGCAGAGCGTCGGCATCCTGCACGGTGTTTTCCCAGCCGTTGCGGAACATCTGGCCGATGTTCACCGCGCTGACCGTAGCGATGGCCTTAATGCGGCGATCATTGATGGCGGCGTTGGCGGTGTAGCCACCTCCGGCGCAGATGCCCATGGCACCGATGCGCTGGTTGTCGACGTAGGGCAGGGTGGTCAGGTAGTCGACCACGGCGCTGATGTCTTCGGTGCGGATATAGGGGTTTTCCAGCTGGCGTGGCTCGCCGCTGCTTTCACCCTGGAAGGACGCATCGAAGGCGACGGCCAGCAGCCCCTGCTCCGCCAGCTTGCTGGCGTACAGGCCGGCCGCTTGTTCCTTCACGCCGCCGCCCGGATGGGCCACGACAATGACCGGATACTGCTGGCTGGCATCGAAGTTGGCCGGTTGATGGATCACGGCGGCGATGGTGACGCTCTGGCCGTTGAGGGTGGGGATGCTGACTTTCTGCATGATCTTGGCTCCAGTGCTGAGCGCCTGTGTGTCGCTCGATGGATTCATCCTAGATCGGAGTTTGTTCGAGAAAAATATGCAAGAATCGACATGAGACGTCAGGATTACTGAACAATATGTCGATCAATCCTTCGCTGCTGCCCGCACTGGCCTGGTTCGTCCACATTGCCCGCCACCGCAGCTTCACCAAGGCCGCGGCAGAGATGGAGATGTCGCGTGCGGCCCTTTCTCAACACCTCAAGGGGTTGGAGCAGCAACTCAATGTGCGGCTGCTGCATCGCACCACCCGGGACATGTCACTGACCGAGGAAGGTCAGCGTCTGTTCGATGCGGTCGCTCCGGCCTTGAAGCTGATCGATACGGCCGTGTCCGAAATGGGTGAGGTTCAATCGGCGCCGACTGGCCTGATTCGGGTGAACACCTCGCGCATCGCCGCTCGGACGTTGCTGGAGCCGCACCTGGGCGAGTTTCTTGCGCGTTATCCGGGGTTGCGCCTGGAACTGGTACTGAATGATGGTTTGGCCAACATCATCGCCGACAGTGCGGATGTGGGAATTCGCTTGGGCGAGAGCCTGGACGAGCACATGGTGGCTGTGCCGATCAGTCCGCGCATTGAAATGGCAGTCGTCGGCTCACCGGACTACTTCAAGCGCAATGGAGTCCCGCAGTCGCCGGCTGATCTGATTCAGCACAACTGCCTGGCCTACCGCTTCACCAGCAGCGGCACGCTGGATCGCTGGTCGTTCACGGCGCCAGATGCCGAGGGGCACACGCAGGTGTTCGAGCCGCGTGGCAGTGCCGTCTTCAACGATGATGAAAGCATGTTGAGGGCGGCCATCCAGGGTGTGGGTTTGATCAAGTACCTTGATATCTGTGTGAGCGAGCAATTGGCATCCGGCGAGCTGGTGCGGGTGCTGCAGCCCTGGTGCCAGGCTTTCCCAGGTTTCTACCTGTATGCCCCGACACGTGCACAGATGCCGGCCAAGGTACGAGTGCTAATCGACTTTCTGGTAGAGAAGCGCTCACTGCTTTGACTGCCCAGGCAGCGCAGGTGTGGCTGCTATTGGCCGGGAGCTGACCTTTCAGGCTGTCCGATCTCGGCCAAGAGCGGACATTCATTGTCAGTACACTAGGCAAGCTTATATGTACCTGCAATGAGTGTGTTTAGCCCAGCTCAGTTACACAAGATTCCGGGTGCTCTCAGATCTTTTTGACTACATAGAGCGATTCCATAACCCACGAATACGTCGTAGAGTCGCCCGGCAAGATCTGAATTTTTCAGCCCTTTTCAAACCGTCCGTGGGAATGTGGTAAACCCGTCTTTGAGGTTACGATGGATCAGTACGTTGAGCGGTATGTGGCTTTTATTGACATCCTGGGTTTCCGCGAACATGTAAAGTCCCTAGAAATTAAGCCCGAGAAACTAGAGCAGTTGCTGACTATTTTGGATGGGCTAACCGTCTATCCGGATTTTGGTCAGAAAGTATCGGGAACGTCCGGTTTTGAGGATATGTTCAAGGCCACAACTTTCTCAGACAACATTGTCATCTCTGGAGCGTTAAACCCGATTGGTTTCGCAATGGTTATGACAATCAGCAGCAATCTTTGCTTACATTTACTATCGCAAGGTGTGCTGACTCGGGGAGGGATAACTCAAGGTAAGCTAATCCACTCTGATCACATCGTACTTGGTGACGGGATGATCAAAGCCTACGAGCTAGAGAGCAAAACGGCCATCTATCCTCGGGTTATCCTTGATCCTCCAATTGTTACTACTGCGAATATAGCCCCACCGAACCCGATGTGGAAAGCGGCCCAAGACCATGATGGTCTGTATTTTTTGGACTACATGCCATCTGCACATCTTGGAGACTTCTCCAAAAAACCTGATTCGCATTTTCTAGAAAAGGTACGAATGGAGATTGAAGAGACTCTTCGAGGTAGTGATGATTTAGGGGTTAAAGCCAAGGCCGGCTGGATGGCTCGACACCTGAACAAATATGTAGATATTCTTGAATGGGCTCCGATTCCTCTGGAATAGAAACTAATGTGACGAACTTGTGCAGCTGGGGGCGAAGGGCTAATAGTTTAATCTTCGTGCAGATTAGTTTAACTAGCGTCTCTGAGTGACTGCTAAGTTAGATCGATTCATGTATCGAATACAACTGCTGAGACTCAGCTGCCTATAACCCATAGTATGGTCTGCCATATACCCACTCCGATCCCGACTATGGCACCAACTAACGCAATGGTTTTAGCCAGTCGTCCTTCAAAAGTCCGATCCAGCATAACCCCGTAGCCTTTGGAGGCGGTTTTAAGCTTCCCAGTGACCATCTTTCTAATCGTAGAGTTGAAAAAACCAATTTTTGACAAGGTGGAGTTATGCATTCGAATAAATTCTTTATTTTCGAATGCTTGAATCTCCTCTTTCCCTTCGAGGAAGTGCCTCGGGATCCCGCCATTTAGTTCCATAAGAGACTTCATCTTGGGGTGAGAGGCGTAGTCGGCTCCATAGCGGTCAGATAGTAGGTCGTTAAGATTTAGTCTGCGTTCTACAGGTATGACTGATGCATCACGCCCGCCTAGAGCACGATATCGGTGTTCTAGGTGCTCAAAACCATAAGTAAGGTTCCGCATATTCCAATGAACCCAATACTTATCGCGCCTATCTCGAATGAATTGATAAAAGCTGGTGAGTAACTCTAGTTCTATGGCGTCAAATCGCCCTATGACCTCGTCGCGTGCAATGCGAAGTTCTTCGGCAATTGCATGCGTTGAAAAGCTTACAGCCTGCCCGGTCGCATAGTGAGTAATAGCAATTGAGGTTATCCGCGGAGATAGCGCTTCATTGTCGTCATACAAACTTTGACAGGAATAATGAATTAGGAAAAAGTTCTGAGGGGTCGTATTGATTTCCCGAATAAAACCACGACTGTCCGTGATGCTCATTAATCCCCCAGGCTGGCCATTAATACCCCGAGGTCTTCTGCTCAGAGCAATCATGACGCCGATTATTGAGCCGGGGCTTGGTGACCGGCAAGATTTTTTGCCGTGCTGCGTACATATACCTGACATTGATACTAGTGGGCGTCGGCTTTTAGCCGGTTCCGACCCGATTCAATCGGCTGTAACCGGTCAGAGGTTTACGAGTTCGGCCAATCGCAGGTGAGGTGTGCAAGCCGTTCGGGCGTGCGGCACTGGTGGCGGGGCAGATGGGAAGAAAGGGGGAGCGCTGCCTTCCGTGGCTGCGCTCCGCAACTCAGAAAGTCTTGCTTACCCCAACCACCAGGGTGGCCGAGCAGACATCGTCGAAGCCGTTGTAGCTGGCGCACTCGGCTGCGGAGAGGTCGGTGTCGACGTAGCTCAGCGACCAGTCCAGGTCGAACAGCGAGCGGCTCAGCTTGGCCTGCCATTCGTGGTAGCTGTCACGGTCGGCGCCGCTGGTCGAGTAGAACAGCGGATCCTTGTAGTCGACCAGGCCGTAGCGCAGCTCCAGCCCGGTTTCCCAGGGCAGTTCGGTGCGGTAGCCGAGGTAGCTGTACAGGTAGCTTTGCTCGCCAGCCAGGTCGTCTGCGTAGTTGCCGCCGAGGAAGGCGCCGTAGGCGCTGAGTTCGGCGTGGTACTCGCTGTAGTTGAGGTCGCCCTGGCCGGGGTAGACGTACTTGATGAAGGACGTGTCGAGGGCGATGGCGTCGCTGATCTGCCAGTAGTAGCCGACGTAGTAATCCAGCTCCTGGCGGGTGCCATCGACGGGGGCGGCGAAGTCGACGTTGGAACTCCAGACCCCGGCGTACAGGCCGCTGCCGTGCAGCAGGGTGGCCGAGCCCTGCAGGGCCGGGTCGTTCTGCGTTTGCGAGATGCCGCGGGTGCGGTAGTCGCTGTAGACGCCGGCCTTGAGTTCCAGGCCGAGGTTGTCGGTCAGTTCGATGGCATGGGCGCCGGGCGCCAGCAGGCCGGCGGCCAGGGCGAGGGGAAGGTGGCGGTGCATGGTGGGGTCTCTCTTGTTGTTGTAAGGGGGCGCCGCACCGGAGTGCGGCGCAGACGCAGCCGATCAGGCTTGTTGCGGGCAGGCTTCGGCGCTCCAGGTCTGGGCGTCGATGTCGGCCAGGTCGAGGTGCGCGGTCTCGCGCAGCAGCCAGGAGCAGAGGGCGACGATGCTCAGCGCCAGGGCGCCGTACAGGGCCACGCCGAAGGGGTTGTGATCGCTGAGGATAAGGATGGCGGTGGCCGCGCTGGAGGCGGTGCCGCCACCCAGTGCCGCGCCGATCTGGTAGGCGGCGGACATCCCCGAGTAGCGCATGGACTGGGGGAACTGCTCGGCGAGGAAGGCCGGGATCGGCCCCTGGGTCGCGCCCATAAAGGCACCGATCATGATGTAGGCGGCAAAGGACGCGAACAGGCTGTGCAGGCCGACCATCGGGAAGAACAGGAAGAAGCCCAGGGCCATGATGCTGGCGCCGAGGATCATCACCGGGCGCCGGCCCAGGTGGTCGGAGAGCATGGCGAACAGCGGGGCGCTGATGGCGATGGCCACCGACAGGCTGATATCGAACAGCAGGGCCTCGGTACTGCCGTAACCTATGTCGGTGGCGTAGGCGAGGAAGAAGGTGCTGCCGATGTAGGCGATGGTCACGTAGCCGAAGGCGATGCCGGTGCACAGCAGCATTTCCCGCGGGCGCGAGCGCAGTGCACTGAGCAGTGGCAGGCGCACTTTCTCGCGTGGTTGCTGCGGCGCCTGGGCGGGCTTCTGCAGGCGCGCATAGAGGCCGACCAGCACCAGTACGCCGCCGAGCCAGAAGGGGATACGCCAGGCGAAATCGGCCAGGTTGTCGTCATAGGCCAGGCTGACCAGGGCGAACACCAGCGAGCCGAGGATGCCGCCGATGCCGATGCCCATGCTGGTGAAACTACCCCACAGGCCGCGTTTGCCCGGTGGCGCCGACTCGATGCCGAACAGCGCCGCGCCGCCCCATTCGCCGCCGGCAGCGAAGCCTTGCACCAGGCGCAGCAATACCAGCAGCACGGGCGCAGCGGCACCGATGCTGGCGTGGGTCGGCAGGCAGCCGATCAGCAATGTGCTCAGCCCCATCAGCAGCAGGGTGATGACCAGGGCTTTCTGCCGGCCGACCTTGTCGCCGAAGTGGCCGAACACCATGCCGCCCAGCGGGCGGGCGAAGAAGCCGGCGCCGAACGCGGCAAAGGCCACCAGGGTGGCGGTGAGCTTGTCCAGCTCGGGGAAGAACAGCTGGGGAAACACCAGAGCGGCGGCGACGCCGTAGATGACGAAGTCGTAGAACTCCAGCGCGGTGCCCATGCCGGAGACGAAGAAGGTGCGCAGGGCGGACTGCTTGCCCGCCTGCACTGCGTGATTAGCCATGTGACGTACCCATCTTGTTGTTGGAGTGGAGCCGCCGGCTGGCGGGCCGGCGGCGGGTTGCGGGTCAGAAGCGCAGGTTGCCTTGTGCGGCCAGCTGCATCGGGTTGCCGGCGCTGTACAGCAGGTCGCCGGCGACGGTGTCGATACCGATGGTCAGCAGGGTTTCCCAGCGCTCCTTGGGTGCCAGGGACAGATCGGGGTGGAAGCAGATCGGCGCCTGCTCGCCCGCCGCGCCGCACATGGCGCGGGCCCGTTCGCTGAGGTTGTCGTCCTGCATGGCGCTGCGCTGGGCATCGACATGGGCCAGGCGCAGGTAGGTGGTGGACACATCCGCGGTGCGCTCGCCGGGCACCAGTTCGGGCGCCAGGAAGTGGTTGGTGTGGGTGATCCAGCCCTCGGCGTTGGGCAGCACCAGGGCGGTGGCCTGGGGCGACAGCTCGATGCTGGCGGCGCGCGGGCTGCTGTCGTCGCGGTGGAACACGGTGAGTACGGTGGAGGCGCTGACCCGTGCCGAGCGCGCCAGGGCGATGGCCTCGTCGACGCTGCGCGCCTCTTCCAGAATGTAGCGGGCGATGGCATGCACCGGCACCCCGGCACTGGCGTTGTCGCTGGCGTGGTGCAGGATGTTGAAGTGCAGGCCGAGGCCGGCGCTGTTCACGCCGATCTTGCCGAGCATGCCGAACTCGGTGAACAGCTTGGCGGTGAGGCCGCTGCTGCCGGTCAGCTGCAGCAGCAGGCCATTGGGCACCAGGCTGTCGTGCCAGTCCCAGGTCTGGATGGTGCGCGGTGCTTCGGCACCGGCCGGGGCGAACACGCAGGTGGAGCACTCGCCTTCGGCGTCGGCCGGCATGGTGGCGAGGATCTCGGTGCGCGCATTCAGCGCCGCCAGTTGCCACAGCGGCAGGCCGGCACCCGCGGCGGTGGCCACCAGCTCCTCGGTCAGGTTGAGGCTCCAGGCCCGCAGCGACTCCAGGCTGGCCTCGCCGATGCTGCGTACCCGTTGCGGGTCGATATCCACCTGGTTGAAGAAGTCGAGGTAGAGCGCGCAGGTCTGCTGGATCTGCGGCGCCCAGCGTTCACCGATCTGGCGGCCGCGCTGTTGCGGGTTCTGGGTGTCGGTGACGAAGGTATGAAGTTTCACGGGAATTACCTACTGCAGGGGACGGGCAGGCCTGCGCCACGCTGCCTCGGCTGACGCAGCGGGCGCGGCCGAGGGGTTAACGGGAGAAGACTTCGCGGCCGGCGAAGTAGGTCTTGAGCACCTGGGTATCGCCCAGCGCCTCGGGGGATACCTGGAACACGTCGCGGTCGAGCACGATCAGGTCGGCCTGCTTGCCCGGCTTGAGCGAGCCGATCTGCCGATCCAGCTGCAGGGCGCGGGCGGCATTCAGGGTGTAGGCCTGGAACATGGTCTGGCGGTCGACGGCCTCGGCCGGTGCCAGCACGCCTTGCGGCCCCTTGCGGGTCAGCGCCTGGTAGATGGCCTTCCACGGATCGGCAGTGGTGATCGGCCAGTCGCTGGCGCCGGCGATGGTGGCGCCGTTGCTCAGCAGCGAATGCGCCGGGTACATGTACTGGTAGGCCTGGGCGGTGACGTAGGGCTTGACCAGGTCGACGCTCATCTCGTCGGCAGCGGCCCAGTCCAGCTGCATCGCGGCGATCACGTCGAGCGCCTGGAAGCGGGCGAAGTCGCCCGGGGTGACCATCTGCAGGTGGGTGATGGAGTGGTGGATGCCACTGTGGCGCTGCTTGCGAGCGTAGGCCACGGCATTGAGCGACTCATGCACCGCGCGGTCGCCGATGGCATGCACATGCACCAGCCAGCCACGGGCATCGGCGGCATCGACCAGGCGGGCGAAGCCCTGCGGGTCGAACAGCAGCTCGCCGTTCTTGCCCGAGTTGCTGTACGGCTCGAGCATCGCCGCGCTCTGCGCCGGGTGCTCGGCCACGCCATCGGCGAACACCTTGATGCCCGGCAGGCTGAGGTTGGCGATGCCCTGGAATTGCTGGCGCACCTGGTCCAACTGGTCGAGGTCGGTCGGGGTGGCCTTGGAGTCGGCCATCAGCAGGGCGGCGACGTGGGCGTTCAGACCGCCCTTGGCGGCCAGTGCCTTGTAGGCCGGTAGCACGCCGAGCGAGTCGTTGTGGATATCGCCACCGGGGTTCTCGTTGGCCAGCGGCTCCATCCAGGCAGTGATGCCCAGGCTGTGGTAGTGCTGCTGGGCATCCTCCAGGGCGACCAGCAGCTCGGCGTCGCTGGCCAGCGGCAGCAGGGCCTGCACCGGGTAGAGCCCGGCATCGACCAGGAAACCGTTGGGCTCGCCGTTGTCGTGGTGGCCGATGGTGGCCCGCTCTTCGCCTTGCAGTGCCTTGACCTTGGCTGCATCGACGCCGGCCCTGGCCAGCAGGGCGCGGTTGGCCCAGCCGGTGTGATAGTCGCCGCCGGCCAGGAGGATCGGCGTAGTGGCCCATTCGCCATGGTTGAAGCGCTGCTCCAGTTCGCCGATGCGATCCCAGTAGCTGGTCGGCACGCCGCCGACGCTAAGGAACTCGCCGCGGCGTGCCGTGCCGTCGTCGCGCCACTGACGCAGCTGGCGTTCCAGCTCGTCGAGCGGCATGTCCTGGTTGTTCAGGTTGGCCTGGTGCATCTGCAGGCCGCCCTTGACCAGGTGGGTGTGGGAGTCGATGAAACCGGGCATCAGCACCTTGCCGCCGAGGTCGATGAGCCGGGTGGCGGGCTGTTTGAGCGCGAGGATTTGCGCATCGGAGCCGACGGCGAGCACCTTGCCGTTCTCCACGGCGATGGCCTGTTGCAGCGCCTGGCCCGGCTCGGCGGTGTAGATCTTGGCGTTGTGCAGGATAAGATCGGTGGCGGCCATCGTTTCCATCGAGGCACAGGCTATTGCGCTGGCGAGCAGCAGAGGGAACAGCGGTTTCATGGGGTGGCCCTGTTTTTTGTTAGTCTGCGGGCAGGCTAACCAGTACGAGCCAGCGGAAAAATGCCACTCTCTGCACAACTTCTGTGCCTAGCAGGAATAGATAAATGGACAAGCTGAGCGCGCTGACCATGTTTGTCGCCACCGCCGAGCAGGGCAATTTCAGCCGCGCTGCCGAGCAGCTGGGCAAGACCCCGTCGGCCCTGACCAAGGCGGTGGCGCAGCTGGAGGCGGAGCTGGGTACCCGCCTGTTCGAACGCACCACGCGGCGCATGGCGCTGACCGAGGCCGGGCACATCTACCTGGATGGCGCGCGCCAGGCGCTGATGCAGCTGCAGCTGGCCGGCGAGGGGGTGGAGCAGCTGCAGCACGAGCTGCGCGGCAGCCTGCGCATCACCGCGCCACCGTCCTTCGCCCCGGCGTTCCTGTCACAGGTGTGCTGTCGTTTTCTCAGCGACCATCCGCAGGTGCATCTGGAAGTGGAGCTGAGCGACACCTATGTCGACCTGGTCGACGGCGGCTACGACCTGGCCCTGCGCGACGGCCCTACCGACCTGCCCGGAGTGATCGCCCAGCCGCTGGTGGAGAACCACCTGCAGTTGTGCGCCAGCCCGGCCTATCTGGCGCGCAAGGGCAGCGAGGTGACCCTGGACAACTACCTGCGGCATGACTGGCTGATCTTCCGCCATCCGCTGCTCAACCGGCACTTCTGGTGGGTGCAGCAGGGCGAGCAACGTATCCGCCTGGCCCAGCCGGTGCCGCGCCTGGCCAGCGACAACTACGACTTCCTGCTGGCCTGCCTGCTCGCCGGCCAGGGCCTGCAGTTCATCCCGCAGTGGAGCGCCGCGCCCTACCTGGCACGCGGCGAGCTGGTGGAAGTGATGCCCGGATACTGGCGCGAACCGAGCGCCTTCGGCCCGTGGATCCACCTGCTGTACCTGCCGCACCGGCGCAACACACGCAAGGTCAAGGTGTTCATCGAGTACCTCAAGGCGCACTGGGCGCCCTGAACCTCAGTGCGGGATGCCAGCGCGCTTGAGTAGCTGCTTGCAGCGCTCGGACAGGTGCACCACGCGCAGGTGCTTGCCGGCGCGTTCGTAGCGCTCGCGCAGGGTGCGCAGGGCGGCGATGGCCGAGTAATCGACGAAGCTCAGGTGGCGGCAGTCCAGGGTCACCTGCGCGGGGTCGCTGGCCACGTCGAACAGGTTGAGAAAGGGCGTGGTGCTGGCGAAGAACAGCGTGCCATGGGCGCGGTAGAGCTTGCCGCCGTCGGCCTGCGGGTCGCTGTCGACATACAGCTCGCGGGCATGCTGCCAGGCGAAGTTCAGCGCGGCGATGACGATGCCGCAGAGCACGGCGGTGGCCAGGTCGGTGAACACGGTGATGATGGTCACGGCACCGATCACCAGTACGTCGTTGCTCGGCACCTTGCCCAGCACGCGCAGCGAGCCCCAGGCGAAGGTCCGCTGCGATACCACGAACATCACCCCGACCAGCGCGGCCAGCGGGATGCGCTCGATCAGCGGCGAGAGGAACAGCACGAACAGCAGGATCATCACCCCGCTGACCACCCCGGACAGGCGGCCACGGCCACCGGAGCTGAGGTTGATCACGGTCTGGCCGATCATCGCGCAGCCGCCCATGCCGCCGCACAGGCCGGAGGCGATATTGGCCGCGCCCAGGGCCACGCACTCGCGGTTGGTGTGGCCACGGCTCTGGGTGATCTCGTCGGTGAGGTTGAGGGTGAGCAGGGTTTCCAGCAGGCCGACCAGGGCCATCAGGGTGGCGTAGGGCGCGATGATGCGCAGGGTCTGCAGGTTCCACGGGATGTCCGGCAGGGCCAGGCTTGGCAGGCCGCCGGCGATATGCGCCATGTCACCCAGGGTGCGGGTGGGCAGACCGAGCAGCTGCACCAGCAGGCCGACGCCGAGAATCGCCACCAGCGCCGGCGGCACCGCGCGGGTCAGCTTCGGCAGCAGGTAGACGATGGCCATGGTCAGCGCTACCAGGCCGAGCATCCAGTACAGCGCTGCGCCGGAGAGCCAGGCTTCGCCCAGCTTGAAGTGTTCCAGCTGCGACAGGGCGATGACGATGGCCAGGCCGTTGACGAAGCCGAGCATCACCGGATGCGGCACCATGCGCACCAGCTTGCCCAGGCGCAGCAGACCGAACGCCACCATCAGCAAGCCGCCGAGCAGCACGGTGGCCAGCAGGTACTGCACGCCGTGCTGCACCACCAGGGCGACGATCACCACGGCCATCGAGCCGGCCGCGCCGGAGATCATCCCCGGGCGCCCGCCGAACAGGGCGGTGAGGGTGCAGATGATGAAAGCGCCATACAGGCCCATCAGCGGGTTGAGCTGAGCCACCAGGGCGAAGGCGATGCACTCCGGTACCAGGGCGAAGGACGAGGTGAGGCCGGCCAGGATGTCGGCGCGCAGCTGGGCGATTTTCATGGGCTACCTGAAACGGGAGGCGGGGCAGGGCGTGCAGGGAGCGGATAGTAAGGAATCGTGCGCTCCGGGGCCAGTCGCGACGGGGCTGGGTAGAGCGGCGGCCGACCCCTGGAGGGCAGGCCTGAGCAGAATATCTAGCCGGGCATCGGCCACTTTCTCTAGACTCGGGCAAAACCAGCCGACCCTGCAGTGAGTGCTGATCTTGAATAGAGCTGTCGCACGTTTCTCCCCCCTGCAGCAGCGCGCGCGCTCGACAGCCTTGTTCCTCCTCCTGGTACTCCTGCCGCTCGCTGCCCCGGCCTGCGAGAAGACCCTGCGCTGGGACGACGATCCGCCCTTCAGCATGCAGCTACCCAATGGCGAAATAGGCGGCATTTATGTCGATATCAACCGGGCTGCCCTGGCCCGCCTGGGCTGTCAGGCGCGGCTGGTCAAGCTGCCGTGGGCGCGGGCGCTCAAGGAGCTGGAGAACGGCCGCCTGGATGTGCTGCCCGGCGCCTTCCGCAAGCCCGAGCGCGAGGTCTATGCCTACTTTTCCGGCAAGGTGCTGAGCTCCTCGCGCAATATCCTGTTCATGCGCCAGGACGCTCTGGTCCGCTGGCCGGTCAGGCACCTGCAGGAGCTCAAGGACACGCCGTTCCGCCTCGGTGCGCAGACCAACGTGTCCTACGGCGACGACTATCAGCAGCTGATGAGCCAGCCGGCCTTCGCCGCGCGGGTATCGTTCAACGCCAGCCGCCACAACCTCTGGCTAATGATCGACAAACACCGTATCGACGGCCTGATCGCCGACGAGAGCAGCGGCGCCTACGAGCTGAAGCAGCTGGGGCTGAGCGAGCGGATCAGACCGACGGCCGTGGTGGTATCCAGCGAGGCGGCCGAGGTGGCCTTCAGCAAGGAAACCACCAGCGAGGCGTTCGTCCGCCACTACGCCGATGCCCTGCGGCAACTGGTGGGCGATGGCAGCTACGCACGGATCCGGCACAGCTACCTGGGGCAGTGAGTCTGCTGGAGGCAGGCGCACGGCATAGGCGGGTCTGTCACAAACTGGCCGTTTGATCAGCTCTGGGGCGGCGACTGGCGCTTGCCCCGTGGCCGGCTTATACCTGCCTTTCGGGTTGGCAGGAGTAGGTCGAATGTCTGCTGCATGGCTGCGTCGGGTGGGGAGCATGGTGCTGCTGGCATGGGCTTGCGTCTTGACCGTGCAGGCCGGCGAACTGCGCATCCTCACCACCGAAGTACCGCCCCTGGCATTCACCCGCGATGGCCAGGTGACCGGCTTCTGCGTCGAGGTGGTCAAGGCCATCCAGCAGCGCCTGGGCGAACGCACTCCCATCGAAGTCATGCCCTGGACGCGGGCCTACCAGATCGGTCTGAGTGCGCCGAACGTGGTGCTGGTCTGCCCCAAACGCACCGCCGAGCGCGAGAACCTGTTCAAGTGGGTCGGGCCGTTGCTGGAATCGCGTACCAGCTTCTATGCCCGTGCCGGTTCGGGCATTCGCCTGGCCAGCCTGGACGAGGCCAAGCAGGCATCGGGCATCCTGATCCCGCGCACTTTCTATTCCTACACCTACCTCAAGGGCGAGGGCTTCACCAACCTGGTCGCCGCGGAAACCTCGCTGACCGCCATGCTCATGCTGCTGGCCGGGCGCCAGCCGCTGCTGGCGATCGACGAGGTGCAGGTGGCGGATCTGCTGGTGCGCGCCCAGGTCGATGAGCGGGCGGTGGAGCGCGTGCTGCGGGCGGCGCCGGCGATCAGCTACCTGAGCTTTTCCAGGGCGCTGCCGGATGACCTGGTGGCGCGCTGGCAGGCCGAGCTGGAGCGGATGAAGGGCGATGGCAGTTTTGCGCGGTTGCAGAAGGAGTGGCTGGGGCACTGAACGCGTTAGCGCTTGACCGCCTGTAGTGTGTAGCTCAGCGGCAGGCGCCATGGGTCTTTGCTCAGGCGCCACTCACCATCCGTCCCGAGGGTCATTTGACCGGGCAGGGCTTCCCAGGGGATGCAGTCGTGCTCCTCTATTGCAACCAGATCCAGCCCGTGGCGCAGCAGTGCTGAAATGACCTCGCCAAGACCATGGTTCCACTCGTGGGTGATGGTGGCGGTCAGCGTGGTATCGGTTGCCACATAGGTGTTGGCGTCGTCCCAGACCATCGGCTCAGGTCGCTCGAAGTACGGCAGGGTGACTTTCAGCTCATCCTGGCAATCTTCGTCCAGCGCCAGGAGCATAGGGTGCCCTTCACGCAGAAAAAGACGGCCGCCGGGTTTCAGCAAGGCTGCAACGTTGTGCGCCCAGCTAGCAATGCTGGGCAGCCAGTTCAGGGCGCCGACACCGGTATAAACCAGATCGAACGCTGCTTCTCCAAGTACCTGCGCAGCTTGGTAAACGGGGGCTTCGACGTAGGTAATGCTGGCACCGCAGTCGTTTGCCAGTTTGCGTGCCTGAGCTAGCGAGGCGGCCGAAAAATCCAGGCCGGTCATGGCTGCACCGAGGCGGCTCAGGGATAGGGTGTCTGTACCGATATGGCACTGCAGGTGTAGGCCGCGCAGACCGGCAATATTGCCGAGGCGGGGTTGGTCGAAGCGCACCACGGCAGACAGGTGGTCGGGAGAGGTGATGAAGCGTGCCGCTTCATAGTCAGGTGAAGCGGCGTGCAGCGGTGCCCGCTCATCCCAGTTGGCCTTGTTCAGGTCAAGATAGTCATCCATGGCTGCATTCCTTTGTCTGGGGCCGTTGCTGCGGCCCTGGTTCTATGGTTTCAACCCTACTGCGGGATCACCAGGCTGCGCAAAGCCTCCAGCCCCCGCTGCTGGTGGGGCGTTTGGTGTTGCCGGATGGTTTCGTGTGCTTGTGATTGTCCGCAAGCGGCTGTGGACTCAACCGGTCGACGCAACAGCGTGGTTAAAGCACTCGGCAGGGGTCGAGTATCCCAGAGTCTTTCTGGGCCGCTCGTTCAACTGCCGAGCGACTACATCCAGCTCATCCTGCGAGTAGAGCGAGAGATCCATTCCCTTCGGGAAGTACTGCCGTAGCAGGCCGTTGGTATTTTCATTCGTCCCTCGTTGCCAGGGATTGTGCGGATCGCAGAAATAGACCTGGATGTCCGTCGCCAGGGTAAAGCGCTTGTGAGCGGCCATCTCCTTGCCACGATCCCAGGTCAGTGATCGATAGAGCTCCTGAGGCAGTCGCCGGGCATTTTCGATCAGTGCGTTCACCACTGTCTCGGTATCTTTTCCACCCACCTTTACCAGCATCACGTAGCGGCTGTGGCGCTCTACTAGCGTGGCAATCTGGCTATTCTTGCTGCCGCACAACAGATCCCCTTCCCAGTGCCCTGGTACCGCACGATCCTCAACGCAGGCTGGCCGTTCGCTGATGGAAATCGTATCGCTGATGCGGCCATGGTTGTCGGTTTTCTGGGTGTGATGACGCGAGCGGCGCATGGCCCGGCTGCGGCGCAGATGCTCCAGTAACTCCTTCTTCAATGCGCCACGGGCCTGGATGAAGAGGCTCCGGTAGATGGTTTCGTGTGACACCTGACTGGCCGCGTCCGGGTATGTTCGCTTCAACCATCCAGCGATCTGCTCGGGCGACCACTGAATCTGAAGCTTCTCCGCAACAAGCTGCGCCAACTTCGGACACTGAGCAAGCTTGCACAGCTTCGGGCGATGAGCCCTATCCCATGCCGCTTGTTCAGCTTCGTTGGCGCGGTAAGACCGACGACCACCGTTACGGCTAATCTCGCGACTGACGGTGGATGGGGCGCGCTCCAGGCGTAATGCGATTTGCCGAATCGACTGGCCAGCTGCAAGTGCACGTGAGATCTCTTCGCGCTCAACCAGCGTTAGCGACAACCTGGAGCGTCGTCGCGCAGCTGGGCGGATGCCTCCTGTCTCGGCAAGAATTCGCTGGATCGAAGAGTGATTTCGATCGAACAGCTGCGCAATCTTCTGGAGCGAATCGCCTGCCTTCCAGCGATCCCACATCAACGCCTTCTGGCTTTCGGTGTAGTAGATCCGAGGTCTTTGCTTCATCTGCAACACCCTCCTGCTTACACAGGGTTCAGTGTGTTGCGTTCACCGGTTGAGTCCACAGCCAAAAGCAGACGCTCGCGGGAGACCGGTTTTGCCCACAATTAACCGAGGGTGGCGCTTAGAAGCCTGGGGCTTAGATAGGCTTTGTAGCGTGATTTCATTCCGCTATCATCCGCTTACGCTTCTTTTGCTCGCCTCGCGCTCAGGGAACAGAGCATGCCCACGAAAAAACGCAAAGGTTTCTCAGAGAACATCAACATCATGCTGGTGGGCGAGGTTTCGGGTAAATGCCCTAAATGTCGCAAACCCCTGATGTACGAGAAAGCCAAGACGTCAAATAAAAGATATGAGCTTGCACATATCTATCCATTAAACCCCACGCCTAAAGAGTTAGAGCTTCTCAAAGATGAGTTCAGGCTCCACGAGAACGTGGATCACCCAGACAACCTCATCGCCCTTTGCATCCTCTGCCATACCGAATTCGACAATCCCAGGACAGTTGAAGGCTACAGGGAAATGGTCTTGCTCAAGCAGTCCATCATGGAGCGAAACCGTCAGTCCAAGCTGATGGATGATTACGGCATTGAGAAAGAGATTGCGGACATCATTGATGCGCTAGAACACATTTCGGACGAGGATGTCGAGTTGAGCCTTGAGCCCAAAGAGCTCAGCTCAAAGATAGACCACACCATGAGCCGGCTAACAACAAATCGCATCAAAGAAAATGTCAGTAACTATTTTTCTTTCGTACGTAAAAAATTGCAGCTCGTGGAGGCAGAGTCCCCAAACTCATCAACCATGCTCTCCCTTCAAATAAAAACTTACTATCTACTCCAAAAGAAAGAAACACAGAACCAACAAGTGATCTTTAGGAATATTGTAGACTGGATTCGTCACCGCTCAGGGTCTGACTCCAATGAGGCCTCAGAAATTATCGCATCATTCTTCATTCAAAACTGCGAGATTTTTGAATGATCACGCCAAATAAATTTATACCTTTTGCAGAGTCATCTCTTGGTCATGCAGAAAAGGTGCATGCCGCCATCGAACAGCCAATTTCGATCAGGGAGCTGTACAAGAAAACGTCTTCAAGCACAGGCTCCATCGAATTATTTCTGTACGCCATAGAAATCCTACATCTTAGCAATGCTATTCAGGTGAACTTCACGACAGGGATTGTTTCAAGATGCTGATCTATATCGAGTGTGACTGGTTTACTGAAAGGCGCGTTACCTTTCACGAGAAATTGAACATAGTCGTGGGAGACCGCGCGAACTCCAACTCGATTGGCAAGTCAACATTCCTTAAGATCATCGATTTCGTCTATGGCGGTGACGCGCTGATTACCCATGGCAAAGATGTTCACGAAACTCTGGGTCATCACAGCTACATTTTTCAGCTTCGCTTGGACAAAAATTACATTTTTGAAAGAAATACTGGCACGCCGACATTGCTCCATGTTCACCAATCCGATGGAGGCAAGCTCGAAGTCAGCATCTCGGACTATTTAGATTTCTTGCGCTTCCACTATACCAAGAGCATTGAACATCTGAGTTTCAGATCCGTCGTGTCTTTGGTGACCCGAGTTTGGGGGCGTGACAATCTAGACGTGATGAGGCCGCTCCATAATTTCAAACAGGAACGTGGGTCTCAGTGCATCGATTGGCTAATTAAGGTGTTCAAAAGATTTGGCCCACTGGAAGACATGTCTATTCGGAAGTCTAGCTTGTCTGAGGAACAAAAGTCCCTCAATGCTGCGGCCAAACAAAGCATAATTCCCAAAATCACCAAGGCGAAATACATTCAGAACAATGAAGATATTGCGAAATACGATGCTCGCCTAGACAGCATTAGAAATGAAATGTCCACCTTGGCGATATCCATCAATGAGTTGATCGATGAAGCCGTTCTGGAGCAAAAAGTTCAAAAGAACCAATTGCTCGAAATCAAGATGTCGATCTCAAGCGAGCTCGAGAGAGTTAGAGTCAATCTTGAAGATAACAAAACTATCTCCAAACGAAGCTTTCAGCCGCTTCTTGAAATCATCCCATCGCTCAATCTGGATAAATTAGACAGTATTGAGTCTTTTCATAACGGTTTGACTCGCATTCTCCGTAAAGAAATCAAAGAGAAAGAGCAGGAACTGTCTGAGCAACTGAGGCTCGTTGATAATCAAATCTCAGCCTGTAACACCGCTATGGCAAAGGCGCTGAATAGCTCTGGAAACCCAGCCTTTATCGTCGATTCAGTGGTCGATATCTCCTTGGGGCTTTCTAAGCTCACTAATGAGAACGAACTTTACGACAAATTCACCGATCTCAAGAAGAAAATTAAAGAACTTAAAGACAAGCTTAAAGAGCAAAAGCTAGTCATTTTGTCGGAAATTGAGAGTAGTCTGAACGGCGACATTGAAGGATTGGTCAATTTCATTTATGGAGAAATGCGAGCTTCACCTAAACTTGAACTGAAGCCAGAAAAGTACAGCTATGAGATACCCAGGGATACTGGCACTGGCAAAGCTTACTCTAACTTAATTCTTCTAGATTCCTCATTGCTAAGGCATATAGATATTCCATTCTTGGTTCACGACTCGCTGTTATTTAAAAATGTCGAGAACAAAGCCATCGAAAACATACTGCGAGTGTACCAGTCATTGAACCAGCAGAGCTTTATTTCGCTTGATGGTGAAATCGTAGAGTCGAGCTCAGCAAAGTCACTTGTCGAACCATGTGCCGTACTGTGCCTGAGTGCCAATAAGCTCCTTTACACCGTTGATTGGCGCAAAGATAAAGACACCACTTCAAACAATTGAATCCAAACAGCTATGAATGGTCGGTTTTGGCCGGAAGCAAGCCTTCAGTTAGCCCATGCCCTTGCTAATCCTCCAAGAGCATCAGGATGAGCTGATTGCCTGGGTTGAGTGGAACTCCGTTGCTGGCTGCTCTCAGACCGAACTCGCTAGAAGTCTGCTGCAGCCGTACCGCCAGCACATGTACGGAGAGGCGCGACAACCATAGATCGGCGGGCAAGATGAAATCAGTGCCCAAGTGCTCCAGCTGAACCTAGAGCTTGGGAAAAGTGGTTTTTGTTGCATGGCCGAAGATGGAAGTATGGTTTAGTATGCGCAGACAATCATGGGTCGGCATGTTCTATGCTGAGTATTGAGTTGTTCTAAGGAGATTCTTGTGCTCGAGATCCTCGTGAAGCCCGTGTGCTCAGTTAATTATTTAGCCACGGCGTTCAAGCTGGACTTCCCTACAACCATAGTGTTTCAAAAGGGAGCGGGTTTCTCCTTAGGGGCAGAAGGATTCTTCATGTCGCTCACGAGTGAGTTGGGCAGAAGAAAAAAACTCTCTGCCGTAAAAATACATTTATCAGAAAAAGATATTGATCAGTACGGAATAGGTGAGGGAGGCTATTTGTGCTCTCCTTGCTTCATCAGTATATGCACGCAGAATGTACCCATCTTTGATAGATATGGTGTAGAAGTAACTGACCTGCTAATCGAGAAGGTGAGCAGGGCAGTGAACATGGATCATGGTGCATACGAGAGTGGGCAGTCGTACTCCTTGTATGCACTAGATCCATATTTCCAGCATCCACCGGCACTGAATTTTGGAAATACAGACCCTTCTGAAGAGGATTTCAGGTCTCTGCTTGCACCAAAAATAGAAGGCTTCATTATCGGTAGGGATGCGGACTCTAGGGAGTCTCTAGAAAGAATTATTAGCTCAATGAGCCTGTACGTATTCTTGAAAGAGGTATGGGAAAACACCATTCACCATGCTAGATCCTCACGCAGATCGCTAAGATATATGAAGCTATCTCGAGTCATTTATAACAATGAGCACGATATTGATAGCGCTGAATTGCCGCCTGCGCTAACGGCATATCTTAAGCATAGATCTGCAAAACATAGATCAAAGAAATACCTGATAGTAGATGTGGCGGACTCTGGTGATGGTATTTACAACACTCTAAAAAATGTCTATGCGGGGAAGGACAAGCTTTCGGTAGTAGAAGCCGCGTTCCAAAAGCACAGCACCTCTAAAGTGCAGCGAAATGCAATTGTTCGTGGGCTCGGTTTATTTACCGCTATGAAGTGCGCCAATGAGCTACAAGGCTTAGTGGTGATGACCACTTCTGGCACTCTTTGTGTGAACTATGATCCCGAAAGCGATACTTTTCTTACGGATACAATGATCATGCCCCTGAGGGTAAGATCGGATGATCTGTCTACATCGTTCTCCCTCATTATTCCGGTGTGAACAATGAGTTACATTATAATAAATTGCGTAGAAGATACGCCTGCAGCACTGGACAAGTTACTAGCTAAGGCAAGCGAAACCTCTGGTGATGAGCCGCAGGAATGCTACATCTTAACAACCAAAGCCAACTTCATTGATGACTTTAAATCCGATGATTATGCACATATTAGGGATCGACTATTTACCAGGGTAAAAGTTGAGTCAATTAGCATTGTCCTTTACTGCCCGGCATCAAAGAGCTATCAGCTGCATAGCGCCACGCAGAATGATATCGCGCTAGCTAATGATAACTTCGATATTGCCGCTATCGCTCAGCATGATCTGCAAAAGCTTTTGGATAAATACTCTAACGAAAGCTTTGTGAGAAGTGGTAATGAATTCCACTTTGTCACGCCCTCGCACAATCATACCAATGCGTTTTTCCGTCTAGGTGATTCGATTCGAGATAGGGACGAATTGGATCGAATTGCATTCTGGACTCTCAAGGAAATCGATCAGTCTGATTTTCTTCTTATAGATTCGTGGACTATTGCAGCCATTCCACTTCGGGCCTTGCAGATACTATCGAAAGCAACCAAATTTGATGTGCTCCCTGCGCACCCTGCAAAGAGTCCGTTTGAGTGCATAGCCATTCTATGCAGCGCAGCACCAGAGCTGAAAAGCTCGAACAAGACCACATTGCTGGTAAGCGTTGCCAGTAGCGGGAGCTTGATTGGTAACATTAAGGAGATGTTCTCTAAGGATCATCCAGATAAAGAGTTGAATGTTGTTTCAATCTACTCTTTTGATGCAAAAATTCCCAGCATGTGCATGGTTGAAGCGGAAATAGTCAACTACAAGTACGAAGAATGTAAATTCTGTGAGGCTGGTAGTACCGCTATAGAAATTCATCCTAGCTCCTACTATGCAAAAAATATCAGCGACTCAGGAGTAAATCTCTCAAAAGGAATCGCTGAAAGTGGTCGAGAATTTTTCGATCAATATAATGAGCATTTAGAACAGGTCGTATCCTTCCATCGAGGGGATAAAGACAAGGGCAACCGGCACTTCGCCTATTATATCGACTACAGTGTTTTGTCTGCAGTAGCTACATTCAGGAAAAAGCTAGAGGCAAAGGTCGCTAGCGTGATGCCTGCGGGGTCGCTGATTATTTCCCTAGCGGATGATCCGGCAATTAGAGAAGTCGCTGCTGAGCAGGGAATAAATTTCCTTCATCTAGACTCGGTTGATGGTATTAAAGATTCCGGTGTTCGCGATCTGGCCCGAGCCAGCGGCAAGGTAATGATTTACGATACGGTTGTGATTCGTGGCTCTCGGCTGGAATCACTAAACAATCGAATCAGAGAAACCCCGGGGTTATGTGGAGTTATAAAGGAACTGTATTTCCTTGTTGGAATTTTCCGGCCCAGTGACGTTCGGGCTGAAAAAAGCCTGAGAAACTCATTGGCGTACAAGGATCAATGTGCTCATAGGGAGTTCTCATTTATAGAGCAGGTGGTGCTTCCTGATAGTTCGTCTGCATGCCCTTGGTGTCAGGAGTATCAAGCTATAAATCGCTCAATTAAAAAAGGTTTTAGAGCTAAGGGTGAATTCCATGATAGGGTGGCTCTCTTAGCTGATAATGTGAGCGGGATATCTGGCGCCGATGCGTTGTTTCATATTGACGCATCTACACGTGAATTGGCTCTAGGGGATGGATCTTTCCTAGCGCCGCCAAATACGTGTATATCCGGTGTGGTTCTTGCGGTTGCCTCGGGACTTCAGCGAATGCGGAGTGCAGAAACGGAAAAGGAACGTCTCTCTCCGGGCTTTCCATATGCGCAGGTTCTTTCCTCGGCGAATTTTAAACTGTACAGCGAAGGTGTTATTAGAGCGGCACTAATCAGGAACTGCTCGACATTTGAGTTCGGAGTGCTAGAGAAGGAAATAAGCCTCGATATACTCCAAAATTCGTTGGCAGATGATGGCCAGAAGTGCATGCTTTCGGAGTACATTATTGCTGTTATTTGTGGGAAATTTCCTCAGAGTGCTCCATTCTTGGATGAGGTTAATCAGCAGTTGGCTCAGCTCGCCCATGATAGCCCTGAGTTGATGAAGCTAGTAACGCGATAGGATCTATCCCCACGACCAATAATCCCGCCCTCACTAGCGGTGGGCACTGTTTGCACCGCCAGGGAGACACAGCGATTCCCGATTTATCTACTATCAAGAACCCCGAACAAGGCTCTTGATATTGAAGTTTGTGCCCGATGGTGTCCGTTCTGACCCCAATTAACGTCTGCTATTGGCCGACTGCTGTCGTTCAAATTGGCCGCTTTGGGTCGATAGCTACCGGTGAGCGTGTGCGTTCGGTTGAGCCATTTCCCGCTTGGAATATTGATCGAGCGCGGAGCCTGATTGCTTGCGTAGGACGGATAAGGTGGCAGCGATATCCGTCGTGGAGGGGGGCGGGTAACCTATTCCGGGTTATACGCCCGCAACTAGCGATGGTTGCGATAGCGTTCGGTCAATGACTGTACGAGGGTGACGTAGGATTGCGTCTCGGCGTAGGGCGGCACCCCGTGGTACTCGACCACGGACGCTTCGCCGGCGTTGTAACCTGCCAATGCCAGCACCTGGTTGCCGTTGAAGCGCTTGAGCAGCCAGGCCAGGTAGCGCACGCCGCCACGGATGTTCTGTCGTGCGTCGAATGGATCGTCCACGGCGAAGCGCTCGGCGGTGGCGGGCATCAACTGCATCAAGCCCTGGGCGCCGGCTTCGGAAATGACGTTGGGGCGAAACGCCGATTCGGCATGTATCACTGCGCGGATCAGCGCCCTGTCGACACCGTAATGACCCGAGGCCGCCTCGATCTCCCGCCGATAGGAGAAGGTGTCCAGGCGCAGTGAGGCGACATTCAAATCCTTCGGCGCCATGCACAGATTGCAGCCCTTGATGTAATAGAGCTCAAGGGTATCGACCCGTGCGGAGATCCCGACGGGGCGCCGGCTCACATAATGACGAATCCCCTTGTGGACGAAGGTGTACACCCGAATCCGCACCGGGCCTGAGGTGTCTTCCCGCACAGGCCTTGGCAGGGCCATTGCCTTGGCGCCGACTGCGGGGGGCGTCATGTTATTCAGGCGAGTGCAACGGGAGCTGGCGATGGCTTGGCTGGTGTAGCGGATGATTCCGTCCCGGCCTTGGCACTTGAACATGGCGCTGGCGCACAGTGGCGCGACCAGCAAGGCCAGCGTGATGCTGCCAAGAAGGCTCTTGCGAGCCCATCGCCATGCTCTGGAACTCATCACATCGCTCCGCGCCGCAGGCGCCGATCAGACTTGGGGCGCCTGCCCCGGGCGCTGTCTTGGGAAGGCCGACTCTGGATGACCGGCCTTTGCTCTGCTAGTTATACCCCTTGCTAGCGGCCTTGGTGCTTGCGTTGACGTACGGGCTGTCGGCCGCCGGCCTGATTAGGCTGCTGCAAAACACAACATGGGATAACCTTGCGCCACGAACCAACCATTAGGCTGCGAACTGAACGATGGGTTTTGAACAACTAGCTGAACTACGTGACCGCCTGCGGGCTGAAAAAGAGCAGGTAGCGCCGGAGAGCACGAAGCAGCGCAAGCGCAAGCCGGCCCCGCAAACGAAGCCTCGTGAGCAAGATCCTGCGGTAGAAGCGATCTGGCGACTGCAGAAGCACTTCCCCTTGGCCTTTCCGGTCAATCCGGCCCCCAAGGTTCCGCTCAAGGAGGGCATCCTCAAGGATGCCGAGCAGCACCTGGAGTTGCTCGGCATATCCAGCGAACAGCTCAAGCTGGGCATCGCTGCCTGGTGCCAGGGAAGTCGATACTGGAGCAGCATGACCGAGAATGCGCCGCGCTTGGACTTGAGCGGCCAGGCAGTTGGCGCAGTGACCGCTGCTCAGGCGCTCCATGCGAAGCAGCAGGCTCAGCGGCAGCGCAGACAGGCGCGACGCACTCAAGCAAAGCCGAAAGACCGTGCCGCCGCCGATACCGCAGTGGAGCAGCGCGCGGATTAAATTCATTCGTGCTTGGCATCGAGGCGCCCGATGGCACCAGGCATGGGGCCGGGCGCCAAAGGTGATCGAGGGGCGGCTTATGGCCGGTTTCTGCCATCCGCACACTGCACAGGTGCGGATGGCTAAGCCTTGTGCCGCGCGGATAGGTTATCCAGCCGCGCCGATCACCCTGTAACTTCCCTCAATCCCGCTTTGGAATCGCCAGGCCGCGCTGTACTGCCGGCCGTGCGACAAACGCCTCCAGCACTCGCTGCACATTGGTGAAGCGCTCGAACTGCACCAGTTCGCCGGCGCCGTAGAAGCCGATCAGGTTGCGCACCCAGGGGAACACGGCGATGTCGGCGATGCTGTACTGCTCGCCCATGATCCAGTCGCGGCCTTGCAGGTGTTGGTCGAGCACGCCGAGCAGGCGGGCCGATTCGGCGACATAGCGGTCGCGTGGGCGTTTGTCTTCGTAGTCCTTGCCGGCGAACTTATGGAAGAAGCCGAGCTGGCCGAACATCGGGCCGATGCCGCCCATCTGGAACATCAGCCATTGCAGGGCCTGGTAGCGCCCGGCGGCGTCCTGGGGCAGCAACTGGCCGGTCTTTTCCGCCAGGTAGACGAGGATCGCGCCGGACTCGAACAGGGCCAGCGGCTGGCCGTCCGGGCCGTTGGGGTCGAGGATCGCCGGGATCTTGTTGTTCGGGTTGAGGGAGAGGAATTCCGGGCTGAACTGGTCGTTGCTGTCGAAGCTGACCAGGTGCGGCTCGTAGGGCAGGCCGATCTCTTCCAGCATGATCGACACCTTGACCCCGTTGGGCGTGGGCAGCGAGTAGAGCTGCAGGCGTTCGGGTTGGGTGGCCGGCCATTTGCGGGTGATGGGGTAGGCGGAGAGAGCGGTCATGGGGCTTCCCTGAGGGTGAGGCTGCGCAGGCGGCAGCGGATGGGTGGATCAGAACACGAGCGGCCGGCGCGGAAAAATCGAACCTTTTGCTAATGCCTATCGGCGCCGGCGATGTTGCGGCGGTTTTCAGCATCCGGGCGAGCCGGTATGGTGCTGCACTCGCAACCAGTGTCCGGGAGAGACCCATGAGCCTGCATGGCCAATACGATCCGCAGAACATCTTCGCCAAGATCATTCGTGGCGAGGCCCCTTGCTACAAGCTGTACGAGGATGACGACGTACTGGCCTTCCTCGACCTGTTCCCGCAGTCCTACGGCCACACCCTGGTGATCCCGAAGAACGCGGCGGCGCGCAACCTGCTGGAGATCGACGCGGACTCCCTGGGCAAGGTCATGGGCGTGGTGCAGAAGCTGACCCGCGTGCTGGTCGACGAACTGGAGCCGGCCGGGGTGCAGGTGGCGCAGTTCAACGGTGCGCCGGCCGGGCAGACGGTGTTCCATATTCACATGCATATCGTGCCGCGCTTCGAGGGCGAGGCGCTCGGCGTGCATGCCAGCAGCAAGGCCGAGCCGGCCGAGCTGGAGCAGCTGCAGGCCAGGCTGGTGAAACGTCTTAACGGCTAAGCAAGCCGGATGGGAAAGAAGGCGTGCCGGTGATGCCGGCACGCCTTTTTTCATGGGGCTTACTGCGGCAGGGCGAGGGCGATCTGTGGGCAGCGCGGCTCGCTGTCGCCCAGCTGGCGTTTGACCCACAGTTCGGCCTTGCTCTCCCAGCTGCTGGTATCGTTCTCGACTATGGCGATGGCATCCGGGTCGCCATTGGCCGCCGCCTTTTCCAGCCAGAGCCGGCTCTGCATCTGGTCGACCGGCATGCCGCGGCCACGGCTGTAGGCATCGCTGAGGCTGTACTGGGCGAACTCGCTGCCGTTCTGCGCCGCCTGGCACAGCCAGTACAGCGCCTTGCTGTCGTTGCTGGTGTAGCGCTGGAACAGCTCGTCGCCGTCCGGGTCGATGCTCACATCCAGGGTGGCGTGGCGGTCAGTCCAGTACTGCTCGCCGAGCAGGTACTGGGCCTGGGCGTGGCCCTGGGTGGCGGCTTTCTCCAGCCACTGCATGGCGATGAACAGCTCGTTGCCATTTTGCTGATCATCCAGCAGCTCACTGCCCAGCTCGGCCTGGGCCATGGCCAGGCCTTGCTCGGCGGCCTGTTGCAGCCAGCGCATCTGCGGCTCCTTGCCGCCGGGCAGCAAGTTGTCGCGGTAGAGCATGGCGATCTCGAAGGCGGCCCGGCTGATGCCCTGTTCGGCGGCCTTGGCGTACCACTTTTCGGCCTTCTCATATTCCTGCTGGGTGTAGTGCAGGTAGCCCAGGTTGAACTGGCTGCAGGCGTCGCCGTTGCTGGCCTGGGAGTGGTACTGGAAGATGTTTTCGGCGCTGCTCGAGTCGATGTTCACCTCGCAGCCCGGGGCGACCTCGGCCTGGGCATTGAGGGCCAGCAGCAGGGGCAGGCTGGCGAGGCTCTTGAGCAAGAGATGGGGCAGGGTGCGCATGGGTTCCGTCCTGTCTGCGGTGAGTATCCCGATCCTGGGATTGAGTTGCTGCCGACCTTAGTCAATTTGCCGGTCGTACGACAAGCGCTACGGCGCATGAAAAAAGGGCGTGCCGCTGACGGCACGCCCTTCAAACGGAGCGCGGGGAGGGGAGGCCTCGCGCTACGGGTGACGCCAGCGCGAGCGCCGTTACTTCTTGCTGTCCATGGCGTCGCGGATGGTGAAGAACAGGTCGGTCTGGTCGGTCAGGCCGGTGACGTTGGCGGCATGCGGGCCGTAGGCGGCGATGCGCAGCTGGCTGCCGGTGTGTTCCTGGGAGCTGCCTTCGGAGTTGCCGTAGCTGATCGCCATCGGCGCGCCGTCATGGGTGGTGAGCATCTGGGTCAGGCCGGGCGCCGAGGTTTCCGGGGCGACGATCTGGCTGGAGTGGGCGTGGTCGGCGGTGACGATGACCAGGGTGTTGCCATCGGCCTTGGCGAAGGCCAGGGCCTTCTGCACGGCTTCGTCGAGGTCGACCGTTTCGCCGATCTGCCCGCACGGGTTGGCGGCGTGATCCTGCTTGTCGATGGAGGCGCCTTCGACCTGCAGGAAGAAACCCTTGCGGTTGTTCTTCAGCAGTTCGATGGCCTTGCCGGTCATGTCGGCCAGGGTCGGGATCTCGGCGGTGCGGGCGGCATTCGGCTGGCAGACCACGGCCGGCTGGTTGAGGTTGCCGTGGTAGCTGGCCTGCGGGCCGAGCCAGCGTACCGGCATGTTGCCGGAAGAGAACAGGCCGAGCAGCGGCTTCTTCTGGTCGGCGCCGGTCACGGCCTTCAATGCAGTGAGGTTTTCCACGATCTGGAAGCCGCGCTCGCCGGCCTGGGTACGCAGGGTCTTGCCGGCCCACTGGCCGGCCTTGGCCGTTTCCGCGAAGGTGGCGGCGCCGCCGCCGAGCACCACGTCGGCACGGGTGTTGAGCATCTGTTCGGTGATCGAGCCGAGGCCGCCGTTTTCCAGGGCATTGCTCGGGCACTGGATGCTGGTGGCGTTGGGGCCGTAGCACTTGCGCCCGGTGACATGGGAGAACAGCGCGGCCGGGGTGGCGTCCTGCAGCTCGGCGGTGGAAACGTTGCCGGTGGCCTTGCCCATCTGCTTGGCGATTTCCAGCAGGGTCTGGTGCGGCTTCTCGTGGATGTCCACGCCGAGGGCGCCGTTGTAGGTCTTGACCCCGGCCGACCAGGCGGTGGCGGAGGCGGCGGAGTCGGTCACGTAGTCCGGCAGGCCGCTGTCCTTGTGCAAGGCGTAGTGGGTGTACTGGCCGGTCAGCGGCAGGGCGTCGATGCCCTTGAAGAAACCGCCGGCGCCCATGGCGTAGTTGCGCGCGATGGTGATTTCCGAGTCGCCCATGCCGTCGCCGATCAGCAGGATCACGTTCTTCGCGGTCTTGTCGCTGAGCGAGTCCTTCAGCGCGTCGGTGAGGTCGCGGCTGACCCGGCGGGCGCCGCCGTGTTCGGTGATGTCGCCACGGGCCTGGCGGTTCATCAGCGCCTTGGCGTCCTGCGGGTCGTCCTTGGCGAAGCTCGGGGCGCTGCCGAGCAGGGCGGCGAGGGCGATGGAAAGGGCCAGCGGAGTGCGAGTGGTCATGCGGAAATCCCTGTGCTGAGTGGTGGTAGAGAGGTGCATGGGCGGGACTGCTGCCAGGTTGTCTGGCCCCTTGAGCGATCGAACAAGGCGAAGGTAGAGCGGGCGGATTAAGCGCTGATGACAGCTACTGGGAACTGCCTCACGGATTGGCCGGGCGACCCTGCAGGGCGATGAGAGTTGCTATGGTCATAGGCAGTCCCTGTCGCGCACCGAGGTCTATGGATGAACCAGCCTGTCACTAGCCAGCCGGTCTGCCGCAATTGCCGGCTGTCACCGGCACCGCCCGGCGCTGAGGCGCTGCCCGGGCTGGACGCGATCAGCCAGCCGGGGCGCTCGCTGCACAAGGGCGAGCATCTGTTCCACCAGGGGGATGCCTTCGACTGCATATTTCTGGTGCGCGCCGGCTCGCTCAAGGTGGTGACCAGCAGCGAGACCGGGCTGGAGAAGATCACCGGCTTCTATTTCCCCACCCAGCTGTTCGGTTTCTCGGGCCTGGACGAAGGCCGCTACCCGGTTTCGGCCATTGCCCTGGAGCAGACCCTGTGCAGCCGCATCGCCTTCGCCGAGCTGGAGCGCCTGGCGCAGCAGACGCCGGGCTTCATGCACCAGCTGCTGCTGATCATGAGCCACAAGATCCACGAGGATCAGCAGGTCAAGCTGCTGCTGTCGCGCCTGGCGGCCGACTCGCGCCTCGCGGCCTTCCTGCTGAGCCTGTCGGCGCATTTTCGCGAGCGCGGTTTCTCCGCCCTGCGCTTTCGCCTGAGCATGTCGCGCCAGGACATCGCCGACTACCTGGGCCTGGCCATGGAAACGGCCTCGCGCAGCTTCAGTCACCTGCAGCAGCAGGGGCTGGTGCAGGTGGCGGGGCGGGAGATCGAAATTCTCAATTTCACCGGCCTGTGCCTGCTGGCCGAGGGCGAGCTGGAACTGTAGTGGCCTGGGGCGGTCGACTGGACAGGCTTGTCAGTAGCGGAAGAATGACGTGAACTGGCGCAGGGCAAACAAGGATCAGGATCGATGAGTAGATTGCAGGGAATGATCGGCGCGGCACTGCTGCTGGCCAGTCTGTCGGCCATGGCCGGCGCGTGGTCGACACAGGAGCGCGACACCTTCGAACAGGGTTGCCTGATCAGCGCCCGCGATGCCCTCGACGAGGGGCTTGCCAAGCAATACTGCAGCTGCACGGTGACGGGCATCGAGCAGAGCTTTACCCCGCCGCAGCTCGCCGCCCTGCAGGGCCAGCAACTGCCGCCCGAGCTGCTCGACAAGCTGCGTGATGTGTCGCAGCGCTGTCAGAAGCGCATCGCCGGGCAACTCTAGCCAGCACCTACTGGACTTCGCGGCGGCGCCAGGCAAGCATGCGGGCTTTCCCGTCGGAGCCAGAACGCATGCGTCGCCTGCCATCCCTCACCGCGCTGCGCACCTTCGAGTCGGCTGCCCGCCATGCCCACTTCGGCCGCGCCGCCGCCGAGCTGTGCGTGACCGACAGCGCAGTCAGCCATCAGATTCGCCAGCTCGAAGAGCAGCTCGGCACGCCGCTGTTCCAGCGCGAGGGCCGTCAGGTGCGCCCCACGCCACAGGCCAGGCGCCTGCTGCACAGCCTGCAGCAGGCCTTCGAGCTGATCCTCGATGCCTGCGACGAGCTGCGCGACCCCGGCTCCCAGGCCCAGTTGCGCATCGCGGTGACCGCCGAGCTGGCGCAGAAGTGGCTGGTCGGGCGCCTGGCGGATTTTGCCGAGCGTTATCCGCAGATCACCCTGCACCTCTACGAGCAGCCGCTGGAGGCGGCCCAGCCCGGCGAGGAAATCGATCTGGCGATCACCTACGGCACCGGCCCGGCGGATGCCAGCGCCTACTTCGTGCGGCCCTTGCCGACCCTGCTGTTCTTCCCGGTGTGCAGTCCCGGCCTGTTCAACCAGCTGCCGCTCAAGCACCCGCGCGACCTGGCGCGCCACTGCCTGCTGCATGACGACCAGGACGGCAAGACCTGGACTGCCTGGCTGACCACCCACGCCGGCGATATCCAGCCGCAGCGCCATCTCTACCTCGGCCATGCCGGGCTGACCATGGAAGCCGCCGCTCGCGGCCAGGGCGTGGCCATCGGCGACAACCTGACCAGTGCCGAGGATCTGGCCAGCGGCCGCCTGGTGCGTCCGTTCGCCGCCAGCGTGGCGGCGCTCGGGCAGTACGCGCTGGTTTGCGAGCGCCTGCGCCTGGACAAGCCGGCGGTGGCGCAGTTCGTTGAGTGGTTCACCGATCAGCTGGCTGATATCTGAATTGGATTCATCTATCCCGCGATAATGGTCATTGGTCGCGGGCGCTCTGCCACGGGTACTGTCGCGCTATCCAACAGCCACCGACGAGTACCCTGCAATGGCCCGTTCCCTGACCTCCCTGCCCAAAGCCGACGGCTTCCGCCTGCCCGGTGAATTCGAACCCAAGGCCCGCTGCTGGCTCGGCTGGCCGGAGCGCACCGACGTGTGGCGCAACGGCGCCAAGCCGGCACAGAAGGTCTGGGTCGACATCGTCAGCGCCATCGCGACCAGCGAGCCGGTCACCGTGTGCGCCTCGGCCAGCCAGTACGCCAATGCCCGGCGCCAGCTGCCGGCGCATGTGCGGGTGGTGGAGATGACCTGCAACGACACCTGGTTCCGCGACAGCGGCCCGGCCTTCCTGGTCAATGACGACTCGGGCGAGGTGCGCGGCGTCGACTTCGAGTTCAACGCCTACGGCGGCCTCGATGGCGGCCTCTACTACCCCTGGGACAAGGACGACCAGATCGCCCAGAAGATCCTCGAGATCGAAGGCTACGACCGTTACCGCGCGCCCTTCATCGCCGAGATGGGCGGCATCCAGACTGACGGCCAGCGCACCCTGCTGACCACCGAGCAGTGCCTGCTCAACCGCAACCGCAACGCCCACCTGGGCAAGGACGAGATCACCCGCCGCCTGCAGGACTACCTCGGCGCCGAGCAGGTGATCTGGCTGCCGCGCGGCTGCAAGTTCGACGAAACCGACGGCCATATCGACGACCTGGCCTGCTTCGTCCGCCCTGGCGTGGTGGTGATGCAGTGGACGGATGATCGCAACGACCCGCAGTGGGAGATCTACCAGGAGGCCTACGACATCCTGCGCAGCACCCGCGACGCCCAGGGCCGCGAGCTGGAAGTGCACAAGCTGCCGCAGCCGCGCGTGCTGGAGTGGACGGCGGAGGAGGCCGAGGGCCTGGATCAGGACGACGCCACCCATACCCGCCAGGCCGGCACGCAGATCTGCGCCTCCTACATCAACTACTACGCCGGCAACTCGGCCATCGTCGTGCCGCTGTTCAACGATCCGTGCGACCGCCTGGCCCAGGCCACCCTGGCCGAGCTGTTCCCCAAGCACCGCATCCTCGGCATCGAGAACTCGCGGGAAATCCTCCTCGGTGGCGGCAACGTCGCCTGCATCACCATGCCGCAATACGCCGCGCCCAAGCGCGGCTAAGGAGACTGCCATGCGCGTGCCCGCTTCGTTGCTGGCCCTGGCCCTGACCGTCTGCGCCCACGCGCAGGCGGACGAGGCGCAGCAGGTCAACCTGTATATCTGGAACGAGTACCTGGCGCCGGACACCCTGGCGAACTTCGAGAAGCAGAGCGGCATCCGGGTGGTGGCCGACCACTTCGATTCCCTGGAAACGGTGGAGACCAAGCTGCTCACCGGGCACAGTGGCTACGACCTGGTGCTGACCGCCGGCCAGCACCTGCAGCGGGCCATCGGCAGTGGCGCCCTGCAGCCGCTGGACAAGGCCGCGCTGCCGCATTTCGCCGGCATCGGCGAGGAGTTCGCCCGGCACATGGCGGCCTTCGATCCGGGCAATCGCTACGCCGGCTTCTATGCCTGGGGCACTACCGGCGTGGGCTACCAGCAGCAGGCCATCGCCAAGCGCATGGCCAATGCGCCGGTAGACAGCTGGGCCATGCTGATGGATCCGGCGGTGGTGGCGAAGTTCGCCGATTGCGGGGTGAGCTTTCTCAACGACCCCAACGAGGTGTTCGCCGCCGCCTTCAGCTACCTGGGGCTGGACATCAACCAGCAGAGCCTCGATGACCTCAAGCGCGCCGAGGCGCAGCTGGCCAAGGTGCGGCCGTATATCCGCTACTTCGACAACGACCGCAACATTGCCGACCTGGCCAATGGCGACACCTGCCTGGCGATGTCGTGGAACGGCAATGTGGCGATTGCCGCCGGCCAGGCCCAGCAGGCCGGCAAGCCCTACCAGATCAGCTACAGCATCCCGCGCGAGGGCGCGCAGATCTGGTTCGATGCCATGGTCATTCCGGCCGATGCCCCGCACCCGCAGGCCGGGTTGGCGCTGATGGACTACCTGATGCGTCCGGAGGTGATCGGTGCGGTGACCAACAGCATCGGCTACGCCAACGCGGTGCCGGCGGCGGCCGCCACGGTGGATCCGGCGATTCTCGCCGACCCCGGCACCTACCCGCCGGCCGAGGTGCGCGCGCGGCTGTACACCAAGAACGACAACAGTCCGGCGTTCAACCGGGCCCTGACGCGGGCGTTCAGCAAGCTGAAATCGGGGTTGTAAGAGCGGCACCCGAGCGGGCGCCGCCTACGGGCTCAGGCGGTGCCGCTGAGGAGCATGGCCAGGCCGAGCAGATAGAGCAGCCAGAACAGGCCGCCGACGATGATGAAGCCGATATTGCTGCCGGACAGGCTGTCGTTGCTGGCGCCGTCCGGGTCGTCGCTGGCCAGGTTGGCTAGGCGCTGGATGTTCAGCATCGGCAGCAGCGAGGCGAGCTGCAGAACCATGGCCAGGACATCGAGGATGGCCGGCAGATCGCTGCGCGAGGTGACGCTGCTGAGCACGCTGCTGACCACCACCAGGAAGACGAACAGGGTGGCGGCGCCGCTGCCGCTTTCGCCTACCATGCCCTGCTTGTGCAGGCGCTCGCAGATGCGCCGCGACAGGCTGTGCATGAAGAACACGATGAAGATCGAACGCCACACCGGCATGATGTGCTTGGGCTGCATGCTCAGGCGCTGGCTGTCCCACTGCTTGTAGCCCCAGTAGAGGGTATACAGGCCGAGGGTGGCGATATAGAGGATGGCCATCTTGCGCGTCGAGGTGACGAAGAAGGCGCCGCGGCTGGGCGTGCTGCCGTCGAGCAGGGGAGCTTCGGGGGTCTTGTAGAGGTTGTCCATGCTGTGTCCTTACTGGCTGGAAGCGCCCAGTCTAACCGAGCAGTTGTCGGATGACAGGTGCTGGGTCACGCCGCCGCGCTCAGTGCCACAGCACCAGCAGGCCCCAGCCCATCAGCAGCAGACCGGCGCCACGGGCCAGCCAGGGGCCGGCGGGTAGCAGTTTTTCCAGCAGTACATAGGCAGTCAGTACGGCGACCCACAGCAGGTTCATCAGCCCGACGACGAACAGCAGGGCCATCAGCGCCCAGCAGCAGCCCAGGCAATACAGGCCGTGGTGCAGGCCCATGCGCCAGGCACCGCTCGGGCCCGGGCGCCAGTGGCCGACGAGAAACAGCACCGGGCCCTGGCAATGGCGCAGACAGGCCTGCTTGAGCGGCAGCCACTGGTACAGGCCGGCGCCGAACAGCAGGGCGGCGGCCAGCCCGGTGCTGTTGCTGCGCAGCTCCGGAGTGAGCAGGGCCAGGCTGTCGAGCTGCCACTGCAGCAGGGTGGCGAGCAGCGCAAAGCCGCTCCAGACCAGCAGGTAGGCGCTGGCGAACAGGGCCAGGGCCAGGGTCTGGCGAGCGTCACCCTGGCGGCGCAGCATCAGGCGGTAGAGCAGCAGCATGGGCAGGGCGCTGGGCAGCATCATCGCCGCCATCATCACCGTCCACATGGCCAGCATCAGAACGGCATCGGTCAGCTGCCAGGGCATCGGCATGCCCATCATGGCCATCGCCAGCATGCCGTCGGAAGCGGCCATGGCCTGGCCCAGGCGCCAGAGCTCGAACCAGGCCAGGGCAATGAGCAGCAGCAGGCCAGCCAGCAGCCAGCCCTGCCCGCTACGCGGCAGGGACTGGTCGGCTGACGATGGGGCGGTCATCGTTCAGCGCACGACGCCGCGTCCGGTGAAGTGCAGGTGGGCGAAATGCCCGTGGCTGTTCTGCGAGTGGATGCGCACCAGGTTCTCGGTGGCGTAGCTGCCGCTGGCCATTTCCGCCTCGGTGAATTCGAAGCCGTCGGGCAAGACCAGGCGCGCACGCTGGGCGGCGCCGCTGACCGGGTTGCGCAGTGGTTCACCGCTGGCGTGCAGCACGCCGGGGATGTTCACCCGCGCCTCGCGGCTGTCGACATCCACTTCCAGCTCGATAGGCACGAACTGCGGCTCATGCATGGTGCTGATGGTGCTGGCGAAGACCTGGAACACCGTGCTGCCCGGATCGGTTTCGCCGCCGGAGAGAATGGTCAGCAAGGCCTGGCGCTGGGCCTCGCTGGCGTTCTGATCGACGAACACCTGGCAGCTGCCATTGCCTTCGTGGATGGCGCCGGGCCAGGCGAAGGTGCCGACCCAGCTGAGGCCGGCGAGAGAAATGTCGTTGAAGTGACCCTGATCGACGCGCATCGCCACCACCGCCTCGCACTTGCCGTGGGTGGGACGGGCGCTGAATTGGCAGGGGCAGCCCCAGTTGCAGTTGCAGGTGGCGAACTCGTCACCCTGCAGCCGCCAGTCGGCCATGCTCATGGTGCCTCCTTCCCGTCGCGGACGGGGCAGGTATCCCCCTCTTGCAAGGCTAGTCGAGCGTGACTCCCGAGGCGCCTGCGCTGATCAGCGGCAGGGGCTCAGCGGTACTTGGCGAGGATGGCGGTGAACTCGCCGTCGTTGCTCATCTGCACCAGGGCGCGCAGCAGCTGCATGGTCGGCACATCCGGGGCGTCGCGGACGATGCAGGCGACCAGGTCGGCGCTCAGCTCGCCGGCCTCCTGCAGCTGGCGCGCGGGCGGCTGGCGGCGGTTGTACCACTGCAGGGCCAGGTCGTTGCTCACCGCATAGCGGTAGCGGTTGGCTTCCAGCTTTTCCAGCGCCAGTGCCTGGGTACGGGCATCGTCGCGACGCAGGTGGCCGCTGGCGAACAGCGGCTCCAGCTTCGGGTAGATGAAGCCCAGCACGGTGCCGACCAGGGCGCCCTGGGCCTGCTCGACGGGCACTGGCTGGTCGTTGGCGCGGCGCACCAGCACGTCGGGCTGGATCATGAACGGCACGCTCCAGATGTACTGGTAGTGCGACTCGCTGAGCCAGGCCGGGTTGACGTAGCAGCGCACGTCGATCTCGCCGCGTACCAGCATCTGCTGCACGCGCAGGCGTGGCATCACCATCAGTTCGGCGCGCCGGCCGACTTTCTCCGCCAGGCGCATCTGCAGGTCGTAGAGGATGCCGGCAGTGGCCTGGCCGTGCTCGATCTGCATCATCGGCATGGCCCAGCTCTCGGTCACCGAGAAACGCAGTGGCCGCTCTTCGGCAAGGGCGGCGGCACACAGCAGCAGGAGGGCGAGAAGCGGCAGGCGCATGGCGGTACCGGGGCGAGTGATTCGGCCTGGCGCGCCAGGGCATCTCGGATAAACCGCGCTAGCTTAACCAGAAACCGGCGGCCTTGTATCCGCGCGGCAGGCGCTGCCTCTCAGCGGGTCAGCGGCAGGGCGCAGCCCATCAGGGCGAACAGTCCGCCGCAGCAGCGGTTGAAGCCCTTGCCGCTGCGCTCCAGCCAGGGGCGGATGCGCTGGGCGGAGCGGGCCAGGAGGTATTCCGTCAGGCCTTCGACCAGGGCGAAGGTCAGCGCCATCACGGCGAACTGCAGCCACAGGTCGCCCGCCGGGTCGAGAAACTGTGGCAGGAAGGCGCCGTAGAACAGGATCACCTTGGGGTTGGACAGCGCCGACAGCAGGCCCTGGCGCAGCAGCACCGAACCGGGTTTCTGCGCTGCCGGGGCGACGGTGCCCAGGTGCAGGGGCGGGGCGCGCCACAGCTGGAAGCCGAGCCAGACCAGGTAGGCGCCGCCAAGCCACTTGAGCAGCGTCAGCGCCTCAGCCGAGGCCTTGAGCAGGGCGGCGAGGCCGAACATCGACAGGGCCATGAGGATGACAAAGCCGCACACCCCGCCGCAGATCGTCCACAGGGTGCGGCGGTGGCCATACAGCGCGCCATGGGTCAGGGCGAGCAGGCCGTTGGGCCCCGGTGTCAGCGCCAGGCCGATGACCGCGGTGAGGTAGATGAGCCAGGTGTGCAGGGCCATGGGCGTGTGCTCGCAGGGGCAACCGGTTTGTCGGCACGCTAGCCGATCGTGGCCGGGCGGCACAAGCCAAGGCCGGGGCAGGGTGACCGGCCTGGCAGCCAGCAGGGCTCGCGTTTTCGCTTGATCGGCCATGAAAGCCCGGTTTTTTGGCGAAATTCGCCGCACGAAGCCTGTGTCTTGCCGGCCTCGGCGAGCATCTCCAGAAAGACGCCACGGACTTCGCCACCCGCCGTGCGGAGGCAGCGCTGCGCGCCTGGCTATGGCACACTCTGCGCTTTGCGGCGGCCCGCCCGGTACTCGGCGAGAAGTCCTGCCTGCACCCGATTCGCGTCTGCGGCCCGGCGGCCACAGACCCACCGTTAGCCTGCTGCCTGTCGGCAGCCAAGAAGAAGAGGAATGCCCCGTGCACAAAGCCGTAATCAGTGGCACTGGCCTGTATACCCCGAGCAACAGCATCTCCAACGATGAGCTGGTCGCTTCCTTCAATGCCTATGTACAACAGTTCAACACCGACAACGCCGCCGCCATCGAGCGCGGGGAAGTGGCGGCGCTGACCGAATCCAGCGCGGCCTTCATCGAGAAGGCATCGGGCATCAAGAGCCGCTTCGTCATGGACAAGGCCGGCATCCTCGACCCGCAGCGCATGACCCCGCGCCTGCCGCAGCGCAGCAATGACGAGTGGGGCATCCTCTGCCAGATGGCCGTCGGCGCCGCCCAGGAAGCGCTCGAGCGCGCCGGCCGCACCGTCGCCGATATCGACGGGGTGATAGTCGCTTGCTCGAATCTGGAACGCGCCTACCCGGCCGTGGCCATCGAAGTGCAGGCGGCCCTCGGCATCAACGGCTGGGGCTACGACATGAACGTGGCCTGCTCCTCGGCCACCTTCGGCATCCAGGCCGCGACCACCGCGATCCAGACCGGCCAGGCCCGCGCGATCCTGATGGTCAACCCGGAAATCTGTACCGGCCACCTGAACTTTCGCGACCGCGACAGCCACTTCATCTTCGGTGATGGCGCCACGGCGGTGATCATCGAGCGTGCCGACCTGGCCACCTCGAAGTACCAGTGGGACATCCTCGGCACCAAGCTGCTGACCCAGTTCTCCAACAACATCCGCAACAACTTCGGCTTCCTCAACCGCGCGGCGGAAGAGGGCATCGGCGCCCCGGACAAACTGTTCGTCCAGGAAGGCCGCAAGGTGTTCAAGGAAGTCTGCCCGCTGGTGGCCGAACTGATCGCCGCCCACCTGGACGAGAACCAGCTCAACGTCGCCGACGTGAAGCGCTTCTGGCTGCACCAGGCCAACCTCAACATGAACCTGCTGATCGCCCGCAAGCTGCTTGGCCGCGATGCCGAACCGCACGAGGCGCCGGTGATCCTCGACACCTACGCCAACACCAGCTCGGCCGGTTCGGTGATCGCCTTCCACAAGAACCAGGACGACCTGCCGGCCGGCAGCCTGGGCGTGCTCAGCTCCTTCGGTGCCGGCTACTCCATCGGCAGCGTCATTCTGCGCAAGCACTAAGTCGCCTGGAGCGCGCAGATGTCAGGGACTGACGAGGCACTGCTCAGCCGCCTGCTGGCCGGTGAGCAGCCAGCTTTCCGCGAGCTGGTCGCCCGTTACCAGGGCGCCATGCGCGCGGTGGCCTACGCCATAGTCGGCAGCCGCAATGCCGATGAGGTGGTGCAGGACGCCTGGCTTGCGGTGGTACGTAACCTCGACGGTTTCCAGCAGCGTTCCAGCTTGAAGACCTGGCTGCTGACCATCACCGCCAACACGGCCAAGACCCGTCTCAAGCAGCATCGCCGCGAGGTGCTGCTGGATGACCTGCCGGCCCCGCACGGTAGCATCGGCGGCGAGCGTTTTGCCGAGGATGGCCACTGGGCGGCGGCACCGTTCGCCTGGCATGAGGACTCGCCCGAGGCGCTGCTCAGCGAGGAAGAACTGCGTCAGTGCCTGGAAAAGACCCTGGCCAGCCTGTCGGAGATGCAGTCCAGTGTTTTGCTGCTGCGTGAGCGTCAGGGTCTGGAACTGGAGGAGATCTGTAATCTTCTCGAGCTTTCTCTCTCCAATGTCCGGGTGCTGCTGCACCGTGCACGACTCAAGGTGTTCGCCACCCTTGAGCATTTCGAGGAGACCGGCCAATGCTGAGTTGCAAGGAACTGGTGGCGCACTCCAGTGATTTTCTCGATGGCCAGTTGGGCTTTCGCCAGCGCCTGGCTGTGCGCGTGCACCTGGCCAGCTGCCGCAACTGCCGGCGCTTCATCCGCCAGATGCGGGTGACCCAGGCGGTGCTGCGCAAGTTGCCGGACAGTGCCATTCCCGAGCTGGATGCCTTGGCCGAACGCCTGGCGCAGCAGCGCAGGCAGTCGACCCAGGACTGAACACAAGCCCGGAATCTCCGGGCTTTTTTCTGCCTGCGAAAAAATCTTTGTGGCGGCTGTAACGCCGTCCAGGGTGCTCCGTCTAGTGTGGCGAAGGGGCCATACCGGCCTCTCGAATAAAGACCCAACCCGGAGAGACCCCATGAACAATCTGAATTGCGCCATCGTCACCCTCGGCTTTGCCCTGGTCGGTACCAGCTTTGCCGCGCACGCCGCCAGCAACCCTTTCGCCGCCCAGGAACTGAGCAGCGGCTACAGCCTGGCAGCCGCGGAAAAAGCCAAGGACGGTTCCTGCGGCGAAGCCAAGTGCGGCGCCGAAATGAAGCAGGGCGAGCATGCGGCCAAGGCAACCGAGGAAGGCAAGTGCGGTGCCAGCAAGGCGGCCAAGGAGGGCAGCTGCGGCGAAGAAGGCAAGGCCATGAAGGAAGGCAGCTGCGGCGCGAAGAAGGCTGAGTAAGCAGTGATGGACATGACCATGCCAGGCTTTGTCAGCGGTGCCGGCCTCGGCCTGCGGCGCGGGCTGCTGGCGCAGCTGCAGGACAGCGCCGTTGGCCAGGTCGACTTCCTTGAGGTCGCCCCGGAGAACTGGATCGGCATCGGCGGGCGTTTTGCCCGCCAGTTGCGCGCCCTGAGCGAGCGCCTGCCGTTTCTCTGCCATGGTCTGTCGCTCAACCTCGGCGGTTACGCACCGCTGGACATGGCCCTGCTCAAGGCGATCAAGGCGTTTCTCGACGAGCACGGCATCCGTGGCTACAGCGAGCATCTGTCGGCCTGCGCCGACGAGGGGCAGCTGTACGACCTGATGCCGCTGCCGTTCAGCGCCGAGTCCGTGCAGCACGTCGCCCGGCGCATCCGCACCGTGCAGGAGGTGCTGGAGCGGCCGCTGATCATCGAGAACGTCTCGGCCTATGCGCGCCTGCCCGGCGAGCTGGACGAGGCGAGCTTCGTCCGCGCGGTGCTGGAGGAGGGCGACTGCGCGCTGTTGCTGGACATCAACAATGTCTACGTCAACGGCCACAACTTCGCCTTCGACCCGCAGACCTATATCGCCGCGATGCCCAGCGAGCGCATCGCCTACCTGCACCTGGCCGGGCATGCCGAGCGCAGCCCGCAGCTCAAGGTGGATACCCATGGCGCGCCGGTGTGCGACCCGGTATGGCAGTTGCTGGACTATGCCTACCGCGTGCATGGCGTGCGTCCGACCCTGCTGGAGCGCGACTTCAACTTCCCGCCGGTGGCCGAGCTGTATGCCGAGGTGGCGCAGATCCGTGCCTTGCAGCAGGAGCCGCGGCCATGAGTACGCAGGATCTGCACGCCTTCGCCGCACGTATCCGCCAGCCCGATGCGGTGCCGTTGTTACCCGGTGTCGCGGCCGAGCGCATGGCGCTGTACGAGGAACTGTTCTTCAACAACATCGAGAGCTTTATCGCCAGCGGCTTCCCGGTGCTGCAGCGGCTGTGCGATGAGGCGCGCTGGCAGCGCCTGCTGCGTGCCTTCATCGCCGGTCATCGTTGCCGCACGCCGTACTTCCTGCAGATCGGCGAGGAGTTCATCGCCTGGCTGCAGCAGGGCTATGTGGCCGAGGCGGGCGATCCGCCGTTCCTGCTGGAGCTGGCCCACTACGAGTGGGTGGAACTGGCGCTCGACGTGGCCAGCGACGAGTTGCCGCAGCAGGGCTGGTCGCCACTGGCCTGGCCGCTGGCCTATGTGTGGCCGGTGCAGCAGTTGGGCGTGGATTGCCAGCCGCTAACGCCGCCGGCCGAGCCGACCTGCCTGCTGGCCTGGCGTGATGCAGGCGACCAGGTGCGCTTCCAGCAGCTCTCACCGTTCGCCTATCACCTGGCGCTGCGCCTGCAGGCTGGCGAAGCGAGCAGCGAGGCACTGCTGGAACTGGCCCGCACAGGCGGGCTGGATGCCGACGAAAACTATTTCAGCCAGGCCCACACGCTGCTGCAGGAGTGGCAGCGCCAGGCCATCTGGTTCCCCCCGACCACGGCCTGATACGGCCAGCGGAGATCATCATGCTCACCTTGCTCAATCGCCTCCAGGATGGCCTGGACGCCACACGTCGTCTCGACTTTCTTGCGCCCCTGCTGCTGCGCCTGTACCTGGTGCCGATCTTCTGGATGGCCGGGATGAACAAGCTGGCCGACATGGACGCCACCATCGCCTGGTTCGGCAACCCCGACTGGGGCCTGGGCCTGCCATTTCCCACCTTGCTGGCCTGGCTGGCGGCACTCACCGAGGCTGGCGGGGCGATCCTCCTGCTGTGTGGTCTGGCGGTGCGCTGGATCAGCATCCCGCTGATGGTGACCATGCTGGTGGCGATCGTCAGCGTGCACTGGCCCTACGGCTGGCAGGCCATCGCCGATGCCGGCGCGCCGTTCGCCAACCAGCGCGTGCTGGATTCGGTGGAGAAATTGGCGCGGGCCCGCGAGCTGCTGCAGGAACATGGCAACTACGACTGGCTGACCAGCAGCGGCAAGCTGGTGGTGCTGAACAATGGCATCGAGTTCGCCGCTACCTACCTGATCATGCTGCTGGTGCTGTTCTTCGCTGGCGCCGGGCGCTGGTTGAGCCTGGATCACTGGCTGGCGCGGCGTTGGCGGTCGGCGGCCTGGTGACTGAGGGCTTGCGCAGGAGCCAGCCCGCTGACCCCTGCGCAAAGGCACGTCGCTGAGGCTTTTTGTTACTTATGAACGATCGGAGTAAGAAGTTCCGCTGTCATTTAACTTTCATCTAAAAGCAACTGGGCTGAAATAACCCCCCGCCAAGATTCCCCTCCAGCACCAAGGGCACCCGCCCGCGTGTATTTCAACGCTAAAGACCAATAGGGGAATTCTTCGATGATCCGTAAGCACTTCGCCGGTTTTGCCGCCAGCGCCCTGGCTCTGGCCATTTCCGCCCAGGCTTTCGCCGGTACCGTCACCACCGACGGTTCCGACATCGTTATCAAGACCAAAGGTGGCCTGGAAGTAGGCACCACCGACAAAGAATTCAGCTTCAAGCTGGGCGGCCGCGTACAGGCTGACTACAGCACCTTCAACGGCTTCTACACCAAGGATGGCGACAGCGCCGACGCCGGTTATTTCCGCCGCGCCTACCTGGAAGTTGGTGGCGTGATGTACAGCGACTGGGCCTACCAGATCAACTACGACTTCTCGCACAACTCCGGCGGCGACAACCGCAAGGAAGACGGCTACTTCGACGAGGCCTCGCTGGCCTACAACGGCTTCGCCCCGGTAGCGATCAAGGTCGGCCGCTTCGACCCGGAATTCGGTCTGGAAAAAGCCACCAGCTCCAAGTGGGTAACCGCCCAGGAACGCACTGCTGCCTATGACCTGGTCGACTGGACCAACGCCCACAACGGCGGCATGGGTATCCAGGTTTCCGGCACTTCCGGCGCCTCCCTGTACGGTTCGGCCGGTGTGTTCGCCAAAGACGCCAACAACGCCGACGATGATGGCAACAGCTCCAAGCAGTTCAACCTGCGCGGCGTCTTCGCCCCCATGCACGATGCCGGCAACGTCCTGCACCTGGGCGTCAACTTCGCCCAGCGCGATGTCTCCGACGGCAAGTTCGACAGCCGCCTGCGCAGCCGCCTGGGTATCCGCGGTGTGAGCACCGACGGTGGTCAGGATGCAGGCGACAACGGCAACCGTCTGACCCTGGGCGGTGCGGAAAACACCGCCGCCGGCACCTTCGACGACGACGCCGCCTGGGGTCTGGAAGCGGCCTGGGCTACCGGTCCGTTCTCCGTCCAGGGCGAATACGTGTCGCGTACCCTGAAGGCCGACGACAACGCCTACGATGACGTCGATGCCGATGGCTACTACGTACAACTGGCCTACACCCTGACCGGCGAGCCGCGTGGCTACAAGCTCGGCAAGTTCGACGCGATCAAACCTGCCAACAAGCAGATCGGTGCCTGGGAAGTGTTCTACCGCTACGACAACATCAGCACCGACGACAACAACAACTACTCTGCCTTCCTCAACGCCGACGGCAAAGCCGGCAAGAATTTCGGCAGCATCGACGACATCGAAGGCAAGGTGCACAACCTGGGTGTGAACTGGTACGCCAACGAAGCCATCAAGATCAGCGGCGTGTACGTTGCTTCCAAAGTCGACAACGCCACCAACTCGGTTGGCGACGACGACGGCGACGGTTTCGTAGTGCGCGCTCAGTACGTGTTCTAAATCTGTTCGACGCCCCTGGCAGCGGGCCCTCTTTCGCTGCCAGGGCTGAACCGGCTCTACGGTTTTATGCTGGAGCTGCTCCTCTAAGCCCTGCCTGTGCAGGGCTTTTTTTTGTCCGGACGACAGGCCAGACTGCGTGCATGCCGATCCGCACCCTCGACCGTCTCGATGAACTCCTGCCCGCCGCCTGGGACGCCTTGCTGTGCGGGGCGCAGCCGTTCCTGCGCCACGCTTTCCTCTCGGCTCTGGAAGACAGCGGCAGTGTGGGCGGGCGCAGCGGCTGGCAGGCTTCCCACCGCCTGCTCTGCGCGGCGGATGGCCAGCCACTGGCGGCGCTACCGGCCTATGTGAAGGCGCATTCCTACGGCGAGTACGTGTTCGACATGGGTTGGGCCGATGCCTGCCAGCGCGCCGGCATCGCCTATTACCCCAAGCTGCTCGGTGCCGTGCCGTTCAGCCCGGTGGGCGGCCAGCGCCTGCTGGGCACTGCACCGGCGGCGCTGCAGCTGCTCGACGAGCTGGAGCACGAGCTGCCGCGCCAGGGCCTGTCCGGCCTGCATATCAACTTCACCCAGGCCGATAGCGATGAGCTGCTGGCCGGTCGCGAGGGCTGGCTGCAGCGCCTGGGCTGCCAGTACCACTGGTTCAATCGCGACTATCGCGATTTCCAGGATTTCCTCGACGCGCTCACCTCACGCAAACGCAAGCAGCTGCGCAAGGAGCGCGAGCAGGTGGCGGGGCAGGGCATCGAGTTTCGCTGGCAGCAGGGCGGCGAGCTGGGCGAGGCGGACTGGGATTTCGTCTACGCCTGCTATGCCAACACCTACCACGAGCGCGGTCGGGCTCCCTACCTGACGCGGGAGTTCTTCAGTCTGCTGGCCGAGCGCATGCCCGCAGCCATTCGCGTGGTCAGCGCCCGGCACCATGGCCGCGCGGTGGCCATGGCCTTCAGCCTGGTGGATGGCGAGACCTTCTACGGACGCTACTGGGGCTGCCTGGGCGACTTCGACCGGCTGCACTTCGAGACCTGCTTCTACCAGGGCATCGAGTGCGCCATTGCGGAGGGGCTGGGACGTTTCGATGCCGGCGCCCAGGGCGAACACAAGCTGATCCGTGGCTTCGAGCCGGTGCTTACCCGCTCCTGGCACTACCTGTTGCATCCGAGACTGCGAGCGGCGGTCAGCGAGTTCCTCGCCGAGGAGAGCGTGGCCATCCGGGCCTATGCCGAGGAGGCGCGCACGCTGTTGCCCTACCGCCAGGCGGGTTGCGGATGATTCGCGCCTTGTTCATCTGCAGCCGCAACCGTTTGCGCAGCCCGACGGCGGAGCAGGTATTTGCCAGTTGGCCGGGCGTGCAAAGCGATTCGGCGGGCCTCAGCCCGGATGCCGAGGTGCTGCTGTCGGCCGAGCAGGTGCAATGGGCCGAGCTGATCTTCGTGATGGAGAAGGTGCACCAGAAGCGCCTGCAGCAGCGTTTCGCCAGCCTGCTCAAGGGCAAGCGGGTGATCTGCCTGGGTATTGCCGACGACTATCAGTACATGCAGCCGGAGCTGGTGAGTCTGCTGGAGCGCAAGGTCGGCGCCTGGCTGCGCTGAGCAGCCAGGTGCGGAGGTGGGCAGAGCCGGGCGGCTCCACCCGGCGAGAGGTCAGAGCACCTTGGCGCTGAGAATCAGCACCGGCTGGCGCGGTACGTTCTGGAACATGCCGCGGTTGCTGGTCGGCACCTTGGCGATGCGGTCGACCACCTCCATGCCGCGCACCACCTTGCCGAATACCGCGTAGCCGAAGTCGCGACTGCCGTGGTCGAGGAAGTCGTTGTCCTTGTGGTTGATGAAGAACTGGCTGGTGGCCGAGTTGACGTCGCGGGTGCGGGCCATGGCCAGGGTGCCGCGCAGATTGCGCAGGCCGTTGTCGGCTTCGTTCTTGATCGGTTTGAAGGTGTCCTTCTGGTTCAGCTCGGCATCGAAGCCGCCGCCCTGGATCATGAAGTCAGGGATCACCCGGTGGAACTGGGTGCCGTTGTAGAAGCCGGCATTCACGTAGCTGAGGAAGTTGGCCACGCTCACCGGCGCCTTGTCGGCATCCAGTTCGAGTTCGATGTCGCCCAGGCTGGTGGTCAGCAGGACGTGGGGCTGCTTGGCCGGCTCGGCCAGCAGGTTGAAGCTCAGCAGCAGGCTGCAGGCGGCGAGGACGATCTTGTTCAGCATGGTTGGGCATCCTTGGTTTCTTGGCGGTGGAGCTCCACCTGGTCGAGGAACTCGACCAGGGTGGCGTTGAATTTTTCTGGCTGATCCATCGGTGTGGCGTGGCGCGACTGTTCGATCACCACCAGCCGGGCATTGGGCAGTTCCTTCACGTAGGCCTGCTTGTGCGCCACCGGGGTGTAGTCGCGGTCGCCGCTGACCACCAGGGTCGGGCAGCTGATAGTGCCCAGGCGTTCGCGCACGCCCCAGCCGATGATGGCGTCGAGGCTGGCCAGGTAGGCGCGCTTGTCGTTCTGCGGCCAACGCTGTTCGACCTTGTGCCGCAGTTCGGCCTGTTCCGGGCGCGGGAAGAGGATGCGCGCCAGGCCTTTGCCGATGGTTTCCAGGCTGAGCAGGCGCGACAGCGCCTGGCGCTTGGCCAGCTGCCAGCGTTCGCCCAGGGTACGGGCGATGACTTCCGGCGCGCTGTTGACTATGGTCAGGCTGCGCAGCAGCTCGGGGCGTTCGACACCGAGCTGGAAGGCGATCATGCCGCCCATGGAGATGCCCACCAGATGCACCCGGGGCAGGTTCAGGTGCTCGATCAGGCCACTCACGTCGGCGGCGAAGTCGCTCATCTGGTAGGCCGCGCGCGGCTTGCCGGAGCGGCCATGGCCGCGCACGTCGATGGCCAGCACGCGGCGGGTCTTGGCCAGCTCGGGAATCTGGTATTCCCAGTCCTGGATGCTCGAGCCCAGGCCGTGCACCAGCAGCACGGGCTCGCCGTGGCCGCGGTCTTCGTAGTGCAGCTGGCAGCCGTCGCGTTCGTAGTAGGACATGGGGCGACCTCAGTTGGCCGACAGCGGCGCGGCAAAGGGGGCAGTTAGCGGCGCGTTGTCGAAGTTCTTGATCAGCTCGATGAGGATCTGCGTTGCCGGGCCGAGTACCCGATCCTTGTTGCTGTAAAGGTAGAAGCGCGGCTTGCGGATGCCACCCTGTTCCATCGGCAGCGGCTTGAGCAGGCCTTCTTCCAGCTCGCGGCTGATGATGTGCGCGGGTAGCCAGGCAAAGCCCAGACCACTGCTGACGAAGGTGCGTGCGGTGGACAGGCTGCCCACCGTCCAGCGCTGCTCGGCGCCGAGCCAGCCGACGTCGCGCGGCTGGGTGCGCCCGGAGTCGCGGATCACCACCTGCATCTGGCTCTCCAGATCCTGGAAGCTGACGGTGCGCTGCAGGCGGTGCAGGGGATGCTCGGGGTGGGCCACGGCGATGAAGTCCACCTCACTCAGCTGCATGCCCAGGTAACCGGTGAGATCCAGGCTGCTGATGGCCAGGTCGGCGGAGCCTTCGCGCAGCACTTCCTCGACCCCGGACAGCACTTCCTCGCGCAGGCGCACGCGGCAGCCGCGGCTCTGCGGCATGAAGGCGGAGAGGGTGCGCACCAGGTTGGCGGTGGGGTAGGCGGCGTCTACGACCAGACGCACTTCGGCTTCCCAGCCCTGTTCCATATGGTGGGCCAGCTCTTCCAGCTGGCTGGCCTGCTTGACCAGGTGGCGCGAGCGGCGCAGCAGCACTTCGCCGGCCTCGGTGAGCACTGCCTTGCGCCCGTCGATGCGCAGCAGCGGCACCCCGAGCTGTTCCTGCATGCGCGCCACGGTGTAGCTCACCGACGACTGCGAACGGTGCAGGGCGTCGGCAGCCTGGGCGAAGCCGCCATGGTCGACCACTGCCTGCAGGGTGCGCCATTGATCCAGGGTGACACGGGGCGCTTTCATCGCCGCTTCCTCTTCTCTACTCTGTGCCTCCTCACTGGGAGACTGTCGATGAAAAAACTCTGCCTGGCCTTTGCCGCGCTGCTGCCGCTGACTGCCTTTGCCTACCCGACGGAGCTGAACAAGCAGCTCAATGGTGCGGAAGTCTCCGCCACTGTCGAGGACATCGACGCCGATATCGGCTCGGTCATGCTGTTCAACTACGGCCAGGCCGCTGCCACCTGCAGCGCGGTGTTCCGCAATGGCCCCGAGGCACCACGTACGCGCAAGGCGGAGCTGCAGCCGGGGCAGAGCACCAACCTGACCCTGAAGTTCGGCCGCAAGATCATCAAGCTGCGGGTCGATCTGGAGTGCAGGCCGCTCTGAGCCAGCAGCCTAGTGCGGGGCTACTGACAAATCAACTTAATCGATTATTTAAAGCGGATATTTACGCTTTTTTATCGATATGTCTCACCTTAGTCTTTCTCCATCGACGCACAACAACCCCGATGGAGTTCAAGTCATGTCCCAAGTCCTGGTTATCGAAAGCAGCGCCCGCACCGAAGGTTCGGTATCCCGCCAACTGACCGCCGACTTCATCGGCCAGTGGCAAGCCGCCAACCCGCAGGATCAGATCAAGATCCGCGACCTGGCCGTGGAGCAGGTGCCGCACCTGGACATCGACCTGCTCAGTGGCTGGATGAAACCGGTCGAGCAGCAGAACGCGACCGAGAAGGCTGCCGCCGCCCGTTCCAACCTGCTCACCGACGAACTGGTGGCTGCCGATGTGCTGGTGCTGGCCGCGCCGATGTACAACTTCGCCATCCCCAGCACCCTGAAGTCCTGGCTCGACCATGTGCTGCGTGCCGGCGTCACCTTCAAGTACACCGAGACCGGCCCGCAGGGCCTGCTCACCGGCAAGCGCGCCTTCGTCCTCACCGCCCGTGGCGGCGTGTACAGCGGCAGTGCCCTGGATCACCAGGAACCCTACCTGCGCCAGGCGCTGGCCTTTGTCGGCATCCATGACGTGACCTTCATCCATGCCGAGGGCCTCAACATGGGCGCCGAGTTCCAGGAGAAAGGCCTGGCCAAGGCCCGCGAGCAACTGGCCAAGGTCGCCTGACTCCCCGATCTTCCCGCTACTCTCCTGCACCCTGCTCCGGGTGCACCCCTGCCGGTCGAGTGAGAGCTCGGCCGGCTTTTTTATGCCTACCGATCCACACTCTCTGCGGGCCCGCACAGAGGTGGCGAGACGGCCGATGCGCCATGCTGGTGCATATTGCCTTCCCTCTGTCGGGAGGCTGGGGTAAGGTCGCCGCCTTTTGTCCGCCGGGGAGGGTATATGAGGCTTTCGGGGCGCGGCGTGGTGCTGTCGGTTACCGCGTCGCTGTTGTTCGTGCTGATTCCCGGCTATGTCCGCGAACTGGCGCCGCTGGATGGGCTGCAGGTGTTCGCCCAGCGCGTGCTCTGGTCGATCCCAGCAGTGTTGTTGCTGGTGGCCCTGGCGCGCCAGTGGGCGGTGCTGGGCGCGGCCCTGGCTCGCCTGCGGCGCGAGCCGCTGCTGGTGCCTGCGCTGCTACTGGCTGCCGTGCTGATGGGCGTGCAGTGGCTGCTGTTTGTCTGGGCGCCGCTGGCCGGGCGCATGCTCGATGTCTCGCTCGGCTACTTCCTGCTGCCGCTGGCCATGGTGCTGGTCGGCCGGCTGTTCTACGGCGAGCGCCTGCGTCCGCTGCAGCGTCTGGCGGTCGTGTGCGCCCTGCTCGGGGTGGCGCATGAGCTGTGGCTGACCCGGGCGTTTTCCTGGGTGACGCTGGTGGCGGCCCTGGGCTACCCGCCGTATTTCATGCTGCGCCGCTGGATGCGCCTGGACGCGCTGTCCGGTTTCGTTCTGGAGATGCTGGTGCTGGCGCCGCTGGCCATCTGGCTGATCCACGCCTACGGGCCGCCCGCCGTGTACAGCCAGGCGCCGCAGCTGTGGTGGCTGCTGCCTGGGTTGGGCCTGCTCAGTGCCCTGGCCTTCGGCGCCATGATGGCCGCCAGCCGCCTGCTGCCGCTGGGGCTGTTCGGCATCCTCAGCTATGTCGAACCGGTACTGCTGTTCGGTGTGGCGGTGGTGTTTCTCGGCGAGGCCTTCGATCTGCGTCAGTTGTGGACGTATGCACCGATCTGGCTGGCTGTGCTGCTGACCGGATGGGACAGCGCGCGCCTGTTGCGCAAGCAGGCCCGCCGCGGTCTATAGCGGGGGTTGCAGCTGCTCGGCGAGGCTGGCTTCAGGCAGCACGTGGTAGTGCAGCTGCACCACGCCACTGCTGAAGCTGCGTTGCTCGTGCAGGCTCAGAGGCCGTTCCAGCCCGGTGGAAAACAGCGGGATGCCGGCGCCGAGCAGGTAGGGCACCAGGCTGACCACCAGTTCGTCGACCAACCCGGCGGCAAAGCAGTTGCCGGCCAGCGAGCCGCCGCCCACCAGCCAGATGCGCTGATAGCCCAGCTCGGCGAAGTCGGCCAGGGCTTCGGTGGGCGTGCAGTGGCGCATGCTCACTCCGGCCGGCAGGGTGCTCTGCGGATTGCGCGTCAGTACCGTGCAGGGCTTGCCCGGGTAAGGCCAGGGGCCGCCGAAGGATTGCAGGGTATCGAAGGTCATGCGCCCCATCAGCAGGGCGTCGATGCCATCGTAGAAGGCCTGGTAACCGTGGTCGTCAGGGCTGGTCTGGATCGCCTCCAGCCAGTCGACCCGGCCATCCGGACGGGCGATGTAGCCGTCCAGGCTGGCGGCCACGTAGTAGATCAGTGCAGGTTTCATGGATTGCCCCCAAACGCCGACGAAGGCCCCGGCAGGGGCCCCTGATCAGTGGAGTGGCGATGGCAGGCAAAGGTTCCGGCTGTCGCTCAATCCAGCACGTTTTCCAGAACCTGGTAGATCAGCCCGGTGGCGAGGGTGACCAGCACCACGTCGGTACCCACCTGCTGCCATTCGTAGCCGTCGTAGTGCGGCAGCTGGCCGAGCAGGCGGTTGTCGAAGCGCTTGGCGATGCCGGGCGGCAGCGGCTTGCCGCGCGCCAGGTTCTTGCGGATGCCCGGCGGCAGCGATTGCGCCGGGCCGATCAGCTCGCGGTTGTCGCCGAGGATGATGCGCACCCGGCCGATATCGATGCTCGGGCCGCGCAGGTCGACCTGCACGCCGGCATCGCTGCTGCCGTGAGCGTCATGCTTGTCGTGCTTGTCATGTTTGGGGGCGGCACCGGCAGTGAGGCTGAGGATCAGGCTCAGGCCGGCGAGGGTGGGCAGCAGCAAACGAGGCATGGGACAAACTCCTGGAAGAAGTGGCCGTGATACGCCGGAAATCCGGCGGGTCGCTCAGGCCGTGCGGCCCTGGCGCCCGGCCAGCAGGCTCAGTATGGCATTGAGCAGCATGCCGTACAGCGGCACGAACAACAGCAGACTGATGCTCAGTTTGACCCCGTAGTCGACGGTGGCGATCTCTACCCAGTGCTCGGCCATGAAGGGGTTGCTGCTGTGCCAGAAGGCCACCGAGAAGAAGGCGAAGGTGTCCAGCAAGTTGCCGAAGATGGTCGACACGGTAGGGGCGATCCACCACTGCGGCAGCTGGCGCAGGCGGTCGAATACCTGGATGTCGAGGATCTGCCCGAGCACGTAGGCGAAGAAGCTGGCCACGGAGATGCGCAGGACGAACTCGTTGAACTGGCCCAGCGACGCCAGGCCGCGGAACGCACCTTCCTGGAACAGCACCGAGACCACATAGGATGCGACCAGCGCCGGCAGCATGACGCGGGCGATGACCTGGCGTGCCGGGCGTTTGCCAAGCAGGCGTACGGTCAGGTCGGTGGCCAGGAAGATGAACGGGAAGCTGAACGCGCCCCAGGTGGTGTGCCAGCCGAACAGGGTGATCGGCAGCTGCACCAGGTAGTTGCTGGCGATGATGATGAAGATATGGAAGACGATCAGCACCGCCAGCGCAGAGCGCCGACGCTGCTCGGGCAGCAGGGACATGGCAGGACCTTTTTAGTGGATGGGGTTAGGGAACCCATGTGTTCGGGATTGAAAGCGGCGCGCATTCTATCCGCTTGTTCAGTTTTGTACAAAAAACAGGCAGCTGCCGAGGGCGGACGAACAGCCGTTCAGCCATCCAGCGCGGGCTTTTGCACGACAGAAGCGGTCATTTGCGTCGACAACCGGTAACCTATGCAGCTGTTTTGCTGATTCTTGTCGAGGTATCCCCCGTGTTCGCCCAATTCGCCCTGCATGAACGCCTGCTCAAGGCCGTAGCCGAGCTCAATTTCACCGAGCCGACTCCGGTGCAGCAAGCGGCGATTCCGCCGGCCCTGGAAGGGCGCGATCTGCGGGTGACGGCGCAGACCGGCAGTGGCAAGACCGCGGCCTTCGTCCTGCCGCTGCTCAATCGCCTGATCGGCGATGCCACGCCACGGGTGACCATCCGCGCACTGATCCTGCTGCCGACCCGCGAGCTTGCGCAGCAGACCCTCAAGGAAGTCGAGCGCTTCTCCCAGTTCACCTTCATCAAGTCCGGAATGATCACTGGCGGAGAGGACTTCAAGGTGCAGGCCGCCATGCTGCGCAAGGTGCCGGACATCCTGATCGGCACTCCGGGGCGCCTGCTCGAGCACCTGAATGCCGGCAACCTCAAGCTCAACGACGTGGAAGTGCTGATCCTCGACGAAGCCGATCGCATGCTCGACATGGGCTTCGCCGAAGACGTGCAGCGCCTGGCCAAGGAATGCAGCAACCGCCAGCAGACCATGCTGTTCTCCGCCACCAGCGGCGGCAACGGCCTGCGCGAGATGGTCGCCAGCGTGCTGCGCGAGCCGGTGCACCTCAAGCTCAACAGCGTCAGTGAGCTCAACGAAGGCACCCGCCAGCAGATCATCACGGCCGACCACAACTACCACAAGGAACAGCTGGTCGACTGGCTGCTGGCCAACGAGACCTATCAGAAGGCGATCATCTTCACCAACACCCGCGTCCAGGCCGATCGCTTGTGGGGCAAGCTGGTGGCGGCGGAGTACAAGGTTTACGTGCTGCACGGCGAGAAGGATCAGAAGGATCGCAAGCTGGCCATCGACCGTATCAAGCAGGGCGGGGCCAAGGTGCTGGTTGCCACCGACGTGGCCGCCCGTGGCCTGGATGTGGAAGGCATGGATCTGGTGATCAACTTCGACATGCCGCGCTCCGGCGACGACTACGTGCACCGCATCGGCCGCACCGGCCGTGCCGGCACCGATGGCCTGGCCGTTTCGCTGATCACCCACAGCGACTGGAGCCTGATGTCGAGTATCGAACGCTACCTCAAGCAGCGTTTCGAGCGGCGCAACATCAAGGAGCTGAAAGGTATCTACCAAGGGCCGAAGAACCTCAAGGCCTCCGGCAAGGCGGCCGGCACCAAGAAGAAAAAGACCGACAAGAAGGACGCTGCCAAGAAGCCAGCTGCCAAGGCTGCCGCACCCAAGCGCAAGCCAAGTGCCCGGCCGAGCAGTGCGCCTTCGGCGCTGGTCAGCCAGGACGGCATGGCTCCGCTCAAGCGCAAGAAGCCCGCGGCGGAGTGAAACGAGAAGGGGCCCCGAGGGGCCCCTTTTTCATGGCGCCTACGCTCAGGGCACGATCAGGATCTTGCCGTCGCGCTCGCCGCTGGCGGCTGCGGCAATCGCTTCCTTGATCTGGCTGACGTTGTAGGTGGCGGCGATGCGCGCCTTGAGCTTGCCGCTGGCGATCAGCTGGGTCAGCTCGCCGAACACCTTCATCTGCTCGGCCGGGCTGGCCTTCTGGAACCACTTGGCCAGCCAGAAGCCGCGCAGGGTGACGTCACGGAACACGAAGGAGGCCGCCGACACCTGGCACGGCTCTCCGCTCATCAGACCGTAGTTGACCAGCACGCCGCCCTCGCTGAGGGAGGCCGCCAGGTGGTCGGTGGATTTGCCGCCCACGGCATCAATGCCCAGCATCACCTTGGCGCCGCCGGTGGCCTCGCGTACCCGCTTGTGCAGATCCGGGCCATCCACCAGCACTACGTCGCCGCCTTCGGCCTTGACCCCGGCCACGGCCGCTTCACGGCGTACCACGTTGAGGGTCTTGAAGCCGCGCAACTTGGCCAGCTGGATCAGGTAGCCGCCGACCCCGGAGTTGGCAGCGTTCTGGATCACCCAGTCGCCCGGTTGCAGGTTGACGAACTGGCTGAGCAGCAGGGAGGCGGTTGGCGGGTTGATGGTCATCATCGCCAGCTGTTGCGGGTCGGCATCCGGCAGCGGGATCAGCTTGGCGGCCGGGGCATGCAGGTGGGTTACCCAGGTGCCGCTACCGACCGGCAGCAGCACGGTCTGGCCGACCTTGAGGTGCTTCACGTCATCAGCCACGGCCTCGATGCGGCCCACGCCTTCGTTACCGCCGATGGCCGGCAGCGGCGGCAGCATGCCGTATTCGCCGGTCAGGGTGAGCACATCGGAGGGGTTGATCGGCGCGGCCAGTACCTTGACCAGTGCCTGACCGGCCGCCAGCGTCGGCAGGCTCAGCGGCACTGCTTCGATGACATCCTGCGGGACTTTGCCGCGGTGCTGGTATTCGGCTTTGAGCATGATATTTCTCCTTGGAGCGCTGGGCAGTGAGCGCTGAGTCTAGCCCCTTGTAGGGTGCTGTGGACGTATCGTGGCTCATACGCGCCGGTGATGGCTTTAGGGGAGGCGGGCGGCCTATGCTTGGCTGATTGGACTCAGGGGGTAGGCATGCGCTTAGGCGTCGGGTTGGCGTGTTGGATGCTGGCGGTCATGCCAGTTTTGGCCGAGCCGCTGCGCATTGGTTTTGGCACCCACAAGCCGCCCTATGTGTTCGAGAACGAGGCGCGCGGCCTGGAGTACGACATTGTCGCCGCCGCCGCCCGTGCCGCCGGTTTCACCCTGGAGGTGCACTACGCGCCGATGGAGCGTCTGCACCTGGCGCTGCGCCGCGGCGAGCTGGACGGTATCGCCACCACCAACCCGAACAGCGGGGGCGAGGCCTTCTACTCGGCGACCTATATTTACTACCACAACGCGGCGGCGGCGCTGTCGTCACGGAATTACCGCATCGCCAGCGTGGCCGACCTGGGCGGCTATTCGGTGAGTGCCTTCCAGCGCGCCCGCCACCTCCTGGGGCCAGAGTTCCAGGCCATGGCCGATGGCAATTCGGGCTATCGCGAGGAGGCCCAGCAGATCAACCGCAACCGCCTGCTCTACAGCGGGCGGGTCGATGTGGTGGTGGGCGATCCGCGCATCCTGCACTTCTTCAATGCCCAGGTGGCCGACCAGGTCGATGTCCGTCAGCCGGTGACCTGGTACTTCATCTTTCCGCCGACCCCTTACAGTGTCGGCTTTCGCCTGGACGAGCAGCGCGCCCGCTTCGACCGGGGCCTGCAGGTGATCCGCGACAGCGGTGAGTATCTGGAGATCGAGCGGCGCTACGCCGACTACTGAGAGCCTCAGAACTTCTCGTGGGCACCCAGGTAGCGCCACTGGCCGACTGGCAGCTTGGCCATGCCGGTGCGGCCGATGCGCAGGCGGCGGATGTTCAATACCTGCAGGCCGACGCTTTCGCACATGAAGCGCAGCTGCCCCGGCTGCACCGCCTTGATGGCGAAGCGCAGGCGGGTTTCGCTCTGCCAGCTGACCTTGCACGGCGGCAGGGTCACGCCCTTGTAGCTGAGGCCGAAGGCCAGGCGCTTGAGGCCGTTGCCGGCCAGCTCTCCGGCGACCTCCACCACGTATTCGTGTTCGAGCTGGTCGCCGTCCTCCTTGAACAGGCGGATCACTGCGCGGCTCTGGCTGAATACCAGCAGGCCGCTGGCGTCGGTTTCCAGCGGGGTAAGCAGATCCAGGCGGCTGAAATGGCGCTGTAGCGGGCGGATGCTGCTGGCATCGTCCGGGCTGCGGCTGGCCAGGTTGAGCAGTTGCTGTACCGAGTTGGCGCCCATGCCGCAGCCCAGGCCGGCCGGCTTGTGCAGCAGCAGGGTCACCGGCGGCAGGGTCTCGGCCACGGCGCCGGGGAGCAGGGCGATCTGCTGGTCACCGACCTTGAACTGCGGCTCCTCCACCACACGGCCATCGACCGTCACCCAGCCACCCTCGATATACAGCTCGGCTTCGCGGCGCGAGCAGGGCAGTTGCTGGGTCAGGCGTTTGGACAGGCGTTCGGTTTCGCTCATGGGGGCGTGGTCGCAGAAAGGAATGAACGCATAGTGTAACCGCCCGCTGCCGGCAGCTGGCAGAACGGGGTGGAAAAGCGTTGGCGTCTTGCAGTCCGGGAGGCGGGGCAGGGCGCTTGCCCTGACCCGCCCGGGCTCAGTGGTGCATCGACTGGGCGGCGCTGTTGCCTTCGCCGTCGGCGGCCAGCAGTTCGTCCGGCATTGGCTCGGTGATCACGCTGAAGTCGCTGATACGTATTGCACCGTGGCCGGCGCCGGTCAGGTGGAAGGAGAAGGCCTTGCGCGTCTTCGGGTTGTCGAAGTCGAAGCTCAGGGTCACCGCCTTGCCGCGCTCCAGGTGCGGCAGCGCGGGGATGGCCAGGGCGACGTCGCGGTCGAACTCCTTGGCCTTGAGCTGCAGGCTGACGCCACGGCGGTCGAGGCCGCTACCCTCGATCTTCAGGGTCACGCGGGTGCGGGTGCCCTGGGGCATCTCCAGGTACTGGGCACCGATCAGGTTGTCCGCCCAGTCGTTGGGCTCCGTGCTTTTCAGCGGGACGCGCTCGCGGTTGGCGAACTGGTAATGCTGGCCGACCTGGCCGCCGGTCAGCGACTGGTCGAGCAGGGCGGCGCGCTGGCTGAACAGGCGCGCCTGGCGGCCGCCGATGCGCCCTAGGTACTGCGCGCTGTCGGCGATGAAACCGCTGCTGGTATAGCGCCGGCAGACCTGCTGGAAGTTGCACTCGGTAAAGGTGTGGCCGTCGTGGTGGCGCAGCAGGCCGTTGGTATAGGACATGATCTCGCGCGGGTTGGCGTAGTCGCGGAACAGCGAGCGCCCGGAGATGTTCTGCGGTACCGGCAGGGCGAAGTAGTCGAGCACCGAGGCGGTCAGATCGACATGCCCGTAGACCCCCTGCTTGACCGAAGGCAGCTGCGCCTGGTCAGGTGCCAGCACCAGGTTGAAGCCCCAGGCCGAGGCCAGGCGCACGTTCTCCAGGCCGTGGGACTCGTCGGAGGTGAGGATCACCAGGGTGTCCTTGAGCACGCCCTGTTTTTCCAGGGCATCGAGGAAGTCGGCCACCGCGTCATCCAGGTAGCCGATGGCGGCCTGCTTGTTGGTGGCGTAGCGGGCCAGGTACTCCGGCGGAGCGGAATAGGGCTGGTGGGTGCCGACGGTGAGCAGGGTGAGCATCCACGGCTGCTTCTTCTGGCGCAGCTGGGTGACGTACTTCAGCGCGCCCTCGAAGTAGGATTTGTCGTCCATGCCCCAGGGGAATTCCAGGTAGGGCTTGTTCTTGAACCAGTCGCGGCCGTGGGTCTGCTGGAAACCCATGTGCGGCATGATCTGATCCTTGGCCATGAAGCGCAGCCCGGCGCCCTGCAGGAAGTGGGTGCTGAAGCCCTGGAAGCGCAGCTGTGCGGGCAGGCATTGCAGGTTGCGGGTCTGGCTGTTGAGCAGCTCCACGCCCTTGGGCGTGCCCGAGTCGAGCTTGGGATAGTCGCCGCAGAGCATCGAGTACAGGCCGCGGATGGTCTGGTGACTGTGCAGCACGTAGTCCGGGGTGGTCATGCTGCGCTCGGCCCACTGGCTCAGGCGCGGCATCAGGTCTTCCTGATAGCTGCTGTGCAGCAGGTTGCGGTTGCGCGCGATGTAGGCGCCGGGGATGCCTTCCATGGTGACGATCAGCACGTTGCGCGCCTTGCCACCGTTGGGCAGCAGCGGCGTGCCGTTGAGGTCGAGGCGGGCCAGGTCGGCGATGTCCGGCGGGGTGGCGCTGTCATCGCCGTAGTACCAGTCCTCGGCGGCCACGCTGGCGCGGTTGAGGTTCTCCGCCAGCAGCTTGTGCGGCAGGTTGAACAGCTTCCACTGGTCGGCCTCGCTGGGCTCGGCGTACTGGATGGCGGCATGCCCGGCGAGCAGGGCCAGGGGCACGGCATAGGTGGCGCGCGGCAGCGCCGGCCAGCGCTTGCGCCCGCTGAGCAGGCAAGCCAGCACGCCCAGGCCGAGGGCCACTGCCAGCAGCGGGTAGCGGATGCCGGCGCCCTGGGTGGAGTGGCTGACGAATTGCGGATCGCCCAGGTACTTGAGGTCGCTGGGTTCGGGCATGCGGCCCACGGCGTTGACCAGCTCGGCGTTGCCCAGCAGCATCAGCGCCCAGACCAGCATCAGCGGCACGGCCAGCAGCGGGCGGCGGTAGCAGAGCAGCATCAGCAGGCTGCCAATGGCGAGGTCGGAAAGGTAACCGGAGAGTTCTGACCAGCCCAGCCAGTAGCGGCTGGCAACGGGCAACAGAAGAAACAGCACCCCGAGCGAGGTGAGCGAAACGGCAGGGTGCAACAGCCAGCGGCTGAAAGGGCGCACAGGAGCTCCTGAGATAGGACAGCGAGAATCCGTGTTGTTATGACCGGCAACCTGCGACTAAGTTGCCTGGTGCCATGATTCTGAAACATGCCCGTGCTAGGCGCCAGTGTCGCGGCGGCCATCCATCCGCTGCCCGGTGCAGCGCGTCGCGGCGCCAGCGGGTAGAATGCCGGCCTTGCAGACAAGGTGGTGAACATGGCTCTGATCGGGCGCTACAACTCTCTTCAGGTGGTCAAACAGACCGACTTCGGCCTCTTTCTGGACGGCGGCAGCGATGGTGAAATCCTCCTGCCCAACCGCTACGTGCCCAAGGGCGAGCCGTGCGAGATCGACGACTGGCTGAACGTCTTCGTCTACCTGGACAGCGACGACCGCATCATCGCCACCACCGAGAAGCCCAAGGTGCAGGTCGGTGGCTTCGCCAGCCTCAAGGTGGTGGATATCAACCGCGTCGGCCTGTTCTTCGACTGGGGCCTGAGCAAGGATCTGTTCATGCCGCACTCGGAGGAGAAGCGCCCGCTGCAGGTCGGCGACTACTGCGTGGTGCACGTCTACCTTGACCGCAGCAAGCGCATCACCGCCACCGCGCGGCTGGATCGCTACCTGGACAATGTGCCGGCCAGCTACAAGGTCGGCGAGGCGGTGGAGTTGCTGGTGGTGGAGCAGAGTGACCTCGGCTTCAAGGCCATCATCAATGGCAAGCACTGGGGCCTGATCCACAAGAACGAGGTGTTCAAGTTTCTCCGCGGCGGCATGCAGGAGAATGGCTTCATCAAGGAACTGCGTGCCGACGGCAAGATCAGCCTGAGCCTGCAGCCGATCGGACGCGAGGCCGCCGGCGATCTGGCCGAGCAGATCCTCACCCGCCTGCGCGAGCAGGGCGGCCGCCTGGCGCTGTCCGACAAGAGCCCGCCGGAGGCCATCAGCAAGGTCTTCGGGGTGAGCAAGGGCAACTTCAAGAAGGCCATTGGCGGCCTGTACAAGCAGGGCCTGATCCGTATCCTCGACGACGCCATCGAGCTGCTCTGAGGGCTGGGCAGTACGGGCGGATGCGCCAGTGGAGTTTCTAGAGCAGTTGCTCTAGATTCGCCATAGCCACCCGCCAGGAGAAGTCGCGATGGTCGATGCCCTGCAGTTCGCCGATGACCGCTTTCACTGTCCTGTCACCCTCTATCCCGCACGGGACGCGCGTTACACCCTGATCGTGCTGCCCGCCCTGGGCGTCAGTGCCCGTAGTTACGGGATGCTGGCGCAGGTGCTGGTCGGCGCCGGCTACAACGTGCTGGTGGCCGACTGGCCGGGCCAGGGCGAGAGCCGGCCACGGCCCAACTGGCGCTTCAACTACGGCTACCGCCAACTGGTGGAGGAGTTCCTGCCCAAGCTGCTGAGCCTGGCCGGGCGACACTTTTCCGGTACCCAGCTGGTGCTGCTGGGGCACAGCCTCGGCGGGCACATCGCCACCCTGTATGCAGCGGCCAACCCGGCCAGCCCGGTGCGCGTGGTCGGTGTTGCTTGCGGCAACATCCACTACCGCCACTGGAGCGGCCTGGGCCGGCTGCTGACGCCCAGCGTGGCGATCCTCTGCAACCTGCTGGCCGGCAGCCTCGGTCATCTGCCGGGCAAGCGCATCGGTTTCGGCGGCCACGAGGCGCGGCGGCTGATGCGTGACTGGGGGCGGGTGGCGTTCAGCGGCAACTACCGTCACCTGGACTTGCCGCTGGCGCCGGCGACCAGCAACCGCGTCAGTTCGCTGTTCATCCAGATCGAGAACGACAACTTTGCCCCGCCGGCCTCGACCCGTGGACTGGCCGAGCTGATTCAGGCCGAGCCGCAGATCGCTCAGCTGCCTTCGCCGCGCCCGCCCCACGAGAACCCGCACAGCGCCTGGCTGCGGGCACCGCAGGGCGTGGTCGCATGCGTCAAGGAGTGGCTGGGGCCGCTGCCGGCCTAACCAGGGCGCAGAGCTGCTCCTGCAGCAATTGCAGGGCGGCGTGAACGAAAGCCCGGCGCTCGTCGCTGGCCACCGCGGCTTGCCAGCGGAAGGCCATGCCCGCAGCCCCGATCGGGCGAACCAGCAGGCCGCTCTCGTCGCCCTGCAGCTGGCGCCGGGGCAGCAGGCTGATACCCAGGCCGGCGCGCACCAGGGCGATGATCGTGGCGATGTCCTGGATATGCTGCAGCGAGCCCAGCTCGATACGCTGCGGGTGCAGGTAGCGGCGATAAAGCAGGGATTGCTCCAGCTTGAAGTGATAGAGCAGGTCGGCTCCGGCCAGATCGCTGGCCTCCAGCCAGGGCTTGGCGCCCAGGGCATGGCCCGGCGGCAGGATGGCGACTATTTCGTCGCGGTTCAGCGCCAACCAGTCGACACCGCTGGCCGAGCTGGTTTCGCCGAGAATGGCGATGTCGCAGTCGTGGGCCAGCAGGCTGTCGAGCAGATTGGGCACCTGTTTGACCTGCACCTCGATCTGCGGGCAGCGCTGGCGGAAGTGCTGCAGGAAAACCGCCAGCCAGTCACTCAGGTGCATGCGGTCGATGGCCAGACGCAGGCGCCCGGAGTCGCCATGGGCATAGCGCGCCAGATGTTCTTCGAGCACCGCCACGTCGCCGAGAATGCGCTGGGCGTGGTCATCGAAGGCCAGGCCGGCCTCGGTCGGCAGCATGGCTTTCTGGGTACGCTGGAACAGGGCCAGGCCGAGGCGCTCTTCCAGTTCGGCCAGCTGCTTGCTCAGCGCCGGTTGCGAGATGAACAGCGCCTCGGCGGCGCGGGTGAGATTGCCGGTCTGGCTGATGCTGCGCACCAGACGCAGATGCTTCATTTCCAGGCGCACGAGAGCCGCTCCAAATCCTTTGGTCGGCGCCATCTTCCCTGCTGGGGACGGTGCGGGCAAGCCCGCTCAGTCCAGTGAGCGGGCCGGGATCAGGTCGTGGCGGGGGTCTTCCAGGCGACGGATGGCCACCTGACAGCCGCCGCGCACCCGGGGGTCGGCACGCGACTGCAGCACCACCATCTGCCCGCCGATCTTCTTCAGCAGGGCGCGGTCGTACTCCATCAGGCGGTGGCAGGCGGCCACATCGCCGCTGCCTTCCAGCGAGCAGGGGAAGCTGATCTCGCAGTAGGCGGTGTCGTCCTCCACGCGCTCGATACTCCAGAACTGCGGCAGGCCGAACAGTCGCCGCCATTCCTCGGCGATGGCCCGGGTGCCCTGCTGTGACTGGCCACGGTTCTTGCGCCAGATCAGGCTCGCCAGCAGGCGCGCCATCCAGCGTGTGCGCCAGTGCCAGCCGGTGCGCGCCAGCGGCCCGGTGAAGCCGTTGACCCGCTGGTAGAGGGCGATCTTCTGCTCGTCGCTGCTCATTGCGGCAGCAACAGCAGAATGCTGACCACCAGCAGCACCAGCATGGTCAGGCCATGGCTGGCCTGGCGCAGCAGGAGCAGGCGGGCGAACAGGCCGGTGCAGTAGAGCAGGCGCAGCATGATGAAGGCGAAGCCGAGGGCGGCGGTCAGTGCCGGGCTGATCTGCCCGCTGGTTTCGCCCAGGTAGAGCAGGACGATGAACAGCACCGACTGTTCCAGGCTGTTGCCATGGGCGCGCACGGCCTTGAGCAGGTCGGTCTTGCCGCCGTCGCCGAAGGCGACCTGGTGACGCATGCGCAGGCGCGAGATGTTGAGTGACAGGCCGATCAGCAGCAGGGACAGGATCGCGGCGATATAGATGCTGTAAGGCATGGGTGTTCCTCGTTGTTGTTATGGTTACCGACGAGGTTAGGGGCAGGCTCCGCCGAAGTAAAAGCGCCAGTGCTCATGGCGGCGATTCCCTGGGGTTATGGCAGACAAAAGAAAGCCCGGTACGAGACCGGGCTTTCGCGGGGGCCGGCAGGCCGGGTAACTAGGCGGCAGGACGTTGCTGGCGCTGGTAGAGAAACTCCAGCACCGCCGTGCGGTACTCGTGGTAGCGGGCGTCGTTGGCCAGGGCCAGGCGATTACGCGGGCGCTGCAGTTCGACCCGCACGATATCGCCGATGGTCGCCGCCGGGCCGTTGGTCATCATGACGATGCGATCCGACAGCAGCACCGCCTCGTCGACATCGTGGGTGACCATCACCACGGTGCTGTGGGTCTGCCCGACGATGCGCAGCAGCTCGTCCTGCAGGTGGGCGCGGGTCAGGGCGTCCAGCGCGCCGAACGGCTCGTCCATCAGCAGCACCTTGGGTTCCATGGCCAGGGCGCGGGCGATACCGACGCGCTGCTTCATGCCGCCGGAGATCTCGTTGGGATGTTTGTGCGCGGCATGGTCGAGGCCGACCATATGCAGCGCGGCGGCGGTGCGTTCCTTCAGCTGGGTCTTGTTCTCCTTGCCGGAAAAGACCTTTTCCACCGCCAGGTAGACGTTGCCGAAACAGGTCATCCACGGCAGCAGGCTGTGGTTCTGGAACACCACGGCGCGTTCCGGGCCGGGGCCGTCGATTTCGCGGCCGTTGCAGATCAGCCCGCCTTCGCTGGCCTCGAGCAGGCCGGCGATCAGGTTGAGCACGGTGGATTTGCCGCAGCCGGAGTGACCGATCAGCGAGACGAACTCGCCCTTGGCGATGCTCAGGTTGACGTCACTGAGCGCCTGGAAGCGGCCTTTCTTGGTATCGAAGTGTTTGCTGACGGCGGTCAGCTCGACGAATTTTTCCATCAGGGTTCTCCTGGCTGGGGTAGGAGCGAGCTCTGCTCGCGAAAAACTGGTTCGCGAGCAGAGCTCGCTCCTACATGAATGGATTCAGCTGGTGTAGTCGAAGCGCTTGGCCAGCAGGAGCAGGGCCTGCTCCAGGGCCAGGCCGACCAGGCCGACGATGATGATGGCGATGAGGATGTGTTCGACGTTGAGGTTGTTCCACTCGTCCCACACCCAGAAGCCCAGGCCGGTGCCGCCGGTGAGCATCTCCGCAGCGACTATCACCAGCCAGGCCACGCCGATGGCCAGGCGGATGCCGGTCATCAGGTGCGGCAGCACGGCGGGGAACAGGATGCGGGTGAGCACCTTGAACTCCGACAGTTTGAGCACGCGCGCCACGTTGAGGTAGTCCTGCGGCACGCTGGCGACGCCGGCGGCGGTGTTGAGGATGATCGGCCAGATCGAGCTGATGAAGATCACCCAGATCGAGGCCGGGCCGGCGGCCTCGAACACCAGCAGACCGATCGGCAGCCAGGCCAGCGGCGATACCGGACGCAGCAGGCTGATGATCGGCGAGAGCATGCTGGCCAGGAAGGCGAAGCGGCCGATGGCGAAACCCAGCGGAATGCCGATCAGCGCCGCCAGGCCGAAGCCCAGGCCGACTCGGCCAAGGGAATGCAGGATATTCCAGCCGATGCCCATGTCGTTCGGGCCGTTGTCGTAGAACGGATCGGCGAACAGCTCCAGTGCCGAATACCAGGTCGACAAGGGGCCCGGTAGGCCCTCGCTGCGCGCCGCGATCAGGGCCCAGAGGCCGATGAACAGGGCAATGCCGAGCAGCGGCGGGATAACGGCCTTGAGCAGGTTGGTGAGGGCCTCCGCGCCAGGCAGGGCCTGGCGCGGAGCACTGCTGGAGGCAGGCGGGGTGGCCATCGTCAGTGGTGTTTTCACTGGAGCGTTCATCGAAGTGCCTCCGAAAATCACGCTTTGATGGCGAAGGAGTTGGCGTAGGCGGCCGGGTTGGAGCCGTCCCACACCTTGCCGTCGATCAGGGTACTGGCGCGCATCACGCTGCTTGGTACGGCGATGCCCAGGGCGCTGGCGGCCTCGCTGTAGAGCTTGGTCTGGTTGATTTGCGCGGCCACGGCGGCGTAGTCCGGCTCATCCTTGATCAGGCCCCAGCGCTTGAACTGGGTGAGGAACCACATGCCGTCGGAGTGGTAGGGGAAGTTCACGCTGCCGTCCTTGCAGAAGGCCATCGCGTGCTTGTCCTGCCAGCTATTGCCCAGGCCATCCTCATAGTTGCCGAGGAAGCGCTGTTCGATCACTTCGCTTGGCGCGTTGACGTAGGCCTTGCCGGAAATCAGCTTGGCTGTGGCCTTCTTGTTCGCCTCGGAGGCGTCGATGAAGCGGCTGGCGTCGAGGATGGCCATGACCAGGGCGCGGGCGGTGTTGGGGTTCTGTTCGACGAACTCGCGGGAGCAGCCGAGGACTTTCTCCGGGTGGTCGGCCCAGATCTGCTGGGTGGTGGCGGCGGTGAAACCGATCTTGTCGAACACCGCACGGGCGCCCCAGGGCTCGCCGACACAGAAGCCGTCCATGTTGCCGACGCGCATGTTGGCGACCATCTGCGGTGGTGGCACGGTGATGGTCTTCACATCGCTCAGCGGGTTGATGCCGTAGTTGGCCAGCCAGTAGTACAGCCACATGGCGTGGGTGCCGCTGGGGAAGGTCTGGGCGAAGGTCAGCGGGGTGCCGCCTTGCTTGATGTGCGCAGCCAGTTGCTCGCCGGTGGTGACGCCGGCTTCCTTGAGCTGCTTGGACAGGGTGATGGCCTGGCCGTTCTGGTTCAGGCCCATGAGCACGGCCATGTTCTTCTGCGGCCCGGCCACGCCCAGCTGCGAGCCGTACATCATGCCGTACAGCACGTGGGAGGCATCCAGTTCACCGGTATTCAGCTTGTCGCGCACGCCGGCCCAGGAGGCTTCCTTGCTCGGGTTGATGGTCAGGCCGTATTTGGCGGCGAAACCCTGGGTGGCGGCCACCACCACCGAGGCGCAGTCGGTCAGCGGGATGAAGCCGATATTCAGCACGGCCTTTTCCGGGGCGTCGGAACCGGCGGCATAGGCGGCGCTGCGCAGGAAACCGGGGGCGGACAGGCCGAGGGCGGCCACCCCGCCAACGGTGCCGGCGATGGCGATGGAGTGCTTGAGGAAGTTGCGGCGGCTGCTGTTTACCGGGTCTTTGGAATCACGATCACTCATGGGGTAATCCTTTTCATGGGCAAATAAAAACGGCGTACGCCAGAGAAGCCCGATGGGGAGGGTGCTCTGACGGACGCCGTTGTCCGTGATCCGCGGCCACCGCCGTTGGTGTGCTGCGCAGGAATCTACGGAGAGTGAGTGCAAAGGCCTTGCCAGTTTTTCGCAGGAGCCCTGGATGGGCTGTGAGAGAAACGCTTGCTTCGTCCGCGCGGATGGCGGACGGCTTTTAAATCATCGACTTAGGTGTGTGGCAGGGGCGTGCGCGGGTTGCCGGGTGCCAGCCGGGAAGGGCTTCAATGCGGCGCTGCTGCGCCCTTGTTGGGGCAGCAACGGAGTCTCATGGCGCGTCGCGGTGCGCTTTTGTCCGCACCGCTTTCAGCCTCTCTGGCGTACTGGTGTGTATACCTGGGCCGCTTCGACATACTCCTTGAGCCCGCGCAGCACCTGTACCGCCTCCCAGCGCGAGGGGTCATACAGGGCATAGGCCTGGCCCTGGTAGCCGATCACATCCAGCTGCCGGTGGTAGCCGGCCCGCTGCAGCAGGGCTTCGATCTCGGCAAAACAGGTATTGAAGTGCTCGCGCTTGAAAGGGGTGCTCTTGCCGGTCACCAGCCCCTCCAGTTGCAGCTCGGCAACCAGGCCATGCACCTGCTCCAGAGGCATCTGGTTCACTTTGTTCTTCAGTTGCAGTACGTCCAGCATCGCGATGCTCCTGTGGATTCGACGGGCGTCCCCGAGGGCTTGCAGGGATGCCGGCTAGATTAAGCGAAAAGTGCTGTACAAATAAACAGTGCTGGATAATAGTACAGCTACGCACTGCTGATCGATCCCGTTCGCGAGTCACCGCAAGAGGAGTCGCCCTATATGCACCGCAAGCTGATGACAATTGTGCTATTGGCCCTGCTGGCAGGCTGTGCCCAGCCGCAGCTGGAGCAACCCAAGGCCAATGGCGCCTATCTGGTGATCGAAGGGGGCGAGGCCTGGGCCGTGCTGGTGTCGGATGGGCGGCGGGTCGAGGAGGCGGGCAGGGTGCTGGACGTAGTGCGGCTGCCCAGTCAGCACTCCAGCATCGCCGCCAGCTATGTGATCGATACGCCCCATTGCGGGCGCCTGCAGTGGCTCACCGAGCGCAGCGGCCAGGGCGAGGTGACCCGCCTGGCCCAGGGGCATGCGGATGCCCTGGAGCGCCCCGGCTGCCGGATCGCCAGTGGTCTGGGGCGCGCCTGGACGGCGCTGGATTATTCGGGGTGAGAGCGCGAGCCCACAGCTGAAGCCGCGGGCTCGCTGATTTGCACCGGGCTTAGTCTTCGGCCTTGCGCGACTTGGCGGGAGCGGCCGGCAGCAGGCCGTCGGCACGGAACATCGCCTTGATCCCGCGGATGGCCTGGCGGGTGCGATCCTGGTTCTCGATCAGGGCGAAGCGCACGTGGTCGTCGCCGTAATCACCGAAACCCAGGCCCGGCGAGACGCAGACCTTGGCCTCCAGCAGCAGCTTCTTGGCGAACTCCAGCGAACCCAGGTGGGCGTAGGGTTCGGGGATCTTGGCCCAGATGTACATCGACGCCTTGGGCTTCTCCACCATCCAGCCGGCCTCGTGCAGGCCCTTGACCAGCATGTTGCGGCGCTGCCGATACTGCTCGGCGATATCGCGCACGCACTGCTGGTCGCCTTCCAGGGCGGCGATGGCGGCTACCTGCAGCGGGGTGAAGGTGCCGTAGTCGTGGTAGCTCTTGATCCGCGCCAGAGCGCTGACCAGCTCCGGGTTGCCGACCATGAAGCCGATACGCCAGCCGGCCATGTTGTAGCTCTTGGACAGGGTGAAGAACTCCACGGCGATATCCTTGGCGCCTTCCACCTGCATGATCGACGGTGCCTTCCAGCCGTCGTAGACAATGTCGGCGTAGGCCAGGTCGTGGATCACCAGCACGTCGTACTGCTTGGCCAGGCTCACCACGCGTTCGAAGAAGTCCAGCTCCACGCACTGCGCGGTGGGGTTGGAGGGGAAGCCGAGGATCATCATCTTCGGCTTGGGGATCGACTCGCGGATGGCCCGTTCCAGCTCGGCGAAGAAGTCCACGCCAGGCACCAGCGGTACCGAGCGCACCTGGGCGCCGGCGATTACCGCGCCATAGATGTGGATCGGGTAGCTGGGGTTGGGTACCAGCACGGTGTCACCATGATCCAGGGTGGCCAGCATCAGGTGCGCCAGGCCTTCCTTGGAACCGATGGTGACGATGGCCTCGCTTTCCGGATCGATCTCCACGTCATAGCGATCCTTGTACCAGCGCGAGATGGCGCGGCGCAGGCGCGGGATACCACGGGAAGTGGAGTAGCCGTGGGTGTCTTCGCGCTGGGCGACCTGCACCAGCTTCTCGACTATGTGCGGCGGTGTGGCGCCATCGGGGTTGCCCATGCTGAAGTCGATGATGTCCTCGCCACGGCGGCGGGCGGCCATCTTCAGTTCGGCGGTGATGTTGAAAACGTAGGGGGGGAGACGATCGATGCGCGCAAAGCGGCGCTTGGCATTGTCAGCCATGCTTTCCTCGGAGTACGTAAGCGCCCGGAACCGTCCGAGCGACGTTGGCTGCATGTGGCAACCTGGCGAGGAAGATACGAGAAGCCTTGCCGGCCTGTCCAGCACAGTCGCGGTGTGGACAGGCGCTACAGTTGCCGGGCTCAGTTACCCAGCATGTCGTGCATGGCGATGATCTGCTCAGCCACCTGGATCAGCTTCTGCTGGCGGCTCATGGCCTGGCGGCGCATCAGGGTGTAGGCGTCTTCCTCGTTGCAGCTTTTCATCTTCATCAGCAGGCCCTTGGCCAGTTCGATGCGCTTGCGCTCGGCCAGTTGCTCGTCGCGAGCCTGCAGCTGGGCGCGCAGGGCCTGATCGCTCTCGAAGCGGGCCATGGCTACGTCAAGGATCGGCTGCAGGCGCTGGGCGTGGATGCCTTCGACGATATAGGCGCTGACTCCGGACTGGATCGCCTGGCGCATCACGCTGGGGTCGTGTTCGTCGGTGAACATGACGATCGGGCGGGGCTGGTCGCGGGTCACCAGCACCACCTGTTCCATCACATCGCGTCCGGGCGACTCGGTATCGATCAGGATCACGTCGGGGCGCACGGCCTCGACGCGTTCGGGCAGGTCGATGGTCAGCCCGGACTCGTCGATGACCTCGAAGCCCGCCTCGATCAGCGCGCTTTTCAGGCGGCCGACCTTCTTCGGGGTGTCGTTGATCAGGAGAATTCGCAGCATGTCGGTGTTCCGTTACAGGGCGATGGGCGCGGTGTGACCGCTGCGGGCATGAATGGCGAAACTCTGGGCATAGCCAACCGGGTCGCTGCCGTCCCAGACGCTGCCGTCAAGCAGGGTGGAGCGGCGCATGGCGCTGTCCGGTACGGCAATGTCCAGTGCCTCGGCGGCCTGCCGGTACAGCTCGAGCTGGTGGATCTGCCGGGCAATGCCGAGGTAGTCCGGGTCGTCCTTGAGCAGGCCCCAGCGGCGGAACTGGGTCATGAACCACATGCCGTCGGACAGCCAGGGCATGGTCACCTCGCCATTGGCGAAGAAGCGCAGTGGGTGGGCATCCAGCCAGGCGTGGCCGATGCCGTCCTGGTACTGGCCGAGGAAGCGCGGCTCGATGGTCGACAGCGGGGCGTCGACGTAGTCGCTGCCGCTGATCAGCTGGGCGGTGCTGCGCTTGTTCTCTTCATTCTCGTCGATGAAGCGGCTGGCTTCGAGCACAGCCATGGTCAGGGCGCGCGCGGTGTTGGGGTACTGTTCGACGAATTCGCGGGTGACGCCGAGGACTTTCTCCGGGTGATCGGCCCAGATCATCTGGCTGGTGGCGAGAGTGAACCCCTGTTCCTCGTCGACCGCCAGGGCGCCCCAGGGACCGCCGGCGCAGAAGCCGTCGATGCGCGCGGCCTTGAGGTGGGCGACCATCTGCGAGGGTGGCACCACCACGGTGTTGACGTCTTCCAGCGGATGGATGCCCTGGGCGGCCAGCCAGTAGTTCAGCCACATGGCATGGGTGCCGGTGGGGAAGGTCTGGGCGAAGGTCAGTTTTGCACCACTCTGGCGCACACGGCTGGCCAGTGCCTCGGCGCTGTTCACCCCGGCACGCTTAAGTGGCTCGGAGAGGTTGATCGCCTGGCCGTTCTGGCACAGGCCCATGAGGATGGCCATGTCGGTGGCCGGGCCGCTGAGGCCGAGGTGAATGCCGTAGACCTGGCCGTACAGGGCCTGGGCCGCATCCAGCTCGCCGGACAGCAGTTTGTCGCGCAGGGTGGCCCAGGAGGCCTGGCGCTGCAGGTTGAGCGTCAGGCCGTAGGGCTGGGCGAAGCCCTGGGTGGCGGCGACGATCAGCGAAGCCGAGTCGGTGAGGGCCATGAAGCCCAGGTTCAAGGCGCTCTTTTCCGGGGCATCGCTGCCTGCGACCCAGGCCAGGTTGTCGCTACGGGTAGTGTCGTTCGTGCTCATGTGCTTTGTTCCGCCGTTGAACAAAAAGGCGCCGTCCCGGTTACCGCGGTTGGGTAACCAGAAACGACGCCATTGTCTATGAACTGACTCCGCCGTTGGAGAGAGTTATGTTGGCAATGCTCAAGCAAGCGATATGCCAGCATTCTCGGCGGGCAAAAAGAACCCCGCCATGGCGGGGTTCTGTGCTGCTGTAAGGGGCGTTCAGCGTTCCAGCATCTGCTTCACGTTGGCTTGTGGAATCTGCTGCACGCGGCCTTCGCTGTCTTCGAATTCGAGCATGCCGGTATCGCGATCCAGTTCCGGCTTGCCATGGCTGGTGAGCATCTGGCCGTCGGTGGTGGTGATGATGTATTCGCTGGAGCAGCCGCTCAGGGCGAGCAGGCAGCAGGTGAGAAGCCAGTATTTCATTGATGCACTCCCTGATGGTCGAAGCGGGGTCGGAAGCGCCGACCCACCCGAAGAAAGTTAGCTCCTGCCGAACTGCCCGCAAGGCGGTGGAAAAGAAAAAGCCCCGCACTAGGCGGGGCTCTTCTGGTTGCCGGTGACGCTTAGGCTTGCACGACCGGGATGTTCGCGCTGGCCGCGGCTTCGCGGAACTCGGCGATCTGGTCGAAGCTCAGGTAGCGGTAAACGTCGGCAGCCATGCTGTCGATGTTCTTCGCGTACTCCATGTACTCCTCGACGGTCGGCAGCTTGCCGATGATCGAAGCGACCGCAGCCAGTTCGGCAGAGGCCAGGAACACATCGGTAGCGTCGCCCAGGCGGTTCGGGAAGTTACGGGTCGAGGTGGAGACCACGGTCGAACCGGTCTGGACGCGAGCCTGGTTACCCATGCACAGCGAGCAGCCCGGCATTTCCATGCGCGCGCCAGCCTTGCCGTAGATGCCGTAGTAGCCTTCTTCGGTCAGTTGGTGGGCGTCCATCTTGGTCGGCGGAGCCAGCCACAGACGGGTCGGAATGCCACCCTTGACCTTGTCCAGCAGTTTGCCGGCAGCACGGAAGTGACCGATGTTGGTCATGCAGGAACCGATGAACACTTCATCGATCTTGCGGCCTTGTACGCTGGACAGCAGGCGGGCGTCGTCCGGGTCGTTCGGCGCGCAGAGTACCGGCTCTTTCACGTCGGCCAGATCGATCTCGATCACGGCGGCGTATTCGGCATCTTTGTCGCCTTCCAGCAGTTGCGGGTTGGCCAGCCAGGCTTCCATCGCTTGGGCGCGACGTTCCAGGGTGCGGGCATCGCCGTAGCCTTCGCTGATCATCCAGCGCAGCAGGGTGATGTTCGACTTCAGGTACTCGGCGATGGCGCTTTCCGGCAGCTTGATGGTGCAACCGGCAGCGGAACGCTCGGCGGAGGCGTCGGACAGCTCGAAAGCCTGCTCGACGGTCAGCTCGTTGAGACCTTCGATTTCGAGGATGCGGCCGGAGAAGATGTTCTTCTTGCCTTTCTTCTCGACAGTCAGGAGGCCCTGCTGGATGGCGTAGTAGGGGATGGCATGAACCAGGTCACGCAGGGTGATGCCCGGTTGCAGCTTGCCCTTGAAGCGCACCAGTACCGACTCCGGCATGTCCAGCGGCATGACGCCGGTGGCTGCGGCGAAGGCGACCAGGCCGGAACCGGCCGGGAAGGAGATGCCCATCGGGAAGCGGGTGTGCGAGTCGCCACCGGTGCCCACGGTATCCGGCAGCAGCATGCGGTTCAGCCAGCTGTGGATGATGCCGTCGCCCGGACGCAGGGACACGCCGCCGCGGGTCATGATGAAGTCCGGCAGGGTGTGGTGGGTGGTGACGTCGATCGGCTTCGGATAAGCCGCGGTGTGGCAGAAGGACTGCATCACCAGGTCAGCGGAGAAGCCCAGGCAGGCCAGGTCTTTCAGCTCGTCGCGGGTCATCGGGCCGGTGGTGTCCTGGGAACCGACGGTGGTCATCTTCGGTTCGCAGTAGGTGCCCGGACGGACGCCTTGGCCTTCCGGCAGACCGCAGGCGCGGCCGACCATCTTCTGGGCCAGGGTGAAGCCCTTGCCGGTGTCGACCGGAGCGACCGGTTTCTTGAACAGGTCGGTGACGCCCAGGCCCAGCTCGGCGCGGGCTTTCTCGGTCAGGCCACGGCCGACGATCAGCGGGATACGGCCGCCAGCGCGAACTTCGTCGAGCAGTACGTCGGTTTTCAGCTCGAAGCTGGTGACCAGTTCGTTGCTGCCATTACGGCGTACTTCGCCTTTGTACGGGTATACGTCGATGACGTCGCCCATGGCCAGGTTGGTGCAGTCGAATTCGATCGGCAGGGCGCCGGCGTCTTCCATGGTGTTGTAGAAGATCGGGGCGATCTTGGTGCCGAAGCAGAAACCACCAGCGCGCTTGTTCGGCACGTTGGGGATGTCGTCGCCGAAGAACCACAGCACCGAGTTGGTGGCGGACTTACGGGAAGAACCGGTACCCACTACGTCGCCGACGTAGGCAACCGGGAAGCCTTTGGCTTTCAGGGCTTCCATCTGCTTGATCGGGCCGACCGAACCCGGAGCGTCCGGGTTGATGCCGTCACGGGCCATTTTCAGCATGGCCAGGGCGTGCAGCGGGATGTCCGGACGCGACCAGGCGTCAGGCGCCGGGGACAGGTCGTCGGTGTTGGTTTCGCCGGTGACCTTGAATACGGTCAGGGTGACTTTCTCAGGCACGGCCGGGCGGTTCTTGAACCACTCGCCATCGGCCCAGGAAGCCAGAACGGCCTTGGCGTTGGCATTGCCGGCCTTGGCTTTCTCGGCAACGTCGTGGAAGGCGTCGAACATCAGCAGGGTGTGCTTCAGTTGCTCGGCGGCAACGGCGGACAGCTCGGCGTTGTCCAGCATTTCGACCAGGGTGGCGATGTTGTAGCCGCCCTGCATGGTGCCCAGCAGCTCAATGGCGTGTTGCTTGCTGACCAGCGGGGAGCTGGCTTCGCCCTTGGCGACAGCGGAGAGGAAACCGGCCTTGACGTAGGCGGCTTCGTCGACGCCCGGCGGAACGCGATTGGTGAGCAGGTCGACCAGGAAGGCTTCTTCGCCGGCCGGAGGATTCTTCAGCAGCTCTACCAGGCCTGCAGTTTGTTCGGCGTTTAGCGGCTGGGGTGCAATACCCTGGGCGGCACGCTCTGCTACATGTTTGCGATAGGCTTCAAGCACAGTTATTACCCTCATCAGTGGTCGCGGTGGCTCGCGACGCTCATCCAGAAAACCATCGCACACTGCGCCTTGGAGCTTTTTGAGCACCTCGGCCGGTGTGTCGATAGCCTCATACAAGAAGCTGTTTTCAAAGTTTTACGCCGCAGGAACAGGGGCGATGAGGGCTGGCGCAGGTCGTGAGGAGGGCTCGCAGACCTGGCGCCAACGTCGTTCCTGGCGGATTAACTGTGCTCGTGACGCTTTGAAAACAGCTTCTGACGGACATCGACGCCTAAAAAGGCGTGCCGATTCTACTGGAAGAGCGCGGCAAAGTTAAGCGCAAAGCCCGAGGCAATGCGGCCGCTGGGCGGTTGCTGATGCGATCTATCGGTCGCCAGGTGTCCGTCCGGTCAGGGTGACCCCCTTGGCCTAAGCCGTTAATATGCTCTGCCTGTTTTCCTGATCGTCCCTTCCGCCATGCCCCATCAGCGCATCAAGACGCCCTGCGTCGGCCTCTGTTCCACCGTTTACGGCGACCTTGTATGCCGCGGCTGCAAGCGCTTTCACCATGAGGTGGTGAACTGGAACCTGTATGCCGAAGAAGAGAAGCACGCGGTCTGGCGGCGCCTGGAGCAACTGCTGGTGCAGGTGATGGAAGGCAAGCTGGAGGTGTTCGACGCCGCCCGGCTGCGCCAGCAGCTGGAGCAGCACCAGGTACGCTTCGTGCCGGAGCAGTCGGAGTATTGCTGGGCCTATCAACTGATCGCCCGCGCCTCGCGGCTGATCAACCGCCTGGATGCCTATGGCCTGGCGCTGCTGCCGGAGTTTCGCGATTGGCCGCTGCCTGATCTGCGCGAGGCCATCGATCGCGAATTCTTCCTGCTCTCCGAGGCGCACTACGAGCGTTACATCGCGCCGAAGTTTCTGCGCGAGGGTATGGAAATCCGCGTCTGAGCCTGACTCAGGTAGCAAAAAGCCGCCCGTAGGCGGCTTTTTTGTGGGCGCGCTATTCAGCGCTGCGCCACCAGCTCCTCCAGGTGCGAGGTGATGCTGTCCGGCTTGAGCACCAGCACGTCGCTTTCCAGGATATCCAGCACCACTTCGGCAGTGTTGCCGATCAGGGCGCCGGACAGCCCGGTGCGGGCCACGGTGCCGATCACGGTGACGGCCGCCTTGAGCTTCTGCGCGGTGTAGGGGATCAGCACATCGGCCGGGCCTTCCTCGATATGCAGGCGTTCATCGCTGACCGCATATTCGGCCTGGAATGCCTTGCACTGTTCGCGGTAGCGCGCCTCGATGGTTTCCTTGAGCTGGAAGGTCGGATCGGCGGCCGACAGCATGGGCGAGGGGTGGGCGCTGATCACATGCAGGGTGGCCTGGGCCAGTTCGGCGATGTTGTAGCCGTGGTTGACGATGCTGTTGTGCAGGGTGCGGTGCTGGACGTCGCTGTTGCCGACATCCACGGCGGCGAGAATGATGCCGCCATGCCAGGGGGTGTCGGTCTTCACCATCAGTACCGGGGACGGGCAGTAGCGCAGCAGCTTCCAGTCCTCGGGGGTGAGGATGGCCTTCTTCAGCGGGTTGTCCGGCACGTGCTGCTTGACCACCAGGTCGCAGCCTTCGGCCTGCTGGGCGGCAATCACCGTCTGGTAGGTGCTGTCATGCCAGGCCTGCTGGGTGCTGACGCTGAAACCTTCCTGCTCCAGGTCGGTCTTGGCGGCGGCCAGGTAGCCGGCATGCTCCTGTTTCTTGTCGGCAACCAGCAGGTGCAGGTGCGAGTGGGTGACGGCGGCGATCAGCTTGGCTCTCTTCAGTGCCAGACCGTCGGCCTGTTGCGGATCCATAACCACCAGAATGCTGCGATTGGCTTGCATGAGCTTGTCCCTGTGCGTGGATACTTGGTTGCGCTGCCACTATAGAAGCTGCCGCATATGGCGTTCTTGACCCCGGTCACGACATCGCTGGCTCTGGGCGTCGGCATTCGTATAATGACCCGCCCCGGCCCAGCCTGCCAGCGCTGCGGTGCTGCGCTCTCTCTACGGAATATCTGCTGTGAACCTGCCTGAAATCCATGAATTCCTTGGTTGCCCGACTCCCGATGCCTGGGTGCGGGCGGCGCTTGCCGATCAACCGACGCTGCTGATCGATCACAAGAACAACGAATTCAAGGCGGCGTCCACGGCCATGGCGCTGATCGCCAAGTACAACAACCAGCTCGACCTGATCAATTTCATGTCGCGTCTGGCGCGCGAGGAACTGGTGCACCACGAGCAGGTGCTGCGCATCATGAAGAAGCGCAAGATCGACCTGCGGCCGGTCTCGGCGGCGCGCTATGCCTCGGGCCTGCGCGCGGTGGTGCGCAACCACGAGCCGCACAAGCTGATCGATACCCTGGTGGTTGGTGCCTTCATCGAGGCGCGCTCCTGTGAGCGCTTCGAGGCGCTGGTACCGCACCTGGACGAGGAGCTGGGCAAGTTCTATGGCGGCCTGCTCAAGTCCGAGGCGCGGCATTTCCAGGGCTACCTGAAGTTGGCCTATCAGTACGGCGATGCCGCTGACGTGGATGCCGTGATCGAGAAGGTGAGGGCGGTCGAGCGCGAGCTGATCGAGTCGCCGGACAGCGAGTTCCGCTTCCATAGCGGCGTGCCTGCCGTGGCCTGAGGCCGTGCTGCGGGCATAAAAAAGCCGGACACGAAGTCCGGCTTTTTTGTATCTGCTTGAATCAGGCGGCGACGAAGCTGGCCGGGTAGGCGAGGGCGGCCTGGCTGTTCTGTACGTCGCTCAGGGTTTCCCGCACCACCTGCTTGGCCAGGCAGGCGCACTTGCCGCACTGGGTGGCCACGCCGAGGGTCTCGCGCACTTCGCGGTAGCTGCAGCAACCTTCGTAGATCGCATCGCGGATTTGACCGTCGGTGACACCATGGCAGAGGCAGACGTACATGGACAGGCTCGGACAGGAATGGGTTGCTGTTGGCTAGGGATACTAATGTTAATGAGAATGCTTGTCAAAACTTGCTGGGAAAATTTCCCGCCTGAGTCGGATGGCTTTCTGCATGGTGCCGTCTGCGGGCATTTCGCGGCGCATAAAAAACCCGGCCAGGGCCGGGTTTTCGGGGAGCGCAGGCGGGGCTTACTGGTCGAATTCGTCCCAGCCGCCCATTTCCTTCCAGCGGTTGACGATGCCGCAGAACAGTTCGGCGGTCTTCTCGGTGTCGTAACGAGCCGAGTGTGCTTCCTTGCCGTCGAAGGCGATGCCGGCGGTCTGGCAGGCCTTGGCCAGCACGGTCTGGCCATAGGCGAGGCCGGCCAGGGTGGCGGTGTCGAAACTGGAGAAGGGGTGGAACGGGTTGCGCTTGATGTCGCAGCGGGCCACGGCGGCGTTGAGGAAGCCGAGGTCGAAGCTGCTGTTGTGGCCGACCAGAATGGCGCGCTTGCAGCCATTGGCCTTGATCGACTTGCGCAGGCCTTTGAAGATTTCCGTCAGCGCATGCTCCTCGCTCACCGCCTGGCGCAGCGGGTGATCCAGCTTGATGCCGGTGAATTCCAGGGCGGCCTGCTCGATATTGGCGCCCGCGAACGGCTCGATGCGGAAGAAGTGGGTGTGATCCGGATAAAGGAAGCCGCCTTCGTCCATGGCAATGGTGGTCGCGGCGATTTCCAGCAGGGCATCGGTGGCACTGTTGAAGCCGCCGGTCTCGACATCCACCACCACCGGCAGATAGCCGCGAAAGCGCGCGGCCATCGGATGGCGCGGGCCGGACGGCAGGCTGCCGTCGAGTTCGTCGTCGAAGTTGTCTTCGCTCACGCGTTGTCCTCCAGCAGGCGCCAGCGCAGGCTTTCGCCGGCGCGCAGGGGAATCACCAGGTTGTCGCCGAGCGGCAGGCTGGCCGGGGCCGTCCATTCCTCGCGTACCAGGGTGATGTGGTCGGTGTTGCGCGGCAGGCTATAGAAGTCGGGGCCGAAGTGACTGGCGAAGGCTTCCAGCTTGTCCAGGGCATTGCGCTGCTCGAAGGCTTCGGCGTACAGCTCGATGGCGGCATAGGCGGTGTAGCAGCCGGCGCAGCCGCAGGCGGTTTCCTTGGCGTGCTGGGCATGCGGTGCCGAGTCGGTGCCGAGGAAGAATTTCGGGCTGCCGCTGGTGGCGGCATCCAGCAGGGCTTCCTGGTGGGTGTTGCGCTTGAGGATCGGCAGGCAATAGAAGTGCGGACGAATACCGCCGACCAGCATGTGGTTGCGGTTGTACAGCAGGTGGTGAGCGGTGATGGTGGCGCCGACGTTGGCCGGGGCCGAATTGACGAACTGCACGGCGTCGCCGGTGGTGATGTGCTCGAACACCACGTTCAGGCTGGGGAAGCGCGCGACCACACGCACCAGGTGCTCATCGATGAAGCGCTTCTCACGGTCGAACACGTCGACTTCGGCACGGGTCACCTCGCCATGCACCAGCAGCGGCAGGCCGACTTCGGCCATGGCTTCCAGCACCGGGAAGATATTGTCGATGCTGGTCACGCCGGAGTCGGAGTTGGTGGTGGCGCCGGCCGGGTACAGCTTGGCCGCGTGCACGAAACCGCTGGCCTTGGCCTCGCGTACTTCGGCAGGTGTGGTGCGGTCGGTGAGGTAGAGCACCATCAGCGGCTCGAAGCGGCTGCCGGCCGGGCGGGCGGCGAGGATGCGCTGGCGGTAGGCATCGGCTTCGCCGGCGTTGCGTACCGGCGGCACCAGGTTCGGCATGATGATTGCTCGGGAGAAGGTGCGGGCAACGTCCCGGACGGTGTGCTGCAGGACGGCGCCATCGCGCAGGTGGATGTGCCAATCGTCGGGGCGCAGCAGGGTGATACGGTCTGACATGGGGGATTCCGGGCGGGTGAAACGTGGCGGGAATGCTACCGGAAAAGCCACTTGCAGGCACGGGCTATCAAGTTTTGCCGGGGCCGACCGATACCCCGGAGGAATGCCGTTACTCCCCGTGGAGCCTGTCGTGCGCCAGCCCAATCTTGCCTTGCTCAGCCTGTTCGCCTGCCTGCCCTGGTGCATGCCGGCTGCGGCTATCACCTTCCAGACGCGTCTGGAGAAGGTGGAGTGGAAGGTCGAGGGCGATCAGTTCGAGTGCCGCCTGAGCCAGCCGGTGGCGGATTTCGGCAGCGGCGAGTTCGTCCGTCGCGCCGGTGAGCAGGCGACCTTCCGCCTGAAGATGCGCGAGCGCTGGCTTGGCCCGGGTTCGGCGACCCTGCTGGCAGCCGCGGCGCCCTGGCAGGTCGGTCGCGGCGACATCAACCTCGGTGCGCTCAATGTGGGCAGCGGCGAGGTGCCGTTCAACAGCAACCAGGAGCAGGCCGGGCGCCTGCTCACCGGGCTGATGGAAGGGCGCAGCCCGCTGGTGCGCCACCGCACCCTGCAGGGCGGCGACAGCCTGGAGGTGCGTTTGCTGCCGGTGCGGTTCAACCAGGCCTACACCGACTACCTCAAATGCACGGCCGGCCTGCTGCCGGTGAACTTCGACCAGATCCGCCAGACCCAGATCGGCTTCCCCGGTGGCGGCTCGGTGCTCGATGCCCTGGGCCAGGCCAAGCTCGACATCATCCTCGAGTTCATCAAGGCCGACCCCAGCGTCAACCGCATCCAGCTCGACGGCCACTCGGACAACAGCGGCAGCCGCCTGACCAACCGCGACAGCTCGCGCCGCCGGGCCCTGGCGGTGGAGGAGTACCTCAAGGCCAAGGGCATTCCGGCCGAGCAGATCCTGGTGCGCTTCCACGGCGAGCGCTACCCGCTGGTGCCGAACAACAGCGAGCCCAACCGGGCGAAGAACCGCCGGGTGACCATGACCCTGTCGCGCGAACCGGTCATCGAGCCCCCGCCCGAGGCGGCCCCCGCCACTCCGCCGGCAAGCGAGCCGGCCCCTGCTGCGCCGGCGGCTCCGGCATCTCCTGCCAGTACTTCCTGAGGTCGCGTCGCCGCATAAAACTGTCGCTTTGTCGCCAGTGTCTGTCGCGCCCCTGTAAATCGGTGGTGGCGGTGGGTAGAATCACGGGTTTTCCGTACAACCCCGTGGAGTTGATTGGCATGGCGGACGTTAAGAAGGTAGTTCTGGCCTATTCCGGTGGCCTGGATACCTCGGTAATCCTCAAGTGGCTGCAGGACACCTATGAATGCGAAGTGGTGACCTTCACCGCTGACCTCGGCCAGGGCGAAGAAGTCGAGCCGGCTCGCGCCAAGGCCCAGGCCATGGGCGTCAAGGAAATCTACATCGACGACCTGCGCGAAGAATTCGTCCGCGATTTCGTCTACCCGATGTTCCGCGCCAACACCATTTACGAAGGCGAGTACCTGCTGGGTACTTCCATCGCCCGCCCGCTGATCGCCAAACGCCTGATCGAGATCGCCAACGAGACCGGCGCCGACGCCATCTCCCACGGCGCCACCGGCAAGGGCAACGACCAGGTACGTTTCGAACTGGGCGCCTACGCCCTCAAGCCGGGCGTGAAAGTGATCGCCCCCTGGCGCGAATGGGATCTGCTGTCGCGCGAGAAGCTGATGGACTATGCCGAGAAGCACGCCATCCCGATCGAGCGCCACGGCAAGAAGAAGTCGCCGTACTCCATGGACGCCAACCTGCTGCACATCTCCTATGAAGGCGGCGTGCTGGAAGACACCTGGACCGAGCACGAAGAAGACATGTGGAAGTGGACCGTTTCCCCGGAAGCGGCGCCGAACACCCCGACCTACATCGAGCTGACCTACCGCAAGGGCGACATCGTTGCCATCGACGGCAAGGAAATGACCCCGGCCACCGTGCTGGCCGAACTCAACCGCATCGGCGGCGAGAACGGTATCGGTCGCCTCGACATCGTCGAGAACCGCTACGTCGGCATGAAGTCCCGCGGCTGCTACGAGACCCCCGGCGGCACCATCATGCTGCGTGCCCACCGCGCCATCGAGTCGATCACCCTGGACCGCGAAGTGGCCCACCTGAAAGACGAGCTGATGCCCAAGTACGCCAGCCTGATCTACACCGGCTACTGGTGGAGCCCGGAGCGTCTGATGCTGCAGCAGATGATCGACGCCTCGCAGACCAACGTGAACGGTGTGGTACGCCTGAAGCTGTACAAGGGCAACGTCATCGTGGTTGGCCGCAAGTCCGACGACTCGCTGTTCGACGCCAACATCGCGACCTTCGAGGAAGACGGCGGTGCCTACAACCAGGCCGACGCGGCGGGCTTCATCAAGCTCAACGCCCTGCGCATGCGCATCGCTGCCGGCAAGGGCCGCAAGCTGTTCTGATAAGCTGAACAGCCCGTGACAGACGAACCCCGGCCACGAGCCGGGGTTCTTTTTTTCAGGCCCCTGCGGGCCAACGATGAGGAAAGACCTGATGAGACTGCTGCATACCATGCTGCGCGTCGGCGACATGGACAAATCCATCGCCTTCTACACCGAAGTGCTGGGCATGACCCTGCTGCGGCGCAAGGACTATCCGGACGGTCAGTTCACCCTGGCCTTCGTCGGCTACGGCAACGAGGCCGAGAACAGCGTCATCGAGCTGACCTACAACTGGGGTGTGGACAGCTACGAGCTGGGCAGCGGCTACGGCCATATCGCCCTGGAAGTGGCCGATGTCTACAAGGCCTGCGAAGACATCCGCGCCCGCGGTGGCAAGATCACCCGCGAGGCAGGGCCGATGAAGCACGGCACCAGCATCCTGGCCTTCGTCGAAGACCCGGATGGCTACAAGATCGAGCTGCTGTCGCCTTCGCGCAAGGACTGAGTAGCGCGTCTGCACCCCGCCGCCTGAGCAGGCGGGGCGCTGAGACTCAGGGTGTGGCCGGCTCGCTGACTTCCTGCCAGCTGCTGTCCGGATCGAAGCGGGTCATGGCCAGGGCCTGCTTGTCGCTGTCGGGGCCCAGATCCTTCTCGAATACCTCGCCGTCGTGGCTGATCATGAAACTCATCACGCCGCTGTCGCCGTAGGCGCTGGGCCAGGCGATCAGGGCGAAGCCGCGGCTCATGTTGGCGCCGATCCGGTAGTCGTAGGCGCCGCGCGGCGCCGAGGGGCCCTGGGCGGTGAGGATGCGGTAGTGATAGCCGTGCCAGTCGCCATCCGGCAGTTCGTCGCCGAACAGCGGGCCCAGCGGGCTCTGTTCCTCGCCGGGCTGCTCGGCCCAGTACAGCCCGTCGTGCTGGCCGTCGCTGCTGACGAACTTCTGCGCATATTCCAGAACCCCATCGCCGTCGCGGTCGACCTCGGCATAGTCCATCTGCGCGTCGTGATAGGCGCGCACGGCCTCCAGGGTGGTCAGTTCGTTGCGGCCGATGCGGCGCAGGCGAATGGTCTCGCCGCCGGCCTGGGTGTCGAAGACCCAGCCGTCCTTGCCGTGCACCAGCGGCAGCGGCAGTTCCCAGGCGCTGTTGCCGACCACCAGCTGGGCGCGGTCGGCGGCCTCGCTGCGAATTTCGTGTTTCTCCTTGTACATGGTCAGGAAGGCGTCGACGTCCTTGCGCTCGATACCTTCCAGCGGGATATAGCTGCGCCAGTCGTCGCCGAGCAGCGCCGCCATGCGCTGGCTGTCGGCGTGCTGGGTGCCGAGGGCGCCGATAAAGGCGCTGACGGCCTCGTCCGGGCTGCTGAATGCCTGCTGGGCCTGGGCGTGCTGCCAGGGCAGGGCCAGCAGGGCAAGCAGGGCGATACGCTGAGCTGCATTCATGACTGGACTCCTGATCAGCGCCGCCGGGCGCCGCCGCGGGATGAGGACATGGCTGGGCGGCTCACCGTGCGCCCGCTGGCGCGCGCCGATTGCGGCCGGCTGGCGGCGGCACGGCTGCTCTGGCCGCGTTGCTGGTAGGCCCGTTCGCGATCGGGGGTACGCGCGCCGGCAAAGGCGTTGTCAGGCGCTCTGCGGCTGGCAGAGTGCTGCTGGCGCGCCTGCTGGCGAGCCTGGGGATTGCTGCGCTGGCGCTGCTGGGCACTGTCGCGCATGTCGCGGTTGGCCGTCTGGGCCCGCTCGCGGGCCTGGCGATTGCTGTTGGCCGGGCTCTCGAAACCACGCTGCTCCAGGCTCTGCCGCGCACGGTCGCGGTCGGCGGCGCGGGCCGGGTCGCGCCCGCGCAGTTCCTGGCGCTGCTCGCCGTTGGCCAGGCGCTGGCTGTATTGCTCGCGGCTGGCGCGGTCGCGGTAGGGTACGCCGTCACGGTTGGCGGCGTTGTGCTTCCAGGTGTTCTGGTTGACGTTGAGCTGACGGTTGTCGTTGAGGTTGTTGTAGCGATCCACGTCGATGTCGATGTCGCCGTGGCCCCAGTCGCAGTCGCCCCATAGCGAATCGATGATCGCCACCCCGGCGGCGAAGCCCAGGCCGGTGGCCAGCGCACTGCCGAAGTAGTAGCCGGCGGGCGGCGGGTAGTACACCGGCGGGTAGGACGGGTAGGGCCAGGTGCCGTAGACCACGCTGGGGTTGTAGCTGGGCACGTAGACCACCTGCGGGTCGGCCGACTCGATGACGATGGTCTGCTGGCTGGTGCTGCTGGATGAGCTCGTCTGGCTGGGGGCGGCCGGCTCCTCGCTGACTTTCTGCTGTTCGTTGGACTCCAGGTTGCCGGCGGCCTTGGCCTGCTGGCGCAGGCGCTGCACCGAGTCCATCACCGCATCGGGCTGGGCGAGGAAGGCGTCGCCGACCTTCTGCACCCAGGCCGGATCCTGACCCAGGGTCACCAGCACGGCGGGGAACGCCACCAGCGACTGCACGCTGGGATCCCAGGGCTGGTCGGAGACCTGGCGCACGGCATCGTCGCCGCTGGCGTCCGGGTGGTTGGTCGACCAGGTCACCGCATCGGCCACGTCACCCGGGTAGGTGGTGGCCATCAGTACCTGGGCCAGCAGGGCGTCGGGGTAGAGCGCCAGCGGGGCCAGCATCTGGTCGAGCTCCTCGGTGCGAAACACCTGCTCGCTCGCCGCACCCTGGGCGGCGTCCGTGCCCTGGGCCGTGGTGGCGGCGCCCAGGCTCAGGGCCAGCAGCAGGGGCAGCAGGCCGAGACTCGCGGGAATACGCATGGTGATCCTCCTGGCGTGCCAGGGAACCGCAGATGGCGGCTGGCGCGCCCAGCCAAGCATAGGTCAGTTCGGCGCAGAGGGCGTTCAGGCCGCGGCGGGATGCAGGTGCGGGCGGGCCAGTGGCTCTCGCTGCAACTGCTTGGCCAGGCGCTGCAGCTGGCGCTCGGCTTCGACCAGTGCCTGTTCGGCGCAGTGCTGCCAGGGCTGCCGGAGCGGGGCGAGGTCGGCTTCCTGTTCGAGGCGGGCGCACCACTGGAAGTGGTCGTGCCAGTCGCCCAGGGCCGATTGGGCGAGCTTGAGGCGGGCCAGGGTCTTGGCCGACAGCCCGATCAGCGTCGGGTAGGCCTCGCCGGCATAGCGCACGCGCTTGATCAGCAGGCGCAGGCGGTGACGGTCGTAGCCGGGCGTGGCCAGCGCCACGGCCAGGCGCGCCACCTGCTTGTGCAGGCGCTTGCGCACCAGGCCTTGCAGGCCGCGCAGCTGACTCTGGCGCTGGGCGTCGCGCAGCTCTGCCGGCCAGCCGTCGAGCAGGGTGAACAGGTGTTGCAGTTCGGCGCTCTGCAGCACCCGCGCGTAGCGCGCCGGCAGCTGCGCCTGACGGGCCGCCGCGGCGGCGCTGTAGCCGCGCTGCTGCAGCTCGGCGGCCAGCACCTCCAGCTCGCGAACCGGTGCGGTCAGCGCGCCGAGTTCCGCGGCGGCGTTGTACAGCGGCGGCAGGTCGGCGACCCGGCGCAGCGGTGCCAGCAGGCTGCGCAGGCGCTGCAGGTGGATGCGCAGGTCATGCAGGGCTTCGTCGTCGGTGGCGCTGTCCAGGCGCAGGCTGGCATGCAGCAGGGCGATCTGCAGGCCGAGCAGCGTGGCGACCAGGCTGTCGGGCAGTTTCATCGGCGGTCGCTCGCGGGCCGGGAGCGGGGCTGTGCCACAGGCGGCGCGGGGTGATGAAGGTTCAGCATTCCTGGCTCCCGGGAGTGTCTGTTCCACGCAGGCTAACAGGCACGGCGCGGCAGCGCCATGCTGGCCTGTCATGAAATGAAAAGCTCCTGTCGTTCGATGAGAAGCACCCGCCGGGGGGCAGTTTTACAGTCCGTTCCACGCTACTGGTAGCTAATAACAAGACTGGAGAACAGGCATGGCCAAAGCCGTCCGCTTTTACGAGACCGGGGGTCCCGAGGTGTTGCGCTACGAGGACGTCGAGGTCGGCGACCCCGGCCCGGGCCAGGTACGCATTCGCCACGTCGCCGTCGGCCTGAACTATGCCGACACCTACTTCCGCAACGGCACCTACCCGATCCCCATGCCCAACGGCATCGGCGTGGAGGCAGCCGGCGTGGTGGTAGCCCTCGGCGAGGGCGTGAGCAACGTGGCGGTGGGGGATCGCGTCACCTACACCGGCTTCATCAACACCCTCGGCGCCTACAGCACCGAGCGCCTGGTAGCGGCCGCGCCGCTGATCCGCCTGCCGGAAACCATCGCCTTTGAGACTGCCGCGGCGATGACCATGCGCGGCCTGACCTCGGCCTACCTGATGAAGAAGATCCACGCCTTCAAGGAGGGCGACAGCCTGCTGCTGCACGCCGCTGCCGGCGGCGTCGGCCTGATCGTCTCGCAGTGGGCCAAGTTGCTCGGTCTGACCGTGATCGGCACCGTGTCCAGCGCGGCCAAGGCCGAAGTGGCGCGCGCCCACGGCTGCGCCCACGTGATCGACTACAGCCACGAGGACGTCGCCCAGCGCGTGCGCCAGCTGACCGGCGGGCGGGGTGTCGACGTGGTGTTCGACAGCGTCGGCAAGGACACCTTCATGGGCTCGCTGGATTCGCTCAAGCGTCGCGGCCTGCTGGTCTGCGTCGGCACCGCCTCCGGCACCATCCCGCCGTTCGACCCGCAGCTGCTGGCGATGAAGGGCTCTCTCTATATGACCCGTCCGGCCCTGGCCGACTACATCGCCGATCCGGCGGAGAAGGCGGAACTGGCCGAGGAGCTGTTCGGCCTGGTCGGCAGCGGCCTGATCCGCATCGAGATCAACCAGCACTACGCCCTGCAGGACGCTGTGCAGGCGCACCGCGACCTGGAGTCGCGCAAGACCACCGGTTCGTCGATCTTCGTCATCTGAGGTGTCCGCCATGCGAGTCGAACAACTGACCTGCGCCATCGGCGCCGAGCTGAGCGGCGTCAACCTGGGCGATGCCTCCCGCGACGACGCTCTGTTCGCCGAAATCAAGGCGCTGCTGCTCAAGCACAAGGTGCTGTTCCTGCGCGACCAGGACATCAGCCGTGCCGAGCACGTGGCCTTCGCCCGCCGCTTCGGCGAGCTGGAGGATCATCCGGTGGCCGGCAGCGACCCGGAGCACCCGGGCCTGGTGCGCATCTACAAGTCGCCGGACGCCCCCAACGACCGCTACGAGAATGCCTGGCACACCGACGCCACCTGGCGCGAGGCGCCGCCCATGGGCTGCGTGCTGCGCTGCGTGGAATGCCCGCCGGTGGGTGGCGACACCATGTGGGCGAACATGGCCTTGGCCTACGAGAAGCTGCCGGAAGAGGTGAAGCAGCGTATCGCCGGCCTGCGTGCGCGCCACAGCATCGAGGCTAGCTTCGGCGCGGCCATGCCGATCGAGAAGCGCCTGGCGCTCAAGGCGCAGTTCCCGGATGCCGAGCACCCGGTGGTGCGCACCCATCCGGAGACCGGCGAGAAGGTGCTGTTCGTCAACGCCTTCGCCACCCACCTGAGCAACTTCCACACCCCGGAGCATGTGCGTTACGGCCAGGACTACAGCATGGGCGGCAGCGACCTGCTGCGCTACCTGGTCAGCCAGGCCTACATCCCGGAATACCAGGTGCGCTGGCGCTGGCAGCCCAACAGCGTGGCGATCTGGGACAACCGCAGCACCCAGCATTACGCGGTCATGGACTACCCACCGTGCCATCGCAAGATGGAGCGCGCCGGCATCATCGGCGACAAGACCTTCTGAGTCGCAGCACCCCATTCGCGCCAACTACTAATAAATATCTGAGGCAACAGGCATGAACTTCCTCGACGGTTCTCTCTTCCCTGAAAACCAGGACAAGCTCGTCATCACCGCGGCCCCATACGGCCCCGAATGGTTCCCCTCGGACTATCCGGAAGACATTCCGGTGACCATGGAAGAGCAGATCCAGAAGGCCGTCGACTGCTACGAAGCCGGCGCCTCGGTACTCCACCTGCACGTGCGTGAGCTGGACGGCAAGGGCTCCAAGCGCCTGTCCAAGTTCAACGAGCTGATCGCCGGGGTACGCGAGGCGGTGCCGGACATGGTCATCCAGGTCGGCGGCTCGATCTCCTTCGCGCCGCCGGAAGACGGCGCGGCGGCGAAGTGGCTGCACGACGACACCCGGCACATGCTCGCCGAGCTCGATCCCAAGCCCGACCAGGTCACGGTGACGGTCAACACCACGCAGATGAACGTCATCGAGCAGATGGACGTGCGTGACTACACCGGCACCTCCATGGGCAGCGATACCTACGAGGCCTACCGCGAGATGATCGTGCCGTCCGGCCCGGGCTTCATCGAGGAGCACGTCAAGCGCCTCTCCGCCGCCGGCATCCAGAGCGCCTTCCAGTTCTACAACATCAACAGCTACGAGACGGTCGAGCGCCTGATCCGTCGCGGCGTCTACAAGGGCCCGCTGGTGTGCAACTGGGTGGCCATCGGCGGCGGCATGGATCAGCCACATATCTACAGCATGGCCAACTTCCTGCGTGCCATCCCCGACGGCACCATGCTCACGGTGGAGAGCACCATGCTCAATACCCTGCCGGTCAACCTGATGGGCATGGCGATGGGGCTGCACGTGCGCTGCGGTATCGAGGACAACATCTGGACTCAGGATCGCTCGCGCAAGATGACCTCCGTCGAGCAGATCGAGCAGCTGGTACGCATCGCCAAGGAGATCGGTCGCCCGGTCGCCAACGGCAAGGAAGCCCGCGAGATCCTCAAGATTGGCGTGTTCTACGACACGGTCGAAGAAACCCTGGCCGCCAACGGCTTCGCGCCGAATCCGAAGGGCGGTCAGCAGGGCTTCCTGCGCAAGTGATTCATCGGCAGGTGCCGAGTGCCGTGCAACTCGACGGCGTCGAAGAAGCCCGGTTGGCAGGCGGCATGGCGCCGAACCGCAAGCCGGGTCAGAAAGAGCTGCAACAGCGCGGCTGAGTGATACGGCGCCCTCCGCAGGTCGGGGGGTACCACGCCGCTGGGCAAAGGTCTCTGCCGCATGCGGCGCCCGGGCCACGAACCGGGCGCGCCGCACACGGTGCCGGCGATCCCACAGGGTCGTCCAGAGGCCTTTGCCGAGCGTCGTCTTGCACGACTACAACAATAACAAGCAGTAGCAGTACAACGAGGTGGCAGACATGGCCTTTCACTCCAGCCTGGGCGACGAGATCGATACGTCGGCCGGTATTCCACGCAGCTATGCCTGGGTGGTGTTCGCCCTCAGTTTCGGCCTGCTGATCTCCGACTACATGTCGCGTCAGGTGCTCAACGCCGTGTTCCCCCTGCTCAAGGGCGAATGGGCGCTGTCCGACAGCCAGCTCGGCCTGCTTAGCGGCGTGGTGGCCTTGATGGTCGGCCTGCTGACCTTTCCCCTGTCGCTGCTCGCCGACCGCTTCGGCCGGGTGCGCAGCCTGGCGCTGATGGCCCTGCTGTGGAGCTTGGCCACCCTGGCCTGCGGCCTGGCTCAGCAGTACGGGCAGATGCTGGTGGCGCGCTTCCTGGTCGGGGTCGGCGAGGCGGCCTATGGCAGCGTCGGCATCGCCGTGGTGCTCGCGGTGTTCCCCAAGCACATGCGCGCCACCCTGACCGGCGCCTTCATGGCCGGCGGCATGTTCGGCTCGGTACTGGGCATGGCCCTGGGTGGCGCCATCGCCCAGCACCTGGGTTGGCGCTGGGCCTTCGTCGGCATGGCGCTGTTCGGCCTGCTGCTGGCGGTGGTCTACCCGCTGCTGGTGAAGGAGGCGCGGGTCTCGCCCAAGCGCCTCACCGACGCCGTGCAGCAGGCCGCGGACAAGGCCGCCAAGCCGCTGCGCACCTTGTATTGCAGTCGCTCGGTGCTCGCCGCCTACGTCGGCAGCGGCCTGCAGCTGTTCGTTGGTGGCACGGTGATCGTGTGGATGCCCAGTTACCTCAACCGCTACTACCAGATGGGCACCGACAAGGCCGGCGCCCTGGCCGGGCTCATCGTGCTGTGCAGCGGCGCCGGCATGATCCTCTGCGGCATGCTCAGTGACCGCCTGTGCCGCAACGCGCCGCAGCGCAAGATCGCTCTGGCCATCGCCTACTGCCTGGGCAGCTGCCTGCTACTGTCGCTGGCCTTCGCCCTGGCGGCGGGGCCGCTGCAGCTGCTGCTGATCGCCGCCGGCATGCTGATCGCCGCCGGCACCACCGGGCCGTCCGGGGCCATGGTGGCCAACCTGACCCACTATTCGGTGCACGGCACCGCCTTCGCCACCCTGACCCTGGCCAACAACCTGCTGGGCCTGGCGCCGGGGCCGTTCATCACCGGCAAGCTGTCCGACCTGCTCGGCCTGAGCACGGCTTTCCAGCTGGTGCCGCTGGTGAGCCTGGCTGCCGCCGCGGTGTTCTTCTACGCCCGCTGCCACTACCTGCGCGACATCGCCCGCCTGCGGGGCGAGCAAGGCAAGGATGACCACGCCGAGGCAATGCTGGAGGCGCAGCCGTGAACCGTGCCCTGCGTATCGATGTGGCGTTCGACTTCATCTGCCCCTGGTGCCTGATCGGCAAGCGCCAGCTGGAGCTGGCGGTTAGTCAGTTGCAGGAAGCGCTGCCGCAGCAGGTGGTGAGCATCGACTGGCGCGGCGTGCAGCTGCTGCCACAGCTGCCGGCCGCCGGCGTGCCCTTTGCCGAGTTCTACCGCCAGCGCCTGGGCAGCGACACGGCCGTGCGCCTGCGCCAGGCCCAGGTGCAGGAGGAGGCCGCCGCGGTCGGCCTGCAGCTGGACTTCAGCCGCATCGCGCGCATGCCCAATACCGCCGACGCCCACCGCCTGCTGCGCCAGGCCGGCGAGCTGGGCAGCCCGGAGCAGCGCGAGCGCCTGCTGGAGCGCCTGTTCGCCGCGCACTTCCAGCTCGGCGAGGACATCGGCGACGGCAACACCCTGCTGACCATCGCCGAGACCTGCGGCTACCCGCGCGAGGCCATGGCCCGGGCGCTGTACCGCGACGGCCGGCCGTTCCTGCGCTCCGGAATGACGGCCAGCAGCGTGCCGCACTTCGTCTTCGATGGCAGCCTGCAGCTGTCCGGGGCGCACCCGGCGGAACTGCTGCTGCGCGGCATGCGCACCGCCCTCGGCCAGCCACAGCGGCGGAGCCTGCAGGCATGAGCCGGCGTCACCAGGTGCCGGCCGCACAGGTGCCGGCGGCCGGGCAGCGCGTGCTGCTCGAGCCGGCGGGCCACGGCATCGCCCTGTTCAATATCGACGGGCAGTTCCATGCCGTCGCCGACAGCTGCCCGCACCAGGGCTCCTCGCTGTGCGCCGGCCAGGTGCAGGGCAGGGTGGTGCAGTGCCGTGCCCACGGCCTGCGCTTCGACCTGGCCAGCGGCTACCTGCTCAATTCCGACCAGCTCAAGGTCGCCACCTACCCGGTGGTGGAAGAGGGCGACCACCTCTACATCGTTATCGAGGATTCAGCGCCATGAGCGCCATTGCTCTTACCCAGATCAACGACCGGGCGCGCGAACTGGCGCCGGGCATCAGCATCAGCCTGGTGGTGGGCGCCGCCGCCACCTTCCTCTCCGAACACTACGGCGCGCCGGTGATGCTGTTCGCCCTGTTGCTGGGGCTGTCGCTCAACTTCCTCGCCGGCGAGGGCAAGTGCAAGGCCGGCATCGAGTTCACCGCGCGCAGCGTGCTGCGCATCGGTGTGGCCCTGCTGGGCATGCGCATCACCCTGGAGCAGATCGCCGCGCTCGGCTGGAAGCCCTTCGCGCTGGTGGTGATCCTGGTGCTGGTGACCATTTCCGCCTCGGTGCTGGCGGCGCGGCTGATGGGCTTCAAACGCATCTTTGGCATGCTCACCGGCGGCGCCACCGCCATCTGCGGCGCTTCGGCGGCGCTGGCCCTGGCCGCCGCGCTGCCCAGCCATCCGCAGAAGGAAAAGGCCACCCTGTTCACCGTGATCGGGGTGTCGGCGCTGTCGACCCTGGCGATGATCCTCTACCCGATGATCGCCAACGCCTTCGGCCTGTCGCCGCAGCAGGCCGGGGTGTTCCTCGGCGCCACCATCCACGACGTGGCCCAGGTGGTCGGCGCCGGCTACAGCATGTCGCCGGAAACCGGCGACACCGCCACCGTGGTCAAGCTGATGCGCGTGGCCATGCTGCTGCCGGTGATCGTCGCGGCGGCCATGGTCACCCGCATGCAGGGCGCCGAGACTGGCGGCAAGCGTCCGCCGCTGCTGCCCTGGTTCGCCGTGGCCTTCCTCGCCCTAGCCTGCATCAACAGCACCGGCTGGGTGCCGGCGCTGGTGCAGGGCGGGGTCAACGAGGCCTCGCGCTGGTGCCTGGTGGTGTCGATCGCCGCCCTGGGCATGAAGACCCAGCTCAAGGAGCTGGCCACCGTGGGTATCAAACCGATCCTGCTGATGGTCGGCGAAACCGTCTTCCTGGTCGTCCTGGTGCTGCTGCTGATGCACTGGGGCCTGTGATCTGCGCGCCGGCGCGTGGCGCCGGCACAACCCGAGAGAACTAGTGATGAACAAGATCTACCCCAGCGCCGAGGCGGCGCTCGCGGGGCTGGTGGCCGACGGCATCAGCATCGCCTCCGGCGGCTTCGGCCTGTGCGGCATTCCCGAGGCGCTGATCGCGGCGCTGGGCGCCACCGGCAAGCGCGGCTTCACCATCATCAGCAACAACTGCGGGGTCGACGACTTCGGCCTCGGCCCGCTGCTGTACAGCCGGCAGATCAGCAAGATGATTTCCTCCTACGTCGGCGGCAACAAGGAGTTCGAGCGCCAGTACCTGGCCGGCGAGCTGCAGCTGGAGTTCACCCCCCAGGGCACCCTGGCCGAGAAGCTGCGCGCCGGCGGTGCCGGCATCCCGGCGTTCTTCACCCGCACCGGCTACGGCACGCAGATCGCCGAGGGCAAGGAAACCCGCCAGTTCGACGGCGAGTGGTACGTGATGGAACGTGGGCTTACCGCCGACCTGGCGCTGATCAAGGGCGCCAAGGCCGACCGTGCCGGCAACCTGGTGTTCAACAAGACCGCGCGCAACTTCAACCCGCTGTGCGCCAAGGCCGGGCGGGTGTGCGTGGCCGAGGTGGAGGAGATCGTCGAGGTCGGTGAGCTGGCGCCGGACGAGATCCATCTGCCGGGCATCTACGTGCAGCGCCTGGTGCTCAATGCCAGCCCGGAAAAACGCATCGAAGTCCGTACGCTGAGGAGCTGATCATGGCCTGGACCCGCGAAGAAATGGCGCAGCGCGCCGCCCAGGAGCTGCACGACGGCTTCTACGTCAATCTCGGCATCGGCCTGCCGACCCTGGTGGCCAACTACATTCCCGAGGGCGTGGAGGTCTGGCTGCAGAGCGAGAACGGCCTGCTCGGCATCGGCCCGTTTCCCGGCGAGGAGGAGATCGACCCGGATCTGATCAACGCCGGCAAGCAGACCATCACCACGTTGCCCGGCAGCAGCTTCTTCGACAGTGCCGAGAGCTTCGCCATGATCCGTGGTGGCCATGTCGACCTGGCCTTGCTTGGCGCCATGCAGGTGTCGCAGCAGGGCGACCTGGCCAACTGGATGATCCCCGGCAAGATGGTCAAGGGCATGGGCGGCGCCATGGATCTGGTCGCCGGCGTGCGCCGCGTGGTGGTGCTGATGGAGCACTGCGCCAAGGACGGCGAGGCGAAGATCCTCGAGCGCTGCTCGTTGCCGCTGACCGGCGTCGGTGTGGTCGACCGCATCATCAGCGACCTGGCCGTGCTGGACATCACCGCGGCCGGCGTCGAGCTGGTGGAGATGGCGCCGGGCGTCGACTTCGACCAGCTGCAGGCCGCCACCGGCTGCACCATCCTGCGCTAACCGCGCCCCGGGCCGCGAGGCCCGCCAGTGTGTCGCCACGGCCTGTTCACTCCATGGCGGGCTGTGTCTTCGGGGCTTCGGCCCCGGCCTTCGTGCGACGGCTGCGGCTCCTGTGGCCGTCCGCACTTTTTCCCGAGTTTTTTCCGAGGTAAGCGAACACCACGAGGAAGGACGATGCGAAGGACTGTATTGCCGTACCTGCTTTGCCTGCTGTGCCAACCAGCCCTGGCCGACACCGCGATGGTGCGCCAGCTGCACGAACTGGACAGCCACAGCCGGCTGCTGTGCGCCAGTGCCCTGCTGTACTTCGACCCGCGCGAACGCAGTCCCGACCCGCGCAGCCTGACCGCGGTCTACCACCACCTCAACACCCTCGAAACCGATGTGCTGCAGCTCGGCCAACCGGCCGATCTGGCCCAGCCGCTGGGTGCCATGCAGCGCATCTTCACGGAACTGGATGGCCTGCCGCGCAGTGCCAGCCGGCGCTATCCGGAGCTGATCGCGCGCCTGCTGGAGCAGCGCCAGCAGCTGGGCGAGGCGGTCGAGCAAGACCTGGCCGAGGCGGGGAGCCGGGCACCAGCGTTCGGCGCACAGAGCCGCGACCTTGCCAGCCTGCTGCTGGACTACCAGTTGCGTCACTACCTGCTGCCGCAGAAGGCACCCTGGCTGCTGCCGGCCGAGCGCCTGAACCAGCTGGATGCCGACATCGAACAACGCTTCGACCAGTTGCAGGCGCAGTACCAGGCCCAGGCCGCGGCTCTGGGCAAGATCCGCGGCAGCTACCGCTTCGTGCGCCGCCAGCTGCAGCAGGGCGGCAGCGGCGGCGAGGGCAATGGTGGCGCCGAGTTCTACCTGAGCCGGGCGGTGCTGGATCTCGATGATCTGGCCCAGGTGGTGGAGCAGGGCGTGCCCTGAGGACGAACCCCAACCACCGTCGCTCCCGCGCAGGCGGGAGCCCAGGTGCACGGAGCCGTCAGGTAATTTCGCTGGATCCGTGCCAATGCAAAGCACTGGATTCCCGCCTGCGCGGGAATGACGGTGATCTAAGAGGCAACCTGCGGGCTTGCCGGTGCGCATGGCGCACCCTGCCGGAGCTTGCTCCTGCGCGGCCTCCGTGCCGACGCTGGTCCACGCTCCGCGGGGGCGTCACTTGTCCTTGCGTACGCTGCCGTGCTCGCTGCGCCAGGCCGCCGGCGGCATGCCGAACTGGCTGATGAACCAGCGGGTGAAGGAGCTGGGCATCGAATAGCCGAGCATGTCGGCGATGCGCCCCAGCGAATAGGCGGGGTTTTCCAGGTAGCGCAGCACCAGGTCGCGGCGCACGCCGTTGATCAGATCGCTGAAGGTTGCCTGGTTTTCCTCCAGGCGCCGTTGCAGGGTGCGCACGTTCATGCCCATGGCCAGGGCGATCTGTTCGATGGTGGCGCGGCCCATGGGCAGCAGCAGGTAGATGGCCTTGCGCACTTCGAAGATCAGCGGTGTTTCCTGCTCGGCCTGCAGCGAATCGAGGAAGCGTTGGGCATAGCGCGCCATGGCCGGGTCGGCCTGGGGGTTGGGCACGTCGAAGTCGGCGGCATGGCAGACGATGCCATTGAACTCGCCGTTGAACTCCAGCTTCTGCCCGAGTACCCGGCGGTGCACCTGCAGGTCGTCCGGCGCCGCATGGGTGAAGCTGACGCTGATCGGTCGCCAGTGGGTGCCGAGCAGGGCGGCGCACAGGCGGTACATCACGCCGATGGCCAGCTCGTTGCCCTGACGGCAGTTGAGCCCGGCCTCGGTGACCACTTCCTCGCGGATGATCACCATGCTGCCGGCTTCTTCGATGAAGATGGCCAGCGAGTCGTTGAGCAGGTGGCGGTACTGCACCACCACCTGCAGCGCCTCGCGCAGGGTGCGCTGGTGGGTCAGCAGCAGGCTGACCGCACCGAAGTCGGAGAGCTGGCGCGACTCGGCCATGCGCAGGCCGAAGGTCTGGCAGCCGCTGGCGCTGGCGGAGTTTTCCAGCAGACGCACGGCGGCGTCGATCGGGATGCGGTGTTCCGGATCCTGCAACTGGGCCTTGTTCAGGCCCACTTCGCTGAGCAGCGCCTGGGGCTTGAGACCCAGATGCTGGGCCACCTCCAGGTAGTTGGTGAGTACCGCTGCGCGAACCAGTGTTGTCATTGTTCTAGTTCCTTCACAGGCACGGCCGCTTATGACGACCGCCGCGGCATGATGCCGAAGCCGGCGGCGAGGGTCACGCGGGTGTCATGAAATGATAAATCACGCCCGTAATGCTGATCTTAGCAGGGCTGCAACGCACGACGGCAGCGCGCCAGCGCCATGACCCAGCGAGCCATGTCATGAATTGCGAAATGGCTGACGCCTAATGTGAAGCGTCCCCGGAGCCCCATCTCTACTGTCTGCTCAACCCCGGCGTCGTTGCGCCGGCAACGGATTCAGCAGTCAGGAGCCCGGCGTGGCCAGCAGCACAGCATTCACCGTTCTCATCGTTCCCGGCCTGCGCGACCACGTCGCCGATCATTGGCAGACCCTGCTCGCCGCGCGCCTGCCCAACTGCCGCAGCGTGCCGCCGCTGGAAACCGACAAGCTCAGCCTGGCTGCCCGGGTTGCCGCGATCCAGAGCGAGCTGGAGCGTATCGACGGCCCGGTGGTGCTGGTGGCCCACAGTGCCGGCGTGCTGATGACGGTGCACTGGGCGGCGCGCCACTCGCGGCCGATCCTCGGTGCGCTGCTGGTCACCCCGCCGGATCTGGACACCGCCTGGCCGCCGCAATACCCCAGCGCCGCCGTGCTCGCCGAGCACGGCTGGTCGCCGCTGCCGCGCGGCCCGCTGCCGTTCCCCAGCATCGTCGCGGCCAGCAGCAACGACCACCTGGCCAGCCTCGACGCGGTGGGCGAAATGGCCCGCGAGTGGGGCGGCGCCCTGGTCGAGCTGGGTGCTGTCGGCCACCTCAACCCGGCCTCCGGCTACGGCGACTGGCCACAGGCCGAGAGCCTGATTCAGGCCTTGCTGGGCTAAGGCCCGGAACGGAAGCACGCAAGCCCCTCAACCGAACAAGGAATACCTCACCCAGTTACCCGCTCGCGCGGCCAACCCGCGTGTGCGGCACGTCGTAAGCCCCAAAAATGCGGAGTCAACGCTATGCACAACAATAACAAGCAGCACCGCCTTCCCTTGCGCAGAACCCTGTTGGCCTCGGCCATCATGCTGGCTGCGGTACCGGCCGCTCAGGCCTTCGAAGTCGACACCGGCAGCGAAGACTGGGCCGTGCGTTTCGACAACACCGTCAAGTACAACTACGGCGTACGCACCGAGAGTGCCGACAAGCGCATGCTCGGCACGCCGAACAACAACGACGGTGACTACAACTTCCGCCACGCCGGCACCAACATCACCAACCGCATCGACCTGCTCACCGAGCTGGATGTGGTGTACCAGAACCGCATGGGTTTCCGCACCAGCGCGGCCAGCTGGTACGACAAGGCTTACGACAACACCGGCTCCAACTCCAACCCGTTCGTCAACGGCAACGACGCGTATTCGTCGATCGCCGGCTGGGGCGGCCGTCCGGCTGCGCCCGCGGTGTTCGGCAGCTCGCACCTGAGCAGCCATGCCCAGCGCTACTACAGCGGCCCGTCCGGCGAGATCCTCGATGCCTTCGTGTTCTACAACACCGAGGTTGGCGAGGAGTCGCTGCTCAGCCTCAAGGCCGGCCAGCACAACGTGTTCTGGGGCGAGACCGTGCTCAACCCGGTGCACTCGATCAGCTACGGCCAGTCCGGCCTCGACCTGGCCAAGCTGGCTGCATCGCCGGGCACCGAGGCCAAGGAGCTGTTCGTTCCGCGCAACCAGCTGTCTACCAGTTTCACCCTCAATTCCGAGTGGTCGTTCGGTGCCCAGTATTTCTTCAACTGGGATGCCGCGCGGCTGCCGGAAGCCGGTACCTACTACGGCACCTCCGACCTGATCGGCGACGGCGCGCAGTCGTTCCTCCTGGGGCACACCGGCGGCCCCGGCCTGGCCGGCGCCAACGGCACCCTGAGCACCATCCGCCGCGGCGACGACCTGACTCCGGACGACCAGGGCGACTGGGGCGTGATGGCCAAGTGGTCGCCGGAGTGGCTGGATGGCACCCTCGGCCTCTACTACCGCAAGACCTCCGACATCCTGCCGCAGGCCGTGCTGGATGCCCGTGGCCTGAGCCTGGCCGGCGGCGTGCCGGGGCTGCGCAATTCCATTGCGAGCACTTCCTACCGTCTGGCCTATGGCGAAGACATCGACATCTACGGCCTGAGCCTGTCCAAGGATGTCGGCGGGGTGAGCGTCGGCAGCGACCTGAACATCCGCCACAACATGCCACTGTCGAGCATTCCGGCCATCTACAGCCCGCTGCTGGTCAGCGGAGCCGGCCCGCTGAGCGCGCGCGATGCCGCTACCGGTGTGGTCGATGCACCGCTGAAAGAGGGCGACAGCATGAGCGCCACCGGCGACACCCTGCACTGGGTGGTCAACGGCCTGATGGCGCTGCCGGAGACCGCGCTGTTCGACTCGGCGACCCTGCTGGGCGAGCTGTACTACAGCAACCTGCTGAGCCTCGATAGCAAGAACAAGGCGCTGTACAAGGGCGAGGACAGCTACCGCGGCATCGACAAGCCGACCCGTGACAACTGGGGCGTGGCCGTCAACTTCACTCCGACCTGGTACCAGGTATTCCCGGGTGTGGATCTGAGCGCGCCGATGTCGGTCAACGTCGGTATCGACGGGGTCTCGCCGGTCGCCGCCGGCGGCGCCGAGGACACCGGCAACTACTCGGTCGGTGTCGGTGCCGCCATCTACAACCAGTACTACGTCGACCTCAAGTACGTGGACTCCTTCGGTGATTCCGAGAAGTGCGAGGACGGCGCCAGCGACGGCTCGACGCCCAACGCCCTCGACCTGAGCCAGCGCTACACCTGCTACGCCGGCGGCTACTCCTCGTTCTCCGGCGGCGGTGCCACCGGCGAGGATCGCGGCGCGGTCTACCTGACCTTCAAAACCACCTTCTGATCGACGAATTGCCCAGCCTTTGAGCAGGAGAACAACAAGATGAAATTCGCGTATTCCGTACTGGCTCTCTCCCTTTCCCTGGCCGCTGCCGGTCAGGCCCAGGCCGCCGTGTCCGCCAGTGAAGCGGCCAAGCTCGGTAGCAGCCTGACGGCCATCGGTGCCGAAAAGGCCGCCAGCGCCGACGGCTCCATCCCGGCCTACGACGGTGGCCTGACCCAGGCCCCGGCCGGCTTCAAGGCCGGCGACAGCGTGCGCCCCGACCCCTACGCGGCGGAGAAGCCACTGCTGGTGATCGATGGCAAGAACGTCGAGCAGTACAAGAGCCAGCTCAGCGCCACCACGGTGGAACTGGCCAAGCGCTTCCCCAGCTTCCGCGTCGAGCTCTACCCGACCCACCGCAGCGTGGCGCTGCCGCAGGCGGTGCTGGACAACAGCGTGAAGAACGCCACCACGGCCAAGGCGCTGGAAGGCGGCCTGGCCATCGACAACGTGCTGCCGGGCGTACCTTTCCCGATCCCGCAGTCGGGTGCCGAGGCCATGTGGAACTTCCTGCTGCGCTACCAGGGCGTGACCATCAACTCCAAGTACGACTCGTGGAACGTCGACGCCGCTGGCGTGGCCAGCCTGGCCACCACCGGCCAGGCCTACATCAACTACCCGATCTACGAGGACATGAACAAGCCGATCGGCGCGGCCGACACCTACTACCAGATGCAGCTGCACTACACCGGCCCGGCCCGTCGCGCCGGCGAGGCGATCATGCTGCGCGACGCGGCCAACCCGCTGGAGCAGCCGCGCCGTGCCTGGCAGTACCTGCCGGGCGTACGCCGGGTCAAGCTGGCGCCGAACCTGGCTTACGACACGCCGAACCCGGGTACCGCTGGCGCCGGTACCTACGATGACGTGTTCGTGTTCAACGGTGCGCTGGATCGCTTCGACTGGAAGCTGGTGGGCAAGCAGGAAATGATCGTGCCCTACAACACCTACCGCCTGACCTACGCCTCCGACGCCAAGGCCATCACCACGCCCAACCACCTGGCGCCGGATCTGGTGCGCTGGGAGAAACACCGCGTCTGGGTGGTCGAGGGCACGCTCAAGGAAGGCGCACGGCACATCTACGCCAAGCGCCGCTTCTACCTCGACGAGGATAGTTGGGTGGCCCTGGCCTCCGACCAGTACGACGCCCGCGGCCAGCTCTATCGCGGCTCCTTCGCCTTCCTCAGCCAGAGCTACGACAAGAGCGTGCCGGACTCCACGCCGTTCATGATCTACGACCTGGTCGGCGGCACCTACAACATCAACGGCGTGGTCGGCCCGTATGGCGGCATCCGCTACGTGGATGCCCTGTCGAAGGCGCAGTGGGCCCCCGAGTCCCTGGCTGGTGCCGGTATTCGCTGAGTTTTCGGGTCGCAGCTCCCGCCACTCGTGTCGCCCGGATTCCCCCCTGGGCAGCAACGTCAACTGCCCTGTGATCAGGGCCGGCGTGGCACGGCGGGAGATTGATCCGGCGTCGCCGGGCATGTCACCCGTGCCCGCGGCGCATCCTTATTGCCGAGATTGACCATGACCGATTTCTACAGAGTCCTGCTTCCCCTGCTGGGCCTGCTGCTGGGCGTGCTGCCTGGCGGCGCGCGGGGCGAATTCATCGATGTGCTGGATCTGCCGGCGCGCAGCAGCCCGCTGGCGGAGCATGCGCCGCTGAACGATGTCAGCCGCGCCGGCGACAGCCTGGTGGCGGTGGGGCAGCGTGGCCACATCCTCTATTGCGACGATGCCGGCACGCACTGGCAGCAGGCTCGGGTACCGGTGAGTAGCGACCTCACCGCCCTGTATTTCCCCACGGCGCAGCAGGGCTGGGCAGTGGGCCACGATGGCGTGATCCTGCACAGCGAGGACGCCGGCGCCAGCTGGAGCAAGCAGCTCGACGGCCGCCAGATCGGCGCGCTGATGCAGGTGCACTACGCGGCGCTGGCCGCCGCCGAGCCGGACAACGAGGAGTGGACGGCGCGCCTGGCCGAGGCGCAGCGGATGATCGAGGAGGGCGCCGACAAGGCGCTGCTCGACGTCTGGTTCGCCGACGCGCAGCTGGGCTACGCCGTCGGCGTGTTCGGCCTGATCCTGCGTACCGAGGATGGCGGCCGCCACTGGCAGCCGTTCGGCGAGCGCACCGACAACCCCCAGGGCCTGCACCTGAACGCCATCGCGGCGGTCGACGGGGTGCCCTACATCGCCGGCGAGCAGGGCCTGCTGCTGCGCTGGGACGCTGCCCAGCAGCGTTTCGTCGGCGTGCCGACGCCCTACGACGGCAGCTTCTTCGGGGTTACCGGCCTGGGTCATGAGCTGCTGGTCTACGGCCTGCGCGGCCACGTGCTGCGCAGCGCGGACGGCGGCGCCAGCTGGAGCACCCTGGACAGCGGCCTGCAGAGCAGCATCACTGCCGCCGCGCGGGATGCCAGTGGGCGCCTGTACCTATTCAGCCAGGCCGGCCATGTGCTGCGCGCCCTGCCCGATGGCCGTGGCCTGGAACCCCTGCCGCAGGCCGCGCTGACGCCGGTCAGCGCCGCCGATTTCGCCGCCGATGACAGCCTGGTGCTGACCGGCAACCGCGGTGTGCGCAGCCAGCGCCTGCCCTAATCAGGTCAACGAGACTCATCATGGCCAACATCAAACAAGACAGCATGCCGGTGATCCGCGATCTGCGTGATTTCGACCGCAACAGCGGGCACTTCCTCGAGCGCCTGCTGTTCAATCACCGGCCCTGGTTCATCGCCATCATCGGCCTGCTTTCCGTGCTGTTCGGCTACATGGCGCTGACCCGCCTGGAGCTGCGCCCGAGCTTCGAGAAGATGCTGCCGCAGAACCAGCCGTACATCCGCAACTTCCTCGACAACCGCGACCAGCTGCGCGGCCTGGGCAACTCGGTGCGGGTGGTGGTGGAGAACCGCCAGGGCGACATCTTCGACCCGGCCTACCTGGTGGTGCTCAAGCAGGTCAGCGACGAGCTGTTCCTCACCCCCGGGGTGGACCGCGCCTGGCTGCGTTCGCTGTGGGCGCCCAGTGTGCGCTGGACGGAAGTCACCGAGGAGGGCTTCCAGGGCGGCACGGTGATGCCCGACGGCTACGACGGCTCGGCGGCCAGCATCGAGCAGCTGCGGCAGAACATCGGCCGCGCCGGCATAGTCGGCAGCCTGGTGGCCAACGACTTCAAGTCGAGCATGCTGGTGGTACCGCTGCTGGACAAGGACTCGGCCACCGGCCACGGCATTGACTACTACGCCTTCGCCAAGACCCTCGACCAGCTACGCAGCAAGGTCGAAGGCATGCATATGGGGGCCGACGGGGAGGGCGCCTACAAGGTGCGGGTGATCGGCTTTGCCAAGCTGATCGGCGACCTGATCGACGGCCTGCTGCAGGTCATGGCCTTCTTCGCCCTGGCGGTGGTGGCCGCCTTCGCCATCATCCTGCTGTACACCCGCTGCCTGCGCAGCACCCTGCTGGTGATCGGCTGCTCGCTGCTGGCGGTGCTCTGGCAGCTGGGTATCGTCGCCTGGCTGGGTTACGCCATCGACCCCTATTCGGTGCTGGTGCCGTTCCTGATCTTCGCCATCGGTGTGTCCCACGCGGCGCAGAAGATGAACGGCATCATGCAGGACATCGCCCGCGGCACCCACAAGCTGATCGCGGCGCGCTACACCTTCCGCCGCCTGTTCATCGCCGGGGTCACCGCGCTGCTGGCCGACGCCGTCGGCTTCGCCGTGCTGATGCTGATCGACATCCCGGTGATCCAGGATCTGGCCATCACCGCCAGCATCGGCGTGGCCGTGCTGGTGTTCACCAGCCTGCTGCTGATGCCGGTGGCGCTGTCCTATATCGGCGTGGGCAAGAAGGCCGCCGAGCGGGCCCTGCGCATCGACGACCGGGCCAAGCAGCACCGCGGCTTCGGCCGCATCTGGGACTGCCTGAACCGCTTCACCACGGCCAGGTGGGCCACCGGCACGGTGCTGCTGGCGGTGCTGCTGGGCGTCGGCGGCTTCATCGTCAGCCTGCAGCTGAAGATCGGCGACCTCGACCGCGGCGCCCCGGAGCTGCGTGCCGACTCGCGCTACAACCTGGACAACGCCTACATCACCAGCCACTACGCGCTGTCCAGCGACCTGTTCGCGGTGATGATCAAGACCGGCCCCGAGGGCTGCCTGAACTACCGCACGCTGGTGCTGGCCGACCGCCTGGCCTGGGAGCTGCAGCAGCACCCGGGGGTGCAGACCACCATGTCGCTGGTCAACGCGGTGCGCCAGATCACTGCCGGCTCCTTCGAGGGCAACCCGAAGATGGCCAGCATCCAGCGCAACCAGGACGTGCTCAACTACGCCGCCCAGCAGGCCTCGGTGAACGCCCCCGAGCTGTTCAACACGCAGTGCTCGCTGATGCCGGTGATCGCCTTCCTCAAGGATCACAAGGCCGAGACCCTGGACGGCGTGGTGGCCATCGCCGAGCGCTTCGCCAAGGAGAACAGCACCGAGGATCGCCAGTTCCTTCTCGCCGCAGGCTCGGCCGGCATCGAGGCGGCCACCAACCTGGTGGTGCGCGAGGCCAACCGCAGCATGCTGCTGTACGTCTACCTGGCGGTGGCAGTGTTCTGCCTGATCACCTTCCGCAGCTGGCGCGCCATGCTGGTGGCGCTGCTGCCGCTGGTGCTCACCTCGGTGCTGTGCGAGGCGCTGATGGTGGCCATGGGCATCGGCGTGAAGGTCGCGACCCTGCCGGTGATCGCCCTCGGCGTGGGCATCGGCGTGGACTACGCGCTGTACCTGCTCAGCGTGCAGCTGCACTACCAGCGCCAGGGCCGCAGCCTGGGCGACGCCTACCGCAGCGCGGTGGCCTTCACCGGGCGGGTGGTGGCGCTGGTCGGCATCACCCTGGCCGCCGGTGTGGTGTGCTGGGCCTGGTCGCCGATCAAGTTCCAGGCCGACATGGGCATCCTGCTGACCTTCATGCTGCTGTGGAACATGCTGGGCGCGCTGATCCTGATCCCGGCGCTGTCGCACTTCCTGCTGCGCCACGTCGGCCGCAAGGAGCGCACCTCGATCATCGGCTGGCCGTTCGGCAAGACCCCGCGGCGCAAGCGTGCCGAGCTGCAGGAAGAGCTGCGCCGGGTGGTGCAGGGCTGAGTCGCCCCAAGAAAAGGCTATGTCCCAGTTACGTGTTGCATCAGCGTGTCTCCTCTGGATCCCCGCCTGCGCGGGGATGACGGTGATTACCAGAGCCCCATGGTCTTACCTCGTCATTCCCGCGCAGGCGGCAATCCAGGGGTAGGCGGCTGCAAGGCTTAGAGGGAGACATGCCGACCAAGCCGCATGTAACTGGAACATAAGCAAAGAAAAAGCCCCGCATTGGCGGGGCTTTTTTCTGCCTGACTGGCGACTCAGAGGTCGTAGTCGTAGTCGTTGAGCTGGCGCTGCAGTTTGCGCTCATCAAGGTAGTTGTCGATGATGCGCCGCTTGGTCAGATTGGTCTTGGCCACTTCCACGGGGCGTTCGGTTGCATCGTCGGCTTCCTCCGCGACGAAGTCGTCTTCGATCTCGAGGTCTTCTTTGCCAGTGCTCATCGCTTCACTCCAACTTTTGGGGTGCTTCTCGCGCACCTTATAGCGACAAAGTGGGAGGTGGTAAAAAAGATTTTTTCAATCGAAAGATTGGCCTGCTCTATGAAGACTCAATCGTCGCTAGTCTTCGCCTTGTACTCGCACAGATCCTCGATGCGGCAGCTGCCGCAGCGTGGTTTGCGCGCCTGGCAGACATAGCGTCCATGCAGGATCAGCCAGTGATGGGCGTCGAGGAGGTACTCCTTGGGCACGAACTTGAGCAGCTTCTTCTCCACTTCCACCACGTTCTTGCCAGGGGCGATGCCGGTGCGGTTGCTGACCCGGAAGATGTGCGTATCCACCGCCATGGCCAGCTGGCGGAACGCGGTGTTGAGCACCACGTTGGCGGTCTTGCGCCCAACCCCGGGCAGTGCTTCCAGCGCTTCGCGGTTGTCCGGCACCTGGCTGCCGTGCTGCTCGACCAGGATGCGGCAGGTCTCGATGACGTTCTTCGCCTTGCTGTTGAACAGGCCGATGGTCTTGATGTACTCGCTGAGGCCGTCGACGCCGAGGGCATAGATGGCTTCCGGGGTGTTGGCCACCGGGTACAGCTTGGCCGTGGCCTTGTTCACCCCGACGTCGGTGGCCTGGGCGGAAAGGATCACCGCGATCAGCAGCTCGAAGGGCGTGCTGTAGGCCAGCTCGGTTTTCGGCTCGGGGTTGTCTTCGTGCAGGCGACGGAAGATCTCGTGGCGTTTGGCGGCGTTCATGGGCGCTCGTGGTGGTCTTCTAGGTAACGGGCGGCGGCCAGCAGCAGGCCGAGCAGGATAAGGGCGCCGGGCGCCTGGCCCAGCAGCGGCAGGCCGGCCGGGGCGAGGGTCAGTGTCCAGCTGCTGGCGGCCGGGCCGAACAGCCAGTCGGCGTGGGCCAGCAGGCTGGCCTGGCCCAGACCTTCGCGCAGCAGGCCGAGCAGCACGGCCAGGGCGGCGAAGCGCAGGCCGGGGCGCAGCCCGCACAGGGCGCCCTGTTCGTCGCCCAGGGCCAGGCAGGGTAGGGCCAGCAGCGGCAGGAACAACGCCAGGGCGGCAAACAGCTCGGCGCTGAGCAGTTGCAGGGCGAGGGCGGCGCAGCTTGCCAGCAGGCCGCCGAGCAGCAGGCCGGCGAGCCCCAGGGCCTGGCCCTGCAGACCACGGCGCAGCGGCTGCAGCAGCAGGCCGGCGAGCAACATCAGCAACAGGCCGAGCAGGCCGATGCTGACGGCCTTGACCAGCAGATCGGTGCTGCCGAGCAGGGCGGCCAGGCTGAGCAGGGCCAGGCTATCGCGCTGGCGGCTCATGGCGCGGCCGCCTGGAGCAGCTGCTCGCGCTGGCTGTCGAAGAAGCGCAGGGCGCGTTGCAGGGCATCGCGCACGGCACGCGAGGTGACGGTGGCGCCGGCGATCTGGTCGACCTGGCCGCCTTCGGCACGCAGTCCCCAGCTGGCCTCGGGGTCGTCCAGGCGCTTGCCATCGAAGTGCTGCAGCCAGGGGCTGCGGTGGCGCTCGATAAGGTCGCCGAGACCGGCGGTTTCATGCTGTTCCAGCACCTTGCTGGCGAGCAGACGGCCTTCCACGGACACCGCCACCAGCAGGCGGATCGGCCCTTCGTAGCCGCGTGTTGTGACCGGCAGCAGCAGGGCCTGCAGCTGCCCGCCGCGGCGGATCGGGTAGGCCGGGTCGGCACTGGCGTTGCCGAGCAGGCCGCCGCTGGGCAGGGCGATGGGCTGGCGCAGGGGATGGTTGTCGTAGCTGCCGGCCGGCAGCAGGTCGAGCAGGCGGCGTTCGGCGGCCAGCTGGCGCTGCGCCTCGATACCTGGCGCGGCCAGGTGCTGGAGCACCGCCAGCAGGCCGCCGGCGAGCAGCAGGAGGCCGAGCAGGAGGGCCGTCTGACGCTGCCGGGCGGTCATGCCGTGGGCTCCGGCTGGCCGGCTGCCGCCAGGCGTTCGAGCAGGGGCACGCCGAGGTTCATCAGCAGCACGGCGAAGGCCAGGCCGTCCGGGTAGCCGCCCCAGGTACGAATCACATAGGTGAGCAGGCCGACGCCGATGCCGAAGTACAGACGTGCGCGCCGGCTGCTGGCGCCGCTGACCGGTTCGGTGACGATGAAGAAGGCACCGAGCATGCTGGCGCCGCTGAACAGGTGCAGCAGCGGCGAGCCGTTGGAGTCCGAGCCGGAGCCGTTCCAGCACAGCAGGCTGATGACGAACAGGGCGCCGAGCATGCCCGCCGGCGCCTGCCAGCGGATTACCCGCTGCTGCAGGAGGAACAGGCCGCCGCCGAGAAACGCCAGGTTGACCCATTCCACGCCGCGTCCGCCGACGCCGCCGAAGGCCGGGTGGCGGGCGAACAGTTCGTCGATGGTCAGGCGGTCGTTGTGCCTGAGGCTGTCGAGCACGGTGGCCTGGCTCCAGCCGTCGATCAGGCCGCTGCCGAAGCCGAACACCTGCTGCACGGCGGCGAGCAGGCCGTGGCTGGCTCCCGGTGCCGGCCAGTGCACCATCTGCGCGGGGAAGGCGAGCAGGGCGAAGGCGTAGCCGAGCATGGCCGGGTTGAACGGGTTGCGGCCGAAACCGCCGAACAGTGACTTGCCCAGCAGGCTGGCGAAGGCGGCACTGGCCACCGTCAGCCACCAGGGCGCGTAGGCCGGCAGGGCCAGGGCCAGCAGGCTGGCGCTGACCAGGCCGCTGCCTTCGGCCAGTGCCGGCTGGCCGAACAGGCTCTGCTCGGCGGGGGGCGCTGCCTGCCGGCGCAGGCGCCGGCTCAGCCCGTCGCAGGCGCAGCAGGTGGCAGCGGCCAGCAGCAGTTGCAGAAGCAGGCCCCAGCCGTTGAACCAGAACAGCGCCAGGGCCCCGGGCAAGCAGGCGAGCAGCACCCGCTGCATGCTCGGGCGCGGGTCGAAGGCCAGTTCAGCGGGGCTGGTAGTCATGCAGGCGTTGCTCGGCAGCCGCCAGGCGCTGGCGGGCAGCGTCCAGCACGGCGGGCTCGACCGCGGCGGGATTGGCCGTCAGGCGGCGCTCCAGGCGCAGCAGGTCGGCGCGGGCGTAGGCCTGCTCGGTCTTCAGGTCGCGCAGCTGCGCATCGACGCCGGATTTGTCGGTGCGCACCAGCTCGGGCGCGGGCTTGCCGCTGGCGGCCTCGGCCTGGTGCAGCGCCTGTTCGGCGGCGCTCAGGGCCTGGCGCAGGGGCTGCAGGGCCGCTTCGTCGAGGCCCTGGCGTTCGGCCTTGCCCAGCTCGGCGCGGCGCATGGCCAGGGCGATCTTGGCCTGCTTGAGGGCCGCTTCGCCACCGCTCGGTGCGCTGGCAGCCGCTGGCGGCTGGGCCGCGGCGAGTTCGCGCTGGGCCAGCTCGGCGGCCTGGCGCAAGGCTTCGACCTGGCGCTGCAGCTCGGCGGTGCCGTGCGCCGCCAGCTGCTTCTCGGCCTTGCTCAGAGCGACCTTGGCCATGGCGGCTTCGATCTTCAGGCGCTTGTGACGCTCCTGCGCTTCGCTGCTGCTTGGCGCCGCTGCTGCCACTGCGGCCTGCGGGGCACTTGGCGCGGCGCTGCTGCGGGTTTCGCGCTCGGCCTGGCGCTGCGCGGCATCGCGGGCCAGGCGCGCCTGGTGGGCTTCATGGCGGCGCCGGAACTGGTCGGCGCGCTGGCGCTGGAGGTCGGCCTCGGCGCCGGCCAGCGGCAGGATGTCGATGCAATCCACCGGGCAGGGCGCCACGCACAGCTCGCAGCCGGTGCATTCGGCGGTGATCACCGTGTGCATCAGCTTGGCCGCGCCGACTATGGCATCCACCGGACAGGCCTGGATGCACTTGGTGCAGCCGATGCACTCGTCCTCGCGGATCAGGGCGATCTGCGGCGGTACGGCCGGCAGTTCCAGTGGCAGCTCCGGCACCTGCAGCAGCTGGGCCAGGGCGTGGATGGTGGCAGTGCCACCGGGCGGGCACTTGTTGATCGCCTCGCCCTGGGCGATGCCCTCGGCGTAGGGCTTGCAGCCGGGATGGCCGCACTTGCCGCACTGGGTCTGCGGCAGCAGGGCGTCGATGGCCTGGATGCGCAGGGCGTTGCTCATGCTGCCCCCAGGCCGTTGAAACCGAGCAAGGCCAGGCCCATCAGACCGGCGCTGACCAGCATGATTGGCACGCCGCGAAACGGTGTGGGTACGTCGCACTGCTCGACGCGGTCGAGCAAGTCGGCAAACAGCTGCAGGGCCAACCAGAAACCCAGGCCGCCGCCCACGCCCAGCGCCAGTGCCTGGGCGAAGCCGTTCAGCGGTTGGCTCAGCAGCATGACACCGAGGGCGCCGCCATTGCCCAGCAGCAGCGGCCACAGCCCCGGTTGCGCCAGAGCCGGGCGCAGGCGGGCGAGCAACTGCAGGCTGAGCCAGGCCAGGGCCGCCAGCAGGGGCAGGAATACCAGCAGTTGCAGGGCTTGCAGGTTCAGCGGTTGCAGCAGCCAGGCCAGCGGCGCGGCCATGGCGATCAACAGGGCGCTGGCCGGGCCCAGCGCCTGCACCCGCGCGCTGCGCAGCACATCGGCCGCCAGCGGCAGGCTGAGAAGCAGATTATTGACCAGCGCGGCGCCGATCAGGATGGAGAAGACTTGGCTCATGAGGATGATCGAAGCGGAGTTGCACTGATTATCCCGCAAGCGGCGCAATTGGGTATAGCTGAGGTGAAATGGCACTGGTTTGCAATGCTAAATGAGAACTTGGCTCATATGATATTTTGAGAAGTCAATATGTGTTTTGCTCGTTCGATCCTGTTTTTTGCCCGCTCATCGGTGTTGCTTAGTGATGTCGTTTTGCCATGGCTAAGCTTGGCCAAAACAAGACTGAAGAGTCGTGTACCAGCCAACGGATGGTGATACCTCGCAAGGAGCGTATTGATATCCGCAGGAGGGTCCCACGTGGAGTCTCGGAAGTCGCGCGGCTTTACCCTGGTCGAACTGATGGTCACCGTGGCCATCGTGGCCATTCTGGCGGCCATCGCCCTGCCCAGTTACCGGCAATACGTCATCCGCGGCAATCGGGTTGCTGCCCAGTCGCAGATGATGGATATCGCCAACCGGCAGCAGCAGTTCCTCCTGGCCAATCGTGCCTATGCCAGCAAATCGGTTCTCGAAGCCAGTGGTTATGCGCTACCCGAGGAGGTCAGCAGCAACTACAGCTACGACATAACCGTGGGCAGCGGCACAGTGCCTTCGTTCACCATCACCTTTACGGCGATCGAAGGGCAGGCCAGCGATGGTGATCTCACTCTGAACAGCGAGGGGGCGAAATCCCCCACGGACAAGTGGTGAGCGCCATGCTGCATTCAGAATATGCCGAACGCGGTGTTGGCCTGATCGAAGTTCTGGTCACCATGGTCATTCTGATCATCGGCTTGCTGGGGGTGATGGGGCTGCAGTCGCGGTTACAGGAGTCCGAGTTGGAGTCCTATCAGCGTTCGCAGGCGCTCCTGCTGCTGGATGATATGGCCAGTCGTCTGGCAGCCAACCGGAATGCCGCAGATGACTATGTGACTGGTAGCAGCAGCCCGTTGGGAGGCAGCAGCACCTGTCCGGCGACCACGACTACACAACAGCAGCGTGATGCGGCCGAGTGGTGCGCAGCCTTGCAGGGGGCCGGCGAACTCAATGGCACCAGTCGCGTCGGCGCAATGATCGGCGGTCGTGGCTGCGTCGAGTCGCTGGGGAGTGGCCAATACCTGGTCACTGTGGCCTGGCAGGGCATCGGGCCGCTGGCGGCTCCCCCAGCGGGGGTCAGTTGTGGGCGGAACGCCTATAACGGCGCTACTGGCAGCCGTTGCAGCAACGATCTGTGCCGCCGTGCCGTGACCACCATTGTCAGGATTGCGCCGCTATGAGCCGCCGCGAACGGAAGATGCCGAAGGGCTTCACTGTCGTGCGGGGTTTTGGCCTGATCGAACTGATGATCGCCATGCTCATCGGGCTCGGCCTGATGGCCGCCACGCTGACGATCTACCTGGACATGACCCGCAGCAACAATGAGCTGGCCAAGACCAATACGCAGATGGAAAACGGCCGCCTGGCCATTCAGCTGCTGCGGGGTGATCTGGAACATGCTGGCTTCTGGAATGGCTTCGTGCCGGAGTTCGATGACCTGACGGAGGCCGATGTTCCTGGCGATTACCCGAGCAGTATTCCCGAGCCTTGTGCGTCCTATGCCGACTGGACGGTCGATACGCCGACCAATCTGATCGGAGTGCCGGTGCAGGTCTATGCCGATGTGCCCAGTGGCTGTTCCGGTGTGGTAACCGACAAGGTAGAGGCCAGCGACGTGCTGGTGGTCAGTCACGTGCAGACCTGTGCGGCCGGTGCCACTGGTTGCGAGGCCGAGAGCGCCGGCAAGCTGTACTGGCAGACCTCCAATTGTTCGAGCGAGGCGCGCTATCAGCTGGACGATAGCGGTTTTTCCATGCATAAGCGCGATTGCACCACGCTGGCTGCCAAGCGCAAGTTCGTCAACAACATCTACTACCTGCGTGACTATGCCGTTACGACAGGCGATGGCATTCCGACCCTGATGCAGTCGACCTTCGATCTGAGCGGTGGCGCGCTGATCCAGCAACCGGCGACGGCGATGATCGAGGGGGTAGAGGCGATGCGCTTCGAGTTCGGCGTCGACGCCCTGAGCGATACCGATGCCGCGGTGGATTACAGCCAGGCTGTGCAGTGGGTCGACGAGGAGAACAAGAACTCGCCGTCCAATCGTGGCGACGGCGCGGCTGATGAAGCCTGCACCTCAGCCACGCCCTGTGATCTGGATCAGTTGGCCAACACTGTGGTGGTCAAGATCTACCTGCTGGTGCGCAGCCTGGAACCCACCCAGGGCTACAGCTCGGACAAGACCTACAGCCTGGCGGGTGAGGTGTTCGGGCCTTTCGACGATGCCTATCAGCGCCACGTGTATTCCAGCACGGTGCGCTTGGTCAATGTCTCCGGCAGGAGGGAAACCCCATGACTGTACATTCTGTCCGGCAGGGCGGCGTGGCCCTGGTCATCGCCCTGATCATGCTGCTGTTACTGACGACGATGGCGACTTCATCGTTCATGTTCAGCACCACCAACCTCCAGGCGGTGGGTAATCAGCAATGGCATGGTGAGGCGCAGGCCGCAGCTGATCTGGCGATCGAGCAGGTGGTGGGCTCGGCATTCACCACTGCGCCGGCCGCCCAGTCGATAGATGTCGATATCAATCACGACAACAGTGTCGATTATGTCGTCGAAGTGTCGCAGCCCGAGTGTATTCGCGCGGATCTGTCGAGCGCGGCACCGCCGAGCAGCCTGACGCTCAGCGGCATGTCCAATTCGACCTGGAACACGATCTGGGAAATGGTCGCCACGGTCGCAGACCCGGCAAGCGGTACCTCGGTGCAGGTGCGCTCCGGTGTACGCGTGCTGCTGTCCGAGGCCAGAAAAAATGCTGTGTGCTCCTGAGCAGGTGTCCGTCATGAAGTCGATTTGCAGGTTGCTGCTGGTTCTTTCTATAGGTGTGTGCGGGCCGCTGTGGGCCGAGGACATCGATCTCTTCATCGGTACTCCGCCCAGCGCGACCGAGGCACCGAACGTGCTGATCATTCTGGACAATACCGCCAACTGGAGTACGCCGTTCACCAACGAAATGGCGGCCCTGAGCTCTGTGGTCAATGCGCTGCCCGCTGACAAGTTCCGTATCGGCCTGATGCTGTTCACCGAAACCGGTGGCGGCAACTCGGGTAATGACGGCGCCTATGTGCGCGCCGCCATCCGTCCCTTCACTGCGGCCAACAAGGTGCTGTTCCAGAACTTGGTGGGCAGCCTCAACAAGAATGGCGACAAGTCCAACGGCGGCAAGATCAGCAAGGCGATGGAGGAGGCGTACCTGTATTTCTCGGCGGGCACGCCCCACGCCGGCAACAACAAGGCCAAGACCGACTTCACCGGCAACACGGGTGTCAGCACACAGTCCGATGCCATCTACGCGCTGGCGAACAACGCACTGGCGAGCAAGGCGGCCACCACCTACAACAATCCCATCGTGGCCGGCTGTGCCAAGAACTTCATCATCTACATCAGTAATGGTGCGGCTCAGGACAACAGCTCGGATATCTCCCAGGCCACTGCTGCACTGACTGCAGCAGGCGGGTCAACCAGCACCATCAGCATCTCGCCCAGCGGTTCGCAGGACAATGTGGCGGATGAGTGGGCGCGCTTCATGAAGAAGAACAGCCTGGGTATCACCAGTTATACGGTCGATATCAACAAGGTCACCACCGGCCAGGGGCCGGGCTGGACTGCCCTGCTGCAGAGTGTGGCGCGGGTCAGCAGTGGCAAGTACTTCAGTGTGAGCAGCAGCGGTACGCAGATTGCCGATGCCCTGAACTCGATCTTTTCCGAGATCCAGTCAGTCAACAGCGTTTTCGCTTCGGTCAGCTTGCCGGTCAGCGTGAATACCCAGGGTACCTACCTGAACCAGGTGTTCGTCGGTATGTTCCGCCCGGATCAGGACTCGTACCCGCGCTGGTACGGCAACCTGAAGCAATACAAGCTGGGGCTGGTGAACAACGACCTGCGCCTGCTGGATGCCGCCGGCAATGGTGCGATCAACAGTGCGACCGGCTTCATCACGGAGTGCGCCCGTAGCTTCTGGACGCCAACGGCACAGGACAGCTACTGGGCGTTCCGTCCCCAGGGCGCCTGCCTGACCGCTGCGGGATCGGAGTCCTCCAACTCGCCGGACGGCAATATCGTAGAGAAGGGCGCGCAGGCCTATGTGCTGCGCAACAACAGTGCGCGCAATGTCTATACCTGTTCGCCGACCTTCGCCTCCTGCTCCTCGATGACCAGTTTCGGCACTGCCAACGCGGCCATTACCCAGGCCTTGCTCGGGGCTGCCAGCAGCACGGAGCGCGACAATCTGATCAGTTGGGCGCGTGGCCAGGATCTGCAAGATGAGGACGGCGATGCCAATACCAACGAGGTGCGTTCGTCGGTGCATGGCGATGTCGTGCACTCGCGGCCGGTGGCGATCAACTATGGCTCCGACGCATCGCCGCAGGTGGTGGTGTTCTACGGTGGCAACGACGGCGCACTGCGTGCAGTCAACGGCAACCGCACGACGGCTATCGGTAGCTATGCGGCCGGCAGCGAGCTGTGGTCTTTCATCCCACCGGAGTTCTACGGCAGCCTTAAGCGGCTGTACGACAACACCACCACCATTAGCTTCCCTGGCCATACCACCGGGACGCCGACGCCAACGCCGAAATCCTATGGCATGGATGGGCCGGTGACTGCCTACAAGTCGGGCAGCAATGCCTGGATCTATGCCTCCATGCGCCGTGGCGGGCGCATCCTGTATGCGTTCGACGTGAGTACACCCGGTTCGCCCACGCTCAAGTGGAAAAAGGGCTGCCCGAGCAATTTCCCCACTTCCGGCACTGTCAGCGATACCAACTGCAGCACCGGTTTCACTGGCATCGGCCAGACCTGGTCGTCGCCCAAGCTGTTCAAGGCGGCTGGCTACCAGTCCGGTAGCGACCCTTTGCTGATCGTCGGTGGTGGTTATGACACGTGCGAGGATGCCGACCCCAATAGCTGCTCAAGCTCCAGCAAGGGCAACAAGGTCTATGTGCTGGATGCCAATACCGGCTCGCTGCTGAAGACCTTCAGCACTGATCGTAGTGTGGTGGCGGATGTGACAGTGGTACCGGACTCCAGTGGCCTGGGTATCTACGGCTATACCGCGGATCTGGGCGGCAATGTCTACCGGATCAACATGGGTAGTGATGCCCCCTCTGCCTGGACCATTACCAAGGTGGCGGCGCTGGGCTGCAGCGGTGCATCGAGCTGCTCGGCCAATCGCAAGTTCATGTTCGCCCCGGATGTGGTGGCCGGAACCAGCGGTTACATCCTGCTGCTGGGCTCGGGAGATCGGGAAAAACCGGTCAGCAACTACAGTAGCGCCACCGGCACGACCAACTATTTCTTCATGCTCAAGGATCATCCGAGCGATAGCACCTGGTTGAGTTCGGACAATGGTGGTTGCGGCAGTGCGCTGTGCCTGGGGTCGCTGCTGTCGATCAGCGGGACTGCTACTCCCAGCGACTACGAGCTGAGCCAGAAGAAGGGCTGGTACCTGGGCCTGAGCTCGACTGAGCAGGTAGTGACCTCGGCTATCACCGTATTCGGGATTGTCACCTTCAGCACCCATCAGCCCGCCGTGGCGACGCCTGGCGTGTGTTCCAGCCTGGGCGAGTCGCGGGTGTACAACGTCGGTTATCTGAACGCCGAACCGCGTGACGGCTTGCTGCGCTATGAGGATCTGGCTGGGGATGGTCTGCCGCCTTCGCCGGTGGCCGGTATGGTGACCCTGGATGACGGCACCACGGTGCCGTTCGTGATCGGTGCCAACCCGGACTCGCCGCTGGAGGGCAGTCCGCCGGTACAGCCGCTCTCGGTGATGCAGCCGACGTCGCGGGTGTTCTGGAATATCGAGCACTGATGGAGGCGCTTATGGCCACTCGATGCCTTACCGGCAGCCGCCAAGGCGAGCAAGGCTTTACCCTGGTGGAACTGATGGTTGCCTTGGTGGTGATGGCCATCCTGGTTGGCCTGGCGGTGCCGGCATTCGACAATTTCGTGCTGCGCAATCGGCTGCGCACCTTTGCCAACAGCTTTTCGGCCAGCGCCCAGCTGGCCAAGAGCGAAGCGATGAAGCGCAACAGTACCGTCACGTTGTGCAAGTCGAGCAATGGCACCAGTTGCAGCAACTCAGGCGACTGGGAGCAGGGCTGGATAGTGCTGAGTGGTACCACGGTGATTCGCCATCAGCAGGCAGCACCGACGGGCTACAGCCTGTCGTCCAGCGTTGCCAGCCTGACCTTCCAGCCCAGTGGCTTTGGCTCGACTCAGGCCACGCTGACCATCTGTCGCTCCAGCCCGGTGGGCAGTGAGGAGCGGGTGGTGACAGTGTCGGCGACCGGCAGGACAACCATCAGCAAAACGCAAACGGGCAGTTGCTCCTGAGGGAGCAACTGCCCGTCTGACTAACCTGTTGCCTGCGCTTTACTTGACGCGTTGCCCCGGCTTGGCGCCGCTGTCCGGACTGAGCAGGTAGATCTCGCTGCCGCCTGGGCCGGCGGCCAGCACCATGCCTTCGCTGACACCGAACTTCATCTTGCGTGGGGCCAGGTTGGCCACGTACAGGGTCAGGCGGCCTTCCAGCTCGGCCGGGTTCGGGTAGGCGCTCTTGATGCCGCTGAACACATTGCGTTTGGCGTCGCCGATATCCAGGGTCAGGCGCAGCAGCTTGTCGGCGCCCTCGACGAACTCGGCCTTCTCGATCAAGGCGATGCGCAGGTCGACGGCGGCGAAGGCGTCGAAGGCGATTTCGGCGGCCAGCGGGTCTTTCGCCAGTTCGCCGTTGCCAGTTGGCGCGGCAGGCGTGTCGGTAGCGGCGAGGTCTTCCTTGGAGGCGGCGGTCATGGCTTCGATCTTGGCTGGCTCGATGCGAGTCAGCAGCGGGTTGAACGGGTTCAGCTGGTGGTTGGCCAGCGGCGTGGCCAGGTCGTTCCAGCTCAGCGGGGCGACGTTGAGGAAGGCCTCGGCGTCGGCAGCCAGTTTCGGCAGCACCGGCTTGAGCAGGATGACCAGCTGGCGGAACAGGTTGACGCCCAGGGCGCAGATTTCCTGTACCTCGGCTTGCTTGCCTTCGACCTTGTTCAGCGCCCACGGCGCCTTGTCGGCGATCCAGGCGTTGGCGCGGTCGGCCAGGGCCATGATCTCGCGCATGGCGCGGGAGAAGTCGCGCGCTTCATAGGCTTCGGCGATGCTCGGCGCGGCGGCCTGGAAGGCGGCCCACAGTTCCGGTTCCGGGTTGGCGTCTACAAGAACCCCAGCGTTGCCCTTGTGGATAAAGCCGGCGCAGCGGCTGGCGATGTTGACCACCTTGCCGACCAGGTCGGAGTTGACCTTCTGCACGAAGTCCTCGAGGTTCAGGTCGAGGTCGTCGACGCCGCGGCCCAGCTTGCTGGCGTAGTAGTAACGCAGGTATTCCGGATTCAGGTGATCCAGGTAGGTGCGCGCCTTGATGAAGGTGCCGCGCGACTTGGACATCTTCTGCCCGTTGACGGTCAGGTAGCCGTGCACGTTGACCCCGGTCGGCTTGCGGTAGCCGGCGCCTTCGAGCATGGCCGGCCAGAACAGGGCGTGGAAGTTGACGATGTCCTTGCCGATGAAGTGGTACAGCTCGGCGCTCGAATCCTTGTTCCAGAACGCGTCGAAGTCCAGCTCCGGGCGCTTGGCGCACAGGTTCTTGAAGCTGGCCATGTAGCCGATCGGCGCGTCCAGCCAAACGTAGAAGTACTTGCCCGGTTCGTCGGGGATCTCGAAGCCGAAGTAGGGCGCATCGCGGGAGATGTCCCACTCCTGCAGGCCGCCATCCAGCCATTCGGCGATCTTGTTGGCCACGGCATCCTGCAGGGTGCCGGAGCGGGTCCAGGTCTTCAGCATGGCCTCGAAGTCGGGCAGCTTGAAGAAGAAGTGCTTGGAGTCCTTGAGCACCGGCACGGCGCCGGAGATGGCCGAGCGCGGGTTCTTCAGCTCGGTGGGCTCGTAGGTGGCGCCGCATTTCTCGCAGTTGTCGCCGTACTGATCCTCGGTCGCGCATTTCGGGCAGGTGCCCTTGATGAAGCGGTCGGCGAGGAACATGCCCTTCTCGGGATCGAAGTACTGGGTCACCGAGCGGGTGGCGATATGCCCGGCATCACGCAGCTTGAGGTAGATGGCGGCAGACAACTCGCGGTTTTCCTCGGCGTGGGTCGAGTGGTAGTTGTCGAAGTCGACCAGGAAGTCGGCGAAGTCGGCGCTGTGCTCGGCCTGCACGCCGGCAATCAGCTGCTCCGGGGTGATGCCTTCCTTTTCCGCGCGCAGCATGATCGCCGAGCCGTGGGCGTCGTCGGCGCAGACGTAGATGCACTGGTTGCCGCGCAGCTTCTGGAAACGCACCCACATGTCGGTCTGGATGTACTCGAGCATGTGCCCGAGGTGGATCGAGCCGTTGGCGTAGGGGAGGGCGCTGGTAACGAGAATCTTGCGGGCTTCGGACATGGTGATCGGCTGCACTGGTGTTTCGAGGGAAGTCGGCAACTATATAGGCGCGGCGGTTTTTTTTCATCCGTGGCGGGGCGGATGGCGCGGCTCCGGCGGCTCGCGGCGCTGGTAAACGGCAACAGCCGCCCAACGGCCCATGCTCCTACGGTAAGATGCCCGCCTGTTTTGCTCAGCCTTTCGGAGTTGCCCCATGAGCGCCGTTACCCGCCAAGCGGTCGAAGCGACCCTGCGCCAGTTCACCGACCCCCACCTCAACCAAGACCCGGTCAGCGCCGGCTGCCTGCGCGAAGTCGATATCCAGGGCGGCAAGGTGCAGGTGCGCCTGGAGCTGGGCTACGCCGCCGGGCTGTTCAAGAGCGGCTGGGCGCAGATGCTGCAGATGGCCCTGGAGAACCTCGACGGTGTCGACAGCGCCCGCGTGCAGGTGGATATCGCCATCGAACCGCACAAGGCCCAGGCCCAGGTGCCGGCGCTGCACAACGTGAAGAACATCATCGCCGTGGCCTCCGGCAAGGGCGGGGTGGGCAAGTCGACCACCGCGGCCAACCTGGCCCTGGCCCTGGCCCGCGAAGGTGCGCGGGTCGGCATCCTGGATGCGGACATCTACGGCCCGAGCCAGGGCATCATGTTCGGCATCGCCGAAGGCACCCGGCCGAAGGTGCGCGACGAGAAGTTCTTCGTGCCGCTGGAGGCCCATGGCGTGCAGGTCATGTCGATGGCCTTCCTCACCGACGACAGCACCCCGGTGGTATGGCGCGGGCCGATGGTCTCCGGCGCGCTGCTGCAGCTGATCACCCAGACCGCCTGGGACAACCTCGACTACCTGGTGGTGGACATGCCGCCGGGTACCGGCGACATCCAGCTGACCCTGGCGCAGAAGGTGCCGGTGGCTGGCGCGGTGATCGTCACCACCCCGCAGGATCTGGCCCTGCTCGATGCACGCAAGGGCGTGGAGATGTTCCGCAAGGTCAACATCCCGGTGCTGGGCGTGGTGGAGAACATGGCCGTGCACATCTGCTCCAACTGCGGCCATGCCGAGCACCTGTTCGGCGAAGGCGGCGGCGAGAAGCTGGCCGGCCAGTACGGCGTCGATCTGCTGGCCTCGCTGCCGCTGTCGATGGCCATCCGCCTGCAGTCGGACGGCGGCAAGCCGACCACCGTGGCCGACCCGGAAAGCCAGATCGCCATGATCTACCAGGCCATGGCCCGTAGCGTTGGCGCGCGCATCGCCCAGAGCGGGTTGGGTGCCGGGGCCATGCCGAATATCGAGATCAGCGACGACTGAGCCTGTTTTGTTGTAGGAGCGAGCCCTGCTCGCGAAGCTTTTGCGTAACCAGTATTCGCGAGCAGAGCTCGCTCCTACAGGGCTTCCGACGGAGGCCTTTGAAGCGCGCCCTGCCTCCCGGTAAGATGCGCGCTCAATTTTTCACCAGACCTTGATCAGGACGCCCGCCATGAGCATCAAATCGGACAAGTGGATTCGCCGCATGGCCCAGGAACACGGGATGATCGAGCCCTTCGTCGAGCGTCAGGTGCGCACCGAAGGCGCCGACCGCCTGATTTCCTACGGGGTTTCCAGCTACGGCTACGACGTGCGCTGCGCCGACGAATTCAAGGTGTTCACCAACATCCACTCGGCCACCGTCGATCCCAAGCACTTCGACGAGAAGAGCTTTGTCGATGTCAAAGGCCCGGTGTGCATCATTCCGCCGAACTCCTTCGCCCTGGCCCGTACCGTCGAGTACTTCCGCATCCCGCGCGACGTGCTGACCATCTGCCTGGGCAAGAGCACCTATGCGCGTTGCGGCATCATCGTCAACGTCACCCCGCTGGAACCTGAGTGGGAAGGCCACGTAACCCTGGAATTCTCCAACACCACCACCCTGCCGGCGAAGATCTACGCCAACGAGGGCGTGGCGCAGATGCTGTTCCTGCAGTCCGACGAGGCCTGCGAAGTGTCCTACGCCGACCGCGGCGGCAAGTACCAGGGCCAGACCGGCGTGACCCTGCCGCGTACCTGATTGCGCTGGGGGTCATAAAAAAGCCGGGCATTGCCCGGCTTTTTTGCATCTGCAGCCTCTACTCGCCAGGGCTGGCCGGCTCTGTGTGCTGGGTCGGCTGGTCGACCCATTGCCAGAACAGCTTGTAGCCCACCGCCAGCACCACTGGGCCGATGAACAGGCCGATGATGCCACCGACCACCATGCCGCCCAGGGCACCGATCAGCACCACGGGCATCGGCACGTCCACGCCGCGGCCCAGTAACAGTGGTTTGAGCACGTTGTCTGCCAGGCCGGCGACGAAGGTGTAGATAGCGAAGATGATCGCGGCCAGGCTGGCGCCCTCTGCGAAGAAGACGTAGGCGATTGCCGGCAGCGTGATCAGGGTGGCTGGTAACTGCATGATGCCGATGATCAACACACCCAGCGCCAGCAGGCCGGCGCCAGGCACTCCCTTGACGATGAAACCGGCGCCGATCAACAGCATCTGGATGAAGGCAATGCCGATTACGCCCTGGGCGACCGCGCGGATGGTGGCAGTGCACAGGGCGGTCATGTTCTGGCCGTGGCCCTCGGCGACCACTCGATTGGCGATACGCAATGCGCTGGCCTGGCCGGTCTTGCCGTAAGCCATGATGACACCGGCGATGATCAGCGCGCCGATGAACACCAGCAGGCCAACGCCGGCCCCGGCCAGTTTGCTGAGCAGCCCCAGCACCACTCCCTTCAGGTGGGGGGCGGCGTGTTGCAGTGTGCTGCTGAGGTCGGCGACGGTCTGTGCCCAGAAGGTATACAGAGGCTTGCCGATCAGCGGCCAGTCGGCGATGGCAGTAGGTGGGCTGGGAATATGCACGCCTTCTTCCTTGACCACGGCGATGACGCTCTGCACTGACTCTGTCAGCGAGGCGCCGAGTAGATAGGCGGGTACCAGCAGGATGGCAACGGCGACTATTACCAGCAGGGTGGCTGCGCGTCCCTCGCCACCACCAATGCGGGCCTTGAGCATGCCGTGCGCCGGGTAAAGGGTGACGGCGAGGATCGTTGCCCAGGCCATCAGGCTGAGAAACGGGTGAAAAATCTCGTAGCAGGCCACCACCAGGGTTGCGATGAGGCCGGCACGGATCAGGGTGTCGAGCAACGTACGAGGAATGCGTGGGTCGATCGGCGGAAGGTCGGACATGAGGGGCTTTCCTAAGTCTGGTTTTCTCGCGTCAGCCCAATTTATTGCGCTGGCTGCGCGTGTCAGCCTAGTTTGCCCAGCCCAACTTTGCTCTGAGGCATCTGGAGCGCCTGCTCTCCTGGGCGCAATTCAGCGCCGCCAGGCGCGCCGGTCATTCCCGACCAGCCGCCCGATTCGATCACGTAGAGTCGGTATTGACGCGAGGTCAGGGTACCAGCGGCAGCTCGCGCTTGTGCCGGGTGTTGTCGTAGGTGCGCACGATGATGGCGTAGGCCTCGTTGCTCACCGGCAGGCCGTGCAGGAAGGCGTCGATCTCGGCGTAGGTCACGCCGTGGGCGTCTTCGTCCGGCTTGCCCGGGCGCAGTTCTTCCAGGTCGGCGGTCGGCGTTTTCATCACCAGGTGCTGTGGGGCACCGAGGTAGCGGGCGATGGCGCGCACCTGGTTCTTCACCAGGCCGGACAGCGGGGCCAGGTCGCAGGCGCCGTCGCCGAACTTGGTGAAGAAGCCCATCACCGCCTCGGCGGCGTGGTCGGTGCCGATCACCAGGCCGTTGTTGGCGTTGGCGATGGCGAACTGGGCGACCATGCGGATGCGTGCCTTGATGTTGCCGTTGACGAAGTCGCGGCGGGCATCGCTGAGCTTCTGCAGGTGGCTGACCTGCTCGCCGAGGCCGCTGACGCTGGCGGCGATGTTGACGGTGTCTTCCTCGTCGGCGCGGATGAATTTCAGCGAATCCTGGGCGTCGTGCTCGTCGTGCTGGGTGTTGTGCGGCAGGCGCACGGCGATGAAGCGGTAGCCGGCGTCGCCGGTTTCGCTGCGCAGTTCCTCGACCGAGAGCTGGGCCAGGCGGCCAGCGGTCAGCGAGTCGACACCGCCGCTGATGCCCAGCACCAGCACCTTGAGGCCGGAGTTCTTCAAGGTGTTCTTGATGAACGCCTTGCGCTTGTCGATCTGTGCCAGCAGGGCGCTTTCGTCGGCGAAGGGCGGCACCACGTCGAGGGCGGCGGCGATTTCGGCTTGGCGGTTACTCATGGCGGATTCCTCAGTTGGCGTCGCTGACGCGAAAAACATGTTTCAGGTAGCTGACGAAGTTGTCGTCGCGGCACTGGGTCTTGCCCGGTGTGTCGGAAATCTTGGCGACCGGCTGACCGTTGCAGGCGGTCATCTTGATCACGATGTTCATCGGCTCGACGCCGGGAATGTCGCAGGTCAGCCGGGTGCCGATGCCGAAGCTTACGTTGATCCGCCCGCAAAGTGCACGGTAGAGCTGCAGCGACTTCTCCAGGTCGAGCCCGTCGGAGAACACCAGGGTCTTGCTCATGGGGTCGATGCCGAGCTTTTCGTAATGGGCGATGGCCTTCTCCGCCCACTGCAGCGGGTCGCCGGAGTCGTGGCGCAGGCCGTCGAACAGCTTGGCGAAGTACAGGTCGAAGTCGGCCAGGAAGGCATCCATGGTGATGCAGTCGGTCAGGGCGATGCCGAGCAGGCCGCGGTATTCACGAACCCAGCAGTCCAGTGCGGCGCTCTGGCTGTCGATCAGCCGCGGGCCGAGCTGCTGGTGGGCCATCAGCCATTCGTGGGCCATGGTGCCGATCGGCTTGAGGTCGTACTCGCGGGCCAGGTGCACGTTGCTGGTGCCGACGAAGCGCCCGGGGAAGTCGCGCTTGAGGATGTGCACCATCTGCTCCTGCACTCGGTAGGAGAAGCGCCGGCGGGTGCCGAAGTCGGCGATCTGGAAGCCGGCCAGTTCGCTGGCCGAGGCCTCGCCCTTGAGCCAGTCGAGCTTCTGGTACAGGCGCTCGCCGGCCTGTTCCAGCAGCACGTCGCGGTAGCGATAGCGGTTGCGCACCTCGCTGACGATGGCCAGCAGCGGGATCTCGTAGAGAATCACGTGCAGCCAGGGGCCGCGCAGGCGGATAGACAGCTGGCCGTCCTCGATGCTGGTGTGCACGTAGCGCAGGTTGAAGCGGAACAGGCTGAGGAAGCGGGTGAAGTCCGGCTTGATGAACGGGATGCGCTCGAGGAAGGCCAACTGATCGGCGCTCATGCTCAGCTCGGTCAGGCGCTCGATCTGGTAGCGGATCTCTGCCAGGTAGGGCGTCAGATCCTCGGCGTTGCGGCAGCGGAACTCCCACTCCACCTCGGCGTTGGGGTAGTTGTGCAGCACCGCCTGCATCATGGTCAGCTTGTAGAAGTCGGTGTCGAGCAGGTTCTGCACGATGCGCTCGGCAAATACGCTTTCGCCCACGATCAAATCTCCTTGGCGCTGTTCAGGGCCTCATCCAGCTCGTCCAGGCTGGCATGCAGGGCGATGCCGGCTGCACGCATCGCGGTGCAGGCGGCTTGTGCGGTGTCTTCAGCGATGGCGCGGCAGGCCGGCAGGTACAGGTCGACGGCGAAGCCAGCGCGGCGCAGTTGCAGGGCGGTGGTCTTCACGCAGTAATCCAGGGCCAGGCCGCCGACCAGTACACGCTCTACACCATTGTGCCGGAGAAACTCGATGACGCCCGTGCTGCGCTTCTCGGCCAGGTCGTGGTAGCAGGCGCCGTAGGGATGCAGATCCGGTTCCACGCCTTTCCACACGAAGTAGTCGTAGTCCAGCGGTGCCGGCAGCTCGTCGAGCAGCTCGAAGCCCGGGGTGCCGGGCACGCAGTGGCTGACCCAGGACAGGTCGGCATTGGCCAGCGCCAGCGGCTTGAGCATCTCCGCGTGGCTGGGCGCCACCCAGGCGGCTTGCGGGCTGTGCGCATCCTTGCTGCCCAGGCGCAGGCTGGCGCGCTCGGCCAGCTGGTTGAGGGCCGGGGCGATGGCATCGCCGCCGGGAACCGGCAGCTCGTCCGGGCACAGGGGAGTGAAACCCTTTTGCGCGTCGATGTCGAAACTGGCGATTTTCATGGGGTGCGCTCCTTGGTTGCGCCATTGCATGGCTACATATTTCATCTGATGTAATATGTAGTCAAGCGATTTTCCATGAATGGCGTGAAATCATGGGGCTTATTGGTCAAGATGAAATAAGTCGACAAGGCAACGGAGGAAGCATGGCAACGGCGGAAGTATTGGCCAGCGTGGATATAGTCGCGCTGCGCCTGAGCGAGGCGGGCAGGTTGGAGCTGCTGCTGATCCGCCGCGCCCAGGCGCCGTTCGAAGGGCAATGGGCCTTGCCCGGGGTGCTGGTCAATGGCCGTTGCGCCGATCCCAGCCTGGATTCTGCGGCGCAGCGCGCCCTGGACGAGAAGGCGCGGGTCTGCCCGCAGCACCTGGAACAGGTGGCGACGGTGGGCAATGCCGCCCGCGACCCGCGCGGCTGGTCGCTGAGCGCGTTCTACCTGGCCCTGCTGCCGCCGCAGGTGCCACTGGAGGGGGATGATCTGCGCTTCGTCGACCTCGACGAGGTGCTCGGCGAGCGCTTCCCGCTACCGTTCGACCATGTCCAGCTGGTGGCTCAGGCGCGCGAGCGCCTGGCCGGCAAGTCGGTGTACACCTCGCTGCCGCTGGCGTTGCTGGCGCCGCGCTTCACCGTCACCGAGGCGCTTGCCGCGTTCCAGGCCTGCCTGGGGCAGGCAGTGCAGCACACCACCTTGCGCGGGCGCCTGGAGAAAATGAAGCAGCAGGCCTGGATCGTCGAGACCGGGGAACGCAACTACCCGAAGATGGGCCGCCCGCAGAATCTGCTGGAACGGCGCAAGAGCGGCGATACCTACGTCTTCGACCGCAGCGTGCTTTCCTGAGCGCGCTGGCGTGCCCTTGGCGATCTCCTCGACTACGCTGCTGGAAACGCTAAGAAGGGTTGTCGGGACGGCAGGTTCATCCTGCCGGGCCTGGGTCGGAGTGCGGAATCCAGCATGTTCAAGTCCTTCGTTGTCCTTGTCCTGGTGCTTTGCGGCGGCCTCGCGCCGTATGCGGGGGCCGCCGGCCTGACGGCCGACCTGCTCGACGACAGCGGGCGTCCGCTGGGCAATGCCGTGCTGACGCTGGCGGGAGACGGCGGTAATGCGCCGCTTGCCGACGGCATCATGGATCAGCGCAGCAAGCAGTTCGTGCCGACCGTGCTGGTCGTGCGTACCGGCACTGCGGTGCGCTTTCCCAACAGCGACAACATCCGCCACCACGTCTATTCCTTCTCGCCGGCCAAGCGTTTCGAGCTGCGCCTGTACCAGGGCACGCCGAGCGAGCCGGTGCTGTTCGACAAGCCCGGGGTGGTGGTGCTCGGCTGCAATATCCATGACTGGATGCTCGGTTATGTGTATGTCACCGACGATCCCTGGTTCGCCGTCAGCGACGCCAGCGGTCACCTGCGCCTCGAGGGGCTGCCGGCCGGGCGCTATCGGGTGACCCTGTGGCACCCCCAGGTGCGCGACATGCTGCCGGTGGCGGCGGGTGAGCTGCAGCTGGGCGCGGGCGACACCCAGCAGCGCTTCAGCCTGCCCCTGGTCGGTGGTGCCGCGGCCATCCCCCAGGCCCCCAAAACCGGTGCCTTTGGCGAGGCATTCAAGAAGGCCACCCGTGAAGTTCAGCAGTAGCTTCCAGGCACGCATCGCCAGTGTGCTGATCCTGCTCCTGCTGGTGGTGGTCGGTGCCCTGTATTTCGCGGTCAAAATGGCCACCGGCGTGGCGGTGCAGGGGCAGTTGCGTGAGGAACTGGGGGTCGGCGGCCGGGTCTTCGAGCAGCTGCTCAACCTGCGTGGCCGCCAGCTGCATGACGCGGTGCAGGTGCTGGCTGCCGATTTCGGCTTCAAGGATGCAGTGGCCAGCGGTGATCGCGACACCATCCGTTCGGCGCTGGCCAACCATGGCGCGCGGATCAATGCCGGCACGGTGATGCTGCTCGGTCTGGACGGCAGCCTGCTGGCCAGTACCGACGAGCGTATCGGTGCTGCTTCGGTCGGGCGCCTGGCCCTGCAGATGCGCGAGCGGCAGGGCGACCAGGCCGTGCTGCTGCCGATCGACGGCAAGCTCTTTCTGCTGGTGGAGGCCACGGTCAATGCCCCGTTGCCCATCGCCCGGGTGGTCATGGGCTTTCACCTCGACTCGGCGCTGGCCGAGGAGCTGCGCGAGCTGACGCACCTGGAGCTGACCCTGGTTTCGCTCGAGCAGGGCAAGCCGGCGGGCTGGGTCAGTACCTTGCCGGCGGAGCTGCATGCCCAGCTGCGCGAGGAGATCAAGCAGTTGCACCTGGACAGCGGCAACAGCGGCAACCGCCTGCTGGAAGCGGACGGTCAGCGTTACCTGGGCGAGTGGCGATTGCTGGCCAGTGGCACGGATTTTCAGGTGCTGGCCCTGTTGCACAAGTCGGTGGCGCAGGCCGAGGCGGCGTTTGCCCCGCTGGATCACGACATCCTGCTGATCGCCCTGGCCGCCTTCTTCGCCTCGTTGCTCGGTGCCCTGTTGCTGGCACGCAGCCTGTCGCAGCCGGTGCGGCAGCTGGCGCTGGTGGCCGAGCGGGTGGGCCAGGGCGACTACCAGACCGCCATCGAGGTGCGCCGCCGCGATGAGCTGGGCAGTCTGGCCCAGGCGCTGCGACATATGCAGGAGGATATCGCCGAGCGCGAGCGGCAGCTGGCGTACAATGCCCTGCACGATGCGCTGACCGGTTTGCCCAACCGCACCCTGGCGCTGGAACGCCTGGGCAGCGCGATCACTGCGGCGCGGCCGACTGCGCTGCTGCAGCTGGGCATCGCCAATTACCGCACCATTCTCGAGAGCGCTGGAGTCGAGGGCACCGACCTGTGCCTGCAGCAGCTCAGCCGGCGCCTGCAGGCGACCCTGCGCCCCGGTGACAGCATGGCGCGCCTGGTGGCAGACGAGATGCTCCTGCTGCTGGAAAACAGCGACAGCGACAGCGCGGTGGCGCTGGCCGACAAACTGCAGCAGATGCTGCTGGCGCCGATCCAGATCGGCAACCTCAGCCTGGTGCTCGACTGCCACATCGGCATCGCTGCCTTCCCGGCCCATGCCGATACCCCGGACGACCTGCTGCGCCGCGCAGCGATCGCCATGCAGGATGCCGCCCACTTGCCTGGGCACCTGCAGGTCTATCAGCAGGGCCGCGACGACGACCACCAGCGCCAGGTCAATCTGGTGCGCGACCTGCGCCACGCTGCGGGCAATGGCGAACTGCTGCTCTATTACCAGCCCAAGCTGGATATCCGCGCCGGCCGGGTGCTGGGTGCGGAGGCCTTGCTGCGCTGGAACCACCCGCAGTACGGCATGGTCTCGCCCGGCGAATTCATCCCCCTGGCCGAGCGCACCGGCAGCATTCAGATCCTTACCACCTGGGTGATCGAGGAAACCGTGCGGCAGCTGGAGGAGTGGAACCAGCGCGGCCTGCACCTGCAGATCTCGCTGAACATCTCGGCCGAAGACCTGGTCAGCCTGGATCTGGCCGAACGGGTGCACAAGCTGCTGGATTACCACTCGGTAGCCGCCGAGCAACTGGTGTTCGAGATCACCGAGAGCGCCATGATGGAAGACCCCCAGCTGGCCCTGAAGGTGCTGCACCGCCTGCGCGAGTGCGGCATCCACCTGTCGGTGGACGATTTCGGCACCGGCTACTCGTCCCTGGCCCAGCTCAAGCGCATGCCGGTGCAGGAGCTGAAGATCGACCAGTCGTTCATCCGCGACCTCGACGAGCGCAGCGAGGATGCGGTGATCGTCCGCTCGACCATCGAGATGAGCCACAGCCTGGGGCTCAAGGTGGTGGCGGAAGGCGTCGAGTTCCTCCACAACCTGGAGCTGCTGCGGCGCTGGAACTGCGACACCGCGCAGGGCTACTTCATCAACAAACCGCTGCCGGCTCAGCTGTTCGAGAGTTGGGTTCGGCAGCCGCTACACGCCTCGCTGGCGATGGTGCCTTGAGCATGACGAAGAAACTCGTATTTGGCCTGCTCGTGCTGTGCCTGCCGGCCCTGGGCCTGGCGGAAGAGAAGGGGCGCCTGCTGGCCACCGGTGGCGCCACCAGCATCGATGGTGCGGCCGGTGGCGGCATCGTGCCCTGGGCGGTGCTGTCCGGCTACGGCGAGGAGGGCGAGTGGGGCGCCACGGCCTTTGCCACCCGCGTGGAAACCGGCGATTACCGGCTGGATGTCGGCGGTGCGGCCTTTTCCTACGGTAACCGGGTGGAGCTGTCCTATGCGCGCCAGCGTTTCGACCTGGGCACCCTGGCGCGCAATCTCAACCTGCCGGACAACAGCCTCAGCCAGGACATCTTTGGCCTCAAGGTGCGCTTGTTCGGCGACCTGATCTACGACCGCCTGCCGCAGGTGTCGCTGGGCATCGAGCACAAGCGGCAGAAGGATTTCCTGGTGCCGAGCCTGGTCGGCGCCCAGCGTGACGAAGACACCGAGGGCTATCTGGCCGCCAGCCGCCTGTTCCTAGGTGCGGCCTTTGGCTACAACCTGCTGCTCAACGGCAACCTGCGTTACAGCCGGGCCAACGAGCAGGGCCTGCTGGGCTTCGGTGGCGACCGCCGCGACAAGCACTCGGTATTGAAGGAAGGCAGTGTGGCCGTACTGTTCAATCCGCGCTGGGCACTGGGTGTGGAGTATCGCGAGAAGCCGGACAACCTCAGCTTCGCCGGCGAGAACGACTGGTTCGATGTGTTCCTCGGCTACTTCCCCAACAAGCACCTGGCCGTGGTGCTGGCCTATGCACGCCTGGGCGAGATCGCCGGGCTGGACAACCAGGATGGGGCCTACCTGTCCCTGCAGGGGAGTTTCTGAGCATGCGCAACTTGCTGCTGGCCCTGGGTATCGTCTTGCTGGGCGCCTGCGCCACTCAGTCGGTCAAGGATGACAGCCTCTATCGCGGCCTCGGCGAGCAGGCCGGCATCACCCGCATCGTCGAGGGCATGTTGCTCAATGCCGCGCGCAATCCGCGGATTTCCCGGCATTTTCAGGACATCGACATCGAGCGCCTGCGCGACAAACTGGTCGAGCAGATCTGCGTCGAGGCCGGCGGGCCCTGCGAGTACACCGGCGACAGCATGGAGGAGAGCCACAAGGGGCTGAACCTTACGCGTAGCGATTTCAACGCCCTGGTCGAGGATCTGATCGACGCCATGGACGCCGAACAGGTCAGCGTGCCGCTGCAGAACCGCCTGCTGGCACGTCTGGCACCGATGCGCGGGCAGATCATCGAGCGTTAGGTCGATGTCGACGAATCTGCCGCGGTAAAGCGGCCAAGCCGGTCAAACTGAGCTATGACTGAAAGCAGGAGCAGTTATATCGCCAGGTACGCCGCGCCATTCGTCCAGGGCACGCCAGAGGGAAGGAGGAGAAATGAACATGAGGTTCTCGATTGGCGCCAAACTGTGGAGCAGCTTCTGTGCGATCTTGCTGGTCATGCTGTTCGTGGCTGGGATCTCGTACCGCAACACGCTCAACCTCCTCGAAACATCCCACTGGGTGGCCCACACCCATGAGGTCATGGCTCAGCTCAGTAGCCTGTTGTCGATCATGCAGGACGCCGAGACTGGCCAGCGCGGTTATCTGCTTACCGGGGTCGATCAGTACCTGGAGCCTTACACCGATGCCTTGCATCAGGAAAGCGAGAGCATGAACCGGTTGCGCCAGTTGACGATCGATAATCCGATCCAGCAGCGTAACCTGGAACGCCTGAGACCATTGATCGATCAGCGCCTGGAGCAGTTGAAGAGCAATATCCAGATCCGTCGCGAGCAAGGCCTGGAGGCATCCGCCCAAGTGATTTTGACTGGCAAGGGCCGCGCCACCATGTCGCAGATTCGCGATCTGATCGGCGAGATGTCCAAGGAGGAAGGGCGGCTGCAGGCCGAACGTGACGAGGCGGCTCAGGAGAGTGCGCAGAGCACCCAGCGCACCATAGTGTGGAGCCTCCTGCTGTCCATGGCCTTTGTGTTTGCGGCCGCGCTGTTCCTGACGCGGCATATCGCCCGACCGCTGCGGGAGGTCAGTACGGTGGCCGACCGCATCAGCACCGGTAACCTGAGCAGCGAGCTGACGCTGAGCACCCGCTCCGACGAGATCGGCGTGTTGCAGGCATCGATGGCGCGCATGCTGCAGTCCTTGCGTCAGACCGCCGAGTCGGCCCGACAGATCGCCGCCGGCAACCTGGCCGTCGCAGTGCAGCCGCAGTCGGCGGACGACCAGTTCGGCCAGGCTTTTGCTGCGATGACCCAGGCCCTGCGCCATGTGGCCGAGTCGGCGCGGCAGATCGCTGCCGGCAACCTGGCGGTGGAAGTGCAGCCACAGTCGGCGGACGACCAGTTCGGCCAGGCCTTTGCGCGGATGCTGCAGTCCCTGCGGCAGATGGCCGAGTCGGCGCGGCAGATCGCCGCCGGCAACCTGACCATCGAGGTGCAGCCACAGTCGCCCAGTGACCTGCTGGGCAACGCCTTTGCCCAGATGCTGGGCGACCTGCGCCAGATCAATCGCGATGTGCGCAGTGGCATCGATGTACTGACCGACTCGGCCAGCGAGATCGCCGCCGGTGCCTACCAGATTGCCAGCGGTACCAGTGAAACCTCGACGGCGATCAGCGAAACCAGCGTCACGGTGGAGGAGATCAAGCAGGCCGCGCTGATGTCCAGCCAGCGTGCCTTGAGTGTGTCGCAGACGGCGCAGCGCTCGGCGCAGGTCTCGCAGGACGGGCGCAAGGCGGTGGAGGATGTCGTCGACGGCATGCGCCGGATCCACCAGCAGATGGAGGTGGTGGGCGAGAACATTACCCACCTGGCAGAGCAGGTGCAGACCATTGGCGAGATCATTGCCACGGTCAACAGCCTGGCCGAACAGTCCAACTTGCTGGCGGTAAACGCCTCGATCGAGGCGGCCAAGGCCGGTGAGCAGGGCAAGGGTTTTGCCGTGGTAGCGCAGGAGGTGAAGAGCCTGGCCGAGCAGTCCAAGCAGGCCACCGTGCAGGTGCGCAGCATCCTCGGCGAGATCCAGCGGGCCACCAGCAGCACGGTGCAGGCGGCCGAGCAGGGTAGCCGCTCGGTGAGCGACGGGGTGCGCCAGTCGGGGCAGGCCGGTGAGGCCATCCGTCTACTGGCCGAGAACATCGACCAGGGCGCCGCGGCCGTGGTGGAAATCTCGGTGTCGGCGCAGCAGCAGCTGGCCGGCATGGATCAACTGGTGCTGGCGATGGAGAGCATCCGCGAAGCGAGCATGCAGAACATGTCCAGCGCCAAGCAGGCTGAAACGGCGGCCCAGGGCCTGCATGTACTCGGGCAGAAGATGAAGGACATGCTGATACGCTTCCAGATCTGAGCCGCCAGCGTTTCTGCAGTACCGTCAACTCTGGAGTTTTCTGCAAAAACTCCAGAGTTTTCCGCAAGAAGCTGCTGCTGCGCAGCTACTAGAGTCCCGCATCCTGCCAGGCAAGGTACCTGCAGTCAGGGCTGCGGGCGCCGGCGCTGCACGGGGCGGCACGCCGGGGTGACCCCGCCGCCGAGTAGGGCATCGAAGCGCTACTGGCCAGGTTCGCCACGCGCAAGACCCCATAGCCGTGCCACTTCGGTCGTGGCCGGCAGACCATTTCATCGCCAGGGCGATGACTGACAGGCGCCAGCCGTCGGCATCCCGCAAGGGAGCACGGCACGGCGCTCAGGCTGAATGGACGACGCCAGCTAATGAAAAAGGCCCATGCCGTCAGGCAGGGGTTGTTCGAGCGTTCGCCAAAAGCGGGCGTATTTGCCAACCGGACCGCGGTTACCGCTGCGGTGCGATAACAACAAACGAAATGGGAGTTCCCATGACCGCTAGTACCCCCATGCTGATCACCTTCGTGGTGTACATCGCCGCGATGGTGTTGATCGGCCTTTTTGCCTACCTGCGTACCAAGAACCTCTCCGACTACATCCTCGGTGGCCGTAGCCTCGGCAGCTTCGTGACCGCGCTGTCCGCTGGCGCCTCCGACATGAGCGGCTGGCTGCTGATGGGCCTGCCGGGTGCCGTCTACCTGTCCGGTCTGTCCGAGAGCTGGATCGCCATCGGCCTGATCGTCGGCGCCTACCTCAACTGGCTGTTCGTCGCCGGCCGTCTGCGCGTGCAGACCGAGCACAACGGCAACGCCCTGACCTTGCCGGACTACTTCACCAACCGTTTCGAGGACAACAGCAAGCTGCTGCGCATCTTCTCGGCCGTGGTGATCCTGGTGTTCTTCACCATCTACTGCGCCTCGGGCGTGGTGGCCGGTGCCCGCCTGTTCGAAAGCACCTTCGGCATGAGCTACGAGACCGCCCTGTGGGCCGGTGCTCTGGCGACCATCGCCTACACCTTCATCGGTGGTTTCCTGGCTGTGAGCTGGACCGACACCGTGCAGGCCAGCCTGATGATCTTCGCCCTGATCCTCGCTCCGGTGATGGTGATGGTGGCGACCGGCGGTATGGACAGCACCTTCGCGGCCATCCAGCTGGAAGACGCGACCAACTTCGACATGCTCAAGGGCGCTACCTTCGTCGGCGTGATCTCGCTGATGGCCTGGGGCCTGGGCTACTTCGGCCAGCCGCATATCCTGGCGCGCTTCATGGCTGCTGATTCGGTCAAGTCGATTCCCAACGCTCGCCGCATCTCCATGACCTGGATGATCCTGTGCCTGGGTGGCGCCGTGGCCGTGGGCTTCTTTGGCATCGCCTACTTCGCTGCTCACCCTGAGCAGGCTGGCGCCGTGACCGAGAACCCGGAACGTGTGTTCATCGAACTGGCCAAGATCCTGTTCAACCCGTGGATCGCCGGTGTACTGCTGTCGGCCATCCTGGCAGCCGTGATGTCGACCCTGAGCTGCCAGCTGCTGGTGTGCTCCAGTGCCCTGACCGAGGACTTCTACAAGGCCTTCCTGCGCAAGAACGCCAGCCAGGTCGAACTGGTCTGGGTCGGTCGTGCCATGGTGCTGCTGATCGCGGTGATTTCCATCTGGCTGGCGTCCAACCCGGAAAACCGCGTACTGGGTCTGGTGTCCTACGCCTGGGCCGGCTTCGGTGCCGCCTTCGGTCCGGTGGTGATCCTCTCCCTGCTGTGGAAAGGCATGACCCGCAACGGCGCCCTGGCCGGCATGATCGTCGGTGCCGTGACCGTGGTGGTATGGAAGAACTGGATTGGTCTGGGCCTGTACGAAATCATCCCGGGCTTCATCCTGGCCACCCTGGCCATCCTGCTGTTCAGCCGCGTCGGCAACGGCCCGTCGGCCAGCATGCTCAAGCGCTTCGACGAAGCCGAGCAGGAATACCGCGACGCTCATATCTGAGCCGAGGGGATGTCAGGCGCGGTAGGCCGGTCGTCCTCCGCACTTGACCGCTCCGGCGCCGGCCGCGCTTGCCGCGTGCCACCCGGAGCCCCACGCACGACCCGATAGTGCTTTTTTTGCCCCATGTCCGCATGGGGCTTTTTTTTGCCTGGGCCTTATGTGGTGCTTGCTCGGGCGAGCGACCATCTAAGCGCTGTAGTCGTATGTTTCCTGGATTCCCGCGAAGGCGGGAATCCAGGGGTAGGTAGCCGCCAGGTTCAGAGAGTGGGGCGTTTGACCACGTAACACATAACCTGGGCATAGCTTTTTGCCTGGACGCAAGCGCCTTGAGCCCCGGCCGGCGGCTCAGGACGGGCCGCGCTCCTCGTGGTCGTCACTGTTGAACAGGTTTTCCAGCTCGGCGCGGGCCTGGCGTGCAGTCTGTTGTACCGCCGCCTGGTTGTCGTAGACCCGGTGCTGGGCCTCCAGCACTTCCTCGTCGTGGCGCTGGAAGCGGCGCAGGCGGGCCGACGCCTGTTCCTCGCTGAGGCCCAGGCCGCGCAGCACCTGGCGGCTCATCTCCAGGCTGGAGTGGAAGGTCTCGCGCACCGCCAGGGCGTTGAGATCCCACAGCTTGTGCACGTGCTGGCGGTTGCGCGCGCGGGCGATGATCTTTACGTGGGGGTAGAGCTTGCGCACCAGTTCGGCGGTGCGCAGGTTGGTGTCCGGGTCGTCGGTGGCGACGATGAACCACTCTGCCTTGTCCAGCTGCGCGGCGCGCAGGATCTCCGGACGCAGCGGGTCACCGTAGAAGATCGGCATCTGCCCCAGGCTGCGCGACAGTTCCACGGCATCCACCGAGGTGTCGAGGGCGACGAAGGGCACGCGCTGGGCGCGCAGCACCCGGGCGATCACCTGGCCCATGCGGCCCATGCCGGCCAGCACCACCCGCGGGGTGTCGCTGTCCACCGTGTGCAGCTCCGGCGGTACGCTGCGTGCGGCGCTGGGGGCCTGCGTGAACCAGCGGGCGGCGAGCAGCACCAGCAGGGGCGTGAGGGCCATCGACAGGGTGATGGCGATCACCAGCAGGTCGTGCAGCTGGGCATCCAGCAGCTGCTCGTTGCGGGCCATGCGGAACACTACGAAGGCGAACTCGCCGCCGGCCGCCAGCAGTACCGCCAGACGCACCGCGCTGACCCGGGACAGGCCACCGGCCAGGCGCCCGACCAGCAGCAGTACCGGCAGCTTGAGGCCGATCAGCAACAGGGTCAGGCCGAGCACCAGCAGCGGTTCGTGCCACAGCAGGGCGAGGTTGGCGGCCATGCCGACGCTGATGAAGAACAGCCCCAGCAGCAGGCCCTTGAACGGCTCGATCTGCGACTCCAGCTCGTGGCGGTATTCCGAGTCGGCCAGCAGCATGCCGGCGAGAAAGGCGCCCAGGGCCATGGACACCCCGGCCAGCTCCATCAGCCAGGCGGTGCCGATCACCACCAGCAGGGCAGTGGCGGTGGAGACCTCATGGCTGCCGGTGCGGGCCACGATGCGAAACACCGGGCGCAGTAGATAGCGGCCGCCGAGCACCACCAGGGCGATGCTGCCGAATACCTCCAGCAGCCCGCGCAGCTCGTTGCCCGGCAACGGATGCGGGTTGGCGTCGCCGAGCATCGGTACCAGGGCGATCAGCGGGATGGCGGCGATGTCCTGAAACAGCAGGATGGCGAAGGCCATGCGCCCGTGCGGGCTGGTCAGCTCCTTGCGCTCGGCCAGCAGCTGCAGGCCGAAGGCGGTGGACGACAGCGCCAGGCCGAGGCCGAGCACCAGGGCCACCGGCAGTGGCTGGTGGAAACCGAACAGGGCGACGGTGCCGATCACCAGGGCGGTCAGCAGCACCTGGGCCAGACCGACGCCGAACACCGCCTGGCGCATCACCCACAGGCGCCGGGGCGACAGCTCCAGGCCGATGATGAACAGCAGCAGCACCACGCCCAGCTCGGAGATGTGCGAGACGTTCTCGGGGTCGTCGATCAGGCCGAGTGCCGACGGGCCGATCAGCACCCCGGCGAGCAGGTAGCCGAGTACCGCGCCGAGTTGCAGGCGTCGCGCCAGCGGCACCGCGAGGACGACGGCGCAGAGAAATACCACCGCGCCCTGCAGCAGGCTGCCATCGTGGGGCATGCCGTTCTCCTGTCAAAATGGTGAGGTTATCAGCTCGTGGCCTACCCTGCGTCCAGCCGGCCACCCAGAGCGGGTGCGATGGCCTAGAATGCCGCACCTTTTGCCAGGCTTGCCGCCATGAACACCGATGCCATCGCCACCCTACAACACCACCTGAGCGCCGCCCTGGGTCAGCTGCCTAGCGAGGCGCGGCGGCTGTTCCACGGCCGCGGCCGGCAGTGGCCAGGACTGGAGCAGGTCACCGTCGACTGGCTGCAGGGTGTGCTGCTGGTGGCACTGTTCCGCGAGCCGGAGGCGAATGCGCTGGCCGAGCTGCGGCAGATGCTGCTGGATCTGACCACTACGCCGGCCTGGGCGCAGAGCGGGGCCGGCCATCTGCTGCTGCAGCACCGTTACCTGCCGGACAGCAGCACCGAGTACCTGCTGGGCGAGCCCATCGAGCGCTGGCGCATCAGCGAGAACGGCCTGAGCTATCTGCTCGACCTGGGCCGCAAGCAGAACAACGGCCTGTTCCTCGACATGCGCCTGGGGCGCCAGTGGGTGCAGGAGCAGGCGTCCGGCCAGCGTGTGCTCAACCTGTTCGCCTACACCTGCGGTTTCTCGGTGGCGGCCATTGCCGGCGGCGCCGCCCAGGTGGTCAACCTGGACATGGCCAGCGCGGCGCTCAGCCGCGGGCGCGACAACCACCGGCTGAACGGCCACGATCTGGGGCGGGTGAGCTTTCTCGGTCACGATCTGTTCAAGTCCTGGGGCAAGCTCAAGCGCGGTGGCCCCTACGACCTAGTGATCGTCGATCCGCCGAGCTTCCAGAAGGGCAGCTTCGTGCTCAGCCGCGACTACGCCAAGATCCTGCGCCGCCTGCCCGAGCTGCTCAGCGAACAGGGGCGGGTGCTGGCCTGCATCAACGACCCGGCCATCGGCCCCGACTTTCTTCTCACGGAAATGGCCCGCGAGGCTCCCGGCCTGCGCTTCGAGCGGCGCCTGGACAACCCGCCGGAGTTCGCCGACAGCGACCCGGACAGCGGCCTCAAGGTGCTGCTGTTCAGTCAGGATGCGCCGGCACTTTAGACTTGGTTGACGGCCTCTGTAGGCGGCACCGCAGCCCCGGCTATGAGGCCACAGGCGATAGCCAGGCCGGCCGCTGCCGGTCACGCTGGTAGGTGCTGGAGGCCAGCACCTGGACGACGAAGTCTTCCAGGCGCTGCGGCGACAGGCCGCCGAGTACCTCGCTCTGCAGCAGCACCTGCACCGGCGAGGGGATCTGCCGGGTCAGCGCGGCGATTTCCTCCACGGCGCTGAAACCGCCACGGCCGCCCTGGGTGCAGATCACCGAAACCCGCGTGTGGCTCAGGTCGTGCTGGCTGAGAAAGGCGCGCAGCGGCGCCGATAGGCCCTTCATCCACACCGGGGTGAGCAGCACCACATGGCGGAACGTTTCGAGGGCCGGGCCCTGGTAGCGGTATTGCGGGCGGGTCTTGAAGAAGGCATCGAACATGCAGCGCAGATCGCCCTGCCAGCCGGCACGCGGCTGGGTATCGCTGATCAGGGCCAGTGGCCAGCCGGTGAGCTGGGCCAGCTCGTCGGCCACCAGGCGGGTGTTGCCGGTGCGCGAGTAGCACACCAGGAGGATGTCATTCATCGCGATCTCCATTGCACTGCATTCGGTGCCGGGGCAGGGCCCCGGCGTCTCTTGCAGGCTACGCAATGGCACGCCAAGCACCTTGATCCGCATCAAGGAAGCCGCAGACGCGCGTTCAGTCGTGCAGCAACAGGTCTTCGTCGCTACGGTCTGGCATGCCGGCGGCGGCCAGGTCGACACGCTGATGATGTTCGGCCACGGAAACCGACCAACCCAGTTCGGCGGCAATCCGCCGGCGCAGGCTGTCGGCGGCATCCGGTTCGCCATGCACGATATAGGTGTGTCGCGGAGCGCTGCGGAAGTTGCCGAGCCATTGCAGGATTTCATCGGCGTCGGCATGTGCCGAGAGATTTTCCAGGGCTGCGACTTCGGCGCGAATGGCTACGTCTTCGCCATGGATTCGCACCTTTTCCGCGCCGCCGGCGATCAGTGCGCCTCGTGTGCCGCCAGCCTGGAAGCCCGACAGCAGGATGGTATTGCGCGGGTTGGGGGCCAGGGCCTGAAGGTGGTGAAGAATCCGCCCGCCGGTGGCCATGCCGCTGCCGGCGATGATCACCGCGGGGTTGCGCAGTTCTTCCAGATGCTTGGCTTCATCGACGCTGCGCACGAACTTGGCGACGCGGCACATGCCTTCGCAGTCCGCGCGCGACAGCCGATGCTCGCTGCGAAAGCGCTGGTACAGGGCGGTCACGTCGGTGGCCATCGGGCTGTTCAGGTAGATCGGCAGATCGGGTATCAGGCCGGCCTGTTTCATCTTGTACAGGTGGTACATCAGCAGCTGCGCGCGGCCGACGGCGAACGAAGGCACCATGGTGATGCCTTGGCGCAGGGCCGTGCGCTTGATGATCTCGGCCAGCACTTGTTCGGTAGCCTGGTGGGGGTGTACGCGATTGCCGTAGGTGGACTCCACCAGCAGAAAGTCGGCGTGCTCGACGGGTTCGGGGGCCACCATGATCGGGTCGTTGAGGCGGCCGAGATCACCGGAGCAGACCAGGGTCTGGCCGCCGGCCTGGATCTCCACGCTCGCTGCGCCAAGGATATGGCCGGCGGAGCGCAGCTTCACGTGTATGCCGCCGACCAGTTCGTTGCTGTGATGCAGCGGCAGCGGGTGCAGTTGCTTGAGCGTGCGCTCGGCATCGGCCTCGGTGTAGAGCGGTTTGGCAGGGTGGTGTTTGGAGTAGTTGCGGTGATTGGCGTATTCCGCCTCTTCTTCCTGCAGGCGGCCGCTGTCCAGTAGGAGGATGGCGAGCAGTTCGCACGTTGCCTCGGTGGCGTAGATCGGCCCGCGGTAGCCGGCCCGAACCAGCACCGGCAGGTAGCCGCTGTGGTCGAGGTGGGCATGGGTCAGGACAATCGCATCCAGGCTTTGCGGTTCGATCGGGAAATGATCCCAGTTGCGCAAACGCAGCTGCTTGTAACCCTGGAACAGGCCGCAGTCCACCAGCAGGCGCTTGCCTGCGTGCTCCACCAGGTATTTGCTGCCGGTGACGGTGCCCGCACCGCCGAGAAAGCTCAAACGCATGATTCGCCTCATCGGGTGGTCTGGTTGGCAGCCCCATGTCTGGCGGACGGCCTGGGCCAGTTGATGAGACTGTAGTAGCCGGCTCAGGCCGTTGCCTTGTCCTGGGTCAAGTCCTGCAGTTGCACGCTGGCTGATGCAGATCAATGTGCCGAGAAGGCAGGTGGCCGATGCTTAACTCAGGCTTGCCCCAAGCTGATTGAATCGCGAGGTGCTGGTGATGGACGACAGTATCGATAGCGCAGCCAAGGCGTTGGTTGCCCTGCTGATGGCCGGCTGCGATGCCGCCCTGTCCACGTTGGCGGCTGCCGGTGGGCGAGCGCAGCCGGTCGGGCAATTACTGCTGCAACCGGTGCGCTCGCTGGAACCGTCGACGTCGCGGGATGCGGAGCGGCGTTGAGCGATCTGCCGCAGTTATTGGGCGCCGCTGCCGCCTTGGGCATCGGCCTGCTGGTTGGCCTGGAGCGCGAGCGGCGCAAGGGCGAAGGCAGCGACCGTGATTTCGCTGGCTTGCGCACCTTCGCTGCCACCGCGCTGCTCGGCTATGTCGGGCTGGCGCTCGGCGGCGTGCCGCTGCTAGCGGCGATTGCACTGTGCTTGGTAGTGCTGGTGGCGATTGCCTACTGGCGCTCGACTCGCGCGGATCCCGGGCTGACCACCGAGATCGCCCTGCTGTTGGTGTTGCTGCTGGGCGCGTTGTGCGTCAGCGCTGCTGAGCTGGCGGTTACCCTGGGCGTCGTGCTGAGCCTGCTGCTGACCTACCGCCAGTGGCTGCATCACCTGGTGCGCGAGCAGCTGTCGGAACGCGAGTTTCGCGATGGCCTGATTCTGGCGACCCTGGGGCTGGTGATCCTGCCGCTGATGCCGGATCGCTTCCTCGGCCCGTTCAGCGCATTCAACCCACGAACCCTGTGTTTGCTGGTGCTGCTGATCATGGCGATCGGTGCGGCCGGGCACATTGCCGTACGCCTGCTGGGGCCGCGCTATGGCTTGCCGCTGGCCGGTCTGGCTGGTGGCTTCGTCTCCAGTACGGCCACCGTGGCCAGCATGGGGGCGCGCAGTCGGCAGCAGCCAGGCAGCCTGTACGCCGCTGCGGCAGCGGCCATGCTGTCCAATCTGGCGACCATGATGCAGATGGGCCTGGTGCTGGCGGCCGTCAGCTGGCCGAGTCTGCAGAGCATGTTGCCGTCCCTGGGGCTGGGGGGCGGGCTGATTCTGGCTTACGCCTTGCTGTTATCGGTCAGGGCGAATCAGGCCAAGGCGGCTGGCTCGGCGCTCAGTGGTGACGCCGCGGCCTTCGACCTCAAGGCAGCACTGCTACTGGCGGCTGGTATCGCCCTGATTGGCCTGCTGTCTGCTGCCTTGCTGAGCTGGCTCGGCCAGCAAGGGCTGCTGCTGGCGGTGACCCTGGGCGGCCTGGCGGATGCCCATGCGGCAGCGGCTTCCGCCGCCTCGCTGGTGGCCAGTGGGCAGCTGTCGGCGTCGGCGGCGCAGATCGCGATTCTCGCTGCGCTGACCAGCAACACCTGTTCCAAGTGCGTGGTGGCCTGGGCCAGTGGTGGTACACGTTTCGCCCTGCTGATGCTGCCGGGTCTATTGCTGGTACTGCTGGCGCTCTGGGGTGGGCGCTGGTTCGTGAGTTGAGGTGGCGGGCTTCATTGATATCGGTCAAGTCGGCAGTCGGGAGGGCGCGCATAGTTGATCCCTATTCCACCCGGGGTGTCTGAGGAGAAGATCATGGCGAAAATGAAAGCTGCGGTTTTCGTCGAGAAGAACCGCATTGTGCTGGAAGACAAGCCGATCCCCGACGTCGGCCCGCTGGATGCGCTGCTGCGCATCACCACGACCACCATCTGCGGTACCGATGTGCACATTCTCAAGGGTGAATACCCGGTGGCCAGGGGGCTTACCGTCGGCCACGAACCGGTCGGCGTGATCGAGAAGCTGGGCTCGGCGGTACGCGGTTTCAGCGAGGGCCAGCGGGTGATCGCCGGAGCCATCACCCCGAGCGGCCACAGCAATGCCTGCCTGTGCGGCTGTGCCGCGCAGGACGGGGCGGGTACCCGGCACGGCTTTGCCGCGATCGGTGGCTGGAAATTCGGCAATACCATCGATGGCTGCCAGGCCGAGTACGTGCTGGTGCCGGACGCCATGGCCAACCTCAGTGCGGTGCCCGACAGCCTGTCGGATGAGGAGGTGCTGATGTGCCCGGATATCATGTCCACCGGGTTTGCCGGGGCCGAGAACGGGCAGATCCAGATTGGCGACACCGTGGTGGTCTTTGCCCTTGGCCCGATCGGCCTGTGTGCGGTGGCCGGTGCACGGCTGCGTGGAGCCAGCCGGGTAATCGGTGTCGATACGGTGCCAGAGCGCCTGGCTCTGGCCCGGCAGCTGGGCGCCAGCCACGTGGTTGATTTCCAGGCTGGTGACCCGCTGGAACAGATCATGGCGCTCACCGAGGGGCGCGGCGCAGACGTGGCCATCGAGGCGTTGGGGCGCCAGGCTACCTTCGAGGCGGGGCTGCGGGTACTGCGTCCGGGCGGCACATTGTCGAGCCTGGGCGTGTATTCCAGCGATCTGCGCATTCCGCTGGATGCCTTCGCCGCCGGCCTGGGCGACAAGCGTATCGTCACCACGCTCTGTCCGGGGGGCAAGGAGCGCATGCGTCGATTGATCGAGGTGGTGGCGTCCGGGCGGGTCGACCTCAAGCCACTGGTGACCCACAGGTTCCGCCTGGACGACATCGAACAGGCCTATGAGCTGTTCGCCAACCAGCGCGACGGCGTGATGAAGGTGGCGATCACGCCTTGAGTCGCCGGCCCGGGCATAAAGCAAAACGCCCCGCAGAGCGGGGCGTTAGGGCGGGGCGGCAGGCTTATTCCTTGACCTTGAGATCCAGCGACAGGTCGCGGGCGGCCTTGGTGGCGAGCACGCCCATCAGCTGACCGATCTCGTCCTGGCGGCTGCTAGCGCCGTTCTGCCCGCTGCTGGCCATCATCACCCCGGGTACCGGCGCCTGGGCGGCGGCTTCGGCCCACACCTTGTTGATTGCCACCAGGGCATCGAGCTTGGGCTGCAGGGCGCCGTCCGCCTCGATCACCGCCTTGCGCGCATAGGCTTCGGCGTCAGCGGTGATCTTGGTGGCCTGGGCGGTGATGCTGGCCTTGTCGCGCAGCAGCTCGGCAGTCTGCTTCTCGATCTCGGCACGGCCTTTCTCGCGCTGGGCGTTGATGATCGCCAGCTGTTTTTCGGTCTCGGCCTGGGTGGTGCGCTCGATCTGGTCGCGCAGGGTTTCCTGGCGGCGGGCTTCCACTTCCTTCTCGCCGCGGGCGGTGACCAGCAGCTTCTCTTCCTCTTCCTTCAGGCGGTTCTGCCGGGCCACGGCCAGCTCGGCCAGGGCCTGCTGTACCTTGACCATGCGCTGCTTGTACTGCGGGTTGGGATCGACGTTGGTGATGCGTGCCTCCACCACTTCCACCCCGTATTTGCGGAACTGCTGCTGCTTGCGCACCGGGATGCCCTTGTCGTCGATGACCTTCTCGGTGACGAACTGGCTGGCGTTGTTGTCGCCGAAGCTGCCCTGCTCGGTGCCGGCCTGGAGGATCGCGGTCTGGCTCGGCTGGTGGCCGCGCGGGCCGCGTACTTCCTTGCGCTTGATCAGGTACAGGCCGTCGTTGAGCTGGTTCTCGAACTCGGCGGCGAACTCGCTGCGTGCGCCGGCGTAGAAGTCGTCGGCGCTCATCAGCGAGGCGGTGGCCTGCAGGGTTTCCTTGATCGCCGGCACCAGTGCGGTCTTGATGAAGTTTTCCGGGTTGCGGTACTCCTGGGCGATCTTCAGGAACTGCTCGCCGCCGGGCAGGCGAAAGCGCGCCGAGGACTCGACCTGGGCATCGACGTTGCCGAGGAAGACGATGGGGAAGGCCTCGATGGTGGCGCCGAGCGAGTCGTTGTCGCTGCTTTCATCGATCTCCAGGGCCTCGGTGAGCACCGACTGCACGCTGAGCGCCTTCTTCCACGGGGTAGCGCGGCCGAACCACTTGGTGGCGTAGCCGACGTCGTCGACGATCTTCTCTTCACCGAAGATGGTGCGCACATGGGTGGCGTAGCCGGCCTCGTTGTAGAAGAAGATGCCGTTGAAACCGGCAAAGCCGACGGCGGCCACCAGGGCGGGTACCGCGACATACTTGATAAGGGAGAGTTTGCTGGCCGATCCGTTGGAAATATCCATGGTCTGTCCTTGACTGCGGGAAGAGAGCCCGCATGCTGCGCAGCCGCCGGGTGGGCGTCAAGTGGCCAGGTGCCAGCCTGTGCAGCGGCTCGCAGCGAGGAGTTGAGAACCTGCTTACGATCTCCTGACTCGCGGCCATACCGCGTTAAAAGTGGCCTCAAAATGCTCATTTACACCTCGTAAACTGCGCTTTTTCGGCCACTTTTGCCTTGTCTGGCTCTAATTCAGAAAATCGTAAACAGGTTCTTAGTCCTTGCTGGCGAGGTGCTGCTCGGTCAGCGGGCAGCTGTCGGCATTGAGGTAGCGCGACTGCTCCAGCCATTGCGGCTGCGGGTAGTAGGCAAACACGTAGCTGCCCTGACGCAGGGTGTCGATCAACTGGCCGGCGATGGCCGGGCGCACCGCCGGGCAGCCCTGGCTGCGGCCGAGGCGACCGAGGCCCGGCACCACGCCGGGGTCTGCATAGGCGGCGGCGTGCATGACGATGGCGCGCGCCTCGCTGTTGTCGTTGAAGCCTGGCTCCAGGCCCTGCAGGCGCAGCGAGCGGCCGTGCTTGCCGCTGTAGGTCTGGCCGGTGTGGAACAGGCCGAGCGACGACTGGTAGCTGTTGGGCCGGTTGGAGAAGGCGGTCGGCACGTCGGCGCCGCTGTTCTTGCCATGGGCCACCCACTCCTCGAACAGCAGCTTGTGCGCGGCCAGGTCGAACACCCACAGGCGTTTCTCGCGGGACGGGCGGGAGTAGTCGATCACCGTCAGCAGCCGCTCGCTCTGGCTGCGGCTGGCGCAGTGGTAGGCGGTGAGGGCCAGTTGCAGGGCGGCGGGGTTGGCATTCGGCGCCAGGCGCTGCAGCTCCTGCACGTCGGCCGCCGGGGCAGCCTGGGCCAGGCCGGCGAACAGCAGGGTCGCCAGGGCGCTGGCCAGTCGGTTGAGCATCGGTCGCAATCCTGTAAAGAACGCAGGGTTATCAGCAGGTGCGGCATTGTGATCGAAATTCATACAGTTGCCGATCATTTCGTGACCGGTGGCGGCGCCGTATCGGTATTGATCACCGTCATCTGCCCCGCGCTGCGGGTTTCCCGGGTGGAGCTGAGGTCGGTGATCACCAGGGTGGTACCGATGTCCATGGCATCGTGCAGGCGGCGCAGGAAGTCGCCATCGACGCTGACCTGGCCAAGTTGTTCGAGTGGCGTCTCGCCGCCCTGCGGGTCGCTCAGGGCCACGGCCGACCAGCGCAGCGGCGGTGCCGGGTCGAATTCGGTGGGTGGCGGCTTCTGCAGCAGGGAGAACACTGCCAGGCCGTGGGGCATCTGCACGCCGTTGTCCTGCACCGGCGCCGAGCCAATCAGCTGGCCGGCGCGGAACACATAGACGCGCAGATCGGCGCGGCTGATCAGGATCGACAGCGGGCCCTTGCCGGCCTGGCTGTCGTCCAGATAGGCGCTGCCGGCGGCGGGCGGCTCGCCCTGCGGCTTGCCATCGGCCACTTGCGGCGCCAGCAGGCCCGGGTGGTTGACCTCGGTCGGCGCGCTGTGACTGTCGCTGATGATCACCGTGGTGCTGTCGAAACCGGTGATGGTGTAGAGCGTCTTGGCGAACTCCAGCGGCAGGTGCACGCAGCCATGGGAGCTGGGGTAGCCGGGCAGGCTGCCGGCGTGCAGGGCGACGCCATCCCAGGTCAGGCGCTGCATGTAGGGCATGGCTGCGCTGTTGTAGAGGGTGGAGTGGTGGTTGACGCTTTTCTGCAGGATGGTGAACACCCCGGTGGGCGTATCCTTGCCGGCGCGCCCGGTGCTGACGGTGCTGACGCCGATAAGCAGGCCGTTGCGGTAGACGTAGGCGCGCTGCTCGGTAAGGCTGACCAGCAGGGTGACCGGGCCTTGTGGCGATACCTGCGGGTACCAGAGGAACTGGCCTGGTTTGAGCGCCTGCAGCTGGGCGCGCAGCTCCGGGCCGGCGGGAATTTGCAGCGGCGCGGCGCCGCTCAGGGCAGGCAGCAGAAGCAGGGTCAGCAGCAGTCGGCGCATCGATTCCCCCAGGACGGCACCAAGTGGGTGCCTGAGGGCAGCTTAGTCGAGCAGATAAAGCGCGTGCTAGAGCGGGAAGGGCGCTTGCTGGAAGCCGCTTTCGTCGATCTGCAGGGCCCAGCCCTGCCTGTCCCAGTCGCCAAGGACAATGCGCCGGGCGTCCCGGCCGTCGACCTGCAATTCATGCGTGGCGGGGCGGTGGGTATGGCCGTGGATCAGCGTGCGCACCCCGAACTCGGCCATGATCCGCGGCACTTCGTCCGGGGTCACGTCGATGATCTCGCGGGCTTTCATGCTGGTCTGCGCGCGGCTCTCGCTGCGCAGCTTGCGCGCCAGCTTGTGGCGGGTGGCCAGCGGCAGGTTGCGCAGGATGAACAGGGAGAGCGGGTTGCGCAGCAGGCGGCGCAGCTTCATGTAGCCGACATCCAAGGTGCACAGGCTGTCGCCATGCATCAGCAGCACCGGCTCGCCGCCTAGCTGCACGATGCTCGGGTCTTGCAGCAGGGTGCAACCGGCTTCGCGGCAGAAGGCGCGGCCGATCAGGAAGTCGCGGTTGCCGTGCATCAGGAAGATGCGCGTGCCGCTGTCGCTCAGCTGGCGCAGGGCGGCGGCTATTTCATGCTGGAACGGCGTCATGCCGTCGTCGCCGATCCAGGCTTCGAAGAAGTCGCCGAGGATGTACAGCGCTTCGGCCTGGGGCGCGCGGGTCTGCAGAAAATGCACAAACGCCCGGGTGATGTCCGGGCGTTGCTCTTCCAGGTGCAGATCGGAGATCAGCAGGATCATCGAATTACTCGACGATCTCGGCCTTCTCGATGATCACGTCATCCACCGGTACGTCCTGGTGACCGGACTTCATGGTGGTGGCTACGCCCTTGATCTTGTTGACCACGTCCATGCCCTCGGTGACCTGGCCGAATACGGCATAGCCCCAGCCCTGCATGGTCGGCGCGCTGTGGTCGAGGAAGGTGTTGTCGGAAACGTTGATGAAGAACTGCGCGGAGGCCGAGTGCGGCTCCATGGTGCGGGCCATGGCCACGGTGCCGATCTTGTTGGAAACACCGTTGTTGGCTTCGTTCTTGATGCTGGCGCGGGTGGATTTCTGCTTCATGCCCGGCTCGAAACCGCCGCCCTGGATCATGAAGTTGCTGATCACGCGGTGGAAAACGGTGCCGTCGTAGTGACCACTCTTCACGTATTCCTTGAAGTTGGCCACGGTTTCCGGGGCTTTGTCTTCGAACAGTTCCAGGGTGATTACGCCGTGGTTGGTATGCAGCTTGATCATTGAAGTATTCGCTCTATCGAGAAAATCGAAGGCCTGTCAGGGGGTTGACAGCTTCGGCTATGATACGGGCTTTGATTTGCCCGGCCTACCCTGAGCCGCGCGTCTGCAGAATTAAGGACACCATGAGCAAGCCCGTCGATCCCAAAGCCAGCCCAGCAGCCGCCAACTTCCTGCGTCCGATCGTCCAGGCCGACCTGGACAGCGGCAAGCACGCCAAGATCATCACCCGCTTCCCGCCGGAGCCCAACGGCTACCTGCACATCGGCCACGCCAAGTCGATCTGCCTGAACTTCGGCCTGGCCCAGGAATTCGGCGGCGAGTGCAACCTGCGCTTCGACGACACCAACCCGGCCAAGGAAGACCAGGAATATATCGACGCGATCAAGGCCGATGTCGAGTGGCTGGGCTTTAAGTGGGCCGGCGAGGAGCGCTATGCCTCCAACTACTTCGACCAGCTGCACGCCTGGGCCGTCGAGCTGATCAAGGCCGGCAAGGCCTTCGTCTGCGACCTCAACGCCGAGGAAATGCGCGAATACCGCGGCAGCCTGCACGAGCCGGGCAAGAACAGCCCGTTCCGCGAGCGCTCGGTGGAAGAGAACCTCGACCTGTTCGCCCGCATGAAGGCCGGCGAGTTCGCCGACGGTGCCCGTTCGCTGCGCGCCAAGATCGACATGGCCTCGCCGAACATCAACCTGCGCGACCCGATCCTCTATCGCATCCGCCACGCCCATCACCACCAGACCGGCGACAAGTGGTGCATCTACCCGAGCTACGACTTCACCCATGGTCAGTCGGACGCCATCGAGGGCATCACCCACTCCATCTGCACCCTGGAGTTCGAAGATCACCGCCCGCTGTACGAGTGGTTCCTCGAGCAACTGCCGGTGCCGGCGCAACCGCGCCAGTACGAATTCGCCCGCCTCAACCTGAACTACACCGTCACCAGCAAGCGCAAACTCAAGCAACTGGTCGACGAGAACCACGTTCACGGTTGGGACGACCCGCGCATGTCGACCCTGTCCGGCTACCGCCGCCGCGGCTACACCCCGGCGTCGATCCGCACCTTCTGCGACATGATCGGCGTCAACCGCGCCGGCGGTGTGGTGGATGTCGGCATGCTCGAGTTCGCCATCCGTGACGACCTGGATGCCAACGCCGCGCGTGCCATGTGCGTGCTCAAGCCGCTGAAAGTGGTGATCACCAACTACCCGCAAGGGCAGGTGGAGAACCTTGAACTGCCGCGTCATCCCAAGCAGGACATGGGCGTGCGCGTGCTGCCGTTCAGCCGCGAGATCTACATCGACGCCAGCGACTTCGAAGAAACCCCGCCGGACGGCTTCAAACGCCTGATCCCGGGTGGCGAAGTGCGCTTGCGTGGCAGCTACGTGATTCGCGCCGACGAGGCGATCAAGGATGCCGCCGGCAATGTGGTCGAGCTGCGCTGCTCCTACGACGAGAACACCCTGGGCAAGAACCCCGAGGGCCGTAAGGTCAAGGGCGTGATCCACTGGGTGCCGGCCGCCGAGAGCGTGGAGTGCGAAGTGCGCCTGTACGACCGCCTGTTCCGCTCCGCCAACCCGGAGAAGAGCGAAGAGGGCGGCAGCTTCCTCGACAACATCAACCCGGACTCCTTGGTCGTGCTGCAGGGCTGCCGCGCCGAGCCGTCGCTGGCCCAGGCCGCTGCCGAGGAACGCTTCCAGTTCGAGCGCGAAGGCTACTTCGTCGCCGACCTGAAGGACTCCAAGCCGGGCAAGCCGGTATTCAACCGCACCGTCACCCTGCGCGACTCCTGGGGGCAATAAACGACTGTCAAATTGCTGCGCTCGATCAGGCGGCGTTGAAGCGGGATTCGAAATGCTCATGTACTGCAGTACATTCCGCTTCCTCATCCCGCTTCGCCTTGCCTGATCTTCGCTCGCTGCTTTGAAAGCCGTTTTTGAGGAATAAAGATGCTTTCCATCTACAACACCCTGAGCAAGACCAAGGACGTTTTCCAGCCGCTGGAAGGCAACCAGGTGCGCATGTACGTGTGCGGCATGACCGTGTACGACTTCTGCCACATCGGCCACGCCCGCGTGATGGTGGCGTTCGACGTGGTCACCCGCTGGCTGCGTCAGCGCGGCTATGACGTGACCTACGTGCGCAATATCACCGACATCGACGACAAGATCATCAAGCGCGCCCAGGAGAATGGCGAGCCGTTCGAAGCCCTGGTCGAGCGCATGATCGCCGCCATGCACGAGGACGAGGCGCGCCTGTCCGTGCTGCGCCCGGACATCGAGCCGCGTGCCACCGGGCATATCGCTGGTATGCACCAGATGATCCAGACCCTGATCGACAAGGGCTACGCCTACGCTCCGGGCAACGGCGACGTGTACTACCGCGTCACCAAGTTCGAGGGCTACGGCAAATTGTCCCGCCGCAAGATCGACGAGCTGAAGATCGGCGCGCGCATCGAGGTCGACGAGATCAAGCAGGATCCGCTGGACTTCGTCCTGTGGAAGGGCGCCAAGCCGGGCGAGCCGAGCTGGGAGTCGCCCTGGGGCAAGGGCCGTCCGGGCTGGCACATCGAGTGCTCGGTGATGTCCACCTGCTGCCTGGGCGAGACCTTCGACATCCACGGTGGTGGCCCGGATCTGGTGTTCCCGCACCACGAGAACGAGATCGCGCAGAGCGAGGCGGCCACCGGCAAGCTCTACGCCAACGCCTGGATGCACGCCGGCGCGGTGCGCGTGGACGGCGAGAAGATGTCCAAGAGCCTGGGCAACTTCTTCACCATCCGCGAGGTGCTGGAGAAGTACCACCCGGAAGTGGTGCGCTACCTGCTGGTGTCGAGCCACTACCGCAGCCCGATCAACTACTCCGAAGACAGCCTCAAGGAAGCCAAGGGCGCCCTGGAGCGCTTCTACAACGGCCTCAAAGGCCTGCCGGAAGTGGCAGCTGCCGGTGGCGAAGCCTTCGTCGAGCGCTTCGGCGCGGCGATGGACGACGACTTCAACTCGCCGGAAGCCTGCGCTGTGCTGTTCGAGATGATCCGCGAGGTCAACCGCCTGCGTGAGTCGGATGAACAGGCCGCTGCCGGCCTGGCCGCCCAGCTCAAGCAGCTGGCCGGCGTGCTTGGCGTGCTGCAGCTGGAACCGGAGGCCTTCCTCCAGGCCGGTGCCGCCGGCAAGGTCGACGCCGCCGAAGTGGAAGCGCTGATCGCCGCGCGCCTGCAGGCCCGTGCCGACAAGAACTGGGCCGAGTCCGACCGCATCCGCGACCAGATCACCGCCATGGGTGTGGTGCTGGAAGACGGCAAGGGCGGCACCACCTGGCGCCTGGCCGAGTAAGCTGCTGCTCTGTATGCAAAAGGCCGCCCGAGAGCGGCCTTTTGCATGCCTGCGTATCTAGCGTTTGCCGCTGTACCAGATCACCCGGCTGACGCCACGGGTGACGGCCACATAGGCCAGGCGCAGGCTCTCGTCGCGCATGGCCTGGTCGTAGCTGTTGCGGAACAGACCGCAGTGGGCATACAGCGCGTTGCGCAGTGGATGCGACTCGGGGCTGCCGCCCTCGTCGAGGATGATTGCGACCTCAGCCTGCAGGCCCTTGGCGCGGTGGATACTGTAGGCGCGTACCGGCAGGCTCGGCTCCAGCTGGGCCTGCACCTGCACCTGCTTCAGCGCGTCGTTGCGCCGACCCAGCAGCAGCACCGGATTGCGCTCGCGGCTGCCGCGCTGGGCAACATGCGCGCACTGTGCGGCAATTTCCTGCAGCAGCTCGGGCAGCTGGCGCTTGAGGTCGAAACCCTGGATGCGGCGCACGCCGTGGTCGCCCGGCTGCGTAGCCTTGACCGCCTGGCTGCGCTTGGCCTGCTTGCAGCTAACGTCCGCCAGCAGCGCCTCGGCGTCACGCAGGATAGGTTCGATGCTGCGGAAGTTGGCGGTCAGCATCAGCACCTGGCTCTTGGCCTTGCCGCGGCTGGGGAAATGGCGGTCGAAGTCGAGGAACAGCTCTGGCGAGCTGCCGCGCCAGCCGTAGATCGACTGCCAGTCGTCGCCGATGGCCATCAGGCTGACCCCCTTGCCACGCCCGGCCAGCGCGCGATGCACGGCCTGCAGCCAGTGGACGATCTGCGGCGAGATGTCCTGGAACTCGTCGATCAGCAGATGGCGCAGCGGCTCGATGGCCTCCGCTGGCAGCTCCTCGGCGCTGGCCAGGCGCTCGCCGAGCTGGCGGAAGGCGGCATCGAAGGTGGTGACGCCTTGCGCTTGCAGCAATGCCTGGAAGCGCGCCCAGAAGCTGGCGAGTGCCTGCAGGAACAGGCGTTCGCGCGGCGCGCAGGCCAGTGCGGCGGCATCCAGCCGATCCGGGCGCAGGCCCAGGCTTTCGGCGAAGCAACCCTGTTGGTAGAAGGCTTCGAAGATTGGCGTGGCGCGCAGCTCGCCGGCCAGGCGCAAGCCCTCCTGCGGCGGTTTGCCGATGGTCTCGGGCATGGCCACGCCGAGCAGCTCATGCACCTGCTGGCGGAAGGCGGCATCGCTGGCGTAGAGCTCGTCATGGGCCTGGCGCAGCAGGCGCTGTTGTGCGGGCGGCAGGCGGCCGCCGGCCGGTGCGTCCGGCTCCTCGCCGGCGCCACCGCCGAGCTGCTCGAACCAGGTTGGCGTACCCAGCAGCGCCTTGGCCTGCTGCGCCATGGCCGAGTGGAAGGTACGCACGCACTGGCGCGCCTGCGCCTCGTCGAAGGGCAATTGCCAGAAGGCCAGCAGGCGCAGCAGTTGGCCGCGCAGCTCGGCGCAGGAGGCGTTGGTGAAGGAGATCACCGTAAGGCTGGTGGCGGGAATCTGCAGGTGGCAGAGCATGAACACCACGCGCAGCAGCAGGGTGGTGGACTTGCCCGAGCCAGCACCGGCGAAGATGCGTGCCAGCGGAGCGCGGCAGAGGATCATCGCCCATTGCTCGTCGGAGGGTGCGCCGATCAGCCCGGCCGCCACCGCCTCGGCGACGCGTGCGCGCATGGCGGTGATCTGGCTGTCGTCGACCTTCAGCCGGGCGCTGGAATAGATACCGGTTGGCGCGGGGGATGGGCCGTCGCTGGTCTTCTTGTTGCGCCCGCTGGTTCTGGCCTTGCCTGCCGGGGTGGCTCGTTTGGCGCGGGGTTGCGGCTGGCGCAGCCGGGCCGCCGCTTCACGCTCGGCGCGCAGGTATTCGGTGGTGCGGGGAAAGTAGCGCGCCAGGGCGGCGGAGAACAGCGCCTGGTAGCGTTTGACGGCGGACAGCATGGCAGCTCGGAAAGCAGGTGCGGCCGGCCATCATACGGGCTTTGCCTTGGCAATGGGGCAGCGGATCCGGGCTAAGTCAGGCCGCGCTGGCAGGGTGAGCGGCTTCAGTGGCGGAAGCGACTGACCACCAGCAGCTGCAGTGCGGCCAGGGCCAGCAGGAAGACGATCACTGCCAGCCAGTTGCCTGCAGCCGTGTGGATCAGGGCCACGGCGGTCATGGCCAGGGCCGAGCCGATATTGCCGGCCACCACCAGCAGGGCATTGGCACGGGCCGCCTGGGCGCTGCCGACCAGCTCCTCGGAGAGGGTCAGCAGCAGGGCGTAGCAGGGCAGCTGGCACAGCCCGAGCAGGCTGGCGTACAGCGCCGCCGATGTCTGGCTGCGGGCGTGGAACAGCAGCCAGATGGCGCCGATGACGCCGAGACCGCAGCCGAGCAAGACCCGCTTCTTGCTGCCCAGGCGCTGCGCGAGCGGTTCCACCAGCAGCGAGCCGAACACCCCACCACCGATCAGCAGCACCCCGGCTGCGGCCAGCGCACTGGCGTCCAGACCGTTGCCGGCGAGTATCGGCTCCAGGCACAGGGTCAGGGCATTGAACAGGCCGAAGCCCAGCAGTGCGGCCAGCATTAGCGGCGGCAGGCCGGGTGTGCAGGCCAGGCCCAGCAGGTCGCGATTGCTCGCGCTGGCGGGTACGGCTGCCGGCTTGCCGGCGCTGCCGCTGCACAGCAGCAACAGCAGGCTGGGCGCCAGGGCGGCCAGGGCAAAGCCGCACAGGGTCGCCTGCAGGCCGTAGCTGGCAAATAGCAGCGGTGTCAGCCCCAGGCCGAGGGCGAGACCGGCGAACATGCCGGCGCTGGTCAGGCCGATGGCCTTGCCGCGCTCGGCCTCGTCGAACCATTCGACCGCCAGCTTGGCCGCACCATTGAGGATCAGCGGCTGGGCCAGGGCGATCAGCAGCTGGCCGAGCATCAGCCCGGCATAGCTGTCGATATCCAGGCGCAGGGGTACCGCCAGGGCCATCAGCGCGACGCCGAAGCCGGTGCCGCGGCGAAAGCCGAAGCGGTCGATGAACATGCCGGCTGGCAGCGACAGCAGCACGCAGAAGATCGGGAAGATCAGCACGCTGGCGTTGGCCTGCATCTCGCTTAGGCCGTAGTGCTGCTGGATCTGCCCCAGCAGGGGAATCAGGTTGGTGACTAGGATCTGGTTGGCGCACAGCACCAGGGTGTAGCTGATCGCCACCAGCCAGCGCTTGTGCCGGCTGGCGCCGCGCAGCAGGGGCAGCGTGGCCTGGAGGTTGACGCTCGAATCCGCTGGCGGCCTGCTCATCGTCTCTTCTATTCCTTGTCGCGATGTTTGAGGTGCATGCGCCGGCACCTTGCAGTCGGCGCCGACCCTGCGAAGGTAGCGGGACGACAGCCATCTGCCTAGCCGTCAAGCGTGCCAGGCGCCGCTTGATCTGTGTCAGAAGCCATACAGACTCGACTTGCCGGCCACCCCCAGTTTGGTTAGCGTGCCAGAATTCTGGCCCAGTCGTGGCCCACCGCAGCAGTCGCCTCATGGAAGTTGAAGACAGATGACGCATGCGAACGAATCCTCCGCCCTGAATTTCGCGGCCGATCCCCTGGAGCGCCGGCTGCAGGCGCGCCGCTTGAACCAGATCGCCAATGTGCAGCTGGTCGTGCTGTTGCTGATCGGCTCGCAGACCCTGCTGGCGCGCAGCTGGTTGAACGCCGCGCTGGTGCTGATTGCGCTGGCTCTGGTGGGGCTGGGCAAGCGCCTCAACCTGCATGGCGCGACCAACTGGGCGATCATGCTGATGCTGAGCTCCCTGACCGCCCTGGTGACCTGCTCGCTGTGGTTCAGCCAGGGCCTGTACAGCGGGGTGCTGTTGTCCTACCCGGCGATTCTGATCGTGGCCGGCATGCTGGCGCCGCTGCGCCTGTTCATCGGCTTGCTGCTGTGCATGCTGGCTTCGGTGGCCGGCATGACCTACGCCTCGCTCAGTGGCCTGATGGTGTTCGAGCCCTGGCCGATAGGCATCGGGCGGATGATCAACGTCAGTAGCATCCTGGTGATGTGCGCGGTGGCGGTGTGGCTGCTGGCCAACGACCTGCGCCAGACCCTGCTGCGTCTGCAGCAGGAAATCCTGCGGGTGAAGGCTTCCGAGGCCAACTTCACTCACCTGGCGCAGCATGACGCGCTGACCAACCTGCCCAACCGCCTGCTGATCCGCGACCGCATGGAGCAGGCCATCAGCTGGGCGCGGCGCAATCAGAGCCGGGTGGCGCTGCTGTTCCTCGACCTGGACAACTTCAAGACCATCAACGACTCGCTCGGCCATGCTGCCGGCGACGAGCTGCTCAAGGAAGTCGCCCTGCGCCTGCAGAGCTGCGTACGCGACATCGACACGGTCAGCCGCCAGGGTGGCGACGAGTTCGTCATGGTGCTGGCCGATCCAGAAGATCTGAGCACGGTGTCGACGGTGGCAGCCCGGGTGCAGGAGAAGCTGGCCCAGCCCTTTGCCCTCAAGGGCATGCAGATCGTTACCTCGATTTCCTTGGGCATCGCCCTGTTCCCCGAGGATGGCGAGGATTTCGATACCCTGCTCAAGCATGCCGACGTGGCCATGTACCAGGCCAAGTCGGCCGGGCGCAACGGCTTCTGCTTCTTCGACGAGCAGATGAACGCCGATACCCGCGAGCGCCTGAGCCTGGAGCTGGATCTGCGCCAGGCCCTGCAGCGCGACGAATTCGTTCTGCACTACCAGCCGATCGTCGACATCCACAGTGGCCAGCTGGTGGCGGCCGAGGCGCTGATCCGCTGGCAGCATCCGCAGCGCGGCCTGCTTGGCCCTGACCTGTTCATCGAAGTGGCCGAGCGCTGCGGGCTGATCGTCGAGGTCGGCGAGTGGGTGCTCAACGAGGCCTGCCGGCAGATGATGCTGTGGCAGGCCGCCGGGCTGCCGCGCTTTGTGGTCTCGGTGAACCTGTCGGCGGTACAGCTGCGCCGCGGCAATCTGGAGGAAACCATCCGCGCGGCGCTCAACCGCTTCGGCCTGAGCCCGGCCTGCCTGGAGCTGGAACTGACCGAGTCGATCCTGCTGCAGGACTCGGCGCTGCTGATCGATCAGCTGCATCGCCTCAAGGGCCTGGGCCTGCAGCTGTCGATCGACGACTTCGGCACCGGCTATTCCAACCTGGCCTACCTGCAGCGCTTCCGCGTCGACAAGCTGAAGATCGACCAGTCGTTCATCCGCGCCCTGCAGGGCAACGAGCAGGGCCAGGCGATCGTCACCGCGATCATCCAGATGGCGCGCAGCCTCAAGCTGCTGACCACCGCCGAAGGCATCGAGGACGAACCGACCCGTGCGCTGCTGGCCAGCCAGGGCTGTGACCAGGGCCAGGGCTACCTGTTCGCCCGGCCGCTGGTGGCCGACGAATTCGCCCGCCAGATCAGCGCCGAGCGCCTGCCGGCCTAGGCCATGGGTGGCAGACGGCGCGCCACCGAGGTCTTCTTGACGATGGCGGTGTTGGTCTCGGCATAGCCGTTGAGGCGGTCGAGCAGGCTGTCCAGCTGCTCCATTGAGCGCACATGCAGGCGGGCGACGAAGCAGTCCTCGCCGGTCACCTTGTCGCACTCGGTGAATTCGGCGATCGACTGGATCTGCCGCTCCACCTCGTGCAGCTGGCCCGGCAGCGGGCGCACCCGGACGATGGCCTGCAGCTGGTAGCCGAAGTGGCGCGGATCCACCTCCACCGTGTAGCCCTTGAGCACGCCGCGCTCCTCCAGGCGGCGCAGGCGCTCGGCGACGCTCGGCGAGGACAGCCCGCTGACCTGGGCCAGAGCCTTGAGCGAGCGCCGCGAGTCTTCCATCAGGGCGGCGATCAGCAGTTGGTCGATGTCGTCGAGCATGGCGGGCCTCGTTAGGTGAAATGCTGAATCTGCCTTCGTAATAAAGGCCAGTTGGTCGTTCAGCCTCAGATTAGGCATGGAGCGGCTGGGAGTCTCTGCCGAATAATAATGGCTCCTCTGCAGGAGCCCGACCCCATGGACAAGACCCTCAAACGCGGCTCGCTGGAAATGATCGCGGCCATGCTGATTTCCGGCACCATTGGCTGGTTCGTCCTGGTGTCCGGCCAGGCGGTGGTCGATGTGGTGTTCTGGCGCTGCCTGATCGGCGGCGCCATGTTGCTGCTGGTGTGCGCGGTACTCGGCCTGCTGCGCGCCGAGCTGCTGGGGCGCCGCGTGCTGGCGCTGGCGGTGGTCAGCGGGCTGGCCATAGTCGGCAACTGGCTGCTGCTGTTCGCCTCGTACGCCAAGGCGTCCATCGCCATCAGCACGGCGGTGTACAACGTCCAGCCGTTCATGCTGGTGGGCCTGGCCGCGCTATTTCTCGGCGAGCGCATCAGCCTGGCCAAGCTGGCCTGGCTGGGGCTGGCCTTCCTCGGCATGCTGGCCATCGTCAGTGCCCATGGCGGTGCGGGTGCGGCGGGCGAGGACTACCTGCTGGGTATCGCCCTGGCCCTGGGCGCCGCGCTGCTCTATGCGCTGGCGGCGCTGATCGTCAAACGCCTCTCTGGTACGCCGCCGCATCTGATTGCGCTGATCCAGCTGCTTACCGGCATCCTCATGCTGGCGCCGCTGGCCGGTCACCAGCTGCCGACGCAGCCGCAGGCCTGGGCCAGCCTGGCGACCCTGGGTCTCGTGCATACCGGGGTGATGTACCTGCTGCTGTACAGCGCCATCCAGAAGCTGCCGACGGCGCTGACCGGGGCCTTGTCGTTCGTCTACCCGATCGCGGCGATCTTCGTCGACTGGCTGGCCTTCGGCCACCGCCTGAGCCTGCTGCAGTGGCTGGGCGTGGCGGCCATCCTGCTGGCGGCGGCGGGTATGCAGCAGGGCTGGCGTCTACCCGGGCGTGCAGGGACGAAGGCGGCCGAGGCCGGCTAGGGCGTATCAGTCGTCGCGGGTCAGCACTTCCAGCAGTTCGATCTCGAAGATCAGGTTGGAGTTGGGCGGAATCGCACCGACCTGACGCTCGCCGTAGCCCAGGTGGGCGGGGACGAACAGCTTGCGCTTGCCGCCGACGCGCATGCCCATCAGGCCCTGATCCCAGCCCTGGATCACCCGCCGTGTACCGATCACGCACTGGAACGGCTTGCCGCGTGCGTAGGAGGAATCGAACTCGCTGCCGTCCTCCAGCCAGCCGCGGTACTGGGTGGTGATCAGGGCGCCCTTGACTGCCGCCTTGCCGTCGCCGGGGAGGATGTCTTCAATCTGCAGTTCGCTGCTCATTGCCTGTTCTCGTGAACCATTGACCGGGGCGGCGTTGTCGCAGGAATTGCCGTGTCTGGCAAGACTAGCGTTCAGAGCTGGAACTGCAGCACCGAGCTTTGCATGCTGCGTGCCACGCTGTTCAGGCGTTCGGCGGCGCCGGCCAGTTCGTGCACGGTGCGGCTGTTCTGCTGCGACATCTGGGCAATCTGCTCGACCCGCTGGGCCACCTCGCTACTGGCCTTGCTCTGCTCGCCGATGGTGTGGGAAATCTCTTCCACCACCTCGGCGGCGCGGTGGGCGCCACCGCGGATCTCGCTGATCGATTCGCCGGCCTGGCGGGCCAGGCTGACACCGTCGTTCACCCGTGTCACTCCGGTCTGCATGCTGCTCACCGCCTGGGCGGTGCTGCTGCGGATGCGCTCGATCATGCCGGTGATTTCCTGGGTCGACTGGGCGGTGCGTGCCGCCAGGTTGCGCACCTCGTCGGCGACCACGGCGAAGCCGCGCCCGGCCTCGCCGGCCCGCGCTGCCTCGATGGCGGCATTGAGGGCGAGCAGGTTGGTCTGTTCGGCAATGCTCTTGATCACCTGGATGATCGAGTTGATCTCCTCGGAGGACTGGCCGAGGGCGGTGATGGTGCTGGACGATTCGTTGACCGCATCGGCGATCCGGCTCATGCCCTCGACCACGCCTAGGATGACCTGGCCGCCACTGCTGGCGAGATCCTCGGACTGCGAGGAAATGGCCTGGGCGTTGCGCGCATGGTCGGCGATCTGGGCGATGTTCTGGATCATCTGCTCCATGGCCGAGGCCATGCTGCTGGCGCTGTCGGACTCGGCGGTGGCGCTGTGCACGATGTCCTGCGAGGTGCTGTTGAGGTGCTGGGCGGTCTGCTGCAGCTGGGCGCTTTCGTGGCGGATGGTTTCGATCATCTGGCGCAGGTTGCCCTGCATCTCGGCCAGGGCGGTCTGCAGCTGGCCGGCCTCGTCGTTGCTGTCGATGCTGATGGTGCTGCGCAGGTTGCCCTGGGCGATGGCGCGGGCGGCGCTGATGGTCTTTTCCAGCGGCCGCAGCACGGTCTTCATCAACTGCGAGGTGAGCAGGCCGAGCAGGGCGCATACACCGAGGATACCGCCGACCAGCAGCCAGGCGGCCTGGCCGACGGCGGCCTGGCTGGCCGTGCGGGTGGCCGCGGCGTGTTCTTCGATCAGTTCGCTCAAGGACTCGTTCTTTTCCTCCAGCACGGCGAAGCTCTGCATGAATGCCGGCAGCTCGCCGCGTGCCGCCTGGGCGTCGCCGAGGGCGCTGGCAATGATGCGCTCGGCTTCGCCGATATAGGCCGTCAGCGCTGGTTTCGAGTCGGCGATGGCCTGGCGGATATCGGGGCTCAGCGGTAGTTTGCTGTTGGCCTCCAGGGCGCGCTGGAACCATTCGCTGTGCTGGCGCAGGTCGCTGCGTACCTGGTCGGCCGCCGCGCTGTCGCCCGGCTCGGCGACGAAGGCAGCGAGCACATCGGCGCGCAGGGCGTCGTGCATCATGTCGCCTTCCAGATGGTTGCGCAGGGCGGTCACGCTCAGTTCGTTCTCGGCCAGGGCATCCGCCAGGCGCGTCTGTCCCCAGAAACCTATGCCACCGAGCAGGGCTGCGGCGATCACGCTGATGGCGCCACTGGCGATCATTTTTTGGCGAATTTTCATCGGCATGACTCCACGCGACGGAAAACGGTGCATTAAGCCTAGTTCATGCCAGAAGGTTGCGGACTCAGCGGTTTCCGGGCCTGGTGGCGGGGCGAGTCGGTAGTTGTACCTACGGCGGTGATATGCGGCAGCGGCGCGACGGGGAAATATTTCGGCTAAAACTGCCGGGCGGTTGTCGAATTGCTCAACGTAGGTTCGACCACTGAGTACAACCGCCCCATGCGCAATGGTTGCCACGGGGAATGCAGAGGAGATGGACGATGCGTTTCATGGTGATAGTCAAGGCCACGGCCGATTCGGAAGCCGGTGTGATGCCCAGCGAGGAACTGCTGACGGCCATGGGCCAATACAACGAGGAGCTGGTGGCGGCCGGCGTGATGAAGGCCGGCGAGGGCCTGCATCCGAGCAGCCGTGGCGCCCGGGTGCGTTTCTCCGGCAGCCAGCGCAGCGTGATCGATGGCCCCTTCGCCGAGACCAAGGAGCTGATCGCCGGCTTCTGGCTGTGGGAAGTGGCCTCGCTGGCCGAGTGTATCGAGTGGGTCAAGCGTTGCCCCAATCCGATGCCCGGCGACTCGGAGATCGAGATTCGGCAGATCTTCGCCGCTGAGGATTTCGGCGCGGAGTTCACCCCCGAGCTGCGCGAGCAGGAAGAACGTCTGCGGGCGCAGATACAGGGCGATAACTGAGGACGCAACGATGAAAATCCATGCCTATCTGTTTTTCGACGGCCAGTGCGCCGAGGCCATGAACTTCTATGCCCAGAGCCTGGGCGGCGAGCTGAACCTGATGCGCTTCAGCGACAACCCGGAGGGCTGCGGCGACCTGCCGGCCGAGTACCGCGAGCGTATCCTGCACGCCTGCCTGATGGTTGGCGACGAGGTACTGATGGCCTCCGACAGCATGCCCGGACAGGGCTGCGACGGCGCCGACGAGGGCAGTGGCATCAAGGGCTGTTCGATGTCGCTGCAGGTGCACAGCATCAAGGAGGCCGAGCGGGTCTACAACGCTCTGGCCGCCGGCGGCCAGGCGCGGATGCCGCTGCAGCAGACCTTCTGGGCGGTGCGCTTCGGCATGCTGGTCGACCGCTTCGGGGTGTCGTGGATGGTCAACTGCGAGAAGGACAACGCTGCCTAGGCACGCTCTCTAGCTTTTGGGGCTTGTTCAGGATCTTTTGAGCTAGAGCCAGGCAAGGCGCAACGACCAGCGGAAGTAACAGCCGTAGGCTGGCCCGAAGGGTAAGCGCCAGCGAATCAATTGGGCGAGGACGCGGAGTTTACGAGGTGTAAATGAGCAGTCCGAGCCCGATTTCAACGCAGCATGGCCGACGATCAAGAGATCCTGGTCAGGCACGCCGTTGCATCTTGCGCCGGTAATCCAGCGGAATCAGCCCGGTGTGACGGCGAAACACCTGGCGGAAGAAGGCCGCATCGCTGTAGCCGACCTGGTCGGCGATGCGTTCCACCGGCTCGCGTGAGCTGCGCAGCTGCTGCTTGGCCATTTCCACGCGCACCCGCTGCAGGTACTGCAGGGCCGATTCGCCCCCCGCCGCCTGGAAGCGTCGCTTGAACTGGCGCTCGCCCAGGTGGGCGAGGGCGGCCAGTTCGGCGTTGTCCAGGGCCTCGGCATAGTGCGCCTCGATATGTTCCTGCACCTTGCGGATGACCGCGTCCTGATGCTGCTTGTGCAGGTCGAAGCGCCTGTAGGGCAGCTGCGACGGGCGCTCGCCCTGCATGACCAGAGCGCGAGCGGTCTGCTCGGCGCATTCGAAGTCGCAGAAGTGCTCGATCAGGCGCAGGCACAGATCCTGGTAGGCGTGGAAACCACCGGAGCAGAACAGCTGTTCGCTGTGGGTCACCAGTTGCTCCGGCTGCAGCAGCACCTGCGGGTAGCGGCGGCGGAACAGTTCGACGAAGCCCCAGTGGGTGGTAGCCTCGCGGCCATCCAGCAGGCCGGCTTCGGCCAGGGCGAAGGCGCCGGTGCAGATGCTTGCCAGCACCGCGCCGTGCTGGTGCTGGCGGCGCAGGGCGGCGCTCAGCAGGCTATGGTCGTGATCCTGCGGGCCGATATGTGCGGCCGAGAGCAGCACCAGCTGCCAGTCCTGCTCGTCCAGCGCCGCGCTGACATTGATCGCCGGGCCGTTGAGGCATTGCACCGGCTGGCCGTCGAGCGACACCAGGCGCACATCGAAGACCGGTTGCGGGTTGCGCCGGCACAGGGCGTTCCACAGCTGGCCGGCCTGGCCGAGGATGTCCAGCGGGCCGAACACGGTGCTGGCCAGGGTGTTGTCCAGGCACAGGATGGCCGTGCGGATTGGTGCCGATGACCCATTTGCCCCGTTTGTTTGTCCCATTCGTCTCTCACGCCTGCGGCTTGTCGGGCCTAGCATGACTCCATCAACCACAAGGAGCGCCGCCATGACCGCTTTCGATTTCCAGGTGACCTGGGCTGACCTGGATTCTAATGCCCATCTGAAGAATTCCCGCTACCTCGATTACGCCGCCCAGGCGCGCTTCCTGTTTCTGGCCAGCGCCGGCTTCACCCCGCAGGCCTTCGCCGAGGCGAAGATGGGCCCGGTGGTGTTCGAGGATCGCGTCGAGTACCGCAAGGAGCTGCGCCTGCTGCAGCATTTCAGCGTGGGCATGAAGGTCAGTGCACTGAGCGAGGATGGCGCCAAGTTCACCATGGTCAACGAAGTGCTCAACCCCAAGGGTGAGCTGTGCGCGCGGGTGATCACCAACGCGGCCTGGTTCAGTCTGGAGAGTCGCAAGGTCAGCGCGCCGCCGGCAGGGCTCAAGGCGGCCATGGAAGCGGCCGAGCGCACCGAGGATTTCCGCTGGCTGTAAGTCGCCAAGGTCGGCAAGCGCGGGGCGCCGGGTTATCCTGAGCGCCCTTCAGCCGTTTTGGCCCCGTTCCATGCTGGTGATTTCCAACAGCGTCCACCTGCCCGACGACGAAGTCGAGCTGAGCTTCATTCGCGCGCAAGGCGCGGGCGGGCAGAACGTCAACAAGGTCTCCAGCGCCGTGCACCTGCGCTTCGACAGCCAGGCCTCGTCGTTGCCGCCGTTCTACAAGGAGCGCCTGCTGGCGCTGCGCGACAGCCGCATCACCGAAGGCGGCGTGGTGATCATCAAGGCCCAGCAGTACCGCACCCAGGAGCAGAACCGCGCCGACGCCCTGGAGCGCCTGGCCGAGCTGATCCGCAACGCCGGCAAGACCGAGAAGGCACGGCGTCCGACCAAGCCGACCCGTGGCTCGAAGACCCGCCGTCTGGACGGCAAGAGCAAGCGCGGGGCGATCAAGGCCGGGCGCGGCAAGGTGGACTTCTAGGCCAGCGCGCCGCGCAGCAGATAAATCCCCAGGCCGGCCAGGGCGCAGACGCCCAGCACGCTGATCACTCCGCGCTTGAAGTACAGCAGGGCAATGGCTGCGGCCACCGCGAGCAGGGCCGCGGGCCAGTCGAAGTGGCCGGCGAAGCCGCTCGGCCAGAGCACGTGGTAGGCGAAGAACAGCGCCAGGTTGAGGATCACCCCGACCACGGCGGCAGTGATGGCTGTCAGCGGTGCGGTGAACTTCAGCTCGTTATGGGTCGATTCCACCAGCGGGCCGCCGATCAGAATGAACAGGAACGACGGCAGGAAGGTGAACCAGGTAACCAGGCAGGCGGCCAGGGCGCCGGCGAGGAAGGTGTGTTCGCTGCCCAGCATCGGCTGCAGGTAGGCGCCAACGAAGGCGACGAAGGCCACCACCATGATCAGCGGGCCGGGGGTGGTTTCGCCCAGCGCCAGGCCATCGATCATCTGCGTCGGACTCAGCCAGGCGTAGTGCACCACGGCGCCCTGATAGACATAGGGCAGCACGGCGTAGGCGCCGCCGAAGGTGAGCAGGGCGGCCTTGGTGAAGAACCAGCCCATCTGCGTGAGGGTGCCGTGCCAGCCGAAGGCGGCATAGAGCAGGGCCATCGGCAGTAGCCAGAGCGCGGCACCGCAGGCCAGCAGCAGGGCCAGGCGCGACCAGCGGAAGCGGGCATGGGCCGGTGTCGGCGTATCGTCGTCGACCAGCGCCGGGCCGTAGTCCTGTTGCGAGGCGGCATGCCCGCCGCCGGGAACGAAGTGTTGCGGCGCCAGACGCCCGCCAAGGAAACCGAGCAGCGCGGCGCCGAGCACGATCAGCGGGAAGGGCAGGTTGAAGGCGAAGATGGCCACGAACGAGGCCGCGGCAATCGCCCACAGCCAGTTGTTGCGCAGGGCCCGCGAGCCGATGCGCTGGGCGGCCTGCACGACGATGGCGGTGACCGCCGGCTTGATCCCGTAGAACAGCCCGGCCACCAGTGGCACGTCGCCGAAGGCGATGTAGCACCAGGACAGGCCGATCAGGATGAACAGCGACGGCAGCACGAACAGCGCGCCGGCCAGCACCCCGCCCCAGGTGCGGTGCAGCAGCCAGCCGATGTAGGTGGCCAGTTGCTGGGCCTCCGGGCCGGGCAGCAACATGCAGTAGTTCAGTGCGTGCAGGAAGCGCCGCTCGGAGATCCAGCGCCGGCGCTCGACCAGCTCCTGGTGCATGATTGCGATCTGCCCGGCCGGGCCGCCGAAGCTGATCAGCCCCAGCTTCAGCCAGAAGCGCAGGGCCTGCAGCAGGCTGAGTGATGTGACAGGGGCGAGTTGCCGAGAAGCTTCGCTGGATTCAGACATGCACAGAGGCCTTCCTGGTCGCTGCCACCCGTTGCGGGTGTTCTAGGAATGGGCCGCTACTATCGCTGCTTGCTGCCGGGCGGGGCAATAGACAAGGCGCTATGGGGAAGGGCCGCACGCAGCATGTGGGGTGCGTCGTGCGCACCCGGGGCAGAGGCGGGGGTGGTGCGCACGGCGCACCCTACGAAGACAAGGCTAGCTATTTGCGCCCCTCGGCAGCTGCGGCCACTACGTCGGTGCGGGCGGCCAGGATGAAGTCGTTGCGGTGCAGGCCTTTCATTTCGTGGCTCCACCAGGTGACGGTGACCTTGCCCCATTGGGTCAGCAGATCCGGGTGGTGGCCGGCTTCCTCGGCGATGGCGCCCACCGCGTTGGTGAAGGCCAGGGCATGGCGGAAGTTCTTGAACAGGTAGACCCGCTCCAGCTCCATGTGGCCGTCGCGGGTCTCGATGTTCCACTCCGGAATCTCGCGGATCAGGCTGGCCAGCTCCTCGTCGGAGACGTGGGGCGCGTCGGCGCGGCAGGCTTCGCATTGGGCTTGGGCAAGGGACATCGGCTTTCTCCAGTCAGTAACAGCTATCAGCTTACGCCGCTTTCGGCGGGAACTTCGGTGCATGCAGGCCCAGGCTCATGGCCCGTTGCACCAGGCCCATGATGTCCTGGTGGGCCAATTCGAACAGGCTCCTGAGCTGCGGCAGGACGAAGTACAGCGGTTGCAGGATGTCGATGCGGTAGGGGGTGCGCATCGCCTCCAGCGGGTCGAAGGCCAGGTGCTCGGGTGCACTGGACAGGCTGTAGACCGTCTCCTTGGGCGAGGAGAGGATGCCGCCGCCATAGATGCGCCGGCCGTGCGGCGTGTCCACCAGGCCGAATTCGATGGTCATCCAGTACAGCCGCGCCAGGTACACCCGCTGTTCCTTGCTCGCGGCCAGGCCGAGCTTGCCGTAGGTGTGGGTGAATTCGGCGAACCAGGGGTTGGTCAGCAGCGGGCAGTGGCCGAAGATCTCGTGGAAGATGTCCGGCTCCTGCAGGTAGTCCAGCTCCTCGGGCGTGCGGATAAAGGTGGCCACCGGAAACTGCTTGCTGGCCAGCAGCTCGAAGAAGGTCTGGAAGGGAATCAGCGCCGGCACCCGCGCCACCTGCCAGCCGGTGGTGGCGCCGAGCACCCGGTTGATCTCGCCGAGCTGGGGGATGCGCTCAAGGGGCAGGCCGAGCTGTTCGATGCCGTCGAAGTACTCCTGGCAGGCGCGGCCTTCTAGTACCTGCATCTGCCGGCTGATCAGGGTGTGCCACACCTGATGCTCGCTTTCCGCATAGTGGATGAAGCCGTGCTCGTCCGGTTGCCGGGCCACGTACTGCGTGCCTTTCATCGCCTCGCCTCCTCAACTGCGGGATTGCCGCGGAGTGTTGTTGTGCTGCCTAAGCAGTAACCCAGCGGCAGGACGCTGGCAGCCCCCGGCAGCCCGTCCCGCAGTCGATATGCAGGGTCGATTCGTAAATAAAACCTTACGCAGTGGCTGGGGCTGGTGTGGCTGGCTGGTCGTTCTGTAGTGATTTCTTGCCATGAATTTGCCCGTACCAGGCAAAAACGGCGGACGTGAACGGCTCTGCCGGCGGCATCGCCATGGCGTGCGAGTCCGCTGCCGGCGGGCCTGCTCAGCGCTTTTCAGCCTGCCTTCAGGACTTTTCAGGGGATTTCAGAGCACGCCTGCGGGGGCCGTGACTCAATCCAGGTAACGGGAGAGCCGGGTTCGGCACTCCGCTCCATCACCTGAGGAACGACCCCATGAGCCTCGACCGACTCAGCAAATGGCTGGCCGCCGGCATGCTGGCTTTCGGCATCGCCTGCGTGGCCAGCGTATGGCAGGCCTACCGCTACAACCAGCAGAGCCAGCAGGTGGGGCAGCAGCGCTTCGAGGTGCTTGGCCTCAGTTCGCGGTTGTTCGCCGAGAACCGGCGCATGTCGCAGTTTGCCCGCCTCTACGTGAATTCGGGCGACGCATCCTATCTGCAGCATTACCGCGAGCTGGCCGAGTCCGGCGGTATCGCCGATGCGCTGAAACAGCTGCAAGCCCGGGAGCTGTTGCCGATGGAGCAGCGTCTGCTGCGGCAGATCGGCGAGCAGGATGCCCTGCAGACGACCCTGGAACAGCAGGCGATAGTCGAGCGCCAGGCCCGGGGCAGCAGCCAGGTATTGCACGGGCAGACCTATGTCAGGAGCGAGCTGGACATCACCGCGCTGCTGGATGAGTTTGTGGCCCGCAGTAGCGACCGGCAGAACCGCCTGGTGGCCGAGTCCGTCGCCAAGGCTGGCGAGGCCAAGGTGCTGGCCGCACTGCTGCTGGGCCTGACCATGGCCTACGCGCTGCTGACCCAGATGTTCATCCGCTGCCGGCTGTTGCGCCCGCTGCGCACGCTGACCGAACAGACCCGGCGCCTGCTGGCGGGGGAAGACAGCGGCCCGTTGGTGCATTGCCAGGCCCGCGACGAACTGGGCTCCCTGGCCCGGGCCCTGGAGGCCTACCGTCAGGTCAACCAGCGGATTTTGGCCCAGCAGTGGGCCAAGGATCGCCTCGGTGAACTGGCCCTGGAGCTGCAGTCCTGCTCGGATCAGGTGGCGTTCCTGGCCTGCCTGAGCGAACTGCTGCGCCAGTCGTTGCCAGATGCAGCCATCGACTTCCACGAGCAGGAGGCGGATGTGCCGCACGCCGGCGATGGCCGGCATTTCCGCCTGCTGCTACTGCACGATGGCCAGCAGCAGGGGCAGATCGATATTCGCCTGGCGCAGCGCCCGGACGACAGTCAGCTGGCCCTGCTGGACGCCCTGCATGAGCCGATCTGCGCCTGGTGGAGCCTGCTGCTGCAGCGCGACCACAAGCATGAACTGTTGCAGCAGGCCCGCGAACAGGCCTTGCAGCTGGAGTTCCAGCGCAGCGTCCTGGCCGCCACCGAGCGCTGGTTCCGCGGCATAGTCGAGGCGGCGCCGGACTGCATGCTGGTGTTCGACGAGCCGGGACGCATCGTCCTGGCCAACCGCGAGAGCGAGCGGATCTTCGACTACGCCAGTGGCAGCATGCCGGGCATCCATTTCAGCCAGCTGCTGCCGGACGGTTGGCGCGAACCCTTCGTGGAACTGCTGCGCGCGTTCCATGCCGCCCCCGATGCCATTCACATGGGCGAGGGTGTGGCGCGGCGCCGCGATGGCAGCGAGTTTCCCGTCGAGGTGCGTCTGTCGGCGCTGCCGTCGCTGGGCGACGAAAGCTTGTCGCTGTGCGTGGTGATCCGCGACCTCAGCCAGCGCCGCCAGCACGAACGCCACCTGCAGCTGGCCCACGAACAGCAGCGGGCGATCCTGATGGCCGCGCCCAATGGCATCGCCTTTATCAATGGCGAGCTGATCGTGCAGGCCAATTCCAGTCTGCACGAGGTGTTCGGCTATGCCGAAGGCGAGCTGCTGGGGCAGTCGCCGACTATCTGGCTGGAGACCACCACCTTGCCGGACAGCATTGCCGAGATCCGCCGGCAACTGCACCAGGGCGAAACCTACCGCCGCGAGCTGCACCTGCGGCGCAAGGACGGCAGCCTGTTCTGGGGCGCCGTCAGTGCCCGCGCGGTGACCCTGGGCGACCTGTCCCACGGCTCCATCTGGGTGGTGCAGGACGTTTCCCTGCAGCATGCCGCGGCCAAGGACATGTACGAGGCCCGCGAGCTGGCCGAGCAGGCGGCGCGGGTCAAATCCGAATTCCTGGCCAACATGAGCCACGAGATCCGCACGCCGATGAACGCCATCATCGGCATGACCCACCTGGTGCTGGCCACCGAGCTGGACGCGCGCCAGCGCGACTACCTGGGCAAGGTGCAGGGCTCCAGCCGCCACCTGCTGGGGGTGATCGACGATATCCTCGACTTCTCCAAGATCGAGGCCGGCAAGCTGCAGCTCGATACCCAGGACTTCAGCCTCAAGCGCCTGCTGCAGGAGGCCACCGACCTGGTGCAGGAGCGCCTGCTCGGCAAGGGCCTGAAACTGCGCCTACAGGTGGCGCCGCAGGTGCCGGACGCGTTGCACGGTGATGCATTGCGTCTGCGCCAGATCCTTCTCAATTACCTGAGCAATGCGGTCAAGTTCACCGCCGAGGGGGGCATCGAGGTGGCGGTGGCACTGCTCGAGGCACAGGGCCAGACGCTGTGCCTGGAGTTCTCCGTCAGTGACACCGGCATCGGCCTCAGCCCGCAGCAGTGTGCGCAGCTGTTCAACAGCTTCCAACAGGCGGATGCCTCGACCACTCGCCGCTACGGCGGCACCGGCCTCGGTCTGGCCATCGCCAAGCAGCTGGCGCAGCTGATGGGTGGCGACGTGGCGGTACACAGCGTGCCTGGCCAGGGCAGCACCTTCAGCTTCACCGCGCGTCTGCAGCGCGCCCACGCGCCGCTGCGTGCCGAGCTGCCGGCCGACGCCATTCTGTCCCAGAGTCAGGTGCTGAGCGGCCACGTACTGCTGGTGGAGGACAACGAGCTGAACCAGCAGGTGGCGTCTGAGCTGCTGCAGGCCATGGGCTGTCGGGTCGAGATCGCCAACAACGGCCGCGAGGCCCTGGAGCGGCTGGCGCAGCAGTCCTATGACCTGGTGTTCATGGACATGCAGATGCCGGTGCTGGATGGCCTGGGCGCCACCCGCGAGCTGCGGCGTAATCCCCGTCTGGCGGCGCTGCCGGTGGTGGCGATGACCGCCAACGCCATGCGTGAGGATCGCGAGGCCTGCCAGGCCGCGGGGATGAACGACTTCATCAGCAAACCATTCGAGCCGCAGACCCTGCATGGCGTGCTGCAGCGCTGGCTGGGCACGCAGTTGCAGTGCCCGGCGAGCGCCGCAATGGAACCGACGCTGCAGCTGGAGGGGGTGGACGTGGCTGCCGGGCTGAGCCGGGTGCTGGGCAACGAGGCGCTGTACCGCCAGCTTCTCGGTCAGTTCCTGGTCAGTCAGGCGTCGCTGCTGGAGCGCCTGGACAGTGCCCTGGAACGCGGCGAGCGCAGCGCTGCCGAGCTGCTGGCCCATGGCTGCAAGGGCGTGGCCGCCACCCTCGGGGCGAATGCCGTGGCCGGGGCTGCCGCCGCCCTGGAGCAGCAGCTGCGCCGCGACGAACCGCTGGTCGCCAGTCAGCCGCTGTTGCAGAACCTGGCGGGCGAACTGCTGCCGCTGCTGCAGCGCCTGCGCCAGCTGCAGGAGCCGGTCGCCGAGGTGGCCGCCGCGGTCGACACGCTACAGCTGCAGGCCGTCTGCAGGCAGCTCGACGCGCTGCTGGCGGACTACGACGCCGAGGCCCTGGCCTGCTTTAGCGAGCACGCGCCGCTGCTGCGCGCGGCCTTCCCGCTGCAGGTGGCGCGCCTGGATGCGGCCCTGCAGGCATTCGACTTCGACCTGGCGCGCAGCTGCCTGGATGAGGCCGGCGGCCGCCTGGCGGAGTCGGCTGCATGAGGTTGTTCAGAGGATTTCAGGGCGATTCAGGGCAATTCAGAGCACCGCAGATGGCGACGTGCCCCAATGACGGCATCCACCACGGACACCGAGGCGAGGTGACGAAATGAACATGAGTGAGCGCAAGGCCACCCTGCTGGTGGTCGACGATGTGCCGGCGAACCTGCTGCTGATGAGTGAGCTGCTGCGCCCGCACTATCACCTGCGGGTGGCTTCGGGTGGCGAGAAGGCTCTGCAGATCGCCCGGCGCAGCCCGCCGGATCTGGTGCTGCTGGACGTGATGATGCCGGACATGGACGGCTACGAGGTGTGCCGGCGTCTCAAGGAAGAGCCGCAGACTGCCGACGTGCCGGTGCTATTCCTGACCGCCAAGGATCAGGCCGAGGATCAGCGGCACGGCCTGGATCTGGGCGCGGTCGACTACCTGAGCAAACCGTTCGAGCCGGCGGTGCTGCTGGCGCGGGTACGCAGCCAGCTGCGCCTGAAGGCGGCCGCCGACCAGTTGCGCGAGCGCAACGCCGAACTCGACCTGGAAGTGGCGCGGCGCACCCGCGAGCTGCAGGCGGTGCACGACGTCACCATCCTGGCCCTGGCCTCGCTGGCCGAGACCCGCGACAACGAGACCGGCAACCACCTGCGACGTACCCAGAACTATGTGCGCAGCCTGGCCCTGCGCCTGCGCGAGCAGCCGCGCTTCGCCGCCGAGCTGGACGACCAGGCCATCGAACTGCTGTACAAGTCGGCGCCGCTGCACGACATCGGCAAGGTCGGTATTCCCGACCAGATCCTGCTCAAGCCGGGGCGCTTCGAACCGCATGAGTTCGAGGTGATGAAACAACACCCGCGCCTGGGCTATCAGGCCCTGCTCAAGGCCGAGGAGATGCTCGGCATGCCGGTGCCGTTCCTGCGTATCGCCAAGGAAATCGCCCTGTGCCACCACGAGAAATGGGATGGCAGCGGCTATCCCCAGGGCCTGCATGGTGCGGAGATTCCCCTCAGCGCCCGCCTGATGGCGATTGCCGACGTCTACGACGCGGTGATCAGTCGCCGCGTGTACAAGCCGGAAATGCCCCACGCCAAGGCGGTGGCGATCATCCGTGAAGGCTGCGGCAGCCACTTCGACCCGGCCGTGGTGGAGGCCTTCCTCAGCCTGGAAGCAGAGTTCCAGGACATTGCCCGGCGCTACGCCGACACCGACGAAAGCCTGCATGCCAAGGCCCAGCAACTGAACATGGAACTACCGCAAAGCGCCTGACGCCGACGCCTTGCCCCCAGGAAGCAATCGATGATTACCGACAAGACCGTATTCCTCGTCGTCGACGACGCGGACTCCATGCGCAAGATCAACAGCAGTCAGCTGGGGGCCCTTGGCGCCCGCCAGATACTGCTGGCCAACAACGGCCTGGAGGCCATGAAGATCCTGGCCGCGCGCCGGGTCGACGTGATCATCTGCGACTGGAACATGCCGCTGATGAACGGCTTCGAGCTGCTGCTCAAGGTGCGTGCGGACAAGCGCACGGCGCACCTGCCGTTCATCATGATCACCGCCGACTGCGAGCGCGAGCAGGTCAGTCAGCTGATCGCCAATGGCGTCAGCAGCATCCTGGTCAAACCCTACAACACCCAGCACCTGGCCCAGCATCTGGCGCGGGCCATGCGCCACCGACCACGAGTCTTGCCGCAGGCCCAGGCGCTGCTGGCGGCCAGGGACGAGGCGGCGCCGGCGGCCAGGCCGAGGCGCAAGCGCGCCACCCTGCTGGTGGTGGACGACATGCCGGACAACCTGCGTCTGATCTCCGGCCTGTTCATGCGCGACTACCGGGTGCGGGTGGCGGCGAACGGCGAGGCGGCCCTGGCCATCTGTACGTCGGACGATCCGCCGGATCTGCTCCTGCTCGATGTGATGATGCCGGACATGGATGGTTTCGAGCTGGCCAGCCGCCTGCGCAGCCATCCGCAGGCCAGCCATATCCCGCTGGTCTTCATCACGGCCATGACCGATCGCGAGGCCCGCCAGCGCGGCCTGGAGCTGGGTGCGGTGGACTTCGTGCACAAGCCGATCGACCCGCAGCTGCTGCAGCGCCAGATCGGTAACCTGCTGCGGCATGTCGAGCGGCACTGCCGCACCCAGGCCGAGTACGACGACCTGCTGGAGCTGGCCCGTCTGCGCGAGGAAGCCGAGCAGATGGGGCGGCATGACCTGAAGGGGCCGATCAGCGGCATTCTCGGCCTGACTCGCGGCCTGCTCGAGGGCGGCAACCTGCTGCCCGGCCAGCGCAACGTACTGAGCCTGGTGGAGGAGAGCGGCCAGCAACTGCTGAGCCTGGTCGAGCTGTCGGCGCACTTGCACCGCATCGAGAGCGGGCGCTTCGAACTGGCGCCGGCCGCGGTGGAGCTGGTGCCCATGCTCGGCAAACTGGTGGAGGCGGCGCGCCTGACCTATCAGGCCAAGGAGCTGGTAATCGAACTGGGCCTGCCGGACATGAGCCGTGTCGGGCCGGTGCAGGCCTGGGGCGACGCGACCCTGTGCTACTCGCTGCTCAACAACCTGCTGAAGAATGCCTGCGAGGCGGCCCCAGTGGGCAGCCGGGTGCGCCTGCTGCTGGAGAATGACGAACAGCTGTGCCTGCGTATGGAAAATCAGCCGGCAGTGCCGGAGAGCTTTCGCCCGTTTTTCTTCGACAAGTACAGCAGCCAGGGCAAGCAGGGTGGCAGCGGGTTCGGTACCTACTCGGCGAAGAAGCTGACCGAAGCCCAGGGCGGCAGCCTGGAGCTGCTGGTCGACGATGCCAGCGACAGCACCTGCCTGCTGCTGACCCTGCCTAGCCTCGAGCTGGCTGTGCCACGTGCGGCGGCGCTGGGCTAGCGGGTTCAGTGGCGGGACGGAAGATTCACGCAGAACAGCACGCCACCCTGGCCGGTATCGATGAGCAAACTGTGCGAGTCGAGCTGACGCACCGTATAGCTGAGGGGCTGCTGCTCGTTGAAGACGAACAGGGCCACGCCTGCCAGCTGTTGCTCTGGCAGGTTGTCCGTCTGGCTGTTGCCGCTTTGCAGCACCTGCAGGAGCAGGCGCTGGCCCTGGCGCTGGTAGCTGAAGCGGGCCGTGCGGTTCTGGTAGCCCAGATCCCGGCCGCTGCTGGCATCGAGCAGGCGCAGGCGAGCCTTGAGGTCACCCAGCTCTTCCGCGCGCAGATCCAGGTCGTAGCGAAACAACAGCCAGCGCTGCTGATCCACACCTGGCAGCAGCAGTGCCGAGCGTCCGGCGCACTCCAGATCGAGTGGGGCCTGAGCCCGGTTGAATAGCAGGCCGGCCCCCAGGCTCAGCAGGCTGCCGGCCAGGAAGATCCACAGCAGGTGGCGCCGCTGCAGGCTATTCATCGACCTGTAACCCCAGGCAGTGGCTGCTGTCCGACTGTAATTGGCCCTGGCAGAGCAGGTTCAGGCTGCGATCCTGGCCGCCGAAGCGATAGAGGTGCAAGTCGTCCATGGCCAGGGTGCGTCCGAGCTGCCTGGCGTGAGCAACCAGCTGGTCATTGCTCGGGCGAAGGGCGCCGTTGGGAATGTCCTCGAGGTGCAAGGTCACGCCGTCCAGTTTTTCTACCCTGGCTTCCACGAAGGGCTGTTCGGGCGGGGCGGCCGGGTGCAGCAGGCCTGGCAGTTTGAACAGCGCCATCCAGCAGAGCAGGGTGGCCAAGCCGAGTACCAGGCGGATCGGCCAGTCGGGATGCTGGCGTGCCGGCGGGGCCGGCGTTGCCAGTGGCATGGGGGGCACCTCGATAGTGGGCGCAGGTGTCTGGGCCGGGGCGGGTGGCGTGGCATCGAGCAGCACTCCCCGTTCACTGATGCGGTAGCCGATGCGCGGCACGGTATCGATCAGTTCGTGGCCCGGCTGCAGCTTGTCCAGCGCCACCCGCAGCTGGCGCACCACCTGGGCCAGGCTGTTCTCCGTGACCTCCAGGCCGAAGGCGCCCCAGGCCCCATTCATCAGCTCGCGCTTGCCGACTATCTGTCCCTCGGCCTGCAGCAGCAGGAGCAGGCAGCGGCTGGCGATGGCGCCGATGCGCAGCGGCTCGTCGGGCGCGTCCACCCGATACAGGGTGAAAGCCTCGCTGTCGAAGTGAATCAGATTGTGGATGACATAGATGCTCATGCAGCCGGCGTCCGTAGCGCGACACCTAGGATGTTAGCCGGCGATGCCATTGCTGTCGGTGTAACAGAAGGATGACGCTTGCCGCGGGGTAGGGTGTTGTTGTCGAGACGCTGGAGCTTTTTGTCACGTATTCTTGACGAAAACGGCCAGCCAAGAGCCCAAGCCCGCCATGCGTATCAAAGTCCACTGCCAGAACCGCGTTGGCATCCTGCGCGACATCCTCGAACTGCTGGTCGACTACGGCATCAACGTCGCCCGTGGCGAAGTCGGCGGCGAGCAGGGCAACGCCATCTACCTGCACTGCCCGAACCTGATCAACCTGCAGTTTCAGGCCCTGCGCCCGAAGCTGGAAGCCATCGGCGGGGTGTTCGGGGTCAAGCGCGTCGGCCTGATGCCCAGCGAGCGCCGCCACCTGGAACTCAACGCGCTGCTCGGCGCCCTGGATTTCCCGGTGCTGTCCATCGACATGGGTGGCTCGATAGTCGCGGCCAACCGCAGCGCCGCCCAGCTGCTCGGTGTGCGCGTCGACGAGGTGCCGGGCATGGCGCTGTCGCGCTATATCGACGATTTCGACCTGCCCGAGCTGGTGCGCGCCAACAAGTCGCGGGTCAACGGCCTGCGGGTGAAAGTGAAGGGCGATATCTTCCTCGCCGACATCGCCCCGCTGCAGTCCGAGCACGATGAAAGCGAGGCGCTGGCTGGCGCAGTGCTCACCCTGCACCGCGCCGACCGGGTCGGCGAGCGCATCTACCATGTGCGCAAGCAGGAGCTGCGCGGCTTCGACTCGATCTTCCAGAGCTCGAAAGTGATGGCCGCCGTGGTGCGCGAGGCGCGGCGCATGGCGCCGCTGGATGCACCGCTGCTGATCGAGGGCGAGACCGGCACCGGCAAGGAGCTGCTGGCCCGTGCCTGCCACCTGGCCAGCCCGCGCGGCCAGGCGCCGTTCATGGCGCTCAATTGCGCCGGGTTGCCGGAATCGATGGCCGAGACCGAGCTGTTCGGCTACGGCCCCGGTGCTTTTGAGGGCGCGCGCCCGGAAGGCAAGCTCGGCCTGCTGGAGCTGACCGCCGGCGGCACCTTGTTCCTCGACGGCGTCGGCGAGATGAGCCCGCGCCTGCAGGCCAAGCTGCTGCGCTTTCTGCAGGATGGCTGCTTCCGCCGCGTAGGCAGCGACGAGGAGGTGTACCTGGACGTGCGGGTGATCTGCGCCACCCAGGTCGATCTGTCCGAGCTGTGCAGCCGGGGCGAGTTCCGCCAGGATCTGTTTCACCGCCTCAACGTGCTGTCCTTGCATATCCCGCCGCTGCGCGAGTGCCTGGACGGCCTCGGCCCGCTGGTCGAGCACTTCCTCGATTCGGCCAGCCGGCAGATCGGCTGCCCGCTGCCCAAGCTGGCGCCCAAGGCTTTCGAGCGGCTCGGCCAGTACCACTGGCCAGGCAATGTGCGCCAGCTGGAGAACGCCCTGTTCCAGGCGGTGTCGCTGTGCGAGGGCGGGGTGGTCAAGGTCGAGCATATCCGCCTGCCGGACTACGGCGCGCCGCAGCCGCTCGGCGAGTTCTCCCTCGACGGTGACCTGGACGCCATCCTCGGCCGCTTCGAGAAGGCCGTGCTGGAGCGCCTGTACGCCGAGCATCCGAGCAGCCGCCTGCTGGGCAAGCGCCTCGGCGTGTCGCACACCACCATTGCCAACAAGCTGCGCCAGCATGGCCTGGGCAAGGAGTAGAGGGGCGCGCTTACGACCTTGGTGTAATGGCTGAGTGGCTGGCGCAGGGGTAAAAAGTCAGGCGTCCGGCTCCTGCGATGCCTGGACTGCGTTTCTGACATTCCTTCCCCGGAATGATTTGGCGGCGACCTTCGGGTCGCCATTTTTTTGCCCGCAAAAAATGGCTGCGACAATGGTCGTAGAGCGGTAAGACCATGGTCGAATGGCCCTGCAAAAGGCCTGGGGATACAAAAGGCGCCATACAAGAACAACTCCTCGCCGAGGTATGAACCATGAGTGCCGCTTCCCTGTATCCCGTCCGCCCTGAGGCTGCCGCCCACACCCTGACCGATGAGGCCACCTACAAGGCCATGTATCAGCAGTCGGTGATCAACCCCGACGGTTTCTGGCGCGAACAGGCCAAGCGTATCGACTGGATCAAGCCGTTCAGCAAGGTCAAGCAGACCTCCTTCGACGACCACCATGTCGACATCAAGTGGTTCGCCGACGGCACCCTCAATCTCTCCGCCAACTGCCTGGATCGTCACCTGGAAACCCGCGGCGACCAGGTCGCGATCATCTGGGAAGGCGACGACCCGAGCGAGCACTGCGAAATCACCTACCGCCAGCTGCACGAGCAGGTGTGCAAGTTCGCCAACGCCCTGCGCGGCCAGGACGTGCACCGCGGCGACGTGGTGACCATCTACATGCCGATGATTCCGGAAGCGGCGGTGGCCATGCTGGCCTGTGCGCGCATCGGCGCCATCCACTCGGTGGTGTTCGGCGGTTTCTCGCCGGAGGCCCTGGCCGGGCGCATCATCGACTGCAAGTCGAAGGTGGTGATCACCGCCGACGAAGGCGTGCGTGCCGGCAAGAAGGTGCCGCTCAAGACCAATGTCGACGACGCGCTGACCAACCCGGAAACCAGCAGCGTGCAGAAGATCATCGTGGTCAAGCGCACCGGTGCCGAGATCAAGTGGAACCAGCACCGCGACATCTGGTACGAGGATCTGATGAAGGTGGCGGGCAGCACCTGTGCGCCGAAGGAAATGGGCGCCGAGGAGCCGCTGTTCATCCTCTATACGTCGGGCAGTACCGGCAAACCCAAGGGCGTGCTGCACACCACCGGCGGCTACCTGGTGTACGCCGCGCTGACCCATGAGCGGGTGTTCGACTACCGCCCGGGCGAGGTCTTCTGGTGCACCGCCGACATCGGCTGGGTCACCGGCCACACCTACCTGATCTACGGCCCGCTGGCCAACGGCGCCACCACCCTGATGTTCGAGGGCGTGCCGAACTACCCGGACATCACCCGCGTCGCCAAGATCATCGACAAGCACAAGGTCAACATCCTCTATACGGCGCCGACCGCGATCCGCGCCATGATGGCCGAGGGCAAGGCCGCGGTGGCCGGTGCCGACGGCTCCAGCCTGCGCCTGCTCGGCTCGGTGGGCGAGCCGATCAACCCGGAAGCCTGGCACTGGTACTACGAGAACGTCGGCCAGGGCCGCTGCCCGATCGTCGACACCTGGTGGCAGACCGAAACCGGCGCCTGCCTGATGACCCCGCTGCCAGGTGCCCACCCGATGAAGCCGGGCTCCGCCGCGCGGCCGTTCTTTGGCGTGCAGCCGGCGCTGGTGGACAACCTCGGCAACATCCTCGAGGGCGCCACCGAAGGAAACCTGGTGATCATCGACTCCTGGCCGGGCCAGGCGCGTACCCTGTACGGCGACCACGACCGCTTCGTCGACACCTACTTCAAGACCTTCCGCGGCATGTACTTCACCGGCGACGGCGCGCGCCGCGACGAGGATGGCTACTGGTGGATCACCGGGCGCGTGGATGACGTGCTCAACGTCTCCGGCCACCGCATGGGTACCGCCGAGATCGAGAGCGCCATGGTCGCCCACGCCAAAGTCGCCGAAGCAGCGGTGGTCGGTGTGCCGCACGACATCAAGGGGCAGGGCATCTATGTCTACGTGACCCTGAATGCCGGCGTGGAGGCTTCCGAGCAGCTGCGCCTGGAACTGAAGAACTGGGTGCGCAAGGAGATCGGCCCGATCGCCTCGCCGGATGTCATCCAGTGGGCTCCGGGGCTACCGAAGACCCGCTCGGGCAAGATCATGCGCCGCATCCTGCGCAAGATCGCCACCGGCGAATACGATTCGCTGGGCGATATCTCCACGCTGGCCGACCCTGGCGTGGTGCAACACCTCATCGATACCCACCGCACCATGCAGGTCGCCTGACCCGGCGTCCCCGCAGGTACACCCAGCCCCGGCCACAAGCCGGGGCTTTTTTATGGCCATGTCCCAATAGTGTGTGCGTCCTCTGATTAACACGCTGTCCGTGCTGCCGAATCCAGAGACAGGGCGCGGAGATGCAACCCGTACCGGTGGCGCAGCCTTTTTTATGGCATGAGGGAAAACCTTGCGTCCGGCCTGGTGCGATGAATATCGGCATTACCGCGCCCGTAACACGGCGGCGTAACACCACTGCGCCATTTCGGGGTGAGGGGAAACGGCAGGCACCGGAAGAGGGCGGGGCGGCACCCCGGGAAAAACTCTGCTCGAAGCCTCAGGGCCTAGTGCTGCAAGGGTGGCGAGAAAAGTGGCGTGGTTATTGCCTTGGTACTGGGTTGCCGCTTTCTGTCTTGCTGGTCATGTTTGGTGCGACCTGTCAAGGCGTGTTCCCGGGCTGTTCAGCCGTTCTGTAATTTGTTGTCGCTTTCAGGAAATATCGACCTTCCCCCTCTCGCTAGAATGCCGCCCACCTGGCCGGCCCTCTTGCCAGCCCATTGCGGGCGGCAAAGATGGTGACACTTCCTACAATTCACCCACGGCCCTGGCGAACGCACTCTGCCAAACGCTGCACCCTATCGAAGGAGTCACAAGATGAAGAAGATCGTACTTCTCGGCGCCCTGGCGCTCTCTGTATTCGGCGGCCTGGTTCAGGCAGATGAAAAGCCCCTGCGCATCGGCATCGAGGCGGCTTACCCACCGTTCGCCTACAAGCAACCCGACGGCAGCATCACCGGCTTCGACTACGACATCGGCAACGCCCTGTGTGCAGAGATGAAGGTCAAGTGTCAGTGGATCGAGCAGGAATTCGACGGCCTGATCCCGGCTCTGAAAGTGCGCAAGTTCGACGCCGTGCTGTCGTCCATGTCGATCACCGACGAGCGCAAGAAGTCGGTGGACTTCACCGCCAAGTACTACCACACCCCGGCCAAGCTGGCGATGAAGGCCGGTACCGTACTCAACGACCCGCTGGTCGACCTGAAAGGCAAGAAGGTCGGTGTGCAGCGCGCCTCCATCTATGACCGCTACGCCACCGAGGTCTTCGCCCCGGCTGGCGTGGAAGTGGTGCGTTACAGCTCGCAGAACGAGATCTTCCTCGACCTGACCGCAGGCCGTCTGGACGCCACCCTGGCTGACGTGGTCAACATCGACGACGGCTTCCTCAAGACCGACGCCGGCAAGGGCTTCGCCCTGGTAGGCCCGGACTACACCGAAGAGAAATACTTCGGCAACGGTGCCGGCATCGCCGTGCGCAAGGGTGACAAGGCTCTGGCCGACAAGATCAGCGCCGCCATCCTGGCCATCCGCGCCAACGGTAAATACAAGGAAGTGCAGGACAAGTACTTCCAGTTCAACGTCTACGGCGAGTAATCGCCGCCCGGCAAGAGTGGCGCAAACTTCCCGAAGTACGGTTTGCGCCACTTTTTCGTTGTAGCGGACGCTGCCCGCGTAACGCCTGAGGAATTCCGATCATGCTGAACGGCTACGGCTCGACCATTCTCGATGGTGCCTGGCTTACTCTGTTGCTGGCGCTGTGCTCCATGGCCATGGCGGTCGTTCTGGGCTTGCTCGGTGCAGCATTCCGGCTGTCGCCCATGCGCTGGCTGGCGCTGCTGGGCGAGACCTATGCCACGGTGATCCGCGGCATTCCCGATCTGGTGCTGATCCTGCTGATCTTCTACGGCGGCCAGGACATGCTCAACCGCATCGCGCCGATGCTGGGTTACGAGGACTACATCGACCTCAACCCGTTCGCCGCCGGTGTCGGTACCCTGGGCTTCATCTACGGTGCCTACCTGTCGGAAACCTTCCGCGGTGCCTTCATGGCCATCCCCAAGGGGCAGGGCGAGGCCGGCGCGGCCTACGGCATGAGCGGCCTGCAGGTGTTCTTCCGCATCCTGGTGCCGCAGATGATCCGCCTGGCGATTCCCGGTTTCACCAACAACTGGCTGGTGATGACCAAGGCCACCGCGCTGATTTCCGTGGTCGGTCTGCAAGACATGATGTTCAAGGCCAAGAGCGCCGCCGATGCGACGCGTGAGCCGTTCACCTTCTTCCTCGCTGTGGCCGGGCTGTACCTGGTGCTGACCACGGTGTCGCTGCTGGCCCTGCGTTTCCTTGAGAAGCGCTATTCCACCGGCATCAAAGCCGCTGAACTGTAAGCGAGAGGGCGCCAACGTGATCTTCGACTACAACGTGATCTGGGACAGTCTGCCGCTGTACTTCGGCGGGGTACTGGTGACCCTCAAGCTGCTGGCCATTTCCCTGGCCCTGGGCCTGGTGGCGGCGGTGCCGCTGGCGCTGATGCGCGTATCCAAGCAGGCCGCGATCAACTTCCCGGCCTGGCTATACACCTACGTGATCCGCGGCACGCCGATGCTGGTGCAGCTGTTCCTGATCTACTACGGCCTGGCCCAGTTCGAGGTGGTGCGCAACAGCGCGCTGTGGCCGCTGCTGTCCGATGCGACCTTCTGCGCCTGCCTGGCGTTTGCCGTCAACACCAGCGCCTATACCGCGGAAATCCTCGCCGGCAGCATCAAGGCTACGCCTTACGGCGAGATCGAGGCGGCCAAGGCCATCGGCATGTCGCGCTACAAACTGTACTACCGCATCCTGCTGCCGTCGGCCCTGCGCCGGGCACTGCCGCAGTACAGCAACGAAGTGATCATGATGCTGCATACCACCAGCCTGGCGTCGATCGTCACCCTGATCGACATCACCGGCGCGGCCAAGACCGTCAACTCGCAGTTCTACCTGCCGTTCGAGGCCTATATCACCGCCGGCCTGTTCTACCTGTGCCTGACCTTCATCATGGTGCGCCTGTTCAAGCGCGCCGAGCGCCGCTGGCTGGCCTACCTGGCCCCGCGCAAGGCCTGACCGTTCCTACCGCATTCGCATACGAGAGCCGAGACCATGTACAAGCTTGAAGTCCAGGATCTGCACAAACGCTACGGCGACCACGAAGTGCTCAAGGGCGTGTCCCTGGCCGCCAAGGCCGGCGACGTGATCAGCATCATCGGCTCGTCGGGCTCGGGCAAGAGCACCTTCCTGCGCTGCATCAACATGCTCGAACAGCCCTGGAGCGGCAAGATCCTGCTCAATGGCGAAGAGCTCAAGCTGGTGAAGAACAAGGAAGGCTCGCTCAAGGCCGCCGATCCCAAGCAGCTGCAGCGCATGCGCTCGCGTCTGGCCATGGTGTTCCAGCACTTCAACCTGTGGTCGCACATGAGCGCCCTGGAAAACGTCATCGAAGCACCGGTGCACGTGCTCGGCGTGCCGAAGAAGGAAGCCATCGAAAAGGCCGAGTACTACCTGGCCAAGGTTGGCGTGGCCCATCGCAAGGGTGCCTACCCGGCGCACATGAGTGGCGGCGAGCAGCAGCGCGTGGCCATCGCCCGTGCCCTGGCGGTGGAGCCGGAAGTCATGCTGTTCGACGAGCCGACCTCGGCCCTCGACCCCGAGCTGGTCGGCGAAGTGCTCAAGGTGATGAAGGATCTGGCCCTGGAAGGTCGCACCATGGTGGTGGTGACCCACGAGATGGGCTTCGCCCGCGAGGTGTCCAACCAGCTGGTGTTCCTGCACAAGGGTCTGGTGGAAGAGACCGGCTGCCCGAAAGAGGTGCTGGCCAACCCGCAGTCCGAGCGGCTCAAACAGTTCCTTTCCGGTAGCCTGAAGTAAGCACTAGACTGCCAACATGACTGCGACTGCCCACTGCATCGGTTTCCTGATCTGGCCGCACACCCGGCCCATGACCCTGGCTCTGGCCGAGGAAGCCCTGCGCGTGGCGCAGCGGGTGCATCCGGAGGTGCGTTACGAGCTGCGCTTCCTCCAGGCCGAAGCTGCGGACGCGGCCGACTGGCGTCTGCCGGGTGAGGCCTGGACGGGGCGCCTGGACGGTTGCCAGAAGCTGTTTCTGCTTGCCGACGAGCCACCGGCGGCGGTGGCGCCTGCCCTTGGTGCGGCGCTCAAGCAACTGGTGCGCAGTGGCTGCCAGGTCGGCGGCCTGTCCGCCGGGGTCTATCCGCTGGCCCAGCTCGGCCTGCTCGATGGCTATCGCGCCGCCGTGCACTGGCGCTGGCAGGACGACTTCGCCGAGCGTTTTCCCAAGGTCATCGCCACCAGCCATCTGTTCGACTGGGATCGCGATCGCCTGACCGCCTGTGGCGGCCTGGCCGTGCTCGATCTGCTGCTGGCGGTGCTGGCCCGTGACCATGGCGCCGAGCTGGCTGGCGCGGTGAGCGAGGAGCTGGTGGTCGAGCGCATCCGTGAAGGTGGCGAGCGCCAGCGCATTCCGCTGCAGAACCGCATCGGCTCCAGCCATCCCAAGCTGACCCAGGCCGTGCTGCTGATGGAAGCCAACATCGAAGAGCCGCTGACCACCGACGAGATCGCCCAGCACGTGTGCGTGTCGCGGCGTCAGCTGGAGCGCATCTTCAAGCAGTATCTCAATCGTGTGCCCAGCCAGTACTACCTGGAGCTGCGCCTGAACAAGGCGCGCCAGCTGCTGATGCAGACCAGCAAGTCGATCATCCAGATCGGCCTGTCCTGCGGTTTCTCCTCGGGGCCGCATTTCTCCAGTGCCTACCGCAACTTCTTCGGCGCCACCCCGCGCGAGGATCGCAACCAGCGGCGCAGTGCCAGTCCGTTCGAGATCGCGCCGGCGGCTGCAGAGCGCGGGTAACCAGCCTGCCTTCGGGCTATCGTGCCGCTGCTGTTTATCTCAGTGTTCGATTCTTCTGTTTCGCCCTGCTGGGCGGGTTCCTTCTTGCAGTCGCTCGGCTGGCCGGCCCCGCCAAAAGGAGCCAAAAACGCTTGCCTCGCCATTCGGCCCTACGCTTCGCTCCGGAATCGTTCGCCCCTGAAGGGGCGTTTGGCGCTGCCAGAAGGTAGGCGCTTGAGTCTCAACCTTGCGCCGTTCTGTTGCATTACTGGATCCCCGCCTGCGCGGGGATGGCGGAAGTGGGGGTAGGACTTTTCTTTTTCACCTCGTCATTCCCGCGCAGGCGGGAATCCAGATGCACCTCTTCAGGCAGCGCGGAGCCCGAGTCCCCGCCAGTGGGCCGAAGCGGAGTAACAGCCGCAGGCTGGTCCGAAGGGCGAGCGCAGCGAGTCAAAGTATGGTGCCGTACCGGGCGCAGTCTGTAGCCGGGTGCCGAGGAAGGCGTTGCGCTCAGGCTATTGAGTGCGGGGTGCTGGTCTGGGGTAGCGAAATGCCCCGATCCCCCCGCACAGCGTTTAAACTGCGCAATTCCGGTGCTTTCTGTCGCTTTGCCGAAAGCCCAGGAAATTCGCGGGTTGCCGCTGTAAGAAGTTGTCGCATGGCGGCAATGCGACCCCGCCAGCAGTCCCTACAATCTTTTCATCACCTGCCATTTTGTGCGGTGTGCCTTTATCAGGAGAGCCTCGATGTCCGTTCAGCACGATCCGGTGCAACGCGCCGATTTCGACCAGGTCATGGTCCCCAACTACGCTCCCGCCGCCTTCGTGCCGGTGCGCGGTCAGGGTTCGCGAGTCTGGGATCAGACCGGCCGAGAGTTGCTCGACTTCGCCGGCGGCATCGCGGTCAACGCCCTCGGCCATTGCCATCCGGCACTGGTGGCGGCGCTGACCGAGCAGGCCAACACCTTGTGGCACATCTCCAACGTGTTCACCAACGAGCCGACCCTGCGTCTGGCGCACAAGCTGGTGGACGCCACCTTCGCCGACCGCGTGTTCTTCTGCAACTCCGGGGCCGAGGCCAACGAGGCCGCCTTCAAGCTGGCCCGCCGGGTTGCCTTCGACAAGTATGGTGCGGACAAGTGCGAGATCATCTCTGCCACCAACAGCTTCCACGGTCGCACCCTGTTCACCGTCAGCGTCGGTGGCCAGCCCAAGTATTCCGACGGCTTCGGCCCGAAGATCCAGGGCATCAGCCATGTGCCGTACAACGACATCGAAGCGCTGAAGGCGGCGGTATCGGACAAGACCTGCGCCGTGGTGCTGGAGCCGATCCAGGGCGAGGGCGGCGTACTGCCGGCCGACCTGGCTTACCTGCAAGCGGCCCGTGAGCTGTGCGACAAGCACAACGCGCTGCTGATCTTCGACGAAGTGCAGACCGGCATGGGCCGTACCGGCGAACTGTTCGCCTACATGCACTACGGCGTGACCCCGGACATCCTCTCCAGCGCCAAGAGCCTGGGCGGTGGTTTCCCGATCGGCGCCATGCTCACCACCACCGAGCTGGCCAAGCACCTGGCGGTCGGCACCCACGGCACTACCTACGGCGGCAACCCGCTGGCCTGTGCGGTGGCCGAGGCGGTGATGGACGTGGTCAACACCCCTGAGGTGCTGAATGGCGTCAAGGCCAAGAGCGAGCGGTTCAAGGCGCGTCTGCGCGCCATCGGCGAAAAATACGGCGTGTTCAGCGAAGTCCGTGGCCTGGGCCTGCTGATCGGCTGTGTGCTGTCCGATGCCTGGAAAGGCAAGGCCAAGACCGTGCTCGACGCTGCGGCGGTTGAGGGCGTGATGGTGCTGCAGGCCAGCCCGGACGTGGTGCGTTTCGCCCCGAGCCTGGTGGTCGAGGATGCCGATATCGAAGAGGGCCTGGCCCGTTTCGAGCGCGCGCTGGCCAAGCTGGTCAACGCCTGAGGCATCGAGCAAGACGGCGGCGCCGGGAAGCGCCGCCGGGTTTTCTCAGGATGAGCGATTCCATGCGTGATCGGGCTGCGGCCCGGTCTTTCTCCAGGGGGCCGAGTGCGCCTTTTGGAGCTTTTATTCGACGGGCGCCCAGTGGTGGGGCGCTGTTCTGGAAAGGAGTAACGCCATGCTGGTGATGCGCCCCGCGCAATTGTCCGACCTTGCCGATGTGCAGCGTCTGGCTGCGGACAGCCCGGTGGGCGTCACTTCGCTGCCGGATGATGCCGGTCGCCTGAGTGACAAGATCCAGGCGTCCGAGGCGTCGTTTGCCGCCGAGGTCAGCTTCAACGGCGAGGAGAGCTATTTCTTCGTCCTCGAAGACAGCAGCAGCGGCCAGCTGGTCGGCTGTTCCGCCATCGTCGCCTCGGCCGGTTATTCCGAGCCGTTCTACAGCTTCCGCAACGAAACCTTCGTGCATGCCTCGCGCTCGCTGTCGATCCACAACAAGATCCACGTTCTGTCGCTGTGCCACGACCTCACCGGCAACAGCCTGTTGACCAGTTTCTACGTCAAGCCGGAGCTGGTGGACTCGGTGTTCGCCGAGCTCAACTCGCGCGGCCGCCTGCTGTTCATGGCCGGCCAGCCGGAGCGTTTCGCCGATGCGGTGGTGGTGGAGATAGTCGGCTACAGCGACGAGCAGGGCGACTCGCCATTCTGGGACGCGGTCGGGCGCAACTTCTTCGACATGAACTACACCGAGGCCGAGCGCCTGTGCGGGCTGAAGAGCCGCACCTTCCTCGCCGAGCTGATGCCGCATTACCCGATCTATGTGCCGCTGCTGCCGGACACGGCCCAGGAGGCCATGGGCCAGGTGCATCCGCGGGCGCAGATCACCTTCGACATCCTGATGCGCGAAGGCTTCGAGACCGACCACTACATCGACATCTTCGACGGCGGCCCGACCCTGCATGCGCGCACCTCGGGCATTCGCTCGATTGCCCAGAGCCGCATGGTGCCGGTACGTATCGGTGAACCGAGCAAGGGCGGGCGCCAGTACCTGGTGAGCAATGGCCAGTTGCAGGACTTCCGCGCGATCGTCGCCGAGCTCGACTGGGTGCCGGGCAAGCCCGTGACCCTGAGTGCCGAGGCAGCCGAGGCACTGGGTGTAGGTGAGGGCGCCAGCGTTCGGCTGGTGGCGGTTTGATGCTGTAACCCTGTGCCCGTCGGTGCAGGTGGCCCGCAGGGCCGGATGAGGGAACTCCCTCACCCCCGGCCCCTTTCCCGGAAGGAGAGGGGCGAGAATTCTGGAGGCAATATGATCGTTCGTCCCGTCCGTAGCAGCGACCTGTCGGCGCTGATCGACCTGGCCCGCAGTACCGGCACCGGCCTGACCACCCTGCCGGCCAACGAGGAGCGCCTGGCGCACCGGGTCGGCTGGGCGGAAAAAGCCTTCCGCGGCGAGGCCGAGCGCGCCGATGCCGATTATCTGTTCGTGCTCGAGGACGACGACGGCAAGGTCGTCGGCATCTCCGCCGTGGCCGGCGCCGTCGGCCTGCGCGAGCCCTGGTACAACTACCGGGTCGGTCTGACCGTCAGTGCCTCGCAGGAACTGAAGATCCACCGCGAGATCCCCACCCTGTTCCTGGCCAACGACATGACCGGCAACTCCGAGCTGTGCTCGCTGTTCCTGCATGCCGACTATCGCACCGGCCTCAACGGCCGCCTGCTGTCGAAGGCGCGCTTCCTGTTCATCGCCGAATTCCGCGAGCTGTTCGGCGACAAGGTGATCGCCGAGATGCGTGGCATGTCCGATGCCGCCGGCCGTTCGCCGTTCTGGGAAAGCCTGGGGCGGCACTTCTTCAAGATGGAATTCAGCCAGGCCGACTACCTCACCGGGGTCGGCAACAAGGCCTTCATCGCCGAGCTGATGCCCAAGTTCCCGCTCTATACCTGCTTCCTCTCCGAGGAGGCGCGCGCCGTCATCGGTCGCGTCCACCCGGACACCGAGCCGGCGCTGGCCATGCTCAAGGGCGAGGGCTTCAGCTACCAGGGCTATGTCGACATCTTCGACGCCGGCCCGGCCATCGAAGTGGCCACCGACAAGATCCGCGCGGTGCAAGCCAGCCAGACCCTGGTGCTGGCCGTGGGCACCCCGGGCGATGATGCCACTCCCTATCTGATCCACAACCGCAAGCGCGAAGACTGCCGCATCACCGCCGCCCCGGCGCGTGCCGCCGCCGGCACCCTGGTGGTCGACGCGCCAACCGCTAAACGCCTGCAGCTGAATGCCGGTGCCCAGGTGCGAGCCGTGCCGCTGTCGGCCAAGGAGCCCCAATAATGACCACTCATTTCATCGCCGGTAGCTGGCAGCCTGGCCAGGGCGAGGCTTTCGATTCGCTCAATCCGGTGACTCAGGAATCCGTGTGGAGTGGCTGTGGCGCCAGTGCCGCGCAGGTCGAGCAGGCCGTTGCCGCTGCCCGCGCGGCCTTTCCGGCCTGGGCCCGGCGCCCGCTGGAAGAGCGCATTGCCGTGCTCGAGCAGTTCGCTGCCACCCTCAAGGCGCACGGCGATGAGCTGGCCCGCACCATCGGTGAGGAAACCGGCAAGCCGCTGTGGGAGTCCGCCACCGAGGTGACCAGCATGGTCAACAAGGTCGCCATCTCCGTGCAGAGCTATCGCGAGCGTACCGGCATCAAGAGCGGCCCGCTGGCCGACGCCACCGCCGTACTGCGCCACAAGCCGCATGGCGTGGTCGCCGTGTTCGGTCCCTACAACTTCCCCGGCCACCTGCCCAACGGCCACATCGTGCCGGCACTGCTGGCCGGCAACGCGGTGGTGTTCAAGCCCAGCGAGCTGACCCCCAAGGTTGCCGAGCTGACCGTGAAATGCTGGATCGAGGCCGGCCTGCCGGCTGGCGTGCTCAATCTGGTGCAGGGCGCCCGCGAAACCGGCGTGGCCCTGGCCGCCAGTGCCGGCATCGACGGCCTGTTCTTCACCGGCTCCAGCCGCACCGGCAACCTGCTGCACAGCCAGTTCGCCGGCCGCCCGGACAAGATCCTGGCGCTGGAGATGGGCGGCAACAACCCGCTGGTGGTTGACCAGGTCGCCGATGTCGACGCCGCCGTGTACACCATCATCCAGTCCGCCTTCATCTCTGCCGGCCAGCGCTGCACCTGCGCCCGGCGCCTGCTGGTGCCCGCCGGCGCCTGGGGCGATGCCCTGCTGGCGCGCCTGGTGGCGGTGGCCTCGACCATCAAGGTCGGCGCCTTCGACGAGCAGCCGGCGCCGTTCATGGGCTCGGTCATTTCGCTGCAGGCTGCCGAGCACCTGCTCAAGGCCCAGCGCCATCTGGTCGACAAGGGCGCTCAGGTGCTGCTGGAGATGATCCAGCCGGTAGCAACGGCCGCGTTGCTGACTCCGGGCATCCTCGATGTCACTGCGGTTGCCGAGCGCATCGACGAAGAGTTCTTCGGTCCGCTGCTGCAGGTGATCCGCTACGCCGATTTCGACGCTGCCATCGCCGAGGCCAACGCCACCCAGTACGGCCTGGCCGCCGGCCTGCTGTCGGATAGCGCCGAGCGTTACCAGCAGTTCCTGATCGAGAGTCGCGCCGGCATCGTCAACTGGAACAAGCAGCTGACTGGCGCCGCCAGCAGCGCGCCGTTCGGCGGTGTGGGTGCCTCCGGCAACCACCGCGCCAGTGCCTACTACGCGGCCGACTACTGCGCCTATCCGGTCGCCTCGCTGGAAAGTGAAACCCTGAGCCTGCCCGCCACCCTGACCCCGGGAGTGAGTCTGTGATGTCCGCCTATGAAATGAACTTTGACGGCCTGGTTGGCCCGACCCACAACTACGGCGGTCTGTCCTACGGCAACGTGGCGTCGCAGAGCAACAGCCAGGCGGCTTCCAACCCGAAGGAAGCGGCCAAGCAGGGCCTGGGCAAGATGAAGGCGCTGATGGATCTGGGCTTCAAGCAGGGCGTGTTCGCCCCGCAGGAGCGCCAGGATGTCGCCGCCCTGCGCAGTCTCGGCTTTGCCGGCACCGATGCGCAGGTGATCGCCCAGGCGGCCAAGGAGGCCATGCCGTTGCTGGCCGCCTGCAGCTCGGCCTCCAGCATGTGGACGGCCAACTCCTGCACCGTCAGCCCGAGTGCCGACACCGCCGACGGCCGCGTGCACTTCACCGCCGCCAACCTCAACTGCAAGTTCCACCGCAGTATCGAGCACCCGACTACCAGTCGCGTGCTGCGCGCGATGTTCAACAACGAGCAGCACTTCGCCCACCACGCGGCGCTGCCGGCGGTCGGCCAGTTCGGTGACGAGGGCGCGGCCAACCACACGCGTTTCTGCAAGGGGTATGGCGATGCCGGCGTGGAGTTCTTCGTCTACGGCCGCAGCGCCTTCGATGCCCGCTACCCGGTGCCGCAGCGCTACCCGGCGCGGCAGACCCTGGAAGCCAGCCAGGCGGTGGCTCGCCTGCATGGCCTGAGCGAGGCGGGCGTGGTCTACGCCCAGCAGAATCCGGCGGTGATCGACCAGGGCGTGTTCCACAACGACGTGATCGCGGTGGGCAACGGCGAGGTGCTGTTCTATCACCAGGACGCCTTCCTCGACACCGACAAGGTGCTGGCCGAGCTGGGCGACAAGCTGGGTCGCCGTGGCGGCAACTTCCAGGCCGTCTGTGTTCCGGGTGATGCGGTCAGTGTCGACGATGCGGTGCGTTCCTACCTGTTCAACAGCCAGCTGCTGACCCGCGCCGATGGCAGCATGCTGCTGATCGTGCCGGAGGAATGCCGCAACAACGCCAACGTCTGGGCCTACCTGCAGCAACTGACCAGCGGCAGCGGGCCGATCCGCGAGGTCAAGGTGTTCGACCTCAAGCAGAGCATGCAGAACGGCGGCGGCCCGGCCTGCCTGCGCCTGCGCGTGGCGCTCAAGGAGCAGGAACTGGCGGCGGTCAATCCCGGAGTGGTGATGACCCCGGCTCTGTACGACACTCTTACTGCCTGGGTCGACAAGCATTACCGTGATCGCCTGGCAGAAAGCGACCTGGCCGACCCGCAATTGCTGATCGAATGCCGCACGGCATTGGATGAACTGACGCAGATCCTTAAACTGGGCGCGGTTTACCCCTTCCAATTGGCTTGATGAGTACTGCAACCATGTCTGACGCCCTGCAACTGATCCTCGAAGATACCGACGGCACCCAGCTGGAGACCTCCTGCACCCGCTTTGCCGTGATCTGGCAGGGCAAGGAAGTGTGGATCCAGCAGGCCGGCAACGGTCAGCTGCTGATCGGCGTGGACGTGGAGGAGGGTGATACCGAGTACGCCAACCTGCTGCTGCGCCCGCTGGCCACCAACCTGGTCAGCCTGCAGCTGGAGATGGAAGCGGCTGACGCCGATGATGAAGAGGAAGGCCACGTCCACGGCCCGGACTGCAACCACTAAGGAAGTCTCCTGCCATGCTCGCCCTCGGCAAACTGCTTGAACTGACCCTGGCCGGCCGTGAGCCGACCGAGAAGATTCAGCTGACCCGCGAGGGCGCGCGCCTGCACTGGCTGGCCCAGGGCGCACTGGAAGTGACGCCGGCGGCCAGCGAGGACAGCGGCCTCGACCTGCTGCTGTCGGCAGGTATCCATGGCAATGAAACCGCGCCGATCGAACTGCTCGACCGCCTGCTGCAGGGCATTGCCTCCGGCCAGCTGATCCCGCGGGCACGCATCCTGTTCCTGCTCGGCAATCCCGAGGCGATCCGTCGCGGCGAGCGCTACATCGAGCAGGACATCAACCGCCTGTTCAGTGGGCGGCATGAGCAGAGCAGTGGCTTCGAAGCGCTGCGTGCCAACGAGCTGGAGCGTCTGGCTGCAGCTTTTTTCAGCAGGGCCGGGCGCGAGCGCCTGCACTATGACCTGCACACGGCGATTCGCGGCTCGAAGATCGAGCAGTTCGCCCTCTATCCCTACGCCGAAGGGCGCGAGCACTCCGCCCGCGAGCTGGCCCGTCTGCGTGCCGCGGGCATCGAGGCGGTGCTGCTGCAGCAGAAGGTCGGCATCACCTTCAGTTCCTACACCTATGCCCACCTGGGTGCCGAGGCCTTTACCCTGGAGCTGGGCAAGGCGCGGCCGTTCGGGCAGAACCAGGCGGTCAACCTCGACCTGCTGGAGAAGCGTCTGCGCGAGGTGATCGAGCAGTGCGAGCCGGCCGATGCCGACCTCGACGGCCTGCAGCTGTTCAGCGTGGCGCGCGAAGTGATCAAGCACAGCGAAGCGTTCAAGCTGCACCTGCCCAGCGATGTCGAGAACTTCAGCGAACTGCCGGTCGGCTACCTGCTGGCCGAGGACATCGCCGGCACCCGCTGGCTGGTGGAGGAGCAGGGCGCACGCATCATCTTCCCCAATCCCAAGGTCAAGAACGGCCTGCGCGCCGGCATTCTGATCGTCCCCACCAGCCTCTGAGGCTGTCCCTGAGGCCCTCCGGCATGAACGCCAGAGGCCTCGATAGTCGTTTTCTATCCAAATTCCCCGTAAACGGGCTGTCCCTGTCGCGCAGGGCCGATATAATGCGGCCCTTTGCCGGCTTTTGCCGTGGCCGCCGTTTGCCTGGATGAAATAGATGAAAAGCGCAGAAATCCGTGAAGCCTTCCTCCGCTTCTTCGAAGAGAAGGGGCACACCCGCGTCGCCTCCAGTTCGCTGATCCCGGCGAACGACCCGACCCTGCTGTTCACCAACGCCGGCATGAACCAGTTCAAGGACTGCTTCCTCGGCTTGGAAAAGCGCGCCTACACCCGCGCCACCACCAGCCAGAAGTGCGTGCGTGCCGGTGGCAAGCACAACGACCTGGAAAACGTCGGCTACACCGCGCGCCACCACACCTTCTTCGAGATGCTGGGTAACTTCAGCTTCGGCGACTACTTCAAGCGCGACGCCATTACCTACGCTTGGGAATTCCTGACCAGCGACAAGTGGCTGAACCTGCCGAAGGAGAAGCTCTGGGTCACCGTCTACGCCACCGACGACGAGGCCTACGACATCTGGCACAAGGAAGTCGGCATCCCGGCCGAGCGCATGATCCGCATCGGCGACAACAAGGGCGCGCCGTACGCTTCCGACAACTTCTGGGCGATGGGCGATACCGGCCCGTGCGGCCCGTGCACCGAGATCTTCTTCGATCACGGCGAGCACATCTGGGGCGGCCCACCCGGCTCGCCGGAAGAAGACGGCGACCGCTACATCGAGATCTGGAACAACGTGTTCATGCAGTTCAACCGCACCGCGGACGGCGTGCTGCACCCGCTGCCGGCGCCGAGCGTGGACACCGGCATGGGCCTGGAGCGCATCAGCGCCGTGCTGCAGCACGTCAACTCGAACTACGAGATCGACCTGTTCCAGAGCCTGCTCAATGCTGCGGCCAAGGCCATCGGCTGCGCCAACGAAGGCCAGGCTTCGCTGAAGGTGGTGGCTGACCACATCCGTTCCTGCGGTTTCCTGATCGCCGACGGCGTGACCCCGTCCAACGAGGGCCGCGGCTACGTGCTGCGCCGCATCGTCCGTCGCGCCTGCCGTCACGGCAACAAGCTGGGCGCCAAGGGCAGCTTCTTCTACCAGATCGTTGCCGCCCTGGTGGCCGAGATGGGCGAGGCCTTCCCCGAGCTGAAACAGCAGCAGGCGCACATCGAGCGCGTGCTGAAGACCGAAGAAGAGCAGTTCGCCAAGACTCTGGAGCAGGGCCTGAAGATCCTCGAGCAGGATCTGGCCGAGCTGAAAGGCAGCGTCATCCCTGGCGACGTGGTGTTCAAGCTGTATGACACCTACGGCTTCCCGGTCGACCTGACCGGCGACATCGCCCGCGAGCGCGAGCTGACCCTCGACGAGGAAGGCTTCGAGCGCGAGATGGAAGCCCAGCGCGAGCGCGCCCGCTCCGCCAGCGCCTTCGGCATGGACTACAACAGCCTGGTCAAGGTCGATAGCGACACCGTGTTCCTCGGCTACGAGGGCACCACTGGCAGCGGCAAGGTCATTGCTCTGTTCAAGGCCGGTGCAGCCGTCGACAGCCTGGGCGAAGGCGAGGAGGGCGTGATTGTCCTCGACCGTACGCCGTTCTATGCCGAGTCCGGCGGCCAGGTCGGCGACAGTGGCTATCTGTCTGCGGCCGGCGTGCGTTTCGATGTGCGCGACACCACCAAGGCCGGTGGCGCCTTCCTGCATCACGGCATCGTCGCCCTGGGCGGGATCAAGGTCGGTGCCGAGCTGCAGGCCGAGGTCGACGCCTCGGTGCGCCAGGCCACTGCACTGAACCACTCCGCTACCCACCTGCTGCACGCAGCGCTGCGCCAGGTGCTGGGTGAGCACGTGCAGCAGAAGGGCTCGCTGGTCGACAGCCAGCGTCTGCGCTTTGACTTCAGCCACTTCGAGGCGATCAAGCCCGAGCAGCTGAAGGCCCTGGAAGAACTGGTCAACGCCGAGATCCGCAAGAACTCCGCAGTCGAGACCGAAGAGACCGATATCGAGACCGCCAAGGCCAAGGGCGCCATGGCGCTGTTCGGCGAGAAGTATGGCGACGACGTGCGCGTGCTGACCATGGGCGGCGGCTTCTCCGTCGAACTGTGCGGCGGTACTCACGTCTCGCGCACCGGCGACATCGGTCTGTTCAAGATCACCAGCGAAGGCGGTGTGGCCGCTGGTGTACGCCGTATCGAAGGCGTCACCGGCGCCGCGGCGCTGGCCTGGCTGAATGGCGCGGAAGAGCAGCTGAAAGAAGCCGCTGCGCTGGTCAAGGGCAGTCGCGACAACGTGCTGGACAAACTGTCTGGCCTGATCGAGCGCAACCGCCAGCTGGAAAAAGAGCTGGAGCAGCTCAAGGCCAAGGCCGCCAGTGCCGCCGGCAACGACCTGGCCGGCTCGGCCGTGGACGTCAAAGGCATCAAGGTGCTGGCTTCGCGTCTCGACGGCCTGGACGGCAAGGCCCTGCTGGCCATGGTTGACCAGTTGAAGAACAAGCTCGGCAGTGCAGTGATCCTGCTCGGCGGCGTGCAGGACGACAAGGTCGTGCTGGTTGCCGGCGTGACCCAGGATCTGACCGCCAAGCTCAAGGCCGGCGACCTGATGCGTCAGGCTGCGGCAGCCGTGGGCGGCAAGGGCGGTGGTCGCCCGGACATGGCCCAGGGTGGCGGCGTGGATGCCGGCAAGCTGGACGAAGCGTTGGCCCTGGCCGTGACCTTTGCCGAACAAGGTCTGTAAATCAGCGATACCCAAGGCTTGCAGCGCGTCCGGCGAGCCTTGGCAGTGTGACCCGATGCGGGTCTAATGGGCGCCCTTGAGGAATCAGGCGGCTTTTTGACATGGCTTTGATCGTACAGAAGTTTGGGGGCACCTCCGTCGGCACCGTCGAGCGTATTCAGCAGGTGGCCGAGAAGGTTAAGAAATTCCGCGAGAAGGGTGATGACATTGTCGTCGTGGTTTCCGCCATGAGTGGCGAGACCAACCGTCTGATCGAACTGGCCAAGCAGGTCAGCGACGGCCAGCCGGTACCGCGTGAGCTGGATGTGATGGTATCCACTGGCGAGCAGGTGACCATTGCCCTGCTGGCCATGGCCCTGATCAAGCTGGATGTACCGGCCGTTTCCTATACCGGCAACCAGGTGCGCATCCTCACCGACAATTCCCACACCAAGGCGCGCATCCTGCAGATCGACGACGCCAAGATCCGTGCCGACCTCAAGGCTGGGCGCGTGGTGGTAGTTGCCGGCTTCCAGGGTGTGGACGAGCAGGGCAACATCACCACCCTCGGTCGCGGTGGTTCCGACACCACCGGCGTGGCCCTGGCCGCGGCGCTGAAGGCCGACGAGTGCCAGATCTACACCGACGTCGACGGCGTCTACACCACTGACCCGCGTGTGGTGGCCAAGGCCCAGCGCCTGGACAAGATCACCTTCGAGGAAATGCTGGAAATGGCCAGCCTCGGCTCAAAGGTGCTGCAAATCCGCTCGGTGGAGTTCGCCGGCAAGTACAACGTCCCGCTGCGCGTGCTGCACAGCTTCCAGGAGGGTCCGGGCACCCTCATTACCCTTGATGAAGAGGAATCCATGGAACAGCCGATCATCTCCGGCATCGCCTTCAACCGCGACGAAGCCAAGCTGACCATCCGTGGCGTACCGGATATTCCCGGCGTGGCCTTCAAGATCCTCGGCCCGATCAGCGCCGCCAATATCGAAGTGGACATGATCGTGCAGAACGTCGCGCACGATAACACCACCGATTTCACCTTCACCGTGCACCGCAACGATTACCAGAACGCCATGGGCGTACTGGAAAACACCGCGCGCGAGCTGGGCGCCCGTGAAGTGATCGGCGACACCAACATCGCCAAGGTCTCCATCGTCGGCGTCGGCATGCGTTCCCACGCAGGTGTTGCCAGCCGCATGTTCGAGGCCCTGGCCAAGGAGACCATCAATATCCAGATGATCTCCACCTCGGAGATCAAGGTCTCCGTGGTCATCGAAGAGAAGTACCTGGAACTGGCTGTGCGCGCCCTGCACACGGCCTTCGATCTGGATGCTCCGGCCCGACAGGGCGAGTAACCACGACCAGAAAGGCGCGGCTAGTCCGCGCCTTTGCTTTTTTGATCGGTATGGCGGAACTTTCCTTTTGTCCGTGCTGGTCAATACTTGGGTGAAGGTTCTGACTTGATACGGGTTGGGGCTGCCACCATTTTCTTTTTTGCAGACTGTTGTCCTGAACTGAAATCCGTAAGGAGAAAGGAATGCTGATTCTGACTCGCCGGGTCGGAGAGACCCTGATGGTGGGTGATGACGTCACTGTCACCGTGTTGGGCGTGAAAGGTAATCAGGTGCGCATTGGCGTCAATGCACCCAAGGAAGTTGCTGTGCATCGCGAGGAGATTTACCAGCGCATCCAGAAAGAGAAGGGTGACGAACCAAGCCACTAATTTTTATCGAAATTTTGTCTTTGCAAACGGGGAAAACATGGTTATCATGCGCCCCGTGTTGCGGAGAGGTGGCCGAGTGGCCGAAGGCGCTCCCCTGCTAAGGGAGTACACCTCAAAAGGGTGTCGGGGGTTCGAATCCCCCCTTCTCCGCCATTATTCAGTGTTATAGAGATGTCACTGGTTAGTTCGATAAGTTGTTGAAAGTTATCGAAAAATCAATTGACGAAGAGTTAGAGATCTCTATAATGCGCGCCCTACACGCACTCATAGCTCAGCTGGATAGAGTACCCGGCTACGAACCGGGCGGTCGGAGGTTCGAATCCTCCTGAGTGCGCCATATGGAAAATGGCTTGCAGTGATGCAAGTCATGTTTCTCTAACCAGCGGTGATCTGGTCTAAAAGCGCCATACGCACTCATAGCTCAGCTGGATAGAGTACCCGGCTACGAACCGGGCGGTCGGAGGTTCGAATCCTCCTGAGTGCGCCATAAAGCCAAAAGGCCCGCAGAGATGCGGGCCTTTTGCATTTCAGTGTTTCCCTTTTACGCAGCCAGCTTCGTCGAAGGTCACCTGGCGTCGGTTGCCGTCGTTGTCCTCGTAGTGGTAGCGGGTCTGGCCATCCTGGCTGGTGATCTTGTCCGGCGTGCCCAATGAGCTTTGCACATCGCTCTGGGTCATGCCGCTGCGTACTTGCTGGCGGATCATCGCGGTGCGTCGTTCGCTGCCGGTGACGCGATTGCCGCAGCCGTCCTGCTTGGTGCCGACCACGACCAGGTCGCTGGCCTGCTTGTCGTGTTTTCTTTCGCCTTTGCTGACCTTGGCCAGTGGCACGGCCTTGCCTTGCCCTGGGGTTGAGTTGTCGGCGCTCTGGAGTTGCTGGTCGGCTTCCGTTGGGCAGCCTTGCAGGGTGTAGGTGATGTGGCCGCCGGAATCCTCGCAGCGAAATACGGTTGAGGCGGTGGTGGCGGTGCTCAGGCAGAGCAGGGCAGCGCAAGAACCTGCGCAGATTGATCGCAGCATGGGTCGTCCTCCTTGACGGTTGCAGGCAAGCCTAGTCGGGCTTTTTCGTTGCGCCAGTGGTGCCTTGTGATGCAGTGCAAACGTCGGATAAGGCGCTCAAAGACTGCTTAAGTATTCAATGCAAGCGCTTGTTCTAGACGTGATTTTGGCGCGTAAAAAGTGGCTCCCGGTGTTATTATTAAGGGGTCAGCCCCGCCGGGGCTTGTGGAATACCACCATGGACTTACCCAGTAGTTACTCAACACCTCGATTGCCTGATCGCGTATTGACTGATTGATACCCCGTGGCGTGCTCTGCTGCTGGGGTGGAGCGCGCCATATGACTGAAGTAGAAGCCAAAAAGCCGCAAGAGAGCTTGCAGGATCGCCTTGCCCAGGTGGTCGATCTGCTGCACCGCCACAAGGTGGTGGAAAACCTGACCCATCGTCAGGAAGGGCAGCACCATGATCTGGTGGAAAACCTGGTTCATCGGCAGAACCTGGCCGAGCTGCAACGCAAGCTCGACGAACTGCACTCCGCCGACGTTGCGCACATCCTCGAAGCCCTTCCGCTCCACGATCGTCTGACTGTCTGGCAGTTGGTCAAGGCCGAGCGCGACGGCGATATCCTCCTCGAAGTATCCGATGCTGTCCGCGAGTCGCTGCTCGCGGACATGGATGATCACGAGATCCTCGCTGCGGCCAAGGAAATGGACGCGGACGAGCTGGCCGACCTTGCTGCCGAGCTGCCGCGCGATGTCGTGCTCGAACTGATGGAGTCGCTCGATGCGCAGCAGCGCGAGCGGGTGCGTTCGGCGCTGTCCTATGAAGAGGATCAGGTCGGTGCACTGATGGACTTCGAGATGGTGACCATCCGCGAGGATGTCAGTCTCGAGGTGGTGCTGCGCTATCTGCGGCGCCTCAAGGAGCTGCCGGGGCACACCGACAAGCTGTTCGTGGTCGATTATGACGGCATCCTCAAGGGCGTGCTGCCGATCAAGCGTTTGCTGGTCAACGATCCCGACAAGCAGGTCAGCGAGGTGATGGCCAGCGATCCGGTCAGCTTCCTGCCGGATGAGGATGCCTACGACGCGGCTCAGGCCTTCGAGCGCTACGACCTGGTTTCGGCGCCGGTGGTGGACAAGGGCGGCAAGCTGATCGGTCGTCTGACCATCGACGAGATGGTCGACCTGATCCGCGAGGAGAGCGAGACCGAAGTCCTCAACATGGCCGGTCTGCGCGAGGAAGAAGACATCTTCGCCTCGGTCTGGAAGTCCCTGGGCAACCGCTGGTCCTGGCTGGCGATCAACCTGATTACCGCCTTTATCGCTTCGCGGGTGATCGGCCTGTTCGAGGGTTCGATCGAGAAGTTGGTGGCGCTGGCGGCGCTGATGCCGATCGTGGCGGGTATCGGTGGCAACTCCGGCAACCAGACCATCACCATGATCGTGCGCGCCCTGGCGCTGGATCAGCTGAGTACCGGCAATACCTCGCGCCTGATGCGCAAGGAGCTCAGCGTGGCGCTGATCAATGGCGTGGTCTGGGGTGGGGTGATCGGTGTGGTCGCCTACCTGTTGTACGGCAGCTGGTCACTGGGCCTGGTGATGACCGGGGCGATGACGCTCAATCTGTTGCTGGCGGCCTTGATGGGGGTGCTGATCCCTATGACGCTGATTCGCCTGGGGCGCGACCCGGCCATGGGGGCCAGCGTGATGATCACGGCGATGACCGACAGCGGCGGTTTCTTCATTTTCCTCGGGCTGGCCACGCTGTTCCTGCTCTGAGGGCGACCCCGGCGCTGCCGGGGTAACGGGCACAAAAAAGCCGGCATCGAGCCGGCTTTTTCATGGGCGGTGGTCGGGCTCAGGCTTCTTCGCTGGCCATTTCCGCGTCGTGGGCGATCAGGGCAACCAAGGCGTTCTGCTGGCGGCGCGACAGTTGACGGAAGCGTTGCAGGAGCTCGCGCTCGTGCAGCGACAGCTCGGGGCTGTCCAAGCGCAGATCCAGCTCGTCGCCCAGAGAGTCTTCCTGAACCAGACTCTGCTCCAGGCGAGCGATGATTTCCGAGTTCATGCTGCGATGATGGTTGCGGGCCACGTCGGCGATGCGCTCGCGCATACCGTCGGGGAGGCGTACCACAAACTTGTCAGCCGTGCGGCTGGAATAGATTGCCTGTTTCATAGGGCGCATACATTAAACCGGTTAGTTCAGGAAAGCGATGCTGGCATTCAGCTATTGAATTGTCACTGCTTTGACCATGTTTGGCACTAGCCGTTCAGCTGGGATTAGCATCGGATGTTTAGTGGGTCGACTATTTGACGCCAATTGCGTGTCGGATTGTGGTTGGAATGCAGGCGCATTGCCAGCACCGGTTGTCCGAAATGAGTGCTATTAGGCAAAACGTTCGTTCCGGAAATGCTCGGAATGCTGATGCTAGAGCAGTCGGTGAGACCGGTGAGGAAGGCTGGAGTTCCCTGCCGGGTGCAAGCGGCGAACGGCATGACAAAAGGCGTGTTGCCCGTTAACATGCCGCCCGCTAGTCCCAGTAGCTCAATTGGATAGAGCATCCCCCTCCTAAGGGGAAGGTTGGTGGTTCGAACCCACTCTGGGACGCCATCTGCATCAACGGGCTGGTGTCTGCTGCGGCAGGCCTGATTGGCCCTCGGGCTTCCCCTCGTCTTCGTTCTCTCCCCGTTTCTCGACCCTTGCCCTGCGCGCGCACTGGCGCACATGCCGGCTGGGTTGGCTTTGCCTGGGCTACGGTGTCCAGTCCACCCCATGTTCTTCGAGGTAGGCGTCCACTGCGGCGCCTACCGCGGGCTGGGAAATATCGCTGCCAATTCGGCTCAGCACCTCCAGGCGCTGCAGCTTGTCCTTCACCGGATCCTTCATCTCGGCAAAGCGCAGCTCGGTACCGGCGGCGTCCAGTGCCTGTTGCAGTTCGATGAGCATGTCGGCCGAGGTGACGTCCACGCTGGTAACGGGTTCCGCGGCCGCCACGAGTCGACGCATCGTTGACGGGGATTTGGCGACGGCCTCCAGCACACACTGCTGGAACGGCTCGGCGTTGGCGAAGAACCGCGGCGCGTCCCAACGGAAGAGCGCCAGTCCGGGCACCAGGCGTGCATGCGGGTAGCGGCTGACGTCGTGGTAGCCGCGTACGCCGTCGACGCGGCCGAGCACGGCGTAGTGCGGGCGCCAGCTACCCCAGAGGAACTCGATCACGGCGATCGCCACGGGCAGGCCGATGCCGGGGTGGCGCCAAATACCGCCACGCCGGTGAAGCAGGCGATGGACAGCCAGAGCTCCCAGTGCTGGATGTGGTAGATGCGGCGCAGATACTTGAATTCGAATAGGCCAGTGTGGTGACGATCGCGGTAGTGGGGGCGCTGCTGATGTTCGCCATCATTGCGCTGGGTGGCTGAGCTGGAGGGGGGTATTTTGTTGGGCGCAGAAACGAAAAAACCGGCCAGTGGCCGGTTTTTTCTGTCACCTCTGAGGGTGATCGGGAATTTGGTCGGAGCGACTGGATTCGAACCAGCGACCTTCTCGTCCCGAACGAGACGCGCTACCAAGCTGCGCTACGCTCCGATGAATGGCGCGCATTCTACCGAAAAAGTTTTGCTGCACAAGGGGTTAGCGGAAAGTTTTTTTGCTCCGGGCAGCCGCCCCGGCATCCGTGCAGGAAACGGCCATGGCTGGGGGCTTAGAGTTCCTTGACGGTGATGACCTGATCCTTGTTGATTCGGGCGGGTTTGCCGTCGAGTTGCTCGAACTCGTAGAAACCGGAGTCGTTATCGAATTCCGGAGTGTCCACCGTCTGGATCTGACTGCCGTCGTTGAGGGTGATCACGCTGGGGGTGGAGCAACCGGTGAGGGCCGCCAGGCCGAAGGCGGCGACCAGTATCTGCAAGTTCCGTGGGCTCATGGGATCGTCTCCTTGTTGAAAGGGGTCTGCCCAGTTTCTGACGGAAAGTGCGCCGCAGAGTTCAGTCGCAGCGCTTCTGCACGGCTGCTGCCAGCAGTTGCGGCGTATTCAGGTTGGCCAGGCGCGGGTCGTCGGCCGGGCAGTCCAGGGCCTGGGCGCCAAGTGCCAACAGTGCCCGCCGCGGGCTGCGCTCGCCGGCCTGCCAGGCTTGCTGCAGAGGTGCCAGCAGGGTGCGTGGCAACAGGCAGAACAGCGGCTCCCACTGGCCGCCGCGGCGCACCAGCAGCGGCTGTCCGTCCCTGTGCGCCTGCTGGCGCATGGTCTGCAGCAGGGCGGCGTCGACGCACGGGGCATCGCAGGGCAGCACCAGCAGCCAGGCATGCCGGGCGGCGGCGAGGCCGGCGAGGATGCCGGCCAGGGGGCCGGGAAAGTCGTGCTCGGGGTCGGCCACCAACTGGTCGGCGTAGGCGCCGTAGCGTTCCTGGTTGCGGTTGCAGGAGATGATCAGGTCGTCCGTCAGCGGCCGGGTCAGCTGGTGCAGATGGGCGATCAGTGGCTGCCCTTGCCAGGCCAGCAGGCCCTTGTCCTGACCACCCATGCGCTGCCCGCGGCCGCCGGCCAGGAGCAGGATGGAGCAGGGCGGGAACGGGGTGGGGGCGGTCATGACGGCGCTCTGGCTGGGGGCCTGTGATATAACACCGGCCTGTTTTCGCCACAACCGGATCACGCCATGAGCCACAAGGCCGAGGCGGCTTTCGTGCCGCTGAACATTGCCGTTCTCACCGTCAGCGATACCCGCAGCCTGGACACCGATACCTCTGGCCAGCTGTTCGTCGACCGTCTTACTGCCGCTGGCCACCACCTGGCTGCGCGGGTGCTGCTCAAGGACGACCTGTACCGCATCCGCGCCCAGGTCGCCGCCTGGATCGCCGAAGATCAGGTGCAGGTGGTGCTGATCACCGGCGGCACCGGCTTCACCGGCCGCGACAGCACGCCCGAGGCGGTGCGCTGCCTGCTGGACAAACAGGTGGATGGCTTCGGCGAGCTGTTCCGGCAGATTTCCGTGGCCGACATCGGTACCTCCACCATCCAGTCGCGCGCCCTGGCCGGCCTCGCCAACGGCACCCTGGTGTGCTGTCTGCCGGGCTCCACCAACGCCTGCCGCACCGCTTGGGATGGCATCCTCGCCGAGCAGCTGGACAACCGTCACCGCCCCTGCAACTTCGTTCCGCACCTGAAACAGGCAGCCCCCTGCGAGAGCCGCGGATGAGCCTGCTGCCGGTCGAGGCGGCTCTCGAGCGTCTGCTGCAGCTGGCCGAACAGGCGCCGATCCGTGAACTCGAACTGCTGCCGCTGGCAGCGGCCGATGGCCGGGTGCTGGCGACCGAGCTGGTGGCCGGGCTCGATCTGCCGCCGTGGCCGAACAGCGCCATGGATGGTTATGCCCTGAACCTGGCCGACTGGACGGGCGAGCCGCTGCCGGTGAGCCAGCGCATCCTCGCTGGCCAGGCCCCGGCGCCCCTGCGGGCGGGCAGCTGTGCGCGGATCTTCACCGGCGCGCCGCTGCCGGCTGGGGCCGATACGGTGGAGATGCAGGAGAACGTCGAGCTGCTCACCGATGGCCGGGTACGTTTCAACGAGCCTCTACGCGCCGGTCAGAACGTCCGCCCGCAGGGCCAGGAAACCCGCATGGGCGAGGTCGTGCTGCCCGCCGGCACGCGCCTCGGGCCGGTGCAGCTGGGGCTGGCCGCTTCGCTGGGTTGCGCCTTGCTGCCGCTGCGGCGGCGGCCGCGGGTGGCCGTGCTGTCCACCGGCGACGAGCTGGTCGAGCCGGGTCAGGCGCTGGGCGCCGGGCAGATCTTCAACAGCAACCGCAGCCTGCTCTGTGCCTGGCTGCAGCGCCTGGGCTGCGAGGTGCTGGATGCCGGCATCCTCGCCGACGACCCGCAGCGCACCCGTGAGGCGCTGGCCGGACTGGGCCAGGCCGATCTGATCCTGTCCACCGGCGGCGTCTCGGTGGGCGAGGCGGACTGCCTGGGCCAGGTGCTGCGCGAGGAGGGCGAGCTGGCCCTGTGGAAGCTGGCGATCAAACCGGGCAAACCGCTGACCTGCGGCCATTATCGCGGCGTGCCGGTGCTCGGCCTGCCGGGTAATCCGGCCTCGACCCTGGTGACCTTCGGCCTGCTGGCGCGGCCGTACCTGCTGCGCCGTCTCGGCGTGGCGGATGTCGCGCCGCTGAGCGTCGAGGTGCCGGCCGGTTTCGCCTGGCCCCGTGCGGGGCAGCGCCGCGAGTACCTGCGTGCACGGCTGGAGAACGGTCGCGCGGAGCTCTATCCGAACCAGAGTTCCGGGGTACTGCGCAGCGCCGCCTGGGCCGATGGCCTGGTGGAAGTGCTGGAAGGGCGAACCTACGCACCAGGCGATGCGCTGCGCTTTATCCCGCTCAGCGAGCTGCTCGCGTAGGGCGGATGAGATCCGCGGGTTGCACCCGCCCTACAGTGCGTTGCCCTTGTGCTGCTCGCGGAACTCCCCGGGCGTCATGCCGGTGCAGGCCTTGAAGCTGCGGTGGAACGAGCGCGACTCGGTGAAGCCGAGGTAGCAGGCGATATCCTGGATCGCCAGGTCGCTGCGCAGCAGGTAGTGCTCGGCCAGCTCCTGGCGCAGCTGGTCGAGGATTTCCTGGTAGCTGGTACCGGCCTGCTGCAAGTGGCGCTGCAGGGTGCGCACCGTCATGTTGAATTTCTCCGCGACCCGCTCCTTGCGCGGCAGGCCGTCCTTGAGCAGCAGGCGCAGGGCGTTCTTGACCCGTAGCGGCAGCGGTTCATCGCTGTCCAGGCCGGCCATCATGGTCAGCGCGTGTTCTTCCAGGGTGCGCAGCAGGTTGGCATCGGCCTGGCGCAGCGGGATGCCCAGGTAGGCCAGCGGCACCAGCAGGGTGTTGCTCGGCTGGGCGAAGCGCACCGGGCAGCCGAACACCGCCTGGTAGTCCTCCTGAGTGGTGCCGGCCGGCTGGGCATGCTCGAACCACACCTCATCCGGCGACTTGTCCATGTCGGCGATCCAGCGAGCGTAGAGCAGCCAGGAGGCGAGGACGTTTTCCACCATGTGGCGGCGGATTTCCGGGCTGTCGTGGCGGCAGTCCCAGCTCAGGTGCACCTGGCTGCCGACCTGTTCCATGCGGCTGGTGCCCATGTCACCGACCAGTTTCTCGTACGGCACGATGCGGCTCATGGCTTCGCCCAGGGTGGCGCAGTTCATGGTGATGTAGCCGAGCACGCTCCATGAACCGGGCTGCACGAAACTGGCGGAGTGCAGGCCGAACAGCGGGTCGCCGCTGGCGCTGACCAGGTGGCTCAGCAGGCGCTCATGCTCTTCGCTGGGGATGCGTTTGCCGTTGTCGCTCAGGGTCTCGCGCTGCAGGCCGGCGGCGGCCAGGGCGGCCGCGCAGTCGAGGTCGAGCTGCTCGGCGTAGCGCAGGTACTTGAGCAGGGCGGGAACCGAGGTGTAGCCGAGGTTGTGCATCGTTTTTGTTGTTCTGCTTGGCTTGATTGGCGACAGCCACTGTCCTGATCCGACAGTGACCGGGCAGGGCGGCTGGCTAGTATAGGCAGCCATTGATGACGACCGGAATAGGCGGGGAATTGCGCATGCGACGTTGGAACGGATGGGGTGACGAGGCCACTGTGGTGGAGCTGCCGGCCCATGGCGGGGCCTTCCTCGCCGGGCGGGTAGGTGCCGGTCAGGTTCTGCCTGACGCGACCCTGGCCGAGGTGCTGGCGCAGGTGCCGGCCTCGCGCCTGCCGGCCAGCCACCCGCTGGTCAGCACCGACGCCGAGGTGCGCGTGCGCCATGCCCGCGGGCAGAGCCTGCCGGACTGGCTGGCCATGCGCTCCGGCGATTTCGGCCAGTTCCCCGATGGCGTGGCCCAGCCGGAGAGTGCAGCGCAGATCCGCGAGCTGCTGGCCTGGGCGCAGCAGCACAACCTGGTGCTGATTCCCTACGGTGGCGGCACCTCGGTGGCCGGGCACATCAACCCGCAGGCTGGCGCGCGGCCGGTGCTGACCCTGTCGCTGGAGCGCATGAGCCGCTTGCTGGAGCTGGACGAGGAAAGCCAGATCGCCACCTTCGGCCCCGGCGCCAACGGCCCGCAGGTGGAAGCTCAGCTGCGCGCGCGCGGCTACACCCTCGGCCACTTCCCGCAGTCCTGGGAACTGTCGACCCTCGGTGGCTGGGTGGCCAGCCGTTCCAGCGGCCAGCAGTCGCTGCGCTATGGGCGCATCGAGCAGCTGTTTGCTGGCGGCACCGTGGAGACCTTTGCCGGCACCCTGGAGCTGCCGACCTTCCCGGCCTCGGCGGCCGGCCCGGATCTGCGCGAGCTGATCCTTGGTTCGGAAGGGCGCTTCGGGGTGATTTCCGAGGTCAAGGTGCGGGTCAGCAAACTGGCCGAGCAGGAGCGCTTCTACGCGGTGTTCCTGCCCAGCTGGCAGCAGGCCCTGGCCGGCATTCGCGCCCTGGTGCAGGCGCGCATCCCGCTGTCGATGCTGCGCCTGTCCAATGCCATCGAGACTGAAACCCAGCTGGCCCTGGCCGGCCATCCCGAGCAGATCGCCCTGCTGGAGAAATACCTGGCCCTGCGCGGCGCGCGCGGCGGCAAGTGCATGCTGACTTTCGGCGTTACCGGCAACCGCAAGCAGAACGCGCTGTCGGTGAAGCAGGCCAAGCAGTTGCTCAAAGGTTTTGGCGGGGTGTTCACCGGCACCCTGCTGGGCAACAAGTGGGCGGAAAACCGTTTCCGCTTCCCCTATCTGCGCCATGGCCTGTGGGCCGCCGGCTATGCGGTGGATACCCTGGAGACGGCCACCGACTGGAACAACGTCGACCACCTGCTGAACCAGGTCGAGGCCAGCCTGCGCGACGGCCTGGCCGCGGAGGGCGAGCGCGTGCACGTGTTCACCCACCTGTCGCATGTCTACGGCCAGGGTTCGAGCATCTACACCACCTACGTATTCCGCCCCGGCGCCAGCTATGCCGAGACCTTGGCACGCTGGGGCAAGCTCAAGCACGCCGCCAGCCAGACCATCGCCAGCAACCGCGGCACCATCAGCCACCAGCACGGCGTAGGGCGCGACCACGCGCCCTACCTGGCGGCGGAGAAGGGCGAGCTGGGCATCGCCGCGCTCAAGAGCATGGCGCAGCACTTCGACCCCGAAAGCCGTTTGGCCCCCGGTGTGCTGCTGGAAGACTGAGATGAACTGGAACGCGCAATGGCGCGAGCAGGCGCTGCCCGAGCTGGCGGCGCGCGACTGGGATCTGATCGTCGTCGGCGGCGGCATCAGCGGTGCCGGCATCCTGCGCGAGGCAGCGCGGCGTGGCTGGCGTTGCCTGCTGCTGGAGCAGCGCGACTTCGCCTGGGGTACTTCCAGTCGCTCGTCGAAGATGGTGCACGGCGGCCTGCGCTATATCGCCAAGGGCCAGCTGGGCCTGACCCGCGACTCGGTGCGCGAGCGCCAGCGTCTGCTGGCCGAGGCGCCGGGCCTGGTCGAGCCGCTACCCTTCCTGTTTCCGCACTATCGCGGGCGCTTCCCCGGGCCGCGGGTGTTCGGCGGCCTGCTCGCCGTGTACGACGCCCTGGCCGGGCGGCGCAACCACCTGTACTACCCGCTGCAACAGCTGCGCTACCTGATGCCGGGCATCGGCGAGAACGGCCTGGATGGCGCCACCGGCTTTGCCGATGCGGTCACCGACGACGCCCGCCTGGTCATGCGCGTGCTCGGCGAGGCGCGTGCCGACGGCGGCGAGGCGCTCAACGGCCTGCGCGTGGTCGAGCTGCTGCGCGACAACGGCCGGGTCTGCGGCCTGCTCGCCGAGGATAGCGAGACTGGCCGGCGCTTCACCTTGCGCACCCGCGCCGTGGCCCAGGCCACCGGCGCCTGGGCCGACGAGCTGCGCCAGCGCGACGGCTGCGAGCATATCCGCCCGCTGCGCGGCAGCCATCTGCTGCTGCCTCACTGGCGGCTGCCGGTGGCCCAGGCGCTGAGCTTCATGCATCCGGCGGACGGGCGTCCGGTGTTCGTCTTCCCCTGGGAAGGGGCGACGGTGATCGGCACCACCGACCTCGATCACCACGACGGCCTGGGCGAGGAGGCGCGGATCAGTCCGGAGGAGGTCGCCTACCTGTTGGCCGCCTGTGCCAGCCAGTTCCCCGAGGCGGCCATCGAGCGCGCCGACGTGCTGTCGACCTGGGCCGGCGTGCGCCCGGTGGTCAGCAGTGGCGACGACAGCGCCAAGCCCTCCGACGAGAAGCGCGAGCATGTCCTGTGGCTCGAGCCCGGCTGCGTGACCCTGGCCGGTGGCAAGCTGACTACCTTCCGCCTGCTGGCCCTGGAAGTGCTGCGGGCCTGCGCCGGCTTCGTCGGCAAGGCGGTGGATGATCAGGGCCAGGCAGTGTTTCGCGCACCGCCGGCACTGCTGGCCGAGCTCGGCCCGGCCCTGCGCCAGCGCCTGGCAGGCCGGCATGGCGCCAAGCTGGCACGCCTGGCCGAGCTGGTTGGCGAGCTGGGCAGTGCGCGCATCGGCGCCAGCGACACCCTGTGGGCCGAGCTGGCGCTGGCCTGCGAGGACGAGCTGGTGTTGCACCTCGACGACCTGCTGCTGCGCCGCACCCGCATCGGCCTGCTGCTGGCGGCCGGGGCCGCGGCCGAACTGCCGCGCATCCGCGCCCTGTGCCAGGCGCGCCTGGGCTGGAGCGATGCGCGGTGGGACGCCGAGCAGCAACGCTACCTGGTGCTGTGGCAGCGCTGCTACAGCCTGCCGGCGCTGATATAACAAGAACAATGGAGTGCTCGCCTTGAGCGAACAAAGCTATCTGCTGGCCATCGACAACGGCACCCAGAGCGTGCGCGCCCTGCTGTTCGACCTGCAGGGCAACCTGCTGGGCAAGGGCAAGGTCGAGTTGCAGCCCTATTTTTCCAGCCAGCCGGGCTGGGCCGAGCAGGATCCCGAGTACTACTGGCGCAGCCTCGGCGAGGCTTGCGCCAAGCTGTGGGCCAGCGTCGATATCGACCGCAGCCTGATCAAGGGGGTGTCGCTGACCACCCAGCGCGGCTCGCTGATCACCGTGGACGAGCAGGGCACGCCGCTGCGCCCGGCCATCCTCTGGCTCGACCAGCGCCGCAGTGAGGTCGCCGGGCGGATCAAGGGGCCCTGGGGCTGGCTGTTCAAACTGATCGGCGAAGAGGCGACGGTGGATTACTTCCGCGCCCAGGCCGAGGTCAACTGGATCGCCCAGCACGAGCCGGAAATTTGGGCGCGCAGCCACAAGCTGCTGATGCTCTCCGGCTTTCTCACCCACCGCCTGACCGGGCGCTTTGCCGACTCGGTGGGCAGTTGCGTGGCCTACCTGCCGTTCGACTACAAGCGCCTGAAGTGGGCCGCGCCCAGCGACTGGAAATGGCAGGCCATGCCGGTGCGCCCGCAGCAACTGCCGGAGCTGGTCAAGCCGGGCGAGCTGATTGCCACCATCAGCGCCGCCGCCAGCCGCCACACCGGCATTCCCGAGGGCCTGCCGCTGATCGCTGCCGCTTCGGACAAGGCCTGCGAGGTAATCGGCGCCGGCGGCGTGGAGCCGAGCACGGCCTGCCTGTCCTATGGCACCACGGCGACCATCAACACCACCCGCGCTACCTACCTGGAAACCATTCCGCTGATCCCGCCGTACCCGGCGGCGATTCCCGACCACTACAACACCGAGGTCATGATTTTCCGCGGCTTCTGGATGGTCAGCTGGTTCAAGGAGCAGTTCGGCCACGCCGAGCGCCAGCGCGCCCTGGAACTGGGCGTGGAGGCGGAAACCCTGTTCGACGAGCTGGTCAGCCAGGTGCCGCCCGGCTCCATGGGCCTGATGCTGCAGCCGTTCTGGTCGCCGGGCATCCGCGAGCCGGGGCTGGAGGCCAAGGGCTCGATCATCGGCTTCGGCGACGTGCACACCCGCGCGCACCTGTACCGGGCCATCCTCGAAGGCCTGGCCTACGCCCTGCGCCAGGGCCGCGAGCGCATCGAGAAGCGCTCGGGCACGCCGATCACCCGCCTGCGCGTGTCCGGAGGCGGTTCGCAGAGCGATGCGGCGATGCAGCTGACCGCCGATATCTTTGGCCTGCCGGCCGAGCGCCCGCATGTCTATGAGGCCTCCGGCCTGGGCGCGGCCATTGATTGCGCGGTGGGCCTGGGCCTGTACCCGGACTTCCCCAGCGCGATTACGGCTATGACCCGCGTCGGCAAGGTGTTCCAGCCCAACCCCGCGGCGCAGCGCGTCTACGAGCGGCTGTACCGCGAGGTCTACCTGCGCATGTACAAGCAGCTCAAGCCGCTGTACGGCAGCATTCGCGAGATCACCGGCTACCCGGCCTGACGGCGGCACTTTCTCGTGGGCGTCGGGGTCTGCTGTACTCGGACGCAGACTGAAGAAAGGAGCAGGCGGTGAGCAAACTCCGGGCATTGCTGATCCTGCATGGCAAGCAGGCGCAGAACGACGAAGTGCGTGCCGCCGTGCAGGCGCTGCGCGAGGCCGGCTGGGAGCTGGCGGTACGCCTGACCTGGGAGGCCGGCGACGGCGCGCGCCTGGTCGACGAGGCGCTGGCGGCCGGCTACCCGACCCTGATCGCCGGTGGCGGCGACGGTACCCTGCGCGAAGTGGCCGAGGCTCTGGCCCTGGCTGGTGGGGCGGCCAGCCTGGCGCTGCTGCCGCTGGGTACCGCCAACGACTTCGCCCGGGCCGCCGGGGTACCACTGGCGCCGCTCGAGGCGCTGGCGCTGCTCGAACAGCCGGCGCGACCGATCGACCTCGGCGAGGTCGGCGGGCGTTTGTTCCTCAACATGGCCACCGGCGGCTTCGGCTCGAAGGTGACGGCCAATACGTCGGAAGAACTTAAGAAACTGCTCGGTGGCGCCGCCTATCTGCTTACCGGGCTGACCCGTTTTTCCGAGGTGCACTCGGCCTTCGGGCGTTTTCGCGGGCCGGATTTCGCCTGGGAAGGCGAGTTTCTCGCCCTGGGCATCGGTAATGGCCGGCAGGCCGGCGGCGGTCACGTGCTGTGCCCGCAGGCACGCATCGACGATGGTCTGCTGGATATCTGCATAGTACCGGCGCCGCAGGATCTGGTTGGCACCCTGGGTACCCTGCTGTCGGGCGGCATTCTCGGCCTCGAAAGCGTGTCCTTGAGCGCGCGCCTGCCCTGGCTGGAAGTGACGGCGGGCGAGGGCCTGGACATCAACCTCGATGGCGAGCCGCTGGAAAGCCGCCAGCTGCGCTTTACCGCCCGTCCGGCGGCGCTGCGCCTGCATCTGCCGGGCGACTCCGCGCTGCTCGGCTGAGGGCGCGGGCTGGTGCAGGTTGTACAGCTGCGGCATGATGGCTAGCGGCCATCCCTGTATTTTCCGGGTGGCTGGCCGATATAGCGGCTGCCGCTGGGCTAGACTCGAAACAGACAACAGGAGCGTATGATGGCCGGCATTCTCGATACAGTGGATCAACGCACCCAACTGGTGGGCGAGAACCGCCTGGAAATCCTCATGTTCCGTCTGGCGGGCCGGCAGCTGTTCGCGATCAACGTGTTCAAGGTGCAGGAAGTTTTGCAGCTGCCCAAGCTGACTCTGATGCCGCACCGCCATCCCTATGTCTGCGGGGTGGTCAACCTGCGCGGCCAGACCCTGCCGGTGATCGACCTGTCCCAGGCCATCGGCATGCGCCCGATCACCCCCAGCGCCAACAGCACCATCATCGTCACCGAGTACAACCGCTCGGTACAGGCCTTCCTGGTTGGCGGGGTGGATCGCATCCTCAACCTCAACTGGGAGTCCATCCTGCCGCCGCCGGGCGGGGCGGGGCGCCAGCACTACCTGACGGCGATCACCAAGGTCGACGACCAGATCGTCGAGATCATCGACGTGGAGAAGGTGCTGGCGGAAATCGCGCCGATGAGCACCAAGGTGTCCGACGAGAAACTGGCCGATCCGCTGCTGGCCAAGGCGGTGGGCCGCGAGGTGCTGCTGGTGGACGACTCCAGCGTGGCCCTCAATCAGCTGCGCGAGACCCTGTCGCAGCTGGGCATCCGCACCCATAGCGCCAGCGATGGCCTCAAGGGGCTGCAGCAGTTGAAGAAGTGGGCCGACAGCGGCGAGGTGATGACCGACAAGCTGCTGATGATCTTCACCGATGCGGAAATGCCGGAGATGGATGGCTACCGGCTGACCACCGAGATTCGCAATGACCCGCGCCTGAAGGATCTCTACGTGGTGCTGCACACCTCGCTGTCAGGCAGTTTCAACGAAGCCATGGTGAAGAAGGTCGGCTGCGACAACTTCCTCTCCAAGTTCCAGCCGGACAAGCTGGTCGATGTTATCCGTCAGCGCCTGGAGCTCGACGAGCAATAGTTGTCCACACCGTCAGGCTTGAGCTGACGGCGCTTGCCCCGTATAACCGGTGCTTCTGCCTCAAGGACGCCGGTCATGCAACTCTCCGCTCTCTATCGTTATCCGCTCAAGTCCGGTCAGTACGAGAGTCTGACCCAGGCCCGCGTCGAGGCTCTCGGCCTGGCGGGTGACCGTCGCTGGATGCTGGTGGAAGAGGCCAGCGGGCGCTTCCTGACCCAGCGTCTGCTGCCGCAGATGGGCCGCATCAGTGCCCGCTACAACGCCGCCGGCGGCCTGACCCTCAGCGCCCCCGGGCGCGACAGCCTGGAGGTGGCGCTGCCGCAGCCGGACAGCGAGCTGCGCGGCGTCACGGTATGGAGCGACAGCCTGCGCGTACCGGATGCCGGCGATGCCGCGGCCGAATGGCTGAGCGCCTTTATCGGCCGTGCCTGCCGCCTGGTACAGGTGCCGGAAAGCCGCGCACGGCAGGTCGACACCGGCTATGCCCAGGCGGGCGACAAGGTGGCCTTCGCCGATGGTTTTCCGCTGCTGCTGATCGGCCAGGCCTCGCTGGACGATCTGTCGGCCCGGGTCGGCCGGCCGCTGGAGATGCTGCGCTTTCGTCCCAACCTGGTGATCGAGGGGGCTGCGCCCTACGCCGAGGACAGCTGGAAGCGCATCCGCATCGGCGGCCTGGAGTTCGAGGTGGCCAAGGGCTGCAGTCGCTGCATCCTCACCACCCTTGACCCGCATACCGGCGAGCGCAATGCCGACCGCGAGCCGCTGACCACCCTGAAGACCTACCGCCAGCGCGACGGCGAGGTGTACTTCGGCCAGAACCTGTTGCCGCGTGGCTATGGTGAGCTGCAGCTGGGCATGCCGGTGGAAGTGCTGGAGTAGGCCGGTTGTGGAAACGAAAAGGGCGCCCATGGGCGCCCTTTGCATATGTTTCAGAACCTGTTCATGGGCTTTCGAGCTAGAGAAAAACCAGGCGGAAGGAGCTGAGGAAGCGGAGTTGACTAATGGTCAATGAGCATGACTCGCTTCGCTCACCCCTCCGGGGCCGCCCTGAAGGGCGTTGGCCGTAAGCGGCCTCCGAAGCTGATTCCAACGCAGTTTTTCCGACGCGCAGCTGCTCATGGGCAGGTTCTCACTGGTCGTCGAAGAAGCGTTCGTGCCAGTCCACCAAGGGCTGCGGCGAGTTGAGCTTCTGCCCGTAGATCACCGCGTAGGACAGCACGTTCTGCACGTACTGGCGGGTCTCGTCGAACGGAATGTTTTCCACCCACACGTCGAAGGCCAGGTGATCGGCGCCTTTCAGCCACTGGCGCACGCGGCCGGGGCCGGCGTTGTAGGCGGCCGAGGCGAGCACGCGGTTGCCGTTGAACTGGGCATGCACCTGGCTCAGGTAGGCGGCGCCGAGCTGGATGTTCTTCTCCGGCACCAGCGCCTGCTGCGGGTTGGCCAGGGCAATGCCGAACTTCTGCGCGGTGTGCTTGGCGGTGGCCGGCATCAGCTGCATCAGGCCCATGGCGCCGACCGGCGAGCGGGCGTCGGCCATGAAGGCGCTTTCCTGGCGGGTGATGGCGAACACCCAGCTCGAATGCAGGCCGCGAGCCTTGGCCTGGCTGGTCAGGCTGGCCTTGTAGGCCATCGGGAAGCGGATATCCAGATCGTCCCAGTACTTGGCCTGGCTGATGGTGCGGATGGCCGGGAAGTACCACTGCTTGTCGTAGGCCAGCTTGGCCTGGGCCACCAGCTCGTCGCGGCTGAACAGGCGGCTGACGTGGTACCACTCGCGGCGGCCGTCGACTATCTGTCCGCGATCATGGAACTCCAGGGCACGGCGGATACCGGCAGTATTGCGTACCTTCTGCACCAGCTTGGGGTCGAGGGCCAGCGGCTTGTTGTTGAGGCTGTAGGGCGCCTCGATCCGGTCGGCGGCGAGGAAACCATAGAAATCGCGCTCCTTGGCCAGAGCCTGGTACAGACCCTTGGCCTGTGGGTTCTGCGGCTGGGCCAGCTGCAGGCTGCGCGCCTGCCAGTAGCGCCAGCGGCTGGTGCCGGCCAGTTCGGCCGGCAGGCGGCTGGTCAGCTGATAGGCCTCGTCCCAGCGGCCGTGACGCAGCAGCAGGCGCGCGCGCCATTCGGACACGGTGTTGTCACGCAGTTCCGGGTCGTACTGGGCCATGACCTGCAGGGCGCGGATGTCGAACTTCTTGGCCAGGGTCAGGCCGATCTCGCGGGCGATGGCGACCTTCTCTTCCTTGGAGAAGGACATCTTGCCGGCGTAACCGTCGAGCAGTTCCAGGGCCTTGTCCGGATCCTGGCGTGCCAGGCGGCGCAGGCCGAGGCCGACCACGTCGGCCATGGCGCGATCGGCCGGGCTGAAGCGGGCGGTCTGCTTGAGCAGTTGCGGGTTCTGCGCCACGTCGAGCAGCAGTTGGCCCTGGCGGGCGAGGTTCGGCAGGCCCTTGACCAGGTAGCTGGCCAGGCCGTAGTTGCGCGCTTCTGCCGCCAGTTTGGCGCGCTTCCAGCGACGCTCCTCGGTCAGCTGGCCGTTGGCGCGCCACAGGTCGAACAGCACGTCGCAGGCTTCCGGCTGGGATTTGCCGACCAGCCAGAGCTTTTCGGCTGTGGCGTTGCCTTCGGTCTTCATGCCGTGCTTGAGCTGGTACTGGCCGTACAGGCAGTCCAGTTCGGTGAAGTTGAGCTTGGGGTCGTAATGGTTGACGAAGGTCTGCCATTCGCCGCGCTCGGCCAGCCAGCGCAGCCAGCGCAGTTTCATCCAGCCGGCCTGGGGCAGGTCGCCATGCTCGGTGAGGAAGGCCTCGATCTCCTCGTTGCTGGCCCATTTCAGCCGGGCGGTCAGCTCGTCATAGGCCAGGTAGGGTTCCAGCGGGTAGTCGTGCAGGGCGCTGGCATAGCGCTGATACGGCCCCTTGTCGCCTTGCGCCAGGGCACGCTTGGCTTCGTCGTACATTTGTCGTTGCTGGGCGAGGGAGGCGGCTTCTGCGCTGGCGAGGCCGAACGTGCAGGCGAGCAGGGAGGAAAGCAGGCAGATCAGAGGGCGGCGCATGACACTTCCGGGCAGGGAAAACGAAGCGGTGCCGGTCGTCGCCTGGCACCTGATGCGCCTAGCTTAGCCTTTTGCGCGGGGGCGGCGGAAGCGCGAGGGCGCAGGCGTGATCGGTGATGCATAAATGCCAGCATCGCCGGCCGGCAAGTCGGTTAGAATGCGCGCCCGGTTTTAGAAGGTGGTTGTCATGTCTTTGCTCAAGTTCGCCGATGTTTCCCTGGCCTTCGGCGCCATGCCGCTGCTGGACAAGGTGTCCTGGCAGATCGCCCGTGGTGAGCGGGTGTGCATCATCGGGCGCAACGGCACAGGCAAATCGAGCATGCTGCGCCTGGTAAAAGGTGATCAGCAGGCCGACGACGGCGAAATCTGGCGTGCTCCGGGGCTGAAGATCGGCGAGTTGCCGCAGGAACTGCCGCGTGCCGACGAGCGGACGGTATTCGATGTGGTGGCCGAGGGCCTGGCCGGGGTCGGCGAACTGCTGGCCCGCTATCACCACCTGAGCCAGAACATCCATAGCGACGAAGACCTCAACCAGCTCATGCATGTGCAGCAGGAGCTGGAGGCGAAGGATGGCTGGCGCCTGCAGCAGCTGGTCGACAGCACCCTGAGCCGCCTGCAGCTGCCGGCCGACAAGACCCTGGCCGAGCTTTCCGGCGGCTGGCGCCGCCGCGTACTGCTGGCCCAGGCGCTGGTTTCCGAGCCGGATCTGCTGCTGCTCGACGAACCGACCAACCACCTCGACATCGGCGCCATCGCCTGGCTGGAAGAGGCGCTCAAGGATTACAACGGCGCGGTGCTGTTCATCACCCACGACCGTTCCTTCCTGCAGAACCTGGCCACCCGCATCCTCGAGCTGGATCGCGGCGGGCTGATCGACTGGAACGGCGACTACGCCAGCTTCCTCGTGCATAAAGAGCAGCAGCTGGCGGCGGAAGAAACCGCCAACGCCCTGTTCGACAAGCGCCTGGCCCAGGAAGAAGTGTGGATTCGCCAGGGCATCAAGGCCCGCCGTACCCGCAACGAAGGCCGCGTGCGCGCGCTCAAGGCGATGCGCCAGGAGCGCAGCGAGCGGCGTGAACGCCAAGGCAAGGCAACCATTCAGCTGGAAACCGCGGACAAGTCGGGCAAGCAGGTGATGGTGGTGGAAAACGTCACCTTCGCCCATGCCGGCGGGGCGCCGCTGGTGCGCGATTTCTCCTTCGTCCTGCAGCGTTCCGACCGTATCGGCCTGCTCGGCGCCAACGGTACCGGCAAGACCACGCTGCTCAAGCTGCTGCTCGGTGATTTGCAGCCGACCAGCGGCAAGGTGGAGGTGGGTACCAAGCTGGAAGTGGCGTATTTCGACCAATTACGTCACCAGCTCGAGCCGGAAAAGACCGTGATCGACAACGTCGCCGAGGGGCGCGACTTCATCACCATCGATGGCCAGAACCGCCATGTGCTTAGCTATCTGGGCGACTTCCTGTTCAGTCCGCAGCGCGCGCGCACCCCGGTCAAGGCGCTCTCTGGTGGCGAACGGGCACGCCTGTTGCTGGCGAAGCTGTTCAGCAAGCCGGCCAACCTGCTGGTGTTGGACGAACCGACCAACGATCTGGATGTGGAAACCCTCGAATTGCTCGAAGAGGTGCTGCTCAACTTCCCGGGTACCGTGCTGATGGTCAGTCACGACCGGGCCTTCCTCGACAACGTGGTGACCAGCACCCTGGTGTTCGAGGGCGAGGGACGCGTGCGAGAGTACGTCGGTGGTTACCAGGACTGGCTGCGCCAGGGCGGTTCGCCGCGCTTGCTGGGGGTTGGCGAAAGCAAATCGGGCAAGGCCGAACTCAGTGCAGTGGCACCCGCTGCACCGGTAGTCGAGCCTGTGGCAGAGGCGGCGCCGGCCGCCAACAAGAAGAAGCTCAGCTACAAGCTGCAGCGTGAGCTGGAGGCTATTCCCGGGCAGATCGATGCCCTCGAAACCCAGCTGGCAGAGTTGCAGACGCAGATCGCCGATCCGGCGTTCTACCAGCAGCCGGCGGCTACCACCGCGGCCGTGCTGGCGCGTATGCAGGGCCTGCAAGAAGAACTGGACCAGCTCTTGGAGCGCTGGGCCGAACTGGAAGCTTGAGGAGCCTGTCGGAGACATGCATGGCGATTGAGTACCGCATCACCCTGGATGACAACCACCAATTCAGCTACAGGATCGAGCTGGATCGGCAGTATGACGCCCAGGAGGCCGAGGCGACGCCGAAGTGGACGCGTCTGGAACACCATCAGTGCAGCAATTGCCCGCTGAAGAAAGACGAATTCAGCCGCTGCCCGGCGGCGGTCGACCTGCACCGGGTGATCGAGGATTTCCACGGTCTGCCGGCCATCAAGAAGGCCCAGGTGTGGGTGCGCACCCCGGAGCGCGAGTACAACAAGCAGGTCGGTCTGGAAGAAGGGCTGCGTTCGCTGCTCGGGGTGATCATGGCCACCAGCGCCTGCCCGGTGCTGGGCAAGCTCAAGCCGATGGCGCAGAACCATCTGCCGTTCGCCAGCAGCCAGGAGTTCATCCTGCGCACCATTTCCCTGTACCTGGCCCGGCAGTACTTCAATTACCGCGAGGGGCGCCGTCCGGACTGGGATCTGAAGGGGCTGGTCAAGCAGTTCCAGCAGCTGCAGCTGGTCAACCAGGCCTTCTGGCAGCGGATTCACGACACCTGCGAAGGTGATTCCAACCTCAAGGCCTTCCTCACCTTCTTCTCCATGTCGTCGAGCATGACGGTCTCTCTGGAGACCCAGCTGCAGAAGATCCGGCCGCTGATAATGAGCGCCGGGGAAAGCGGCGAGTAGGAGGCCTACTCTTTCGCCGGTTTCTTCAGGCGCACGGCCAGGACGTCGCAGGGGGCACCATGCAGGACGTCATTGGCCGTCGAGCCCAGCAACAGGGCCAAGCCGTGGCGGCCATGGCTGCCGACCACGATCAGGTCGCAGCCCTGGGTCTCGGCCAGGCGGTGGATTTCCTGGCGCGGCTGGCCGTAGACCAGATGACGGTGGTCGTCGGCCAGTTGCGAGTAACCGCCGGCAAAGCTCTGCAGGCGCTCGCGGGCCTGGTCGAACTGCTGTTGCTGCAGGGTCGACAGATCCATCGGCACGTCGCCGCCGAAGGCCATCGCCATCGGCTCGACGATATGCACCAGAGAAGCCTGGGCGCCGCTGCTGCTGGCGATCTCCAGGGCACGTTGGACGACGGGATGGCACTCGTCGGTCAGGTCGACAGCGATCAGAATGTGCTGGTAGGGCATGGGGAACTCCTCGGTCTGCGATCTTTCCATTGATTATGGCTGCCTTGCCGTATAGCACAGGCGCTTCCTGCGGGGTGTTACAGGTATGACCGGGTGGATCGTGGTATTGCTCATCGCTGTAGCCTTGAGCCCGCTGGTCTGGCTGCGCCCCTCGCGGCGGCAGAGCGGGCAGATGGCCCAGCGCCTGGCCGCGCGGCGCATGGGCCTGGCCATGCAGTTGAGCCAGCAGGAGTGGCCGCACTGGCTGGAAGTGGAGCCGCCGCCGAGCTGCGCCCAATACCACAGGCCGCGGCGGCCGGGGCGCAGCGATGTCTGGAGTTATTGGCAGACGGCGCCGGGGCAGTGGCTCAACCAGTGGCGTGAGCCCTGCGCGGATACGGCCTTGCTGGAGCGCTTGAGCACGCTGCCGGCGGATGTCTACAAGGTCGAGGCCAGCCAGCAGATGTTGGCCCTGTACTGGGGCGAGCGCGGCGGTGAAGAAGCGCTGCAGCGGGTCGCGGAGGTGCTCGCCGCGGTTGCCTGACAAACCCGTTGCAGAGCCCTGAGCCTGAGCGGCTGGGGACTTTTGTGGTTTTTACGGTGATTCTGGTCATTCTGTGACGCCGCACCCATTCGGGGCGCCTGCGACGGGCAATTGACAATTGTCGGGTTTTCACTGAATGTACGCCCACCCAAATCAAACGGGCGTATGAATTGAGCGTTTTTGCCGCTATCGGCAGCGCCTATACAGCCCGATTATCGCGTCGGCGGGTGTGTCGCACCGATTGGGACTATGCTCGCGGCTGCGCCGCGGGCAAGCCCTGGCGGTTGGCTCCGATGTGTACTGTTCAGCTTCCATACCGTGGAGATCAGTTGATGATTTACGAAGGTAAAGCCATCACGGTTAAGGCTCTTGAGGGCGGCATCGTCGAATTGAATTTCGACCTCAAGGGTGAGTCCGTTAACAAGTTCAACCGTCTGACCCTGAGCGAACTGCGCCAGTCGGTCGACGCCATCAAGGCCGACGGTTCGATCAAGGGCGTAATCGTTACCAGCGGCAAAGACGTATTCATCGTCGGCGCTGACATCACCGAATTCGTCGACAACTTCAAGCTGCCCGACGAAGAGCTGATGGCCGGCAACCTCGAAGCCAACAAGATCTTCAGCGACTTCGAAGACCTCGCCGTACCGACCGTGGTCGCCATCAACGGCATCGCCCTGGGCGGCGGTTTCGAAATGTGCCTGGCCGGTGACTACCGTGTCATGAGCGAAAGCGCCAAAGTCGGCCTGCCGGAAGTCAAACTGGGCATCTATCCGGGCTTCGGCGGCACCGTACGCCTGCCGCGTGTGATCGGTACCGACAACGCCATCGAGTGGATCGCTTCGAGCAAGGAAGCCAAGGCTGCCGACGCTCTGAAAGCCGGTGCCGTTGATGCCGTGGTCAAGGCCGACAAGCTCAAGGAAGCCGCTCTGGATCTGGTTCAGCGCGCCATCTCCGGCGAGCTGGACTACAAAGCCAAGCGTCAGCCGAAACTGGAAAAGATCAAGCTCAACGCCATTGAGCAGATGATGTCCTTCGAAACCGCCAAAGGTTTCGTGGCTGGCCAGGCCGGCCCGAACTACCCGGCTCCGGTCGAAGCCATCAAGAGCATCCAGAAAGCCGCCAACTTCGGTCGCGACAAGGCCCTGGAAGTCGAGGCCGCTGGCTTCGTCAAACTGGCCAAGACCTCGGTTGCCGAGAGCCTGATCGGTCTGTTCCTGAATGACCAGGAGCTGAAGAAGAAGGCCAAGCAGCACGACGAGATCGCCCGTGACGTGAAACTGGCTGCCGTTCTCGGCGCCGGCATCATGGGGGGCGGTATCGCCTACCAGTCCGCCTCCAAAGGCACCCCGATCCTGATGAAGGATATCCGCGAAGAGGGTATCCAGCTGGGTCTGAGCGAAGCTTCCAAGCTGCTCGGCAAGCGCGTCGAGAAGGGCCGTCTGGCCCCGGCCAAGATGGCTGAAGCCCTCAATGCCATTCGCCCGACCATGTCCTACGGTGATTTCGGCAACGTCGACATCGTCGTCGAAGCCGTAGTCGAGAACCCGAAGGTCAAGCAGATCGTGCTGGCTGAAGTGGAAGGCGTGGTGCGTGAAGACGCCATCCTGGCTTCCAACACTTCCACCATCTCCATCAGCCTGCTGGCCAAGGCCCTCAAGCGTCCGGAAAACTTCGTCGGCATGCACTTCTTCAACCCGGTGCACATGATGCCGCTGGTGGAAGTGATCCGTGGCGAGAAGTCCAGCGACGTGGCCGTTGCCACTACCGTGGCCTACGCCAAGAAGATGGGCAAGAACCCGATCGTGGTCAACGACTGCCCGGGCTTCCTGGTCAACCGCGTACTGTTCCCGTACTTCGGCGGCTTCTCCAAGCTGCTGGAATTCGGTGTCGACTTCGTGCGCATCGACAAGATCATGGAGAAGTTCGGCTGGCCCATGGGCCCGGCTTACCTGTCCGACGTGGTCGGCATCGACACCGGCCACCACGGCCGTGACGTGATGGCCGAAGGTTTCCCGGATCGTATGGCCGTGGAAGGCAAGACTGCCGTCGACGTGATGTACGAGGCCGATCGCCTGGGTCAGAAGAACGGCAAGGGCTTCTACGCCTACGAGACCGACAAGCGCGGCAAGCCGAAGAAAGTCTCCGACCCGGTCGCCTACGAGCTGCTGAAGTCCATCGTCAAGGAGCAGCGCGAGCTGACCGACGAAGACATCATCAACTTCATGATGATCCCGCTGTGCCTGGAAACCGTTCGTTGCCTGGAAGACGGCATTGTCGAGACCGCAGCTGAGGCCGATATGGGCCTGATCTACGGTATCGGCTTCCCTCCCTTCCGCGGTGGTGCTCTGCGTTACATCGATTCGATCGGTGTCGCCGAGTTCGTCGCCCTGGCCGACAAGTATGCCGACCTGGGCGGCCTGTACCACCCGACCGCCAAGCTTCGTGAAATGGCCGCCAAGGGCCAGAAGTTCTTCGGTTAATCGCGCAGCGAACAGAGCGAGAGTAGAAATATGAGCCTGAATCCGAGAGACGCAGTCATTGTCGACTTCGGTCGTACCCCGATGGGTCGTTCCAAAGGCGGCATGCACCGCAACACCCGCGCCGAGACCATGTCGGCGCACCTGATCAGTGGCGTCCTGGCGCGCAACACCAAGCTGGATCCGGCTGAAGTCGAAGACGTGATCTGGGGCTGCGTCAACCAGACCCTGGAGCAGGGCTGGAACATCGCACGCATGGCGTCGCTGATGACCCAGATCCCGCACACTTCCGCTGGCCAGACCGTCAGCCGTCTGTGCGGTTCCTCCATGAGCGCCCTGCACACTGCCGTGCAGGCGATCCAGACCGGCAACGGCGACGTATTCGTCGTCGGTGGTGTGGAGCACATGGGCCACGTCGGCATGATGCACGGCGTCGATCCGAACCCGCACCTGTCCCTGTATGCCGCCAAGGCGTCGGGCATGATGGGCCTGACCGCCGAGATGCTGGGCAAGATGCACGGCATCAGCCGCGAGGCGCAGGACGCCTTCGGTGAGCGTTCGCACCGTCTGGCCCACAAGGCCACCCTGGAAGGCAAGTTCAAGGATGAAATCATCCCGATGCAGGGTTACGACGAGAACGGCTTCCTGAAAGTCTTCGACTTCGACGAAACCATCCGTCCGGAAACCACCCTGGAAAGCCTGGCTGCCCTGAAGCCGGCGTTCAACCCGAAAGGCGGCACCGTGACTGCAGGTACTTCCTCGCAGATCACCGACGGCGCTTCCTGCATGATCGTCATGAGCGCCCAGCGTGCTCAGGATCTGGGCATCCAGCCGATGGCAGTGGTTCGTGCCATGGCCGTGGCCGGTGTGGATCCGGCGATCATGGGGTACGGCCCGGTGCCGTCCACTCAGAAGGCGCTCAAGCGTGCCGGTCTGACCATGGACGACATCGACTTCGTCGAGCTGAACGAAGCCTTCGCCGCCCAGGCTCTGCCAGTGCTGAAAGACCTGAAACTGCTCGACAAGATGGAGCAGAAGGTCAACCTGCACGGCGGCGCTATCGCCCTGGGTCACCCGTTCGGCTGCTCCGGTGCGCGTATCTCCGGCACCCTGCTGAACGTGATGAAGCAGAACGGCGGTACCTTCGGCGTGTCCACCATGTGCGTGGGCCTCGGCCAGGGTATCACCACCGTCTTCGAGCGCATCTAAGCGTTCGGGATACAGAAGCCGGGGCCTAGTGCCCCGGTTTTTGTTTTTCAGGAGAATGTTTATGCAGCTGCAACCCGGACTCTACCGTCACTACAAAGGCCCGCAGTACCGTGTATTCGGTACCGCGCAGCACTCGGAAACCGAGGAATGGGTAGTGGTCTATCAGGCGCTCTATGGCGAGTTCGGCCTGTGGGTACGGCCGCTGGAGATGTTCTGTGGCACGGTCGAACTGGACGGCGAGACAGTCCCGCGCTTTGCTCTGATCGAGGCCGAACCGGCGTTGATCGGGCAGGGGGCTGTGGGAACCCGCGCTTGACCGCGACTCGGCAGCCACTATATATAGCGGTGCCTTGATAGGCTCCCGCCTCTTATTCTTCCTTTTATTTAGTTTTCAGGAATTCTCCAATCCATGGGCAAATCGCTGGTCATCGTGGAATCCCCGGCCAAGGCCAAGACCATCAACAAGTACCTGGGCAACCAGTACGTGGTGAAGTCGAGCATCGGCCATATTCGTGACCTGCCCACCAGCGGTTCGGCCAGTGCCAGCAAGGAGCCGGCCAAGCGTGGCAAGGCTGCGGCTGCCGAGGCACCGGCCCTGTCGCCCAAGGAAAAGGCCAAGCGTCAGCTGTTCGCCCGCATGGGTGTCGATCCGGAGCATGGCTGGAAAGCCAAGTACGAGATCCTCCCGGGCAAGGAAAAGGTGATCGAGGAACTCCGTCGCCTGGCCAAGGATGCCGACACCATCTACCTCGCAACCGACTTGGATCGCGAGGGGGAAGCCATTGCCTGGCACCTGCGCGAAGCCATCGGTGGTGACGACAGCCGCTACAAGCGCGTGGTGTTCAACGAGATCACCAAGAAGGCCATCCAGGAGGCCTTCTCCCAGCCCGGTGAGCTGGACATCAACCGGGTCAACGCGCAGCAGGCGCGCCGCTTCTTGGATCGAGTCGTGGGCTACATGGTCTCGCCGCTGCTGTGGGCCAAGATCGCCCGTGGCCTGTCCGCCGGCCGCGTACAGTCGGTGGCGGTGAAGCTGGTGGTGGAACGCGAGAAGGAAATCCGCGCCTTCGTCCCGGAAGAATACTGGGAAGTGCATGCCGATCTGGGTACCGCCAAGGGGGCCAACGTGCGCTTCGAGGTTACCCGCGAGCGCGGCGAGGTGTTCAAGCCGGTCAACGAGGCTCAGGCCATGGCTGCTCTGGAGCAGCTCAAGGCCTCCAGCTACAGCATCGCCAAGCGTGAAGACCGGCCGACCAGCAGCAAGCCGTCGGCGCCCTATATCACCTCCACCCTGCAGCAGGCGGCCAGCAACCGTCTGGGCTTCGGCGTGAAGAAGACCATGATGATGGCCCAGCGTCTCTACGAGGCCGGCTACATCACCTATATGCGTACCGACTCGACCAACCTCTCGGCCGACGCCGTGGAGATGGTGCGTGGCTTCATCGAGAGCGAGTACGGCAAGAAGTACCTGCCGGCCAAGCCGAATGTGTATTCGAGCAAGGAGGGCGCCCAGGAGGCGCACGAAGCAATTCGTCCGTCTGACGTCAATCTGCGCCCGACCCAGATCTCCGGCATGGAGCGCGACGCCGAGCGCCTGTATGAGCTGATCTGGCGCCAGTTCGTCGCTTGCCAGATGCCGCCGGCCGAATACCTGTCCACCAGTGTCAGCGTGGCTGCCGGCAACTTCGAGCTGCGTGCCAAGGGCCGTATCCTCAAGTTCGACGGTTACACCAAGGCGCAGCCGCAACAGAGCAAGCCGGGCGAAGACGACGTGCTGCCGGAAATGAACGAAGGCGAAGCGCTCAAGCTGATCAAGCTCGACCCCAGCCAGCACTTCACCAAGCCGCCGGCGCGCTTCTCCGAAGCCAGCCTGGTCAAGGAGCTGGAGAAGCGCGGTATTGGCCGTCCGTCTACCTATGCGGCGATCATCTCGACCATTCAGGAGCGTGGTTACGTGGCGGTGCAGAACCGTCGCTTCTACGCCGAGAAGATGGGCGACATCGTCACCGAGCGCCTCGACGAGAGCTTCGCCAACCTGATGGACTACGGTTTCACCGCCGCCATGGAGGAGCACCTGGACGATGTGGCCCAGGGCGAGCGCGACTGGAAGCACCTGCTCGACGAGTTCTACGGCGACTTCAAGAAGAAGCTGGAAGTGGCTGGCGAAGCTGACAAGGGCATGCGTGCCAACCAGCCGACCCCCACCGATATCGCCTGCCGCGATTGCGGTCGACCGATGATGATCCGTACCGCCTCCACCGGCGTATTCCTCGGTTGCTCCGGCTACGCGCTGCCGCCGAAAGAACGCTGCAAGGCCACCATCAACCTGATTCCGGGCGACGAGATCGCCGCGGATGACGAGGGCGAGTCCGAGTCCCGAGTGCTGCTCAACAAGCATCGTTGCCCGATCTGCGCCACGGCGATGGACGCCTACCTGCTGGACGAGACCCGCAAGCTGCATATCTGCGGCAACAACCCGGATTGCACGGGCTACGAGATCGAGCAAGGCCAATACCGCATCAAGGGCTATGAGGGGCCGAGTCTGGAGTGCGACAAGTGCGGCAGCGAGATGCAGCTCAAGACCGGCCGTTTCGGCAAGTTCTTTGGTTGCACCAACAGCACCTGCAAGAACACCCGCAAGCTGCTCAAAAGTGGTGAGGCGGCGCCGCCGAAAATGGATGCGGTGCCGATGCCGGAGCTCAAGTGCGAGAAGGTCGATGACACCTACGTGCTGCGCGATGGCGCTTCCGGCCTGTTCCTCGCCGCCAGCGGCTTCCCCAAGAACCGCGAGACCCGTGCGCCGCTGGTGCTCGAACTGATTCCGCACAAGGACGAGATCGATCCCAAGTACCACTTCCTGCTGGAGGCGCCGAAGAAAGATCCGGAAGGCCGTCCGGCGGTGATCCGCTACAGCCGCAGGACCAAGGAGCAGTATGTGCAGAGCGAGGTGGACGGCAAGCCCACCGGCTGGCGCGCCTTCTTCTCCGGCGGCAAGTGGAAGGTCGAAAGCAAAGGCTGATCGGTTGCCCCTGCCGGGTTCCACAGGAGTCTGGCGGGGAGGTTTGTGCGTAGTTCGGAGGTGGTTGTCATGGCACATGAGTTGTATACCCGCACCAACCAGAAAATCTTCTTTGCCGGCCTGGCACTGGAAGACCTGGGGCGCGCCGAAGCCGGCCAGGCCGTGAATGCCCAGGCACTGCAGCAGGTGCGTCGTGAAGAGGTGTTGTTCCATCTCTACGGTGCGCTACTGGGACTGTGCCACGAGATTGCCGGTTACTACCGTCTGGCCGAGGCCGGTGCGCCGAGGGTCGAGCTGCTGCTCAACGCCCAGGTGCTGCAGGCTGCGCCGAGCCCGGAACTGGCCGAGCTGGTGGAGCTGGCCCAGCAGCCGGAAACCTGGCTGGCGCAGCTGCTGCAGGCCCATGCCGAGCTGTTCCGACCGCCGCAGGCGCCGCCGACGGCCAAGGTCGACCCGCGCCTGCCGCTGATCCAAGCAGTCAGTGTTGAGGAGGCGCCGGCAGCGCTGGCGCGTACCGAGCTGGAGGCCTGGCGTCAACAGCTCAAGCAACTGGTGCTGCGCTTTCGCGAATCCCTCAGCGAATGCTGAAGGATGGATGGGCTAGGGTGGGGCGTTTCTGGCTGGTACACTAGGCGGCCTGATCGGAGACCCTGCCATGCCCACATCCTTCCTAGAAATCATCGAGCTGCCTGACGGCCGTATTGCGTTGCGTCGCGCCGAAGACGAAGGTGTGCTGGTGACCCTGGACTTCTCCGAAGATGCCAAGGCCTTCCTACAGGGCTATCACGTCGAAGTGGCCAAGGCCATGCTCAATGTCGGTGTGCAGATGGCCGGCCGCCTGGCCGAAGGGGAGCTGGAGCCGGACGATCAGCCCCGCGTCTTGCACTGAGAACTTGCGCCTGCGGCAGTGAGCGCCACGCAATAAGTACAACGCCCCGATTTCGGGGCGTTGTCGTTTCAGTCCAGGCGAATGTTGAGGCTCTGTGCCGAGCCCAGGCGGGCGGCGGCGCTGAGGCTGTGGCGCTGGCCGGGTTGCAGCTGGATCCAGCTGACCACGGTGTGGCTGCGGCCCAGGCGCAGGGCTTCGCTGGCCAGTTCCAGGGCGCTCTGCCCGGGGCGTGGCTGCAGCACCAGCAGGCGATCCAGGTTGAGTCCGGTATTGCGCAGCCAGGCCGTGGTCAGGCTGGCGGGCGGGGCGATCAGGGTCAGCCAGCGGGCATTCTGGTTATGGCTGAGTTCGCGCAGTACCGGGCCGAGCAGGTGGCGGCAATGGCCGAGCGAGCCGGACAGGCTCAGCTCGCTGAACGGCTCGGCCTCGACCCAGGGCAGCTCGACCGCATCACCCAGCAGCGGTGCCATGGTCTGGCCAAGAAAGGCTTCAAACAGCGGAAGTTGCGAACGATTCAGCGACTGCGGGAACTGCATGAAGCTCTCCTTAAGACCTTTAGTGGCGAATCACGTTAGCGACGGATCACGCCAACACTCAAACCTTCGATGATCAGTTCCTGTTCTTCCAGATCGACTTCGATCGGGGCGAACTCGGGGTTCTCGGCAATCAGCTGCACCTTGCTGCCGTTGCGCTGGAAGCGCTTGACCGTGACCTCGTCGCCGATTCGCGCCACCACGATCTGGCCGTTGCGGGCCTCGCGGGTGGTGTGCACGGCCAGCAGGTCGCCGTCGAAGATGCCGATGTCCTTCATACTCATGCCGCGTACGCGCAGCAGGTAGTCGGCCTTGGGATGGAAGAATTCCGGATTGATCTTGCAGGACTCTTCCACGTGCTGCTGGGCCAGGATTGGGGCGCCGGCAGCCACGCGGCCGATGATCGGCAGGCCGTCTTCCTCGTTGGCCGGTTCGAAGCCGGGGATGCGGATGCCACGGGAGGCGCCCGGAGTCATCTCGATGGCACCCTTGCGGGCCAGGGCCTTGAGGTGCTCCTCGGCCGCGTTGGGCGACTTGAAGCCCAGTTCCTGCGCGATCTCGGCGCGGGTGGGCGGGTAGCCGTTGTCTTCCAGGCAACGCTTGATGAAGGAGAGGATTTCAGCTTGGCGCGGCGTTAGTTTGAGCATGGTGGCTGTCTGTCTGTTTATACAGTTGCTGTAATTATATACAGTGATTGCGCGCTGGCAACAGTTGTTTTCGGGCAGGGCAAAATGGCCAATTGCACCGCTCAGCGGTTCCTGCAGGCTTGCTGTTATCTGCTCTATGGTTAAATGCGTGACCAGTCGGCCATGAACGGGCTTGTCAGGCTTGACAGGGCATTGACCTGAAACGTATGTTTCAAACAAGTGTTTGTCAGGTGGAGATGTCATGGCTCAGTCGGAAACTGTTGAGCGTATTCTTGATGCGGCAGAGCAGTTGTTTGCGGAAAAGGGGTTCGCGGAAACCTCTCTGCGCCTGATCACCAGCAAGGCTGGGGTCAACCTGGCTGCGGTCAACTATCACTTCGGTTCGAAGAAGGCGCTGATCCAGGCGGTCTTCTCGCGCTTCCTCGGGCCGTTCTGTGCCAGCCTGGAGCGTGAGCTCGACCGGCGCCAGACCAAGCCGGAGGGCAAGGCCAGCCTGGAAGACCTGCTGCTCCTGCTGGTCGAGCAGGCGCTGGCGGTGAAGCCGCGCAGTGGCAACGACCTGTCGATCTTCATGCGCCTGCTGGGGCTGGCCTTCAGCCAGAGCCAGGGGCACCTGCGGCGTTACCTGGAAGACATGTACGGCAAGATTTTCCGTCGCTATCTGGTGCTGCTGCACGAGGCAGCGCCGCGGATTCCGCCGCTGGAGCTGTTCTGGCGGGTGCACTTCATGCTTGGTGCGGCGTCGTTCAGCATGTCCGGGATCAAGGCGCTGCGCGCCATCGCGGAAACCGATTTCGGCGTGGATACCTCGATCGAGCAGGTGATGCGTCTGATGGTGCCGTTCCTCGCCGCTGGCATGCGTGCGGAGACGGCCGTCAGCGACGAGGCGCTGGCCAGCGCCCAGCTGCGCCCGCGAGCCAAGACAGTGGTAGCCGCCAAGGGCTGAGGATGCTGTGCCGCGGCGGGCCGATCGGCTAAGCTAGCGGCCCATGCACGCGCTCGATTTCCTTCATATTTCCATTGCCGACCAGTGCCTGTACGGCTTCGCCGGCGGGCAGCTGCAGCTGCGCCTGGCGGTTTCCACCGCGCTCAAGGGTGTCGGCGAGCGCAGCGGTTCCAACTGCACACCGCGCGGCCGCCACCAGGTGCGGGCGCGCATCGGCGAGGGGCTGCCGAGCGGTGCGGTACTGCGCGGGCGGCGCTGGACCGGCGAGATCTGGTCGCCGGCGCTGGGCGAGCAGTTTCCCGGCCGTGACTGGATCCTCACTCGCATTCTCTGGCTTAGCGGCTGCGAGCCGGGCATCAATCGCCTGGGCGCGGTGGATACCTTCCGTCGCTACATCTACCTGCATGGCACACCGGACACTGAACCACTCGGCGTGCCGTTGTCCCATGGTTGCGTGCGCTTGCATAGCGCCGACCTGCTGCAACTCTTCCCCCGTGTGCCGCTGCATTGCGCGGTGCTGATCGATGAGGCGCCTTGCCCCCAGTGGGCGGCTGCCGAGCTCTAAGGAATGCTTGTGACCAATCCCTTGTATGGTTCCCTAATGCTGGATGTGCAGGGCACCTGGCTGACTGCCGAAGACCGCCAGATCCTGCGCCAGCCCGAAGTGGGCGGGCTGATCCTGTTCGCCCGCAATATCGAAGAGCCGCGCCAGGTGCGCGAGCTGTGCGCCGCCATCCGCGCAGTACGTCCGGATCTGCTGCTGGCGGTGGATCAGGAAGGCGGCCGCGTACAGCGCCTGCGCCAGGGCTTCGTGCGCCTGCCGGCGATGCGCGCCCTGGCCGACAACGCCAATGCCGAACAGCTGGCCGAGCAGTGTGGCTGGCTGATGGCCACCGAGGTGCTGGCGGTCGGCCTCGACCTCAGCTTCGCCCCGGTGCTCGATCTTGATCATCAGCGCAGTGCGGTGGTCGGTACGCGCAGTTTCGAGGGCGACCCCGAGCGCGCCAGTTGGCTGGCTGGTGCCTTCATCCGTGGCATGGCGGCAGCCGGCATGGCTGCCACCGGCAAACACTTCCCCGGCCATGGCTGGGCCGAGGCCGACTCCCATGTGGCCATCCCGCTGGATGAGCGCAGCCTGGACGAGATCCGCAAGCACGACCTGATTCCGTTCCAGCGCCTCAGCCAGCAGTTGGCGGCAGTGATGCCGGCTCACGTCATCTACCCGCAGGTGGACAAGCAGCCGGCCGGCTTCTCGCGGCGCTGGCTGCAGGACATTCTGCGCGGCGAGTTGGGTTTCCAGGGCGTGATCTTCAGCGACGACCTGTCGATGGCCGGCGCCCACGTGGTTGGCGATGCCGCCAGTCGCATCGAAGCGGCCCTGAGTGCCGGCTGCGACATGGGGCTGGTGTGCAACGATCGTGGCGCCGCCGAGCTGGCCCTGAGCGCCCTGCAGCGCCTCAAGGTGCAGCCGCCCAGGGGCCTGGCGCGCATGCGCGGGCAGGGCTTCGCGCGTACCGACTACCGTCAGCAGCCGCGCTGGGCGCAGGCCCTGGCGGATCTGCGCGCCGCGCAACTGATCGACTGAGGGCAGCCATGAGCACTTACGCGATTATCGGCGGCACCGGCCTGACCCAGCTGGAAGGCCTGACCCTGAAGCAGGCGCAGCATCTGGATACGCCCTACGGCGCGCCCTCGGCGCCGATCCTGGCGGGTGAGTATGCCGGCCAGGAGGTGCTGTTTCTCGCCCGTCACGGCCATCCGCATCGCATTCCGCCGCACCAGGTGAACTACCGCGCCAACCTGTGGGCGCTCAAGCAGGCCGGCGCCGAAGCGGTGATTGCGGTCAATGCGGTGGGCGGTATCCATGCGGCCATGGGCAGCGGCCACCTGTGCGTGGCGCACCAAATCATCGATTACACCTGGGGCAGGGCGCATACCTTCTTCGAAGGCGAGATCGAGCATGTCACCCATATCGACTTCAGCTATCCCTACGACGAGGTTCTGCGTGGCCGCCTGATCGCCGCCCTGCAAGCGCTTGGTCATGCGCACAGCAGCCATGGCGTGTACGGCGCGACCCAGGGCCCGCGTCTGGAGACGGTGGCGGAGATCGCGCGGATGGAGCGCGACGGCTGCGACATCGTCGGCATGACCGGCATGCCCGAGGCGGCGCTGGCGCGTGAGCTGGAGCTGCCCTATGCGTGCCTGGCGCTGGTGGTCAACCCGGCGGCCGGCAAGGCCAGCGGCATCATCACCATGGCCGAGATCGAGGCAGAGCTGGCACGTGGCATCGGTAAGGTGCGCGAAGTGCTGGGGCACGTGCTCGCTGGCTGAAGTGGCCGCCATGAAAAAAGCCCCGCATGTGCGGGGCTTTTTATTGGGCGATCAAGAGATCTCAGAGCGGGCGCACGCGCACCAGGATGCCCAGGCTGCCGTGGTCGAGGTAGGTCAGCTCGTCGGCCTTCAGGCGGGTGCCCTGCTTAAGGCGCTCGCTGCTGCTGAGCAGGCCGTCGGCGTCGAACTGGTTGATCCAGAAGTCAGCTTCCAGGTCGAGCAGGCGTTCCTGCTGGCTGAGGGTGAGGGTGCCCTCCACCGGATAGTGGCCGAAAGTCTGCTCGCCGGTGCTGATCGCCACCTTGCTCGGTGCAGCCGAGAGGTTCTGCGACCAGGCTTGGTGCAGCAGCACCTGGTAGCCATTGCCCGGGTTGAGCTTGGCCGCTTCGTTGTCCAGCGCAGTGCCGCGCTCGCTGCCGGCTGGCAGGGCCTGGCTGCCCACGGCCCAGTCGTCCGGGGCGGGCTGGCTGGCGGAAATCTGTTCGCCGGCCTGGCGGAAGACGATCACTTCGACCTGGTACAGGCCGTCGGCAAAAGCCGCGGGGGCGAGCAGGGTCAGCAGCAGGGCGAGATGGCGGAACGCACGCATGGGTCAGTCCTTTAAGCAGATTGCGGTGTGAGGCGCTCCAGCAGCGCCTCCAGGGTATTGAATCGTTCTTCCGGGCGCTCCATCGGCACCTGGAACTTGAACAGGGTGGCGCCTTCGAACTTGTAGCGGTTCGGTTGGCCCTGGATCAGCTTGATCAGCACCATCGGGTCGACGCAGGTATCGCCGGCGAACTCGATGCGTCCGCCTTGCGGGCCGGCGTCGATCTTCTTGATCCCGAGCTTCTCCGCCTGCAGCTTGAGCAGGGTGATGCGCACCAGGTTCTTGGTGGCCTCGGGCAGCAGGCCGAAACGGTCGATCATCTCCACCTGCAGCTCCTTCAGGCCATCCTCGTCGGCGGCGTTGGCGATGCGCTTGTAGAGGATCAGGCGGGCGTGCACGTCCGGCAGGTAGTCCTCTGGGATCAGCGCCGGCACGCGCAGGTTGATCTCCGGGCCGCCACCGAGCGGCTGGTCGAGGTTGGGCTGCTCGCCCTTGCGGATCGCCTTCACCGCGCGTTCGAGCATTTCCATGTAGAGGGTGAAGCCGACGGCCTGGATCTGTCCGCTCTGACCGTCGCCGAGCAGCTCGCCGGCGCCGCGGATTTCCAGGTCGTGGGTGGCCAGGACGAAGCCGGCGCCAAGATCCTGGGCGTTGGCGATGGCCTCCAGGCGCTTCTGCGCGTCATCGGTCATCTGCTTGCGCGGCGGCGTCAGCAGGTAGGCGTAGGCCTGGTGGTGGCTACGGCCGACACGTCCGCGCAACTGGTGCAGCTGGGCCAGGCCGAACTTGTCGGCGCGCTCGATGATGATGGTGTTGGCGCTGGGCACGTCGATGCCGGTCTCGATGATGGTCGAGGCGATCAGCACGTTGAAGCGCTTGTGGTAGAAGTCGCTCATTACCTGCTCGAGATCGCGCTCGCGCATCTGCCCGTGGCCGATGCCGATGCGTGCTTCCGGCACCAGTTCGGCCAGATCGGCGGCGCACTTCTCGATGGTCTTCACATCGTTGTGCAGGTAGTACACCTGGCCGCCGCGCAGTAGTTCGCGCAGCAGGGCTTCCTTGATCGTCGGATTGTTCTGCTCCATGACGAAGGTGCGCACCGACAGCCGCCGCGCCGGCGGGGTGGCGATGATCGACAGGTCGCGCATGCCCGACACCGCCATGTTCAGCGTGCGCGGAATTGGCGTGGCGGTGAGGGTGAGAATGTCCACCTCGCTGCGCAGGGCCTTGAGCTGCTCCTTCTGGCGCACGCCGAAACGGTGTTCCTCGTCGATGATGGCCAGGCCGAGGTTCTTGAAGCGCACGTCGTCCTGCAGCAGCTTGTGGGTGCCGATGACGATGTCGATCTTGCCTTCGGCCAGCTTGGCCACGGCCTCGTCGACTTCCTTGGCCGACTTGAAGCGGCTCATCACTTCCACCGTTACCGGCCAGTCGGCGAAGCGGTCGCGGAAACTGTTGTAGTGCTGCTGGGCGAGCAGGGTGGTCGGCACGAGGACGGCCACCTGGCGACCGCTATGCACGGCGATAAAGGCGGCGCGCATGGCTACTTCGGTCTTGCCGAAGCCGACGTCGCCGCACACCAGGCGATCCATCGGCTTGGCGGCCAACATGTCCTCGCGCACCGCGTCGATGGCGTTCTGCTGATCCGGGGTTTCCTCGAAGGGGAAGCCGGCGCTGAAGGTGGCGTAGTCGGCCAGCGGATCCTTGAATGCATAGCCTTCGCGGGCGGCACGGCGGGCGTAGATGTCGAGCAGTTCGGCGGCGACGTCACGCACCTGCTCGGCGGCCTTGCGCTTGGCCTTCTGCCAGGTTTCCGAACCGAGCCGGTGCAGCGGGGCCAGGGCGTCGTCGCTGCCGGTGTAGCGGGCGATCAGATGCAGGCTGGCCACTGGCACGTAGAGCTTGGCTTCCTCTGCGTACATCAGGGCGAGGAACTCGGCGGCCTGGCCGTCGAACTCCATGGTCACCAGCCCCAGGTAGCGGCCGACGCCGTGGTCGATATGCACCACCGGCGCGCCTTCGCGCAGCTCTGTGAGGTTCTTGATCACATTGTCGCCGCCATCGCGGGATTTCTCGCGGCGACGGCGCTGCATTACCCGCTGGCCGAACAGCGGGCTCTCGGCGACCAGGGCCAGGCCGTCGAGCAGCAGGCCCTCGTCCAGCGGGGCGATGCAGATGGCCAGGCGTTCCTTGCTGGCGGTGAACTCGGGCCAGCCGGCGACTTCCAGGGGTTTCAGCTTGAGGCGGGCGAGCAGCTCCAGCAGCACTTCGCGGCGCCCGGCCGATTCGGCGCAGAACAGCACGCGGCCCGGGTATTCCTCGATAAAGCGGCGTAGCGCGGCCAGCGGCTCGCTGGCCTTGGCCTGGATCGCCAGGTCGGGCAGGGTGCGCGCGTCGAAACGTTCGTGGCCGACGCCGGGCTCGACGTCATCCTGGCTGATCACCACCCGCGGCCAGCTCTTCAGGCGGGCGAAGCAGTCTTCCACCGGCAGGAACAGGTCGGCCGGCGGCAGCAAGGGGCGCTCGGGGTCGACCTTGCGCTCTTCATAGCGGTTGCGCGCATCGTTCCAGAACTGTTCGGCGGCCTTTTCGATACCGGGCAGGGAGAACACCTGGGTGTCGCCCGGCAGGTAGTCGAACAGGGTGGCGCTTTCTTCAAAGAACAGCGGCAGGTAGTACTCGATACCGGCCGGTGTGATGCCGGTGGAGAGATCCTGGTAGATCGGGCAGCGGCGGAAATCCACGTCGAAGCGCTCGCGGAAGCGGCCGCGGAAGTCGGTGACGGATTTCTTGTCCAGCGGGAACTCGCGGGCCGGCAGCAGGCGGATCGATTCGACCTTGTCCACCGAGCGCTGGGTCTCCGGGTCGAAGGTGCGCAGGGTCTCGATCTCGTCGTCGAACAGATCGATGCGGAACGGCGTCTCGCTGCCCATCGGGAACAGGTCGATCAGCGCGCCGCGCACGGTGAATTCGCCATGTTCGTAGACGGTATCCACGCAGCGGTAGCCGGCGGCCTCCAGGCGCGCGCGCATCTCCTCGACGTCGAGCTTCTGGCCGACGTCCAGCAGCAGGCCGGAGCCAAGCAGGAAGCGGGTCGGTGCCAGGCGGTGCAGGGCGGTGCTGACCGGTACCACCAGCACGCCGTGCTTGAGCTGCGGCAGGCGGTAGAGCGCGGCAATGCGCTGGGAAATGATGTCCTGGTGCGGTGAGAACAGGTCGTAGGGCAGGGTTTCCCAGTCGGGAAAGTGCAGCACTGGCAAGTCCGGGGCGAAGAACGCCAGCTCTTCCTGCAGGCGCTCGGCGCTCTGGCTGTCGGCGGTCAGCAGCAGGGTGAAGCGCTGGGCGGCGCTGGCGGCTTCGGCAATCGCCAGGCTCAGCGCGGCCCCGGGCAGGTTGCCCCAGTGCTGTTTGCCGGCGGCAGCGGTTAATTTCGGTAGGCGCAGGACGGACACAGGCAACGCAACCCCTGATTGGCGAGCGGGTGATTGTAGCGAGGGGAGGTGGCGGCTGTCAGTCGCGACAGGCGCGCATTGCTCAGGCGCACGAGCGCCGTCATAATGTAGCCCCTTTTTTCAGCCCCTACATGTGGAAGGTATTGCCCGTGACCCAGAAGCCCGACCAGTGTCTCGGTGAGTGGATCGATCGTGAAGCCCTCGCGGAAGCGATGATTCCGATGATCGGCCAGCTCTACCGCAACAACAGCGTGGTGACCTCGATCTACGGCCGTGGTCTGATCAACCGTTCGGTGATCGACATTCTCAAAGCCCACCGCTTCGCCCGTCACCGCCTGGCTGACGACGGCGAACTGTCGGTGCACGATACCTTCCCGATCCTCAAGGCCATGGGCGAGCTCAAACTGGGCGCCGCTTCCGTCGACCTGGGCAAGATGGCCAGCAAGTTCAAGGCCGAAGGCAATGGCCGCAGCGTCGAGCAGTTCGTCAAGGACGAGCTGGCTGACGTGGTTGGCAAGCAGAACGGCGCCGGCCGCGAAGGCACCGACGTCGTGCTGTACGGCTTCGGTCGCATCGGCCGCCTGCTGGCGCGCATCCTGATCGAGAAAACCGGTGGTGGCGACGGCCTGCGTCTGCGCGCCATCGTCGTCCGTAAAGGCGCCAGCAATGACCTGGTCAAGCGCGCCAGCCTGCTGCGCCGCGACTCGGTACATGGCAAGTTCGATGGCACCATCACCATCGACGAGGAAAACAACACCCTCACCGCCAACGGCAACCTGATCCAGGTGATCTACGCCAAGTCGCCGACCGAAGTCGACTACACCCAGTACGGCATCAAGAACGCCCTGCTGGTGGACAACACCGGCGTATGGCGTGACGCCGAGGGTCTGGGCCAGCACCTGGCCTGCCCGGGTGTCGATCGCGTTGTTCTGACTGCTCCTGGCAAAGGCGCGCTGAAGAACATCGTGCATGGCATCAACCATGGCGAAATCACTGCCGACGACAAGATCATCTCCGCTGCCTCCTGCACCACCAACGCCATCGTACCGGTGCTGAAAGCGGTGAATGACCAGTACGGCATCGTCAACGGCCACGTTGAAACCGTTCACTCGTACACCAACGACCAGAACCTGATCGACAACTTCCACAAGGGCGATCGCCGTGGCCGCAGCGCGCCGCTGAACATGGTGATCACCGAGACCGGCGCCGCTACCGCTGCCGCCAAGGCTCTGCCGGTTCTCAAAGGTAAGCTGACCGGCAACGCCATTCGCGTACCGACGCCGAACGTCTCCATGGCCATTCTCAACCTGAACCTGGAGAAGGCCACCAGCCGCGAAGAGATCAACGAGTACCTGCGCCAGATGGCCATGCACTCGGATCTGCAGAAGCAGATCGACTTCGTCCAGTCGCAGGAAGTGGTGTCCACCGACTTCGTTGGTTCGCGCCACGCCGGTGTGGTCGATGCCGAAGCCACCATCTGCAACGACAACCGCGTCGTGCTGTACGTGTGGTACGACAACGAGTTCGGCTACAGCTGCCAGGTGGTTCGCGTGATGGAAGAAATGGCCGGGGTCAACCCGCCAGCCTTCCCGCGCTAATCCGCGAGAGCAGTAAACAGAACGGGAGCCTAGGCTCCCGTTTTGCATTTCAGGGCCTTTGCTCGGCTGCGTTAGCATGAGTGCACCTAGATGAAGTGGATCGCAGGCTTGGCCAGATACCTTTTCCTGCTGCTGATTAGCGCGCTGCTGAGTGCCTGCGACGCGCCTGTCGAAGAGTTCGGCGGGCCGACCATGGGCAGTCACTACTCGCTGAAATATGTGGCGGGTGCGACCACCCCGGCGCAGCCCGAGGTGCGCCGGGCGGTGGAGGGCATCCTGGCCGAGGTCGACCAGCAGATGTCGACCTGGCGGGTGGACTCGGATGTCTCGCGCTTCAACCTGCTGCCGGCCGGCAGTTGCCAGGCCATGCCGGCGCCGGTGTTGCAGCTGGTGCGTTTCGGCGAGCAGTTGGCGCAGGCCAGCGATGGCGCCTTCGACCTGACCCTGCAGCCGCTGCTGGATCTCTGGGGCTTCGGAGCGCAGTCGCGCAGCGCGCGGGTGCCCAGTGCCGAGCAGATCGCGGCTGCACGGGCCAATACTGGTTACCAGCATTTGCGTATCGAGGGCGAGCGGCTGTGCAAGGACGTCACTGTGCAGCTCGATCTCGACAGCATTGCCGCCGGTTACGCGGTCGATCGCATCGGTGCGCGGCTGGCGGAGCTGGGCATCGACAGCTACCTGCTGAATGTCACCGGCGAGCTCAAGGTGCGCGGGCGCAAGCCCGATGGCTCGGCCTGGCGCGTGGCCCTGGAAGTGCCGCGCGATGACCGCCAGGTGGCGCAGCAGGTGCTGGAGCTGGACGGGCAGGGCGTTTCCACCTCCGGCGACTACCGCAATTACTTCGAGCAGGATGGCCAGCGCTATTCGCATACCTTCGACCCGCACAGCGGCGCGCCGGTACGCCATGACCTGGCGGCAGTCACGGTCATCGACCCGTCGGCCCTGCGCGCCGACGGTCTGTCGACTTTACTCATGGTGCTGGGGCCCGAGCGTGGCCTGGCCTATGCGGAGCAGGCGGGAATCGCCGCGTTGTTTGTCCGGCGCAGCGGGCAGGTATTCGTCAGCCAACCCAGCTCGGCCTTCGCCCGTCAGTTCGGCGCAGCCGGGCAGTGAGCGATAAAACCGCCGATAGTTGCGCCAGGTGCAGAGCACAATTGCGGCGCCAGGCGGGCATGTAGTGGATTCTCTGCTCGCCTACGACGCGACCAAGCGCTAATGTGCCGGGCAAAAGCGCACGGCTAAGCTGTGTGGATGATTTCGAGTGCTGCGGCCATGGGGTGCCGCAGCCGATCCGGATGCTGCCTGAGGCGTCCGGCGCGTGATGAGGAGTAAGCATGGCGGTCTACAACTACGACGTGGTGGTGCTGGGCTCGGGCCCGGCGGGCGAAGGCGCGGCAATGAACGCGGCCAAGGCCGGGCGCAAGGTGGCGGTGGTCGACAACCGCCCACTGGTCGGCGGCAACTGCACCCACCTCGGCACCATTCCGTCCAAGGCGCTGCGCCACTCGGTGCGGCAGATCATGCAGTACAACACCAACCCGCTGTTCCGCCAGATCGGCGAGCCGCGCTGGTTCTCCTTCCCTGACGTGCTGAAGAGCGCCGAGCGGGTGATCTCCAAGCAGGTCGCCTCGCGCACCGGCTACTACGCGCGCAACCGTACCGATGTGTTCTTCGGCACCGCCAGCTTCGCCGACGAGCAGACCGTGGAAGTGGTCTGCCCCAACGGCGTGGTGGAAAAACTGGTGGCCAAGCAGATCGTCATCGCCACCGGCTCGCGCCCGTATCGTCCGTCCGACGTCGACTTCCATCACTCGCGCATCTACGACAGCGACACCATCCTCAGCCTGACCCACACGCCGCGCCGCATCATCATCTACGGCGCCGGGGTGATCGGCTCCGAGTACGCCTCGATCTTCAGCGGCCTGGGTGTGCTGGTCGACCTGATCGACAACCGCGACCAGCTGCTCAGCTTCCTCGACGACGAAATCTCCGATGCGCTGAGCTACCACCTGCGCAACAACAACGTGCTGATCCGTCACAACGAGGAGTACGAGCGCATCGAGGGCCTGGAGAACGGGGTGATCCTGCACCTCAAGTCAGGCAAGAAGATCAAGGCCGACTGCCTGCTGTGGTGCAACGGCCGTACCGGCAACACCGACAAGCTGGGCCTGGAAAACATCGGCATCAAGGTCAACAGCCGTGGCCAGATCGACGTTGACCAGCAGTACCGCACCTCGGTGTCGAACATCTATGCCGCCGGCGACGTGATCGGCTGGCCGAGCCTGGCCAGTGCCGCCTATGACCAAGGCCGCTCGGCTGCCGGCAGCGCGGTGGAGAACGACAGCTGGCGCTTCGTCGACGACGTGCCGACCGGCATCTACACCATTCCGGAGATCAGCTCGATCGGCAAGAACGAGAGGGAGCTGACCCAGGCCAAGATCCCCTACGAGGTCGGCAAGGCCTTCTTCAAGGGCATGGCGCGCGCGCAGATCTCCCACGAACCGGTGGGCATGCTGAAGATCCTGTTCCACCGCGAGACCCTGGAAATCCTCGGCGTGCACTGCTTCGGCTACCAGGCTTCGGAGATCGTGCACATCGGCCAGGCGATCATGAACCAGAAGGGCGAGGCGAACAGCATCAAGTACTTCGTCAACACCACCTTCAACTACCCGACCATGGCCGAGGCCTACCGGGTGGCGGCGTTCGACGGGCTCAACCGGCTTTTTTGAGCGGCTCCGACCGGTGGCCTGAGCCGGTCGGGGAAGACCCCTTCAGCGACTCCCGCGAATGGCGCTGGCCGAACCGGGAGAGCTTCTGACCAGGCGCTGTCGAGCGATAAAAAAACCGGCCCAGGTGGCCGGTTTTTTTATCGCAGCGTTTTGTGCCTAGTTCTTCAGCGTGGCGACGGCCAGGCCGGGGAAGTCGGTGATGATGCTGTCCGCACCGAAGTCGGCCAGGCGGCGCATCAGGGCGGGTTCGTTGACCGTCCACACGGTCACGTGCAGGCCGGCCTTCTGCGCCCGCAGCAGGCGCTCCGGGGTGCACAGCGTCCAGTTCAGGGCGAGCATGCTGCAGCCATAGTGAGCGGCAACCTTGAGCGGGTCGAGCCAGTTGTACTCGGCCACCAGGCCGCGCGACAGCTCCGGGGTCAGACGCTTGAGCGCGCGCAGCACTTCGCGCGAGCTGCTGGTGACGGTGACCTTGTCGATCAGGCCGAAGCGTTCGGCCAGTTCCTTGATGGCCAGCACAGTGCGGGCGGCGCGTACCCGCGAGGCGCTCTTCACTTCCAGCTGCCAGTGCTCGAACGGGCAGTGCTCGAACAGCTGCTCCAGGGTCGGGATCGGGCAGGGGGTCTTCCAGCCCGGGCCGCCCTGGCGTGCGTCGTAGCCGACCAGGTCGGCGGCGTCGTGCTCGACCACCTTGCCGCGGCGGCCAGTGGTGCGCTTCAGGGTCGGGTCGTGGATCACCATCAGTTGGCCGTCACGCGACAGGTGCAGATCCAGTTCGCAGCGGGTGACGCCATGCGCGAGGCATTGCTGGAAGCTTGCGAGGGTATTTTCCGGTGCTTCGCCCTTGGCGCCGCGGTGGCCGTAGATAAGGGTCACTGTTGTTCCTTGAGGTAGCGGGGCTGATGGTGGCGAACGCTGTCCACCACGTGGTCGTATTCGAAGTAGACGCTGAACTCGCGGTAGTCCCAGCGGGTGATCGGCGGCTGGCCGACCGGCGCGTGTTCTTCGTCGGGCAGGCCGAAGCGTTCCAGCACGGCGCCCTTGAGTTCGCCACGCCGGGGCAGTGGCAGGTCGCTCTGGCCTTGCTCGCCGACGGGGATCTCGATGGTTTCAGCCTGGCCTGCCAGCGGCAGGAACAGGGCCAGAAGCAATACGGCTGGTCTCATCGTTGTTGCTGTTCCCGGGCCTGGCGGCGCTGCAGCGCCTGTTTCTGCAGAATGTGACGGGCCAGCAGCTGGCGCTGGGCGTCGCTGAGGGCTTCGAACTCGGTGCCGATCTCGAACTGGCCGTCTTCGCGCGGCTGGCAGTGCACCACCTCGGCCCGCAGCAGCAGGCCTAGGGCCTGGGGCATCAGCACCATCTTGACCGCCAGATGGCTGCCGGCGGCGACTGCCTGTGGGTGAAGGAAGCTCAGCCCGCCTTCGGACAGCGACACCTGGCGCGGCACGCCGATGTCGCGCAGCAGGCTTTGCGCCACGGCCTGGCCGAGCAGGTCGATACGCTTGTTCATCACTTTCAGGTAGTTGGCCAGAGTGCGATCGCGCTCGCTGATATGGCGCAGCAGGTGCTGCGATTCGAAGTCCATCAGGTGCAGATCGCTGAGCAGATTGAACAGCGGCGAGGCGTCGTGCAGAGCCTCGGTAGCATGCGCCTCGGGCCCGGACAGCAGGCTGAAATCCAGTGCGATCGTATCCTCGATACGGTAGTATTCGCGGCGATCATCGGCGTCTTGATACGACATGGCGAACCCATGGCAGCAGTGGTGGTCTGAGTGTAAAGCTGCTCGCCAAGCCCCGCCACAAGGACGTTTCCCCTTTCGCCAGCGAACTCCCCAGACAATGTTCAGACCCTTGCCGTTCTTTATCGGCTTGCGTTACACGCGGGCCAGGCGTCGCAGCCTTTTCGTCTCCTTCATCTCCCTCACTTCGATCATCGGCCTCGCCCTCGGCGTGCTGGTGATGATCGTCGTGCTGTCGGTCATGAACGGCTTCGACCGCGAGATGCGCGACCGCGTGCTGGGCATGGTGCCGCACGCCACCCTCGAGGGCAGCCAGCCGATCAAGGACTGGCAGCGCATTGCCGCCCGTGCCGCCGAGCACCCGCAGGTGCTGGCGGTGGCACCCTTCACCCAGATGCAGGGCCTGCTGACCAACCAGGGCCAGGTACAGAAGGTACTGATCAACGCCATCGACCCGCGCGAAGAGAGCAAGGTGTCGATCATCGGCAATTTCTTCCTCAAGGATCAGGGCTCTCTGGCTGCTCTCGAACCGGGTGGCTTCGGCATCCTTATCGGCGACCTGGCGGCGCGCAAGCTGGGCCTGGCCATCGGCGACAAGGTCACCTTCGTCGCCCCCGAGGTGGCGGTGACGCCGGCCGGTATGTTCCCGCGGATGAAGCGCTTCACCGTGGTCGGCATCTTCCATGTCGGCGCCGGCGAGATCGACGGCCATGTGGCCATGGCCCATGTGCAGGACGCCGGGCGCCTGCTGCGCCTGAAACCGGGCGAGGTGCAGGGCGTGCGACTCAAGCTGCGTGACCTGTTCCAGGCGCCGGAAGTGGCCTGGCAGCTGGCCCAGGAGCTGCGCTCCGAGGACTTCTACGCACGTGACTGGACCGCGACCCACGGCAACCTGTACCAGGCCATCCGCATGGAGAAGGCGATGATCGGCCTGCTGCTGTTGCTGATCGTCGCGGTCGCTGCGTTCAACATCATTTCCACCCTGGTCATGGTGGTCACCGACAAGCAGGCGGATATCGCCATCCTGCGCACCCTGGGCGCCACGCCACGGCAGATCATGTTGACCTTCATGGTGCAGGGCACGGTGATCGGCGTGGTCGGCACCCTGCTCGGCGGCGTGCTGGGTGTGCTCGCTGCGCTCAACGTGAGTGCAGCGATCAAGTGGCTGGAGGGCGTACTGGGCATCCAGTTCCTCAATGCCGAGGTGTATTTCATCGACTACCTGCCGTCGCAGGTGCAGATCGAGGATGTGGCGCTGGTGTGCGGCGCGGCCTTGATCCTGAGTTTCCTTGCCACCCTTTACCCGGCCCGGCGCGCGGCGCGCACCCAGCCAGCGGAGGCTTTGCGTTATGAGTGACAAGTCCGTCCTGAGTTGCCGCAACCTGGGCAAAAGCTACGACGAAGGCCCGCAGACGGTCGAGGTGCTGAGTGGCGTCGAGCTGGAGCTGCAGCCCGGTGAACGAGTGGCCATCGTCGGTTCCTCCGGCTCGGGCAAGAGTACTCTGCTGAACATGCTCGGCGGCCTCGACACGCCGAGCCAGGGCAGCGTCTGGCTGGCCGGCGAGGAATTGTCGGCTCTGGGCGAGAAGGCCCGCGGCCTGCTGCGCAACCGCGCGCTGGGCTTTGTCTACCAGTTCCATCACTTGCTGCCGGAGTTCACCGCCCTGGAGAACGTGTGCATGCCGCTGCTGATCGGCAAGACCGCGATCCCCGAGGCCCGCCAGCGGGCCACCGCGCTGCTGGAACGGGTCGGCCTCGGCCATCGGCTCAACCACAAGCCGGCCGAGCTGTCTGGTGGCGAGCGCCAGCGCGTGGCCATCGCCCGCGCCCTGGTCAACCGCCCGGCACTGGTGCTGCTCGATGAGCCCACCGGCAACCTCGACCAGCACACCGCCCACGGTATCCAGGAGCTGATGCGCGAGCTCAGTGCTTCGTCGCAGACCGCCTTCCTGGTGGTGACCCACGATCTGCAGCTGGCACAGCAGATGGATCGGGTGCTGCGCCTGGAAGAAGGCCGGCTGGTGGCTGCCTAATCATGTTCCGGCCACTCGCACTGTTCATCGGTACCCGTTACACCCGCGCCAAGCGGCGTAACCACTACATCTCGTTCATTTCCCTGACCTCGATGATCGGCCTCGGCCTCGGCGTGCTGGCGATGATCGTGGTGCTCTCGGTGATGAACGGGTTCCAGAAGGAAATGAGCTCGCGCATCCTCGGCATGGTGCCGCACGCCACCCTGAGCGCCGGCCAGGCGCTGGACGACTGGCAGGCGGTAGCCGCCGGCGCCATGCGCCATCCGCAGGTGACCGGCGCGGCGCCCTTTGCCGAGCTGGAGGGGATGTTCTCCTATAAGGGCGTGATGCAGCCGATCGAGATCAACGGCATCGACCCCGAGCAGGAGCGCAAGGTCTCGATCATCGGCGAGCACATGGTGCAGGGGCGTCTCGACGACCTGCGCGGCGGCGAGTTCGGCGTGGTCATCGGCGAAATCACCGCGCGGCGCTTCCGCCTCAATGTTGGCGACAAGCTGACCCTGATCGTGCCCGAGGTGAGCAATGCCGCCGGCGGCATCACCCCGCGCATGCAGCGCCTGAACGTGGTCGGTGTGTTCAAGGTGGGCGCCGAGCTGGACAGCAGCCTGGCCCTGATCAGCATCGCCGATGCCGCGAGCATCCAGCGCCTGGCGCCGGGGCAGGTGCAGAGTGTGCGCATCGCCCTCAAGGATCTGTACCAGGCGCCGCAGGTCTCCAGCGCCATCGCCGCCAGCCTGGGGGCCGGCTACAAGGCCAACGACTGGACCCATACCCAGGGCAGCCTGTTCAGCGCGATGAAGATGGAAAAGACCATGATCGGCCTGCTGTTGCTGCTGATCATTGCCGTTGCCGCCTTCAACATTATCGCCACCCTGATCATGGTGGTGGCCGACAAGCGCTCCGACATCGCCATCCTGCGCACCCTGGGCGCCACGCCGGGGCAGATCATGAGCACCTTCATGGTTCAGGGTACGGTGATCGGTAGCATCGGCACCCTGGTCGGCGGTGTTCTGGGGGTGATAGTGGCGCTCAATGTCAGCACCTGGGTGGCCTGGCTGGAGCGGGTCAGCGGCAGCCATATCCTCAGTTCGGACGTGTATTTCATCAGCAACCTGCCATCCGATCTGCAGGGGCTGGATGTGCTGCTGATCTGCACGGCGGCGCTGCTGATGAGCTTCCTCGCCACCCTCTATCCGGCCTGGCGCGCTTCGCGTACCCAGCCGGCCGAGGCGCTGCGCTACGACTGACGGATGCCGCTCGGAATGAACAACGCCGCTTCTCAGCGGCGTTTTTCATTCTGCTTCGGCCTGGCGCCGGCGCTGCTGGCGCTTGCGCCAGTTGTGCGCGACCCACCAGCGCCAGTAGAGCATGGTCAGGGCGTAGGCCAGGGCGCCGCAGAGCACGCCGGCAATCAGCGAGCCGAGCAGGAAGGGCTGCCAGACACTGGCCAGCTCGCCGCTGATCCATTCCCAGGTCAGGTGCTCCGGCAGCGCCATCGGCGCCGTGCCCAGCACCCAGCTGCCCAGCTTGTAGGTGCAGTAGAACACTGGCGGCATGGTGATGGGGTTGGTCAGCCAGACCAGGCCGACGGCGATTGGCAGGTTGCCGCGCACCACTACGGCCAGGCTGGCAGCGATCAGCATCTGCATGGGCAGCGGCACGAAGGCGGCGAACAGGCCCATGGCCATGGCTCTGGCCACCGAGTGGCGGTTGAGGTGCCAGAGGTTGGGGTCGTGCAGCAGGGTTCCGAGGAAGCGCAGCGACTTGTTGCTGCGGATGCTTTCCGGGTCGGGCATGTAGCGTTTGAACAGGTGGCGCGGCATGAAGGCTCTCGGCAGATCGAAGCGCCGCTATTATGCACAGGCCGCCCGTTACGGATAGCGTGGCGGGCGCTGGGTGCTCGGAAGGAGCGCCCCTCAGGGAGAAACCATGAGAACAGGGATGTTGGCACTGGCGGCCGGTCTGGCCAGCCTGTGCTGGTTGCCGGCACTGCCAGCGGTGTGGCTGGTGTGGTTGTGGGTGCTGTTGACGCTGCCGCTGCTGCGCTGGCGCGGTTATCCCCTGGTGTTCTTCCTGGTGGGTCTGGCCTGGGCGGTGACCTCGGCGCAATGGGCGCTGGACGATCGCCTGACGCCAGCGCTGGATGGCCAGACCCTGTGGCTGGAGGGGCGGGTCAGCGGCCTGCCGGAACAGGCCGGCGGCGTGGTGCGCTTCCAGCTGGAGCAGGTGCAGGCGCGCCGCCAGCAGCTGCCCGGCCGCCTGCGCCTGGCCTGGTATGGCGGCCCGCATCTGCAGGCCGGCGAGCGCTGGCGTCTGGCGGTGCGTCTCAAGCGCCCACTGGGCCTGGTCAATCCGCAGGGCTTCGATTACGAGGCCTGGTTGCTGGCCCAGCGCATCGGCGCTACTGGTTCGGTCAAGCAGGGTGAGCAACTGAGCGCGGGCAGCAGCCTGGCGAGCTGGCGCGATGCCCTGCGCCAGCGCCTGCTGGCCGTGGATGCGCATGGCCGCCAGGGTGCCCTGGCGGCGCTGGTGCTGGGTGATGACTCGGGGCTGTCGCTGGCCGACTGGCGGGTGCTGCAGGCTACCGGCACGGTGCACCTGCTGGTGATTTCCGGTCAGCACGTGGCTCTGCTGGCGGCCGTGCTGTATGGCCTGGTCGCCGGCCTGGCGCGCCTGGGGCTGTGGCCGCGGGCCTGGCCCTGGCTGCCCTGGGCCTGTGCCCTGGCTTTCGCAGGGGCGCTGGGCTACGGCCTGCTGGCCGGCTTCGAGGTGCCGGTGCGGCGCGCCTGCGTGATGATCGCCGTGGTGCTGCTGTGGCGCCTGCGCTTCCGTCATCTGGGTGTCTGGCAGCCTTTGCTGCTGGCCTGGATCGCCGTGCTGCTGGTCGAGCCGCTGGCGGTGCTGCAGGCCGGCTTCTGGCTGTCGTTCGGAGCGGTGGCGATTCTGGCTCTGGTGTTTGCCGGTCGCCTGGGTGCCTGGCCCTGGTGGCAGGTGTGGTGGCGGGCGCAGTGGACGCTGGCCATCGGCCTGTTGCCGCTGTTCCTCGCCCTGGGTTTGCCGCTCAGTGCCAGCGGGCCGCTGGCCAATCTGCTGGCGGTGCCCTGGGTGAGTTTCCTGGTGGTGCCGCCGGCGCTGCTGGGCACCCTGTTGCTGCCGATCCCGTGGCTGGGCGAGGGCCTCTTGTGGCTGGCTGGTGGTCTGTTGCAGCTGCTGTTTCAGGTGCTGGCCTGGCTGGCTGTCGGGTTGCCAGCTTGGCTGCCGACGGCGCTGCCACTGTGGGCCTGGCTGCTGGTATGTCTGGGCTGCGGCCTGCTGCTGTTGCCGGCGGGGCTGGCGCCTCGGGCGCTTGGTGCAGTCCTGCTGCTGCCACTGTTCTATCTGCCGGCGTCCGTGCCGGAGCCGGGCCAGGCCGAGGTCTGGCAGCTGGATGTCGGCCAGGGCCTGGCCGTGCTGGTGCGCACCCGCGGGCATGTGCTGTTGTACGACAGCGGCCCGCGCTATGGCGATTTCGATCTGGGCGAGCGGGTGGTACTGCCGTCGTTGCGTCAGCTCGGCGTACAGCGCATCGACACCCTGTTGCTCAGTCATGCCGATAGCGACCACGCCGGCGGCGCCCTGGCGGTGCAGCGTGGCTTGCCCGTGACTCAGGTGCTGAGCGGCGAGGCCGCGGCCCTGCCGGCAGTCCTGCAGGCCCGGCCTTGTATCGACGGTGCGCAGTGGCGCTGGGATGACGTTGTCTTCACCACCTGGCAATGGCAGGCAGCGGGCGAGGGCAATGCGGCCTCCTGCGTGCTCAAGGTCGAAGCTGCCGGCGAGAGCCTGCTGCTCACCGGCGACATCGACCAGGCCGCCGAGCGTGCCCTGCTGCAGGCTGGGCGCAACGTGCGGGCGGACTGGCTGCAGGTGCCGCACCACGGTAGTCGCAGCTCGTCCTCGGCGGCTTTTCTCGATGCGGTGGCGCCGCGTGCGGCACTGCTGTCGCGCGGCGCCAACAATCCCTTCGGTCATCCGCATCCGCTGGTGCTGCAGCGCTATGCGGCGCGTTCCATTCGTCTGTACGACAGCGTCACCAGCGGCGCCGTGCGCGTGCGTCTGGGGCGCCACGAGGCGGCTTACGGCTGGCGCGAGCGCGCACGTTTCTGGCGGGAAAAATGAGAACGGGGGAGGTCTGTTGGGCGCCGACCCTATGCTAGAGTGGCGCCACTTTTCCGAGGGGGATGCACAACCGTGTGGGAACTGGTCAAAGCGGGCGGCTGGATGATGCTGCCGATCATTCTGTGTTCCATCGCCGTCGTCGGCATTACTGCCGAGCGCCTCTGGACGCTGCGGGTCAGCCGGGTGTCGCCACCCCATCTGCTCGGTCAGGTCTGGCGTCTGATCAAGGACAAGCAGCTGAATGGCCAGAAGCTCAAGGAACTGCGCGCCTCCTCGCCGCTGGGTGAAGTGCTGGCCGCCGGCCTGGCCAACTCCAAGCATGGCCGCGAGATCATGAAAGAATGCATTGAGGAAGCTGCCTCTCGCGTCATTCACGAGCTGGAGCGCTACCTCAATGCCCTCGGCACCATCGCCGCCATGGCGCCGCTGCTGGGTCTGCTGGGTACCGTGTTCGGCATGATCGAGATCTTCAGCGGCTTCATGGACAACGGCATGGCCAACGCGCCGGTTCTCGCCGGCGGTATCGGCAAGGCGCTGGTGACCACTGCGGCCGGCCTGATCGTGGCCATCCCGGCGGTGTTCTTCCACCGTTACCTGCTGCGCCGTGTCGACGAGCTGGTGGTGGCCATGGAGCAGGAGGCGATCAAGCTGGTGGAGGTGGTGCAGGGCGACCGTGATGTCGACCTCAGCGACATGCCGGCCCCGGTCGCCAAGCCGGCGGCCCGCAAAGAAGGCAAGAAGGCGTGAAGTTCCGGCGCAGGGCGGGCAACGTTGCCCGGGAGGAGGTGTTCCTCAACCTTACCTCGCTGATCGACGTGATCTTCGTGTTGCTGCTGTTCTTCGTGGTGACCACCACCTTCAGCCGCCCGACCCAGCTGAAGATCGAACTGCCGGAGGCGGTGAGCGGTACGCCGCCGCAGGACACCGAGCTGAAGACCCTGGAGCTGAGCATCGCGGCCGACGGCCAGTACGTGCTCAATGGCCAGGCCCTGGCCAAGAGCGACCTGACCACCCTGATCAGTGCCCTGGGCCAGGCTTCCGGCGGCGACAACAGCCTGCCGCTGACCATCAGCGCCGATGCCAAGACCACTCACCAGTCGGTGATCACCGCCCTGGATGCCGCCGGTAAACTGGGCTTCGCTCATCTGCGCATGAGCACGGTCGAGGCCGACGCAGGCCAGCCCTGATGGCCTTCTCCGACCGCCTGCTGGCCGCCTGGTACCGCGGCCATCCCGCCCTGGGCCTGCTGCGTCCGCTGGAGTGGCTGTACCGGCGGGTGGTGCAGGGCAAGCGTCAGGCCTTTCTGGCCGGGCAGGGCGATATCTTCCGTTCGCCGGTGCCGGTGCTGGTGGTGGGCAACATCACCGTTGGCGGCACCGGCAAGACCCCGCTGATTCTCTGGTTGATCGAACATTGTCGGGCCCGCGGCCTGCGCGTCGGCGTGGTCAGTCGCGGCTATGGCGCCACGCCAGCGCAGCTGCCCTGGCGGGTGCGCAGCGAGGATGCCGCCGCGGTGGCCGGCGACGAGCCGCTGCTGATCGTGCAGCGCACCGGCGTGCCGCTGATGATCGACCCGCAGCGGGCGCGGGCGGTGCAGGCCCTGCTCAAGCAGGAAGCACTGGATCTGATCCTCTGCGACGACGGCCTGCAGCATTACCGCCTGGCCCGTGACCTGGAACTGGTGCTGATCGATGTCGCCCGCGGCCTGGGCAATCGCCGCTGCCTGCCGGCCGGGCCGCTGCGCGAGCCGGCCGAGCGTCTGGATACGGTGGATGCCGTACTGTTCAATGGCGCCGCCGGCGACAGCACCGAGGGCTACGCCTTCAACCTGCAGCCCAGTGTGCTGGTCAACCTGCGCAGCGGCGCGCGCCTGCCGCTGACCCATTTCCCTGCCGGCCAGGCCGTGCACGCGGTGGCCGGTATCGGCAATCCGCAGCGCTTCTTCAACACCCTCGAGGCCCTGCACTGGCAGGTGCTTGCCCATCCGTTCGCCGATCACGCCACCTTCACTCCGGCGGCGCTGGACTTCGGCGATGACCTGCCGCTGCTGATGACCGAGAAGGATGCGGTGAAGTGCCGGAGCTTTGCCGCCGAGCACTGGTGGTACCTGGCAGTCGATGCGCAGCCTTCGCCGGCCTTCGTCGACTGGCTGGATCGGCAGCTGGCTCGTCTGCTGCCGCTGCCACGCGGCTGATCGCGCGCTGGTCACGCCGGACTCGGCAGGCGGGGGTGGGCACGAGTAAACTGCGCACCTGACTTTTCTGTCCGGCCTGCGCCGCTGTGTGAGCGCGCAGCAGGCCCCGAATCTCACTGAAGGACTCTCCCCATGGATCCCAAACTGCTCGATATCCTGGCCTGCCCGGTCTGCAAGGGGCCGCTGCAACTGAGCGAAGACAAGACCGAGCTGATCAGCAAGGGCGCCGGCCTGGCCTACCCGATTCGCGACGGTATCCCGGTGATGCTGGAGAGCGAGGCCCGTACCCTCAACGTCGACGAGCGCCTGGACAAGTAAATGACTGTCACCTTTACCGTTGTCATCCCGGCCCGTTTCGCTTCCAGCCGCCTGCCCGGCAAGCCGCTGCAGGACATCGCCGGCAAGCCGATGATCCAGCATGTCTGGGAGCAGGCGCGGAAGAGCAGTGCCAGCCGCGTGGTGGTCGCCACCGACGATGCGCGCATTCTCGAGGTCTGCCAGGGCTTCGGCGCCGAGGTGCTGCTGACCCGTGTCGACCACAACTCCGGCACCGATCGCCTGGCCGAAGTGGCCACCCAGCTCGGCCTGGCCAGTGATGCCATCGTGGTCAATGTGCAGGGCGACGAGCCGCTGATTCCGCCGAGCATCATCGATCAGGTGGCGGCCAACCTGGCGGCCAACCCGCAGGCCGGCATCGCTACCCTGGCCGAGCCGATCGAGGATGTGCAGGCACTGTTCAATCCCAACGTGGTCAAGGTGGTGGCGGACAAGTCCGGCCTGGCCCTGACCTTCAGCCGCGCGCCGCTGGCCTGGGCCCGCGATGCCTTCGCCAAGAGCCGCGACGTGCTGCCGGCAGGCGTGCCGTACCGCCGTCATATCGGTATCTACGCCTACCGTGCCGGCTTCCTGCATGACTTCGTCGCCTGGGGCCCGTGCTGGTTGGAAGACACCGAGTGCCTGGAGCAGCTGCGTGCCCTCTGGCACGGGGTGCGCATCCACGTTGCCGATGCCCTGGAGGCGCCGGCTGCCGGCGTCGACACCCCGGAAGATCTGGAACGGGTACGCCGCCTGCTGGGGGCCTGATGAAGGTTCTGTTCGTTTGCATGGGCAATATCTGCCGCTCGCCGACTGCCGAGGGCGTGTTTCGCCAGCGTCTGCGCGAGGCCGGTCTGGAGGCGCAGGTGCAGGTGGATTCCGCCGGCACCGGCGACTGGCACGTGGGCAAGGTGCCGGACGGCCGTTCCAGTCAGGCGGCGCTGAGCCGCGGTTACGACCTGTCGAGCCAGCGCGCACGGCAGGTGCAGCGTGACGACTTCCAGCGCTTCGACCTGATCCTGGCCATGGATCACGACAACCTGGCCCGCCTGCAGGCCCTGCGTCCGGCCAGTGGCGGTGCCGAGCTGGATCTGTTCCTGCGCCGCTACCAGCTGGCGCTGGACGAAGTGCCCGACCCCTATTACGGCGGTGCCGATGGCTTCGAGCAGGTGCTCGATCTGATTGAGCAGGCCAGCGCCGCCTTGTTGGCCGAAGTCCGGGGGCGCCTGTGAGTCTGGTGCTGCGGGAAGCGGTTTCCCTCAAACTGTTCAACAGCTTCGGCGTGGATGTGCGGGCGCGGCTGTTTGCCGAGGCGACCAGCGATGAGCAGGTGCGCGAGGCCTTGGCCCTGGCCGAGCAGCGCGGCTTGCCGCTGCTGGTGATCGGTGGCGGCAGCAACCTGCTGCTGACCGGTGATATCGAAGCGCTGGTGCTGCGCATGACCAGCCGTGGCCTGCGCATCCTCAGCGACGATGGCCGGCGGGTGGTGGTGGAGGCCGAAGCCGGCGAGCCCTGGCACCCCTTCGTGCAATGGAGCCTGCAGCAGGGCCTGGCCGGGCTGGAGAACCTCAGCCTGATCCCGGGCACCGTCGGCGCCGCGCCGATGCAGAACATCGGTGCCTACGGCGTGGAGATCAAGGATGTGTTCGCCGGCCTCACCGCGCTGGATCGGCAGAGCGGCGAACTGCGCGAATTCGGCCTGGAGGAGTGCGCCTTCGCCTACCGCGACAGCCTGTTCAAGCAGCAGCCGGGGCGTTGGCTGATTCTGCGGGTACGCTTCGCCCTCAGTCGGCGGGCGCAGTTGCATCTGGACTACGGTCCGGTGCGCCAGCGCCTGCAGGCTGAAGGTATCGAGACGCCGACGCCGAGTGATGTCAGTCGGGCGATCTGCGCTATCCGCAGCGAGAAACTGCCTGATCCGGCCGAGCTGGGCAATGCCGGCAGCTTTTTCAAGAACCCTGTGGTAACCGTCGAGCTGGCCGAGCGTATCCGTGCCGAGCATGCCGACCTAGTCAGCTATCCGGCAGGGGAAGGGCGGGTCAAGCTGGCGGCTGGCTGGCTGATCGAGCGGGCCGGGTGGAAGGGCTTTCGTGACGGGGATGCCGGTGTGCATCGCCTGCAGGCTCTGGTGCTGGTCAACTACGGTGCCGCCAGTGGCGCCCAGCTGCTGGCTCTGGCTCAGCGCATTCGCGCCGATATCGCCAGGCGTTTCGCCGTCGAACTGGAAATCGAGCCCAACGTGCTCTGAGTCGTTCCTGGCAGTGACTGGCTGTACCTGAGGCAGTCGGTACGCTGCGGGCAAGGTGGGGCGGTGGGGTAAACGCAGCCAACAAAAAAGGGATGCCGAAGCATCCCTTTTTTGTTGCCGCAGGTGTTACACCTGCGGTTTGGCCTCTTCCTCAGCCGCCGGTTCGGCGGCTGCGGCGATCGGCTCCGGCTCCGGCTCCGGCTCAGCCTGCGGGGCTTCGCTGGCGACCGGGGCTTCCACGACTTCGGCGGCTTCCACCGCAGCAGTCGGCGCAACGCTCGGGGCGCTGGCTTCAACCACTTCGGCAGCGCTCTCGACCACGGCCGGTGCGGCAGCGGCTTCGGCAGCCAGGCGCTCGGCCTCACGCTGACGGCGACGCACTTCGCGCGGGTCGTTCGGTGCGCGGCCACCGCTGGCTACCGGGGCAGCAGCTTCGACAGCGACTGCGACGGCAGCGGGAGCGGCCTGTTCGACTGCGACGCTGACCGGAGCAGCTTCAGTTACGAACGGAGCGGCTTCTACTGGAGCAGCTTCCACTGCGGCGACTTCTGCCACTACAGCTTCTACCGGGGCTTCGCTCTGTACTGGGGCTTCGACAGCGACCACCGGGGCTTCGACTGCCGGAGCAGGTTCGGCAGCGGCTTCGCTGGTTTCGGCAACCACTTCAGTGCGGGCTTCGGCGACAGGGGCGCTGGCCGCGCCGTCATTCACCTGCTCAGCGGACGGTGCGTCGGCTGCGTCGGCGAGGGTGGCGCCAGCCACAACGGCGGTAACGGTTGCGGCGGCTTCACCCGCTTCGTCGGCACCTTCTTCGCTGCCTTCGATCAGGTTGCCTTCGGCATCACGCTGACGCTCGCGGCGGTTGCTGCGACGACGCTGGCCACGCGAACGGCGGCGCGGACGCTCGCCGCCTTCACCGCCTTCCTGACCGTCTTCCAGCTGCTCGGCGTTTTCCAGTACTTCTTCTTCAGCGGCCTCGGCGTTCACTTGCTCGGCGCGCGGTTGACGCTCCTCGCGCGGCGGACGTGGCTGGCGCTCTTCGCGCGGCTTGCGCTCGGCGCGCTCTTCGCTGCGGCCTTCGCCGGTGGCGTCCAGCGGCTCGCGCAGTTCACGTGGGCGGCGCTCTTCACGCGGCTCGCGGGCTTCACGCGGTTGACGCTCGCGACGGTTTTCCTGGCCTTCGCGGGCTTCGCGCGGCTGGCGTTCTTCACGCGGCTCGCGCGGCTCACGGGCTTCGCGAGGTTGGCGCTCTTCACGCGGTTCGCGTGGCTGACGCTCTTCACGAGGCTGACGCTCTTCGCGCGGCTTGCGCTCTTCGTCACGGCCGCTGCGGCTACCACGGTTGCCGTCGCGACGATTCTGTTGGCGACCGTTGCGACGCTCGTCGCCACCGCTGCGCGGTTTGCGCTCGGCCGGTTTCTCTTCGACTACCGGTGCGGCTTCTTCCTTGCCGGCGAACAGGCTGACCAGCGACTTGACCAGGCCTTTGAACAGGCTCGGCTCGGGCGTCGGCACGCTCGGGGTGAGCGGGGCAGCCGGGGTCGGCGCGGCAGCGCGCTGCGGGGTGGTTTTCAGCGCGGCTTCCTGGCGTACCAGGGTGCGGGTCGCGGCTGCCGGTTGGGCGTCCTCGACTTCGGCTGGGGTCATCTCGTAGCTGGACAGACCGCTCAGCACTTCCGGGCTGTCATCGCGCAGACGCTGCACTTCGAAGTGCGGGGTCTCCAGATGATCGTTCGGCAGGATGACGATGCGTGCGCGGGTGCGCAGCTCGATCTTGGTGATGCTGTTGCGCTTCTCGTTGAGCAGGAAGGCGGCAACCGGGATCGGCACCTGGGCGCGGACTTCGGCGGTGCGGTCTTTCAGCGCTTCTTCTTCGATCAGGCGCAGGATGGCCAGCGACAGCGACTCGACGTCACGGATGATGCCTTGGCCGTTGCAGCGCGGGCAGACGATGCCGCTGCTCTCGCCGAGGGACGGACGCAGGCGCTGGCGGGACATTTCCAGCAGGCCGAAGCGCGAGATGCGGCCGACCTGGACGCGGGCACGGTCGGCTTCCAGGGCTTCGCGGACTTTCTCTTCCACGGCGCGCTGGTTCTTGGCCGGGGTCATGTCGATGAAGTCGATCACGATCAGGCCGCCGATGTCGCGCAGGCGCAGCTGGCGAGCGATCTCTTCGGCCGCTTCCAGGTTGGTCTGCAGGGCGGTTTCTTCGATGTCGCCGCCTTTGGTCGCACGCGCCGAGTTGATGTCGATGGACACCAGGGCTTCGGTCGGGTCGATGACGATGGAGCCGCCGGACGGCAGCTTCACTTCGCGCTGGAAGGCGGTTTCGATCTGGCTTTCGATCTGGAAGCGGTTGAACAGCGGCACGCTGTCTTCGTACAGCTTGATCTTACTGGCGTACTGCGGCATGACCTGCTGGATGAAGGACAGGGCTTCTTCCTGGGCTTCGACGCTGTCGACCAGTACTTCGCCGATGTCCTGGCGCAGGTAGTCGCGGATGGCGCGGATGATGACGTTGGATTCCTGATAGATCAGGAACGGCGCGGCACGGCCTTGCGAGGCGTCCTTGATGGCAGTCCACAGCTGGATCAGGTAATCCAGGTCGAGCTGCAGCTCTTCGCTGGAACGACCCAGGCCGGCGGTGCGCACGATCAGGCCCATGTCGCCCGGGGCGTTGAGGCCGTTCAGCGCTTCACGCAGTTCGTTGCGCTCTTCGCCTTCGATGCGGCGGGAGATGCCACCAGCACGCGGGTTGTTGGGCATCAGCACCAGGTAGCGGCCGGCGAGGCTGATGAAGGTGGTCAGGGCGGCGCCCTTATTGCCACGTTCTTCTTTCTCGACCTGGACGATGACTTCCTGGCCTTCCTTCAATACTTCCTTGATGTTGACGCGGCCGCCCTCGGGCGACTTGCTGAAGTATTCACGGGAGATTTCTTTCAGCGGCAGGAAGCCGTGGCGCTCGGCGCCGAAATCGACGAAGGCAGCTTCGAGGCTGGGCTCGACGCGGGTGATGCGGCCTTTGTAGATGTTGGCCTTCTTCTGCTCGCGGGCGCCGGACTCGATGTCCAGGTCATAGAGCTTCTGGCCGTCTACCAGGGCGACACGCAACTCTTCGGGCTGAGTTGCGTTGATCAGCATTCTTTTCATGTTGTACCAATGGTTTCCGGGGCTGCCGGAAACGGCGTTTGGCACACACGACTCTCACGGTCGGTGTCAGGGCGCGCCAGGAATGGTCGTAAATCATTCCAGTGTCTAGCAGCCTTTGGCCAGTAGGGCCGGGGCCGCGACGACGCTCCTGCTTGCTGTGGTGACAGAAGCACTCAGTCAGGGGAGGAATCAACCGGTCGCTGCGGACGATAGTGAAGCGTCTTGATAAAGCTTGTTGCTACGCAGGTCGACGGTTGTGCATCTCCACCCTACACGTATCGCTAAAATCGGGTGCCGCTCGCAGAATCCGCAGCGGGTTAGCATTTACCGCAAGCTCCCTTGGGAGGCTCGCGCGTCTATGGCTCAAGGCTTTGTTTCCGGGCTCTTCGCGCTCTTGTGCGGCGAATCTCCCGTCGGACGGCCTCGCGTCCTGAAAGGGTTGCGCTCGGCAGGGATGGCAATCTTGTCGATCATCCGCTGACCGGGCCGCTTTTGGCGGCGTTCGCGACTATATCAGTAATGATTAAGTGCTTCAATTCCATAAAAAATTGTTATGATCGCCGGTATGACTACTCCCACTTCTCCAACCTCCGGCGTCCAGCTGCTTGAGGTTGCGCCTGAGCTTGCCGGCCAGCGCATCGACAATTTCCTGCTCGCGCGCCTCAAAGGTGTGCCGAAAACCCTGATCTACCGCATCCTGCGCAAGGGTGAAGTGCGGGTGAACAAGGGGCGGATCAAGCCCGAGTACAAGCTGCAGGCTGGCGATATCGTGCGGGTTCCGCCGCTGCGCCTGGCTGAGCGCGACGAGCCGGCGCCGCTGGCGCAGAGCCTGCTGGAGCGCCTGGAGGCGGCCATCGTCTTCGAGGACAAGACGCTGATCGTGCTGAACAAGCCGGCCGGCATTGCCGTGCATGGCGGCAGTGGTCTGAATTACGGGGTGATCGAAGCCTTCCGTCAGCTGCGCCCGGAGGCCAAGGATATCGAACTGGTGCATCGTCTGGATCGCGATACCTCTGGCCTGCTGATGATCGCCAAGAAGCGCAGCATGCTGCGCCACCTGCACGAGGCGCTGCGCGGCGATGGCGTGGACAAGCGCTACATGGCCCTGGTGCGTGGTGCCTGGCCGACCTCGAAGAAGAAGGTCAGTGCGCCGCTGCTGAAGAACAACCTGCGCTCCGGCGAACGCATGGTCGAGGTCAACCCCGAGGGCAAGGAGGCGCTCACCGAGTTTCGCGTGCTGCGTCGCTTCGGCGAGTTCGCCACCCTGGTCGAGGCCAGTCCGATCACCGGGCGCACCCATCAGATCCGCGTGCATGCCAAGCATGCCGGGCATTCGATTGCTGGCGACAGCAAATACGGCGATGACGAGTTCACTCGCGAAGTGCGCGAACTGGGCGGCAAGCGCCTGTTCCTGCATGCCTATGCGCTGAAGATCAACCTGCCCGATGGGCAGGTGCTGCAGCTGGAGGCGCCGGTCGACGAGGTGTGGGCGCAGACCCTGGAGCAGCTCGGTGCGTGACTATCGGGTGCTGATCTTCGATTGGGACGGTACGCTGGTGGACTCCATCGGCCGTATTGTTGCGGCCATGCACCTGGCGTCCGCCGTCTGTGGCCTGCCGCGCCTCGAAGATGAGGCGGTCAAGGGCATCATCGGGCTGGCCCTGCCGGAGGCGATCGCTCAGCTGTACCCCGATCTGGATGATCCGTTGCTGAGTGAGCGTTTCCGCTTGGCTTATAGCGAGCAGTACCTGCTGCTGGAGCATGAGCCTTCGCCGCTGTTTCCGGGAGTGGCTGAGTCGCTGGAGGCGTTTCGTGCCCAGGGCTACCGTTTGGCGGTGGCGACCGGCAAGAGCCGTCATGGCTTGCACCGAGTGCTGGAGGGGCGTGGCTGGCTGGATTATTTCGATATCACCCGTTGCGCCGATGAGACCGCGAGCAAGCCGCATCCGTTGATGCTGCAGGAGATTCTGGCGCATTTGCGTTTGTCTCCCGGGCAGGCTCTGATGGTGGGTGATTCGGTGTTCGACCTGCAGATGGCGAACAATGCCGGTATGGATGCGGTGGCTGTGGGTTTTGGTGCGCAGCCGCTGGAGAGCCTGCGGGCCTGCGGGCCGCGTCTGGCGATTAACGAGTTTTCCGAGTTGCGCACCTGGCTGGGGTCGGGTGTGTCGGCCAGAACCAGTGAGGAGGGTGTGTATGTCGGATGAATGGAAGGCATCGGCTGCGGCGGGCGGCGACAAGAGCTGGCAGTTGCTGGAAAAAACCCTGCTCGCCGGGGTGGAGGAGCAGCGGCGTTCGCGGCGCTGGGGCATCTTTTTCAAGTTGTTGACCTTCATCTACCTGTTCGGTGCGCTGGCGCTGTTTGTGCCGGGGCTGAACCTGAAGAAGGGCGCGGCGGCGAATGCCGAGCACACTGCGCTGGTCGAAGTGCGCGGCATGATCATGGCTGACGAGGAAGCCAGTGCCGACAATATCGTCGGCAGTCTGCGGGCGGCCTTCGAGGACGAGAAGACCAAGGGTGTGGTGCTGCGCATCAATAGCCCAGGCGGCAGTCCGGTGCAGTCCGGCTACATCTATGACGAGATCAGGCGCCTGCGCGGCGAGTACCCGAAGGTCAAGGTGTATGCCGTGATCAGTGATCTGGGGGCTTCCGGCGCCTACTACATCGCCAGTGCGGCCGATCAGATCTATGCCGACAAGGCCAGTCTGGTGGGTTCCATCGGGGTGACGGCGGCGACTTTCGGTTTTGTCGGGGTGATGGAGAAGGTCGGTGTCGATCGTCGGGTCTACACCTCCGGTGAGCACAAGGCGTTCCTCGATCCGTTCCAGCCGCCGAAGGCGGAGGAAACCCAGTTCTGGCAGGGCGTGCTGGAAACCACGCACAAGCAGTTCATCGATAGCGTGAGGAAGGGGCGTGGCGATCGTCTCAAGGTCGATGGGCATCCTGAGCTGTTCTCCGGCCTGATCTGGTCCGGTGAGCAGGCGCTGGATCTGGGGCTGGTCGATGCGCTGGGCAGCACCGGTTACGTGGCGCGCGAAGTGATCGGGGCGAAGGAAATCGTCGACTTTACCCGTCAGGAAAATCCGCTGGATCGTTTTGCCAAGAAGCTCGGTACCAGCGTGGCTGAGCGGCTGTCGATCTGGATGGGCTTCCAGGGGCCGGCCTTGCGCTGAATGGCTCTGTCTGGTCGAAGCCCGGCGCGTGCCGGGCTTCTGCATTTATAGGGTCAGGGAATCTGCAGGCCCTGTGCGTTGAGCATGCCGACCAGGCTGATCAGGGGTAGGCCCACCAGGCTGGTGGCATCCTCGCCCTCGGTGGCGCGGAACAGGCTGACGCCCAGGCCTTCGGCCTTGAAGCTGCCGGCGCAGTCGTAGGGTTGTTCAGCTTCCAGGTAGCGGTCGATCTGTTCTTCGCTGAGCTGGCGGAAGTGCACGGTGAAGGCGACTGCATCGACCTGGCAGGCACCGCTGGCGCTGTTGAGCAGGGCCAGGCCGGTGAGAAAGGTGACGCTGGCGCCGCTGGCGGCCAGTAGCTGGCAGCGGGCGCGGGCGAAGTCGTTGGGCTTGCCGAGAATCTGTTCGCCGAGCACGGCGACCTGATCCGAGCCGATGATCAGGTGATTCGGATGCACTTCAGCCAGGGCGCGTGCCTTGCTCTCGGCCAGGCGGCGCACCAGAGCGTCGGCGCTTTCGCGGGGTAGGGGCGTCTCGTCGATGGCTGGGGCGCTCCAGGTGAAGGGTTGGCGCAGGCGGGATAGCAGCTCCCGGCGATAGGGCGAACTTGAGGCGAGCACCAGAGGCAGCATGGGCTTCTCCTGATAAGGGGCGTGAATTCTAGCTATTGCCCCAGGCGACGGACAGGGCGGAATTTCCTTTGACAGGGGTAGGGTGCATCCCTAGAATGTCGCGCCTATGTCAAATGGACCGATTCCACCTCACGTTGATCCGCGTAAGCTCGCCGATCGCGGCGCTACCCTCGAAGGGGCGATGCCGCTGGCCAGTTTCGAGCGTTTGTGCGACCCGCTGGCAGATAATGTCGGCACTGTACAGGCGAAGTTGGTCTTCGAGCGGGGCGAGCGGCGGGCTGTGAGTATTCATAGTCAGCTTCAGGTTGAGGTCAAGATGATTTGCCAGCGTTGTCTGGAACTGGTCGTCCTGCCGATTCAGAGCGAATGCGATTACGCAGTCGTGAAGGAAGGCGCGGATACCCAGTCGCTGCCCAAGGGCTACGACGTGCTGGAAGTGGGGGAGGATCCGTTGGATCTGCTGGCGTTGGTCGAAGATGAGCTGTTGCTCGCTCTGCCCATCGTTCCGGTTCATGCCCCTGAGGATTGCCAGCAGCCGCCCGGTCTCGATGAGCCCGAGTCGAGCGAGGACGAGGTGACGCGGTCCAACCCGTTCAGTGTATTGGCGCAGTTAAAGCGTGACCCAAACGTTTAGGAGTTAATCAGTTATGGCTGTTCAGCAGAACAAAAAATCCCGCTCTGCCCGCGACATGCGTCGTTCCCATGATGCTCTCGAGGCCAGCACCCTGTCCGTCGAGAAGAGCACCGGTGAAGTTCACCTGCGCCACCACGTATCTCCGGAAGGCTTCTACCGTGGTCGCAAAGTGATCGACAAGGGCGCCGACGAGTAATCCTTGTCTGCTCCTCTGATCGCGATCGATGCAATGGGTGGGGACTTCGGTCCCCACTGCATTGTTCCAGCCAGCGTCGCCTGTCTGGCTGAATTCCCCTCGCTACACCTGGTCCTCGTCGGCCAAGCTCCTCTCCTCGAAGAACTGATTGCCCGCCATCCCAGTGTCGATCGCGCACGCCTGCTCGTTGAGCATGCCAGCGAAGTGGTCGGTATGGACGAGCGCCCCTCCCAGGCTTTGCGTGGCAAGCCCGATGCATCCATGCGCGTGGCCCTGGAGTTGGTGCGCAGTGGACGGGCCAAGGCCTGCGTCAGTGCCGGCAATACCGGTGCACTGATGGCGCTGTCGCGTTATGTGCTGAAAACCCTGCCGGGCATCGACCGGCCGGCGATGGTCAGTGCGGTGCCGACGGCCAAGGGCGTCTGCCATCTGCTCGATCTTGGCGCCAACGTCGATTGCAGTGCCGAACACCTCTATCAATTCGCCGTGATGGGCTCGGTGGCAGCCGAGACGCTCGGCGTGCAGCGGCCGCGAGTGGCATTGCTGAACGTGGGGGTTGAGGAGATCAAGGGCAACCAGCAGGTGAAGCTGGCGGCCAGTCTTCTGCAGCAGGCGACCGGGCTCAACTACACCGGCTTCATCGAGGGCGACGGCCTCTATCGTGGCGAGGCCGACGTGGTGGTGTGCGACGGTTTCGTCGGCAACATCCTGCTCAAGTCCAGCGAGGGGCTGGCCTCGATGATCCTGGCGCGCATCGAGGCCCTGTTCAGTGAGGGGCTGGCCGCGCGCCTGATCGGCAGCATGGCGTTGCCTCTGCTGCGCCGCCTGCGCTCGGAGCTGGCGCCTGCGCGGCACAATGGCGCGAGCTTCCTCGGGTTGCAGGGCATTGTGGTGAAAAGCCATGGCGCCGCTGGCGTGGAAGGCTTCCAGAGTGCCATTCGTCGCGCTCTGGTCGAGGTGCGCGAAAATCTTCCGCAGCGCCTGCATGGTCGTCTCGAAGACCTGCTGCTCTAGTCCTGGCGTGTCGAGTCGAGGTGTGCGTGACTCGGCTGGCAGGCCTCCGTTACTTCCGTTCTGCTCGAACATCGGGCAAAACCTGTGGTCTGGTCTGTGACTGCAGGATTTCCTCGGTCATCCAATCTGCAGTCTTGCGCCTGGCGCTGCCGGGCATCCGCTCATTCATTGATTCGTAGATAAGGGAAAGTTTTGATGTCTACCTCCCTCGCATTTGTCTTCCCTGGCCAAGGTTCGCAGTCGCTGGGCATGCTGGCTGAGCTGGGCGCGCAACAGTCGCTGGTGCGCGATACCTTCGGCGAAGCCGCCGATGCGCTCGGTTACGACCTTTGGGCGCTGATCCAGCAGGGGCCGGAAGAGCGTCTCAACGAGACCGACAAGACCCAGCCAGCCATCCTGGCCGCCTCCATTGCCCTGTGGCGCCTGTGGCTGGCCGAGGGCGGGGCGCGCCCGGCATTCGTGGCCGGTCACAGCCTGGGTGAGTACTCGGCGCTGGTCGCCGCTGGCAGCCTGGGCTTCGCCGAAGCGGTCAAGCTGGTCGAGCTGCGTGGCCAGCTGATGCAGCAGGCGGTACCGGCGGGGCAGGGCGGCATGGCGGCGATCCTCGGTCTGGAAGATGCCGATGTGCTGGCGGCTTGTGCCGAGGCGGCTCAGGGCGAGGTGGTCAGTGCGGTGAACTTCAACGCGCCGGGCCAGGTCGTGATTGCCGGGGCTGCCGCCGCTGTCGAGCGCGCGATCGAGGCGTGCAAGGCACGTGGCGCCAAGCGCGCGATGCCGCTGCCGGTCAGCGTGCCGTCGCACTGCGCGCTGATGCGTCCGGCTGCGGAAAAATTCGCCGAGGCCGTGGCTGCTCTGGCCTGGCAGGCGCCGCAGATTGCCCTGGTGCAGAACGTCAGTGCGGCGGTCGCCGGTGACCTCGACAGCCTCAAGCGCGATCTGCTGGCGCAGCTGTACAGCCCGGTACGCTGGGTTGAGAGTATTCAGCTGCTGGCCGGGCAGGGTGTCACCGATCTGGTCGAGTGCGGCCCTGGCAAGGTGCTGGCCGGTTTGAACAAGCGCTGCGTGAAAGGTATCAATACCCACAATCTGGACAGCGTGGACGCCTTCGCGGCGGCCCGTGCGGCCCTGGTTTGATTAGGCAAGGAGAGACTGCATGAGTCTGCAAGGCAAGGTTGCATTGGTAACGGGCGCGAGCCGTGGCATCGGCCAGGCCATCGCGTTCGAGCTGGGGCGTCAGGGCGCGGTGGTGATCGGTACGGCAACGTCCGCGGCCGGTGCCGAGCGCATCGGCGAGGCGCTGAAGGCCAATGGTATTCAGGGTGCGGGCATGCTGCTGGATGTCGGCAATGACGAGTCGGTTGCCGCGGTGCTCGAGCAGATCCAGAAGGATTTCGGTGCGGTGGCGATCCTGGTCAACAACGCCGGCATCACCCGTGACAACCTGATGCTGCGGATGAAGGACGAGGAGTGGTTCGATGTCATCAATACCAACCTCAACAGCCTGTTCCGTCTGTCCAAGGCCGTGCTGCGTGGCATGACCAAGGCGCGCTGGGGTCGCATCATCAGCATTGGTTCGGTGGTCGGTGCCATGGGCAACGCCGGGCAGGTCAACTACGCGGCCGCCAAGGCTGGCCTGGAGGGCTTCAGCCGCGCGCTGGCTCGTGAGGTCGGTTCCCGTGCCATTACCGTCAACTCGGTGGCACCCGGCTTCATCGACACCGATATGACCCGCGAGCTGCCGGAAGCCCAGCGCGAAGCGCTGCTGACCCAGATTCCCCTGGGCCGCCTGGGCCAGGCCGAAGAGATTGCCAAGGTGGTGGGCTTCCTCGCCTCCGACGGCGCAGCCTACGTTACTGGTGCCACCGTGCCGGTGAATGGCGGCATGTACATGAGTTGAATGTGACTCGAACCTTCAGGAAACTGTCATAAAACCCGTCTAGAGTTCGTTACAAAAGTGCAACCAGCCGTAGACGGCCATCTGAACTGTTCCGGAAGGGTCGGGTGTTTGGCTTGAAAGTTAGAAAACCCTTTCTATACACTGCGGCCCAGCTGCACGGATTTTTCCATAGGAGTGAAAACAAGACATGAGCACCATCGAAGAACGCGTCAAGAAAATCGTCGCCGAGCAACTGGGCGTCAAAGAAGATGAAGTCACCAACAGCGCTTCCTTCGTTGAAGACCTGGGCGCCGACTCCCTTGACACCGTTGAGCTGGTGATGGCTCTGGAAGAGGAATTCGAGACCGAGATTCCGGACGAGCAAGCTGAGAAGATCACCACCGTTCAGGAAGCCATCGACTACATCAACGCCCACGGCTGATTGATCGTAATCGTCGGTTTTCGAACCTGGAAAAACCGCACTGCCCCTAACGAGGCGTGCGGTTTTTCTTTAATGGCTGGTGCAGTTGCAAACAGGACAAGAGGATTTCGCAGTGTCGCGTAGACGCGTCGTGGTTACCGGTATGGGCATGCTGTCGCCTTTGGGCGTCGATGTGGCGAGCAGCTGGCAGGGCATCCTGGCGGGTCGCAGTGGCATAGGCCTGATCGAGAGCGTCGACCTGTCGGCCTTCTCCACCCGCATCGGCGGTTCGGTGAAAGGCTTCGACGTCGAGCAATACCTCTCGGTCAAGGAAGCGCGCAAGCTTGACCTGTTCATCCAGTACGGCCTGGCTGCCAGTTTCCAGGCGATGAGTGATGCCGGTCTGGAAATCACCGATGCCAATCGCGAGCGCATTGGTGTGGCCATGGGCTCCGGTATCGGTGGCCTGAGCAACATCGAGGCTACCTGCAAGATACTGTTCGAGCAGGGGCCGCGGCGTATCTCGCCGTTCTTCGTGCCGGGCTCGATCATCAACATGATTTCCGGCTTCCTGTCGATCCATCTGGGTCTGCAGGGGCCTAACTACGCTATTGCCACCGCCTGCACCACGGGTACCCACTGCATCGGCATGGCCGCGCGTAACATCGCTTACGGCGAGGCCGATGTGATGATCGCCGGTGGCGCCGAGATGGCTGCCTGTGCTCTGGGTATGGGCGCTTTCGGTGCGGCGCGGGCGATGTCCACTCGTAACGACGATCCGACCAAGGCCAGTCGCCCCTGGGACAAGGGCCGCGACGGCTTCGTGCTGTCCGACGGCGCCGGCGCTCTGGTGCTTGAGGAGCTGGAGCATGCCAAGGCTCGTGGCGCGACTATCTATGCCGAGCTGGTTGGTTTCGGCATGAGTGGCGATGCCTACCATATGACCTCGCCACCGGAAGATGGCAACGGTGCCGCGCGTTGCATGAGCAATGCTCTGCGCGACGCCGGTATGAATCCGGATCAGGTGCAGTACATCAATGCTCACGGCACCTCTACTGTGGCTGGCGACAAAGCCGAGGCCAGTGCGGTGAAGCGGGTATTCGGCGAACAGGCCTACAAGCTGTCGGTCAGCTCGACCAAGTCGATGACCGGCCACCTGCTCGGCGCCGCCGGCGCAGTGGAGGCGATCTTCAGCGTGCTGGCCCTGCGCGACCAGGTGGCACCGCCGACCATCAACCTGGACGAGCCGGATGAGGGCTGCGACCTCGACTTCGTCGCGCACCAGGCCAAGCCCCTGGCGATCGACGCCGTGCTGTCCAACTCCTTCGGCTTTGGCGGCACCAACGGCTCGCTGGTGTTCCGCCGGTTCGCCGGCTGATGCTGAGCTGGGTCGATGGCCGGCCGGCGGCCGAGCTGTCGTTGCTCGATCGTGGCCTGGCCTACGGCGATGGTCTGTTCGAGACCATCGCCGTGCGCAATGGCAAGCCGCGTCTGCTGGTGCGGCATCTGGTGCGCCTGACGGAGGGCGCGCAGCGCCTGCGCCTGGAGCTTGACCTGGCGGTGCTGGAGGCCGAACTGCTGGCCTTCTGCAGTCAGCTGGGCGAAGGTGTGGCCAAGCTGCTGGTGACCCGTGGCGACGGCCTGCGCGGCTATGCCGCGCCCGTGCCGGCGCAGCCCCGGCGCATTCTGCTGGGCAGTCCCGTACCGGCTTATCCATCGGCCCATGCCGAGCAGGGCGTGCGCCTGTTTCCCTGTAGCACCCGCCTGGCCGAGCAGCCGCTGCTGGCCGGCCTCAAGCACCTCAATCGCCTGGAGCAGGTGCTGGCGCGTAGCGAATGGGCGGATCCGGCTTTCGCCGAAGGCCTGCTCTGCGACAACTCGGGAAGGGTGATCGAGGGCGTGTTCAGCAACCTGTTCCTGGTCAAGGATGGCGTGTTGCTGACCGCCGCGCTGACGCGCTGCGGGGTGGCCGGGGTGATGCGCGCCGAGCTGCTGCAGCAGGCCGAGGTGCTGGGGCTGGCGGTGCAGGTGCGCGATATCGCCCTGACAGAATTGCTGGATGCCGATGAAGTATTTCTCTGCAACAGCCAGTACGGCATCTGGCCGGTGCGCGAGTTGCAGGGGCGCGACTGGTCGGTCGGCCCGTTGACCCGTAAACTGCAGGCCATTATTCGCAGTCTTCTGGATTCCTGATCCGTGATTCGCACGTTATTGCGGCTGCTGGCCGCCGGCCTGCTGCTGGCCGTGCTGGCGCTGGGTGGCGCCGCCTGGCGCCTGCATATGGCGCTGGAGCAACCGCTGCAGTTGTCGGCCGAGCGCCTGATCGAAGTCGTACCGGGCGATACCCCGAGCGGGGTGCTCAACCGTCTGCAGGCCGAATCGGTGCTGGACGGCGCCTTCTGGCTACGCCTGTACTGGCGCTTCAACCTGCCGGGCCAGGCCCTGCACAGCGGTGAGTATCGCCTTACGCCGCAGCTCAGCGCCCGCGATCTGCTGGGGCTGTGGCAGCGTGGCGAGGTGGTGCAGTACAGCCTGACCCTGGTCGAGGGCTGGAACTTCCGCCAGGTGCGCGCTGCCCTGGCCCGCCAGACGGCACTCACCCACCTGCTCGCCGAACTGGACGATCAGGCATTGATGGCGCGCCTGGGCTTGCCCGGTGTCAATCCGGAAGGGCACTTTTTCCCCGATACCTACCGCTATGTGCGCGGCATGAGCGACCTCGATCTGCTCAAGGCAGCGCTGGCTCGCCTGCAACTGGTGTTGGACGAGGAGTGGGCGCAGCGCGCCGACAACCTGCCTTACGCCACCCCCTACGATGCGCTGATCATGGCTTCGATGGTGGAGAAGGAAACCGGCGTGCCGGAAGAGCGTGGGCAGATCGCCGGGGTGTTCGTCAGGCGCCTGGGCATCGGCATGCGCCTGCAGACCGACCCGACGGTGATCTACGGCCTTGGCGAGCGTTACACTGGCAACCTGACCCGCGCTCACCTGCTCAGCCCCAGCCCTTACAACACCTACCTGATCGATGGCATGCCGCCAACGCCGATTGCCCTGGTCGGGCGCGAGGCGATCCGCGCCGCGCTGCATCCGGTGGCCGGCAACAGCCTGTATTTCGTCGCGCGTGGCGACGGCAGCCATGTATTCTCGGACAGCCTGGACGCGCACAACCGCGCCGTGCGCGAGTTCCAGCTCAAGCGCCGCAGCGATTACCGCTCCAGCCCCAAACTCGACAAGGACAATCCGTGAGCGGTCTGTTCATTACCCTCGAAGGCCCGGAAGGCGCCGGCAAAAGCACCAACCGCGAATACCTCGCCGCACGTCTGCGCGAGCAGGGCCTCGATGTCCTGCTAACCCGAGAGCCCGGCGGCACGCCGCTGGCCGAGCGCATCCGCGAGCTGCTGCTGGCTCCGAGCGACGAGGCGATGGCCAGCGATACCGAGCTGCTGCTGGTGTTCGCCGCGCGTGCCCAGCACCTGGCGCAGGTCATTCGCCCGGCCCTGGCGCGCGGTACGGTGGTGCTGTGCGACCGTTTCACCGATGCCACCTACGCCTATCAGGGTGGCGGCCGGGGCCTGCCTCTGGAGCGCATTGCCGCCCTGGAAAGCTTCGTCCAGGGCGAGCTGCGTCCGCACCTGACCCTGGTCTTCGATCTGCCGATCGAGATCGGTCTGGCCCGGGCCGCCGCGCGTGGCCGGCTGGATCGTTTCGAGCAGGAAGGGCAGGGCTTCTTCGCGGCCGTACGGCAGACCTACCTGGATCGTGCCGCCGCAGCCCCGGAGCGCTGCCGGGTGCTGGATGCCGGGCAATCGCTGGCAACCGTGCAGCAGTCCATCGATGCCTTGCTGCCGGAAATCCTGGAGCGCTGCCGTGGCTGAAGCCTATCCCTGGCAGCAGGCGCTCTGGCAGCAGCTGGCCGGTCGCAGCCAGCATGCCCACGCCTATCTGCTGCACGGCCCGGCCGGCATCGGCAAGCGCGAGCTTGCCGAGCGCCTGATGGCGCGCCTGCTCTGCCAGCGCCCGGCTGGCCTGGATGCCTGCGGCCAGTGCAAGGCCTGCCACCTGCTGGCGGCCGGCACCCACCCGGACAACTTCGTGCTGGAGCCGGAGGAGGCCGACAAGGCGATCAAGGTCGACCAGGTGCGCGAGCTGGTCAGCTTCGTGGTGCAGACCGCCCAGTTGGGCGGGCGCAAGGTGGTGTTGCTGGAGCCGGTGGAGGCGCTGAACATCAACGCCGCCAACGCCCTGCTGAAAAGCCTGGAAGAACCCTCGGGCAACACCGTGTTGCTGCTGGTCAGTCACCAGCCCAGCCGGCTGCTGCCGACCGTGAAGAGTCGCTGCGTGCAGCAGGCCTGTCCGCTGCCGAGCGAGGCTGACAGCCTGGCCTGGCTGGCCCAGGCGCTGCCGGAAACGGCCGACGATGAGCGCCGCGAGCTGCTCACCCTGGCCGGCGGTTCGCCCCTGGCGGCGCGGCGCCTGCAACAGCAGGGCGTGCGCGAGCAGCGCGCGCAGGTGGTCGAGGGGGTGAAGAAGCTGCTCAAGCAGCAGGCGGGCGTCAGCCAACTGGCCGAAGCCTGGAAGACGATGCCGATGATTACCCTGTTCGACTGGTTCTGCGACTGGACGCAGCTGATGCTGCGCTACCAGCTGACCCGCGACGAGCAGGGGCTGGGCCTGGCCGACATGCGCAAGGTGGTGCAGTACCTGGCCGACAAGGCGCCGCAGCACAAGGTGCTGGCGATGCAGGACTGGCTACTGCAGCAGCGCCAGAAAGTCCTGGGCAAGGCCAACTTGAACGGTGCTCTGCTTCTCGAAGCCCTGTTGGTGCAGTGGGCAAGCCTGCCCGGACCGGGCTAGAATCGGCCATTGGATAGATTGCCAGGAATGCCGCATGAGTCTGCCACCTAATCTCGGCCCGCGTAACGGGATCCTGTCCCTGACCATCAAGGACAAGTCCGTGCTGTACGCCGCCTATATGCCGTTCATCAGGAATGGCGGGCTGTTCATCCCGACGGCCAAGAGCTACAAGCTCGGCGACGAGGTGTTCATGCTGCTCAACCTGATGGACGAGCCGGAGAAGATTCCGGTGGCCGGCAAAGTGGTGTGGATCACCCCTAAAGGGGCTCAGGGCAACCGTGCTGCCGGTGTCGGCGTGCAGTTCAACGATGGCGACAACACCGCGCGCAACAAGATCGAAACCTACCTGGCTGGCGCCCTCAAATCGGATCGGCCGACCCACACCATGTAACATCGGCCCTTTCAGGCCCAGTCAAAAGCGCCCTGAACGGGCGCTTTGTCATTTTCAGAGACCGTGATTGCCATGCTGGTTGATTCCCACTGCCACCTCGACCGCCTCGACCTGACGCAGCACAACGGCTGCCTGGATACCGCCCTGGAGGCCGCCCGCGCCCGCGGCGTGCAGCATTTTCTGTGCATCGGCGTCAGCGCCGACAACGCTGCGGCGGTCAAGGGCCTGGCCGAGCGCTACGCCGATGTCGACTGCTCGGTGGGGGTGCACCCGCTGGATCTGCAGCCTGGTGCGGCGCCAGTGCTCGACTGGCTGCTGGCCGAACTGAACCACCCGCAGGTGGTGGCCATTGGCGAGACCGGCCTGGACTATCACTACGAGCCGGAAGCGGCCGAGCTGCAGCAGCAGTCCTTCCGCCTGCATCTGGAGGCGGCGAAGGTCACTGGCAAGCCGGTGATCGTGCATACCCGCGAGGCACGCGCCGACACCCTGGCCCTGCTGCGCGAGGCGGCTTTGCCGCAGGCTGGTGTGCTGCACTGCTTCACCGAGGACTGGGACATGGCCAGGGCGGCGCTGGATCTGGGTTTCTACATTTCCCTGTCCGGCATCGTCACCTTCCGCAATGCCGATGCCCTGCGCGAGGTGGCGCGCAAGGTGCCGGCCGATCGCTTGCTGGTGGAGACCGATTCGCCCTACCTGGCGCCGATTCCCTACCGCGGCAAGGCCAACCTGCCGCAGTACGTGCGCGAAGTGGCGGAGTTCCTGGCCATGGTGCGTGGCGAGCGCTTCGAGGATCTGGCCGCGCAGACCACGGCCAACTTCAAGCGGCTGTTTCCTCTAGCTCGAGTGGCCTGAGAGCCTCTTAAGAGACTGCTGCGCGTCGGCCATGCTGCGTTGCAATCGGGTTCAGAATGCTCATTTACACTTCGTAAACTGCGCTTCTTCGCCCGATTGCGCCTTGCCTGGCTCTAGCTCGCGAGCCTCTGAAGAGGCTCAGGCGGTATTGCTATAAAATCGCGGACAAAAAAAACCCGGGTTCTGGGGGATGAATCCGGGTCAAGACCATTAGGAGTAAAAACGAAGGTACGCGATCCACGGTACCTCGACTGGCGGGGCACTTGGGGGGAGATGCCGCACACCAGTAATCTCCAGTATTGGCCATGTTTCTCCTGCGTCCAGGCAGGTTGCGGCGGTTTTTTAAACAGATTTGGAATACCGCAGCCGCTGCTGAGCACTCAGCCTTGTGCCATCTGCCTCAATAACGCCAGGGTCTGCTCGATCACCGCAGGTTCCGTATAGAAGTGCGGAGAAAACCGCACACCGGCGCCACGTTGGGCGCAGATCACCTGTTGCTCCCGCAGCCTGGCGAACAGCGCCTGGTTGCTCCAGCCATCCAGGCTGAAGGTCAGGATGCCGGCTCGCCGCTGCGGTTCCAGCGGGCTGTGCAGCTGGATGCCGGGGATGCTTTGCAGGCCCTGTTGCAGCTGCTGCATGCGCTCCTCCAGGCGTATGCCGACCTGCTGCATGCCGACTTCCTCCAGCAGCGACAGGCTGGCCTCCAGGGCCATGGCACCGAGCATGTTCGGGCTGCCGCACTCGAAGCGCCGGGCACTGCGGGCCGGCTGCCAGTCCGTGCGGTCGTAGTCGCCGGCATGTTCGAGCATGTGCCAGCCGTATTCGTGCAGAGCCAGCTGTTCGCGCAGATCGGCGCGGCAATAGAACACCGCCAGGCCTTCCGGGCCGAGCAGCCATTTGTGCCCGTCGGCCATGGCGAAAGCGCAGTCACAGGCCTGCACATCGAACGGCTGGGCGCCGAGCTGCTGGATGGCATCGACGCACAGCAGTACGCCGCGCTGCCGGCAGCCGGCACCGAGGCGCGGCAGATCCAGGCGCAGGCCACTGGCGTACTGCACGGCGCTGATCGCCAGCAGGCGGGTGCGCGGGCCGCAGGCGGCGAGCAGGGCGGCTTCCGGATCGGCGCCCGCCAGGTTCACCTGGATCACCTCGACCCCGCGTGGTTGCAGGGCCTCCCAGACGATGCGGTTGGATGGAAACTCCTCGTCGCTGATCACCACCTGGTCGCCGGCGCGCCAGTCGAGGCCGAAGGCGACGAATGACAGGGCTTCGGAGGTGTTCTTCAGCAGCGCGATATCGCTGCGGCTGGGGGCATTGAGCAGGCGCTGCAGGCGTTCGCGCAGGCGCAGTTCGACCTGCAGCCAGGCGGGATAATCGCTGGCGCCGAGCCGGGCGTTTTCCTCGGCGAAGCGACGCACCGCGTCTACCGCGCGCTTTGGCCAGGGGGCGACGGCGGCGTGATTGAGGTAATACAGGCCCGAAGCCAGGGGAAACTCATCAATAAAGGCAGACATAGGCGATGATCCGTGCATTTTGGCGCTGAACAGGCATAATAATGCGCTTCGATTTTCATCCTGCAGTCACGTTATGAACAAAGAACCTCGCAAAGTCCGTGAATTCCGTCGTCGCGAACAGGAAATTCTCGATACCGCGCTCAAGCTGTTCCTCGAACAGGGTGAAGACAGTGTCACCGTCGAGATGATCGCTGATGCGGTCGGTATCGGCAAAGGCACCATCTACAAGCATTTCAAGTCCAAGGCCGAGGTCTACCTGCGCCTGATGTTGGACTACGAGCGCGATCTCAACGCGCTGTTCCACTCCGAGGACGTGGCTCGCGACAAGGAAGCGCTGTCGCGCGCCTACTTCGAGTTCCGCATGCGTGACCCGCAGCGCTACCGCCTGTTCGACCGCCTGGAAGAGAAGGTGGTCAAGGGCAACCAGGTGCCGGAGATGGTCGAGCAGCTGCACAAGATTCGCACCTCCAACTTCGAGCGTCTGACCCACCTGATCGAAGGTCGCATCGCCGGAGGCAAGCTGGAAGACGTACCGCCGTACTTCCACTACTGCGCGGCCTGGGCCCTGGTGCATGGCGCCGTGGCGCTGTACCACTCGCCGTTCTGGAGCAGTGTGCTGGAGGATCAGGAAGGCTTCTTCCAGTTCCTCATGGACATCGGCGTGCGCATGGGCAACAAGCGCAAGCGCGACGGCGACACGCCGGCCGCTTGATGTGCCATTCAGCCCGCCAATGATGCATTTTGCGCAGACAGCGGCGGGCATATACTCCGGTGTAGACACTGCCGGAGCCGCCTAATGATCGTCGACCGCCAGGGCAGGCGCTTCCGCAATCTGCGTATCAGCCTGACCGCCGCCTGCAATTACGCCTGCACCTATTGCGTGCCCGACGGCAAGCGGCTGATTGCCGCCCAGGACGAGCTGTCCGCCGAGGCCATGGTGCGCGGCGTGGCCTACCTGATGGAGGCGGCCGGCATCGAGCGGTTGCGCATCACCGGTGGCGAACCGCTGGTCAGTCCCAAGCTCGAGCTGTTCCTGCGCGAAGTCAGCCGTCTTGGCCTGCAGGACATCAGCCTGACCAGCAACGGCCAGTTGCTCAGCCGCAAGCTGCCGCTGCTGCTGGAAACCGGCATGCGCCGGCTGAACATCTCCCTGGATACCCTCGACCCCGACGCGTTCAAGCGCATTGCTCGCGGCGGTGACCTGCCGACCGTGCTGCAGGGCCTGGAAGAGGCACGGGCGGCCGGGCTGCAGATCAAACTGAACATGGTGCCGCTGCGTGGGCAGAACCATGACCAGGTGTTGCCCATGCTGGACTACTGCCTGGAGCGTGGTTTCGAGCTGCGCTTCATCGAGCTGATGCGCATGGGCCACCTGGCCCGCGACGGCGCCAGTTTTCAGCAGCAGTTCTACGGCATGGACGAGTTGCTGCAGGTAATCGGCAGCCGTTACGAGTTCGTCCAGGCCGAGGCGCCGCTGGATGCCACCGCGCTGCGCTATGAAATTCCCGGTGCGGGCTACTTCGGCGTGATTGCCAACGAAAGCGTGCCGTTCTGCCGTACCTGCTCGCGCCTGCGCCTGTCCTCCACCGGCTGGCTGCATGGCTGCCTGTCGTCGAGCAACCGCCACTATGTCGGCGACCTGCTCGATAAGCCGCGCCACCAGGCCCTGCCGGCGCTGCAGCGCCTGCTGGTGCGCGCCCTGGCGGACAAACAGGACATCGCCTTTGCCGGTGGCGTCACTGTCATGAAAATCATCGGTGGCTAGTGCGCCGCCTCACCTACTTGTACGAAAGCCATGCCTGCCGAATTCCCCATCGCCTATATCGAACCGGTGTTCCGTCCGCCCAGCGAAGCCCACTCGCTGATCCTGCCGGTGACCAACGGCTGCTCGTGGAACGCCTGCACCTTCTGCGAGATGTATACCCAGCCGCAGAAGAAATTCCGTGCCCGTGACGAAGCACAGGTGCTTGAGGAAATCCGCCGTGCCGGCCAGCAGCTGATCGTCCAGCGGGTATTCCTTGCCGATGGCGACGCCCTGGTGCTGCCGACGCGGCGCCTGCTCAACATCCTGCAGGCGATTCGTGAACACATGCCCGAGGTCGAGCGGGTCTCCAGCTATTGCCTGCCGCGCAACCTGCGCAAGAAGTCGGTTGCCGAGCTGAAGGAGCTGGCCGATGCCGGGCTGAAGATGGCCTACGTCGGTTGCGAGTCCGGCGACGACCAGGTATTGGAACTGGTCAACAAGGGCGAGACCTACGAGTCCAGCCTCAGCGCCTTGGAGAAACTGGGCGAAGCGGGCATCACCCGCTCGGTGATGATCCTCAATGGTCTGGGTGGCACGACCCTCAGCCAGCAGCACGCGGACAACTCGGCACGGCTGATGAATGCCGCGCAGCCGGAATACCTGTCGACCCTGGTGGTCAGTTTTCCTACCGGCGAGCAGCGTTTTCGCCAGGGCTTTGCCGAGTTCCAGCCCCTGCAGCAGCAGGAGCTGTTCCTCGAGGTCGAGCGCCTGCTGCAGGGCCTGGAGCTGCACGACACGGTGTTCCGCAGTGACCACGCTTCCAACTACCTGGTGCTCAAGGGCAACCTGGGGGCGGACAAGGCGCGCCTGCTGGCCCAGGTGCGCCAGGCCATCGAGCGGCCGCAGCAGGCTCACCTGCGCCAGGAGTGGCAGCGCGGCCTGTGACTCAGGTTGGCGCGGAAGCTGCTATGTCTCTCTATCCGCCGGATTTCCGTCACCGGCCTGGGAGGAACTGCGATGCGTAGCGTGATTCTGCTGCTGAGCCTGATGGCGCTCGGCGGCTGCATGAAGGTCAGCGATATGGCGGCCGGCACCGAATATCATCTGCGCGATGCCGGCGTGCTCGATCACAGCGACACCCGTCGCGCCAGCTCCTGGCGGCTGCAGGCGGATTCCTTCGTGTTCATCTCCCAGGCCCACTACACCCCGCCCGGCGATGCCCATCCACGGCCCAACGTGGTGGCTGAGCAGGCCTTCGACGCCTTCGTCGAGTACTTTCCGCTGGTGCGCCGCGCGGCCCAGCCGCAAGGTCTGGAGGAAGCGCTGAACGAGGCGCGCACCGCCGGCGCCCATTATCTGCTGTACACCCGTTTCGCTGCCGCCGACGACCGTATCGGCACCGAAGAGGAGTGGGAGGATCAGGAGGCGCTGGATCGCCTGGGGGTGGACTCCAGCGTGATCCAGCTGATGCTGATCGAAACCAACACCCGCTACCTGGTGGACACCGCACGCATCCGCAACCGTGGCGGTTTTCTGACGTTGTACGACACCAAGCCCCAGGATCTGCTGCGTCCAGCCTTCGAACAGTACGCCCGCAGCCTGATCGGGGTCAGCGACCGCTAGGCCGGCTTGCGGCATACTAGCGACCTTGTCGAACAAGGAAACAGACGATGACCGATCCGGGCAAGGCCGGCGACCTGCTGGCGCAAATTCCCAAGGGCGAAGGCAAGGGCCTGCCGCCGGTGCACCTGTGGAATCCGGATTTCTGCGGCGACATCGATATGCGCATCGCCCGTGACGGCACCTGGTACTACCTGGGGACGCCGATCGGGCGCAAGCCGATGGTCAAGCTGTTCTCCACCATCATCCGCCGCGACGACGACAAGTATTTCCTGATCACGCCGGTGGAGAAGGTCGGCATCACCGTCGACGACGCGCCCTTCGTCGCCGTGACCCTGCAGGTGAGCGGCGAGGGCGAGGCGCAGCTGCTGCGCTTCACCACCAATGTCGAGGAAGAGGTCGAGGCGGGTGCCGAGCATCCGCTGCGGGTGGAGCTGGATCCCGTGACCCAGGAGCCGTCGCCCTACCTGCATGTGCGGCGCAACCTGGAAGCCCTGGTGCACCGCAATGTGTTCTATCAGCTGGTGGAGCTGGCGGTACCCCGCGAGATCGATGGCCAGACCTGGCTGGGCGTGTGGAGCGGCGGCACCTTCTTCCCGATTGGGCCGCTGCCGGAGTAACCCGCGCTCGGCTTAAATGTTTTGGCCAATGCGCCACAACACCCCGGACGGATCGAGCAGCACGAAGTCGCGCATGCCCCAGGGCTGATCCTGCAGCGGGTGCAGGCGCACGCCGTAGCGCTCGACCACGCCCGAGTCCTGCACCTGCTGCCACCAGGCGGCCACGTCTTCCACCAGCAGGTGCATCATCAGGTTGTCGGCCAGCTCTGCCACGTAGAGGTCCTGCAGCAGAAAGCTGCTGCGGCCGTGGTGGAAATAGGCCACGCCGCCGCCTTCCGAGGCCATGCGAAAGCCCAGCTCCTGGTAGAAGGCCTTGGAACGCTCGAAGTCCTTGGCCGGCACGAATGCCTTGATTTCGGTGGTGGTCAGATTGCCCATCAATGGCTCCTCGAAGGTCAGTACAGGTCGCTGCGTTTGCGCGGTTTCACCGCCTGGAAAAAGCTGTAGCCCAGGCCGATATCGGTGATCAGGCGGGCGCATACGGCGGGAATGGCGATAACGGCGTGGATCAGCAGCGCCACGCCGGCGTAGCCGGCGAACTCCACGGCGCGCAAGGCCACTGGCAAGGGATTGGCGCGGTTGTCCAGCAGGCTCTGGCGCAAGGCTGCCAGATCGGGCCAGTGGTCACCGTCGATCTGCTGGCGGCGCGCCAGCGGATACAGATTGCGGCTCTGCCAGCCGCGCTGGAAGGCGCGCCACATACGCCGGGGTTCGAGAAACAGACCGGTGGACAGGGCGATCAGGTTCATAGTGCCGAGCAGGGGCGAGTTGAGCATCGAGCCGGTGCCCAGTTCCCAGGCGCTGACCTCGCCTTCGCCGATGCGTCCGGTGCTGTAGCCGGTCACCAGGTGATGCAGGTCGTGGTACTTGAGGTAGCGGTGGCGGGTCTCGATATTCGGCAGCGGCACCAGCAGGCAGCCGGTATACACCGGCACCGTGCAGGCCTTGTCGGCGCTGTCGCTGAAGCCGAGGCGGCGGTAGAAAGCGGCCAGTTCTTCCTTGAGGGTCATGTGTTCCATCCTTGGAATGCGGGTCAGCGTGGGTACAGCGGCGGTAGCGGGCTGGTTTCCTGGGGGCCAGCCGCGGCTTCCAGGGCGGGCAGGCTGCGGATGGCTTTCCACAGGCCTTCACCTTGCCAGTGCTGGCCCGTCTCGCTGTAGAGCGCGCCATTGAGGCCATCCAGGGCATCGGACAGCGGCACGAAGCGCGCGGCCATGTCAGCCAGGGTTTCCGGTTGCTGGCGCGCCCAGGCATCCAGGGCCTGGCGGGTGGCCTGGCTGTCGTTGGCCTGACAGGCGCGCTTGAGGTCGTCGAGCAGGGTGCGTGGGCTGGGGCCGGTCTGCGCGCTGGGCAGAATCGCCGGCTGGCGGCGCGCACGCCACCACAGGCCGAAGCCGAGCAGGGTGGTCAGCGCCAGCAGCGCGGTGGCCAGCTGCCAGGGCCACAGCAGCGGGGCGTCGCCGGCGTGGGCCGCTACCGGGCTGTCCACCGGGGCCTCGGCGTCCAGCACCGGATTGCTCGCCACCTCCAGGGTACGGGCCGGCAGGCTGCTGTGCTCCAGGCGATCCTCGCGGGTGTTCCACCACACCACCTGCAGTTCCGGCAGTTCGATGCGCCCGCTCTGGCTCGGCACCAGGGCCTCGTGTTCTTCGCGGCTGCCGATCAGGCCGCGCTCGCCGCTCTCGTTGTGCAGCTGCGGTTGATCCGGATAGCGCCGCAGGCCTTGGGCTTGGCTGGCTGGCAGTGGCGGCAGCTGGGCGCTGGACAGACCCTCGACGCGCAGCATGATGTTGCGGGTCAGCGAGTCGCCGACGCTGGCCTTGTCCGGCTCCGGGCTCCAGGCCTCGCTCAGGCTCAGGGCGCGGGCCGGCAGCCAGGGCGCGTCGGCCGGGTAGTCGGCCGGCTTGGGCTTGACCGTCAGCGGAATCTGCGGCGACTTGACCCGGGTCAGGCGACCGGGGCGCGGGCCGAACGGGTTGTAGTCATCGGTTGCGCCGCGCTCGACCGGGGTGGCGCTGAACACCTGGGAGGGGATGGTCAGCTCGCCGCTCTTCTGCGGGAAGATCGCGTAGCGCACCTCGATCACGCCGTGGCGTACATCGTTGATGGTCTTCTCGTAGACCCGCGGCTCGCCGAGCTGCTCGACCCGGGCATCGGGGATGCTGAGCTGGGTCAGGCTGCTGTCGTCGAACAGCGACACCGAGTGGAAGATGCGCAGGGTCAGCACCACCTGGGCCTGCACGTAGACGGCGTCCTGATCCAGGCTGGCGTCGATGAAGATCGGCGCCAGCGTGCCGTTGGCATCGGCGCTGCCGCCCTTGAGCACCTGCAGGGTGATCGACTGGCTGCTGGCATCACCGAGCTTGAGCGGCGGGATCACCACGAAGCCGGTCTGCCGGGGCAGCAGGGTAATGATCCAGCGGGTGCTGGACTGCACCTTGCCGGCGACGGTGGAGAGGTTGTTTTCCTGGCGGGTGCTGAGCACCTCGAACTGCTGGTCGAGGGGCGCCAGATCCGGCTTGCCGAACAGGGTGGCGTCGTCCGATTCGAGGATCAGGTCGAGGCTTTCCCCTTCGCTCAGGCGGGCGCGATCCACGGTGGCGGACAGACTGGCGGCGCTGGTCTGCAGGCTCAGCAGGCAGAAGAGGAGGGCGCAAAGCAGACGGCTCATCGGGACTGTTCCTGGCGCTGTTTCTGTTCGTAGAGGAATTTGCGCCGCAGCAGCTCGCCCGGGTCGTCGGGGATCTGCCGCAGCCATTGTTCCAGGGCGTCGCGCTGCTCGTCGCCGAGCGGCCGGGCGCTGGCCTGGGCCGCCTGGGCCTGGCCTTGCGCGCTGCCCTGGCTGGCGTCGGCGGGCTTGTCGGCCTGCGCTTCGCCGCTGCTGTTCTGCGCCGTGGCATCCTGGCCGGCCTGGGCCTGCTCACTGGCGGCGCTGTGGTCGCCTGGCTGGGTAGTGGCCTGCTGCGTGGTGGACTGCTGCTGCGGATTGCCCTGGGCATCGTTCTGCGCCTGGCCGCCGGCGTTCTGCTGCTGATCCTGCTGGCCTTGTTGCCCTTGTTGCCCTTGTTGCCCTTGTTGTCCCTGTTGTTCGGACTGCTGTGGCTGGTTGGCCTGCTGCTGTTTCTGCTGCTGCAGCAACTGCTCCACCAGCGCCTTGTTGCGCAGCGCCGGCTGCAGGTCGGGCTGACGCTCAAGGGCCTGCTCGTAGGCGTCGAGGGCGGCGGCCAGCTCGTTGCTCTTGGCCAGGGCATTGCCGCGGTTGTAGTGGTCGGCGGCGCTGTCGCCCTGGGCGAAACGTTCGGCTGCTGCGCTGTAGTCGCCGGCGCGGTACAGCGCCTCACCCTGCCAGCGCGGATCGCTGAAGCGTGCGGCAGCCTCTTTCGGCTGCTGGGCTTGCAGCAGGCGCTGGCCCTGCTGATCCGGGCGCAGCCACAGGTCGCGCAGCTCGAAGGCCTGGCTCGGCTGCGGCAGGGCCAGCAGCAGCGGCAGGCAGAACAGCCAGCCGCGGCGGCCGGCGCAGGCGGCGAGCAGCAGCAGCGGCAGCAGCAGCCAGTGGCCCTGGTCGGCCCAGGCTGCCAGCTGGGTCGGCTCGCCATCCTCGCGCAGGCTCTGCGGGCCGTCGAGCAGGCCCAGACCCTGCAGGTCGCGGTCGTCCGGGCGGGCCTGGCGGTAGCGCCCGCCCAGTTCGCCGGCGAAGCGTTTGAGGCCGCTGCTGTCCAGGCGCGGCAGGAGGATGCTGCCGGCGCTGTCCTTGAGGAAGCTGCCGTCGGCTCCGAGGATGGGCGCGCCCTGGGGCGTGCCGATGCCGAGGATGGCCAGGCGCTCGCCGTGGTTGCCCAGGGCCGTGCGGATGGCGCGGCGTTCGTTATCGTCCAGTTCGCTGCCGATCAGCAGCAGCCGGCCCTGGCCCTGGGCGCCCTGTTCGAGCAGCTGCAGGGCCTTGCTCACGGCCAGGTCGGCGCGCCGGCCGGGTTCGGGCATCAGCGAGGGCTTGAGGGCGTCGAGCAGGTTGCGCGCGGTGCCCAGGTCGTCGGACAGCGGCACCAGGGTGTGGGCGCTGCCGGCATAGACGATGATCGCGGTCTGCGCTTCGTCGCGCGCCTGCAGCAGGTCGAGCAGCTTGCGCTTGGCCTGCTCCAGGCGATTGGGCGAGGCGTCGGTGGCAAGCATCGCCGGGGTCAGTTCGAGCAGCACCACCAGCGGGTCGGCGCGTTTCTGGCTGGCCAGCTCGATGCGCTGCCAGCTCGGCCCGAGCAGGGCCAGGCCGGCCAGCAGCCAGGCCAGGCCGAGGGCGATCCACGGCAGGTGGTTGTTGCGCGCCCGCCCGCCGGACAGCAGGGCGGCCTGAAAGGCCGGCGGCAGCAGCAGTTGCCAGCGCCCGCTGCGGCGCTCGCGGTGCCACAGTTGCCAGAGCAGCCAGACCAGCAGCGGTAGCAGGAGCAGCCACCACGGGCGTTGCCAGTGTGGCCAGAGTTGGGCGAGCTCCATCAGGCGCGCCTCCCGAGTCGGCTGAGCAGGCGCGGCAGGGCCTGTGGCCACAGGTCACGGGCGATCAGCAGCAGGCTCAGCAGCAGTGCCGTGCCCAGCGGCCAGCAGTACAGCGCCAGCGCCGGGCGGGCACGGGTCGGTTGCTGCAGGGCCGGTTCCAGCTGGTCGAGGGTGGCTTCGATGGCCTGCAGTTCCTGGGCGTCGCGGGCGCGGAAGTAGCTGCCGCCGGTCTGCTCGGCGATGTTCTTGAGGCTGGCCTCGTCGAGGTCGATGCCCGGGTTGAGGCCGAGCATGCCCATGATGCCGCTCTGCTGCGGGTCGGTGCCGATGCCGATGGTGTAGATCTTCACGTGTTCCTCGGCGGCCAGGCGCGCGGCGGTCTTGGGTTCGATCTCGCCGGCGTTGCTGGCGCCGTCGGTGATCAGCACCAGCACGCGGCTGTCGGCCGGGCGCTGGCGCAGGCGCTTGACCGCCATGCCGATGGCGTCGCCGATGGCGGTCTGCGGCCCGGCGATGTTGATCAGCGCTTCGTCCAGCCAGACCCGCACGGTGTGGCGGTCGAAGGTCAGCGGCGACTGCAGGTAGGCGCGGCTGCCGAACAGGATCAGGCCGACACGGTCGCCGCGGCGATCCTCGATGAAGTCGCCGAACAGCTTCTTCACCAGTTCCAGGCGCGAGATTTCTTCGCCATGCCAGCGCATGTCGCTGTAGTCCATGGAGCCGGACACATCCACCGCCAGCAGCAGGTCGCGGCCGCTGGCCGGCAGCGGCAGCGGTTCGCCGACCCATTCCGGGCGGGCGGCAGCCAGCAGCAGGAACAGCCACAGCAGCACGAACGGTGCCTGCTGGCGCCAGGCCGGCAGGTTGGCACGGGCGCGACGACCGCTGAGGCCCTCCAGCTCGCTGAGGAAGCTGACCTTGAGCGCTGCCTCGCCGCTGTCTGCTGCCGGCAGCAGCAGGCGCAGCAGCCAGGGCAGGGGGGCGAGCAGGAAGACCCAGGGCCAGGTGAACTCAAACATGCTTGCGGATCCAGGTGTCGACGGCCTGGTTGAGGCCATTGATCGCTTTGTCGTCGAGGCTGCAGTGGCTGCGGTAGGTGCCTTCCACCAGGATCATCCAGCGGGTCAGGCCGGCGGCCGGGCAGCGGCTGTCGAGGAAGGCCAGCCAGGCGCGGCCGCTGAGGATGTGGCTGTGCTCCTGCGGGTAGTGGGCGCGGGCCAGGCGCTTGAGTAGGGCATTGAGCTGCTGCAGCCAGGGGCCGGCATGCTGGCCGTCGTAGGGACGCACCAGGCGCGCCAGTTCGGCCAGGGCGGCCAGGCGCAGCGGGTCGAGCGGCTGCTCCAGCGGCTGCAGTTCCCGCTGGCGCAGCGGCAGGTAGCGGCGCAGGTACCACAGGCCCCAGAGCAGCAGCGGCACCAGTACCAGCAGCGCCCACCAGCCGGGAGCCAGCGGCCACCAGGACACGGGCGGCGGGGCGATGGTCGGTTGCAGTTGATCGAGCGGGTTCATGGGCGCTTCCCCGGGCGCTGCTGGCTGCTGAGGTGGTCGCGCAGCTGCTCGACCAGGTCGCTGGCGGTGGACAGCGCCAGCAGCGGTACGCCGAGCTTCTGCGCCAGGCGCTGCCAGCGGCCGCGGCGCTGTTCGCCGAGGGCGTGGTAGGCGGCACGTAGGTCGGCGTCGTGGGTGTCCAGTTCCAGCTGCGCGCCGTGTTCGAGGAAACGCAGCAGGCCGGCGGCCGGCAGGGCGTGGTCGAGCGGGTCGGACAGCGGCAGCAGGATAAGGTCGGTGTGGCGTGCCAGCAGGCTCAGCTGCTGCTCGGCGGCATCGCTCAGCGCGCGCTCGTCGCAGATAATGATCACCAGGCTGCCCGGGCGCAGCACTTCGCGGGCGCGGCGCAGGGCCAGGCCGAAGCCGTCGCGGCTGCTCTGGGCCTCGCTGTGCAGGGCCTGGTTGGCGCGGCCGAGGCGGTTGAGCAGCTGCAGCAGGCTCTGCTTGCTGCGCCGAGGCTTGATCTCGTGGTGCTCGTTGTCGCCGAACACCAGGCCGCCGATGCGGTCGTTGTGGCTCAGGGCGGCCCAGCCGAACAGGCTGGCGGCCTGGGCGGCGAGCACCGACTTGAACTGCAGGGCGGAGCCGAAGAACAGCCGTCGGCTCTGCTCGACCATGATGAAGATCGGCCGCTCGCGTTCCTCATGGAACAGCTTGGTGTGCGGCTCCTGGGTGCGCGCGGTGACGCGCCAGTCGATGGTGCGCACGTCGTCGCCGGGCTGGTAGACGCGCACCTGGTCGAAGTCGACGCCACGGCCGCGCAGCTTGGAGTGGTGCAGGCCGATCAGCGGGCTGCGCCGTGCCGGGGTGGAGAACAGCTGCACTTCGCGCACGCGATGGCGCATCTCGATCAGCTCGGCGAGGCTGACGCGAATCCCGGGTTGCGTGGGCTGGGCGTGCATGGACAAGGGCTCGTCGGACGGCGGCTCAGGCCACCGCCACCGTGTCGAGGATGCGCTGGATCACCCGATCCTGGTCGATGCCGGCGGCTTCCGCCTCGAACGACAGGATGATGCGGTGGCGCAGCACGTCGAACAGCACTGCCTGGATGTCTTCCGGGCTGACGAAGTCGCGCCCGGCCAGCCAGGCATGCGCACGGGCGCAGCGGTCGAGGGCGATGGAGCCGCGCGGGCTGGCGCCGTAGGCGATCCACTCGGCCATCTCGGCGTCGTACTTGGCCGGGGTGCGCGTGGCCATCACCAGCTGCACCAGGTATTCCTCCACCGCATCGGCCATGTACAGGCCGAGGATTTCCTTGCGCGCGGCGAAGATCGCCTGCTGGGTCACGCGGCGCTCCGGCTTGTCTTCGCCATTGAGCGCATCGCCGCGCGCCTGGGCGAGGATCTTGCGTTCCACGCTGGCGTCGGGGAAACCGATCTTCACGTGCATCAGGAAGCGGTCGAGCTGGGCTTCGGGCAGCGGGTAGGTGCCTTCCTGCTCGATGGGGTTCTGCGTGGCCATCACCAGGAACAGCGGCGACAGGTTATAGGTGCTGCGGCCGATCGACACCTGGCGCTCGGCCATGGCTTCGAGCAGGGCCGACTGCACCTTGGCCGGGGCGCGGTTGATCTCGTCGGCCAGCACCAGGTTGTGGAAGATCGGCCCCTGCTGGAACACGAAGCTGCCGGTTTCCGGACGGTAGATCTCGGTGCCGGTGATATCGGCGGGCAGCAGGTCGGGGGTGAACTGGATGCGGTGGAATTCGGCTTCGATGCCCTCGGCCAGTTCCTTGATCGCCTTGGTCTTGGCCAGGCCGGGGGCGCCTTCCACCAGCAGGTGGCCGTCGGCGAGCAGAGCGATCAGCAGGCGCTCGATGAGCTTTTCCTGGCCGAGAATCTGGGTAGCGAGAAATTGGCGCAGCGCGAGCAGCGCTTCACGATGTTCCATCGAAAGACTTCCTGGAAAGGGACTGACGGGGAGCCGAACACACCCGATCGGGGCGCTTACTTTAATGCATTGGCTGCCGGCGGACTAACGCTGCATGCACGGACTGGGTGGCGCTGCGCACTTGCGTGCTGGGCCATGCAGAACCTAGCGGCTCTTGAAGACCGCGGGCGCGTCGGCAAGTTCAGCCAGATCCAGCTCCAGGCGGGTGTTTTCCTCCAGCACCAGGACGCCGACGGTGAAGGCACCCCAGGCTTTCAGGCGCAGTTCGATCACGCCCTCGGGCGGAGTGTCGATGGTCAGCTGGCTGCGGGCGAAGGTCGGGTGCAGGTAGAAGCGTACCGGGCCGCGCAGGGTCTGGCGGGGTGAGGCGGCGCGCAGTTGCAGGTGGATCAGGAACCACTCGGTGGAGCCGGCGAAAGGCTCGACCCGGGCGCTCAGGCGCAGGCCGCCGGCTTCGGCCAGACCGCCGAACTGGCCCTTCCAGGGATCGTTGGACACCTCGCCAGGGGCGATCTCCGTGCCGTCCACGCCCAGCTCTTCGTGCACCGGAGCAGGTGCCGTCAGGCCATAGCGGGCGGCGTCCTCGGCCACTTCGGCGGTCTGCCGGGCCTGCTCGGCGATTTCCTTGATCCGTTCGAATTCGACCTTGAGGTCGCCCAGGGAAAAGCTCTTGGCCTCGCGGAGCAGCAGCAGGGCGCCGGCGCAGCCCAGGTAGAGCAGGGTGGTCTGGTCGATGCGCTCAAGAATCTCGGCCTGGCTGAACAGGATGCGTGCCAGGGCGCCGAGGGCGCAGAGGGCGGCCAGCGCCATCAGGCTGAGGCCGATGAGGTCGTGCTTGCGGGCCCTGTCCATGGGAAGGCGTTCCTATGAGCTGCGGGAGGGGTGTCAGGCACTCTAGCTCAGTGTTCGCCGGCCGGCCGTGGCGCACGTCGGTTGCGCCGAACAGGCGTACCGCCAGGTAGTAGGCGAAAGCCAGCGGCCAGACCATGCCGGCCTCGCGCAGCATGTGGAAGAACAGCAGGTCGGCCTCGTGCTTGGCCACCGGTGCGACATTGAGGTACTGGTACAGCGCGTCGTGCACCAGGCTGGCAGGGTGGGCCAGGGGCCAGAACACCTCCTGCTGGTACAGCAGGTCGCCTTCCAGGCGCAGCACGTGGTGGCGCTTCTCCCACCAGTCGGGGATGCCGATGATCGCCAGCCAGTAGAACGGCACCTTCGGCGTGCAGCCGTCCCAGGCGTAGGTGGTCGGGCGCTGGAAGTCGTAGCGCACCTGCCTGGCTGGCAGATCCACCTCGGCCTGGCCGGGGTTGATGATCAGCAGGCCGTCATGGATCAGCAGCCACTCGCCATAGAAGTAGCGCCCGGCAAATTGCGGGCAGTGGCGCAGCAGCGGGCGGTCGATGAAGTTGAGCCAGGGGCCGGCATGCTCGCGGCAGCCGAAGCCCCATTTTTCCTGATCGGCCTGGCGCGCAGCGGCGGCGCGGCGCACGCGCTCGCCGCGACCGAGCCAGCGCGGCAGCAGTACGCCGAGGTACACCGGGATGGCAATCCACAGCAGCGGGGCGATCAGCGCCGGGCGTAGCCAGGCGGCCAGGCCCAGCAGAAGCAGGCCAAGGGCGCTGACCAGCAGGTTGCCGAAGTGGATGACGAGGGGGCGCTGGAGTGGATTGAACTGCATGGTTTCCCTACCGGACAGCAATACCGGGCTGCGATGACGCGCACCTTAGCAGCGAGGCGGTTGCATGGCGATGAACGAATATGTCGCAGGGCTGCAAGCGTGCCGTCACGGGCTGTCGCTAAGCTGCGCGTGACCTATTGGTCGTCGTGCGCCTGCTCGGTTCCATCCTTCGCCTAGACTGCTGGGATGGCGGATTTGCAGCGGTGCTGCCCCGGCAGCCGTGCGCGACGCCTCCTCGAACAACAAGTCCAGTGGAGCATCACCATGGCGTTCTTCACCGCAGCCAGCAAGGCCGACTTCCAGCACCAACTGCAAGCGGCCCTGGCGCAGCACGTCAGCGACAAAGTCCTGCCACAAGTAGCGCTGTTCGCCGAACAATTCTTCGGCATCGTTGCCCTCGATGAACTGACCCAGCGCCGCCTTGGCGACCTGGCCGGCTGCACCCTGTCGTCCTGGCGCCTGCTCGAACGCTTCGATGCGGCCAAGCCGCTGGTACGGGTGTACAACCCGGACTACGAGAAGCACGGCTGGCAGTCCACCCATACTGCGGTGGAAGTGCTGCACGCCGACCTGCCATTTCTGGTCGACTCGGTGCGCATGGAGCTGAACCGTCGCGGCTACAGCATCCACACCCTGCAGAACAGCGTGTTCAGCGTGAAGCGCAAGAAAAGCGGTGAGCTGCAGGAACTGCTGGCCAAGGGCAGCAGCGGCAAGGAGGTGCAGCAGGAAGCGCTGATGTACCTGGAGATCGACCGCTGCGCCAATGTCGGCGAGCTGCGCACTCTGGAGAAGGCCCTGCTGGAAGTGCTGGAGGAAGTGCGCCTGGCGGTGGCCGACTTCCAGCCGATGAAGGCCCGCGCCGAAGCGCTGCTGGCCAGCCTGGACAAGGGCAAGGCCAAGGTCGATGGCGCCGAGCTGGCGGAGGTCAAGGCGTTCCTCGCCTGGCTGCTGGACAACCACTTCACCTTCCTCGGCTACGAGGAATTCAGCGTGGTCGAGGAGAAGCAGGGCGGCCACCTGGTGTATGACGAGGCCTCGCTGCTCGGCTTGTCCAAGCGCCTGCGCAGCGGGCTGAAGAAGGACGAGCTGCATATCGAGCAGGAGGCCCTCGACTACCTGCGCGAGCCGCGTCTGCTGTCGTTCGCCAAGGCTGCCACGCCGAGCCGCGTGCATCGCCCGGCCTACCCGGATTTCGTTTCCATCCGCGAGCTGGATGGCAAGGGCAAGGTGATCCGGGAATGCCGCTTCATGGGCCTGTACACCTCCTCGGTGTATGCCGAGAGCGTCAACCGCATTCCCTATATCCGCCGCAAGGTGGCGGAGATCGCCGAGCGCTCCGGTTTCGACCGCAAGGCCCACCTGGGCAAGGAACTGGAGCAGGTGCTCGAAGTGCTGCCGCGCGACGACCTGTTCCAGACTCCGGTGGACGAGCTGTTCAGCACCGCCATCGCCATCGTGCAGATCCAGGAGCGCAACAAGCTGCGCCTGTTCTTGCGCCATGACCCCTATGGCCGTTTCGCCTACTGCCTGGCCTACGTGCCGCGCGACGTGTACTCCACCGAGACCCGGGTGAAGATCCAGCAGATCCTCATGGAGCGCCTGCAGGCCAGCGACTGCGAGTTCTGGACCTACTTCTCCGAGTCGGTGCTGGCGCGGGTGCAGTTCATCCTCAAGGTCGACCCGAAGAACCGCGTGCAGATCGACCCGGCGCGCATCGAGAAGGAAGTCATCCAGGCCTGCCGTTCGTGGAAGGACGACTACGCCAGCCTGGTGGTGGAAAGCTTCGGCGAGGCCCAGGGCACCCAGGTGCTGGCCGACTTCCCGAAAGGCTTCCCGGCCGGCTATACCGAACGTTTTGCCCCGCACTCGGCGGTGGTCGACATGCAGCACCTGCTCAGCCTCTCCGACGAGCGCCAGCTGGTGATGAGCTTCTACCAGCCGCTGGCCCAGGGCGAGCAGGAGCTGCACTGCAAGCTGTACCACGCCGACACGCCGCTGCCGCTGTCGGACGTCCTGCCGATTCTGGAGAACCTCGGCCTGCGCGTGCTCGGCGAGTTCCCCTACAAGCTGCGCCGTGCCGATGGCCGCGAGTTCTGGATTCACGACTTCGCCTTCACTGCCGCCGAAGGGCTGGAAATCGATATCCAGCAGCTCAACGACACCCTGCAGGACGCCTTCGTGCAGATCGTTGCCGGCGCCGCCGAGAACGATGGCTTCAACCGCCTGGTGCTGACCGCCTCGATGCCCTGGCGCGATGTGGCGCTGCTGCGTGCCTATGCGCGCTACCTCAAGCAGATCCGCCTGGGCTTCGACCTCGGCTACATCGCCAGCACCCTGGTCAACCACGCCGATATTGCCAAGGAACTGGTGCGCCTGTTCCGCACCCGTTTCTACCTGGCGCGCAAGCTCAGTGCCGAGGATCTGGAAGACAAGCAGCAGAAGCTGGAGCAGGCCATTCTCGCTGCCCTGGACAATGTCGCGGTGCTCAACGAGGACCGCATCCTGCGGCGCTACCTGGATCTGATCAAGGCCACCCTGCGCACCAACTTCTTCCAGAACGGTGCCGACGGCCAGCCCAAGCACTACTTCAGCTTCAAGCTCAGCCCGCGGCTGATTCCGGAGATTCCGCGGCCGGTGCCGAAGTTCGAGATTTTCGTCTACTGCCCGCGGGTCGAAGGCGTGCACCTGCGCTTCGGCGACGTGGCGCGCGGCGGCCTGCGCTGGTCGGATCGCGAAGAGGATTTCCGTACCGAGGTGCTGGGCCTGGTCAAGGCGCAGCAGGTGAAGAACGCGGTGATCGTGCCGATGGGCGCCAAGGGCGGCTTCATCCCGCGTCGGCTGCCGGTCGGCGGCTCGCGTGACGAAATTCAGGCCGAGGGCATTGCCTGCTATCGCATCTTCATCAGCGGCCTGCTGGACATCACCGACAACCTCAAGGAGGGCAAGGTGGTGCCGCCGGAGAACGTGGTACGCCACGACCCGGATGATCCCTACCTGGTGGTGGCGGCGGACAAGGGCACCGCGACCTTCTCCGACATCGCCAACGGCATTGCCATCGACTACGGCTTCTGGCTCGGCGATGCCTTCGCCTCCGGCGGCTCGGCGGGCTACGACCACAAAGGCATGGGCATCACCGCCAAGGGCGGCTGGGTCTCGGTGCAGCGCCACTTCCGCGAGCGCGGCATCGACGTGCAGAAGGATCTGACCACGGTGATCGGCATCGGCGACATGGCCGGCGACGTGTTCGGCAACGGCTTGCTGCTGTCGGACAAGCTGCAGATGGTCGCCGCCTTCAACCACATGCACATCTTCATCGACCCCAACCCGGATGCGGCCAAGAGCTTCGCCGAGCGCCAGCGCATGTTCGCCCTGCCGCGCTCGTCCTGGGCCGACTACGACGCCTCGCTGATCTCCGAAGGTGGCGGCATCTTCCTGCGCAGCGCCAAGAGCATCGCCATCACCCCGCAGATGAAGGCGCGCTTCGATATCAGCGCCGACAAGCTGGCGCCCACCGAGCTGCTCAACGCGCTGCTCAAGGCGCCGGTTGACCTGCTGTGGAACGGTGGTATCGGCACTTACGTGAAGTCGAGCAAGGAGAGCCATGCCGACGTCGGCGACAAGGCCAACGACGGCCTGCGGGTCAACGGCTGTGAACTGCGCGCCAAGGTGGTGGGCGAGGGCGGTAACCTCGGCATGACCCAGTTGGGGCGCGTGGAGTACGGTCTCAATGGCGGCGCCAGCAACACCGACTTTATCGACAACGCTGGCGGCGTGGACTGCTCCGACCACGAGGTGAACATCAAGATCCTGCTCGGCGAGATCGTCGCCGCCGGTGACATGACCGGCAAGCAGCGCAACAAGCTGCTGGCCGAGATGACCGACGCGGTCGGTGCGCTGGTGCTGGGCAACAACTACAAGCAGACCCAGGCCCTGTCCCTGGCCGAGCGCCGCGCCCGCGAGCGTCTGGCCGAGTACAAGCGCCTGATGGCGGCACTGGAGGCGGCCGGCAAGCTGGATCGCGCCCTGGAGTTCCTGCCCACCGACGACGAACTCAACGAGCGCGCCGCCAGCGGCCGCGGCCTGACCCGGCCGGAGCTGTCGGTGCTGATCTCCTACAGCAAGATCGACCTCAAGGAGGCGCTGCTGAAATCCCTGGTGCCGGACGACGATTACCTGGCCCGCGAGATGGAAACCGCCTTCCCGGCGCAGCTGAGCAAGAAGTTCGGCGAGGCCATGCGCCGTCACCGCCTGAAACGCGAGATCGTCAGCACCCAGATCGCCAACGACCTGGTCAACCACATGGGCATCACCTTCGTGCAGCGCCTCAAGGAGTCCACCGGCATGAGCGCGGCCAATGTCGCCGGCGCCTATGTCATCGTGCGTGACGTGTTCCGTCTGCCGCACTGGTGGAAGCAGATCGAGGCGCTGGACTACAAGGTGCCGGCCGAGCTGCAGCTGCAATTGATGGACGAGCTGATGCGCCTGGGGCGCCGGGCCACCCGCTGGTTCCTGCGCAGCCGCCGCGAAGACCTCGACGCCGCTCGCGACGTCAGCCACTTCGCCCCGCGGGTGGCCGAGCTGGCCGGGCGCCTGGACGAACTGCTCGAAGGCCCGGCACGTGAGCAGTGGCTGGCGCGCTACCAGAGCTTCGTCGAGGCCGGTACGCCGGAAGAGCTGGCCCGCGTGGTGGCCGGCACCAGTCACCTGTACACCCTGCTGCCGATCATCGAGGCCGCCGATGTCACTGGTCAGCCGGCTACCGACGTGGCGGCGGCCTACTTCGCCGTGGGCGGGGCGCTGGAGCTGTCCTGGTACCTGCAGCAGCTCACCGGCCTGGCCGTGGAGAACAACTGGCAGGCCCTGGCCCGCGAGGCGTTCCGCGACGACCTGGACGGCCAGCAGCGCGCCATCACCATAGCCGTGCTGCAGATGGCCGACGGCCCGGCAGATATCGAACAACGGGTGAGTGTCTGGCTGGAGCAGCACAAGGTGCTGGTGCAGCGTTGGCTGGCCATGCTGGCCGAGCTGCGCGCTGCCAGTGGTACCGACTACGCCATGTATGCCGTGGCCAACCGGGAACTGATGGATCTGGCGCAGAGCGACCAACAGGGCGTACGGATTCCCTGAAGTCGCCATGATGCCCCTGCGCCGTTGCACGACGTGGCGCAGGGGTTCCGGATAAAAGTTCGCTGAAATCGGGGGAGGGTGCTTGCTTCGGCACGCGCTTTGCCTTTGACTGCGCACACCGGAGGGTAGTCATGACCGACATTCTAATTCTAACTCACGTCGATTATTGTGCTCCGGGCCATCTGGCATCAGTGCTGGAGGCCCATCAACTGGATTACCAAGTGCTGCGCACCGACCTTGGTGAGCTGGACGGCTACGACCTGGATCGTCCCCGCGCGGTGGCGGTGATGGGCGGGCCGATGAGCGTCAACGACGACCTGCCCTGGATCGGGGCAGAAATCGCCGCGCTGCAGCACTTCATCCACCGCGACATTCCCGTTATCGGCCATTGCCTGGGTGGTCAGCTGATCGCCCGCGCGCTGGGCGCCGCGGTGCATCGCATGCCCTACACCGAAGTGGGCTGGCAGCCGCTGGTGCGGCGCGATGTCGGCAGCCCCTGGCTGGCGCACCTGCCGCGCGAGTTCCCTGTCTACCAGTGGCACAGCGATACCTTCGACCTGCCGCCCGGCGCCGAGTGGCTGCTGTCCAGCCCCTGGTGTCCGAACCAGGCTTTTGCCTGGGGCGACAAGGTGCTGGCCCTGCAGGGCCATCCGGAAGTCACCGAGGGCCTGGTGCGCTGGTGGCTGCAGGACTGGGCGCATCTGCTCGACGAGACCCAGGCCAGTCAGCAGGGGCTGCGGCAGATGCTCACCGACCTGCCGGAGCGGATCGAGTCGCTGAACAAGGTAGCCGAGGGCTTCTACCGCCACTGGCTGAATCTGGCCTTTGGCGAGCGGGCGGTGGCCCAGGCGGTCTAGCCGGCCGTGCTGCCTGAATACGGTTACTCCCGGTAGGGCGGGTGAAACCCGCGTGTCTGTCTGCGCGGGTTGCACCCGCCCTACAGCTGTTCGTCCATTGTTGCCGTGGGCTCCGCTGCCCTGCGTAGGGGGCGCTATGCGCACTGACTTCGGCGCGTTGCTGATTGCTGCGCACGGCGCAGCCTACAGCGACAGGCCGTCGCCATCGGCGCGGGTTTGCGCATAAAAAAGGCCGCCCCGAATGGAGCGGCCGACACAGGGGAGCGGCGCGAAGGGGCACGCAGCTCCGCCGCAATGGCGGGCCTGATGCAGCCGCCACTGGGATGCCGTGCAGTCTGCCCTGCGCCGTGGGTGCGGTGAAATCGAAATGGCCTATGCCGGCCATAGGCGAACTGCCACGGCCTGGGGCGTGATCCATTCTGGTGCTGGGAAAATCGCCCCGAACTGGTGCGCTGTGTCGGTTGGAAAATGTCAAGCTATTGAAATTAAACAATAAAATTTCGTGGCACGGCCCTTGCGATGACTCCCTTGTCCGGGTGACAAGGAGTACGGCATGTCCCGCACCTTTTATGACGAGATGTACGACGCGAGCGGCGCAGTCCGCCCGCACTACCGGGAATTCGCCCGCTGGCTGGCGGATACCCCGGCTGAGTTGCAGGCCCAGCGCCGCCGCGAAGCCGACCTGCTGTTCCACCGCGCCGGTATCACCTTCACCCTCTACGGGGACGAGCAGGGCACTGAGCGCCTGATCCCCTTCGACACCATCCCGCGCAGCATCCCCGCCAGCGAGTGGCGCATCGTCGAGGCCGGCTGCATCCAGCGGGTCAAGGCGCTGAACATGTTCCTCGCCGACCTCTATCACGACCAGCGCATCCTCAAGGCCGGCATCATTCCGGCCGAGCAGGTGCTGGCCAACGAGGGCTACCAGCTGGCCATGCAGGGGCTCGACCTGCACCGCGACATCTACGCGCATATCGCCGGCGTCGACCTGGTGCGCGACGGCGACGGCAGCTTCTACGTGCTGGAAGACAACCTGCGTACCCCGAGCGGCGTCAGCTACATGCTGGAAGACCGCAAGATGATGATGCGCCTGTTCCCCGAGCTGTTCGCCATGCAGCGGGTGGCGCCGATCGACCATTACCCGAGCCTGCTGCTCGACACCCTGAAAAGCTCCAGCCCGCTGGACAACCCGGCGGTGGTGGTGCTCACCCCCGGGCGCTTCAACAGCGCCTACTTCGAGCATGCCTTCCTCGCCCGCGAGATGGGCGTGGAGCTGGTCGAGGGCGCCGACCTGTTCGTGCGTGACGACCGGGTGTTCATGCGCACCACCTCCGGCCCGCAGCCGGTGGACGTGATCTACCGCCGCCTGGACGACGCCTTCCTCGACCCGCTGGCCTTCAACCCGGATTCCATGCTCGGCGTGCCCGGCCTGCTGGCGGCCTACCGCAGCGGCAACGTGGTGCTGGCCAACGCCGTGGGCACCGGGGTGGCGGATGACAAGTCGATCTACCCCTATGTCACCGACATGATCCGCTTCTACCTGGACGAGGAACCGATCCTGAAGAACGTGCCCACCTGGCAGTGCCGCAAGCCCGAGGAGCTGTCCCACGTGCTGGCCCACCTGCCCGAACTGGTGGTCAAGGAAACCCAGGGCTCCGGCGGCTACGGCATGCTGGTCGGCCCGGCCGCCACCGCCGCCGAGATCGAGAGCTTCCGCGCCCGTCTCAAGGCGCGCCCGGAGGCCTATATCGCCCAGCCCACCCTGAGCCTGTCGACCTGCCCGACCTTCGTCGAGAGTGGCATCGCCCCGCGCCATATCGACCTGCGCCCGTTCGTGCTGTCTGGCCGCGAGACCCGTCTGGTGCCCGGCGGCCTGACCCGCGTGGCACTGCGCGAGGGCTCGCTGGTGGTCAACTCGTCCCAGGGCGGCGGCACCAAGGACACCTGGGTGGTCGAGGACTAAGGAATATCGCCATGCTTTCGAGAACTGCCTCCGATCTGTACTGGATGTCGCGCTACCTGGAGCGTGCCGAGAACCTCGCACGCATGCTCGACGTCAGCTATTCGCTGTCGCTGATGCCGCAGGACGGCCGCGGCGATGGCCTGGAAGAACTGGCCATGCCGCTGCTGATCACCGGCACCATGGACGACTACCTGGAGCGCCACGGCCTGCTGCACGCCGAGCGCATGCTGCACTTCTTCGCCCTCGATGCGGACAACCCGGCGAGCATCTACTGCTGCCTGCAGGGCGCGCGCAGCAACGCCCATGCCGTGCGCGGGCGGATCACTGCGGACATGTGGGAGAACATCAACGCCACCTGGCTGGAGATGCGCGGCATCGCCGCCGAGGGCCTCGGGCGCTACGGCATCAGCCGCTTCTGCGAGTGGGTCAAGGAGCGCTCGCACCTGTTCCGCGGTGCCACCTTCGGCACCATCATGCGTGGCGAGGCCTACCGCTTCATCCGCCTCGGCACCTTCATCGAGCGCGCCGACAACACCCTGCGCCTGCTTGATGCGCGCTACGAAATGCTCGGCGAGGAAGCCGAGGCGGTCAGCGACACCTCGGCCCGCGGCTACTACCAGTGGAGTGCACTGCTGCGCGCACTGTCCTCCTTCGAGGCCTTTACCGAGATCTACCGCGGCTCGCCGCGTACCCACAAGATCGCCGAGCTGTTGTTGCTGCGTCCCGAAGTGCCGCGCTCCCTGCGCGCCTGCATGGAAGAACTCAACCTGATGCTCGCCGGCCTGCCCGGCGACAACGGCCGTCCGGCCCAGCGCCTGGCCGCCGAGCTGGACGCACGCCTGCGCTACACCAGCATCGACGAGGTGCTCGACGAAGGCCTGCATACCTGGCTCACCGATTTCATCCTGCTCGTCCGGCAGTTGGGCAGCTCCATTCACACGTCCTATCTGGAGGTCGTATGAGACTCTCGATCCGCCATGACACCACCTACAACTACGACGACCAAGTGCGCGCGAGCATCCAGTACCTGCGCCTGACCCCGCAGGAGAGTGCGCGCCAGCGGGTGATCAGCTGGCAGCTCGACCTGCCGCGGCCGGTGCGCGCCCAGCGCGACCCCTACGGCAACATCCTGCATGTGCTGACCCTCGACGAGCCGCACGAAGCGCTGGTGATCGGCGCCCGTGGCCAGGTGGAAATCGACGAGCACTGCGAGTCCGAGCGCGACAGCCGTTCGGCCCTGCCGTACCTGCGCTTCACCCGCCTGACCCAGCCCGACGACGCCCTGCGCGACTTCGCCCAGAGCAGCAGCGGCGGGCGCTGCGACCGCGATGGCCTGGTCGGCCTGATGCACGAGCTGCATGTGCAGATGCCTTATACGCCGGGCGCGACCCAGGTCGACAGCACGGCCGCCGAGGCCTTCGCCGGGCGTGCCGGAGTCTGCCAGGATCACACCCACGCCTTCCTGGCCTGCACCCGCAGCCTGGGCGTACCGGCGCGCTATGTGTCCGGCTACCTGTACACCGAGGACAGTGGTCACCTGGCCAGCCACGCCTGGGCCGAGGCCTGGCTGGGCGATGCCTGGTACAGCTTCGATGTGACCAACGAACTGGCCAAGCCCGAGCGTCACCTCAAACTGGCGGTCGGCCTCGACTACCTGGATGCCTGCCCGGTACGCGGCATGCGTCGGGGCGGTGGCGGTGAGCAGATGCATGCGCGGGTCAATGTGGCGGCGTTGATGCAGACTCAACAGCAGCAGTGAGGTGTGGCGCGTGGAGCGCGCTTCTCTCTTAACCCCTCTCCCGCCGGGAGAGGGGCAGGGGTGAGGGTGTGTCCCTGATACTCCGCTGCCTGCAGACTTTTCGTGCCGATGCTCATTGCCGCACTGGCTGAGGTATTGGTTCCGCCCTGCTGGGCGGGGCACTTTTTCCAGTCGCGGAAAAAGTAACCAAAAACGCTTGCCCCCGACATCCGGCCCCGCCTGCGGCGCGGTTCCCTCCCTTCATCATCGCTCCTGGGGCCCGCGCCGAAGGGCCATCCCTGGCCCATCGTCGCTCTCGCGGCATCCATGCCGCTCAACCCCTGGCGCGATAACTCCGTTCGGCCTTCTGAAGGGGGCGCTTGGAGTTGCCTGATAGCTCGGTGTCTCTTCCTCGTCGCTCGGCTGACTCCCTGCGTAGAAGCCATCAATCATTCGGTATCGCAGGAACCTGTCGGCACCGAGTTGATGACGCGAACCGACGGACGGGTTTCCCCGATAAAGCTCGCGCGCTCCCTGGTTGCTGCTCCTGGCTCGGTAAAGTGCAGCTCCACGTCGTACTTGAAGCGCTTCATCGTTTTACTCACCGGCTGGGTGCCAGGGCAGTCGTAGTAGTAATCGCTGACATAGCCCTGTCTGCTGATGCAGCCGGCATCCTCTTCGTCGTCGCTCAGGGAGTAGCTGTCGGTGTACAGGCGATCCCCATGCCGGGGGCAGGACACTATGGTGGCGGCCTTCTCGCAATAGCCGCTGCCCGTGCAGGATTGGCGGCCGGGCTCCTGATAGATGCTCAGAACGACTTGCCGCCACTGCCCGGCGATGTCGTAGAGCAGCTCGCTCTCCTCGTGATCGATGGCAAAGCCGTTGTAGCCGTAGTTGCTGCGCGACAGCGAGGTTTTGAACTCGGCCCGAGGGTTTCTCAGGATCAGGAAGGGGAAGATCAGCGGTTCGGGAATGAAGTCGATGCTGGTCGCACCGGGTTGCAGAAACTGAGTCGGATCTTCCGTGGAAAGCTGCAGCCTCTGGTTGTCGCTGGTGGTCAGCGTACCTTCGGCCCTATAGGCGGTAGAGCAGCCTGTCTGCAGCAGGCAGGCGATGAGTGTGGTGATGGCGACAAGTGCTTTGAGCGTTCCTGAAGCAAAACATCCGGGGATGTTCATCGCGTGTCCGTGACCTCGTTGTTGCCTGGCGAAGGCAAAAGTAAGGGGGTGTCAGCACTGGGAGCGTGTGGAGGGAGTGAAACGGGAGGTGAGGTTGCGTACTGAAGCCGCGACTCTCGGATGCGCATGGGGGAGGGGACGCACAAGGCCGTAGATGTCACTTTGAGATCATGCCGGAGTGGCGGTTCCGCGTTGCTGCAGGCCCTGTGTTACGGGCTGTTTCTGGGTGGACTGCATTGCTGGGGTATTCGTGCCGCTGCTGGTTTGCGTGCTGGGGGAGGCTTCTGTTCCGCCCTGCTGGGCGGGTTCCTTTTGGCAGTCGCCCCAAAAGGAACCAAAAGGGCTTGCCCCGCCATCCAGCCCTGCGCTTCGCTCCGGGTTCGTTCGCTCCATCGCCGCTCCAGGGGGCCGGCGTGAAGGGCCATCCCTGGCCCATCACGCCTCTCGCGGCATCCATGCCGCTCAACCCCTTACACGACGATTCCGTTCACCCTCCTGAAGGGGCGTTTGGCGTTGCCTGGAGGTTTCGTGTTTCTTTTCCTGATCCTTCCCGTTCTCTACGTGACCATCAGGCCGTGAATACCGGCCGGAAGAAGGAGCGCTCATAGCTGATGATGCATTGGGTGTCCTCTGCATACTTGAACGCGGCAATGCATTCAGGGTCGGCCATGGACTTGTTTCGATACTGTTCGTACTCGGCCAGGCTGGGGAAGGTGAACATGGCGAGGCCGATGTTGTTGGCGCCTTCCGATGGCAGGAAATAGCCGTGGTGTTTGCCGCCGAATTTCTCGACCAGCCGAATCCAGAGCTTGCCGTAGTGCTCGAATTCTTTGAGCTTCTGCGGGTTGAGGACATATCTGAGGTAGCAGGTAACCACTTAGTTCTCCTTGTTGGTATTGACCGCCAGTTGAGCGGCGAAAGCCCGCTTGTAGGCGGGCCGTGCTTCGCCACGTGCTACGTAGGCGGCCAGACTCGGGTACTCGTCGAGAATGCCTGATGGTTTCAGACGGAGCAGCACCGAGACCATCATCAGGTCACCTGCGCTGAACCCTCCATCGAGCCAGTCGGCATCATCCAGGCGCCGGGAAAGCTGATCCAGCCTGGCGCGAACGCGATCCGCGACCACTGGCAGGCGTTCCTTGCTCCAAGGCTTGTCGCTCTCCAGCAGCTTGGCGTTAGCGAGCTCAAGGATCGGCGGCTCCACCGTGTTGAGCGCGGCAAATATCCAGGTGATCGCCCGTGCCCGGGCATTGGCCTCGTCCGGCAGCAGGCCCGCATGGCGTTCGGCGATATGGAACACGATCGCCCCGGTTTCGAACAGAGCAAGCTCGCCTTCCTCATAAGTCGGAATCTGGCCGAAAGGGTGAAGCGTCAGATGCGCTGGCTCCTTCATTGCCTGGAACGAAACCAGACGAACCTCATAAGGCTGACCCACCTCCTCAAGCGCCCAGCGCACGCGCGTATCCCGCGCCAGCCCTTTGCCGCCGTCAGGTGAGCGTTCAAAGGCGGTAATGGTGATAGTCATCAGGGATCTCCTCTTGGCGAGGTAGGCGGCGGGGGCGAGCGACTTGTATACCAGTTGTAGTCTTGCACCGAGCACCTGATGGTTCCTCGTCATTCCCGCATAGGCGGGACAGCAGCTTTATCGCTGAACAGCGCTTGCGCTGGCCCGAAGGGGAATAATCCAGTGCGGCCCTCACCTGGGTTCCCGCCTGCGCGGGAACGACGGTGATTTGTCTGATGGTTCCGTGACCAGCACGCACGGGCTCCACCCGCTCTACAACGGCATGCAAAAGCTATCAGGCAGCTCGGAGCTCGAGTCCCCGTCAGGAGGCCGAGCGCAGGTGTTGCGCAGGGGGACGAGCCGCATGGATGCGGCGAGAGGCTTAAAGGGCCATGGATGGCCCTTGTAAGCCGGCCCCCGGAGCAGCGCCGGAGGGAGGGAAGTTTCGCGCAGCGAAACCCGGATGCCGGGGTGCCCTTCTCTTTGGTTACTTTCTCTTGGGCACGCAAGAGAAAGTGACTCGCCGTAGGGGCGAAAAGCGAAAGGCCAGTTGAGTAGAGCGTTTCGTACTGTAGCGAAAGGGCTGAAATTCAGGTTGATTGCCGCGAAACAAAAATTACCGGGTCGTAGGGCTCTGACTCGGGCCAGAACACCAGACCGAACTGCTCAGACTCTAGTAAGAGCCCGGGTTCATCTACCCCCCATTCGGCCATTTGTTCCGGGGCTTCAATGATGGTCTGTACAACCCCCTCCGTACGGCCATGCTCCAGCATGACGCAGTCCCTAAGTTCTACATATTCTCCTGATACATAGCGCATAACTGCTTCCTTAGCTTTCTCATGCTCAGCAGGAGTGCTACTCGTGGCTGCCTTTCCGTCCAGCCATATGCCCCAAGTAGCCAACCAACTCCCCCAACTCCCTATCACTCAAAACCTCCTTGCTAAACCCCGGCATCCGCCCCTGTGGCCACTTCCGCAGGCTCTGCGGATCACGAATGTACTGGCGCAAAAAGTCCCCACTGAAATACTCGGTCGGGTTATGCGGAATATTCAGATCAGGCCCGAAGTGCGAATCCCCCGCGCCATTCAGGCGATGGCAAGCCAGGCAGTTCTTCTGGAACACCGCAAACCCCGCCTGCACTTCCGCGCCGGCATCGGCAGCTGGTAGCAGGGCAGGGAAGCGTTCGGCCACCGGCGCCAGCAGGCGCAAGGTGGAAACCTGGAACGGCCACTGTTCCGGGCCGATCTCGGCGGCTTCCGGGTGTTGCCAGACCAGGTAGAAGGGGCCGGCGCTGGGTTTGCCCGTGGCCAGTGGCGGCCAGGGCTGGGCCGGATCCTCCACCGCCAGCCAGGCGCGGGCGCCCTGGCTGGCCAGCAGCGGGGCGGCGGGCAGTTCGGCGGCGAAGCCGTCCAGGGCCACGGCCTGCAGGTGGTCGCCGGGTTGCACGCCGTCGAGCAGGGCGGCCAGCGGTACGGCGCGGTAGTGCATGTCGCGCTTGTAGGCCACGTCGGCCTTGATCTCGATGCTTTGCGCCTGGTGATGGGCGAGCAACTGCTCGCTGCTCCAGCTGCGGTTGCCCTGGGGCAGTTGCAGTTTCAGCTCGGCGGCCTGGCTGGCCAGGGGCAGGAGGATAAGGCTCAGGCACAGCAGTAGACGCATGGCGACGGTCTCGTAATGGACGAATCGACACGCTAGCACAGAGAAGAGGGTTGTTCCGTGGCCCGAGCGCTACGGCATCGGGCCACGGCGGGGAAAGAGCGATCAGCCGACCAGACGAGTCACGTTGGGCAGGATCAGGATAATGGTGGTGGCCAGGACGATGAGGCTCGCCTGCCGGTACTTGGCTTGTTTGAACATGATGCTACTGCCTTTGTTCTTGTTGGTGTTTTGGCCAGTGGCCTGCAGTTGCGTCGCAGGACGAGCCTTGCACCGTGGCGCGGACAAAAAAGCCGCCCCGGCAGAACCCGGCGGCGGCACCTTGCACGGTTAATCCTAGGGGCGTCGTCACAATCAGCTTAGACAACTTCGCTTCTATAGCGGCATCGGCAGAATCGCGTAGTTATTGGCTCGGGGCTTTTCCCGAGTCGCGTGCCTTGAGCCAGACGCGCCGCGGCCTGTAGGGCAGGCGATGGGAGCAAGTCGACCATTCGTCTGAGCCGAACGGTCAATGGCCCTGAGCGCATCGGTCATTGAGTCCCGCCCGCGTGGCAGTAAGGTTAGGCGACCCGGCATCCGCCGCTGCCATGTACCGAGGACGTCATGACCGAAGCATATATTTTCGATGCCGTGCGCACGCCGCGCGGCAAGGGCAAGAAGGACGGCGCGCTGCACAGCGTCAAGCCAGTCAACCTGGTGGCCGGCCTGCTGCGGGCGCTGCAGGAGCGCAACAGCCTGGATACCCGTCAGGTCGACGATATCGTGCTTGGCTGCGTGACCCCGGTGGGCGACCAGGGCGCCGACATCGCCAAGACCGCGCCGATGGTTGCGGACTGGGACGTCAGCGTCTCCGGCGTGCAGCTCAACCGTTTCTGCGCCTCGGGCCTGGAGGCGGTGAACATGGGCGCGATGAAAGTGCGCTCCGGCTTCGAGGATCTGGTGGTGGTCGGCGGCGTGGAGTCCATGTCGCGCGTGCCGATGGGCTCCGACGGCGGCGCCTGGGTGATGGATCCGGAAACCAACATCCACACCAGCTTCGTGCCGCAGGGCATCGGCGCCGACCTCATCGCCACCCTGGAAGGCTTCAGCCGCAATGACGTCGACAGCTTCGCCCTGCGCTCGCAGCAGAAGGCCGCACGCGCCAGCGCCGATGGTTCGTTCAGCAAATCGCTGATTCCGGTGACCGACCAGAATGGCATCGTCATTCTCGATCATGACGAATTTATCCGCGGTGACAGCACGCTCGAGGGCTTGGGCAAGCTCAAGCCGAGCTTCGAGATGATGGGCCAGATGGGCTTCGACTCCACCGCCCTGCGCGTGTACAGCCACGTCGAGCGCATCGAGCACGTGCATACCCCGGGCAACAGCTCGGGCATCGTCGACGGTGCGGCGCTGATGCTGATCGGCAGCCCGGCCAAGGGCAAGGAGCTGGGCCTCAAGCCGCGTGCGCGCATCGTCGCCACCGCGGTGACCAGTACCGACCCGACCATCATGCTAACCGGCCCGGCGCCGGCCACTCGCAAGGCCCTGGCCAAGGCCGGGCTCTCGGTGGAAGACATCGACCTGTTCGAGGTCAACGAAGCCTTCGCTTCGGTGGTGATGAAGTTCATGAAGGACATGGGCGTGAGCGAGGACAAGGTCAACGTCAACGGCGGCTCCATCGCCATGGGCCACCCGCTGGGCGCCACCGGCTGCGCCATCCTCGGCACCCTGCTCGACGAGCTGGAAAAGCGCGAGCTGCGCTACGGCCTGGCCACGCTGTGTGTCGGCGGCGGCATGGGTATCGCCACCATCATCGAACGTATTTGACTGGGCTGTTGTAGGAGCGAGCTCTGCTCGCGAACCGTGCACCGCCCTTCGCGAGCAGAGCTCGCTCCTACGGCCAGTGGCCGAAAAGGACATAAGAAATGACTGACGCCATCCGTTACGAAAAGGGCCAGGACAATATCGTCGTCCTGACCATCGACATGCCCGGCCAGAGCGCCAACACCATGAACGCGGTGTACCGCGAGGCCATGGGCCAGACCGTCGCGCGCCTGGAGGCCGAGAAGGACTCCATCGCCGGCGTGATCGTCACCTCGGCGAAGAAGACCTTCTTCGCCGGCGGCGATCTCAACGAGCTGATCAAGGTCACCAAGGCCGACGCCAAGTCGTTCTACGACATGATCCTCAACATCAAGGGCCAGCTGCGCCGCCTGGAAACCCTGGGCAAGCCGGTGGTGGCCGCGATCAACGGTGCCGCGCTGGGCGGCGGCTGGGAAATCTGCCTGGCCTGCCATCACCGCATCGCCCTGGACAGCGCAAGCACTCAGCTGGGCCTGCCGGAAGTGACCCTCGGCCTGCTGCCGGGCGGTGGCGGCGTGGTGCGCATGGTGCGCATCCTCGGCCTGGAAAAAGCCCTGCCGTACCTGGCCGAAGGCAAGAAGGTGCGCCCGGACGCCGCGCTCAAGGCCGGCCTGATCCACGATATCGCCGCCACCCCGGAGGAGATGCTGAGCAAGGCGCGCGCCTGGATCGCCGCCAACCCGACTGCCGTGCAGCCGTGGGACGTGAAGGGCTACAAGATCCCCGGCGGCACGCCGAGCACCCCGGCCGTGGCGCAGATGCTGGCCATCGCCCCGAGCGTGCTGCGTGACAAGACCAAGGGCTGCTTCCCGGCGCCGGAGAAGATCATGTGCGCTGCCGTCGAGGGCGCCCAGGTCGACTTCGACACCGCGCAGATCATCGAGGCACGCTACTTCACCGAGCTGACCACCGGCCAGGTGGCGAAGAACATGATCGGCACCTTCTGGTTCCAGTTGAACGAAATCAACGCCGGCAGCTCGCGCCCACAGGGCATCCCGCAGTACGTAACGAAGAAGGTCGGCGTGCTCGGCGCTGGGATGATGGGGGCCGGCATCGCCTATGTGTCGGCGGCCGCCGGCATTGAGGTGGTACTCAAGGACGTATCCATCGAGGCGGCGGAGAAGGGCAAGGCCTACTCGGCAAAGCTGCTCGACAAGAAGGTCAGCAAAGGCCATATGACGGCTGACAAGCGCGATACCTTCCTCGCGCGGATCAAACCGACCGCCAGCGATGCCGACCTCGAAGGCTGCGACCTGGTCATCGAGGCGGTGTTCGAGGATCGCGGTCTGAAGGCCAAGGTCAACGCCGCCGCCGAGGCCGCTGCGCTGCCGGAGGCGGTGATCGCCTCCAACACCTCGACCCTGCCGATCACCGGCCTGGCGACTGCAGTTCAGCGTCCGGACAAATTTATCGGCCTGCATTTCTTCAGCCCGGTCGACAAGATGCCGCTGGTGGAGATCATCCGTGGCGAGCAGACCAGCGACGAGACCCTGGCCCGCGGCTTCGATTACGTGCTGCAGATCAAGAAGACTCCGATCGTGGTCGAGGACAGCCGCGGCTTCTTCACCTCGCGGGTGTTCGGCACCTTCACCAACGAAGGCATCGCCATGCTCGGCGAAGGTGTGAGCGCGGCGATGATCGAGAACGAGGCGCGCAAGGCCGGTATGCCGGTGGGGCCGCTGGCAATCAGCGATGAAGTGTCGATGAGCCTGATGGAACACATCCGTAAGCAGACCGTCGCCGACCTGGCCGCCGAGGGCAAGCAGATCCCGCAGCATCCGGCGTTCAACGTCATCGAGCTGATGCTCAAGGAGTACAAGCGCCCGGGCAAAGCGGCCGGCGGTGGCTTCTACGAGTACCCCGAAGGCGGCAAGAAGCATCTGTGGCCAGAGCTGAAGACACGCTTCGAGAAGGCCGATGCGCAGATCTCCCAGGAGGACGTGCGTGATCGCATTCTGTTCATCCAGGCCATCGAGACCGTGCGCTGCGTGGAGGAGGGCGTGCTGAAGTCCGTTGCGGACGCCAATATCGGTTCGATCTTCGGCATCGGTTTCGCCGCCTGGACGGGTGGTGCGTTGCAGTTCATCAACCAGTACGGCATCAAGGACTTCGTCGCCCGCGCCCAGTACCTGGCCGAGCAGTACGGCGAGCGCTTCCTGCCGCCGGCTCTGCTGCTGGAGAAGGCGGCCAAGGGCGAGGGTTTCTGATCGTTCGTGAGTGAAGCGTAGGGCGGATGAAGCCCGCGTCTGTCTGGCGCGGGTTTCACCCGCCCTACAGGCTTGAACAAAACCGGCCCCAGGGCCGGTTTTGCTTTATGGCGTTTCCTGTTGCGCTCTGTCAGTCTTTCGCCAGGACTTACTGCCTACACTCGCAGGGTGTTTGGGCTGGGCTGGGGGAGCGGGTGACAGCACATCGACGTTTGACAGGGCTTCCGCTCATCGCCGGCCTGCTGCTGGCGTTGCTGGCTGGTGCGCCGCAGGCCAGCGAAGCGCTGAAAATCTATGTCGGCCAGGGGCAGATGCCCTATGCCGACGACACGCCCGGCAACCACGGCCTGTTCGGCGACCTGATGGAAGAGCTGTGCCGCCGCCTGCAGCGCGAATGCCGCTACCAGAGCGTGCCGTGGAAGCGCGTGCAGCTGGAAGTGACCAACGACCCCTACGGCATCGTGCTCAACCTCGGGCGTACCGCCGAGCGCGAGTCGGGCTTCATCTGGCTGCTCGATGTGTTGCCCTCGGCCTATGTGCTGGCTGGGCGCGAGAGCCGCTACGACAACCTGCAGCAGGCACTGGCTGCCGGCCCGGTGGTGGTCATGGGCGGTACGCCGCGGGCGCTGGAGTTGCAGGGGCTGAAGCGGGAAGGGCAGACGGTGGTCGAGGTGACCGATCCGGCACAGGCGGCCGGCATGCTGCACAGCGGGCGGGTGGCGAGCTGGTACGAGATCGACCTGCGCGTGCGCTATCTGTGGCGCGAGCTGGGTTTTCCCCCGGAGTCGGTGCATGTCGGCACGCCGATTGGCGTGACCCACAGCTACATTGCCGGTAGCCCGTTGCTGCGCGATGCCCGGGCGTTGCAACGGCAGATGCGCGAGAGCTTTGCGGCGATGCGGGCGGATGGCAGCTGGCAGCGGATTCTGGCGCGTTACCTGGGTGAGCAGGCCGCGGCGCAGATGTGGCAGACCACCCCCTGACGGGGTTCAGGCGGCCATGCACCAGCCGTTGCGCTGGCAGATCAGTTCATGGATATCCAGCTTCTCGCTCTGCCGGGTCGGCATGCGCAGGGTCAGCAGGCTGCCGTCATCCAGGTGCACGGCCGACTCCGATTCGAAGTGCATGCCGTCCTCCTCCAGGCTGACGTAGGTGATGCCGTAGCTGTGGGTGCTGTTGAAGGCTTCGGTGATGGTCATTTGCGCGGTCTCCAGTGGCGGTGCCGCTTGCGCGGCACCGAATGGTTCACTTGCCACCAGCAGCCTTGGCGTTGGCTTGGTGGGTAACGGCGGCAGCCGGACTGGCGAAGGCCGAAGCGGCGATCAGGCTGGCGATGGCGGCGAAACTGCTCATGGTGTTGCTCCTCTGTAGGTAGTGGGGTTGATCCCGACGCCTGCATCATTGACGAGCACGATCATCAGCAGAAGTGAATGGCATTTATGGTGACTATCGAACGGCGTGATGCCTGCGACAGATTGTCCGCCGAACTGCTGTTGCACTGGACGCCCGCTGGGTGCAGTCTTCGCGCTTGACTATTCACCCCCCTGTATGAGGTACCCACACCCTTTATGTCCTTGCGCATCTGCATCCTGGAAACCGATGTACTCCGCCCCGAACTGATCGACCAATACCAAGGCTATGGCCGCATGTTCGAGCGCCTGTTCGCTCAGCAGCCGATAGCGGCCCACTTTGAAGTGTTCAATGTGGTGAAGGGCGAATACCCCTCTGACGAGGAGCGCTACGACGCCTATCTGGTGACCGGTAGCAAAGCGGATTCCTTCGGTACCGATGCCTGGATTCAGACGCTCAAGACCTACCTGCTCAAGCGCTACGAGAACGGCGACAAGCTGCTCGGCATCTGCTTCGGCCACCAGCTGCTGGCACTGCTGCTCGGCGGCCGTGCCGAGCGCGCGGCGCAGGGCTGGGGGGTGGGCGTGCACCGCTATGAAATGGCCGAGAAGGCGCACTGGATGAGCCCGGCGGTGGAAGAGCTGGCGCTGCTGATCAGCCACCAGGATCAGGTCACCGCGCTGCCGGACAACGCTACGCTGCTGGCCTCCAGCCCGTTCTGCCCGATCGCCGCCTACTGCATCGGCGACCAGGTGCTGTGCTTCCAGGGCCATCCGGAGTTCGTTCATGACTACTCCAGGGCGCTGCTGGATATTCGCCAGCAGTGCATCGGCGAGCCGGCCTACCGGAATGCCGTGGCCAGCCTGGCCGAACAGCACCAGGGCGCCACGGTGGCCGAGTGGATGATGCGTTTCGTCGCCCACGGCAAGGCCGAGGACGCCTCGCCGGTCTGATTCGACGGCTACGCGCACAAGACCACAGGTGACCGGACGATCCGGCCACCTGTGGTTTTTTATTTTTCCGGCCGTAGTTTGTCCGCTTGGCTGCACCTGTGCTGGCTGCCGCTCTAGGCGAAACTACGGATTGTCATGACGAGGCCCGCTGCCTCATCGTGCGCCTGGTAAGGCTGCATGTGGCGGCGGCAGGGTGGGGTGGATGGGCAACGAGACAGCGGGTCAGGGTGTGCTGCCGACGTCGGGCGTGATGCCGGTGCCGGAGAGCGGGTTCTATGTGCGTGGCATGCAGTTTCTGCTGCAGGTGGTGCAGGCGCTGTCGCTGGCCCGCGACCTGGCGGGCGTGCAGGAGATAGTCCGGCATGCCGCGCGCGAGCTGACCGGCTGCGACGGTGCCACCTTCGTGCTGCGCGATGGCGAGTTCTGCCATTACGCCGACGAGGATGCCATCGCCCCGCTGTGGAAGGGCAAGCGCTTCCCGCTGGCCACCTGCATCAGCGGCTGGACGATGCTCAACCGCCAGCCGGTGACCATTGCGGACATCTACGTCGATTCGCGCATCCCCCACGATGCCTATCGGCCGACCTTCGTCAAAAGCCTGGTGATGGTGCCGATCCGCACCCGCGAGCCGATTGGCGCCATCGGCAACTACTGGGCCAGCGAGCACCAGCCGAGCCCGGAGGAGGTGAGTCTGCTGCAGGCCCTGGCCGACTCGACCTCGATCGCCATCGAGAACGTGCAGCTGTACCAGAGCCTCGAACGGCGCGTGGAAGAACGCACTCGCGAGCTGCAGCAGGCCTACGACCGCATTCACCACCTATCGCTGACTGACGAGCTTACCGGCCTGCACAACCGCCGTGGCTTCTACCTGCTGGCCGAGCAGGCGCTGCGCCATTCGAGCCGCTACAGCGAAGGCTGCACGGCCATGTTCCTCGACCTCGACGGGCTCAAGCGGGTCAACGACGAGATGGGCCACGAGCAGGGCGATACCATGTTGCTGCAGGCCGCAACGGTGCTGCGTCAGGCCTTGCGCGAGGTGGATATAGTCGCGCGCATGGGCGGCGACGAGTTCTGCGTGCTGGCCCAAGGGCAGGTCGGCGAGATCCTGGAAAAGCGCGTGCAGCAGGCCATCGCGGCCTTCAATGCCGGCGCCAGCCAGCCGTTCACTCTGTCCGTCAGCATCGGTACCACCGATATGTCGGGCAGCCTGGATGCTTCGCTGGATGAACTGCTGGCGATTGCCGACGAGCGCATGTACGAGAACAAGCACCAGCGCCGGGCCGGCCGCGCCGACCAGCTGCTCAGCTGAGGGGCAGGGGCTGGCTGCTACAGCCAGTCCATGCGCTTGAAGTTGGCGAACAGGCCGACGCAGCCCACGGCGATGACTCCGAGCACGCCGAAGTAGCCGTAATGCCAGGTCAGCTCCGGCATGTTGTGGAAGTTCATCCCATAGATGCCCGCCACCGCGGTGGGGAAGGCCAGAATCGCCGCCCAGGCGGCGAACTTGCGTTGGGTGATGCTTTGTCGCGAAGACTCCAGCAGCAGGCCGATCTCGATGGCGTGGTCGGCCATCTCGCGCAGCCCGGTAAGGTCTTCCATCAGCCGGTTGACGTGAATCGCGATGTCGCGGAAGTACGGGCGCATGTGCTTGTCGATGAAGGGGAACTCCAGCTGCTGCAGTTCCTGGCAGATCTCCGACAGCGGCGCCACCTGGCGGCGCAGGCGCAGCAGATCGCGGCGCAGGCCGTGGATGCGCTCCACATCGTCCTGCTGCAGCGGGCGGTCGAGCACGGTCTGCTCGATGTCCTCCAGCTCGCCGTGGATGCAGTCCAGCAGCGGCCGGTAGTTCTCGATCACGAAGCTGAGCAGGGCATACAGCACGAAGTCCTCACCGTGCTCCAGCAGCAGCGGGCGCGCTTCGCAGCGCGCGCGGACGGTGGAGTAGGAGGCCGAGTTGCCGTAGCGGGCGCTGATCACATAGCCCTTGCCGGCGAACAGCTGGCTTTCCACGAACTCCAGGCGGCCGTTCTCCCGAACCGGCGAGTAGAGCACCATGAACAGGGCGTCGCCGAAGGTTTCCAGCTTGGGCCGGGTATGCCGGGTAATGGCATCTTCCATGGCCAGTTCGTGCAGGTTGAACTGCTGCTGCAGGCAGGTCAGCTCGGCGCTGCCGGGATCGCGCAGACCGATCCAGACGAAGTGCCCGGGCTGGCAGGCCCACTGGCTGCCTTCGTCCAGCTGGATATCGGTGACCTTGCGGCCTTTGTGGTAAGCCGCAGCTGCAACGACATGACCCATGGGCGATCCTCTAACGTGGCGATGGAGGCAGCTTAACCCAGGCGTGACAGGCTTGCAGGAGGGGCGCCCGGGCGTGCCGGGCGGGGTGTCAGGCGCTGGTCAGCTGCTGATCGAGTTGACCGATGCACTGCTGCATCAGTTCCTGGCAGCGTTGCATCAGCTGCGGGATGTCGTCCATGGTCAGGCCCAGGGTGGGGATGGCCGGCAGTGACTTGATCAGCACGCGGCCGCTGCTCCAGCTATTCAGCTTGAGACGCCCGGCATAGTTGCTGACGCACACCGGGACGATCGGCACGCCGGCGGCGATGGCCATCTGGAACGCGCCTTTCTTGAACGGCAGCAGGCCCTTGCCGAGGTTGCGCGTGCCTTCCGGGAAGACCCAGATCGAGGTGTCGCGGTTGCGCAGGGTCTCGGTGGTTTCCAGCATGGCTTGTTTGGCCTTGCGCGCGTTGCCGCGGTCGATCAGCACGTTGCCGGCCAGCCAGTACAGCTGGCCGAAGAACGGCACCCACTTCAGGCTCTTCTTGCCGATGCTCACGGTGCGCGGCGGCACCACGCGGCCGAGCACATAGAGGTCGTAGTTGGACTGGTGGTTGGCGATCACCACACAGGCCTGCTCCTGGGTGAACAGGCTCTTCACCTCGGTCTTCACCCGCAGGCGCAGCAGGCACAGGGCTGGCAGCGAATACAGGCGCGCGCACAGGCGGCTGTTGTCCGGGTTGAATGGCCGGCACAGGCCGAGCAGCAGACCGGCCACGCCAGCCAGGAGAAAGTGCAGGCCCATCAACAACATGCGCGCAAGGAAAAGCATCGGGAAGCCTATCGGCAGACAAAAGGTTGCGCAGTGTACGGACGTGCACTGCTTTCGGCAATTGACCCCGATCAGAGGTTATTACCCGGTATTTCCACGGCGTTGCCGACTTTTCCCCCAGAAAGCACAAGCCCGGCACTGGGCCGGGCTTGTGGGGAGCGCGCTGGCAATCAGCCGAGGTGCTGCTGATCCAGTTCGATGGCCTTGTCCAGGGTCTCCAGGAAGGCCTTGCGCACTTTCAGCTTGGTGTTCTTGTGCGCGGTCATGTTGATCTTCTTCAGCTGCTGGGCAGTGGCGACGGCGGTGGCCATCAGCTCATCGGCCGCGACTACCTTGTCGAGGAAGCCGGCATCCACGGCGCCCTGCGGGTTGAAGATCTCGCCATTGATCACCGAGCGGTGGAAGGCGGACTTGCGCAGGCGGTCACGGGCCAGCTCGATGCCGGCATGGTGCATGGTCATGCCGATCTGCACTTCGTTCAGGCCGATGTTGAACGGGCCTTCGACGCCAATGCGGTAGTCGGCCGACAGCAGGATGAAGGCGCCCTTGGCGATGGCGTGGCCCGGGCAGGCGACGATGATCGGGAAGGGGTGGCTGAGCATGCGGCGGGCCAGGGTAGAGCCGGCGGTAACCAGGGCCACGGCGTTCTGCGGGCCGGAAGTCATCACCTTGAGGTCGTAACCGCCGGAGAGGATGCCCGGCTGGCCGGTGATGATCACCACGGCGCGATCCTGCACGGCCTGATCCAGGGCGGCATTGAAGGCGGCGATCACGTCCGGGGAGATGGCGTTCACCTTGCCGTTGTTCAGGGTCAGGGTGGCAATGCCGTCTTCGAGTTGGTAGCTGATCAGGTCGCTCATGGCGGAGTTCCTAGTCCTGGGTGGGCTGAAGTGGCGCTGACGTTACCCAGCACGAAGGCCCGGGTAAAGCGCTTTGGCTGACCGCGTGGTCATCCGCGCGGGCGGCGCGGCCGCCTATGAGCGCCATCTATATAGGCAATTGGCAGAGGGCTCGGGGGCTGACATAGGTTAGCTGCCTCTATGTGGAGTGCCTGCAATGCGTCGTACCTTTCATCTAATGTGGCGAGCCAGTCTGCCGCCCGCGCTGCTGCTTCTGCTCTTGTTGGCCAACAGCGGCTGCAGCCACAGTCCGGCTGGCGTGCTGCTGGTGTTTGCCGGCAGCCTGTTCTGCTCCCTGGGTTTTCTCCTGTTCGGCCGCCAGCGTTTCACCGCGCCGGCGCAGGAATTCCCCCGGGAAACCCGCGATCTGGCATAAGCGCATGAATCGACTGAAAAAAACTTTTGCCTTCGGCTGCCTGTTCGGCTACATTAGCGCGCCTCGACGAACCAGACTGGTACGGCGAGATCCGGTGAAGTGTCCGAGCGGTTGAAGGAGCACGCCTGGAAAGTGTGTATACGGGAAACCGTATCAAGGGTTCGAATCCCTTCTTCACCGCCAGACCCTGAAAAAGCCCAGCCTAGTGCTGGGCTTTTTCGTTTCTGCGTTTGGGCAAACGTTTCCGCGGCTATGCCGCCCGGCCTAGGGCGCGGCGGGCGAGCTGCCGGCCTGGCGGAGGGCCAGCCTGACCCGGGCCTGGATCTGGTAGGCCGGTGCCTCGACGGCGTTGAAGTCGCGGGTGTAACGCTGGGCGAACAGATGGCTGCCCCATTCCCGGTACTGTTGCACGTGCCACAGCTCGTGGGCCCAGAGCGCAGCGTTGCCGAGGGCGTCCTGCTCGTTGCGAAAGATGATGTTGTCGACCAGGGTCACTGCCGCGATATCCGGGTTCTGCAGCATGCCGGCGGCCAGATCCAGCTCTTCGCCGCTGCCGACCTTGTAGCGGGCGCCATCCAGAATCTGTGCCGGGTAATAAGGCAGCAGTTGCTGGCGAATGGCCGCGGGAATCGGCTGGGTGCCCTGGCGGATGCTGTTTTCGCGGGCCTCGAGAATCCAGGCTTCGAGGGTGGCGGCGCTCATCTGCAGGGCGCTTTCATAGGTCGGGCCGATGATCTGATCCGGATCCTCAATACACAGGCAGCTGCCCAGGCAGACCTGATACTGCCCCGGCGGGCAGGCATCGGCTTGCGCCACGAGTGGCAGGGCCAGCAGCAGGAGGCTACACAGGCGGACGGCAGGGGCGGGCAACGGCATCGGGCCTTCTCGGCAGGGAAATGGGCGCCACCTTGGCCAGTGCCCGAGGCTTTGTCCAGCTCTCGCCGCTGGGCGGAGTGCCACTATCAGCTACCATTTACCTAATGGATTCCTGTTGTGGCGGGCAAGCCAGGTATCGCTGTGAGGTAACCAGATGCGCGAAGACCATCCCGCGGGCCCGCTGGCGGTGCCGATGGACGAGTTGTCCCGGGCGTTGACCAGCGCTGAAGGCGAGGCCTGGTTCCACCGCCTGGCCGATGGCCTGCCGCTGATCGTCTGGACGGCCGACGCCGACGGGCACATTGACTACCGCAATGCCCGCTGCCTGGAATACATCGCGCCGCAGGAGCTCGGCCACGAGCTGAACCTGGCGACGATCATCCACCCGGAAGACCTGCCCCAGGCCCGCCAACTCTGGCAACAGGCCCTGAGCAGTGGCGAGCCCTACGAGATCGAATACCGCTTCCTGCGCACGGCGGACAACAGCTATCGCTGGCACCTGGGGCAGAGCATGCCGGTGTACGGGGCGGATGGCCGCATCCTCAAGTGGATGGGAGCCTGCACCGACATCGATGACCAGCGCCGTGCGGTGGACATGCTGATGTCCAGTCGCGAACAGTTGCAGCAGCAGGTGCGCGAGCGCACGGAACTGATCGAGCGGGTCAACACCCACCTGATCAACGAGGTGCAGAAGGGCGAGCAACTGGTGCAACTGCTGCGCACGCATACCGAGAACCTCGGGCGGATCATCGCCACCCAGACCCGGTTGGCCGAGGCCGAGATGGATCTGGAGTTGTTCCTCGACCTGGTGGTGCAGCAGATGCAGGAGCTGACCCCGGCCACGGGCGCGGTGGTGGAGCTGCTCGATGGCGAGGATATGGTCTACCGTGCCGCCTGCGGCAGCGTGGCCAGCTATATCGGCCTGCGCCTGAAGGCGGGCACCAGCCTGTCCGGGCTCTGTGTGCGCTCTGCCGAGGTGCTGATGTCGCCGGATACCAGCATGGATCCGCGAGTGGATCAGCAGGCCTGCCGCAAGGTTGGTGCGCTGTCGATGGTGGTGGCGCCGTTGCTGCTGGCCGGCAAGGCGGTCGGGGTGCTGAAGATCATGGCCGACAAGGTCGGGGTCTTCAGCGCGGCCGACGTGCAGACCCTGCAGCTGATGGCCGGGCTGCTCGGTTCGGAACTGGGCCACCAGGTGGACTTCCAGAACAACCAGCGCCTGCTGGCCGAACGCACGGCGGAAGTGGCCAAGCGCAAGGAGTCCGAGGCCAGCCTGCGCGCCCATGTAGAGCGCACCCAGCGCATCATCGAGAGCTCCCACGAGGCGTTCATCTGCATCGACGAGCAGGGCTGCATCACCGACTGGAACAGCGAGGCCAGCCGCATCTTCGGCTGGCAGCGCGGCGAGGTGCTGGGCCTGCCGCTGTCCGGGCTGATCGTGCCCGAGCGCATGCGCACCGAGCATGAGCGCGGCCTGCAGCATTTTCGCCGCACCGGCCTGGGCGCGGTGCTCAACCGGCGCACCGAGCTGCCGGCGCTGCGCAAGGACGGTTCGGAGCTGATCGTGGAAATCACCATCAGTGTCAGCGGCAGTGGCAGTGAGCACGAATTCAGCGCCTTCATGCACGATGTTACCGAGCGCAAGCGCATCGAGCAGGAGGTGCGGCTCAACCAGCAGCTGCTGCGCTCGGTCACCGATAGCATCCCGGCACTGGTCGCTTTCATCGACCCGCAGGAGGTGTTCCAGTACTGCAACCGCTCCTTCCTGCAGGCCTTCGGCGTCAGCGAGGAGCAGGTCATCGGGCGGTCGCTGCAGGAGCTGATCGAGGCGCAGGAATATGCCTTCGTCCGCCCCTATCTGCTCGAGGCTCTGGCCGGGCGGCAGAGCACCTTCGAGCATGCCATTCGCCTACACAGCGGCGAGCGCTACATGGAGGCACGCTATGTCTCGCAGCTGGATATAGCGGGGCAGGTGCAGGGCGCCTACCTGATCCTCTGGGACATCACCGAGCGTTGGGCCCAGGAGCAGAACCTGCGCTGGCGTGCCATGCGTGACAGCCTGACCGGTCTGTTCAACCGCGCGGCGATTCTCGAGGCCCTGGAGCGTGCCATCGACGAGCATCTTGGCGGCACGCGCCTGCTGGCGTTGCTGTACCTGGATGTCGACCGCTTCAAGCAGATCAACGACAACTTGGGCCATGCGGTGGGCGACGAGGTACTCAAGGTGTTTGCCCAGCGTCTGGAGGCCTGCGTGCGCGACAGCGACGTGGTGGCGCGCCTGGGCGGCGACGAATTCGTCATTCTGCTGCAGCAACTGACCTCGGCCGAGCATGCCTGCGAGGTGGCCGACAAGATCATCTACGCCATGGGCGCGCCGCTGCAGATCCGTGAGCATTGCCTGCCGATCTCCACCAGCATCGGCGTGGCCCTGCTCGGTAGTGACGCCAGCTGCGCGGCTGAGCTGCTGGAAAAGGCCGATAGCGCCCTGTACCAGGCCAAGCAGGCGGGGCGTAACTGCTTTTCCCTGTCCGATTGAGCGGGCTTCCCCTGGCGGCGGGCAACCCTTAAGGTGCGCCGATCATTGATCCTGGAGTCGCCCATGGCCGCCCATTGGGACATCTTCTGCAGCGTGGTGGACAACTACGGCGATATCGGCGTGACCTGGCGTCTGGCCCGTCAGTTGGTGGCCGAGCAGGGCCTGGCCGTGCGTCTGTGGGTAGACGAGCCGGCGGCCTTTGCCCGCCTGTGCCCGCAGGCGGATGCCAGCGCGGCCTGCCAGCTGCAGCAGGGCGTGGAGGTGCGCCTCTGGCCGCGCGACTGGCTGGCGGTGGAGCCGGGCGCAGTGGTGATCGAGGCTTTCGCCTGCCAGTTGCCCGCGGCCTTTATTACGGCCATGAGCGCCTGTGCCCGCAAACCGCTGTGGCTGAATCTGGAGTACCTCAGTGCCGAGGACTGGGTGGCGGGCTGCCACGGCCTGCCATCGCCGCAGGGTAATGGTCTGCACAAGTTCTTCTTCTTCCCGGGCTTTACCGCGGGCACAGGCGGCCTACTGCGCGAAGGCGGGTTGCTGGAGCGGCGGCGCGCCTTCCAGGCCGATCCGGCGGCGCGCGCGGCCTTTCTCGCCGGGCTGGGCATCCCGCTGCGCAGCGGGGCGCAGCTGATCTCCCTGTTCGCCTACGAGAACCCGGCGCTGCCCAGCTGGCTGGAGGCCCTGGCTGCGCAGGAGCAGCCGACCCAGCTGCTGGTGCCCCAGGGGCGCATCCAGGGCGACCTGCAGGCCTGGCTGGGGCTGGCCGAGCTGGCCGTCGGCGGCAGCTGGCAGCGCGGCAACCTGCAGGTGCACCTGCTGCCGTTCCTGTCCCAGGAGGATTACGACCTGCTGCTGTGGAGCTGCGATTTCAATGCGGTGCGCGGCGAGGATTCCTTCGTCCGCGCCCAGTGGGCCGGGCGGCCGCTGCTCTGGCATATCTACGAGCAGGACGAGCGGGCCCACTGGGACAAGCTCGAGGCCTTTCTCGGCCTCTACCGGCAGGGCTGGTCGGCACCGGCGCAGCAGGCCCTGGGGGATCTGTGGCAGGCCTGGAATGCCGGCGAGTCCATGGACGCGGCCTGGGCGGCCTGCCGGCAGCGCTGGACGGAGCTGGCCGAGCAGGCCGAGCGCTGGTGCGAGGAACAAACCGACCGTCCTGATCTTGCTACGGCGCTGGCAGAGTTTTACCGAAATTGGCTATCATGCGCGGCTTAGAAATTCGTACCTCCATCAAAATCCGGATATTCGTATGAAAACCGCACAAGAAATGAAGCCCAACAGTGTGGCCCTGATCGACGGCCATCCGTGGCTGATCCAGAAAGCCGAATTCACCAAGTCCGGCCGTAACAGCGCCATCGTCAAGATGAAGCTGAAGAACCTGATCAACGGCTCCAAGACCGAGACCGTTTACAAGGCCGACGACAAGATGGAGCCGGTCATCCTCGAGCGCAAGGAAGTGACCCTGTCCTACATCAGCGGTGACGACTACGTGTTCATGGATCCGGAGTACAACTCCTACGAACTGCGCGCCGAAGATCTGGAAAGCGTTCTGCCGTTCATCGAAGAAGGCATGACCGACATCTGCGAAGCCGTGTTCTTCGAAGGCAAAGTGATCTCCGTAGACCTGCCGACCACCATCGTTCGCCAGATCACCTACACCGAGAACTCCGCCCGTGGCGACACTTCCGGCAAGGTCATGAAACCGGCCAAGCTGCGCAACGGTACCGAAGTCAAGGTTGCAGACTTCTGCAACATCGACGACTGGATCGAAATCGACACCCGCGACGGTTCCTACAAGAGCCGCACCCAGGCGCCGTCGGCCTAAGCCGCAGCGTTTCGCGCGTGACCCAGAAGCCCGGCCCAGTGCCGGGCTTTTTCATGCCGCTCTTTCTGTGAACGCCAGCCTGGAATCGGCGCCGGCCGCGGGGCAGGATGCAAGTTGAAGTCCCCCCAACAAGGAGTGTGCGTGATGGAACCGAGTCAGAACCCCTACCAGGCGCCCCAGGCTGTGCTGCAGGAGCACAGCGCCGAGCAGCCGCTGCTGGCCTCGCGCGGTGCGCGGCTGGGCGCCGTACTGATCGATACCGTGCTGCTGGCCCTGGTGACCGTGCCGGTGGCGATCTTCGATGGCACCTTCAGCGCGGCCCAGCAAGGCATCGAGCCGAGCCTGGGGCAGCAGCTGATCAGCCTGCTGGTCGGCCTGGTGGCCTTCGTGCTGATCCACGGCTACCTGCTGAAGAACTACGGGCAGACTGTCGGCAAGCGCCTGCTGAACATCGCCATCGTCGATTTGCAGGGCCAGGTGCCGGACTTCGTGCCGATGGTCGCCAAGCGTTATGTGCTGCTGTGGGTGCTGGCGTCGATCCCGCTGCTCGGCGGGCTGCTGGCCCTGGCGGACTGCCTGAGCATCTTCCGTGGCGACCGCCGCTGCTTCCACGACCTGGTGGCGGCCACCCGCGTGGTGGTGGTGCCGGCCAAGGTCTGAGTGGCCGCCCTGGCCGGGCGCTGCGTCTAGAGGCGGAAGCCGTCGATGATGTGCTCGGCCAGGGTCTCGGTGACTTGCGACTGGGTCTGGGTGTTGCGCAGCAGCACGATGCTGGTCATCGGCAGGGTCGGCAGGCCTTCGGCCTCGCCGATGATGCGCATGTCCGGGGTGATCAGGCTCTGCAGCTGGGCGGTGACCGCCAGGCCGGCGCTGACCACGGCGAAGATCGCCGACAGGCTGGGGCTGGTGTAGGCGATGCGGTACTCGCGCTCCATGGCGTCCAGCGCGTTGCATGCCCAGGCGCGGCAGAAGCAGTCGGCATTGAACATGGCCAGCGGCATGGGCGTTTGTTCGTGGGGATTGAAGCCGATGGCCTCGGCCCAGACGAAGCGCTCCTGACGCAGCAGCTGGCCGATTTCCTTGCCCGGCTCGCGGGTGACGATGGTCAGGTCGAGATCCTGGCGCTGCAGCAGCTGGAACGATGGCTCGCAGTGCAGCTCCACCTGTACCAGCGGATAGGCCTGGGCGAAGCGCGCGAGAATCCCCGGCATGAAGCGCATCACGTAGTCGTCCGGGGTGCCGATGCGCACCGAGCCGACCATGTGCGGCTCGCGCAGGGTGTTGAGTACCTCGCCGTGCAGCTTGAGGATGCGCCGGGCGTAGCCGAGCAGCACCTGGCCCTCCGGGGTCAGGCGTACCTGGCGACCGTCGCGCTGGAACAGCGAGCGCTGCAGCACGTCTTCCTCCAGGCGCTTCATCTGCATGCTGATGGCCGATTGGGTGCGGTTGACCGCATCGGCGGCGCGGGTGAAACCGCCGAGGTCGGCAATGGCAACGAAGCTGCGCAGCAACTCGGTATCAATACTCGGGTAATGGGCCATCGATCAATCTCCAAGATGTCTCGCATAAGAAACATTCGTTGGATTGATCTTAACCCTGGCCGGAAACTGGCGCCAACCCCACAGGGAGGGCGTCGAGATGAAAGGTCAAAAAGGTTATGCCGTAGCACAGCCGCTGGCACTGGGCCGGATTCAACCGCGTTTGGCAATACTGGCGCTGTGGCGCCAGCTCAAGCGCTGGTGGCAACTGGCGCAGGAACGGCGGATGCTGGCGCAGCTCGATGATGCCGCGCTGAAGGACATGGGCCTGAACCGTGGCGATGTGCTGCGCGAAACCGAGCGGCCGTTCTGGGATGATCCGTTCAGGCACTGAGTGCGGCAGGTTGTGACGCGAGTAGTGAGTCGAGGATGGGAGTCAGGCATGGGTAGTGCGCGCAAGGGCGCCGATGGTTTTCTGTTTCAGCTGATGCTGTTGTTGTGCGCCATCTGGGGTATCCAGCAGGTGGCGATCAAACTGGCGGCGGCCGATATCGCGCCGCTGCTGCAGGTCACCCTGCGCTCGGGGCTGGCCGCCGTGCTGGTGGGCGCCCTGATGCTCGGGCAGGGCACCTGGCGCGGCTGGCTGGGCAGTACCTGGCGCGGCGGCGCGCTGGCCGGGGCGCTGTTTGCCCTGGAGTTCTTCTTCATCGCCCAGGGCCTGCAGTACACCTCGGCCTCGCACATGGCGGTGTTCCTTTACACCGCGCCGATTTTTTCCGCCTTCGGCCTGCACCTGCTGCTGCCCAGCGAGCGCCTGCGTCGCCTGCAGTGGGCGGGTGTGTTGCTGTGCTTCGGCGGTATCGCCATGGCTTTCGGCGCCGGCGGCGATTGGTCGGCGCTGGACAGGCGCATGCTGCTCGGCGATGGCTTCGGCCTGCTGGCCGGCATGGCCTGGGGCGCGACCACTGTGGTGGTGCGCGGCTCGCGGCTGTCCGAGGCGCCGCCGACCCTGACCCTGTTCTATCAGCTGGCGATGGCCTTTGTGCTGCTGCTCGGCTATGCGGTGGCCAGCGACCAGCTTGGCCCGCTGCACTGGACGCCGATCAGTATCGGCAGCGTGCTGTTGCAGGGTGTGGTGGTGTCGTTCGCCAGCTACCTGGCCTGGTTCTGGCTGCTGCGCCGCTACCTGGCGTCGAACATGGCGGCGTTTTCCTTCATGACCCCATTGTTCGGGGTGAGCTTCGGCGTGCTGATCCTCGACGAGCCGCTGACCGCCAATTTCGTCGCCGGCGCGCTGCTGGTGTTGCTGGGCATCATGCTGGTCAGCAACCACGCCTGGGTACGCCAGCGCCTGCGCGGGCTTGGCAGCCTGGGCGCACGGGAATAGCAGCACCAGACCACGTAGGGTGCGCCACGCGCACCAGCGGCAATCCGCGGGTTTACGGTGCGCATGGCGCACCCTACGGAAGAGTGAAACCGGCTTGGGAAAAGGAGAACACATGTCCCGCTATCAACTCGCACAGCTCAATATTGCCAGCATGAAGGAACCGCTGGAGTCGCCCGGCATGGCCGATTTCGTGGCCAACCTGGAGCGCATCAATGCCCTGGCCGAGGCGTCGCCGGGCTATGTCTGGCGCCTGCAGGACGAGGCCGGCGATGCCACGGCGATCCGTCCGTTCGGCGCTGAGGTGCTGGTCAACCTGTCGCTCTGGCGCGATGTGCAGGCCCTCAGCGACTACGTCTACAAGTCCGCCCACAACGAGATGCTCAAGCGCCGCCGCGAGTGGTTCGACAAGGTGAGCGAGGCGCACATGGTGCTCTGGTGGGTGCCGGCCGGCCACCTGCCGACTGTCGAGGAGGCCGCCGAGCGCCTGGCACTGCTGCGCGAGCAGGGGCCGAGCGCCCGGGCCTTCACCTTCCGCCAGGCTTTTCCCGCGCCGGATGCAACGGTTGCCACGGAGCACGGGCAGCCCTGCTAGCATCGAGCGCATGACTCTGTCCCTGTCCCTTGCCGAAGCCCGTCGCCTGGCCCTCAGCGCCCAGGGGTTCGCCCGTGCGCCGAAGGGCGAGGTCGGGCTGCGTCAGCTACGGGGACAGCTCGCCAGTCTGGGCGTGGTGCAGATCGACTCGGTCAACGCGCTGGTGCGCTCGCACTACCTGCCGGCCTTTTCCCGGCTCGGCCACTATGCGCCGCAGCTGCTCGACCAGCTGGCCTGGGGCACGCCACGGCGCCGCACGCTGTTCGAATACTGGGGCCACGAGGCCTCGCTGCTGCCGCTGGAGCTGTATCCGCTGCTGCGCTGGCGCATGCGCCAGGCGGCGGATGGTCGCGGCATCTACCGCCAGTTGGCCGAGTTCGGCCGTCAGCAGCAGGATGTGATCCAGCGTGTGCTGCAAACGGTGCGCGAGCAGGGCGCCCTCGGCGCCGGCAGCCTGACCACCCGTACCGAGCGGGCCGGGCCCTGGTGGGACTGGAGCGCGGAGAAGCATGCGCTGGAGTGGCTGTTCGCCGCTGGCGAGGTGACGGTGGCCACGCGGCGTGGCTTCGAGCGCCTGTACGACCTGCCGGAGCGGGTCATCCCCAGTGCCCAGCTCGATCACCCCGAGCTGGAGGAGGCCGAGGCCCAGCGCCAGCTACTGCTGCGCAGCGCCGAGGCACTGGGCGTGGCCACGGCCCGCGATCTGCGCGACTACTACCGGCTGGACAGCGGCGACAGCCGCGCACGCCTGGCCGAGCTGGTGGAGCAGGGCGAACTGCTGGCGGTGCAGGTCGAAGGCTGGAAGCAGCCGGCCTACTGCCGCGGCGAGCCGCGCATCCCGCGCCGGGTCAGGGCCAGCGCCTTGCTGTCGCCGTTCGACTCGCTGATCTGGGAGCGCGAGCGCACCGAGCGGCTGTTCGACTTCCGCTACCGCCTGGAGATCTATACCCCGCAGCACAAGCGGGTGTACGGCTACTACGTGCTGCCGTTCCTGCATGGCGAGCGCCTGTGCGCACGGCTCGACCTGCGTAGCGAGCGGGCGCAGGGACGCCTGGCGGTGCATGCCGTGCATGTGGAGGAAAGTGCTCTGGACGAGGAGGCGCTGTTGGCGCTGGCCACGCAGCTGCAGGCGCTGGCGGCCTGGCTGGGATTGGCCGAGGTCGGCCTGAACTGCCGCTCGCCGGTGGCCGAGCGGCTAAGGGTTGTGCTGTAGGGCGTCCTGCGTAGCCGGGCACTATTGGTGTAAAGGCAGGGCTCCGGCTGAAGCCCTGCCGGGCTCTGCTTACTTGCCGTCGGCGATGCGCTGGCGGATATGCGCAGCGCGCTCGGCCGAACCCGGGTGCGAGTCGAACATGCTGCTGTCACCGCCGCCCAGTTGGGCCAGCTTGTCGAAGGCGCTGGCCAGGCCCTCCAGCGGAATGCCACGACGTTTGAGCAGATCGAAGGAGAAGTCGTCGGCCGCGCTTTCCTGGGATTGGGAGAACTGCGCGTTGACCAGCGCCTCGCCCAGCTCGCCGACCTGCGAGCTGGACAGCGCGGCCACGGCGCTGTTGCCCGAGGACGCGGCGACGTTGCGTGCGGCGGAGGTGGCGTAGGCGGTCTGCATGGCCTTCTTGGTGTGGCCAAGGGCGACGTGGCCCATCTCGTGGCCGAGCACGCCTTCCACCTCGTTGTCGTTCATCTGATCCATCAGGCCGCTGTAGACGCGCACGCAGCCGTTGGCCATGGCCCAGGCGTTGACCTCGTCGGTCAGGTAGACCTTGTAGTTGACGGGGGTACCGTTGATCTCGCTGCCCAGGTTGGCGGCAATCATGTCCAGGCGCTGGCTGTATTCGCTGTCCGGTGCGGCGATCGAGGTCTCCTCGTCCATCTGCACGCAGGCCTCGTCAGCCATGGCTTTGACGTCGCTGTCGCTGAGGCTGACGGCCTGCACGGCTTGCAGCCCGCTGCTGATGATGGCGTCCGGGGTCATGGTCTGGCAGCCGCCGAGCAGGGTGGCGAGCGCGAGGGCACAGAGGCTGTGGTGCAGTTGCATGGTTATCGTCCTTGAAAACTGGGCTATGGGAAGGGCCGTGAGGCGTCGGCATCCGGCCGGCGCGGCATTGTCGGTGATCGCAGGCGGGCGGGGAGTGAAGCAGATCGCAGTCCGGCGGCTGCCCGGGCTTATTGCCTGGAGAGATAGTCGACCAGTTGCCGGGCGTGGGATGACAGCGCTTCCCAGCTTTTGATGCAGATGCGCAGCTCGCGTGTCGCCCAGGCATCCGCCAGGCTGACGATGCGTACCGGCAGTTCGAGGGCGAAGCGGGCGGCTGCCGCCTCGGGCAGCATCGCGATGCCGGCGCGCTGTGCCACCAACTGGGCGATGGCATCAAAGCTGGGTGCGCGCACCCGTACTTGCAGTGGAATGGCGTGCTGGGTCGCCATTTCTTCGATAAAACGCTGCATGGCCCGCTCGGCCGGCAGGCAGACGAAGGCATGGCCGAGCGCATTGCGCAGCTCGCTCAGCGGCTGGCTGGCCAGCGGGTGATCGGCAGGCACCAGCAGCACCAGCTTGTCGTCGCGAAAGGGCAGGGAGATCAGCCCGCCGGTGGCTAGGTTGCCGTCGTACACGCCTATCTCGCATTCGCCGGCCTGCACGGCGCGCAGCACCTCGCTGCTCTTCTGTTCGACCAGGTGCAGATCCACTTCCGGGTAGTCCGCCAGAAACGGCCCAAGGGTGGCCGGCAGAAAGGTGCTGTTGGCCACGGTGGAGGCAGCCAGCTGCAGGGCGATGCGCCGCTGGCCGGACAGCTCTCTGAGGGTTTCGCGGAGTTTTTCCGCTTCGTTGAGCACGCTGCGGCTGCCTTCCAGGATCAGCCGCCCGGTCGGGGTAGGGATCATACCGTCGGCCTTGCGGGTGAACAGGGTCAGTCCGCAGCGTTCTTCAAACAGGCGCAGGCGCGTGCTGGCGGCGGATACCGCGACCGGGAAGGTAGCCGCGGCCTTGCTCAGGCTACCGGTGCTGGCGATGGCGGCGAGCAGGCGCAGGTCGGTCAGGTCGAAGTGCACGGGTTTCTCCTGTGGAGAAGGCTGTATTCGTGAAAAAGCGATTCTAGTGCTTAAGCGTTATCGACAGAATAAGGCATTCGTCATCTGTCAGGACTGCCATGAATACCTTGCGCTCCTTCTATCAGCGCTGCCTGAGCGACGGTCGCCTGTTCGCCGTGCTGGCGGCGGCTGGTTTCAGCCTCAAGGCCATCTTCGTCAAGCTCGCCTATGCCAGCGGCCCGGTGGACGCGCTCACCTTGTTGGCGCTGCGCATGGGGCTGGCCCTGCCGCTGTTCGTCTGGCTGCTGTGGCTGAGCCGCGGGGAGAGCAGCAGCCCGCTGAATGCCAGGGATGTGCTGCGTGTGCTGCTGCTCGGCCTGCTCGGCTACTACCTGTCGAGCCTGTTCGACTTCTACGGGCTGGAGTCGATCAGTGCCGGCCTCGAACGGCTGATCCTGTTCACCTACCCGACCCTGGTGCTGCTGCTCCAGGCCGTTGTCCTGCGCGAGCGGCCGAGTCGGCGCACCTTGCTGGCGGTGGCGCTGTGCTACGGCGGCCTGGCCATCGCCTTCGTGCATGACGTCAGCGCCGTGGGCAGCGGAGCGGGGGTGATCCAGGGCGCGGCCTGGGTGTTCGCCAGTGCCGTCACCTATGCCCTGTACTACTTCGGCGCCGGGGTGATGCTCAAGCGCCTCGGCTCCATGCGCCTGGCCGGTTTGGCCGGCGGCGCCTCCGCGCTGATGGTGCTCGGCCATTACGCGGTCACCGGTGATAGCGCGCAGCTGGGCAACCTGCCGGGTTCGGTATGGCTGTATGCCGCGCTGATGGCGCTGTGCTCCACCGTGCTGCCGATCTACTGGATGGCCCTGGCCATCCAGCGCCTGGGCACCACCCAGACTGCCGCCGTGGGCAACCTGGGGCCGGTGCTGACCCTCTTCGCCTCCTGGATAGTGCTGAGCGAAGCGGTCTCCCTCTACCAACTGGTGGGGCTGGCGCTGGTGCTGTTCGGCGTGTCGCGGTTGAAGCCGGCACCGGCCTCTGCCGGGCAAACACCAGGCGGGCCGGGCAAGTCGCGTCTGGCGCTGCCGGGGGTTCACCTGCTGGCACCGCTGCTCAATCGCTCGTCGGCGAGTGCCGGAAAAGGCGAGCGCTCGGATGGCTGATTCGGGAGCTGGTTCGCGAGCATAAAAAACGGGGCCATATGGCCCAGTTCTGCTGTCGCTCAGGCGCCTCAGCCGCGCGCCTGTTTCAGCGTCTCGGCGATCATGAAGGCCAGTTCCAGGGACTGGTCGGCGTTCATCCGCGGGTCGCAGTGGGTGTGGTAGCGATCCGACAGGCTGTCCTCGGTGACCGGGCGCGAGCCGCCGATGCACTCGGTGACGTTCTGTCCGGTCATCTCGATGTGGATACCGCCGGCATGGGTGCCCTCGGCGCGGTGCACGGCGAAGAACTGTTTGACCTCGCTGAGAATCTGCGCGAAGTCGCGGGTCTTGTAGCCGCTCGATGCCTTGATGGTGTTGCCGTGCATCGGGTCGGAGCTCCACAGCACCTGGCGGCCTTCGCTCTGCACCTTGCGCAGCAGGCGTGGGAAGTTGGCCTCGACCTTGTCGGCGCCCATGCGCACGATCAGGTTGAGGCGGCCGGGGTCGTTGTCCGGGTTGAGTACGTCGATCAGGCGGATCAGCTCGTCCGGATCCATGCTCGGGCCGACCTTGACCCCGATGGGGTTCTCCACGCCGCGCAGGAACTCGACGTGGGCGCCGTCCAGCTGGCGGGTGCGGTCGCCGATCCACAGCATGTGCGCGGAGCAGTCGTACCAGCGCCCGGTGAGGCTGTCCTGGCGCACGAAGGCCTGCTCGAAGTTCAGCAGCAGGGCCTCGTGGGCGGTGAAGAAGTTGGTCTCGCGCACTTGCGCCGCGCTGTCCATGCCGCAGGCGCGCATGAACGCCAGGGTCTCGTCGATGCGGTCGGCCAGCTGGCTGTACTTCTCGGAGAGCGCCGAGTTGGCGATGAAGTCGAGGTTCCACTGGTGCACCTGGTGCAGGTCGGCGAAGCCTCCCTGGGCGAAGGCGCGCAGCAGGTTGAGGCTGGCGGTGGCCTGGTGGTAGGCCTGCAGCAGGCGCTCCGGATCGGGCACGCGGCTGGCGGCGTCGAAACCGATGCCGTTGACGATGTCGCCACGGTAGGCGGGCAGGGTCACGCCATCGATGGTTTCGTCATTGGCCGAGCGCGGCTTGGCAAACTGGCCGGCCATGCGCCCGACTTTGACCACCGGGCAGCCGGCGGCGAAGGTCATGACGATGGCCATCTGCAGCAGCACCTTGAAGGTGTCGCGGATCTTCAGGGTGGAGAATTCGGCGAAGCTTTCGGCGCAGTCGCCGCCCTGCAGGAGAAAGGCACGGCCCTGGGTGACCTCGGCAAACTGACGGCGCAGCTCGCGGGCTTCGCCGGCGAAAACCAGCGGCGGATAGCCGGCCAGGGTCTTTTCCACCCGCTGCAGGTGGTCGAGGTCGGGGTAGACGGGCTGTTGCTGGATCGGCTTGCCTCTCCAGCTTTGGGGACTCCAGGGTTGCGACATGCTGCTTCTCGTTCATCAACAGTTCAGGCGAGCTGGCATGGTAACCGATCAAGCCGGGCCGGCAAGCCGATAGGCGTGATAGAGCCGCTGCATAAGAGGGGATGGCGTGGGGTTGTGCAGGCGGCTGAAGGAAGAAGATGGGTATCCGCAGGGGCCTGCCTGCCAGCGAATACCTGGCTGCTGGCAGGAGGGCCCCTGGCGGATACGTAACGCGATTTGCCGCCTCCCGACTGCACACTGGGATGGCCGGCAACTCTGTTCCCGGATTGCTCCGGTGCTCGGTGCTCGGTGCTCTTGCTGGCACCTGTATCTACGGATCAGGCCATGGCGCGCGGCTGTACGTCCTGGCTGGCGAGGAAGCGGCCGAAGCCCTGCTGCTTGCCCAGTTCATCCGGGTATTCCTGGCCGCGTTGGTAGGCCAGGCGGCCGTTGATCAGGGTGGCGTCCACCGCCGCGTCGTTGCGCTTGACCACCCGTTCCAGGCCGATGATCTCCATCGGCGCTTCGTGCATGGCGTCCAGCTCGTCGGTCAGCCCCTCGGGATTGACGATCACCAGGTCGGCGCGGTCGCCGACGCGGATATAGCCGGCATCCACGCCGATGAAGTCGGCCAGCTCGCCGCTGCAGCGGCGCACCGCCTGGCCCAGTTCCATGAACGGGGTGCCGGCCAGTTGCGCGTCGCGCACGTACTTGAGGAAGCGCAGCGGGAAGTTGTACTGGGCGATGGAGCGCAGGTGCGCGCCGGAATCGGCGAAGCCGGGATGCGTCCAGGGGCTGGACAGCAGCTTGTGCATCACCGGCAGGCGCTGGTTGCCGTAGCAGGTGCTCCACTTCAGCGCCTCGCGGTACTGGCAGGCCAGCTCGAAGTAGGCGTCCACCGCGTCCAGGCCGCGGGCCTGGCCGAGTTGCTTGAAGTTCTTGCCGACCAGCGAGGCGTCCGGGCACTCGGTCACCCAGCAGTCGGAGAAGTCGCGGTGCCACAGGCCCTTGGTGAGAATGGCCTTGACCTGCTTCTTGAACAGGGCGCGGAACTCCGGCTCCAGCACCTTGGCGTACAGCTCGTCCGGATCCTTGATGTTGCGCAGGATCTCACCGGCGCCGAACTCCTCGAAGGCGTTCACGTTGAGGCCTTCGAGGCGCAGGGTGAAGGGGGCCGGCAGGGTCTGCCAGCGGAAGTTGCCGCGCAGTACCTTGTTCGCCAGCCAGCCGGAGAAGCGGGTGAAGCGGTGCAGCAGCGGCTGCGACTTGAGATCCAGGGCGGTCAGCATGGTGCATTTCAGTGGCTTCCTGAACCAGCCGTGGGCCTGCCAGAGGAAGGCGAACACATTGACCTTGGTCACCGCGTTCGGCGCGCCCTGCATCACTGCGCCACGCCGACGGAGGATGGCGAACAGGCGGGAGAATTCCTTCCAGCTGGCGAAGGTCGAGGGCAGCGGGCTCGACCAGGCGCGGTCGCCGTCCATCTTGTCCAGGCGCGTGGTCATTACCGACAGGCCGATGCAGCCGGCGTCCAGCGCCTCTTCCAGCAGCTGTTCCATGCGTTGCAGTTCGGCCTCGCTCGGTGCTACGTCGCGGGTGGCGCGCTCCAGGCCCATCACCGCCACGCGCAGCTCGGAATGGCCGAGAAAGGAGCTGACATTGGGCCCCAGCGCCAGTTGGTCATAGAAGGCGCGGTAGCCGGCGGCGTCGCGCCAGCTCTTCTTCTCCTGCAGGATCGGCAGCACGTACTGGCGCGGCACCGCCTCGACGCGGGTGAACAGGTCGGAGCAGTCCTCGGCGTCGGCCAGCACCATGCTGATCGAGCACGAGCCGATGGTCACGCTAGTCACGCCGTGGCGCACCGATTCCTTCAGTGCCGGCGCGGCGATCACCTCGGCATCATAGTGCGAGTGGATTTCCAGGAAGCCCGGGGTGACCCATTTGCCAGCGGCATCCAGCACCTCGCTGCAGCCGCTCTCGTCCAGCGGGCTGAGGCTGACCGCGTCGATGCGCCCGGCCCTGATGCCGATATGGCGCACTGCGCCGGGCGCACCGCTGCCATCGAAGTACAGGCCGTTCTTGATGATGATGTCGTAGCTCATGCCAGGCTCCAGGGGGCTGTAGGCCGTTGAAAAACTACCTGCGTTGCCATTGCGGCGTTAAATGCAGGCTCAAAGTGCTCATTTACAGCTCGTAAACGCCGCCTTTTCGCCTGCCTTTGCCTTGCGCTGGCTGCCTCGCCAACGTTTTTCAAGGGCCTACCAACAGCAACGTGCCGGTGACCAGCAGCAGGGCGTAGATGGCGATGCGGAAATGACGTTCGTCGACCAGGTGGTGCAGGCGCTCGCCCAGCCACACGCCAACCAGCAGCAGCGGGGCGTAGGTCAGCACCTGGGGCAGGGCCGGGGCCAGGCGACCGTCGAGCAGGAAGGCCAGGGTCAGCAGGCTGTTCAAGGTGAACCAGACGCTGACCAGGGTGGCGCGCAGGCGTGCCTTGTCCAGCGTGGTGGTGGCCAGGGCGAACACCAGCAGCGGCCCGCCGGAGGCGAACAGGCCGTGGCAGATGCCGGCGGCGGTGGTGGCCAGGCGCATCACCCAGTTCGGCGTGTGCTCGCGTGGCGGTGCCTTGCGCTGCAGGCGCCACAGCTCGCGGCCAGCGAACCACAGGATGAGCACGCCGAAGCCGCGCTTGAGCGAGACGGCGTCCAGGTACGGCAGCAGCAGGTAACCGAGCAGAGTGCCGAGGGCCATGCCCGGCAGGATCATGCCCAGCAGCAGGCGGCGGTCGATCAGGCGCCAGTGGCGGCTGACCAGGAAGCCGGTCATGCAGATGTTCAGCGGCACCAGCACCGGCAGCAGCTGGTCGATCGGCAGCAACAGGGCGCCAAGCGACAGGGCGATAACAATGCTGCCGAAGCCGGTGATGGCTTCCAGGGTGTAGGCCAGCAGGATAAAGCCACCCAGGGCGAAAGGGGCGTAGGCCATCAACCCAGCTCCCCGGCGAAGCGGCGGCTCATCTGCCGGTAGTAGACGGCCGGGGCGATGCGCCAGAGCAGGCTGGCCAGCCAGCTACCGCGATCAGGGAACAGGCGCTGCTGGCGCCGCGCCAGGGCATTCAGCAGCTGGGTGGCCATGTCGGCAGCGGAGCGCACCTTGCCGATGGTCGAGCGCGCGTGGCCGGCCGGCTTGCCGTCGGCGCCGAGGGCGTTGCGGTCGATCGGCGTGTCGAGAAAGCTCGGGTAGACCATCAGCAGATGGATACCGTCGCGGGCGATTTCTGCGCGCAGCACTTCGAAGGCCTGGCTCAGGGCGCTTTTCGCCGCGCAGTAGCCGGCGCGCCCGAGCACCGGCATCCAGCCGGCCATGGAGCCGATGGCGGCGACCTGGCCGCGACTTTCGCGCAGCAGCGGCAGTGCGCTGAGGGTCAGCTCCAGCGGCGCGTGGTAGTCCACCGCCATGACCTTGCGCAGCACGGCCGGGTCGGTACGCACGGTCGGCGAGCGATGGGTGATGCCGGCATTGTTGATCAGCAGATCGAGGCGGCCGAATACCGTGCGGCAGGCGTCGACCAGTTGCTGGTGCAGCGCCGGGTCGGTGATGTCACCGGACAGCGCCTCGACCCGCTCGCTGTTCAGTTCGGCCACGCGCGCGGCCAGGCCGGCGGCGTCGATATCGGTGAGCAGCAGGCTATCGCCGCGGGCATGGCAGGCCTTGGCCAGCTCCCAGCCCAGGCCGCTGGCGGCGCCGGTGATCATGACGACGCGCATCAGTGGTTCCCCTGCGCCAGGCCGCCAGCTGCTTCGGCCGGCGGCCGGCGCGCCCACAGCAGGGCCAGCACCAGACCGGCGAACAGCTGCCAGCAGCCCCAGAAGGCGGCAATCAGCAGCATGCCGCCGGCCTGCGGGAAGAAGGTGAAGATCAGCGCCATGCCCAGTGCCGAGTTGTGGATGCCGGTTTCCAGGGTCACCGCGCGCACGTCGGCATCCGGTAGGCGCCAGAGTCGCGCGCACAGGTAGCCGAGCAGCAGGGCCATGGCGTTGAGGCCGACCACCAGCCAGAAAAACAGGTGGAAGTGCTCGACGAACTGGCTGAAGTTCTTGCTCAGGGCGCCGCCGACGAAGGCCAGCAGCACCAGCAGGGAGAAGTGCCGCAGCGGTTTTTCCAGGCGCCGTGCCAGCTGCGGGCGGCGCTTGCCGAGCAGCATGCCGGCCAGCATCGGCAGCAGCAGAACCAGCAGCACCATGGCCAGCAGCTCCAGCGGGTCGACGCTGATGGCGGTCAGCAGCGGTCGGGTCTGCGGGTTGAGCCCGGCGTACAGGGCGAAGTTGAGCGGGGTGAAGATCCCGGCGCTGAGGCTCGACACGGCGGTGACGCTGGCCGACACGGCGACGTTGCCGCGCCCCAGCCAGGTCATGATGTTGGAGAAGGTGCCGCTCGGGCAGGTGGAGACCAGCAGCATGCCCAGGGCCAGGCTCGGCTCGATCGGCAGCAGCATGGTCAGCAGGCAGGTGCTGGCCGGCAGCAGGACGAACTGCACCAGCAGGCCGATCAGCGGCGCCTTGGGCGCGCGCAGGATGCGGCTGAAGTCGTCGGCGCGCAGCTCCAGCGACACGCCGAACATCATCAGGGCGATGATGGCATTGAGGGCGATCATCGCCGTCGGCGAGAACTCAAGATTGACGGCTGGCATCGAGGTGCTCCGGCGGCAGGATCGGGGTGGCGGGGGCGAGCCCCTGGCGCAGTTCGGCGCAGTGTTTGAGCACGGCGCGGCGGTAGCTGTCCTTGTGTACGTAATAGGCCATGCGCGGCAGCGCCAGGTAGGCGTAGCCGCCGTCCAGGCGCTGCGCGCAGCCGGCCCGCACCTGCTGGCGAAAGCGTCGGGCGGCGGCGCTGTCGGCCTGCTGCTGGCGGATCGCCAGGGCCACCAGTTCGGCCTGCTCGGCGCGGCCCTGCCAGCCCAGGCCCGAGGCCTCGACCATGCCGAGCATGAACAGGTCGGCGTGCTCCGGGTGGAACACGTTGAGGTAGAGCTGCGGGGCGTCGCTGCCCTGGGGCCAGTTCAGTTCGCTACGGTCGATGAACGGATAGTCGAGCTGGTAGCCGGTGGCCTGCAGGATCAGGTCGTAGTCGGCCTGCTCGCCATTGGCGAAGGTCACGGTAGTGCCGCTGACCGCACGGATATCGCCACGCGGCTGGATATCGCCGTGGCCGAGGTGGTGCAGCACCAGCGAGTTGAGCACCGGGTGGGCTTCGTACAGGCGGTAGTCCGGGTCGGGCAGGCCGTATTGCGAGGGCTTGCCGACCAGGGCGCGCACCAGCAGGCCGTCGATCAGCTGCTTGAGCCGGCGCGGCAGGCGGATGGCGCCGCCGAAGGTGTCGGCCGGGCGACCGAGGATGAACTTGGGCAGGAAGTGGTAGCCGCGACGCACCGACAGGTCGACCGAAGCGGCGCGGTGCACGGCGTCCACCGCGATGTCGCAGGCCGAGTTGCCGCAGCCGACTATCAGCACGCGCTTGCCGGCGAACAGCTCGGCAGATTTGTAGGCGCTGGAGTGCAGCAGCTCGCCGGCGAAGTCACCCGGCAGGGCCGGCTGGTTGGGCGTGTGCAGGGTGCCATTGGCGATCAGTACGCCGTCGAACTGCCACTCGCGCTGGCGCCCGGCGCACTCGCTGACCAGGCGCCAGCCGCGATCGAGGCGCTCCAGGCGGATCACCCGGGTGCCGAACTGGTAGTGCTGGCGCAGGCCGAAATGGCTGGCGTAGTCGCGAAAGTACTGGCCAACCTGGCGGTGCGAGGGATAGGGAGGCACGTCCTGTGCCATGGAAAACTCGCTGAACTCGGTGGTGCCCTTGGAGGAGATCAGGTGCGCCGAGTGGTACATGGTGCTGTGCGGGTTGTCGATGTCCCACAGGCCACCGACATCCCGATGCAGCTCGAAGCCGACGAAGGGGATACCATGGCGCTGCAACTGGCGGGCAGCGGCCAGCCCCATGGGGCCGGCACCGATAATGGCGTGCATGCAAGGCTCTCTCTCTATGGGCTGCGCTGCGCGGGCGTGGTACAACGCGGGCCTGTCGCGCACAGCCTCGTTATCTGGGCCCAGCATAGGCAGTCAGCTCCCCGCCGTAACGGCTCAAACAGGACCTTTGCCGGTTAATTCAGGACCATGAGTAGTACGCCTTCCGTCACCGTTCACTATGCCCAGGCCATCCTTCAGGCGGCTGAGCGCCTGGCCCTGCCGTTGCCGGCCGAGCTGCGCGAGCTGGGGGGCGAGGCGCGCATCCCGCTGGCCCGCCAGGACAGGCTGTGGGAGGCCTTCTGTGTGGCGGCGAACGACCCGCTGATTGGTCTGCGCCTGGGCTGTGCCCTGCAGGTCGGTCACCTGGACATGGTCGGCGCGCTGCTGATGAGCTGCGAGACGGTCGGCGAGGCCCTGGAGGCCCTGCTCGAGTACTACCCGATCATCGGCGAGGGTGGTGAATTCAGCCTGCACGCCGAGGGTCAGCAGGTCAGCCTGCGCTACCAGGAGCACTATCAGGTGCGCCAGGAAGAACGCACCGAGGCGGTGCTGGCCAGCCTGCTGCACATGGCGCGCTGGATCACCGGCAACAAGGTCAACCCGCTGCTGCTGTGCTTCCAGCATGCGCCACGCGGTGCCGAGGCGTTGTATGCCGAACAGCTGGGCTGCCCGCTGCGTTTCAGCGCCGGGCAGAATGCCCTGGTGTTCACCGTCAGCGATCTGCAACTGCCGCTGATCCAGGCCAATGCACCGATGTGCGCCCATCTGCGCGACCTGGCCGACAGCCTGCTCGAACGCCTCGGTGCACAGAGCCTGAGCGTGCGTGTGCAACAGCTGCTGCGCGCGCAGCCGCGCTGGGGCAAGGAGCGCATCGCCGAGCAGCTCGACCTCAGTGGCCGCCACCTCAACCGCAAGCTGGCCGAGGAGGGTAGCTCCTACCGCCTGCTGCGCGAGCAGGTGCTGTACCGCATGGCCGAGCAACTGCTGCGCGAGGAACCGCGCCTGGCCGAAGTGGCCGAGCGCCTTGGCTTCTCCGACGAGAGCGCCTTCGCCAAGGCCTTCCGCCGCTGGAGCGGGATGACCCCGGGGCAGTTTCGCCAGGAGGGCGGGCGATGAGCGATCTGCACGAGGAACGCGTGCTGGAGGAAGTGCGCGACGAGTTCGGTCTGATCCGCGTGCTGGAGGTGGGCGATTACCGCTTCCTCGAATTCGGCGAGGCGATCGAGCAGAGCTGCACCTATACCCGCGACCCGAGCTGGCTGGAGTACGACTACACCCGCGCCATGCTGATCGGCGCGCTGTGCCATGCGGCGCCGGAGTCGGCGCTGTTCCTCGGCCTGGGCGCCGGCAACCTGACCCAGGCCTGCCTGCGTTTTCTGCCGCTGGAGGATGTCGAGGCCATCGAGCTGCGTCCGGAAGTGCCGCGCCTGGCCATGCAATACCTGGGGCTGGCCGACGACCCGCGCCTGTATATCCGCATCGGCGATGCCCTGGAGCTGCTGGCCAGCGCCGAATCGGCCGACCTGATCTTCGTCGACCTGTACACCGACACCGGGCCGGCGGCCGGCCATCTGGCCTGGCGCTTCCTGGAGAATTGCCAGAAGCGCCTCAATCCCGGCGGCTGGCTGATCATCAACCAGTGGGGCACCGACGACGGCCGCCCGCTCGGTGCCGCACTGCTGCGCGGCCTGTACCACCGGCACTACTGGGAGATCCCGGTGAAGGAGGGCAACGTCATCCTGCTGGTGCCGGCCGGGCTGGAACAGCCGCTCGAGCTGGACGCGCTGACGGCCCGCGCCGAGGCGCTCAAGGGCCAGCTGGGCTACTCCCTGCAGTCGCTGCTGGATGTGCTGCGCCCGGCCAGTTGAAGCGCCGTTCAGCCTGTTGCTGCAAAAACGCGCCCCGTGGTCAGCTTTTTCCTGTATGATTCGCGCCCGGCCAAAAATGGCCACGTTCAGGTAAGCATCTCCGAAGCGCCGCTTCGCTGCTCGTCCGCCCCGGCGGACTATCCTTGACGCTTAATCCATCATGTCTTCGCAAATCCCCATCGCAAGGCTGCCAGGGTGACCGACAAGGTCCTTCATGGCACGTGCAGCCTTTGCCACTCGGGTCTTTGCGGATGCACTTTCGAGGCAGACCCATGACCCAGGAAGTAACCGGCACTTTCGCCGATCTCGGCCTTCATCCTTCCATTCTCGCTGCACTGACCGCAGTCGGTTACGAAGAGCCGTCCCCCATTCAGGCCCAGGCGATCCCGATGATCCTTGCCGGCCACGACATGATCGGCCAGGCCCAGACCGGTACCGGCAAGACCGCTGCCTTCGCCCTGCCGATCCTGTCCAAGATCGACCCGGCCAAGCGTGAACCGCAGGCGCTGATCCTCGCGCCGACCCGCGAGCTGGCCCTGCAGGTGGCCACCGCGTTCGAAACCTACTCCAAGCAGATGCCCGGCCTGAATGTGGTCGCGGTCTACGGCGGCGCGCCCATGGGCCCGCAGCTCAAGGCCCTGCGCATGGGCGCCCAGGTAGTCGTGGCCACTCCGGGCCGCCTGGTCGACCACTTGAGCCGCAACGAGCAGCTGCTGTCGACCATCCGCCACCTGGTGCTGGACGAAGCGGACGAGATGCTCAAGCTGGGCTTCATGGATGACCTGGAAGTGATCTTCCAGGCCATGCCGGAAAGCCGCCAGAGCGTGCTGTTCTCCGCCACCCTGCCGCACTCGATCCGCGAGATCGCCGAGAAGCACCTGCGCGAGCCCAAGCACGTCAAGATCGCGGCCAAGACTCAGACCGTCTCGCGCATCGAGCAGGCCCATCTGATGATCCACGCCGATCAGAAGATCAACGCCGTTACCCGTCTGCTGGAAGTGGAAGAGTTCGACGCGCTGATCGCCTTCGTGCGTACCAAGCAGGCCACCCTGGATCTGGCCGCTGCCCTGGAAGCCAAAGGTTACAAGGCTGCCGCGCTGAACGGCGACATCGCCCAGAACCAGCGTGAGCGGGTAATCGAGTCGCTCAAGGATGGTCGTCTGGACATCGTTGTCGCCACCGACGTGGCTGCCCGTGGTATCGACGTACCGCGCATCACCCACGTGCTCAACGTCGACATGCCGTATGACCCAGAGTCCTACGTGCACCGTATCGGCCGTACCGGCCGTGCCGGCCGCGACGGCCGTGCCCTGCTGCTGGTAACCCCGCGCGAGCGCCGCATGCTGCAGGTGATTGAGCGCGTTACCGGGCAGAAGGTCGGCGAGGTCAAGCTGCCCAGCCCGCAACAGGTTCTGGATGCGCGCATCAAGAAGCTCACCACTGGCCTCACCCCGCTGGTGGCCGATGCCGAAGCCAGCCATGGCGAACTGCTCGACCGCCTGATCGCCGATATCGGCTGCAGCCCGCGTGCCCTGGCCGCGGCCCTGCTGAAGAAGGCCACCAACGGCCAGGCTCTGGATCTGTCCAGCGTCGAGCGTGAGCAGCCGCTGGTGCCGAGCGTCGGTGCCCCGCGTGAGCGTCGCGAGCGTGACGGTGATCGTCCGGAGCGCAGCGGCGAGCGTGGCGAGTTCCAGCGCCGGCCGATGACCGCGCCGAGCGAAGGCAAGGTGCGCTGCCGCACCGCCCTGGGTACCCGCGACGGCATCGCCGCGAAGAACCTGCTGGGAGCGATCCTCAACGAGGGTGGCCTGCAGCGTGACGCGATCGGCCGCATCCAGATCCGCGAGACCTTCAGCCTGGTGGAACTGCCGGAAGACGGCCTCGACCGCCTGCTCGGCAAGCTCAAGGACACCCGCGTTGCCGGCAAGGCCCTGAAGCTGCGCCGTTACCGCGAGGATTGATCCCGCGCTAGTGAAAAAGCCCCGCTTCGGCGGGGCTTTTTTATGGGCTCCTGATTAGCAGGGCTCAGGCGAAACTGTAGATGTCCATGCCCAGGGCGCCATAGGTGAAGCCACTGTGCTCGATGTGGAAGGTGCCGCCGGCACCGCGGGCGAAGTACAACGGCAGCAGGTGTTCGTCCGAGGGGTGGTTGCGCCGGGCGTGCGGCGCCTGCTGGCGGTAGTCGTGCAGGGCGGCTTCGTCGTCGGCCTGCAGCTTCTCCACCATCCAGTCGCGGAATTCCTTGGCCCAGGGGGTGATGACTTCCGGGCCGGCGCGCCAATCCAGCTCGCCGAGGTTGTGGGTGATGCTGCCCGAGCCGATCAACAGCACGCCCTGCTCGCGCAGGCTGCGCAGGGCCTGGCCGACGCGGGTCTGCAGGGCCGGGCCGAGATGGCTGGGCAGTGACAGCTGCACCACGGGGATGTCGGCTGCGGGGTACATCAGCGATAGCGGCACCCAGGCGCCGTGATCCAGCGGGCGTTGGTCATCGAGGCGGGCCGGCAGGTCGGCGGCAGCGAGCAGCTGCTGGGCCTGCGCCGCCAGCTCCGGCGAGCCGGGAGCGGGGTATTGCACGGCGTAGAGCGCGGCGGGAAAGCCGCCGAAGTCGTGCCAGGTGGCCGGGTGGCTGGCGCTGCCAAGCAGCAGTTCGGGGCTTTCCCAGTGGGCGGAAACCATCAGGATGGCGCGCGGTCGGGGCAGGGCTGCGGCCAGACGCGACAGGGCCGGGCCGCTGGCACCGGGTTGCAGGGCCAGCATGGGGGAGCCGTGGGAGATATAGAGACTGGGTAGCACGATGAAGTCCTCCGGGTTGCCCCAGATGATCTATCCAGAACGCATCGGCTTCAAACGGGAAATTCCGCGTGCTTTGATCGATTTTATAGATGGTTTAGGGGTGGCTCTCGCCGAAGGCAGTCTCGATATTGATGCCCAGGGTGAGGATGCCGAGCAGCTCCTTCTGTCCGGGCTCGTAAAGCGGCGCGCTGACGTGTACCTGGAAGCTCTGGGTCGAGCCGTCGTAGGCAATGGCCTCGATCAGCAGCTGGTTGGGCTGTAGCTGGCGGGTCTTGCTGAACTTGGCTTCGTCGCCTTGCCAGTAGTCGCTGGTGGGTTCGCTCATGGCGCTGATCAGGCCCTGGCGATCGGTGAGAAACAGCTCGTTGAACAGCGGTGCGTACTGGCGATGGATGCCGGCCAGCAGGGCCGATGCCGGCTGCCGGCGGATGCGCTCGATCAGCGGCTGCTGCGCGCTGCCGAGTTCGTCGCGCCACTGCCGGTCGAGCTGCTCGATGGCGGCCGGTGCGAGCGCCGAGCCGCCGCTGCGGCGCAGGTTGTCGAGCAGCTGCGGGCTCTGGCCCCAGCGCTGCAGGTGCAGGCGCACCAGCTGCGCGAGGTGGTGGCGTTCCAGCTGGCTCAGGGGCGAGCCGTCCGGGGCGCAGTTCTGCACCTGCTGGTTGAAGGCACCGAGAAAACCGGCATGGCTCTCCAGGTAGGGGCGCGAGAAGTAGACGCCGAGCGGGCTGTAGCGCACGAAGCGCTGCTCCAGGCTGGGCGCGTCGCGCAGGGTGGCGAGGGCGGTGTTCATCACTTCCTGGTCGGCCAGGATCATGTCGAGGCGCCCGCGCTGCAGGAGCAGGATCAGCTGTTCCAGGCGCGGCACTGTCTGTTGCACGTGGATGCCGCGGCTTTCCAGCCAGGCCAGGGTGTTGCTGCCGAGCACCGCGCCGATGCGCAGCTGTGGATCCCAGGGCGGGCGGTTGAGCACGTGCGGGTCGGTGGCGTACCAGTACCACTTCTCGATCAGCAGTGGCGCGGAGAGCTGGGCGAAGGCTTCGGCCTCGGCGTCCGGCGTGGAACTGAAGAAACCTTCGGAAAGCTGGGTGCTGACGTTGTGCTTGGCGCGCTTCCAGGAGGTCAGCTGGATGTCGTGGGGCTGCTGCAGGTGGTTGAAGATGCAGTCCAGCACCTGTACCGAGAGGCCGCTGAGCTGGCCGTCGAGCATCAGTTGGTAGGGCGGCTCCTGACTGGTGTCGAGGCGGATCATGCCCAGCGAGCCGGCCATGGCGGTGCGGGTGGTGCTCAGGGCGAGCAGGGTCAGTAGTGCGGCCTGCCAAGCGCGCATGGGGGTTCTCCCGACGGGGTCGTGCTAGCAGTCTAGGTGCTGGGTGGCCGCCTGTCGGGCAAAACAAAGGGCAGCCGAGGCTGCCCTTGTCTGTCGCGTGCCTGTCTCAGCGCAGCTGGCGCAGGGCGGCGATGCGCTCTTCCAGCGGCGGGTGGGTCATCAGCAGGCCGGCCAGGCCGTTCTTCAGGCCGCCGTTGATGCCGAAGGCGGTCAGGCTGTCAGGCATCTGCACTGGTACGCCCTGTTCGGCGCGCAGGCGTTCGAGGGCGCCGATCATCGCGCCGGTGCCGGCCAGGCGGGCGCCAGCTTCGTCGGCCTTGAACTCGCGTTTGCGCGAGAACCACATGACGATGATGCTGGCCAGGATGCCCAGCACCAGTTCGGCGAAGATGGTTGCGACTATGTAGCCGATACCAGGGCCGTCCTCGTTCTTCAGGATCACCTTGTCGACGAAGTTGCCGAAGATGCGCGCGAAGAACATCACGAAGGTGTTCACCACGCCCTGGATCAGGGCCAGGGTGACCATGTCGCCATTGGCCACGTGGCCGATCTCGTGGGCCAGTACGGCCTTCACTTCATCCGGCGAGAAACGCTCCAGCAGGCCCTGGCTGACGGCCACCAGGGCGTCGTTGCGGTTCCAGCCGGTGGCGAAGGCGTTGGACTCGTAGGCGGGGAAGATGCCGACTTCCGGCATCTTGATGCCGGCATTGCGCGATAGCTCCTCGACGGTCTGCAGCAGCCACTGTTCGTGACGGGTGCGCGGCTGGGTGATGATCTGGGTGCCGGTGCTCATCTTCGCCATCCACTTGGACAGGAACAGCGAAACCAGCGAGCCGGCGAAGCCGAACACGGCGCAGAAGATCAACAGGCTGCCGTAGTTCTGGCCGGTGTAGCGATCCACCCCCAGTAGCTTGAGCGTGATGCTGGCGATCAGCAGCACGCCCAGGTTGGTGGCCAGGAACAACAGAATGCGCATCATGGTGGAAAGTTTCTCCTCGGGCGGAAACGGTCTGATTATGCCGGTTATATAGGGGCGCAGCCCCCACCGCTTCAACCTGGGGACTATTTCAAACTATGTCGCTTGTCGGGCTCAGCGCGCTGTCGAAGAGCAGCCGGGTCAGGCGCGCCACCTTCTCGCTACCGTGCTGGGCCAGGGCCTGGCGCAGCTGCCAGGCGAGGGTGCCCTGCACGCGCAGCACGCCGGGCGGCAGGCTCTCGCCATTCGGCAGGGCGTGGGGAACGGCACGCGACAGGCGCAGGAAGCCCTTTTCGCTGAGCACGGCCTGATCCAGCGCCTCGTAGGCAATGGTCGACTCGAAGCGCAGGTAGCCTTCCTCGGCCAGCCATAGCAGGGCACCCAGGCAGCTCTGGTGGCGCTTGCTGGGCAGGCCGAACTCGTCCGGTTCCTCGCGGCCGATCAGGTCTTCCACGTACAGGGCGATCTTGCGCGGGAAGGCCTGGTAGAGCAGGAGCATGCCGGCGGCGGCATCCTTGTAGAACTCGTCGATCTGCAGATCCATGGCTGGGCTCGTGCTGGCGGGGCAGCCTGGCCGCCCCGGGCTGCCGTTACTGGCGGTAGGACTTGAGGAAGTTGCCGATGCGGCCGATGGCCTGTTCCAGATCATCGACGCGGGGCAGGGTGACCACGCGGAAGTGATCCGGCCACGGCCAGTTGAAGGCGGTGCCCTGGACGATCAGCAGCTTCTCGGAAAGCAGCAGGTCGAGGACGAACTTCTCGTCGTTATGGATCGGGCAAACCTTCGGATCGATCTTCGGGAAGGCATACAGCGCGCCCATCGGCTTGACGCAGCTGACCCCGGGGATGTCGTTGAGCAGTTCCCAGGCACGGTTGCGCTGCTCCAGCAGGCGGCCGTTGGGCAATACCAGATCGTTGATGCTCTGGTAGCCGCCCAGCGCGGTCTGGATCGCGTGCTGGCTCGGCACGTTGGCGCACAGGCGCATGTTGGCCAGGATATCCAGGCCTTCGATGTAGCTCACCGCCTTGTGCTTGGGGCCGGAGATGGCCACCCAGCCGGAGCGGAAACCGGCTACCCGGTAGGACTTGGACAGGCCGTTGAAAGTCAGGCAGAGCACGTCCGGCGCCAGCGAGGCGGTACAGATGTGCACGGCGTCGTCATACAGGATCTTGTCGTAGATTTCGTCGGAGAACAGCACCAGGTTGTGCTGGCGGGCCAGTTCGACGATTTCCAGCAGCACTTCGCGCGAATATACGGCGCCGGTGGGGTTGTTCGGGTTGATCAGCACCAGAGCCTTGGTGTTCGGGGTGATCTTGGCGCGCATGTCGGCGATGTCGGGGAACCAGCCGGCCTGCTCATCGCACAGGTAGTGCACCGGCTTGCCGCCGCCAAGGGCCACGGCGGCAGTCCACAGCGGGTAGTCGGGGGCCGGGATCAGCACTTCGTCGCCGTTGTTGAGCAGCGCCTGCATGGCCATTACGATCAACTCGGAAACACCGTTGCCGAGGTAGATGTCCTCGATGCCGACACCTTCCACCTGCTTCTGCTGGTAGTACTGCATCACCGCCTTGCGCGCGCTGAACAGGCCCTTGGAATCGCTGTAGCCTTGCGCGGTGGGCAGGTTGCGGATCACGTCCTGGAGAATTTCCTCCGGGGCTTCGAAACCGAACGGCGCCGGGTTGCCGATATTCAGCTTGAGGATGCGCTGGCCTTCCTCTTCCAGACGCTTGGCGTGCTTGAGCACCGGCCCGCGAATGTCGTAGCAGACGTTGGCAAGCTTGTTCGATTTGCTGACCTGCATGATGCTGTTGTCCCGAACTGAAAATGGCTGCGCTGCAGCGAAAAAACGGATGGCGCGCCTTGGCTGGCTGTAATGTTGCGGCCAGATCGACGTCTAGAGAGTGACGCATGATACGTGCGGCCCGATGACCGGAAAAGGTACAGGTCGGGCTTTTTTCTGCCTCTGAGGTGTACCCCATGGAAAAGATCGAAAAACCCCTGGAAGCCTGGCGCGACGAGCTTTCCGATGCCCAGTTCCATGTCTGCCGTCTGGGTGGAACCGAGCGCGCCTTCACCGGCGAATACCACGACAGCAAGGTGCCCGGCATCTACCACTGTGCCTGCTGTGGCGAGGCGCTGTTCGACTCCGATGCCAAGTACGATTCCGGCAGCGGCTGGCCGAGCTATTTCCAGCCGGTGAACGGCGAGGTGATCGCCGAGAAGGAGGACTTCAGTCACGGCATGCACCGCATCGAGGTCAAGTGCGCCAAGTGCGATGCCCATCTGGGGCACGTATTCCCCGACGGGCCGCGGCCGACCGGATTGCGCTACTGCATCAATTCGTTGTCGCTGAAACTGGTGCCGCGCTAGGGCTAGGCAGGGGCTCGCTGACATGCGGGCCTCTTTTTTCAACAATTGAATTGTGTGCAATCTAATTGCTCGCTATATTTTCTGCGCTTTCATCCATTCATAGCGGAGCCCCAGGCCATGAGCGACAAGCTTTTCGATATCCCGGTGACCACCATCAAGGGTGAGCAGAAGACCCTGGCCGATTTCGGCGGCAAGGCCGTGCTGGTGGTCAATACCGCTAGCAAGTGCGGCTTCACCCCGCAGTACAAGGGCCTGGAGAGCGTCTGGCAGCAATACAAGGACAAGGGCCTGGTGGTGCTGGGCTTCCCCTGCAACCAGTTCGGCAAGCAGGAGCCGGGCGATGAGGGCGCGATCAGCGAGTTCTGTGAGCTGAACTTCGGCGTCAGCTTCCCGCTGTTCAAGAAGATCGACGTCAACGGCAGCGACGCCCATCCGCTCTACGTGCAGCTGAAGAAGCGTGCCCCGGGCCTGCTCGGCAGCCAGGGCATCAAGTGGAACTTCACCAAGTTCCTGATCAGCGCCGACGGCAGCGAAGTCAAACGCTTTGCCCCGACCACCAAGCCGGAAGAGCTGACCGCCGAGATCGAAGCCCTGCTGAAATGAGTCCCGATGAAGTCGAGGCGCAGCTGCTGCTGGACAACCAGCTGTGCTTCAAGCTCTACGCCGCCTCGCGGGCGGTGACCCGGGCCTACAAGCCGATGCTCGATGCGCTGGGCCTGACCTACCCGCAGTACCTGGTCATGCTGGTGTTGTGGGAGTGGCAGGCTGCGGCGCCGCCGCAGCCGACGGTGAAGGCCCTGGGCGAGCGTCTGCTGCTCGATTCCGGCACTCTCACGCCGTTGCTCAAGCGCCTGGAGCAGTTGGGCCTGGTGCAGCGGCGGCGTTCGCCATTGGATGAGCGCGAGGTGCATCTGGGCCTCAGCGAGGCCGGGCGGCAGTTGCGCGAGCAGGTGTTGCCGCTGAAAAGCCGTCTGCTCTGCGATAGCGGCGTGACGGCCGAGGAGCTGGACGGCCTGCGCGGTAGCCTGGGGCTATTGCTGGCGCGGCTTATGGCGTTGCCGTAAGCGGCAGCCAGCTGTCCAGCAGGGCGGCCAGGTCTTCGCGACGGAAGGGTTTGGCCAGGTAGTCGTTCATCCCCGCGGCCTGGCAACGCTCGCGCTCGTCGGGCAGGGCGTTGGCGGTCAGGGCGATGACCGGCAGGTTCGGCCAGCGCCCGCTCTGGCGAATGCGCCGGGTGGCCTCGTAGCCATCCATCACCGGCATGTTGCAGTCCATCAGCACCAGATCCACCGGGTTGCGCTCCAGGTAGTTGAGGGCCTCGCCGCCGTGGGCGGTGACCACCACCTCGCAGCCCAGCTTGCCGAGCATGCCCTTGGCCACCAGCTGGTTCACCGGGTTGTCCTCCACCAACAAGATCTTCGCCTGGCGCTGCTGGCTGGGCGGCTGCTTGTCCGGGTGGCTGGTATTGACCTGATGGGGTTCCAGCAGGCGCTGCAGGGCCTGGTGCAGGGCGGCCCGGGCCAGCGGCCTGGCCAGTTGCTCGAAGGGCGCCAGGGCGCCGATCTGCGCACCGGAAAGAAAGCCGCCATAGGCCGAGACCAGCAGGATCGGCGTGCTCAGGCGCTGACGCAGGCTGGCCAGCTGCTCGGGCTGGTCGCAGATCAGCAGGTCGATCTGCTGCTCGTCGAGCAGGTTGCTGCCGTCCTGACGCTGATAGTTCAGCCCCCAGCCCGGCAGCCATTTGCCGAGCAGCTCGGCGAGGCCGCTGTCGCCGGCGCACAGGGCGCGCACCCGGCCACGCAGCACCGGCCAGGTACTGGCGGCGGTGTGGCTGGGTAGTGGCAGTTCGGCGCAGAACTGGCTGCCGAAGCCTTCCTGGGAGCTCAGGCTGAGCTGGCCCTGCATGAGTTCGCACAGGCGCCGGGTCAGGGTCAGGCCCAGACCGGTGCCGCCGTACTGGCGGGCAATGCCGGCGCCAGCCTGGGTGAAGGGCTGGAAGATACGGGACTGGGCTTCTTCGGGGATGCCGATGCCGGTATCGCTGACCAAGATGCGCACGCCCCGGGCAAACGGCGTGACGCGTACATCGACCCGGCCGAAGCGGGTGAACTTGAGGGCGTTGGACAGCAGGTTGCTGACGATCTGGCGAATGCGCGTGGGATCGCCCAGTACCTGAGCGGGGAGGGCCGGGTCGATCAGGCAGGTCAGCTCGACATTCGGCCCGGCGTTCTGCGACAGCAGGCTGGCTGTGTCTTCGACCAGGGCGCCGAGGTCGAGGGGGATCTGTTCCAGCTCCAGCTGCCCGGCCTCGAACTTGGACAGGTCGAGAATGTCGTTGAGCAGGTCGACCAGTACCTTGCCGGAGTCGTGGGCGATCGACAGCTGCTGGCGCTGCTCGCTGCTCAGCGGGCCGTCCATGGACAGGGCGAGCATGCCCAGCAGGCCGTTGAGCGGGGTGCGGATCTCGTGGCTCATGTTGGCCAGGAAGGCGGCGCGGGCCTGGGCCATTTCCAGGGCAGTGCTGCGTGCCTGCTCCAGTTCGCTGTTGGACAGGGTCAGGCGGGCGTTGGTCGCCTTCAGTTCCGAGGTGCGTGCCGAGACGATGTTTTCCAGCTCGCCGAGGTACTGGGTGAGGCGATCCTCGGCCTCGCGGCGCTGGCTGATCTCCTCGTGGATGCTGTTGAGCTGCTGGTTGGTCACCGCCACCAGGGTGCCGATCTCGTCCAGTTCGTGGCTGGGCGGGCAGGGGATGGGGGCGAAGTCGCGGCGCGGGTCGCGCTCGCTGAGGGCACGGATGATGCCCACCAGCGGTTTGGTCAGCATGGCGTAGAACAGCACCAGGAGGATCAGCGACAGCAGCAGGGTGCGGGCGAAGCCGGTGAGCAGGGTGAGCAGGGCGCGGCGCAGGAAGTCGCTGCCGAAGGCGAAGGTGTCGACGTCCAGGCGCAGCAGGCCGAGGGCCTCGTTGGGGGCGTGGCTGACGAACAGGTTATCCTCGAACTGGCGGCTTTCGCCGAACAGGAAGTCGCTAAACACGCGGTAACGGCTCTCGACGGCGGGGCGATCCACCGACGCCAGGGTCATGCCACTGTTGTCGATGATTTCCGCACGCATCACCGCCGGTGAGCGCAGCAGGCCGAGCACCAGCTCCTGGGCCAGCTCGGCGTCGATGTTGTAGGCGATGCGGGCCGCCGGGTTGTGGCTGATTTCCAGTAGTGAGTGGATTTCCCGGTCGATCGAGGCGTCTTCGCTGGCATAATCCAGGCCGACCTGGATCAGGCTCAGCAGTGTCCCCAGGATGAACGCCACCAGCACCGTCAGGCTGGCCTGTTTGTATGACAGGCGGTGGGTGAGCGAGATATCCATGGGCGGGCGATTGTTCCTTGATCCAGACGCCTGCCAAGCATAGCCCATAGCGTCTGGCCGCCGGCAGGGGCGGTTGTGAGGAGTGAGTCGTGGATTCCCATTTGAACAGTTTTCTGCAGCGTGCCGAGCAGGTGCTGACCCGCCTCGAGCCGCTGTTGCCGGCCGAGCGGGTGGCGCTGGACTGGCAGGCGGTGATTGCCGCGCGCTGGCAGCGCGAGGGGCGTAGCGGCTACCTGCAGCCGCTGCGGGTCAGCCTGGATCTGGATCTGGGCGACCTGGTCGGGGTGGACACCCAGCGTGACCAGCTGGCGCGCAACACTCGCCAGTTCGTCCAGGGCCTGCCGGCCAACCATGCCTTGCTGTGGGGCGCGCGCGGCACTGGCAAGTCATCGCTGGTGCGGGCGCTGCTGGCCGAGCATGCGGCGGCCGGTCTGCGCCTGATCGAGATCGAGCGCGACCACCTGGCCGACCTGCCGCGCCTGGTCGAGCTGCTGGCCGGCGTGCCGCAGCGCTTTGTGCTGTTCTGCGACGACCTCTCGTTCGAGGCGGGCGAGGGCGATTACCGGGTGCTCAAGAGCGTGCTGGACGGTTCCCTGGAGCGGGCGCCGGACAACGTATTGCTGTACGCCACCTCCAACCGCCGCCACCTGGTGCCGGAGAAGGAGAGCGACAACGACAACTGGCAGCGCGTCGAGGGCGAACTGCACCCCAGCGAGGCGGTGGAGGACAAGATCGCCCTGTCCGATCGCTTTGGTCTGTGGCTGTCGTTCTATCCCTTTACCCAGGATCACTTCCTGGCCGTGGTGCAGCACTGGATCGGCGCGCTGGCCGGGCAGGCCGGCCTGGTCTGGCAGTGGAGCCACGAGCTGGAGATCCTCGCCATCCGCTGGGCCCTCGGACGCGGTAACCGCAACGGCCGCTGCGCCTATCAGTTCGCCCGCAGCTGGGTTGGCCAGCAACTGCTGGAGGCCGGGCAATGATCGATCTGCAACAGGCCGGGCAGGACCTGGACGGTTATGCGCTGCTGGCTGCCCAGCTCGAGTCGCTGCTGGCCGACGAGCGCGACCTGATCGCCAACTGCGCGCAATTTGCCGCCTTCCTCTATGGCGAGCTGGAGGGGCTGAACTGGGCCGGCTTCTATTTCGCCCGTGGCGAGGAACTGGTGCTGGGGCCGTTCCAGGGCAAGGTGGCCTGCGTGCGCATCCCCTTCGCCCGCGGTGTATGCGGGGCAGCGGCGCGCAGCCGGGAAACCCAGCGGATCGAGGATGTACATGCCTTCCCCGGGCATATCGCCTGCGACAGCGCCTCCAACAGCGAGTTGGTGGTGCCGCTGGTCAAGGACGGCCGCCTGCTCGGCGTGCTCGACCTGGACAGCCCGCGCCTGGCCCGTTTCGGGGTGGAGGATCAGCGCGGCATTGAGCGCCTGGCCGAGATATTCCTGCGCCTGACCGACTGCTGAAATGAAAAAGCCCGGCAATGCCGGGCTTTTTTTGGGGCGCGCTGCGCCGTCAGTCGTAGATGTTCTTCTTCTTCCAATCGTCCTGCTCCAGGGATTGCAGGCCGTCGGTCAGTTCATTGTGCTCGTCGGCGGCGGGCTGGGTCTTTTCCAGCACCACGGCATTGGCGCGAGCCAGCAGCTGTTCGAGCTGCTGCAGCTGTGCCTTGTAGCGCTCGGCGTCGCCCTGTTTGCGCAGGTATTGCACGCCGCGTTCGTAGGCCAGGCGGGCCTGGCCGGGCTGGTTCTGCTGCATGGACTGCTGGCCGAGGCTGCTGAAGAACTCGAAATGCAGCTGCACCAGCATGTGGCGGATTTCGCCGATCCAGCGCTTGGCTTCGTTGGCCTGCAGCAGGCCGTCCTGGGTACTGCGGGTGATCTGGCCGTGGAGGTTCTCCAGCAGGAAGCGGATTTCCTTGGCCTTGGCTTCGGTAAGAATCTGCTGCGGCGGGTTGCGTACCGGAATCGACTCGCCCTTGGCGATCATCTCGCGCAGTTCGGTGATGCGGCTGCGCAGCGGCGCACTGTTCTTGTCGAGAGGCTGCAGGCGCTCGCTCAGTTGCAGTTCCAGACGGCTGAGCAGCAGCTTCAGGGCCGGGCTCATCAGTTGCCCGGGCATGCTCTCGGAGACGTCACGACTGCGCCGTACCCGGTCGTTGAGATCAGCCTTGAGCCGGGCTTTCTCCAGCTTGCTGTTCTCGACCATATGGTTGATGTAGCCGATGGCGATGAGTATCGCGATGCCGGCGACTATCAAGGCAGTGATAACGAGTGGGGACACCGTGGAACCTCCCGAGTGCTGCTTTTTCCCCGAGTGTAGTGCCTTAGTGCCACTGCTCATAGAGCTATATCAATTTCCAGGCCGAAGTCTTTGATTTAAAAAAAGTTTTGAATGAGGGTTGACGCTCCTGGAAAGGCTCCATAAAATGCGCGCCACTTCCAGCGTGTTAGCGGAAACGCCAAGCGCTGAAAGCCGGAAAGCTGTTGTAAGCTCCGGGCCACGTCCCCTTCGTCTAGTGGCCTAGGACACCGCCCTTTCACGGCGGTAACAGGGGTTCGAGTCCCCTAGGGGACGCCAGTTTGCGGGAATAGCTCAGTTGGTAGAGCACGACCTTGCCAAGGTCGGGGTCGCGAGTTCGAGTCTCGTTTCCCGCTCCAAATTCACGAGGCGCCGCTCGGTCGAGCGGCGTTTTCGTTAAAGTGCAAGATACTTCCAGTGTCAGGTGGCAACACCAGGCATGGGAAGCCGGAAAGCTGTTAAGCTCCGGGCCACGTCCCCTTCGTCTAGTGGCCTAGGACACCGCCCTTTCACGGCGGTAACAGGGGTTCGAGTCCCCTAGGGGACGCCATTTTTGGTACCAAGTTACATGCGGGAATAGCTCAGTTGGTAGAGCACGACCTTGCCAAGGTCGGGGTCGCGAGTTCGAGTCTCGTTTCCCGCTCCAAATTCACGAGGCGCCGCTCGGTCGAGCGGCGTTTTCGTTAAAGTGCAAGATACTTCCAGTGTCAGGTGGCAACACCAGGCATGGGAAGCCGGAAAGCTGTTAAGCTCCGGGCCACGTCCCCTTCGTCTAGTGGCCTAGGACACCGCCCTTTCACGGCGGTAACAGGGGTTCGAGTCCCCTAGGGGACGCCATTTTTGGTACCAAGTGACATGCGGGAATAGCTCAGTTGGTAGAGCACGACCTTGCCAAGGTCGGGGTCGCGAGTTCGAGTCTCGTTTCCCGCTCCAAATTCACGAGGCGCCGCTCGGTCGAGCGGCGTTTTCGTTAAAGTGCAAGATACTTCCAGTGTCAGGTGGCAACACCAGGCATGGGAAGCCGGAAAGCTGTTAAGCTCCGGGCCACGTCCCCTTCGTCTAGTGGCCTAGGACACCGCCCTTTCACGGCGGTAACAGGGGTTCGAGTCCCCTAGGGGACGCCATTTTTGGTACCAAGTTACATGCGGGAATAGCTCAGTTGGTAGAGCACGACCTTGCCAAGGTCGGGGTCGCGAGTTCGAGTCTCGTTTCCCGCTCCAAATAAACAGAAACGCCGCTCAATCGAGCGGCGTTTTTGTTTGCGCGTAAACAGCGCCATGAAAAAAGGCCCGCCGGTCATGCCGTGCGGGCTTTTTTCTTGCGCCGGGATCAGTGCTTGCTGCTTTCCGGCGGCAGGGCCAGCAGTTGCTTCTCGCTGTTCCAGTCAAACGGCTCGCCGTTGGCCTCGGCTTCGTAGCGGCGCTCGTCGAGGGCCTGGAACAGGGCGATTTCCTCGTCGGGCATGAAGTGCAGGCAGTCGCCGCCGAAGAACCACAGTAGGTCGCGCGGCACCAGGTGGGCGATCTGCGGGTAGCGGTGGAAGATCTGGCTGAGCAGATCCTGGCCCAGATACTGGCTGCCTTCCGGGTCGTTCGGCAGGTCGACCAGCAGTTCGTCGAAGCGCTCGAGGAACAGGGCATGGGTGTCGTCGGCAACCTGGTCGGCTTCGCCGAGCGCCACCAAGATGCCGCGCAGGTGGGTGAGCAGGGCGAGGTGATGGTCGAGATAGGCGTTGGCCATGGCGGTGATCCTGAAAGCAAAAACGAGCGCGCGATTATAGGGCTGCGCGCGCCCGCTGTCCCGCCCGCCGGCTCAGCGCACCTTGCCGCGGCCGAGCTTGAGTTCCTCCTGGCTGAAATCGTCGACATCGATCACCCGTCGCCGTGCCGCTTCGGCCTGGCGCAGGCTGCTGGCTTCGTCGGCAGCGAGCAGGGCACTGCGCTCGGCGGCATCGATCAGGTCTTCGCCGGCCAGGGGCTGCAGGCGATCTTCATGCAGGGCCTGGCGCAGTTTCCGGTGCAGCGGCTGTACGGTGTCCAGTTGCTCCGCGGCATGCTGCAGGGCGCCGACCGGATCCTGGTCGCCATGCGGGCGATAGCAGCCATCGAGGATGGCTTCCAGAGCTGCATCGCCGCGCGGCCGGCCGAGGATGGCGGCGACCTCGGCATCCAGCCGGTCGCCCGGGCCGCGGTGGCGGCGACCGAGGGGGAAGGTCAGCATGCGCAGCAGGCAGGCGAAGGCGCGGCTGGGGAAGTTGTCGAGCAGCGCCTCCAGCGCCTGTTCGCCGCGCTGCAGACTGTCTTCCAGCGCCCAGCGCAGCAACGCCTGCTGCTGCGCCGGGCAGCCCTGGTCGTGGTAGCGCTTGAGCGCGGCCGAAGCCAGGTACAGGTGGCTGAGTACGTCGCCGAGGCGGGCGGACAGGCGTTCGCGGCGCTTCAGCTCGCCGCCGAGCAACAGCATGCTGCTGTCGGCGAGCAGGGCGAAGGCGGCGGCGAGGCGGTCGAGGGCGCGGAAGTATGGGCGGCTGAGGTTGTCTCCCGGCGCGTCGCCGAAGCGCCCCAGGCTCAGGCCCAGCAGCAGGCTGCTGGCGGCGTTGCCGACGGCGAAGCCGAGGTGCTGCAGCAGTAGCTCGTCGAACTCGTGCAGGGCCTGCTGGTGGTCGGTACGCCCGGCCAGGGCCATCTCCTTGAGCACATAGGGATGGCAGCGGATCGCCCCCTGGCCGAAGATCATCAGGTTGCGCGAGAGGATGTTGGCGCCTTCCACCGTGATGAAGATCGGCGCGGCCTGCCAGGAGCGGCCCAGGTAGTTGTTGGGGCCCATGATGATGCCCTTGCCACCGTGGATATCCATGGCGTGGGCGATGCAGCTGCGGCCGCGCTCGGTCAGGTGGTACTTGAGCACCGCGGACAGCACCGAGGGTTTCTCGCCGAGATCCACCGCGCTGGCGGTGAGCCGGCGCGCGCTGTCCATCAGCCAGGCATTGCCACCGATCTGCGCCAGCGCTTCCTGGATACCTTCGAAAGCTGCCAGCGGCACGTTGAACTGCTCGCGGATGCGGCTGTACTGGCCGCTGACCAGGCTGGTGAACTTGGCCGCGCCGGTGCCCACCGCCGGCAGCGAGATGGAGCGGCCGACCGACAGGCAGTTCATCAGCATCATCCAGCCCTTACCGAGGTACTCCGGGCCGCCGATCAGGTAGTCCAGCGGGATGAACACATCCTTGCCGGCGTTCGGCCCGTTCATGAAGGCGGCGCCCAGTGGCAGGTGGCGGCGACCGATTTCCACCCCGGGAGTGTCGGTGGGAATCAGCGCCAGGCTGATGCCGAGGTCTTCCCGGTCGCCGAGCAGGTGATCCGGGTCGTGGGCCTTGAAGGCCAGGCCGAGCAGGGTGGCTACCGGGCCAAGGGTGATATAGCGCTTCTCCCAGTTCAGGCGCAGGCCGAGGACTTCCTCGCCCTGCCACTGGCCCTTGCAGATGATCCCCACGTCCGGCATGGCGCCGGCATCGGAGCCGGCCAGCGGGCCGGTGAGGGCGAAGCAGGGGATGTCCTCGCCGCGGGCCAGGCGTGGCAGGTAGTGGTTGCGCTGCTCCTCGGTGCCGTAGTGCAGCAGCAGTTCGGCCGGGCCGAGGGAGTTGGGCACCATCACGGTGGAAGCCAGGTCACCGCTGCGGGTCGCCAGCTTCATCGCCACCTGCGAGTGGGCGTAGGCGGAGAAACCTTTGCCACCATATTCCCGGGGAATGATCAGGGCGAAAAAACCGTGCTGCTTGATGTGTTCCCAGGCCTTTTCCGGCAGATCCAGGCGCTGGCCGATATCCCAGTCGCTGACCATGGCGCAGAGCTCTTCCACCGGGCCGTCGATGAAGGCCTGTTCTTCCTCGTTGAGCCGTGCTTGCGGGTAGGCCAGCAGCTTGTGCCAGTCCGGCCGGCCGCTGAACAGCTCGCCGTCCCACCACACGGTGCCGGCCTCGATGGCTTCGCGCTCGGTCGCCGACATGGGGGGCAATACCCGCTGGAACCAGGCGAACAGCGGCGCGCTGAACAGCTTGCGGCGCAGCTCGGGCAGGGCCAGCGCCAGGCTCGGCAGCAGCCATGCGGCGCCGAGCAGAAGCAGCAGCCAGGCGGGCGCGCTGGCGAACATGGCCATGGCGACCAGGTAGGCGGCGAGCAGGGCGAGGGTGGTGACGGCCGCGGTACGCCGATGGATCAGGTAGGTGGTGCCGAGCACCAGTAGCACAAGCCAGATGGCGAGCATGCTGAATCCTCCATGATGGCGGGCGAGCCCCGCACGAGCTTGGCCCCTGTTTTGTGCCGGGTTGGCGACAAGGGCGGTGAGCTTGGCCGGATCGCCGCTTTTTGCGGCAGGACGCCTGGATAGACTGGAGCAAATCCTCTGGAGAGTGCTTATGCAGTCCTGCCTGCAACCCGGCCGTTACCTGGATAGTGACCACCCGCTGGTGGTCGAGTTCGCCGAACGTTGGCGCGGGGCCAGCCGCGACCCGCGCGAGCAGGCAGTCAACCTGTACCTGGCGGTGCGCGACCAGATTCGCTACAACCCCTACACCTTCAGCCGCGACCCGCAGACGCTCAAGGCCAGCCACGCGCTGCAGGTCGGCGAGTCCTACTGCGTGCCCAAGGCCCTGTTGCTGGCGGCCTGCGCCCGGCACTGCGGGATTCCCGCGCGGATCGGCCTGGCCGACGTGCGCAACCACCTGTCCACCCCGCGCCTGCTGGAAATCCTGCGCAGCGAGGTGTTCGCCATGCACGGCTACACCGCGCTGCTGCTCGACGGCCGCTGGGTCAAGGCCACGCCGGCGTTCAACCTGGCCCTGTGCCGACTGTTCAAGGTGGCGCCGCTGGAGTTCGACGGACGCAGTGACAGTCTGTTCCACCCGTACAACGATGCGGGCGAGCGCTACATGGAATACCTGCACGACCATGGCCAGTTCGACGACCTGCCGCTGGAGCTGTTCTTCGGCCATCTGCAGCAGCATTACCCGCACCTGTTCAGCGAAGGCGCGGCGTTTCTCAGCGGCGACCTGCAGGCCGAGGTGGCCGCCATGAAGGCTGTCGATAGGTAACATCAACATTGCCGTCTTTTCTCTGGCGCCCAGGCTGCTAGGGTGCATGCCTGCAGCCCCATGTCCGGGGCACTGGCAACAAGGAAAGCTTCGATGCTGAAAATCTGGGGGCGCAAGAACTCGACCAACGTGCGCAAGGCGTTGTGGTGTGCGGAGGAGGCCGGGGTGGCCTACCAGGCCATCGATGCCGGCGGTGCCTTCGGCCTGGTCAACGAGCCGGCGTACCGGGCGCTCAATCCCAACGGCCTGGTGCCGTTGCTGGAAGACGACGGCCTGGTGCTCTGGGAGTCCAACGCCATCGTCCGTTACCTGGCCGCCCGCTATGCCGGTGGCAACCTGTACGCCGCCGACCCGGCGCAGCGTGCCGGCGCGGACAAGTGGATGGACTGGGCCAGCACCAGCCTGGCGCCGGCCTTCCGCGAGCTGTTCTGGGGCACCCTGCGCACCCCGCCCGAGCAGCGCGACCTGGCCGCTATCGAAGCCGCGCGGCTGCGCTGCGGCGAGCTGCTGGGGCTGGTCGACCAGGCCTTGGCGCAGCAGCCCTGGCTGTCCGGCGCCCAGTTCGGCATGGGCGACATCCCCCTCGGCTGCTTCGTCTATGCCTGGTTCGAGATGCCCATCGAGCGCCCGGAACTGCCGTACCTGGCCGACTGGTATGCACGCTTGCGCATCCGCCCGGCCTTCCAGCGCGCGGTAATGACTCCGCTAACCTGAAGGCAATGGTTGCAATCTGCCGCGCCAGTCCCTATTAACCCGTCACTTTTCCTGCAAGCGAATCCCACATGAGTTCTGCACTGTCCATCCGTCAGTTGAGCAAGACCTACGGCAACGGTTTCCAGGCCCTGCGTGGCATCGATCTGGACGTGGCCGAAGGCGACTTCTTCGCCCTGCTGGGCCCCAATGGCGCCGGCAAGTCCACCACCATCGGCATCCTCTCCACCCTGGTGAACAAGACCAGCGGCACGGTCAACGTGTTCGGCCATGATCTCGACCGTGAGCCCAGCGCCCTCAAGCGCTGCCTCGGCGTGGTGCCGCAGGAGTTCAACTTCAGTCAGTTCGAGAAGGTCTTCGACATAGTCGTGACCCAGGCCGGCTACTACGGCATCCCGGCCAAGGTGGCCAAGGAGCGCGCCGAGCAGTACCTGACCCAGCTTGGCCTGTGGGACAAGCACAACGAGGCCGCTCGCATGCTCTCCGGCGGCATGAAGCGCCGCCTGATGATCGCCCGCGCGCTGGTGCACGAGCCGCGCCTGCTGATTCTCGACGAGCCCACCGCTGGCGTGGACATCGAGCTGCGTCGCTCAATGTGGAGCTTCCTCACCGAGCTCAACCAGAAGGGCATCACCATCATCCTCACCACTCACTACCTGGAAGAGGCCGAACAGCTGTGCCGCCATATCGGCATCATCGACCACGGCCAGATCGTCGAGAACACCAGCATGAAGGCGCTGCTCAAGACCCTGCACGTGGAGACCTTCCTGCTCGACCTCAAGGAGTCGCAGCTGGTACCGCCGCAACTGGTCGGCTACCCGGCAGTGCTGGTCGACCACCACACCCTGGAAGTGCAGGTCGAGAAAAACCTGGGCATCACCGAGCTGTTCCGCCAGCTGGCGGCGCAGAAGATCGAAGTGCTGAGCCTGCGCAACAAGAGCAATCGCCTGGAGGAACTGTTCGTGTCCCTGGTGGAGAAAAACCTGGCGAAGGTGGCGAAATGAGTCCCGAACTGCGTTCCAACCTGATCGCCCTGCAGACCATTGTCACTCGCGAGGTGCGCCGTTTCACCCGCATCTGGGCGCAGACCCTGCTGCCGCCGGCCATCACCATGGCCCTGTACTTCGTGATCTTCGGCCGCCTGATCGGCAGCCAAGTCGGTGGTGTTGGCCAGTACAGCTACATGGAGTTCATCGTACCGGGGCTGATCATGATGTCGGTGATCACCAACTCGTACAGCAACGTGGTGTCGAGCTTCTTCAGCAGCAAGTTCCAGCGCAACGTCGAGGAACTGCTGGTGTCGCCGGTATCGCCGCACACCATCCTCATCGGCTACACCATCGGCGGCATGCTGCGCGGCCTGGCGGTGGCGCTGATCGTCACCCTGCTGTCGCTGTTCTTCACCCAGCTGCAGGTGCACCACCTGGGCGTGACGGTTGTCGTGATCATCCTCACGGCCACCACCTTCGCCCTCGGCGGTTTCATCAACGCGGTGTACGCGCGCAACTTCGACGATATCTCGATCATCCCGACCTTCGTGCTGACCCCGCTGACCTACCTGGGCGGGGTGTTCTACTCCATCAGCCTGCTGCCGGTGTTCTGGCAGAAGGTCTCGCTGGTCAACCCGATCCTGCACATGGTCAACGCCTTCCGCTACGGCATCCTCGGCGTCTCCGACATCAATATCGGCGTCGCCATCGGCATGATGCTGCTGGCCTGCACGGTGCTCTACACCGTGTGCATCCGCCTGCTGAAAAGCGGCCGCGGCATGCGCCAGTAGGCGCATATGGCGTAACACCTTCGGCGGCTGGCAAGGCGCGACGCAGGCGGTAGACTCGGCAGTCTGGCAGAGAAGAGGTCGACCATGATTGCCCGCACCGCCACGTTGCTGTTGACTGCTCTGCTGGCCCAGGCCGCCCTGGCCGAGCAGGCGCCCCTGGTGGAAGTTACCCGTCCCGAGCGCGCTCTGGTGCGCGACGAGCTGGTAACTTTCGGTTCGCTGCGCTCCGACGAGTCGGTGATGATTCGCCCGGAGGTCGAGGGGCGCATCGCCAGCCTGCATTTCCGCGAGGGCCAGGCGGTCAGCGGCGGCGAGCTGCTGGTCAGCCTGGATGATTCGATTGCCCGTGCCGAGCTGGCCCAGGCCCAGGCCAACCTCGATCTGGCGGAAAAGAGCTACCAGCGTGCGCAGCTGCTGTTCAAGCGCGGCGCCAGCAATGCCCAGGCCCAGGACGAGGCACAGTCGCAGCAGCAGGCGGCCCGCGCCAGCCTGGCGCTGGCCCAGGCCCGCCTGGACAAGACGCAGATCCGCGCGCCCTATGCCGGAGTGCTTGGCCTGCGTCAGGTCAGTGTCGGCGATTACCTCAGTGCCGGTACCGACGTGGTCAACCTGGAAGTGCTCGACCCGCTCAAGGTGGATTTCCGCGTGCCGCAGAAGGCGGTCAGCCAGGTCGGCGTCGGCCAGGCCATCGAGCTGAGTCTCGACGCCTACCCGGGCGAGCGCTTCAAGGGCGCGATCATCGCCCTCAACCCGCGCCTGGATGAAGTCGGCCGCAGCCAGGCGATCCGTGCGCAGATCGGCAACGCCGACCATCGCCTCAAGCCCGGCCAGTTCGTCAAGGTCTCGGTGATCCTCGCCGAGCGCCCGCAGGCCCTGCTGATTCCCGAGGAAGCGGTGATGCCCATGGGCCAGTTGCTGTTCGTCAATCTGGTGGTGGACGGCAAGGCCGAGCGCCGGCAGATCCGCATCGGCCAGCGCCAGCGCGGCAAGGCCGAGGTGGTCGAGGGGCTGGACGGCAGCGAGACGCTGATCAGTGCCGGCTGGCAGAAGGTCGTGCCGGGCCGTGAAGTACGGGTGGTCGAGCGGGGGGAGGGCGCGTGACCCTGTCCGATATCTGCATCCGCCGGCCGGTGTTCGCCACCGTGCTGTCGCTGATCATCGTCCTGCTCGGCCTGCTGGCCTACCAGCGCCTGGCGGTGCGCGAGTACCCGAACATCGACGTGCCGATCGTCACGGTCAACGTCATCTACCCCGGCGCCAGCCCGGAGATCATGGAGTCGCAGGTCGCCCAGCCGATCGAGGACGTGCTCTCCGGTATCGAGGGGCTGGACTTCGTCAGCTCCATCAGTCGCTCGGAAAATACCCAGATCACCGCGCAGTTCCGCCTCGGCAGCAACTCCGACGAGGCGGCCAACGATGTGCGCGATCGCCTCGGCCGGGTACGCAGCCTGCTGCCGGAAGAAATCGACGAGCCCATGGTGCAGAAGGTCGAGGCCGATGCGCAGCCGGTGATCTGGCTGGCCTTCCACAGCCAGCGCTACTCGGCGATGGAGATCACCGACCTGCTGGAACGGGTGGTGCAGGATCGCCTGCAGACCATTGCCGGCGTCTCGGAAGTGCAGATTCGCGGCGCGCGCAGCTACGCCATGCGCATCTGGCTCGACCCGGAGAAGCTGGCCGCCCATGACCTCACCGTGCAGGACGTGGAAGACGCCCTGCGCCGGCAGAACGTGGAAATTCCCGCCGGGCGCATCGAGTCGGTGCAGCGCGAGTTTTCCGTACTGTCGGAAACCGACCTGAAGACCCCGGAAGAATTCGACAACCTGATCCTCGACGACTCGCGCGGCTACCTGCTGCGCCTGGCCGATGTCGGCCATGCCGAGATCGGTGCCGCCGACGAGCGTTCGCTGGTGCGCTTCAATGGCCGCTCGGCAGTGGCACTGGGCCTGATCAAGCAGGCCACGGCCAACCCGCTGGAAATCTCCGATGGCCTGCAGCAGGCCCTGCCGGCTATCCGCGAGCTGTTGCCCGAGGGCATGGAGCTGTCGATCGCCAACGACAACTCGCAGTTCATCCGCGAGTCGATCAGGAACGTGTACGCCACCATCTGGGAGGCGGTGGCGCTGGTGGTGCTGATCATCTTCCTGTTCCTCCGTTCGCTGCGCGCCACCCTGATTCCGCTGGTGACCATCCCGGTGTCGCTGATCGGCGCCTTCGCCCTGATGGCGCTGATGGGCTTTACGGTCAACACCCTGACCCTGCTGGCCATGGTGCTGGCCATCGGCCTGGTGGTGGATGATGCCATCGTGGTGCTGGAGAACATCCACCGGCATATCGAGGCCGGGCTGTCGCCACTGCAGGCGGCGTTCAAGGGCAGCCGCGAGATCGCCTTCGCGGTGGTGGCCATGACCCTGACCCTGGCCGCGGTGTACGCGCCCATTGGTTTCATGCAGGGCACCTCGGGCAAGCTGTTCACCGAGTTCGCCTGGACGCTGGCCGGCGCCGTGCTGGTGTCCGGCTTCGTCGCCCTGACCCTGTCGCCGATGATGTGCGGGCGCCTGCTCAAGGCCCACGTGCCGGCGCAGCGCCACAATCGCCTGTACAACCTGATCGAGGGCTTTCTCAACCACCTGAGCTACAGCTACCGGCACAGCCTGGAGCGCGTGCTGCGCGCCTGGTGGCTGGTGCTGCTGGGGCTGGCGGCGATCCTCGTGCTGTGCGCCTGGCTGTTCGCCGGCTTGCGCAGTGAACTGGCGCCGACCGAGGACACCGGCACCATCATCGGCTCGATCAACGGCCCGGACGGCGCCACCCTGGGCTATACCAGCCGCTACGCCAAGCAGGTGGAAGAAGCTTACAAGAGCATCCCGGAGACCAACCGCTACATGGTCATCGCCGGCTTTCCTACGGTGGCCCAGGGCCTGTCGTTCATGAAGCTGGAGGACTGGAGCAAGCGTTCGCGCAGCCAGTTCGAGATCCGCGACGAGCTGCTGCCCAAGCTGCAGGACATCCCCGGCGTACGCGCCTTCCCGATCAACCGCCCGCCGCTGGGGCAGAGTGCGCGCAACCAGCCGGTCAACTTCGTCATCCGCTCCTCGCTGGAGTACGCCGAGCTGCAGCAGTACGTCGATCAGTTGCTGGCCGCGGTGCGCGACTATCCGGGGCTGGAGAGCCTGGACACCGACCTCAAGCTGAACACGCCGCAGCTCAAGGTCACGGTCAACCGCGAGCAGGCAGTGGCGGTGGGCACCGACGTGGCGACTATCGGCCGCAGCATGGAAAGCCTGTTCGGCAGCCGCCAGGTGACCCGCTTCAAGCAGAACGGCGAGCAGTACGACGTGCTGGTGCAGCTGGCCAACGTCGACCGCAGCAACCCGGACGACCTCAACCGCGTTTACGTGCGCGGGCGTAACGACAACATGGTGCAGCTCTCCAACCTGATCGAGGTGCGCGAGACGGTGGCGCCGCGTGAACTCAACCACTTCAACCAGCTGCGTGCGGTGACCATCAGCGCCAACGTCGGCTCCGGCTACACCCTGGGCGAGGCACTGGAGCACTTGGAAGAGAAGGCGCGGACGATCTTCCCGCCGGATACCCAGTTCGACTACACCGGTACTTCGCGCGACTTCAAGGACTCCAGCGCCGGCGTGGCGCTGATCTTCGCCCTGGCCCTGGTGTTCATCTTCCTGGTGCTGGCGGCGCAGTTCGAGAGCTTCCTCGACCCGCTGATCATCCTGCTCAGCGTGCCGCTGTCGATGGCCGGCGCGCTGCTGGCGCTCAAGCTGTTCGGCGGCACGCTGAACATCTACTCGCAGGTCGGCCTGGTGACCCTGATCGGCCTGATCAGCAAGCACGGCATCCTCATCGTCGACTTCGCCAACCACCTGCTGCGCCAGGGCCACGAGCTGCACGAGGCAGTGCGGCATGCCGCGGAGCAGCGCCTGCGGCCGATCCTGATGACCACCGGGGCCATGGTGCTCGGCTCGCTGCCGCTGGCCATCGCCAGCGGCGCCGGCGCCGAGAGCCGCCAGCAGATCGGCATGGTCATAGTCGGCGGCCTGCTGGTGGGCACCTTCTTCACCCTGTTCGTGGTGCCGACCCTATACACCCTGCTGCGCCGCTGGCGGCCGCTGTTGGTGGAGCAGGGCGAGATGGGGCTGGCCTAGGTCGTTTGCTGGTGGCAGCGAGCGGCGGCTAACGGCCAGAAGGAGACATTCAAATACGCCTACCTCCTGGAACACCCTAGAGGGCTTTGTAGCATCACTTGGGCGGGTGCTCGTGATCGCAAGCGGTCAACTGGTCGACCAGCGCTTTCAGTTCGCCGAGGTGGTTCTCATAGAGGCCGCGCGGCGATGATTTGTGCTGGTTGCACAGGAACGCAGCTGCACCGGTAGCAATGCCGTGCTGCGAGCCGTTGCCCATGGTTTTGGTTGATGAGCCTGCGACGTGGGTAACGCTGATGTGCTTACCAGCCATCAGCAGGTTGTCGATGTTGGCGGAGTACAGGCAGCGGTATGGGATCCCATAGGCCTGTTTGTCGCGCATGTCCCAGATCCAATCTTTGAGGCGGAAGTCGTACTTACCTTCGCCTGGCTCCCACGCACAGTGGATGCAAAAGGCCCCATCGTTGGGCACCAATGCATCGGGGAAGCTGGTGTGGTTGCGGATGTCATTTTCCGACAGCACATAGTCGCCGCGATAGCGCCGGAACTCGCCCTGCGCTGCGACGAAGGCCATCCATTCGAACTCAAGGTTGGCATAGTTTTCCGGTTCGAGGTTTTTGACGTTCGAAAACGTCCCGTAGAGTGCTCGCATCAGGTAGTCGCGGATCAACTCACCGTTGGTGTATGGGTCGAGCCATTGACCGTATTCCCAGAAATGGGTAGCCGGAAAAATGTCGGCTTTGCTGCCGAATCTGAACTCAGGCGTGCTCGGGTTGGCCCCTGCCTGTGGCCCTGGTGCATTTTCGACGCCGGCCTCCAGTAATTGACCACTCAGATTGGCGTAGTCCTTGGACACTTCGATTGCCCAGGGCACGTCGGGAAATGAAACCGGGTGTTCGGCCATGCGGGTGCGGAAGAACAGCGTGTTGCCATGGTGCATGTCATCGCCCACTTCCGGCGCGTAAGGCTCGTTGAAGTCAGCGCGAGCCTCCCGCCCGAACAGTGTTTCGGCACCTGCAAGCACGCCAAGAATGGCCGTGCCACTGGCGTCGATGAACACTGAGCCGGTAATACGGCGCTCGTGGCCACCACGTGCCTGAATCGCCTGAACCGCAGTGATTTTAGAATCCTGCTTTTCGACACTGATGATGCGGTGTCCGAGAAAAACCTTGGCGGTAGGCTCAGCCTCCAGCAGTGATAGTGCAGCCAGATCACCGTTCGCTGAACGCTGGGCCAGCTCATTGAGCAGAGCGCCCTGTGAGCCCCTCGGCATCAGGCCGATTTCATTGCTGGCATTGCCACCAAGCACCGGACGGTCATGGATCAAAGCAACGCTCTGCCCCAAGCGAGCAGCGGTCAACGCAGCGGCACATCCAGAGATACCGCCGCCGACCACAACCACATCGTAATGGCCGGCATCGAGCGGCTGATCTGGCAGGCCACGAAGCGCTTTACGCCAGGCTTGGCTGGAGGCACTCACCTCATTGGGTGGGGCTACGTCATCGGTAGACAGATAGATCGCATCGCAGCGGCCATCAAAGCCGGTGAGGTCGTGGAGCAACACGGTGGTGGCGCCCATCTCCAGCGAAACCGTGCCCGCTGGCTGCCACGACCAATCCTGGCCATTCGCACCAAACACCGTGTCGAGCACCACTCCATTAATCGATACGGTGAAGCGCCCAGGATGATGCGATGGCACCCAGTCCTTCGCTCGCACCCAGACGTGGTACACACCGTCGCGCTTAAGATTGATCGTTGTAGAGGCATCGCCAACAGGGCGCCCCAGGCCGTGGGCAAGCAGATAGGGCGACCCCATGACGGTCTCGAACTGGGAGTCGAGAACCCAGCCCCCATAGCTATCAAAATCCTCGGCCTCGATCAGGATGCTTGCTGGATATTCACTCATCTTGGCTGGGTTGCTCACTTCTCTGACTCCATTACTTGCTCGGGCTCATCGCCACAACTTGGTTCGACTTAGCGCACGCCCGCCAGGCGCAATGCTGCTGGGGTGTAATCGCTTTCCGAGGCGGTGTAACTGAAGTCGTAGGCCTGCTTCTCTTCGTTCTTCATCCCCATCGCCAGATACCGGCCAGCTTGCAGGTCAGCAATGGTTTCCAAGGTGTACCAAGGGACTTGCGTGTTGTAGTAGAACTGGGAGTGGGCCTCCGCTACGCGCCAGAGGTTGCCGCGTCCGTCGTAATGATCGATCTCAGCGGCTTGCCAGGTGTCTTCGTCGATGTAGAAGTCGCGCTTGGAGTAGATGTGCCGCTCGCCTGGCTTCAGTGTCGCGACCACATGCCAGACTCGGTGTAGTTCGTAGCGAGTCAGGTCTTGATTGATGTGGCCTGCCTTGAGGATGTCGCTGTATTTCAGCTTGGGCGAGTCAAGCTTGTAGCTGTTGTATGGAATGTAGATTTCCTTCTTGCCTTGCAGGCTCCACTCGTAGCGATCAGGCGCCCCGTTGTACATGTCGAAGTTGTCGGACGTTTGCAGGCCATCGGAGGCTGTGCCTGGGCCGTCATAAGACACCTGCGGCGCGCGGCGTACTCGACGCTGGCCGGCGTTGTAGAGCCATGCCAGGCGAGGTTCTTTAACCTGGTCGAGGGTTTCATGCACCAACATCACGTTGCCCGATAGCCGCGAAGGCGCAGTGACTCGTTGCTTGAAGTAGAAGAGGACATTGCTGGGTTTGCTGGCGTCGTAATTACGCAGATTCCCACGGAAGCTGAACTCTTCCTGGAAGTAGACCAAGGTGTAGGCCCCATTCGACTGCGGCGTTGCTTGGGTCACCAGCCGCCGTACGCTGCCTCCCCGGTATCGGGTGATGTGATTCCAGATCGCTTCCAAACCATTTTGGGGGATTGGGAAGGGGTAGGCCTCCTTGAAATTTTCCAGGCCGCTTCCACCCTTTACCAATTTTGTCGCCATGGCGTTCGCCTTAGCGGCAGCCGCAATACCGACAGGGACGGTGACCGAGCGGTGGGTAGGAAATACCGGGATTCTGTAGGTTTCCGGATAGCGCTTAAACATCGCGTATTGCCCCGGAGTCAGCTTGTCTTTGTGCTGATCCACGTTTTGCGCCGTGATGGTGAACAACGCTTTTTCACTCGCAAACGGATCGGCGAGGAAGCCTTTGCCATCTACGGTTCCGGCGTCTTTTGGCAGGCCGCCAGTCCACGCGGGAATCGACCCATCGGCATTGCCGGCCATCTCGGCGCCCAGCGGAGTCAGGGTGCTGCCTAGCTTCGCTGATTCGTCGGGAGGCACAGCTGCCAGAGCATTCATGGCGATAAACGACAGCGCCAAGGCGCCTATTTGCACAGTGGTTTTGTTCATGCTCTTTCTCAGAATTGTTGTTTTTGTTTTCGAATCGGCAGCGGTTTGCACTGGCGTTGAGTACGACTGAGCCGTTGCCGATCAACCCTAAGTGGCTCCTTCAGGGCGTACTGATCCACAGCCCCTGCAATGCAGGAGCTGTCCAGTCTCACCTGGTAAGGAAATGCTCTATTTGGCTGGAGCGGGCTTGGCGGCCTCGACCATTGCTACGACTTCACTGTCCTTGAACTCAACCGCTTCAAGGATCTTGCGGAACAGGCGTGGCAGGTGCGCGACGAAGGAGTTTTCCTTGGGCACGAACATCATGTCGGAGCGGTTCTCGATACCCTTCACGATGCTCTTCACCACATCGTCCAGGGCCACCATTTTGAAGAGTCCTGAATTGTTTCCTTTCCAGATCTTGCTGCCCGCAGCGCTCTTGAAGGTCTGATCCATTAGCGGTGTATGGAAGAACGTGGGATGCACGCTACCAACACCGACACCCGTGTGGCGAAGCTCCAGGCGTATGCTGTTGCACATGGCCCATACGCCGGCCTTGCTCGCAGTGTAGGAAGCCTGCAACGGCGAATGGCTGAACGCGGCCAATGACGAGATCGCCATCAGGTAGCCCTTACGCTTCTGTACATGGCCTACGGCAGCACGGAAGGTGCGCCATACCCCGAGAAGGTTTACGTCGATCACCCGTTCGAAGACCTTGGGATCACCCGTAACCAGCGGCTCGAATGCAGTAATGCCGGCATTCGCAATCACCACATCGATGCCACCGAAGTGCGCTGCTGCTTCTTCCATTGCAGTGTCGATGCTTTCCATCGAGCAGACATTCACCTGCCAGGCGCGGGTGTTGGCGCCGAGGGCTGTTGCTTGAGCCTCAACCGCCGCACCATCCATGTCGAATAATGCGAGCTTGGCACCTTTGTCGAGCAGTGCCTGGCAAACGGCTGAGCCCAGCCCACCTGTCGAACCGGTGATCGCAATAACGCGCCCATCAAGATTGTAAAAAGCCATTATTGGATCCTCAGTTCAGGGGAACGGTGCGTTGGAGAAAGTCGATTTGGTCGCCGATGGTTCTCTCGAAGGAGTCGCCGAGATAGATATCGAAATGCCCCTCCTTGTAGATCTTGATCTGGCCACGGGGAGCACGACGGGCATGGCGAAGGGTGGCTTTTGCCGGAGCTACCGTGTCGGTTTCACAGACGCAGAAAAGCGTCGGGCAATTCAGCTGCGGTGTTTTCCGACCAGGGAAGTAGGTAAGGATTTGCAGTGCGATGCGGGCAGCGACGTAGTTGGGGAACTGCTTGGCTGCGGCATCAGGAACCAGCTGGAGATAGCCCTGTTCGCAGTCTGCCGCCGACATCATTGCGGTTGAGCCAGGCTTGCCCGCCAGGGCAATCGTTACTGGCGCAGCACCAAACCAGGAACCCAGTTTGTCTGTCAGGGCGCGGATGGTGACCTTGATCGAGGTCTGGGGCGGGACAGCCATGCTGGAGGCCATGCCGTCGGTGAAGGGGCACTGGGAGATCACCGCAGCGACTCTCTGATCATCGGCGGCAGTCGCGATGACATGACCTCCACTGAAGGATGTGCCCCAGAGGACGACTTTGTCTGTATCCACATCAGTGCGCGTCCGCGCGAAGGCGATGGCAGCCTTCCAATCCTGCAACTGCTTGTTCACATCCAGCAGCTGACGCGGTTCACCCTCGCTATCACCAAAATGCCGGTAGTCGAAGACCAGGCAGGCATAGCCGAGGTCTCTAAATCGCTCGGCATAGGCACCGAGTCGCATCACGCGCGTACTCCCCAGGCCATGAGCCATGACGATGACGGGAGCAGGTTTCTTGGTTTTCGGCAGATAGAGCCAAGCCTTACAGCGGCTGCCCTCAGACAGGAACTCAACATCGAGACGGTTCATGGTCATGATCCTGGAGTCGTGTATTGAAATTGTTTTAACTCAAACGTTGGAATCTATTACAACGTTGGATATGACTCTATCCATTGAGTGTGATACCGTCAACCGCCATGACGACCGTGAATTTGACCCGCACCCAACGCCGCGCAGCTGACATGCGCCAGAACCTGGTAGAGATTGCCGAGACCTTGCTGATTGAGGGGGGGATGGCGGCTGTATCAGCAGATGAGGTTGCACGTCGGGCCGACGTGTCCCTGCAAACGGTCTACAACCGGGTGGGTGGGAAGCCTGCTCTGCTCATCGCTATTGCCGAACGCTCGATGGAGGAAAACCGTGCCTACGTCGATAAGGCGTATGACGGTAAGGGGACGCCTGAAGAGCGGGGTCTGCGAATCTTCAATGCGTACGTCAGCTTCGCAATGGAGCGGCCACATCAGTTCCGCATCCTGGCCAACCCCCCAGAAGATCCTGAGGCCATTTCTCGCATTGGCGCGATGGCGCGGGAGCAGATCGCGCACATGGCGGCGATCATTCGCGATGGGATTGCAGAGGAATGGATCGATCCGGAGATGGATCCGGACAGCACAGCGAACGCAGTCTGGTCGATGATGAATGGCGTGCTGACGTTGGCGTTGCGGGATGACGCATTGCGGTCGGAGTCAGTTAGTCGCGAGGCTCTTGTGCAGTCAGCACTGACAATCATCCAGTCTGGCTTGAGAAGTCGCCGCCTTTAGCAATTTCTGCTGCTGAATGTGCAATAGAGCGCGGCGAGCTGCCTCTCTCAACGAATCCACGGCAATTCCTCAAGCCGGCTTCATCCCCCTTGTTCTTTCGTGGGGTTCTAATAGGGGAGCCATTCTTGAGGGCCGAGATCATTGATGTTGCCCGTCGCACTATCCTAGCGTTCAAGCACCCATGAGCAGGAATGGCTGCTTCTGGCCGGAAGCAGCCCATAGTCATCGGCCGCTATCGGCCAGGAGCGGACGGAGAACCATCAGACAAGTATTTCCTGAACCGGTCATCCGCTATGGGTGGAGTTCCCGCATCTGGCTGCAGGCACAATCAGTCAACGAGGCCAGCCAAGACACGAAACAAGGATCTCGCCGCCATGGCCTCTCCGGATAAACAGCAAAACGTGCCCAGCGGGCCAAAGCCAAGGCCAAGCAGAATCGTTCGGGCAAGCCTCAGCCCAAGGCCAATGTCGTACACCCGGTGCTGGCCAATCCGCTGGTCAACGAGCCATTCGATGATGTTGAAATCGACCTGAGCACCTTCGACTTCAATGACATCGAAGAGAACGGTTTCGACCCGGCGCACTTCGACGATCTGTTCCAGGCGATGAAGGTCGGTGAAGGCATCAGCCTGCTGGCGATGTGCCTGGTATTCCTGCAATACCCGGTGTTGGAGCTGGTGGTTGCGGAGGAGTCGCAAGAGTCGGCGATCGACTTCATGATGGGGTTGCTGATCGTCTACCGCGGGATCTTCCACGATGAAGACGAAGATGCGGCCGTGAACTGGGTCGGTGGCGAGGCCTTCCAGAAGGCCTACAACGAGGCCTCGCTGATCCTGGAGAAGAAGAATGCTCGCGGCGCCCCAAGCGCCCGTGTTTGAAACCTTCTAGAGGCCAGGGGAGAGTTATTAACTCTCTCCTGGCGATCAGGCTGCCGGGTTCTCCAGCAGCGGCTGGATAGCCAGCCGTGCAGCCTGGAAGTCCAGACGATCCATGGCCAGATCCAGCACGCTGAATTCAGGGCTGCTCATTTCCGCGAGCAGTGAGGCGCGCATGCGGCTGTAGAGCTGACAGGCATCCAGGCTCTGTTGCTGCAGCAGGGTATCAAGCCGAGCGAGCTCGGTGAGGTCGCAGTCCGGCAGGCTGGCTTCTGGGGCGGTGTACTGGCCCAACCAGAGTTCTGCGGCCTTCAGCGTTGCTTGCAGATCCTGTGTGATCAGAGGAAACAACGCTTCGACGCGGGCGCGGTTGTCGTCGTTGATCGCCTGCTCGATTTGCAGGGCGGTGGCGGCAAAAGGTTTAGCCCCGAGTGTGCCCAAAGAGCCGCGCAGCGTGTGGAATAGCCTGGCGGCATCGCGATGGCGACCCTCCTGCCAGGCGTGGTGCGCATCGGTGATGGGGGAGAGCCCGCTGCTTACCGTTCGCCTGATCTGCGCGACCAGGGTTTCCAGATAGGCCGGGTTGTCCTTGCCCAGGCTCAGCAGCGGTTCCACATTGAAGACGCTCGGGTGCTCATCCGCCTGCTCCAGTGTGCTCGGGATGACCAAGGGCGACAGCCCATCTTCTGCCTGGGTGACAGGTGCCAAGTGTTGGCCAATGGTGGCCAGCATCTGCGCGCAATCGATGGGCTTGGCGACGAAGCCATTCATGCCTGCCGCTACGCACTGCTCGCGCTCGTGACTCAACACCCCGGCAGAAACGGCCAGTACCGGCAGTTGCAGTTGCAGTTCATTGCGGATGACCCGGGTGGCGGAAAAACCATCCATGACCGGCATATGCACATCCATGAGCACGAGCTGATAACGCTGTGCATCGGCACGCAATCTATCGATGGCCTGCTGTCCGTTGTCAGCGATTTCCACGCTCGCGCCGGCCAGTTCGAGCATGCCCTTGGCGACAAACTGATTGAGGGGGTTGTCCTCCACCAGTAGCAGGTGCACGCCTTGCAAGGGCTTGGCTGGCGAGTGCGAGCTGCCGGGGTGGGCGGTGATGGCCTGATCGGTTTGCGTCGCCAGCACCTCTTTCAGCGTACTGAGCAGGCTGGCGCTGGTGACGGGCTTGAGCAGCACCGCCTCGATCTCTGCCGCCGCCGTGGTTTGCATGAGTGCGCTGCGGTGAAAGGCGCTGACCATGATGATGCTGGGTGGAGGAGGCTGGGTCGGGGCCAGTGCACGGATTGCCTGCAGGGTGCGCAAGCCATCCATTTCAGGCATCTGCCAATCGGCGATGAGCAGATCGAAGAACTCGCCACGCAGGGCCTGCGCACGCGCCAGCTGCAGTGCTTCCTGGCCCGATGCGACGCCATCGACCCGGGCCTGCCAGCTGGCGATGGTCTTGCTCAGGTACTCGAGACTGGTTGGGTTGTCATCGACCACCAGAATGCGCCGGTTCTCCAGGCTGAATGCTTCGACAGCCTGGCTTGGCTGCCGGGCGAGCGGAAGCGGCAGCTCAACGCGGAACTCGCTGCCGGCGCCTGGCGTGCTCTGTACCTCGATGGAGCCGCCCATCATGGATACCAGGCGCTTGCAAATCGTCAAACCCAGCCCCGTGCCGCCAAAGCGGCGGGCGATGGAGCTGTCGGCCTGGGTAAAGGGGGTGAACAGCCGGGCCTGCTGCTCGGCGGTGATGCCGATGCCGCTATCGCGTATCCGAAAGCGCAGGCAGGCGGTCTCTGCATCGGCGCTCAGTTGCTGCACAAGCAGGGCAACTTCGCCGTGCTCGGTGAACTTGATGGCGTTGCCCACCAGGTTGACCAGTACTTGCTGCAGCCGCTGGGCATCGCCGATAAAGGCCTCCGGGACGTCGGGTTCGACCCCGATGATCAGTTCCAGGTCTTTCTCGGCGGCATTGACCGACATCACGGTGGCCAGCGCACTGAGCACCTCGCCCAGGCGGAACGGAGCTGGCGTGATCGCCAGATGGCCTGCCTCCAGCTTGGAGAAATCCAGTACATCGTTGAGGATGCCGAGCAGGGATTCGCCTGCCCCTCGCAGCATCTGCAGGTACTTGTTCTGCTCGGCGGACAGGTGGGTGTTCGACAGCAATTGGGTGAGGCCCAGCACCGCATTCATCGGGGTGCGAATCTCGTGGCTCATGCTGGCCACGAAGTCGCTTTTGGCCCGGCTGGCCTCTTCGGCACGCTCCATGGCATTGCGTAGCAGCTGCGCCGCCTCTTGCTCGTTGCTGATGTCTTTGGCGATGCACAGGAACCCCATGATCTCGCCGGCCGAGTTGCGTACCGCGGTCACCGTAAGCTGCACGGGAAGCCGCGAGCCATCCTTGCGCACATAACTCCATTCGTGCGTTTCGGCCTGCCCCTGGCGGGCCATGGCGACAATCACGTCGAATCCCGCCACCGGGGTGTCGAGAAGCAGGCTCAACTCCGCGCCCCGTGCCTCTACCTCTGCGTCGACATGCAGCACGGCTGGTGTCAGCTGATCGACCAGTTCGTCGGCGCGGTAGCCCAGCATCTGCTCGGCGCCGGTGTTGAATATCTTGATGGTGCCTCTGACATCGGTGGCGATGATGGCGAACTCGCTGGCGGCATTGACCAGCGTGCCGAAACGGATCTCCGATTCGGTGAAGGCGACGGTCAACTGCTTGGCAAGCTCTTTGGCGTTCTCCCGCAGGGTGGTCAGGTTGCGCACGATAAAGAACAGCAGGAGGCTGATCAGCGAGCCGCCAACCAGCACGACGATCGACTTCTGGCGGTCTACCGAGGCCTCGAAGGCCGGCAGCGTGGTGAGCCTGAGCGTCCATTGATGCTCAGCCAGCGATATCGTGGTTTGCCGGATGAGCGGGTTGGGGTACTCGGCCTGCTGTTCGGGCGACAACGAGCCGCTGGAGTACATCAGGGCGGACTCGCCAGTCGTGTCGCCATCGAAGATCTGCAAGGCGATTTCCGCGGTTTTCGTCCCGAGCGTACCTGCCATGAAATCGTTCATGCGGAGCGGGCTGTAGACAAAGCCTTCCAGCGCCTGGCTGCGTTCTGCTGGCGTGGTGAGCGCCGCGCCATGGCGGTAGATCGGTAGATACAGCAGGGCACCGGTCTGGACGTTGCTCTCTGTCTCCTGCACCAGCTTGACCTTGCCCGACAGGGTCGGCCGGCCGGAATCTCTGGCCAGGTTCAGGGCGGCTCGGCGTACAGGTTCGGTCAGCATGTCGAAACCAAACGCCCGCAGGTTGCGCCTGGTGAAGGGCTCGAGGAACAGGACGGCGGTGTATTCCGCACGCTCGCCGGCAGGCCAGATCTGAAAGTCGGGAAACCCTTCGTGCCGTACCTTGCTCTCCAGTTCGACCTTCTGCCCATGGCTGAAGTGTTTGGCGAAACCGATGCCCTGAATACCCGGATAGGTCTGCTCGGTATCCTGGGCCTGGACAAACTCCCGCCATTCCTCCCGTTGAACCTGGGTGGAGGCGCGAAACAGCCCCTGTCCGCTGCGCAGCACCTGCTCATAGGTTTTCAGGCGCTCGTCGATGCGCTGCTTGACGTCGCGTACTAGATGCTCAAACCGATCCGCCGCCTGGGTCTGTGCTCCCGACGCGATAAAATGCCAGGCCAGCACGGTCAGCCCCAGGCTGACCAGCAGCACCCCCCACTGCGGGCGAACCTGACGAAACGGCACCTTGCCCAGCGCCTTGTGCAGGGCCTGCGCCCGCTCGGCAAGGTCGGTCGCCAGTACCAGGCCGGTGATGCTGGCGAGTGCGATAAAGATTTCCAGCGTCAGCAGGGACTCGTTCAAGGTGCCGGTTGCAAAGGGGCCGTAACCTTGTGTCGTGCTCCAGACGGCGCTACCGGTGACCACCAGCAAGACCAGGGTTACGGCGCGCAGGCCATAGCGATAGGCACTCCAGGCGATGGCCGGGAACAGCAGATACACCAGGGCCCGATTCCAGGCATCGCTGGGCAGGCGCTGGCCGAACAGGGTCAGCAGCACCAGCGCCAGGGCCAGCCCCGACAAGGCCATCTCGGCGATAGAGCGTGCGGGCCCGGATGCATCGGGGCGGGTGATCCAGCTGACCAGAAACGGCGTCAGCATGACGATGCCGGCGGCATCGCCCAGCCACCAGGTGGTGAAAATGACCGTGTGCGCGGCTTCTGGCGCGATACCGCTGAGAATCAGGCTGGCGGTGCCAATCCCGGCGCTGACCGTGCACATCAGCAGGGTGATCAGCACAAACTGGGCAACCGATAGCGGGGTCGGCAGGAAGCGGTCGGCTTTCACCCAGGCATGCAGCATGTAACAGCCGACCATGGCTTCGAGGGTGTTGCCGATAGCAATGCTCGCCGACATGGCGATCGACGTACCGCCAGTGGCGACATGATTGGCCGCAAACACCGCCAGGTTGGCGGCAAAGGCACCGATGGTGATGCCGGGCCAGATGCGATAGCCGAACAGCAGCAGGGCCGCGAAGGCAATGCCCGATGGCGGCCAGACCGGCGAGGCGTTGCTGTTGGCGAAGGCCAGCAACAGCCCGAGTCGGGCTGCCGCATAGTAAATCCCGGCCAGGACAAGGAAGGTAGCCAGCCAGTGTGCGGGAGTCGTAGGGCGCAGCGTGTTAAAGCGCATGAGCAAAGCCCCTTGCGGCTTGCCTGGCAATCATGGCCAGTGGTTGACGATGGCCCGGTTGCGACCGTCCGATTTTGCCTGGTACAGCGCCTGGTCGGCGGCCGCAAGCAACTGTTGCACGGAGCCCTGGCCGGACGGTACCACCGACACCAGACCGACGCTGATGGTGACCTGGGGCGCCGTGGCCGAGTGCTGGTGGGGAATCTGCAGTTCCCGGATCAGCTCGCAGAGCCATTGGCCGTATTTCTCGGCGTCCGCCGTGTCGGTGTGCGGCACAATGACCGCGAACTCTTCGCCACCGTAGCGCGCCACCAGTTCACCGGGACGCCGGGCAACCGTGTTGATGGCCCTGGCCACGCGCTGCAGGCAGGCGTCACCCTGGGGGTGGCCGTAGTGATCGTTGTAGGCCTTGAAATGATCGACGTCGATGATCGCCAGCGCGAGGGGCAGGTGCTGGCGGCGGTGCCGCTCGAACTCCTGCACCAGCACTTCATCGAGGTAGCGGCGGTTGTACAGCCCGGTCAAACCGTCGCGATTGACGAGCTGGCGCATCATCGCCGCGTGCTGTTGCAGACGCAGGTGGGTCTGCACGCGTGCCCGCACCACAGGCGGGTTGAACGGCTTGCTGATGAAGTCCACGGCACCGGCTTCCAGCGCCGCGATTTCATGCTCCATGCCGGTATTGGCCGTGACAATGATGATGGCGCAATCCTGGGTCGTCGGGGCGGTCTTGAGCGCCGTACAGACCTCGTAGCCATTCATGCCGGCCATTTCTACATCCAGCAGGATCAACGCCGGCTGCTCCCGCTGCGCCAGCTGTATGCCTGCTTCGCCATTGGTGGCGAACAGGATCCTGCCCAGATCCTTGAGCATGCTGTTCAACAAGCGAATGGCATCGGGGCTATCGTCGATGATCAGGATCAGATTCGACTCGGGATCCAGCTCCGGCATTAAGACATCCCTGGCGTTTGGAGTGTGGGCATGACGAAGGTACTTCAACTCGACTGTATAGCAGCGCCAGGCCTATTGTTCCCGTTTGCTGCCGCCAGAGCCCAGTGAACTCATGGTTTGCGCAGTGAGCATGCAGACATCACGAACCTGACTCAGTGTAGGTATATCTGCCTTGCTCCGGCATCGGCGGATAACAATTGGCCGCCGACTTTGTCGGGGATGGGCTCTGGGGAAACTGGCCTATTCAGGCAGGGCCACGCAGCCAGAGGGCAGGGGCGCACTCGCTCAGTCTCGCTCCTGAACCACGGTTGGCAGCCCGTCATGCAGCTGACGCCGGTCGGCAAGAAGCTGGTGGCCAGACTGGATGCGCACTGGGCCGCGACCGTTGTAAGCATCGAACAGCTGGAAGAAGAGATCGGCCACCCGCTCCGGCGGGTGTTGGAAGACACGGCCAGGGCCCGCGCGCAGCAGGGCTGTTCGCAGCGCCTGGGCCGCATCAAGCAGCGCCTGATAGTGGAGGGCTCGACCCATGACTGACACTGCCGCAGCAAACCGCAACTGGTTCGAGCAGGGGGGCTCGGCCTACGCACGGTTTCGGCCGGAGTACCCGCCAGAGCTGGCCGCGTATCTGGCTGCCGTGGCGCCTGACCGGAGGCTGGCGGTCGACGTCGGCTGTGGCAACGGCCAGCTCACCAAGCAGCTCGCCGGGTATTTCAGCTCCGTGGCGGGCTTCGACCCCAGTGCGGATCAGATTGCCCACAGCGTGCCGCAGGAGAACGTCAGCTACCGCTGCGCGCCAGCAGAGGATCTGCCGCTGCCGAGCCATAGTACGAGCCTGGTGACGGCGGCGCAGGCGGCGCACTGGTTCGACTTGCCCAGGTTCTACAGCGAAGTGCGCCGGGTGGCCGTGCCGCAGGCGATCCTGGCGCTGATCAGCTATGGCGTGTTGCGCCTGGATGGTGAGCTGGGCGCGCGTTTCGCACACTTCTACTGGCACGAAATCGGCCCCTACTGGCCGGCCGAGCGCAAGCTGGTGGACAGCGGTTACGCGACCCTCGATTTTCCCTTCGCCGAGCTTGAGAGCCCGCCGCTGGCCATTCAGCTGGAGTGGGATTTCGCCGAGTTCCTCGGCTACGTCTCGACCTGGTCGGCGGTGCGCAGTGCCCGGGATGCCGGGCGCGAGGATCTGCTGCAGCGCTTCGCTACAGAAGTCGCCGAGCTCTGGGGCGAGCCTGCCACGCGGCGCTCGATCAGCTGGCCGGTGAACATGAGGATCGGGCGTCTATAAGCAGCCCGCAGCTCTGGCAGATATCGTTACCGCGTGCCGACCAGCCCAGGCGCCGCTTGTGTGCGCCACGCCAAGAATAATTTCCTGGCCAGGCGCTAACATCCGCGGCCGTCCCATCCTTCCAACAGCCGGATTCCCCGTCATGAAACTGCGTCTGCTGCCCGCCAGCCTGCTTCTCGCCTGCACCCTGACCCACGCCGCCGAATCGGCGCCTGTTCCCAAGGCCCTGCAGGAGCAGGTCGGGCACCTGGTGGCGCTGCTCAAGGACAGCTATGCCACTGGCTACCCCGAGGCGACCATGACCCAGACCCTGGATACCGGCGAGGAAAGCCAGGTGACCCTGGCGGTGTTCACCGTCGAGGGCTTCGGCATGGGCAACAACTACAGCCAGTACCTGGCAGCCTTCACCCCGGAGGCCAACGAGGAGGGAGTGGAGCATTACAGCCTGCTCGATGTGGTGCCCATCGGCGGTGACAGCTGGCGGGCGATCGAGAAGCTGGAGGCCAAGCTGGTCAGCGACCCGGCGGGTGAGCAGACCCTGATCGACATCCCGGTGATGGAAAACACCGACGACGATGCGCCGAATTTCCCCAGCCGTGCCGGCGTCATCCACCTGTCTCTGGAAGGATCGCGGGCGATCCGGCTGGTGGAGGTCAAGTAAACGATCATGCAAGAGCGCCAGGACGCAGATCCCTGGCTCTCTTGCATGCCGCGCTTCAGTCTGCGGCCAGGATCGTGCGCAGGGGCGCCGGGGCGTACAGGGCGCTCTGGAACTCCGGCACGTATTCGTACTTCATCAGCCGGCCCAGCTGCAGGGACTTGATGTAGGTCGACAGGCTGCCGTCGCTCAGGCCGAGATTGACCGACTCCGCGCTGGTGCTGGAGGCATGGCTCTGCTGGCGGGAAACCGCGTAGCCGTAGCTCAGCTCGCCGTTGTGGGCGATGTTGGTGAAGCTGTTGGTGGTCAGCTCGACCTCGTCGGACAGATCGTCCAGTTTCTCCGTCTCCAGGGTGACGTCGACCTTGCCGGTCTGGCTGTCGATGATCTCGTAGACCACCGACTTGTCGGTTTCCCGGTAGTTGATGGCGGTCAGCCACTTGGGCAGGTTGTAGCCGACCACGCCGCGTACCCGGGCGAGCTCCGTGTTGACCGGGAGCTTGAGCACGTAGCCCCAGAAATCGTGAGACAGCGACTGGCCCACCAGGCTGATGGGCCCCAGGTTGGAGCTGCCCGGCTTGCTGGTGATGATCGACAGGGCGATCTCGTTGTAACTGTCGTTGTCGCAGTAGTGGTAGGAGTAGGCGGTGAGGGCGACCAGGCCTCGGCCGGGCCAGACCTGCAGCGGCTGCACCTGCTGCAGCACCTCGGCCGGCATCAGCGCCTTGAGCCTGTCCAGATCCGCGGTGAACACCGCCGTGACCCGGCTGTTCCTGTAGTAGAAGTTGGGCGAGTAGGACTCGAAGCCCATATCCACCCTGGTCTTCTTCAGTTCCTTGAACCATGACAGGTCGATGTCCGGCGCTTCGGCGGCAATCACGCTGAGCGGCGGGTTGGAGTGGTAGCGGTCGTACAGGCCGCCGGCCGTCACGGGCACCTCATGGCCGGCGATGCTGGTGGTCGCCATGGGGGCGGGCGCTGCTGCAGCCCATGAGCAAAGCGCAACGGTACTCAGGAAGACGCCTGCCAGTACGGCCTTGTTTCGGTGTTTCATGTCTGTTCGTTCTCCGCGTCAGGGTGAGGTTCTCGCCGACAGAACCTGCGTGTGCGGCCGCCAGGCGAGGGCTTGGCGAACCGGGCAGAGAAACCGTAACGTTAAAGTTAAGTTTAATGTCAAGCGCGGATATTCGGGCTCACGCTCTTCTGCTGGCTTAGCGTGGGCGGGCGGCGCGGAAAGAGTGCAGGGTGATGGGTTGTGCTGCCTTGGCGGCTCAGACGCCGGCCCTGCCGCCGGCGTCGAACAGGTGCGCGAAACCTTGCAGGGTGTTGTCGACGAAGCGCGCGTCGCTGGTGCCGGCGGGGAACTGCAGTACGCCGTGAATCACCAGCGAGGCCAGGCCGTGGGTGTAGGACCAGCCCGCCAATGCGGCGCGGCGGACGTCGGCGCTGTCCATTGGCTGGCCGAGTATCTCGGCGATGATGCGCCTGAGCTCGCCGAAGGCTTCGTCGCGGGCTTCGCGGTATTCCAGGGGCATCTCGTTGCCGCCTAGTTCCGGGCCGAACATCAGCTGGTACAGCGCCGGGTTGGCGCGGGCGAAGCTGAAGTAGGCCAGGCTGGCATCCCGCAGCTTCTGCAGGCCGGCGTTGCCCTGATCTTCCTTGCGCAGTGCCACACCCAGCTCGCGAAAGCCCTGGGCTGCCAGCTGGCCGACCAGTTCGGCGCGGTTGGCGTAGTGGTGATAGGCGGCCGTCGAACTCACCCCGACCCGTTCCGACACGGCGCGCAGCGACAGTTTGGTCGGCCCCACTTCCTCGAGCATTTGCCGCGCGGCCTCGAGCAGTTGCGGGGCGAGGTTGCCTACGTGGTAGGTATCGCGGGCGCGCTGGGGTGTCTTGCTCATGCGGGGGAGGGCCTTGATTGCGTAGGTGTCGGGCGCTGCGATCTTAGCATTCGGAAATATCTTGACGGTGCTAAGATTAAGATCTTAGCATCGCTAACATTCAACCCATGAGGTGCTTCCATGGCTTCAACCTATGAGTGTTTCGCGGTCAGCGTCGACAACGGTATCGCCCACCTGCAACTCAACCGTCCCGACAAGGCCAACAGCCTGACACGGGCCTTCTGGAGCGAACTGCCGGAGGCGGTCGAGCAGCTGAGCCGTTCGGGCCAGGTGCGGGCCATGGTCATCTCGGCGCAAGGCAAGGTGTTCTGCGGCGGTCTGGACATGCAGATGTTTTCCACGGCCAAGGAATTCCACGCCAAGAGCCCGGAAGAGCGCGAGGTGCTGCAGGTCAACCTGGAGCGCATGCAGGGCGCGCTGAATGCCCTGGAGCGGGCGCGCTTCCCGGTCATCGCGGCGGTGCAGGGCGCCTGCATCGGCGGCGGCTTCGACCTGATCGCCGCCTGCGACCTGTGCTTCGCCAGCGAGGCGGCCAAGTTCCGCATCGAGGAAACCAATGTCGGCATGATGGCCGACCTCGGTGTGCTGCAACGCCTGCCGCGGCTGATTCCGGCCGGCGTAGCGCGCTACCTGGCGCTGACCGGTGACAGCCTGGATGCCGCCGAAGCCTACCGCCTGGGCCTGCTGGCCAAGGTTTTCGCCACGCCCGAGGAGCTGCTGGCCGGCGCGTTTGCCGCCGCGCGCAAGATCGCCGAGCGCCCGCCGGTGGCGATCAACGGCATCAAGCGCGCGATGCTCTACAGCCGTGATCACGGTGTCTACGAATCCCTGCAACACACCGTGCTGCTGCAGAGCGCCATCCTCAGCGGCCAGGACATCCTGCGCTCGGTCGGCGCGCGGATGAGCGGGACGCCGGCGCAGTTCGCCGACCTGATCGAGCTGCAGGAAACCTTCTGAGGCATTTTTTTAACCAGATCTTATCGTTGATAAGTTTGAGGTGAGTGATGACCCATTACGACGCCGTGGTGATCGGTGCCGGCAACGCCGGGCTGACCGCCGCGACTGCACTGCAGCGCGGCGGTAGCCGCACCCTGCTGGTCGAGCGCCACAACATCCCGGGTGGCTGCGCCACGTCCTTCGTGCGCGGCAACTTCGAGTTCGAGGTCGCGCTGCATCAGCTCAGCGGCCTGGGCACCGAGGACAAGCCGTTCGTGATGCGCAAGTTCTTCGACAAGCTGGGGGTGCTGGACAAGGTCGAGTTCATCCAGGAGCACGCGCTGTATCGCCTGGTGGTGCCCGGCGAGCTGGACGTCACCCTGCCGGCCAGCTGGTCGGGCATCCGCCGCCTGCTGCAGGACATGTATCCGGCCGAAAGCGAGGCCATCGAGCGCTTCATGCTGGTCTGCGAGAAGGTCACCCTGGAAAGCTTCATGACCCTGCCGCAGGCCTCGCGCGCCAACAGCGAGGCCATGCTCAAGTCGCTGTGTCCGTACTACGTGCAGTACGGCTTCCGCCCGGCCCGCGAGGTGCTCGACGAGTTCTTCAGCGACGCCAAGCTGAAGAACATCCTCGCCACCTACTGGCTCTACCTCGGGGTGGCGCCGAGCATGCTGCCGTTCGCCGACCTGGCCACCATGCTCTACGCCTATGCGGTGTTCAAACCCTGGCACATCAAGGGCGGCTCCCAGGCCATGTCGACGGCGCTGGTGGAGTCCTTCCTCGAGGCGGGCGGCGAGGTGCGTTTCAACTGCGGCGTGGAGCAGATCCACACCGAGGACGGGCGCGTCTGTGGCGTCAGCCTGGAGGGTGGCGAGCGGGTCAGCTGTGACGCGGTGGTGTCCAACGCCAGCCCGTTGATCACCTTCAACGAACTGCTCGATCTCGAGCGGCCGCCGCTGAAGATCCAGCAGGACTTCAAGTCGCGGCGCATGGGTACCTCGGCCTTCGTCATCTACCTCGGCCTGGATTGCACGCCGCAGGAACTGGGGGTGACTACCGCCTCCAGCTTCATCTACGAGACCCTCGACGAGGAGCAGATCCACGCGCGCATGGGCAGCTTCGAGCCGCCGCTGGGCGGCATGCTCACCTGCTACAACCTGGAAGACCCGAGCGCCGCGCCGGCGGGCAAGAGCCAGGTGGTACTGGTCTGCCTGCAGTACGGCGATGTGTGGAAGTCGGTGACGCCGGAGCGCTATGCGCAGACCAAGTACGAGTTCGCCGAGAAGCTGATCGCGGTGATCGAGAAGGTCTACCCCAAGGTGCGCCAGCACATCGAGGAGGTCGAGGTGGCCACGCCGCTGACCATGATGCGCTACCTCAACACGCCGGGCGGCGCCATCTACGGCTTCCAGCAGAGCGCGCAGGACTCGGCGCTGCTGCGTGAGCGCCTGGACGCCGTGCCGGGCCTGTACATGGCCGGTTCCTGGACATCCATGGGCGGTTTCCAGCCGACCTACATGGCCGGCGAATCGACCGCCCGCGCCGTGCTCAAGCAACTGAAGACCAAAGAGGTGGAGCATGTCTGAGCAGAATGCGTTGAACCTGATTGCCGGCTTTTCCGACGCTGTCGCCGCCAAGCTGGCGCTGGAACAGAGCGGTAGCGACTTCTATGAAGTACGTGGCGAGGTGGGCAGCACCGTGGTGCAGCTGCACCCCAAGCGCCTGGCACTGCAGGTCGCCGAGATCATCGAGGACACCCCGAGCACCAAGACCCTGCGCCTGGTGGCGGTCGACGGCCAGGCGCTGCCGCCGTTCCAGGCCGGGCAGTACATCAACCTGTTCGTCGACATCGACGGCGTACAGACGGCGCGGCCCTATGCCATGTCCTCTTCGCCCTCGCAGCGCATGCACTACGACCTGACGGTGAAGCGGGCCAAGGGCGGCTTCGTCTCCAGCTATCTGCTCGACCGGGTGGCCGTGGGGCAGCGCCTCACCAGTTCCGGGCCGATGGGCACCTTCCACCACAACCCGCTGTTTCACGGCGACGACCTGGTGTTCCTCGCCGGCGGCTCGGGCGCGGCGCCGGCGCGCAGCATTCTGCTGAACATTCTTGATCGCCAGCTGCCGCAGCGCCTGCACATGGTCTACCTGAACAGCCATGTCGACGATGTGATCTTCGCCGACGAGCTGCGCGAGCTGGCCAGCCAGCATGCCAACTTCACCCTGAGCGAAGTGATCTCGCGTCCGCCGGCTGGCTACAGCGGTCGCAGCGGCCGCCTGAACCGCGCCATGCTGCAGGAGCTGCTGGGCGAGATCGGCAACCAGATGTTCTACATCTGCGGCCCGACGCCGTTCAACGACAGCTGCGTGGCGCTGCTGACCGAGCTGGGCGTGGTGCGCCGGCGCATCCGCGTCGAGGCCAACGGTGCGCCCAAGGCGCCGCACGAACAGGATGGCTGGCCCGCGGGCGTGAGCCTGGAAGACGAAGTGCAGATCACCGTGCAGGGCCGTGGCAGCTTCCGCAGCCGCGTCGGCGAACCCTTGCTCAACGCCCTGGAGCGCAACGGCTATTTTGCCGAGAACGCCTGCCGCTCGGGCGAATGCAGCCTGTGCCGGGTCAAGCTGCTATCCGGCCCGGTGTTCAATCCGCAGGAAGCGCACCTGCGCAAGTCCGACCGCGACTTCGGCTGGATCTATTCCTGCGTGGCGTTCCCCACCGGGGATATCGAAGTCCTGCTGTAAGCCGGCGCGAGCGGTGCCACCTGCCGCTCGCAGCCGCCAATAACAAGACAACGAGAATGGCGATGACTACCCGCCGTTGGGAACAGCACTATCCAGCGCATCTGCAGGGTTACCGGATCGACACCGCGTGGTTGTCAGCCAGCCTCGCGGATTGCGCCCGAGAAGCTGCGCAACGTTTCGCCGCTGCGCCAGCCTTCACCCAGGTGCTGCCCAACGGCCTGCATGCCGATCTGTCCTTTGCCGAGATCGACCGGCTGTCCAGCGCCTTTGCCGCCTACCTGATGCAGGAGCAGGGGCTGCAGGCGGGGCAGCTGCGGGCCTGACTGCTACGCCGTTGGTCACGCCGGTTTGCCGGCGTGGCGACAGGGGCTATGCCTAAAGGAGGCATCGTCTGCAGGGAGGCTCCGTCATGACCGCGCGCTGGCTGGTTCCATTGCTTCTGTCGTTCTCCGTCATTTCCGCTTGCACCCTGGATCGCTCGGTAATTGCCGCCATGCCGGGTGGCAGCCTGAGTGCCACCCCCAGCCTGGCCTGTGCCGGCGATACGGTGACTATCGCCTGGGACACCCACAGGCCACGCAACCCGGCCTTCTGTGCCTTTGGCAATGGCAATACCCCGACGTTGCAGCGCTGTGAGAGCAGCGCCGGGTGTTCGGCGGCGGGGGCTGGCGCGATCTGCCTGGATAACTTCTGCAACAACTGTTCGGCGGTTACCGGCATGCGTCGCCGGCAGGCCGAGTGTGCTTCGCCCAGCAATCAGGGCTGCGAACCCAATCTCAACGCGCGTATCGAGATCACTCCCGAACCCGATCCGCCGTTGGCCGATGCCAGCGAGATCACCTTGCACCGTGGCGAGCGTAGTTTCGTGATCAACGAGAGCAGCGCCATTGCCTTTCGCGGTGACGTGATCGATGCCGAAGGGCAGCGCGCCGGGGTCGACGGCGCTATCGGCCGGGTCGACCTGGATGCGCGCGTCGAGGTGGTGTCCAGAGACTTCCGGCGTATCGCCGCCAATGCCTATGAGTGCCTGGGCGGCACTCGCAACTGGGGCGGCACGCGGCTGGAGGATCTGTTCGCCGGTGCCTCATCCACCATTCATCTGGTCAGCATCCACAACCCCAACAGCTACGCGGTGGTTGGCAGTCTCAACGGTAGCCCGTTGCGCCTGGCAGCCCGCGAGACCATCAACGTGGATCTGCCGCTGGTGGGGGTGATCCAGGCCCAGCCTGATCCCGATTTCCTGCGTACCTTGCCGCCGGTGCAGTGCACCGCCAGCCATGTCAGCGGTAGCCTGCCCAGTGCGCCGCTGCAGCTGACGGCCGCTTGCGCGGCGCCTTAGCCGGCTAGCTCGGAAACTCCAGGATAAAGCGCGTCCAGCCCGCCGCCGACTCGCAGCGAATACTGCCCTCGTGGGCCAGGACGATGGAGCGGGTGATGGCCAGTCCCAGTCCGGCGTGCTCGGCACCGCCTTCGCGGCGTGCCGGGTCGGCGCGGTAGAAGCGGTCGAACAGGCGCTCGCGCTGTTCCTCGGTAATGGCCGGGCCCTGGTTGGCCACCTCGATATAGACCCGGTGCTCGGTTGCCGTTGCATGCAGGCGCAGTTCTCCCCCCGCGGGGGTGAAGCGCAGGGCGTTGTCGAGCAGGTTGCTCAGGGCGCGCCGTAGCAGGGCACGGTCGGCGACCAGGCGGGCGTCGCCGCTGACCTGGAGATGCACCGCCGCTTCCTCGGCCAGCGGGGCAAAGTACTCGGCCAGGGTGGCCAGCTCGTGGTTCAGTTGCAGCGGCTCGCGGCGGGTCTGCAGCAGGCCGTTGTCGGCCTTGGCCAGCAGGAGCATGTCACCGACCATCTGCGCCAGGTGCTGCAGCTCCTCCAGGTTTGAGTGCAGGGCCTCCTGGTAGTCCTCCAGGGGCCTGGGCTGGCTGAGGATCACCTGGGTCTGGGTCAGCAGGTTGGATAGCGGCGTGCGCAGCTCGTGGGCAATGTCGGCGGAAAAGGCCGAGAGGCGGGCAAAGGCATCTTCCAGACGCGTCAGCATGGCGTTGAAGGCTTCGCCCAGCTCGGCCAGTTCGGCGGGCATGTCCTGTTGCGGCAGGCGGCTGGTCAGCGAGCTGGCGGAGGTCTGCCGGATCACGCCGGTCATCTGCCGCAGCGGCTGCAGGCCGCTGCGTGCCACCCAGGCGCCGAGCAGGGCGGTGGCTAGCGCGGAGAGACCGACGCAGAGCCAGATCAGGCGCTGCATGCGCTGCAGGAAATGCTGGTGGTGACTGATGTCGAGCAGCAGGCTGAGCTGGCCGCCATGGGCCAGGGGCTGGCTCAGCACGCGGTAGTCGACATGCCCGTGTTGCCAGCGGTACAGGGGCTCGCTGCTGGCGGGCAGGCTGGCCAGTTGCGGCAGGCTGGCGAACCACTGCTGGCCATCCGGGCCGGTCAGGCGTAGCGCCAGTTCCGGGTGGCGTTGCAGCTCCTGGAGCAGTTGCGGGCGCTGCACCTCCAGTTGTGCCGGGCTCTCGACGCCGCGCAGCAGTTCGGCGAACAGGCTCAGCTTGCCTTCCATCTGCTGGCGATCCAGCTCGACGAAGTGCGCCTCGCTGGCCTGGCTGAACAGCAGGCCGGCCAGCAGCGCTACCGTGGCCGCGCAGAGGGCGAACAGCAGGGCGATGCGGTTCTGCAGCGACAGGTGCCTCATCGCGCCTCCAGCACGTAGCCCATGCCGCGCACGGTGTGGATCAGCGGCTGGGCGAAGCCTTCGTCGACCTTGGCGCGCAGGCGGCGGATGGCCACTTCGATGACGTTGGTGTCGCTGTCGAAATTCATGTCCCACACCTGCGAGGCGATCAGCGACTTGGGCAGCACTTCGCCCTGGCGGCGCAGCAGCAGCTCGAGCAGGGCGAATTCCTTGGCGGTCAGTTCGATGCGCCGGCCGGCGCGCTCGGCGCGGCGGCGCAGCAGGTCGAGGCTGAGATCGGCCAGTTGCAGGGTGCTGTCCTGCGGTGCGCCATTGCTACGCCGTAGCAGGCTGCGCACGCGGGCCAGCAGCTCGGTGAAGGCGAACGGCTTGACCAGGTAATCGTCGGCGCCGGCCTCCAGGCCGCGCACGCGATCCTCGATGGCGTCGCGGGCGGTGAGAAACAGCACCGGCATGCCCAGGCCGGCGGCACGCACGCTGCGCAGGATCTGCCAGCCATCACGGCCGGGCAGCATCACATCGAGGATCAGCAGGTCGTGCTCGCCGCTCAGCGCCAGCTGCTCGCCGCTCAGGCCATCCTGGGCCAGCTCGACGCTGAAGCCGGCTTCGCTCAGACCCTGGCGCAGGTAGTGGCCGGTCTTGGGTTCGTCTTCGACGATCAGCAGTTTCATTTGGGGCTCACAGCCGCGGGACTCATGGCATCGACAGTCGGCTTTATACGCCAGGCGGCGGGGCGAATGGGCAAAGCTGACAAAGATGTAATCTTCGCGTCAGCTTAGCGCCAGCGGCGGCTCCCTAGAGTGGCGACAAACCTACCGATGGAGTTTCGCCATGTCCGCACGTCTGTTCCTGCCGCTGCTTTGCGCCTTCAGCCTGCCGGCCCTGGCCGAGGGCGGCCACTTCGCCTTCGGCCAGCCGGCGGAGGCCGCCAAGGCCGACCGTACTATCGAGATCACTCTGGGCGACATGTACTACGAGCCTAGCTCGGTGCAGGTCAAGGCCGGCGAGACGGTGCGCTTCGTGCTGAACAACCAGGGCAGCCTGCTGCACGAGTTCAGCCTGGGCGATGCGGCCATGCACGCCGAGCACCAGAAGCACATGCTGATGATGCAGCAGATGGGCATGATCGGTGAGGACGGCATCAAGCCGATGGATCACTCCAGCATGGGCCAGGGCATGGCCGGCATGGATCACGGCAAGATGGCCCATGACGACCCCAACACGGTGATGATTCCCGCCGGCAAGAGTGCCGAGCTGACCTGGACGTTCGCCAAGGCCACCGGCCTGGAGTTCGCCTGCAACATCCCCGGGCATTACCAGGCCGGCATGGTCGGCAAGCTGGATGTGCAGCCATGAGGCAATTGCTGCTCTGGGCGCTGCTGGGCGTGAGCCTGAGCGCCCAGGCCGGGCGCTACGAACTGGTGATCGACGAGGGCGAGGTGCGCTTCAGCGACGGCAAGCGCCAGGCGCTGACCATCAACGGCCAGAGCCCGGCGCCGGAGCTGCGCTTCCAGGAGGGCGAGGAGGTCGAGATCGCCGTCACCAACAAGCTCGACCGCATGACCGCGCTGCACTGGCACGGCATCATCCTGCCCTACACCCAGGACGGCGTGCCGGGTATCAGCTTCCCCGGCATCAAGCCGGGCGAGACTTTCACCTACCGCTTCACCGTCAAGCAGTCCGGCACCTACTGGTACCACGCCCACGCCGACTTCCAGGAGCAGGAAGGCCTGTACGGCCCGCTGATCATCGAGCCCAAGGGCCGCGAGCCGTATCGCTACGACCGCGAGTACACCGTGTTGCTGTTCGACTGGCAGGACGAGAAGCCCGAGCGCACCCTGGCCAACCTGAAGAAGCAGGCCGATTACTACAACGATCAGCAGCAAACCCTCGGCGACTTCTTCGGCGATGTGGCCCGCGATGGCCTGTCCACAACGCTCAAGGATCGCTGGGCCTGGGGCAGCATGCGCATGGCCAAGACCGATATCGCCGATGTCGGCGGCTTCCGCTTCCTGGTCAACGGCCGCGACGCCGAGCAGAACTGGACGGCGCTGTTCAAGCCGGGCGAGCGGGTGCGCCTGCGCATCATCAACGGCGCGGGCATGAGCTACTTCGATCTGCGCATCCCCGGCCTGCCGCTGACCGTGGTGCAGGCCGATGGCAACGATGTGCAGCCGGTGGTGGTCGATCAACTGCGCCTGGCGGTGGCCGAGACCTACGACGTGATAGTCCAGCCCAAGGAAGACAAGGCTTACGCCCTGGTCGCCGAATCCATGGATCGGCGTGGCCAGGCCCTGGCCACCCTGGCGCCGCGTGACGGCATGCGCGCCGAGGCGCCGCCGCTGCGCGCACCGCGCCTGCTGAGCATGAGTGATATGGGTATGAGCCACGACATGGCCGGCATGGAGCATGGCGCGATGGCAGGCATGGATCATTCCTCCATGGCGGGCATGGATCACTCGCAGATGGCCGGGATGGATCATGCGGCCATGACCGCGCAGGGCAATCCGGACTACGCCGCTGGCAGCGGCGTGGCGCCCGAGCCGGTCGATGGCGGGCGCGTGCTGGTCTACGGCGATCTCAAGGCCATGCGCCCGGCCGCCGGCTACCGCGCGCCGGATCGCACCATAGAGCTGAAGCTGACCGGCAACATGGAGCGCTACTTCTGGTCATTCGATGGCGTGAAGTACTCCGCGGCCGAGCCGATCCGCCTCAAGTACGGCGAGCGGGTGCGCTTTCGCTTCGTCAACCAGACCATGATGAACCACCCCATGCACCTGCACGGCATGTGGATGCAGCTGGACAAGGGCAACGGCCGTTTCAACCCGCTCAAGCACGTGGTCAACGTCGCCCCCGGGCAGAGCCTGGAGGTGGATGTGCCGGTGGAGGCCATGGGCGAGTGGGCCTTCCACTGTCACCTGATCTACCACATGGCCAGCGGCATGTTCCGCAAGATCGTGGTGGAGGCAGCGGATGGCAGCACCCAGCCGTTCTACGAGCCGCAGCCAGCCGCCAAGGAGAGCGAACATGCGCACCACTAATCATCTCGTCCTCGGCCTGCTATTCGCCACTCCGGCGCTGGCCATGGAGCAGCATATGGACGCCATGCCGGTGGCCAAGCTGGCCGTCGACCATCTGGAGCAGCGCTTCGACGGCGACGACCAGGCCCTGGCCTGGGAGCTGGAGGCGACCTACGGTAATGACCTGCACAAAGTGGTGCTGAAGAGCAACGGCGAGCGCGGCGAGGGTGGGCCGACCGATTCCAGCGAGACCCAGCTGCTGTATCGGCGCATGGCCAGCGAGTTCTTCGACTGGCAGGCCGGCCTGCGCCACGACGACCAGCCGGGGCCGGCGCGCAGTTACGCGGTGCTTGGCCTCAAGGGCCTGGCGCCGCAATGGATCGAGCTGGACGCCAACCTGTTCCTCAGCGAACGCGGCGACGCCTCGCTGCGCGTCGAGGCCGAGTACGAGCTGCTGCTGACCCAGCGCTGGGTGCTGGAGCCCAAACTGGAGTACGACCTGGCCCTGGACGATGACCGCGACCTGGGCGTCGGCGCCGGTGGCAGCACCCTGGAGGCCGGGCTGCGCCTGCATTACCGGGTCAGCCCGCAGTTCTCGCCCTATGCCGGCTATGTCTGGGAGAAGACCTATGGGCGCAGCGGCGACTGGCTGCGCGCGGCGGGTGAGCAGGACGAGGAGGGCGCCTGGGTGGTCGGTTTGAGGTTCTGGCTGTAGGGCGGGTGAAGCCCGCGTCAGGCATTCGCGGGTTTCACCCGCCCTACGGGGTATACTGCCCGCCGTTTTTCCGTTTTCCAGGCCGCCAGCATGCAGCATCCCGCCGAACACTCGCCGCTGGGCAAATCCAGCGAATACGTTTCCCAGTACGCTCCCGAGCTGCTGTTCCCCATCTCCCGCACTACCAAGTGGGCCGAGCTGGGGCTGACGGCTGACAGCTTGCCCTATCAGGGCGTGGACTACTGGAACTGCTACGAGCTGTCCTGGCTGACCCCCAGCGGCAAGCCGGTGGTCGCCATCGGCGAGTTCGCCATCCCGGCCGACTCGCCGAACATCATCGAGTCCAAGTCGTTCAAGCTCTACCTCAACTCGCTGAACCAGAGCGCCTACGCCAGCCAGGCCGAGGTGGAGCAGGTGCTGACGCGCGATCTCTCCGCCTGTGCCGGCGCGCCGGTGGCGGTGCGGGTGCGCAGCCTGGATGCGGTGGCGGCCGAAGGTGTGGCCGTGCTGGCCGGGCGCTGCGTCGACGAGCTGGAGATCAGCGTCAGCGACTACGCTCATCCGCGTCCGGAGCTGCTGCGCTGCGAGGCTGGCAAGGTCGTCGAGGAAACCCTCTACAGCCATCTGCTCAAGTCCAATTGCCCGGTTACCGGCCAGCCGGACTGGGGCACCCTGGTGGTCGAATACCGTGGCCCGCGGCTGGATGCCGCCAGCCTGCTGGCCTACGTGGTCAGCTTCCGCCAGCACCAGGACTTCCACGAGCAATGCGTGGAGCGGGTGTTCCTCGACCTGCAGCGCCTGCTGCAGCCAGAGGCGCTGACGGTATATGCACGTTATGTGCGCCGCGGCGGGCTGGACATCAACCCGTACCGCAGTACTGCGGCGATCAGCCCGGACAACCGCCGGCTGGTACGCCAGTAACGAAAAAGCCCGCTAAATAGCGGGCTTTTTCGTTGGCGGGGCTCAGATGCCCATGTTGGCCAGGCTCTGCAGGATATTGCGCAGGGTGCCGGTGAGCGTCGGGTGCTGGCTCTCGAAGCGCTCCACGGCCAGGTTGACGCCATCGACCAGAGTGGCGTCGGGGGCGCTGGCCAGCTCGCGGGCCAGCTTCAGGTCGATCTCCTGCATCAGTTCGAGCAGTGCGGCACGGTCGTCCGCGTCCAGCGGGGTGTCGTCGGCGAGCTCCTCGCGCAGTTGCTGGAAGTGTTGCTGCAGGCGTGCGGACATGGTCGTCTCCTTCTTGGCTACCGCAGAGTTGACCCGAGCAGGGCGCCCGGGTTCGCTCCCTCTAGCTAAAGGTTAATCCACGGCGCTTGCGCCTGCCTGATCCAGGACAAGTTTTGGATATCAGGGTTTTTCGCCCTTGTGCCGGCGCGCGGCGAGGTCGGCCAGGCAGGCGGGCAGTTCGCCGGGGTGATCGATCACCGAGTGGGCGCCAAGCCGGTAGAGCTGCAGGGTAGCGGTGGCGCGCAGGTGCTCGCGCTCGTTCGCCGCCAGGGCCTGCCAGTCGCCCTGGGCCAGGCCGCAGAGGGTGCCGCAGCTGGCCAGGCCGATGCACCACAGGCCGGCGTTGAGGCCGGCCTGGAGCAGCAGCGGGTCGCTGGCAATCAGCACGCAGCCATCCAGCTGCCCGACCTGCAGGGCGCTGAGGGCCTGCCAGATGCTGTCCGGCGCGGGCCAGGGGCGGGCGCCATTGGTGCGGGGCGGGTTCACCCAGGCCGGCAGCACCCGTGCCAGTTCCTGGCAGACGGCCTCCGGCAGCTGCTCCAGCCAGGCGCAAGGCAAGGCCTGCTGCTGCAGCTGGGCGAGCAGCTCGAGAACCTGCGGCAGGGGTTCGGCGCGCTCACCGGCGGCGGCCAGCAGGGCAGGCTGCAGGCGCGGGTCATGGCTGTCGAGCGAGTCGGCCAGGCGGCTGTGCTGCAGGGCGATGGGGCGGGTGCGCGCGCCGAAGTCGACCAGGGTGCCGGTCAGGCCGAACAGCAGGGCGGTGAAAGCCGGTGGCATGGCAGCCTCGTTTGCCGTGGGGTACGGCCAGGCTAACCAACACCGGTGACGGTTCGATGACGCCTTGGCGTCAGGCGCCGAGGCTGGCGCGCACGCTGTCCGGCACGGGCACCGACTGGTTGCTGGCGTGGTCGATCCAGACCAGCTTGCAGTAGCCTTCGCCATAGCAGCTGTGCGGGTCTTCCAGGGTGCTCAGACGGTGTTCGACTACCAGGCTGCTGCGCCCGACGGCACCGGCGTACAGCTCGATGACCACAGTGGCCGGGTGCACCACCGGCTTCAGGTAGGTGTGCAGGGTCTGCAGCACCACCGGGCCCTGGGCGGCGTGGTCGATGTCGATGCCGACGCTGGCGAACCAGCCGACGCGCGCCTCCTGCACATACTCCAGGTAGACGGTGTTGTTGACGTGGCCGTAGTTGTCCATGTCGCCCCAGCGCACCGAGATATGAGCGGTGTGGATCAGACGTTTATCCGACATGCTGGTGTCCGCTATGCTGCTGGTTAGAGGGCGTGCAGTTATACTGCGCGGCCTGATGGGCTGGCCGTGGGCCGCCACACTACTGATGCCAAGGAGAGACTGCAAATGCACAAGATCGCTACCCGTTGGGTCGATCGTCTGGGTCACCTCTGCGCCTGTGCCGTTCTGGCCGTGCTGCCGCTGGCAGCCAGCGCCGCCGAGGAAGATCCCTGGGAAGGCTTCAACCGCCCGGTATTCCGCTTTAACGACACCCTCGACACCTATGCGCTGAAGCCGGTTGCCAAGGGTTACCAGGCCATCACGCCGCAGTTCCTCGAGGATGGCGTGCACAACGTGTTCGGCAATATCGGCGAAGTCGGCAACCTGGCCAACAACCTGCTGCAGGGCAAGGTGCATGATGCCGGCGTCGACACCAGCCGGCTGATCTTCAACACCACCTTCGGCCTGCTCGGCTTCTTCGATGTGGCCAGCCAGATGGGCCTGCAGCGCAGCGACGAGGACTTCGGCCAGACCCTGGGCGCCTGGGGTGTGAACAGCGGCCCGTACCTGGTGATCCCGTTCCTCGGCCCGAGCAGCGTGCGCGATGCCGGTGCGAAGATCCCGGACAGCTTCCTCGGCCCGTACCCCTATATTGACCATGTACCGACCCGCAACGTGACTCGCGCGGTGAATGTGGTCGATACCCGCGCCAGCCTGCTGTCGGCGGAAAAGATGATCGGTGGCGACAAGTACATCTTCATCCGCAACGCCTACCTGCAGAACCGCGAGTTCCGCGTGAAGGACGGCGAGGTGGTCGACGACTTCTAGTCGCGGCAGCCATGAAAAAAGGCGGCCATGGCCGCCTTTTTTGTATCTGCAGATATTTCAGCTCATCGACAGGATGGCCAGCCCGAGCGACTGCCGGCCGTTGTCCAGATCCTGCACGCGGACGACTTCGGCCTGGGCATCCAGGCCAGCGAGGGCATTGTGGTCGGAGGCGATATGCACCTTGACCTTGGCGCCCATCTGCAGGCGGCATTCGGCTTCCAGTTGCATGCCGGTGCTCGACAGGTCGAGGCACGTGGCGGGGATGGCGCGGCCATCATGGTGCAGGGTGACCGGGGCTTCCAGTCGCATGCGGATGAAGTCACGTTTCTCGCTGTAGGCACGATCGCTTTGGCTCATGGACCCTGTCCTCTTGTTTTATGGGTGCTCCCCGCGGTCGTTATAACCCCCGTCTCTTTGAGGTGTAAAGGCGCCTGGCGACAATCGGCACGCGCTTGAATCGCCCGGCGGATGGGAGTACCGTCTGCGCCGTGAATCGATGGCGCACAGGTGTTCCCTGGCGCCCCGCCCACTTACCCAATTCCATCTCCGGCGTCGTTTGCCTGGATATCCCATGCACAATCCCAGCGCCAAGCTGCTGATTATCGATGATGATGAGGTAGTGCGAGCCAGTCTCGCCGCCTACCTCGAAGACAGCGGTTTCCAGGTTCTACAGGCCGGCAATGGCCTGCAGGGGCTGGAGGTGTTCGAGCATGAACACCCCGATGTGGTCATCTGCGACCTGCGCATGCCGCAGGTCGATGGCCTTGAGCTGATCCGTCGTATCAATGTGCTGGGCAGCGATGTGCCGGTGATCGTGGTGTCCGGTGCCGGGGTCATGAGCGATGCGGTCGAGGCCTTGCGCCTGGGTGCCGCCGACTACCTGATCAAGCCGCTGGAAGACTTGGCCGTGCTCGAGCATTCGGTGCACCGGGCCCTGGATCGCGCCCACCTGCGCCTGGAAAATCTGCGCTACCGCGAGAAGCTGGAAACCGCCAACCGCGAGCTGCAGGCCAGCCTGCACCTGCTGCAGGAAGACCAGAACGCCGGGCGCCAGGTGCAGATGAACATGCTGCCGGTGACGCCCTGGCAGGTGGACGGGCTGCAGTTCGCCCACCAGATCATTCCATCCCTGTATCTCTCCGGCGATTTCGTCGACTACTTCCGCGTCGATGAGCGGCGGGTGGCCTTCTATCTGGCTGATGTGTCCGGCCACGGCGCGTCGTCCGCCTTTGTCACCGTGCTGCTCAAGTTCATGACCACTCGTCTGCTCTATGAGTGGCGCCGCAACGGCATCTTGCCGGAGTTCAAACCGTCCGATGTGCTCGGCCACATCAACCGCGGCCTGATCAACTGCAAGCTGGGCAAGCACGTGACCATGCTCGGCGGGGTGATCGACGAGCAGAGCGGGCAGCTGACCTACAGCATCGGTGGCCATCTGCCGCTGCCGGTTCTGTACAGCGAAGGGCAGGCGCGCTACCTGGAAGGCCGCGGCCTGCCGGTGGGCCTGTTTGACGAGGCGACCTACAGCGATGTGGTGATGGAGCTGCCGCAATCGTTCAGCCTGACCCTGCTGTCCGATGGCATTCTGGATCTTTTGCCGGGTGACACGCTCAAAGACAAGGAGATCGCGCTGCCCCAGCTGGTCAGCGCAGCGGGAGGCACGCTCGATGGGCTGCGCAAGGTCTTCGGACTGGCCAATCTGGGCGAGATGCCGGATGATATCGCCTTGCTGGTGTTGAGCAGGAACCTTGCATGAATCCTGGGAATAGCCCCGGTAGAATCCAGTTCGCCGAACAGGACGGTACTTTTGTCCTGAAGTTCGTGGGCGAAGTCCGCCTGACCTTGTGTTCGGCCCTGGACTCGACAATCGAAAAAATCTTCACGGCGCTGAATTTCTCGGCGATCGTCATCGATCTGACGGAAACCCGCAGCATCGATAGCACCACGCTTGGCCTGTTGGCCAAGCTGTCCATCCTGTCCCGGCAGAAAGTCGGGCTGTTGCCAACGGTGGTCACGACCCATGAAGACATCACCCGTTTGCTGCAGTCCATGGGCTTCGATCAGGTGTTCAACATCGTCGATCGGCCGATTCCGTGCCCGGAATGCCTGAGTGACCTGCCTTCGCAGGATCAGTCGGAAGAGGTGGTCAAGGCCAAGGTGCTGGAAGCACATCGCATCCTGATGGGGCTCAACGAGTCCAATCGCGAGGCTTTCCACGATCTGGTGAGTGCGCTGGAACGCAGCTGAGGCTGCACGGGGCATGAAAAAGGGGCGCTACCTGCCAGGGTAGCGCCCCTTTTTTGTGGCCCCGTTTCAGCGGCGGGCGGCGAGCAGGGCTTCGAGCTTTTCCTGGTCGCGGGCGAACAGGCGGATGCCCTCGGCCAGTTTCTCGGTGGCCATGGCGTCCTCGTTCAGGGCCCAGCGGAAGCGGCTTTCGTCGAGGATCTGGCGCGGTTCGCCGGCACCCGGGTTGAGGGTGCGTGGCAGCTCGCCCTGGTCTTCGGCGAGTTTCTGCAGCAGCTCGGGGCTGATGGTCAGGCGGTCGCAGCCGGCCAGTTGCTCGATCTGCCCCGTGTTGCGGAAGCTGGCGCCCATCACCACGGTCTGGTAGCCGTTGGCCTTGTAGTACTGGTAGATGCGTGCCACCGATTGCACGCCGGGGTCTTCGGCACCCGTGAAGTCGCGGCCTTCGGCCTTCTTGTACCAGTCGTAGATACGGCCGACGAAAGGCGAGATGAGGAACACGCCGGCGTCGGCGCAGGCGGCGGCCTGGGCGAAGGAGAACAGCAGGGTCAGGTTGGTCTGGATGCCGGCCTTCTCCAGCTGTTCGGCGGCGCGGATGCCTTCCCAGGTGGCGGCGATCTTGATCAGCACGCGCTCGCGGCCGATGCCGCTCTGCTCATACAGGCCGATGATGCGCTCGGCGCGCTGCAGGGTGGCCTGGGTGTCGAAGGACAGGCGGGCATCGACCTCGGTGGAGATGCGCCCGGGGATGACCTTGAGGATTTCCTGGCCGACGGCCACGCCGAAACGGTCGCAGGCCAGGCCGAGGTCGCTGGCGGCGTCCCGGGCGGCGGCGTCCAGCAGCTCGCTATAGCGCGGCAGCGCGGCGGCCTTGAGCAGCAGCGAGGGGTTGGTGGTGGCGTCCACCGGCTTGAGGCGGCTGATGGCGTCGAGGTCGCCTGTATCGGCGACCACGGTGGTGAACTGCTTGAGCTGATCCAGCTTGGAGGTCATGACGAGGCCCTGTCGTTGCGTATGCCATGACCTTACCCGAGCCGCGCAGGGCGCTCAACGCCCTGGCGCGGGCATTTGCCGGCTTTTAGCGGCCGCTGAGCAGCTCGCCGGCCTGATCGAGCAGGACCAGCGGCTCGCGGGTCTTGTGGATGTCCACCGAGAGCAGCTGGCGGAAGCGTCGCGCCCCCGGGAAGCCCTGGGCCAGGCCCAGCACATGGCGGGTCATGTGGTGCATCGCGCCGCCCTCGGCAATGTGCCGCTCGATATACGGGCGCAGGCGTGCCAGGGCTTCGGCGCGACTGATGGCGGGCTGCTCGAGGCCGAACAGCAACTGGTCGACCTGCGCCAGCAGATAGGGGTTGTGGTAGGCCTCGCGGCCGAGCATCACGCCATCGAAGGTCTGCAGATGCTGCTGGCATTCCTCCAGGGTCTTGATGCCGCCGTTGAGGATGATCTCCAGGTCGGCGAAGTCGTGCTTGAGCTGGGCCGCCACGTCATAGCGCAGCGGCGGGATTTCGCGGTTTTCCTTGGGCGACAGGCCTTCCAGGATGGCGATGCGCGCATGCACGGTGAAGCTGCGGCAGCCGGCCTCGCGCACGGTGCCGACGAAGTCGCAGAGCTCGGCATAGCTGTCGCGGCCATTGATGCCGATGCGGTGCTTGACCGTGACCGGAATGCTCACCGCGTCCTGCATGGCCTTGACGCAATCGGCCACCAGCTGCGGGTGGCCCATCAGGCAGGCGCCGATCATATTGTTCTGCACCCGGTCGCTGGGGCAGCCGACGTTGAGGTTGACCTCGTCGTAGCCGTGTTCTTCGGCCATCTTCGCACAGGCGGCCAGATCGGCCGGATTGCTGCCGCCCAGCTGCAGGGCCAGCGGGTGTTCGCATTCGTCATAGCGCAGGAAGCGCTGCGCGTCGCCATGCAGCAGGGCACCGGTGGTGACCATCTCGGTGTAGAGCAGGGCCTGGCTGGACAGCTGGCGCAGGAAGTAGCGGCAGTGGCGATCGGTCCAATCCATCATCGGCGCGACGCTGAAACGGCGCGTTAGCGCTGGTGTCGATGGGGCTTGGGCTGATGGGTTCATAAGGTCTTTTCTCTGAAAGTGCTCGGAATCAAGCATGAGCGCTCACGGTCTTGCTCGGTCGCGGTGCCGGGCGGGGCACAAGGGGCGGGAAGGGTAGCATTTGAACTCGGCAATGAGCAGGAAATAGCTGCTGCATTTCGTTATCCGCAGCAGCTCTGGCCGGCGCCGGGCCAGGCAAACCGGGGGATGCGCCGGGGTGACGGCTCGTCGGCACGCTGACGGCGGCTTGCATTACCGCTTCCTGCTACCCGTATGAGGGTTTCGTGACCTACCCATTCAGGGTATGGCCTGGCCAGGCCTTTGCCTCAATAGTGGAGCCACTCGCTCATCCAGAGCAGCAGTCAGTCACAAGGTGGAATGACTATGCGAAACGTAGTGGCGGTTGTCTCTAGGCTGTTGTTGGCTCCTGCTTCCCTGGTTGCCGTTCTGGCCGTCCCGGCGCATGCCGAAACGGTGGCGGACGGGGCCAATACCCTGCGTCTGTTCAACTGGGCCGATTATATCGGCGAGAACACCCTGGCCGATTTCGAGAAGGCCACCGGTATCAAGGTGATCTACGACACCTTCGATTCCTACGAGACCGTGCAGGCCAAGCTGCTGACCGGGCGCTCCGGCTACGACCTGGTGATGCTCAACGCCTCGCTGGTGCCGCCGATGATCAGCGCCAAGGTGTTCCAGCCGCTGGACAAGAAGCAGCTGCCCAGCCTCGGCAATCTCGACCCTGAAGTAGTCAAGAATCTGCAGGGCTATGACCCGCAGCTGACCTTCTCGGCGCCCTATACCTGGGGCAGCAACGGCATCACCTACAACGTCGACAAGATCAAGGAGCGCATGCCGGATGCACCCATCGGTTCGCTGGCGATGATCTTCGACCCGCAAGTGGTGTCGCGCTTCGCCGACTGCGGCGTGACCCTGGTCGATGCGCCTACCGAGGTGATTCCGCTGGCCCTGCAATACCTCGGCCGCGACCCGCGCAGTGCGGCGCCGGACGACCTGCAGGCGGTGCAGGATCTGCTGCTCAAGGTGCGCCCCTATATCCACAAGTTCGACTCGGTGAATTACCTCACCAGCCTGCCCAACGGCGATGTGTGCATGGCCATGACCTGGTCCGGCGACTACGCCACCGCCCAGGCGCGGGCCGAAGAGGCGGGGCTGAACATCAAGCTGGCCTACTTCATTCCCAAGGAGGGCTCGCTGATCTGGTTCGACAACCTCTACCTGCCGGCCGATGCCCCCCATGTGGCCAACGCCCACAAGTTCATCGAATACCTGCTGCAGCCGCAGGTGATGGCCGACGTCACCAACTACATCCACTACGCCAACAGCAATGCGGCGGCCACGCCCTTGCTCAATGCCGATGTGCGCGACAACCAGGCCATCTACCCGGATGCCGCCACGCGTCAGCGCCTGTTCGCCCAGAAGACCCACAGCGCCAAGGAAAGCCGGGCGATCACGCGGGTGTGGAACACCATCAAGACCGGCATGTAACGCGCTGGCAGCAACTCTTCAACCCCTCTTTTCGTTGTGCAGGTAACGGTTATGGCTATCCCGACTCAGGCTTTTTTCGATGGTTTTGCGCAGGCGGATCTGGTGGCTGCAGACAAGGCGCACTACATGCACGGTTACCACGTGTTCGATGAGCACCGCGAGCAGGGTGCGCTGAATATCGTGGCCGGCGATGGCGCCTATATCTACGACACCCAGGGCAATCGCTTCCTCGATGCGGTGGGCGGCATGTGGTGCACCAACATCGGCCTGGGGCGCGAGGAAATGGCCCTGGCGATTGCCGACCAGGTGCGTCAGCTGGCCTATTCCAACCCATTCTCCGACATGGCCAACAGCGTTGCCATCGAGCTGTGCCAGAAGCTCGCCAGCCTGGCGCCGGGCGATCTGGATCACGTCTTCCTCACCACCGGCGGCTCCACTGCGGTGGACACCGCCTACCGCCTGATCCAGTTCTACCAGAACTGCCGCGGCAAGCCGGAGAAGAAGCACATCATCGCCCGCTACAACGGCTACCACGGCTCCACCCAGCTGACCATGTCGATCGGCAACAAGGCCGCCGACCGCGTGCCCGAGTTCGACTATGCCCATGACAAGATCCACCACGTCTCCAACCCCAACCCCTACCGCGCGCCGGAGGGGATGAGCGAGGCGCAGTTCGTCGACTACCTGATCGCCGAATTCGAGGACAAGATTCTCAGCATCGGCGCCGACAAGGTCGCGGCCTTCTTTGCCGAGCCGATCATGGGTTCCGGCGGCGTGATCATCCCGCCCGAGGGCTACCTCAAGCGCATGTGGGAACTGTGCCGGCACTACGACATCCTGTTCGTCGCCGACGAAGTGGTGACCTCCTTTGGTCGCCTGGGCAGCTTCTTCGCCAGCGAAGAACTGTTCGGCGTGCAGCCGGACATCATCACCACCGCCAAGGGCCTGACCTCCGCCTACCTGCCGCTGGGCGCCTGCATCTTCTCCGAGCGCATCTGGCAGGTGATCGGCGAGCCGGGCAAGGGCCGCTGCTTCACCCATGGCTTCACCTACAGCGGCCACCCGGTGTGCTGCACCGCAGCGCTGAAGAACATCGAGATCATCGAGCGGGAAAACCTGCTGGCCCACGTCAACGACGTCGGCAGCTACCTGGAGCAGCGCCTGGCCAGCCTGCGCGACCTGCCGTTGGTAGGCGATGTGCGCTGCAAGAAGCTGATGGCCTGTGTCGAATTCGTCGCCGACAAGCGCACCAAGGCGCTGTTCCCCGAGGCGCTCAACATTGGCGAGAAGATCCATACCCGGGCCCAGGCCAGGGGCCTGCTGGTGCGTCCCATCGTGCACCTCAACGTGATGTCGCCGCCGCTGATCATCACCCACGCCCAGGTCGACGAAATCGTCGAAACCCTGCGCGAGTGCATTCTGGAAGTCGCCAACGAACTGATCGCCAGCGGTCAGTACCTGGGGCATTGAGCATGATGGTCGCCATGGCTTTACGGCACTCCGAGCGCCTGCATAGACTGCGGGCCATGGATAACGCCGACGACTCGCTGGTTGTGTTGCCGCTGGGCGCGTTGCGCCAGTGGCATGCCGAACTGCAGAACGCCCTGGTGCAGGCCGAGAGCCTGCAGGCGCTGGCGCATCTGGCCAAGGCCCTCGGCCACCTGGTGTCGGTGGAGTCGCTGATGATCAGTCTGGAGCGCCAGGATCAGCCGCCGCAGCTGCTCTATCAGCAAGGCATTCCCGAGCAGTACCGCGACTGGATCATCAACCGCTATTTCTCCGGCGGCTATCTGCTCGACCCGTTCTGCCTGGCTGTGGAAAGCGGCCTGGCCGAGGGTTTCTACCACCTGACGGAAATCGCCCCGGACGACTTCTTCAGCAGCGAGTACTACAAGAACTACTACCTGGAGACCGGCTGCGCGGAAGACAGCTACTACATCGTCAACCTCGACAGTCGCAGCCAGATTTCCGTCAGCCTGTTCCAGGGCATGGGCGCGCAGAACCTGGCGCCCGAGCAGCTCAACCTGCTGCGCGCCATGCAGCCGATGGTGCGCGAAGTGCTTGCCCGCTTCGGCCAGCACTGGCTGCAGCACAGCGCCGCCGGCGAGCCGGCGGAGCAGAAGCACGCCGAGCTCAGCCAGCGCATCCAGGTGGCGTTCAACAACTTCGGTTGCGATCTGCTCACCGAGCGCGAGCGTGAAGTGGCGCATATGGTGCTGCGTGGCCACTCGGTGAAGTCCGCCGCCTATGAGCTGGCGATCTCGCCCGAGACGGTGCGCATGCACCGCAAGAACCTGTATCTGAAGCTCGGGGTCAGCTCCCAGGCGGAGTTGTTCGCCCAGTTCATCGACTGGTTGCGCCAGGGCTGACGCCCACCCTTCACCGCGCCGTTTTTCCCCTTTGCTCAACACCGAGGCAGCCTATGACCACGCAGCACGCTGTGCTTTGCCTGAAAGAAGCCGGTATTGCCCGCGTCACCCTCAACCGCGAGGCGCAACGCAATGCCCTGGATGTCCCCACGCTGCAGCACTTGCTGGTGCTGTTCGAGCAGCTCAACGACGACCCCGAGGTGCGGGTGCTGGTGCTCAGCGGCACTGGCCGCAGCTTCTGCGCCGGCGCCGATGTGGCCGAGTGGGCTGCGGCCGAGGCCCGTGGTGAGCTGGAGAGCTATGGCTGGACGGAGGCCGCCCACCGTCTGATGGCACGCCTGTACAGCCTGGACAAGCCGAGCATCGCCGCGATCAACGGCAGCGCCGTCGGTGCCGGCCTGGATCTGGCGCTGTGCTGCGACCTGCGCGTGGCGGCGCAGTCGGCGCGCTTCAAGGCCGGCTACACCGGCATGGCCTACTCGCCGGATGCCGGCGCCAGCTGGCATCTGCCGCGCCTGATCGGAGCCGAGCAGGCCAAGCGCTTTCTCTTCCTCGATGAGCCGTGGAGCGCCGAGCGGGCCTTGGCCGCCGGGCTGGTCGGTGAGGTCTGTGGTGATGAGCAGTTGCCGACCCGCGTCGCCGAGCTGGCGCAGCGCCTGGCCGCTGGGCCGACCTTCGCCTACGCGCAGACCAAGCGGCTGATCCGCGACGGTGCCGGGTACAGCCTGCCGCAGCAGCTGCAGGCCGAGCTGGCCGCCGGGCTGCTGTGTGGGCGCAGCGCCGATGCTGCCGAGGCCCTGCGTGCCAGCCAGGAACGACGTGCCCCGCGCTTTGTCGGGTGCTAGAGCGCGCCAACCCCAACAACCTCGTTGAACTGCCGGGTGATGTTATGAATTTCCAATTCACGCAAGAACAAGAAATGCTGGTCGAGGCGGTGCGTGCCTTCGTCGCGAGGGAACTGCTGCCCCATGAGGAGGCGGTGGATCGGGCCGACGCAGTGTCCCCTGAACTGGCCGCCGAGATCCGCGGTAAGGCCATCGCCGCCGGTTTCTACGCCTTCAACATGCCGGAGGAGGTGGGTGGTGGCGGCCTCGATTACCTGTCCCAGGCCCTGGTCGAGCGGGAGCTGGCCAAGGTCTCCTGGGCCCTGCATGTGTTCGTCGCACGGCCATCGAAGATTCTCATGGCCTGCAAGGGCCGGCAGATCGAGGACTACCTGCTGCCGTGCATCCAGGGCGAGAAGATCGACTGCTTCGCCCTCACCGAGCCGGGCGCCGGCTCCGACGCCAACGCGATCAAGACCCGCGCCGTGCGCGACGGCGAGCACTTCGTGATCAATGGCGCCAAGCACTTCATCAGCCACGCCGGCCACGCCGACTTCGCCATCGTCTTCGCGGTGACCGACAGCTACGAGCGCAACGGCAAGAAGCGCAACGCGGTGACCGCTTTCCTGGTCGACAAGGGCACCCCGGGCATGACCGTGCGCCGCGGGCCGAAATGCGTGAGCAACAAGGGCTATCACACCTACGAACTGTTCTTCGACGACTGCCGTGTACCAGCTTCCAAAGTCCTCGGCGAAGTCGACAAGGGCTGGGAAGTGGCCAACGCCTGGCTCACCGCCGGGCGGGTGATGGTGGCGGCCAACTGCGTGGGCCAGGCCCAGCGCGCGCAGGAGCTGGCACTGCAATGGGCGGCGGATCGCCAACAGTTCGGTGCGGCCATCGGCAGCTACCAGGGCATCTCGTTCAAGCTGGCCGACATGGTCACGCAGATTCGCGCCGCCGAGCTGCTGACCCTGCACACCGCCTGGAAAATGGATCAGGGCAGCATGAGCGACGGCGAGGCCGGCATGGCCAAGCTGTTCGCCAGCGAAGTGCTGGGCAAGGTGGCCGACGAGACGGTGCAGATCTTTGGCGGCATGGGCCTGATGGACGAGGGGCCGGTCGAGCGTATCTGGCGCAACGCGCGGATCGAGCGGATCTGGGAGGGCACTTCGGAGATCCAGCGCCACATCATTTCCCGTGAACTGCTGCGGCCGCTGCTGCGCTGAGGAGCCCGCCATGAACCGTGACAACCTCAAGCGCCTGCTGGCGCCGCGGCACCTGGCCTTTGTCGGCGGGCGCAGCATGGCCCGCGCCCTCAAGCGCTGCGCCGCGGGCGGCTACCGGGGCCAGATGTGGCTGGTCAACCCGCAACATGCCGAGCTGGAAGGCGTGCCTTGCGTGGCCAGCGTGGCCGACCTGCCTTGCGGCCCGGATGCGGTGTTCGTCGCCACCAACCGCGAACTGACCCTCGATACCGTGGCGCAACTGGCGGCCAAGGGCGCCGGCGGCGCCATCTGCTATGCCTCCGGATTTGCCGAAACGGGCGAGCCGGGCGCTGAGCTGCAGCAGCAGTTGCTGCGCGCCGCGGGCGAGATGGCCGTGCTCGGCCCCAACTGCTACGGCCTGCTCGACTACCTGCACGGTGCCGCCCTGTGGCCGGTGGCCCATGGCGGCCAGTTGGTGGTGAAGGGCGTGGCGGTGCTGACCCAGAGCGGCAACTTCGCCTACAACCTGTCCATGAGCGACCGCTCGCTGCCCATCGCCTACATGGCTTCGCTGGGCAACCAGGCGCAGATCGGCGTGGCCGAGCTGATGGACGTGCTGCTCGACGAACCGCGGGTGACTGCCATCGGCCTGCACCTGGAAGGACTGAAGAATGTTCCCGGATTTGCCGCTGCCGCACACAAGGCGCTGCTCAAGGGCATTCCGATCATCGCCCTGAAAACCGGGGTGTCGCAGATCGGCGCGCAACTGGCCCTCAGCCACACCAGCTCGCTGGCCGGCTCCGATGCGCTGTACGACGCACTATTCGAGCGCCTCGGGGTGATCCGTGTCAGCGGCCCGGTGAGCTTTGTCGAAACCCTCAAGGCCGCCGCCTGCGGCAACCTGCCGGCGGGCAATCGCCTGGTCGCCCTGGCCTGTTCCGGCGGCGATGCCGGCCTGCTGGCCGACTACGCCGAGCGCCATGACCTGCAGCTGCCGGCCCTGGCGCCGCAGGCGCGCGCCGAGCTGAGCCAGGTGCTGCCGAGCTACGCCAACCTGGTCAATCCACTGGATTTCACCACCGCCATCTGGGGTGATGGCCCGGCCCTGCAGCGCATGCTCGACAGCACTCTGAGCACGCCGGCCGACGCCGCCGTGCTGGTGCTCGACTATCCGGGCGAAAGCACCGGCGAGCGCAAGGAGTGCGACCTGCTGCTGCAGCTGTTCTGCGAGGCGCTGGAGCGCCATGGCAAGGTCGGTTTCGTCACCTCGGCTTTCCCCGAGCTGCTGCCGGCCAGCGCCCGCGAGCGCCTGCACGCTCGTGGCATTGCCGCCTTGCAGGGCGTGGAGGACGGCCTGGCAGCCTGGGGGCGGGTTGCCCGCTACCAGCGCAATCGTCAGACGCTGCTGGAACGCGGCGAATCGGCGCTGCTGCCGCTGTGTCCGCAGGCTCTGGCCGGCGAGGGCGAGGTGCTGGATGAGTGGCAGTCCAAGCAGGCGCTGCGCGCCTTCGGCCTGGCGGTGCCGGCGGGCGAGTTGAGCACGCCGGCGGCTGCCGACGAAGCGGCGGCCAGGGTGGGCTACCCGCTGGTGCTCAAGGCGGTCAGCAGTCAGCTGCCGCACAAGACCGAGGCCGGCGCGGTGGCGCTCAACCTGGCCAACCCGCAGGCGCTGCAGCTGGCCCTGGCGCAGATGGAGGCGTCCATCGCCGCCTATGCACCTGGCGTCGCCTTCGCCCAGGTATTGCTCGAGCCCATGGCGCCGGCGCCGCTGGCCGAGCTGATCGTCGGCATCAAGCGGCAGAACGGTTTCGCCCTGGCCCTGCTGATCGGCGCCGGCGGGGTGCTGGTCGAGCTGCTCCAGGACAGCCGCAGCCTGCTGCTGCCCACCACCGATGCGGCCATCCGCGCGGCGCTGCTGAGCCTGCGTAGCGTCGGCCTGTTGCAGGGCTTTCGCGGCCGCCCGCCAGCCGACCTGGATGCCCTGGTGGCGGCCATTCGTGCGGTGGCCGACTACGCCTGCGAGAACGCCGGGCAGCTGCTGGAGCTGGACGTCAATCCGTTGCTGGTGGGGCCGCGCACCAGCGTGGCGGTGGATGCGCTGATTCGCCTGGCGCCGCGGGCCGGGCAGGAGAGCCAGCAATGAACGTGTTGATCGTGCATGCCCATCCGGAAAGCCAGTCCTTCAGCGCCGCCCTGGCCCGCCAGGCGCAGCAGACCCTGGAGCAGCAGGGGCATCGGGTGCAGGTCAGCGACCTGTATGCCATGCAGTGGAACCCGGTGGCCAGCGCGGCGGATTTCTCCGCGCGGGAAAATCCCGACTACCTGGTGTACGCCCTGGAGCAGCGCCAGGGGGTGAAGAACCACAGCCTGGCGGCAGACATTCAGCAGGAGCTGGACAAGCTGCTGTGGGCCGACCTGCTGATCCTCAACTTCCCGGTGTTCTGGTTTTCCGTGCCGGCCATGCTCAAGGGCTGGATCGACCGGGTGCTGGTGTCCGGCATCTGCTATGGCGGCAAGCGCTTCTACGACCAGGGCGGCCTGCGCGGCAAGAAGGCGCTGCTCAGCCTGACCCTGGGCGGCCGCGAGCACATGTTTGGCGAGGGGGCGATCCACGGGCCGCTGGAGGACATGCTGCGACCGCTTCTGCGCGGCACGCTGGCCTATGTCGGGCTGGAAGTGCTGCAGCCCTTCGTCGCCTGGCACGTGCCCTACATCGACGACCAGGCGCGCCAGGTGTTCCTGCAGGATTACCAGGCGCGTCTGCGCCGCTTGGAGGACGAACCTGCGCTGCAGTTTCCCCGCCTGGCGCAGTTCGACGAGGCGCTGTACCCGCTGCCGGCCAGCGATTGAGCGGCCGGTCGGGCGGCAGGCGGAGTTTGTGGCTATACCTGTTGGTGTCTGGCGCGCTGGCGCAGCGGGAGGGCGGTCGGTTTTCGGGCTGATGCCGCTTCTGTAGTGGCGCCGTCTTGGTGTTCGATCCTCTGCGGGAAACACTTCAGGAGTAACACTCATGCGTAAAGTGATCATGCTTTCCCTGCTGTCCTCTCTGCCGCTGCTGGCCAGTGGCGTCGCTCAGGCCGACCAGGCCGGTGGCGGCGGCTGCGGCTGGGGCAACATGCTGTTCGAGGGCCAGCGCGGCCTGGTGCCGCACCTGCTGGCCACCACCACCAACGGCACCTTCGGCAACGCCACCTTCGGCCTGACCTCGGGCACCAACGGCTGCGATTCGAGCGTGCGGCTTGGTTACGGCGGGCGTTCGCTGCTGGCCATGAACGGCATGCTCGACAGCATCGCCGAGGACATGGCGAGTGGGCAGGGCGAGGCGCTGGATGCCTACGCCACGCTGCTGGGGATTCAGGGGGATGACCGGCAGTATTTTGCCGCCGTTACCCATGAGCACTTCGCGACCATCTTCCCCAGTGCCGAGGCCAATAGCGAGCAGGTACTGGCCGCGACCCTGGAGGTGATGAGTCGGGACGAGCGGCTGGCCAAGTACGTCAGCGCACCGAGCTGATTGACCAGCCAATAAAAAACGGCGCCCGTGGGCGCCGTTTTCATTGCAGCAGAGCTTAGACGCCCAGCTTGTCGCGCAGGCTGTAGTACCAGGCGCCAATGGCGCTGAACGGTACCTGGAACAGGCGACCACCCGGGAAGGGGTAGTGCGGCAGGCTGGCGAAGGCGTCGAAGCGCTCGGCCTGGCCGCGCAGGGTTTCTGCCAGCAGCTTGCCGGCCAGGTGGGTGTAGGTCACGCCATGGCCGCTGCAGCCCTGGGAGTAGTAGATGTTGTCGCCGAGGCGGCCGACCTGCGGCAGGCGCGACAGGGTCAGCAGGAAGTTGCCGGTCCAGGCGAAGTCGATCTTCACGTCTTTCAGTTGCGGGAAGGTCTTGAGCATCTTCGGACGGATGATGGCTTCGATGTTGGCCGGGTCACGGGCACCGTAGACCACGCCGCCGCCGAAGATCAGGCGCTTGTCGCTGGTCAGGCGGTAGTAGTCGAGCAGGTAGTTGCAGTCCTCGACGCAGTAGTCCTGCGGCAGCAGGCTCTTGGCCAGTTCGTCGGACAGCGGCTCAGTGGTGATCACCTGGGTGCCGCACGGCATGGACTTGCTGGCCAGTTCCGGCAGCAGGTTGCCCAGGTAGGCGTTGCCGGCAACGACCACGAACTTGGCCTTCACGCGGCCTTTCGGGGTGTGTACCACCGGGTTGGCGCCGCGCTCGACGCGAATGGCCGGGCTCTGCTCATGAATGATGCCGCCCAGGGACTCAACAGCCGCGGCTTCGCCGAGGGCCAGGTTGAGCGGGTGGATGTGGCCGCCGCTCATGTCGAGCATGCCGCCGACATAGGCATCGGTATCCACCACTTCACGGATGCGCTTGGCGTCCATCAGTTCCAGCTGGGTGTGGCCGTAGCGCTCCCACAGCTTCTTCTGCGATTCCAGGTGCTTCATGTGCTTCGGGGTGTTGGCGGCAAATACGCCACCGTCCTTCAGATCGCACTTGATGTCGTACTTGGCGATGCGCTCACGGATGATGCGGCCGCCTTCGAAGGCCATGTCGCCCAGCAGCTTGGCGTGTTTCGGGCCGACGGTGCGCTCGATCACGTCGATATCGCGGCTATAGCTGTTGACGATCTGGCCGCCGTTGCGGCCGGAGGCGCCGAAGCCAACCTTGGCAGCTTCGACGATGGTCACCTTGAAGCCGTTCTCCAGGAGGAACAGCGCAGTCGACAGGCCGGTGTAGCCGGCACCGATGATGCAGACGTCCGTTTCGCTCTCGCCTTGCAGCTCAGGGCGCGGCGGCACCGCATTGGCCGATGCTGCGTAATAGGACTGGGGGTAGGGAGTGTGCGTCATATTGGAACCTATGTTCTTTATTTTTTACGGAATGAGCTGATGCTACCCGAGTCAAAATGCGCCGGCTAGCCTCTGTGCAAAATTTTCAACGTTCCGCTGTGCAGCAAAAAATCCACTTTTTCAGAGGCTTAGCGAAAAAAGGTGTTGACACTCCGGCGAATCTCCCTAAAATGCGCCTCCATTGCAGGCACATAGCTCAGTTGGTTAGAGCACCACCTTGACATGGTGGGGGTCGTTGGTTCGAGTCCAATTGTGCCTACCAAACAAACCCGTCCTGCACGGGGCTTAGAAGGCGATCCGAAAGGATCGCCTTTTTTGTTTGGGAAAACTTTGGGCAAATTTTGGGAAAACGAATTTGCCGGTTACAGCTTCAGACCTGCTTGAACGCGGGTGAATTTCACCTGCACATCACCATGCCCGGCCTGGTAGTACTCGGTCATTTCTTCGGTCGCGTGGCCCATCAGCACTTGGACGTATTCCGTCGGAAAACCCTGTTGCTCATAGAGCCAGGCACCCAGTGCGCGTAGTTCGTGCATCGTTGGCCGGGCTTTCGGATCCTTGATGTGATCATAGGCCTTGGCCTCGTCGCGTGCCTTCCGGAACTGCTTCGACAGGTAGTCCTCGGTGATCGCTGACCAGTGTGCCTTTGCCTCAATCTGCTCTCGCCGGCGCGCGCGCGGGCGATATCGAAGCAGGGTGGGCCCGGCGATCGGATCGACCATGCACTCCTGAACTACTGCGCGTAGGTCTGGGCCCATCTCGATTTCCAGGTGGATGGGGGTGTCGTAGTTTTCTGTTTTCCCTGGGCTGACGCGGATCGTGTTTGCAGCCATGTCGACTGCAGAGCGCTCCCACGTCACCAGGTCTTCTCGCCGTTGCAGGCTGAGCATTGCCAGACGAATGGCACGGCACAACCACTCAGGGGTGGTGGGTGCCGCCAGGATCAGCTGCACGCCTTCCAGGGTGTGCCGCTGGCGCACTTTCTCTGCTTCTTCCTTGATCAGGGTCAGCTCGGCGCAATTGCGCTCGGCCAAGCCCTTGGCGACTGCGAAGGCAAAAATCTGTACCCACAACGCCCGGTGCTTGGTGTAGGCGTTGTTGCTGTACTGATCCAGGTACTCCGCCATCTCCAGCACGTCGAGCTGGCCGAACATGCGGTTGCTCATGTCTGTTCTGTAGCGGGTCAGCTTGAACTTGATCTCCTGCAGTGAGCGCGCCGAGTAAGTCTTCGTCGGGAGCCATTCGCTCTCGAAACGACCAAGCACATGCTCGATCGTCGGTGCCTTCTCTCCCGTCAAAATCGACAGCAGGGCGCCATCGTCGGCCATCAGCGGCAGGAGTTTCGCGTTGGCCGCCCGTGCCAGCTTGATGGCTTCGGCCATCGACTTGTTGATGCTCGTCTTCTTCCCAGTGATGGGGTTCCGGTACTGCCAGTACTTCCCGTTGGGGTATAGGTTGTCCGGTAGATCCCGGTTCTTGCTGTCACGCCGGCGAGGGGGGGCCATCTGTCAAATCTCCAGCATCTTGGCCAGCAGCGGGTCTGTTGTCCCGGCCAGCTCGGCATTTAGGTCGACAAAGTATTCACCCGCTTTGACCTCGCCTATCACGATGCCCTCCCTTATCCACTTTTTTAGCTGTTGCAGGCTGGGTTTCCCGCCTGCATAGCGCAGCTTCCGGTATTCACTAGCCTCCATGAGGCGAGGCATTTTTATCGTCACTGCAGTGATTAGCTTGGCCATTGGAAAAGCCTCAGCAGCAATGCAAAGGTTGTTTCGGCAGCGATGGACTAGATCCGTCGACGTCTGTTCTTTCGCTCAACATGGTCTGTGCCTTGTGCTAGGAGATAGGGCCATGCTGGCGAGAAAAAACAGAGAAAAGGGGTGTATCTGCTCCCTTTGGAGGGTCGTAACTCCCAGGGTGGGCCAAAACTTCCTTCCCAAGAGGGGGCTGCCGGCGGCAGGGTGGATCTGCTACCAGCAGGAAACCTCGTATTCCCAGTTTCTTGATGTGGCAGGGGGCCTACATCGGCATGTATTAGCGATATGTTCGATAAAGCAGGGAGTTACATTGTTTGCAAATATGAACTCGGCGCTGGTCGTGACGATGCTCTAGGCCGAGTTGGCCGATGCTGTGAGACCCACAATAGCAGCAAGATAAACCATGTCGACGATCACGCCCGTTAAGTTTGTTCTGAATGTATTTGTCGACGATCGGGAGGCTGAGCCAGTTACGGTGAGCGTGTAATCTTCTGAAATGGGTGTTTTTATATTCAAGAATAAAAAATGCGAAAGCTATCAGGCTAATGGTGGCTAACAGGTACATATTAATTTTCCTATGAGTTAGCTTATTTTTTGTGGGCTAGTGCGTGGATCGCACGCCACTATCAATGTGGGCTTGGTTTCATTGCTCTCGCCACATTCTCTGAATGGGCTGACTTACAGCCATTTATGCTGGCGGTAGAGGGCAGTGGTCATCGGCAATTGAGCCAGTTGCTGTGTTTTGTCCAGCAATCCATAGAAAATGCTGCGGTGCATCGAGGGGTTGAAATAATAAATATCTAGCAGTTCTGAAATATGGGGTCGGAAGTAAGTTTTTCCTCAGATATCTACAGGGTATTGTTTAGTGATGCCGAGTTTCTGTGGGCTTTGAGTGTTAATTGGCTGGCTCCGTGTTGGTTGTTGAGTCCAGTTTCTATTGTTTTGAAAAAATGCAAAGGTGTATGGCGGTGAGATTAAGATCCGAGTATTGGCCAGAGCGCTAAAGCTGTCATCAGACATCCGCTTGTCCAGATCGCTAGAGGTATTCTTAGCAGTGCCATTGTTTGATAAGGTGGAATGGATATGGTCTTGTTCTTGTAGCTTTTATAGATAAAACGAGCCCATAGTAGTGGAGCCGACTGGAAGGTCAGGAGCAGTCCTACGCGCCAAATTGCCATTTCCAGCAGGGTATCCTTACCTAGACCTGACTCACTTGATATTGAGGTCAGTCTGATTGCTGTCACAGAAATGGCTACTAAAACGAAAAATGTGCAGTGGGCTAGTCGCTTCCAGATCTCTGCGTAAACTTCACTGAGGTTCATCATGGTACTCATTGAGGATCTCCTTGATTGGGATCATCAGGTGAGCACGCTTTTCTGTTAATGCAACCCATGGTTTCAGGCTGCGCGGTGAAGGCGTAGGTGCGTTTAGGCGGGGTGTTTTTGTCGAGAGTGCGAAGGTTTTTCAAGCCCTGTGCAAGGCGAAGGATCTTTTAAGTCCGAGGGGTAGCGTCTCCAAAAGGACATTCTTGCCGATCAGCATGTGGCGTGCCTCTTTCAGTCGGGGTTGCATGCGGGTTGGGGCGCTAGTTTTCCCGACCTTCGAAATGTCCTTCTCTAGCTGGGTTCGCCACGCCAATGCGGGGTGGAAACGGCATATCTCACTCTGGCACGTTGAGAAATTGCCTCGAAACCGCTAGGCGGGATCGCCGCGTTGGCTGGTTACTAGGTTGGTCAGCATGATCTGGAAAGGAACTTTTACGTAAAAAACGGCGGGCGGTTTGCTGTACCCAAAAGAACCTTTTCAGAGCGGTTTGGCGTGCAAGCAGAGAGGAGAGGCTTGTGCAGCGTACCTCAATGCAGATGCCGTAATCGGAATAGCTCACGCTATAGGCGTTTTGACGGATGCAAGGGAGCCGCTGATGCGGCTACGGGCGGGATATTTCATTAGACGCGCGCGTGTGGCGAAAAAAGCAATATAAAAAGGCGGCACCAAGGCCGCCTTCTCTTCGAACCCTTACAACTCGTTGAAAGATTTTGTGAGCTTGCGCTGGGCTGCTTGGGTCAATTTGGATGCCGCGTTCAATAGCTGGATCGTTTGCAGGTCGCTCCCGACCAGCTTGATGACCATCTCAGGAGTGCAGAAAAAATTTCCTGGCTCAAGCAGATCCTCCGTAGTTTCAAAGTGGCTCAGGGATTGAGTCCCGTCTGGCCCTGGTTTGTTGGTCATTGCAAGCAGCTTGATTGTCGGGGCTTTGACCTCCGAGGCCTCGTTGATGAGCTCGGCGTGCAGAAGTGGCTGTTTCTTTGCCTTCTTTGCCTTTTTGTTGACGCGACGAACCGTCATTTCCATTTCTTTGGTCAGACTCAGCCCCTGATTAATGAAGGGAAAGAGGAGCTTGTCGATGAGATCCTGCTCGCACGCTGGGGGGAAGCAATCATTTTCCATGGTCTGTGTTCCTACAGTTGGTGAAGCTACTAAGTAGCCTCATCATCATCCTGGGAGTTCAAACGGTTGAGTCGCGAGTTCGGTACCATTTCAGGCTCTGTGATCTGGTGCGGCTTCATTTGGCTATGTCAGCACGGAGGTGCTGTTTTTCGTTCTGAGAGTCTTCCCCTATGAAAAGAAAGGCCTGTGTTCTGGTGCTTTTCGATTTAGTACTTCTGAGTCCACGGGCCTTTGAGGTGGGGGAGCCAATCGTTGGCTTTATCTAGGCGCTCGATGAGGAGTCGAACGGTTAACCAATATCGGTAGCTCGTCTCTGGTGAAGCGGTTTTTGCTTGTTCCTGCAGGAACCACCTGAGATGTTTGACTTGCCACTGCTCTGGGTGATCACGTTTCCAGCGTTGCTCGATAGAAGATTGGATAGCATCTGCCTGCATCAGATGGCGTTTTTTTGAATGGTGGGCACCTTTTAATACCCCGCCCAGAAATAGCTCCATATTTATGCTCATCTAGTCTCGCTCCCCACGTAAGCATTTGAGACCTCCAGCCGCTCATGTCCCAGCTCACGGCTGATGACTTGTCGTGCTGCCCGAACTTTCTCTCGGTCTGGCTTATCTGTCGTATCTGGACGGGAAAAAACTGGAGCAGGTAAACCAACCAGCTCTGTGTATCGATCACACGCAAAAGCAGCGCGTAGCTCGTGATATCCCTTGATGCCGAAAAATTTTATTATGGGGCGGCTAGCGTTGACTTCTCGTCGTAGAAATTGGATGTAGGTTTCGTTCTCTGCCAAAAGATTTCGGCTGAAAGCTGGTGAAACTTGTCGCGCATAGTTCAGTGCGTAAAGAATCTCGTCGGTAACGGATATCCAGCGAGCTGCAAACGCCCCAGAACGGCCGCCTTTGCAGCCATCCTGGACATTAATTTGGCCATTAGTAGCCTCGCGAATAAGGCGCGGAGTGTCAGCCAAAATACATTCTCTCAGACGCATTCCGATTGTGCGGGCCAACATAATTATCGCCGCCGAGCGCGGAAAGCCTGCTGCTATAAGCTGGTTGTGCAGTTCTTTGACCTGCAATAAATCCATTCCGTCTGGAATGGATCTGCGGATGTAGCAGCGGTTTTCCCCAAGGGCACAAGATATCTTATCTATGCGGATTTTTTGGTCCTCACGCATGATCGCTAAGACAACATTTACACTAGATATTCTATTTGTAGCTGTATCAATCGAAATTTCCTCTTCTGCGAGTAAGAGCTTTAGATATGCGGCATATTCGTAAAAAATCGCATTAGTGATATTTCGAGTGTCATCAATCTTGTGCTCAGCGTAAGCCCAGTTTAAAAATAGTCTGCTACGTTCTGTGTGTGCTGTGACTGTCGCAAAATGACCATTTCCATAATACGTCCTCAATGCATTTTTCGTTGCATACCCCAATTTGTTGCCGTAGCCAAAGTTTCTAGAATTATATTTTCCATGCCGCGCCATTATTTTTACCCGTGCTTTTGCAGCGCACACGAAATTCGTGTCTCGCTGTAGTCAGAGATTTATGGGCAGCCAGGCTCCGCCAAAAAGTGTTGAGTGCTAACGGGACAATGCCCGCAACTGGCTGAAATGAGGACTGAGCGGCGCCACAGAGGGCTGGCGGCAGCGCACTACGAAGCCCTGCTTATCCGATCTGGACGGCGGAGAGGCTGGTGGAATGACGAGATCCACCGCAGTGCAGTATTCGAGGTCAACTATCGACGTGCAGCATGCAATTTTGCCTGTCAGGCAAATGTCCCAATGGGACGCAGTGTGTCGTCATAGTCGACTCGGGACAGATAGCGCCGACGTAGTGTCAGCAGTAGTGTCAGGGGGTAGTGGAGCTGAGAACCCATGCTGGTCAGGCTTCTAGCCAATCCAACAAAGCCGTCTCTGTGTGTAGCGGTGCGTATCGCACGTCGGATTGGAAGCATCCAAAACGTAGCGAAGCTTTTGAAATGTGCTGAGAGTGTCAGCTCACATAAGGCCGGCGCTCATGGCCAACCTTGGTGAGGAAACAATTGCACAACTAGCCGAGGGTTGGCAAGGATTGCTTGGGTGTTGAAGGCGAGCCTGCCGAGTAGGTGTACGGAAGGTGCAGTTACGTACACCTTCCGTACTGTGATGGGCATCTATCGCGTGGTTTTTTTCGTCTGGCGCTCGCGAAGTGTTCGTTGGTACACCATCCGTACACCATCCGTACACCATCCGTACACCTGACTTACCTGCGGTAAAGGTCTTTCAGCACAGCATGTATGTCGACGTTGACTTTTATAGCCGGCACCTCCTTGCATGTGGACCACCGTTGCCTGAAGGCAGATCTCAGCTGTTGCAGCTCAGGTCCATACGAGTAATGGACTCTGGGCTAGTGCTGTGAGTCGGAATATTTGGGGTGTCCTATGATGAAAGGTCCAGATTTCTCGCTGATCCTATAGCCAATTTTTTCGTGAAGAAAATAGCTATACGCCACCCCAGTTGTGAAGCGAATTTAGATAAATTCAATGCATAGTGTTCTGGGTTTTTATGGGCTTCTTGTTGCTGTCTGCTAGTTCGGGGTCATTTGCTTTGTGATGTAGATTTACTGTCCTGAATACGCTCCTCTGCCTGAGCGCCAGAAAAAACACAGAATGCGGAGTTGTACTGATTAAAAGCTACTGCATAGGAGAAGTCGCAAAAATAAGCTGGATGTTTCGTGCCAATCATATCTCCCGCTTGGCACTGGTCTCCTAGTGACTCTACTAAGGTGTCGTTGTTTGTACCAAGGCATGCTTTTCCAGTTAGAGAATGGCTATGTTCATTACATCCGGCCACACTGAGTAAAAGAGCGCCTACGAAGGGGATAAATTTTATTTTTCTCATGTCATAACTCTCAATAATTGTTAGGTTTGGTTAAGCGCTATGCAGTTTTATTTTGGCTCAATGAATGGTAAATGCTTACCTTTGTTCAGAACTGTTTGAATAGGCCCCGCTTCCCTAGAGACCTCCGAGCCTCATAATTGAGGCCCATCAGGAGGTGCCATGAGCAACCAGCGTTACCCCGAAGAATTCAAAATCGAAGCGGTCAAGCAAGTGACCGAGCGTGGCCTTCCTGTTGCCGAGGTAGCGGCGCGGTTGGGCATGTCGGTGCATAGCCTGTATGCCTGGAGCAAGCGCTACGGCAAACCCCAGGAACAGCGGCAGCAGGAAGACGAGCAGCAGGCCGAACTGCGTCGTCTGCGCGCCGAACTCAAGCGAGTGACCGAAGAGCGAGACATCCTAAAAAAGGCCGCCGCGTACTTTGCCAAGGAGTCCGGCTGAAGTACGCCTTCATTAGCAAGCTGTCGGTGGATTACCCGGTGCGGCGTCTCTGCCAGACCCTCAAGGTGCATCCCAGCGGTTACTACGCCTGGCTGGCCGAGCCGAAATCCGTACGCGCCAAGGAAGATCAGCGCCTGCTCGGATTGATCAAACATGCCTGGCTGGAAAGTGGTGGCGTCTACGGCTACCGCAAGATCCACGACGACCTGCGTGAGCTGGGAGAGTCCTGTGGCCGGCACCGCGTGGCTCGCCTGATGCGGGGAGAAGGGCTGCGCTCGCAGACCGGCTATCGTCGGCGCCCCGGCTATTACGGCGGCCGGCCAACGGTGGCGTCGCCCAATCGCCTGGAGCGGCAGTTCAACGTCAGTGAACCGAACAAGGTCTGGGTTACCGACATCACCTACATCCGCACCTATGAGGGTTGGTTGTATTTGGCGGTGGTGCTGGATCTGTTTTCACGCCAGGTGATCGGCTGGTCGATGAAGCCACGGATGTGCAGCGACCTGGCCATCGATGCTCTGTTGATGGCGGTGTGGCGGCGCAAGCCCAAGCAAGAAGTGATGATTCACTCCGACCAGGGCAGCCAGTTCAGCAGCTCGGACTGGCAGAGCTTCCTCAAGGCCAACAACCTGATCAGCAGCATGAGTCGACGCGGTAACTGCCACGACAACGCGGTGGCGGAAAGCTTCTTCCAGTTGCTGAAGCGGGAACGCATCCGACGAAAAACCTACGGCACCCGCGAAGAAGCCCGCAGTGATGTGTTCGATTACATCGAGATGTTTTATAACCCCAAACGCCGGCACAGCAGCGCTATGCAGCTATCGCCAGTGGAGTTTGAAAAGCGTTATTTCCAGAGCTTGGAGAGTGTCTAGGAAAGCCGGGGCGATTCAGTTGCTGGTGCAACTTTGGCAAGCCCAGGACTGTATATGTAGAACCAATCAGGCAGCAGAGAAGAGAGACGCTCGATTTTCTCTAGGTCTTCGTTATGACTCGCTTGGCCATGAACTCCCAAGAACAATGGCCCATAAGCCTTTCCTTGAGCGGTGATGAATGTAGGCGCGGGGCCGAGTGAGGGTGTGTGCCCAGCAGCCATTTGAACTAGCTGTGTCACAGAGTGCACTGGGCTGCCTTCACCATAGGCGACTCCCATGATGTATTTAGTGGGCGTTGCTTCGATCTGTGCCTTGTCTTGAGAGGTGTTGCCATAGACCTCGGCACTGGCTTTTCTAAAGGCCTTGTCCGCTACGACGACTGCCGCCTTGCCGTCCACAGCTATTGTCTCGGGTACCCAAGCTGCAATGTGCGTATTGCTGGCTATACCCGCTGGCAAAAAGCCAGACATTAGAAACAGCGTCGGATCACGTGCAATCAGACTGTACATGGCGGCATCGATGTTTTGATTGTTCTTAGCGGAGTCCCGATTTGAACTCCCAGCTTTTATGCGGGCATTGAAATCTTCTCGACTCATATCCTCTGCCGGTACGCCCATCGCATCAGCAACCTGAAGCGCAGTTGATGGTGTCCCGGTTCGAGGGAGCAGACCGCAACCTGTTAGAACGAGGGAAAGGCCTACAGCGAAAGCTGCTCTGTACATCATGTTCACCTTGATACTTCGAGCCTCCAGGCCGCCGTGGTTTGGCGATCCGGCTTTGGCTATCAGGGATGTGGTTGGGGGGCGTGCAGATCGAAGGCTAAGGAAGTCTTAGTATATGAGCAAGCGAAATCTAAGAATCTCTTAGCCTTTTGGGGCTATCAGATGTCAGTTCTTGCGAAGCGGCTAAAGGAGGCACGTGGAGCCGCAGGCTTGTCTCAAGAGCGATTGGGCATCCTTGCAGGGCTCGATCCGATGTCGGCGAGTGCACGAATGAACCAGTACGAAACAGCAAAGCATGCGCCCAACATTTCAGTAGTCAGGCAGATTGCCGCGGTCTTGGATTTGCCTGAGGCCTATTTCTATGCGGAAGAGGACGACTCTGCGCGTCTGTTGGTTCTGTTCCACCGCTTGCCTGAGGATAAGAGGCAAGCGGTGATGGAGTTGGCCATGAGTTTGGCGTCGTAATGCCCAAGCTCTAAGCATGCGAGCTGCTCGCATAGTCGATGTCGCTGAGCGAGTCGAATGAAAGAGCGGGCTCTTGCCAGTTTAGGGTTGCGAGATTGATATCAGGTGTCTCTTCGATCTGCCAAAACTTTGTAAGGAGCTCTATCTCTTTGGCAGTAGCCAGTGGGCCGAAGTCTAAGGAGTCGTGGAGCATTATCGGCTTGCCCACGGTTAGATAGACCTTGGTTTGGTAGCCAGGATTGTGTGTTGGGCAAAGCAGGTTTTTAGCGCTGGAGAGTAGCGTTTTCAGCATTGCAAATTCCTCGGCTTGGATCCCTTGGGACGGGGCCAGATTGGTCTGGCCTTTGTAGTCTCCAGCCTTTTTGAGAAATGCAATTCGAAGCCGAGAAGCTGCCGTCGGTATGGAGGGGGCTCGGGACAGTTCGCTTTTCTAGACGCCAATCTCCCTTAGGAAAATAAGCGAACTGTCCGGGTTAGGCTGTGCTCCGAAGAGTTCAAGATTGAACGGTCAGGCAAGTGACCGAGCCGACCGCCCTGTTGCGAGGCTGCGGCTTGGCTGGACATGTCCACGCACAGCCCATACTTGCGGGTGGTTAAGCGATGACCGCTAACGGCTGGAAGCCACTTATGGTCATGTTGCCTTACAGCTACTTGGCGACCACCAGCTCGGTAGCAATTCTTTGACCTTGCTCTGTCCGAAGCGATCATCCAGCAGGTAGACCACGCCGTGATCGGATGTGGTGCGAATCACTCGCCCTGCGGCCTGAACCACCTTCTGCATGCCGGGATAGAGATAGGCATAGTCGTAGCCATTCTCCTCACCGAACATCTGCTGCATGCGCGCTTTGACTTCTTCGTTGATCGCGTTGATCTGCGGAAGGCCGAGGGTGGCAATGAATGCGCCGATCAGACGCTTGCCGGGTAGGTCGATCCCCTCGCCAAAGGCTCCACCGAGCACGGCAAAGCCGATGCCCTCGGAGTGGATGGTAAAACTGTCGAGAAAGGCCTGGCGCTCACCTTCATTCATGCTGCGCGTCTGTACGCTGCTCGGAATTGCCGGGTACAGCGTCATGAACAGCTCGCGTACCTGCTGCAAGTAGGCATAGCTGCTGAAGAAGGCCAGGTAGTTGCCCGGAGCACTGCGGTATTGCTCGGCCATCAGCCGGCAGATCGGGGCAAGGCTGGACTCCCGGTGCTGGTAGCGCGTCGACAGATTGCGCACCACGCGCACGGTCAACTGGTCGGCCGAGAAGGGCGACTCCACATCGATCCATTGGGTTTCTTCGGGCAGTCCCAGCAGGTCCTGGTAGTACTTTGCCGGGCGCAGCGTTGCGGAGAACAGGGTGGTGGTGTGGGCATCACTGAAGCGGCTGGCGAGGAAGGGTGCCGGCACGATGTTGCGCAGACACAGCGTGGTGTGATCACCAATGGCCTGGGTGTCCTGGCGGGTGACATCGAACAGCGAGTGCGGCCCGTAGGCCTCGCTTAGGCGACAGAACAGCATGGCATTCAGATAGAACTGCAGCAGCAGACGATCCTGGCCGCTGGGGTAGTCGGTCAGGTGATCGGTGATGGCGCTGACGGCGCGCTGCAGCGCTGCCACCAGTAGGTCTGGCACGACAGGATGGATCTGATAGTCCACCTGCTGCACCTGATTGAGCTGCTCCCAGTGCCGGCTGACGCGTTGCAGTACGCTGCGCAGGCCTGAGGGCGCGATCCGGCACAGCTCATGAAACTCTTCTTGATCGAGCTCGGCGGTGTACATGCCCCGCGCGCGTTCGACCAGGTTGTGGGCTTCGTCGACCAGCACGGCCACGCGCCATTCGTTCACCTGAGCAAGGCCGTAGAGCAGGGCGCCCATGTCGAAGTAGTAGTTGTAATCGCAGACCACCACGTCGACCCAGCGACACAGCTCTTGGCTCAGGTAGTACGGACAAACCTGGTGGGCGAGGGCAATGGCGCGCACCTGCTCCTGGGGCAGCCAGCTCTGCCGCAGAGTTGCCTCGCGGGCTGCAGGCAGGCGGTTGTAGAAGCCCTTGGCCAGCGGACAGGACTCGCCGTGGCAGCTCTTGTCGGGATGCTCGCAGGCTTTGTCGCGGGCCACATGCTCCAGCACGCGTAGCGGAGTAGCGTCATTTCCTTCGCGCAGGCTGTGCAGGGCGTCCAGCGCCAGACGCCGACCGGGTGTCTTGGCCGTGAGAAAGAACAGCCGATCCAGTTTCTGGCCCGGCATGGCCTTGAGCTGAGGGAAGAGGGTGCCCAAGGTCTTACCGATGCCGGTGGTGGCCTGAGCCATGAGGGTATGGCCATCGCGTGCGCTGCGGTATACCGCCTCGGCCAACTGGCGTTGCCCACGGCGAAAATCGGGGTAGGGGAAACGTAGCGTATCCAGGTAGGTATCGCGGACTTTGCGGTGGGCTTCTTCCTGCTCCGCCCAGACCAGAAAGCGCTGACACTGTTGCTCGAAAAACTTCTGTAGATCGGCTGCGCTCGTGACTTCAATGAAGGCATTTTCGGTGTGGGTGAGCACGTTGAAGTAAACGACGGCCAGCTCCACCTCCTGCAGATCCAACTGCTGGCAGAGCAGCCAGCCATAGACCTTCACCTGTGCCCAGTGCAGAGCCCGGTGGTTGGCTGGGATGCGGCTGATATCGCCTCGGTGGGTTTTGATTTCCTCGAGACGATTGCGCTCCGGGTCGTAACCGTCGGCGCGGCCACTGACCAATAGTCCGGGGTAGCTGCCGCTCAGTGGGAGTTCGGCGAAGTAGTCAGAACCGCGCCGGCCTACTACGGTCTGGTGGCCAGCGATGCCTTCCTGAGCTGTGGGTGAGGGCGTGAAACGCAGATCGAGATCACCCTCCTTGGCGGTGAACTCGCAGAGGGCGCGTACCGCGACCGAGTACGTCATGCCGCGTCCCAGCTCACGTAACAAACCTCGACCGGAATGCCATGCTCGGCGGCAAACGCCAGCCAGCGTTTCTGGTTGTCCTGCAGACGGTCGCCCGGGCCTTTCACCTCGATCATCCGGTAGCGCTGCTCGGCTGGGTAAAACTGGATCAGGTCGGGCATACCTGCTCGGTTGGCTTTTAAATCCTGAAGCAGACGTGAAAAACAGGCCTGCAGGTGCTGCGCTGGAATGCAGTGCAGCGCCAGTTTCAGGAGCGGTTCATCGAGCACGGTCCAGAACACGAAGGGCGACTGGATGCCGACCTTTTCCCGATAGCGCTCCACGATCAATTGTGGGTAGTCGGGCTGCTGTAGGCGAGCCAGACACTCGTCGAAGAGCGCCTGGCGGCGGGGATAAAAGTCCACACTGTAGAGATCCACCGGGCCACTGTGGAACGGATGGAAGAATGCCCCCGGCACGGGCGCAAAAATGGCATCCCAGCACAGCAAGCCGAACAGACTGCACAGTAGGGTGTTCTCCATGTAGTGCACAGGAGCTTGTTCCGTACTGAAATGATCGCGTACGGCGATTTCTACGCTGCCATGCCCAGGTACGGGCAAGGTCAGCTCGATGCGTGAGGCTTCAACGACCTTAAGTCGTTTCGCCACGGGTAAGCCCAGCTTGCGCTGCAGGCGAGACAGGGCGCGCTCAAGGCGCTGACTCTCTTCGTCACTTTTTGGCATGGCACTGAATGCCAGCGCTTGTTCATGGGCATCAGCATCACGTCCCAGTTGTTCCAGCACTCGAATCTGCCGCCAGCGGGCCTGGGTGTATTCGCTGCGCTGATAAACGGTCAGCGCCTGCTCCAGCTCCCCACATTTCTCCAGGTGCTGGGCAATGTGGAACAGCTGCTTTGATTGGCGACTGCTCAGGTAAGGATTGTCAGACGAGAAACTCTGCAGGAGGGGTAAAACTGACTCAACCGCTTCACCTTCCTCGAAGCGAATTCGCAGTTCGCGCAGGTGTAGGTAGTCCTCTAGATCCTGTCGACAGCGAAAGCCGCGAGACTCAGGGCTGATAGTCACCGACTCATAGCGATAGATGCCTAGGTCTGCCAGCACGAACTCGGACCAGCCCTGAACCAAATTGCCAAAGAACATCAGACGTAGGCGGTTGCACAACTCATCAACCTGCAGGCTCAGCAGCCGATCATTCAGCGCCGGGCACCAGGCTGTGAATGGCTGGGCTGGCAAGTCCTGAGACAGCAATTGATCCAGTAGCTCGGTCTTCTTCTGTGACGAGCGCCGATCCTGCAGCGGTAGATGGGCCAGCAGCTCGTCCTTACGCAACAGGTCGGCGATTTCCAGCACAGTGAGAGGCGCCTGCTCGCTGACCCAGCCACGTTCAAGCAAGGGGAGGGCTGCAGCCTGGCAGTCGCCGATCTCGGGGTAGTCGAGCTTGCTTAGGCGAAAGTGGCAGCCACGGCGCATGATCATGCGAACCAAGAGTGCCTGTGCTCGCCACTCCACTGCCTCGAAATCGCTGACAAAGGTCAGCTCCTCCGCCGTCAGCAAGTCGGCATAACGCTCGCCTACCCAGGCGAGCGCGGTGCGGAAGTTACTGAGGTAATAGAGATCGGGAGGAAGCGCGGTGGACATGATAGCAATCACTGTATTCTTGTACAGGATTGTCCGCTTTGACGCTTGGGCGATCAACTGTCAGAGATCGGCCGGTTCTTGCCTGTTGTAATCGGCAGAAAGCGGCCAAAAGCGGCCAAAAGCGGTCAGTCAGACTGATCCCACGGCGAACGCTCAAGCGTCTGCTCCGTTCAGAAAAACCGGTTGTAGCACCTCGACTTCTAGGCCGAAGCCAACTTTCAATCTCAGCGAAAAGAAAGGGGGCTGTCGGACAGCTCTCGGGCACTTAGCGTACTTGCAGTCTGAACGGCAACGTTCCCGACCGCCGTACGAATCGCCCGACATACATGCCCGGATTCAGAAGGACCACCATCAGGTCTGAGGAGTCTCGATCGCATCGTCTAGCTTGACGACGGTCTCGAGCATGCGCCGAACGATCACGGCGTCGAACTCTTCTGCCCGATCCTCTTCATGGGTTCCCTTGTTCAGGTGGTTCCACTCAACTTTGTGCTTCTCGCTGTATCCAAGCATCTCGTCCAGATGCGGCACGGTTTCCTGGAATGCCGTCACGTCCTTCCTGTTTAGGAACTGATAGAGCCCCGTCGCCAAGCTCATGAGATCTGGGTCTCCCGGCCCCCTCATCCCGACACTTATCTGCGCCGACAGCTTCTTATTAGCAATCTTCTTCCAGAGACGGTTGAGTTCTTCTTCAAAGGCCTTCCGGATGTAACTCAGGGAGTCGCGTATACGCCCTTCTTCGTAGCTGCGGGTCGCCACCGTGAGGTAGTGGCGTGGCGAGTCGAGCTTCACGGCGATCTTCTTGGCGGCGAACGGCACGAGGAAGTCGATTCGAGTCACCGTTTCCTTGTACTTCTTCATCGGCACGGCGTTCTCGAGACGCTTCACGAAATCCTCGCCGTGGGTCGTGACGATGAGTTGCCTCTTGCCGACCTCTTCCGGATTCAAGATGAGGTCGATAATCGCGCCCCGGTGCTCATCGTCGATCGAGTTCACCACATCGTCGAATATCAGGAACGGGAGGCGGTCTCTGGTGATCTTCGCCAACAGGATCGCGAGCCCGAGGCACCGAATGTGACCTTCGCTTAGGATCTGGAGCGCGTCGCACTTGTCCCCGCTCTCGAACTCAATCTCTATCCTCTCCCCAGCGGCCGTCGGCAACTTCAGAGACTTGAGCCTGTCGGAAGGGTGGTCGTTCTTGTTGATCTCGTTGTAGAACTTCAGGGTCTTCTCGTTGAGATCCGAGGCCAAGGCCAAGGGCAATTCGGCGTTGTAGGCCAGGAGCTTCTTGCGGAACGAGGCGTAAGCAACGCTATAGCGTAGGTTTCTAGCGATTACCGGTTTCTCGGCTTCCACCTCTCTGATGAGCTCCTCGTTCTCCCGGTTGAACTTCTCGATAGCTTGCGTTGCCTCCAACGCGCTCTTCTCGTTCGCAGCGACGAGGGTCGAGATAGCAACGATTTCCTCGAGATCCTTAGAGATTACAAGGTTATCTTCCTCGAGTTTCTTGATCGCGGCTTTGGATTGTTCAACCTTTTCGTTATGGGTGGCGGTCGCGTCCTTCAGCGCCTGAAGGAGCTCTCGCTTTGCCGGTATGGCCCGGAGGAAGGTCTCGATGTTTGCCGCATCCTTGGCCTCGGAAGCCGCGGCGCTGAACGAGCCTACCTCGTGCGCTCCGACGAACCCGACAGCCGCAGCGGATGTCGGAAGCTTGGCGATTTTCGAAAGCAGGTCCCGCCAGCCGAGGTTGAGGGCATCCCGGATTTCCTTGATCCGCCCTTCGACCCTCAGGGCGGCGTCGAATTGCTTCAGCTTTTCCTCCGCGTTGCCGTACGGATCGACCGGAACAGCGAGTTGACCGTCGCGGTAGAGTTCGGAGGCGCACGCGGGACATTTGTTCTCGAACCTTTCGCGGTTCCCCAGGATCGCGTCATAGAGGTCTCGAAGAGAAAGCTGGTCCTTGAACTGGTTGAGGAACTCTTCCGACTCCGCCTTCTCTTTGATGAGCCGGAGCAGTCCGTCAGCGTCGGCTAGAATGCCGTCCGTCCCGGGATCAGTGACCGTTTTAAGGTTCTGCAGGCGGCCGATTTCGGTGTTATTCGTCTTTTGCTTGCCGCCGTTGCCTTCGGGACCGATTAGGGCGGCCTTGATCTCCTCGAGGCCCTTGCACTCCGGATATTTCGCGAGCAGGGCGGCGCCTCGCGTTTCGGCGGCTTTGGCTTTTTCCGGGAGGCCTTCGAGGATTGCCTTGTGTCCGGCGATGCCCTTCGCCCGGTCCGCGAGATCCTTCCCTTTCTTACCCGCTAAGTCCAGGTAAGACTCGAGGTTCTCGTTGAACTGCGTTGCGAACGTATTGAACTCTTCCAAGCCGAACAGCGCTGCTAGCCGCGCCTGTTGGGCTGCAGGGGTATTGGCCGCCACTCGCGCAAATCCGTCGATCCGGTTCTTTTCGATGAAGCAGAATTCGAAACTGCGGGGGTCCGCTTTTACTTGGATTCCTTTCTCCTTCACGGTGTCTCCGTACAGGACGGGTTTCGCCGACTTCCTCGATGTGGCGTTCCTGATGTAGTCCGAGACGGGGATCCGCTTCGAATCCGCTTCGTGGATCGAGGCGAGCAATCCGTATTCGAGCGCCTCACAGAGACTCGACTTTCCCGTCCCGTTCGGCCCGTAGACGAACGTGTAAGGTGTTTTGAATTCGAAAGTGTGCTTCTCAGAAAAACCCCGAAAATGCTCAACCTCCACTTTGGTAAGCCGGAGGATCTCACTCTCGTTAGCGTTCGCTTCGTCAGCCGCGATTTTGAGTACAGGAGACGCCGACTCCCCTTCGTCGACGATCAGTTTCGCCAAGACTTTCCCGCGCCGGCCTCCGGCCGCTCCGACCACCGCGATTTCGTCGAACCTCCCCAAAATCAGGTTGGCCAGTTTTTTCTCGTGTTCGGACAGAGTCGCGGCCGACATGGCCAAGAAGCGTTTGAATTCGACTAGGGACTTGGACATATCCGTTCGCTTGGCAGTTGTTATGATTATGCGGTCGGGCGCCGGCTGTCGGCGCGATGCCTCTCTATATAAAGCATTTTTGCGGAAAGTTGTGATCGACGTGTTGCATAAGATGGGCGAGGTCTTAGGCAGCTGCTTTTACCTGTAGTGGACGCGTAACCTGATACGATCACCTGTCCACTTCGGAGCAGATGCTCGAACAAAAAGGCGGTTCTCCGTCAACTCGCTCCTGCCATTGGAAGCCTAAATAGACGAGCGTTTGGATTGGGTCGTAAGTGGTCGTCAGTGAGCGACAGCTTTTGGCCGATTCTGTTGAAAAACTCGGTGTGCGACGGAGCTGCTTGTTCGGAGCCTGAAAAACGTTCAAATCGAGCGTTGCTACGTGAAATCTAAGGTAGTTCAGCCACAACGACGAGTTAGATTTCAGCGTCAGCTGCGTACTTTCGGCGGAGAAAATTGTCGAGAGAGTTTTTCAACGAAATAGGCCGGAAGCGGACGTAGGTGACGGGTCGCTGTCGGCCAGAAGCGGCCGCTCCTGGCCAGAGACAGCAGCTTGAAGGAGTCTACGAATCTATGGTCGATTCAGGGCTACCGTCCCAGGCATAGGCATGCTCAGCCTACAACTGTTCGATTCCGGCCCTCGCCTTTGGCTCGGTAGAGCGCGATATCTGCATGCTGAAGCCAGTGTTCCAAAGGTGCATGGCTGTTTATCTGAATCAGTCCAATGCTGACAGTCGATCGCAGAACACCCTGAGGGCTATCAAAGCACTCAGCAGCCCAGAGCTTTCGTAGTTCCTCTAGCAAAGCAGTGGCTTGTTGCTGGTCAGTATCTGGCATCAGCAGAACGAACTCCTCACCACCAATGCGGGCAAGCAGATCGGTACGACGGATGCGTTCTTGGCAGCGGCTGCTGAAGCGTTGCAAGACGATATCGCCCATGGCATGACCATAGCGGTCGTTGATTTTCTTGAAGTAGTCCAGATCAAAGAGGGCGAGGCATAACGCAGTCTTTTGGCGGTGGTTACGCAGCAACTCGCTTTCGGCACGTTCTGTAAAGGCGCGTCGGTTCAAGGTGCCGGTGAGAGGGTCGCGAAATGCTAGCAGGCGTAGCTCTTCTTCTAAGGATTTGCGCAGGCTAATGTCACGTATCTCTGCAACCAGGCTGCCATCATCGAGAGCTGCCACGCTGAGTTCTGCAGCGAACTGAGAACCGTCACTACGGAGTGCCCGCCGGTCTTGGGGATGACTATTGGCCACCTTCATCTGGTTTGCGAGTCCATCATCTTCCTCAAATAACGCTGTGAGCGGCTGTCCGAGCAGCTCTTTGAGTGGGCGTGAAAATAGTTCTTCTAATTTCGGATTAGCGTCGAGCACGTGCCCGTCTTTTAGAATCAGGACGCCGCCATTTGTGACACTCATAAGGCGTTCAAATCGATGAGCGCTGATTTTGGCCGTGTAAGCGTGATGCTGGCTGTCGAGTAAGGCGCGCCGCATTGTCAGCAGTGCCAAGCCAATGAGGGTGATGACCCACAATGGAACGCCAAAATTGATCGGCAATAGGTAAGACACTGAGCGTGAGTCGTCTGAGTATTCAATACCGCGAAGAAAGGTGAGAAGGGCTAGTAGTCCGCTGCAAGCCGCAACTAGAGAGTAGATTGCACTGGTACTTGAAACGAAGCGTCGAATCCCTCGGAGCTCCCGCTCTCCGGGGGCCTTCCAGAGTATTCGGCTACCAAGGCCAGACAGTAAGGCGCTAGTCGTTGAGTAAAAGGCTATGAGCAGTTCAGTATTGAAGGGGGCAACCCACCAATGCCAGAACATCAGTGTGCCGACCGCGCCTGCGCTGGCTGGGACTATCCACCAAGGAGGAGGTATATCCAGGAAGCGGAATAGCCCCATCACCACGATGGCTTCGCCGGCAATCTGCAGCGCATTGCCTATGGCAGCCAGGAGAGGAACGCCAGTAAGTATTAGGAAAAGTCCACATACAAGCGTGAGCACACCGCAAGTCCATACCCCTGGTCCGCGATATGGGCGTGAGTAGTACCACAGTGCTGTACAGCCTGCGGCACTGGCGACCATCAGGTTGATACTCAGCAGCAGTGGTGAATAGTAAAGGCCGTTCATAGCGGCGTTCCGAGCTATTTCCTGCCCAGAGTATGGAATAGATCTTCAGCAGGCGTATTCAACCTTGAAACGACGACGTGGCTGGACGATGTTCACGATGCTTTCGAGTCTTGGCGGCGGTTTCTCCACCCCAAAGGCGTTATGGGGGTATCAATTCGACTGGCCACCAGGGCGGCGGATGCGCAAACGCACTGAACCCTGTTGAGCTGCCGGGCAGGCTGAATGTATCCCTCTCGTTTATCCGACCTGCAGTGCCTATCTCTGCCAGCTCCTTACCCGGTTAGCGTCGACGCTTAGCGCGAACCAAACACTCTCAACTCATTCAGCTTACGGATATTGAGCATCCGTCAGCAGGCTTGGCTCTTGGATTCCGGTCAGGTCATGCTATTTGTGCCCGGTCTCGTGAGTAGTTGCGTCCGGATAGCTTGTCCACGTCCAGTTAATGGGCTCCAGTTGGTTCGGAGTGGTTTGGGTCTAGCATCCTCTGTTTGCGACCTTCCCATTGCAATAGAAGGGATATGGCGCAGGGGAGGATAGTCAGGGTCACTATGGTTGCAACGGCCAAACCGCCAATCACCGCGAAGGCCATAGGTCCCCAGAAGATCTGCGGTGCGATCGGGATCATGCCGAGGATTGCCGCGCAGGCTGTCAGCACGATAGGGCGTGCCCTGTGTGTCGATGCATGCACGATGGCCTCGAGTGGCGACTGGCCCGCACGGACATTGATGTCCACTTCCTCGATCAGAATGATGGCATTGCGGACGATCATGCCGACCAGGGCGATGACGCCGAGCTGTGCCACGAAGCCCATCGGTGTTCCGGTGGGCAGCATCGCCAGCACGACACCGATCAGGCCGAATGGGGCCATCGCGAGAGCGAGGAACATCCGCGAGAAGCTGCGCAGTTGCACCATCAGCAGCACACACATCACCAACGCGGTCACTGGTAGCACGGCGAACAGCGAGGCGCTTCCCTTTGCCGCTTCTTCGACTGCGCCGCCTGTTTCCACCTTGTAGCCTTTGGGCAGGTCGGCGGCGAACTGTGCGACAACGGGTGCAAGTACCTGTACCACGGTTGCCGCCTCAAGGCCTTCGCGGACATCGCCCTGGACGGTGACAAGGGGGAGGCGCTGGCGGCGCCAGACAATCGGGTCTTCGACCCCGTAGCTGAGTTTGGCGATCTGCGTCAGCGGGATGGTGTGACCTTGGGGGGTACGAATCTGCAGATTGGCAAGAGTAGCGAGGTCGGAGCGTTCAGCGATCTTGGCTCGCACAACCACATCCACGAGTCGATCCTGGTCGCGCACGGCGGTGACCGTAGTGCCAGAGAAAATGGCTGCCATGGCACTTGCGACTTCCTCGGACGAAAGCCCCAGTGCCTGTGCTTGCGTCTGATCGATCGCGACAATGACGCTGCGTTGCGGCTCACCCGACAGCAAATGTACTTCGCTGGTATCCGGGTTGGCCGAAAGCAGGTTGGCCAGTTGCCCGGCAATATCGCGCACCTTGGTCTGATCGGGGCCGGTGACGCGATATTTGAGTGGCCAGCCGACCGGCGGGCCGAGCTCTAATGGCGTTGCCCGGGCGATAAGGCCGGGGAAATCTGTCTTGAAGGTTGCGGCGAGCTTGGCCTGGAGCGCATCGCGCTGTTTGACGCCTTTGGTGAGCACAACGACTTGGGTCACGTTGTCGTTCTGCAGCAGTACCTCCATCGGCAAATAGAAACGGATCGCACCGGAGCCGATGTAGGTAGAGAACTGCTCAACGTCAGGATCGGCAGCCAGCACTTTTTCGAGCTTCAAGGCTTCCCGCTCCGTCGCCTCCAGCGACGCATTCTGTGGCAGCGTCAGGCTCACCAGAAGTTCGGGGCGGTCGGATGGCGGAAAGAACTGCTGTTCGAGATGGGTCGAGGCTCCGAGCGAGAGCACGAAGGCGGCGCCTGCCGCCGTGAGGGTGAGCGCCCGATGGCTCAGGGCCCAGGACAGGGCCCGCCCGTAAGCAGCCATGATCCGCCCGTTACTGTGGCCGTGGTTCGGCAGCGCTTTCGGCAGGATCAGGGTGCCGAGCAGTGGCGAGAACAGCACCGCGACTACCCAGGATGCCGATAGCGAGATCAGCACCACCATGAACATCGAGTAGCAATACTCCCCCGCGCTTGAGGCGGCGAAGCCGACTGGAATGAATCCGGCGATCATGACGAGCGTACCCGTCAGCATCGGAAAGGCGGTCGAGTCGTAGGCGAAGCTGGCTGCCCGTTTGAGGCTCCACCCCTCCTCGAGTTTGCCGATCATGGCCTCGACCGTGATCATCGCGTCATCGACGAGCAGGCCGAGGGCGATGATCAGGGCGCCGAGCGAGATGCGCTGCAGGCCGATTCCGCTCAGCTCCATGCCGATAAAGGTCAGCGCCAGGACGAAGGGAATCGAGATGCTGACGACCAGCCCGGCTCTGAGGCCGAGCGAGAGGAACGACACCGCGAGCACGATCGCGACTGCTTCGGCCAGCACCTTCAGGAAGCCGTTCACGGCGCCCTTGACCACAGTCGATTGGTCAGCGACCTGAAGCATCTCTATACCGTGGGGCAGCGCTGCCTTTACCTCGTCCATGCGCTCGCGCACCGCCTGCCCAAATTCGAGCAGATTGCCGCCCGCGGCCATCGATATGGCGAGGCCGAGCGCTTTCTCGCCATTGACTCGGAACTGGGGGGCCGGCGGATCGGCCGGAGTGCGTTGAACCGTGGCGAGCTCGGTCAGCGGTACGAAGCGGTCGTTTGCCCGCAGGGTCATGTTGCGCAGGCTTTCTTCAGACACAAAGCTACCGCTCACGCGCAGGGCGATCTTGTCGTCAGTCAGGCGCACCGTTCCGGCAGGGCTGACAGCGTTCTGAGCGCTCAGGGCCCTCAGTACGGCCTCCTCGTCGAGACCGTAGGCGGCGAGAAGGCTGGGTGAGAACTCGATGGCAATCTGCTCTTCTTGCGCGCCAAGGAGTTGTACTTTGCCAATGTTCGGGATGCGTAGCAGTTCCGCCCGAACACCTTCCAGGTAGTCACGCAGCTCTCGATCCGAGAAGCCCTCGGTGGTGAACCCGTAGATCTGGCCATAGGTATCGCCGAACTCGTCGTCGAAGAAGGGGCCCTGTACTCCGCTGGGGAGTGTCGCGCTGATGTCGGCCATCTTTTTGCGCACCTGGTACCAGGCGTCAGGGACGATGCGTGCTGGCGCATCGTCGCGCAGGTTGACCATGATCACGGTCTCGCCTGGGCGCGTGTAGCTGTCGAGTCGGTCGAGGTAGTGAATCTCCTCGAGCTTCTTCTCCAGGCGATCGGTCAGGAGCTTGGTTGTGTCGTCGATGTTTGCGCCTGGCCAGCGGGCGGCGACCACCATGGTCTTGATGGTGAAAGCCGGATCCTCATTGCGGCTGAGTTTCGAGTAACTCATGGTTCCGCCAATCAACGTGATTAGCATGAGAAAGAAGATCAGCGGTTTTTGCGCGATGGACCACGCCGATAGGTTGAAGCTGCCCTTGCTGTCCTGCGCGCTCATTTGGCCACCTCTGGCGCATCGTAGGCGACTTTCTGGCCGGGCCTGAGCTTGCTGACTCCTGCCGTTACGACGGCATCGCCGTCGGCGAGGCCGGACTCAACCAGCGCCTGTGTTGCCGTGTAGCGTGCGACAGTTACCGACTTACGAACGAGCTCCTTTGTAGACGGTTGAACCACAAAAACCGCGGGTTTTCCGTTCTCGCTGGTCAACGCCGAGGCAGGGAGGGTGATCAGCGCCTTGCCGGGCAGGATGATGCGCCCCGTTACCGTAGCGCCCAGCGTCATGGTGATCGGGGCGTCAGGCAGGGCGATGCGGATGCGGTAGGTACGGGTTGCCGGGTCTGCTGTCGGACTGGCGTCACGGATTGGGCCGGTCACCTTGATCGAAGGGTCTGACACAAGCGCCACTTCGACTTGCACGTCGGAGGGCACGCTGGTGTAGATCCTTTCGGACACATTGAAGATCGCGTCGCGTTCGTGCGTCGAGGACAGTTTGATCGCAGGTTGGCCCGCATCGATGACTTGCCCGGCATTGATTGACACTGCACTGACAATGGCATCGTCAGGCGCGCGGAGCTCGGTGTAGGTCAACTTATTACGTGCAGTCTGTAACGCCGTTTGGGCAACGTTGAGCTTTGCGTTCGTGGCGCGCCAGCTGGCCTCGGCCTCTTCCACCCGAGCGCGCGCGACAAACTGTTTTCCAAAGAGAGTGCGCTGCCGCTCAAGCTCTGATTTTGCCAAACCCTCTGTGGCCTCGGCGCTCTTTACTTCAGCTTCGGCGCTCAGCACCTCGTTCTGTACGTCGTTCGGGTCGAGTGTCGCCAGAACCTGGCCCCTGACGACACTCATGCCGACCTCGGCGGTGCGGGTTGCGACTCGACCGCCTATGCGAAAGCCCAGATTGGTCTCGACATTCGCCTGGATTTCGCCGGTCTGGGCTACCTGTTCGTCGATGGCGGCTGGTTTCGCGATCTGCGTGCGGACAGGGCGTGGCGGCTCCGCCGATTGCGTTTTCTCCTGGCAGCCCGTGAGGGCCAGAACCAGGGTGAAGGCACAAGTGCAGAGCAGGGAAGTCTTGAGTGGTCTCATATCAAATCTCCTCGTTCAAGGACGAGTCATGCAGAGCGCCGCACGCACTCCTGGGCAGAGCGTAGGCGTCGTTGAAATCGGTTTTGTGAAAGTGGGGCGAGCAGATCGGTTTCGAATACCGGTCATAAGCTCGACGATACTGGCGCTCCTGCGTGTCGGCAGGGGGCAAGCTGAGCGGGTTTGTATGAGGGCGCGGCCCCGATCCCTGGAGAGCTGTGCATGGCTGAGGGCTGCGCTCGGCATGGGCTCTGCTCTATTTAACGTGGACAACGGACACGCTACCCAAACAGCCTAGTTCATCCTGATCTAGCTTCTTGCCGGCCGACGCTGAAGCCCAGGCTCCCAGAGCCTGGGCCTCTCTCGCCTCAGGCCGAGGCGACCCACTCGGCGCCGCGTTCGGCGATCATGATGGATGCTGCGTTGGTATTGCCGCCGACCAGGGTCGGCATGATCGAGGCATCTATCACGCGTAGCCCCTCGATGCCATGCACGCGCAGCTGACTGTCGACCACCGCCATTTCGTCCTGCCCCATCTTGCAGGTACCGATTGGGTGGTAAATGGAGTCAGTACGTTTGCGCAGCAGGTCGATCAACTGCTCGTCGCTGTGCAGATCCTTGCTGTAGATATCACGTAGGCCGTAACGCGCCATCGGCGCCTGCTCGATGATCTCGCGGCTCATGCGATAGCCCTTGAGCAGGGTCTGCACGTCGTCGTCGTGGCTCAGGAAGTTTGGGTCGATACGGGGCGCCGCGCTTGGGTCGGCGGAGGACAGGCCGACACTGCCGATGCTCTTCGGCCTCAGCACGCAGACGTGGCAGCTGAATCCATGGCCCCAGTGCAGTTTGCGGTTATGGTCATCGACGCAGCCAATCACCGAATGCAACTGGATATCCGGGCGTGCGAGGCTCGCGTCGGTCTTGAGGAAACCACCGGCCTCGGCACAGTTGCTGCCCAGTGGGCCGCGCCGGTGGCGCAGGTAATCGACCAGGGCTTTGCTCATCTTCAGGCTGCCGCCAAGCGATATACCGAGCAGGGAGGTGTCCGTGCTCTTGTAACAGAGCACCGCATCCGGGTGATCCTGGAGGTTCTGGCCGACACCCGGCAGCTCGTGTTGCACGGCGATGCCCTGGGGTTTCAGCTCGGCTTCTGGGCCTATGCCGGAGAGCATCAGCAGGTGCGGGCTACCGAAGGCGCCTGCTGCCAGCAGTACTTCCTTGCGTGCCTTCAGTTGCTGGCGCCTGCCATTAATCAGGGCCTGCACGCCGATGGCCTGCTTGCCGTTGAGCATGACACGCTCCGCGTGGGCGCCGGTCAGCACGGTGAGGTTGCTGCGCTCGCGAATCGGTTTGAGGAAGGCCGTGGCCGTGCTCCAGCGGCGGCCATCGCGGATGGTGACGTCGTAGTAGCCGACACCTTCCTGCTGGGCACCGTTGAAGTCGGAGTTGTAGCTGTGACCCGCCTGCATCGCGGCCTCGACAAAGGACTCGGTGGCGGTGTGACGATGGGCGCGGCTTACATACAGCTCGCCATCTCCACCATGGAACTGACTGCTGCCACTGTGGTGCATCTCGCTTCTGCGGAAATACGGCAGCACGTCGGCGAAGGACCAGCCGTCGTTGCCCAGAGCCTGCCAGTCATTGAAGTCGTCGTGGTGGCCGCGGATGTAGATCATGCCGTTGATCGAGCTGCTGCCGCCCAGCACCTTGCCGCGAGGCTGATAGCCGAGGCGCCCATGCAATCCCGGCTGTGGCACGGTGTGGAAAGCCCAGTTGACGTGGCGGGTCGGCACAATGGCGGCGACGCCTATCGGGGTATGGATAAGCGGCGAGGTGTCCTCCGGGCCGGCTTCCAGCAGGCAGACACGGTTATCCGGGTTGGCACTCAAGCGGTTGGCCAGGACGCAGCCGGCAGAGCCGGCGCCAACGATGATGTAGTCGAATTCCATCTTTGCAGGTCTCGAATAGGGGGCGGGCGGTAGCCGGTCAGGGGATCGGATTGGGCCTGGGCTGGCCTACTGGCCATCCCATTTCGTGTATTGATTGATGAAGCTCCGTATACGCTGCGCAGCTTCCTGGGTCTGGGGCAGGGTAGGGATCAGTTGGAAGACATGGGGAAGCTGCGTCCATATCTCCAGCTGTACGGGTACGCCGCTAGCATTGGCCTTAGTGGCGGCACGTACAGCGTCATCCAGAAGCATTTCCGTGCTGCCCACCTGGAACAGCAGTGGCGGCAGACCGGAGAAATCGCCGAACAGGGGCGATACCGACGCTTGCGAATAGGTGTCGGCTGGCGCGTAGAAGTCGCGAATGGCAACGGCGAAAGGCAGCGTAAAAATTGGATCGTGGGATGCGTTGCCCAAAGCGCTCTTGCCGCTGAGGGTGAGATCTAGAAACGGCGAGAGGAGAACGGCGCAGCTCGGCAACGGCTGCTTGTCGGCCTTGATGTGCTGCAACGCCGCCATCACCAGGTTCCCGCCTGCGGAGTCGCCGGCAATGACGATGTCTTTGGCGTTGAACCCCTGGGCCAGCAGCCAGCGGTAGGTGGCGAGGCACTCTTCCAGCGCATGTGGGTAAGGGTGTTCCGGGGCCAGGCGATAATCCACCACTAATGCGCGGGTTTTCAGTGCCTGGCACCAGGATGCCACCATGGCGGCATATACATCTGGCGTGTAGGCGACGAATGCCCCGCCGTGGATGTAAAGCAGCACCCGCTCAGGCCGGTAATCTGCAGGCGATAGCCACTGAGCGGCAACACCATCGCAGTTCACGTTCTCTCGTCGTGCGCTGGCCAGAAGAGCAGGGGAGGCCTGACGATTCAACTGACTGAATTTTTGACGAAGTTTCGGGATGTCGATGCGCGCTCCAAGCGTCGACTTCACAGTGAGGCGCATCAGCAGATTGAGCAGGCCGATCGTGAAGCGTCCGCGGCGTGGATGGATGACGTGAGTGAATGTGTTCGCGCGCATGTGTGCAGTCATGTGCCACCTCAAGCTGGGGAGTGGTCGGCGGTAGGCCAGCGGTAACCGCGCAGTTGCTCACGCAATTGCAGCTTGCTGATCTTCCCGGTAGCGGTATGTGGAATTGCCTCAATGAACACCACGTCATCAGGGATACAGAACTTGGCGACCTTGCCGGGATATTGGGCAAGGATCTCTTCGCGACTCACGCTCTGATCCGCTTTTCTCACCACCACCAGCAGAGGCCGCTCATCCCACTTCGGATGGGCCATGCCGATGGCTGCTGCTTCGGCGACTGCCGGATGGCCCATGGCGATGTTTTCCAACTCGATGGAGCTGATCCACTCACCGCCGGACTTGATCACGTCCTTGGCGCGGTCGGTGATCTGCATGAAGCCGTCCTGATCCAGGGTTGCCACATCGCCCGTCGGGAACCAGCCGTCCAGCAGCGGGCTGTCGCTGCGGCGGAAATACTGGTCGAGAACCCAATGGCCACGAACCATCAGCGCGCCCGAGGTCTTGCCGTCGCGGGGCAGGGCATTACCCTCGTCGTCGACGATCTTCAGGTCGATGCCAAAAGGCGGCCGCCCCTGCTTGACCTCGATGGCGAAGCGCTTCTCTTCGTCGAGTTTGAGCTGCGAGGCCTTGAGCGCATTGATCGTCCCGATCGGCGACATTTCCGTCATGCCCCAGGCGTGCTGAATCTTGATGCCGAACTCGTTTTCGAAGCTCTTCATCAGGGCCGGGGGGCATGCTGCGCCACCGACAATCATGCGTTTGACGCTCGATAGCCCCGCGCCCTTCTTCTGCATGTATTGCAGCACGCTGAGCCATACGGTCGGTACGCCCGCAGAGACGGTGACGCCCTCATTCTCGAACAGGTTGAAGACGCTCTCGCCATCCAGGGCCGCCCCCGGAAACACCAGTTTGGCGCCAGCCAGGGGCGCCGAGTATGGAAGGCCCCAGGCGTTGACGTGGAACATTGGCACCACGGGCGCGACCACGTCACGGCTGGATAGCGCCAGTGCGTCCGGCAGCGCACTGGACAGGGCGTGCAGCAGGGTCGAGCGGTGCGAGTAGAGCACGCCTTTGGGGTTGCCCGTGGTGCCCGAGGTGTAGCAAAGGGCCGCCGCGGAGTGCTCATCAAGCTGTGGCCAGTCGAAATATGCGGACTCCTCGTCCAGCAGATCCTCGTAGCACAGCAGGTTGGCAATATTCAGGGACGGCATGTGTGCACGGTCGGTCAGGGCGACCCAGTGCTTGACGCTTGGGCAGTGCGCCGCGATGGACTCGACCAGAGTGGCAAAGCTCAGGTCAAAGCACACGACGCAGTCTTCGGCGTCGTTGACTATCCAGCTGATCTGCTCCGGAAACAGGCGCGGATTTATGGTGTGGGTGATCGCTCCCATGCCAGAGATCGCGTAGTACAACTCGAAGTGCCGATAACCATTCCATGCCAGGGTGCCAATGCGGTCGCCCGCTTGCACGCCGAGCTTGTTCAGGGCATTGGCAGCTTTCCTCGCCCGTTGGTGCGCTTCGGCATAGGTATAGCGGTGCAGGGAGCCCTCGACCGTGCGGGAAACGATCTCGGTGTCGCCGTGATATCGCTCGGCATGCTCAAGCAAGGAAGAGACGATTAGAGGCAGCGTCATCATTTGGCCGTGCATAGTGTTCTCGTTTTTTATTTTCATGGGCGCTGATACCAGGCTTGCCCTGTCTGGGGCTGGCAGTTAATGGCCTGGTGGTGTGTTCTGTGGCGAGCGCCGGTTATTCAACCGGCGGCTTGCGAAGGTTGTGCTCTGTAGGCGTCTGGCCTGGCGGGGAGAAACTCCAGGCGGCTGTCTGCAATGGGGTGTTCCAGCAGGATCTTCTTGTCACGCCCGTAATGGTGGAGCACTTTCCAGGGGTAGGCTTTGCCCTGGCGCGGCAGCAGATGCTGGTCACGCTGGATATAGCCTGAGTTCAAGCCCAGGATGCCTTCGTTCGTGGCGTTAGCTTCAGTGTCGAATGGAGTTACAACTTCAAGCCGCTGTTTCTCCATGTGCTTGAACAGGCGGCACAGATATTCGGCGGCAATGGTGGACTTCAGCGTCCAGGAAATATTGGTATAACCAAAGATCCAGGCGAAGTTGGGCACGTTTTCCATCAGAACGCCCTTGTAGGTCATCTGCTCGCCGACCGAAAACGACTTGCCGTCGATGGACAGTGACATGCCACCCAGCACCTGCAGCTTGAGTCCGGTGGCTGCGACAATGATGTCGGCCTGCAGCTCCTTGCCGGACTTCAGCAGGATGCCCTTCTCGGTAAAGCGCTCGATGTGGTCGGTTTCAACCGAGGCCTTGCCGCTGCGCACGGACTTGAACAGGTCGCCATTGGGTACGGCACAGAGTCGCTCGTCCCAAGGCATGTACTTGGGCGTGAAGTGGCGCATGTCGACATCCGGGCCGACCTTGCTGCGCACATGGGAAAGGAGGAATGCGCGCATCAGCTTCGGCCAGCGCCGGCAAGCAAGATAGATGCCCCGATACATCAGGATATTGCGCTTACGGCCCAGTCTGCTCGCCCAGCTGGCCGGCATGATATAGGACAAGGCAGCAGTCACCTTGTCGACCGATGGCAGTGAATAGATATAGGAAGGAGAGCGCTGCAGCATGGTGATATGCGCGACGCTGTCTGCCATCGCCGGAATCAGTGTCGCCGCAGTTGCGCCGCTACCAATGACAACCACTTGCTTGCCCTGATAGTTCAGGTTTTCAGGCCAGTGTTGCGGGTGAATCCGGGTGCCTTTGAAATTCTCTTCGCCAGGGAATTTGGGGAGGAAGCCATCGTCATGGTTGTAATAACCGGTACAGCACACCAGGTATTTGCAGCTGTAGTGGCGGGTTTCGCCGCTCGACTCATGAAGGGCTGTCAGGTGCCACAGCCGCTGTTGGCTGGACCAGTCCGCGCTGATGATCTTGATGCCGTATTGAATCTTCTTGGTGATGCCATATTCCGTTGCGGTGTCCTCGATGTATTGACGGATATCAGCACCATCGGCCAGCACTTTGGGTTTGTTCCACAGACGAAATTTGTAGCTGAAGCTGAGCATGTCCGAGTCCGAGCGTATTCCCGGATAGCGGAAGAGATCCCATGTCCCACCGATGCGCTCGCGGCGCTCCAGGATCGCCAGGGATTTCCCTGGAAACTCCTCGGCAAAATGGCAGGCACTACCTATGCCCGAAAGGCCCGCGCCAATGATCAAGATGTCGTGATGTTGGTTGCTCATAGGGGTCTCCAAGCTTACGGAGTAAGTAGGGCAGTCGATTGTTGGGGCGGCTCAGTGAGCGAGAAGTCCGGTTTGTGACGACGTCTGATAAGCCACATGGGTAGTACCTGGCAGGGGCAAGTAGCGGCGGAAAACTCCGCTGGATCCGGTTCGCTTGTGCCAACGGACTGTCGCATTCATCCGCTGCCCGGCACCGCGAGTCCCGAGTCGGGACGGCAGGAAAGCAATGCGGAAATTACGCGGCTGGTCAGCAGGAGATTTCCTCTTGCTGCGGCGTGTAGAGCATTGATGGGCGGCGTATCCGATAGGTAGAACCGAGAGCAGGGCGAGCCCCAGGGAAGGCTCATGCGGAGGGCATCGCCGTGCTTGGGCGCGAGATGTCACTGCGTCATTCATGAGGCGAGCTCCTGAAGCTTTTGTTGTTTCGCAGGACTGTAATCTGATTTATAAATTAACGCAACGACCGTTATTAAAATGATCGTTTTGTAAATTTGCGACTCTGCTCCGGGGCGGAGAGGGCGTCACATCGGAAGTCAGTCTGCTGTGCTTTGGCGGGCGACCCTGCCTGGCGGTGAAGAAAGGCGATGCCCCATAGCGTGTTGCATGGTTCGCCTTAGCGCTGCCTGGATGCAGTGAGCCAGCCGAATGCCCGCTGGTAACACTCCAGGGAGGTAGGGGGGCAATGCCATGCAGTCGAGCCGCCCAGCTGTTCAGTCGGCAGCGGTAGGCGCTGACGTTCTGGATGGGAGTGCATCCTGGCGTACAGCGTACTGGGCGCCACGGCTGTCACCGAATATCAAAATATTGTCGTGAAAGGCCAAGCATCGCTGAGCCGCTTGACCCTAGCATCCGAGCGCCAGTAGCGCGGTCGATCAGCTGCCGCCCGTGAGGCGGCAGGGTTCGGCATATCCAAATAACAAGAATGGAGTTGTCCGCATGGCGCAGGCCGCCACCCGCATGTTCGTAGACCTCTCCGTAGGCAAGAAGCTGTTTTGTGGTTTCGGTCTGGTGTTATTGCTCACCGTTGCGGTAACCGTCAGCGGCTTCCTGGCGGTTCAGGCAGTGTTGCAGGGGCATCGCCAGGTCGATCAGTTGGCGGCGGTGAATAAGGAGATTCTGCAGGCACGGCAACTGGAGCGCAGTTTCGCTGTCGAGCAGAGTGCCGGCAGCGCCAGGCAAGTGCGTGCCAGTCTGCTCCGGGTGCAGGAGCTGCTAGCGCGTCTGGCGCAGGACGCCACGCCCTCCGGGAAGCAGCACGTGCAGGAAATGCAGGAGGCGGTGAGCGAATACCTGAAACAATTCGGCAGTTACGTCGAGTCGGAGGGCAAGGCGCGGGCTGCGCGACAGGACATGAGTAAGGCTGCCGCCGAGGCTCGCGATCAGTTCGAGACGGTCGAGCTGGAAATGTACGACAGCGTGCGCCAGCAGCTCCAGCAGAGTGAGCGTCTTGTCGGCAACGACCCTCTTGCTCTAGCGGAGACCGCCTCGAGCCTCAGCAAGTCCTTGTTCGATCTGCGCAGCGAGGAGAATCTGTTCATCATCGACGATTCGGCCGAGGCTCTGAAACGGTGGTCCCTGCTCTGCGATGATCTGCGCAGTGTTGCCGACAGCATGGTGATCGGTTTGAGCGATGAGCAGCAGGCCGTGATCGCCACGGCATTGCAGGCCTTGACCCGATACCAGGAATCCTTCGGTTTCTATCGGCAGATCCGTGAGCAGAGCCATGCCAGCGAGAAGGTGATGATCGAGCGGGCGCATTCGGTGCTGCAGCTGGCCGAGTCAGCGCAACTCAGGGAGCTGCAACGCATGACGGATGCCAGCGACTGGGCCCTGATACAGCTCGGCGCAATGGGCTCCGCCGCAGTGATCTTCGGCCTGCTCGCCACCGTGCTGATCTCCCGTTCGATAGTCGGCCCCCTGCGCCAGAGCGTCGTTATTGCCCAGCGTATTGCCGAGGGAGACCTGAGCCAGGATCTGCCGCTGCAGCGACGTGACGAGCTGGGCCAATTGATGGCGGCGATGCAGGAAATGACCGGCAACCTGCGAACCCTGGTGGGGCGCATCGGCGGCGGCGTAGGACAGATCGCTGCGGCGGCCGAGCAACTTTCGGCGGTCACCGCGCAGACCAGTGCCGGGGTACAGATCCAGAAGCTGGAAACCGAGCAGGCCGCCACCGCGATGCACCAGATGACTGCCACCGTGCAAGAGGTGGCGCAGAATGCTGAGCTGGCTTCGCAAGCTGCGAGAGAGGCCGATCACGAGGCACAGCAGGGTAATCAGGTCGTGCAGCAGACGGTGAGCCAGATCGACGAGCTGGCCGCGGAGGTCGAGCAATCGGCCGAGGCGATCGCCGCGCTGAGCCATGAGAGCGAACGCATCACCAGCGTGCTGGAAGTGATCCGCAGCGTTGCCGAGCAAACCAATCTGCTGGCGCTGAATGCCGCCATCGAGGCCGCCCGCGCGGGCGACCAGGGGCGCGGTTTCGCCGTGGTGGCCGACGAGGTGCGGGCGCTGGCGCGGCGCACCCACGACTCGACCGAGGAAATCGAGGGCCTGATCGCCAGCTTGCAGCGCATGGCCAGGGGCGCGGTGGCGCAGATGGACAGCAGCCGTAGCCTGACCCAGCGCACGGTCGGTCTGGCAGCCCTGGCGGGCGACGCCCTGGCCCGCATCACTCAGGCGGTGAGTACCATCGAGCAGATGAATCAGCAGATCGCCGCTGCCGCTGAACAGCAGAGCGTGGTGGCGGAGAGTATTAGCGAAAGCGTGATCCGGGTGCGTGATATCGGCGAACAGAGCGCCAGCGCCAGCCAGCAGACCGCAGACTCCAGCGTCGAGCTGGCACGCCTGGGTGGTGCATTGCAGGATCTGGTCGCCCAGTTCCGTACCGCCTGATACCTGCCTGCACTGCTTTCACCGCGCTCGCACACGATGGGCGAAAGTGGGCGATGCTTCGCAAGGAATTTTCCTCCCCAGGCAATGCATCCATTGGGGGACGCCAATGGATGCATCTATGTCGGGCTGTTAGGGCAGGGTGAAGAGTACTTTCACCTTGTCGTTGACGGCGGCCTTATCGACATAGCCAATACGATTCGCCTCGCTACCCACCATCGCCACCACCGAGGCGTCATCGTCAACGCTTTGCGGTGGCTGGCCCTTGCCCGTGAATACCAATCCGGACCAGTACGATTTGAGTTGCGACTCGCTCTTGTTGGTGAGCGTTCTGTAGAACTTCTCCTTGGTAGGGTTCCAGCCTTTCTGATCGATGCTCTTGAGGCTGTTGTCCTTGCCCAGGAATATGTTGGCCACTTCAGACTGGGATGGGCTGACACTGGCGTTGGCAGCCATGATCACGGCCACCTCGGAGTGGGCGAGGGGAGCGGTCGTTGCCAGGGCGGTGGTGATCATGGCGGTGATGAGCAGTTTCATGTGGGGACTCCTCAGAATACGAAGTTGACGCCGACGCTGACGATGTCGCCGTCGTAGTTGCGCGAGGGAGCTCCCATCGCACCGTTGCTGGCTGCGAAGGCCGCGTGATCGAAAGTTTCCTGGGCGCTTTCCACGAACGTACCGCGATAGCCATTGCCACGCGTGTCGACCCGCTTGTATTCGCTCTTGAGGACGATGTTCGGCGCCAGGTTGTAGTTCACTCCATAGGTCCAGGAGCTCTGGCGGCCGTTGTCTTCGTCGAGCTGGGCGTAGGTGAGGTGGATCAGTACATCGCCAAAGCGGCGGCCGCCCATGAGATAGAACGCATCGACATTACCTTGCTGGTCGCCTTCGGTGTTGTTGCGGGTCCACTCATCGGAGGATACCCAGGTGCCGTTGTCGTACTGATAACCGATGGAGGTGAACTTGCCCTTCTGTCGATGAAGGTTGAGGAAGTCGATACTCGTTGGCGTGCCGACTGGGTCGATGACCGAGGCGGTAAGGTTCGTATCGATGTCAGCCTCGGCGTAACCCACGCGCAGCATGCCGAAATTGTCGGTTGTCAGGCTGGCGTTGGCGGCGAAGATCTTCTTGTAGTCGATGTCATGCAGCTCATCCAGGGCGAACAGATTGCGGTTGACCGCCTGCCCGCCTGCTGCCTGGAAAGCCAGGACACCGATAGGTGTTGGCAGGCTGTAGAGGATGTCACCGCCCTCGTAATTGCTCAGTTGAACCTGGCTGTAGACCTCGTCCGGCAGGCGCAGCCAGGGCTGGGTGAAGCCGACATCGAGGGTTTCCGAGTACATGTAGATCGGCGAGCGCAGGCGTCCTGCGCGTAGCGTCAGGCTTTCGGTTGCGCCCCAGGAGAGGTAGGCCCATTCCAGATTGCCCTTCCAGGTATCCTGCTCCGGTTTTAGGGTGGTTTGCACGGTCAGGCTCAGTGTGTCGGTGAGCCCATACTGGAGCTGGCCACCCAGTTTGGACAGCTGATCGCCGCGCCAGGCGTCAGTGGTTTGCCCGCTGATGCCGAAGCTCCGTCCTTGGTCTTCGCCTCCCAGGTGGGTGAGTCCGACGGTGCCGAAGCCATTGAGTCGATATTCACCTTGTTCCAGGGCCATGGCCGGAGTGCTCGCGATGAGACCTGCGAGACCGAGTGCTCTGATGCTTTGCATGCTCTACTGCTCTTGTGGTTGGGAAGGGTCAGATGCGGAACTGGGCGGTGGCGCTGCGCAGGTGGCTCCCGGTGTTGACCAGCTGTTCGCCCAATCGCGCCGTTGCGTCGGCGCCTTGAGTGGTGGTCTGGGTGTCCTGCTGTAAGCGCTCGGTGTTTTGCTGGATTGAGCGAGAGAGACCGATCTGCTTCTGGGTAAATCGGGCAATCCCGGCATTCAGCTCACCGTCGCGATCGGCAGAGGTCTGCCGGTGCGTTAGTAGATAGGGCGTTGCTGCGCTCAGCTCGGGGGCTGATGGGAGCTGTCGCGTTACATACTCACTCCTGCTTCTCTGTCACCCGCTGCGACCAGGTCAGGTCGACTGTTCATTGCCATGAGGCGCTGTGCCAACCTCAGGTTGAGCAATCCGCATTGGCTGGTGAGGCTGTTAACGAGCCTGAGCCCGCAACGCGGCAGAAGGCGGAACCAAGACCGGTTGATGTGGCTGGTTGAGAGGCCGGATGAAAGGGGGGCGACCTTGATCTCGGCAGCTTCCCCGAAATGACTGCTCGGGTTGCGGCAGTACCTTGATCCACAAGCCCATAGTTGCCCCGTCACATCGCTGTGATTTTTATTATATCGACTGTTGTGTAAAATACAGGAGTTTCGATTTCATGCAAAGCAGATTGGCGCGCGCTTATTGCAGGCGTGACATGTCCGGCTGTGAGCTCGAGGTTTGAGCTGAGCAGATTGAGGTGAAGTGACTGATGATCCGCCGCTTGGAGTCAGGGCGTGGAGGACAGAGGGCTCGTTGCGGCGGATACAGACCGGCGCAACGTACCCTCAGGGGAGGCTTAGCAAGTGGTGGCTTTGGCGCGGGATGAGCGGGTGCTGGTCTTGGGCGGAGAAATCATGATGATGAATGCGTCGAGCAGGGCCTGCCCGCGCTCCGCGCTGAAACGCTCGGGGTCGATAGGCAGCATCATGAGCCAGCCGTCACTGAAGGCGCTGACGTGATCAGTCAACAAGTCGGCGGGGATGTCATCGCGGATCTTGCCCTGGCGTTGGCCTTCCTCCAGTAGCGAAATGGAGACCTGGCGGAAGCGCGTATAACGCTCCTTGATGACGCTGGCGAAGGCCGGCTCGTGACGAGCATGGGCGAGCAGTTGCAGCCAGGAGAGCCAACTGTCCGGGTCGACGAGGCTGATCCATTGGTGCCACTGGTGGATTAGCGATTTGATGTCGAGTTGATCGCGATTGATTTCCAGGAGTGCTTCGACCTTGTCGAACAGGTTCTGGGCCACGGCACTGACCATTTCTTCCTTGTTGGCAAAATAGTAAGTCACGGCTCCGGTCGTGCATCCGGCGTGCTGCGCCACCTTGCGCATCGAGGCCCCGGAATAGCCTTCCCGGGCGATCACCGCGATCGCCGCTGCCAGCAGCTCGGCCCGTTTGGCGTCGTGATCGCCTACGGGGCGGCCACGACGGGTGACGGATTCGCTCTCACTACCGTGACTCTGAGGGCTGGAGGGGGGGAGGGGGCGTGATTTCGGCATGGGCAATATATGGTTTCGTTGGGTCAATCAATCGGAGTGGCGGTTGTCGCAGCATGTCGGGGCGCGACCCAGCATAGGGAAAAAAGCCAAGGAGCGCATCCGTCGTAAACTCCCGTTAGTAATTCGCCTGGGTGGCGAGAGTTGGTGCCGTGTGTGCTGCTGTGTCCGGTTTTAGGCGGCGATTTTGGTGAGGTTCATCGCTTCAGTCTCGGTTGTCGCATGTGCGGATCGGCTCAGGACGCCACGCAAAGTCAGTTGTCGCCACAGCCTGCGACCGCGACTGCGCGGATCTCCACGCGTAATTCGGGGAGTGCCAGTTGAGCAATGCCGATTGCCGTCCATGAGGGGTAGCGATCGGGGAAGTACTGGTCTTTGACCTTGGCGAAGGTCGGCATGTCGCCTTGGAGTTCGGTGTGGAAGGTCATCAGCTCGACGACGTCGCTGAGGCTCGCTCCCGCTTCCTCAATCACATGCTTCAAGGCCTGGAAGGCGAGGTGCGACTGCTCCTCGATGTCCTTGCCGGGGCTCATGCTGGCATCGATCCCAACCTGGCCTGAAACCCAGATCATGTCGCCGACGCGGGTCGCCTGCGAAAAGTGAAAATGGTCGTAGATCGACTGGGTCGGCGGCGGGTTGATGGATTGCCGTTTCAGCTTCTGGGTAGTCACCGCATGGTCTCCAATCAAGCAGCTTGGTGAAACGGTCTCCCGTTTCCCATGTGCGCCTTGCGCAGAAAACCTGGCAAGGGTGCTCTTTCTCAGGAGATATCACTGAGATGGATGGAGCCTAGCAGCCTCATTTATTTGGCGCAACAATCGTTATTTTAATATTTCGAGGTAGCTATGCCTGAGGTTGCCGGGAGGGGAGGTTCGATGACTGGCCCGCTTGCCCGGCAGCTTCGCTTCGGTTGTGTGCTACAGCGGGGAGGGCGCAGGTGAGGCAGGGGCACCCATATTCGAGCTGCTGTAGACATCCACTGGCCCATTACTCGGGGGCTGCAATGAGTGGGCTCGCATGCCAAGGGGCTCGAGAGCTATCGTGGATGAGGGGGAAGCATGGGCCGGTGCTATCCGGCCCATGAACCTGTGGCCTCTCAGAGGCTGCCGACCAGTTGCCCGCCATCTACGGCCAAAACGGCACCGGACATATAGGCTCCAGCGTTGCTGGCCAGTAGCAGGAAGGGCCCCTCCAGCTCATGCAGCTGGCCCAGTCGACGCATGGGGACGGCGTCGCGGATATAGGCTTGGCCATTGTCGCTGTCGAAGTAGGCGTCGTTCATCTCCGTCTTGAAGTAGCCGGGGGCAATGGCGTTGACCCGGATCTGGTAGCGCGCAAGCTCCAGCGCCAGGGATTTGGTCAGTTGCACCACGCCGGCCTTGGCCGTGCAGTAGTGGCTGTAGCCGGTGCCGACCCGCAGGCCGAGAATCGAGGCGATGTTGACGATACTGCCGCCTTGCCCTGCCTTGGCCAGGCGCTGGGCCGCCACCTGGGCGACGCGCCAGACGCCATCCAGGTTGGTGGCAAGCATGGCGCGCCAATCGTCCTCAGTGATTTCAAGAGGGCGCTGGCCGTTGCCGATACCGGCATTGTTGAGCACCACATCGACCACGCCGAAATGCGCCTCGGCCGCGTCGAAGGCCGCCTCAACACTGGCCCTATCGGTGACGTCGAGGGCCACCGAGAACGCCTGACCACCTTCCCAGTGGATTTCCTTGGCAACTTGTTCGAGTCGCTCTACTCGGCGTGCGGCCAGCACCACGCGAGCGCCGGCAAGTGCTGCGACTCGTGCCAGGTGCGCGCCAATGCCACTGGAGGCGCCGGTGATCAACACCACACGGCCGGCCAGAGAAAATTGTTTAGCGAAGTCGGATTCCATCAGAACACCTCGAACAGGCCGGCGGCGCCCATGCCACCACCGACACACATGGTTACCACCACATACTTCACGCCACGGCGCTTACCTTCCAGCAGGGCATGGCCGACCATGCGCGCACCACTCATGCCATAGGGGTGGCCGATGGCGATGGCACCGCCGTTGACGTTGTAGCGGTCGTTATCGATGCCCAGCGTGTCGCGGCAGTAGATCGCCTGGCAGGCGAAGGCTTCATTGAGTTCCCACAGGCCAATGTCATCGACTTTCAGGCCATGCTGCTTAAGCAGTTTGGGCACCGCGAGTACTGGGCCGATACCCATTTCCTCCGGGGCCAGGCCGGCAACGGCGATGCCACGGTAGGCGCCCAGCGGTTCCAGGTTACGCTGCTCGGCCAAGCGGCCATCCATCAGCACGCAAGCGCTGGCACCATCGGACAGCTGGCTAGCGTTACCCGCAGTGATGCAGCCGCCCTCGACCACAGGTTTGAGCCGGGTCAGATCCTCGAGCATCGTCTGCGCCCGGTTGCCTTCGTCCAGATGTAGAGTGACTTGCTCGAAGCTGACCGCACCTGTGGCCTTGTCGACTATTCGCTTTCTGGTGGTGACGGGGACTATCTCGCCGTCGAAGAGGCCGGCAGCTTGGGCTGCTGCCGTACGTTGCTGGGATCGCAGCGAATAGGCGTCCTGCTCCTCGCGGCTGATGCCGTAGCGTTGGGCCACCAGCTCGGCGGTGTGCAACATGGGCATGTAGGCGTGTTTGGCGTTCTGTATAACCCGCTCGTCGCCTTCGGCGATCGCCCATTCCATGTGCGGATTTTGCACCAGGCTGATTTGCTCCTGGCCGGCGCCGATGGTGACCTGCATGCCGTCGACCATGATTTGCTTGGCGGCGGTGGCGATGGCCATTAGGCCGGAGGCACACTGGCGATCGATGGTCTGGCCGCTGACCGACAATGGCAGGCCCGAGGCCAGTGCAGCCATGCGACCGAGGTTCCAGCCGGCGGTGCCGCTGGGCATTGCGGTGCCCATCACCAGATCTTCGATTTCGGTGGCCTCGATGCCGGCGCGCTCGACAGCGGCGCGGATGGCGAAACTGGCCATACTCGGCGACTTGAGGTTGTTAAAGGCGCCGCGGAATGCCTTGCCGATCGGCGTGCGGGCGGTGGAGAGGATGACGGCTTCTTTCATGACGCGGGTGTCCTGTATGGATGGGCCCGTTGCTCGGGCCCAGGGGGTCAGATTCTTTCGATGCGGCTCTGGCCGGCGGCCACCAGGCGCTCCAGCAGCGGTGCCGGCTGGAACCACATCTCACCGTAGGCGCCGAGTGCCTGGCGGTAGTGCTGGATGCCTGCTAGCACCTTGTCCAGACCAAGCCGCTCGGCGTAATGCAGGGGGCCGCCGAGGTGGGCGGGGAAGCCGTAGCCGTTGATCCACACCAGGTCGATGTCGCTGGCGCGCAGGGCGATACCTTCGTCGAGCAGCTGGATCCCTTCGTTGATCAGCATGAACAGGCAGCGGTCATGGATCTCCCGATTGTCGATGGGGCGCCGGGGGACGTGCAGCTCGCCAGCCAGGCGCTCTGCCAGTGCAATCACCTCGTAATCGTCCGTGCGGTTGCGGCCCTCGTAGAGGTAGAAGCCGCGTCCGGTTTTCTGTCCGTGTCGGCCGAGGGCATAGAGTTCGTCGCCGAGGCGGCAGTAGCTTGGGTCATGGGCGAAGGCGGCGCGATTGGAGTTGCGCACCAGGAAGTTCACATCGATGCCGGCCAGATCCAGCATGCTGAACACACCCATGTTCAGGTCAAGGCCGGTGAGCACCTGATCCACCTGCGCGGGGGTGGCACCCTCCAGTACCAGACGATGGGCCTCACGAGAGTAGGGCTCGAGCATGCGGTTGCCGATGAAGCCGAAGCACACCCCGGAGATCACCGGCAGTTTGCCGATGCGCTTGGCGATCTTCATGGTGGTGGCCAGCACGTCCGGCGCGGTGGCCTTGCCGCGTACCACTTCGAGCAGGCGCATGACGTTGGCCGGGCTGAAGAAGTGCAGGCCGATCACGTCCTGCGGCCGGGCGACGGTGGCCGCGATGGCGTCGACGTCGAGCGACGAGGTGTTACTGGCCAGGATGGCGCCCGGCTTGCACACCTGATCGAGGGTGCGGAACACCTGCTGCTTGATCTCCATCTTCTCGAACACCGCTTCGATCACCAGATCGGCGTCGGCCAGGTCGGCGTAGTCGCAGGTGCCTTGCAGCAGGGCCATGCGCTGCTCCAGCTGGGCTTCGCTGAGCTTGCCGCGCTTGACACTGATCTCGTAGTTCTTGCGGATGTTCGCCAGGCCGCGATCCAGCGCCTCGTCCTTGAGCTCCAGCAGAACCACAGGAATGCCGGCATTGACGAAGTTCATGGCAATGCCGCCACCCATGGTGCCAGCGCCGATCACCGCAACCTTGTCTATCTTGCGCAACGCAATGTCCGCCCCGATGCCGGGAATCCGCCCTGCCTCGCGTTCGGCGAAGAACACATGGCGCAAAGCAGCCGACTGCGCAGAGGCCTCGGCCTCCTTGAACAGCGCGCACTCACGGACCAGACCCTCGCTCAGCGGCATGGTGCAGGCGGCCTCCACCGCGGCGAGCACCAGGCGCGGTGCCAGGCGGCTCTTCCAGCGTGGCTCGCTGGCGGCGCGGAAGTTCGCGAAGAAGTCGCTGGTAACACTAGCGGCCGGATTGTTGAAACGGTCTGCCCGACGTGCCGGGGCATTTAGTGCCAGCAGCTCATGGGCGAAGGCGCGTGCGTCGTCCAGCAGGCTTTCGGCGCTTGCGCCCAGGCGATCGAGAAGGCCGAGTTCGAAGGCGCGCCCGGCGCGGATCGGCTGGCCGGAAATCATCATGCCCAGTGCCGGCTCGACACCGATCAGGCGCGGCAGGCGCTGGGTGCCGCCGGCACCCGGCAGCAGGCCCAGGTTGATCTCCGGCAGACCGAGACGAGCGTTCGGTTCGCCGATCCGGTAGCCGCAGGCCAGGGCCAGTTCCAGGCCGCCGCCGAGGGCGAGTGTGCCGATGGTGGCGATCAGCGGCTTGTCCAGTTCGGTCAGGCGTACCAGTAGGCTGGGCAGATCCGGCGTGGCGAACGAGGCGTCGGTGCCGAACTCGGTGATGTCGGCACCGGCGCAGAACAGGCCGTGCTCGCCGTGGAGGATGATGGCCTGCACGCTGGTGTCAGCAGCGGCACGCTCGCAGGCGTCGAGGATGGCGGCGCGCAGTGGCTGGCCGAGGGCGTTGACCGGCGCACGGGCCAGGCCGATCAGGGCCAGGCCGTCTTCGAGGCGGTAATGAATCAGATCGCTCATTGGGAGATCCTTGTAGCGTGTAAAGGGGAGAGGTCAGAACCAGGCGTTCTGCATGTCGTGGCACAGCCGGTTGCCGGCGCCGAGCAGGCGCGCTTGGCTTTCCACTGTGGCCAGTTCCCAATCCATGAAGTAGCGCGCGGCGTGCAACTTGCCCTGGTAGAAGTCGGCCTCGCTGCCGGTGGCGCCGGCGCTCAGGGCGCGGCTGGCGACCAGCGCCTGGCGCAGCCAGATCCAGCCGACCACGACACGGCCGAACAGATCGAGATAGGCGGTGGCGTTGGAGAGGCCGAGGTTGGCGTCGGCAGTAACCTGCGCCAGCAGCTCGGGCGTGACGCGTTCGAGGATGCCCAGCGCGTCGCCCAGGGAAGTGGCCAGTGGCGCACAGATGCGATCGACATAGGCCTGGTCGAGACTGACGCGGGCCTCGGTGAGGAACAACCGATAACCCTTGCCGTCGTGGTAGCTGAGCTTGCGGCCGAGCAGGTCGAGGCCATGGATGCCTTCGGTGCCTTCGTGGATCGGGTTCAGGCGGTTGTCGCGGTAGTACTGTTCCAGCGGGTACTCGCGGATATAGCCGGAGCCGCCGAGCACCTGAATGCCGAGGTCGGAGGCGATCACGCCGTACTTCGACGGGTAGGACTTGACCATGGGAATCAGCAGGTCGAGCAGCTCGGCGGCGTCCTCGCGCGCGCTCTGCTCGGGCGCGGTGTGGGCGTCCTCGAACAGGCTGCTGGCGTACAGGCACAGCGCCAGGCTGCCCTCGGCATAGACCTTCTGCTGCAACAGCATGCGGCGCACGTCGGCATGCTCGACGATGCGCACCTGGGGCGCCAGCGGATCCTTGCTGCCTGGCAAGCGGCCCTGTGGTCGCTCGCGGGCGTAGTCGAGGGCGTGAATGTAGCTCTGGTAGGCCAGCGCCGATGCGCCCAGGGCCACGCCGATGCGTGCCTCGTTCATCATCTGGAACATGTAGGACAGGCCCTTGTTGGCTTCGCCCACCAGATAGCCGACAGCACCGTCCTTTTCACCGAAGCTGAGCACGGTGGAGGTGGTGTTGCGGTAGCCCATCTTGTGCAGCAGGCCGGCCAGCGCCACGTCGTTGCGCGGGCCCAGGTTGCCGGCCTGGTCGACCAGGAATTTCGGTACCAGGAACAGCGAGATACCCTTGACCCCGGCTGGCGCTCCATCAATACGAGCTAGCACCATGTGCACGATGTTGTCGGTCAGCTCGTGGTCGCCACCGGAGATGAACATCTTCTGGCCGAACACCCGATAGCTGCCGTCGCCGGCTGGTCGCGCGGTGGTGCGGATATCGCCGAGCGCCGAGCCTTGGCCCGGTTCGGTGAGGGCCATGGTGCCGCTGTAGCGGCCATCGAGCATCGGCGCCAGGAAGCGCTGGCGCAGCGCGTCGCTGGCGAAGCTTCTGACCAGGTTGGCTGCGCCGATGGTCAGGAAGGAGTAGCCGGCGCTGGCGATGTTGGCGGCATTGAAATAAGCCATGCAGGCGCGCAGTACCACTTCCGGCAGCTGCAGGCCGCCATCCTCGGCATCGTGGTGGGCGGCATGGAATCCGGCTGCGGCGAGAGCGTCCCAGGCAGCCTTGGTTTCGGGAATCAGGGTGACTTTTTCGCCGTCGAAGGTCGGCTCGTTGGCGTCGCCCTTATGGTTATGCGGGGCGAGGTATTCGGCGGCGATGCTGCGCGCGGTGTCCAGGGTGGCGTCGAACACGGCGCGGTCGTGCTCGGCATAGCGCGGGCGTTGCAGCAGCGCTTCGGTGTCGAGCATTTCGTAGAGCTGGAAGCTCAGTTCGCGCTCGTTGAGCAACTTGTCGGTCATGGCGTTCTCGTCGGATTGAAAATGCAGGCGCCTGTTGTAGCAAAGGGCCTGGAACCGACGCGTCGAACCGAGGGTGGAAATCAGGGTGGAATTTGGCTTGAGCTGGGTGGAGCGGGGCGTTTATGACAGCCCGTGTCAGTCCACCAGCTTCAGGGCTCGGGCGGCCTGTAATGCACTGTCGCGGTCGCCGGCATCGAGCTTGCGGAACAGGTTGTTGATGTGGGTTTTCACTGTGCTCAGGCTGATGTACAGGTTGTCGGCGATCTGTTGGTTGCCTTGGCCACGGGCCATGCGCCGCAGTACGTCCTGCTCGCGGCGGGTGAGCGGTTCGGCTAGCAGCTGCTGGGCAACGTCGGCGCTACGGCGCAGGCCGGGCAGCAGTCGTACCAGGTGCTCGGGCGGTGGCAGCGGCTGCTCCAGGCCGAGCTGGCGACGGGTCTGAGGGTTGAGCAACTGACGGAACAGTTCATCGAGTTGGCGGCCTTCGAGTTGCATCAGTTGTCCGTAGCCGTGGCGTGCCGCCAGTTGCAGGGCCTGCTCCAGACTCCCTAGTGCTTTGTCCTGGTGGCCGCTGTCGCGGTGCAGCGTGGCGTCGAGCAGGAACAGGTCGAGGCGCAGGCGCTGGAGGTGTTCGGCCTCGGCCAGTTCGTGCAGGTTGTCGGCGATCTGCCGCGCGCTGGCATGCTGGCCGAGATGGCGCTGGATCCAGGCGTAGGCCATCCACTCCTCGGGCATCAACTCGACGCCGTAGAGGCGGCGGCAGCCGTGCCACTCCTTGAGCCAAGCGAGGATGAAGTCCTGGTCGTGTTCGCAGCCGGCCAGCCTGGCCCGGTAAGCGCCTATCTGCCGGTACAGGGCGAACAGCTTGAACTGCCGGGCAAGCCGGCGGGCTTCGTCCCAGCGCGATCGAGCCAGCGCTGGTTTGCCCTGGGCCAACAGCCGGTAGGCCTGATAGTGAATGACCCAGGGCAGGCCGGCGCTGTGCGGGAAGGCCAGCGCAATGGCTTCGGCCTGGCTCAGGCTCAGTGCGGCTTGCTCCAGGTGGTTCTGTTCCAGCTGGACGATGCCCTGGCCCAGTTGCTGGAACAGGTCATAGAACGAGCCGGATGTGCCGGGCGGCAGATCCACGCCGAGGAAGCGCGCACCGGCCTTCTCCACTTCCCCCTGAGCCAGCTGGATCTGGCCTAGCAGCAGTTGCAGCATGTTGGTGTAGCCGCTGAAACCCAGGGTTTCCAGCTCAGCAAGGGCCTGGTTCGCTGCAGAGCGTGCCTGATGGGCGTGCCCTAGGGAGAACAGGCAGAGGGCCCGGTTGAACAGCAGCACGGCGGTGGCTGCACTGGGGGTGGGGTATTGCTCGATGGCGCGATCAACCAGGCGCAGGCCATGGTTGAAATTGCCACCCAGCGCGGCCAGTCGGCTGCGCAGGAAGGCGAGGGTCTGGTGAACGCGCTCCGGGCGCCGCTCGGGGACTTCGTGGCGACGTATCAGCCGTTGCAGTCGTTGCAGGCAGGCGCTTGCATGGCTGATGTCGTTGGTGACTATCACTGTGCTCGCCTCGGTAACGGCCAGGGTGAAATGCTCGGGGGCATTCTCCCCTGGCACTTTGGCGAGGAAGTCGACGATACGGTTCACTTCTCCCTCGCGCAGCAGGTCGAAACAGTGTTGTTCCAGGGTGGCGAGCAGGCGGTTGAAGTCTCGAGCACGACCTAGTTGATAAACGGCTTCGGCATAACAGCGCTGGGTGAGCAGCCAGTCGGCGGCTTGCAGGTGCAACTGATTGAGCAGGTGCGGATGCTGCTGGAATGACTGGTAAAGAGTGCGGCGCAACAACGGGTGTAGACGGAACACCAGGCGCTCGCCCTTGCGCTGCTGGATGAACAGATCCTGGCGCTGCAGCTGCCGGATCAGTTGGGCGGCGTTGTCCTGTCCGCCAATGTAGGTGGCCAGGTCGGTATCGAATGCACTGACGACCGACAGGCGCGTGAGGAAATTCAGCAAGGGTGGCGGCAGTCGTTGCAGGAGCTCTTCGCGAAAGAAGCGGGCAACCTGCTCGAAGGCGTGCTGTGCCAGGAACTGCGGTGCGTCGGTCGGGTTGAAGTCTGTCAGGCGCGCGCCCGCATAGCTGCCAAGGCCCAGCAGAATTCCGCTGATCCAGCCTTCGCTGTCGGCTCGCAGCAGATACACCAGGTCGCTGTTCAGGCTTTGCCCTCGTGCGCTTGCCAGTTCGCGGATTTCGCCGCTGTCCAGGGCGAGGTCGCGTACATCCAGTATCTGCAGGCGCTGATTGCGGTTCAGGTGGCTGAGGGAAACGGCGGGTTCGCCTTCGCACGAGGCCAGCAGGTGAAGGTGCTGCGGCGGGTAGTGAAGTAGCTCCTCGAGGTAGTGGCAGGCCGCGCGTGCGCGCAGCAGATGCAGGTCATCGAGGATCAGGGTGAAGCGCTCTTCGCGGCTCTCCAGGTGGTTGACGATGCTTGTCCAGAGGCTCGCTTCCTCGGCCCTGCTCGGTGTTGCGCACGGCAACGGCAGTTCGAGCGCATGGCACAACTGCACCAGCAGATTGAGTGGCTGATTGTCGCTCTCATCCAGGCGATACCAGGCCCAGGGCAAGGCTGCATCATTCAGGCTGAACGCGTATTGGGCCAGCAGGTTGCTCTTGCCGTAGCCGACCGGTGCGCTGATCAGGCTGAGCATTACGCCCTTGTCGGCTGCCTCACCAAGACATTTCAACAAGGCTGGCCGTGCCAGGCCCATGGCTGGCAGTTGTGGCGGACGGAGCTTGTTGCGCCTGGGAGCAGTCTGTTTCATCGCCGGTTAGCCAGAGTCCTTGCTGTATACGCAATTGTTGCAGTGGAGCGACCCATGTCGAGGCTCATGGGAGCAGTGTTCAGTTGCTGGCCACCAGAAGTTTCACTGCTTGGCAGGCCGTTTCCGTCTCTGTCTCTAAGCGTTTCAGGTCGCCATGACCGGACCAGCCAAGCAGCAGACCATCGACCAGGTTGAGAATCAGGCGACTAACCCTGATCAGTGTGGCCCTGTCCAGTTGTGAGTCAGTGACGCGCTCGATTGCCCGCTCTGTTACCTCGCCGGCCATGGAGTAGATCTTGCTGGCCATTTCCGGCTTGTTGCGCAGGGTCCAGAAGAACAGCTCGGACTGTGCTGTGGCCAGCTCGGGGTGCGCGGTGAACCATTTGACCATCTGACGCAGCATATCCGCTGCGTTTTCCGCGGCAGTGGCGCCGCTCGGCTCAAGCTCCAGTGCTTGTTGGGGCACGCTGAACATCGACTCATAGACGGCGTAGAAGAGTTCGTCCTTGGTGTGGAATACGTAGTGCAGTGAGGCCAGCGGTGAGTTCGCAGCTGCAGCGATCCGCCGCGTAGTGGCATTGGCTACCCCATGCTCCGCAATCACTTTGACTGTGGCTTCGATGAAGTCCTGTCTGCGCAGTTCCGCGCCCATTCTGGCCATAAGGCAACCTCCTTTTGGCGGTATTACCGCCTGCTAGCGTGCTCGTTTTTTGTCGTGGTCGATGCTACCGCATGGGCGCTGAATGCGTCATGAACCCCATGTGCTATCGCTTGATGAGGTTTGTACTGAGGCGTCGCGTACATGACTCAGCTGCTTGTACAAATAAAAAATAACGAGTGTTTCGTAAATTCTCAAAATGGTGCGGCCTGCTGAAGCAAAATGGTGCAAGAAGTGGGTGTGTAGGTATCACTCCTTGCCTCGGAAGAGGCTGCTACGCCCGGAATTTTGTGGCACTGCGCGGCGCCTGTGATTTGGCACATGCGTTGCATTTGATCGATTGACATGGTCATTTGACCAAATCAATTGAATGCAATTCTGGCACAGCGTTTTGTTCTCTGCCAGGCAGGCAAGGCGGGCGCTCAAGCCTCACGAGGAGGTACGCAAATGAACACGAAACACCTGACGACACTCGACAGCAGCGAGCCAGTCGAGCGAGTGGTTGAGGTCATCCAGCGCGATGGCGGGGTGATCATCTCCAACTTTCTTTCAAGCCAGGCGCTAGAAGCTCTGAGAGTGGAGCTCGATGGCTATCTGAACGAAACGCCTTATGGTGAGGATGCCTACTTCGCAGGTACCAAAACTCGACGTGTCGCCCGCCTGATCGGGCGCAGTGACCTGGCGGTGGAAGTCGCGCTGAATCCCCTGTTTGTCGAGTCGGCAAAGCAGATCTTGCAAACCCCGACCCATGTCTGGAGCGGGAGTCAGCGTGTCGAGGTGGCGCCGAATATTCAGCTCAGCTTTACCCAGGCTATCCAGATTTGCCCGGGGCAGGGCTTGCAGCCCCTGCATCGCGACGATGCCACATCGCTCTGGCGCCATCCGCAGTACGGTCGCGAAGCGCGGCTGCAAATCATGTTGGCCGTTACCGACTTCACCGAGGAAAACGGGGCCACCCGTGTCATTCCTGGCAGTCACACATGGGACGACGAACGTATGCCCACTCAGGAGGAAACCGTCCCGGCAGAAATGACCGCCGGCTCGGCGCTGCTGTGGCTGGGCTCGGTTTATCACGGTGGCGGCGCCAACAAGTCGGATCGTCCGCGCACGGGGGTCTCCATGTCGTACGACCTGGCAATCCTGCGCTCGGAAGAGAATCACCTTGTCTCCATCCCGATTGATCGAGTCCGCGAGCTGCCCGAGGAAATGCAGCGTTTACTCGGCTGGGGTGCCAGCCAGACGTTTCTGGGCTGGGTGGAAATCGGTGGTCAGATGCGCGAGCCGCGCGACCTGCTGGATATGCCCTCATTCACGGAGGTCGGGAAAGGCTTCTAAGGCCAGCTGGGTTCGTTGGGGCAAGCGCTCCCATCCAGCTTCCATCTCCACCGAGTGTTGAGGCTGCGGCCTTGCCCCCGATCAGTACATGGCTTTTTCGGTATCGGGGGCTCCAACGCCGATGGCGTCGTGACGCAGAGATAAAACCCCACAACCGCAGCATTGCGGTCAAGCAAAGAGGATTGCACTTTGGGCAGCAATGATGATCGTCGCTCCGGCTTTGATGTGTCCGTACTGGGGCTTGGGGCCATGGGAACGATAATGGCGCGAGCTTTTCTCAAGCAGGGCAAGCGCGTGGCGATCTGGAATCGATCACCTGGCAAGGCTGATGCGCTCGTGGCCGAGGGGGCTCACCTCTGTGAGTCTGCAGAGGCCGCCTTGGAGGCTAGCCCTGTTGCAGTTTGCGTGCTGCTGGACGGCCCCGCTTTACGCCAGACTCTCGGGGCGGATGGCGTGGCTGATGCGCTCGCCAATTGCACGATCGTCAATTTCACTACGGGCTCGGAAGAGGATGACCTGGCGCTTCAGGAGCTCGTCACGCCAGCTGGTGGCCATTACGTCAAAGGGATGGTCGTGGCCTATCCACGCAATGTCGGTCATCGCGAAAGCTACTGCATCTATACCTGCGAGCGTGAAGCCTTCGAGCGGCATCAGGAATTGCTTGAAGTGCTCTCCGGGCATGCGCTGTTCCTGCCTTGGGAAGAAGCACTGGCATTTGCAAGCATGCTCCACGCGTATTCATTTACCGCGATGGTCGCCTTCTACGAGTCTGTAGGCGCGAGTCAGCATTTTGGTATGTCCCTGCCGAAGATGGCTCGGCTCCTATCCAGTGCTTCACGTTTCTTCGTCGCCGATGCGCTTGAGGACGCGGTGCGCCGTTTCGAGGAGCAGGATTTCGCGGGTGACCAGGCGCGACTCGATGTGCATGTGGATGCCTTCGAGTACATCGCTGGCTCCATGCATGCGTACGGTGCTCGCACCCCGGTTTTCGACGCTGTGTGCAAGGTAGTGCAGCGCGCGCAATCAATGGGCTATGGCGATCAGGACATCGCGGCCGCGACCAAGTCATTCGCGCCCGAGTTCGGCACAGCCCCAGCAGGGCACTAACTGAGATCGAAGATCGCCTGGCCAATGCGAGGTTTGTGCGTGTCCGGACGCGCAGGCCGTTCGCGATAGCGCAAGGCGCACCTAACTTCACGCGAGGGGCTACCGTGGAAATTATTCAAGCTGAACAGATTATGCATAACGACCCGGCCCATACCCGGCTGGATCACGATCCCAAGTACGCTCACGGATCGGCTTTTATCAATGGCGTCTACTGCAGCATTGACGAAGCGGCGATTCCGATTACCGATACGGGCTTTATCCATGCCGATGCTGCCTATGATGTTGTCAGTGCCAGCAAGGGTTTCATTTTCCGGCTTGAGGATCACCTCGAGCGGTTTGAAAAGGCCTGTGGAAAGTTCTTTCTGAGCAACCCCTACAGCAAGGAGCAGACCGCGGAAGTTCTGACCAACCTGGTCAAGCTGGCCGGCACCAGAGAGGCCTATATCTGGTGGTGTGTGACACGCGGTCAGACGCCAGCGAATCGTGGCGACCTCAGTGCCTACCAGAACTGCTTCTACGCTTTCGTCGTCCCCTATGCCTACATCGCGAATGATGAGGTGCGCTCGCGCGGCATCGACCTGATGGTCAGCCAGAAGTACATCCGTATACCCCCGAATGCAGTGGATCCAACAGCCAAGAACTTCCACTGGATGGACTTGAAGCTGTCCCTGGTTGAGGCGATGCAGAATGGCTGTGACTGGTCTGTGTTGTGCGATGCGCAGGGTTATCTGACCGAGGCTCCCGGCGCCAATATCTTCTTCATCAAGGACGGTACGCTGTTTACTCCGGACAGTGGCTGCCTGGAGGGGATCACCCGTAGAACCGCCCTGGAACTTGCCGAAGAGATCGGCATCCCGACACGTGTCGAGCGGGTGCATGTCGATCAGTTGCGCGAGGCCGATGCAGCCTTCCTGACCTCAACCGCCGGCGGCATCATGCCGATCAACAGCGTTGACGGAAAACTGCTGGGAGGCGTGGCCGGCCCTGGCGAGCAGGTTGTCCTGATCCACAACCTGTATTGGCGAAAACGCTGGGCTGGCTGGTTGGGTACCCCAGTCAACTATCGCGAGCCTGCGAGTATCTAGAACAAAACACCCGAGGGGATGGCCGCCGCGTCGGCGCTCCATTGGGGCTCATCTTGTGCATTGCGGCTCAGCTGAACCAGGGCTTCCTGGTCGGTTGAGTTGCCATCCCTGCTGCATTTTCCTCCACCTTTCTCACGCCGCTGACTGGCCAGCCAAGGGTTCTATTTGCCGCGGAAACGGCTGCGTGGCGGCGGCATAATTTATGTAACGACAGATTAAATAACATGTGTTGCGTAAAATTGAGCGCAGCGTTACAGTGCAGTGAAACAACAGCTAACCCAGCCCAGGAGTGCGGTGTATGAGCCCTAGAAGTGAAGTGGCCAGCAGCGATTTCGAATCGTTGCGCTTTCGTCGTATCGGTGGCTGGGTAGAGCAGCCTGACGATCTGCAACCGCAACTGGAAGGTCATGACAGCGCCGATGTCATAGTGGTCGGGGCTGGTTTTGCCGGTCTGTCCACGGCGCTTGAGCTGAACGCGCGCGGTGCGAAAGTCATTGTCCTGGAGCAGGAGTTCGGCGGCTTCGGATCCAGCGGGCGTAACGCCGGCTATCTGCTGGGCAGCATGGGCATCGAGTTCGAGCTCTTCGCCAAGCGTGTTGGTCATGAGCATGCGAGGAAGTTCGTCAGCTTCTACGACGAGGCGGTGTGCTATGTGGAGCGACGGCTGCTCGAGTTGGGCATCGATTGCGACTACAAGTCCTCTGGCATCATCCGAGCTGTCGTGCATCCCTCGCAGGAAAAGTGGCTGCGTCGCAGCATGGCGCTCGGTCATGAGCTGGGTTCAGTAACCCGCTTCGTGGACCAGGCCGAGATGCGTGCCCGTGGAATTCCGCCAGCCTTCCTGTTCGGCAGTGAGCAGCGCGGCGGCACGCTGAATCCGGGCAAATACGTGAGCGGATTGCGCCGGGCAGCGATCCAGGCTGGGGTCAAGCTATACGAAAAAACGCCGCTGCTCTCCTACAGCGAAGGGCCGACCATTACCTGCAAGACCGCTCGCGGTAGCGCAAGCGCACGGGTCATGGTGCTGGCGACCAATGCCTATACGCCTCAGTTGGGCTTGCTGCGTGACAAGGTTGCGCCGATACGGGTTTCGGCGATTGAAACCCAGCCGCTGTCCCCGAAGCAGTTGGCATCGCTCGGCTGGCACGGCCGGGAAGGGATCATCACGCCGCACCTGACCATGGAAAGCCACCGTCTGACGGCGCACAACACCATGGTGTTGACGGTCAAGAAGTTGAATTACGTCTACGGCTCGAAGACCCCCAACGTGCCGGATAACGGCGCCTATGGCGCATTGGTGCAGACCCTGCGTGAGCGCCATCCCTCTCTGTACGACCTCGGCATCCAGCACTGCTGGAGCGGATACGTCAGCGTGGCATATGACGCGCTGCCGGTGGTTGGCGCAACCGGGGCGCAGCAAAACATCCTCTATGTGTCCGGTTGCTCGGGACATGGTCTCGCCACCCATTCGTTCATGGGGCAGCTGCTTGCCGAGCGAATCAGCGGCGTTGAGAGCGCATTCTTCACGGCGCTGCAGCACAAGACGCCTTCCACGTTGCCCGAGCCATTCCAGTGGTGTGCCCTCAAGGCCACTTTCGCGGCGGTCAAGCAGTATGACGACTGGACGAACCGTAAAGCTCGTAAAGCTGCCACGGCGGGCTAACCGGATAGCGCCGCGTGGCGTTGTCGAACTTGCGTGCAGGCGCTCGAAGTCCTTGTTGGTTAGCGATCGTTAAGAACAATTAACAGAGGTATCACACATGGCCAGGAAACCCACCTCCGACACCCAGCTGGATTCAACACGCAGGCAATTATTGAAACTGGCCGGAGCCACGGTGGCTGTAGGCGGTTTGGGTCTGAAAGTGGGGCTGGCTCATGCCGCGTCCGCCAGTGATGCGGGTGACATCCTGGACGTGGCCATCATTGGCGGCGGTCTGGCCGGGCTGACCGCTGCCCGGGATCTGCGCCAGGGGGGCCTCGAGTCCTTCGTGGTGCTTGAGGCAAGGGATCGAGTTGGCGGGCGCACGCTCAACTTCCAATACGAAGGGTATGTATCTGAAGTTGGCGGCCAATGGACTGGGCCTGGCCAAACCGCAGTGGCGGACTTGGCCAGACAGCTTGAGATCGGCACTTTCCCTTCGTACTACGAAGGAAGCTCAGTCATTCTGGGCGGGGATGGGCGACTCGAGATCGACTTCCACGGTGGCATGGGTACCGACTTGCCGGTAGCTGACAAGTTGAGCGTGATGTCTCGCGAAGTGCCCTCGGGGGAGCCGTGGAAGTCACCACGGGCTGCCGAGTGGGACAAGCTCTCGGTCGGCGATTGGCTGGCCCAGCAAAACGTCAAGATGGAGAACCAGTTGGGCTGGGACTCGACTGTGTCGATCAGTGGCGGTGTTCCCGTACAGAAAATGGGCCTCCTGCATTACTTGTCCATGATCAATTCGGCCAATTGCGATTTTGAAACCCTCGATTCGATGAAGGACGCCGCGCAAGGCACTCGTCTTGTGGGTGGTTCACAGATTCTCAGTATCAAAATGGCCGAGCAGTTGGGCGACAAGGTTCGCTTGCAATGCCCGGTGCGCAAGATCTCCAATTGGAATGACGAGATCGTAAGCCTGCACACGGATCAGGGTGTGGTTCGCGCGCGTAAGGTCATCATGGCCATTCACCCGGCGCTGTGTAACCAGGTGCAGTTCGAGCCGGCTCTGCCGGACGCACGCGCCGCGTTGCAGCGTGCCTGGCCTGCGCATTCTCCAGGTCGCAAGGCGGCCGTGGTGTATTCCCGTCCGTTCTGGCGGGAAAAAGGCCTGAATGGCCAAGTCATGATGTCGGAAGGTGCCGTTGGTTGGGCCTATGACAATTCGCCGCCCAATGGCGAGATCGGCATCATCAATGCCTTCGTTTCCAACGCCAATGTGCCTTCGGATCCTGAATTAGCCAAAAAACTCGTTGTGGATGTCCTGGCCCGAGCCTTGGGGGAGGAAGCCCGCCAGCCTCTGAAATATCACGACCACGATTGGAAGTTTGCCGATCCCTGGACGATTACCTGCGTCTCGGCAATCCCGCCAGGCTTCTGGAGCAAGCATGGTGAGGCTCTGCGTCCACAGTGCGGCAACCTGTTCTGGTCCGGTACCGAAACCGCGGATATCTGGGCTGGTTACATGGACGGCGCCGTGCGCTCAGGCCACCACAGTGCTCTGCAGGTGCTCAATGCCCTGCGCCGGGTGTAGGAGATAACTATGAAGAAAATAATCGCCTTGTGTGCTGTCACCGTGATTGCCGGGTTGCTGGCTGTTTACGGTCGTGATGGTTTGGATCTCTATCGTCTGATGACTTTCATGGACACGAGTTCTGCGGCTAGGGATGCCGATGAGGGGCCGTGGCCCCGCCTGACCCAAGTCTGTGTGCATTGCCATGGTCAGCAAGGACACTCGCTCAATCAGAACTACCCGAACCTGGCAGGGCAACCCGCTCCCTACGTGGCGGCGCAGCTCAAACGTTTCGCCAGTGGCGAGCGTGCTAGTGCAACGATGGCGCCGCTGGCTATGAGCTTTAGCGAGACTGAGATCCGGTTCTTGTCGGAGTACTTCGCCAGGCAATCTGCCGTCGAAAACGTAACCTTCACGCCGGATACCGCGCTCCAGGCGAAGGGCGAACAACTGGTGAAGAGCGGAGCATGCGCAGCTTGTCACGGCGAAGGCCTGATGGGGCACGATCAATTTCCCCGTTTGGCCGGGCAGGGGCACGAGTACCTGCTGGCCCAGCTGAATGCCTTCGCCAAGGGGGAACGCAAGGATCCTTCAGGCGCAATGACGGCCGTTGTCTCGACTTTGTCCGCGGATGATCGCAAGGCACTGGCTGAATATCTTGCAGCCCTAGCTCCTGTGGCGAAGTGAAGCGCTAAATTCAGTATTTGATAGAGGCTGCTATTGTGGAAATCATAGATATTTTCGGACTTGTTACCTGTATTACTTTGGCTCTTTGCGGCTGGATCTATGGTGCGAAATTCATCAAGAAAAATAATTACCTGCTCGGCTTGGAGTGGTGGGTTGTTGCTTTCTCGGCGTCGAATTTTGCCTCTTATATGTTGACTGGCTGGGAGGTTAATTACTCCATTACAATGTTCCTTGATTCATTCTCGCGTAGTTTCGGTATGCCGATTATTGCTACTCTCGGCATGATGGCGCTTACCCATAATTATAAGCCGTCTGCTCTCAAGGAAATCATGCTGTTCGCAGCTGCATTTGCTGGTACTTTCGTCGTGTTCCTGGCGGACTTCTTTGACGAGCCGCGTCCATACTTCTACGTGATCATGTGGACGGCTTACTCGACTTATCTTGCCTACTTCATCATGCGACTGGCGCGCGCTGGAGAGAGCTTCCACGCAATGGCTACGGCAGTAGGCGGCGTAGTCAGCCTGGCAGTGGCAATCACCTATGATTTCTTCCCTATTCCCGGCGATGACACTCATATGGTTTTCATGACCTGGGCTTTCATCACTTGGTCTTATGGCGCAATCCAGTTGTATTACGCCTATGCTGCGCTGGAGCGTGCAAAGAGCGTTTCCGCGCACGTGCTTGTTTCGGTTCGCTAGCGGTTTTTATAAAAATAGTTCGCCTTGGTTATAAGACTGGTTGCTCGTGCGCGTATAGGTCGAGTTTTTAATTTCTGCCGAAGAATACTTTGCACCATGCTTATAGCGTTCTTGGTGTTGGCTTTTGGGTGGTGCTGTCCAATAGTCGTAACAGCGTTGAGTCCAAGGTTGCATAGGTTTACTCCGTGGTAGGCAGAAGTGCCTGCTTTTTATCGCCCTTCGGGGCGTTTTTTTTGTGTCTGGTTGGGCTGGGTCTTATCTGGACAACGCGATAGAGGAAAGAGGAGGTCGTGTGAAAACAAAGATTCTGTTATCGCTATGTATTGCGATTGCTGGATGTGATGGCGATGGCTTGTCAGCACAGAAAACAAACACAGATTGGGAGTTTCTCGGTAACTCGATCGAGATGCAGCACGCATCTGAGCTTAAAACCATTGATAAGACGAATGTCGGGTCTTTGGGGCTTGCCTGGTGGGTGGATCTGCCTGTTAGCGATGGTCTGGTTGGTAACCCGTTGGTCAAGAATGGCATTGTTTTCCAAGGCGCACCCAATGGTCAGATCATTGCCAATGATGTGAAGACGGGTAAGTTGATTTGGAACTTCAAGGACGACAATGCTCAACAGGGTTCCTCATTTGCGGGCTATTGGGGGCGTCGCTTCAATCGTGGCGTCGCATTGAGTGGGGGCAATGTAATTATTGCCTCAGGTGACTGCCGGTTGATCGCCGTTGATCAAGTGACTGGGAAGAAAGTGTGGGAAGCCAAGTCCTGTGACTCGGTTGATATGTACGCCATTACCGCTGCCCCGAGAGTCGGGGGGGATCTGGTCTTCACCGGCAATGCCTGTCTGGATACAGGCATGACTCGTGGTTATGTAGATGCTTTTGATGCCAAAACCGGTGATCACCGCTGGCGCTTTTATACGGTTCCGGACGACCCTTCGAAGCCGCAGTCAGCGCTGTACGAGAATGCGGCCAAAACCTGGGGTAAAGATTGGTATTCCAAAACTCATGGATGTGGAAGCGTATGGGATGCGATGGCCTATGATCCCGAGTTGAAGCAGTTGTACATCGGCGTAGGCGGTCCCGCACCCTTTGATCCATCCAAGCGCGGTGAAGATGCGGGTGATGAACTGTTCACCAACTCCATCGTGGCATTGGACGCCGCAACTGGAGAATATAAATGGCACTTTAAGCAAACGCCGCACGATGGTTGGAACTATGACGCGAGCGTGGGCATTATGGTGGCCGATATTGCTGTCGATGGTAAATCGCAAAGATCCGTCATTAGTGTGCCCAAGAACGGGTTCGCCTATGCATTGGACGCGAAGACCGGCAAGTTCATCTCGGGCTCTGCCTATACGCCTATGGAATGGGCCACTGGCCTGGATGCCAACGGTCGACCGATTTTCAAACCGAAAGGGCAGTACTGGCTTCACCCGGGCGAGAGCTACATACAGCTTCCAAGCGGTTTAGGTGCGCATGGTTGGGAGGCATTGGCATTCGACCCTGCAAGCCAAACCGTTTTCATTCCTAGCATGGTACAGCCGACCCTCGTCAGGGATGACCCCGAGTCCGTGCTGGGTGGTCAGTCATTCGAGCCAATAGTAAGCGAAAGCTATGGTGAGACGGTGGCGTGGGATGTGCGCGAAAATACGGTCAAGTGGCGTTCATCACGTACGCCACTGCCTACGAACGGCGGCTTGCTGCATACCGCGGGCGGCCTGGTATTTCAGGGTACCGGGGATGGTCGTATGTTGGTCCTCGATGACGCGACTGGTAAAACCCTGTGGAGCCATGACATTGGTGGGGCAGTACGTGCGGCGCCATCGACGGTCATGGTTGATGGGGAACAGTATGTTCTGCTTCCGACCGGCACAGGAACTGCGGCAGCTACCGGTTCTCTGATGTCGGATCTTGCTTCCGCTCCGAAGGCGAGAACATCGCCGCGGTTGTTGGCATTCAAGCTTGGCGGAAGCAAAGAGTATCCGACCTTCGCCGAGCCCAAGAAAGTCTCCGCTCCTCTGACCCCGCGACAACCTGAAGAAGCAGCCGCCTTCGGCCAGAAGCTGTTTGAGGCAAGTGGCTGCACGGAGTGCCATGGCTACTTTGGCAACGCCGCGGGTGGTCGTGTGCCTAACCTCATCTACGCACCGCCACCCAGCTACGAATTCTTCGAGTCTGTTGTTCGCCAGGGTGCGCTGTCCAAAGGTGGCGGTGGCATGCCGGCTTTCGCCGACTTTACCGATGAGCAGCTCAAGGCAATTTTTGCCTACCTGATAAACCAGGCCTGGGATGCCCATGAAGGCAAGGGGCCCGTTGAGGGAACCCGCTGGAGTACTTCTCAGTAGTCTGGTGGTTGGCTTGGTAGCGAGGTACGCGTTAGTGCCTCGTTACCCGCCCTTCACCTGCTGCGGGGTACCCCTGTAGAAGCACACCCAGTAACGATATTTCCTTCGATATAGCGCCAATCAAACCATCTGTTCTACTGCATGGGTTAGACAGGTTTTGCCCTGTGTTTAGCTTGTGCCACTAGCTGATGTGGGTGCAGGTATAGCTTGAGGTTTGAGATGTTCAAACGGGATCTAGCAATAACGTCATTGCAGCTGGCCTGCGGCATGCTGGCTGGGGCTCTGGCCCATGCTGATGATGTATCTGAAAGTGGTCGAGAGTTTCCCCCGCTGGTGATAACGGGGAGCTACATACCCGCTCCGTCATCATCATCTGTCGATGTCGTGCAGCAGCCGGAAATCAGTGACGGTCAGCTCGGTGTCAATGTCTCCGAAGCGTTGCAGCGTGTACCCGGTCTGGTGGTGCAGAATCGCCAGAACTACGCTCAGGATTTGCAGATTTCTTCACGTGGGTTCGGTGCACGCTCGGCGTTCGGGATTCGTGGAATAAAGCTGCTCAGCGATGGTATCCCGGCCAGTACGCCGGATGGGCAGGGCCAGGCGGCGACTCTCAACCTCGACGTCGCTGAGCGTTTCGAGGTGCTGCGTGGTCCGGCTGCGACCCTTTATGGCAGTAACAGCGGTGGGGTGATTCAGATGTTCTCCCGCGATGGCTACGGCTCGCCCAGGGTAGGCTCCGCAACCACATTCGGCAGTGACGGCTTCAACAAGAACCATCTCTATGCCGAGGGCGGTACTGATCAGGCTGGTTTCCTGCTGGATGCGTCGCGTATGGACACCGACGGCTACCGAGACCACAGCGCCGCACGCCGCGACCAGACCTTCGCCAAGCTCAACTTCACGCCAGACGATAACAGCCGCATGGCGCTGATCTTCAGCAGCCTGGAACAGAACGACACCCAGGATCCGATGGGGCAAACCTGGGCAGGTTATAAGGATGATCCTCGCTCTGTTGCATCAGCGGCGGAGACCTACAACACGCGCAAGAGTATTGATCACCAGCAGTTCGGCATGAACTACGAGCGCTACTTCGGCGACGCCACCCTGCAGCTCAATCTGTATGCCGGCCAGCGCAGTGTGATTCAGTACCTGTCGATTCCCAAAGGTGTTGCCTCCAACTCGCAGCGTGGAGGCGGGGTGGTGGACTTCGATCGCGAATTCCATGGCGGCACGCTGCGCTGGATCCAGCCGGTGATGGGGGTGCCTGGTGAGCTGACCGTCACCACGGGCGTCGATTATGACCTCAGCCGCGACGACCGCCGCGGTTACCAGAACTTCAGTGGCAATGAGCTGGGTGTGAAGGGTGAGTTACGTCGCAGCGAAGATGATATTGCCACTAGTCTCGACCCTTACGTGCAGGCGCGATGGGAGCTTGGGAACTGGACGCTCGATGCCGGCGTGCGTCATAGCACCATGGAGATGGAGGTGGATGACCATTACCTGGACAACGGTGATTCCAGCGGTACGAAGAAGTACCAACAGAACAATCCATCCATCTCGGCCATGTACGCCTTTACCCCAGCGCTGCACGCCTACGTCAGTGCCGGCAAGGGTTTCGAAACGCCCACGCAGGCCGAGATGGCCTACGCGCCTGGTTTGGTGGAGGGCTTCAACTTCGGCCTCGCTCCTGCTAGCAGCACACATTACGAGATCGGCTTGAAGGCCAAGGTTGCCGGCGACACGCGGGTCAATGCGGCAGTTTTCGAGATTCGCACCGACGACGAGATCGTCGTCGCCAGCTCTACTGACGGTCGTACCAGCTACCAGAATGCCGGCAAGACTTTGCGCCGCGGCTTCGAGCTGGGTGTGCAAAGCGATCTGAGCGAGCACTGGCAGGCCTCTCTTGCGTACACGCGTCTGGATGCCACTTACGATGAGGCTTTCGTCGTGGGCGGGAGCACCATCGAGAAGGGCAACTACCTGCCGGGTGTGCCGGGTAGCAGCCTATTTGGCGAGCTGGTATGGAAGCCGAGGGATGACATCAGCATGGGCTTCGAAGGGCAGTATCGCAGCAAGGTCTACGTCGAAGACAGCAACGAAGACAAGCCTGCACCCGGCTATGCGGTATTCAACTGGCGCACGCGCTTCGAGCAGCGTGCTGGTTCCTGGTTGTTCCACGAGCTTGTACGCCTAGACAACTTGCTGGATCGCCAGTACGTCGGCTCGGTGAAAGTCGGCGATAGCAATGCTCGCTACTACGAGGCGGCACCTGGGCGCTCCTGGTACCTGGGGGCGGGTATGGAATATACCTTCTGACGATGCTGTTTCCTTGAAACAGGGCAGGGCGCCAGACGGCAGGAGCGCGTCATGCGATCCAGAAAAATAAAGGTGTATGCCGGGAGTAGCAGATGCTGCCCTGGCCATCCACATTTTGAATCAATACAAGAGCGCTAAGAAGATGAACAAGCTACTGAAAGCATGCTGTCTGGCCATCTACCTGCTGGCGTTAATCGGCCTTCTCACCTCATTGCCTTTCGGCGCGGAAATAGCTCTGTGCTACGCGGCGGGCGTTCTACTTGCTATCCATCTGCTGGAGGTGCCGATCGTGTTTCGCTATGTGCGTCGCTACCCGGGATCCTTGGCGGTGAGCCTGCTGCTGACGATACTGTTCGGCTTTCTGCACTGGTGGCCTCTACGACAAGGGACGCCTGAGCTCAAATAGTGCCAGGAGCGTACATCGCCAATTCTGGTCTGTCCCGGGTGAGGCAGCTCCTGATTCTGGATGGCTTGTAGACGGGCGGGCGATTGGCGCAGGTTCTGATCGTCGCCCGTTTCCCAAGTCAATATCCAGTTCGAGTGGCCAGGTGCCATGGCCTGATCTGATTGGCTATGCCTTGAGATAGTTGCCCCTCTCCAGGGCAGGTCTTAGCGACTGAATACGCCTTTCTTGAGCTGGTTGCTGACTGGAGCGTGCTCAGGATTTGTTGCCGGTGCAGCTTGCTGATCACCGCATTCAAATCGCTGCAGCGCTTGAGTTGCTGATCTGGAACCCCCCTGCTGAATAACAACGAAGACTAGTCGCCGTGGGTGCTGCGAACTCGTCGACTGGCTTTGTGAAATTACCCAGAACGTCTTGCCGGGCATGTTCCAGAAAGAGCTTTTCAAGTCTTCGGGGTATCAATCCAGGATGCCAGAACGCCTGATGCGCAGGAGGCGAGGTTGTCGTTTGATGCCGTGCCTTTCCTGCCATTCCAAGGGGCTTATTCCGAACCATCGATTGAATGCGCGATTGAATCCGCTGGGTGTCGAATAACCGAGTAGCCCGGACATCTGTGCCGTACTGATCGATGGATTTTCGAGGTACTGTCCCGCCATTTCCTGGCGGGTTTCATCCAGAAGCCGTTGGAAGGACGTGCCTTCCTGCGCCAGCCAGTGTTGTAGCGTGCGTGGGTGAATCGCCAGGCAGTCGGCAATTTTCTCGGTAGTCGCACGCCCAGAGGGCAGGAGATGACGCAGCAACTGCCTGACGTAGCTGGGTAACTCGTCGGCCTTCAGGCGTTCGATCTTGCTCATGTGCTCGGCTATCAGGCGGTACAGTGTTTTATTTGCCGAGCTCAGTGGCAGTGAAAGATCGGTCGAATCGAACTCCATCGCAGAGCAGCGGGCATCGAAAGTCGGGAGCAGGCCCAAGGTCTGCCGGTAGTGCGACTCACCCTGGAGGGGGAGATGCCGAAGCCGGATTCCTCTGGGTTGCCAGCTGTTGCCGATAAGGGTGCGCATCAACTGCAGCCCAACCGCGCATGCCGATTCCTCAGCCTGGCACAGCCCGGGTATGTCGCGCTCGTTTGGGCTGTAGCTAAGGAAGGCTCGGCCATCTTCGATATCGAGCCCTATATCGGCATCGTTGAAGTACAGCGAGTAACTTGCCCGCAGCTCGGCCAGGGCATCACCGACCGTTTTGGCGTTGCGTATCAGATAGAACAGTTCGCCAAAGACAGCGACTCCTTGCTGGAGCCCATAGTGCAGGCCAAACAAGGGATTGCCGGAGTGCCGAGCGCAAAGCTCGAGCAGGCCGCAGAATCTGCGGTAGGAGAGGACTCCTTCATGCCCTCGCAATATCTCTTGCGGTATCGATGCGCGTCGAAGCATTTCAACCGGGTTGAGGCCTTGGCGGGTGGCGAACTCATCGAAGCCGATGAGGCTGATGGCCCGGACCAAAGGAGTAAATGACAGGCTTCGGTGCATTTGGGCAGTCTGGCATCTGGATGATTTGGCGACGAGCTGCGTTAAGGTTGCCGCGCGCGACTGGCTGTATCGGGTAGTACCGGTTGCCCGGTCTCGAAAGCAAGCGCCGTTACACCTAGAACTGGAGTGGTGAGCGCTTGCCGCTGGCGTTGTTTCCATTTTTGCGGGCTCATGCCGTTCCAGCGGGAGAAGGCCCGGGAGAAGGCGCTGAGATCTGCATAGCCCAGTAGTTCGGAAAGCTGTGTCAGGCTAACGGATGAATCGCGTAGGTAGCGAGTGGCCATCGCGTGGCGTGTCTCGTCCAGCAGCTTTTGAAAGCTGGTGCCTTCCAATTGCAGATACCGTTGCAGGCTTCGAGGGCTGATCCTCATCTGCTCGGCGATTTGCTCGATGGTGACCTGGCTATTGGGAAGTTGCCTGTGCAGCAGCTTTTTCACATAAGGGGGCAGTTCCGGCAAGGTAATCTGGGCCAGCTCGGCAATATGCCCCTTGGCCAGCTCATGGAACCCTTCATCTATGGCACTCAGGGGGGACTCCAGCAATGACTCAGCGAAGACCCATGCATTGGCAGGACTGCCAAAGTGCGGAGTGATACCGAGAAAATTTCTGTAGGCCTTGGGTGTTTCACCTGCCGGATGGCGCAGCTGTAATTCGATAGGCTTCCAGGGATGCCCCAGCAGGTCTTGGATCAGCCGCGTGCAGATGCCCATGGTCAGCTCCACGGTCTGTCTTGCTGAGATGGTGTCACCATCGGTTACATCGTAGGAAAGTCGTGCGGTTCCGCTTTGCCGTTTCAGGTGGAGATCCGCTCCGCTGTTATGGAAGTGGAAGCAACGAGTCAGTGCCTCGAGGATCTGACCCAATGTGCTGGTGCTTCTGATCACATAAAGCAGGCTGCCCAGCGCCTGTGGCCCCTGGTAGAGGCCGAGCTGCAGCCCGAACAACGGGTTGCACGAGCGCCTCGCACATAGCTCTAGTAATGCAGCGAACTCGGAGCCTGAGATCAAGCCATCTACGGCGTCGCTGGGTAGTCCGATTTCAGCCAGCATGGCTTGGGGTTCGAGCCCCTGGCTGATCGCGAACTCATCAAACCCTAGCAGGGCAATACCACGGACAAGAGAAGCCATTTCGCTACCCAGAAGATGACGCGGTTGCACGGTGTAGTGCTTCGACCCGGGTGAGATCGAAGGGGGCTGGGTGATACCTGTCTGACGATACCAGATCGTGGCGTCGAGCCGTCTGGGGCGCATCTTCGTTAGGGCAAATGGTGCAGGCTTATAAGCACGCGACCAGCAGTCTTTTCGCCATCTACATCCTGTGTGGCCAGAAGAGCAGCTGCTTTGCACTGCTCATGCCGCGGGGCGTGAAATGGTTATTTTTTGGCGTGATATGCCAAGCTTTTGCGCGTATCGAAGACCAGACTCGAGGGCATCAATAACAAAAAAGCTCCCATGCAGGAGGGCTGCGATGCGTCACTTCGTGTTTGTGTGTTTGACCTTTGCTGTGGTCTTGAGCGCCATCGTCACTCTCAGGCATCCATCTGTGAGTCCTGCAGTCGACCCTCGCATCGGGCATCCGGTAGCCAGCATTGGCGAGATTTTCAGGCATTACTGAGTCGTCGTGATCGCGCCGGTAGCAGAGCAGGGCGGCACTGTGCTGGATGTGGCATATATCCCTTCTCCAGACCACTTCTCCCAATGAGCGACTGCGGGCAATAGCTCTTGCCCACCGCTATTGATCAGGCAGGGGCCAGGTGTCAGCCCACAGTATTCGAGCCTGTGTGGCTGGAACACAAGTAAGCGGGCATCGGCGCGCTTGGGTTAGTGGTGTTCTAACAGCAGCACTAATGCCCGGCAGGCTGTTTCTGTCTCTGCTTTCAGTCGTGTCGAATCTTCATGGGCGGACCAGGCGATGAGTAAGCCATCTGTCAGGTGAATGAGCAGGCGGCTGGTGGCGTTCAAAAAATTCTTATCTAGCAATGAGCCGACGGCCCGCTCTACGGCCTGTTCAGTGACTTCAATAGCCATCGTGTAGATCTTTCTTGCCAGCTCAGGGTTGTTGCGCATGGTCCAGAAAAACAGCTCAGATTGCGCCCGAGCCAGGTCTGGGTTCTCGCTGAACCATGCGATGGATTGGCGCAGCACCTCGGCAACCGTTTCAGCAGGGGTAGTGCCGGCGGGGACATGCTCCAGAGCTTGCTGCGGCAGGCTGAAAAGCGACTCATAGACCGCATAGAAGAGGTCGTCCTTGGTATGGAAGACGTAGTGCAGTGAGGCCAGTGGGCAGCCAGCGGCAGCAGCAATACGTCGAGTCGTTGCGTTGGCCACCCCATGTTCAGCAATCACTTTCACAGTCGCTTCTACGAAGTCCTGCCTGCGCAGTGCAGCGCCTACTCTGGCCATAGTTAAGTCTCCATTCCTACTGTGCTATTGCTGACTGCCATCCGGCGGCAATGTCAGCGGATGCTAGCGGATTTTCGTTTGCCAGGTCATGGGCTCGTCTCTGAAGCCTGAGCTGTCTCGTGTCCCTGGAAAACATGCGGCGCTTTTAAGGTCAATCGGCAGTCTTGAAAGTTTCGTAACGAGTGTTTCGTTAATTCACAAAGTAGTGCGGTCTGCTGACACACGTTGGTGCACTACTCGGTTCGCACGCTTCGTTGGCCAAAAGCTATTTCATATAAGTAACTGATATTTAACGAAAAATATTTAGATAACTGTCGTTGGCATATTGCTTGCTTTGTTCACTGGACTTGGTCAATTGACCATGTCATTTGATTAAAAGGTGTGGCATGAGCCGATTCGTCCTTCCAGGATGAGCGTGCCGCCGGTCAAGTCCCGTGAGGATCCTCCTATGAATGAAGTGATTGAGTACCCAGAAGCCGGCATTTCCACCCGCTGTGGGGTCAGGCATCTGCTCGTGGCCATTGCAGCATCGACTGCAATTTGTTCGGTTCAGGCGGCAGAGCAGGACGTTGCGTTGCTGGGTACGAAGCTGACGCCGCTAGGAGGTGAGGTTGCTGCAAGTGCCGATGGGGTGATTCCGGCCTGGACTCCGCCTGGTCAGCAGGACGTGGGTTGGAGCTACGGCCAGGTGCGTGGCCAGCACTGGAAGTTCAAGGACGACAAGTCGCTCTACAGTATCGACGCCAACAATGTCGCGCAGTACGCGAGCAAGCTGTCGCCGGGCCAGCTGGAGCTGTTCAAGAAAGTGCCGGGCTATCGCATGGACGTGTACCCCACCCGCCGCAGCTGCGGTGTGCCGGACTTCGTTGCCGAGAACACCAAGAAAAACGTCGGTTTCGCCACCCTCGATGCCAGTGGTCTTGCCCTGCAGGATGCCTATGTACCAGGCGTTCCGTTTCCGCTGCCGACCACCGGCGTCGAGGTCATGTTGAACATGAAGATGCGCTACCGCGGCGTCGGTATCGATATTCCCAAGACCATCGCTGGGGTCTCGCCGCGCAAGGGGGGCGGGGATTGGCTGCGCATCTCGAATGACCTGTCCTTCTTTACCCCTTGGGGAGCGAAGGGAAGTGCGCTGTTCTCTTCCGTAGGCCGGCTGGAAAACGCCACGTACTTTTCTTTCCTGGAGCCGGCTGCCCTGGCGGGGCAGGCTGCCGTGGGAACCCTCACAGCCGGAGAGCAGTCGGCCACCTTCTATTATTTTCCTGGTCAGCGGCGTGTACGGCGCATGCCCGCCTACTCCTACGACGCCCCGCAGATTGGCCTGGATAACCAGTACACCGTCGATGAAGCGAACGTCTTCTTCGGGCCCCTGGATCGCTTCGACTGGAAGCTGATCGGCAAGCAGGAGTTGATTGTCTCCTACAACGCTTTTGGCGCCTACGACACCTCCGCCAAGGTCGAAGAGGTTGCTCAGGAGGGCTCGCTCGCACCTGAGTCGCGCCGCTACGAGCTCCATCGCGTGTGGGTCGTTGAGGCCAATGTCCGTCAGGGGATGCGTCACCAGGCGCCGAAGCGGCTTTTCTACATCGACGAGGATAGCTGGAACGCCCTGATGGCCGTCGATTACGACAAGCAAGGGCAGGTCTGGAAGGTGCGTGAGGGCTTCACGATCCCTGTGTACGAGACCGGTGCTTGCGATATGCAGGCTCTGGTGCAGTACAACCTGGCAGATGGCCGCTACCTCTACGACTTGACCACCATCGGCGCTAGCAAGGATCTCCACTGGCAGACCGAGAGCGCTGGTAACCCGCGGCATAAGCGCGATTTCTATACATCCGACAACCTGCGATCCATCAGCGAGCGCTAATGGCGAATCTAGGAGCCGACATGAAAAGAACAATTGCTAAAGCATCGGGTCTGGCTATTGCCTGCGCTGCGCCTCTGGCCATGGGCTTCACCTTCGAGACGGACAATGTCCGGGGCTCGTTCGATTCCACCATTGGTTGGGGCATGGGCGTGCGCGCTCAGTCTCAGGGCTGCGATCTGGTCAACGCCGGTGCCACTGGCGGTGGCGCGCCGGCTGGATGCCTGGATGCGACTGTCTCCGGGATCGGTGACCAGGGCAACCTGAACTATGACAAGGGTGACCTGTTCACCAACTACCTCAAGGGTATGCACGAGCTGGTGTTGAAGTTTCCCGAGGATCTCACCTTCATGGCGCGTGGCAGCTGGAAGCGTGACTTTGCTGCCACCCACACTACCGGGACGCTGGGTGCGGAAACGCAGGGTTGGCAAGCCGCGGGTTCGGATATCGGCAGCGATGGGCTGACCGATGATGCGCGTGACGAACTGAAGTTCAAGACGCGCCTGCTCGATCTGTGGGTGAGCAAGACCTTCGATGTGGGGGATCAGCGAGTGCGGGCGCGCCTGGGCAACCAGGTTATCAACTGGGGTGAGAGCCTGTTCGCGGTGGGCGGCATCAACGCCACCAACGCCTACGATTTCCAGGCGCTGTCGAGCCCGGGAGTGCAGCTCAAGGAGGCTGTGCTACCGGCGCCGATGCTCAGTGTCGCCACGGGGCTGGGCTACGGCATCAACGTCGAGACCTATTACCAGTTCGGCTGGAACAAGAGCGAGCTGCCACCAGTGGGTAGCTACTGGTCGACCTTTAACGTGATCGGCGAGGGTATGAAGGAGTACGGCTACGACGACAAGGATGCCCGTGACAGTGGTCAGTGGGGACTCTCGGTGCGCTGGCAGCCGGAAGACAGCGACGTCAACTACGGTTTCTACGTGATGCGCTATCACGACAAGCTGCCGCAAGTGCAGTACAACCAGGCCACTTGGGCTCCCAAGTGGGTCTACCCGGAAGACCGCATGCTCTACGGCATCAGTGCCAACCTGCCGGTTGGCGACTGGGCGGTGGGCACCGAGCTGTCTTACCGGCCCAAAGAGGCGGTGCCGCTCAACCCCTTGCCCGGATTTTTCGGCGCTGGCCCATGTGCAGGGCAGGGTGGGGAATGCTGGAAAGACACCAAGAAGTTCCAGTGGCACCTGACCGGCATCTACAGCTTTACCAATGCCAACTCCGCGGATTTCCTCGAGTTCACTGGGGCCAGCACCGCGACCCTCATGTCGGAACTGGTACTGGTGAAGTATCCGGGGCTGCATGACAGCTATGACGGTGAGTTGATTTCCGCAGGGGGCAACAGCTGGGTTGAGGATTGGTCGAAGCTTCCGGCCAAGTCCCATGGCGATGCGAGCTCCTCGGGGATCCACCTCGATTTCAGTCTGACCTATGACAGCATTCTGATCCCGGGTTGGAGCGTTACGCCGGGTATCTATTACCAGCAGTCGCTGGGCAATGGGCGCACGCCGTCGATGTATTCGACCTATACCCGGGATGCCAGCTCCATGAACCTGTACCTGAACCTTGTGCGCAACCCCGGCAACTGGCAGGTCAGTTTGAACTACGCGAAGTTCAACGATGCTGACACCCCTTACGACCAACCGCTGCGTGATCGTGATTACGTCGGCCTGGCGATTTCGCACTCGATGTGAGGCATGTAGTGAATACTCCTGTTGTAAACAAGTCCGGCAAGGGGGGGCGTGGCGTGCTGCCACGCCTGGAGGGCTGGCTGTTCCGTCAGCGTCGGCTGGTGCTGGCGCTGCTCGTATTGTTCACCCTGGGTATGGCCTGGTTCGCCGTGCAGCTGCGCATGGATGCTGGCTTCGAGAAGCAGTTGCCGATCGGTCATGAGTATGTCGAGACCTTCCAGGCCTACCGTAACGATCTGATCGGGGCAAACCGCTTGACCATAGTGGTCAAGGCGCGTGAGGGCTCGATCTGGAGCGTGACCGGGCTCAAGCGGCTGTACGACGTGACCCAGGCGGTGATTTTCCTGCCCGGAGTCTCGCGCAGCAGTGTGCAGTCGTTGTGGACGCCCAACTCTTTCGTCAACGAGATCACCGAGGAGGGCTTTCGTGCGGATCCGTTGATACCTGGCACGGTGACACCTGATCGTCTCGATCAGGAGATCATCGACAAGATCGCCAACTCCACGGCCCAGGGCGGCTTTGTCGGCACCCTGGTGGCGCGCGATCAGAGCAGCGCGATGATCACCGCCGAGCTCAACGAGCTTGACGAAAATGGCCAGCAGCTGGACTACGTGGCCTACAACAAAATCCTGGAGCAGCAGATCCGTGCTCAGTTCGAGGATACCGATTTCGAGATCCAGATCATCGGCTTTGCCAAGCAGATCGGCGATATCGCCGACGGCGCCTCGGCCGTGCTGGAATTCTGTCTGCTGGCGCTGCTGCTGACCGCCGCGGCGGTCTATTGGTACTGCCATTCCGTGCGCTTCACGCTGCTGGCGCTGGGTTGCTCGCTGACCTCGCTGATCTGGCAGTTTGGCAGCCTGCGCCTGCTCGGTTACGGCCTCGACCCGCTGGCCGTGCTGGTGCCCTTCCTGGTGTTCGCCATTGGTGTGTCTCACGGCGTGCAGCAGATCAACTACATCGTGCGGGAGATCGCTTGCGGCAAAAGTGTCGAGGAGGCGGCCCGCTCCAGTTTCAGTGGTCTGCTGATTCCGGGAACCCTGGCCCTGGTAACGGCCTTCGTGTCCTTCATCACCCTGCTGTTGATCCCGATTCCGATGGTGCGCGAGCTGGCTATCACCGCCTCGCTCGGGGTGGCCTACAAGATCATTACCAATCTGGTGATGCTGCCGCTGGTGGCGTCGATGCTGAGAGTCGATGGTAGCTATGCGGCCGCCGAGGAGGTCTCCCGCGAGCGCCGTGCGCGCTGGTTGCATGGGCTGGCACGGCTCGCCGAGTGGCGCAACGCGCTACTGGTGCTCGGTATCGCCGCGCTGGTGTTCTGCGTGGCGGTCTGGCAGAGCCATGACCGGGTAGTGGGCACGCTACAGGCTGGTGCGCCTGAGCTGCGCGAGGAGGCGCGGTTCAACCGCGATGCGGTGTCCATTGCCAGTAGTTACGACATCGGCCTGGACTGGCTCAGCGTGGTCTTCGAGGTCAGCCCGGACGCGTCAGGCGAAGTGCCGCCCGGAGCCTGCGAAAACGTCGCCTTGGGGCAGTACCAGGATCGCTTTGTCTGGGCGATGCAGGCTGTGCCCGGGGTGCTGTCGGTGGCCTCGTTCTCCACCGCCATGCGCCAGTTCAACGAAGGCTATAACGAGGGCAATCCGAAGATGAGCACGGTGCCCATCGATGCCATGAACTACGCCTCGCTGGCCACCGAGGTCGCCCGCATCTCCGGGATCATGCGCGTCGACTGCAGCATGACTGCCGTGCACCTGTACCTGGGGGATCACAAAGCGACCACCATCAACCGGGTGATCGCGGCTGCCAAGGCGTTCCGCAGCGAATACCCGATGCCGGGCATTTCAGTGCGCCTCGCCTCGGGCAACGCTGGTGTCTTGGCGGCGATCAACGAGGAGGTGGAGAAGAGCGAGACGCCGATGCTGCTGTATGTCTACGCCGCCATCGCCCTGCTGGTGTTCGTTGTCTACCGTGACCTGCGTGCTGTGTTGGTCTGCTGCCTGCCGCTGACTATCGGCACCTTCATCGGCTACTGGTTCATGAAGGAGCTGCAGATCGGACTGACCATCGCCACGCTGCCGGTGATGGTGCTGGCAGTGGGTATCGGTGTCGATTACGCCTTCTACATCTACAACCGTCTGCAGCTGCACCAGGCCAACGGTCAGCCGATCGTCAAGGCGGTCGAGCACGCGCTGCTCGAGGTTGGCGTAGCGACCATCTTCACCGCCATCACCCTGGCAATCGGCGTGGCTACCTGGTCGTTCTCCGAACTCAAGTTCCAGGCCGACATGGGCAAGCTGTTGGCGTTTATGTTCATGGTCAACATGGTCATGGCCATGACGGTTCTACCGGCCTTCGCTGTCTGGCTGGAGCGGGTTTTCCCGCGCAAGCGCCCGGTGCGCATGATTGGCGCGCTGGTGCATTGAGGAGAGAAGCATGCGATACCTGAACACAGTCATGGGGGTCGCCCTGGCGACCTTGTTGCCACTGACCTCGCCGCAGGCTGATCCCTTGGAACCGGTGCCGGCAGTACCTGCGAGCAATGCCACCCAGGCAACCATGCTCGATGCTACATGGGCAGAGAAACGCATCGTTGCGGTTGGCGACCACGGCATAGTGCTGTTGTCGGACGATCAAGGTGCAAGCTTCCGCCAGGCACGCTCAGTTCCGCTTTCCGCGCCGCTTACTGGCGTGAGTTTCGTCGATGGAAAGCAGGGGTGGGCGGTCGGACACTGGGGGGCGATCCTGGCCAGCCTTGATGGCGGTGACACCTGGCAGATCCAGCGTCTGTCCAGTGAAGAGGATAGGCCGTTGTTCGCGGTGCATTTCTTCAATGCCCGGCAGGGGGTTGCAGTTGGCCTCTGGTCATTGATCCTGACCACCGACGATGGTGGTGCGACCTGGGTTGAGCGGACACTGGAAGCTCCTCCAGGCTCCAGTCGTGCCGATCTCAATCTGATGGGGCTTTTTGCCGACCGTCATGGCGGCCTGTATGCCACTGCCGAGCGTGGTCAGGTGCTGCGCTCCGACGACCAGGGCCGAAGCTGGCATTACCTGGATACCGGCTACGAAGGCACCCTCTGGGCTGGCGCCGTACTGGCAGATGGGAGCCTGTTGGTTGGCGGTCAGCGCGGCACGCTACTGCATGGTTCGGCAGACGGTAAGGACTTTCGCCGTTTGCCGCTGGAGAGCAAGAGCTCGGTCACAGCCGTGGCCGTGTCTGGTCGTCATGTACTGGCGGTCGGCCTTGATGGGCTGATGGTGCAAAGCCGTAGTGGCGGGCAGAGCTTCCAGGAGCAGCAGTCGGCCCAGGGTGTTTCGTTGACGGCGGCCCTGATCAACAGCAATGACAGTCCTGTTCTGTTTTCGCGACGCGGTGTAATACCAGAAGAAGCTAAGTAGCTGGCGCCTTCGCTGAGTGTTGGCTGGTTTGGCCGCATTCGGGGCGGCTAGAAAGTTGTGATTGTTGCCCGTTTTGGGCCTCGTCGCTAGTCGGCGCCAGGCCCTTTTTTATTCGGCCACATCGGTCTTGATCATATCGGTGTGGAGTTAGCGAAGTTTAAATGTGGCGCAGCGTGACGAATTGTTCCCGGTGTATGCAGTGTCGATAGTCGCAATTCCGCTCAACATTTAGCTGGCTAGCTCTCTTGATCTTGCACGCCCATATCTATCTGGCTTCAGGCAGTGGAGCAATATCCAGGCTTTTCCGGTGCAAAGTCTAATTCCACGGAGGAGGATGTTGAGTGATGAAAATTTCACATTTGATAGTAGGGCTGGCTTGCCCGGTGATTGTCTGGGCACAGGCTGGTGATGTGTACACCAATGTAGAGGCGGTAAGAAAGGCTGAGTCGATTATAAAGCGAGCTCATGCATTGCATACTAAGGTCGCTGAAATTTGTAGTGATGCAAATGCTACAGGTCTTCTATATGAAGTGGCTGAAAACGCTATAAGAGATCTAGATAGTTGGCCTGATGATCATCAGAAAAGCCAAAATCTTGCCGCGTATGATGCATGCCGTCAATCCATGGTGGATGTGCAAAGTTATGCCTATACCTGTGCCAGTGATGGGTACAAAGGCAAGGCCGCGACCTACATACAACGCCGCTGGGTAGAGGACTCCACTGGCTGTGATAGCGCTATTCGTGCTTCAGATTTATCGCGGGAAGACAGTAATTAAGTCGTGTTGGAGTTTGCTGTACTACCGAATGACCCAGTGTGCAATTGAGTTTTGCATTGTATGGAAGTGAACGGGCCAGATGTTATGTCGTTTCAAGTTGCTGCTGGATGACTCCTGGGCTTGGTGGATGAGCGCGTCACGTACTAATGGTTGGCTCTTGCTGTACCGGTAGTGGTTCTGCGACGACGAGTGGTAACGGATGTGCTAAGAGCTGGCCCTTTACATAAAAAAATAACGAATGTTATTTTAATTAAATGTCGCACTTTATGCGTTGGCAGCTGGCCTCTACAGTCAGCATGGCTGAGCGGAGCGATCAATTGGCAGTGCAATAAAAGAGGTGCTCGTGATGGGAGTGTTTGATGTAAAGCACTGGCTGGTCGTCTTGTTGGTTGTCCTGCTGGTGTTCGGTGGAAAGCGTTTGCGGAATTTAGGCAGTGATTTGGGCGAGGCGCTAAAGGGTTTTCGCAAGTCGCTATCAGGTGCTGATAGCCCGTGCGTGGATCAATCGCGAGTTGATCCAGAGCATCGCCAGTGAAGAGCTAAGTACTCCGCGAGTAATCAGTTGTAGCAGAGCTTCCACTGCCGCGTTGCATTCTTCGCTCCTCTGGTTCGGCGTCTTGGCTCAGGTGAGAGCGGTACAGGCCGGATCAACTGTCGGTTCGAAGTGGGTGTGTCTATATTTTGCGTTATTTTGCAGCCTTAATTAGTTGAATGATGAATATGCCATGAGCGGTGTGCGGGTAGTAATGTTGGTGGTTGTTTTGCTCTTGCTGCTTGTTCTAAATGCTTGTGCAGCATTTTCTGCGTAGGAACTGAGTTTGGTTGTTGCGCGGCTGGTGGCTGGGCAGTCAATGATTTCTTGTCTTTTTGCGCGCGTGGGGGCGTATCTGTTGTTCTTGTGCTCCGTGCAGTGAGATTGTTGGAGGCATCATGGCGCGCGCTGGTTGTTGGCTGCGGTTTTCATGGGTGAGTGTGTGGCTTTTATTATTTTTTCGGTTCGATGTGGTTGCTTCGGAAATGCCAGGTTCTGAATTCTTTGATGGGATGTTTTACGAGTTAGATGGGCGTGCCACAATGCATGCTATTACAGCCAATATGGCTGAGCGCTTTGAGGCGGGGCCGCTACATACTTATTGGAGCTCCTACCATCGTTTGGAAGAATTCAGTCGTCCAAAATACGAGCGTGTTGCGGGGATTTTGGGTGTTCAGCTCCCGAACAGGTCTTGGATCCTGATTAAAGCCAAGGCCATAAGTTGTTTGCCGCAGTTCATGATGTCGAAAGTTATGTCAGGCTTGCGCCAGAGAACGATTGTTTACGTTGAGAGGTTGCGCCGTCTTTCAGAAATTGGGCCGGCTGAGGGGCATGACTTTTATGCTTACATGGTTCGGCAAGAGCTCCTGCAGGTTCAGATCATGGATCTTGCGCTGCGTGAGGAGTACTCGGCTGCGGAAGAGCTGGTGGCCCAATTTATCACCCAGGAGTCTGCAATGAGTGATAGGCCTTTCTAGCGGGTATCACCTATTTTGTCAGTATGAGGGTATTCAACTTTTACGTCTCTCATCTTTCAAAGGCATGCCGGCATATCTTTCAAGTGTAGATGCGTCTGGCGCGACCGGATATTGAGCTGTGATTAGGGTGTGATGTTTCTGGTTTTTGAAAAATTTTCCAATGCATCTAGAGTAATTATACGTGCTGCGCCGGAGCCTCCACTCCGACAGTATTTTGGGCGATCATCGACTATGACTGGCCGTTGTCACACAGTTTTCTGTGAAAACCTCTTCGTGCGTAATGCTGCTCTTTTTGCGCCGTACCTGGCCGCTGTGGGGCTTAGTGAAGAGGTTGTGACGTCACCTGATACAGAGATCCCCCTGTCCCAGTACATGGCTTTGTGGGAGTTGGTTGGTCGTGAGGTTTCCTCCAGCATTGGTCTGCAAACCGGTATCCGGGCTCATAGTAGTGACTGGGGTGCCTATGGATACGCCGCGCGTAGCGCACCATCAATGCAGTTGGCACTTCGTTGCCTGAGTCATTTCTATGCAGTGCTTGCCCAAGGCACGCGAGCCGAAGTCAGTATCGATAATGACTCCATTACACTGATCTACCAGGTAGTTGATCCGCTCGTTACTGACTGCTGCCAAGACGCCGAATATACATTGAGTGCTGCGCTGGCGATTTTGCGTGAACTGACCAAGTGCCCTTTTCTGAGTCCTGTTTGGGTCGAGTTTGGGCACGATAGACTCAGTGTGAGTTCTGTTTATCAGGAGTTGTTTGGGTGTCCGGTTTATTTTAATAGGCCGGATAATCGACTGGTGTTTGCGCGTGATCTTTTGGATATGCCGGTTTTAACCGCCGACATTCGATTGTTTCAGGCGCTTGAGCCATTTTTGCAGCGGCAAAAGTCGCTCCGCACTGAGTCGGAGATTCTTGGACGAATGGCGGCACATATTGCCAGTGGACTGGGTAGTGGCGGCGTAAGTATCGAGCTGGTTGCCAGTAGTATGGGCATTGGGGTGCGTACCTTGCAGCGCCGTCTCTCTGAGCAGGGTTTGGATTTTTCTCAGGTAGTTGAAGATGTGCGCCGCTCTTTAGCTGAAGACTATGTCGCCCGATCTGATTACAGCTTTACCAACATTGCCTTGTTGCTCGGATATTCAGAGGCCAGTTCTTTTAGCCGTGCTTTCCGTCGGTGGACACAACTCACCCCTCTGAAGTACCGGCAGCGCGCTCGATACTGATCTTGTCTATTGGCATGAGATGCCAAGAATTTGGCATAACCTGACAAGCCATAATTTCTTGTTTGGAGTATTTTTAATTAGGCTGCCCTCTTTAGGTGTTTGCGGTGTTCCCTATTAAGAGGCTTAACTTTTTGGGTTGCCAAATCTAGATGTGGTCGCTTTTTCAAGGCGAGAAATTGGTCAGTTTGATAATTCGTATTTAGCAGAAATATGAGTGGTCTTCAGATTGGTAGTAGTTGCTTCCGGCTCTTTAGAAGCAAGACTTACTTCAGAGGCTAACGAGTCGAGGAGAAGAATTATGAAAAGAAGTATCTCTGGAGCCTCTGTCGATCTTCCGCGCAGGAGGTTGCTTCAGTTCGCTGGGGCATCGGTAGCTCTCGGTGGACTTGGGTTGAACGCTAAGTGGGCAAATGCCAGCGTTGATGAAGATATTCTTGATGTCGTGATCGTTGGTGCAGGTTTGTCCGGATTGACCGCCGCCTGCAGTTTGCTCCAGGCAGGCTGTGAATCTTTTCTGGTTGTAGAGGCTCGCGATCGCGTTGGCGGGCGCACTCTCAACCATGATCTTGGTAATGGCTATATATCAGAAGCTGGGGGGCAGTGGATCGGGTCTAGCCAGACAGCTGTTGCGGATCTTGCTCGTGAGTTGGGCGTAGGAACTTTTCCCTCTTACTATCAGGGAGAGTCAGTTTTCCTTGGCGGTGAAGGGCGGATGGTCACGGATCTGAAAGGCACGCTCGGTGCTGACGAGACTCTCGCGGCCCAACTGAGCGAACTCTCTCGTGATGTGCCATCCGCTGCGCCATGGAAATCCCCACGGGCTGCCGAGTTTGACAAACTGTCTGTGGGAGACTGGTTATCTAAGCAGAACGTAGACTTACAAAAGGGGCTGAGTCTTGAGGGCGGGATTGTAATATCCGGCGGTGTAATGCCAGCCAAGTTGGGCCTGCTGCATTATCTCTCCATGATTAACTCCGCTGACTGCGAATACTCGCAGCTCGACGGTATGGCGCACAGTGCTCAGGACACCCGTATTGTTGGGGGATCTCAGATTCTGAGCATCAAGATGGCAGAGCAACTTGGCGAAAAGGTCAAGCTTTCCAGTCCGGTTCGCCAAATTGAAGGTTGGGATCAGGACGTCGTGACCATCAGGACTGATAGTGGTGATGTCCGTGCACGAAAAGTCATCATGGCTATACATCCCGCCCTCTGCCAGCAGATTGAATTCACTCCGCAACTGCCGGCAAAACGTGCGGCTCTTCAGCGCGCTTGGCCCGGCTATTCTCCGATGAGGAAAACGGCAATGGTCTACTCTCGGCCGTTCTGGCGGGAGAAAGGGTTGAATGGCCATTTATCGCAAATTGGTGGGCCGATTATATGGGCCTACGATAACTCCCCACCGAATGGAGAAATCGGTGTCATAAATGCCTTCGTACGAAGTGCAACGCTGCCATCTGATCTGGATAAGGCTAAGCGGGTGCAGACCGAGATATATGCACAAGCGCTCGGCGAGGAGGCTTTGTCGCCGCTGTCTTACCATGATCACGATTGGGGGCAAGCAGATCCCTGGACTATTACGTGTGTTTCGGCAATTCCACCAGGATTTTGGAGTGAGCACGGTGAGGCTCTGCGTCCTCCCTGTGGCAACCTGATCTGGTCTGGTACAGAGACCGCCGAAATCTGGGCTGGGTATATGGATGGTGCAGTGCGTTCGGGAAGGCAAAGTGCTCTGCAGGTTCTTAACGCTTTGCGTCTGGCCGGGAGGTCTGCATGAAGAAAATCATCCTGCTGGGATTCGTCGCCAGTGTTTCTGTTCTGCTGGTTATATGGGGACCTGAGCTACGAGATCTATATCTCTTGCAGAAGTACTTTGATGCCTCAAGTCATGCTGCCGAAGTCGATGGCGGTTCCTGGCCGCGTTTGTCTGATGCTTGTATTGGCTGCCATGGTTTTCAAGGGAAGTCACAAAACCAGAAGTACCCAAGCCTGGCGGGGCAGCCAGCGCCATATATAGCTACTCAGCTCCATAATTTTGCTAGCGGAGTGCGCAGTAATCCGTTCATGACTCCCCTGGCAATTACGCTGAGCGATGCCGAGATTAAATTGCTTGCCGATTATTTTGCCAAACAGCATCCCGGCAATAACTCCACTTACAGTCCTGACACTTCCTTGCGCGACAAGGGTGAAAAGCTTGTCGAAAACGGGGCATGCCGTTCGTGTCATGGTGGACAACTAATGGGGCAAGGCAATTTTCCACGTCTTGCTGGGCAGGGATACGATTATCTGCTTGCACAGTTGGACAATTTTGCAGCTGGGAAGCGCAGCGAACCTACAGGCGTAATGAAGAGTATTGCCGGTGCACTCTCGGCAGAGGAGCGTAAAGCGATTGCCAGTTATCTCGCTAGCTTTGCAATAGAGAGCAAGTGAGGCGGAGTCATTTTAACTAAGAGGCTGCCCGCTGACGGTGGTCTGCAACTGTGGAGAGTTTGGGATGCAAAAAAAATTATCGGGGGCGACGCGTTTTACTGCATACGCCGCCATTCTTGGAGCCATCTTTGCTTATACGACTATCACGCTCTCAATGATGGTGACGGGCGACGATACCAGTATGATCTTGTCCGGCGCCAAAGTGCTGAGTCTTCCCGATGAAATCCGCGAGCTTTATCGCTGGTCAATGCTGACAGATATTTTCGGCTTCTATTTGCCCTCCTTGGTTGTTGGCGGTTATCTCTGGCATGTCTTCCGGAATGAGGCCGGTGCTCTAGGCAGCATTGCTGTTTTGGCCATTGGCTTCTATGCCACAGTCGGGATTATTGGGGCTGCGACTCAGCAAGCGGTCGTTACGCCCTTGGCGCAACTCTACGGGCAGGGCGATGCTTCGATAAAAGCGGCCGCGGAAGTGACCTGGACCACCATTGCTTATGCCGTACAGTACGGGTTGTGGTGGTCGGAGGGTTTGGTCGTATTGTTCTGGGGGCTGGTTGTCGGCGGGCAGCTCAAAAGAGCGGGGTGGGGCTGGTTCTCTCTGCTGCTTCTAAAAATTGTCGGTATATCTTTCACCCTATTTCTTGTCTTCGGCTTCTTTAAGTCGCTCGATGAACTGATGAAGATAATGGAGATGTCTTTCCTGGTGCTTTATCCGTTGTGGTTGTTGATCTTTGGCGTGCGCCTGCTTCGTGGACAAGGTGGGGTTTCTATCCAGGACGGGCGGGTGGCTGCAACCTAAGTGTCAGTTTCCCCCTCGTAGTTCTATGCCTCAAACGTACCAGAGCGGCGGCGGTTAGCTAGCGCTGCCGCCTGACTGGGGTTGACAAGCTCAGCCCGAAATTGATCACAGGCGGGTTGGCGCTCAGGCCATAGCAAAAACTGGCGCCACGTCCGCAATCCCGGAGTTTTTCTCATGTCGATCGAGCAAGTCGGTCCGGCCGTCGAGCAGATGCGCCAGCTCTTCGCCAGCCAACGGGCGGCTTTCGCCGCTGAGCGCTATCCGTCGTATCAGGTGCGCCGTGCCAATCTGCTGGCCCTCAAGGCGCTGGTATTGGACAACGCCGATGAGATCGCCGCAGCGATTTCTGCCGATTTCGGCCATCGCTCTGTTCACGAGAGCAAACTGCTAGACATCTTTGGTTTGGTCAGTGAGATCAATCACGCGCTCAAGTGCCTGAAGCGCTGGATGAAGCCGCAGCGTCGTGGTGTTGGTATCTGGTTCCAGCCTGGGCGTGCTGCGTTGCTCGCCCAGCCGCTCGGGGTGATTGGTATTGCCGCCCCCTGGAACTATCCGCTGTACCTGACGTTGGGGCCACTGTGTGGTGCCTTGGCTGCCGGCAACCGTGCCATGATCAAGATCGCCAGCGACTCTAGCCGCTATGGGGCTCTGCTGGCTCGCTTGCTTGGCCAGCGTTTCAATCAGGATCTGGTAGCGGTGATTCAGCCAGGGCCAGGAATCAATGATCAGTTCTCGCGCCTGCCGTTCGACCACCTGATATTCACCGGCTCGCCGGCAGTCGGCCGACAGATTATGCGTAATTGCAGCGAGAACCTGACGCCGGTGACCCTGGAGCTGGGCGGTAAGTCGCCGACGCTGGTGGCGCCGGGGTATTCCTTGCAACGCGCCGCGGAGACAATTCTATGGGGCAAGTGCCTGAACTCCGGGCAGACCTGCGTAGCGCCGGACTACCTGTTCCTGCCCGAAGGTAGCGAGGCCAGTTTCATCGAGCATGCCAAGGCTGCTGTAGCCCGCAACTATCCACAGCCGCTGGGGGCTAACCCGGACTACAGCTGCATGATCAACGCGCGGCAGTTGATGCGGGTTGAGGCGCTGTTGACCGATGCCCGTGAGAAGGGCGCGCGAGTGGTGGCTCTTGCCGATGCGGAGGAGGCCCGCCGTGCCGGTAAGCTGGCTCCCCACTTGGTATTTGATGTGCGTGCCGATATGCAGATCATGCAGGAGGAGATCTTCGGCCCCTTGCTGCCAGTGCTTGCCTATCAGGGGTTGGAAGAGGCCGTGGACTACATCAATGCCCATGAGCGCCCCTTGGCGCTGTACCTATTCGATGAAGACTCGGGGCGAGTCCAGCAGGTGTTGCGTCAAACGCTTTCCGGTGGTGTCACAGTCAACAGCGTGATGCTTCACGTTTTGCAGGAAAACCTGCCATTTGGCGGGGTCGGCAATTCCGGACTGGGGCATTACCACGCGGAAGAAGGTTTCCAAACATTCAGCAAGATGCGGCCAATCTTCTATCAGGCGCGTCTCAACGGTAGCTTCCTGCTCAAACCACCTTATGGGCGGCTGACTCAGGGGCTGTTGCGTCTCTTGCTGCGCTGATTGCTTTGTCTACTCCCATTTTGGCGCTCTTAGGGGCGCTTTTTTTGAATCACTAAAACGTACCTGGCTGATGCGTATGTCCCGGAAGACTGCATCAGTATTCATTTCCCCTCTCCGGCATTAAATCAAACCAACTGTGCTGTCAGAGAGGCTGTGCGGCGCTTTATAGCGCACCTGAAAGCGTAGGGAGTCTATGAGCGTCAGTGAGGCCTACATCGCGTGTGCAGATCCTGTGCAGTTGATCGACAGGTTGTGCCGGCTGTGGAAAAAATACTGTATTTCACCACTCAGTGAGACCCATTTGCAGGTCGACTTGCCCAGTGGTGGTTGCGAGCTCATGGCCGAAGTGAATTTGTTGCAAGTTTTCCTTTACTCATCGGCTAGCGACCACGAGGCCTTGCGCGAGTTGGTAGCGCGCGGCTTGTACAAGGCTGCTAATCGCGAACTTATAAAGGTCTCATGGCGGCTGAGCTTGGAGTGAGTGGCACTCTCTTGTCAGCGGCTGAAGCATCAAGCTCGTAGTTTCTGCTGGATGCCCGATGTATTGCTTCGGTCGTCAGCTGCGCCATCTGGACGGGGCTGTGGATGATGTATCGGCGGCCACCCAGAAATGGGGGGCTGAAAGTACGAAGGAGTCTGGTAGAGACTCCTTCGTATGCTTTCCTGTGGGCAGTGCCTCTCAGGCTGGTTCCTTCTGCACCTTCTCGCTGCTTGCTGCTGCACTTATCGGTGCGCATCGCTGGAATCTATAGTCTTGTAGCGGTAGGCATCGTGTGGCGAGCCAGTAGCGCCAGGTGGACCAGGGCCACATGGAAAAATTCTTGCCATCGGCTTGCTGATACCAGCTCACGCATCCGGAGTTCCATACGGTGCTCTTCAGTGCGTTCTGCACACGTTCGTTGAAATGACGCTGGGCATCCGGCCTGACGTCCACGTAATCAGCACCGCGGACACGAACCGCATGTATCGCGTCGAGAATGTAACGTACTTGGGCCTCGATCATGAAAATGACAGAGTTATGCCCTAGCGCGGTATTTGGGCCGACCAACTTGTGCAAGTTCGGATAACCGGAAATATGGATGCCCAGGTAGGCTTCGCAACCATCCTTCCAATCCTTCATTAGTTCGTGCCCCGGTAGTCCGCTGCACGGAAAGTCCTTCATGTACAGGCGTGGATCCACCTGGAAGCCGGTGCCGTAAATGATGCAGTCGGCAGGCAGCTCTCGACCGCTCTGAGTGACCACCGAGTGCTCGCGGATCTCGGCGATGCCATCATCGACTAGCTCTACGTTCGACCGGTTGAACATCGGATACCACTTGTTGGATATCAGAATGCGTTTGCAGCCAATTACGTAATCCGGGGTCAGGCGGCGGATCAGCTCCGGATCACGTACCTGATGGCGGATGAACAGGCCGGCGAGGGCTTGCAGGCGCCGCGCCAGCCAAGGGGTGAAGATCGGCCATACGCGTGATTCGTTGGTCCAGTAAAGGCGGGCGCGGTGCAGCTTGCGCAGCAGTGGAAAACGGGCAAACAGCGTTTTTTGCCATTGCGGATACTGGCGCGTGTCACGGGGGATAATCCAGGCAGGAGTGCGCTGTAGTACATACAGCTTCTCCACGTCGGGGGCGATCTCCGGGCAGTACTGGATAGCGCTGCCGCCGGTGCCGATGGATACCACGCGCTTACCCTTGAGGTCGTAGTCATGATCCCACTGTGCCGAGTGGAAAGCTTTGCCCTTGAACCGTTCTATCCCCTTCAGTGAGGGAATAGAGGGGACATGCAGCGGACCTGAAGCCAGCACCACATGATGCGCAATGATTGCGTTGCCCCGGGTGGTCGTCAGATGCCAGTGTCCGGTCGAGTTGTCGAAGCGGGCTGCGCAGACCTCGCTGCCGCCGCGGATGTAGTGGCGCAGGCCATAGCGCTCGGTGACGTCGAGGATGTAGTCCTGGATCTCGTGCCAGGGCGCATAGCGTTGGCTCCAGTCCGCCTTGCCGGCGAAGGAGAAAGAGTACAGGTGCGATTGCACATCGCAGGCGGCGCCGGGGTAGGTGTTCTCGCGCCAGGTACCGCCGACTTCATCGGCTTTCTCCAGTATCACAAAGCTCTTTTCGCCTCGTTCGAGCAGCTGAATGGCTGTGCACAGGCCGCCGAAACCGGCGCCGATAATGGCGACCTCGACCTGCAACGGGATGGCGAGAGGGGCGGGCGTCGAATGGGCGTTACGGGCATTCATTTGGGGCAGCTCCACTGTTGTTGTATGTGACGCCAATTTAATGGGCTGACTTTTTGTGTGGATATGCTAGTGTCGCAGGCGAAATTGATCTTTCCGGCAATCTGATTGTGGCCACTCAACCCGTACTAGCCTTGCTCTATATGTTCAACGCCTTACGTACCCTGGGCGTGGATCTGGATCTGGCCACTCTGCTTGCCGACTACGGCCTGAGTGAAGCGCAACTGGCTCCCGATGGCCGCATCGAACGTAGCAGGGCGCTGCGCCTGCTATGCGATCTTGCCCAGCGTTTGCCGCAGGAAAGCCAGGGACTGAGTCTTGGGCAAGCTTTTGGCTTCGCCGGTTATGGCCCTGTCAGCTTCTTGTTGCTGACCAGTGAGACGGTTTATGCCGCCGTGCAGCATGGCCTGCGCTATCAGCAACTGACGTTTCTATTTAGCCCGTTAAGCTTTGTTCCCGGTGAGCGGGAGAGCGCGTTGTGCCTCGATCCGCTGGAGCTGCCTGAGCCGGGAAGACGCTTCCTGGTGGATGTTGAAATGGTCGGCACCTACAAGCTGATACTCGACTTGTTGTCCTCCCTGGGGAGGGGCGCGCTCGCCACGCGTGTGGAGATCCCGTATGCGAAGCCGCTCGATGTGAGTGCCTATTCCGCCTTCTACGGCTGCCCGCTGCAGTTCGGCAGTGATCGTGCGCGCATTTGGATGCGCAATGAGGTGCTGCAGGCCCGGCTACCCACTGCTGACCCTACTGCCAACCTCTATTACCGGGGGCAGTGCGAGGAGTGGCTGAGGCGCCGCTCCGCTGAGTCGGAAAACACCGATATATCGGCCCAGGTACGTAATCATCTGGCTCTCTTTCAGCAGGGTTTTCCTGCCTCCGCCCAGGTGGCGCGCTCGCTGGGCATGGCCGAGCGCACGCTACGTCATCGCCTGGCTGAGGCAGGCTGCAGCTTCCGCCAATTGCTCGACGAAGCGCGCTTCGCTCGCGCCCGGGCCTTGCTCACCGACTCGCAGCAGTCGGTGGAACAGGTGGCCCAGGCGCTCGGCTATGCCGAGGCCGCCGCTTTCATTCATGCATTCCAGCGCTGGACCGGATGCTCACCAGCGGCCTGGCGGCGCGCCCTCCGAGCCTGAGGGCGGTGCCGCGGTGAAGCATAAAATGCTGCCCACTAGCGCGTCAGGTAGGTCTGCCCCATGGTTAGACTTTTCGATCAGCAGTTGCTAGGCGAGTAGGTTGGGGGAAATTTAGGGCAAAGCAGAGGGCGCGCTAGCCCTTTGGGGTAGTCAGGGCGGAAGCGATTTAGGTATATCGCGGCTGCAGCGGTGTGCGCTGTAGGGGGCGAATTCCCATCTGATCAAGCGAGGGTTGAGCCCACTGAGTGATACAAAAGCTGTAAGAAAATACAGCGCTAAGTTATTGATTCTTTTGTGGTAGAGTGACCGCTTCCTGATGCAGAAGATTTACCCCTTTTCCCTTCTGTATCAATTGGTTAGGCGTAGATCCTCGCCACCTTGACATGGTGGGGGTCGTTGGTTCGAGTCCAATTGTGCCTACCAAATCCGAAAGGGGTCGTTGATACGACCCCTTTTTTATTGGCTGCTTGTCAGGGCTGCGGCTTTCTGAAAGCATCCCAACTCTTTACCTCCAGTGACTCTGGTTCGGTTTCGGTTGGCCCGCAAGGCTCCTGCCATTGTTCGGCAGGCATACCGCCGGATCGCTTCCTGGCTCATCCCAACCCACGTGACCTTTGGTAGGGGTCACCACTAGGAGAGGAGGCGCCATGCCCATCATTACTCTTCCCGACGGCAGTCAGCGTTCGTTCGATCGTCCCGTTTCCGTGCTTGAGGTGGCTCAGTCCATCGGCGCCGGGCTGGCCAAGGCCACCGTGGCCGGCAAGGTCAACGGCAAGCAGGTGGATGCCTGTGACCTGATCGAGAGCGATGCGACCCTGCAGATCCTTACGCCGAAAGATGAAGAAGGGCTGGAGATCATCCGTCACTCCTGCGCGCACCTGGTGGGGCATGCGGTCAAGCAGTTGTACCCGGATGCCAAGATGGTGATCGGGCCGGTGATCGAAGAAGGCTTCTATTACGACATTGCCATCGGTCGGCCTTTCACGCCGGAAGACATGGCGGCCATCGAAAAGCGCATGGCCGAGCTGATCGACAAGGACTACGACGTCATCAAGAAGATGACGCCGCGGGCCGAGGTCATCGAGGTGTTCAAGGCGCGTGGCGAAGACTACAAGCTGCGCCTGATCGACGATATGCCGGATGAGCAGGCCATGGGCCTGTACTACCACGAAGAATATGTCGACATGTGCCGCGGCCCGCACGTGCCGAACACGCGCTTCCTCAAGTCCTTCAAGCTGACCAAGATTTCCGGTGCCTACTGGCGCGGCGACTCGAAAAACGAGCAGCTGCAGCGTGTGTACGGCACGGCCTGGGCGGACAAGAAGCAGCTGGCGGCCTATATCCAGCGCATCGAGGAGGCCGAGAAGCGCGATCACCGTCGCATCGGCAAGCAGCTGGATCTGTTCCATCTGCAGGAGGAAGCGCCGGGCATGGTGTTCTGGCATCCGAACGGCTGGACGCTGTACCAGGTACTGGAGCAGTACATGCGCCAGGTGCAGCGCGAGCACGGCTACGTCGAAGTGCGCACGCCGCAGGTGGTCGATCGCGTGCTCTGGGAGCGCTCGGGGCACTGGTCGAACTACGCCGAGAACATGTTCACCACCAACTCGGAAAACCGCGACTACGCGGTGAAGCCGATGAACTGCCCGTGCCACGTGCAGATCTTCAATCAGGGCCTGAAGTCCTACCGCGACCTGCCGCTGCGTCTGGCCGAGTTCGGTGCTTGCCACCGCAACGAGCCGTCCGGCGCGCTGCACGGCATCATGCGCGTGCGCGGCTTTACCCAGGACGATGCGCATATTTTCTGCACCGAAGATCAGGTGAAGAAAGAGGCGGCCGATTTCATCAAGCTGACCCTGCAGGTGTATGCCAACTTCGGTTTCTCCGATATCTCGATGAAACTGTCCACTCGTCCGGCCAAGCGCGTAGGTTCCGACGAGCTGTGGGATCGCGCCGAAACTGCTTTGGCCGATGCGCTGAACGAGTCGGGCCTGGAGTGGGAATACCAGCCGGGCGAGGGTGCTTTCTACGGTCCGAAGATCGAATTCACCCTGAAGGATTGCCTGGGGCGTAACTGGCAGTGCGGCACCCTGCAGTATGATCCGAACCTGCCGGAGCGGCTGGATGCCAGCTATATCGCCGAAGATAACAATCGCAAGCGCCCGGTCATGCTGCACCGTGCGATCCTCGGCTCCTTCGAGCGCTTCGTCGGCATGCTGATCGAGCACTACGCTGGTGCGTTCCCAGCCTGGCTGGCGCCGACCCAGGCGGTGGTGATGAATATCACCGACAGGCAGGCCGATTTCGCTCTGGAAGTGGAGAAAACCCTTAATCAAAGCGGATTCCGTGCCAAGTCGGACTTGAGAAACGAAAAAATCGGCTTTAAAATCCGCGAGCATACTTTGCTCAAGGTTCCCTATCTCCTGGTTATTGGCGACAGGGAAGTTGAGACACGATCCGTTGCTGTGCGTACCCGCGAAGGCGTCGATCTGGGCTCCATGCCCCTCGAGCAGTTCGCTGGTCAGCTCAAGCAAGCGGTTTCCCGGCGTGGTCGCCAAGATTCGGAGTAATCATTATTAAGCGTGAAATGAGACAGGATAAGCGGGCCGTTCCCAAGGCGCCGATCAACGAGAACATCACCGCACGTGAAGTTCGCCTGATTGGTGCCGACGGCCAGCAGATTGGCGTGGTTTCGATCGATGAAGCGCTGCGCGCTGCCGACGAAGCAAAGCTGGATCTGGTGGAAATCTCCGCGGACGCGGTACCACCGGTTTGCCGGATCATGGACTACGGCAAGCACCTGTTCGAGAAGAAGAAGCAAGCTGCTATCGCGAAGAAGAACCAGCACCAGCAGCAGATCAAAGAAATCAAGTTTCGTCCAGGGACGGAAGAAGGGGATTACCAGGTAAAGCTACGCAACCTGGTACGTTTCCTTGAAGATGGGGACAAGGCCAAGGTATCGCTTCGATTCCGCGGTCGTGAGATGGCCCACCAGGAACTGGGCATGGAGCTGTTGAAGCGGGTCGAAGCCGACCTCGCCGAACTCGGCACCGTTGAGCAGCATCCCAAGCTGGAAGGACGCCAGCTGATGATGGTCATCGCTCCCAAGAAGCGTAAATAACCTCCCGGGCACTGGCAGGCCTGATGGTTATCAGTTGTTAATGAATGCGGAGTACTAAACATGCCAAAAATGAAAACCAAGAGCGGTGCAGCCAAGCGTTTCCTCAAGACCGCTGGTGGCTACAAGCACAAGCACGCTTTCAAGAGCCACATCCTGACCAAAATGTCCACCAAGCGTAAGCGTCAACTGCGCGGTAGCGAGCTGATGCATCCGTCGGACAAAGCAAAAGTCGAGCGCATGCTGCGCGTTCGTTAATTCGGTCAAGATACTTTAGAGGTAATTACTCATGGCTCGTGTTAAGCGTGGCGTTATCGCTCGTGCCCGTCACAAGAAAATCCTGAAACTCGCCAAAGGCTACTACGGCGCGCGTTCGCGCGTGTTCCGCGTTGCCAAGCAGGCTGTGATCAAGGCAGGCCAATACGCCTACCGTGACCGCCGTCAGCGCAAGCGTCAGTTCCGCGCTCTGTGGATCGCTCGTATCAATGCTGGTGCTCGTATCAACGGTCTGTCCTACAGCCGTCTGATCGCTGGCCTGAAAAAAGCGGCCATCGAGATCGATCGCAAGGTTCTGGCCGATCTGGCAGTGAACGAAAAAGCGGCGTTTGCTGCGATTGTCGAGAAAGCTAAGGCCGTTCTGGCTTAAGTCCCCGACAATCACCGGGTTCGCCCGGTGCCAACGTCACCAATAGGGGAAGAGCCTTCAAGCTCTTCCCCTATTTTGTATCTGGAGTCCGTACATGGAAAACCTGGATGCATTGGTCTCGCAAGCGCTTGAGGCCGTGCAACAAACTGAAGACGTCAATGCCCTGGAGCAGATCCGGGTTCACTATCTCGGCAAGAAAGGCGAGCTGACCCAGGTGATGAAGACCCTGGGCGATCTGCCGGCCGAGGAGCGTCCGAAAGTCGGCGCCCTGATCAACGTCGCCAAGGAGCGCGTGCAGGAAGCCCTGAACACCCGCAAGGACTCCCTCGAATCGGCTGCGCTGAGCGCCAAGCTCGCCGCCGAAAAAATCGACGTGACCCTGCCGGGCCGCGGTCAGGCCTCCGGTGGCCTGCATCCGGTGACCCGCACTCTAGAGCGCGTCGAGCAGTTCTTCACCCATATCGGCTACAACGTCGCCGAGGGCCCGGAAGTCGAAGACGACTACCACAACTTCGAAGCGCTCAACATTCCCGGTCACCACCCGGCCCGGGCGATGCACGACACCTTCTATTTCAATGCGAACATGCTGCTGCGCACCCACACCTCGCCGGTACAGGTGCGCACCATGGAGTCGCAGCAGCCGCCGATTCGCATCGTCTGCCCAGGCCGCGTGTATCGTTGCGACTCCGATATCACCCACTCGCCGATGTTCCACCAGGTCGAAGGCTTGCTGGTCGACGAGGGCATCAGCTTTGCCGACCTCAAGGGCACCATCGAGGAATTCCTCCGGGTGTTCTTCGAGAAGCCGCTGGGCGTGCGTTTCCGTCCCTCCTTCTTCCCCTTCACCGAGCCGTCGGCCGAAGTCGACATGCAGTGCGTGATGTGCTCCGGCAAGGGTTGCCGCGTGTGCAAGCAGACCGGCTGGCTGGAGGTCATGGGCTGCGGCATGGTGCATCCGAACGTGCTGCGTATGTCCGGCATCGATCCGGAGAAATACCAGGGCTTCGCTTTCGGCATGGGCGTCGAGCGCCTGGCCATGCTGCGCTATGGCGTCAATGACTTGCGCCTGTTCTTCGATAACGACCTGAGGTTCCTGGCGCAATTCCGCTAGGCCACATGACCCGTATCGAATGCGTTCAGGAGAACAGACAGTATGAAATTCAGTGAACAGTGGCTGCGCAGCTGGGTCAATCCGCCGGTCTCGCGTGACGAGCTGGTGGCCCGCCTGTCCATGGTCGGCCTCGAAGTAGACAGCGTCACCCCGGCTGCCGGCGAGTTCAGCGGCATCGTGATCGGTGAAATCCTCAGTGCCGAACAGCATCCGGATGCCGACAAGCTGCGCGTGTGCCAGGTCAGCAATGGTGCCGAGACCTTCCAGGTCGTCTGCGGTGCGCCGAATGCGCGCCCGGGGATCAAGATCCCCTTCGCCATGATCGGCGCTGAGCTGCCGGGTGACTTCAAGATCAAGAAGGCCAAGCTGCGTGGCGTCGAGTCCAATGGCATGCTCTGCTCGGCTTCCGAGCTGCAGATCAGTGACGACAACAGCGGTCTGATGGAGTTGGCGGCCGATGCGCCGCTGGGCGCCAATATCCGAGACTACCTCGGCCTGGATGACGCCAGCATCGAGCTGGGGTTGACCCCCAACCGTGGCGATTGCCTGTCGCTGGCTGGCCTGGCTCGCGAAGTCGGCGCCATTTACGCCGCACAGGTCTCGCCGGTAGCCATCGCCCCGGTTGTCGCCGTGCACGATGAAGTGCGCCCGGTCGAGGTGTTGGCTGCCAAGGCCTGCCCGCGTTATCTGGGGCGCGTCATTCGCAATGTCGACCTGTCCAAACCGACCCCGCTGTGGATGGTCGAGCGCCTGCGTCGCTCCGATATCCGTAGCATCGACGCCGCTGTCGATATCACCAACTACGTGATGCTCGAGCTCGGTCAGCCGATGCACGCCTTCGACCTCGCCGAGATCAATGGCGGCATCCGCGTGCGCATGGCGGAAGAGGGCGAGAAGCTGGTTCTGCTGGATGGCCAGGAAGTCAGCCTGCGTGCCGACACCCTGGTGATCGCCGACCACAACCGAGCCCTGGCCATCGCCGGCGTAATGGGCGGGGAGCACAGCGGCGTGAGCGGCAAGACCCGCGATCTGTTCCTCGAAAGTGCCTTCTTCGACACCATCTCGGTGGCCGGCAAGGCTCGCTCCTATGGCCTGCACACCGACTCCTCGCACCGCTTCGAGCGTGGCGTGGACTCGCAACTGGCGCGCAACGCCATGGAGCGTGCCACAGCGCTGCTGCTGGAGATCGTCGGTGGCGAAGCTGGCCCGATCGTTGAAGTTGCCAGTGCTGCCGATCTGCCGCAGGTGGCGCCGATCACCCTGCGCGCCGAGCGCATCAGTCAGATGCTCGGCATGGATATGGATGGCGCCGAAGTCGAGCGTCTGCTGACTGCTCTGGGGTTGGGCGTGATCGCTCAGGGCGCCGGGCAGTGGCAGGTCAGCGTGCCGAGCCATCGCTTCGACATCAGTCTGGAAGTGGATCTGATCGAAGAGCTGGGTCGTCTGTACGGTTACAACCGTCTGCCGGTACGCTACCCGCAGGCTCGTCTGGCTCCGCAGGCCAAGGCCGAGGCGCGTGCCGAACTGCCGGCCCTGCGTCGCCTGCTGGTGGCGCGTGGCTATCAGGAAGCGATCACCTACAGCTTCATCGATCCCAAACTGTTCGAGTTGTTCAGTCCGGGCGTTACGCCGCTGCAGCTGGCCAATCCGATCTCTGCCGACATGGCAGCCATGCGCTCCTCGCTGTGGCCGGGCCTGGTCAAGGCGCTGGAGCACAACCTCAATCGCCAGCAGTCGCGTGTGCGCCTGTTCGAGAGCGGCCTGCGCTTTGTCGGTCAGCTGGGGGGCTTGAAGCAGGAGCCGATGCTAGCCGGGGTGATCTGTGGCAGCCGCCTACCGGAAGCCTGGGCCAATGGCCGTGAGGCAGTTGATTTCTATGACGTGAAAGCCGATGTCGAGGCGCTGCTGGGCTACGCCGGTGCCGCCGATGCCTTCAGCTTCACCGCTGGCGAACATCCGGCTCTGCATCCGGGCCAGACCGCGCGAATCGAGCGGGAAGGGCGCCTGGTTGGCTTCCTCGGTGCGCTGCACCCGGAACTGGCCAAGACCCTGGGGCTGGATCAGCCGGTATTCCTGTTCGAGCTGGTGCTGGCCGAACTGGTGGCCGGACGGATGCCGGCTTTCAGCGAATTGTCGCGCTTCCCGGAAGTTCGTCGCGACCTGGCGTTGCTGGCGGATCGCGAGCTGCCGGCCCAGGCTGTACTGGCGTGTATCCGCGAAGCGGCGGGCGAATGGCTGACGGATCTCAGGCTGTTTGACGTGTATCACGGTAAAGGCATTGATCCGCATAGAAAAAGCCTTGCCGTTGGCTTGACCTGGCAACATCCATCGCGCACTCTTAACGACGATGAGGTGAATACAACTACGCAAAACATCCTCACCTCGCTGGAAGAAAGGTTCAACGCCACGTTAAGGAAGTAGCGTATGGGGGCTCTGACGAAAGCTGAAATGGCGGAACGTCTGTATGAAGAGCTTGGCCTGAATAAGCGGGAAGCCAAGGAGTTGGTGGAGCTGTTTTTCGAGGAAATCCGCCACGCGCTGGAAGACAACGAGCAGGTCAAATTGTCCGGTTTCGGCAATTTCGACCTGCGCGACAAACGCCAGCGCCCGGGTCGCAATCCCAAGACAGGCGAAGAAATCCCGATCACGGCTCGCCGTGTTGTCACCTTTCGTCCGGGCCAGAAATTGAAGGCCAGAGTAGAGGCATATGCTGGAACCAAGTCATAACGACGAGCTACCGCCTATTCCTGGCAAGCGCTACTTCACCATTGGCGAAGTCAGCGACCTCTGTGCCGTCAAGCCCCATGTTTTGCGTTACTGGGAGCAGGAGTTTCCCCAGCTCAATCCGGTGAAGCGGCGCGGCAACCGCCGCTACTATCAGCGCCAAGATGTGCTGATGATTCGTCAGATCCGAGCACTCCTGTACGACCAGGGTTTCACCATCGGCGGGGCGCGTCAGCGCCTCTCCGGCGACGAAGCCAAGGACGACACCACCCAGTACAAGCAGCTGATCCGGCAGATGATTGCCGAGCTTGAGGATGTCCTGCTGGTGCTGCGCAAATAAGCCGGCGGCAGTAAAAAAAACTTCCACAATTCAGCAGCTTATTGTAAAGTCCTCCCCGCTTCCGGTAACTCGGAAGCATCGTCGGGGCGTAGCGCAGCCCGGTAGCGCACTTGCATGGGGTGCAAGGGGTCGAGTGTTCGAATCACTCCGTCCCGACCAAAAAACCCTAGAAAATCCAGTCACTTAGCGGTGACTGGATTTTTTTATGCCTGATGGTTTTTGAGTATCTCTGAATTTTGCCCCACTTTTTGCCCCACCGCTGAAAGTGACACGTCGAAAAGGGGTTGGGGGTGTCAGCTCATCTGCTGCAGGAGATGACGTCGGGTTAGGGTAAGGAGCGGCTAACTGGAAGCGGACGCTGGTGACGAGCATCTATCGCCTAGGTATTGGCTGATGCACTCGAATTACCGATACTGCCAAACGGCCAGCATGGCTTTAGAGGGAGTCGAGGCGATGGCAAGGAAGCGTAGGCGCAGCAGCAAGTCCGATGTATCTGGAGTGATGGTTCTGGGCGCCATAGTGATCGGGCTGCTTGCTTCCATTCCCAAGGGTGTGTGGGTTGTCTTGGGGGGAGTAGCCATTATTGGTTTGGGTGGGTGGCTGATCATCAAGGCTTTCAACAAATCACCAGCCGTATCTTCGCCACCGACTAAGCAGCCGCTCCGTCGAGAGGTCGCTCTTTCAAGCTCCTCTGATGCCCCCACGAGCACGGGGCTGACGTTCTCTTTGGACGAGGTTTTTCCCCTAGGTGAGCCGTCTGCATCGGCTCAAGTCCCGGCTTCGCCCCAGCAGGTTTCGGCAAAGCGGGACAGCTCTGGTTTCTTTACCGTAACACTGGAGGTCGCTGAGCGGCCTTCCCACCGAATTCCGAGTGCGCCGGCGGACCTGGCTAGTGCCAAGGTGCGCTGGCTTTCCGCTAGCGAATCCATTGAGGTTGCCGGCGAGAAAATCTCTGGTGGCTTGATCTATGTCGGCGAAGATCGAAACAGCCGCTATGGATCTTCGGAACCCTCACTGATCAACCCGAAGCTGAAGGTCGCACGGGGTATCGTTGATATTGCTGAGCGTCTCACTTCCTACTGGCCCAGTTACGACAACATCACCCCAGAGGCTCGGCGCGCATATCTGCAATGGCTATCCAGTGGTCGGAAGGCTCCGCATGCCAACATTGGCTACGTGTTCCTGTTCTTCTATGGCCTGGAGCGCAGGGCATTCGTCGATGCGAAGACGAATCAGGCTGCCGCCGCCGAGATACCTAGCATCATTGCCGAGGTCGAAAGACTGCTCTCGATCTACGACGAGAATCATTCGTTCAATACCTACGCCAGTCGCTTCGTAGACTTCCTCCGTCAAGGTCAAGTGCTTGCCCGCCGTTATCAAAAGGCGCCGCCGATGCCGTTGTCTTATGGCTATGAAATGCCCATAGAGCTACGGATTGGCCTGGGCCAGTTGGCTGCTGACAAGCAGCCAATGCCGGCTGACTGGGCGTTGGCCTGGGTGCTGTCTGATCACAGCATCGGGAAGCGGACACCTGTAACCCGCTGTAAAGAAGCGTTCGCTCAGTTGTTCTGCATGCGCTACGAGGAACGTTATGGCGCCGGTATGGTGCTCCCTCAGAACAAGACCCGTCTGAGACTTCAATACAACACCGCTTCTGCGGGGCTACCACCCCAAGAGCTGGATGGCTTATCCGGTATTCCTGATGTCACTGCGACCAGCGCAGCTCGAAAGAAGCTGCAGCAGTTGGTTGACGAATGCACGGTGCAGTTGGAGCCCTACAGTCGTTATCTCGGTCGCAACCCCAGTAATCCTGATGCACTAGAAGGGCTGTTACAGCTGCCTGTAAACCTGTGGCCGCCAGCAGCTCGAACAGCGCTCGACGAGCTGAAGCAACGTATTGGCGACGGCATGGTGGTCATGAGTTTCGGCGAGCTGGCGGGGCGGTTGCAGAGTGCAGGTAGCCTGTCGCGAGACAAGGTTCTGACGCTCGCCCGCGCGCTGGAGTCATTACACATCGGTATCGAGCCGGATGTGCTGGCAGGCAGTCGAACACCCAAGGCAGAGGACAATGTGGCGCTCTTTGCGGCCCAGGCTGAAGATGGTGATTTGCGGTCTTCGCCGGCGTATAGCGCCGCCTCTGTCACGTTGGACCTTGCCTGTGCTGTGGCGGCGGCCGATGGTGACACGTCGCCGCAGGAGATTATGCTGCTATCCCAGCATATCGACTCCTGGAGTCACCTGAGCGGTGCCCATCGGAAACGGCTGAAGGCCCACCTGCGTCTGCAGCTTAACCAGGCACCAACTCTGCAAAGCCTGAAGAAGAAGCTGGAGCCCCTAGCCGAGCCAGCGAAGAGGGTTGTGGCGGCTTTTCTCGCTCACTTGGCGCAGGTCGACGGTGAGGTTAGCCCCGCAGAGGTGAAGTTGCTGGAGCGCGTCTACAAGACTCTGCAGCTGGATCCGCAATCGCTATACAGCGACCTTCATGTGGCCGCCAGTGGTAGCCCCGTTGGCTCATCGCAGACAACGCCTTCCATACCCGGAGCAACTCCGTCCAAGCCCGTTGGTGGATTTGTTCTGGACCAAGAGCGCATCGCTCAGTTGCAGCGTGAAACGGAGCAGGTATCTGCGCTGCTGGCTCAGGTTTTCGTTGATGACAAGTCTGTTGAGCCGGATGAGGTCGTTGTCGAAGAGACCGTCAAGGATACTTCCTCCATCTGTGGATTGGACGCCGATCACTCAGCCTTCCTGCGTGTACTCGTGTCCCGTACCGAGTGGGCTCGCGACGAGTTGGAGGCGGTTGCAAGTGATATGGAGCTCATGCTCGACGGAGCATTGGAGCAGATCAACGACATGGCCTTCGAGCATTTCGATATGCCAGTCACCGAGGGGGAAGACCCCTTCGAAATCAACCCTGAAATCATGGACAAACTACCGCTATGAGTAGCATCAGAGCCAAGGATCGCGATGCGGTCATCCAGTCCCTGCGCGCCGGCGTCGTTCCCCGTGCAGGGCAGCACCTGATTCAAGTGGGGCGTGTCGGCGAGCTGGAAGCGCTCATCCGTGATGTGGAGCGCCTCGCGGAAAGTGGTTCCGCGTTCCGCGTAGTGATCGGTGAATATGGCGCAGGCAAGACGTTCTTCCTCAACTTGGTTCGCTCTATTGCGATGGAGCGCAAGCTCGTCACCATGCATGCCGATCTGAACCCTGATCGTCGTCTCCATGCTACTGGCGGCCAGGCTCGCTCTCTGTATGCCGAATTGGCCAAGAATATGTCCACCCGGACTAAGCCTGATGGCGGCGCTCTGCAAGGAATAGTCGAGAAGTTCATTGCACAGGCCAAAACGGAAGCCAAAGCGTCCGGCAAAGACAGTGAGGCTGTGATTCGTGAGCATCTCGAGCAACTGACAGAGATGGTCAACGGCTATGACTTTGCTGATGTAATTGCGGCCTATTGCAAAGGCTTCGAAGAGGGCAACGAGCAGCTCAAGGCGGATGCTATCCGCTGGTTGCGCGGCGAGTTCACTACCAAGACAGATGCCCGCACCGCACTGGGTGTGCGGACCATCGTCGACGATGCGTCGGTCTACGATCAGCTCAAGCTGCTCGCGCGATTCGTTCGGTTGGCCGGCTTTAGTGGATTGATGGTATGTCTCGATGAGCTGGTGAACCTGTACAAGCTCTCCAACACCCAGGCTCGCAACGCTAACTACGAGCAGATTCTGCGTATCCTCAATGACTCCCTGCAGGGTTCCGCTGAGGGGCTTGGTTTTGTGTTGGGTGGTACCCCCGAGTTTCTCATGGATACTCGCCGCGGCCTCTACAGCTATCCGGCTCTGCAGTCGCGTTTGGCGGAAAACAACTTCGCTAAGTCCGGGCTGGTAGATCTTTCCGGTCCTGTCATACGCCTCACCAGTCTGACGCCTGAGGATTTCTACGTGCTGCTGCAGAAACTGCGTCATGTATACGCGGCAGGTGTGAGCGAGCGCTATTTGCTACCCGACGAAGCATTGCCGCTGTTTATGGCCCACTGTAACCAGCGGATGGGCGAGGCCTACTTCAGGACCCCGCGGACGACCATCACCGCATTCATCAACCTGCTAGCGGTGCTGGAGCAGAATCCGGACGCTGATTGGCGCACCCTGCTGGGGGCAGTAGAGATTGCACCGGATCGAGGTGGTGAGGCCGATACCCAAGTAGACACGGACGATGAGCTTGCCACCTTCCAGCTCTGAGTCGGCTGGGTTCGCACTCCTTGAGCCGCGAATCCAGCGCTGGATATGGTCCGAAGGCTGGACCTCTCTACGCGATGCCCAGGAGCGCGCTATCCCTGTGCTTTTGGGCGCGGATCAGGATGTCATCATCGCGGCTGCTACAGCTGCAGGGAAAACCGAAGCCGCGTTCCTCCCCATCCTTACCAACCTCCTGCAGGACACAGAAACGCCAGGGGCGGTGCTTTACATCAGCCCGTTAAAGGCTCTCATCAATGACCAGTGGGATCGTTTGGCGAGACTTTGCGATGAGCTTGAACTTCCAGTCATTGCTTGGCATGGGGATATCTCAGCGAGCCGCAAACATCGCTTCCTCAAGTCCCCGGAAGGCATTCTGCTGATAACGCCGGAGTCGCTCGAAGCTCTTTTCGTCAACAGGGGGACCAGTCTAGCGGGATTGTTTGCAAACCTGCGGTACTTGGTTGTGGATGAGCTCCATGCCTTTATTGGTAGTGAGCGAGGCAAGCAGCTGCAGTCACTCATGCATCGAGTGGAAACAATCATTGATCGCCCCCTGCCCAGGGTTGGCCTTTCCGCCACGCTGGGCGACATGACGCTGGCTGCTGCCTTCTTGCGTCCCAATGCCCCCCATCATGTGTCGGTGATCGAGTCCAAGGGGAGTGGCCAGATACTCAAGGTTCAGATCAGAGGGTATGTGGAGTCCAAGCAGGCGCTCCCGATACAGTCTGAAGATGGTGAAGTCTTTTCTCCGGATCATGCCATCGCAGAGCACCTCTTTCAGGTACTACGGGGCAGCAACAACCTGATTTTCCCCAACAGTCGAACTCAGGTGGAGTGGTTCGCTGACAATCTGCGGCGCCGTTGCGAGCAGGATGGTGTACCGAACGAGTTCTGGCCGCATCACGGCAGCTTGGCGAAGGACATTCGAGAGGAAACCGAGAAAGCGCTGAAAGCCGGTGACCGGCCGGCCACCGCAGTTTGTACTACCACGCTAGAGCTTGGGGTCGATATCGGCAGTATCAAGACGGTGGTGCAGATCGGAGCGCCACCATCGGTTGCCAGCTTGCGTCAGCGTTTGGGTCGATCCGGACGCCGTCCGGGAGAAGCAGCCATTCTCCGAAGTTACTGCAAGGAGCGTCAGCTAGACGATGGCTCGCCATTGTCGGATCGACTCCGCCAGGGCTTGGTGCAAAGCATTGCCATGATCAGGTTGTTGATGCAGGGCTGGTTCGAGCCCCCACGCGTTCAGGGCCTCCATTTATCGACACTGGTACAGCAGTGCCTCTCGGTGATAGCCCAGCGGGGTGGAGCTACAGCTGCAGAGCTGTGGAGCACCTTGATTCGCAGTGGTCCGTTCATTGGGGTGGAGCAGGGCAGCTTCCTCAGTTTGCTTCGTGCCCTCGGTGAGCGCGATTTGATAACCCAGGAAACATCAGGGCTCCTGCTGCCCGGCGTGGTGGGGGAACGCATGATCAACCACTACGACTTCTACAGTGCATTTGTCAGCAATGAAGAGTTCCGCCTGGTATGCGATGGCAAACCACTTGGAGCATTGCCCATCTCCAGGCCACTAACCGTTGATCAGCGCATCATCTTTGCAGGACGGCGCTGGCGGGTCACGAATGTGGACACTGATGCCAAGGTCATCGTCGTGAGATCCGATCCAGGTGGTGCTCCGCCATCTTTCGACGGGCTTGGAGCCCGTGTGCATGATCGGGTTCGGCAAGAGATGAAGACCGTCTTGTTGGAGGCGGATGTCTATCCCTATCTCGATGCTACGGCACAAGAACTATTGGCTCAGGCGCGTAGTGCCTTCTCGGACCTTGGGCTGGCACATTCGAGCATGACCGAAAGCGGAGGCAAGACTTACCTTTTCACCTGGCAAGGCGATTGGACGAACGATGCCTTGGCTATCTTGCTGACGTACACCGGACTAGCCAGTGAGAACAGTGGGTTGGTCATTGAGGTTGAGGGGGATCGGACGTCGCTTGAAAACAAGCTGCGCGAGATTGCCGAGTGGGATGGTATTGATGAATCCAGTGTTCTGGCGGATGTACAGAACATGGTTCAAGAGAAATGGGATTGGGTGCTTCCTCCAGCGTTACTCATGCAGTCATATGCAACGATGCAGCTGGACTTGGGGGGAGCAAAGGCATTGGCGTTGGGGCTGGTGAGCCAGTCCACGGTGACGGCTTGATGTTTAACTTATTCACGTAATGTCTGTTTTCGGCGATTCTGTTGAAAAACTCGGTGTGCGACAGAGCTGCTTGTTCGCAGCTTTAAACACATTCACATCGAGCGTTTCCTAGTGAAATCTAGAGCATCGATTTAGGAAGTAGGAAGCTTTGAGTTCGTTTGATCGCAACGGAAAACCCACGGGGCCGAGCAGCATCGCCGCAAGGGCGCATCGTCATCCTGTAGCAAAAGTAACTGAGTGGCTTTTAGGCGCTGTTGGATTTGAGCAAGCTTCCGCATTACTACGGGGTTACACGCTCGGATATGACGCGGGGCTAAGGGAGGCTCGCCGGCACGCCACAATCGAGGTAGCCCAAAAAGCTAACGCTGCCAGTGCTGCACCATCAAGTACTCTCTTTAGTGATACTCGCCTGGAGATCACTGCGCAGATGGAAGCCTTAATCAAGGCTGATGTCGCATCGCGCATACCAAAGGAGGAGCAGCCATCTGAAGACCAGTGGAAGCTTATCCTGTCTCGTACTCCCACAACCTCTGTGATCGCAGGTGCCGGTAGTGGTAAGTCGACAACTATGGTGCTTCGCCTAGTCGTTCTCAGGCACTACCTTGGGATTCAGTTTTCGAGCATTACCGTGGTGACTTTCACAAGGGAGTCGAAACGTGATTTTGCCGAAAAGCTTCGTAAGGTTTTCTTGCTTTGGGGCCACGATGTCTCGGTGAAGCAGTCGGAACGGATCGTTCGAACGTTTCACTCTCGAATACTTTCATTCGCCCGATGCCTTCCTGGGCTGACAGGTGTCCAGCCTTTCGAGTTTTTGAAAGACCGGGTAGAGACAGACAACAAACACCAAGAGCTGAATGTTGAGGAGTTATCCGCGTCTGAGTCGCACGAAGCTGGGGTGCCGGTAATTAGAGATAACTGGGAGGGCGAGGATGATCTTGATGAGAATCTCGAAGAGCCAGACACGCCTGTTATTCAGCTAAAACTGAATCTTCGGCAGATTGGTTTGCTACGCCAAGTTTACTCGGATCTTTACAGGGAAAATTCAGTTTTCAAGAAGTTGATCCTAAACCTGTACATTCGTAGCATTTCCCTCCGCCCCTTAGACTCAACGGCCCTCGAGGTGGCTGCACAGCTGGCCAAATCAGCTCGTCAGGCATACTTTGATGATGCACTGTGCGTCAAGATGGCCGGGCTTTGGAGCGCTGCTGGGAAATGGCCGTTAGATGGGATTGATCCCGCCGGGAAGGTAATCCAGCTAGGCGCCCAGAAGCTTCGAGCTGACGGATACATTGAAGCCTTGGACGCCTACGTCTTGCTCGGGTTAGATGAGAGTGAGCCGAAAGACCTCGCGATCGAAAATCGCAAATCTTGGCTACAGCAGGATCTGGCTAAAAAGCAGCTGCTCTTCCAAGTCCACTCCACGCGACCAGTTCTCTTACTGAACAGCTACCACGAAGCAAGTAAGTCGATTGAAGAGCTCAAAAGCTCTATGACCTCCTGCCCTGTATTCGATTACAAAGTGAAGGGGGAGTTATCCGCTAGCCATATTCTTGAAGCCTTTTACTCTGCGGCTTCGTTCATTGAGAACCTTGGGTTGGATGTTGAGCATGCTGTAAAAAACATGCAGCTCCCCCAACGTGATCTGGACAGAGTTTTCTTCGAGGCCCTTGGGATCTTTTGGCGTCGCTTCAACCAGCTGCTGAAGGATACGAGCCCGCCGATCATGACATTCAATACCATGTTCGCTCTGTTCAACGAGCAGAATCAGGATAGCTTTCAGCATGTGCCTGACGGTGTCCTACGACCCATGACAACCCTTCTGATCGACGAGTTTCAAGATGTCGGTGCGAACACTATGTCATGGGTAAAAGCGACCTTCGCTGAAATTGGCAGGCGAGAACTGCGACCTGAGACACGTGGGGTTCCATCACCCCCATCCCTGATTGCGGTTGGAGACGATTGGCAAAGTATCTACGGTTGGAGGGGGAGTTCTCCAGAGTTCTTTGTCGACTTCGACAAACATTTCACGGCGCTGAATCCAACTCGCGTCATCATGAATGAGAACTACCGCTCCCACCAATGGATCATCGATGCTGCTGAATCGCTGGTCGCCAAAACCGCTCTTTTCGAGAATAAAAGCGGAATTGCAGCTAACGAAAAAGTCACTCGGCGTCGCGAGCCCGTCTGCGTTTTCCCCTTCGATCCTGAGGATTGGAAAGGGAATGTCAAAGGAGCGCAAAGCTCAGCGGGTCACGGATGTGCTATCGCTCAGGGAAAGGATCTGAATAAGCACCATGTAGAGGGCGGTGGCTTGATCGAGGGGCCGCAGCAGTCAGCAAATGGCACGGCGCTGAGCTGCCCTCCTGTAACACCCGAGGTCTTGGCTGACTTAGTGCGAAAGCATTACGAGCAGGGAGACAGCATTCTGATCCTTTATAGAACTAGGAAATATCGGAAAGTTCTGCAGGCCGCTACCGCTGATTTGATTGCGCGTTCAAAGGAGGAGGATCGTGAGAAAGACTTGATGTTCCTGACGTATCACGCCTCAAAGGGACTGCAGGCAAAAGCCGTTTTCTTGCTGGGGGACTGCGAGACCAAAACGAGTTCACCCTACAAGAATGACATTTTGCGGCAAGCCCGTATGGGGGCAAAGGGAGATGCCCGGCCTTATGATTCGGCTCAGGACGAAGAGGCACTGCGCACGGCATACGTCGCTGTCACACGTGCCATCACGTACTGCTATTGGTTCGTCGAAGTAAGCGGCAAGGGGGGGGAGGGAAGGGTGAAAGCGAGCAAGCTGATCGATGCAGCAAGAGAGTATTGGCGGGTCTATCGCTCAGATAATTGAGGCTTCACCTTAATTGCCCCAGATTTCCTAGAAATCTTGAGTCGTTAAAAAAGGTGAGATCAGGCAATGTTCGATCAGTCCGCTTCTAGCCGATATCAGCCTGTCGCGTTAGGCAGGAACCGGCCAGAAGCAGCCCTCTGTGCGCCAAGAAAGCTGAACCGCCCTATTGCGGCTTAATCCGGTCTAACACGCTCAATAATAAGAATTGGGAACAAATTTTTACGAAGAACTCTGCGCAGCCAGGATGCAACAGGATTTTTGCTGATCATCATGGCCAACCATGGGACATACGGAAGTGACGCAAATACACCGTGCGCCCCTGAAACAACTTGGTGCGTATGACCAGTGAGTTCAAGTAAGGTTGTACACAGCTTGTCCCAATCCGTAGGGGCCGGACGAGACTGGCCTCGAAAAATGGCGTGATAAGCTCCAGTCACGGGCAAACACTCCTCTCCGACCATCTGTCCATTGATGTCAGAGCCGTTAAATAAAGCTACAAGAACCTCGCCCAATGTTGCATCACAGCTCGCATTTGCCACGGCTGGAGCACACATCCATCTAGATCTCCATTGACCGTTAGTATCCCAACCCGAACTATTGGCACCCGGCGCGGCCGCGTACCAGCCATATGGTGGTGGGCTTGATTTGTTGCTGAGCGCATAAAAACCTAAAGAATTTCCACGGCGATTATTTGCCAGATGCAGTTCAAATCGAGGCCATTGCGAAAGTAGTGCGAACTCTTTATTAGACGAGTTATCAGGATCGGTACTCGACAGGCTTGTAACAGGAATCCTAGCCATTGAAGCGCTGGGAGCAACCTTGGCTTGAATTATTAATCCCTTACCTCGCCTGCTAACAATTTGACCTTTATAGCTAAAAGCTTCTATAAGAAAAATCGCAGCATCACCCAGCTCCACAGGGCGAGTAATTATATTGCCATTAAAATCTTTTACCGCCGAAGCAGTCATGTCTGCGTATGGTCTTTTATCGATCCAGTCAAGTCTTACTTTTACAGAATCAGTATTAGGGAGCTCGGTGAGTTCGCGATGAAGTACTGATACAAGTGACTGAGAGAATAGCAGCCTCAATTGCTCAAGTTCGCGAGTCGCTGTAATTCCATCGTATATGCTGTCAATGGCTCTATCTATGTTGGCTGCCGCAGTATCTGCTTTCGATTTCATATTTCCCCGGAAATATATTTTTGAGATTTTCTTATGGCTCGCATTGTTAATTCACTGTTAATTCATCATATCGGCTAATTTCTGCACTGATTTGCTGTTCGAGACGATCGGGGGCGATGTTCTGGGTTTCTCCATGGCAACAAGTGCTATTTTTCGGGTGTCGTTCAAGCTGATTCGATTAGCTTCGGTCGGGCGGCTATACGGGAAATTCTAAACATCAGCAGGTAGTGCGGAAAAGATTAGATTAATTATGCCTACTATAAACTTGCACTTTAGGCGTGAATCGCACTTCTAAACCGGCAGCTGCCTGTCACCAGCGGCTGTTCCGGCTAGAAGCAGCCGCTCGAAAGTGTCTAGGAAAGCCGGAACGATTCACCAAGGTCATAACACTTGGTCAGCGACGAACTTCTATTTTGTAAAAATAATCTTCAATAGAGAGCCGTCTACGATCAGATGTAACTGCATCTGGGATCAGATTTCTAATGCGAACATAGTGACGACAGTTTAATTTTCGACTCAAATCTGAAATGGGTTTGACTGCATCTAGGAATCTTGGGTAGTCAGATGACGCTACCGCCATCACCGACTGGATATTGGGTAACGCTTGAGCATCAGCCTCCCGATTATCTGGCCAGGCACGGGCTACATTCAACTCGTGCTCATGAAGCTCGACACTAAACAGATACTGTATCTTTCCCTGCTCATCTGCCCAGCAAGGTGGGTAATCTAGTCCACCTTTGGCTTCGAGCCTGTTCTTCAAGAACTGAATTTGACCTTTTAAGTCAGTGTTTTCTTTTCGAACCACAACGGGATCAGATCCTTCCTTTTTAAGAGCCTCGACTTCTCGATACTCTTTGGTAAGGCTTTCAAATTTCTGTGCAGGGGCGTCACCTGCTAAGGCTGCAAACAACGGGTCATCAGTAAAGGTCTCATCGATTTTTGCCTTGTCAGCAAGCTGCTGCTTTGCAGCCTTGGCAACGTAGTCTAGATCCTCAAATAGCGCTTTTTCATCTGTCTTTTCGAGCTTTTCTTGAAGCTGCTCTTTGATCGCCTTGGCTAAGGCCAGCGCTTGTTCAATGCGCTGCTGAGCCAAAGCTCCATCGCCTTGCCCTTTAGCCGATTCATCAATAGCTTTCTGTAGCTCACTCAGCGCGGTGATTTTGGCTTCTTGGTCAACCAGTTGCTTTTTTAATCTGACGATCTCGTCTTGACTCCGCACAGAGTCCACTAGGCTCTTAATCACCTCTTTAGGGTTGCTGATATTCTTGCTAACCAGCTTATTCTCGAGGAGTTGCGAGGCTTTCTCTAGATCAGCCTGCTTTTGCTCTATTTCTGCGTATGATCTTAGCTGTTCTAGAAGTCGTTGATTTTCTTGATGTCCCCAAACAACCATAGAGCCTAGTAGAAACATCAGAATAAAGACCAAAATGAAAGCAATTTCAGTCAGTGATAATTGAAAGATCTGGTCGTTTTTATCGGCCATGTCTCATGCTCAACTCGCCGACAAAGGAGTAGAAGGTTCATTGAGCGGAATCACGACCTGTGAGGCGGCTGCAATAGAATTCTCTACAGCAGCATCGAGAGCAGAGTATTTATCTCCGTTCGCAATAAGCTGCTGAAGATTTGCATTAAGTGCCTGCATTTGCTCATTTAATTCAGCAATGCTCTGCGGCTGATATGCAGTTGAAGCGCCGCGATCTAGCTGAGTCTTATTCAGCTCAAGCAGCTGCACCATCAAACTACTAAGTGACTCAACCGACGTGGTGGTAGACCTAGAGTCATGCACTGATCGCTTTGTCATTTCCTCAATCGAAACAATAGCAGGTGTTAGCTTTTCCATTGAGCCTTTGACGGTTTCAGCCATTTCATTGGCAACCTGCGTCATTCCCAGCCATGCCTTATGGAAATCCTCGGCTACTTCACGATTTTCGCCGATCTGATCAACCAATTTGCTCATCACACCATTGGTGTCCGCAATCAGATCCGCGTGCTCGTGCAACTTACCAAGCATAGACTCCTGCTGCGCTGAAAACCCCTTCAGCATTTCTTCTTGATAGGCTTGAAGTTGATCGATTACTGCCTGCTGTTGGCGCTTAATGGCAAACAGCAACTCTTGCTGCTCCGCCGACAACGCTTGAGCCGTCGACAGCACCTCACTCAGAGATTCGGCTTTGGTATTAATTTTATCCACGGTTGTGGAAACGCTCTTTGCTGCGCTTTTAACGTGCTCAGAGACTAGTTTCACGCTATTGCTAGCATCTGCCGTAGTCCCATTCAGCTGCGCAATTGGTGCCTCCAAACGGCTAGAAAAAATATCTGGCGGGAACTCAACAGCCGTTAGGCGCTCTATCAGCGTCGTAATAAAGCTTTGCAGGGTTTTATCAATTCCTTCGCTGGTTTCGGATGCCCGCTCTTGGTACTGCTCCAGAATACGGTTTAGTCCCATTGAGGCAGTTCGCACATCCTGAATCAAACCCAGAATTGTGGTTTTGTTATGTTCTGTCATTGCACTGAAGAACGTCTCGATCTCTTGGCGATGGGCCTCTGACATCGAGTCAATCTGCTCCTTCACTCCAGCGACGGCTATTCGTGACGCTTCGACTGCTTCGCTACGAAAAACTACTAGCTGGTCAAACGAGCGAGAAAACTCATCCGTCAAACGCCGCGAAGCTGTAAGTACGCTATCTTCAACATTTTTTAAGGCGTCCTCTGCGTTTTGACGGAAACTCACGAGTACCACGCGAACAATCACACCAAGACAAGTGCTAATCATTGCTGCGCCAAATCGAGCAGCTACGTCCCCCAAGCCTGATCCAATGTTGTGCAAATCAAAAAGCGAGGCAATGATCGAAGCAATAGTAAAAATAAAGCCAAGATAGTAGCAGGAGTCTGCAAACTTCTCGTCGGAGACACTGTCGTCGCGCTTATAAATACCAAGCCCAATATAAAGCACCATTACCAGCAAGGGCAAAATCAAGCCGCAAATATACGGACTGCCAAGAGCAACACTAAGAGCCGCCAGAGCAGTCTTAATGCTGACTGCTGTTATAAATAGTTTTTTGATGTCGAGTTTGACGGCCATAATCTAGCCCTCCATCGTGTTGACGCCGGTTAAACGTGCGCCAGCACCCTCAAAATAAAGCTCCCAAAAATTCAACTGTTTCATTGTTTGTAACTTTGGGTATTTTATTAAGTAATGGATTTCCACTTTTACTCCAGATAGATCCGTCTTGCTGCGCTCGCCATAAGGCGTTTTAGAGAAATCGTTATAGTCTGGAATGCCCTTGAACATCGAGTATTCAGGCGTATTCGGTAGCATGTCCGAGAAAATAATCAGTTTGCGGGGGCCTCGTACGTTTTGCGTTCTAAAACCATTTATCGAGGCGAGCTGGATCATCTCAAATATGGGTGAGTATTGCGCCGGGGTATCTGACAGCAGGGAGTCTTCTAGTTTTTCAATGGGCGCTTTAAAGGACTCGTGATAACGTAGATCAATCCGTTTCAGGTTTGCAGTCATCTCTGACTTACCTGCGCTGGTGCCTGGGTTGCAGCGCTCGAAGAGCGGCTTGGCATTGTTTTCGAAGCTTTCGCCCAACGAAAACACCGACAACAAATATCCTTCGGGAACAACCTCGTCACTGAGTGCTCGCAGCGCCTGACTGAACGCTTCACGCTGAATGAAGGAGTAGGGGTCGGTGTTATCAACCAATACCACCACATGCCCGAGAGGGCCCTCTGCCGGACACAGCGTAACTCTATCCGGGCCCTTGGGCTGGTTGTAGAGGTAATACCCCCCTATACCGAGAGCTGCCAAGATAACCCCGGCCGCTCCTACAATCTTTATCCAGTCACCCGCATTACTACTTTTATTGGTGTATTTGTTCTTGGCGGTATACCGAGATTTATGTGCCATATCCCCGACTCCTACAGCTGCTGGTGGATAGCTTTGAGCTGGTCAAAGCGGCTCTCATGGGCAGATTGGATAGATCCCCGTACTTGCTCCACGTCAGCCAACAGCCCATTCAGAAGGGATTCTTGCTCTCTGTGCTTGGCCAGCTCAGTCGAGGTGTCAAAGATTGGGAGCTCTATTTTTTGTAGCGCTGGCGGGCTATCGAAATACCTAGGGCGAGGCACTCCGTTTCGATGCATTTTATTTTCATCGCGGAAAGCATCGATCAGCGCCTGCAGCATGTTTTCGGCTTTGCTGAGGTTCAATTTCAGTCGATGCCCGCACGAGGCTTTGTCTTCCACTAGCTTGCCGAAATCCAGCACACACACCTTGGCACGCTCAACATCATGCTCCAGAGACTCCAGCAACATTTCCTTAAGGCCGGAAATTTCCCCGCGCACTTGATCAACTAGAGCGTGGTATGCGTTGATCGCCTCATGCGTCTTGCGGTGTCGGCGACCATATCCGGGGTAGGGATCGTCCAACTTGTAGCCATCGACCAGCCCTACCAGCGCAAAAAAAATGCTGATACAGAACAACAGCCAGGATGAGATTTCTGTTAGCCCAAATGGAGCTGCTTGCAGAGTTTGTAGGGATAGCGCTGCAGCATTGATATTTTCATCTACAGCTTGGCCCATAGCCTCTCGGTAATGCGCGATGGCAAGTGCCGAAACTATCATGAACGCAATCACAAATAGCCAGCCGAGGTAGCCAATCAGGCGACGTCCTAGATGATGGTGATTGACGTTGGGAAGCCACAAACGGCCTAAGAATGCCGGTACTGTGAAGTTAATAGTCGCCAAGATTAGGGCCTGAAAAAAACCACCGACTAAGCCACTATCTAATCCTTGGGCGAAGAAGAAGGCGTTCACAAAGCCTTCAATCGCAATGAGTCCCAGACCGACCAAAATCAGGCTGGCTTTAGCGAGTCCCTGTGGATAATGGGCCTCACGACTCAGTTTATTTTCCTTACAGAATGTATCCAGATCATCCTGCTGGCGCGCTGCCGCATTACGGCGTCGGCCTAGCTCTACCTCGGCGTCAGAAATCTCCTTATTGGCAAGGCGCTCGTATTCGTCAGCATATTGTTTGGCGCGATTCACGTACTGGGTGATATCAAATGAGTTGAGTCGCTCGTGGATGCTGTTAATCCGGGTCAATGCCCACTTGCTATAGTTAGCGCGAACTGCCTCAAGCCGTTGAATGATCTTCCTCTCGGGGAAAGACAACGCGGTCGCATCGGCCTCAGGCAACCCCGCTCGACCAAGCTTTCTGGCTTCTATCTCTACATCCAGCTCCTTTTTAAGGTCTTCAAAGACCAACGGAACAAGGTCGGGATGGTCGTCCGCATCCGTCGACTGGCGCGAGGCAAACAACCACGAGAACAGCTTTCCAATTGCCTTCATTACGGAATTCCTAAGCGCGCTTCAGCGCGACGCATTGTTATCGGCAGAGACTTTCACAGGGCACGCCATCGCCGTCCCGGTCTAGGGAGGTGACGCCGCACTGCTGCAGATGAAACAGGGCATCCGCGCAATTGTTCATTTGCCCGCATAGTCGTTTGCTACAACCGCCGCCTGCGGCTGTAGCCGGAGTCAACGCAGACTGCTGTTTCCGCGCGGTAAATTCCGAATTGAGACTCCGCCCCAATTTGCGCCACTCCCAAGGCGCAATGATCTGCGCCTGTGGCAATCCCCAGACTCCGCGCTTAGTCGCTTGAGCCTCCTGCTCTACGCGGGGTAAAGAGTGGTCTTGGTTGTATTGGGGATAAACCCAGGCGGCGCCACGCGCAACCATTTCACGGTTGACGTTCACGCCAGAGACACTGACCACGCCAATGGTGCGTCCATATCGGTCAGTGCCCTGCGATTCGACCTTGACCTGCTTGGCGAAGATAAGGGCGCTCAAGACCTGTTTCGATTTGGCCCCGTAGGGCTGATCCTTTTCTGGGGTATCGATATTGGCAAGGCGAATCTTGTGCTGACTTTTGTACACGTCTAGGCAGGTGAACGTATCGCCATCACTTAGCGCGACCACACGGCAGGTGTGCACTTCTGCGTGCAACACAGGGGCGGTGCTTAACAACGCCGCTGCCAGCCATGCCCTCAAGCTCATCCCTGACCCCTCTGACTGCCTTGAGCAGAACGAACGTCCTAGTTTGGTGAACCTAAATAGTAACGCGGACTGTGAGCTAATTCATATTAGATGGAGGCGATCTGCCAGCTCCATTAGTCGCCGCTACGCGGAATAGGACGTTCTGTTCAACTCATCCGCTTCTGCCTCTAGATCGGTACCGCATGGCCTAGAGGAGTCACCGGCCTGCGGCCCGGCGCTATACCAGATCCTTGGTGACTGACTGCTAGAAGAGCTTGGGACATGAAAAGAGCGGTCGAGTAGGAGACACTGTAGGCATCGGTCGAGACTGGAGCCGTATGAGAATTTCGCGTATTGCGCGAAGGAGGAGCCTGGCGCCTAGAACTGCGCGTTAGGGGGAAATGGCTGCCCGTACGCTCACGGCACGAGTCGGTGAGACTCTGGCACTCGCTGATGGCAGTAGGCGGTTTTGCAATGGCGTGGGGGTAAGATGCTTATGCAAGGCTATGAATCCCATGCTGATACCGCCACCCCCCTGCTGACAGCAGAATTAGCCTCGGCAGGTCACTGGTTCGACGTGCCAGAGGGCAGCGCACTCGAGTGCTTGGCTATAGGAGGCGAGCAGCAGCGGGTCTACGTAGGGACCATCGAACCACCCGTAGAATACGAATGAATTATGATCACTGGCCATGCTGGTGAAGCATCAAGATGCACAACTACCAGCCCATGTAATCTCTGCTTTGGCCGAAAGCAGACGCTGGTGATAGGTAGCTCTCGGCCAAGAGGTGGACACTCGATCCGCTTTACCTTGAAGTACCCAGACTCGCCAGTGCGAGAGAGCATAAGACTTGAATGAGCTTGCGCGTCCCGCTGTCTGCCCTTATCGCGATTTTGATACTTAGTGAGAGGCTTTCACTTGCCTAGGATGGCGACGACTTCTCTTCAAGGAAATAGCGATGCTACCAACCACAGATCAACTGCCAACTTTAGGTTACCTCCACAAGGTCGTGTGCGACTGCCTTGGGCTTTGGAGTAGCGACAACCAAGACATAACCTTTCAAGTAGCTGCCACAGAGAAAGACCGGCGCGCCGCACTGAGGCAAGCTTTCGACGCGATCAAGAAGGAGGATGGCAAGTATGGATCTCTCAGCGACCTGGTGGCTGTGACTGCTCAGCTTGCTCCAAGTGATGAGCAGAAGGTCAAGAAAAGCCGGACGATCCAAGCCTATGTCAACCATCTGTCCAAAACCGACTTTGAATCCCTCGACGAATATGTAGAGTTACGCCAATACATTGAGTCCCTGATCATTGAGCGCTACTCCCGTTGGGGCGTATCTGAATTGGCTGTTGGCTTTTACGTGTCGGCGCTTTCGCACTACAGGGAGTTTGTCAGGGAGCACGCTTGCAACGCGGAGAGCCAGACATACAGCTATCAGTTCTTTCTCAGCAATGATCTTCGCTCTCTGACGGCGACACTAGTCGGCGCGTTGTTGCCGGATGATGCCTGGCCAACTGCCGAGAGGGATGAGCAATGGCCACTGAGAGGCTTTGCCGATGCTGCTTGCCGAATCACCGGCGTTTCGCTGCATAAGCTTCATCAGTACCACGAGTTCCGGAAAGAGGGGCCGCTCGATGAGCGGGCCTGGAGTCGTGAGTTCACCTCCCAGCCGATCAATACTCAGTCCAAGCAGGTGGTAGACCGACTTCGTAAGCCTAGTCGTATGAAGTGGGAAACTTTCTATCCGACTCTTCGACCACTGGTTCATCACCTGCCGCAGCACATCCACGAAGAGGCATTCGCGATTCACGCCTTTTCGGCCATGATCGCTCATAACCTCAACGCCCATATCGCGGATTGCGGGCCATTCGAGCCACAGGGGCGCTTGATGTGTGACCAAGCTGAGCTAGGCCACTCAATACCCAGCAGTGACTTGCTTGATCTTTTGTTTAACGACTATCCCATTGGCCAGCAGGTCTATGCCCAGCAGGCGCCCAACCGCTATCAATCCCTGCTCAACCGAATTAGGGCCTTACCGGGCTCACTAAACCTTGTGGCAGAGATTCCCAATAGCCTTGAGCTAATTTACAAAAACGAACACAGGCGATTCATCGACGGGGGCCGGCATTTTACGTTCGTGAACGGTCCCGCATGGCTCAATGAGTGGGTGCGTGCCCAGGATGCGATGCAGGCAGGCGATAGCCTGCTGACCCTCAGCCACCTCACTACAGCGCTCGAAAAGGCAAAGTATGTGGCCGGGCCATTATTCATCCCGTTTTACATTCAGGTCTGTGCGTTCTGCAAATCACAATACCGGCTGCTGTCAAAGCAAAAGGATAAAGAGTTGTTCGAACGATTCTACGAAAGCTTGGGTAGCAATGCGGCGAGCTATGCAGGCCTACTGGGCTACACCCCTCGTCATGTGCGAGATCCTGAAACCTTGATACCTCAGACCATGCTGCCGCTGAGGTCAAAGTTGATCATCAGTGAAATCGATGCACTGGCAAACACTCTGGAGCCCTTGCTTGCCGGAGATAACGCCTCTACCTAGCTCGGCAGGCGATGCCGATGACTCCATTAGAGCTACGGCTTGAGTGATATCTCGAGCAGCAGGCGCTTGGTTGACAATACAAATCCAGATTTTTGAGCTTTATCTGATGTTTTTTGGGTTAAGTCTCGGTTTTCTGAGGTTGTGTCTCTACCATGGCTCGATTTAACTCTATAATTCTAGATGTTAAATGCAAATCTATGGTTTAAGACTCAAGATGATGAATTTAGGTCTTATCAAGCCGGAAGAAGTTGTCAAGCTGCTCTGTACACGTCTGCGCCAAGAGCGCCTGGCTCAGCAGATGACGCAGGCCGAGGTGGCTGCTCGTGCTGGTATCGGCGTTGGTACTCTGTCCAATCTAGAGGCGGGGCGCAGCGTGGCATTCGACAGCGTGATTCGGGTGGCCATGGTATTGGGGCGTCTTAACGAGCTAGAGCAGTTGTTCATGCCGCGATTGGACAGCCTGGACGACATTCTCCGTTATGAGCAGGGCGCTCAGCGTCAGCGCGTCAAAAGGAAGTCCGATAATGCCTAAGCGAGTCGACGTCTACTACGACGGCTGGGGGGAGCATTGGTGCTGGGGTTCGCTGGTGTCCTCGACCGCGCTCACCGGGCGCCCGCTGATTGCCTTTGATTACAGCGAAGAGGCGTTGGAGCGGGGGGTGGAGTTGTCGGCCCTGCGCCTACCCTTGAAGGGGCCAAGACTGCGTAGGGACTTTCCCGATCACCAGTTATGGCTACCGGGGCCGGTCTATGACTCGTTGCCTGACGGTTGGGGCATGCTGCTGATGGATCGTCTGTTCAAGCGCCGTGGTCTCAACCCAGCACACATTGGTCCTTTGGAGCGTCTGGCTTACATCGGTCCCCATGCCATGGGGGCAATGTCGTTTGAACCTGTGGCGCCGGAGTTGTCCGCATCGCCCGGAGAGATTGCCCTTGAGAAGCTGGCTGCGGAAGTCCAAGACGTGCTCAAAGGTGAGGGCGGTGAGTTCCTGCAGCAACTGCTGCTGATGGGCGGCTCGCCACACGGCGCGCGGCCAAAGGCTTTGCTTTATCGCGATGCCGAGCACGGCCGCTTCAGTACGGCGGCGGCACCTGGTCTGGAAGCCTGGTTGGTCAAGTTTCCTGCGGCAGGTGAGCATCCCGAGGTATGTGCCATCGAGGCCGTTTACGCGCAGTGCCTGCGCGATTGCGCTATCGACACCCCGGATACCGAATACTTCGAGTTACCGAGTGGGCAGGCCGCTTTTGCTACCCGCAGATTCGACCGGCAAGAGGGCATGCGTGTTCCCATGCAAAGCCTCGCTGCTTTTACCGGCGCGGACTTCCGTGCACCCGGTACGCTGGATTACACCAGTTTCCTGCGGGCGACCCAGTTCTGCTGCAATGACGTGCGGGAGAAGGCAATCGCTTTCGAGCGGATCGTGTTTAACGTGGTGTTTAACAATCGCGACGATCATCCCAAGAATTTTGCTTATCTCATGTCGTCGAGCGGCCAATGGAAGTTGGCTCCGGCTTACGACGTGACCTTCTGCGAAGGGCCAGGTGGGTTTCACCAGATGGACGTAATGGGCGAGGCATTTCGCATCACGCGTAAGCATCTACTCAAGCTTGCAGTCGAAGAAGCGGATCTGTCAGCGAAGAGCGCTGCCGACATCATTGAGCGGATCTGCACTGTAGCCAGCGGTTTTGCGGAGAGTGCTAGGCGCCAGTTCCCCAATGGTATAACCCGGGACACCTTGCGCACGATTCAGGCGCGAATCGACGACAACATTGCAAGCCTGAGTTAGATCTCGAAAATAGCCTAATTCTAAAATTTTTAGTTGGAGCGACTACTTTCCCTAGCTAAGGGATATCCGATTAAACATGCCACTCGCTTGTTGTTGATGGGCGGTGCATTCCTTATGGGCATAGATCGTCAGGCTAGCTTAATGGAGGTGGTCAGGTGCTTGCCTTGCGTTCTAGCTTGCGGGCTTGTTTTCAAGTTTGTTCGAAATTTGAATTTTTAGAGATTCAACTATTTCTCGCAGACTCTCGATGCTTTTTCTCTGGGTGATAGCCGTCCTTTCTAAGGCTTCAAATTTAGCTTGATTTGATATCTGGGCTTGAATGTATTCAAGGGATGCTCCTAGTTTTGCTGTCAATGTGTTTGGGATGGTATCCAGTAGAGGTATGGTTCTGCTTTTGCTGAGGTCCTCTGTGGGTCTATAAGTTTGTCCTTCGTATATATATTCAATCATTATTTCAATGGTGTCTTTTAGTGAGTACTTTCCTTTGATTGCTGATAGTTTCTGCAGTGCTTCGTATGAGATGTCGGTGGTTAATTTTTTGTCTTTGGTTTTCTGACGATATATGCGCGATGATTGACGCCCTTTTAGTACTCTGAATTCCTCTTCGGTTATCCCTTCTATAGAACTTAAGATGCCTTTGAGAAGCTCGTCTTCATAATGATCGAGTAATCCCCTTAGATTGGTTTCACTAACTTTGTTGATGTTATTAGGTTTTCTTAGCTTTTCTTTTAGTGCTTTTATTTGATCTGGATTGTTTCTGACATTAAGTGTTTCAGCTAGCCATTGAAGAAAGCTTTCATCTTTTTTTATTTCTCGCTCTATCCAAGATTTTTTTTCCTTTGCTTTGATCATTTTACTTTCCTCATGGATTCATGGCGGGGCAGTGGGGCGCCTAAGCGTATTGTCTTCGGAGATAATTTTATAAATGCAAATAATTCTTATTAGGTTGTTGTTGCGCTAGGCTATCACGCGTGACAACCTGGTGATAGGCATGGGGCCCAAAAATGGGAGTAGGCCATTTTGAGAGCATTTGATTCCACACTGACGGGCGTTTTTTCCAGTATGAGGGGTGTGCCGCCTAGGGCACGTTATCTAGCATGCTGGATGCACCGGGAGGGCCTTATCGATTCAAGGGGGCAGGTATGGCAAGGGACGGTGAGCGGGTTGGCTGATGCTGTTGGGTATAGCGATGGAGGTGTCAGCAGCGGCTTGAAAAAGCTCGTAGATATGGGATTTCTCCTAGAGTCCCGGTCTGTCAGTGGGCGATCGGTTAAAAGCTATCGAGCCGGCCCCAAGATGAAATTCAGGCAGGAGGGGGATAGGGTTCTGCAGGTGCTGGAGGGCCAAGAGCGGTGCTTTCAGGTGTTGTCGGTTCCTGAGCGCTGCTTGTTCGCTCAACTCTGGCTAACTCTCTTGGAGAGTGGTCCTTCGTCGGCTGGGTTGGATAAATCTAAAGCATGCGTTGTAACTGGCATGGGGGTTGTGGCGCTTGCAAAGGCTGCAGGAGTTGGAAGGTCAACTGCACAAAGGTTGCTTGCTAGCCTGCACAAAAAGTCATTTATCGTAGCTTCGACATCAGAATTTACAGCCGATGGCGTGCCTGACATGACCAAGACGTATTTCTTGTTGGGGCCTGCGATGCTGGAGGGGGCGGCAGCAGTATTCCGCTGGCGGCTTGATTTAGGCGAAATGTTGGACTGGCTAGCAGGTGAGGCTGAAGGCTACAGCGTTAATCATCTACTAGCTGAAGTATATGATGGAAAGGATTCTGCCGAGCTTGCCGCAAGTCTCCAAGTCCTGAATGACCCTGCGCGCAGGTATTACATTTTAGTGTGCCTGTGCGCCGCAGTGAGCAATGGATTCTTCTGGGGAAGGAAGGGGCGTGAAACAGGGGCTCTCTCCCATATCGAGGCGGCCATGCTTAGGGCTATGAGTTTGCAGGTAACAGGTCCGAAGGCATGGCATTTTGGTATTGAGAACAGGGATCCAAGAGAGCATGACGTGGGTGCGAAGCTGTATGGGTTCGTAGCAGTGTGGGCTGGTGTTCTGCTTGATAAAGTCGCTGCAGCCTTCCCAAGGCCTCCACAGGTTGATATGCAGTTTGACACATCACCTTCTTACATGAGTGTTCGTCACACGGGGGATGCAGGGGGTGGGCTTCAAGTGGATGCTGTTTTCTTTAATGCGGATTGTGGAAATAACTTCAGAGTAAAAGTTGAGGGCTGGCATGCTCATTTCGGTATGCCCATGCCAGAGATTGTCGGGAGTGGTAAGTGATCTGTCTGTGTCAATGCTGGTTGGCTAGGTAATATTTATAAGTAGTTATCAGGAGTAATACTCCACAGGTAAGACTGTTCTTGTGAGACTTATCACAAGGACACCCTCCATGTTCAAGGTACCTCCGAGTAACTCCATCGAATGGCTAGGTCTGCCCATCCTGGTGGAGCTTGATCAATCACACCTTTACTACCTGCAGCGTATCCATGACTTGCTTATGGGATGCCTAGAAGAGCATCCCAGGTGGACTGTCATTCGTATCGACCTACGCAGTTCACGGGGTTGCTGCATTCCTGAAAACGCGATCACACGTTTCATCGGGTCTCTGAAGGCTCAGCTCAAGCATGCCCAGCAGGTTAAGAAATCTGCTGGTAGGCGAGGCTATGACCCTATGGTGCGGTACGTCTGGGTGCGTGAATTGAACCAAGGTGATCAGCCACATTTCCATGTGGCCATACTGCTCAATCATGACGCCTATTTCTCGCTGGGGAATTACGGTCGCTTGAGTGATCCGGATCGGGATTACGACGAGATGCTATCTGGGCGTATCTACAAGGCTTGGGGTGTTGCGTTGGGGATCAGCTGGAGGCAAGCGCAGGCCGCGGTTCACTTCCCGGAGCGTCCGGTTTCTGCGTTGATGCGCCGTGGGCCGCTATCAAACCTCCAGCTCTATGGCGTTTTCTACCGGCTCAGCTATTTCGCTAAGCAGCAGACTAAACGATACGGTGATGGCGGGAGGAGCTTCGGCATGAGTCAGGTCAGCCGCATTCAAGCTTCACAGGACTGAGCCATCTCATGGGACAAGCTAATGGAGTTTCGATCATGAGACTGATTCGACTGAAAGAAGTAATGCGGGTAACGGGGCTGGCTCGATCAACGGTCTACAAGTACATCGCGGAGGAATCCTTCCCCAAACCCGTCTCCTTGGGGGAGCGGAGTGTTGGTTGGGTGGACGATGAGGTGCAGGATTGGATCATGGCCAGAGTCGAAGAACGCAATGTGGCTCAGGGCGCAGCAGTGAAGTCTGGTCGCCTGAGTCTGGCGTGCTAGGTTCCACCCATGTACGACATGACCCGTTGATGGTTGGTCATGGCGTTTCTACATAGCCATCATGGGCGTAAAGCCAACTGCAGCCGTTAGTACGTTGCTTCAGTCTGCTCAGATCAGGGGGGATTCGTTCGGTGTCGGCAGTTTGGCTATCGGCAGCTGGCGACATGGACGTCGCTCTTGAAGGGATCCCTCCGGCATAGCCTCGAAAATATGTGGTTTGACGCAAAAAAAATCCCTCAGGAGGTTGAGGGATTTCGCAGGCCGTGGCACTCGCATCTCGTGACGCACGTTGAATGCGCCATGAGGCTTTCGAGCGTTATTGGCTCTTTACGACGATCACATAAACAATCCAGGCCAGTATGGGGTCGATGATCATTCCAAGAATGAACCATACCCAGAATGATCTTCCGCTCCCTTTGGCGGCTAGACCAAGTACCACGGCCAAGGTGATCCAAACTATGGCTATCAGCATTTACTGCACTCCGTTTTTAAGTGATGCCGATGTTTTGTTCATCTGCATTGATTGAGCATTTCGCCTTGGCAAATGAGGCCAACGCCTAGACCTTTCTGTGCGGTGAGAGACCTTCGGTATTGGGGCCCCATCTGCGGGTAGTTGGGGGCGGGTGTTTCTCATTGATCGAGCAATTTGAGGTGAATGGCAACCTTTAAGGTTGAGTCTCGGTTCTTTGAGTCCTTCATGTCAACAGGTTGTGACACGACCATCTGGGGTGACTGGAGGGTGTGATGTCAAAGACCGAATCGAAAAGACTGGCTGATGTAGTGGGGCGGGCGATTGCACGGCAGCGCCTGCAATCTGGACTCAGCCAGGAGCAGGTTGCCGAACGACTGGGGATAGGCAGCGAAGCGGTGTCGCGAATAGAGCGTGGGGTGGTGATGCCCAACATCGAGCGACTGGTTGAGCTGGCCGGTGTCTTCGGCTGCGGAACCGCTGAACTCCTGACAGAAGCAAGTGATCGTCCAGAGGACCAGGCGCGGCGTCTCCACGCTTTGCTTTCTTCCCTGGGCGGAGACGACAGGCAACTGGTGATGGAGGTCGTAGAGCGTTTGGTTGAAAGGTTGGCGCGCAGTTGAGCTAAGGGCTGGATTGGGGCGCATCGAACAGTGCTCCGCAGCGCAAGCAAAGACACGTGTGCCCCATGAACTGATACCTCTGCATGTCCTGAATCCAGGTGTTGATACCCTCCCAGTCGGACGAGACCGCTGATGTTCCGCCAGTGATCATATTCAGCGCTTGCGCCAGTGGCGGAGTACCTGCTGAGCTGTCGCTGACGGCGACTCGCTGAGCGCCCTTGATGAAGCTCTCCGCGATTCCGAGCATGCGTGCAATGGCACTTGCAGCGTCTCGGGTCAGAACTGCCGAGGAGTTGCATATCAAGCATTCCATGGTGGCCCCCTCACAAGTAACCAGACTCGGCTAGCGATACGCAGCCTTCTTTGCCGACCACGACATGGTCGAGCGTTCGTATGCCAACCAGGTTCAGCGCCTCCTGCAGTTTGTGTGTCAGGTTGCGGTCCGCATGGCTTGGCTCGGGATCACCTGAAGGGTGGTTGTGGACCAGGATGATCGCCGCCGCGTTGTGCGCCAGGGCCATCTTGACCACCTCTCTCGGGTAAACGCTTGCGCCGTCCAGGGTGCCTCGGAACAGTTCGTGAAACGTGATCACCCGGTTCTTGCTGTCGAGCAAAAGCAGAGCAAAGACCTCGTGCTCGTAATCGGCGAGCAGTGCTTGCAGATGGATAAAAACTTCCCGTGGAGAGGTCAGTGCCCGTCCCCGACGAAGGCGTTGATTGGCGAGTTGTCGAGCCATCAGCAGGATGTCAGCTTCGGTGACAGGCGATTCAACCAGGTAGGTGCCGGTTGGCTCACTGGCCTTCAGTTTGTGCAGTTTCATGATGGTGTCCTTGGTCCTGATTAGATGTGGCGCAGAGCCGTTGAGCCTGTGATTCCAACTTCTCGCTCAAGCTGGTTTTCGGTGTGGCTTGGCAGGTGTCGGCAGGGCTGCTGCTGTCGCTGGGGTAGAACTCCTCGACGATGGCGCCCGCGTCTTCCTCACTGTCTTCGAAGGCGCCATTGGCAAAGCCTCGACGCGCGGCGTCATCCAGCGCAGCCTGGTCGAAGCCCGCAGCTTGTCGTTGTGCATCGAGTTCTTGGGTCGCCTGCAGCGTTTGGGTCATGTCCATGCTGTGGCGGACTGTCAGGTCAGCGTAAAAGATCGGTGTGCCGTGGCTCTGGCGAGTGGACTTGCCACGCAGGCGCAGTTCCAGCGGCAGGCAGGCCAGGCGATTGCCCGAGATGGCCTGGAAGTAATGCAGCCGAGCGGCGAGGGTGCGGATGCTGTTGAAGCCGGTGGTACGGAAGACGAAGCTGCCCAGCGGATCCTCGTCCCCAATCACCACGTTGAGTCGGCCATAGGGCTTGCACGCTCCGCCCTTGGCCAAGGAGCAGGCATCTGGTGAAGGGCAGGGCAGAGACTGCATGCCGTCCTGCGTGACGCGCTTGCAGGTCTCGCCATTACCAACGCACAGCGGTCGCCCGGACTGCCGATCGAACAGGGTGTAGTCGGCGCGGAAGTTCAGCTCTGGCTCGTTGAACAACAGGCGTATGGGGATGCTGCGCAGCTTGTCGCCATCGCTTTGGCGCAGCTCATCATTCAGTGGGTGCAGGAGCCAGCCATCCTTGCCCTGCACCTGAGAGGTGATGGTGAACTGATCATCCTTTTCCGGCAGACGCTTGCCGTTCTTCTCGATGACCTTGCCGATGGAAATCCGCCCGAGTACCGGCGGGGTGATAGCCAGACCTTTGAGCATGGTGGTTCTCCTGGAAATAAAAAAGGCCAGCCACGCAGTGCGAACTGCATGGACTGGCCAAGGGGGAAGGGCGTGAGAGGGTGAAGGGAGTCAACCGACGAGAAAGCGCCGTGCTCCGGTTTTCAACAGCGGGTACTTGGCCTGCAGGTATGGCTTGTCCTTGAGCAGTTGGGCGACATCGAGCCCTACGCTGTCCTTGGCCTTGCGCCAACTGACATAGCCATTGGAGAACTCCGCCCGGCTGGCGTCGCCCATGGCCTGCTGCAGCATCTGCTTGAGTTCGGCCTCGCGCTTTTCCTTATCAGCAATCGACTGCCGAACGGCTTTCAACTCGATATAGGCCGCGGTCAGGCCAGCATGCTGGCTGAGGTCGACGGTCTGCCCGCTGTCCTCTGGGTAGAGGCAGCGCAGGGCGGCTTCAGCGGAGGCCGTACCATCGGCTGGCGGTGGCGTGTCGCTTTCCACGTAATGCCAGAACTGGCGCTCCAACTCGATCAGGCGAGCGATCATCTGCTCGTCCCGCTCGATGCGATGGATCTCCAGCGTCTGGCCACCCAGCAGCACCGCCACATCAGCAGCTTGCTTGCCAGTAACGGCGAGTTGGTGCATCACTTGGAGCTGTACATACTCCGGTACACCCTCTTTCCAGAGGCGTGCGCCATTTATGCCGGCGGTCTTGCATTCGAGGATCTGCACATCGTCAGCGCCGATCACTTCGCGGTCGATGTTGGCCAGCATCCAGGGCAACTCGGAGTGCTGCAATACGGCATTGATCCGCCGTACCTTGTGCTTCGTGCGCTTGCTGTAGTGCCAGGCCACGATGGGCTCCAGGACGTTGCCCCAGTACATCGGGCTCTCCTCATCCTGAGGGTCGGCCTTGGGCATGCCAGCATCGCGCCCGGTCTTTTCCAGCCACAGCTCCAACTGCGACTTGTACGGGTTCAGGCCGACTGCCGCGGCAGCATCGGAGCTGCCGATGCCTTGCTTGCGAATCGCCAGCCAGTCCTCGCGAGGTAGCTCCTTGGTGCTCACCAGACGCAGAGCAGGGCGGGACTTGCGGGTGTTGCCGTTCAATGAAGTGGCTTTCATGTGCATACCTCACAGACATAAAAAAGCCCGGTCAGCGCGAAGCTGACCGGGCGTGGTTTTAGGGGGTAAGAGGCGGGTGCTTTTAGATAACTTTGCCGTTGTAAACGACGGTGGTTGCCCCTTCTTTCTTGATGCTTAGCTTGTTGCCTTCAGCAAAGGCTTCGACGGTTTCCGAGCAGCCATCAATGCTGGCCTTGCCATCGACAATTTCACTCTTGGTGTCGTAGCTAAAGACGTATGTCGTTGCCGGGCAGGAGTTGCCGCTTTCTCCGGTTGAGACAACCAGGACGAATTTGTCTGGACCAAAGGCATAGGCCTTTTCGATTTTGACGTAGCCAGTGAGTTCGGGATCCTGCACAACCGACTCCATGAGGTTGACCACCCCAGCTCTGGATTGGTAGTTGAGTGCAGTGCCGAGATCCATGTAGGCGATGCTGAAGGGGCCCGCTGCATCGTCCGAAATCAGTAGCGCCTCGTAGGCAATGCTGGGGGATGCTGGTGCAAGTAACTCAGGTTTTGTAGCCGCGGCGGGCTGTGATGTAGGGGACATGCACTGTCCGCTTTCGCAGATGCGGTCACCTTTGCAATCCGTATCCTTGGCGCACATTGCCGGAGGTTGATTTGTCTGTGCGGTCTCTTCCTTGGGCTTGTCGCATCCGCTGATGGCGAGTGCGAGTAACGCAACGATAGCTATCTGTTTCAACGTGAAGATCCTTCTAGATGGTGGTGTGTGATTATTGACGAACTCCTGTCCGAGGTCGAACAGCCGCCCAGCCCGTTTGGGCTGGGTAGGCTTCAGGGCAGCAGTTAAGCCGCCAACCTCAACGCAGCATCCAACGCGCGCTGCTTGATCTGTGCACCCTGACCGAACCAGGCCGAGTCCATGCGGTACTCGTTGCTGCGTGCACGGCGCTCGTGGTCGACGTACTCGGTCACAGCGTTGAGCAGTCCCCAGGCGGTACCGCGTGCCGAGTCCAGCTGACTGCCTCGGCCACGTCCGTCATACAGCTCTTGGACCTTGCGCAGGGCGCGCTCGTTGGGCAACTGCTCGGGAAGTTGTCCGGTAGGGCTGGTCTCACACATCACGTTCATAAAGAAGCCCAACGCTTCGTGCCACTGCACCTTGCGTTCAGAGAGCGCGCGCATGCGGTACATGAAGTCATCCCATTGCGAGACGGCAATACCGAGTTGCTTCTTCACTGCCGTTGGATCGAACCGGGTGTTGTGCGGCACCTTGATCGCTCGGCTGGTGCCGTCCAAGGCGATGGTCAGTGTGTTATTGCAGACCACGCGCACTGTGGTCGGCGTTGCGGTGGTAGCCAGGGTTCCGTCGCAGGAGGTGGCCAGTAGTAGGTAGCCGTTGACCTGGTCGTTACCCTTGAGCGCCGCACCTTGGCCGGTACGGGCCAATGCCCAGAATTTGCGCCCGCCCTTGAGTACACCAGCAGTTTCCAACTCGTAGCCGGAGACCTCGGTGAGGTCACGATAAAACTCCAGCACCTCGCGCGGTTGGACGGTGTGATAGCGGCTGGAGACCACGGACAGCGGCACCTTGGTATCCGAACGGAACAGTACCTTTTGCTCGGGGAACGAATGGATGGTGCCCAGATGGCCGATGGCATCCGATTTAAAGTGCACGGGGCTTTCAAGGATCTGCCAGTCCATACCGGCTTCGCGTTGCCAAACTTCAATGGGCTGTTGCTGGGTAAGTTGATTGCCGAGGCCGTGCCACGGAGTGGCTCCGGCATAAGCCATGGTTTCGATGAGATGAGCCATAGAAACTCCTTGCCAAGTTTCTGGCGGGCGCATCGAGTCCCGGTTTTAGTACCGAGTAATAGCGCCTGGAAAACGTGAGTGAGATGAGGCGTGAGGGGCAAAGAACTCTAACTATCGGCCGCCGAAAACACATGACCGCAGGCTTGGCACTCGAAGTTGTCGAGTACGCGGGCATCGATTTCTTCACCCATGCGGGCTCCGGCGAGACTGCCAACGGCACTGCCTGCCAGGCCGCCAAGAATCGCGCCAGCCAGTCCACCCAGTGCAGCGCCAAATGGTCCAGCTACGGCACCTATGGCTGCGCCACTCTGTGCTCCGCTAACAGCACTGGCAGCGCCTGTTGCTGCACCGCCAACAGCACCGACGGTTCCACCCAGCTTACGGGCGATATTGCGGGTTGTGATGTGCCCGGAGCGACACGCTGGGCAATAGATTGACATCGTTCATACTCCTGAATCTAGGGAAGGGGCTGAAGCGGGTGATACCTACCCGTCTTCCCTTAAATGATTCAGGTCTGAAATTTCGTTATATCTGGTCGCTGCAGTCAGTAGTGGTGCCTGTCACTGCGGAAAGAATCAACAGTCTCATTTGGTACCTTCATGCCGGTCCGTGAGATGAAGTACAGGGGGACTTTGCATTCCAGCATCTCCACCAGACTGCTAAGTATCAATGAGGTCATGATGGTTTGACGACGCGCCGCGACACCGTCGCGGCGTATTATGTCTAGGGCTTGAATTGTGCTCCGCAATAAGCAGGTCAGGTACAAGCCGAAGAGATATTCAGCTTTCTGCCATGCGATTGGCATCGCTCTTGCGGCGCATCTCTAGGATTGGATGATCCCCTGCAATCTGGGCTCCCAAGTGCATCGGGCTTGGTAGTCTTATATGTCCATCCCACAGCGGCGCATTACGGCAGAACTGTGCGATTTGTTCCGCAACTCCGATCGATGATTCAAAAGAGCCATGTTCGATCAGCGTTATCTCAGTTATGCCCAGCTGTTGCCATGGTTCTTTAAGCCCGATGGGGTCAGCATCATAGCGAGTGCTGTATCGCTGCGAGCTTGTGCTTCCGTATACCTTTGAGGGGGATACGAAGTAAAAGACGGCTGGACTTCTCGTTGACTGGAATAGCCCAAGCTTCTGAGCAATGTAGTGGGGCGCATCGGGATGAGTCGATTCTACGCCAGTCATTTGTGCAACGTGGTCTTGCTCGCGTATGCGGACGATTGCAGCATGGGCGGGGAATGGCGGCAGTCCTGTGCGCCGGCTGTCTTGCAGGCCTGGATACAGCTGCCTCAGCTTGTAGTCCACGCAGGCAATTAGAGGCCCTTCAGCCTTCACTGTTGGCGCAAGTAGCGATTCCGCGATCAGCGATTTTACCGCGTCCTGTGTATGGAGCGCTTTGGTAGCGTGAACCGCCGCGACACCCTCCGTGAAACTGAACCAACGTCCTTTATTACCTCGCTTTGGATCGAACCAGAAAATCTCGGCTTCAGCGCTTCCGGCAAGGGCTCTGGTGATCACCGGCAAGTAACGGCTACCACCTTTCTCCACAACCTGATCTAGCCAGACTGAGTAGATAGTTGTGCCTGCTGGCGTTGCTCGAGTCCGAGCAAATAAGGCAGGGAAATAGCCGTTCAGCCGGATGGCTTCGGTCACCGAATTTAGTGCCTTGAAGTCTCGCTTTTCCTCTGTATTTCGAGATGCGGGTTTGCTGTCACCTGGCATGGGCAACTGCATGATGAACTGCGTGGCAATTCCATTCTCTGCCATAACGCGTCGAATGAAATGCTTCGGGTCTCGCTCTCCGTCTTTGGCTGCCGCCTCCAAGCAGGTTTCTACGATCGCAACGTTAAGGCCAGACAGTTTGAGAGCTGGAATCACAGAGGTGAGCAGCCAATGGTTGAGTTCTGACTGGTCAGTGTCACCAGTCAACATGCGGTCGGCTTGCTCGGCATTGATCCGAGAGAGTTCAAGGTTTGGAGGTGCGATCACTTTGAAGAACGGCATTGTCAGCAGAGTCTTGCGAGCTTGCTCGAGGCGGAGCATGGTCTGCGACTGGCTTGCGATTACACCGATGCGCACGGTTACGCTGCTGGTGATCGGATTAGCCTGCGCCTTTTTCAGAGTCGACACGGCTTTCCGGGCTGTGAGTGGCTGGCAACTTTTGACTGCGGCGCGAAGATGAAAGCTTGCTTGGTCCAGAAATACGGGGCCAGGCCCTGACGCAATCAGTGGATTTGCTGGTGGAACGGAATGGATCGGCCTGAATGCACTATCAACGGGGATCTCTCCCTCACTTAGCTCCGGAAGGGGGGAGTGGCCGAGGTAGGCCAAGAGTTGGTTCGTGGGGAACGCATAGTCGTTCCGCCATCCATCCGGCTCTTTCTTGGTTGCCACCAACGCGTGCACGATCAGGTCACCTGATTTCACCCATGCTGACTTCTTCTTGCCGCGCCAGTTCGGCATGACTTGGCTGAGCTTTACGTGCAGCCGAATAAAGGGCTCATCGCACCCTCGTAAAAGAGCCAGCGACGGCTCAATCACGTGGAGGGCACTAGCGGATTTGAAGTCGTTCTTGGCAACTACAGGGTGATCCCATGCCACGAGGGCGTTATTGGAGCTTTGGTATAGCTTTATGGGCCGGCTAGCGTTTTCGGGATACCCGGGCTTGGCAGGCTTGCGCGTTTCCATGGGCAGCTGCGACATCGCTCGTGCGACCCGCCATGGAATTGTGCTGTAGGCCAGGGGAGAAACGTTGCCTGGCACAACTAAGTCATGTGCTGGTAGCGGAACGATATCGACTACTCTCAAATTTTCCTTGATCCCCTCGCTTGGCGCATCCCAGCGTCGTAGCACCTCAAGTGACCAGAGAGCGAGAGCATCGTTGATAGTCTCCACGCTCAGCGGATTGAGTATCAGAATGGCGAGCAGCCCATTGTGCTTGAGCGGCGAATCCACCTTTACCGGACCTCCGGATAGAACCGCCAGCATTTCCTCAAGCGCGTTCGTTGGGAGGCCCTGATGTTGCTTGTTCCCCTCGTTTTGCAGAACTGACCAAGCGTTTATATAGCCAGGTCCGATCTGCACCCTGTACGCAAGATCAAGCTGAGTCGGATCAAAGGAGAACAGATTGCTACGCAATTCGAGATTTTTCATCGGCCGACTTCCTTTTGCCGTGATTGATCAATGTAGTGCTCTACGGCGCTAGCAATGCCGGAATGGTGAAGCGAAAACTGCTCCCAGTCTCCATCTCTTTTAAGCCTGTCCATGCTGTCTTGCAGCAGTTTGGCCCAACTCAATTGCGCCTTGGTGAAGGCTGCATCAGCGAAATAGCATGTGATGGGTGTTCCGCCTCTTCGGCCTCGCCCGATTAATTGGGTGAGCGTTACCAAGATATTCATCACGGTGTAGTTGCGAACGTTTTCTGGCTGTTCGCTAAAGGCGGGGTAGGCGGTTCGAATGCTATGAAGAATGCTGTTAGACAGCCGCATCTCCTGCTTGAGAAGCGAAGAGGGGCTTTCACTGGGGGCAATGCTGTTCAGGGTCTCGTAGCAGACATGGGCCAGGTTGTTTTCTGGGGCATCCGACGCAGGGAGAGGTCGCACGCAGATGACGACGGCCCCGATAGCGGAAAGCCCATCATCGTTCACGATGTTGTGCCCGCGGGCCATAGGTTGCAGGGCACTGACAAGAATCCTCTTGTCTTTGTGCGCCCCGCGTGTGAACTCCGCCAAGTCATCGTAAATAAGCTTGTGCTCCTCTGACAGGAGCGAAGGTTTGTACTGGCTGCTCCTTCCTCTGACCCACCCCACGATCGGTTCTTTCGACAGATCAGCGAGCGTCAAAGCGAGCCGCTCGGCATCCGCGTCACTATTGGCTACCAGCAGCAGCCTGGCCCGCTGTGCGGTGTGTGGATCTTGAGCCAAGCGCTCTAGACGCTGAGTCACCCAGGGCCATATCTCTGTTGCCAGCTCTTTGACGCGATTTGAACGCTCGAAATAGTGCGAGCCAGAGACCGCTGTGGTAGTGGGGATATTTTGGAACGTCACCTGACCGTTGGCATCGGGTACGTCGATGAAGTCCTTGGCTTTCAAATCATAGGCGCTGGCTCCAGGGAAGTAGGCTGTGGCGGAAAATCCTAGGAAGAATCGCTCTACTCCCGCATACCCCAGAGCCATAATCTCGGGGAGTGCGAGTAACGTGCTATGTGGATCGCCCCGCATTGCCACGACGTTCAGTGTTGCTTCTGACTCCGTGGCCTGTTTGCGTTTGAAACCAAAAACGGTGCGGTGCAGTGGACCGAAGGGTGTTAGAGAGGATGGCTCGCTGCCACGTAACCTCTGTTGAACTTCGTAGGCATAGGGCAATTCAGCGCTGGCGAAGGAGGGCAGGGCGCTTTGCAGATCACGAAGGGCTTGTTCAATGAACTCCAGCACACCCCGCAAAATGAGAGCGGCTTTGAGGCGCTCACGAGCTTTGGCATCTGCAATCGGCACCAAGTGACCTTGCTCAAACAATTCATTGATGATGAGGCCAAGCTCCACTGCGAGACTTTCTGGGCGACGCGATGGCGTGCCGCGGCTCCAGTGGACGAGATTGGCGCGAAGGCCCTTGAGATGTACAGGGACATTTAGGTCTTCTGCATCGTAAAGACGTTGAAGCTCATCAAAGCTGATGTTCAGGATGCCCATCACGAAGCGGTCGTACGCTGTCGCCCAAGTAGTCTCGCCCTTGGGCCATTCGAAGTACTTGCGTGCTTGGAGATCCATCAACTGATCGACACCGTTTGCGCAGTAATTGAGAGGCCACTTGATGCGGATGAGGTCGCTGCGACTGACACCGGGAACTCTCGATCGCCCTGCCAGGCTCATATGGAATTTGATGAGGGCACTGTGCTCTGCAAGGTTTCCTAGCTCGAGCTCAAATGTGCTGTTGTCGATTGCTGTCTTGAGCAGGCCGTCAATTTCGTCTATCAAAAAGATGGGCGCGCTACGTAACAAGATCTCGATGTAGCTACGTGGGCCTGGGTACTGCTCTGAGTCTTCGAGAGGGATTCGAGTTGTACTGGACAGCAAAGCATGATGGTTCACCACTGTGATGTCTGCTTCGAGCGCCTCCTCAAACATTCGAGTCTTCCCGCATTTGAATAAGAACGGGCAATGACTCAGGCGTTTGGATTCTTGCTCTTTACCTGAGCTAGGCATCACTAAGCTCAGTTGAAAGCATGGCTCTTGATCTGCCGGCATGCTTTGTAGGTCAGACGCAAAGGTATTTAAGAGGCAAGGGTAGTCATAAGGATGGTCCCCGCTGTGCTGCTGGAAGTGACTGAGACCACGTTCCTGTATGCGAGCGATGGAGTGCAGGCGGGCAATCTTCAGGCTAGGTGCCGCCACAGCGGCGGAGGCTTGGAGGGTTTTGACGAAGTTGTCGACCTCTACAAGACTCGGAACGCCAATCACAACACGCTGCCCGCGGCGAGCAGCATCAATGGCCATCATGACCATTAACACTGACTTGCCACTACCCGTCGGAGCGTTGACTCGGTAGAACTCACCCGCGTTGCCTGATTTCTCGCCGGCCTTCTGCCAGAGGTTGGACAGTGAGGTCAGATGCTTGCGGTGCAGCACCCCCGAGTCGTCGAGTTGCACGGCTAGATCTTTCAGGGTGTTGAAGCTCCAGCTGATTGTTTGCACCTCTTCGGCTGGGTGCAGGCGAATGCGTTGATCAGCAGGCGGGAGTAAATGGCGATCGGCCTCCCCTATAGTGAACGTGCGAACCCTGTCGGCGCTGGTATAGGTCAGCTCGATGTCACCGCTGTCGGGCAGCGTGACGGAGGTGGCGTTTACCCGCCAGTACTTGAGTTCCTCGAAGTTCTCTCGAATAACCTGATCTAAATCCATGCCGTCTCTCAGGCGGTATCGGTCAGTTAGTGAGACGCCTTTAATGCTCGGCTCGCTGACGAACTCAAATGGATAGAAATCGCCATTGAGCAGATCGCTTGCCTGCTCAAGGAACAAAGAAGGTTGAGCCATGGCTTTAGGGCGTAGCCGAAGGCTTTGCGCAATGACGAGCTGATCTGCTTTAGACAGCTCGCGCCAGGTTGTCCACTTTTGCGTTCGACCCGCAATAATCGCCGCAGCGTCGGCCAGCTCGGCGTCAACTTTGAGATGCTTGAGGGTGAGTCCGAGAAAAAGCGTCGTAGAGATCTCAGAAAGCGGGCGCATATTGCTTCAGCTCCTTGATGCAATCGCTTTGCGTGAAGACCTGAATGTGGGCGGGTGTCCTATCAGCGAGCATCGTCACATGTGCCTTTTGGTAATCAGGAATCACGATCCATCGCGGTGCGTCATTTTCTGATTCAGCCAGTTGCTTAGCCAGGTAGTGTGGTGATGCCCAGACCTTGGCGTCGACATCGAGCGTCCCGTGGGGCAAGTTGATTCGCAGGTCTGCACGGTCGACGTCGGGCCACAAAGTGACTTCCAGACCGATCTCCGCAATGCGCTGAGCCAGGCTTAACTCAAGCAAGCCTGGAAGGAGGGTGAATTTCCACAGAGGGGCGCGAAGTCTGTACCGTTCAGACACTGGTTCTCCTTCCAGTGTCTGGCTGGTGGAGCGGTTAATTAGTTGCGAGTTATGTCGATAGTAGACACTCTGTTTTTCTCGACACCAGAACGAGTCACATTGAACCTCTTGACGCAAAGGATTCATCGGCCACCCGCACTCCGGGCAGCAATAGATTTTTCCGCTTTCGCACAAATGAGCCGGTATTTTCTCGTAGAAGTCAGCAAGCTGCAGGTTCAGTGGGATAAGGATTTCCGCTGCCTGATTAGCGGAGATGACTGGGTGCTGAATCAGAAAGCGGCGGAATGCTCGATAAAGGTCGTCTCCTTTAACTCTGATCCGGCAGCGGTCTCGAACATCCTTCACTCTGGCTTGGATCGCTTCTGACTGCTGACGTATATCCAGCTCGAGCAGCATCTCGTTGCAGAGTTGTGAGGGGATATCCGCCTCCAGTAGTGCACCCTTATAGTCTGCGCAGACGCTTTGAGGTAGCCATTGCTCAAGTGGGATTGCGAGCTTACCTTCCAGCTCCAGAGCACTGGGTATTGGTCTATCTGGCATCAATCGCCAGAGCCAAGCCTGTGCTTCGCGAATGATTGGGTAAGCCGCTTTGCGATCATGACTGCAAAGCATGGCTGCTTGGGTCAGCAGCCTTAGCAGGTGTTCTGAGCGGGTAGCGTCCATTGCGAGCCCCTTGAATTATGTGATCTCTCAGGCTTGGTGTCTGTCATCATAAAGACACTCTAGGCACGATGTTACATGCCAGGCAGCACTTTGCATCCGCCTCCAAATCGATGGATCGACATGAAGCGGCTCCAGCTGGACATGCAGGGTGTACAGTGAGGTCTGAGTGGCCATTCAGGCTCCGTTGGTCAGTGGTACAGCCAAGGCTTCAGCTCATCGAGGTTGGCGACCACAATCTGCTGTGCTTCTGGCTTTGCGTGCAATTTGGTTGGGTCGATCTGGTAGCGCTGCAACACGTACTGCACCAGAGCACCGCGGGTTTCGATCAGCAGTTGGCCGCCCTGCATGCCGTAGTCGGCCTCGATGATGGTGCGTTGCTCGGGCTTCAGGCGCGAGTCGGGCACAATCACGACTGCGAGCTCGGTATTCCATCCGCTATCCAAGTCCCGGGTGTGTTCTGACAAATCGTCCATTAGTCCGGGCTCGCCACGGAAGCGGCTTAGCACAAAGTCCCGGTAGTCCCGGTTCTTCTCGCAGTAAGCACGTACATGCCAACGCATACCTGTGTAGATCAGTGTGTGTGGAGCAATCAACCTGGTCTCAACGTCCGGGGTGCTGAAAGACACATACTCGCATTCCAGTCGCAGCCCCTCTCGGCAGGCTTTGAGCAGGGGACGCAACACCTCTGGGCGAACAGATCGATCCGGTACGCCCAGTACTTCGGTGTGGGCATAGGCTAGGGCTAGCCCATCGATATGAGGCGCCCGCTCGTAGTTTTGATTGAGCAGATGCAGGTAAGCGCTGGCGCTGTCGTCAATGAACAGTGGCTTGAAGTGGCGGCTTGGCACATACCCCTTCAAATGTTTGTCGTATTCCAGATTCTTCGGCGCGTAGTCAGTGATGTAGGAGTTGATGTCCTTCGACGCCTGCTGCCGGCTGATGCCAAAGCTCTGCATCAGATGGCCTGTGGTCAAACGGCCCTCCCACCAGGCGATGGTTTCGATCAGGCGGTAGCGCAGGGCCAGATCCCAGCGCACAGACTCAATTGCTTGCTTGCGTTTCATAGCCTCTCCATCTGCTCGAAAACTTTACCTGTACGGGTAAACACTGTGGATGTGTCGTATTAATCTACATATTCTGATGGCGTCATTCAAGTTGGCGCAGTGACCGCCACGAAAAGGAGAAGCATCGTGAACGGTATTGGAATGTCTTGGGGAGTAGCGGGCATCGCTCTGCTGTCGGTATGCGTGATGGCACTGGCATTGTTCTGGCAAATCATGCGCCGTCGAGAAGCCGTGGCCACTCTGCAGCATTACCAGCTACAGCTGGGGCAGTTGCAGCTGCAGAATCAGCAGCAAGAAGCTGAGCTGCGTGAGCAGACGGCTGCCGCACGAGCAGAAAAAGCTCATGCCGAACAGCTACAGCGACAGCTGGACTTTGCCCAAGAGGAGCTCGCTGGCCTGCGCGATGAGCAGAAACAACTGCTCACCCAGTTGGCCGATGCGCAAAGCCAGGCCAGCGCGGCGCGTGCTCAGCACAGCCAATTGCTACAGCAACATGCTGAGCTCAAGCAGTCTCATGAGCGCCTGCAGAACAGCCATGAGGTGATGCAGGATAAGTTCGCCAATCTGTCCAAGGAGCACGCCACCCTCAGTAGCAGCCTGGAGCAGAAGCAGCAGCACTTTGCCGAGCAACAACAACTGCTCAAGGAAAGCCGCGATCAGCTCAAGCTGGAGTTCGAGCAGCTTGCTGGGCAAATCTTCGAGGCCAAAGGCCAAGCCTTCTCGCAACACAGCCAGCAGTCTCTGGATGCGTTGCTCAAACCCTTTCGTGAACAGATCGAGGGCTTCCGAACCAAGGTCGAAGACATTCACCACAAGGACGTTCAGCAGCAGGCCGCGCTGACCCAGGAGCTGTTGCACCTCAAAGAGCTCAACCAGCAGATCACCCAGGAAGCGCACGACCTAGCCACCGCGCTCAAAGGGCAGAAGAAAGCTCAGGGCAACTGGGGCGAGCTGGTGCTGGAAAACGTCCTGGAGCGCTCTGGTCTGGTCAACGGGCGAGACTTCAAGCGCGAGGTCAGCATCAATGGCGAGGATAGTCGCCAGCGCCCGGATGTGATCGTCTACCTACCGCAAGGCAAGCACCTGATTATCGATGCGAAGGTCTCGCTTAACGCCTATACCCGTTACATCAATGCCGAAGACGAAGCCGAGCGTCGTCTGGCCCTGGCCGAGCACGTCAGCGCTGTAGGTAATCGAATCAAGGAGCTGTCTGACCGCCATTACTTCGATCTACCGGGTCTGAATGCTCCAGAGATGGTGTTTATGTTTGTCCCCATCGAGTCGGCCTTCGTCGAGGCGCTCAAGGCGGACGAAACCCTGTTCCAAAAAGCTATCGAGCAGAACGTGCTGGTCGCCACTCCGACCACCTTGCTCACCAGCCTCAACATCGTCCGCCAGCTCTGGCGTTTCGAAGACCAAAACAAACACACCGCCGAGCTGGCCGAGCGTGCCGGCAAGGTGTACGACAAACTGCGCACCTTCCTTGGCAGCATGGATGCCATCGGCAACAACCTAGACAAGGCCCAGGACGCCTACCGCAAGGCGCGTGATCAACTGGTCAGCGGCAAGGCCAATCTCGTCAAACAGGTCAGTGACTTCCGTCAGTTGGGTGTGGCAGTTAAAGGTGAGCTGGACGAAACCTGGGTGGACCGAGCGGATCTTGAACTGGCCTTGGTTGAGCATGAGCCCAGCGAATTGCCGCAGTAAGCGCATTAGAGCTGAGGAGGTGTACATGCAGGAGTCGTACGACTTTGCATTCGAGAGTTTTCGGTTGGCGCAACTGTGCGAGCAATTTTTGAAGGAGACAGCTGTGGACGGGGAAATCGTGTTCCATAGCGTGACTGCTGAAAATCGACTCGACGCAGCCTCCTTCTTCTTTTCGGACGCTGATCTTGAAACCCTGGAGGCGTCGGGTTTTAAAACCTCTGCACTCGCTCTTCTGGATGACTTGATCATCTATCGAACGCGATGTCAGGAGCAGAATTGCCGCGACGGTGTTTTGCGGTTGGAGCAGTCCAGACCATCTGTCGTCTGGCTGCTTAATGGCGGCGGTGACGTTATGGTTCGGGCCCGTCGAGGTTGGTAGCCAGGGAGTAGTGCTAATGCAGTCGTTGCATATAAGACAGCGTCTTGGGGATGCCTACCAAGCCGTACTTAGCCAAGAGATGCTGGCCAAGTTTGATGGCTGTAGCGGTGGGTTGACCGGAGTGTTCTTGCCATCGGCAGCAGAAAAGCCGATGAAGCTCATGATCATTGGCATGGAGACCCGAGCTTGGAATGGTTCTTTCAACCGGATCCATGATGGGGATCTGAGGGGCTACATTGAACACGCCATGCAGAGACATGAGGAGTACCAGATCAAGTCACCTGGTCGATCCTGCTTTGGGCGCTTTCACCAATATGCCGCGGAAAAGCTTGGCTGCCCGCGTGAGGAAATCGGCTGGGGTAATTTATTCGCGGTGGCCTATCAAAAAGGCTCGCCCAAGAAGGACTCCAAGTCTTTTGCTGCAGTGCAGGAGCTGTCCATGCAGTTGCTGCGTGAGCAGTTAAGGGTCATACGGCCTCAGTCGATCATATTTGTCACGGGCTGGCGTTATGACGCGGATCTGAAACGATCCTTGGATGGGCTGATAGACCGTAGTCGAGTACTGGAAAAAAAGGCGCTGTGGGAATTCTATCTGGGCGATACCTTGTGTTATCGCACGAGTCATCCACGCCATGTCACAGCTGCAATACATCGGGAGGATGCTCTCCGCAATATTTCGGCGCATCTGCTCGCCGGCCAAGGATGATGAGAATGCAAGGATGGCGCTTTATCCATGCCCACACGGGCTTTGATTCGTGTCGTGTACGTCTTATTTTGTCGCATCTGCTGGTGACCATACGCCGGCGTCCTTCCAGTGAGGTGTCCAATGACCAACCCTGCGCCAAGCCGCATGCAGCAGAGCGAAGAACTAGAAAAGCTGCTGACACAAAGTCGGCAGATGACTTTTGATAGGCGCTCGTTTGAAGGCATCGGTGAGTGGATCGAGCAGGCTTCTCAGATTGCAGAGGTGTTCCAAGTGTATGCCGGAGCAATAGAAGAGGGTTGCTCCGAAGAGGAGGCATGGAGTGATGCCGAGTCTGATCTTGCAGAGTTCAGACAGGTGGTAAACCACTTGGATGCCCCCAGTTTTCTTGATGATGTATACGGGGATACAGAGGTGGTTGGCAGCTTGTCTGATCTTTCCAGGCACATTCTACTGGGATATGCCGAGCTGCTTGAGGGCCGTCTAACCCAAATTCACAAGCTACTAGAGCGCGTGGCCGAAGACCTTGAGTCTGTCGAGGGCTTACAGGGAGCGCTTGGTCGGAAAGCTTGAAAGCTGTTTCCCGAAGAGAGTTGTAATTTACCTAGGGGCTGAAGAGGTTTCCGAGGGAGCTTATTCAAAGCTTCCAGCGTGCCGATGGCCTCTATGTCTGAAGTCGATCTAGAAGGTGACAGGCGTGAAAACCGAGGGAACATACGAAATTCACGCTACATCTCCGTCCCGAGATAGGCCGATTTCACGCATGGTTCTCTTTTATGTTTGTAGCCATTGTGGCTATAAGCGATCGTTGATGAGAGGGGGCACTCCTCATCGCACCGTTACTGTTGAGTTGAGTCCTGAGGGGTATTTGCTGAGCTGTGAGTATCTGCATCCAGATGGTGTAGGGATACGACTAGAAGCCCCGGCAGAGCCATTTCCAGCGCGCGCACGTTGCCCTGATTGCCTTCATGACAGTTTGCTCCCAGAAACAATCTCGACGATGTGTTGAGCGCTAGGGCGTTTCGGCCTCTTACTGAGAGCTCTTGGTCGCGCAGCTGGCCAGTGCTTGGACAGGGTAAATATGGAGTTTCGAACACATCGAGAGGCGCGCCTACAGCAGATTGAGAAAATCCTGCAGTGGCGCTTCGCAACTGCCGAAGTGACTGATGGGGGCGATAGCAGAGGGCGTGTTGAGCAGTTGCTGCTCGGTCAGGACGATCTGTTTTGCATGCGTGTTGGGCGAATGGCTTGGCGCTATGAACGGCGCTTTTTTATGAGCTATCCCTTGCCTCATCCCATGTGTGGGTCAAGAGACGACGGGCCTATTCATACTCCCTGCATTTTTTCCATGAGCTAGCCAATTGCACGCAGGCAGAGCGAGACAAGCTTCTCCGCGAAGTAATCGTGCAAGGACTAGAGCCCTGACCGTAGAGGAAGCCCCTTGCTCGAGTAACCGTTTCAAGCATGCCTGCTCTTTGCAGACTGATAGAAGGAGGTTGTGAGTATGCAAACCATGTTGGTGAGCCCGTTGTTCAAGGCATCAGCTGAAGGGCCGGTATCCTCTGAAAGTGGAGAGCTGATCCATCTGCGCCAGGGGGATTTGGATGGGGCCTGTGGCCCGTATTGCATGGTTTCAGCGCTTATTGCCCTAGGGCTTATGACGCGCAAGTCGGCCAGGAGCATGGATCTGTGGGATGGTCGCACGCGTGAGGGGCGGTTTCGAGACGCGTTATACGATTTTGGGGTGCTGAGTAGTGAGGGAACTAATGGAGATGACCTGCAATGGTTGACTGACCACTTCAAGGGCGTTGGCTTGCAGGCCAGGTATGTCGAGGGTGCCAAAAGACAGGTCTTCAACAATGTTGCGGATGCCATAGAGTCTGGAGACATGCCGATTATTGGTGTTGAGTGGCCTGGTGGCGGTGGCCACTGGATGTTAGTAGTGGGGTGCCAAGGCGTGCTGCTGGAGGGCAAACCCCAACTGACCCATCTGTTATGTCTCGATCCTGGTCATGAACTCCCCAAAGTGAGTCTCTGGAATGCCGTACTGGAGGTATTTGATGGTCATGGCTCGTCGGTCAATCAAGGGCGCATGTCATCCAATCATTGGGGCATGAGCGGTGAGCTAGGCAAGTGTCAGATCAAAGATACCGTCATTCTTTCTGTATCCAAGAAATGAGCAGCAAACAGCCCCATTGCCGAACAGTTGAGCCGGCTGAGCGTGCATCGATAGTTGGCGTATGAGTCGATGAAAGTCGAACAACGCTGGCTTTTGATTGATTTTGCTCTGCTAACCCGCTTGAAAAATTGACCTGTACAAACGCCCATTATTGGTATGTCCAGTTTAGCGACATATCCTGCAGCTATGCCTAACGGATGTGGGCATGAGAAGGCTACGCCGGTCAGGGATGACCGCCCAGGCGTGTCGCGAACAGGCAGCAGGTACAGGAGCAAGGCAATGGAACTCACCGCACACGCCGTGCAACGTTGCAGTCAGCGCGGCATCCGCATCCAGCAGATCGAATGGCTTATTGGCTATGGCAGCCATACATGGAACCGAGGTGCCCGTGTGTACTACTTCGACCGTGGGCACTTTCAGCGCCTGCTGTTGCGCCTTGGCGCTGCAGAGCGGCAGTTGGCGGAGAAGGCGCGTAATTGCTATGTGGTTGTGCGCAATGGTGAGGTGATCACCGTTGGGCACCGCGAGGCGGTGTTCTGTGCCAGCAAGCCCGGTGCTCACCACCATCGTCGTTGCGACTGGCGGCACGGGGAAGCGCGTGCGGCCTGAGTCAGCGATCAAAAGCTGAACAGATGTGCAAAAAAGTCACGATCCAACAGTTCTCGACCTTTACCCATGTAGCCCAGGTGGATATTGTGATCGCAGTCGCATCATGGCAGGCCGCAGTATCTTCAAGGATGGCCCCTCATCAGTGTTTCCGAGCGACCCGGGACGCCAATCCTTGCCCAGCTGTTGCCAGGCCTGAGCCATTTTTGCCCGGTAGGGCAGGCATGACATTTCATGCCGGATAGGATTTGTAACATGGACAAGAAGTCGCTCTCAGAACAAGAGACCTGCAGCAAATTCATCTCGCTGGTAATTGCCGCCGGACGCCTAGTCCAGACATATGGCCGGGCGCGTGGATAGCCCGGTGGTGGCACTTAACCCTTTGCTTCGCATGGCGGCGATTGCCGGCGTAGAGGTTGCTGTCAAGCTCCATATTGCCCGGGGGGATGACCTCGATGCGCGGGACAGTGGAGGAGCTACTCCTCTGATGCTTGCTTCCGCACGAAGGAAGAAGGGTGTTGTACGGCTGCTTTTGGCTGCTGGAGCAGATCCGGGGCTGTTCGACCCTGAAGGCCGGGGTGCTCTAGTCTACGCGGAGAAGGGGGGATGTCCCGAGTGCATTGCTCTGCTGCGAGAGGCTCTAGACACTTTCGGCCCAGTGAATGAGAACAGGCTTTCCGACGAAGGGCTGTCGCTGTCAATAGCGCCGACCTCGCACCTAGCAGCGATAGCAGAGGTTTTTCAGGTTTCCCTTTCGGGCGAGCTAGCTAGCTGCGAATCGGTGGATGAAGCGGCCGTGGTTACGCCTCCTGGCAATGAAGTAGGTGCTTCCGACATCCTCCCCACTCTTGGGCTCTCTATCCCCGAGGTGGAATATCTCTCCGTTGGGCCTGTAATGGTCGTGGAAAAGGAGGCGCACTCAAGCTTTATCGATATTGACGACGAGCCTCTCGACTCGGACTTCGAAAGCGATTGGGTGGCGGAGTCGGAAGCAATTGCTCCGGTAGGTGACAAGAGAGTCATTGAAGGCTCCAGTGCACTTCAGGAAGTGATCGGTCGACATAAGGCGATCGACAACGATGAGGAATGGAGCGACGTAGAGCTGTTCCTTCCAGAAAGGGCTCTTCCGCTAGCAAGTGATGATAGGGAGAGCATTCGTGGCTTGCTCTTCCGAGGGCTCCGTGAAGGAACCGTATCCGAGGCAGCTCTCGCCGATGTATGCCGTGGGGCTGACACCTTCCGCAATAAAGAGACTGAACGTCTGCTGACTCTCGTTTTAGGCGATCTCGGCGTAGTGGTCGATGAATGGGAGGAGTTGGCTTGTCGGGTGGTGCCCAGTGAGCCGACGGTTGAAGAGGAGCTGCTACTGGCGGAGGCCTTAGATTTCACTGAAGATCTCGCCTCAGGTAGCAATGAGCCGCTGAGATACTACGTCAAAGGTCTCAAGGCGGGCCTGCTGTCAGCTGAAGAGGAGGTTTCTTTAGGTCGGGAGATGGAGGAGGCCGGCGCTCTGGCGTTGGACGCCCTCTCTTGCTGGCCCTTGGGGCTTTCTGTTGTCTTCGAGGCTGCAGACAGGGTGGCTCGCGGAGAGGCTGATCACAAGATATTTAGTTCCGAACAAGGAGGCGTTGAGGGTGACGAAGCAAATGTTGGGAATGCATCCTCTGACGAGGAAGTCGAAGATGAGGAATACACACTCGACTCAGACGCAGCCGCATTTGTTTCTGCTATCTCCGAAGCAAGATCTGCGGGTAGTGATCCAACCAAAATTCGCTTGGCACTTTTAGCCGCCGGTCTTTCCAGAGGGTTCCTGTTAGAGCTTGCGCGCAATGCGGAGGCTGACTCCGCGGCTCAATCCTTTATATCTGCAGTCCGGCGTCAGGCCGATGCAAGGGAGCGGATGACTCTCGCTAATCTGCGCCTGGTGTACTCCATTGCTAGAAAATATATGTGGTCTGAGCTTCCCTTCGACGATCTGGTGCAGGAGGGAAACATTGGCTTGATCAAAGCCGTTGAGCGCTATGACTGGCGGAAGGGGTTCAGATTTTCCACCTACGCAATGTGGTGGATTCGTCAGCATATATCTCGCGCAATAGACAACCAAGCCAGGACCATTCGTGTGCCGGTTCACATTCACAAAGATGCCCTGCCTATGTTGCGCCAGAGGGCTCGATATGAAAACAGGACGGGTAGTTCGGAAACCGCAATCGAGACCTCTCAACGAATGGGGATACCCATCGATAAGGTCAGGTTTCTCTTGGCGACATTTGATGAGGTCGTCTCGTTAGATGAGGTCAGCGAAGATACTGGGTTTCCTCGTATCGACACCCTGGTGGAGTTAGAGGCTTCAGATCCTGCTCTTGCAGCTGAGAAAGACTCTCTTCGGGAGCTCATTCTCAGCGTTGTTGGCGGCCTTGATGAGCGCTCTGCCGAGGTAATCAAGCTTCGCTTTGGTCTTGGGGGCGAGGAGCTCTTGACGTTGGAAGAGGTGGGGCTTCGATTCAATGTTACTCGCGAACGAGTTCGACAAATTGAATCAAAGGCCTTGGGGAAATTATCCATCCCTGCAAAAAAAGAAAATTTTGCCCTGTACATGGGGGATCAATTTGAGTGGTCGCGTCCCTCCGCGCCGCCTTCCTTCCCAGAGAAAATTTCAGAATCTCCCGAAAATAAGCATGCTCGGGGGATGGGGTGTGTTCAACAGCACACTGATCCGCTGAGGGATGTTTTCCAACCCGTCGAGCAGTCTGTTTCAGCGAGAAGCCATGAGGCAGTATCCGGGCGCCAATATGAACTGCATTCCGAGCTTCTCGAAGAGGCTCGAATGTTGGGGCTTATGGTAGAGGACGCTCGCCCCCATGGAGGGCAGATCCGCGTGTCGTTTTCGGCCCGGTCAGATGCGGCGATGCGCAGTATTGCCCGGAAGCTGGTGAATGCCGGATTTACCCTTCATCTAGGAAATACCTACGTCAAATGAACGTGAGAACCCGATTTGCTCCGCCACGAGCAGGGGCAATGCTGGAAGCCCTGCGTGGCCTTGGTTACTCGACAGCAGCTGCTTTGGCTGATGTGATTGATAACAGTGTTTCCGCTGGCGCATCAGTGGTTCATGTGAAATTCGACTGGGATGGTGAGAGAAGTCGGATCTCCATCTTGGACAATGGTCGAGGAATGGATGACACCGAGTTAGAGATTGCAATGACGCTGGGAGCCAAGAGCCCTCTTGATGAGCGTGAGCCTGGTGATCTCGGCCGTTTTGGGATGGGGTTAAAAACTGCATCCTTTTCTCAGTGCCGCTGTCTCACTGTCGCGTCTCGAAAGGTGAGTGGCCCAGTATCCTGTCTGCGTTGGGATCTCGATGCCATTGCGGCTTCACCGGACGACGGCTGGAGGATGTTTGAGGGGCCGACTCATGGTTCCGAAACTTTCGTTGAACCGGCCGAAGCACTCTGCTCTGGAACAATGGTTCTTTGGGAGCGGTTGGATCGAATCGTTACACCTGGTTATGACCTCGACCACTTTGCAGACTTGATAGACGATGTCGAGCTACGCCTAGCAATGGTCTTCCATCGCTTGCTGGAGGGGCCGAATCCGGTTTTCCGGCTGCTCATCAACGACAAGCTGGTGAGCCCTTGGGATCCCTTTATGGCAGGCCACCCTGCGAAGCCGTGGCATTCGCCAGTCGCTCAAATCCTTACACCTTCAGGCCTCGTTGAGGCTCAATGTCATGTTCTGCCGCACAAGGATCGCATCTCCGACGAGGAGTACTGTAAGGCAGGAGGGCCAGAGGGGTGGACATCCCAGCAGGGATTTTATGTATATCGCAACCGACGTTTGCTTCTGGCAGGTGGATGGCTCGGGCTGGGGCAGGGGCGCGCATGGAACCGAGAGGAGCCTCAAAGGCTTGCCAGAATCAGATTAGATATCCCTAACACTGCCGATGCCACTTGGAAGATCGATGTCAAGAAGTCGACTGCACGGCCTCCGGTGGCTGTGCGCCCATGGCTTACGAAGCTGGCTGAGGATACGAGAGAAAGAGCTAGAAGGGTCTTTGCATTTCGTGGCACGCCAATGCCAGGCCCAGGAGGTCTCAAGGTTGAGCAACAAGCATGGCGTGTCGAGCGACTTAAAGGTGGTGTGCGCTACCGCATTGACGAGGGGCATCCGGCAGTGGCTGCGGTAATCGAGTCGGTTGGCGGCAAAGCTGACCTTGTCCGGGCAATGCTGCGGGTCGTCGAGGAAACGGTGCCTGTCCAGCGGATATGGCTCGATACAGCCGAGAATAAAGAAACACCGCGAACCGGCTTTGAGGGTGAGCCCAATGCGGCCGTGATCGAGGTTGCAAGCGTACTGTTCAATGACTTGATCGAGCGTAAAGGCTTGAGTATCGAAGAGGCTCGCAAGTCGATGCTCAGGACGGAGCCATTTCAAAATTACCCAACGCTGGTCGCCAAATTAGGGGAGAGCCAATGACCTCAGCGGAAGAGGCAGCAGCGCAAGCTGAACTGCTGGAAAATGTTATTGCTACCGCACAGCGGTTGGTGAAGGCCGAGAAGGACAAATCCAAGATTACTCCGACCTTCATTGCCGAGAAGGTTCAGCTCGCGACGGCAATGTTCGCAAGCGATTCAGCGCATGCTGTAGATCAGGGTAAAGCCGTTGCCACTCTAATCCAGCGCTTCAGCCACTGGATCGGCAAATCGACCACACTCAGAGACAACGTGGGCCACATCGACTGGCTCACTGCGGCTCGCAAGCGCGATTGGCACTACTGGCGGCGCTACGGGGACTTCTTGGAGTCCAAGTTATCCGACACGGTAGTCGAAGGGCTCGATGAGGCCACCGACGACATCCTCGGCCTGCTGGAAGACCCTCAGCGGGGAGATGACTGGGATCGCCGGGGACTTGTCGTCGGGCATGTGCAATCCGGTAAGACCAGCAATTACTCCGGGCTTATCTGCAAGGCAGCCGACGCAGGCTACAAGATCATCATCGTGCTTGCGGGTATGCACAACAATTTGCGCTCGCAGACCCAGATGCGGCTGGAAGAAAGCTTCCTGGGATACGAGACGACTATCGATCGCGACCCGGGCATGCCCATTGGCGTGGCCGAGTTCGGCGAAGACTTGAAGACCAATTCTGCAACAACACGCGCGGAGAACGGTGATTTTAGCAAGGCCATTGCCAAACACTTTCACGGTATTTCGCCCGAGGAGCGGCCATGGCTTTTCGTCGTCAAGAAGCAGAAGACGGTCCTTACGGCCCTGCTGAACTGGATTCAAACGCGTGTGGCTGACAGTACCAGCGCGAGTGATGGTCGTAAGCTGGTGACGAAGCTTCCATTGCTGATGATCGACGATGAGGCGGACAACGCGTCCGTCGATACGGGCGAGCAGATGTTCAATGATGACGGCACGCCGGACGAAGAGCATCAGCCCAAGACCATCAACAGTCTCATTCGCCAAGTCTTGCACGCCTTCACGCGCAAGGCTTACGTTGGCTACACGGCAACACCTTTCGCCAATATCTTCATCCATCACAAGGGCGCGACGGCCAAGGAAGGCCCGGATCTCTTCCCCAGATCTTTCATTATCAACCTGGCCGCCCCTTCCAATTATGTGGGCCCCGCCCGCATGTTCGGCAAGATGACCAAGGAGGGGCGCAAGGGAGCTCTTCCCCTATCCCGGGATATTGCGGATCACTACGATCCTGAGGCGGACTCGGGGTGGATGCCGCCGAAGCACAATAAAGCGCATGTCCCTACTTTCAACGGACAAGAGAGCATTCCGCCTTCTCTGCGCGAGGCAATATACGCTTTCGTCTTGGCCTGCTCGGTGCGAGAGCTACGCGGTCAAGGGGATCAGCACAGCTCAATGTTGGTTCACGTCACTCGCTACGTAGATGTGCAGAACCATGTGGGAGAGCAGATCGAGGAAGCCGTACGTCGCATGCGCCAGAAGATCAGCCGCGGCATCGGCGCCGAGGAGCTGCTAGATCACTTGCGCAGGCTCTGGGACGAAGACTTTCTCCCAGTCCGTGACCAAGTCGCGATGCTTTCTCCGGTCGAGGAGTGTCCGCCAACCATGCCGAGCTGGGACGACATCCTCGCCGTCTTGCCCGAAGTGCTGCATGACATTCAGATCCGTTCGATCAATGGAACGGCCAAGGACGCGCTCGACTATGCGACACCCGGTGCGGCACTCAAGGTGATCGCGGTTGGTGGTGACAAGCTTGCCCGGGGCCTGACGTTGGAAGGGTTGTGTGTTAGCTACTTTGTGCGCACGACGAAGATGTATGACACGCTCATGCAAATGGGCCGCTGGTTCGGCTACCGCCCCGGATACCTTGACCTGTGCCGCCTCTACACGTCTCCCGACCTAGTGAAATGGTTCGGCCACATTGCCGACGCATCAGAGGAGTTGCGGGAAGAGTTCGACTTCATGGCTGAGGCCAAGCTGACGCCGGAGCAGTATGGGCTCAAAGTGATGTCGCATGAGGTGCTCACCGTCACCTCCCCCTTGAAGATGCGCAATGCGCAGACGCTTTCGCTGACTTACAGCGGTACCCGCCCGCAGACAATCCTGTTTCACCGCGATGCCAAGATTCAGCAGCAGAATCTCGACGCGACGGACGCCCTGATCGAGTCGCTTGCGGGGCCATGGGAGGACTCACCGAAGTATGGCCGCGATGGCGATCCGGACTCCTGGCCAAGTGCCCGCCTATGGAAAGATGTTGATGTATCCAAGGTGCTTGCGTTCCTTGGTGCGTATGTGACCCATCCGAATGCCACCAGCGCCAAGGCTGCAGTGCTGGCAGAGTTCATCACCAAGATGGTCGATACCGGTCAATTGAAGAAGTGGAGCGTTGCGCTGCTCGGCGGCGGCAATGGCGAAGGGGATCCGCACATCTTCCCCGGCGGCGCCCCTTCGAAGAGCTATTCGATTCGCAAGACTGAGGACTCCGTTGATCTCGAGAAGATCGATCCCAAGAATTTTGCTATCGGTGTACTCACTGACCCCAAGGATGAAGGTATCGACCTTGGCGATGGCACCTGGCGCGAGGCATTGGCTCTCACCCGCGCGTCTTGGAAACCCGACCCGGCGCGTGGTCGGGTCTCGCTGCCGAACTTCCCCAGCGGCAAGGGCATCCGCGAAGCTCGTGGAAAGCTCGGAGGTGACGTGGACTGCGGATTGCTTCTGCTTTATCCGCTCACGCCCTACTTCTACAAGGACAAAACGCCTGAGCGGCTCATCGTTCCCGGGTGGAACAAGCCCATCATGGCCTTCGCCATTGCTTTCCCCTCCAGCGACAACCCGATCAGCGTGGAGTACGAAGTCAACCTCCTGTATTGGATGCAAGAATATGGCCCGTCCGAGTGAAGAGTTCCTGCTGGCTTGGTCGTCACTATCCTGCAGTGACTCCATTCCAGGTTGGCAGGCAATTTCCCTATCTCCTGCGGGCCCCGTCGAAGTGCAGGCGGGGCGACGCTCGCCGGCCAACGCCGAGGCGATATTGTTCTGCTTTCCTACTGCCAGGTTGGCTCGAACCGAGAAGCTACCCGAGGGACAGGGTTTTTCGGTCGAGAAAGTAGATTCAACAAATGAGAGGGAGCTCAGGCTGGCGCTGACTCGCCAAACAGCCGGAAGCGTTGAACTTTTCGCTGCTATGGCTTGCGATGTGGCCGGAGCTATGGACGAGGCCGCCGCTGCTGGTGTTGCCGAGGCCAAGTTGTTACGGGTTTTAATCGGACGAGTAGTTGCTTGGCAGAAATTCATGTCGCGTGGCGCGAGCTCTCTCAGCCCCGAGGCAGAGCTAGGCCTGGCGGGCGAGCTTGCCTTCGTGATCGCTCTCCTAGATTCAGGAGTTCCTGCTGAAGAAGTGCTCAAGGGCTGGGTGGGGCCCGACGACGCCCCCCAAGACTTCCTGTTGGGAGACGGAGCAATTGAGGTCAAGGCGACGATGTCCTCGTCTGGCTTCCCGGTGAAAATAGGCTCCCTTGAGCAGCTGGACGACTCCGTGGCGTCGCCACTCTTCCTCGCGGCTATGCGGTTCTCGCGTGAGGAGGGGGGGGCCACCCTTCCAGAGATGGTCGCGGATATCGAGCGACGCCTTGACGGAGAACCAGGAGCGGCCATTTTCCTCAGAGAAAGGCTCATGGTTTCTGGATACTACGAGGGTCACTTGAGCCATTACACCCGTAGGTTCGAACTGAAGGAGAGGAGAGTTCTCTCTGTGTCCGAAGGTTTTCCTCGGCTGACTCCTGGAACCGTTCCCATCGGTATCAGTCGAGCTCTATACGAAATCAATCTGGAGCACGCCGGAGACTTCCTCTCGGATCTCGATGTGGCTCTGAGGCTACTAGGAGTAAACGGATGACCCTTGATGATTTTTTCGCTGAGACCAAGGGCGAGATAGCTGCTCAGATGAGTGACGGCTCCCCCTTTGCCGAACTCGTTTTTTCCGAAGTGGTGATGCAGCATCTTGTTGATGCAGGAATGACTTTTGAGCCAGTTGTCTGTCACTTTCAGGGAAAGGTTGGCAATGCGAATCTGCGCTTGAGTGGCTATGCCATGTCTGAAGATGCTGACCAGCTCGACCTGTTCGTCAGTCTCTACGAGGGTTTCGAAAGCCTGAATTCGATCCCCGATCAAGACGTCAAGACAGCGGCGGCCCAGTGTGTCCGCTTTTTGGAACTCTGTGCGGCGGGACGTATCGCCGATAAGCTCGACCCCTCAAGTGACGTCCATTCCCTTGCGCTGACGATTCGGGAAATTTATGACGGGCTTGAGCAGGTTCGCGTCTACGTACTTACGGACGGCATAGCCAAGTCGAAGAGTTTCAAGGCTCGAGATGTTGGTGGGAAGTCCGTGAAGCTTGAGGTCATGGACATTGAGCGGCTGTTCCGCCATCGCTCCGAAGGTAAGCCACGTGATGAGCTTGTTGTTGATTTCAATGAGGTGTCTGGCTCTCCACTACCATGCGTTTTCGTACCTGGTGAAACAGGAGACTATGACTATGCACTTACTGCTATCCCGGGTGAAGCACTTCGGTTTGTCTACGAGAGGTTCGGACCTCGTCTACTTGAGGCCAATGTCCGCTCATTCCTAAGCGTAAAAGCGAAGGGTGTGAATGCGGGGCTTCAGAATACCCTTCGGAATGCGCCGGAAAGATTCATGGCTTACAACAACGGGATTGTATTAGTCGCTGATGAGATGCGGCTTGATCGTGCCGCGGATGGATCACCAGGTATCGCTTGGTTGCGCGGTATGCAAATCGTGAATGGCGGTCAAACTACAGCCTCCATTTTCTTCGCCAAGAAGAAATATGCTGACACGGATTTGAGCAAGGTTCGCGTCCCAGCCAAAATCATCGTTATGAAGGAGGAGGATCCTACAAAAGAGGAAGCCCTTGTCTCCGATATCTCGCGTTATGCCAATAGTCAAAATGCTGTTCGCCAATCAGACCTATCGGCCAACAAGCCGTTTCATGTTGATATTGAGCGGCTGTCTCTTTCTGTCTACTGCCCTGATGGTACAGGGCGATGGTTCTACGAAAGAGCTGCAGGCAGTTACAACACTCTTCTTGCGCGTGAGGGTGTTACCCCTGCCAAGCTGCGCGCGCTGAAGGACTCAGTCCCAACCTCTAGGAAGATCACGAAAACCGAGTTGGCGAAGTACTCCAAGGCGTGGGATGGTCAGGCTGACGTTGTCAGCCTTGGTGCACAGAAGTGCTTTGATCGGTTTATGTCCGATATGACTGAGGGGGAAGCTGAAGGAAAGGTTTTCACTCCGGATGTGGCCTATTTTAAGGCTGTTGTCTCGAAGGCATTACTCTTCAAAGCAGTTCACAAGGCGGCACGACCATTGGTGCCGGCCTTTCTCGCCAACGTTGCTGCTTACACTGTCGCGGTGGTTTCCAAGACTTACGGCGAGTCATTTGATCTTGAGCGGATCTGGAGTAGACAAGGCGTATCTCCTCAGCTTGTTGAGCAGATCGAAATTTGGGCTCGGGAAGTCCATGACCGTCTCCATGACACCGCAAATGGCAGGATGATCTCCGAATGGGCGAAGCGGCCAGAGTGCCGAGAGGCCATGTTCTCTCGGCCATTCTCTGCGCCTTCGGTCGATGTCCCTGAGGCGCGCCGGGGAGGGCTGTGACAGATGTAGTAAACACACTGACTCGAAGCCGGATGATGTCGGGAATACGAGGAAAGGACACCAAGCCCGAGATGCTTGTACGTCGTGTCCTTTTCAAGGCCGGTTTTCGTTTCAGGTTGCACAGGAAGGACTTGCCCGGAGTCCCCGACGTGGTTTTTCCCAAATGGAGGGTCGCACTGTTCGTGCACGGTTGCTTTTGGCACATGCATCAAGGCTGTGCCAATGCAAAGATCCCTTCTACTCGCCCTGAGTTCTGGCGAAGAAAGCTTGAGGCTAATGTAGAGAGGGATCGCAGAACGCAGATCGCGTTGGCTGAGGCTGGCTGGCGAGTTGTCGTTGTCTGGGAGTGTATGACCCGAGACACTCAGGCACTGGCAGCATTGCCTGAAAGTCTGTCCTCTTGGATCAAATGCCCGGCGATATTTGGCGAGTTTTCCCTGCCCGATAAGAGTCTATGACCGCGGCAACGATAGCTGCAATTTTCCGAGCGAGAAGTGGTGGCACAGCGTTTCCGATCTGCGTGTACTGCTGTGTTCTGTTGCCTTCGAAGAAGTAATTGTCAGGGAAGGTCTGCAGTCGTGCAGCTTCGCGAACAGTCAAGCTCCGGCACTGACTCGGGTCGGGGTGTATGTAGTAATGACCATCTTTGGCTATGTGAGCGACAACAGTCGTTGATGGGCCATCCGCCATTTGAACCCTGAAACGGTCGCTAAAGGGGACTGAATCGGATGAGACGTTCTCATGCGCTGGCAGGAGCTGCTCGGGGAATTGGTGTATTTTGGGTGAGGTTCCATAGAGCTTTGCGAAGCTTGCTGCAAAAATATACCTGTGAAGGTCAGAGCGCATATGGCTCCTTGCCTCATGCTGCAGAACTCCTTTCAGTCTAGGGTCGAGGAACCACTCGCGCTGTTTGGCACTCATCTTTGGAGTTTCGCTCCAAGGTATGAATCCACTGCCATTAGAATCCAGTCGCTGTGCGTCGGCAGCTGCATCCCGCATGGTATCTAATAGGTCACCTCGGCCGGCTACGTAAGGGCGCAAAAGGATAGAGTTGGCCTCACCCAAGGCTGCAAGCCAGGCTTCAAGGGAATCCTTCCCCCTTGAGATCTTGCTACGTAGTGGGGGAAGCCCTGATAAGGCCTGCCCAACGGTAAAGGCTGTTTTGCTGGGTTCCAGTACTAGGTTTTGCGGGCGCTCCAACAGCGCGGGACAAGTCGAGGCGACATCAGCGCGAATACCGAACAGGATAACTCTGTGCCGTGCCTGCGGAAGGCCGTAGCGTTCTGCTTGGATGATGAAGTCGTGTGGCTCCAGTTTTTCCACATCATCAGGTACGACAAAGGAGCGGATGCGATACGTAAGATCGTCAGCAGGAGTCGAGAGGTCCTCGAGTATTTGTTGGAAGATGTGTGATCCACTGTGCTTGGAGGACAAGATGCCTTTTACGTTCTCCATGACGAAGATCGTAGGCTGGAATTCACGAATAATCCGTAGATATTCCTTGTAGAGAAAGTGCTTCTCGTCGCTCTCAAATTCTTCCTGGCTCTCGCGAGTCCGACGGGCGCGGCCGGCTACAGAGTATGCCTGACACGGTGGGCCGCCAATGAGAACCCATTCATTGGCACCATTCAGGGCTTCTCTAATCCAGTGGTCGACTTCATCAGGGGAGACTTTACCAAGCTCTGCGAGCTTCGCCTCTTTCGAGGCCTCCACAGCCTCCGCCGGGACATCCGGATGATTGAAAAGCTCTTCACGGGTTAACTCGCCCCGGATGTATTGGTAGTAGGCCTCGGGCACCTTGCCTTTGGGGAATGCACGGAACAATGCGCGAAGAGAAAGGGTCGCGTGAGCAATGGGGTCTTTCTCGATCGAGACACGAAGCTTGAACTTGCGTGTTCCCGTTTCATTCCCACCGATGGAGGAGAATCCCTCTCCGAGTCCACCCGGCCCCGCAAAGAGGTCGATGACCGGGATAGATTCCTTGTAATTCATTGAATTAGCCGATGCGCCCAAGGCGGAAATAAAAAGAGCGCCACAGCGCGCTCAAGAGGGGCGCAGTCTTCGAAAAGATGCGCATGACGTGTGGTAAATGGTACCGGTTCACCATGTGGTGGGCAAGAAATGAGGGTGACATGGTAAGCGAGGGTAGCTTTCCCTGCCGCCCACTCAACAGCCCTAGGTTTGCAACGTTTTGAGCTCGGATGGGTAGTGTTCCGCTGCCGATCCAAGTCCGTGCCGGGTTGCATGTAGAACGTCGCATTTCGTCGCAGCATGGCGATACACTCCGTGCCGCTTGAGTTACAGCCAGCCAACTACCAGTTGCCGCCTTACCATTGCCCCGTCGCCAAAAAAGGATTTTGAAGTTCAATGCTGACTGTACTGTCGCTGTTCGATGAGCGATCGCGTCCGAAGGGTACGCGAGATCCACTCGGGGCTGAGGCCATCTGGAGCTCCATCGGCCGCAAGCTGGTCGGTAACCTGACTACTGTCACCAGCAATCTCGACAACTTCATCGTGGCCTTGTTGTGCTGTCGCTATGCTAGTGAGTGCTCGGATAACTCGTGGGAGATGCAGGAGCATTTCCTGCGCTTCGAACAGCTTGCAGCGTATCTGCGCTGCCAGTCCGGCCGGGACAGCCTGCTGGGCATCACCCGTGCGCGCAATAACCTCGGCAAGTCGGAACTGAAGGTGCTACCCCTCGGCCGGGGCAGTCAATCCGAGATTCTCAGCAACCAGCTCAGTTACGGCCTCTGGGGACTCTATAGCACGGCTTTACAGTTGGCGGATCTGTTGGAGCCAGGTCAGCGCAAGCCCACTGCTGCGGGTCAGGAGTTCATTGATAGCCTGGTCGCTGGCCTGGGCAAGACAGAATGGACGGCACTGGTCAGAATCTGTCAGCGCAGAAAAGTCAGCCGAGTTGAGATCGAGAGCCATGCTCCCGCTTTTGCCGCGCTGCTCGGCCAGCAGTCGCTGCGCCAGCGCTTGGTCAACCTGCTGCTGGATGGCCGACTTGCCAGCCCGTTGCAGCGTGAGCTGTTCTTGCTGGCACACATCTATCTGGCGGAAGCGTCCGAGTGGGAGGTTTCGGGCTTCTGTGGCTGGTTGCAGCAGCGTGCCGGTATCAGTGACGAACTCAGGCGAGTCGTGCTGGCGATCCAGAGCATCGAGCCGTTGCTAGTGCTGGCCGCGACCATTTTCGGCTGGCTGCAGGGCCAGCAGAACTGCGAAGCCAGCAAGCTGGTAGAGGTGCTGCCCCCGCGGCTGGAGAACCTCGGGCTGCGCGATCACTGGATGCAATTGAGCGCATTGCCGCACCGCGACTTCCTGCAGAAGCTACACAAGTATGCGATTGCCGGTGACAGTCTGCAGGTCATCAATACCCTGCTCGAGCACAACCGCAGCATCATGGCAGGCCGCAAAGGTGCACCTTGGCTGGAGTGGGAGGGGCGGCGCCTGAAGGTGCGAGTGCGTAATGGCTGCGCCTTGCTGCCTGAACAGTTAGATGAGGCCAGCCTCGGCTGGCACAACACTTACTTCATCGGTTCCTTTCTGGCCATCGCGGCGGAGGCCGTCTGATGGAGCAGCTGACCATTAGTGAAGCCTTCGTGCAGCAATTGGCTGGCCGGAGAGTGTGCGCTGGCTTTTTCTCCACCTTCAGTTTCGAGCCAGAGTTTTTCGAGCTTGAAGTTTTGCCCCTGATGCTGGGCAATGATGTCTGGTCCCCTAGCGACGAACTGCGCTACGGCCAGCTGCAGCTGAAGATGCAGGAGCCCGAACAACCGGCCACTTACTGGGCCGTGGCCTACGACCGTGACATCTTCGAGTCGCAGGCCGCGCCCCGGCTGGAAGTGGACTACCTGCCCGTTAGTCTGCTGCCAGCCTGTCAGCATGCCAAGCTAAGCGTGCTACTGCTGGAAAACCCTGCTGAGGATGGAAAGTCGGATGCACCGCCCGACTACAGCATCCTGCTGTGTGCCGGCTCCTTTAACCTGACCCGAGCCGGCTGGTGGGAGAACCTCGAAGTAGGCCACTGGGTTGAGCTGGATGCACAGTATGCCCCGGCCAATATTCGTCGCCCGCTGCACCAGGCGCTGAGGTTCTACCGTAATGTCCGGCCAGCCATGCCAGTACAGGCACTGCAGCGCTTGCTGGACGCGCTTGAGGCGTTGCCGGAAACCGAGGCCGATTCAAACTGTAGTTTCTATTTTTCTTTCTCCGCCAATGGCCAGCATATTCAGTCGTTCCCGCAGTTTCTGGCGCAGGCCGAAGCACGGGGAACACTGGAAATCGTTAGCCCGTTCTTTGCCGAGGATGGTGACAATCGGGTGGTAGCGAGCTTGCTCGAAGCATTCAAGAAAGTTCAGCTATTTCTGCCCAAGGATGAGGCCGGCCGGGCGCTCATCCGCAAGGATGTCTATGGTGCGCTGGACGAACGGGTGGAGTGGGCTGAGTGGCTGCCGGAGATACGTCGGCAGTTGATGGGCGCTGATGGATATCGTCGGCTGCACGCCAAGATCTACCACTGTACGGGGCGAGATGGCTGGTACTTCATCGGCTCGGTCAACCTTAGTCAACAGGCGTTTAGTCGCAATGTCGAGGCGGGTTTCCTGCTGCATGGCCCGTGTCCAGCTCTGCTGCAACCGTTGGAAAGTGGCAGTGTACCGCAGGTTTTCGACTGCCCTGTCGAGGCGGATAGTCTGCTGGATCCTGACGCTGCAGTCATGCCGCTGCTACACCTGATCTTCGACTGGCAGGAGGCTTGTCTGTTACTGCTGTCGCCTGAGACTGGGTGTCTTTCCTTGCTCGATGCCAACTCTGACTGTATGGGCGAGCACGAGCTGCAGGCAGCGACACCGCTGAAGGTCAGCTTTACAGAGGGTCGACAGCTGTTTGCCCGCTCCAGCTTGGTACATGCCCGCTGGCAGCCCTCCATACAACCTCCAGGCGAACAGCCTGTCGCCAGCGGTGTGCTACTGGTCAGCCAGCGTAATCTGTATGGCCGCCCACTCGACATGCCGGGCATGGATCTGGCGGGCCTGTTGCGTTTGCTACATGCCATGGGGCATGAGGCGCGCATGTCCAGCATGAGTGCAATGCTGGAAGCTGCGCTGCGTCAGAACTTTGAGAATCCGGACCAATATCTCATTCAGACCGGTGATCTCCAGGGCGTGGCCAGCTTCTTTTCCGAGTTTTCCGAGGTCAATGGCGCATTTTGGGCGCTCGGCCAGCGATTGGAGAGGGCTTCGCAGGGCGGCGATAAACGCACCTTGGACTACTTCCTGCGCGGGGCCCAGCCCGACTCGCTGGCAGGTCTGCTGGCTGCGGTGCAACCGCAGCAGGGGGCGACTATTCCCGGTCTGATTGTGCGCTATCTGACCCTGCTGGGAATTGAGGAATTGCTGCTGCGTCATGCTGAACAGGCCGCTCCTGGGTTGTTGTCAGAGGTGCAACGCAGCTTGGCCACGCTTGAGCGCAACGAGCTCACCCCCTGCTTACAGGACGAGGGCATGGACGCCAGACGTTTCATCGACTGGTACCGCCGCCAGTTCCTCGCGGGGCTAGGTGCTCAAGCCAGCCCATGCGTGGAGGACGGCGATGCAAGCCATTGATTTGCAAACGGCCAAAAGGCTGATCGATTTCTCTGCTGGACGGGACGAGCTGCGCGGGCTGGGCGAGCAGCAACTAGAGGGCACGCTGGCTCTGCACAATAAGCTGGCACAGCATCGGGTTGCCTATCTGGCCGACGAGGTTGGAATGGGCAAGACCTATGTCGCGCTGGGAGTGGTCGCGCTCATGCGTCGCTTCAATCCGGATCTGCGCGTGCTGTACCTGCTGCCATCGGTCAACGTGCGCGACAAGTGGATGAAGGATTTCCACAGTTTCATTGAGCATAACTACCTTAACGACGACATCATCGTTCGGGGCATCGGCAGCCTGGCCGGACCGGCCGCACCTCAGATTACATGCGACAATCTAGCAGATCTTGTGCATGCGCTAGCCAGCAGTACCGCGCGTGATTACTTCATTTGCACTTCGGCTTTCAGCTTCGGTCTTGGCGCCACTGTCGCTGAATTGGAAGCCAGCCTTGATCGTCTGGTGGCCCTGCTGCCGCAGGCTCGCAACGAGGAGCAGATCCTCGGCGTGCGCCAGCAACTCAAGCGCTGCCGGGATGACAGCGGCGTGGAGGCCCTGAAGGAATCGGTCAAGCATTGCTGGGCAGCAGCCATCTACCGCGTACTGCCGCATTTCGATCTGGTGCTGGTCGATGAGGCGCACAACCTGCGCAAGTCCCGTGGCAGCAGTGCACGCAACCGCATGCTCGCTACTGCGCTGCTGGGGCAGGCGGGCGAGGCTTCCCGGATCAGGCGCCTGTTGCTGCTGTCCGCCACGCCCTACGACCGTGACCTATCTCATTTGCGCAACCAGCTGGCGCTTTTCGGTATGGAGCAAGCGGCAGCTTTGCCGGAAAGAGCCGAACTGCACAGCACTGAGATGCAGCAAGCGCTGCATCGGCTGATGGTGCGCAGGCTGAATGAACTTCAGCTGGACAACGTGCCGCATACCCGCAACATGTACCGCGACGAGCTGCGCACCGGCGACGAAGCTGAAGTGAAGATGGGGATCTCTGAACAATTGTTCAGTGCGCTGGTTCAGAAGCGGGTCAGTCAGCACCTGCAGCAGAACTTCGCAGGCCGTTTCGAGCTGGGTATGTTGGCCTCTTTCGAGAGCTACCTGCCTGGCCAGGTTCAATTCGATGGTGATCTACAAGAAGTGGCCATCAGCGACAGCAACCAGCCCGATGCCCGTGATCGGAACGTGGTCGAGCAACTGGTTCGTTCCTGGAAGGATACTTTTGATAACCGTCTTCCACCGCATCCGAAGATGAATTGGGTCAGTACTCAGCTGTCGCGCCTCGCCTTCGTAGAGGGAAGTAAGCAGCTCGTGTTCGTGCGCCGGGTAAGTAGCGTGAGCGAGCTGAAGGGAAAGCTGGACGAGGCCTACGATGACTGGTTAGCCCACCAAGTGGCACAAGATATGGCGGTTATGGCCTGGTTCGAGCGTTATCGCACGCAGTACTGCGAACGCTCAGGCGAAGTGACCTCGGAAGAGGCTGATGAAAATGGAGAGCCTTCGGCTCGTTCCGACAACTTCTTTACTTGGTTCTACCGTGGTCGCAATGCCGAGCTGAACGAGCAGCAGCCACCGGCGCTGGGTACGCTGCCCAGCTCGTTCCGCAATATGCTGGGTCGTACCAGTTGTTTATTTGAAGCTGGCTGGAGTCGTTTGCCCGGTATGCCGCGTAACCTGGTGGTCGACTGGTCGTGCTGGGTCGTCAATTCGAATGATAAGCCGTCGGCCCAGCGTCGCTTCCGGGTGGCTCAGTATGCTTGGCTGCAGACCGTGGCAAGTGTATGCACAGGGACCGCTGCGTCTTTGGTGGCAAGTCGCATCCTGCGCTATGCCTACCCAGACTGGTCCATCACTGATCCTCCAGGCATTGAACTGAATGACCTAAGCAGTCTGCAGAATGACCTCGATCGGCTCACTCTCTGGGATGACCTGCGCCAGCAACCCAAGCTGCAGACGCTGGCGCCGGAGTGGAGTGTGCAGACTTTTGAGCTTCTGAGTGGCGACGTAAAGCAAGCCCAGCACGAGCTCAAACGTCAACTAATCCATATGGAACTCATTGCGCTGGTTTGTCGTCTGGATCATCCATTTGTCGATCTATACAGCCTGCGTGGCGTGCGGCGCGATGAGGGCAATGCCGACGAGGCGCTAAGGGTTGCGTTCAGCGATCTGCTTGCCCGGCAAGCCGAGCAGCAGGGGCAATTCTGCTCCTGGCAAATTTTGCATGACATCGCTTGCAACCTGGATCTACTGGTCAAGCTCAACTTCCCGGCGGCCTGGCAAAAGTCCAGTACCGAGCTGACCCGCTACCTCAGTAATCAGATCAGTCCACTGCAGCCAATTGCTGGTGCTAGTGGTGAGAATCGTACTGAGCGAAGCCCACTGGCCCGGCGTTTTCGTATGCCCGGTTATCCTCGTATCCTGGTTTCCACAGATGTTTTTCAGGAAGGCGAGGATCTGCATACCTTTTGTGACAGCGTTATGCATTACGGCATTCCGCGTAGTCCGATTGCTCTAGAGCAGAAGGTAGGAAGGGTCGATCGTGTGGCCTCGCTGTCGCACCGACGCATGCTGGCTAACCAGCGCGATAGCGCCCGCCACTTTATCAAGGTGCGCTATCCGCATATTCGTCAGAGCCTGGAGTTCCTGCAGGTACGGGAGTCTGCACGCAGCTTGAACGACTTCATGCTCTCCCTTGGCCGCATCCAGACTGCTGGGGCGAGCGAGCGGGAGCTGCAAATTACACAGCAGCTAACCGATACCTCCCCGGTGCAGCCGCCACTGCGCGAGCGTCTAAGTAGCTTGTTCCCAGTACAGCCTGATGATCTAAAAGGCAGAAGCCAGCTTGCACAGATCGAGAACCATCAGACGGCCCTGCAGCGGCGGCTCCAGCACATACGTCAGAAACTGACGGCCTTGCTGGGTGCCCCACCGGAGGAGCGTCCTCTGCACTGGCGAACAGGTAATGTCGAGCTGGAGTTGCGTACGATCGCCGGTTTGCCGGAGCTGCTGCTATCTGCCAGCTGTGAACATGAAAATGCCCCCGGCTGGCTGGTCGACAGTGGCAGGGGGTGGGCCAGCAAGCGAATCGAGCGCATGCAGGAACTGCAGGCCGATCCGTTGCGCCGATTGCAGTTGCACTACAGTCGCGACCAAGGCTGGATGCTACGCGCTAATAGTGAAATCTATGCTGGCAGTCAGCACATCCTGCAGCATGAAGAGTTGCTCAGCTTGCTTGGCCGAACTAGGGGGGAGTCGGTAGGCAAGCCTTTGGCCGAATCGCTAAGTCTGCTGGAAAGCATGCTGGACAATCTGCCTTGCCCGGATGGCATACAAGTTCTACGCAGCAGCAGCCAGATGTTGTGCTACAAGTTTGAGCACTTGGGGCGCAGCCAGCGTGTGCGGGTAAAGGCTCGTCAGGGCCATGTGCAACTCAGTTCGCGGGTACTGGATGCCGCCGCAACCGAAGAGCTTGCAAGAGGAGGCGATAATCTGCTCGATTCGGCACTGGTGCGTTATACCCTCAGACGTAACGCTGGTTTCGACTTGGTGGACTTTCACGTCAACAAACAGGGTGAGCTCGCTGTGCGAGCCTGCCATCCGCTGCAGTGGCTGAACCGAGAGGAGCTGGGTTGCATAGCTTTACTGGTTGCTGCCGAGGCTGACCGGTTGGAGCACATCATTCGTGGTGGTGACGATCATGAGTGAGCCATGTCCATAGCTCGCCAGAGATCAGTCACCAGTACTTGGCTCAGTTGTAGCTAGGTCTTCGCGAGGAAGGTCAGCTTAGTATTGACCTTGCATAGCAAGCGCCAGACTAAGACGATGTGTTATCTCAGCGGCAAGTTTTTTGGGCTCTCGGATTTGTATTGATCCCGCGTGCGACAAGATCCACCAGCGTAGCTCCCAGCTATCCGTAACTGTAGCCACTAACACTGACCCATCGGCTTCATCTGTTAGGGTCATATCGTCTGATAGAGGCGTCTCCCTGAGCAGCCTAGCAAGCCCATCGTTGATCCAAGCAACGATCCTGGTCTGAGACGCAGTGCCAAATTGCATGGCGCCACTTTCTAGGTAGCTCCTCAGATTGAATTCGGCCGGCTCAGTAGCCACGATATCCAGCACCTGTGCAGAGCTGAATCTATGCAGGGCAAACTGGCGGACGTCCTCGAATGGCTCCACGGTGGCTAGCAGATAGGTCACTTGTCCGCGTTGCACCAGAGCCAGTGGATTAAGGGTGAAGTGATGTACCTGATCCTTGTGCGCGGCGTAATACACACAGCTCAGTTGCTTCTCATAAAGCAATGCTTCTTGAATCGTCTCGAGGATGCCTTCATCGACTGTCGGCGGTAAGAGCGAGAGATCTGGATGCACGCTGGCCACTTTACGAATCCATCGTGCTGCCGGTACCTCGTCGCTCAGGGAGTGCAGCTTCTGATGGGCTTGTCGAAAACGGGGTTCGAGGGCCTTCAACATGTGGTTGGGAATCAGCGCATGCAGGCTATCTTCAACCAACCTAAGTGTCAGAGCTTCGCCCAGGGAAAGGCCAGGCAGCTCGCTCGCACAACCTGGCATCCAATGCCACCCATAGGGCATCCCCTTGTCGTTGCATTGAAGAGGGAAGAGCTGAGAGAGCTCTAGCAGGTCGCGTTCGATAGTACGTTTACTGGAGTCATGCCCAGCATCTTGTAAACGCGTGTGCAGTTCCGTTGCGGTCAGCCCGGGGGCCTTGTTTGGAAGCAGGCGGAGGAGCTCCCACTGACGAGCCAGTGTGCGGCGAGAGGTATTACTAGGCACCCAAGCATTCCCGATAGTAGTGATTGAGTGAGAATGGAGGAAAGCTGACTGCCCAGGCAAGCGTCATGCTACTCGAGTAATCGGCATGGGCATCGACTCTATTCGATGCAGGCACGCTCAGCATCTATACCCGGCCAGGAAATCGTTCAATCTCTCCGAATAACAGGGCCTTGGCTGGCTCGTCGGGCAGTATCACGGTACTGAGAACCATGACCTCTAGATTTGGGCTGAACTCCTCAATAGCTTCTGTGAGCTCGCTTGTTTCGCCCAAGTTTGGCCACTCGTTGTTGATCAGCAGCAGATAGAGCGTACGGAAGCCTTGGCTTGGCAGTTGCTGCAGTGGCAATGGGTTTGAGTAATCAATATCGACCAGCTCGCAGCGAAGCTGTCGGCTGGTGCTGCAGCTCAAAAAACTTCGGAAGTCGGCATAGTCACGTCCGGGCCAATCTCCGCCGAAGGCGGCGTGGCGTATGTAGCGAACAATCTGCTCCGCCCACAGAGTGAATCCTGTCGAGGCAATGTGCAGGGTGGGGGCGACCTGGTAGCCCCTTCGCCCCAGGTCTCGTGAGCGGAGTGTCTGATCAATGAAGATCACACTGTCTGCACCATCCTCATCTGCCAAGTATTCCAATGGGGCGTTAATAACGAAGGAAATGTCGCTCGCCCCGAGCAAGGTGCGGCGCTCCTCCCACTCCAGTCGGGTATGCATGGACTCGCAGCGTGCGTGGAAATCCATCACGCGTATACGAAGTGGTAGTGGAGGAATAAAGCCGCTCAGGTCAGACATGGTCAGGACTCTTTCTCCGGCGATTTCATGCGCACGATCTTGCGCGCTTGAGCCTCACTCACCAGCCATGAGATGAGTTCTGGATAGTTCACGTCTCCCAGCTCAGCGATATTTTGCCGCGCCGCCTCCAGGCTGGCGGTCATTGCTTGAAGTGCTTGAGCATCGAGCATGCGGGAGAGCCCGGCTCGAGACAGGAGGGTTACAGGCTCCAGTAGGGCATCGAATGCGTCTTGCAGCACCACCAATCGTGACAGGCGGCTGAGTTGCTCCTGGATATGCGGTGGTGGCTCTGTTGTGCCAAGAAAGCCCGCCAAATTGATCAGTCGCCTGCCCAGCCTTTTACTGCCTGCAATGTCCTGCAATATGGCTTCTAGGTTTTCTTTAATGAGGCGATCCATGGGGTACTCCCTTCACTGCGGTGAAGGAAGCATGTCGCATAGGTGCGACAGAACGTGTCGCGCCTATTGGGGGCGCTTTACGATGGGCTGAATACTAGAAGCTTCAGGCCGTAGCCTGAGTAGTTGGTGGCCATCCAGCCAGTAGAGCTAACCTCCCGCCCTATGGCCTTGGCAACTTGTTCCATTACGTAGGCATAGTCGCCCCACGTGAAGCCGTAATTGGCTTCGATCACGAGCAAGGCATCCGGCGCAGAGTCGAGCGTCGCCAGTGGCGTGCTGGCTAGTAAAGAAGCGACAGCGGCAGTGGGGGTAGAACCCCAGCCTGCAGCTGTTTGGCCAACGGTCGAGCCAGGGGGCCATGGGGCAAAGCTGTCCCATTTTAGTCCGGGAATACCACGGATTTCACGAGCCAAGTACAGGCTTGCCCAGAAGTCTGTCAGCTCTTGTTGGCTTCGCCACTGATAGTTGCAGGCTTGTGGAGCGGTAAGCGGTGCGGCTTTCGAGAAATGATGGACATGAACAATGTCTGCCAAGCCAGACAGCTGTTCCCAAGGCACTTCGCTATCTGATGAGGTAGACAGCCAATGGAGTTCATCAAAGCGCTTGTCAGGCCAAGTCTGGTCCTGGCCAAGAGCAGTAAAGTTGAGCTGCCCGCAGCGTCGTCCATCTATTGGGAGAGCAGTGCTGCAGTGTTGAAGAATGCAGCTCACCAGCTGTTTGGCCTCGGCTTCCGTTGCCGCAATCAGAGCTACTTCGAAATTGCTCGTCCTTATCTCTTGGCAGTCAGTGAATTGGTGCTCCATGCTTTTGCGTGCGCTTTCGACGTCTTCCCCTAGCCCCAGCAGATGGTAGAGATAGTCGCGCGGTCGCCAGCCCTTTTTTCGATGAAATAGACGGCGGGAGCTGGTCATGATCAGCGCACCTGAACCGGTGCATTAATACACCTGTATCCAGGGTACTGGGCTTCAGCTGTGACCCGGGCCATTTCCGAACTGACGGCCAGGACGGTGAGCGTGAAGTTGGCGCGAGGCCCGGCATTGGGGACAACACGTTGCAGGAAGGCAGAGTAGGTTTTCATCGTCAGATCTCCTTGTTCAAATGGCAGGAGACAGGATGAAGGGTGCTTGCGACACTCTGTGTCGCAAGGGCTATTCGTTCTCGTAGAGCATTGCCATGCGTCTTGCCGTTGTTGCGATTTGCTCACGTAACTCCGTAGGCTCAAGTACTTCCAGATGCTCACCCTGACTCAGCAACCACAGATCCAGCCCTTGGCTGAGGTGCAGGCTGCCAGTCATCAACCACCAGCCATCAGCAGAGGCTTCCAGCTGTTGATCAGCGGTGAGTGCGTTCTCCAGTAAGCGCTCGTAGAGCGTGTGGCTCACACGGAGCTTCAGCTGGGCAGGTAAGTCCGTTTTCAGGCTCACCAAGCTTCTCTGGGCAGCGACAGAGTTAATGTCGTAGTCCTTGGGGGCCGGGAGATCTTCAAAGGTCGTGCGGGCTGAAAGAAAGCGATGCAGGGGAAGGGCGGCAATATTGCCTTGTGGCAATCCCTTGAAGATGCAGGACAGATAGATATTGGAGTCCTGATAGGACAGACCCAATGGTTTGAGATGTAGCAGCCGAGGCTCACTGGCTCCGCGCTTCAAATACTGGGCTTCAACGGTCGCATCGTCCAAGAGTGCTTGTTGTATCACTTCCAGTGTTTCAGGGTTCACAGTGCTTGGTGACAGGGTCACGAAGCGAGTGTTGCTGATGATCTTGCCTGAGCAATCCTGGGCTGGTCGTTTTCCCTTCAGTAGGGATGTTGCGTACTCCCGCAATGGGGTGAGCTTTTGTACCTGCGCCTCCATTCCGAAGCGAGCGGCGTGATCCATGATCATGACGAGATTCATCGCGTCGGTCGGCAACATGCTTAAGCGTGAAAGCGATTTCTCTGCCCACCATAGCTTGGCTTTGCCCTTAGGGCGGCTGTGCACATGGGGATAGTTCAGTTCGAGGTCACTCAAGTCTCGCAGGATGGTGCGCTTGTCGACATCAATGCCTTGGTTGGTCACGCGCTCGTGAATGGCGGAGCTGTTGAGAGCGTTTTCCTTGTTGGGGAGGAGGCCAAGTATCAAGTCCTGGCGATAAAGCTGCTCCATGAGGTCGTCCCTGTTCGTATGCGACATGAACTGTCGTAAAGCTGTTGAAAATGAGCTGACATGGTCAGTCACGAGACAGCAGCATGAGCAAATCTGCCGATGTGTTCAATCTGATGGATAGCCTTCTTGCACCAAGTGACAAGGTTGAAATCACCGAGCCTGGAGAGGTGCAACGCCTATATGCCGGTATCGGTATGCCAGCGTTACGGACAGCTGAGCTAGCCGAACAGAGTCGTTTGTTCACCTACCACGAAATCAAGGCTGCCAATCCGCTTCTGCGGTTGAGCGATCCGATCCGGCTTCGTCGACAGTATGAGCAGCTGCGAGCAGAGGCACTGCAGGGTGATGCTGATGCGCTAAACGACTTGGGTTGGCTTTGGCTCAACGGCTCCCGGTTAAAGCCTGAACCGCTCCTGGCCAGGCGCCTCTTCAAAATTGCAGCGGTGTTGGGTTCTTCAGAGGCGCTTTTCAATCTTGCGGATCAGGCCTTCTATGGCAAAGGTGTGAGAGCTAACCCGCTCTTGGCCATCGATTATTACGAGCAGGCTTTTGAGTCTGGTATTCCCTGTGCTGCGCAGGCTCTAGGTGGCTTGTATGAGCGCGGGGATGAAGGTGTGTGCATTGATCATGCGAAAGCCATCGCTTGGTATAAGCGAGGCGCGGATGAGCAAGACACGATGGCGTGTTTTCTTCACGGCCGGTTGGCTTTGGACGAGTCGTCCTCTGAATACAACCAAGCCATAGGCCTCTATTGGCTGCAGTGGGCTGCCATGAGTGGCGAGGTGCTTGCGAGTGAGCGGTTGGCTGATTTTTACCGCTCTACCTTCGACTCCCCACCTGACCGGGATGGCCGGCTGTACTGTTTCTGGCGAGATATGGCGATCAGCCAAGGGAGTAGGTTGGCGGAGGAGATGCTAGCGCTGGATGGGCAATGCCAATTGGCCAGTAATCGATAGTAGGATGCCAGCGCATGCTGGTTATACGGCTATATCGAGGCCAGAGTTCTGGTCCTGTATTTTCTGGAATGGAAATGGTTGGGGGAAGGAATGAAGTCCACAGGTCTATCAGCAAATCAACTTGGCTTCGCCCACTATTTGGCGGGGTTGTGGGACAAAAAAGAACAGCCTGTGGATCAAGATGGATGTGTCCTGGAAGTGGGGAAAGGCAGGATGCTTCATTGCTACCGCATTACTCGCTCCAGGCATTGGAAGCCTTGGCGAGCACGCGTTGCGTCACCAATTCAGCACTGGTGGTGCCGGTCTTTGGCGGAGGCTGCGCATCACTACTCCTGGCCTGACAGCCTACCGCCGGACTCTTTTGCATGCATCGCAGGACGTCTACGGCAGGCACTGTCTACGAGCGATGAAGACGCGGCCCGTCAGGCATGTTTGGACATTTTCACCTGGGGCGGGGTTGCGCAGAAGCCAACTGACAAGTCGCGAGTTTGGTTGGAGTTTCAGTACGCACAACGGACGCTCTGTCAGTCAATCAAGGAGGCGGTCCATCTTCTGCAGCCAGGATCTGCACTCAGCCTTGCGCCGTTCGATGGAAAAAGGCTTCTGATGAATGCGGCGATGACGAAAGTCTATGCCGCTGCGGACCCCGACAACATCATTATCTATGACGGGCGGGTAGGCGCTGCGCTAGGCCTCTTGGCTCGATACTGGCTCGAAATGACTGGCATCGGGAGTGTGCCAAATGATCTGGCATTTCGCTGGGGAGCGGGCCGTAGTGAGGTTAAGCGTGATCCATCGTGCAGGGGTTATCAGTTTTCCTCGTTGTATCTGCCCAGCACAAAAACAACTCATCAGGACGAGGTTTGGGGGACTCTGGTTCGTAAGAGTGGCGAAATTCTTAAGCAGATGAGCGCTCTTCGCGGGGATATCACCTCTATTGGCGACGTCGAAAAGGCTCTCTTCATGATCGGCTTCAATATCGAGCGTGATGTGCCGTCGTCACCGATACCTGCTGTGGTGGGATAGATAAAGTGGGCGGACTGATTCCAGATCAGATTATCAAAATGGTTCAGTGCTCCCGTCATTTGTTGATTTTTACGGGGGCGGGTGTTTCTGCGGAAAGTGGTATCCAAACTTTTCGCGAAGCGCAGACAGGTTTGTGGGAGCGTTTTGAACCTGGGGAGCTGGCTACGCCAGCTGCATTTCGACGTGACCCTGCTTTGGTTTGGGGGTGGTATGAGTGGCGGCGATTGCAGGTGCTAAGTGCGCGCCCCAATCCAGCCCACATTGCGATTGCCGAGTTGGCCAAGCGGGTGCCGAAGCTGACAGTGATTACCCAGAATGTCGACGATCTGCATGAGCGGGCTGGCAGCACTGAGATTATTCATCTGCATGGCAGTCTTCATGAGCCTCGTTGCTTTGCCTGTGGCCGGTCTTACGCAGGTGTAGTCACTGAGCTGACGGTTCAACCTGGTACTGAGCGCTGTGAGCCACCACGTTGCGAGCGATGCAACGGCAGAGTAAGGCCAGGTGTTGTCTGGTTTGGAGAGCCTCTACCTGAGCGCTCAATGCGCTCGGCTTTGGCTGCTGCCCGCCATTGCGACTGCCTGCTTTCCATTGGTACATCAGGTGTTGTGATGCCGGCGGCCCGTATCCCGGAAGTGGCTTTGGAGAGAGGGGCTGCTGTTATCCATGTAAACCTCCAACCCGTTGAGGTGAGTGCTCCAAATGAGTTCTCCCTGATCGGCCGGGCCGGCGAATTACTCCCGTCCCTATTGCAGCAAGCTTTTCCTAGTTCATGAGGCTGGTGGTTGCGACACGAAATGTCGCAACTACCATGCACTGTTGCACCTCACGGTGCATGCGCAGGAGTTTTACCCATGCAGGAGCTTTCCCCAGGTCTAATCGTTATCCATGGCAATCGTCTCGAGGAGCTGAGAGCTCTTGCGGTGGAGTGGATGCGTAGTCATCCACTAAACCCGCTTGAGAACGAGGTACTGCTGGTACAGAGCAACGGTATCGCTCAGTGGCTGAAGATGGCGTTGGCCGAGCGGGAGGGCTGTGGCATTGCTGCGGCATTGGACGTGGGTCTGCCAGCACGCTTTCTTTGGCAGGCGTACCGCACTGTATTGGGTAATGACGCGATTCCGCAGCAGTCGCCCTTGGACAAGGCGCCACTCACCTGGCGCCTGATGCGCCTGCTGCCTGGCTTGCTGGCGGGCGAAGCCTTCGCACCGTTGCGCCGCTTCCTGGCCGATGACAACGATCTGCGCAAGCGTTATCAACTGGCAGAGCGGCTGGCTGATCTATTTGATCAGTACCAAGTTTATCGTGCTGACTGGTTGGCGGACTGGGCAGGGGGGCATGATCGTCTACGCACGTCGCGTGGTGGCTATCAGGAGTTGAGCGACGAGTCGCGCTGGCAGCCGGCACTTTGGCGTGCCCTGTTGGCTGAGGTTGGGGATGAACAGTTGGCGCAAAGTCGCGCCGGGGTTCACCCGCGTTTTGTAGCGCGACTGAATGAGTTGAGCTCCCCGCCGCCCGGCTTGCCGCGCCGTATTACGGTGTTTGGTATCTCGTCGTTGCCAGCCCAGGTACTAGAAGCGCTTGCTGCCATAGCGCGTTTCAGCCAAGTCATGCTCTATGTGCACAATCCCTGTCAGCACCACTGGGGGGACATCGTTGAAGACAAAGATCTGCTGCGTCATGAGTACCGTCGCCAGCAACGTAAACCTGGCCTGGCGGCTTTGGGCGAGGCTGATTTGCATCAGCATGCCCAGCCGTTGCTGGCTGCTTGGGGCAAGCAGGGGCGCGATTACATCAACCTGCTGGATCAGTACGACGAGCCGCAACACTACCGCGAGCAGTTCAAACGCATCGACCTATTCAACCCGGCGCCTGAGGGCAGCCTGCTGAGCCAGTTGCAAAACGACATCCTCGATCTGCGCCCTCTGGTGGAGACTCGTGAAACCTGGCCACCGGTTGACCTGGAGCGCGATAACTCGCTGCGCTTTCATGTCGTTCACAGTGCTCAGCGTGAAGTGGAGGTACTGCACGATCAGCTCTTGGCCTGCTTCAGCGCAGACCCAACCCTGCGTCCGCGTGACGTGATCGTCATGGTGCCGGATGTAAATACCTACGCGCCTCACATCCAGGCGGTGTTCGGGCAGTTTGGTAGAGATGATCTCCGCTACATTCCCTTCACCCTTGCCGATCAAGGGTTGCGTGGTAAGGATCCGCTGGTTATCGCCCTGGAGCATCTGCTGCAACTGCCAGATAGCCGCTTCAGTGTCAGCGAGGTGCTGGACCTGCTGGATGTCCCAGCACTGCGTGCGCGCTTTGGTATCCGGGAAGACGAACTACCAACATTGAGGCGTTGGCTAGAGGGGGCTGGTGTTCGCTGGGGGCTGGACGCTGATCAACGTGAGGCCCTCGGTGTTGGTCAGGGCTTGGAGCAGAACACGTGGCGTTTTGGTCTGCGGCGCATGCTGTTGGGCTACGCAGTGGGGCGCTCTGGTGCCTATGTCGATATCGAGCCTTACGATGAGATTGGCGGCCTGGATGCGGCGTTGATCGGTCCGCTTACGCGCCTTCTGGACTCCCTTGAATATCAGCTTGAACAACTGCGTGCTCCCGTCACGCCGATGCTCTGGGGGGAGCGATTGCGTGGGTTGCTAGAGGCTTTCTTTTTGCCTCAGGGCGAGCGTGATGAGGTGTTGCTCAGCCAGTTGCAGGACGGCCTCGATAGTTGGCTGGCGCTCTGTGAGTCCGCTGGACTGGACGTGCCTTTGACCCTGCCTGTGGTACGCGAGGCATGGCTTGGTGAACTTGATCAGGGGCGTCTCAGTCAGCGCTTTCTTGCTGGCTCGGTGAACTTCTGCACGTTGATGCCGATGCGCGCCATTCCATTTCGCCATGTCTGCCTACTGGGAATGAACGATGGCGATTATCCGCGGAGCCAGGCCCCGTTAGACTTCGACTTGATGGCCGGTGACTATCGACCTGGCGATCGCTCTCGTCGAGAGGATGACCGCTACCTGTTGCTGGAGGCGCTACTGGCTGCGCGAGACCGGCTCTACATCAGCTGGGTGGGGCGCAGTATTCGTGACAACAGCGAGAGGCCACCATCAGTACTAGTTGGCCAGTTGCGCGACCACCTCGCTAACGCCTGGACTCTGGCTGGTGGCGGAAAGCTGCTGCACGCTCTGACTACCGAGCACCCGCTTCAACCTTTCAGTCGCCGCTACTTCGACGCCGGGACTGAGCTTTTCAGTTATGCCCATGAGTGGGCTGCACTGCATGGTCAGCCCTCTGCCGGCGGTTCTGGTGAAAGTCTGCCAGCCTGGGAGGAGGGACTGCTGCTGAGCCCTGAGCTATTGCAAAGTTTTCTGCGCGATCCAGTTAAGTGTTTTTTCACTCTCCGCCTCAAGGTGCACTTGGACGAGGAAGTGCAAGCCAGGCTGGACAGCGAGCCATTCACCCTTGATGGGTTGGAGCGCTACCAGTTGCAGGACAACCTGCTCAAGTCCGCCCTGGCTCGGGATGGAGATGCGCAAACCGCACTGTTTGGTGCTGCTGACCGCTTGCAGCGCAGTGGCGTGTTACCGCTGGCAGGCTTCGGTGAGCACTACCGCGCTACGTTGCTGGAGCCTTTGCCTGCCCAGCTTCAACGCTACGAGAGTCTTTGCCAGCTGTGGTCCGTGCCCGTGGAGTCGCCACGCCAGTTGAGTTTTTGCGCTGCCGACGTGCAACTGGAGGGGTGGCTTGGTGGCCTGCGGCAAAAAGCTGATGGCAGTCTGGCACGCCTGGAGCTGTCGCCTGGCGCGCTGGCTAAGAAAGGAATCTGGAAGTGGCACCGCCTGTTGCGGCCTTTTGTGTTGCATGTAGTGGCAGCTGCTTGTGGTGTGCCAATCACCACGTTGCTGGTGGGCGAAGATCAGGCACTGACTTTTGCCCCGTTACCGTCTGAGCACGCGTCGCGGATTCTTGTGAACTGGTTGCAGGGCTGGAGCGCCGGCATGCAGGCGCCCCTACCTGTGGCGCTCAAGACCTCTATGGCCTGGTTGCAGGAGCAGAGCGATGACAAGGCTCGAACCGCCTATGAGGGCGGTTACAACTTCACCGGTGAGGCGGCAAGTAGTGCCAGTCTGGCGCGGCAATTCCCCGATTACACCAGACTGACTGCCGATGGCCAGTTCCCCAAATGGAGTGAGCGTCTCTATCAGCCGCTGCTTGAGAGCAACCCGGCCACCATCAAGGAGGATCTGGCATGAGTCAGTCCCAGCGTCCCCTGGCCCTCAGTTTCCCGCTACATGGCAGTCGCCTGATTGAGGCCAGTGCGGGTACCGGCAAAACCTACACGATTTCCGCGCTCTACCTGCGCTTGATCTTGCGCCACGGGGGTGAGGCCGCCTTCCGCGAGTCGCTATTACCGCCACAAATTTTGGTCGTGACCTTCACGGATGCAGCCACCCGCGAGCTACGTGACCGCATCCGTGCTCGTTTAGTGGAAGCGGCGGCAGTTTTTCGCGGTGATGGCCAGCCGGATGATTTGCTGGCTCAGCTTCGTGATGAAATCCCCGAGGGTGAATGGGCGGTCTGCGCCCGGCGGCTGGAGTTGGCTGCGCAGTGGATGGATGAGGCCGCGGTGTCCACTATCCACGGCTGGTGTCAGCGCATGCTGCGCGAACACGCTTTCGACAGCGGCAGCTTGTTCAACCAGACCTTGGAAACCGACCACAGTGAACTGCTGGCCGAAGTCATACGGGACTATTGGCGGCAGCATTGCTATCCGTTGAAGGGGGTAGCACTGGACTGGGCTGTGGGCAACTGGGGAGCTCCTGCCAGCCTGGGTGACCAATTGCGCCCGTTGCTGAATGAGGCTGCTGTTGTTTCAACGCAGCGGTTAAGCGAGTTGCTGGAGAGCGCCCTGCTGGACCGTGAGAGTGCGTTGGCGATGCTCAAGTCTCCCTGGGTTGCCTGGGCTAATGAGCTGCAAGGGCTGCTCGACAAGGCGGTCGCCGGTAAGCAAGTTGACGGCAGGAAAATTCAGGCACGGTACTACAACCCCTGGTTCGACAAGCTGCGTGAGTGGGCAACCAGCACGGAGGCCTCCCTGGAGCTGGCTACAGGTTTTACTCGTCTGACTCCTGACGGCTTGGCCGAAGCTTGGAAGGGTGACCCTCCCAAACATCCAGCGCTGGATGCAATGGTCAATCTCAAACAGCAGCTTGATAGCCTGCCCGACCCCGCTGAGGCAGCACTGCGTCATGCCGCTGCCTGGGTGCGTCAGCGCTTTGAGCGCGAGAAGCGTCAGCGTGCGGAAATGGGCTTTGACGACATGCTCACTCGTCTTGATGCCGCACTACAAAGTGAGAACGGGCTACGTCTGGCCGAAGTTATTCGCCGTCAATTTCCAGTAGCGCTGATCGACGAGTTTCAGGACACCGATCCGCTTCAGTACCGCATCTTCGATACCCTTTATCAGGTTGAAGCCAATCGCGACGACTGTGGTTTGTTTATGATCGGTGACCCCAAACAGGCCATCTATTCCTTCCGCGGCGCGGATATTCACACCTACCTGAGTGCGCGTCGCGCCACTCTTGGCCGGCACTACAACCTAGATACCAACTTCCGCTCAAGTCAGGACATGGTTGATGCTGTGAACGAGGTATTTCTGCGCGCTGAGAGACGCGAAGGTGGGGAGGGTGCGTTCCTCTTTCGCGACGATTTACCCTTCATCAAGGTAGGCGCTAAGGGGCGCGAGGAAGTTTGGACGGTGGAGGGAGAGGCCCAGCCTGCACTAACTGTCTGGCAGCTTCCCACTGACGAGCCAGTGGCCAAGGGGGCCTACCGTAGTGCCCTGGCCGAAAGTTCTGCCAGTGAGATAGTGCGGCTACTCGACCTTGGTCAGCGGCAAAGGGCTGGGTTCAGCAAAGATGGCCAGCTTGCGCCATTGCAGCCTAGCGATATTGCCGTCCTAGTGCGGGACTTCAAAGAGGCCCAGTCCATTCGCGGTGCACTGGCTTCACGTGGAGTACGCAGTGTCTATCTGTCGGATAAGGACTCGGTATTCGCTGGTCAGGACGCTCGTGATCTGCTGCTGTGGCTGCGTGCTTGTGCCGAACCGGACCAGGAGCGTACGTTGCGCGCCGCATTGGCCACCGCCACCTTAGGGTTAGAGCTTACCGAGCTGGAGCGGCTCAATCTTGATGAGCGCAGTTGGGAGCGCTATGTCATGCAGTTCCGCGATTACCGCCAGCACTGGCAGCGTCAAGGCGTGCTGCCCATGCTGCGTCAGCTACTGCAAGACTTCGAGCTACCCCAACGGTTACTGGAGCGAAGCGACGGCGAACGGGTTCTGACTAACCTGCTGCACTTGTCTGAGCTGCTGCAACAGGCTGCTGCTGAACTGGACGGGGAGATGGCGCTGATTCGCCACCTAAGTGAATTGCTCTCCGGAGAGGGAAAAGCAGAGGAGCAAGTGTTGCGCCTGGAGAGTGACGAGGCTCTGGTGCGTGTGGTGACCATTCATAAATCCAAAGGGCTAGAGTATCCGCTGGTATTCCTGCCTTTCATTTGTGCCTTCCGTGCAGTGGACGGTAAGAAACCGCTGCAGGTGCATGACGGTGAGCGCCGCCAGCTTGTGTTCAAAGCTGACACCGACACTGTGGCTCGCGCTGATAAGGAACGTTTGGGTGAAGATCTTCGGCTGCTTTATGTGGCCCTGACCCGAGCCCGTCACGCCTGCTGGCTCGGCGTCTCTGATCTGAAAATCGGCAAGGCCAAAGAGTCACGGTTGCATCAATCGGCCCTAGGTTATTTGCTGGGCGGCGGTGAAGCGTTGGTGCAGAGTACGGATTTGCAGCGTTGGCTCTCTCCCTTCGAGGACAAGTCGCACAGTGTGATGCTGCAGGTGCCTGACGCTACAGAGCAGCAGTATCTGGCGTTGGACGGTGCCGAGATCGAGGCACGTTGGCGAGTCCCTCAGCGACATGCCGCAGAACATTGGTGGATCGCCTCCTACAGTGCGTTACGTCTGGAGGAGGGTGAGGTGCAGCAGCCAGGTCGTTATGACGATGCCGCGCCGGATAGCCCTGCTATGCAGAACTCAACTGATGACGAAAAAACTGCTCCGGTGCAGACGCCGATACCTGTCTCTGCACAAGGACTGCACCGTTTTCCGCGTGGGCCGAACCCCGGAACCTTCCTCCACGGTTTGCTTGAGTTAGCAGCCGTTGAAGGTTTCGGCCACCTAGCTAGCTCTCCTCAGCAGCTGCGCGAGCTGTTGGCGCGCCGCTGCCAACGGCGTGGTCTGCAACTTTGGATTGATCCATTACACCAGTGGATGCAAACGCTGCTGGTACAACCACTACGCCTCGGGGATGGGCGGTCGGTGAGTCTGGCGGAGCTGAAGCAGTATCAGCCTGAGCTCGAATTCTGGTTCGAAGCTAGCCAGGTGGATGTCCTTCGCGTTGATGACCTGGTGCAGCGTTTCGAGCTACCTGGTGTGCCCCGGCAACCACTAAGTGCGGACACGCTGAATGGCATGTTCAAGGGGTTTATTGACTTGGTGTTTGAGCACGAGGGGCGTTACTACGTGGTTGACTACAAGTCTAATTGGCTGGGAGTCGATGAGGCCTCTTATACCCTTGAGGCGATGACTTCCGCCGTGGCCAGTCATCGCTATGACCTGCAGTACGTGCTCTACATACTGGCTATGCATCGGCAGCTGCGCTTGCGTTTGCCTGACTACGACTACGACCGTCACTTGGGGGGGGCGCTCTACCTGTTCCTCCGTGCACCTGTGACGGGAGCCTACCTAGCGAAACCTTCCCGCGAACTGATTGAGTTGCTGGATGCTTTGTTCCTGGGCGAGTCTGAGGAGGTGGCGGCATGAGCGCGATTCTAAATGACCGCGGCGAGCTCATTGCACTGCTTGCAACGTGGAGTGAGCGTGGCTGGTTACGCGAGCTGGATTTCGCATTGGCGCAGTTTTTCGCGGAGCTAGATCCGGCTGCTTCGCCACTCCTGATTCTTGGCGCCGCACTGGCCAGCCATCAACTCGGCAAGGGGCATGTGTGCCTTGACCTGGGCGCTACCTTGGCTGACCCAGACTTCGCTTTATCCCTTCCACCAGAGGGTGAAAGTGCCGAGCAAGCTACGTTGCTGCCGTCCCAGGTGCTGGCGGGTTTGACGCTGAAGGATTGGCTGGCGAGCTGCATGGGCAGTGAGCTGCTACAGAATCGTGAGCATGCTGTTGCACCGCTGGTACTGGAGGGGAGCTGTCTCTATCTGCGTCGTTATTGGGACTATGAACGCCGCGTGGCTGCGCACATCACCGAGCGTCTGCGTGCTGTGTCTGACATACCGGCTGATTTGGCGCAGCGCCTGGACACGCTCTTTCCTGAACCATTGGTGTTGGATGGTGAGCGTCTAGCGGATTGGCAAAAGCTGGCCTGTGCATTGGCCGTGCGCAGCGCCTTCACCATGATCACCGGTGGCCCTGGTACCGGAAAGACCACCACTGTTGTGCGTCTGTTGGCACTGTTGCAGGAGGCTGCTATGGCCACCGGCGCGCCACTGCGTTTAAGCCTTGCTGCACCAACCGGCAAGGCTGCGGCCCGACTTACCGAATCGATCAGTGGGCAGGTGGCATCCCTGGCTGTGGATGAAGCTGTAAGACAGCAGATCCCTAGCAATGTGACAACGTTGCATCGTCTGCTCGGCAGTCGGCCAGACAGTCGCCATTTCCGCCACGATGGTGGCAACCCGCTACCGCTCGACGTACTGGTGGTGGACGAGGCTTCAATGATCGACTTGGAGATGATGGCCAACCTGCTGGATGCTCTGCCGGCTCATGCGCGTCTGATCTTGCTGGGTGACAAGGACCAACTGGCCTCAGTGGAGGCTGGTGCAGTGTTGGGCGACCTGTGTCGTGACGCAGAGATTGGTGGTTACAGCGCAGCGACCTGCGCTTGGCTTCAAGACAATACCGGCGAGCGCTTGGGGCATCCGATGCTGGCCCCGGGCGATCAGGCGTTGGCTCAGCACATTGTCATGCTGCGCTATTCGCGACGCTTTGCCGGTGCTTCCGGCATTGGCCGCCTGGCCCTTGCGGTAAACGACGGTGATGCGAAAGTCGCTCGTGCCACATTGACCGAGGGCTCGGAGAGTCTGCATGTGCTGCGCCTATCGGGGGAGCAGGATCGTGCGCTTGAACAGCTATTGCTGGATGGCTTGCCTGGTGATGATGAACGACCGATCGGGTATGCACATTTCCTGGAGTTGATGCGGGAAGAGCGGCCAACCTTAGACGCTGCTCCTGAAGCATGGGACGTTTGGGCTGGCAAGGTATTAAAGGCCTTCGATCAGTTCCAGTTGCTCTGTGCTGTACGCAAAGGCCCTTGGGGTGTCGAAGTGCTGAACGAGCGTATTGCCCATGCACTGCAGAGCCGCGGTCTGCTGGAGCAGGATCACGGGTGGTACGAGGGGCGCCCTGTGTTGGTGACGCGCAATGACTACAGCCTGGGATTGATGAATGGCGATATCGGTATTGCTCTTCGTCTACCGGAACCACCTGATTCACCTGGTGCGCTCCCACGCCAAGTTTTGCGTGTGGTGTTCCCGCGCAATGATGGCAGTGGTGCGTTGCGTTACATCCTGCCGAGTCGGCTGAGTGCGGTCGAGACGGTATTCGCGATGACTGTGCACAAGTCCCAGGGCTCAGAGTTCGCTCACTGCGCGCTGATCCTGCCGGATGTCCTGAACCCGGTGCTGACTAAGGAGCTGGTGTACACCGGCATAACTCGTGCACGGTACTGGTTCAGTTTGGTGGAGAGTCATGCCGGGGTATTTGAACAGGCAGTACAGCGTCGCGTCGAGCGACGTAGTGGCTTGAGAGAGTCGTTGGTGGGCGTGAAATAATTATGTTGGTGGGTGCGACACAAGCTGTCGCACCTGTCAGGCAATTTGGCTGCACCTAAGTTGTTATGAGTGCTTGTCATGCCAATACCTCCTCAGCCCTTTACGTTCAGTTGCTCCCGCTGCTCCTGGCAGAAAACCACTATTCCTCTCAGCGATGCGCTGGTGCTCGGGCGTGACTGGTTTGCGCAGTGCCCTCAGTGCAACTGCGAATTACAGCGGCGAGCGGCTACAAAGACCGAGGTCCTGAGGGCGCGATTGGAGCAGTTTTTTCAGTGAGGGCCAGCGATAGAAGCCTGCCTGAACTTACCGCATTAGTAGCAAGCTACGCTGGCATCTCATGGGGCAAGTGATGTTGGTGCACCGTTTTGGGCTTGTCAGCTATGGCAATGAGCCACTAGGTGAGTTATGGTCGTCAAATTAATGGCGACATTCGATTGCCGTAATCCGCTTTTGAACAAGGACGTTTTGATGCGCCAAGCGAGGGACATGCTTTTTGGGCAGCTTGCACTGCTGCTCATGCCTCGGGAGTTGCAGCGCTGTGCCTCTGCCAGCTTGTATGGAAAACGGGGCGATGAAGGCCTTTCAGAGGTATGCGTACGCCGCAAGGCGGCCTGGAGACTCCGTCGTGCTCCATGGCTCTTCAGTGTAAAAGCCGTTCCGCTGGAGCATTGTCCGCAAGGGGCTCAACTGTGCGGTCTTGGATGCATCCAAGGCTCTCGCGCTTTTTTTGACCAGCATCCATCCCAAGTCATTTCTGCCGCTGATTGCGTGGCCCGTAATTCAATGGGAATCGCAGTTACCTACTCGGCATCGTGGGCGGCTGCTCAGATGTGTTCCAGCGTACGAGTGATCCAGGAGGCGTTTGTGAGGTGCACTTGGCCTGGCCAAAAAGCGGTCACCTGCTAGGGCCCACGAGATTCAGTATCAAGCCAATGGAGCGAGGACGTTGTATGGCTCGAGGTGATTTATGGGCGTTCTAGTGGGCGTGGTGGTGTTCTTTATTGTGTTGGCCGTGCTTGCCAGCCTGATCGAGCGGGGTGCCGCTTCGCGGATGTTGCGACCCTACATCGGTTTGCTGCTGATTGCTGCAGTGATTGCCGGCATGGGCGTGCTACTGGGCTTTTTGTCCCGTGACGTACAGGCGCTTTTCTTTGTGGTTGCCAAGGTTGTAGCGGTATTGGTGGGTGTGGCTCTTTGTCTGCACTTGATCATCGTGATCGCTAAGCGTTGGTTGTCGTAGTACTTAGGACGAGAGCTTCATGAGTAGACGATTTACCTTCAGTAGTCTGTCAGCTGAGCATTGTGGTTCCAATGAAGCGAACATCTTCATTCACGGTTACAGCGCCGGTCATACCGTTGAAGATCGCAATACGTTGTTGGCGAGCATTCCTGAATCCATTCGGAACCATACGAATATTTTCGCCTTCTGGCCGTCCAGCCATTTCAGCCGCTTCAACGGCAATTCAATCCATGTGCTGAGCAATTCAACCCGAGCTCACTGGGGGCTGGGCGCAGCCGCACTGGTCGGTGATCGAACCCTTCACTTCCTCCGCATTCGCTCGAGGGCAGAGGAAATGGGTGAAATGCTGCTGGACCAGTTAAGCGAGCATTTACGCAGGTATCACTTGGGTGTCGACACCATTAATTTGATCGGCCACTCGCTCGGCGGGCGTCTGGTTATTAGCTGCCTTAAAAAGCTGTCAAAAGGACAGCGTCATCCTCTCGTTATCAATGACGTGTTGTTGATGGCGGCAGCAGCCACCGTTGAACCGGATACCGCGCAAAGCATGCGGGGTGTGGTTAAAGGTCGGTTGATCAACGCCTACTCTAAATCTGACTGGACGTTGTTCATGAATCCTGGAGAGGTTTGTCTGGGAAGGAACCCGGCTGAGCATTTCGAAAACATCAAGATCAAGGATTTCGGTCATGGCGATTACTGGAAAAAGCTGCCTCACGTTCTGACTCATGTGCGGTTCAAAACCCCCGCTCAAGAGCATGATGCCGAGGTTATGGAGGAGGTGTCCGTAGACCCTGATCCCGAGCTCTCGCCTGCACCGCTACAGGAAGTAAACCTCATGTCACTCGAACTCAAAACGCCCGGCGATATTTACCAAAGAGTCAATGATGAACTGGAGCGTATTGTTCTTTTACTGAGTACTCAATCGACCGATCCCGCGTTGAACTTGGCACAGCAGGACGCCCGAGCGATGCTGGGCGAGCAGCAAGCTACGTTGACGGCGCAGCTCAAGGAGTTGCAAGAAAACGCCGAGTGGAAAACGTTCACCATTGCGGTGTATGGCGAAACCGGGGCTGGTAAGTCGACGTTAATTGAAACCTTGCGCATTCTGTTGCAAGAGCCGACCAAGGTGGCGCATCAACAGGCATTCCGTGAGTTGCAAGGCAAGTACCAACTCAGTGAAGCTAGCCTACAGCGTCTGCAACAGAGCATTGAGCAAGCCGACACTCAATTGGCTGCGTTGGCGCAGCAGCTCCACGCCACGACCGAGCACCATAATCGGCTGCACACCGAAGCACTTAATGCTGTAACTGGTTTGCGCTCGTTGATAGCTGAGCGCAAGGAAACTGCCTCACTCTGGCAGAAGCTGATTCGCCTGTTCAAACCCATGCCCGAAGAGGCACAACTGATGCTCGCCGAACAGCATCTACCGCGAGTATCCGCTGCCCGTGATAGTGCTATCGAACTATTGAGCGACCAGCACAGTGTGGCAGAGCAAGCAAGACAGGACCTAGAGCAAGAACTGGCACAGCGCACGGAGGAAAGTGCTAGTCACCTGGCAACGCTGGAAACGCTGGGTGATGGCGAAATCATTGGCGATGGTCGTGCCGATTTCACTCGTAAAACTCAACGCTATGACATGAGACTGAACGGCCAGCCTTTTGCCTTGCTAGATGTGCCTGGCATTGAGGGCAATGAGGGGTTGGTGGTTAATCAGATCGAGAAGGCTGTGCAGACCGCTCATGCGGTGTTCTATGTCACCAACCAGGCGGCACCGCCGCAAACTGGCGACGCCCAACGCAAGGGCACCCTGGAAAAAATCAAAGAACATCTCGGTGCACAAACCGAGGTCTGGACGATCTTCAATAAGAAAATCACCAACCCCAAGCACTCGCTAACCGATCGTCCGTTAATTTCAGAAGACGAAGCTGTGAGTCTGGTAGGGCTGAACGAGAAAATGCGCGAGCAGCTTGGCGACCACTACCGCGACGTATTCTCGCTTTCTGCCTTGCCTGCGTTTTTGGCCTCAACCGATCACTTTGCCCCGAACTCGCAAAACGCCACTCGGCGTAACAAGATTCTTGCGGACTTCAATGCTGAAGAGCTGTTGGAAAAAACGCGTTTGCGTGCATTTTTGTACCTGCTCAATGCCAAGCTGCTTGATGGCAGTGACGCCAAGATCACCCGTGCCAACTTCCACAAGGCTAAGGATGCGCTGGACCAGACCGTCACAGCTCTGAAAGAGGTCAAGGGGAAGCTCAGCCAGCTATTGGAGAGCCTGCGCTTGGACGGCCAGAGTGCCCAGGTGCAATTGAAGGGCAGCTTTAAATCCCTGAAAAGACGCCTGGAGTCAGCTGGTGAAGCTGAGATAGATACATTTATCAGCGACGTGCGAAAAGCGATGTATGAGCGCATCGACGCCGATATCGGTAACGACGAGTTCAAGCAAGCGTTCAGTGACACTATCGATGCTCAGCAGAAAAAATTAAGCAAGCGCCTGCCAGTCGCAATCAGTCAAGAAGTCGAGCGTTTCCAAAAGGAAGCCGAAGACATTCTTGCCCGATTCGAAGCGCAGGCCCGCGAGCTCACAGGTATCTACGCCAAGCTCGGTAAAACCAATCTTCAGAGCCAGTTTGATCTCAGAATCAAGATCGATAGTGGGATCAAGGTTGGCACCTTGCTGGTTGGTCTGGCAGGTACGATTGCCACGGCGATTTTTACCGGCGGCACTAGCTTGTTAGTGCTGGCACCGGCGCTTGCCGGACTTGTGCTGTCTGCCTACAAAGCCATACGAAGCGCTTTCAGCTCCGACTACAAGAAGTCACAGCAACGCGAAGCCATCGATAGCAATCTGCGCGAAGCCGCGGGCCAATTACGCACCTTGCTACACGACGGATTGAAAACCTCCTTGGCAGACATGGAGAAAAAAATCCGCGTGCTAGAGCAGGCCCTCGAAGACCCTATCAAGCAGACCACTGGCCTGGTGCAGCTGTTGGGGCAGTCGACTGATCAGCTAAACATCCTTTCCCGCCAAATCGACAACGCAGGCACTCTGTAATGGAAAACACCCTCGACTCATTCAAGGCCCAGCAAGCACGCTCGGTAGAATTGCTCGGCAAGCTGCTCAAGTTCCTCGATCAAGGTGAAGCTGCCGGCGTACTCGTTGACCCTGCTTTGAAGGGAAAACTACAAACAGCTATCGAGAGCGTGACCGGCGAAAAGCTCAAAGTGGCGCTAATCGGCGGTTTCTCTGAAGGCAAGACTTCTATTGCTGCGGCATGGATGGAAAAGCTGGATAAGTCCAGCATGAAAATCAGCCACCAGGAATCTTCCAATGAGGTAAAGGTCTACGAAGTGGGCGATGACTTCGTACTGATCGATACCCCCGGGCTATTTGGCTTCAAAGAGCAGGTGAACGCTGAAACCAACGCCATCGAAAAGTACAAAGACATCACCAAGAAATACGTAAGCGAAGCCCATTTGGTGCTCTACGTAATGAACTCCACCAATCCGATCAAAGAGAGCCATCAGGACGATCTGGTATGGCTGTTCCGTACCTTGGATCTGCTGCCCCGCACGGTTTTCGTACTCAGTCGGTTCGATGAAGTGGCCGACGTCGAGGATGAACAGGACTACCAGAGCAACCTAGCAGTGAAGCGGGCGAACGTTATTGGTCGTTTGCGTGAGTTAGTGGGGCTGGACGACGTAGAGGTTGACCAGCTGTCTATTGTGGCGGTGGCGGCTAATCCGTTTGATCTGGGGTTTGATCATTGGTTGGCCAATATCGGTCAATTCAAGGCGTTGTCTCATATTGCCAACCTGCAGACGGCGACTACCAGCAAAATCCAAAGCAATGGTGGCAGCATCGCGCTGGCCGGCGAAATGCACCGCAGCGTGATTCGTGATGTCTTGAACAAGCAGCTGCCGGTTGCGATCGAAAATGACCAGAAAATCTCACAGGAAGTGACCAAGCTCCGAGAGCTGAAACGGCGTTCGGAAGATCAGTTGGAAAAGACTGGGGTGGAGATTGAAGCGGTTCGTAGAGGCTTGAGCACCTTCGTAGAGCGCTATTTCTCTGATCTGATCAGGCAGGCTAAGGGCTGCAGCTTGGAGACGTTCGATGATTTTTTTGAGCGGGAAGTCGGTGCCGAAGGCATCGTGCTGGCCACTCGGTTACAGAACGAGTTCAGCCGTCAAACCGAGTCCGTCAGACTTGATATGGCGAAGATGCAGCTCGGCTTTGATACCGAGATCAATCATTTCAACACTACTGTCAGAGCGTTCGGCAAGCAGGGGGTGAACCACCTGCTTAAGGGGAATGTGATCAACAACACCACCGTTTTGGCTGCGCGGGACACCATAGTCAGCGCTGGAAAAATGGTGGGTATGGAGCTGGGGTCACTGCTGAAATTCAAGCCTTGGGGAGCTGTGAAATTCGCCAAAGGCGCCAACGGCGCGCTGGCCGCTCTCGGTATTGCTATCGAGGTATGGGACAGCTGGGAGCAATACAAGCGTGAAGAGGCGTTCAGGGGCTCTATTGCGAAGATGGTTGAAAACTTCGAGCAGCAGCGTAAGGAGCTACTTGGCCTGATCAGCTCCGAACAGTTCAGGGAGCAGTTCTTCGGCAAGTATCTTGAGCTGAAAAACAGCGTCGCTGTGCTTGAGGATAGCTTGAGAGACAGCCATGAACGTCAGCAACGCTTTCAGGCATGGCGTGTTGAGGCAGAGGCAATCGACGCGGAATTCAAGTCCGTAAATTGAGAGCCAATTTCTGGTTGGCGTGTATCAGGAGGAGCTGCTGGATAGTCGGCTCCTCCATGTTGCTCTAGCGGGTATCTCATAGTTGAGGTCCTAAGTGACCGATCAAGTAATGCTGCTTGTGGCTAGTGCCGATGGGCCTGTGATGCACTGTTCCAGCCTTTCCCCCAGAATCCGCCAAGCCTCGGTTTTCTCTTTCGCATAGTCGTGATGCAGGTAGTGCCTGCGCACTTTGGAACCGCCGAGTAAGTGGTTCTGGCAGCGGTCAATGATCTCCAGAGTGACTCCGAGTTCCTGCATCATCGTTGCACCGGTACGGCGCAGGTCATGCGGAGTCCACTCACCCTTGGTGCCCTTACTCAGCACCAGTGAGTCGTCATGATGGCGGCCCGCTAAGGGCTTGCTGCGTTTTTTGAAGCGGCACTGCCGATCGCCGATCAGCTTGCTGACCGTCTTGGTGTCGACGTGGCTATCGCCATTCTTGCTGGGGAAGCAGAACGGCGTATTGCCTGTTTCTTTCTGCAGGCGTTTGAACTGCTCGATGGAAAACGCTGACAGGAACACATGGTGATCCTGGCGCTTTCCTTTATGACCTTTGGTGGCTTCGGCAGGTATGAACCAGGTGCCTTTATCTAAGTCCACGTACCGCCACTCAGACTTGAGCAATTCTCCAATACGGCACAGTGTGCTTAGGCAGATCCATAGAGCACATTGGACACGCCTATTGACTGGCCGAATGCCTGAATACTTTTGGCCGGCGGGTAGGGCTTCGTAGTCTTTCTCCAGGCGCTCGAGGATGTCATGCAGCTCGCGAATCTCGTCAGGTGAGAGCAGTCGGTCCCGTTGTTCTTCGTAGTCGTGATCGAGCAGCTTGTTGACGTCTATTAGGTCGGCTGGATTGCCGTCCGTCATTAGGCCTCGCCATGGTTTGCGTTTCTCGGCCCAGCGCAGCATCTGGCCAATGTCGTTGTTGCGGATCACGACGGTGCGGTTCAGGCCGCGTGCTTTGACTGAGCGCAGGACGGCGAGCAGGTCTTTCTCGGTGAGGTTGCGTAGTGGCTTCTTGCCAATGAGCGGCAGCACGTCCTTGGTGAAGCTGCGGCGCAGTTCGGCGTTGCCATCCTGGCGTGAGACACCATCGCGTAGCCACTCATCAAACAGGTCTGCAACCGTCTTGTTCTCCGCTGCCTGGCGTTCAGCTTCGGCAATGGTTGCTGCGACAGCGGCTTGGGCTTCTATCTTGGCAGCCTTGCGGGCTGCAGTGGGGTTGATGCCTTTGGCGGCTGTCGCTTTCACCTCATCGCGTTCAGCGCGAATCTGCGCCAGCGACTTCTTTGGCCAGCTGCCCAGGCTTTGGTCACGCTTCAATCCATCCTGCTTGAACTCGTAACGGAACTGCACCGTCACGCCACGCAAACCTGAGCGGACTTTGGCGACCAGGCCACCGTCTTCGCGAAGGATCTTGCCGTCATCGGCGGCGGTGAGCGCCTCCAGTTGCTTGGCTGTCAGTTTGGCCATGTCCTACCCCTTGCATAATTCCGCTGCCTGGATTTTTACCCCACTTTTACCCCACCGAATCGCTTGGCTGTCGGTGGGTGCTGGTGGATCGTGATGGACGCAAATATAGTCTGTAAGCCCCGTATTTACTAGGTTTTAGGCGTTCTAATAGCGTCCATGGACTTCCATGGAAATCCACCAAATAAGCGCATGGGGTGCAAGGGGTAGAGTGTTCGAATCACTCCGTCCCGACCATATAATCCCAACATCAAAGCCTGGTCAGAAGTGACCGGGCTTTTTTGTTTTTGGGCTTCTGGTCATTTGTGTTGCGCTTGCGCGCGGTAAGGGCAATAAAAAACCGCCCCGGAGGGCGGTTTTTTTGTTGCGTGCCAGGCTTAGCCACCCAGGTAGGCGTCGCGTACCTTGGGGTCGGTGAGCAGGTCGGCGCCGCTGCCTTGCATGACGATTCGGCCGTTCTCCAGGACGTAGGCGCGGTCGGCCAGCTTGAGCGCCTGGTTGGCGTTCTGCTCGACCAGGAACACCGTTACACCGTCCTTGCGCAGCTGTTCGATGATATCGAAGATCTGCTGGATGATGATCGGTGCCAGGCCCAGGGAGGGTTCGTCGAGCAGCAGCAGCTTGGGCTTGCTCATCAGCGCGCGGCCGATGGCGAGCATTTGCTGTTCGCCGCCGGACATGGTGCCGGCGCGCTGCTCGAAGCGTTCCTTGAGGCGCGGGAACAGCTGCAGCACCTTGTCCATCTGCTGCTGGTAGTCGGCCTTCTCGGTGAAGAAACCGCCCATGGCCAGGTTTTCCTCGACGGTCAGGCGGGCGAACACGCGGCGGCCTTCCGGCACCACGGCGATGCTCTTGCGCATGATGTCGCAGGATTCCTGGCCGACCAGCTCCTCGCCTTCGTAGCGGATGCTGCCGCTGGCCGCGCGCGGCGAGCCGCACAGGGTCATCAGCAGGGTCGACTTGCCGGCACCGTTGGCGCCGATCAGGGTGACGATTTCGCCTTGCTGCACTTCCAGGCTGACATCGTGCAGGGCCTGGATCTTGCCGTAGAAGGTGGAAACGTTAGTGAACGAGAGCATCAGGCTTCCCCCAGATAGGCTTTGATCACGTCCGGGTTGTTGCGGATCTGCTCCGGCGTGCCATTGGCCAGGGGAGTGCCCTGGTTGATCACGTAGATGTGGTCGGAGATGCTCATGACCAGCTTCATGTCGTGCTCGATCAGCAGCACGGTGACGTCATGCTGGTCGCGCAGCATGCCGATCAGTGCCTTGAGGTCTTCGGTCTCGCGTGGGTTGAGGCCGGCGGCCGGCTCGTCGAGCATGAGGATGCGCGGGCGGGTCATCATGCAGCGGGCGATTTCCAGGCGACGCTGCTGGCCGTAGGCCAGGGTGCCGGCTGGGCGGTTGGCCACGTCGGTGAGGTTGACCTGCTCCAGCCAGTGCGCCGCGTACTCCATGGCCGCCTTCTCGCTGCGGCGGAAGTTCGGGGTCTTGAACAGGCCGGAGAGGAAGTTGGTGTTGAGGTGGCGGTGCTGGGCGACCAGCAGGTTTTCCACGGCGGTCATTTCCTTGAACAGGCGAACGTTCTGGAAGGTGCGCACCACGCCCTTGCGGGCGATCTTGTGGCCGGGCAGGTGTTGTACCGGCTCGTCGTCGAGCAGGATCACGCCGCCGGTAGGCTGGTAGAAGCCGGTTAGGCAGTTGAATACGGTGGTCTTGCCGGCGCCGTTGGGGCCGATCATCGACACCACCTGCTTGGGCTGCACGGACAGGGCGACATTGTTGACGGCCAGCAGGCCGCCGAAGCGCATGGTCAGCCCGCTGACTTCAAGAATCGGGCGGCTCATGGTTTCAACTCCAGGTGGGGGCGCTGCATGGGCAGCAGGCCCTGCGGACGCCAGATCATCATCAGCACCATCAGGGCGCCGAACATCAGCATGCGGTATTCGTTGAACTCGCGGGCCAGTTCCGGCAGCAGGATCATTACCACGGCGGCGAGGATGATGCCGAGCTGGGAACCCATGCCGCCGAGCACGACGATGGCGAGGATGATCGCCGACTCGATGAAGGTGAACGACTCAGGGGTAACCAAGCCCTGGCGCGCGGCGAAGAAGCTGCCGGCAAAGCCAGCGAAGCAGGCGCCGAGGGTGAAGGCGGACAGCTTGATCACGGTGGGGTTCATGCCCAGGGCGCGGCAGGCGATCTCGTCTTCGCGCAGGGCCTCCCAGGCGCGGCCGATCGGCATGCGCAGCAGGCGGTTGATCACGAACAGGGCGAGCAGGGCCAGCAGCAGGGCAACCAGGTAGAGGAAGATCACCTTGTTGATCGAGTTGTAGGCGATGCCGAAGTACTCGTGGAAGGTCTGCATGCCTTCGGCGGCGCGACGCTCGAACGACAGGCCGAACAGGGTCGGTTTGTCGATGTTGCTGATGCCGTTGGGGCCGCCGGTCAGCTCGGTCATGTTGCGCAGCAGGATGCGGATGATCTCGCCGAAACCGAGGGTGACGATGGCCAGGTAGTCGCCGCGTAGGCGCAGCACCGGGAAGCCGAGGATGAAGCCGAAGAAGGCCGCCATAAGGCCGGCGATCGGCAGGCACACCCAGAAGCCCAGGCCGTAGTAGTGCGACAGCAGCGCGTAGCTGTAGGCGCCGACGGCGTAGAAGCCGACGTAACCGAGGTCGAGCAGGCCGGCCAGACCGACCACGATGTTCAGGCCGAGGCCGAGCAGCACGTAGATCAGGATCAGGGTGGCGATGTCCACCGCGCCGCGGCTGCCGAAGAACGGCCAGACCAGGCCGGCCACGATCAGGCCGAGGATGATCCAGCGCTGGGTCGAGGGCAGGGTGAGGAAGTTGCTGGCGCTGCCGGGCATGCTCGGCAGACTGGGCAGCTGGGCCCAGCCGGCGGAGAAACGGTCGCGCAGCAGCTGCCAGACGAACATCAGCACGGCGGCGCCGGCGATGCTCCACAGGGCGACCGGGCTGGCGCCCTGAACTTCCAGGCTGATGCCGACGGTGGTCAGCTTCAGGCCCAGTACCGGATAGGCCACGGCCAGTACCAGTAGGGCACTGAAGAAGGCGGTTTTGAGGTTCTTGGCAATCATACTTTCTCAACCTCCGGACGGCCCAGGATGCCGGTCGGACGGAACAACAGCACCAATACCAGCAGGCCGAAGGCCACCACGTCCTTGTACTGGTCGCCGAATACATCTGCACCGAAGGCTTCGGCTACGCCCAGCAGCAGGCCGCCGAGCATGGCGCCGGGGATGCTGCCGATGCCGCCGAGTACCGCGGCGGTGAAGGCCTTGATCCCGGCCAGGAAGCCGATGTGCGGGTTGATCACCCCGTACTGCATGCCCAGCAGTACGGCAGCGACGGCCGCCAGGGTGGCGCCGATGACGAAGGTCAGGGCGATGATGTTGTTGGTGTTGATGCCCAGCAGGTTGGCCATCTTGATGTCTTCCGCGCAGGCGCGGCAGGCGCGGCCGAGGCGCGAGCGGGAGATGAACTGGGTGAGGCCGAACATTACCAGGAAGGTGACGACGAAGATCAGCACCTGCATGTAGGAGATGGTCACGCTGCTCATGGCGCTTTCACCGAACACGAAGTTGCCCGGTACCAGGTTGGGGATGGCCTTGTCCTTGGAGTCCTGAGCGAGGAGCACCTCGTTCTGCAGGAAGATCGACATGCCAATCGCCGAGATCAGCGGGATCAGGCGGTTGCTGCCGCGCAGGGGGCGGTAGGCCACCCGTTCGATGCTGTAACCGTAGGCGCTGGCGACGATGATGCTGGCGGTGAAGGCCGCGACCATCAGGATCGGCAGGCTGTCCAGCCCCATGAAGGTGAGGCCGGCGATAACGATGAAGGCTACGTACGAGCCAATCATGTACACCTCGCCATGGGCGAAGTTGATCATGCCGATGATGCCGTAGACCATGGTGTAGCCGATGGCGATCAGGGCATAGGTACTGCCAACGGTGAGGCCGTTGATCAGCTGTTGCAGGTAGTGATAAAGATCGGGCATTGCCTAACTCCTGGGTCGCTACGCAAGGCCGCGCTTGTGGCGCAGCGTAGAACCGGAATTCTTTCAATAAACAAAGCCCACTGCATGGCAGTGGGCTTTGGGTTCAGGCGGGAAGCTTGATTATTTGGCTTCGGTTTTGGTGCCGTCCTGGTGCCACTCGTAGACCACGAAGCTGAAGTCCTTCAGATCGCCTTTGTCGTCAAAGCCGAGGGTGCCGGTAGGAGTTTCGAAGCTGTTGGCGCGCAGGGCTGCGGCAACTTTGGCGGTGTCGGTGTCGCCGGCTTTCTTGATGCCTTCGGCGATGACCTGGACAGCGGCGTAGGCCGGGAACACGAACGGGCCGCTCGGATCCTGTTTCTTGGCCTTGAAGGCCTCGACCAGCGCCTGGTTCTTCGGATCCTGGTCGAAGGACTTCGGCAGGGTCACCAGCAGGCCTTCGGAAGCCGGGCCGGCGATGGCGGAGATTTCCTTGTTGCCGACGCCTTCAGGGCCCATGAACTTGATGTTCAGGCCTTTCTCTTTGGTCTGACGCAGCAGCAGGCCCAGTTCCGGGTGGTAGCCGCCGTAGTAGACGAAGTCGACGTTGGCTTGCTTGAGCTTGGCGATCAGGGCGGAGAAGTCCTTGTCACCAGCGTTGATGCCTTCGAACAGGGCAACCTTGGTGCCTTTGCCTTCCAGGGTCTGCTTGACCGCGGTAGCGATGCCTTCACCGTACTGCTGCTTGTCGTGGATCACGGCAACGCTTTTCGGCTTGACGTGGTCGGCAATGAAGTTGCCGGCGGTCGGGCCTTGCAGGCTGTCCAGACCGATGGTGCGGAACACCAGCTGGTAGCCGCGAGCGGTGATGTCCGGGCTGGTGGAGGCCGCGGTAATCATCAGGATGCCTTCGTCTTCGTAAATGTCGGACGCCGGCTGAGTGGAGCTGGAGCAGAGGTGGCCAACCACGAATTTGACTTCGTCGTTGACGATCTTGTTGGCTACGGCCACGGCTTGTTTCGGATCGCAGGCGTCATCGTACTTCACGCCTTCGAGCATCGCGCCGTTCACCCCGCCGGCCTTGTTGATCTGCTCGATGGCCATTTCGGCACCGATGAACTGCATTTCGCCGTACTGAGCAACGGCACCGGTTACCGGGCCGGCCAGGGCGATCTTGATGGTGTCGGCGGCCATCGAGTAGCTGGCGACACCAGCCAGGGCCATGGCGGCGAAGAGCTTGGAAACTTGCTTGCTAGCCTTCTTCATAGTGCTCCACTCTTTATTGTGTTTTCGTTGTTTTATCCATGCGACCAGAGCTGCAGAACCGGATCAGATCCCCCGTTTTGCCCCTGGCAACTGTACCGGCACAGTGTAGAACCCTGTTTCGCGCCTTGAAAAGACGGCAGTCCGGGGTAGTGCGGGGGTGTGTCGCTTAATCGTAATAAACGTACAGAATAACGGCGCGATGTTGACTGACCGGTTGGTTCTTTTTCTGAGACTGGATGGGCGGTTTTGCCTGTGGCGAGGTGGGCGCTATGATTGCGCCCGCTTTGACCCGTCGAGTCCGAAAACACGAGCAGATCATGACTGAACAACCTAGCACCCTCTACGCCAAGCTGCTTGGCGAAACTGCCCCGATCAGCTGGGCGGAGCTGCAGCCATTCTTTGCCCGTGGTGCCTTGCTGTGGGTCGCCGGCACGTTGGATCTGGTAGAGGTCGCACAGGCCGTGGCCGAGGATGATCGTGCCAAGGTGGCGGGGTGGCTGACTACGGGCTCGTTGCGCAAGGCCGAGGTCGATCTGGCCGAGGATCTGCTGGCGCGCGACCCCAAGCTATGGGCCGTGGTGGTGGCGCCCTGGGTGTTGGTGCAGGAGCGTGCAGCAGCACCGGTCGTGCACTGATAAGGCCCGCGCCGGTTTGGCGGGAGCGGTCTAGACTGAGCTTTTGTGTTCAATCAAGGAGAGTCGCTATGTTCGAACCGGGTCATTTGCATCGTGCCAGCTTGCCGGGGCAGATCGATTTTCATATCGATCTTTTTTACGAAGTCCGTCGCGATCCGAAAGAGGGTCAGATGGTGCATTTCCGTATGGAGGGGCAGGTTGCCGGCAAGGCGTTCAAGGATGAGTTCGAACTGCATCGCGATACCGCCTTCAACTTCGCCAGCGTGGCGACTCGGGTGGCGGCCAAGCACGGCCTGCCGACCAATCACAGCCTGATCATGCGCGGGCATGCCGAGTTCGATCGTATGTTCGACGACATCCGCGACAAGCTCGACGCCAAGCCGGGGGAGGCGGTGAATTTCGATCACCTGGAGCGCGACGGGCTCTGAGTCCTGTGATGCAGGCCCGCAGCTTGCGCGCGGGCCTGCCAATTTCATGGGTGGTCGGCGGGTGCAGCAGTTAAGATAGGCACCTTTGCCCCCGTGGAATGCTTTATGTCCGCCAACCTTCCCACTCTGGCCTTTGCCGGGATCGGCCTGATGGGCCTGCCCATGGCCCGTCGATTGCTGCAGGCCGGCTATCCGCTGCGTGTCTGGAATCGTTCCGCGAACAAGTGTCAGCCGCTTGTGCAGGCCGGCGCGCATTGCGTCGAGCGTGCGGCGCAGCTGTGCGAGGGCGCCGATATCGTCATGTTGTGCCTGGCCGATACGGCCGCCGTGCGCGACGTGGTGTTCGGTCATGGCGGCATCATCGAGAGCGCGCAGGCTGGGCAACTGCTGGTGGACTTTTCCAGTCTGGAACCGGCTGCCACTCGCGAGATGGCTGCAGAGCTGGAGGCCCGCAGCGGCATGCGCTGGGTGGATGCGCCGGTGTCCGGTGGCACGCCCGGCGCCGAGGCCGGCACCCTGGCGATCATGGCGGGGGGCGCCGAAGCGGATGTCGAGCGGGTCAGGCCGGTACTCGCTCATCTCGGTCAGCGTCTGACGCGCATGGGCGCGGTGGGCGCTGGGCAGGTGACCAAGGTGTGCAACCAGATGATAGTCGCCTGCAATGCCCTGGTGATTGCCGAAGTGGTGGCCCTGGCCGAACGCGCTGGCGTCGATGCCGGCCTGCTGGCCCAGGCGCTGGCTGGCGGTTTTGCTGACTCCAAGCCGTTGCAGATCCTGGCGCCGCAAATGGCCGAGAGCCGTTTCGAGCCGGTGAAGTGGCATGTGCGTACCTTGCTCAAGGATCTGGATACGGCGGCCAAGCTGTCCCGCGAGCAGGGCAGCGCCACGCCGATGAGCGGGCTGGCAGCGCAGCTGATGCGTCTGCATGGCGCACAGGGCCATCTCGAACACGACCCGGCGACCCTGGTACAGCAGTACCGCGAGCTGCAGTCGTGAGGATTACCGCCAATCTGTCCATGCTGTTTACCGAGCTGCCGCTCGGCGAGCGCGTCCAGGCTGCCGCCGCGGCCGGTTTCGATGGCGTCGAGATCCAGTTTCCCTACGAACTGCCGGCCATTCGCCTGAAGGAGGCGCTGGCGCGTGCCGGCATGCCTCTGCTGTTGATCAATCTGCCGGCTGGCGATCTGATGACGGGCGGCGCCGGGCTGGCCAGCGTGCCGGCGCGCCAGGCCGAATTTGACGCAGCCCTGCAGCAGGCTTTGACCTACGCAGCGATGGTGCGTCCGGCCTGCGTCAATCTGTTGCCGGGGCGGCTGGTCGAGGGTGTGGCGCGCGAGACAGCGCTGCAGGTGCTGGCAAACAACCTGCGCCAGGCGGCCGCGGCTTTCCAGGTGCTGGGCATTCGTGTGCTGTGTGAAGCGATCAACCCGCTGGATATGCCGGGTTTCCTGATCAATACCCCCGAGCACCTGGATGAGTTGCTGAGGGTGGTCGACCATCCCAACTGCCAGGCGCAGTTCGATATCTACCACATGGCGCGTCAGGGCCTGGATATCGAGGCGGGCATCCGTCTGCTGGCCGGCCGCATCGGCCATGTGCAGTTCGCCGACTGCCCGGGGCGCGGTGAGCCGGGGAGTGGGGGGCTGGACTTTGCGCCGCTGCTCGAGGCGCTGCGCCAGCAGGATTATCGCGGGTGGCTGGGGGCGGAATACCGACCGGGCGGGCCGACGCAGGAATCGTGTAGCTGGTTGGCGAAATGGCAGAGTAGCGGGCTGTAGTGAGAGATGTATTGTCGCTGCCGGCTGCTGATTAAAGGATTGCATAAAGGGTGAGCGGAGTGCGCCTCGCTGTATTGGTTAATATCGCCTTGCGTGGCATGACCCTAGCAGGGAAGTTCTTTCTTGTTTTCTTTCTGGCCAAATTTCTACTGCCGCTGGAAGTTGGCGTATATGGTCTTCTGGTGGCTACTGTCGGTTATGCGCTGTATTGGGTGGGTTTGGATTTCTATACCTTTACTACGCGTGAATTGATTAAGTTGCCGCGCAGTAAATGGGGGCAGATGTTGCGCGGCCAGGCAGCTCTGAGTCTCGTTCTGTATCTGTTATTTATCCCGCTATTGTTGTCCCTGTTTGCGCTGGATGTGCTGCCGTGGTCGTTTGTTGGGTGGTTTGTCGCGCTGCTGGTTCTCGAGCACGTCAACCAGGAGCTGATGCGCCTGCTGGTGGCGATCGCCGAGCCGACTCTGGCTGGGGTGACGCTTTTCCTGCGCTCCGGGGCGTGGGCGTTCGTGGTGGTGGCATTGATGTATGTCTATCCCGATCTGCGCAATCTTTCTGTGGTGCTGGCGGCCTGGGTACTGGGAGGGGGGCTGGCATTGCTGGTGGCGCTCATGCGCTTGCGGCGCCTGGGGTTGGGGGGCTGGGCCGAGCGGGTTGACTGGGCGTGGGTGCGGCGCGGGATCAAGGTGGCGATGCCCCTGCTGCTGGCTACTCTGGCGCTGCGCGGCATCTACACGCTGGATCGTTACTGGTTCGAGGCACTGGCGGGGATGGAGGCGCTGGGGGCCTATGTGCTGTTCATGGGGGTTGCCGGTGCGATGGTATCCTTCCTCGATGCCGGGGTTTTTGCGTTCCTCTACCCCGGGTTGATCGCGGCCTTTCAGCAGGGGCAGAGGGCAGAGTACCGGGCAGGGCTGAAGAAGCTGGCTGGCCAGACGCTGCTTGTGGTGGTGGTGTTTTCCGCTGGCACACTGCTGGCTATCGAGCCGCTGCTGCAGTGGATCGGCAAGGCTGTATACCTGGAGCGGCAGGCCATGTTCGGTTGGCTGCTGCTGGCAACCGCCCTGTATGCCCTGGGCATGATTCCCCACTACGCCCTTTATTCGTGCGGTGCGGATCGGGCGATCATCTACAGCCAGGTGGCGGGTCTGCTGGTGTTTGTCGTGGCGACGACCCTGTGTTCCCTGTTCTTTGTGCAGCTGGCGGTGCCGTTGGGTTTGTGCGCGGCATTCCTACTGATATTGCTCTGGAAAAGCTGGGCTTTTCTCCGGTTTGCTCCGGATTGGCTGCGCTAGCTATAATCTCTTGGTTTGCTTTATCTTTTTGAAGGTGTGGTTGTATGTTTGATAATGCATCGGTTCTTATTACCGGCGGTACAGGTTCTTTTGGTAATACTTTTGTACCCATGATCCTGGCCAAATATAATCCGCGCCGCGTCATTATTTATTCTCGCGATGAAATGAAACAGTGGGAAATGGCCAAGAAGTTTCAGGGCGATCCCCGTGTGCGCTTTTTCATCGGTGATGTGCGTGATCGTGAGCGTCTCTACCGTGCGCTGGATGGCGTGGACTATGTGGTACATGCCGCGGCCACGAAGATTGTCCCTACGGCCGAATACAACCCCTTCGAGTGCGTCAAGACCAACATCAACGGCGCGATGAACCTGATCGATGCCTGCATCGACAAAGGGGTGAAGCGAGTCGTGGCCCTGTCGACCGACAAGGCCAGCAGCCCGATCAACCTGTACGGTGCGACCAAGCTGGCCTCGGACAAGTTGTTCGTCGCCGGTAATTCCTATGCCGGCGGACATGACACGCGTTTCGCCGTGGTGCGCTATGGCAATGTCATGGGTTCGCGCGGTTCCGTCATCCCGTTTTTCATGTCGATCAGGGAGCAGGGCGTTCTGCCGATTACCGACGAGCGCATGACCCGCTTCATGATTTCTCTCGAGCAGGGTGTCGAGCTGGTCTGGCATGCCTTCGAAGACATGGAAGGCGGCGAGATCTACGTGAAGAAGATTCCGTCGATGAAGGTGACGGATCTTGCACGGGTGGTGGCCCCGGAGGCTCGCCAGGACATCGTGGGTATCCGTCCGGGCGAGAAGCTGCACGAGCAGATGATCAGCGCCGAAGACTCCTACTACACCTACGAATACCCCGAGCACTTCAAGATCCTGCCGGTGATCAACAGCTGGTCCACCTGCGAGAAGCGCATCAAGGATGGCACCAAGGTGCCCGAAGGCTTCGTCTACGCCAGTGACAACAACGCCGAGTGGATGAGCGACGAGGCCCTGCAGGCCTGGATCGAGGCGAACCGCGAAAAGATCGGGAGCATCTGAGTCATGATCCCCTATGGTCGCCAGGACATCACGGCGGCAGATATCGCGGCGGTGGTCGAGGTGCTGCAGTCCGACTTCCTCACCCAGGGTCCCATGGTGCCGCGCTTCGAGAGGGGCGTGGCACAGCATGTCGGGGTTGCGCATGCGCTGGCCGTCAACAGTGCCACCTCTGCGCTGCATATAGCCTGCCTGGCCCTGGGGCTGGGAGCCGGTGACTGGTTGTGGACGACTCCAGTCAGTTTTGTCGCTTCGGCCAACTGTGCCCTGTACTGTGGTGCCCAGGTCGATTTCGTGGATATCGATCCACGTACCTACAACCTGTGCCCCCAGGCGCTGCAGCGTAAGCTGGAGCAGGCCGAGCGCGACGGGCGCCTGCCGAAGGTGGTGGTGCCGGTGCACCTGTGTGGTCAGCCGTGCGATATGGCGGCCATTCATGCTCTGGCGCAGCGCTATGGCTTCAAGGTCATCGAAGACGCCTCCCACGCCATCGGTGGCAAGTACCAGGACGAATTCATCGGCAATTGCCGTTACAGCGATATCACGGTGTTCAGCTTCCATCCGGTCAAGATCATCACCACCGCTGAAGGCGGCATGGCGTTGACCAACGATGCGGCGCTGGCCGAGCGCATGGCGCTGCTGCGCAGCCACGGGATTACCCGCGATGCGGCCAGGATGACCCACGAGGCTGATGGCCCCTGGTATTACCAGCAGATCGATCTTGGCTTCAATTACCGCATGACCGAGCTGCAGGCCGCGTTGGGCGTTACCCAGCTCGAGCGCCTCGACCAGTACGTGGCCAGGCGCCATGAGCTGGCGCGTCGTTATGACGAACTGCTATCCGGGCTCCCGGTCAGCGTGCCGTGGCAGTCGCCGGAGGGCTATTCGGGCTTGCACCTGTACGTCATCCGTTTGCAGTTGCAGGAGCTGCCGGTCACTCACCGGCAGGTCTTCGAGTCGCTGCGCGAGCAGGGGATTGGCGTCAACCTGCACTACATCCCGATTCACACCCAGCCGTATTACCAGGGTCTGGGTTTCCAGGCCGGGGATTTCCCCCAGGCCGAAGCCTATTACCGCGAAGCGATCAGCCTGCCGATGTTCCCGGGCATGAGCGAGGCGCAGCAGGATGAAGTCATTGCTGCCCTGCGTGTGGCTACCCAGGCATGAGACTGGCGGTCATTCCCGCCCGTGGCGGCAGCAAGCGGATTCCGCGCAAGAACATCAAGCTGTTCTGCGGCAAGCCGATGATCGTCTGGTCGATCGAGGCGGCCCTGCAGAGCGGTTGCTTCGATCAGGTCGTGGTTTCCACCGACGATGCCGAAATCGCCGAGGTGGCCCGCAACAGTGGCGCCAGCGTGCCGTTCATGCGCCCGGCAGAACTGTCTGGCGACCACTGCGGCACCATCCCGGTCATCAAGCATGCCTGCAACTGGTTCGCCCAGCAGGGGCAGGCGCCGGATCTGGTTTGCTGCCTGTATGCCACGGCCCCCTTCGTGCAGGCGGAAGATATCCGGCGCGGGCGCGATGCACTGCTTGGCAGCGATGCCGATTACGCTTTCTCGATGACCAGCTATCCCTTTCCGATCCAGCGGGCGGTGCGGATCGATGCCCAGGGGCGCGTCGCCATGTTCGCGCCCGAGCATTTCAATACGCGCTCCCAGGATCTGGAGGAGGCCTTTCACGATGCCGGCCAGTTCTACTGGGGGCGGGCGGAGGCCTGGCTGGCGGAACGCATGATCTTCGGTTCCGGCTCACTGCCCATCCTGCTGCCCAGGCACCGGGTGCAGGATATCGACACCGTGGAAGACTGGGAGCGTGCCGAGTGGCTGTTCAAGGCCATGCACGCCGCCGCGGGACGCTGAGCTGATGAAGGTCGCGTTTCGCACCGACGCCTCGCTGCAGATCGGTAGTGGTCACCTCATGCGCTGCCTGACGCTGGCCGATGCCTTGGCGCGCCTGGGGCATGAGTGTCTCTTTATCTGTCGTGAGCATCCCGGGCACCTGTTGGCGCAGATTGCCCAGCGAGGCTTCCAGGCCCATGCGCTGCCTGCCGCGAAGGCTGCAGTAGAAGGCGAGGCCCTGGCCGGGCAGCCGGCTCATGCAGCCTGGCTGGGCTGCGCCTGGCGAACCGATGTCCGCCAGACTGCAGCAGTGCTCGAGGTGTTCAGGCCGGACTGGCTGATCGTCGACCACTACGCCCTCGATCGGCATTGGGAAGCCGAAGTACGGCCGCTCTGCGGCCAGCTGATGGTGATCGATGACCTGGCGGATCGGGCGCATCTCTGCGACCTGTTGCTGGATCAGAACCTGGGGCGTACTCGTGAGGATTATGCCGGCCTGCTACCGGCGCAGTGCCGCACCTTGATCGGCCCCGCCCATGCGCTGTTGCGCCCGGATTTTGCCCAGCTGCGCGAGTACAGCCTGCAGCGCAGGCGGCAGCCCGTGTTGCGCCGCTTGCTGATCACCATGGGCGGTGTGGATCAGCCCAACGCCACCGGCCAGGTTCTGGCTGCCTTGAAGCAGGTGCGCCTGCCAGCCGATTGCCTGATCAGCGTGGTCATGGGCTTGCAGGCCCCCTGGCTCGAGCAGGTGCGTGCCGTGGCCTTGCAGATGCCCTGGCCAACCGAAGTGCTGGTCAACGTGGATGATATGGCGCAGCGCATGGCCGAGGCGGATCTGGCCATCGGTGCGGCAGGCAGCACCTCCTGGGAGCGCTGCTGCCTGGGCTTGCCGACTTTCATGCTGGTGCTGGCGCAGAACCAGCAGGAAGCGGCGCTGGCCCTGGAGAGGGCGGGGGCGGTCAGCAAGCTGAGCCTGGAGGATGATCTGGGCAGCGTCTTGCCGCGGCTGTTCGCTGCACTGGGCGAGCGTCTGGAGGGCCTTGCCAGCCTGACCCAACAGGCTGCTGCGATCACCGATGGCGGGGGCTGTGGGCTGTTGCTGCGCGAGCTGGCCGGTTATCAGGAGGAATGCAATGAGCGTGACTGAGCTGGGGCTGCTGCGAGAGATCGCCGCCGACGAGTTGGAGCTGATGCGGACATGGCGCAATGCGCCAGCTGTCAGGGCCAACATGTATACGCGCCACGAGATTTCGCGCGAGGAGCACCTGGCCTGGTGGGCGCGCATCTCCGGGCGCGATGATCAGCAGTACTTCATGTACGAGTTCGCCGGCGTTCCCTCAGGCATCGTGGCCTTCACCGGTATCGACCAGGCCAGCCGCAACTCCTCCTGGGCCTTCTATGCCGCGCCCGATGCCGCCAAGGGGACGGGGAGTAAGATGGAATACCTGGCGCTTGAGCAGGCCTTCGAAGGCTTGCGTCTGCACAAACTGTGCTGTGAGGTGCTGGCCTTCAATTCGGCCGTCATCAAGCTCCATCAGAAGTTCGGTTTCCAGATCGAGGGGGTGCTGCGCGATCAGCATCTGGTCGATGGAAACTTTGTCGATGTCTATCGGCTCGGGATACTGAGCCACGAATGGGCTGATCAGCGCCCGAGCATGGCGGAAAAGATCAAGTCGTTTACCAAGGTGAAATCATGAGTGCAGAAATAACCATCGCCGGGCGCCGGATCGGCTGTGATTTCCCGCCTTACATCATTGCCGAGCTGTCGGCGAACCATAACGGTCGCCTCGAAACGGCCATGCGCATCATCGAAGCGGCCAAGGCGGCCGGGGCGGATGCGGTCAAGCTGCAGACCTACAAGCCGGACACCATCACCCTGGATTCTGATGGCGAAGGGTTCCGCATCCACGGCGGACTGTGGGACGGCCGAACCCTGTACGAGCTGTATCAGGAGGCCCACATGCCGTGGGAGTGGCATGCGCCGTTGTTCGAGCATGCGCGCAAGGTGGGCATCACCATCTTCAGCTCGCCGTTCGACAACACGGCCGTCGATCTGCTGGAGGGATTGAATGCCCCGGCCTACAAGATTGCCTCGTTCGAGGCGGTCGACCTGCCGCTGATCAAGTACGTAGCCAGCACCGGCAAGCCGATGATTATCTCCACTGGCATGGCCGATGCTGAGGAGATCCAGGAAGCCATCGAGGCGGCGCGCGAGGGCGGCTGCAAGGAGCTGGCCATCCTCCACTGCGTCAGTGGCTACCCGGCGCCGGCGGCAGACTACAAGCTGCGTACCATTCCCGACATGATCCAGCGCTTTGGCCTGGTCACCGGTCTGTCCGACCACACCCTGGACAACACGACGGCGATTGCCAGCGTGGTGCTGGGCGCTTCGATCATCGAGAAACACTTCACGCTCGATCGCAGCGGCGGTGGCCCCGACGACAGCTTCTCCCTGCAGCCGGCAGAGCTGCAGGCCCTGTGCACCGACAGCAAGACGGCCTGGGCGGCGCTGGGGGAGGTCGACTACGGGCGCAAATCGAGCGAGATCGGCAACGTGCAGTTCCGCCGCTCGCTGTATTTCGTGCGCGCGCTGAAGGCCGGCGAGATCATCACCGCCGACTCGATCCGCAGCGTGCGCCCCGGGCTTGGCCTGGCTCCGAAGCATTTCGAGTCCTTGCTCGGTCGAGTGGTGAAGAGGGATGTCGCGGTCAACACGCCGGTGAGCTTCGACTGCCTGGCGGGATCCTGATCGACACATGGCCAAGGTCAATATCGTCGTGGGCTTTACGCCTTACCACGCGCTCTTTGCCGAAAGGCTGATTGCCGAGCTGGAGGGGCAGACCTGGTGCCTGTTCAGCAAGGGCTGGCCGGCTGGTGGCGGCTATCGGCGCCTTGGCTGCTTCAGCCGGCGCTATACCTGGCTGCATGGGCTGACCTACTTGCTGTCGTTTGTGCATTTCGCTTTGCGTGTCCGCTGGTTCTGGCTGAAAGGCGCTGACATCGAGCTGTATGCACCGCATCCCGGCAATATTTTCTCCAACTACCTGTTCTTTTCCGCCAAGGTGCGGGCCGTGCATGTCTATGAAGACGGCCTGCTGAATTACTACGACGCGCCGGCTGAGAAATTCAGTCTGGGCCGCTCCTTGCGCCGCCTGGCCGCGCTAGGCGGCCTGCCGTATAGGGATTTCTCCGGGCACCTGGCCGGTTACGCCAGCGGGCGCGTCGATACCCTGTATGTGTCGCGGGCCGCTCGGGTCGTGGCCCGGCAGCAGGTGCGGCAGGTGGTGCAGCTGGCGAGTACGGCGGCAGCCATTAGTCCGGTCGCGGGGCGTGTGCTGTTTCTGGAGCAGAACACCGCGGCGTTCATCTCGGCAGAGCAGCGCGAGGAGCTGCTGGCCAGGATGTTTGCCCTGTATCCGCGAGACCGCTATGCCTTCTTCTGCAAGGGCCACCACGATTTTGCGGGGGATGGCCTGGGCATGGAGAACCTGGATGCGGAACTTGCCAAGCTGCCGGCCGAGCAGGTGGTGCAGCAGCTCAGGCCGCAGGTGGTGGTCAGCTTTTTCAGTTCCGCCCTGTTGAATATTGCCAGTGTGCATCCCGAAATCGACTGCGTGGCGCTGGCAGCAGGTCATGTAGCGGTTACCCGGGACGGCGTGGGTTGTTCCCTGAGCGATATTTTTACCGAGGCAGGCGTGACCTGCTTCCCGCTAGAGCCGCTGCCGGCAAGCACTTGAGCCTCTGCAGGGCTGGCGCGCTCCTTCATTCTTTGTATCCGGTATCCAGATTCCTTATGCGTAGAGCCATTTATATCCTGGGAACGCGCGGCGTTCCGGCCCAGCATGGCGGCTTTGAAACATTCGCCGAGAAGCTGGCGTTGTTCCTGGTGGGGCAGGGCTGGGCGGTTACCGTCTATTGCCAGGAGGAGGCGGGGGACGCGCTCTGGGAGAGTGAGTGGCAGGGCGTGCGGCGCATCCATATTCCGGTCAAGGGCCAGGGCGCGCTGGGTACCATCATCTTCGACTGGAAAGCCACCTGGCATGCACTCTCGCAATCGGGGCTGTTCCTGACCCTGGGCTACAACACGGCCATCTTCAACCTGATGCAGCGGCTCAAGGGCCAGGTCAATGTCATCAATATGGATGGCATCGAGTGGCGTCGGGAGAAGTGGGGCATCATCGCCAAGACCTGGTTCTGGCTGAACGAGCGCATTGGCTGCTGGGTCGGCAACCACCTGGTGGCGGATCACCCGCGGATCAAGACGCATCTGGCAACCCGCGTCAGCGAGCGCAAGATCACCATGATTCCCTATGGTGGCGACGAGATCACGACGGCGGATGCCGCGGCGCTGTCAGCCTATGGGCTGGAGCCCGGGGCCTTCTCGGTGATCATTGCCCGGCCGGAACCGGAGAACTCCTTTCTGGAAATGGTTCGTGCATTCAGCCGCGCGCCGCGCCAGCACAAGCTGGTGGTGCTGGGCAATTTCCAGCCCGAGCAGAATGACTACCATCGCCAGGTCATGCAGGCCGCCAGCGCCGAGGTGATTTTCCCCGGCGCCATCTACGAGGCCCGCACGGTGCAGGCACTGCGCTTCTTCAGCCGCTTCTACCTGCATGGCCATCGTGTCGGCGGTACCAACCCCTCGCTGGTCGAGGCCCTGGGCGCTGGCTGCGCGGTGATTGCCCATGACAACCACTTCAATCGCTGGGTCGCCGGTGACGGCGCGGCCTACTTTGCCGACGAGTCGGCCTGTGCCGCGTTGTTTGACCGCCTGCTGGGCGTGGATGCCGACGTGGCGGGTATGCGCCTGGCCAGTCGGCAGCGTTTCGCGGAACGCTTCACCTGGGCGCAGGTGCTGAGCGAGTACGAGACATTGCTGGCCGAGTGGCATCCTTGAGGTGTCGGCCTGGGCGCGTGTAGGCGCCGGTCCGGTTCTGGCGCTATCTTGTACGACTCTGTCGCGGCTACATGCCGGATCGCCCCTGGCCTCCAGCGGGTCGGTGGTAGGATGCGCACTTTTGACTGAACCCCACAGCAGGGAGCTGTTTTTACCCCATGCGTTTCTATCCCAGCTATCAGCCAACCTTCGCTGAGCGTTATCCCGTGGCCATGCTGGCCGCCATGGCGGATTTCCTGGTGGTAGTGGCGTCGGGTTATCTGTCCCATCTGTGGCGCTTTGGCCGGCTGGCCATGGATGGTCGCTACACCCTGGCACTGTTCCTGTTTGCCCTGCTGGTAATGCTCAGCCTGTGGATGTGCGGCCTGTACCGCACCTGGCGCGGCAAGTCCTTTACCCGCCAGCTGGGCAGTCTCTATGGCGGCTGGCTGGCGGCCATCGGCATTGCCCTGACGCTGACCTCGGCGCTGAAGGTTTCGCAGGTCTACTCGCGTCAGTGGTTCTTCATGCTGTTGCTGCTGGGCGGCCTGGGCTGCACCTTGTCGCGCTTCGTGGTGTTCCAGCTGCTGCGCGCATTGCGCTCAGGCGGTCACAATCTGAAGAGCGTGGTGCTGGTGGAGGCCGGAGGCCAGGCTGCGCATCAGCTGAACCAGCATCGCACCCTGCAGGAATATGGCTACCACGTGACCCAGACGCTGCCTTTCGCGACGGGCGATGACTGGCTGCAAGCTCTGGTGGCGAGCGTCGAGCAGCAGCAGGCCCACGAGGTCTGGCTGTGCCTGCCGCTGACCGAGGGGGGCGCGATCAAGGCCGTGCTCTATGCCTTGCGCCACCATCTGGTGGAGGTGCGCTTCATTCCTGAGTGGGGCGACATTCCCTTGCTCAACCATCGGGTCAGTAGCATTGCCGGGCTGTACTCGCTGGATCTGAGCTGCAGTCCGATGGATGGTTCGGCGCGGGTCGTCAAGCGCCTGGAAGATCTGCTGCTCGGTACGCTGATCAGCCTGCTGATCCTGCCGCTCTGCCTGCTTATCGGGGTGGCGGTCAAGCTCAGCTCACCTGGCCCCATGTTGTTCAAGCAATACCGCACCGGCATCAACGGGCAGAAGTTCAAGGTCTACAAGTTCCGCTCGATGGTCGTTCACCAGGAGTCGCCGGAGCAGGTGACCCAGGCGGTCAAAGGCGATGCGCGCATCACTCCGCTGGGGGCCTTCCTGCGTCGCACCAGCCTCGATGAGCTGCCGCAGTTCTTCAACGTGCTGCAGGGGCGCATGTCGATCGTCGGGCCACGCCCGCATGCCCTGGCTCACAATGAGTACTACAAGGATCTGGTCGAGTCCTACATGCAGCGGCACAAGGTCAAGCCGGGGATCACCGGCTGGGCTCAGGTCAATGGCTTCCGCGGGGAAACCGATACCCTCGACAAGATGCAGAAAAGGGTCGAGCACGACCTCTGGTACATAGATAATTGGTCGCTCGGGCTGGATCTGCGGATTATCCTGGGCACCGTATTCAAGGGCTTCGGTGGCAGCAATGCCTACTGAGCCATAGCGCGTCGAGCGTGGCGAAGAGGCCTGGTGCCGCTGTCTGGCACCAGGCTTTTGTTTATCCGATAGGTGCAAGGGCAGGCTGGACTGCTGGCATTTCAGGGAGGTTGGGTTGGACGTTATTCAAGCGAGCGCAGGCAGGTCGTGGCGAACGGTCGTGTTGCTGCTCATGGCAATCGGATTGTTTACGCAGTTGGCCGGGTTGGTGTTCAACAACGACAGCAGTCGTTACGCCACGCAGCTCTACCTGCTGCTGTTTGTGCCGGCCTTGGTGCTACTGCTCGGCCAGCCGACGGCGGGCGGGCTCTGGCGGCAACCACCAGCGCTGATCCTGCTGGCCCTGTTTGTCTGGGTGCTGCTGCAGGCCGGCTTCAATCCCGGCTCGCAGAAGGGCCTCGGTCAGTGGGGCAAGATCCTGCTGCTGCAGCTGCTGTACCTGTCCGGGGTGGCCTGCCTGGTGCGGCGCGAGCAGCTGTTCCATGGTGTGGCCATGGCGGCGGTGGCGGTCGTCGCGCTGTTTGCCTGGGCAACCCTGTACTACCAGTACGGGGTGCTGGAGCATCCGCTGAGCTATCCGGAAGTGCGTCTGTTCCGTCTGCGCGAACTGGGCTGGCATGGCTTTGCCGATCTCGACCATCCCATTGTTGCCGGTCTCTACTACGCGGTCTTCGCGGTTGTGCTCTGCTGGCTGTTCGTCAGCCGTCAGCTGCGCTTCTGGCAGGGCGCTCTGATGGCCCTGGGGATGCTCGGTCTACTGCTGTACGTGCTCTTCACCTTTTCCCGCGGGGCCTGGTTTTCCCTGGCCGGCAGTCTGTTCGTCCTGCTGCTGTTCACCCCGAACCCGAAGGCGCGCAGTCTGCTCGGTCTGGGCGTGCTTGCCCTGGGGCTGATTCTGCTGCTGTTCTGGCCGGAGATTCAGGCCGAGCGCAGTGTCGGTCTGAGCAACCGTGATCAGATCTGGGCCAATTGGCAGGCTCATCTGCCCGAGTTCTGGTTGTGGGGCAGCGGGGCTGGTGCCGAGTTGTTCTACCGCTTCTCCGAGGCCTATCGGGTGATCCATGCCCACAGCCTGTATCTGCAGCTCTGGTTCGAGCTGGGCATCGTCGGTATCGCGCTGTTCGTGGCTTTGCTGCTCAGCCTGCTGTGGAAGGCCTGGACATGCCGTCAGCAGCCGCTGGCGCGCCTTGGCGGGGCCTTGCTGGTGTTCGCCATGATCGCCATGGTCACCGACATCTACGCCATCTTCCAGCGCCCCAGCCCCTACTGGGTGGTGTTCTGGTTCCCGGTGGGCATCCTGCTGGGCCTGCGTCGCGACGAGGCTGCTGCGAGCGCCTGAGTCCGGCATGGGTGAAAGAAAAAGGGCCTGCATTGCAGGCCCTTTTTCTTGGTGCTCGACTCAGGCCTTGCGGTTGTAGTCGTTGAGCGAGATGACGCGGGTCTTGCCGACGCGGTGGCGGTAGATCTCGCGCAGGTACTTGATGGCTTTCTTCACGCTCTCGCGTGACAGGCGGATGTCGTTGATCGAGACGAACTTGTCCTGGTCGTGGATCAGCTCGCGGTACTTCTTCTCGTACATCGGCTTGATCGCGTACCAGTTGGTATCGAGGATCTTCGCCGGGTTCTCGTGCTCGTTGAGCATGGCCTCGATGCGCGCTTCGTCGAACTCCTCGGAGACGATGAAATCGAGCATGGCGTTGTCCAGGCTGTCGTCGTAGCGGAACTGATCGCGGGCAAAGCAGCGCTTGATGAAGGCGACGATCAGGGTCAGGAAGTCGTCCGACAGGCACGGGCTCTTGACGATCAGGGTGGTCAGCGACAGGTTGGCCGAGGCGCCGATCACCAGCGCATAGCGCTTCAGGGTGGTGTTGGGGAACAGGCTGTTGAGGTGGGTCTTGAGCCGGTTCAGATCCATATAGGACAGCTTGTAGTCCTTCGGCAGCGAGACGATCGACACCACCGAGGAGCAGTTCTTGAAGAAGTGCAGGTCGCTCAGGGCACTGGCGTCGAAGTTGGACTTCTTGTACTGGTCGAGCGCCTCGCGGTAGCGCTTGGCCTCGATCGGCAGCAGGCTGATGCCCTCGATCGCCTGGGTCGCCTTGTTGAAGTGCGGCAGGTCGATGGAGCGGAAGAACAGGTCATCGATGTTGAGCTTGGGTTGCTCCTTCTCGAACACCTTGAACTTCTCGGTGGGCGCCGGTGCGCTCTGCTCGGCTACCACTGATTCGGCATAGGCCACCGCCACCGGGCCGGCCAGGCTCATGAACAGATCGTTGGCGTCGAGGCGGATGGTCTCGCCGATGTCGATGCCGGCGCGGCGGAAGTAGTTCTGGTCGTAGTCGGTGGTCACTGCCTGGGCGGTGAGGATGTTGAAGATCTGCTGCGAGATGTACTGGTTGGCGTGGCGCTCCATGGCGTTCACGTCGATGTTCTGGATGTTGCCGCCGTCGCTTTCCTCGGCGTAGCGCATGATGTCGTTGGAGATCAGCATCATGGCGTTCCATGGGCGGATGCGGCGCATCACGCTTTCTTCGCCGGTTTCCTCGCTGTCGAAGTTGTAGGAGAAGTCCCACTCCTCGGCGAGGTACTTGCACAGCAGGCGCCCGGCGTTGATGTGCAGAGCCTCGGACATCTCGATGCGCTGGTCGGAGATGTTCGGCAGGATGCAGATGCCGCTGGTGAAAATCGGCTCGAAGACGAAGGAGTGGTCGCGGTTATCGTCGTTGCCGATTTCCGTCTTGGTCTCGAAGGTCTTGCTCATGTAGGCGAACTGCTGGGCCAGGCCGAATTCCGAGGCCATGCCCGAGTCGGTGCCGCCGCCGGCGCTGAAGATGTAGAAGTACAGGCGCGACTGGTTGGCCTTGATCCCACAGGAGTCGATCAGATAGCTGTGGATGAACTTCCAGTCGGCGTTGGAGAAGCGCTGGGTGTCCTTGTTGAGGATGATCTTGGCCAGGTACTGGCCGAGGATCGGGGCGTTACCGGCACCGCCGGCATGCACCTCGGACAGATCCATGATCTTCATCTTGCTGTAGTCGTTGAGGAAGCCACCGGTCTCGGCCTTGCGCGAGAAGCGGATGCGGCCCTCGATGTCCTTGTCCAGGTCGCCGAGCATCACCAGCGGTTCGATCAGGAACACCGGTTTGGTTGCGCGGCTGGGCGACAGGCGCAGGTTGCTGCGGATCCAGCTGGTCGGGCGCTGCTCGCCGCCGGTTTTTTCCTGGTTGCTGAATTCGTTGAGGTAGAACTTGCGCGCGTTGTACACCAGCGAGGCGACATCCAGGGCGATGTTGGAGCCGCAGCGGCCGAGGCCGATCAGGCACACCGAGGGGAAGTGCTGGCTGTGCCGGGCTTCGCTGTCGTCGCTGTGCAGCTTGGGGAAGACCCGTTCGCGCAAGCCGTCGAGGTTCTCCAGAATCCGCTCGATATCGCGCTCGGTGAAGTACATGTACTGCTCGCCGCTGATCGTCGCGGTCTTGACGGGCAGCGTCGGTAGCGGCGCCGATACCGGCGGCTCGGCGCCATGGGCAACTGCCACTGCGCGCGGCTCGGAGACCGTGGAATCTGCGTCTTTTGTTGTTTTCATCTTCGACATTCCAGTGTGTGAAAGGGCACGAACCCGCGTTGCGTACCAGATAAATTCAATTTTGTTACATAAGTAGCACTATATACAGCGAACTTGCATTGTTCGAACCGTACCGCGCGTGTTTGTCCGGATTTATCCACCCGCTCCTGCGGCGGGAGGTTGAGTGCTGCTGTGCACTTCGACTCGGTTGCGTCCCAGGCGCTTGGCTCGGTACAGCGCGCTGTCGGCGTTGCGCACCAGATCGCGCAGGGTTTCCCCACGATCCAGCTGGGCCACGCCGAAGCTGGCGCTGACCGCCTGCTGTTCCAGCAGGCTTGCGTTGCCCACCAACTGGCGCAGTTTTTCGGCCAGCTGGGCGGCCTGGTTGCTGTCGGTGTGCGGCATCAGGATGAGGAACTCCTCGCCACCCCAGCGCCCCAAACTGTCCGATTCACGCAGGTGGCTCTCGATCAGCTTGGCCAGGCGGCAGAGCACCTGGTCGCCGCTTTCGTGGCCGTACTGGTCGTTGATCTGCTTGAAGTGATCCAGGTCGAAAAACAGCAGTGACAAGGGATAGGCATAGCGCTCGGCGCGACCGATTTCCAGGTGCGCCACCTGTTCGAACTTCAGGCGGTTCCACAGCCCGGTCAGGCGGTCGGTATTGGCCAGACGCTCCAGGGTGCCGTTGCTGTCGAGCAACTGGCGCTCGGTGTTCTGCCGGCGATCCACTTCCCGCTGCAGGGCGCGCGACAACTTGGCGAAGCGCAGTGCCACCGCGCCCACCAGCAGCAGGGCCAGCAGGGCGATGCCGGCGCCGCGGTAGAGCATGTGGTAGTCCGGCTCGGCGTGCTCGGTGTAGAGGAAACCGTCGAGGTTGACTGGGCCCTTGGCCATGCCCAGCTGGACATAGTTGGCGGCGATGGTGTCCCAGCGTCCGGGATTCATGTGCCCGAGCTGTACTAGCTCGGGCATGATCAGCTTGTGCAGTTCATCCGCCTCGAAGCGCAGATGATCCAGGGTCTTGCCCGGCGCATAGCGCTCATGGATCAGCTGGATGCTCTCTTCCTGGTGCTCCATGGCGTACTGCCAGCCCTTGAGACTGGCCTTGACGAATGCCAGAACCTGCTCGGGGCGCTCGTCGATCAATTGCTGACGGGTGTAGAGCACGTCGTTGTAGAAGTTGACGCCGTATTCGCGCGGGTTGATCAGGCGGTAGTCGATGCCGTGCTGAGTCAGCCAGTAGGGCTCGTTGGAGATGTAGCCGTCATAGGCGTCGGTGCGGCCGTCGAGCAGATCCTGCAGGTTGAAGCTGGTCGGCTGGATATTCAGCTTGCTGGTGTCGATGCCTTCGCGGCGCAGGGTTATCAGCAGCTCGGCGCTTTCCGGGGCGGGCATCAGCATCAGGCGCTTGCCGACCAGATCCATCGGCGTGCGGATGTTCGAGTCGGCGCGCACGATCCACACGATCGGCGAGGTCTGCATGATCGCTGCCAGCGCCACCACCGGCTTGCCGGCCATGCGCTCGATGACCACGCCGCTGTTGCTGATGGCGAAGTCGCTGGCGCCGGCGAGCATGGCATCGACCGGCTTGAGGCGGTCGGGCCCGCCTTCCATGATCTCCACGTCCAGCCCGGCGTCACGGTAGAAACCTTTCTCCAGGGCCATGTAGTAGCCGGCGAACTGGAACTGGTGCAGCCAGCGCAACTGCAGGCGCAGCTTCTCCGCTGCCAAGGCGTCGCCAGGCAGCAAGGCAAACAGCAGGGGGAGCAGGGCGAGAGCCAGGCCGCAGCACCTGGCACGGAAGCGGGAATGGGAAAGCGATGGCATGTGAAGCAGCACGGCGAGCCTTTTAACTGGCACTTTGATTGCACTTTAGCTGGTTTCGCGCGGTGCTGAACAGGCGTCGTGGCAGATTGCCAGATGATCTGCCGGTTTTTCCTGTCGACCTGCATGCGGCGTGGCCTGCGACCGGCTGCAGATAGCTTGTGGTAGTTGTCTTTGTGGTCAGATTTTTGGTCGTCCACTCTTGCCCGGCGCAAGGCCGGAAGAGTAGGGTGGCAACCCCGGCCTGCCTGGCCTCGACGTTGTTGGTATTTCCGTGAAACCCGTATCCCGGGCCGTGCTGATGCTGGCCCTGGTGCTGGCGGCGATCAATCTGCGCCCCGGCATCACCTCCCTGGCGCCGCTGATCGAGCGCATCGCCAGTGAACTGGCCCTGAGTCGTGGCCTGATCAGCCTGAGCACTGCCTTGCCGGTGCTGTGCATGGGGCTGCTGGCTCCGCTGGCCCCGCGCCTGGCCGTACGCCTGGGCCTGGAGCGCACCATCGGCTTGTGCCTGGCGCTGATCATGCTGGCCCTGCTGCTGCGCCTGGGCGCCGGTTACAGCCCGCTGCTGATTGGCAGTGCCGCGCTGCTGGGCGCGGGTATCGCAGTGGCCGGTCCCTTGCTGTCGGCCTTTATCAAGCGGCATTTCCGCGAGCAGGTCGGCTCGGTGGTGGGCTGGTATTCCTTCAGCATGGCGATTGGCGGGGCCAGCGGCGCAGTGCTCAGCGTGCCGCTGACCCAGGCCCTGGGCGACGACTGGAGCCGCGGCCTGGCCAGCTGGGCCGTGCCGGCGCTGCTGGCCCTGTTGTTGTGGCTGCGCCTGCCCAATCGCACCGAACCGGCCACCCCGAGCGATGGCGCCGGCCTGCCCTGGGGCGAGTCGCGGGCCTGGCTGGTCACCGGCTTCTTCGCCATCCAGGCGGGGTTCTTCTACAGCATGGCCACCTGGCTGGTGGCGCGCTACCACGAGGCCGGCCTGAGCCTGCTGCACAGCAACGGCCTGTTCAGCCTGTTCATGCTGGTCGGCCTGCCCAGCGCCTGGCTGCTGCCCTGGCTGGCGCAGCGCTTCGACATCCGCCAGCCCCTGCTGGTGACCTGTGGGGTGATCCTGACCCTGTGCATGAGCCTGATCACCTTCCAGCCGCTGCTGCTGCCGGAGCTGTGGGCGGTGCTGATGGGCTTCGCCCTCAGCGGCTCGTTCGCCCTGTCCCTGGTGCTGCCGCTGTACGAGGTACACACGCCGCTGGCGGTCAGCCGCTGGACGGCGATGATGCTCTGCGCCGGCTACTGCATGGCCTGTCTGGCGCCGGTGCTGGTCGGCCTGGGACGCGACCTGGCTGGCACTTACCAGGTGCCGTTTGCCGTGCTGATCGGCCTGGCCGTGCTGATGACCCTGATCGCCTGGGCCCTGCGTGTACCCTCCGCCCGCTGAGCGGCGGCGAGTTGTTGGGCGATAGTTCCTTTGCAGCGGCAAAGCCCTGTGATAGAAGGCTGCCTGATCTTTCTGGAGTATCCGCGTGGAGCCCGAATCCATCGTCTATGGCTGCATCCGTGACTGGCCGTCCGGTGACCGCGAGCAGCGTCTGCTGCGCCGCGAAACCAACCGGCGCATGCTCGATCAGCTGCCCCAGGGCGACGCCTGGCCGTTTCTCGGGCGCGAGATGTTCTCCTTCTGCTCGGCCGATGGCGAGGGCCTGTACCAGACCCAGGTGATCCATTTCGGCGCCAGCTACCGTGCGGTGGAGTACGAGTGGGCGCTGTGGGTGCAGGAGTTCGAGGCGCTGCTCAAGCGTCTGTACTGGGCTAGCGCGGTGGTGCATCTGGAAACCGAGCTGAACGGCGTGCATACCTTCCGCTGGGAGTCGGAGAGCGGCTTCCACAGCCCGCAGGAAGATGACCTGCGCATGCGCTGCGTGTGGGAGCGCGAAGGCAGCCTGCGCGGCTGACCGACCCGAGGACTGGCCATGCTCAACTACCTGTGGTTTTTGCTCGCCGCGCTGTTCGAGATCGCCGGCTGCTATGCTTTCTGGATGTGGCTGCGGTTCGGTCGCAGCGCCTGGTGGATCGCCCCCGGGCTGCTCAGCCTGAGCCTGTTCGCCCTGCTGCTGACGCGGGTGGAGGCGCAATACGCCGGGCGCGCCTATGCGGCCTACGGCGGCATCTACATCGTTGCTTCGCTGTCCTGGCTCGGCCTGGTCGAGCGTACCCGGCCGCTGCTCAGCGACTGGCTCGGTGCCTTGCTCTGCGTGGCCGGCGCCACGCTCATTCTGCTCGGGCCGCGCCTGGGCTGGCGCTGAGACTCAGTCTTCCAGCCACTCGTGGGGCACTTCGCTCTTCAGGGCCAGCTGGCACTGCTGGCTGTCGGGATCGAAGACGATCACCGCCTGACCCTTGTGCAGCGCCTGGCGGGCGCGCTCGACCCGGGTGGCCAGCGGGGTGTCGTCGCCGTTGTCGGTGCCGTCGCGGGTGACGAAGTCTTCCAGCAGGCGTTCCAGCGTATCGGCTTCGAGCAGGTGGTGGGGGATCAGCATGGCGGGCTCTCTACGGCGGGGTGCCCATGCTAATCCTTCGCTACGGACTGATCGAGCAGAAAGCGATCGAGAGTGGCGTAGAGCTGTTGGCAGTCGAGCGGTTTGCCGAGGAAGTCGTCCATGCCGGATTGGGCACCCAGCTGCCGGTGCTCGTCGAGTATGTGCGCGGTCAGCGCGACAATCGGCACTGCGGCCAGCTTTTGGCTGCTTTCCAGTTTGCGGATCTGGCGGGTGGCTTCGAAGCCGTCCATTTCCTGCATTTCGCAATCCATCAGAATCAGCTGCACCGATGTCGGGTCGCGACGGTACTCGTTGACCGCGGCCAGGCCATTGGTGACCAGGCGCACGCAGTAGCCGCGCTTCTTGAGAAACCCCTGCACCACCAGTTGATTGACGATGTTGTCCTCGGCTACCAGGATGCATGGCACCGCGCTACCGCTCCGGCTGGGCTCCGCCGGCTGCGGACGTGCCTCGCTGCGGCGTTCGCTGTAGAGCTCCTGCAGGGTGCTGCGCAGGTTGCTGACGGCGATCGGTAGCGGCAGGTTGAGCAGGCGCAGGCCCTGTTCGTTGGGCAGGTTGGGGGCGTGCTCCGGCGGGTGCAGCAGGAGCACCCGTTGACCGCGTTCGAGTTGCGGGCCGAGGCTGTCCAGCCAGTGGCCGATGCTGCCGGGCCAGGGCGTCATCAGCACCAGCAGCGGCGCGCTGGAAAATTCTTCCAGGCTGCTACGCAGGCGCTGCGGATCCTGGCAGCGCTGGGTGCGCATGCCCCAGCGTTCGAGCAACTGGCCGAGGGCCTCCAGTCCGGTGCCGTCCAGCGAGCAGAGCAGGGCGGTGTGACCGCTGATCAGCGTGCTCAGCTCGTCGCTTTCCTCGCTGTTGTACTGCAGCGGGATGTTGAAGCTGAAGCGGGTACCCTGGCCGGGAGTGCTCTGTACCTCGATCTGGCCGCTCATCATTTCCACCAGTTCCTTGCTGATGGCCAGGCCCAGCCCGCTGCCGCCGTAGCGGCGGGTGGTGCTGGAGTCGCCCTGGGAGAAGGACTTGAACAACTGGGTCAGGGTCTCGCTGTGCATGCCGATGCCGCTGTCGGTGATGCTGAACAGCAGGTGGGCCTGGTCTAGGCTGTTGCTGCGCCGGCACACGTTGAGGGCCACATAGCCTTCCTGGGTGAACTTCAGGGCATTGCCCAGCAGGTTCATCAGCACCTGCTTGAGGCGGGTCGGGTCACCCAGGATGCGTCGCGGCACGCCGGCCTGCAGGCTGACATAGAGACGCAGACGCTTGTCCTGGGCCAGGGCGCTGAACAGGATCAGGGTATCGCTGAGCAGCTGCTCGAGGTCGAACTCGATCTGCTCCAGGCTGAGTTTGCCGGACTCGATGCGCGCGTAGTCGAGGATGTCGTTGATCACCGTCATCAGCGAGCTGCCCGAGCTGCTGATGGTGTCCACGTAGAAGCGCTGGTTGCGATCCAGGTTGGTGTCGCGCAGCAGCTGCAACATGCCCAGCACGCCATTCAGCGGGGTGCGGATCTCGTGGCTCATCTTGGCCAGGAAGCGGCTCTTGGCCTGGCTTTCGACCTCCGCCTGCTCGGCGGCCTGGCGCGACAGGAAGCCTTCTTCCTTGAGCAGGTTGATGCGGTCGGCCAGGCCGATGGACAGGGTCAGCAGCTCGAAGGTGACGCCAATCTTCACCACCGCCGCCCCGTAGATACCGAAGATCTCCACCCCCAGCGAGCCGCTGGTGGCCAGCATGAAGGACACCAGCAGCACGCCCCAGGCCAGGATGTAGTAGGAGCCGTAGCGGATACCGCGGCGCCAGACCGAAATGCCGGTCAGCAGCAGTGCCAGGGAGACCGCCAGCACGGTGAGGCTGGCGAGAATGTTCCAGGCCTGCAGACCGATCAGCGGTACTGATAGCAGGCAGCCAAGCACCGCCAGCATCATCAGGCGCATGGCTCGATCCAGGCGCGGGAAATACTGGCGGGTATGCAGGAAGTGGCGGCTGAACTGGGTGGCGCTGAGGCAGTGCAGGAACATCAGGATATAGATGCTCACCGACTGCAGGCCGATGTGGGTGGGCAGCAGCTTGAACAGCATGCCGTCGAAGCAGGCGGCGAACAGGCCGATGTTGAGGTTGTACACCAGGTACCAGAAGTAGGCCGATTCGCGCAGCGAGATGAACAGAAACAGGTTGTAGATGAACATGGCGAACAGCACGCCATAGAAGGCGCCATTGATGCCCATCAGGTTTTCCTGGGCGGCGGCGCTGGCGCCATAGGTACTGAAGAATAGCGGCACGAACACCGTGCTGGTGGTTTCCACGCGCAGCAGCAGGGTATTGCTGCCGTGCGGCAGTTGCAGGGGGAACCAGAAGTCGCGCACCTGCACCGGGCGCTGGGAGAAGGCGAAGCGGTCGCCGCTTTCCTGCTGCTGCAGGCGGCCGTCGCTGTCCTGCAGGTACAGGTTGAGGTGGTCGAGCAGGGCGTAATTGACTTCCAGATAGCCGTTCAGCGACTGCGGCCGGCTGTTGATCAGGCGTACCTTGAACCACCAGACCGAGTCGTTCTTGCCCAGGTTGGCGTGGTCGCCCCTGACCGGGTGGAATTCGCTGTCCGGCAGGCTCTGCACCTGTTCGATGCTGAGGGTGCCGCTGCGATCCTCGTAGTAGCCCATGTAGGGCGCCAGCGACAGGCGTAATTCATCCCGATCTAGGGGCGCCGGGGACAGAGCCCAGAGCGGCCCGCTCAGGCACAGCAGGAGCAGAGCCAGACAGAGGCGAGGCATGCATGAACCTCATTGTTTTTATGCGTCCGTATCGGCACTTTGCCCGGCTGCAACCCGAGCTTCAAGAACTGTCGGCGCAGCTGTGCGGCGGTCGCACCTACAGCTTAGACGCTGTGCCCGCGGCGTGTTTCAGCTGCGTCCGCAGGCGCGGTTGGCCGGCACGGCAATGTCCATCAGGTGCGGCGGCGCCAGTTTCAGCTCGGCCATCAGGCGCGCATAGGCCGCGCCGTCGGCGACCTGCAGGCGCGGGTTGTGCGCCGCTTCTTCGGCGATGGTCGAGCAGCTCCAGCCGCGGTAGTCGTGGCCGGGCCAGACCTCGGTGCTGCCTGGCAGGCCGAGCAGGCGCTGCAGGCTGGCCCACTGCTGGTGGGCGTCGCCGTTCTGGAAGTCGGTGCGCCCGCTGCCGCGGATCAGCAGGGTATCGCCGCTGAACAGCTTGCCGGGCTCGTGCGCCGTGGCCGGCAGCAGGAAACAGTAGGAGTCGTCGGTATGTCCGGGGGTATGCCAGGCGATCAGCTCGCGCTGGCCGAAGGCGAGGTGCGCCCCATCGGCGAAGGTGAAGCTGGCGCAGGGACTGCCGCTCTGCGCGCCGAAGCCGCTGCGGCAGCCGGTGGCCTCGCGCAGGGCGCCGAGGGCGGTGATGTGGTCGGCGTGGGTGTGGCTGTCGACGGCCAGCAGCAGGCGCAGTTGCAGCTCCTCGAGCAGGCGCAGGTAGTCGCCCAGCTTGTCCTTGACCGGGTCGATCAGGATCGCCTCGCCGGCATCGGCCAGCAGGTAGCTGTAGGTCGAGCTGGCGCTGTCGAACAGTTGACGGAACAGCATGTCAGAGACCTCCCGAGAGTTTCTGCGCGGCCAGGGACAGGCTGACCAGTACCAGCAGCAGGGCGAACAGGCGCTGCAGACGCTGCCCGCCGAGGCGCTGGGCCAGGCGGTTGCCGACCAGCACGCCGAGGGCGCCGCCGCCGGCCAGGCCGAACAGCAGCAGCGGCGAGGGGCTGGCGCCGCTCAGGTAGAGCAGGAAGCCGCCGCCGGACACCAGGGCGATGACCGCCATCGAGGTGGCGGTGGCGGCGAGCATCGACAATGGCGTGAACCAGAGTAGCCCAGGCACCACGAGAAAACCGCCGCCGACCCCGAGCAGGCCGGAGAGCAGGCCGACACCCAGGCCGATGCCGAGCAGCGGCAGGCTGCGCACCGCACCCTGGCCGCTGCGCGGCAAGCTGGCGCTGCGCCACATGCGCCAGGCGGACCACAGCACCAGCAGGCAGAAGGCGACGATCAGCACGGACTCCGCCACATAGCGCGACAGCCACTGACCAAGAGCATTGCCGGGCAGGCCGCAGAGCGACAGCAGTAGCACTGGCCGCCAAGACACCTGGCCGCGGCGGGCCCGTGGAATGGCGCCGACCAGCGCGGTCAGCGCCACGGCGCCGAGGCTGACGCCGATGGCGTCGTGCATCGGCAGATGCAGGCTGAGCAGAAGCGGCAGCGCCACCAGCGAGCCGCCTGCACCGGTCAGGCCGAGCAGCAGGCCGAGCAGGGTACCAATACTCAGAGCGCTCAATAGCAACGGCGACATCAGCGGTTCCAGGGCATGCGGGCCAGCAGCAGGGCCATGCCGCAGGTGTTGCTGAGGCCGGCGAAGGTCAGTCCGGCACCGACGAACGCCGCCAGGCCATACCAGGCCGGGTGCAGCCAGGTGCCGAGCAGGGTGCCGAGCAGCACCAGGCTGCCGGCGCTGATCTGCACCTGGCGCTGCAGGCTGATCACGCCGCTGGCGTTCTGATCCACGGCCATGCCGCAGGCCACGCAGGCCTCGGTACCACCCTCGACCACCTGCATGCCCGGCAACAGGGCTTTCAGCTGTTCGGCGGCCTGCTGCGCGCGCTGGCCACGTTGGCACAGCAGATAGAGCTGGGCGCCGCTGTGCAGGCCCTGGCCCCTGAGCTGCTCGACCAGTTGCCTGGGTTCGAGGCGATCCAGCGGCACGTTGCGCGCGCCGGCCACGTGCAGGGCGCGGAATTCGGCCGGGCTGCGCACATCGATAATGAACTGCGCTTCGCCCTGCTGCCGGCTGGCGGCGAAGCGGGAGGCAGCGATCAGGTTGAAATGTGAAGTCATGGCGTACTCCCGGGGAGTATCAGGTGTATTTGGTGAAGATCGCCCGTACCCGGGCCAGGGTCTCGCTGTCGTCGCGCTGTGGATCCAGCACCGTCTCTTCGAGCAGGCAGGCGAGCATTTCCTGGTAAGCCTTGTCCAGCGCCTTGCGCGCCGCGGAGAACTGCTGGGCGATGGCCTCGCACTGCTCGCCGCGGCGAATCATCGCCTGGATTCCGCGAATCTGCCCTTCGACCCGGGCCAGGCGTTTGAGCATGGCGTCCTGTTGTTGCGGGTTGGGGCTGCTCATGGGCTCGACTCCGTGGATACCGGTGGGGGTATTTACTGGGGGAGTATGCTGTGCAGGTAACGAGCAGGCAAGTCCGCCCGTCGCCAGCGGCTGCTCTCTGCGGATTTGCCCCGGAGTGGCTGCAGGGTGCGCCATGCGCAGCCAAGCGCACACCGACTGACCCTGGGGCAACTGCGCTAGCTTGCCGATCTGCGGCTATGGCGAGCGCGGCGCCAAAGGTGGCGCCGGCCTCAGTGCTTGCGGATCAGCTTGCGCAGGGCGAAGCGGTTGGGGTGGCAGGCCTCGGCGACACTGCGCGGCAGCGGCAGCGGTTCGTCGTTCAGCCAGGCCGCCAGCAGCTCGCCGCACAGCGGGGCGCTGATCAACCCGCGCGAGCCGTGGCCGCTGTTGACGTACAGGCCGTCCAGCCAGGGGCAGGGGGTATCCGGCACCTGGCGGGCGTCCTTGCCGAGCACGGCGTAGGTGTCGGCGAAGGCCGCGCTGTCGGCCAGCGGCCCGACTATCGGCAGGTAGTCCGGGCTGGTGCAGCGGAAGGCGGCGCGGCCTTGCAGCTGCTCGGGCTGCAGCTGGTCGGCGTGCAGGCGCTCGGCCAGATCCGTGGAGATTTCCCGCAGCAGTTCCAGGTTGCCGGCGTGTTCGGCGGCGGTGGGGCTGAGGTCGTCGCTGTGAAAGTCGAAGCTGGCGCCGAGGGTGTGCTCGCCGTCGCGCGGCGGGGCGACATAGCCTTCGGCGCAGACCACGCAGGCCAGTGCCTGGCTGGCTGCGGTCTGCGGCAGGCGAGTGATCTGTCCGCGGATGCGTTTGAGCGGCAGCTCGGCGGCCTGGGCGAAGCGCTGCACCTCGGCGGCGCCGGCCAGCACGACCACCGGGGCGCTGGCCAGCAGCTGTGTGCCGTCGAGCGCCTGCCATTGCCCGTCCACCCGCTGCAGTTGCAGCACCTCGCGATGGGGCAGCAGGCGGATCTGCGGATGATCGGCCAGCAGCTGGCAAAGCGCCGGCGGGTGCACCCAGCCGGCTTGCGGGTAGAACAGCCCGCCGGCGGGCAGGGCAATGCCGGCGCGGGCTTCGGCCTGGCTACGTTCCAGGCGCTGCAGCAGGTCGCTGGGGAAGGCAGCGGCCAGGCGCGCCTGACGTTCGTCTTCCTTGGTATCGAAGGCCAGCTGCAGCACGCCGCAGGCCGCCCAGTCACGCCCTTGTTGCAGTTGCTGGAGCAGGCGACGGGTATGGCCGAAACCGCTGACGATCAGTTGCGACAGCGCCGTGCCGTGGGCCGAGAGCTTGAGGTAGAGCACGCCCTGGGGGTTGCCGGAGGCTTCCTGGGCGATCTCGGCATGCCGCTCCAGCAGCGTGACCTGCCAGCCGCGTGCGGCCAGGCTGGCTGCGCTGGCGCAGCCAGCCAGACCGGCGCCGATCACCAGGGCCTCGCGCCGAGCGGAGCTATGGCCGGGGCGGGCAAACCAGGGCTTGCCCGGCGCTGCGGGCGGGCCGGCATAGTGGCCGTTGAGGTTCTCCCATTTCTTGCCATGGCCCGGCACCCGGCGCATGGCGAAGCCGGCCTCGACCAGGGCGCGACGGACGAAGCCGGTGCTGGCGAAGGTGGCCAGGCGGGCGCCGGGGGCGCTGAGGCGCGCCAGTTGCTGGAACAGCGGCGGGCTCCACATGTCCGGGTTCTTGACCGGGGAGAAGCCATCGAGGAACCACACGTCGACCTGCGCATCCAGCTGCGGCAGCAGCTCCAGGGCATCGCCGATCAGCAGGCTGAGGATCACCCGGCCGCCGCCCAGCACCAGGCGCTGGAAGCCAGGGTGCAGGGCCACGTACTGCTCCAGCAGTTGCGCCGCCCAGGGCTGCAGTTCCGGCCACAGGGCCAGGGCACGCTGCAGGTCGGCCAGGGTCAGGGGGTATTTTTCCACGCTGACGAAATGCAGCTGGGCATCGGCCGGGGCGCATTGCTCGAACAGCTGCCAGGCGCAGAGGAAGTTGGTGCCGGTACCGAAGCCGGTCTCGCCGATGACCAGCCGCCCACCGGCTGGCAGCGCACTGCAGCGTTCCGCCAGTGCGGTGCCCTGGAGGAACACGTGGCGGGTTTCTCCTAGACCATCGTCGCGGGAGAAGTACACATCGTCGAACTGGCGCGACAGGGGCTGGCCCTGAGCGTCCCAGTCGAGCTGGGCGTGTGGGGTGTCGGTCATGGCGATACCTGGAGCAGGGGCGCGCATTGTAGCGAGATGGCCGCCCGGGCGGCGAATCCGCTAGGCTGAGCGCAACTGAGCAAGGAGATGCCTATGTTTGAATCCGCCGAGTTGGGTCATGCCATCGACAAGCAGGTCTTCGATGCCGAAGCGCCGGCCCTGCGCGAGGCGCTGCTGGAGGCGCAGTACGAACTCAAGCAGCAGAGCCGCTTTCCGGTCATCGTGCTGATCAATGGCGTGGAGGGGGCGGGCAAGGGCGAGACGGTGCGTCTGCTCAACGAATGGATGGATCCGCGGCTGATCCAGGTCAGTACCTTCGACGTACAGACCGACGAGGAGCTGGCCCGCCCACCAGCCTGGCGCTTCTGGCGGCAGTTGCCGCCCAAGGGCAGCATCGGCGTGTTCTTCGGCAACTGGTACAGCCAGATGATCCAGGGGCGGGTGCATGGCCACTTCAAGAATGCGGTGCTGGATCAGGCCATCGACGGCGCTCTGAACCTGGAGCAGATGCTCTGCGACGAGGGCGCGCTGATCTTCAAATTCTGGTTCCACCTGTCCAAGAAGCGCATGAACGCGCGCCTGAAGGAGTTGCAGGACGATCCCCAGCGCAGCTGGCAGATCAGCCCGCTGGACTGGCAGCAGTCGAAGACCTACGACAAGTTCGTGCGCTATGGCGAGCGCGTGCTACGCCGCACCAGCCGCGATTTTGCGCCCTGGTACGTGGTGGAGGGCACCGACGAGTATTACCGCAGCCTGACTGTCGGCCGCATTCTCCTCGAAGGGCTGCAGGCGGCCCTGAAAGCCAAGACCCGGCCCACGCCGCAGCCACATGTGGCGCCGCTGACGGCCAGCCTGGACGAGCGCGACCTGCTCAACAGCCTGAACATGCAGCTGGCGCTGAGCAAGGATGACTACCAGAAGCAGCTGGACAGCGAGCAAGCGCGCCTGGCCACCCTGATGCGCGACAAGCGCATGCGCCGGCATGCCCTGGTGGCGGTGTTCGAAGGCAATGACGCGGCCGGCAAGGGCGGGGCCATCCGCCGGGTGGCGGCGGCGCTGGATCCGCGCCAGTACCGCATCGTGCCGATTGCCGCGCCGACCGAGGAGGAGCGTGCGCAGCCCTATCTGTGGCGCTTCTGGCGGCATATCCCGGCGCGCGGCAAGTTCACTGTGTTCGACCGTTCCTGGTACGGCCGGGTGCTGGTGGAGCGAGTGGAGGGCTTCTGCGCGCCGGCCGACTGGCTGCGTGCCTATGGCGAGATCAACGATTTCGAGGAGCAGCTCAGCGATGCCGGCGTGGTGCTGGTGAAGTTCTGGCTGGCCATCGATCAGGACACCCAGTACCAGCGTTTCAAGGAGCGCGAGCAGATCCCCTTCAAGCGCTTCAAGATCACCGAAGAGGATTGGCGCAACCGCGACAAGTGGCCGGCTTACCGCGAGGCGGTCGGCGATATGGTCGACCGCACCAGCACCACCATTGCGCCCTGGACGCTGGTGGAGGCCAATGACAAGCGCTTTGCCCGGGTCAAGGTACTGCGCACCATCAACGATGCGCTGGAGGCGGCGTTCCGCGGTGATTGAGCGGCGCCGGCGAGGCGCGCCAGTGCGCAAGGCACTGGCGCGACGGGCGTCTAGAAAGCGCGGCTTTCGATGATGTCGTTGGCCTGGCGCATTCGACGGATATAGAAGGCGATTTCACGTTCGGCATCGACGCGGGTGAAGTAGGGGCCTTCCAGTGTGCCTTCGCGGGTGGCGAAGAAGTATTGGCCGTTGACCGCACTGACGCGTTCGCTACGGTAATGCGTGCCCGGAACGGGGTCGATATTGCGCTGACCGAACATGGTGAAGCCTCCTGCAGCAGGGTGCACTGGTTTCAGTCTAGTGGTTGAGTTTTAACCAGTTTGGCCGGGCGACCGGTGGTCGAAATTTGCCCGTGAATCACCGCAGATGGCGTTTTTTCCAGTTTTCTGGCGTCGTTTTTTCAGCGTTTTGCCGCTGTTCGGGTTTCCGCCATAAGTGCTGAGGTTCTTCCGCAGGTGCGCCGTGCGCACCGGGAGGCCCGCACAGCCGCTTTTCAGGCGTTCACCCCAAGCCGCTCGGCGCGCTTGAGCCAGGCCTGGCGCTGTTCTTCCGAGGACGGCCGCACCGGGGCGAACTCGCTCAGGCGGCGCGTCTTGATGCCGCTGAAGCCGAGGATGGTGCGGGTCATCTGGCGATGCGCCGGGGCGCCGTAGATCCAGCGGAAGTACCAGGGCGGGGTATCCAGGGTCACCAGCAGGTCGGCGGTGCGCCCGCTCAGCAGCTTGTCCCACAGTTGCGAGCGGTTGCGGTACTTGAAGGCGAAACCGGGCAGGAACACCCGGTCGAAGAAGCCCTTGAGCAGCGCCGGTACGCCGCCCCACCAGACCGGATAGACGAACACCAGGTGTTCGGCCCAGTGGATCTGCCGCTGCGCCTCCAGCAGATCCGGCTCCAGGGCCTGGCCCTGGCTGTAGCCGTCGCGCAGGATCGGGTCGAACTGCAGTTCGCCGAGCTTGAGCTGGCGCACCACATGGCCTTCGCGCCGCGCGCCGCTGGTATAGGCCTCGCTCAGGGCGTGGCAGAGGCTGTCGCTCTTGGGTGTGCCGAGGATCAGCAGGATGCGCTTGCCGTCGCCTTCCAGCGGCGTGGCGCCGCTCTTCTGTGCCTCAACCATGCTGACCGGCCTCCAGCATGTTCTCCGGGCGCACCCAGGCATCGAACTGCTCGTTGCTCAGGTAACCCAGCTGCAGCGCCGCCTCGCGCAGGCTGAGGTCTTCGGCATAGGCCTTCTTGGCAATCTCGGCGGCCTTGTCGTAGCCGATGTGCGGATTCAGCGCGGTGACCAGCATCAGCCCGCGCTCCAGGTGCGCGGCCATCTGCCGGGCATCCGGTTCGAGGCCGATGACGCAGTGTTCATTGAAGTTGCGGCAGCCATCGGTCAGCAGGCGGATCGATTGCAGCAGGTTATGGATGATCACCGGCTTGAACACGTTGAGCTGCAGGTGGCCCTGGCTGGCGGCGAAGGCGATGGTGGCGTCGTTGCCCAGCACCTGGCAGGCCAGCATCGACAGCGCCTCGCACTGGGTCGGGTTGACCTTGCCGGGCATGATCGAGCTGCCCGGCTCGTTGGCCGGCAGGCGTACTTCGGCGAAGCCGGCGCGCGGCCCCGAGCCGAGCAGGCGCAGGTCGTTGGCGATCTTCATCAGGGCCACGGCCAGGGTCTTGAGGGCGCCGGACAGGGCGGTCAGCGGTTCGTGGCCGGAGAGGGCGGCGAACTTGTTGGGCGCGGCGATCAGCGGCAGGCCGGAGAGCGCGGCCAGCTCGGCGGCCATCGCCTCGGCGAAGCCGTGTGGCGCATTGAGCCCGGTGCCGACCGCGGTGCCGCCCTGGGCCAGCTCGCACACCGCTGGCAGGCTGGCGCGGATGGCGCGATCGGCGTAATCGAGCTGGGCGACGAAGGCCGACAGCTCCTGGCCGAAGGTGATGGGGGTGGCGTCCATCAGGTGAGTGCGCCCGGTCTTGACCAGCTGCATGTGCCGCGCCGCCTGTTCGGCCAGGCCGCCGGTGAGCTCGGCGATGGCCGGCAGCAGCTGGTGCACGGCCAGCGCGGTGGCGATGTGCATGGCGGTGGGGAAGCTGTCGTTGGAGCTCTGCGCGCGGTTGACGTGGTCGTTGGGGTGCACCGGGCTCTTGCCGCCGCGGCCCTGGCCGGCCAGCTCGTTGGCGCGGCCGGCGATCACTTCGTTGACGTTCATGTTGCTCTGGGTGCCGCTGCCGGTCTGCCAGACCACCAGAGGGAACTGCGTGTCGTGCTGGCCGGCCAGTACCTCGTCGGCGGCCTGTTCGATCAGCCGGGCGATATCCGGTGGCAGGTCGCCGATGCGGCTGTTGACCCGGGCGGCGGCCTTCTTGATCAGTGCCAGGGCGTGCAGCACGGCCAGTGGCATGCGCTGTTCACCAATGGCGAAGTTGATCAGCGAACGCTGGGTCTGGGCGCCCCAGTAGGCGTCTTCGGGAACGGCGATGGCACCGATGCTATCGGTTTCGATACGGCTCATGGGCTTTCTCCAGATGGGCTTCCGGGAGTTTAGGCTGCCGCGGGGCGGGCTGGTTCCCTAGACAGAAAGCGGCGCCGGATTACCAGCGTGCCTGGGTGGCGCCGAGCCAGCCCTGGGCACCTGCAACCGGCACGTTCTCACCGCGCTGGGTTCGCAGGATGCCGTCATAGCGACCGAACCACTGGCGGGTGTCGGCGAAGAACGGGCCGATCTTCGGATAGGCCTGGTGCAACTGCTGCGGGGTGAAGGTCAGCTCGACCTGGCCGCTGGCGCTGTGCAGGCGCCAGGGTGCGAGCGGGCCCTGGGGGTTCTGTTCGATCTGCACCGGTTCTTCCAGGTGCTGCAGCTCGCCACCGAACCACAGGGCGTTCTCCGACAGGCCGCTGTAGTCGCACCAGCCGGAGCCGAAGTTGGCGGCGATACCGCCGGGAGCGGCGAAAGCGGCGCGCTTCCAGTGGCTCTGCAGCGGCCAGACGCCGCGGGCGAAATCCAGCGAGGCGAAGCTCTGCCCGGGCAGGCAGCTGTACTGGCGGCCGCCCAGTTGCAGGCTGCCGCTGACCGGCAGGCCGAGTTGGCGCGAGGTGGCGTGGAAGGTGCGCTTGCCCATGGCGCAGATCAGGTTGACCGAGTCGAGGTGCGCCGGGCGCTGGACATCCAGCGCCACCTGCAGCGGCTGGCCGCCGATATCCGGGGCGGCGACGGTGATGCGAATGGCGTTGCCACGGTCGTCTGCGCGCAGGTGCAGGCGGCTGTGGTCGAAGGCGTGGCTCTGCATGGGCGTATCGGCCAGCTGGCAGCCCAGGCCGAACGGACGCAGCTGGGTGTGCGAGGCGGACTTGCCGGTTTCCAAGTCGAGGAAGTAGGCGGCGCCGTAGGCCAGGTAGTCGAGGTCGGCGAAGGTCAGCGACAGCATCCACTGCGGGGTGGTGATGCACCAGTGGTTCCAGCGTTTGCGCCGGCCATGGTTGCCGGGGATCGCACAGTTCACCAGCGGCCGGGGCGACCAGCCGATGGCCAGCGGATCGAGCCGGCCGTGGGCATCGCACAGGGGCTGCGCAGCCGCGCTGAGAGGGGCGTTGGTGAAGCTGTTCATCCGACACATCCGTGTGTTGTGGGGGTGTTGCGTGGCGGCTGACGCGCGCCATGAATAGGGAAGAGCAGAGCAGCAAGCATGCACGGCTGTTCCAGATCGGGCAAGTGATGGCCTTTTGCTAATGATTGTTATTTGCCTCGCATGGCGTTTGCGCCTTGAGCGTGCCGGGTGCTGGGCGCAGAATGGCCCCCCTCGCTTATTCCGCCAAGGATTTACCCATGCCGCGCCTGCCCCTGCTGTGTTCCGCCCTGATGCTGCTCGCCAGCGCCTCCGTGTTTGCCGACGAGGCCAGCCACGCTGCCCAGGCGCGCAAGCTGCTCGAAGTCACCCATGCCAACAAGCTGACCGTGCCGGTCTATGCTCAGGTGCAGCAGATGTTCGCCCAGCGCTTCGCCCAGGCCCAGGCGCCGGTCACCAAGAAGGCCGTGCTGGAGAGCTACCAGGCCAAGGCCAATGCCGAGCTGGACAAGGCCATCGGCTGGCAGAAGCTGGAGCCGCAGATGGTGCAGCTGTACACCAGCGCCTTCAGCGAGGCGGAGCTGGAAGAAATGCTGGCCTTCTACCAGACCCCGGTCGGGCGCAAGGTGCTGGAAAAGATGCCGACCCTGGTCGGTCAGTCGGTGCAGCTGACCCAGCAGAGTCTGCAGGCGGCCGTACCCAAGGTGAACCAGCTGGTCGACGACATGAACGCCGAACTGGCAGCCAAGAAGCAGTGAGCCCCGCCATGACCATGCGTGAGCAGATCCTCGCGGCCCTTGCGGCCCTGCAACCCGACCACCTCGATGTGCTGGACGAGAGCCACATGCACAGCCGTGGTCAGCAGACCCATTACAAGGCGGCGATCGTCAGTGCCGCTTTCGCCGGCCTCAACGCGGTCAAACGCCACCAGAAGGTGTACGCCACTCTGGGCGAGCTGATGGGCCAGTTCCATGCCCTGGCCCTGCATACCTACACGCCCGAGGAGTGGGCGGAGCAGGGCGTGGCTCCGGCTTCGCCGACCTGCAAGGGCGGCAGCAAGCACGACCACTGACGTATCTCTTGATCGTCGACCATGCTGCGTTGAAGTTGGGCTCGGACTGCTCATTTACACTTCGTAAACTCCGCGTCCTCGCCCAACTTCGCCTTGCCTGGCTCTAGCTCAAGAGATCCGTATAGGTCTGAGGTGCCGCTGGCACCGCTGATCCAGGCCAGGTGCGTCAGCCCCCGGCCCTGCGGTAGAATCCCGACTGCGCCGGCCTTTGCCGGCGCAGTCGTTTAAACCCCGGTCCGTCCTTTGCGAGGACGACCACTGGAGAGAAGTCCCGATGACTGCAAAGATCGTCGTGGCGGCGCTGTACAAGTTCGTCTCCCTGCCGGACTACGAAGCGCTGCGCGAACCCCTGCTGCAAACCCTGCTTGCTAACGACATCAAAGGCACCCTGCTGCTGGCCGAAGAAGGCATCAACGGCACCGTGTCCGGCAGCCGCGCCGGCATCGACGGCCTGCTCGCCTGGTTCGGCCAGGATGCGCGCCTGGCCGATATCGACCACAAGGAATCCTTCTGCGCCGAGCAGCCGTTCTATCGCACCAAGGTCAAACTGAAGAAAGAGATCGTCACCCTCGGCGTGCCGGGCGTGGATCCCAACCAGCGCGTCGGCACCTATGTCGAGCCGCAGGACTGGAACGCCCTGATCAGCGACCCCGAGGTGCTGCTGATCGACACCCGCAACGACTACGAAGTGGCCATCGGCACCTTCGAGGGCGCCATCGACCCGCAGACCAAGTCGTTCCGTGAGTTCCCCGACTACATCAAGGCCCACTTCGACCCGAGCAAGCACAAGAAAGTGGCCATGTTCTGCACCGGCGGCATCCGCTGCGAGAAGGCCTCCAGCTACATGCTTGGCGAAGGCTTCGAAGAGGTATTCCACCTCAAGGGTGGCATCCTCAAGTACCTGGAAGAAGTGCCGGAGGCCGAGACCAAATGGCGCGGCGACTGCTTCGTGTTCGACAACCGGGTCACCGTGCGCCACGATCTGTCCGAGGGTGACTACGATCAGTGTCACGCCTGCCGCAACCCGATTTCCGCCGCCGATCGCCAGTCCGAGCACTACGCTCCCGGCATCAGCTGTCCGCACTGCTGGGACACGCTGCCGGAGAAGACCCGGATCAGTGCCCGCGAGCGGCAGAAGCAGATCGAGATCGCCCAGGCGCGCAACCTGCCGCACCCCATTGGTTACAACTACAAGGCCCTCGACCAGTAAGAATCCGTTTACGATCTTCTGGCTGTCGGCCATACGGCGTTAAAAGTGGCCTCAAAATGCTCATTTACACCTCGTAAACTGCGCTTTTTCAGCCACTTTTGCCTTGTCTGGCTCTAATCCAGAAACCGTAAACGGACTCTAAGGACTCACCCGTGCGCGAAGCCCGTCTGCTCTATGTGATGGATCCCATGTGTTCCTGGTGCTGGGGCTTCGCGCCGGTGGTCGAAGCGCTGGGCGCCCAGGCGCAGGCGGCGGGAGTGGCCCTGCATCTGGTGGTCGGCGGTCTGCGCCGCGAGCGCGCGGCGCTCGACCCAGTGAGCAAGGTGCGCATCCTTGCCCACTGGCAGGCGGTCAACGCGCGCACCGGGCAACTGTTCAACTTCCACGACGCGCTACCCGACGGCCTGGTGTACAACACCGAGCCGGCCTGCCGCGCCCTGGTCACCGCGCGCAGCCTGGACGAGCAGAGCGTCTGGCCGCTGGCGCAGCTGATCCAGGAGGCCTTCTACACCGAGGGCCGGGATGTCACCCGCGCCCACTTGCTGGTGGAACTGGCCGAGCAGGTGGGGATTCCGCGCATCGAGTTTGCCGAGATGTTCGACAGCGAGCAGATGCACGCCGCCACCGCTGCCGACTTCGCCTGGGTGCAGGATCTCGGTATCGCCGGTTTCCCCACCCTGCTGGCCGAGCGCGATGGCCAGCTGGCGCTGCTGACCAACGGCTACCAGGCCCTCGACGAACTGGCACCGCTGCTCGAGCGCTGGCTGCAACGGGGTGTCCGTGGCTGATCGGCTGAGCTGGGCGGAGATCCGCCAACTCGCACTGAGCCATCGCCGTTCGCTGCTGCTGGCCAACCTGATCGCCGTGCTCGCCACCCTGTGCAGCGTGCCGATTCCTCTGTTGCTACCGCTGCTGGTGGACGAAGTTCTGCTCAAGCAGGGCGATGCCGCACTCAAGGTGATGGATCGTTTCCTGCCTTCCGCCTGGGAGAGCGCGGCCGGCTATATCGGCCTGATGCTGGGGCTGACCCTGCTGCTGCGCCTCGGCGCGCTGGTCAGCAACGTGCTGCAGGCGCGCCTGTTCGCCCGCCTGTCCAAGGACGTCATCTACCGCCTGCGCATCCGCCTGATCGAACGCCTCAAACGCATCGCCCTCAGCGAATACGAGAGCCTCGGCGGTGGCACGGTCAGTGCGCACCTGGTCACCGATCTGGACACCCTCGACAAGTTCGTCGGCGAAACCCTGAGCAAGGTGCTGGTGGCCCTGCTGAGTCTGGCCGGCACCGCTGCCATCCTGATCTGGATGCACTGGCAGCTGGCCCTGCTGATTCTGCTGTTCAACCCGCTGGTGATCTTTGCCACCGTGCAGCTGGGCAAGCGGGTCAAGCACCTGAAGAAGCTGGAGAACGACAGCACGGCGCGCTTTACCCAGGCGCTCACCGAGACCCTGGAGGCAATCCAGGAGGTGCGCGCCGGCAATCGCCAGGGCTACTTCCTCGGCCGCCTCGGCCTGCGTGCCCGCGAGGTGCGCGACTATGCGGTGGCCTCGCAGTGGAAGAGCGATGCGGCCGGGCGTGCCAGCGGCCTGCTGTTCCAGTTCGGCATCGACCTGTTCCGCGCCGCGGCCATGCTCACCGTGCTGTTCTCCGACCTGTCCATCGGCCAGATGCTGGCGGTGTTCAGTTACCTGTGGTTCATGATCGGCCCGGTGGAACAGTTGCTCGGCCTGCAATACGCCTACTACGCCGCCGGCGGCGCCCTGGCGCGGATCAACGAGCTGCTGGCGCGCGCCGACGAGCCGCAGCACGAGGGCCGCAGCGACCCGTTCAAGGGCCGCCAGACGGTCGGCATCGAGGTGCGCGGGCTGCGCTTCGCCTACCGCGAGGAGCCGGTGCTGGACGATCTCGACCTGTCCATCGCCCCCGGCGAGAAGGTCGCCCTGGTCGGCGCCAGTGGCGGCGGCAAGAGCACCCTGGTGCAGCTGCTGCTCGGCCTTTACACGGCTCAGGCCGGGAGCATTCGCTTCGGTGGCGCGAGCCTGGAGGAAATCGGCCTGGAGCGGGTACGCGAGCATGTGGCGGTGGTGCTGCAGCATCCGGCGCTGTTCAACGACACGGTGCGCGCCAACCTCACCATGGGCCGCGAGCGTAGCGACGAGGCCTGCTGGCAGGCGCTGGAAATCGCCCAGCTGGCGGCCACCATTCGTGCCTTGCCGCAAGGCCTGGATAGCGTGGTCGGGCGCTCCGGCGTGCGTCTTTCCGGTGGCCAGCGTCAGCGCCTGGCGGTGGCGCGCATGGTGCTGGCCGAGCCCAAGGTGGTGATTCTCGACGAGGCTACCTCGGCCCTGGATGCCGCCACCGAGTACGCCCTGCACCAGGCCCTGGCGCAGTTCCTCGAGGGGCGCACCACGCTGATCGTCGCTCACCGCCTCTCGGCGGTGAAGCAGGCCGACCGGGTACTGGTGTTCGATGGCGGGCGCATCGCCGAGGATGGCGATCACCAGCGCCTGATTGCCGACGGTGGCCTCTACGCCAGGCTCTACGGGCATCTGCAGCACTGACGGGCGCTGCGGAACGTTCATCGGCTGCCCGGAGTCTACCGGGCAGAGGGCCATACACTGTGATCTGGTGTCATGGCTGAACCCGAGGAGGAACGACCATGTTCAAGCTCAAGGCTGTTGTGCTGCTATCGGTTTGTACGCTGGTGTCGTCGCTGACGCTGCCGGCGGACGTCAATCCCCTGATCGACTCGGCATATGCCCGCGGTGACGGCGGTGGTCACGGTGGCGGCAATGGTGGCGGCCACGGCGGTGGTCATGGCGGGGCGGCAGGCGGCCACGGCGCTGGCATGGGTGCCGGCCATGGTCTGGCCGGTAGTGGCCATGGCTTCGGCCATGATGTCGGTCATGGTCTCGGCAACGACAACAACGACCATCATGGGCTCGGCCAGGGTCAGAGCAAGGGCCATGGCGCGGTCACCTCGGCCGTCGCCCGTTCCGATGAGACCAGCGGCCTGGCCAAGGCCATGGCGGTGGTGGCTACCACGCCGGCGGCCATTGCCGCGGCGCTGGGCCTGGGCAAGGGCGCTCCGGGCAACCCGCATGATCCTGCGGATGACGACGACCTGGACTGATGGTGGCCGCCGAGCCGATGGAGCAATCAGCATGTTCAGCACAATTACCCGGATCGCCCTTGCCCTGATGCTGCTCAACACGGCGGGCTGCATCTATTACGAGGATGACTATGGCCGCTATGGCCATGACCACGATCGTTATGAGCACTCGCGGTATGGCGATCGGGACTGCGATGACCGCGACTACGGTCGCCACGGTTGCCGACACGGCGAGAACGACCAGGGCGAGAACGAGCAGGACTGAAACCGGCCCGGCCTGAACCCGGGCCAGGGCCGCCTCAGCGTTTGGCCAGCGCCAGGCCGGCGGCGAAGGCCAGCAGCACCGAGCCGGTGGCGCGATCCAGCCACTGCACCAGCCCGCCACGGCGCAGGAAGTTGGCCAGCGGGCGGGTGGCGAGAATCAGCGCGGCAGCCCAGAACAGGCCGAGCAGCACATGCAGGCAGGCCAGCAGGAAGCTGAAGCTGCCCACCGCGTAGCCGGCCGGCACGAACTGCGGCAGGAAGGACACGTAGAACACCCCAACCTTGGGGTTGAGCAGGTTGCCCAGCAGTCCCTTGATGAACCAGCCGAGCTGTCCGTGGTGTTCTGTGGCGTCGCTGCTGGCCAGGCTGAATTCGCGACGCGGCTTGAGCAGCATCTGCAGGCCCAGCCACAGCAGGTAGGCAGCGCCGAGCCACTTGAGCACATTGAAGGCCAGCTCCGAGGCGGCTAGCAGGCTGCCCAGGCCCAGCGCCACGGCCGCGCCCCAGACCAGGCAGCCGGCGTTGATGCCCAGCGCCGCCATGGCCGCGCGCTTGGGGCTTTCCAGGGTGGCGGTGCGCAGGATCAGCGCGGTGTCGACGCCGGGGGTGATGGTCAGCAGGCTGGCGGCCAGCAGGTAGGCGAGCAGGGCAGTCACTAGGGTCATGGCGGGGCGATTCCGATCAGGGAGAGGCGGGCTTGCCGTCCAACCACTGCTGCAGGGCCTTGGCGCGCGCCTGGCTTTCGGCCAGGGGCTTGTTCAGATCCGCTTCGTAGTCTTCCAGCCAGCTGCGCGAGCCGGCGATCATGCCGGCCAGGTCGCGCATACCCATCTTAAGGGCTGCGATGGAGGCCTGGTAGCTGCGCTCCTGGCCGAGCAGGATGCGCGCCACCATCTGCTGGGTTTCCCGGTCGCGGTTGCTGGGCTGCGGCGTGGCGGCGGCCGCTGCCGGGGTGGGGGCAGGGGCGAGGGCGGTCTTTTGCTGCAGCAGGATGAGCTTCTGCTGATCCTGCAGCTGCTTCTGCAGGTTGTCGACCTGCAGCTGCAGGGCGCCGATTTCCTTCTCCAGGGCCTGGCTGTTGGCTTCGCTGGCTTCGGGCTTCTCGGTTTTTTCCTCGTGCTTGGGGGTGAGCAGGGCAATCAGCAGCCAGGCCAGCAGCACCAGGCCCAGCGCACCGGCGAGGGCATAGATCAGCAGGCGGTTGAGCTTGCCGGCCTTTTCCAGGCGCGCGATGCGCTGCGAGTCATCGCCGATATCCTCGGCAACCACCAGCTCGGTATCGCTTTGCGTGTCGTCGCTCATCTCGTTCACCCCGCGCCACTGTTGTTGTTATGCACTGCATGGTAGCAGCGCGCAGCGTCTGGCATGGCCTTTCAGAAGCTGGCGAGGATGCGCCCGAGAATCTCCATGGCCCGTTCGCTGGTGCTATCCCAGGGGTGACCGTGGTTCAGCCGGGCGCAGTGGCGAAAGCGTCGGGTGGCGGAGAAGATTGGCCCCGGTGCCAGGCTGATGCCCTGGGCCAGGGCCAGCTGGAACAGCTGCAGCGAGTCGACCTGCTCGGGAAACTCGAACCACAGGAAGTAGCCGCCGCTGGGGCGGGTGACCCGGGTGTCGGCCGGGAAGTGCCGCGCGGCCGAGGCCAGCATGGCCGCCTGCTGGGTTTCCAGGGCGATGCGCAGCTTGCGCAGGTGGCGGTCGTAGCCGCCGTGCTGCAGGTAATCGGCAATGGCCGCCTGGGCCGGCACCGAGGGCGAGATGGTGGTCATCAGCTTGAGCCGGCCGATCTGCTCCGTGTAGCGCCCGCCGGCCACCCAGCCGACCCGGTAGCCCGGCGCCAGGCTCTTGGAGAACGAGCCGCAGTGCATCACCAGGCCTTCCTGGTCGAGGCTCTTGACCGGCTTGGGCGGCTGCGCGCCGTAGTGCAGCTCGGCGTACACGTCGTCCTCGATCAGCGGCACCTGGTGGCGTTGCAGCAGCTGGTACAGCTCGGCCTTCTTGGCTTCGCTGAGGCTGGCGCCGATGGGGTTCTGCAGGTTGCTCATGAACCAGCAGGCCTTGATCGGCAGGCTGGCCAGGCGTTCGCCCAGCACGCCGAGGTCGATGCCTTCGCGCGGGTGCACGGGAATCTCCACCGCCTTGAGCTTGAGGCGCTCCAGCACCTGCAGGCTGGCATAGAAGGCCGGTGCCTCGATGGCCACCAGGTCGCCCGGCTGGGTCACTGTCTGCAGGCACAGGTTGAGCGCTTCCATGGCGCCGTTGGTGATCACCAGTTCCTCCAGCGGCAGGCGCACGCCGGCGACCATGTAGCGCAGGGCGATCTGCCGGCGCAGGTCGGGGTTGCCGGCGGTCATGTCGGCGATCACTGCGTGGGCCGGCATGTCGCGCAGGGCGTGGGCCATGGAGCGGGCCAGGCGCGGCAGGGGGAACAGCTGTGGGCTGGGGAAGGCCGAGCCGAAGGGCACGGTGTGCGGGTCTTTCAGCGAGCCGAGCACCGAGAACACCAGCTCGCTGACGTCCACTTCGCTGGTCGGCGGCGGCGCGGCGCCGGTTTCCGGCTCGGCCAGCGGATGCCGCGCCAGCTCGCGGACGAAGTAGCCGGAACGCGCGCGGGCCTGGATTAGCCCGCGATCCTCCAGCAGGTAGTAGGCCTGGAACACGGTCGATGGGCTGACCCCGTAGGTGCGGCTGGCATGCCGCACCGACGGCACCTTCTCACCGGGAGCGAGCATGCCGCTGCGGATCAGCCCGGCGATCTGTTCGGCGAATTGTTCGTAGCGTTTCATCTTGTCCGTGACGGCGGCCAGTGATGCTCCGCAGTCTACGGGGAGTTGCCGCAGTCCGCCCATTTAGCGCCCGCTCGGTGCGATGAAGGTGCTGCCGGCCTGCTGGCGTTCGCCGTCGTCGGCCAGGTTGATGATCTCGAAACGCAGCGGCACGGGGCTCTGCCCCAGTGGCTCGCGCAGCAGGGTGACGCTGACCGGCACATCGACGATTTCCCCGGGCGCCAGCTGCAGCTGGTGCTGGCCATGCAGGGTGAAGCGCGGGTCGTCGAGCAGTTCCAGGCGATAGCGCTGGGGCTGCTGGGTCTTGTTGATCACCTTGAGGCGGTAGACGTTCTCGATCTGCCCGGCCGGGTTCTCGCGGTACATGCCGCGATCCTTGGCCACGTCCAGGGATACCAGCGAGCGGCTGTCGAGGGCCCAGACGAAGGCCCCGATCATCAGCAGCAGGGCGCCGGCGTAGCCGAGCAGGCGCGGCCGCAGCAGGCGCGTGCGGCCGCCCTGCAGGGCACGCTCGGAGCTGTAGCCGACCAGGCCGCGGGCGTAGCCCATCTTGTCCATGATGCTGTCGCAGGCGTCGACGCAGGCGGCGCAGCCGATGCAGTCCACCTGCAGGCCGTCGCGGATGTCGATGCCGGTAGGGCAGACCTGCACGCACATCTGGCAGTCGATGCAGTCGCCCAGGCCCTGGGCGCGCGGGTTGCTGTCCTTCTTGCGCGGGCCGCGGCTTTCACCACGGGCGGCATCGTAGGAGACGATCAGGGTGTCCTTGTCGAACATCACCCCCTGGAAGCGCGCGTAGGGGCACATGTACACGCAGACCTTCTCGCGCAGCCAGCCGGCGTTGAGGTAGGTGGCAGCCGTGAAGAACAGGATCCAGAACAGCGTGCCGCCGTCGAGTTGCCAGGTAAGCAGCTCCAGCGCAAGCGGGCGGATCGGCGTGAAATAGCCGACGAAGGTCAGCGCGGTGAGCAGGCTCAGCGCCAGCCACAGGCCGTGCTTGGCGCTGCGACGCAGCAGTTTGCTGGCACTCCAGGGCGCCGCGTCCAGTTTGATGCGCTGGTTGCGCTCGCCCTCGGTGAGTTTCTCGACCCACATGAAGGCCCAGGTCCACACGCTTTGCGGGCAGCTGTAGCCGCACCAGACGCGGCCGGCGAACACGGTGATGGTGAACAGGCCGAAGGCGCAGATGATCAGCAGCGCCGAGAGCAGGATGAAATCCTGCGGCCAGAAGGTGGCGCCGAAGATGTAGTAGCGGTGCTCGCTGAGGTTCCACAGCACCGCCTGGCGCCCGCCCCAGTTCAGCCAGGCGGTGCCGAAGAAGATCAGCCACAGCAGGCCGGCGCCGTACAGGCGCAGGTTGCGGAAGCGCCCGCGAAAGCTGCGGGTATGGATCGGACCGCCGGCCTGGGCCTGGGCCGGGGTCAGGCGCAGCGGTTGGCGGGGGTCGATGGTCTCGATGACCTGCGCGGGGATGCGCTCGCTCATGACGTTGCCTCATCAAGCTTTCAGGATGGGGCAATGGTCGGCGTCTTGCTGATCGCATAACAGATTCAGGTTGTTGAATAAAAAGCGGATCAGATGCTGCTGTGCGGAGGTTTTTATCGCCAGGCATGTCAGCCCCTGCCGCTCCGGCGGCTTAGCCTGGCAGCCTCAGCCAGAGCCGATAGGGCCAGTGCCAGGGATGGCCAGCAGGAAGATTCCGTCGATCAGCCGGGGCTGGCGTGCAGCGCCGTCCAGGCGTGTTCTCTGGCGTGTCTGATCTGCTTTTCCGGAGCTGATCTGAGTCTGTTCTGTAGCCGCCGCGCCACGCCATAGTCCCCGCACCTGAATCCGCAGGGCAGGCAGGCGAGGGCCGCGATGTACCAGTACGACGAATATGACCAGGCGCTGGTGCTCGAGCGGGTCGCCCAGTTCCGCGACCAGGTCGAGCGCCGCCTCAGCGGCGAGCTGAGCGAGGAAGAGTTCCTGCCGCTGCGCCTGCAGAACGGCCTGTACCTGCAGAAGCACGCCTACATGCTGCGGGTGGCGATTCCCTACGGCACCCTGTCGGCAGCCCAGCTGCGGGTGCTGGCGCGTATCGCCCGCGAGTACGACCGCGGCTATGGCCACCTGACTACGCGGCAGAACATCCAATTCAACTGGATCGAGCTGGAACAGGTGCCGGACATCCTCGAACAGCTGGCGGCGGTGGAGATGCATGCCATCCAGACCTCCGGCAACTGCGTGCGCAACGTCACCACCGAGGCTTTTGCCGGCGTCGCCGCTGATGAGCTGCTCGACCCGCGGCCGCTGGCGGAAATCCTCCGCCAGTGGTCGACGGTCAACCCGGAATTCCTGTTCCTGCCGCGCAAGTTCAAGATCGCCCTGTGCGCCGCCGGCGAGGATCGCGCGGCGGTGCAGGTGCACGACATCGGCCTGCAGCTGTATCGCGATGTCTCTGGTGAACTGCTGCTGCGGGTGCTGGTTGGCGGCGGTCTGGGGCGTACGCCGATCATCGGCGTGGCGATTCGCGACGGCCTGCCGTGGCGCCATACGCTCAGTTACGTCGAGGCCATCCTGCGGGTGTACAACCGCCACGGCCGGCGCGACAACAAGTACAAGGCGCGGATCAAGATCCTGGTCAAGGCGTTGGGCATCGAGGCCTTCGCCCGCGAGGTGGAGGAGGAGTGGCAGGCGATCAAGGATGGCCCGGCCGAGCTGACCGAGGCGGAATACCAGCGGGTGGCCAAACACTTCCAGGCTCCGGCCTATGCCGCACTGGCCGATGGCGGTATGCAACCGGACGAGCCGCTGCACGACCCGCAGTTCGCCCGCTGGCGGGCGCGCAACCTGCACCCGCACAAGGTGCCGGGTTATGCCAGCGTGGTGCTGTCGACCAAGCCGGGGGCGGCGCTGCCGCCGGGCGATATCACCGCCGCGCAGATGGAGGCGGTGGCCGACTGGGCCGAGGCCTTCGGCTTTGGCGAGATTCGCGTCGCCCACGAGCAGAACCTGGTGCTGCCGGACGTGCGCCAGGCCGATCTGTATCGCCTCTGGCAGCTGGCGACGGCCGCCGGCCTGACCACGCCGAATATCGGCCTGCTCGGCGACATCATCGCCTGCCCGGGCGGCGACTACTGCGCGCTGGCCAACGCCAAGTCGATCCCCATCGCTCAGGCCATCCAGCAGCGTTTCGAGGATCTCGACTACCTGCACGACATCGGTGAGCTGAGCCTGAACATCTCCGGCTGCATGAATGCCTGCGGCCATCACCATATCGGCAACATCGGCATCCTCGGCGTGGATAAGAACGGCAGCGAGTGGTACCAGATCACCCTCGGTGGCGCCCAGGGCCATCACGCCGCGCTGGGCAAGGTGATCGGCCCGGCGTTCGGCGCCGCCGAGGTGCCGGCAGTGATCGAGCGGATCATCGCCACCTACCTGGAGCTGCGGGGTGCCGGCGAGCCCTTCGTCGATGCCTGCGCGCGCCTGGGTCTGGAGCCGTTCAAACAGCGGGTCTATCGCCAGCAGGAGGAACTGGCATGAACAACCTGATCCGTCTGCAGGAGGGCGAGGCGCGGTTGGTGCAGGACGATCCCTGGCAACTGCTGCGTACCGACGATGAGATACCGGCGCAGGGCGCATTGATCCTGCCGCTGGCCCAGTGGCGCGAGCGGCAGAACGCCGCGGTGCTGGCCGGCCAGGCAGCCAGCGCCGATGGCCTGTGGCTGGCGCCGGACGACGAGCTGGAGAGCCTGGCCGTTTGCCTGCCGGCGCTGCCGCTGATCGCCATCGACTTTCCCAGCTTCCGCGATGGCCGCGGCTACAGCCAGGCCTACCTGCTGCGCACCCGTCTGGGCTGGCACGGCGAGCTGCGTGCGGTGGGCGATGTGCTGCGCGACCAGCTCAGCCACATGCGCCAGTGCGGCTTCGACAGCTTTGCCGTGCGTGCCGACAAGTCCGCCACGGATGCACTCAAAGGCCTGGCCGGCATGAGCGTGCTGTACGGCCGCTCGGCCATCGAGCCGCGCCCGCTGTTTCGCCGCCGTTGAGTGCCGCGCGCCTGCCCAGGCGCCGGCAGGCGGCAAGGCAAAAAGCCATCTATACCTGATTGGTACGCCAGTACCTTCTTGCGCGAGGGACTGTGGGCGCTGCGCGCGCCCGCCTGCTGGTGGCATGGCCGCAGTTTGTGCCAATGTCAGGAGATCCGGGAACGATGAGTCAGGAGACCAGCGCCAGGCCGGCGCGCATGACCTCGCAAGTGCTGCGGCTGGTATGGCCGTTCGCCCTGGTGGCCTTGTTGCAGGTGTTGCTGGCGGGCGGCAGCCTGTACGTGCTGTCGGCGGTACGCGGCTATGTGGGCGGCGAGAGCCTGTGGTCGAAGGGGCTCAAGGACGCCATTCTCTACCTCGATCTGTATGCCCGCGGCGGCGATCCCGCCTACCTCGCGCAGTACCAGCAGGCCATTGCAGTGCCTCTCGGCGACCATGCCTTTCGCATCGCCATGGAGCGCCCCGAACCCGACCTGGCCACGGCCCGGGCCGGCATCCTGCAAGGGCGCAATCATCCCGACGATGTCGCGGGGATGATCTGGCTGTTCCGCAACTTCCGCCAGATCAGTTACCTGGATCGGGCCATCCGCCAATGGCAGGTGGGTGATCGCTATATCTTCCAGCTCACCAGCCTGGCCGATGAGATGCGCATGAGCATCGCCGAAGGGCCGCTCGAGCCGGCGCAGACCCGCGAATGGCAGGTGCGCATTGCCGAAATCAACGCCGGCGCCACGCCGGCGGCGGAGGCCTTCTCCAGTATTCTCGGCGAGGCTTCGCGGGCGGTGATGCGCCTGCTGATCCTGGCCAACCTGCTCACCGCCGTGCTGCTGGTGGGGCTGGCGCTGCTGCGTACGCGCAAGCTGCTGGTGCAGCGCGAGCAGGTCGATCAGGCACTGCAGGCGGAAAAACTGCGTGCGCAGATGACCCTGGCCTCGATCGGTGATGCGGTGGTCAGCCTGCAGCCCGATGGCCGCGTGGCCTACATGAATTCGGCCGCCGAGCGTCTGATCGACTGCGTGGCAGGCCAGGCCCTGGGCCAGCCGGCCGAGAGCCTGTTCAGCATCGTCGACGAGTTTCCCGGCACCGCGCAGGAGTCGCCGCTGCAACAGATTCTGGCCGGCCACTGCGAGCTGCCCGGCGACCGCGCGCGGATGCTGGTGCGCGCCGACGGCAGCTCGGTGCCGGTCAACCTGGTGGGCACGCCGATCCTGGTCGATGGCCGGGTCAGCGGCGCGGTGATGGTGCTGCACGACATGACCCGCGAGCGCCAGTTCGTCGCCAGCCTGTCATGGCAGGCCAGTCACGACGCACTGACCGGGCTGGCCAACCGCCGCGAGTTCGAATACCGCCTGGCCCAGCTGCTGGCGCGCATGCTGCGCCAGGCGGGGCGGCATGCGCTGATGTTTCTCGATCTCGACCAGTTCAAGCTGGTCAACGACACCTGCGGCCATGCCGCTGGTGACGAGCTGCTGCGCCAGGTGTGCACGGGCCTGCAGCAGCACCTGCGCGAGGGCGACACCCTGGCCCGCCTGGGCGGCGACGAGTTCGGTGTGATCCTCGAGAATTGCCCGCCCGATGCCGCCCTGCGGGTGGCCGAGAACTTGCGCGAAACGGTGCAGGACTTGCGCTTCGCCTGGGGCGGGCGTTCCTTCTCGATCAGCGTCAGCATCGGCCTGGTGCAGGTGCCGCCGGGGCAGGCCAGCCTGGCCGACCTGCTGCGCACTGCCGATCTGGCCTGCTATTCGGCCAAGGAGAAGGGGCGCAACCGGGTGCATGCCTTCCAGCCCGGTGATTCGGAGCTGTCCGTACGGGTCGGCGAGATGAGCTGGGTGCAGCGCATCCACCGGGCGCTGGAGGAACAGCGCTTCTGCCTCTACGCCCAGCGCATCGTGCCGCTGCAGGACGAGCAGGGCGACCATCTGGAAATCCTCCTGCGCCTGCACGACGAGGAGGGCCAGCTGATCGGCCCGGGCAGCTTCATTCCGGCGGCCGAGCGCTATGGCCTGATGCCGCTGATCGACCGCTGGGTGGTGCGCCACACCCTGGAGGCCCTGGCGCGCATGCAGGCCACCCAGGTGGAGGCGCCGCCGAGCTGCTCGGTCAACCTGTCCGGGGCGAGCATCGGCGACCACGACTTTCTCGGCTTCATCCGCGAGCAGTTCAGCTTGCACGGGGTGGCGCCGCAGTCGATCTGCTTCGAGATCACCGAAACGGCAGCCATCGCCAACCTGGCCGATGCCACCCGTTTCATCAACGAGCTGAAGGTGCTTGGCTGCCGCTTCTCGCTGGACGATTTCGGCGCCGGCATGTCGTCGTTCATGTACCTCAAGCATTTGCCGGTGGATTACCTGAAGATCGACGGCAGCTTCGTGCGCGACATGCTGGAAGATCCCATCGACCGCGCCATGGTCGAGGTGATCAACCATATCGGCCACGTGCTGGGCAAACTCACGGTGGCCGAGTTCGTCGAGTCCGAAGCGATCCTCGCCGCGTTGCGGCAGATCGGCGTGGACTTCGCCCAGGGCTATGCCCTGGGCCGGCCGCTGCCGCTGGCCTCGTTCGCCGAGCCGCAGCCGGCCACGCTGGCGGTGTCGGATTCGGCGAGCTGAGCGCCGTTCGGCATTCAGGGCAGCAGGATGAACTTCTCGCAGCTACCCGGCGTGTTCACCGCCGCATAGGCCTCGGGGCCGGCGCTCAGCGGCAGCTCGCGCAGCGCACTGGGGGGCGTCAGCAGGCCCTGGTCGAACAGCTTGCCGAACTGTTCGAGCATGCGCGCGCAGTCCGCCGGGCTGTAGAGCAGGGTATTGACCCCGACCAGGGTGCCGCCGCGGCGGTACAGGTTGAGCGCCGGCAGGTTGACCATGCCATCCAGCGGCGCGGCGATGTAGGCAATGCGGCCGAAGTTGGCCAGGGCCCCGACGGCGGCTGGCAGCCAGAAGCCGGTGGTGTCGAAGATCACTTCGGCGCCGCCGGGAAATACCGCCTCGACCTGTTGGGCCAGCTGTTCGGCATCAGTGAGCAGCAGGCAGGGCGTACCACTGTCGAGCAGTTGTTCCTGCAGCTGCGGGTTGCGTACCGCGGTCAGCACCTCGGCACCGAGCGCCTTGGCCAGGCCCAGGGCGGCGGTGCCCACTGCACCGTTGGCGCCGATGATCAGCAGGCGCGCGCCCTGACCGACCTGGCTGCGGGTAAGCGCGTCCCAGGCGGTGGTATAGGGCACGCCGAGGGCGGCGGCCTGGGTGAAACTCAGCGACTCGGGCTTGAGTGCCACGCCATCGGCAGGCAGGCAGATGTACTGGGCATGGCTGCCGTCGCGGCTGAAACCGAGGCCCTTGCCGGTGCCCCATACGGCCTTGCCCAGCAGGTGCGCGGGGCCTTCCACCACCACGCCGGCGAAGTCGCGACCGGGTACGCGGGGCAGGGTGGTGTAAGGGAAGCGGCCGAGCACGTTCTTCACGTCGCTGGGGTTGAGGCCGGCGGCATGCACCTGCACCAGCACCTCGCCGTCTTCGGGAACGGGACGAGGCAGTTCGACATGGCGCAGGGCGGCGAGATCACCGGTGTTGGAGAATTGCAGGGCGTACATGGAGCAGTCCTTATCGAGGGCGAGGCGAATGCCGGCGCTGGGCGAGGGCGCGGCGTGCGTCCCGGCCCGGTCGGCGGGTTGCAGGCAGTCTATGGCCGTTCAATCCCGGCATTCGGCCAAGGACTTCAGCCTATCGGCCAAGTTGCGCGTTTCAGGCGCCGAGGCTGTCGCGGTATTCGCTGGGCGTCATGCCCAGTTCGCGGCGGAACATGTCGCTGAAGCTGGCCGGCTGGTAGCCCAGCTCGCGGGCGATGCGCCCCACCGCCACGCCCTGGATCAGCGCGGCGGCAGCGGTGGCCAGTTGCACCTGGCGGCGCCACTCGGCGAAGCCCATGCCCAGGTCGCGCAGCAGCAGGCGGGAGAGGGTGCGCACGCTGGCGCCGGCCTGGGCGGCGTGCTGCTCGAAGGGAATTTCCAGCGACGGATTGGCCATCACGGCCTGGCACAGCTGCAGCAGGCGGCGGTCGCTGGCATCGGGCAGCGGCACGCGCAGCTGCGAGCGGTGGGCGCGGCGCAGTTCGAGCACCGTCAGCTCGGCCAGGGCGGCGTAGTAGGGGGCATCGTTCTGCTGTTCCTGCTCGACCAGGGCGACGATCAGCTCGCGCAGCAGCGGACGCACCTCGAACACCTGCACGCTGCCCTCCAGCAACTGTGCCAGCTGCGGGCTCAGGTAGATATTGCGCATCTGCAGCTCGGACACCACGCGGATGCCGTGGGGAACGCCGGGTGGCAGCCACACGCCGCGCTGCGGCGGTACCAGCAGCGCCTCGCCGGGGGTTTCCACCCACATGATCCCCGACATGGCGTAGAGCAGCTGGCCCCAGTCGTGCTGGTGCGGCTCGATGAACAGCCCGCGCGGGTAGCTGCGGGCCAGGGCGCGCAGGGGCATGCCGGTGTTGCTCAGATCGGGGGGCGTGGCGCGGGCCATGGCAACCTGCTGTCGGATGGGCAGGCGCGATCTTAACCCGGGTGCAGACTGCCTGTATGGCCCCGGCCGCGGCTGGCAAGCAGGGCGACCACCTTGTAAACAAAACGTGACGGGAGTGGCGGGGCGATCACCGGGCTGCGCTGGCTTTGCTGGCTGTAAGGAAAACTTGCCGAGCGGGCGGCCAGCCAGGGCGTGCCGGCCGGGCTGAGCGGGTTGTGCCGCCCTGCGCCGCCGGCTGAGATGAAGGCAGCGCAAGCCTGCCGGCCGGCAGGTGCCCGGACAATAACAATCAGGAGGCTGGATGAACGCCGTGATCAAGATCGAGCAGCACAACCCCATAGGTACCGACGGTTTCGAGTTCGTCGAATTCACTGCCCCCACGGCCGAAGGCATCCAGCAGCTGCGCCAGCTGTTTAGCGCCATGGGCTTTACCGAAACGGCCAAGCACCGCTCCAAGCAGGTCTGGCTGTTCCAGCAGAACGACATCAACATCGTCCTCAACGGCAATCCCACCGGGCATGTGCGCGCCTTTGGCGAGAAGCACGGGCCAAGTGCCTGCGCCATGGCCTTCCGGGTGAAGAACGCGGCCCAGGCCGCCGCCTACGTCGAGTCCCAGGGTGCCACCCTGGTCGGCAGCCATGCCAACTTCGGCGAGCTGAATATCCCCTGCGTCGAAGGCATCGGTGGCTCGCTGCTGTACCTGGTCGATCGCTACGGTGACAAGACCATCTATGACGTCGACTTCGAATATATCGAGGGCCGTTCGGCCAACGACCGCGCCGTCGGCCTGCAGCAGATCGACCACCTGACCCACAACGTCAAGCGCGGGCAGATGGACGTCTGGTCGGGCTTCTACGAGCGCATCGCCAACTTCCGCGAGATCCGCTACTTCGACATCGAGGGCAAGCTCACCGGCCTGTTCTCCCGCGCCATGACCGCGCCCTGCGGCAAGATCCGCATCCCGATCAACGAGTCGGCGGACGACAAGTCGCAGATCGAGGAATTCATCCGCGAGTACCACGGCGAAGGCATCCAGCACATCGCCATGAGCACCGACGATATCTACGAGACGGTGCGTAAGCTGCGTGCCAATGGCGTGGATTTCATGACCACGCCGGATACCTATTACGAGAAGGTCGACAGCCGCGTGGCCGGCCACGGCGAGCCCACTGCCACCCTGCGCGAGCTGAATATCCTGATCGATGGCGCGCCGGGCGATGACGGCATCCTGCTGCAGATCTTCACCAATACGGTGATCGGCCCGATCTTCTTCGAGATCATCCAGCGCAAGGGCAACCAGGGCTTCGGCGAAGGCAACTTCAAGGCGCTGTTCGAATCGATCGAGGAAGACCAGCTGCGTCGTGGCGTGATCACTCAGGAGTGATGGAATGAGCCGCAAATGGATCAGCTTCCCCCTGCGCGAGGGCGAGCACTCCCGCCAGGCCCACTGCGACTTCCCAGAAGGCACCTACGAACGTGAGATGGGCCGCGAGGGCTTCTTCGGCCCAGTGACTCATCTGCATCACAAGCACCCGCCCACCGGCTGGGTCGACTGGGAAGGGCCGCTGCGCCCGCATGCCTTCAACTTCAACAAAATCGCCAGCGAGCGCGACTGCCCGCTGGAGGCGCCACTGACCCTGCACAACGCCGACGTGCGCCTGCGCGTGTGGAAGACCCACGGTGCCATGCGCCATCTGGTGCGCAACAGCGACGGCGATGAGCTGCTGTTCGTGCATGACGGCGCGGGGCACTTCTACTGCGACTTCGGCCACCTGGAATATCGCGACGGCGACTACCTGCTGATCCCGCGCGGCACCGCCTGGCGCATCGAGCCGACGGCGCCGAGCCACTTCCTGCTGATCGAGAACACTGACGGCGCCTACCAGCTGCCGGACAAGGGCCTGCTCGGCCCGCAGGCGATCTTCGACCCGGCGGTGCTCGACCATCCGCATATCGACGACGCCTTCAAGGCCCAGCAGGACGAGCGCAGCTGGCAGATCAGGATCAAGCGGCGCAATCAGATCAGCACCGTCACCTATCCGTTCAATCCGCTGGATGCCGTCGGCTGGCATGGTGACAACACTGTGGTGCGCCTGAACTGGCGCGACATTCGCCCGCTGATGAGCCACCGCTACCACCTGCCGCCGTCGGCCCACACCACCTTCGTCGCCAATGGTTTTGTCGTGTGCACCTTCACCCCGCGCCCGGTCGAGTCTGATCCCGGTGCGCTCAAGGTGCCGTTCTTCCACAACAACGACGACTACGACGAGGTGCTGTTCTACCACCGCGGCAACTTCTTCAGCCGCGACAACATCGAGGCCGGCATGGTCACCCTGCACCCCTGCGGCTTCCCCCACGGCCCGCACCCCAAGGCGCTGAAGAAGGCGCAGACCGACCCGGCCACCTTCGCCGAGGAAGTGGCGGTGATGATCGACACCCGCCGTGGACTGGAGGTGGCCGAAGCTGCTGCCGCCGTGGATGTCCCCGAATACGTGAACTCCTGGCGTGCGCCGGGCAAGGAATCCTGATGAAACTCGCTTCACTGAACCAGGGTCGCGATGGCGTGCTGATCGTCGTCTCCCGCGACCTCTCCCGCGCCGTCAAGGTGCCGCAGATCGCCGCCACCCTGCAGGCCGCGCTGGACGACTGGGAGATCAAGCGCCCGCTGCTGGAGTCGGTGTATCAGCGCCTCAACGACGGCCTGTGTGGCGATGCCTTCGTTTTCGATCAGGCCGACTGCCACAGCCCGCTGCCGCGCGCCTACCACTGGGCCGACGGCAGTGCCTACGTCAACCACGTCGAGCTGGTGCGCAAGGCGCGTGGCGCGCAGATGCCGGAATCCTTCTGGCACGACCCGCTGATGTACCAGGGCGGTGCCGACTCCTTTATCCCGCCGCAGGCGCCTATCCAGCTGGCAGACGAGGCCTGGGGTATCGACCTGGAGGCGGAGATCGCGGTGATCACCGACGACGTGCCGATGGGCGCCACGGCGGCGCAGGCGGCCGAGCATATCCAGCTGCTGATGCTGGTCAACGACGTGTCGCTGCGCAATCTGATCCCCGGCGAGCTGGCCAAGGGCTTCGGCTTCTACCAGAGCAAGCCGTCGTCGAGCTTCTCGCCGGTGGCGCTGACCCCGGACGAGCTGGGCGAGGCCTGGAAGGATGGCAAGGTGCACCGCCCGCTGGTGTCGCATATCAACGGCGTATTGTTCGGCCAGCCGCATGCCGGCACCGACATGACCTTCAACTTCCCGACCCTGGTCGCCCACGCCGCCAAGACCCGCCCGCTGGGCGCCGGCACCATCATCGGTTCCGGCACCGTGTCCAACTACGACCGCAGCGCCGGATCCAGCTGCCTGGCCGAGAAACGCATGCTGGAGATTATCGAGCAGGGCGAGGCGAAGACGCCGTTCCTCAAGTTTGGCGACCGGGTACGCATCGAGATGTTCGACTCCGCCGGGCAGAGCCTGTTCGGCGCCATCGACCAGGTGGTGGAGCGCCATGAGCACTGAGCTGACGCTCTACGGCTACTGGCGCTCCAGCGCCGCCTACCGGGTGCGCATCGCCCTCAATCTCAAGGGGCTGGCTTACCGCCAGGTGCCGGTGCATCTGGTCAAGGATGGCGGCCAGCAGCACGGAGCCGAGTACCGTGCGCTGAATCCCCAGGGCCTGGTGCCGTTGCTGGTGGACGAGAGCAACGGCGGGGTACGCATCGCCCAGTCGCTGGCCATTCTCGAATACCTCGACGAAGTCTTCCCGGTTCCGGCGCTGCTGCCGACCGACCCGGCCCAGCGCGCCCAGGTACGTGCCCTGGCCCTGCATATCGCCTGCGACATTCATCCGTTGAACAACCTGCGCGTGCTGCAATACCTGAGCACCGAACTGGGCGCCTCGGAGGAGGCGAAGAATGCCTGGTACCGGCACTGGGTGGAGCAGGGCCTGGCCGCGGTGGAGCAGGGGCTGGCGGTACTCTCCGGTCGTCTGTCGCTGGGGCAGAGGCCCGGTTATCTGGAAGCCTGTCTGGTTCCGCAGGTGTACAATGCGCGGCGTTTTAACTGTGACCTCAGTGCGTATCCGCGCATTCTTGATATTGCCGCTCGCTGTGAACCTCTCGACGCCTTTGTCAAGGCAGCCCCGGAGGTGCAGGCGGACGCGCAATAACGGCTTACCAGCCTTGCATTCCGTCGTGCCACAAGCACGGTGGGTTCGATCCCGTCACAGATAACAACAACCCAGGTGACGCAATGACCCATGAAACACTGCATACAGGCCCGCTCAGCCGCGGCCTGAAGAATCGCCATATCCAGCTGATCGCGCTGGGGGGCGCCATCGGTACCGGCCTGTTCCTCGGCTCCGCCGGGGTGCTGCAGAGCGCCGGGCCGTCGATGATCCTCGGCTATGCCATCGGCGGCTTCATCGCCTTCCTGATCATGCGCCAGCTCGGCGAGATGATCGTCGAGGAGCCGGTTGCCGGCTCCTTCAGCCACTTCGCTCACAGCTACTGGGGGCCGTTCGCCGGTTTCCTTTCCGGCTGGAACTACTGGGTGTTGTATGTGCTGGTCGGCATGGCCGAGCTCACGGCGGTAGGCAAGTACGTGCAGTACTGGTGGCCGGAGATCCCCACCTGGGCCACGGCAGCCGTGTTCTTTGTACTGATCAACCTGATCAACCTGGCCAACGTCAAAGCCTTCGGCGAGACCGAGTTCTGGTTCGCCATCATCAAGGTGGTGGCGATCATCGGCATGATTAGCCTCGGCCTCTATCTGCTGCTCAGCGGCACCGGCGGCGAGCAGGCCAGCGTGAGCAACCTGTGGAGCCACGGCGGCTTCTTCCCCAATGGCATTTCCGGTCTGGTGATGATGATGGCCATCATCATGTTCAGCTTCGGTGGCCTGGAGCTGGTGGGCATCACGGCCGCCGAAGCGGCGGAGCCGAAGACGGTGATCCCCAAGGCGATCAACCAGGTGGTCTGGCGTATCCTGATCTTCTACATCGGTGCACTGACCGTACTGCTCTCGCTGTATCCCTGGGATAGCCTGGTGGCCAGCCTGACCGCCGGCGGCGATTCCTATGGCAGCAGCCCGTTCGTGCAGATCTTCTCGCTGATCGGCGAGGGCACCGCGGCGCATATCCTCAACTTCGTGGTGCTTACCGCGGCGCTGTCGGTCTACAACAGCGGCGTGTACTGCAACAGCCGCATGCTCTACGGCCTGGCCGAGCAGGGCGATGCACCGAAGGCGCTGATGAAGATCAACGCGCGCGGCGTGCCGGTGCTGGCCATTGCTCTGTCGGCGGCGGTGACCCTGCTCTGCGTGGTGGTCAACTATGTGCTGCCGCAGAGTGCCCTGGAGCTGCTGATGTCGCTGGTAGTGGCCGCTCTGGTGATCAACTGGGCGATGATCAGTCTGGCCCACCTGAAATTCCGCAAGGCCATGCAGGCCAAGGGCGTGCAGCCGAGCTTCAAGGCCTTCTGGTTCCCCTTCGCCAACTACCTGTGCCTGGCCTTCGTGCTGTTCATTCTCGGCGTGATGCTGCTGATTCCGGGTATCAAGGTGTCGGTGTACGCCATTCCGGTGTGGCTGCTGCTGCTTTGGGGCTGCTACCGCCTCAAGCAGTCGGCCTCGGTTGCGGCCTCCCACGCCAGCTGATTGGCTCGCGCATGAAAAAGGCCGCTCATTGAGCGGCCTTTTTTCTGTGCGCTTGCCTGGTGCAGCGATCAGGCGTGCAGGTGTTCTGCGGCGTACAGGGTGTTTTCCAGCAGGCAGGCGCGGGTCATCGGGCCGACACCGCCCGGTACCGGGGTGATCCAGCCGGCGCGCTCGGCGGCGGCATCGAACTCCACGTCACCCACCAGCTTGCCATCGGCCTGGCGGTTGATGCCGACGTCTATGACGATGGCGCCCGGCTTGATCCACTCGCCCTTGACCAGGCCCGGCTTGCCGGCGGCCACGACCACCAGGTCGGCATTGGCCAGGTGGCCGGCCAGATCCTTGGTGAAACGGTGGGTCACGGTCACGGTGCAGCCGGCCAGCAGCAGCTCCATGGCCATCGGCCGGCCAACGATGTTGGAGGCGCCGACGATTACCGCGTTGAGGCCGTGGGGATCGACACCGGTGCTTTCCAGCAGGGTCATGATGCCTTTCGGGGTGCACGGGCGCAGCAGCGGGATGCGCTGGGCCAGGCGGCCGATGTTGTAGGGGTGGAAACCGTCGACGTCTTTATCCGGGCTGATGCGCTCGAGCAGCTGCGAAGCATCCAGATGGGCCGGCAGCGGTAGTTGCACCAGGATGCCGTCGATGGCGCTGTCGCGGTTTAGCTGGTCGATCAATAGCAGCAGCTCGCCCTGGCTGGTGTTGGCCGGCAGGTCATGGGCCACGGAAACGAAACCGACTTCTTCGCAGTCCTTGCGCTTGTGCGACACATATACCTGGGAGGCGGGGTCGCTACCGACCAGGATCACCGCCAGGCCAGGGGCGCGCAGACCTTGCTGGCGGCGTTCGGCGACGCGTTGGGCAATCTGCTGGCGCAGGTTGGAGGCTATGGCTTTGCCGTCGATCAGTTGTGCGGTCATGACGCTTGGTTAACCATCGGAAGGGATTGAAAAAGGGCGTTCATTCTCGCACGGTGGGGCGGTCGGGCAAAGGCGCCAGCCGGCGAATTTCCTGTAAGCCCTTTATCTTTCTGAATTTTTTTAACTTTTAGTGTTGACGACCTAGGTCGGGCTATATAAGATTCGCCCCGCTTGTCGAGCACAGCCAGTAGCTGGGTAAGACGGCAAAAGCGAAGCCCTCGGGCCTAGCCGAAGCCGAAGCTTCAAGTCTGCGCTAGCAGATGAACAAGCGCCCGTAGCTCAGCTGGATAGAGCATCCGCCTTCTAAGCGGATGGTCGCAGGTTCGAGTCCTGCCGGGCGTGCCATCTGGCAGTCGGGCACAAGCAACGCAATATGGTGGGCGTAGCTCAGTTGGTAGAGCACAGGATTGTGGCTCCTGGTGTCGAGGGTTCGATCCCCTTCGTCCACCCCATATTCGAGAAAACGCCAGGCCCTAGGCCTGGCGTTTTCGTTTCAGCCTTACCACGCGGACGTGGTGAAATTGGTAGACACACCAGATTTAGGTTCTGGCGCCGCAAGGTGTGAGAGTTCGAGTCTCTCCGTCCGCACCATCTTTTTCTCTTCCTTTATAGCTCCCGCCGTTCCTGTGCCTTTTCCGCAGGTGACTTCTGCTATTCGAGCCACTAGAATCCATGCCCTTGATTCTGGGCCGGAACGGCCGGCTTACGTCTGTGCAACGAGGAATATCCATGCAAGTTTCTGTTGAAAGCACCTCCGCTCTTGAGCGCCGTATGACCATCGGTGTCCCGGCCGAGCGCATCGAGACCGAAGTGACCAAGCGTCTGCAGCAGACTGCCCGTCGTGCCAAGGTTGCCGGTTTCCGTCCGGGCAAGGTGCCGATGAGCGTGATTCGTCAGCGTTATGAAGACTCCGCTCGTCAGGAAGCGCTGGGTGATCTGATCCAGGCCACCTTCTACGAAGCCATCGTTGAGCAGAAGCTGAACCCGGCTGGTTCCCCGGCTGTCGAGCCGAAGACCTTCGAAAAAGGCAAGGATCTGGAATACGTTGCCACTTTCGAAGTGTTCCCGGAGTTCCAGGTTGGCGGCCTTGAAGGCATCGCCATCGAGCGCCTGCAGGCTGAAGTCGGCGACGCCGACGTCGACAACATGCTGGAAATCCTGCGCAAGCAGAACACCCGTTTCGCGGCTGCCGAGCGTGCTGCCGAGAACGGCGATCAGCTGAACATCGATTTTGTCGGCAAGATCGACGGCGAAGTCTTCGCTGGCGGTTCCGCCAAGGGCACTCAGCTGGTGCTGGGTTCCGGTCGTATGATCCCGGGCTTCGAAGATGCCCTGGTTGGCGTCAAGGCCGGCGAAGAGCGCGTGATCAACCCGACTTTCCCGGCTGACTACCAGAACCTCGATCTGGCCGGCAAAACTGCCGAGTTCACCGTGACCGTCAACGCCGTTGCCGCTCCACAACTGCCGGAACTGAACGACGAGTTCTTCGCCCAGTTCGGCGTCAAGGAAGGCGGCCTGGAAGGCTTCCGCGCCGAAGTGCGCAAGAACATGGAGCGCGAGCTGCGCCAGGCCATCAAGTCCAAGGTGAAGAACCAGGTCATGGAAGGTCTGCTGGCTGCCAACCCGGTTGAAGTGCCGAAGGCCCTGATCGGCAACGAAGTTAACCGCCTGCGCGTACAGGCTGTTCAGCAGTTCGGCGGCAACATCAAGCCGGATCAGCTGCCGGCCGAGCTGTTCGAAGAGCAGGCCAAGCGCCGCGTAGTGCTGGGCTTGATCGTGGCTGAAGTGGTCAAGCAGTTCGAGCTGAAGCCGGACGATGCCCGCGTGCGTGAGCTGATCGAGGAAATGGCTTCCGCTTACCAAGAGCCGGAGCAAGTCGTGGCCTGGTACTACAAGAACGACCAGCAGCTGAACGAAGTGCGTTCGGTTGTACTGGAAGAACAAGTTGTAGATACTGTTCTGCAGAAGGCCAAAGTGACCGATAAAGCGGTCTCCTACGAAGAAGCGGTCAAGCCTGCGGAAGCCCCGCAAGCCGCCTGATCCCTCGCCTCGTTCGAGTAACCATAAGCCAGCCTTCGTGCTGGCTTATGCGTCTTTGAGACATGACTATTAGGGAGAGATCACTGGACATGTCGCTTAATCCATTCATGCAGCAAATGCCAGATATCCAAGCCGCCGGTGGCCTCGTGCCGATGGTGATCGAGCAGTCCGCCCGCGGCGAACGTGCCTACGACATCTATTCCCGTCTGCTGAAAGAGCGGGTGATCTTCCTGGTCGGCCAGGTCGAGGACTACATGGCCAACCTGGTGGTTGCCCAGCTGCTGTTCCTCGAAGCCGAGAACCCGGACAAGGACATCCACCTGTACATCAACTCCCCGGGTGGCTCGGTAACTGCCGGTATGTCGATCTACGACACCATGCAGTTCATCAAGCCGGACGTCTCGACCATCTGCATCGGCCAGGCCTGCAGCATGGGCGCGCTGCTCCTGGCGGGCGGCGCTGCCGGCAAGCGCTACTGCCTGCCGCACTCGCGGATGATGATTCACCAGCCGCTCGGTGGCTTCCAGGGGCAGGCCTCGGATATCGAGATCCATGCCCGGGAAATCCTCACCATCCGCGAGCGCCTGAACAAGATCCTGGCCGACCATTGCGGTCAGCCGATCGACGTGATTGCCAAGGATACCGACCGCGACAACTTCATGAGCGGTGACGAGGCGGTCAAATATGGCCTCATCGACCAGGTTCTGAACAAGCGTCAGCTGGCCGGCTAATCTGCAGTAAGGGTGGGCGGCCGGCTGTGTCCGGCTGTCCCGCAGGCTTGAAAATGCCTGCAATTGCCTTCATCTTGTGTTTCATGCCTACCGTATTTGGATCGATCGAATGACTGATACCCGCAACGGCGAGGACAACGGCAAACTGCTTTATTGCTCCTTCTGTGGCAAAAGCCAGCATGAAGTGCGCAAGCTGATCGCCGGTCCCTCCGTATTCATCTGCGACGAGTGCGTCGACCTGTGCAACGACATCATCCGCGAGGAGGTGCAGGAAGCTCAGGCCGAGAGCAATGCGCACAAGTTGCCCGCGCCGAAAGAAATCAGCGGCATCCTGGATCAGTATGTCATCGGTCAGGAGCGTGCCAAGAAGGTGCTCTCCGTCGCGGTGTACAACCACTACAAGCGGCTCAACCAGCGTGACAAGAAAGACGACGTCGAGCTGGGTAAGAGCAACATCCTGCTGATCGGCCCGACCGGCTCCGGCAAGACCCTGCTGGCCGAGACGCTGGCACGCCTGCTCAACGTACCGTTCACCATCGCCGATGCCACCACCCTGACCGAAGCCGGTTATGTGGGTGAAGACGTCGAGAACATCATTCAGAAGCTGCTGCAGAAGTGCGACTACGATGTCGAGAAGGCCCAGATGGGCATCGTCTACATCGACGAAATCGACAAGATTTCGCGCAAGTCGGACAACCCGTCGATCACCCGCGACGTATCGGGCGAAGGCGTGCAGCAGGCCCTGCTGAAGCTGATCGAAGGCACCGTGGCATCGGTTCCGCCGCAAGGCGGGCGCAAGCATCCGCAGCAGGAGTTCCTGCAGGTGGACACGCGCAACATCCTGTTCATCTGCGGTGGCGCGTTCTCCGGCCTGGAGAAGGTCATCCAGAATCGTTCGACCAAGGGCGGCATCGGCTTCAATGCCGAGGTGCGCAGCAAGGATGCCGGCAAGTCGGTCGGCGAGTCCCTGCGTGAGGTCGAGCCGGACGATCTGGTGAAATTCGGCCTGATTCCGGAGTTCGTTGGCCGTCTGCCGGTCATCGCCACCCTGGAAGAGCTCGACGAGGCTGCGCTGATGCAGATCCTCACCGAGCCGAAGAATGCCCTGACCAAGCAATACGGCAAGCTGTTCGAGATGGAAGGAGTGGATCTGGAGTTCCGTCCGGATGCGCTCAAGGCCGTTGCCCACCGTGCGCTGGAGCGCAAGACCGGTGCGCGCGGGCTGCGCTCCATCCTCGAGGGCGTGCTGCTCGACACCATGTACGAGATCCCGTCGCAGTCTGACGTGAGCAAGGTGGTGATCGACGAAAGCGTGATCGAAGGTAGTTCCAAGCCCCTGCTCATCTATGAAAACAGTGAGCCGCCGGCCAAGGCCGCGCCCGATGCATAAGGCGTGATACCTGATGAAACAAAGGGCCCTGCGGGGCCCTTTGCTTTTCTGCCGTTCTCGCTTGTTTTTTCCAGGGGGCGGCCCCATCTTAGGGCCAAGGGTCTCCCGTCCGATTACGGCCAAATGGCCGCCGTAGAGCTGAAATCATGAAGACAACCATCGAATTGCCTCTCCTGCCGCTGCGCGATGTCGTGGTTTATCCACACATGGTCATCCCGCTGTTCGTGGGGCGTGAGAAGTCCATCGAAGCCCTCGAGGCGGCTATGACCGGTGACAAGCAGATCCTCCTGCTGGCCCAGCGCAATCCGGCCGACGATGATCCGGATGAAGAAGCGCTCTACCGCGTAGGTACCGTGGCCACCGTGCTGCAACTGCTCAAACTGCCGGATGGCACGGTCAAGGTGCTGGTCGAGGGTGAGCAGCGTGGTTCCATCGAGCGCTTCATCGAGGTTGACGGCCATTGCCGCGCCGAAGTGCAGCTGCTCGACGAGATGGAAGTGGCCGAGCGCGAGTCAGAAGTCTTTACCCGTAGTCTGCTCAGTCAGTTCGAGCAGTATGTGCAGCTGGGCAAGAAGGTGCCGGCCGAGGTGCTGTCCTCGCTGAACAGCATCGATGAGCCGGGCCGCCTGGTCGACACCATGGCCGCGCACATGGTGCTGAAGATCGAGCAGAAGCAGGAAATCCTCGAAATCACCGAGTTGCCGGCACGGGTTGAGCACGTGTTGGCGCTGCTGGATGCCGAAATCGACCTGCTGCAGGTCGAGAAGCGCATTCGTGGCCGGGTCAAGAAGCAGATGGAGCGCAGCCAGCGCGAGTACTACCTGAATGAGCAGATGAAGGCCATTCAGAAAGAGCTGGGCGACATCGATGAAGGCCACAACGAAATCGACGAGCTGAAAAAGCGCATCGATAACGCCGGCCTGACCAAGGAGGCGCTGGCCAAAGCCACTGCCGAGCTGAACAAGCTCAAGCAGATGTCGCCAATGTCGGCCGAAGCCACAGTGGTGCGTTCCTATATCGACTGGCTGACCAACGTGCCGTGGAAGGCCGAGAGCAAGGTGCGCCTGGATCTGGCCAAGGCCGAGGATATCCTCGATGCCGACCATTACGGCCTGGAGGAGGTCAAGGAACGCATCCTCGAGTACCTCGCCGTGCAGAAACGGGTGAAGAAACTCAAGGGGCCAGTGCTCTGCCTGGTTGGCCCGCCCGGGGTGGGCAAGACCTCCCTGGCGGAGTCCATTGCCCGTTCGACCAACCGCAAGTTCGTGCGCATGGCCCTGGGTGGCGTGCGTGACGAGGCCGAGATTCGCGGCCACCGACGCACCTACATCGGCTCCATGCCGGGCCGCCTGATCCAGAAGATGACCAAGGTGGGCGTGCGCAACCCGCTGTTCCTGCTCGACGAGATCGACAAGATGGGCAGCGACATGCGCGGCGATCCGGCTTCGGCGCTGCTGGAGGTGCTCGATCCGGAGCAGAACCACAACTTCAACGACCACTATCTGGAGGTCGACTACGACCTGTCGGATGTGATGTTCATCTGCACCGCCAACTCGATGAACATTCCCGGCCCCCTGCTGGATCGTATGGAGGTCATCCGTCTGCCGGGCTACACCGAGGACGAGAAGGTCAACATCGCGGTCAAGTACCTGGCGCCCAAGCAGACCGAGGCCAATGGCCTGAAGAAGGGCGAGGTCGAGTTCGAGGAAGCCTCGATCCGCGACATCGTGCGCTACTACACCCGCGAAGCCGGGGTGCGCAGCCTGGAGCGGCAGATTGCCAAGGTTTGCCGCAAGGTGGTGAAGGAGCATGCCAAGGAAAAGCGTTTCAAAGTGTTGGTGACTGCCGACTCGCTGGAGCACTTCCTCGGTGTGCGTCGCTACCGCTACGGCCTGGCCGAGCAGCAGGATCAGGTGGGGCAGGTGACCGGACTGGCGTGGACCCAGGTCGGTGGCGAGCTGCTGACCATCGAGACCGCCGTGGTGCCGGGCAAGGGTCAGCTGATCAAGACCGGTTCTCTGGGTGACGTCATGGCCGAGTCGATGACCGCGGCTCTGACCGTGGTGCGCAGTCGTGCGAAAAGCCTGGGTATTCCCGTGGATTTCCACGAAAAACGCGACGTCCACATCCATATGCCGGAAGGGGCGACTCCCAAGGATGGCCCGAGTGCTGGTATCGGCCTGTGCACCGCGCTGGTTTCGGCGCTGACGCAGATCCCGGTACGTGCCGATGTGGCGATGACCGGCGAGATCACTCTGCGTGGTCAGGTGCTGGCCATTGGCGGTCTGAAAGAGAAACTGCTGGCAGCCCACCGGGGTGGAATCAAGACCGTGATCATTCCCGAGGAAAATGTTCGCGATCTGAAAGAAATTCCCGAAAATATTAAGCAAGACCTGACCATTAAGCCGGTTAAATGGATTGACGAGGTCCTGCAAATTGCGCTGCAATACGCCCCGGAGCCCTTGCCCGATGCGGCTCCCGAGATGGTTGCAACGGATGACAAGCGCGAGTCTGATTCCAAGGAGCGAATCAGCACGCATTAGGTTGAAGGCTTCCTTGACACATTTTTCGAGCCCTTGTTATAAAGCGGCTCTTATGTGTCAGCAGGCCCTTCAGCACCCGCTTTGCTTACACCAAACAACTAAGAAACAACTCAACAGAAATAAGGGGACTTAGAGTGAACAAGTCGGAACTGATTGATGCCATCGCTGCATCTGCTGATATCCCGAAAGCTGTTGCTGGCCGCGCGCTGGACGCAGTGATCGAATCCGTCACTGGCGCCCTGAAGGCTGGTGATTCCGTGGTGCTGGTTGGCTTCGGTACCTTCGCCGTTAAAGAGCGCGCTGCTCGCACCGGCCGCAACCCGCAGACTGGCAAGCCGATCAAGATCGCTGCTGCCAAGATCCCTGGTTTCAAAGCTGGTAAAGCCCTGAAAGACGCCGTCAACTAAGCGTCTCTCTAGCCTTACCCTGCCAGGCCGGCTTGCCCGGCCTGGTTGTGGAGCAGAGACCTAAACTCGCTCGGCTCCACCAGTTATGAGAAGGCGCATCCTAGGATGCGCCTTTCTTTTATCCGGATTCTCTAATTACCCACGCTGCATGGCTGTTCGCTTCAGTGCAGACGTTTCGGGGGATGCATGCTGCAGAATATCAGGGACAACTCCCAAGGCTGGATTGCCAAGACCATCATCGGTGTCATCGTCATGCTGATGGCTTTGACCGGTTTCGATGCGATCGTCCGCTCGACCGGCCACAGCGGCGAGGCTGCCGAAGTCAATGGTGAGAAGATCACCCAGAACAGCTTGAATGGCGCGGTGGACATGCAGCGTCGTCAACTGATCCAGCAGTTCGGCAAGGACTTCGATGCATCCCTGTTGGACGACAAGCTGCTGCGCAAGTCGGCGCTCGACAACCTGATCCAGCAGACCCTGTTGCTGCAGGGTGCCAAGGACTCGGGCATGGGCTATTCCGATGCGGCGGTGGACAAACTGATCCTGAGCATGCCGCTGTTCCAGGTGGACGGTGCATTCAATGCCGCACGCTTCGACCAGATGCTGCAGCAGCAGGGCTTTACCCGCATGCAGTTCCGCGAGCGCCTGAAGCAGGACGTGCTGATCAGCCAGCTGCAGGCCGCCCTGGCTGGCAGCAGCTTCGTCACCGATGCCGAACTGCAGGCCTTCGTGCGCCTGGAGAAGCAGACCCGCGACTTCGACATGGTCACCCTCAAGGCCGACAGCGCTGCCGTGCAGCTCAAGGATGAAGAGCTCAAGGCCTATTACGAGCAGCACCCGGATCAGTTCATGAGCCAGGAGCAGGTAGTACTCGACTACATCGAGCTGAAGAAGAGCGCCTTCTTCGACCAGGTCTCGGTGAAGGACGAAGACCTGCAGGCTGCCTACAAGCAGGAAATCGCCGGCCTGAGCGAACAGCGCCGCGCCGCGCACATTCTGCTGGAAGTGAACGACAAGCTGACCGATGAGCAGGCCAAGGCCAAGCTCGAGGAAGCCAAGCAGCGCATTGCCAAGGGCGAGGACTTCGCCAAGCTGGCCAAGGAACTGTCCCAGGACGCCGGCTCTGCCGCCGTTGGTGGCGACCTCGGTTTCGCCGCGGCCGGTGTGTACGACCCGGACTTCGAGAAGGCTCTGGCGGCTCTGAAGAAAGGCGAAGTTTCCGCGCCGGTGCGCAGCCAGTTCGGCTGGCACCTGATCAAGCTGCTGGATGTGCAGGCGCCCGAGGTTCCGACCCTGGCCAGCCTGAAAGGCAAGCTGGAGCACGACCTCAAGGCCCAACAGGTCGAGAAGCGTTTTGTCGAGGCGACCAAGGCTCTGGAAGACTCCGCCTACGAGGCTTCCGATCTGGCCCAGCCGGCCCAGGATCAGGGCCTGAAGGTGCAGACCAGTGCGGCTTTCGGTCGTGAAGGCGGCAGCGAAGGCATCACCGCCAATCGCCAGGTCATCCAGGCGGCTTTCAGCAGCGAAGTGCTGGAAGACGGCGCCAACAGTGGTGCCATCGAGCTGGATCCGGACACCGTGGTGGTGGTGCGGGTCAAGGAGCACAAGAAACCCGAGCTGATGGCGTTCGACCAGGTCGAGGCGGGCATTCGTGCCACCCTGACCCGCGAGAAAGCCAGCCAGGCGCTCAAGGACAAGGCCGATGCGCTGCTGGCCGCCCTGCGTGGTGGCAATGCCGAGAAGCTGCAGTGGAAGCCGGTGGAAGCCGCCACTCGCAGCCAGGAAGGCATCGAGCCGGTGGTGCTGCAGGCTCTGTTCCGCATGCCGAAGCCGAGCGACAACGCGCCGACCTTCGCCGCTGTCAGCCTGAACGATGGCGACTTCGTGCTGCTGCGCCTGAAGGGTGTCAGCGAAGCGCAGAGCGAGCTGTCCGAGCAGGACAAGGTCAGCTACCGCCGCTTCCTGGCTTCGCGCATTGGCCAGCAGGACTTCAGCGCCTTCCGCAAGCAACTGGAAGCCAAGGCCGATATCGAGCGTTTCTGAGTGAGATGGCAGGGCGTCCGCGTGGCGCCCTGCAGCAGAATCGCAGGCATGAAAAAGCCCGGCATGAGCCGGGCTTTTTCATGCCTGGTGAATACTCACATGCCGTTAGTGAAGGCGGCGATATTCAGGTCGATCGACTCGCGTACCGGCTTCAGCGCGACGCCGTACTTGCCGAGGATGTCCAGGGCATAGTCGACCCGGCTGCGGATGCGCTGGTCGTCTTCGCCAGCCGCCGGGCCATCGTTCAGCACGCCTTCCACATGGCGCACGATGAGGTGCTCGGGCAGGTAGTTCAGGCGGCAGTTCTTGTAGCCGGAAGCGCGCAGCTCGCTGATCGGGTAGGCACCGCCGATGCCGGAGGACACGCTGACCAGCAGGGCCGGCTTGTGCGCCAGCTCGAACTTGCTGGCATAGAGGAAGAAGTTCTTGATCGCCGGTGCCGCCATACCATTCCATTCCGGCGCGATCACCACCAGAGCATCGGCGTTCAACAGCTGTTGCTGATACTCGGCCCAGGGGCCCTTGTCGTCGCTGGGCCAGAGCGGCAGCGGAGCCTGACCCAGGTCGAGCAGGCTGCTCTGTGCAGCGTTGGTCAGGCCCAGTTCGATCAGGCGCTGGCGAAGGAAGCGGCCGACCTTGGCCGATTGGCTGTCGCGGCGGCTGGAGCCGGCGACCAGGACAATATTGAGCATGGCAAATTCTCGTTGGGGAAATCTGCGCAGAGGCTAACGGAGCGCTCTAGGCCGGGGCAAGGACTGTTGCGTCAGGCGGGCGGACGAAAGGCGTCAGCCTGGCGCGGGGTGCCAGGCTGTCGTACTCAGACGCGGAACTGATCCATCAGGCCCTGTTGGTGGTTGGCCAGGCTGTTCAGCGACTGGCTGACCCGCGCCGACTCGTCGGCCTGGCCGGCGAGGGTCTCGGTCACGTCGCGGATGCTCGCCACGTTGCGGTTGATCTCCTCGGCCACCGCACTCTGTTCCTCGGCAGCGCTGGCGATCTGCAGGTTCATGTCGCTGATCACGGTGACTGCCTCGCCGATGCGGCGCAGGGCCGTGACGGCCTGTTCGACCTGCTCGACGCTGCCCTGGGCCTGCTTGTGGCTGCTGTGCATGGAGCCGACCACTTCGCGGGTGCCGTGCTGCAGGCCTTCGATCACCTGGCGGATTTCCTCGACCGAGTCCTGGGTGCGCTTGGCCAGGTTGCGCACTTCGTCGGCGACCACGGCGAAGCCACGCCCGGCTTCCCCCGCGCGGGCGGCCTCGATGGCGGCGTTGAGGGCCAGCAAGTTGGTCTGTTCGGCAATGGCGCGGATCACTTCCAGCACCGAACCGATCTGCTCGCTGCTGCTGGCCAGGCCTTCGACTTCCTGCATGGCGGCGCTCAGTTCGCCGGCCAGCTGCTCGATGGACAGGGTGGTGCGGTCGATCAGGGCCAGGCCTTCGCGGGTGGCCGCATCGGCGCCACGGGCGGCATCGGCGGCCTGGGCCGCGCTGTTGGCCACGTCATGGGCGGTGGCGCTCATTTCCTGGGAGGCGGTGGCGACCTGGTCGACTTCGCGGAACTGCTGCTGCATGCCGGCGCTGGTCTGGCTGGCGATGGCGGAAGACTGATCGGCCGTGCTGCGGGCATCCTGCACCGTGCGTTTGACGTCGGCGATGATCGGTTGCAGCTTGTCGAGGAAGCGGTTGAACCAGCCGGCGAGGGCGCCGAGCTCATCCTGCTTGCTGTATTCCAGGCGACGGGTCAGGTCGCCTTCGCCGCTGGCGATGTTCTGCAGCATGTTGGCCACGTCGAGGATCGGCCGGGTCACGCCGCGGGCGGTCAGCCACATCAGCAAGCCGCCAGCGAGGATGGCGATCAATGCCAGCAGCAGGCTGACCAGGGTGCTGTCGGTGCGCTGCGCATCCAGTTGTTGTTCCAGTTTCAGCGCCGGGCCGAGCAGGGTCTTCTTCGGTACTTCCAGCAGCACGGCCCAAGGCTTGGACTCCGGAATCGGCAGCAGGGGTTCGAGCACCCGCAGCATATCCTTGTGTTCGAGGTACTGCGGTTTGCCCGAGCCGATCAGGCCCATCAGCTCCTGGCTGTGATCCGGATAGGCCTGGATCGCCGGCTTGGCCAGCATGCCGGGGTCGCGACTGTGGCCGGCCAGCAGACCGGCAGGGCTGATGATGCTGACGTGGCCCTGGCCGTCGTACAGCTCCTGGCTGGCGCTCTGGCTGAGCTGCTGCAGGTTGGCCAGGCTGATATCCAGGCCGAGCACACCGATGATCTTGCCGTTCTGTTCCAGGGGGAAGGCAATGCTGGTCATCAGGGTCTGCTTGCCGTCCACCTCGTCGAAGTAAGGGTCGAGCACGCAGGCCTTGCCGGTGCTGTGTGGGCAGGTGTACCAGGCGTTGTACGGGGTGCCGCTGGGGCCGGCAGTGGTGTCGGCGAGCTGATCCTCATTCATCGATTCGGATTCGAGCTGGCCAGGGGTGCTTTGCGACCAGTACAGCGAGAAGCGGCCCTTATCGTTGCTGCCCAATTCGGCCTGGCCGGTAAACAGTTCGTCCTTGCCGTCCAGGGCGTTGGGTTCGAACACCACATACAGGCCAAGCAGAGTGGTGTTGGCTTCAAGTGCCGTGCGCACCTGGCGGGTCAGATCTTCACGCAGGTCGAAGGCGTCGAGAAAGCGCTTCTCGGCCTGATCCTTGGTGAACAGCACCTGGCGCGAGAAGCCCTTGCCATACTGGTAGGCATCCATGAAGTAGCGTTGGATGCGGATGCCTTGCAGCTCGCCGCGGGCGCCCATACGCAGTCGCGCGGACTCCTCCAGCATGGCCGAGCTGGAGTGTTTCACCAGCTTGGCGCTGTGCTGCGACTGGTACAGCGAGGCGCCGACCAGCAGGGTGACGATGGCAATCAGGCAGAGGCCGGCGAGAAGAGTGATCTTCCACTGGATGGACAGGCGTGCGGACAACATACGGGAGGATCCTTATCGTCAGACTACTAGTGCTATATCGGTGCGCGATGGTTGAAACTTGATGCGCCAGGTACCGAAATAGACCACTACTTGAGTGTGGGATGGGGCTGCCGAATTCACAGGCAAGAATTATGCACGTTCCGCTCAGGATTCCGCACAAGATTCTCCAGGATGACGGCGGCTGGCACGGCAATGTCGCTACAGTCTGAGGAGCGGGTGGTCGCTTAAGCTCTTGAGAGGGGCGGTCGATATAGCGATAGCCCCATTCCTTCCCGATCGACCTGAGAGAACTGCAATGCGCCTGACTCTAAAAACCAAAGTGCTGCTCTTGGCTCTGCTGCCCGTGATTCTCTTTGCCCTGGTGCTCAGTGGCGCTGCGGCCAAGGTGCTGCTCGGCCTGGCCGAGGGCGAGGTCAAGGAAACCCGCGAGCGCCTGCTGCAGGAAAGCCGCCAGGAGCTGCAGAACTTCATGCAGATCGGTCTGGGCTCGGTGCAGGCGCTGTACGACGCCGCCAGCGATGGCGACAGTGCCAGCCGCGAGCAGGCCATCGCCATCCTGTCGAAGATCAAGTACGGCAAGGACGGCTACTTCTTCGGCCACGATTCCAACGTAGTGCGCCTGTTCCGCGGCGACAGCCCGGTGGATGTGGGCAAGAGCCTGGCCGAGCGCAAGGATCCCAATGGCGTCTACGTCAACCGCGAGCTGGTACGGGTGGCCAAGGACGGCTCCAACTACGTGCAGTACAGCTCGCCGCTGCCGAGCAACGAAAGCGTCCTGGTGCCCAAGCTGGCCTACAGCTACTACCTGCCGAAGTGGGACATGGCCCTGGGCACGGCGGTCAACCTGGATGGCATCGAGGCCCAGGTGGCCGAGGTGCAGGCGGCGATCGACCAGCGCATCAGCACCATCATCACCAGCATCCTGGTGGTGGCGGCGGTGATGCTGGTGATCTTCGGCATCGCCGGCCTGGCCCTGAGCAATGCCTTCCTGCGCCCGCTGCAGCGGATCAAGGACAATCTCGACGACATCGCCGCCGGCGAGGGCGACCTGACCCGGCGCCTGCAGGTGACCAGCGAGGATGAACTGGGCCAGCTGGCTGGCTCGTTCAACCGCTTCGTCGAGAAGGTGCATGGCCTGGTGCGGCAGATTGCCGAGCTGACTACCCAGCTGACCTCCCTGGTTGGCGAGGTGGCGGCCCAGGCTCAGCGTTCGGAGCAGGCCATGGAGCGCCAGCGCCATGAAACCGACCAGGTGGCCACGGCGATCAACGAGATGTCCGCTGCTGCCCATGAGGTGGCCAAGAGCGCCCAGGGCGCGGCCGAGGCCGCGCAGCAGACCGATCAAGAAGGCCAGGCGGCCAAGCAGGTGGTGGATGGCAGCATCCAGCGCATTCATGCGCTGGTCGGCGATATCCGCAGCAGCGGCCAGTCCCTCGATAGCCTGCAGCAGGACGTGCAGTCCATCGTCAGCGTGCTCGACGTGATCCGCTCCATCGCCGAGCAGACCAATCTGCTCGCGCTTAACGCCGCTATCGAGGCGGCCCGTGCCGGCGAGGCCGGGCGTGGGTTTGCCGTAGTGGCCGACGAGGTGCGCGCGCTGGCCAGCCGAACCCAGCAGAGCACCCAGGAAATCCAGGGCATGATCGATCGCCTGCAGCAGGGTACTCAGGGCGCAGTCACCGCCATGCGTCGCTCCAGCGAGGCGGGCGATGCCTCCAGCGAGCAGGCCAATCAGGCCGGCGCCTCGCTGGATGCCATCGCCGGGCTGATCGGCACCATCAACGCGATGAACGCGCAGATCGCCAGCGCGGCCGAGGAGCAGACGGCAGTGGCCGAGGAGATCAACCGCAGCGTGCATCAGATCGCCGTGGCGGTGGAGAGCGTGGCCGACGAGACTCGCCATGGTGCCGAGACTTCGCGCAATCTGGCGCGCCTTGGCGAGCAGCTGGGGGCGTTGGTGCGGCAGTTCCGTATCTGAGCAGGCAGGACGGAGAAGGCGCCTGGCGCCTGACAATAAAAAACCCGGCCTGGGCCGGGTTTTTTATTGCCTGCTGGCTTAGTGGGCAATTGCCACCAGGCCGGCCTGCTGCACCAGTTCCAGCAGCGGCTGCGGATAGACGCCGAGGAAGAAGGCGAGCAGGGCAACGAACAGCAGCATGATGCCGCCGGCGCGTTGGGCCCAGTGCATTTCGGCATCGTGGCGGCGCAGGTTCGGTTCCACCAGGAACAGGGTGACCATCACCCGCAGGTAGTAGAACACGCCGATGGCGCTGCCCAGGATCAGCGCGCCGAGCAGCCACCACAGCTGCGCCTGCACGCCGGCGGCGACCACGTAGAACTTGCCGATGAAGCCGGCGGTCAGCGGGATGCCGGCCAGCGACAGCATCATCACGGTCAGCACGGCGGTCAGGTACGGGCGGCGCCAGAACAGGCCGCGGTACTCGTACAGGGCATCGGCATCGCGGCCGCTGTAGGGCGTCGACATCAGGGTGATCACACCGAAGGCGCCCAGGCTGGTCAGCACGTAGGTGGCCAGATACACGCCGACCGCTTCCACGGCCAGGCCCTTGCTGGCGATCAGTGCGACCAGCAGGTAGCCGAAGTGGGCGATCGACGAGTAGCCGAGCAGCCGCTTGAGGTTGCTCTGCAGCAGGGCCAGCAGGTTGCCGAACAGGATCGAGGCAATGGCGATCACGGTCAGCAGCTCGTTCAGCCAGCCACCGCTGGTGACCGGAGCGATCTGGTACAGGCGCAGCAGCACGGCAAACACCGCCACCTTGCTGGCGGTAGCCAGGAACGCGGCCACCGGCGCCGGCGCACCCTCGTAGACGTCCGGCGTCCACAGGTGGAAAGGCACCAGCGACAGCTTGAAGGCCAGGCCGATCAGCATCATGCCGATGCCGACCTGGGCGATCAGGCTTGGCAGGCCGTCGGCGGCCAGCTTGGCGCCGATACCGGCGAAGCTCAGGCTGCCGGACTCGGCGTAGAGCAGGGCCATGCCGAACAGCAGGAAGGCGCTACCGGCGGCGGATAGCACCATGTACTTGATGCCGGCTTCCAGCGAACGCTTGTTGAAGAAGGCGTAGGCGATCATGCCGTAGGTCGGTACCGACAGCAGTTCCAGGCCGATGAACAGGCCGGCCAGATGCTGGGCGCTGACCAGCACCAGACCACCGGCAGCGGACAGCAGCATCAGCAGGTACAGCTCTTCGCGGTTGCCCGGGTAGCCCTTGCCGGAATCGCCGCCCAGGTAGGCGTGGATCAGCGTCACGCAGGCCAGGGTGGCGGCCAGCACCAGTGCCATGTAGTAGCAGGCGAAGTTGTCCACCAGCAGCAGCGGGGTCACTGCGATGGGCGTGGCCTTGAGGGCCGGGATCACCGACAGCAGAGCCAGGTTGAGGCCGAGCACCGACAGGCCGAACGTCCAGGAGTGGTGGCGCTTCCAGGCGATCGCCAGCATCACCACCACGATGGTGGCGCTGGTGATCAGCAGGGGCAGCAGGGCGATGAAGTGTTGAGTCGTCAGTTCCATAGCACTACTTACCGGGCCGAAACGAGTTGATTGAGGGCGCTACCCAGCCATTGCTGCACGCCGTGCATGCTGGCGGCCGAGGTGTCGAGCACCGGCTGCGGGTAGACACCGAGCAGGATCAGCAGCACGGCCAGGCCGAGCACCATGTACAGCTCGCGGGACTTGAGGCCCTGCAGCGGCTCGTCCGACTTGGCCGGGCCGAAGTAGGCGCGATGGATCATCGCCAGCGAATAGACCGAGCCGAACACCAGGCCGGTGGCAGCCAGGACGATCACCCAGGGGGCGGTGGGGAAGCTGCCGATCAGGATCAGGAACTCGCCGACGAAGTTGCCGGTACCCGGCAGGCCCAGCGCGGCGGCGGCGAAGAACAGGCTCACTGCCGGCAGCCACGGCATGCGTGCCCAGATGCCGCCCATCTCGCGCATGTCGCGGGTGTGCAGGCGCTCGTAGAGCTGGCCGCAGAGGATGAACAGGGCGGCTGCGGACAGGCCGTGGGCCATCATCTGCACCACGGCGCCCTGCAGGGCGACCTGGCTGCCGGAGTAGATGGCGATCAGCACGAAGCCCATGTGCGAGACGCTGGAGTAGGCCACCAGGCGCTTGATGTCGGTCTGCGCGAACGACAGGAAGGCACCGTAGGCGATGGCGAACACGCCCAGCCACTGGGCGATCGGCGCGAACTCGGCCGAGGCATTGGGGAACAGCGGCAGGGCGAAGCGCATCAGGCCGTAGGCGGCGGTCTTCAGCAGGATGCCGGCCAGATCCACGGAGCCGGCGGTCGGCGCCTGGGCGTGGGCGTCCGGCAGCCAGGAGTGCACCGGCACCACCGGGAACTTCACCGCGAAGGCGGCGAAGAAGCCGAGCATCAGCAGGTACTCGGTGCCGGCCGGCAGCTGGGTTTTCAGCAGGTCGGCGTAGTTGAAGGTCAGCACGCCGCTGGCGTTGTAGTTGACCAGCACCAGGGCGAGGATCGCCACCAGCATGATCAGGCCGCTGGCCTGGGTGAAGATGAAGAACTTGGTGGCCGCGTTGATCCGCGAGTGACCCTTGCTGCCGCTATGACCCCAGAGCGCGATGAGGAAGTACATCGGCACCAGCATCATTTCCCAGAAGAAGAAGAACAGGAACAGGTCGATGGCGAGGAACACGCCGACCACGCCGCCGAGGATCCACATCAGGTTAAGGTGGAAGAAGCCGACGCGGTTCTGGATCTCGTTCCACGAGCACAGCACGGACAGCACGCCGAGCAGGCCGGTAAGGCAGATCATCAGCACCGACAGGCCGTCGAGGCCGAGGTGAATGCTGATACCGAGACGCTCGATCCACTGCACCTTGAACTCGGCCGCCCATACCGGGTCGGCGCCTGGCGCCGGGGCCAGGCTGAAGTCGGCTGTGGCCCACAGCCACAGGCCGAGGCCAAACAGCAGGCCCATGGTCAGCAGGGCGATCCAGCGCGGCAGGGTATTGCCGAAGCGCTCGCCCTGCCAGCACAGCAGGCCGCCGATGAAGGGAATCAGGATTAGCCAGGGGAGAATCATCAGGCTGTTTTCCTTAACTCAGAAAAAGGAGGACGGCGAGCACCAGCACGGCACCCCCGGCAATCGAAGTGGCGTACCAGCGCACCTGGCCGGTCTGGGCGCGAGCCAGCAGACCATTGCCGCCGCGGGCCAGACGCGGCACCAGGCCGATGCTCTGGTCGATCGGGTCGCGGCCGAGCAGGCGGCAGATCAGCAGGTACGGTTTGACGAACAGCAGGTCGTAGAGCCAGTCGAAGCCCCAGGCGGCGAACCACCAGGCCGACAGGAAGCGACCCGGGGCGCTCTGCGCCACCGCGGTGGCGAAGCTGCGCTTGCCGAGGAACAGCAGGGCGGACAGCAGGATACCGGCCAGGGCGATGGCGCCCGAGGCGATCTCCAGGCTGTGCTGCGCTTCGCCGCCGGCATGGCCGATGCTCTGCGGCAGTACGCCGTGCAGCGGCGGGGTGATCAGTGCGCCGATGAAGGTCGACAGCACGATCAGCACCGACAGCGGCAGCCAGTGGGCCACGCCATGACCGGCATGGGCCTCGGTCTTCTGCTCGCCGTGGAAGGCGATGAAGATCAGGCGGAAGGTGTAGATCGAGGTCAGGAAGGCACCGGCCAGGCCTGCGTAGAGCAGCTCGCTATGACCACTGGCGAAGGCTTCCCAGAGGATCTCGTCCTTCGAGTAGAAGCCGGCGGTGACCAGCGGCAGAGCGGCCAGGGCGGCACCACCAACGATGAAGCTCGCGTAGGCCAGCGGCAGTTTCTTCCACAGCCCGCCCATCTTGAAGATGTTCTGCTCGTGGTGGCAGGCATTGATCACCGCACCGGAGGCAAGGAACAGCAGGGCCTTGAAGAAGGCGTGGGTCATCAGGTGGAAGATCGCCGCATCCCAGGCCTGCACGCCGAGGGCGAGGAACATGTAGCCGATCTGGCTCATGGTCGAGTAGGCGAGGATGCGCTTGATGTCGGTCTGCACCAGGGCGGCGAAGCCGGCCAGTACCAGGGTCACGCCGCCGACGATGCCGACCAGCTCGAGGATCTCCGGGGTCAGCAGGAACAGGCCGTGGGTACGGGCGATCAGGTACACGCCCGCGGTGACCATGGTCGCCGCGTGGATCAGCGCCGAGACCGGAGTCGGGCCGGCCATGGCGTCGGCCAGCCAGGTCTGCAGCGGCAGCTGGGCGGACTTGCCGACCGCGCCGCCGAGCAGCATCAGGGTGGCGATCCACAGCCAGTTGTCGCCGGCCAGGTACTTCTGCGGCGCCAGCACGGCCAGTTCCTGGATGTTCAGGGTGCCCAGGTTCATGAACAGGATGAACAGACCGATGGCCATGAACACGTCACCGATGCGGGTGACGATGAACGCCTTCAGCGCCGCGTTGCCGTTGGGCACGTGCTTGAAGTAGAAGCCGATCAGCAGGTAGGAACACAGGCCCACCCCTTCCCAACCGAAGTAGAGGAACAGCAGGTTGTCGCCCAGTACCAGCAGCAGCATGCTGAAGATGAACAGGTTGGTGTAGGCGAAGAAGCGCGAGTAACCCTCTTCACCACGCATGTACCAGCTGGCGAACAGGTGGATCAGGAAGCCGACACCGGTGACCACGCCGAGCATGGTCACCGACAGGCCGTCCAGATACAGGGTGAAGCTCGGCGCAAAGCCGTCGACGCTCATCCACTGCCACAGCACCTGGGTGAACACGCCACCGGCCGGCGGATTGAGGTTGAACTGCAGGATCACCCAGCCGGCGGTCAGCGCCGCCAGGCCCACCGAGCCGACGCCGATCAGCGCCGCCAGGTTCTCCGAGATACGCCCGCGGGAGAAGGCCAGGAGAAACCAGCCGAGCAGCGGGAAGAGGAAAGTCAGGAATAGAAGGTTCATCCGCGCATCTCGCTGGCTGCGTCGACATCGAGGGTGTGGAAGCGGCGATACAGCTGCAGCAGGATCGCCAGGCCGATGCTGGCCTCGGCGGCTGCCAGGGTGATCACCAGAATGAACATGATCTGCCCGTCGGCCTGCACCCAGCGGCTACCGGCCACTACAAAGGCCAGGGCGGTGGCGTTCATCATCACTTCCAGGCTCATCAGCACGAACAGAATGTTGCGCCGCACCATCAGGCCGATCAGGCCCAGGCTGAACAGCACGGCGGCCAGGGCCAGGCCGTGTTCCATGGGAATCGCATTCATGCGGTGGGCTCCTTGGCTTCGTGGCGGCCCAGGTGGTAGGCGGCGACCAGGGCGGCGAGCAGCAGCATCGAGGCCAGCTCGACGGCCAGCAGGTAAGGGCCGAACAGGGCGATACCGACCGCCTTGGCGTCCACGGTGACCAGGCCGATGGCGGCGCCGCTCGGGGCCTGGAACAGCACATAGAGCAGCTGCGCCAGGAGCAGGGCGGCGAGAATCGCCGGGCCGGTCCAGATGCCTGGCGTCAGCCATTTCTTCTCCTGCTCGGCAGCAGCCGGGCCGAGGTTGAGCATCATCACCACGAAGACGAACAGCACCATGATGGCGCCGGCGTAGACGATGATCTCCAGGGCACCGGCAAAGGGTGCGCCGAGAGCGAAGAAAGTCATCGACACGGCCAGCAGCGAGAGGATCAGGTAGAGCAGGGCATGCACCGGATTGCTCGCGGTGATGACCCGTACAGTGGACGCCACGGCAACACCCGCGGCGAGGTAGAAAGCGAATTCCATGTCCTCTCCTTAGGGCAGCAGGCTTTTCACGTTGATCGGTTCGGCTTCGTTCTGCGCGGCGCCTTTCGGCTTGCCGGCAATGGCCATGCCGGCAACGCGGTAGAAGTTGTAGTCCGGGTTCTTGCCCGGGCCGCTGATCAGCAGGTCTTCCTTCTCGTACACCAGATCCTGGCGCTTGTACTCGCCCATCTCGAAGTCCGGGGTGAGCTGGATCGCGGTGGTCGGGCAGGCTTCTTCACAGAGGCCACAGAAGATGCAGCGCGAGAAGTTGATGCGGAAGAAATCCGGGTACCAGCGGCCGTCCGGGGTCTCGGCCTTCTGCAGCGAGATGCAGCCGACCGGGCAGGCCACGGCGCACAGGTTGCAGGCTACGCAGCGCTCTTCGCCGTCGGGGTCGCGGGTCAGCACGATGCGACCGCGGTAGCGCGGCGGCAGGTACACCGGTTCTTCCGGGTACTGCAGGGTGTCGCGTTTGCGGAAGCCGTGACTGAACACCATCACCAGGCTGCGCAACTGGGTCCAGGTGCCATGCACCACGTCCCAAATGTATTTGATCATCGCGTGTTACTCCTTACTGGGCCGAGGCCAGCACAAGTGCGCCGGTCACCAGCAGGTTGATCAGGGTCAGCGGCAAGCAGAACTTCCAGCTGAAGGCCATGACCTGGTCATACCGCGGGCGCGGAATCGAGGCGCGCAGCAGGATGAAGATCATGATGAAGAAGCAGGTCTTGAGGGCGAACCAGATGAACGGGATCTGCGGCAGGATGCCGAACGGCCCGTGCCAGCCGCCGAAGAACAGGGTCACCAGCAGCGCCGAGATGGTCACGATGCCGATGTACTCGCCGACGAAGAACATGCCCCATTTCATCCCGGCATATTCGATGTGGTAACCGTCGGCCAGCTCCTGCTCCGCTTCCGGCTGGTCGAACGGGTGACGGTGAGTCACGGCGACGCCGGCGATGAAGAAGGTACAGAAGCCGAAGAACTGCGGAATGATGAACCACAGGTGTTCGGCCTGGTAGTCGACGATATCGCGCATGTTGAACGAGCCGACCTGGGCGACGATGCCCATCAGTGCCAGGGCCAGGAACACCTCGTAGGAGATGGTTTGGGCCGAGGCACGCAGGCTGCCGAGCAGGGCGAACTTGTTGTTGCTCGACCAGCCGGCGAACAGCACGGCATATACCGACAGACCGGCCATGGCGAAGAAGAACAGGATACCGATGTTCAGATCCGCCACACCCCATTCCGGGGTGATCGGGATGATCGCGAAGGCCATCAGCATGGCGGCGAAGGCAATCATCGGCGCCAGCATGAAGATGAACTTGTCGGCGAATGGCGGCGTCCAGTCTTCCTTGAAGAACATCTTCAGCATGTCCGCAGCAATCTGGAACATGCCGAACGGGCCGACGCGGTTCGGACCGTAGCGATCCTGCCACCAGCCCAGCAGACGGCGTTCGACGAAGCTCAGCAGCGCGCCGCAGACCACAACCACCAGCAGGATGACGATGGCCTTGAGGACGGCGACTATGACGTCGATCAGTTCGGGCGTCAGCCAGCTCATTGCGCGGCCTCCTGGATGGCAGTGACCACGGCGCCGGCAAGCAGCGCCGGAATGCCCGGCAGGCCAACCGGCAGGCCGACCAGGCCGATGGCCAGGTCTTCGTTGACCTGCAGCGGCAGGCGCAGGGCCTGGCCGTTGACGGTCAGGGCGAGCAGGGCGCCATCATTCACGCCGAGGCGGTCGGCTTCGGCCTTGGCCAGGGCCACGTAAGGCTGCGGAATGCGCTCTTGCACCGGGGCGGCACGGGAGGAGTTTTCCTCGCTGCCGAACAGGTGATGCAGCGGCACGGCCTGCAGAGTGCCCTGGGCCGGGTTGAACGCGGCGTTCACGGCGAACCACGGCAGGCTGGCACCCTTGGCTTCGATCAGGCGTACGCCCGGATCGCCGGCACGCAGATGGCCGCCGACTTCGTCCTGGAACTTGTTCCAGGCTTGCGGCGAGTTCCAGCCCGGCGACCAGGCGAACGGAATCTGCTGACGGTCTTCCTTGCTGCCGGCGTAGCCTTCCATGGAGAAGGCGAAGGCCGAGTCCTTGTCTTGCGGCTGACGTGGCTCGTGCACGCTGATGTTGGCGCGCATGGCGGTTCGGCCGCTGTAGCGGTGCGGCTCGCGGGCCAGCTTGAGGCCCTTGATGCGGAACGACGCGCTCGGTGCGGCACCGACGATGCCGGCCAGCACGCTGCTGCTGGCGGCGCAGGCGGCGGTGACCTGATCCAGCTGGGTCCAGTCCACGGCCTTGCCCTGCAGGGTGCTGTGCAGCGCGTGCAGCCAGCGCCAGCCCTCGCGCACCAGGATATTGCTGTCGTAGTAGCTCGGCTCGAACACCTGGAAGAAGCGCTGGGCGCGGCCTTCCAGGCTGACCAGGGTGCCGTCGCCTTCGGCGAAGCTGGCCGCCGGCAGCACCAGGTGGGCCTTGGCGGTGGTGGCGGTCTGCTGGTGGTCGGCAACGATCACCACCTTGGCGGCGGCCAGGGCGGCATCGACCTTGGTTGCGTCGGCGCGGCGGTACAGGTCGTTCTCCAGGATCACCACGGCGTCGGCCTGGCCGGCGTTCAGGGCGTCCAGCGCGGCGTCCAGCGACTCGCCGCCGAACAGGGCCAGGCCCATGCTGTTGGCTTCCGGTACCACCAGGTTGATCGAGGCGTTCTTCTCACGGTTCTTCAGCGCGCTGGCGATGTTGCCGGCGGCTTCGATGACGCTCTGCTCGCCCAGCGAAGCGCCGGAGACAATCAGCGGACGCTTGGCGTTGACCAGGGCGTCGGCGATCAGCTGCACCAGTTCTGCAGCTTCAGCGTCCAGACCGGTCACGGCCGGGGCGCTCGGGTCGATGGCGTGGGCCACGGCGAAACCGATGCGGGCCAGGTCGGCCGGGGCGGCATGCACGCAGGCTTCGGCCACGTCATCCAGGCGGGTCGGGGTGACGCTGGCGATGAACAGCGGGTTCAGTGCGTCCTGGGCGACGTTCTGCACGGCGGCCATGTGCCAGTCCTGAATCTTCATCGAGGCGGCGATTTCGGTGGCCTTGCCCTTGACCGACTGGCGCAGGGCCAGGGCCAGGCGGGCGGCGGTCTGGGTCAGGTCTTCACCGAGAACGAACACCGCGTCGTGGCTTTCCACGTCGCGCAGGTTGGCCACCGGCAGCGGGCCGTTCTGCAGGATGTTGCGGATCAGGCGCAGGTTGGCCAGCTCGCTGGCGGCGATGCCGCTGTAGTAGTTTGCCTCGCCGACCAGCTCGCGCAGGGCGAAGTTGCCTTCCAGGCTGGCGCGCGGCGAGCCGATGCCGATCACGCGCTTGCCCTTGAGCAGCTCGGCGGCCTTGTCCAGGGCGCCGTCCAGGCTCAGCTTCTCGCTACCGAACAGCGGCTGGCGCGGGCGGTCTTCGCGGTTGGTGTAGCCGTAGCCGAAACGGCCGCGGTCGCACAGGAAGTACTGGTTCACCGAGCCGTTGAAGCGGTTCTCGATGCGGCGGATCTCGCCGTAGCGCTCGCCGGGGCTGATGTTGCAGCCGCTGGAGCAGCCATGGCAGATGCTCGGGGCGAACTGCATGTCCCACTTGCGGTTGTAGCGCTCGGAGTGGGTCTTGTCGGTGAACACGCCGGTCGGGCACACCTCGACCAGGTTGCCGGAGAACTCGCTTTCCAGCACACCGTCTTCGACACGGCCGAAGTACACGTTGTCGTGCGCGCCGTATACGCCCAGGTCGGTGCCGCCGGCGTAGTCCTTGTAGTAGCGCACGCAGCGGTAGCAGGCGATGCAGCGGTTCATCTCGTGGGAGATGAACGGGCCGAGCTGCTGGTTCTGGTGGGTACGCTTGGTGAAGCGATAACGGCGCTCGTTGTGGCCGGTCATCACCGTCATGTCTTGCAGGTGGCAGTGACCGCCTTCCTCGCACACCGGGCAGTCGTGCGGGTGGTTGGTCATCAGCCATTCGACGACGCTGGCGCGGAACGCCTTGGACTCTTCATCGTCGATGCTGATCCAGGTGTTGTCGCTGGCCGGGGTCATGCATGACATGACGATGCGGCCGCGCTTGTCGTTTTCGTCGCTGTACTGCTTCACCGCGCACTGGCGGCAGGCACCGACGCTACCGAGCGCCGGGTGCCAGCAGAAGTAGGGGATGTCGAGACCGAGGGACAGACAGGCCTGCAGCAGGTTGTCCGCACCGTCGACTTCGAAATCTTTGCCGTCTACGTGGATAGTGGCCATGGTTCAGGTTTCTTCTTTACCCGCCGAAGCGGGCTTGGCTAATGGAATCACGGTGTGTCACGGGGCCAGGTGAATGGCCTCCGTCACGCAAAACTTCACGCCGGGGCGAATTGCCCCGTTGCTGCCGGCGCACTGTTGCTGGCCACGCCAGCATCGAACTCCGGACGGAAATACTTGATCGCGCTACCCAATGGCTCGACGGCGCCCGGGGCGTGGGCACAGAAGGTCTTGCCGGGGCCGAGGAAGTTGACCAGGCCGAGCAGGGTATCGATGTCCTGCTGGGTGCCTTGGCCGCGCTCCAGGGCGCGGAGGATCTTCACGCTCCACGGCAGGCCGTCGCGGCATGGGGTGCACCAGCCGCACGACTCGCGGGCGAAGAACTCTTCCATGTTGCGCAGCAGCGAAACCATGTTGACGCTGTCGTCCACGGCCAGGGCCAGGCCGGTACCCATACGGGTGCCGACCTTGGCGATGCCGGCAGCGTACATCGAGGCATCCAGGTGCTCGGGCAGCAGGAAGCCGGTACCGGCGCCACCTGGCTGCCAGCATTTCAGGGTGTAGCCGTCGCGCATGCCGCCGGCGTAGTCCTCGAACAGCTCGCGGGCCGAGATACCGAACGGCAGTTCCCACAGGCCGGGGTTCTTCACCTTGCCGGAGAAGCCCATCAGCTTGGTGCCCATGTCTTCGCTGCCCGGACGGGCCAGGGTCTTGTACCAGTCGACGCCGTTGGCGACGATCGCCGGCACGTTGCACAGGGTCTCGACGTTGTTCACGCAGGTCGGCTTGCCCCATACACCGACGGCGGCGGGGAAGGGCGGCTTGGAGCGCGGGTTGGCGCGGCGGCCTTCGAGGGAGTTGATCAGTGCTGTTTCTTCACCGCAGATGTAACGCCCGGCGCCGGTGTGGACGAACAGCTCGAAGTCGAAGCCGCTGCCGAGGATGTTCTTGCCCAGCAGGCCGGCGGCCTTGGCTTCCTCGATGGCGCGATTCAGGTTGGCTGCTGCATCGACGTACTCGCCGCGCAGGAAGATGTAGCCGCGGTAGGCCTTGAGCGCGCGTGCGGAGATCAGCATGCCTTCCACCAGCAGGTGTGGCAGCTGCTCCATAAGCATGCGGTCTTTCCAGGTGTTCGGTTCCATTTCATCCGCGTTGCACAGCAGGTAGCGGATGTTCATGGATTCGTCGTTGGGCATCAGGCCCCACTTCACGCCGGTGGGGAAGCCCGCACCGCCGCGGCCCTTGAGGCCGGAATCCTTGACCGTCTGCACGATGTCGGCCTGGGCCATTTCGGCGAGGGCCTTGCGTGCGGCGGCGTAGCCGTTCTTTTGCTGGTACTCGTCGAGCCATACCGGCTGGGCGTCGTCGCGCAGGCGCCAGGTCAGCGGATGGGTCTCTTCGCTGCGGGCGATGCGGTTGGCCGGGCCGATGGAAGTCAGCGTCTTCATGCGTAGGACTCCAGCAGCTGGGCGATGCCATTGGCATCGAGGTTGCCGTAGGTGTCGTCGTCGATCATCACCGCCGGGGCCTTGTCGCAGTTACCCAGGCAGCACACCGGCAGCAGGGTGAAGCGACCGTCGCTGGTGGTCTGGCCGGGGACGATGCCGAGCTTGTCCTTGAGGCTGCCGAGCAGATCCTCGTGGCCGCCGACGAAGCAGGTCATGCTGTCGCACACGCGGATGATGTGGCGGCCCACCGGCTGGCGAAAAATCTGACTATAGAAGGTGGCCACGCCTTCGACGTCGCTGGCCGGGATGCCGAGGATCGCGCCGATGGCATCGGCGGCGCCGTCGGGTACCCAGCCGCGCTCTTTCTGCACGATCTTCAGGGCTTCGATGGACGCCGCGCGCGGGTCTTCGTAGTGGTGCATCTCGTGCTCGATGGCCGAGCGTTCGGCTTCGCTGAGAGTGAAGCGGTCAGTTTGAATAAGCGTGCTCATAATCAGCGATCCACGTCGGCCATAACGAAGTCGATACTGCCCAGGTACGCGATCAGATCCGCCACCATGCTGCCGCGGATCACCGAAGGGATCTGCTGCAGGTGCGGGAAGCTGGGCGTGCGAATCCGGGTGCGGTAGCTCATGGTGCTGCCGTCGCTCGTCAGGTAATAGCTGTTGATGCCCTTGGTCGCCTCGATCATCTGCAGGCTCTCGTTGGCCGGCATGACCGGGCCCCACGAGACTTGCAGGAAGTGGGTGATCAGGGTCTCGATGTGCTGCAGGGTGCGCTCTTTCGGTGGCGGCGTGGTCAGCGGGTGATCCGCCTTGTACGGGCCTTCCGGCATGTTGCGCAGGCACTGGTCGATGATGCGGATGCTCTGGCGCATTTCTTCCACGCGTACCAGGCAGCGGTCGTAGGCGTCACCGTTGTGCGCCAGCGGTACTTCGAATTCGAAGTTCTGGTAGCCGGAGTACGGGCGCGCCTTGCGCAGGTCGAAGTCCAGACCGGTGGAGCGCAGGCCGGCACCGGTGACGCCCCATTCCAGGGCTTCCTTGGTGTTGTACTGGGCCACGCCCTTGGTACGACCGATCAGGATGCTGTTCTTCAGGGCGGCCTTCTCGTACTCGTCGAGGCGCTTGGGCAGCCAGTCGACGAATTCCTTGACCAGGCCGTCCCAGCCGCGCGGCAGGTCGTGGGCGACGCCACCAATGCGGTACCAGGCCGGGTGCAGGCGGAAACCGGTGATGGCTTCGATCACCTTGTAGGCGCGCTGGCGGTCGGTGAAGGTGAAGAACACCGGGGTCATCGCACCGACGTCCTGGATATAGGTACCGAGGAACAGCAGGTGGCTGGTGATGCGGAAGAACTCGGCGAGCATCACGCGGATGAAATCGACGCGATCCGGCACCTTGATCCCGGCCAGTTTTTCCACGGCCAGCACGTAGGGCAGGTTGTTCATCACCCCGCCGAGGTAGTCGATACGGTCGGTGTAGGGGATGAAGCTGTGCCAGCTCTGGCGCTCGGCCATCTTCTCGGCACCCCGGTGGTGGTAGCCGATGTCCGGTACGCAGTCGACGATCTCTTCACCGTCCAGCTGCAGGACGATACGGAACGCACCGTGGGCGGAAGGGTGGTTGGGGCCGAGGTTGAGGAACATGTAGTCCTCGTTCTCGCCGTGGCGCTTCATGCCCCAGTCTTCCGGCTTGAAGCGGGCGGATTCTTCCTCGAACTGCTGCTTGGCCAGGGTCAGGCTGAACGGATCGAATTCGGTGGCGCGCGCTGGGTAGTCCTTGCGCAGCGGGTGACCTTCCCAGGTCGGCGGCATCATGATGCGGGTCAGGTGCGGGTGGCCCTGGAAGGTGATGCCGTAGAGATCCCAGACTTCGCGCTCGTACCAGTTGGCGTTGGGCCAGATACCGGTGACGGTGGGAACGTTGAGATCACCTTCCTTGAGGGCGACCTTGATCATGATGTCGCTGTTACGTTCGACCGACATCAGGTGGTAGAACACCGTGAAGTCGGCGCTCGGCAGGCCGCGGCGCTGGGTGCGCAGGCGCTCGTCGACGCCATGCAGGTCGTACAGCATGACGTAGGGGCGCGGCAGGTTGCGCAGGAAGGTCAGAACATTGATCAGGCGGTCGCGGGAAACCCACAGCACCGGCATGCCGGTACGGGTGCTCTGGACGGTGAAGGTCTCGGCACCAAAGCGGGAATTCAGCTCGATGACCACATCCTGGTCATCGGCCTTGTACGGTGGAACGGACAGAATGCTGTCTGCAGTCATGGTCTCGGTCGCTATCGGCGGTGTACGGCGTCAGTGAGCAGGCTCGGCGAGCCGGCTCACACTTCGTCGGGGCTACGCAGGTTGGTTACAGCGATACGCTGCTCGCGGCGCTGTTCTTTCTGCGACGGCATGTCGGCACGGTAGATGCCTTGATCGCCGACGACCCAGGACAACGGGCGGCGCTCCTGGCCGATGGATTCCTGCAGCAGCATCAGGCCTTGCAGGAATGCCTCCGGACGGGGCGGGCAACCCGGGATGTACACGTCGACCGGGAGGAACTTGTCGACCCCCTGGACTACAGAATAGATGTCGTACATGCCGCCGGAGTTGGCGCACGAACCCATGGAGATCACCCACTTGGGCTCCAGCATCTGTTCATAGAGGCGCTGGATGATCGGCGCCATCTTGATGAAGCAGGTGCCGGCGATGACCATGAAGTCGGCCTGACGCGGAGACGCACGAATGACTTCCGCACCGAAGCGCGCGATATCGTGCGGTGCGGTGAAGGCGGTGGTCATTTCCACGTAGCAGCAGGACAGGCCGAAGTTGTACGGCCACAGGGAGTTCTTGCGACCCCAGTTCACCGCACCGTTGAGAACATCTTCGAGTTTGCCCATGAAGATGTTCTTGTGTACCTGATCTTCTAGCAGCGGGTCGGAGACAGTCTCCCGCTCGCCGATCGGATACTGCTCGTTAGGCGCATCCGGATCGATCCGAGTAAGTTTGTATTGCATCGCCAAAGCCTCATTGTTTTAGCTTCGCCTGCCGATTACGACGACCTTCGGGAGCCCAGTCGAGCGCACCGATACGCCAAAGATAGACAAGACCAGCCAACAGAATTGCTATGAAAACTGTAGCTTCGATCAGACCTGCCCAGCCGCTTTCGCGAACCGAGACTGACCAAGCGAAGAGAAAGAGGGCTTCAACGTCGAAGATCACGAAGAGCATCGCGACCAGATAGAACTTTGCCGAGAGGCGCAGGCGGGCACTGCCGACTGGCAGCATGCCGGATTCGAAGGGTTCGTTCTTGCTGCGCCCCCATGCCTTGCTACCGAGCAGGCTGGACAGGCCGAGCATGAAAGCGATGAGTCCGAGGACTCCGAGCAGGAATACAGCAAAAGCCCAGTTATGGGACATGGTCGTTACCGCATCAGGCATGCCGATACTCCTTGGGAAAGGGGACGGCTTCTTTTAATAATCGCAGCAGCTCGGGAAAGCTGCTCCGCAGAGTAGTGGCGGCAATTTTATGCCCGCATAGCACGCTAAGTAAATTTTTATGAATAAAAAAATGAACGCGGCGCGCGTCGAAACTACTCATCAATACACCTCTAGCCAGCGTCAGGTGAGGGCTGTAGAGCGTTTAATGCTTTGGTCGCATGGTGCAATTGCCGTGATTTTGCTGCGTCATGACGCCTTTTCGAAAGACGCCTGTCTTTAATTGTTTACAGCGAGTCAGGTATTGGTGCGCTGATGGAACACGCCGTTTGCAAGGAGTGTAGCGCTGCGCAGGCAGATTTCCGGGCAATCGCGTGCGGATGCTCTGGGATGCGCTCTGTGTTGCGCATTTGGCGCTGTGAGGCGGGGCAGGGATGGAAAAGAAAAACCCCAGCATCGCTGCTGGGGTTCGTCTGGCAACACGCTCGGCTCGGGCTGGGCCCTGGCTGAGCGAACCGGTTCCTATTAGTGGAACTGGTTCATGGTGTTGTCTTTACCGCTTGCCTTCAGAGCAGCTTCGCCAGCGAAGTACTCTTTGTGGTTGTCGCCGATGTCGGAGCCAGCCATGTTCTGGTGCTTGACGCAGGCGATACCCTGACGCAGTTCCTGACGCTGAACGCCTTTCACGTAGGCCAGCATGCCCTGGTCGGCGAAGTAGCCTTTGGCCAGGTTGTCGGTCGACAGAGCGGCGGTGTGGTAGGTCGGCAGGGTGATCAGGTGGTGGAAGATGCCAGCCTGAGCCGAACCGTCGCGCTGGAAGGTACGGATCTTCTCGTCGGCAACCTGAGCCAGTTCGGTTTCGTCGTACTCGACGCTCATCAGCTTGGCGCGGTCGTAGGCGGAAACGTCTTTGCCTTCGGCTACGAAAGCGTCGAACACTTGCTGACGGAAGTTCAGGGTCCAGTTGAAGGACGGGCTGTTGTTGTAAACCAGCTTGGCGTTCGGGATGACTTCGCGGATGCGGTCAACCATGCCCTTGATCTGGCCAACGTGCGGCTTCTCGGTTTCGATCCACAGCATGTCGGCGCCGTTCTGCAGGCTGGTGATGCAGTCCAGTACGCAGCGGTCTTCGCCGGTGCCAGCGCGGAACTGGAACAGGTTGGACGGCAGGCGCTTCGGACGCAGCAGTTTGCCGCCGCGGTTGATCACGACGTCGCCGTTGCCCAGGTCGGAGGCAGCAACTTCTTCGCAGTCCAGGAAGGAGTTGTACAGGTCGCCCAGATCGCCTTCTTTGGCGGTAACGGCGATTTGCTTGGTCAGGCCGGCACCCAGGGAGTCGGTGCGAGCAACGATCACGCCGTTGTCGATGCCCAGCTCGAGGAATGCGTAGCGAACGGCGTTGATCTTGGCCAGGAAGTCAGCGTGCGGAACGGTCACTTTACCGTCTTGGTGGCCGCACTGCTTCTCGTCGGAAACCTGGTTTTCGATCTGGATGCAGCAAGCGCCTGCTTCGATCATGCGCTTGGCCAGCAGGTAGGTGGCTTCCGGGTTACCGAAGCCAGCGTCGATGTCGGCGATGATCGGTACGATGTGAGTTTCGTAGTTGTCGACCTGAGCCTGCAGTTCGGCTTCTTTGGCCTTGTCGCCGGCGGCGCGAGCGGCGTCAATGGCGGTGAACAGCAGATCCAGTTCGCGGCTGTCGGCCTGGCGCAGGAAGGTGTACAGCTCTTCGATCAGGCCGGAAACGGCGGTTTTTTCGTGCATCGACTGGTCCGGCAGCGGGCCGAAGTCGGAGCGCAGAGCAGCAACCATCCAGCCGGACAGGTACAGGTAGCGCTTGTTGGTGGTCTTCAGGTGCTTCTTGATCGAGATCAGCTTCTGCTGACCGATGAAGCCGTGCCAGCAGCCCAGGGATTGGGTGTAGACGGACGAGTCGGCGTCGTACTCGGCCATGTCTTTGCGCATGATGTCAGCGGTGTACTGGGCGATTTCCAGACCGGTCTTGAAGCGGTTCTGAGCGCGCATGCGAGCGACGGACTCGGGGTTGATCGCGCTCCAGCTGCTGCCTGCGGCTTCTTTCAGAGCGGCAACGGCTTTGATGTCGTTTTGATAAGCTGACATGGTCAATCCTTCAAAGTATGAGTTTGGTTGAGCACCGACTTCCCACCCAAAACCAACGTGCAAAAAGCTTGCAGTGTTGCGGGCGACACATGGCAGAACGTCGAAATAGTGACGGGACGAGAGTGGAGCAGAGGGGAGGAGAGGACGAAACAAGCAATCCGGAGAGCAGAAGTGCGGCTTGCCGGCTCGTGGATGCCGTTGGGCGATGCAGTCTCTGGTCTGGCGGTCTTGCTGATAACGCTTAGGCTTCCCCGTCCCTCAGGACAACTTTCGTTCCAGTCGCAACCTCGTCGAAACGCCTTGTGGGCTGTTAAAACACGGATCGTTCCGAATGGTGGTACGGAGCCGATCTGGAGACCCTTCAGCAGAGTCCCTGGCTAGCGGGAGCGGCGCCATGATGCGCCTCGAAGGAGGGTTCGTCAACGATTTTGTAGTGGTGTGCGCATGCCACTACATAATCCGACAAGAGGCGTGCAGCTCAGTCCAGGGCTTCGACCTTGATGCGCATGTGCATGTCGTTGCGCCCTTGGGTGGTGCGGCGACGCAGGAAGTCGCGGTCATCGCCCTGGCTCTGTTCGCTGACCCCGCCGAGCGGGATCCATTCACCGAGGCGGCCGCTGACGCGGGTGTCGGTGCTTTGCACGTCGATCACTTCGGGGCGCGACTGGTTGACCCGGTCATTGTTGCTGCTGATGCTGACGTGGACGATGTCGCCGGTAAGGCTGGCGGTGACGTAGAAGCCCTGGGTGACGTTGCGGTACTGGGTTTCCTGGTAGGGCAGGCCGTAGGGGCCGACGCCGGTGTTGGTCAGCGGCACGCTCTGGCCGACCTGGATCAGCGCCGGATAGCCTTCGGTAGCCTGGATCTGCTGGGTGCCACCGCTGCGGCTGTCGGTGGAGCGGCGGATGATGCGCACCTGGTCGCGACCCTGGATTTCACCGCGTCCGGCAATCACCTCGACATCGCCCGCGCTGGCGCTGCCGTTGACCGAGTAGCCATTGCTGTCCTGATAGCCGTTTTCGCTGGTATCGACGCTGATCAGCAGGCGCCGCGGGACGGTATCCAGCTGCTTCAGCAGGCCGCGGATTTCCTCGATCTTCTCCGGCTCGGCATTGATCACCAACTGGTTGCCGTAGGCGCTGGCCTTGCCCTGGCCGTCGAGGACGGATTGCACCACGGGCAGCACTTCGTCGGCAGTGCGATAACCCAGGGGAATCAGCTCGGTGGCAGCCTGCAAGGGCAGGCTCAGGGCCAGCAGCAGGGTGGCCAGGCAGGTGCGCAGGGTCATAGCAGGAAGCTCCGCAGATCGGGGTCGAGAAGGCTGTTGTCCCAGGCCTGGTCGAACTGCGCCTGGCGCAGGCGGACGCGGCCGGGGTCGTTGTACAGAGCGTAGCCGGCATGCTGATCGGGTTGCGGGCGCAGCAGCAGGCCGTGGCCGTCGGCCAGCAGGTAGGCGACTTCCTCGCTGGGCAGATCCGGATTGATGCGGCGGATCTGCAGGTTGCTGGTCAGGCGGCGTGCCAGGTTGAGCAGGCGATGGCCCTGCTTGACCGGGCGGCTGACATCGCGCAGGAGGATGCGCAGGCGGTTGCGCGGGTTGGCCAGGAGCAGGCGGGTGCAGGCCTCCTGCGCGCTGCTGTGGTTGTACAGCCAGGGTTCCAGATCGGTGCTGTACAGGCACAGGCTGTGCCGGGCCTGCTGCAGCAGTGCCAAGGCGTGGGCCTGGGCCTGTTCGGGCAGCTCGAAGCGCTCGAGTGGCGAGTGGCTGGCCAGCTGGAAGGGGGCGGGCTCACGCGGCGCGAATTCGTTCGGCGGCAGGGCAGGATTGTGCACGGCAAAGCGCCCCGGTGAATGGAAATCGATGGCCGGTAATTCGGTTTCGTTTTCGTCCAGCGGGGCGCTTTCGTCGTTCATGCTGCTCTCTAGCTGCTGTGGCGAACCATCAGTACGTGGGGGATGCCTGCTTCCAGGTATTCGCCGCCCTCGATGTGGAAGCCCAGGCGCTCGTAGAAGGCGCTGGCATGCACCTGGGCGCTGAGCTTCTGCACCTTCTGCCCGCGCTGCTCGGCGGCGGCGATGGCGGCGTGCATCAGTGCATCGCCAACCTTGAGGCCGCGCCAGTCCTTGAGCACCGAGACGCGGCCGATCTGGCCGTCGGCCAGCAGGCGCGCGGTGCCGATCGGGTAGTCGCCTTCGCAGGCGAGGAAGTGCACGGCCTCGATATCCTCGTCATCCCATTCGAGTTCGGCGGGCACCGCCTGTTCGGCGATGAACACCGCTTCGCGGATGCGTCGCAGGTCGGCATTGTCCTTCTGCCAGTGGGCCAGGCGGACGTGAATCTCACTCATCAGCAAACTCCAGACTTCCTTGCTTGACCAGTTCACAGAGCAGCTTACGCCCCTCTTCGTCGGCCAGCCATTGGCCGAGGTTTTCCGCGTGCAGTGCCTCGGCAGCGCAGACCAGCTTCAACAGTTCCTTCAGATGACCTGGCAGCAGGCGGCTCTGGCCGCTGGCGAACAGCACCAGGCCGAGGTCGATCTCGCTCCAGGCCAGGCGCGAGCTGGGGTTGCGTACCAGTACGGCGCCGTCGTCGAGGGCGCTCTGGAACTCTTCCTCGCTGATGTCGCTGCCGGCAACCAGTTCCGGGTAGCGCGGCTCGGTCATGAACTGGCCGAACCAGGTTAGCAGCAGGCGCTCGTCGCCCATGTGCTCGGCCAGCAGGGCCTTGAGGCGGTCGAGGGCGTCGCGCTGGATCTGGTGCGGGTCGTCGCTGGGCTGCATGCCGGCGTCGCTGTAGCGCTCCTCGTCCGGCAGGAACTGGGCGAGGAAGTCGGTGAAGTGGGTCAGCACTTCGGCGGCGCTGGGCGCGCGGAAGCCCACCGAGTAGGTCATGCAGTCATCCTCGGCGGTGCCGAAGTGGGCCAGGCGCGGCGGCAGGTAGAGCATGTCGCCGGGCTCCAGCACCCATTCCTCGGTCTGCTCGAAGTCGGCGAGGATGCGCAGGTCGGCATGGCTCAGCAGGGCGCTGTCGCTGTCGCACATCTGGCCGATGCGCCAGCGGCGCTGGCCGTGGGCCTGGAGCAGAAACACGTCGTAGTTGTCGTAGTGCGGGCCGACGCCGCCGCCGGGCGCGGCGAAGCTGATCATCACGTCGTCGATGCGCCAGTTGGGCAGGAAGTTGAATTCCTTGAGCAGTTCGGCGACTTCCGGCACGAACTGGTCGACGGCCTGCACCAGCAGGGTCCAGTCGCGCTCCGGCAGGTCGCTGAAGCTGTCTTCGGCGAACGGGCCGCGGCGCAGCTCCCAAGGGTGGGCGCCGTGCTCGATGACCAGGCGCGACTCGACTTCTTCTTCCAGGGCCAGGCCGGCCAGCTCGTCCGGGCTGATCGGGCTTTCGAAGTCGGGGATGGCCTGGCGGATCAGCAGGGGCTTCTTCTGCCAGTAGTCGCGCAGAAATTCACGGGCTGAAATGCCGCCAAGGAGTTGCAGGGGTGCGTCAGTAGTCATGTGCGAGCCTTTGAAATAAAAACGCCCGGCACAGCCGGGCGTGCAATTGGAAGGCGCCGGTTAGACGCGCTTGGCCTGGGCGGCGGCATTGCCGATGTAGTTGGCCGGAGTCAGCTGCTTGAGCTCTGCCTTGGCGGCGGCTGGCATGTCCAAGCCGTCGATGAAGGTCAGCAGGGCTTCCGGGCTGATGCCTTTGCCGCGGGTCAGCTCCTTGAGCTTCTCGTAGGGGTTCTCGATGGCGTAGCGGCGCATCACGGTCTGGATCGGCTCGGCGAGGACTTCCCAGCAGGCGTCCAGGTCGGCGGCGATACGTTGCTCGTTCAGCTCCAGCTTGCCGATGCCCTTGAGGCTGGCTTCGTAGGCGATGACGCTGTGGGCGAAGCCGACACCGAGGTTGCGCAGCACGGTGGAGTCGGTCAGGTCACGCTGCCAGCGGGAGATCGGCAGCTTGCTGGCCAGGTGCTGGAACAGCGCGTTGGCGATGCCTAGGTTGCCTTCGGAGTTCTCGAAGTCGATCGGGTTGACCTTGTGCGGCATGGTCGAGGAGCCGATTTCGCCGGCCACGGTCTTCTGCTTAAAGTAGCCGAGGGAGATGTAGCCCCAGACGTCGCGGTCGAAGTCGATGAGGATGGTGTTGAAGCGGGCGATGGCGTCGAACAGTTCGGCGATGTAGTCGTGCGGCTCGATCTGGGTGGTGTAGGGGTTGAACTGCAGCCCCAGGTCGCCTTCGATGAACTGCTTGGCGTTGGCTTCCCAGTCGATCTGCGGGTAGGCCGACAGGTGGGCGTTGTAGTTGCCCACGGCGCCGTTGATCTTGCCCAGCAGCGGCACGGCGGCCACTTGCGCGATCTGGCGCTCCAGGCGGTAGACCACGTTGGCCAGTTCCTTGCCCAGGGTGGTCGGCGAAGCCGGCTGGCCGTGGGTGCGCGACAGCATCGGCACGTCGGCGAACTTGACGGCCAGCTCGCGGGTGGCGGCGGCGATCTGCTTCATCAGCGGCAGCAGCACACCGTCGCGGCCTTCGCGCAGCATCAGGGCGTGGGACAGGTTGTTGATGTCCTCGCTGGTGCAGGCGAAGTGGATGAATTCGCTGACTGCAGCCAGTTCCGGCAGCTTGGCGGCCTGCTCCTTGAGCAGGTACTCCACGGCCTTGACGTCGTGGTTGGTGGTGCGCTCGATCTCTTTCACACGCTCGGCGTGCTCGACGGCGAAGTTCTCGGCCAGCTCGTTGAGCAGGGCGTTGGCTGCGGCGGAGAAGGGTGCGACTTCGGCGACGCCTTCGTGGGCGGCCAGGCGCTGCAGCCAGCGCACTTCGACCATGACGCGGAAACGGATCAGACCGTATTCGCTGAAGATCGGGCGCAGGGCGCTGGTTTTGCCGGCGTAGCGGCCATCGACAGGGGAAACCGCGGTGAGCGAGGAGAGCTGCATGGGAGGCGTTCTCGGGCTATCGGTCAACGAAAAGGGCGCACATCATACACGAATTCGCCGGCTCCGCCGCGCCTCGGCGACAGGCGCTCGAGGCAGTGCAGTGATGGTGTGCTGTGGGATTCAGGGGCGGAGCAGGGGGTAGAGCTCTTTGAGCAACTTGCCGCGGCTGAACACCAGCTGCCAGCGGTGCCCGCCGAGCTGGCGCCACAGGCGCGCCGAGCGGATGCCGGTGAGAAGCAGGGCGCGCACTTTGGAGGCGACGGCGGCCTGCTGCAGGAAGCGCATGTCGCCCTGCACCTGGATGCGCTGGCGGAAGGTGCTGATGGTGTCCTGGTACAGCGAGCCGCAGGCGGCCACCACGTTGTCGTGGGTCAGGCCGAAGTGGCCGACCTGCAGCTGGATCTGATCCAGGCGGTTGCCGATCACCTGCAGCAGGTCGTCGCGCTTGGCCAACTGGCGCTCCAGGCCGAGCAGCAGCAGGGCGTAGCGCAGCGGGTCACGTTGCAGGCTCGCCGGGTTGCGCTCGAGGGCGCTGGCCAGGGCCTTGTAGCCTTCGCGCAGATTGAGGTCGTCACCGCCGTAGACTTCCAGGGTGCTCTGCGGGTCGCGTACCAGCAGGCTGCCGAGCAGGCAGGCGGTGTCGGCTTCGCTGACCTGGCCGGTGCGGGCCAGTTTGTCGACCAGGCTGGCGGTCTGGAATACCGCGGCCAGAGCAATCAGTTGTTCGCGGGTGCTGCTCATGCCAGGCCAGCCCCATCGAACCAGGGTTCGGCGCTTTCGATCACGCCGCCGCCGAGGCAGATTTCACCGTCGTAGAACACCACGGACTGGCCGGGGGTGACGGCGCGTTGCGGCTCGGCAAACACGGCGCGATAGCCGCTGGCGGTTTTTTCCAGGGTGCAGGCCTGATCGCCCTGACGGTAGCGCACCTTGGCGCTGAGCTGGCGCGGGGTGCTCAGGTCGACGGGGTTGACCCAGTAGATTTCCGAGGCGAGCAGGGCGCGGCTGAACAGCCAGGGGTGTTCGTTGCCCTGGCCGACCAGCAGCACGTTGCGGCTCAAGTCCTTGGCCAGTACGTACCAGGGTTCGTCGCTGGCGTCCTTGAGGCCGCCGATACCCAGGCCCTGGCGCTGGCCGATGGTGTGATACATCAGGCCGTGGTGGCGGCCGATCACCTCGCCCTCGGTGGTTTCGATATTGCCGGGCTGGGCGGGCAGGTACTGCTTGAGGAAGTCGCTGAAGCGGCGCTCGCCGATAAAGCAGATGCCAGTCGAGTCCTTCTTCTTGGCGGTGGCCAGGCCGTGCTTCTCGGCGATGGCGCGCACCTGCGGCTTCTCCAGTTCGCCGACCGGGAACAGGGTGCGGCCGATCTGCTCGCCGCCGACGGCGTGCAGGAAGTAGCTCTGATCCTTGTTCGGGTCGAGACCCTTGAGCAGTTCGCTGCGGCCGTCGACATCGCGGCGGCGCACGTAGTGGCCGGTGGCGATCAGGTCGGCGCCCAGGCTCAGGGCGTAGTCGAGGAAGGCTTTGAACTTGATCTCGCGGTTGCACAGGATGTCCGGGTTCGGCGTGCGCCCGGCCTTGTACTCGGCGAGGAAGTGCTCGAACACGTTGTCCCAGTATTCCGCGGCGAAGTTGGCGGTGTGCAGTTTGATGCCGATGCGGTCGCAGACTGCCTGGGCATCGGCCAGGTCGGTCATGGCGGTGCAGTATTCGGTGCCGTCGTCCTCTTCCCAGTTCTTCATGAACAGGCCTTCCACCTGGTAACCCTGCTCGAGGAGCAGAACGGCGGAAACGGAGGAGTCCACGCCGCCGGACATGCCGACGATCACGCGTCCTTTGGGCGGAACAACTGGGGCTTCAGGCATAGGAATCAGTGGGGTGACTGCAATAAAACGCGAATTCTATCAGGCACCGGGCGCTGGCGGCGAATCAGCGCGGAGCGTGGATCAGGCCGGATTGCGGATCAGGCTCAGGGGGAAGCGCTCGCCGGCCAGGTAGTCGTCGATGCAGCGCAGCACCAGTTCGCTGCGCCAGCGCTCGGGCTGGCTGGCCAGTTCGGCGCGAGTCAGCCAGCGCGGGCCGATGATGCCGTCGTCCAGCGGGCTGTCCGGCAGGTGGCGCAGCGGCTTGGCGGCAAAGCACACGCGCTGGTAGGTCACGCCGTTGCTGGGGGCGGTATAGAGGTAGATGCCGGTCACGGCGGTCAGCTCGACCTCCCAGCTGGTTTCCTCGAGGGTTTCGCGCAGGGCGGCGTCGATCAGACTTTCGTCGGCTTCCAGGTGGCCGGCAGGCTGGTTAAATACTGCCTGGCCGCCGGCCAGCTCCTCGACCAGCAGGAAGCGCCCCTGATCTTCGACCACGGTGGCGACGGTGACGTGGGGGGTGAAGCGCATACAAGCCTCCGCAAATTGGCCGGCGGATGTTAGCGGCAGATACCGCTTGCGACCAGATCGAGCGCATTTCGGGGGCAAGCTGCTAGGATAAAGTCGTTCTTCCGGTGGAGTTTTGTAGTGCTCTCTGTAGTTTGACTACAGGAAGCTCTGCGAGGCAGCATTGGCGCTGCTCTCGCCGCCGCATTGCGGTAAGGAAATGTCGAAAAGTGCGTGACTTTCTGTAGAAAAACTACAAGAATGCAGCGCCTTTCCGAGACCAAAAGTTCCTTCCGTCACGCCATCCGCGTGACGGACTGTCAGACCACGAAAACAACGGAGTCCAGCATGGGATACCAGAAGATCCAGGTGCCTGCGAACGGTGACAAAATTACCGTCAACGCCGACATGACCTTGAACGTGCCGAACAACCCGATCATCCCCTTCATCGAGGGTGATGGCATTGGTGTCGATATCAGTCCGGTAATGATCAAAGTCGTGGATGCGGCTGTTGAGAAAGCCTACGGCGGCAAGCGCAAAATTTCGTGGATGGAAGTCTACGCCGGTGAGAAAGCCACCCAGGTCTACGACCAGGACACCTGGCTGCCGAAGGAAACCTTGGAAGCCGTACGTGACTACGTCGTTTCGATCAAAGGCCCGCTGACCACTCCGGTCGGTGGTGGCATCCGTTCGCTGAACGTGGCCCTGCGCCAGGAGCTCGACCTGTACGTCTGCCTGCGCCCGGTGCGCTGGTTCGAAGGCGTGCCGAGCCCGGTGAAGAAGCCGGGTGATGTCGACATGACCATTTTCCGCGAAAACTCCGAAGACATTTATGCCGGTATCGAGTGGAAGGCCGGTTCGCCGGAAGCGACCAAGGTCATCAAGTTCCTGAAGGAAGAAATGGGCGTCACCAAGATCCGTTTCGACCAGGACTGCGGCATCGGCGTCAAGCCGGTCTCCAAAGAGGGCACCAAGCGCCTGGTGCGCAAGGCCCTGCAGTACATCGTTGACAACGACCGCGAGTCGCTGACCATCGTGCACAAAGGCAACATCATGAAGTTCACCGAAGGTGCCTTCAAAGATTGGGGCTATGAAGTTGCGCGTGACGAGTTCGGCGCCGAGCTGCTGGACGGCGGCCCGTGGATGCAGTTCACCAACCCGAAAACCGGCAAGAAGGTCGTGGTCAAGGACGCCATCGCTGACGCCATGCTGCAACAGATCCTGCTGCGTCCGGCCGAGTACGACGTGATTGCCACCCTGAACCTGAACGGTGACTACCTGTCCGACGCCCTGGCGGCCGAAGTGGGTGGTATCGGTATCGCGCCGGGTGCCAACCTGTCCGACACCGTTGCCATGTTCGAAGCGACTCACGGCACTGCGCCGAAGTACGCCGGTCAGGACAAGGTCAACCCGGGTTCGGTCATCCTCTCGGCCGAGATGATGCTGCGTCACATGGGCTGGCTCGAGGCTGCAGACCTGATCATCAAGGGCACCAATGGCGCGATTTCCGCCAAGACCGTGACCTATGACTTCGAGCGTCTGATGGACGGTGCCACTCTGCTGTCCTGCTCCGAGTTCGGCGACGCCACCATCGCCCACATGTAAGTAACCTGCTGTAACGAAAAAGGCCGGTCAGTGACCGGCCTTTTTCATTCTGGGCTCTGAATCAGGCTTCTACCGGAGTGCTTTGCGGCGCGCTGGTGGCTGCCGGGGATTCACTGGTTGCCAGGATCGGGCTGATATTCACGGCGTGCAGACCCTTTGGGCCTTGCAGAATATCGAAGTTGACCGCTTGGCCGGCCTTGAGAGTCTTGTAGCCGTCCATCTGGATAGCCGAGTAGTGGGCGAACAGGTCCTCATCTCGGCCATCGGCAACGATGAACCCGTAGCCCTTGGCGTTGTTGAACCACTTGACCTTACCGCTAAGCATGCTGACATCCCTCTGCAAAGGACTCCATCACTGGAGTATCATCCACTTCAGCTCCGCGCGTGACTTCGACCAGACTGGGCGCGGGCGCGGAACCCCGATACCCGAGACGGGTATTCACTGTTTGTAACACCGTTTTGCCGTTAGTCAAGGTAGTCCGGCGGATGGCTGAGAAGCCTGTCAAACTCCGTCTAGGATCAATGTTCGCCCGGTCACGACACATCTCATTTCAGCATGCATGCAAGCAGTCAGATTCGACTAACATTCAATCAGGATCGCCCCGCTACGCGAGAGGACGATGCCTCCGACCTGGCCGTTCAAGAGGCCAAGCCGTCGTTACAGGCGCCACCGATGTACAAGGTGCTGTTGTTCAACGACGACTACACGCCGATGGACTTCGTCGTTGAGGTGTTGGAGCTGTTCTTCAACCACAATCGCGAGCTGGCGACCAAGATCATGTTGACCGTGCATACCGAGGGCAAGGCGATCTGTGGGGTGTTCACCCGCGATATCGCCGAAACCAAGGCCATGCAGGTCAACCAGTACGCCAGGGAAAGCCAGCATCCGCTACTCTGTGAGATAGAGAAGGACGGTTGATACCGGCCGCTTGGGTAAGAGGTGAAGCTATGTTGAATCGAGAGCTGGAAGTCACCCTCAATCTTGCCTTCAAGGAGGCTCGTGCCAAGCGCCATGAATTCATGACGGTCGAGCACCTGCTCCTTGCCTTGCTGGATAACGAGGCTGCAGCCACCGTTCTGCGCGCCTGTGGCGCCAATCTGGACAAGCTCCGGCATGACCTGCAGGAGTTCATTGATTCCACCACGCCGCTGATTCCGCAGCATGACGAAGACCGTGAAACCCAGCCGACCCTGGGTTTCCAGCGTGTGCTGCAGCGTGCCGTGTTCCACGTGCAGAGCTCCGGCAAGCGCGAAGTGACCGGCGCCAACGTGCTGGTGGCGATCTTCAGCGAGCAGGAAAGCCAGGCCGTGTTCCTGCTCAAGCAGCAGAGCGTGGCGCGCATCGACGTGGTCAATTACATCGCCCATGGCATCTCCAAGGTGCCGGGCCATGCGGATCATGCCGAGCACGAGCAGGAAATGCAGGATGACGAGGGGGGCGAGGCTGCTGCTACCGGCAATCCGCTGGATGCCTACGCCAGCAACCTGAATGAGCTGTCCCGTCAGGGTCGCATCGATCCGCTGGTCGGTCGCGAGAGCGAGGTGGAGCGCGTGGCGCAGATCCTTGCCCGGCGGCGCAAGAACAATCCGCTGCTGGTTGGCGAGGCTGGCGTTGGCAAGACCGCCATTGCCGAAGGTCTGGCCAAGCGCATCGTTGATGGTCAGGTGCCCGATCTGCTGTCCGACAGCGTGGTCTATTCGCTGGATCTTGGTGCGCTGCTGGCGGGTACCAAATACCGTGGTGACTTCGAGAAGCGCTTCAAGGCGCTGCTCAACGAGCTGCGCAAGCGCCCGCACGCGATTCTGTTCATCGACGAGATCCACACCATCATCGGTGCGGGAGCGGCCTCGGGCGGGGTGATGGATGCCTCCAACCTGCTCAAGCCGCTGTTGTCGTCGGGTGAGATCCGTTGCATCGGTTCCACCACCTTCCAGGAGTTCCGCGGCATCTTCGAGAAGGATCGGGCTCTGGCACGGCGCTTCCAGAAGGTCGACGTCAGCGAGCCGTCGGTGGAGGACACCGTCGGCATTCTGCGCGGGCTCAAGGCGCGCTTCGAGCAGCATCACCATATCGAGTACAGCGACGAGGCGCTGCGTGCCGCGGCCGAGCTGGCTGCGCGCTACATCAATGACCGGCATATGCCGGACAAGGCCATCGACGTGATCGACGAGGCGGGCGCCTACCAGCGTCTGCAGCCGGAAGAGCGCCGAGCCAAGCGCATTGAGGTGGCACAGGTCGAGGACATTGTCGCCAAGATCGCGCGGATTCCCCCGAAACACGTCACCAGTTCCGACAAGGAGCTGCTACGCAACCTGGAGCGCGATCTCAAGCTGACTGTGTTCGGTCAGGATGCGGCAATCGATTCGCTGTCCACCGCCATCAAGCTGTCGCGTGCCGGGCTCAAGGCGCCGGACAAGCCGGTGGGTTCCTTCCTGTTCGCCGGCCCGACCGGGGTGGGCAAGACCGAGGCCGCTCGTCAGCTGGCCAAGGCCATGGGGATCGAGCTGGTGCGCTTCGACATGTCCGAGTACATGGAGCGGCATACCGTGTCGCGCCTGATCGGTGCGCCGCCCGGCTATGTCGGTTTCGACCAGGGTGGCCTGCTGACCGAGGCCATCACCAAGCAGCCGCACTGTGTGCTGCTACTCGATGAGATCGAGAAGGCGCATCCGGAGGTCTTCAACCTGCTGCTGCAGGTCATGGATCACGGCACCCTGACCGACAATAACGGGCGCAAGGCGGACTTCCGCAACGTGATCCTGATCATGACCACCAATGCCGGGGCGGAAACCGCGGCGCGGGCGTCGATCGGCTTTACCCATCAGGATCACTCGTCCGATGCCATGGAAGTGATCAAGAAGAGCTTTACGCCGGAGTTCCGCAACCGCCTGGATACCATCATCCAGTTCGGCCGCCTGAGCCACGAAGTGATCAAGAGCATCGTCGACAAGTTCCTCATCGAGCTGCAGGCGCAGCTGGAGGACAAGCACGTGCAGCTGGAGGTAAGCGATACCGCGCGCGGTTGGTTGGCCGAGAAGGGCTACGACGTGGCGATGGGCGCACGGCCGATGGCGCGACTGATCCAGGACAAGATCAAGCGGCCGCTGGCCGAGGAGATCCTGTTCGGCGAGTTGGCCGAGCATGGTGGCGTGGTGCATGTCGACCTGGTCGGCGGCGAGCTGCGCTTCGAGTTCGAAACCACGGCAGAGCCGGCCTGAGTAACAGGCAGGCAAGCAAAAACGCCCGGCGATGCCGGGCGTTTTTGTTTTGACTGGGCTTAGCGGGCGCGGTAGGTGATGCGGCCTTTGCTCAGGTCATAGGGCGTCAGTTCGACGCGAACCTTGTCGCCAGTCAGAATGCGGATGTAGTTCTTGCGCATCTTTCCGGAGATATGCGCGGTAACGACGTGCCCGTTTTCCAACTCCACGCGGAACATGGTGTTGGGCAGGGTGTCGACGACAGTGCCTTCCATTTCGAAGCTGTCTTCTTTCGACATGCAGTAAAGCCCTCGGTATCCAATGAATGGCCCGGCGCAACTGGCCCCAGGCAAAAGCGGCGTGCATTGTGCCCGAAAACGCCAGTTCCCGCCAAGGGTTCAGGTGAGGGCGACCCAGCGTTGGTTGACGAACAGCTCGATGGGGCGGTACTGGGTCTTGTAGCTCATCTTGCGGCAGTTCTTGATCCAGTAGCCGAGATAGACGGCTTGCAGGCCCAGGCGGGCGGCTTCGCCGATTTGCCAGAGGATGGCGAAACGACCCAGGCTGCGGCGTTCTTCGCTGGGGTCATAAAAGGTATAGACCGCCGACAAACCGTTGGGCAGCAGGTCGGTAACCGCCACGGCCAGCAGGCGGCCATCCAGGCGGAACTCGTAGAAGCGGGCAAAGGGCAGGTCGCGAACCAGGAAGGTGCTGAACTGATCGCGGCTCGGCGGGTACATGTCGCCATCGGCGTGGCGCTGCTCGATGTAGCGCACGTACAGGTCGTAGTACTCCTCGTTGAAGGCAGGGCGTACGGCCTTCACCTGGATCTGCGCGTTGCGTTTAAGGATGCGCTTCTGCTGGCGACTGGGGATGAACTGATCGGCGGGGATGCGCGCCGGCACGCAGGCGGTGCAGCGCTGGCAGTGCGGGCGATAGAGATGATCGCCGCTGCGCCGAAAGCCCATTTCCGACAGCTCGGCGTAGACCTGCACATCCATGGGCTGGCTGGGGTCGAGGAACAGCGTGGTGGCCTGTTCCTCGGGCAGATAGCTGCAGGGGTGTGGCTGGGTGGCGTAGAACTTGAGGCGAGCCAGCTCGGTCATGGTCAACCCTCGGGAAAACCCTTGAGTAAGTGTAAGCCAGTGTGCGGGACTCGCCTAGGCAAGCCAGTTGGCATTGCTGGGCTGATCCAGGTGGCGCTGCAGGTAGTTGGCGAACTCTTGGCGGGCAATGGCGCGGGCGCCGAAGCTCTGCAGGTGCTGGGTGTGCATCTGGCAATCGATCAGCGCGAACCCCCAGTCGCGCAGTTTGCCGACCAGGGTGGCGAAGCCGACCTTGGAGGCGTTGTCGCGGCGGCTGAACATGGACTCGCCGAAGAACAGCTGGCCCATGGCCAGGCCGTACAGGCCGCCAACCAGCTGACCGTTTTCCCAGACTTCGACCGAGTGGGCGATGCCCTGGCGGTGCAGTTGCAGGTAGGCGTCCTGCATGGCCTGGGTGATCCAGGTGCCGTCGGCATACTGGCGCGGGGCGGCGCAGGCCTGGATGACGGCGGCGAAGTCGCGGTCGAAGCTGACCTCAAAGCGGTTTTGACGGATCAGCTTGGCCAGGCTGCGCGACAGATGGAATTCGTCCGGGAACAGCACGGTACGTGGGTCGGGCGACCACCAGAGCAGGGGTTGGCCTTCGGCGAACCAGGGGAAGCAGCCATGCCGATAGGCGGCGATCAGGCGCTCGGCGCGCAGGTCGCCACCGGCCGCCAGCAGGCCATTGGGCTCGTGCAGGGCCTTGTTGAGTGGCGGGAATTCCAGCGAGTCGCGCTGTAGCCAGGTCAGCATGTGGGGGAGGGCAGGGCGGATGCAGAGCACCCGCCTGCGGGCGACTTAGATGTCGAGGTACTTTTCGGCGTCGAGCGCGGCCATGCAGCCGGCGCCGGCCGAAGTGATGGCCTGGCGGTAGACGTGGTCGGCCACGTCGCCGGCGGCGAATACGCCTTCGATGCTGGTGGCGGTGGCGTTGCCTTCGCCGCCGCCCTGGACGATCAGGTAGCCGTCGCGCATTTCCAGCTGGCCGTGGAACAGTTCGGTGTTGGGCTTGTGGCCGATGGCGATGAATACGCCGGCCAGGGCCAGTTCCTTGCTGCTGCCGTCGACAGTATTGGTCAGGCGCACGCCGGTCACGCCGGTGTTGTCGCCGAGCACTTCGTCTAGGGTGTGGTTCCAGTGCAGGCGCACGTTGCCGTTGGCGGCCTTGTCGAACAGCTTGTCCTGCAGGATCTTCTCCGAGCGCAGCTTGTCGCGGCGGTGGATCAGGTGCACTTCCTTGGCGATGTTGGAGAGGTACAGGGCTTCTTCGACGGCGGTGTTGCCGCCGCCGATCACGCAGACCACCTGGTTGCGGTAGAAGAAGCCGTCGCAGGTCGCGCAGGCAGAGACGCCCTTGCCGGCAAAGGCCTCTTCCGATGGCAGGCCGAGGTACTGGGCGCTGGCGCCGGTGGCGATGATCAGTGCGTCGCAGGTATAGGTGCCGCTATCGCCCTTGAGGACGAAGGGTTTTTTCTGCAACTCGGCGGTGTGGATGTGGTCGTAGACGATCTCGGTATCGAAGCGCTCGGCATGCTTCTGCATGCGCTCCATCAGGGCCGGGCCGGTCAGGCCCTCGACGTCACCGGGCCAGTTGTCGACTTCCGTGGTGATGGTCAGCTGGCCGCCGGGCTGGATTCCAGTGATGACCACAGGCTTGAGGTTGGCGCGGGCGGCGTAGACGGCAGCGGTGTAACCGGCCGGGCCGGAGCCCAGAATGATCAGGCGGGAATGCTTGACTTCGCTCATAAAAAGACCCCATAAGCCTTTGTCACAAAAGAGAATGCATGCTCCAATTGAGCCGCACGGAAGATATAGCCAAGTATGCTACACCGAAGCGGGAGGGGCCGGCAAAACGCGCCGCGGGCAGCGCTCCCGGCATGGCACGGAACCTGTAAATCCGTACAATGATCCGGCTTTCCGAATCCATCGATGGTTGGTCGCGCCCAGTGCGCAGAGATAAGTGCGCAGGAATGACAGCGTTTTGAAGAACTCCACCTCTACCGTCCAGGCCCCGCTCTGGCGTCAGCAGCTGCACTACCGCCTCAAGGAGGGTGCGCTGATCGCCCTGGGTGCGCTTTGCCTTTACCTGTGGATGGCGCTGCTGACCTACGATCCGGTCGATCCGGGCTGGACCCATACCAGCAATGTCGAGCAGGTGCAGAACGCCGCCGGGCGCGCCGGGGCCTGGTTTGCCGATGTGCTGTTCATGGTGCTGGGCTATTTCGCCTATGTGTTCCCGCTGCTGCTGGCGATCAAGACCTGGCAGGTGTTCCGCAATCGTCACCAGCCCTGGCAGTGGAGCGGCTGGCTGTTTTCCTGGCGCCTGATCGGCCTGGTTTTCCTGGTGCTGGCCGGTGCCGGGCTGGCCTATATCCATTTTCACTCGCCATCGGGCATGCCGGCGTCGGCCGGCGGTGCCTTGGGCGAGAGCCTGGGTCAGCTGGCCGTCAATGTGCTCAACGTGCAGGGCAGCACCTTGCTGTTCCTGGCGCTGTTCCTGTTCGGCCTGACCGTATTTGCCGACCTGTCCTGGTTCAAGGTGATGGATGTCACCGGCAAGATCACCCTCGACCTGATCGAACTGGTGCATAGCCTGATCACCCGCTGGTGGGAGTCGCGCCTGCAGCGCAAGCAACTGGTGGCTCAGCTGCGCGAGGTGGACGAGCGTGTTGCCGAGGTCGCTGCCCCGGTGGTGCCGGATCGTCGCGAGCAGGCCAAGGTCAAGGAGCGCCTGATCGAGCGCGAGGAAACCCTTGCCAAGCACATGGTCGAGCGCGAGACCCGCGTTGCGCCGGTCATCGCGCCGCCTCCACCGCCCAAGGCCGCCGAGCCGAGCAAGCGGGTGCTCAAGGAGAAGCAGGTTTCGCTGTTCGAGGATGGCGCCGCTGTCGCCGGCACTCTGCCGCCGATCTCGATCCTCGACGTGGCGGAGAAGAAGCAGAAGAGCTTCTCGCCCGAGTCCCTGGAGGCCATGTCGCGCCTGCTGGAGATCAAGCTCAAGGAGTTCGGCGTCGAGGTGGTGGTGGAGTCCGTGCACCCGGGCCCGGTTATCACCCGTTTCGAGATCCAGCCGGGCGTGGGTGTGAAGGTCAGCCGCATCTCCAACCTGGCCAAGGATCTGGCGCGCTCGCTGGCAGTGATCAGCGTGCGGGTGGTTGAGGTGATTCCCGGCAAGACCACCGTGGGTATTGAGATTCCCAACGAAGACCGGCAGATCGTGCGTTTCTCCGAGGTGCTGTCGTCCAACGAGTACGACGACGCCAAGTCGCCAGTCACTTTGGCCCTGGGTCACGATATCGGCGGCAAGCCGGTGATAACCGACCTGGCCAAGATGCCGCACCTGCTGGTGGCCGGTACCACCGGCTCCGGTAAATCGGTTGGCGTCAATGCCATGATCCTGTCGATCCTGTTCAAGTCCGGGCCGGAAGACGCGCGGATGATCATGATCGACCCGAAGATGCTCGAACTGTCGATCTACGAAGGCATCCCGCACCTGCTGTGCCCGGTGGTGACCGACATGAAGGAGGCCGCCAACGCCCTGCGCTGGTCGGTGGCCGAGATGGAGCGTCGCTACAAGCTGATGGCGGCCATGGGCGTGCGCAACCTGGCCGGCTTCAACCGCAAGGTCAAGGATGCCGAGGAAGCCGGCACGCCGCTGTCCGACCCGCTGTACAAGCGCCAGTCGATGGAAGACGAGGCGCCGCTGCTGAAAACCCTGCCCACCATAGTGGTGGTGGTCGACGAATTCGCCGACATGATGATGATCGTCGGCAAGAAGGTCGAAGAGCTGATCGCGCGTATCGCGCAGAAGGCCCGTGCCGCCGGTATCCACCTGATCCTCGCTACCCAGCGCCCGTCGGTGGATGTGATCACCGGCCTGATCAAGGCCAACATCCCGACCCGCATGGCCTTCCAGGTTTCCAGCAAGATCGACTCGCGCACTATCCTCGACCAGGGCGGCGCCGAACAGCTGCTGGGTCACGGTGACATGCTCTACCTGCCGCCCGGCACCGGCCTGCCAATTCGCGTGCACGGCGCCTTCGTTTCCGACGACGAGGTACACCGCGTGGTCGAGGCCTGGAAGCAGCGTGGCGCGCCGGACTACATCGAAGACATCCTGGCTGGCGTCGAAGAGGCCGGCAGCGGCTTCGAGGGCGGTAGCGGTGGCGGTGAAGGTGGCGAGGGTAGCGAGGAAGATCCGCTGTACGACGAAGCCGTCAACTTCGTTCTGGAAAGCCGCCGCGCCTCGATTTCCGCCGTGCAGCGCAAGCTGAAGATTGGCTACAACCGCGCCGCGCGCATGATCGAAGCCATGGAAATGGCTGGCGTGGTCACCCCAATGAACACCAACGGCTCGCGCGAGGTCATAGCACCGGGGCCGTCCCGAGATTGATGAAAAGAGGATTTCCATGCGCCTAATTCGCATGCTGCTGCTCGCCGCTCTGGCCTGCACGACCATTCCCGCCCTGGCTGACGATGCCGCGGCGGTCAAGCGCCTGAGTGCGCTGCTCGACCAGGCGCAGACCATGAGCGGGCGCTTCTCCCAGCTGACTCTTGATGGTACCGGCACCCAGCTGCAGGAAACCGCCGGTCAGCTGGCGCTCAAACGCCCGGGCCTGTTCCGCTGGCACACCGATGCACCGCAAGAGCAGCTGCTGGTGTCCAATGGTCAGAAGGTCTGGCTGTACGACCCGGATCTGATGCAGGTGACCATCCAGACTCTCGACCAGCGCCTGACCCACACCCCGGCGCTGCTGCTGTCCGGTGATGTGTCGAAGATCAGCGAGAACTTCGAGATCAGCTACAAGGAGGCCGGTGAAGTGGTCGACTTCATGCTCAAGCCCAAGTCCAAGGACAGCCTGTTCGATAACCTGCGTCTGTCCTTCCGTCGCGGCGTGATCAACGACATGCAGCTGATCGATGCCGTCGGCCAGCGCACCAACATCCTGTTCCTCAGCGTGAAGATGAACGAGAAGCTGGATGCCGGGCTGTTCGACTTCCAGGTGCCGGAAGGTGCCGATGTGATCTCCGAAACCAACTGAGGGCCTGCCGCCGGCCGCCATGGATCTGTTCCGCTCCGCCCCCGTCGCCCAGCCCCTGGCCGCGCGCCTGCGTGCTACCAGCCTGGACGAGTACGTCGGCCAGGAGCATGTGCTGGGGCCCGGCAAACCGCTGCGTGAGGCGCTGGAGCAGGGCGCCCTGCACTCCATGGTGTTCTGGGGGCCGCCAGGCGTTGGCAAGACCACCCTGGCCAAGTTGCTGGCGCAGGTTTCCGATGCCCACTTCGAGACGATTTCCGCCGTGCTCTCCGGGGTCAAGGAAATCCGCCAGGCTGTCGACATGGCCAAGCAGCAGGCCGCCCAGTATGGTCGTCGCACCATCCTGTTCGTCGATGAAGTGCACCGCTTCAACAAGAGCCAGCAGGATGCCTTCCTGCCCTATGTGGAAGACGGCACGCTGATCTTTATCGGCGCCACCACCGAGAACCCCTCGTTCGAATTGAACAACGCACTGCTGTCGCGGGCCCGCGTCTATGTGCTGAAGAGCCTGGACGAAGCGGCCATGCGCAAGCTGGTGGCGCGCGCCCTGGGCGAGGACAAGGGCCTCGGCAAGCGCAACCTGAGCCTGCCGGAAGAAAGCTTCCAGATCCTTCTGGCTGCCGCCGATGGCGATGGCCGGCGCCTGCTCAACCTGCTGGAGAACGCCGCCGACCTGGCCGAGGATGGCGGCGAGCTGGGTGTCGAGCTGCTGCAGAACTTGCTGGGCGACAGCCGGCGGCGCTTCGACAAGGGCGGCGAGGCCTTCTACGACCAGATTTCCGCGCTGCACAAGTCGGTGCGCGGCTCCAATCCGGACGCTGCCCTGTACTGGTACGCGCGCATGCTCGACGGCGGCTGCGATCCGCTGTACCTGGCGCGGCGTGTGGTGCGCATGGCCAGCGAGGACATCGGCAACGCCGACCCGCGCGCCCTGACCCTGTGCCTGAATGCCTGGGATGTGCAGGAGCGTCTGGGCAGTCCCGAGGGCGAGCTGGCGGTGGCCCAGGCCATCGTCTATCTCGCCTGTGCGCCGAAGAGCAATGCGGTGTACATGGGCTTCAAGGCGGCCATGCGCGATGCCGCCGAGCACGGTTCGCTGGAGGTGCCGCTGCACCTGCGCAACGCGCCGACCAAGCTGATGAAGGAGCTGGGCTACGGCGAGGAATACCGCTATGCCCATGACGAACCGGAGGCCTATGCCGCCGGCGAGGACTACTTCCCCGAACAGCTCGAGCCGCGCCAGTACTACCAGCCGGTACCGCGCGGCCTGGAGCTGAAGATCCGCGAGAAGCTCGAGCGTCTGGCCGAGCTGGATCGACACAGCCCGCGTCAGCGTCGACGCTAGTCGCGAGCTGGCTGCTCCCTCAGCGCGCCAGCCACTGCCAGCTGAGCAGGCCGGCGAAGGTCATCAGCAGCGAACCGCTGACATGCAGGCAAATGGCGCCCATGGCGATGGCCAGGCGGCCCTGCTGGAGCAGGCTGAGGATTTCCGCGGAGAAGGTCGAGAAGGTGGTCAGGCCGCCGCAGAATCCGGTGATGATCAGCAGGCGCCACTCCGGCGACAGATTGGGCGCGCTGGCGAAATAGGCTACCGCCACGCCGATGATGTAGCCGCCGATCAGGTTGGCCAGTAGGGTGCCGGGTGGGATGGCGGGGAACAGACTGTTCAGCTTGAGGCCCAGTGTCCAGCGCAGCAATGCGCCGCAGGCAGAGCCCAGGCTGATGGCAAGAATGGCTTTGAACACGCTATTTCCTGGGCGGCTGATTGGAGTCGCCCAAGGAAAAAGGCTTATGCCGATAAATGCAAGCGGCAGGCGGATTTCCTGGCAAAAGGGCTCGGCTTGCCGGCGCGAAGTCCGTAAACTGCGCAGCATTGTGGTCGGCTCGACAGTCGCCGTTCATTCGCACTTGTGGAAACAACACCATGCTCGATTCCAAACTCGTTCGCAGCCAGCTCGAAGAAGTGGCTGCCCGCCTGGCAACCCGTGGCTTCCAGCTGGATGTGGCCCGCTTCGAAGCCCTCGAGAACCAGCGCAAGGCCGTGCAGACCCGCACCGAGCAGCTGCAGGCCGAGCGCAACAGCCGCTCCAAGTCCATCGGCCAGGCCAAGGCCCGTGGCGAAGACATCGCTCCGCTGCTGGCGGAAGTCGACAAGATGGGCAGCGAGCTGGAAGAGGGCAAGCGCGAGCTGGACAGCATCCAGACCGAGCTGGACAACCTGCTGCTGAACATCCCCAACCTGCCGCACGAGTCGGTACCGGTGGGCGAGGACGAAGACGGCAACGTCGAGGTGTCGCGCTGGGGCACCCCGCGCAGTTTCGGTTTCCCGGTGCAGGATCACGTCGCCCTAGGTGAGCAGCATGGCTGGCTGGACTTCGAGACTGCGGCCAAGCTGTCCGGCGCCCGTTTCGCCCTGCTGCGCGGCCCCATCGCCCGCCTGCACCGTGCCCTGGCGCAGTTCATGATCAACCTGCACACCGCCGAGCACGGTTACGAGGAAGCCTACACCCCGTACCTGGTGCAGGCTTCCGCACTGCAGGGCACCGGCCAGCTGCCGAAGTTCGAGGAAGACCTGTTCAAGATCGGCCGTGAAGACCAGGCCGACCTGTACCTGATCCCGACTGCCGAAGTGTCGCTGACCAACATCGTCGCCGGCGCCATCCTCGACGCCAAGCAGCTGCCGATCAAGTTCGTCGCTCACACCCCGTGCTTCCGCAGCGAAGCTGGTGCCTCGGGCCGCGATACCCGCGGCATGATTCGTCAGCACCAGTTCGACAAGGTCGAGATGGTGCAGATCGTCGAGCCGTCGAAATCCTTCGAAGCCTTGGAAAGTCTGACCGCCAACGCCGAGCGCGTGCTGCAGCTGCTCGAGCTGCCGTACCGCAAGCTGGCGCTGTGCACCGGCGACATGGGCTTCGGCGCGGTGAAGACCTACGACCTGGAAGTCTGGGTGCCGAGCCAGGACAAGTACCGCGAGATCTCCTCCTGCTCCAACTGCGGCGACTTCCAGGCCCGCCGCATGCAGGCGCGCTACCGCAACCCGGAAACCGGCAAGCCGGAGCTGGTGCACACCCTCAATGGCTCCGGCCTGGCGGTGGGCCGCACCCTGGTCGCCGTGCTGGAGAACTACCAGCAGGCCGACGGCAGCATCCGTGTGCCCGACGTGCTGAAGCCCTATATGGCCGGTATCGAAGTGATCGGCTAAGGCTCTGCCTTAACGTTGCACACGACGGGGTGGCCAGAGCCGCCCCGTTTTGTTTTCCCTGATCGAGAGCGTGCGCCATGGATTTCCTTCCCCTGTTCCACAAGCTGCAGGATCGTCCGGTACTGCTGGTCGGCGGCGGCGAGATGGCCCTGCGCAAGGCGCGCCTGCTGGCCGATGCCGGCGCCAGCCTGCGGGTGGTGGCGACAGAGGTCTGTGCCGAGCTGCGCGAGCTGGTCGGCGCGGGCGGCGAGCTGCGCCTGCGTGACTACCAGGCCGAGGATCTGCAGGGCGTGGCGCTGGCGATCGTGGCCTGCGACGACGAAGGCGTGCGCGAGCGGGCCTCGGCCGATGCCCAGGCGCGTGGCGTGCCGGTCAACGTGGTGGACGCGCCCAAGCTGTGCAGTGTGATCTTCCCGGCCATCGTCGATCGCTCGCCGCTGATCGTCGCCGTCACCAGCGGCGGCGACGCGCCGGTGCTGGCGCGACTGATCCGCGCCAAGATCGAGACCTGGATTCCCGCTACCTACGGCCAGCTGGCCGGGTTGGCGAAGAAGTTTCGTGCCCAGGTACGTGGGCTGTTCCCCGATGTGCAGCAACGCCGGGTGTTCTGGGAGGACGTGTTCCAGGGCCAGATTGCCGAGAGCGTGTTCGCCGGCAAGCTGGGCGAGGGCGAGCGCCTGCTCGAAGCGAAGATTGCCGGTAGCGCGCCGCGTGCCCTGGGCGAGGTCTACCTGGTCGGTGCCGGCCCTGGCGATCCTGACTTGCTGACCTTCCGTGCCCTGCGCCTGATGCAGCAGGCCGACGTGGTGTTGTACGACCGCCTGGTGGCTCCGGCCATTATCGAGCTGTGCCGTCGTGACGCCGAGCGCATCTATGTCGGCAAGCAGCGCGCCGACCATGCGCTGCCGCAGGAGCAGATCAACCAGCGCCTGGTCGAGCTGGCCAAGTCCGGCAAGCGCGTACTGCGCCTGAAGGGCGGCGATCCGTTCATATTTGGCCGCGGCGGTGAGGAGATCGAGGAGCTGGCCGTCAATGGCATCCCGTTCCAGGTGGTGCCGGGCATCACGGCAGCCTCCGGCTGCGCGGCCTATGCCGGGATTCCGCTGACCCATCGCGATCACGCCCAGTCGGTGCGCTTTGTCACCGGTCATCTCAAGGATGGCAGTAGCAACCTGCCTTGGCAGGAGCTCAGCGCGCCGGGCCAGACCCTGGTGTTCTACATGGGCCTGGTCGGCCTGCCGCAGATCTGCGAGCAGCTGATTGCCCATGGTCGGGCGGCGAGCACGCCGGCGGCCTTGGTGCAGCAGGGCACCACGCAGAATCAGCGGGTGTTCACCGGCACTCTGGCCGATCTGCCGCAGCTGGTTGCCGAGCACGAGGTGCATGCACCGACCTTGGTGATAGTCGGTGAGGTGGTGCAGCTGCGGGAGAAGCTGGCCTGGTTCGAAGGCGCTCAGTCAGCTGACTGAGCGCGCATTCCAGAGCGTTTCGGCGCGGGCCAGGGCGTTTTCGCGTGACTCGCCAAGGGCGCGCAGGCCGAGGGCGATGGTGCTGAGCACGGCCAGGCGGCCGTAGGCGTCCTCGACTTCACCTTTCCAGAAGGCCAGCAGGTGTGTCGGGTCGAGCTGTTCCGGCTTGACGTGGCGCAGGGCGGACTGCGCCGGCCATTCCTCATCCCAGTTCTCGCCGCCGGCGGTGCCGTACAGGTGGCACTGACCATCCGGGTTGACTTCGATCTCGCCGCCTTCGCCCTTGATCACGATGGCCGTATCGCCAAGCAGCTGGCTGGCTTCGCGGTGCACGGCCTGGTAGCCAGGGTGGAAGATGCTCTGCATCACGCAGCGCGCGCCGAGCGGGTTGAGGATGCGTGCCAGCGAGTGGATCGGCGAGCGCAGGCCGAGGGTGTTGCGCAGGTCGATCATCCGCTGCAGCTGCGGTGCCCAGGCGCCCAGCGGGGTGAAGGCCAGGCGCTGCTGGTCGAGGGCTGCGGCGACCTGTTCCCAGGAGCGGCACAGCGGAATTTCCAGCGTCTCCAGCAACTGCTCGCTGAACAGGCGCCCGGCGGTATGCGCGCCGCCGCCGTGCAGGTGAATACGCAGGCCGCTGGCCGCCAGGGCCTTAACGGCCAGGAGGAACCAGGGCAGGTGGCGCTTCTTGCCGGCATAGCTGGGCCAGTCCAGGTCGACAGCGATCGCGGGTGCCGCCAGGCGCTCGCGCAGGGCCTCGGTGAAGCCGGCCAGCTCCTCGGCGCTTTCTTCCTTGTGCCGCAGCAGCATGAGGAAGGCGCCGAGCTGGGTGTCTTCAACCTTGCCGTCGAGCAGCAGGCCCATGGCCTCGCGGGCCTCTTCGCGGCTCATGCTACGGGCGCCGCGCTTGCCTTTGCCGAGGATGCGCACGAACTGGGCGAAGGGGTGTTCCGGTGGGGCGATGAGATTCATGGGCGCAATTTCAGAGGCAGTTGGTCGGTTTCGGCAGGCCGGCCAGCTTGGCGGCCAGCTTGGCGGGAGTTCCTTTGAACAGGCGATTGAGGTGCAGGCTGTTGCCTTTCTCCGGGCCGAGCTTGAGCGCCACGTACTTGATCAGCGGGCGGGTGGCCGGGGATAGCTGAAATTCGCTGTAGAAGGCGCGCAGCAGGGTGAGGATTTCCCAGTGTTCGGCCGACAGCTGCAGCTCCTCGGCGGCGGCCAGGGCTTCGGCGGCGGCCGGCGACCAGTCGGCCAGCTCCTGCAGGTAGCCGTCCTTGTCCAGGGCGATGCTGCGCCCGTCGATATGCAGGCTGCTCATAACCAGCTGTTGACCTTGGCGTAGCGGCCGCACAGTTCGACGAAGGCCGGATAGTCCACGGCCTGGGCGCGGGCGGGCAGCGGCAGGTTGCGCGCCTGCAGATCTTCTTCGAGGGCAAACAGGGCGATGCTGTCCGGCATCAGCTGCAGGGCTTGCAGCTGGGAGCAGCCGGGTTGCAGGGCGTAGACCGCATCGCCGCTGAGCAGCAGGCCGTCCTGCGGGCCGAGCAGGCGCAGGCAGCTGGCCAGGCGGCTGTCGCTGAACGGGGAATGGGAAAGCAGGTGCAGGGTGGCCATCAGAGGGTGATCACTTGGTCGTAGCGGTCGATAAGGCGGGTCAGTTCGGTGTCGTCCAGGCGCTCTACCGGCAGCGCCAGTGGCTGCTCGGCCAGGCCGCGCTCACCGAGGCTGCGGCTGGAGGCGTACAGCGACTCGACGCCGAACAGCGGCAGGGCCTGCAGGTTGGCGCCCAGATCCTTCTGTTGCAGGGCGCCGGGCTGCTGGCCGGGCACCAGTTGGAAGACCCCGTCGTCGAGAAACAGCAGGCCCAGCGGCAGGTCGAAGGCGCCGCCGGCCAGGGCAATATCCAGGGCTTCGCGGGCGCTTGGGCCGGCCCAGGGTGCCTGGCGGCTGATGATCAGCAGCGACTTGTTCATCTCAGTAGCCTCCGAAGCAGATCAGGCGATCGGCCAGCTGGCCGGCTTCATGCAGCTGGCCCAGGCCGGACAGCTCCCAAGGCGCGTCGAGGTTGGCCGCCGGCTTGTTGTAGCGCTGGGCTTCTTCCTGGTTGAGCACGCCACGGCGCAGGGCGGCGGCGATGCAGACCACTGCATCGAGTTTTTCAGCGGCGACGAAAGCGCGCCATTCTTCGGGCAGGTCGAGTTCGTCCTGGGCGCTGACCACATTGGCCGAGGCGCTGTGCACGCCGTCCTGATAGAAGAACAGGCGGACGATTTCATGGCCGCCAGCCAGCACTGCTTCGGCGAAGCGCAGGGCGCGGCGCGAGGAGGGGGCGTGGGCAGGGGCGAACAGGGCGATGGCGAACTTCATGGCGAACCCGGGCGGCAATACTCTCGCCATGATAAAGGCAGACTGGTGCAGATGCTCGCCGCAGGCATGAAAAAGCCCGCCGAGGCGGGCTTTTTCGCAGCAGTCGGATCAGTCGTCGCCGAGGACGCCGAAGATCTGCAGCAGGCTGACGAACAGGTTGTAGATCGATATATAGAGGCTGATGGTGGCCATGATGTAGTTGCGTTCACCGCCATGGATGATGTCGCTGGTCTGGTACAGGATGGCGGCCGAGGAGAGCAGCACGAAGCCGGCGCTGATTGCCAGTTGCAGGCCGCTGATCTGGAAGAAGAAGCCGGCCACCATGGCCCCCAGCAGCACGAAGCAGCCGGCTTTCAGGAAACCACTGAGGAAGCTCATGTCCTTGCGGGTGATCAGCACGTAGGCGGACAGGCCGAAGAACACGAAGGCGGTCATGGTGAATGCGCTGCCAATCAGCTCGGCACCATTGCTCATGCCCAGGTAACGGTTGAGGATCGGGCCCAGGGTGTAACCCAAGAAGCCGGTCAGGGCGAAGGTCGACAGCAGGCCCCAGGCCGAGTTGCGCAGCTTCACGGTGAGGAAGAACAGGCCGTAGACGCCCAGCAGCAGGGTGAAGATGCCGGGGTAGGGCAGATGCAGCTGCTGCGACACGAAGGCGACCGCGCCGCTGAACAGCAGGGTCAGGGCTAGCAGGCTGTAGGTGTTGCGCAGAACCTTGCTGACCTGCAGCTGGTCGGTCTGCGCCTGGGCGAGGGCGTAATCTTGCTCGTGCATGGCGTCACTCCTGTAAAGGCAGAATTGTCCGTGATTGAGGCCTGATCCGATCATAACAGAGGGTGCTTGACTGCCAACGCCGAGAGTTTGACAGTGTGTTGCGTTCGGGTAGTATGGCGGCCCGCAAATGCGGAGGTGTGGCTGAGTGGTTTAAAGCAACGGTCTTGAAAACCGTCGAAGGGGAAACTCTTCCGTGAGTTCGAATCTCACCGCCTCCGCCATCTTTGCCCTTAAGTTTCAAAGTGATTGCCAAGCACAGTTTTCTGGCGTTTGCTATTTGACGGATTTGCGCCAAGCTAGATCCGTGAAGGCTTCCACAGATTGACTGCATGCCCAAAAGACCGCGAAAAGCGGCGTATTTGATGCAGCGAGGTGTCGCTTGATTAAGGTGCTGGTGGTCGACGACCACGATCTGGTTCGAACAGGTATTACCCGCATGCTGGCCGACATTGACGGCCTGCAGGTGATCGGGCAGGCGGATTCCGGCGAGGAAGCGCTGAAGAAGGTGCGCGAGCTCAAGCCCGACGTCGTCCTGATGGACGTCAAGATGCCTGGTATCGGCGGCCTCGAGGCCACCCGCAAGCTGCTGCGCAGCTACCCCGACCTGAAAGTCATTGCCGTTACCGCCTGCGAGGACGACCTGTTCCCCACCCGCCTGCTGCAGGCTGGCGCGGCCGGCTACCTGACCAAGGGGGCGGCGCTGGAGGAAATGGTACAGGCCATCCGCATGGCCTTTGCTGGGCAGCGCTACATCAGTTCACACATTGCCCAGCAGCTGGCGCTGAAATCCTTCCAGCCCAACAGCAGTGGCTCGCCCTTCGATCTGCTCTCCGAGCGCGAGATCCAGATCGCCCTGATGATCGCCAACTGCCAGAAGGTGCAGACCATCTCCGACAAGCTGTGCCTGTCGCCGAAGACGGTCAACACCTACCGCTATCGCATCTACGAGAAGCTGTCGATCACCAGTGACGTGGAGCTGGCCCTGCTGGCCGTGCGCCACGGCATGGTCGACGCCGTCAGCTGATTGCTCCGCGCAAAGGGCTGCGGCAGGGGGCGTCGCGGACGTAAACTGCAGCTCCCCAGTCATATTCCCTGTCGCCGCCGATGACCGTTTCCAGCCCTGCCGCGCCGTTCGACCCGAGTGCCTTCCTTGCTACCTGCAGCGGCCGTCCCGGTGTCTACCGGATGTTCGATGGCGACGCCAAGCTGCTCTACGTCGGCAAGGCGTCGAACCTGAAGAAGCGCCTGGCCAGCTATTTCCGCAAGACCGGCCTGGCGCCCAAGACCGCCGCCCTGGTGGCGCGCATCGCGCAAATCGAAACCACCATCGTCGCCAACGAGACCGAAGCGCTGCTGCTCGAACAGACGCTGATCAAGCAGTGGCGGCCGCCCTACAACATCCTGCTGCGCGACGATAAGTCCTACCCCTACGTACTGCTGTCCGATGGCGACTACCCGCGCCTGGGCATCCATCGCGGAGCGAAATCGGCGAAGGGGCGCTATTTCGGCCCCTACCCGAGTGCCGGGGCGATCCGTGAGAGCCTTAACCTGCTGCAGAAGACCTTCCTGGTGCGCCAGTGCGAGGACAGCTATTTCAAGAACCGCACCCGGCCCTGCCTGCAGTACCAGATCAAGCGCTGCAAGGGGCCGTGCGTGGGGCTGGTCACGCCGGAAGAGTATGCCGAGGACGTGCGCCACTCGGTGATGTTCCTCGAGGGGCGCAGCAGCGCGCTGACCGATGAGCTTTCCGCCGCCATGGAGCGTTCGGCCATGGCACTGGAGTTCGAGCGGGCGGCCGAGCTGCGCGACCAGATCAGCCAGCTGCGCCGGGTGCAGGATCAGCAGAGCATGGAGGGTGGTACGGGCGATGTGGACGTGGTGGCGGCCATCGTCAACCCCGGTGGCGCCTGCGTGCACCTGATCAGCGTGCGTGGCGGGCGGGTGCTGGGCAGCAAGAACTTCTTCCCGCAAGTGGCCATCGAGGAAGAGGGGGGCGCGGTGCTGGCGGCCTTCCTGGCCCAGTACTACCTGAGCAGCCATGAGCGCGATCTGCCGGGCGAGTTGATCGTCAACGTGTTGCACGAGGATCTGCCGACCCTGGCGACGGCGTTGGCCGAGCTGCGCGGGCGCGAGCTGACCATCAGTCATCGGGTGCGCGGCACCCGAGCACGCTGGCAGCAGCTGGCGGTGACCAATGCCGAGCAGGCCCTGGGTGCGCGCCTGGCCAACCGTCAGCATGTGGCGGCACGCTTCGAGGCGCTGGCCGAGGCCCTCGATCTCGACGAGCCGCCGCAGCGCCTGGAGTGCTACGACATCAGCCATTCCAGCGGCGAAGCGACGGTGGCTTCCTGCGTGGTGTTCGGCCCCGAAGGCCCGCTGAAGTCCGACTACCGCCGTTACAACATCGAAGGCGTGACGGCCGGCGACGATTACGCGGCCATGCACCAGGCGCTGACCCGGCGCTTCAGCAAGCTCAAGGACGGCGAGGGCAAGCTGCCGGACATCCTCCTGGTGGACGGCGGCAAGGGCCAGCTGGCGATGGCCCGCGAAGTGCTGCAGGAACTGGCCGTGCCGGAGCTGATCCTGCTGGGCGTGGCCAAGGGGGTGACGCGCAAGCCGGGGTTGGAGACGCTCTACCTCAACGACGCCGACCACGAGTTCACCCTGCCGGGCGATTCGCCGGCGCTGCACCTGATCCAGCAGATTCGCGATGAGGCCCACCGTTTCGCCATCACCGGCCATCGTGCCCGGCGTGGCAAGGCGCGGCGCACCTCCAGCCTGGAGGATGTGGCGGGCATCGGGCCCAAGCGCCGGCGTGAGCTGCTCAAACATTTTGGCGGGCTGCAGGAGCTCAGTCGTGCCAGCATCGATGAAATCGCCAAGGCACCAGGGATCAGCAAAAAGCTCGCCGAGTCGATTTATGCGGCCCTGCACAGCGAGTAGAATGCCGGCTCACCTTGTTGGCCAGTAGTCCCGATGAACATCCCAAATCTGCTCACCGTTCTGCGCGTTGCCCTGATTCCCGTCTTCATCCTGTTCTTCTATCTGCCTTTCTCCTGGAGCTACCTGGCGGCCAGTGCAGTGTTTGCCCTGGCGGCGGTGACGGACTGGTTCGACGGTTACCTGGCGCGTCGCTGGGAGCAGAGCACACCGTTCGGCGCCTTCCTCGACCCGGTGGCGGACAAGCTGATGGTGGCCGTGGCTCTGGTGCTGCTGGTGGAAGAGCACGCCAACCTGTGGCTGACCCTGCCGGCCGCCATCATCATCGGCCGCGAGATCGTCGTTTCGGCGCTGCGCGAGTGGATGGCCGAGCTGGGCGCGCGGGCCCAGGTGGCGGTGTCCAATCTGGGCAAGTGGAAGACCACCGCGCAGATGGTGGCGTTGGTGATCCTGCTGGCCAATCCGCCGCAACTGACTATCTGGGTAGGCCTGGGCTATGTGCTGCTGATCGTCGCGGCAGGGCTGACTCTGTGGTCGATGATCCAGTACCTGCTGGCGGCCTGGCCGCATCTCAGCAGCAGCGTGGAAAAGAAATAAAGTTTTTTTGAATCAAAGGGTTGACCTGGCGACGTGAAGCTATAGAATGGCGCCCGTCACCAAGACGCGGGAATAGCTCAGTTGGTAGAGCACGACCTTGCCAAGGTCGGGGTCGCGAGTTCGAGTCTCGTTTCCCGCTCCAGTTTTACACGAGTCGCCAAGGCGGCTCGTTTGTTTTAAAGGCTGAGTTGCAGAGTGGTTATGCACCGGATTGCAAATCCGTGAACGCCGGTTCGATTCCGACCTCAGCCTCCATTCAAGAAAAGCCCCGTAGATCCCTGATCTACGGGGCTTTTTCTTTCTGGCGAGTGAATTTGCTGTGCCTTGCCGGAGCACTCGGGGCTGTATATAGTCCAGCCCTCGCGTTACAGCGCTACCGCCCGAATGGCGAAATCGGTAGACGCAGGAGACTTAAAATCTGACTTGTCAAGCATTTTTGGCTTGTCCAGTTGGGCTGAAAAGTCAACGGTGGCAATAAGTTGCGAGTAGCCAGGACGTAACTTCGTAGTTAGTCTTGGCGGGCTAGGGGCCAGCTAGGCGCCAGTAAGTAGCTGTATGTGTTTTTGTGTGTTGCGCACTCCGCCCGAGTGGTGAAATCGGTAGACACAGGGGACTTAAACAATTTGAGCCTTCGGAGGGAAACGTCCGAAGTGAAGCCCGTCAAATTCGGCGAAAGCCCTGGATGCTTCGGTGTCCGAGCCAACGCCGAGCCAAGCCCAAGCCTTGCTTGGGAAGGTGTAGAGAGCAGACGGCGGGCACCTACGGCCGCAAGGCTATGGTGAAGGCGTGCTCCAGCCCACGAACGTTCTGCGATTTGCAGGGCGGCGGCGAAAGCCGAAGTGGGACGAAAATCCCCCGCCGAAAGGCGTGCCGGTTCGAGTCCGGCCTCGGGCACCAATTTGGAAGCCGTCCTTGCATCTGCAAGGTCGGCTTTTTTATTTGCGGCTCGAACGTGGTTTATCTAGCACGCCAGGCCCTAGATAAATTCGTGGTGCAAAACAGTGCTCCGTCACTCCCCATAAAAGAAGTCTAAGAAGCGCTCAGGCATGCCTAGGGGCAGCGCTGGCGCGTGTTTGGGGCAGGTCTAGGCCCTTCCGGCGATCAAGGTGCGAAATTGCATTAGCATGACCACCCAATTGCATTGCAGTTGACCACCAGTTCGCATCCTACTTGAGCAGCCCCCTCCAAATTTGACCGGCAGAAACCGGCCAGAAGCATAGACCGGGTGTGTCTACGGGCGCGGGGGTAGTCCAAAGGGCAGTTGGATGCGTCTAGAAACACGGGGCGGCTCATCTCAGGATTTCGAGCAATGGCTACTTGCCACCCCAATGTGATCTCCATAACCTCTATGCCCATCTGGCGTAAGGGGTCGTCCTTACACTGGAGTCCAGAAACCTACAGATTTCCGGTCTGAACACTCGTTAATACTCGCGCCGTTGCTGCCGGCTGAAATGTCTGCGCTTGACGCTGAACAGAAGATATGGAGGGTCGATGGGCTTTTTCACGGATCAGGAGCAGGACTCCGTCAAAATCAAACGATGGATTTTGCACGTAGTCGGCGGGAAGGCATTCGATGCCATGCCTGAGCGGAAGCCGGAGCACTCGGAGTTTTTTCTTACCAAAATTTTGGAGACTGCGGCCGACCCGATTTTTTCTTTCAAGACAACCTCTACCACTCGGAAGGAAATCGAAGCGATAGCTACAGGGGTGGAGACTTTTGAGCGAGGAGCACAAAGCCTGGCACGTAACTTCAATGGGCAGCACGTAGGTGGTAGTGCGGATGGCGTCCTGTGTATGTTCGAGCTATCGGTGAGTGACTCTCAGACGAAGATCTACAGTCTCATCAAATACGACTACCGGATGGCCCTAGAGCAGGATGGGGATAAGCCTGAAGCTGCCCTCCGGCGCATCGTAACGGCGCTCATCGATGACAACAAGGCTGTCCAGAAGACTGCTCTTGTTCGAGTTGTCGGTGGCGTGGCAGAGCCTGAAGTGTCTGCCAAAGATCGGAAGAAACTAGCGCCTGATCTCGCCGACTATTTTGCAAAGTTCCTGGGTGTGGATAGGGCTATTTCCAATGAGGAACTGAGCAGGAAGGCGCGAGAAATCCTTCGGCGAGCGTTGAAGGCCTGCAAGGCGGACTTGCCTGGCGAAGACGTTCCTAAAGCTTTCAAGGCTGCTCAGGCAACGCTTGGTCGAAGGATGAAGGTCAATGAGGATGCCATTGTTGAAGCCGTGCTTTTTGCCGCTGGCGATCCTCAGGATGACAAGATCCGCAAGCATCTGGAGCGAGAAACTCGTCGGCGTGTCAAGGACAGCAAGCTTCACGAGTTGGAATTTAAGCCTGACCGCACCGTTCTCCGACAGCCCTCGTTGAGAAAGCTTGTCACAGTAGAAGGCGTCACCATTACCTTTCTAGACATCGACAACAATCCGAATGTTCGTGTAGTGGATCAGCCTGGAGGGGGAAAACAGATTGTGATTGATACCAAACAAATCAAGGAGAACAGTCTTGTCGCCACTCCCCCTGGCCAACCTCTTAAATGACCTGGCGAAAACTGGGCAAGCGCTAATCAGCGAGAGTGATGCAACTGTCTCGGTATCAGAGCTGAAATCGAGCACCGCGGAGCAGGTCATCAAGGCCCTTGAGGCGATTGGGTGTCGGTATCAGCTACTTGATCATGCATTTAACGCATACGATGCGGATGAGATCGAAGAGGGAGACGAAGGCTACCTAATTGTTTTCGACAAACCCATCGGCGAACGCAAAAACGCCGATACGTTATATCTGCTCACGGAGTGCGGGCTGATCGACCATCTAAGGCAAGGGCACCCAGCTTCATGTTGGCGGGTGATGGGGCTTTCGCATCCCATTAATTGCAAAGCCCGCACGCTGAGCGGCTGGGACGATGATCTGATCATCATAGCCACATCATCCACGAAAGCACCTCGGCTGTTGGTCAAGGAAGCCTCGAACGTTCGAGTCGTGCCTGACAATGTTCAGCACTGGCTGCTCGTTGAAAATCATAAGCTCAATGAGTCGGAGCCTTTTCACATTCTGTGGGCGCAATTTGCCTATGAGGCATTGGGCAGGTGCATTGCCAATGAAGTCGAGAGCATAGATTTCAAACTCATTTTCAAAGGGCCTCCTAAGCTCACCCTAGAGGCCTTAGGGGATAACCCTGTGCGCCGCAACAGCATTGGACTGGGTGACTTCGATCTGCTGCATGAGCCGACTTCTTGGGTATATGAGAACTCCAGGGAGGCGGAAATTAAGCATGTACTGCTTTCCACTGAGATTGCCAGATCGGGACGCTCAGACGGAGAGGTGGTGAGCTACTTTCGGGACAACATCGCAGCTGCATTTGAATGCGCTAAGATCGCTTACCAAATGTCCATTTCCGAGGTAACCAAAGACACCCTTAAGTCGTTGGGAGACTTACGCAAGGCTGTCACCGAGGAGACTGGTAAGGCGACCGATGCCACTCGGCAAACGGTAGCTGCAGTTGCTTCTGCGCTTGCTGTTGGGCTTGGGATGATCGTCGCTCGCGTGAGTGTGGCATTAAACCCATGGATCATCCTGGTCGTCATGGTCATCGCATTCGGGTACGTGGTGCTCATCGCGCTTTCCGGATGGCACTTTATTTTGGTGCAGCGATCTCTGCGTACGCAGTGGCAATTGAAGCTGTATCGATTTCTATCATCTGATGACTACAAAACAATGGTCACCGAGCCCGTGGGTAAATCTGAGCGGATTTACAAGTGGTCTGTGATCGGTGGGGGAGCGGTACTCCTGATAGCGGCTATTGCGATCAGCACTTTTGCTTTCGTTGATAGATCTAAGAATGACAAGGTAATTGCAGATAACAGGGTATCTAGCACAAGCATGCCATCGGTATTGCCGGTCTTTCCGGGTGCGCTACACCACCGCGCGGCATCGACCGCGCCAAGAGTAAAATCGACGGGTTACTCGTGGCAACATATCCCCTGCTGTGTGTTTATTGACGTTTCACGGAGCTTGGATTGTCAAATGCCCCGCAGCAATAACCCTCTTCTGATGCGCCCTCAGTAAGTAAGACGCATACCCCCTGGCGTCCACAAGTGGGTATTAGCTCAACGAAGTATGCTTCTTCACTATCGTCTCCTGCTCGGAAACAGACTCTACTAAGTTCAGCGTGGTACTGAAATCGGGGAACAGGTCACACCACATGCGTTTACGGGCTGACTGTATAGACAATTATCAGTGATGAGGAAGGCTGGACTATTCCTTTACGACTGCTTTTCGGTGATCTGCAGCAGATGACTGCTATTGGGCGGTTTCTGCCGGTCAAGTACGATGCATTCGATTGGTCAACGGCAATGCAATTATCTGGTCAGATCAACGCAATTGCGCAAACAAGGCGACCCTGGCCATGAATCAGACGGCCGAGCTGTTGTGCTGCACATCCGCGATGTTTCGTCCCAAAGAGTTTCCATCACTACGCCTCCGGCCTTTCCAGGCCTGCGCGCTCCGCTTGCCGATCCGTGGCATGGGTGGAGTGGGGGCGGTCTTGCTGTTCCCTTCACCGTATCACGGCGTTCTCGCCGTCAAGGGCTGCGCGTGCGTGCACTCTGGCGTCCTGGCGGCCGTCGTTGACCCCTGACAGCTGCGCTGCGCCGTGCTGGCGCCGGTTCCGGGCAATTCCGCCCGAGCAACCGGAGCACGATCATGTCGCAACTTTCCTTTTCCTCGTTCGATGCCATGCTGCTGGTGCGTGACGCGCAGGGGCGCTACCTGCCGGCGTCTGTGGATCAGATCCTGAGCGTGGCGCGCCAGGCGATCGACCAGAAATACCAGCGCGGGGCGTTGTTCACCGCGCCGGAGTTGGTCAAGGACTTCCTGCGCACCAAGCTGGTCGGTTTCGAGCACGAAGTGTTCGCGGCGCTGTTCCTCGATAGCCAGCATCGGCTGCTTGAGTACGTGGAGTTGTTCCGCGGCACCATCGACCAGGCTTCGGTGTATCCGCGCGAAGTGGTGAAAGAGGCATTGCGAGTCAACGCAGCAGCGGTGATCTTTTCGCACAACCATCCGAGCGGAAATCCGGAGCCAAGCCAGGCGGACAAGGTGCTGACCCAGCGCCTCAAGGAAGCCCTGGCGCTGGTGGAGGTGCGCACGCTGGACCACATCATCGTGGGCGGTGAGGCGACTACATCATTTGCGGAGCAGGGGCTGCTCTAGCCGCAGGGGGCTACGGCCCCCTTTTTGCTGCACCGCCGAGGAGGGCGAGTCCCTACTGTTTGGGCATCCCCGGCCTGCGGCCGGGCGCGCTGTCGTGCTAGGCACCGAGCCACGCTGCGCGAGTCTCGCCCCTTTGGTTTCCATCGTTCCCTCGCTGTGCTCGGCTGATGCCTTCGGCCCGGCTGCTCCGGGCCTGCGCGCTGCGCTTGCGTGGGGTCGTCGCCCATGCGGCGGCCATTGCCTGTCGATCCGCCTTTCCCTGACTTCATCACCTTGTCGCGACTGTAGCGCGCGGCCGTGTGCCATCAAGGCGCGCCGGGCCGTGTCCTCGGCTGCGCCTGCGGGCCGCACCCTCCCGGCGCTTTCCTCCTTGACGGCACCCGGCCGCGCGCTCCTGACCGTCGCGGGCGATGAACTCAGGAAAGACGGTGGCAACGAGGCCAGCCCAGGTCTTCGTGCCGACCCCACCGGAAGAGCCGAAAGCGGGCTCCGAATCTAGGAATCCGGTGGGGGTTGAACAGCAATCCTCGTCAGGAGAACGACCATGCAACTAGCTTCCAGCTTCTCTAACCACTCCCCGGTGCTGCGCTCGGCATCCCCTTTGTCGGATGAGCAGATTCGCGCCGTGGTGCCTTCCATCTTTGCCGAGGCGCCGCACGAAAGCCGCTCCGAACGCTACAGCTACATTCCGACCGTGACCGTGCTGCAAGAGCTGCGCGGCGAAGGTTTCGAGCCCTTCATGGTGTGCCAGACCCGGGTGCGCCGGGACGACCGGCGCGACTTCACCAAACACATGATTCGCCTGCGTCACGCCAGCCAGATCGACGCCCGAGGCGAAGCTAACGAAATAATCCTGCTGAACTCGCACGATGGCACCAGCAGCTACCAGATGCTGGCCGGCATGTTCCGCTTCGTCTGCCAGAACGGCCTGGTTTGCGGCGACACCGTGGCGGACGTGCGTGTGCCGCACAAGGGCGACGTGGCCGCCCAGGTGATAGAGGGTGCCTACGAGGTGCTACATGGTTTCGAGCAAGCGCAGTCGTCCCGTGAGGCCATGCGCGCCGTCACCCTAGACGGTGGCGAGGCTGAAGTTTTCGCCCGTGCCGCGCTCGCCCTCAAATACGACGACCCAGACAAACCGGCACCGATCACCGAACCGCAGGTGCTGACCGCCCGCCGTGCCGACGACAACCGCGCCGACCTGTGGAGCGTATTTAACCGCACCCAGGAAAACCTCATTCGCGGCGGTTTGGTTGGGCGCGGCGGTAGCGGACGCCGCCAGCGTACTCGTCCCGTACAGGGCATCGACCAGGACCTGCGCCTCAATCGCGCCCTATGGCTGCTGGCCGATGGGCTGCGCCAACTGAAAGCCTGAACCCCACCCGGAGGGGCTGTCAGGCAGTCGGCCCCTCCATTTCAACCGCAGTCGTTATCCCTTGAATGGAGCTACCACCATGAACGCAATCATCCCCACCGAAGCTGCCAGCGTGCCCGCCCTGCCAGTGGCCGACCCGGCCAAGAACCTGCTGTTGCTGTCGCTGGCGCAGTTGCTGCCGCGCCGCTCCAAGCGCAATGCGCGCACCACACCGCGCCTGTCCATCGACGAGCTGGCCGCGAGCATTTCCCGCATCGGCCTGCTGCAAAACCTTGTCGTCATCCTCGCCGTCGATGGCGAGCATTACGAGGTGGTCGCCGGCGACCGCCGCCTGACCGCCTTGAAGCTGCTGGCGAAGAAGAAACGCCTGGCCGCCGATTTCGAGGTGCCATGCCTGCTGGTGTCTGACGCTTCGGCTCGCACCGTCAGTCTCGCGGAAAATTTGCTGCGCGAGCAGATGCACCCGGCCGACCAGTTCGAGGCCTTTGCTGCACTGGTCAAGGAAGGTCGCCCCGTCGAGGACATCGCCGCCGATTTCGGCGTGACCCCGCTGGTGGTGCAGCGCCGCTTGCGGCTGGCGAACGTCTCGCCGCGCCTGATGGCGGATTACCGGGCCGGCAGCGTCACCCTGGAGCAGTTGATGGCCCTGACCATTACCGACGACCACGCCGCGCAGGAGGTCGCATTCTATGGCGCGCCGGACTGGCAGCGCGGCGCGTCGGCGTTGCGGGCGCGCCTGACGGAACGGGAAGTCGATGTGCGTCATCCGCTGGTGGGCTTCGTCGGCCTGGAGACCTACACGGCGGCGGGTGGGGGCATCCGCCGCGACCTGTTCGCCGACGACGACAGCGGCACTTACCTGACCGATGCCACGCTGTTGGAAACATTGGTGCGCAGCAAGCTGGAGGCGCTGGCCGAGAACGTGCGAGCCGAGGGCTGGGCTTGGGTGGAGGCGGTGCCGCAGTTCAGCTATGCGGATCGGCAGGCCTTCCAGAGCGCGCCGCGTACTCGCCGAGAGCCGTCTGCCCGAGAGGCGCGCCGCATCGCCTCGCTGCAGGCCCGGCTGGAACAGGTTGATGCCGAGCTGGAGGAGGCCTATGACGCTGACGACGAACACAAGGTGCCAGCTCTGGAGCGACGGCGCGAGCAGATGGCCGCCGAGCTGCATGCGCTGGGTGAGTCCTTGCACGGCTACGCCCCGGAAGTACTCAGCGTGGCCGGCGCCGTGGTTACTACCGACCGCAGCGGTGAGGCCGTGATCCATCGCGGGCTGCTGCGCGAGGCCGAGGCCAATGCGCTGCATACCCTGGAGCGGTTGCGCCAGGGGCAGGGTGGCAGCGAAGGCGTGAGCGACTCTACCGCCGAGGTCGCTCAGCCGCCCAAAACTGCGAACCTATCCGATCGGTTGGCGCAACGCTTGAGCGCCCATCGCACGGCGGCGCTGCAGATCGAAGTGGCCCGGCATCCGCAGGTTGCGCTGGCGGCGCTGGTGCATGGCATGGTGAAAACCGTCCTGCAGTCTGGGCCGAGCCGTGACGGCATGCCGCTTGGTGTACGCCTGACCGTGCGGGATCGGCTCGACGATCTGGCCCCGGACTGGCCGGAGTCGCCTGCCGTCGTGGCGCTGCATGAGCTGCGCCAGGCCTGGGGCGAGAAGCTGCCGCAGGAAAGCGGCGAGCTGTTCGCCGCGCTGCTGGCGATGCACCAGGACGAGCTGGTGCGGCTGCTCGCGGTGTGTGTGGCGGTGACTGTTGATGTGGTCACGCCCCGTGTTGCCCTGCACCAGCCCGGAACTGAGCTGGCACAGGCCGTGGGGTTGGACATGGCCGCATGGTGGAAGCCGACCGCCGAGGGCTACTTCAAGCACATCGCCAAGGCGGCGATTCTGGAAGCTGTGGGCGAGTTCGCGCCGAAGCACGTCAACCAGTTGGCCAAGCTCAAGAAGACCGACATCGCCAGCGAAGCCGAACGGCTGGTTGAAGGCACCGGCTGGATGCCGGCCGTGTTCACGGCAGGGCAGGGTGCCGAGTTGGAGGTAGTCGAGGCTGTACCGGATGAGCTGGAGCTGAAAGATGTCGAGGAGGCGGTGCCTGGTCATACCCTGGCTGCTTGATGTACTCAGCACCCGGCAAGGATGCCGGGGCGTTTTTTCGTGGGGGGAGTTTTCCTCGATAAGCAGATACGTTGGCTGGCTGGGGGATCGCCTAGGGTCGCCTTCTGCCGCCCCCGGTTTTCTCCAACCGCTGACAACAGCTCCAGACCATCCGTCGCTTGATGGCTGGGCGCTAATCCAGATCGAGGTGCTGGGCGATGTGCTCGACGAGTTTCAGCGGCTCACGGCTGTTCATGACTGTAAACATGAGGTCGCGTTTGCTACGGGAGAGGCGCTGCGAACAACGCTTGGCGGTGGCGTGCACAGCTGCATCTGTGCCATGAATCTTGGCCGTGAGCAGTAGCGCTATCGTCGCGTCAGTGAGGTTCACAGGCGTCTCATGGAGCAGGGGGCTGATGCATTCTACGACAGCCATGTTTTGCCGCGAAAGGATTGGCGGCCTGAACTTCGGGGGGGCAGCACGCCAGTACCTGGCGCGCTACGGCATCGGTGCCCGCTGATGCGGGCCTTTCGATGGTACTCCGCCGCAAGGGGCGGGCTACGCCCAGGCTTGCTGCGACAGGTTGTGCGCACCGTCCTCCTCCTCGACGCTGACGGCTTGTTGTTCCAAGTCACGAAGGGCGGGCCACGGCCATGCCGCACGGCCACGCCATGATGCTTCCAGTTCACACCTCAAGCCTGCTGCCGCAGGGCGCGGCAGGGCGTTCTCGCCCATCGTTGGGGTTGGCCTTGCCCGCGTCAGAGTGCAGGCCGGTGAAACCATCATACGCGGAGACCGAGTTGGCCCTGTCTCCTTCCGGGGGAGTTCGGCCCGTTGCGTCCTTGGCTTGTCGTGAATCCTGGCGGTGGCCCGGCTGCGCCTCGGGCTTTATGGTCGCAACCGTCCGGCGCAAACAATTTCCCCTCCGCTGCGCGAATTCCTCGCCCACAAATTCTGTGCGCCTCCCGGTCCTCCACGCTGTTGCGGCCGCTGCGCGGTGCGGCCAGCCCGTCCTCCGCCTGCCGGATCACAACAAGGACGCGATGGGCGCGACCTTGGTTACCCCGCAAGGAGAATCATCATGGCCAACATCGGCACCTTCACCGCTCAGAACGACGGCTTCACCGGCACCGTTCGCACCCTGACGCTTAACGTCAAGGTCAAGTTCGTCCCCAACGACAGGAGCAGCGAGAACGCCCCCGACTATCGCATCCAGGCGGCCGGCGGCTACGACATCGGTGCAGCCTGGAAGAAGGTCAGCCAGGCCGAGCGGCCCTACCTGTCCGTGACCCTCGACGATCCTTCGTTCCCGGCGACGATCTACGCTCGGCTGATCGAGGAAGAGGACGGTGCGCACAACCTGATCTGGTCGCGCAGCAAGTCGGTGGCCTGACTGCCCACCTCGATGCCCCGCCCATTGCGGCGGGGCGCTGTTGCAGGGCTATGCCCTAGACGCTGCTAGCTGGCTTTCCGTCGCCGCCATCAGCGCCGCCGTACTGCAATCGAGCGCGCTGGCGATCTTGAAGATGATCGCCAGCGTGGGCATGTGCTCGCCGCGCTCGACCTTGCCCATGTGCGAGCGCTCGATGCCGGCCAGGTTCGCCAGCGACTCCTGCGCGATGCCGCGCTCCGTTCGCAGTGCACGCACTGCCGTACCGAAAGCTTGTGCCAGCTCGGCATCGAAGGTGGTGGAGCCGACCGGGCGGCCGGGCTGGACGGATCGCTTCTGCATGGACAGAAGCGTCGGGGCGAGAGAGAATCAAAACCACGTTATGTTTAACTCATTGGCTTGATTGCCGATGCTTTTGTGCTTCTACGGAAACCCGTACTGGCGGATTTCATCAGAACCGCGGAGGTGCCTCCGTGTCTTTCCTGGTTTGCGTAATGCCGATTACACGCCTTGGCGCTTTTACGGTTTCGTTGGCATGCGTGTTCGTGCCTTTGGGGAAAGGCACAAATACACATCAGCGGATTGGCGGATCTGTGCAAAAACGCATGGGTACCTCGGTACCTCTAAGCACGGAGCAGGCGTGACCATGCCCCAGTTGCTCATCACCGAGGCGGAGCACGGGCAGTTGCTCGCGAACGGTCGCGCCCGGGCGGCTGATCAGACCATCGACCCGTTGCCGGTGGTGCGCCTGTTCACCCCCGATGCACATGCGACCTGGCTGCTGGTCTCGCTCGACCCGGTGGACGAGGACACGGCCTATGGTCTGTGCGACATAGGCATCGGCATGCCCGTCTTGGGTACCGTGAAACTCTCCGAGCTGGCGTCCATTGTCGGGCCGCTCAAGCGCCCGATCATGCGCGATCTGTATTTCCGGGCGGCGCGCACGCTGTCGGAGTACACGCGGCTGGCGCAGCTCAATGGCTCGATCATGGACTGAACAAGTCGACCGCCTCGCACAGGTCGTTCAGGTGTGCACTGTGATCAGCCTGATCCGAGTTCTGACCGAGCCGGTCTCAATCCGTACTGTTGCACTCAGCCGGCGTAAGCGAGACCGAATTGGTCATGATGGCTACCGCTCAAGGTTGCAGGATAAGCCTGACGCCGCGCCATTGATGGGTGGCGGCGCTGTCGCATTCGGACGATGCGTGCAATGGGTCGGAGTCAATTGGTCTTGATGCTGTCACTGGCATCTTTCCTCATGATGCGGAGCAGACCTTGATCTACGTTGCGAGCTGATGGCGACAGCCCCGTGCAAAGGGAGGTTGCCTCATGGCTGATCGCGACGCCGAGCAGTGGTATCCCGCCGCTGCCTACCTCTACGTCCTGCACCTGGATGATCTCGCCCTGGCTTGGGAGTACCTGCGCAGGAACCCGGAGTACCGCCGCGACTGGTTGGATCGCCGCAGACGACCCGAGGCGGCTCAACGCTGGGGGGTGCGTCTGCTGGAAGACCCGGGCCTGGACGCGCGCGACGCGCATCCAGTTTGGTTCCCCGATCCTCTGGAGCTGATTCAGCTTTATCCCGATGTCGACCCCATGCCTGACTCCGTTGTGTTCGATTTCTGGCGCATTCCTGGGATGAAATGTCTGGTTCATGACGGTCGCCGTTTGCTGCTGACGACGCGCTGGCCAGGCTGCTGCCTGCGGCTGACCATTGCGTCCGGTCTGTCGGATGGCATGGCCTACGTCCATGCCATCCGAGCCTGCGCGAAACCCTGTGCACGTTACTGCGCCCTCGCGGTCGCGCTGGACAAGCTTGCTGTTTCCACCGATGCGATCCCGCTCGCGGCGTTTCGATGTCGGCCGAGCTCTTCTGCCTTACTTGAGCTGCATACCCTCCAGGCGCTTGACGCTACGCTGGCTGGAGCATCCTTGCGCGAGGTGGCTGTGGGGTTGTTCGGCCAGGCCATGGCGACTGGTGGCTGGCACGCCGATGGTGGCCTGCGCTCTAGAGTGCGCCGCCTGGTGCGGCGTGGTCGGACGCTGATGCTCGGCGGCTATCGGCGCCTGGCACAGCTCGACGGGGAGGGGAAGGGTCGTTCTGATCCGTCCGCAAAACGACCCTGAGCAGGCCTCCCAGGCTTTCTGAGACTGCCTCCACCCGGCTGCGCTGGTGTGGTCGGGCTGTCCTGAACGATGGAGGCTCACCCCATGCGACCCGCTCCTCTGCGGCCTGCCGCCGCCCACGCCAAGCCCCTGCAGCCCGCTGCCGCTGTCCAGCCGCAGCGCTACCTGACCAACGACGAGGCCGCCGCCTACCTGCGCCTGTCGCCGCGCACGCTGGAGAAGCAGCGGGTGATCGGCGGCGGCCCGCGCTTTCGCAAGTTCGGCCGGCGCGTCATGTACGCCGTCGCCGACCTCGACACCTGGGCTGACCAACACAGCTTCGAGGCCACCTCTGATCCCGAGTACGCCGAGCAGCACTCGGCCGACAGCCGTGCGCGCTAGTCAGCGGCTCGCCGGGGGCCAATGTCATGTCCAGGCCTACGTCAGAACGGGAGCAACTCGATCTGTTCCGCGCCTTGCCGGGCGACATGGCGCCACGCGACAGCCAGGACCTGATGGCCTATCCCTTCTTCTCGTTGGCCAAGTCACGGCGCACGACGCCGATCGACTTTCGCACCGCTGGGGTAACGGTGCGCGTGGAAGGAACACAGGAACATGGCATTGCCACGATCTGGGATGCCGATGTGCTGATCTGGGCGGCCAGCCAGATCGTCGAGGCGCGCGACGCGGGCTTGCATCCGTCGCGTCTGATGCGTGCCACGCCGTACGAGATCCTGCGCTTCATCGGGCGCGGGGTATCGCTGCGAGACTACCAGCGCCTCAAGGCTGCCCTGGATCGCCTGCAGTCGACCACGGTAGCCACGTCGATTCGCGAGACGACCGGGCGGCGCCTGCATCGTTTCTCCTGGGTCAACGAGTGGAAGGAACTGGCCGACGCCCGCGGCACGCCGCTGGGCATCGAGTTGATCCTGCCGGACTGGTTCTACGCAGGCGTGCTGGATGCCGCCCTGGTGCTGACCATCGACCCGGCGTACTTCCGGCTCACGGGTGGCATAGAGCGTTGGTTGTACCGCCTGGTGCGCAAGCATGGCGGCAAGCAGGCGGACGGCTGGCAGTTCGACTTCCGGCACCTGCACCGCAAGTCGGGCAGCACGGCGAGGTTCTGCGACTTCGCCTGCGACCTGCGCGCCTTGGTGGCGCGGCAGTCGCTGCCCGGCTACGCGCTCGGCATCGAGCGCATTCCAGAGGCCAGCGTGGAGTTGCTGACGTTCCGGCCCGTGTCGTCCACGGCACGGGGATTGTTGAGGTAAAACCTGTGGACGGACTCGTGCTATCAGGCGTGCGGGGTATCGTGCTATCGGGCGTGTCCCTATCGTGCCATCAGGCGTACGAAATCCTCTGCAGGCCAGAGACAGTAAGGGCTGCAGCCGCCCTTAACTTCTCTAACCTAAAAGCTTTAACTTTTTGTAGAGGCGAGCCGTTTCGGTGGACAACCTCGAAACGGCACGACCTCATCGGCTTTCCAGCAGGGCGGGTCGCGCCATGATCATTGCCTTGCTCAACCAGAAAGGCGGGGTCGGCAAGACCACGCTCGCCACCCACATCGCGGGTGAGCTCGCACTGCGCGGTGCGCACGTCATCCTGCTGGATGCCGACCCGCAAGGTTCATCGCTGGACTGGACGCAGCGGCGCGCCCAGCAGGGCTTGCCCAGGCTATTCAGTGCAGTGGGCCTTGCCCGCGAAACCCTGCACCAGGAAGCGCCTGAGCTGGCCCGCCGCGCCGATCATGTGATCATCGACGGGCCACCGCGTATCGCCGCTCTGGCGCGCTCCGCGCTGCTGGCGGCCGAGCGCGTGATTGTCCCCGTGCAGCCCAGTCCCTACGACCTGTGGGCCAGCGCCGAGATGGTCGCGCTGATCCGCGAGGCGCAGGTATTCCGTCCGCAGCTAGCGGCGGCCTTCGTCATCAATCGGCGTGTCAGTACCACCATTATCGGCCGCGAGGCGCGCCAGGCCCTGGCCGAGCAGCCGCTGCCGGCGCTGTGCGCCGAGGTGCGGCAACGCATCGTCTTTGCCGACAGCGTGGCTGCCGGTCGGCTCGCTCGCGAGACGGCACCGGACAGCGCCGCCGCGCGTGAGATCGCCGCGCTGGTAGACGAGCTGCTGCGGTGGACGACATGAGCCGCGAGCGTGGCCAGCGTACGGCCATCGGCGTGCGCCCACCGACGAATCCGCATGCCGAGGCGTGGGTTCGCCAGGGCGATGCTGGAGATTTGCAGAAGGGCGATCTCTACACCGCGCGTCTGACCCTCGACATCACACCGGCCATGCGCGCCCGCATCAAGGTCTCGGCGTTCACCCAGGGGGTGACGGTCGCCGATCTGCTGCGTGCACTGCTGGAGCGCGAGTTCCCGGAGAAGTCGCCATGAACGTCCAGCCATCGGTGTCCATGCCTGCACATCTGCCACCGTTTGCAGTGCTCGCCGGGCAGGCCGACGCTGCGCTGCTGACCCGCGTGTCGCTCGCCTACGTGGAGCAGCGCATCAAGCTCTACCTGCGCTTTGGCGAGCCGGCGCGCATCACACGGCTGGACCATTGGCGACGTGTCGCGGTGTTCCTGCCGGGGGCTGTCTTATGCCGCATCCGCTGGCAGGCCAACGACTACGGCACGATCCGTTGGCAACTGATGGTGATGCAGGCCAGCACACCGCTGGATGCGGCACAGCGCATTCCTGGCGTGCAGCCTGGTGCGCTTCTGTTGTTGCACGCTGAGGGTGAACTTGCCGTGCGCGCCGTGCTGGCGCAAATCGACACCATCGAGGTGCTCGGCATCGCGCCGGCCGATGTATCGCCCGCGTACTGGCGCACGCTGAACAACCGGCTTGCCGCGCACCTGCCGCTGCCTACGTACACGTTCGAGCAGCACGCGGCTTGGCTGACGAGGAGGGCGCTGCCGTGACTCTCTACACAGCCCTGCATCCTCGTTCGCAACTGCGCGCCCGTCTCGTGTTGGCGACGCTTTGCGCCTGCGGCCTTGCTGCGCTCGCCTGGGCGTCTTTCGTGCCACCTGATATTCGCGTCGTCTACAACGCGTCGGACAGCGTCCCGCTTGGCTGGTATCGCGTCGATCCGCCAGGACTGAGAACCGACCCGACGCAGGATGGCCGCATCGTGCTGATCAGGCTGCCGGGCGTCGTCGCCGCGTTTGCTGAGCAGCGCGGCTACCTGCCAATGCACATTCCGCTGCTCAAACGTGTGGGCGCGGTGACACCGCAGGAGGTGTGCGTCGTTGACCGGATCGTGCGCATCGACGGCGTGCCTGTGGCCGCCGTGTTGCGTACCGATCAACTGGGTCGACCATTGCGGGCTTGGTCGGGCTGCCGCCGACTCCGTCCAGGTGAGCTGTTCCTGTTGAGTACGACCAATCAGGCTTCGTTCGACAGCCGCTATTTCGGGCCGGTTGGCGCATCTGCCGTGCTCGGCGTTGCGTATCCACTCTGGCTGGAGGCAAGCCAGTGATGGGCGCCGACTCGCTGCACGTCGTCACGCTCTCTGGCGTGCCGTTCTGTGGGCTGTCGTCGCGGCGTTGTACCTGCAGTGTGGATGTAGGCGTGCCCCCTCTGGCGCAGCCTTCCAACGTGCTGGTGTCGTGCTACGAACGCGCGCGGCTGATGGTCATTATCGCATCCCCCGGTGGGCGGCCTGTGAGTAGCGCCGCACCGCCGGGCCGTCGAGACCTGGAGCGCAATCGACAGACAAAAGCGGAAGGCAAGACAAAAGGGGGCGGCACCTGCTCGCCCATAAAGCCAGTCTGCACGTGGGGGAGGAGCGGCACGGCGCGGCTTCGTCGCCGTGCCGTGTACTGTGTGCAACGCGCGCCGAGCCTGGCATGCCCGCGTGCTTTGTACGCCAGGCTGCGCCCAGGCTTCCTGAGGAGACAGTCATGACCGATGAGCGTGACGACTTCCGCGTGCGCCCCAGCGCGCCAAAGAATCGCGACAAGGGTTTCGTTTCCAAGGTGCTCAAACAGGTCGGCAAGGCGGGTGGAAAATCGGCTGTGCGTCGTCCGGCGCTGTTTGGCAGCAATGGGCAGCATACCGGCCAACGACCCGGCTCGCGGCTGGGGCGAGGGCACACGGCGGCGCGCTTCGCGGGCTCTTCGCTCACGCCGTTTTCGCGGCGAGTGACCATCAAGACTCTGCTGGTTAACCAGCGCCAGGCCAGTCCGCAATCGCTGGCCAAGCACCTGCGCTACATCGAACGCGACGGTGCCGGTCGCGATGGCCAACCGGGCCAAGCCTACGGGCCGCAGACGGACGAAGCCGACCTCGTTGCCTTCAAAGAACGTTGCGCCGACGATCGACATCATTTCCGCTTCATCGTCGCGCCGGAGGACGGCGCCGAACTGGATGACCTGCGCACCTTCACTCGGCAGTTGATGGGGCGCATGGAGGCCGACCTGGGCACGCGCCTGGACTGGGTGGCGGTGGATCACTGGAACACCGATAACCCGCACACCCACCTCGTCGTGCGCGGGCGCGACGACACCGGTAAGGATCTCATCATCGCCGGTGACTACATCGCCCATGGCTTCCGCAACCGGGCTGCCGAAATCGCCACCGAATGGTTAGGGCCGCGCACCGAACTGGAGATCCAGCAGGCGCTGCGGAGCGAGGTAGAACAGGAGCGCTGGACGAGCCTGGATCGTACATTGCGACGCGAAGTCGATGGTAATGGGGTGCTGCAGATCGAACGCTTCAACGAGTCGCGGCTGCAGCGCCAGCGCCTGTTGCTGATCGGCCGCCTGCAGCGCTTGCAGCGTATGGGCTTGGCCGACGAAGTTAGGCCCGGAATCTGGACCGTTCAGGACGATGCGGAGAAGGCCTTGCGTGCGCTGGGCGAGAGGGGCGACATCATCCGCACCATGCAGCGTGCCATGAGCGGCCAGCCGCGAGATTTGGCTGTGTTCGAGCCGGGGGAGGAGGGGCGCGCTGTTATCGGCCGGGTGGCCGCCAAGGGGATGGCCGACGAGCTACGTGACCGGGCTTATCTGGTCATCGATGGGGTCGATGGCAAGGCTCACTACGTTGCGCTTACTGCCCGCGCCGAGCTGGCGAACTACCCCGCAGGATCGGTGGTGGAGGTGCGCGGCTCGGCCGAGATACGCGCGGCCGACCGTGCCATCGTCGCGCTGGCAAGCGATGGGATTTACCGCGTCGACCACCACCTCGCAATCGCCCAAGGACAGAAGAGCGACCGCGATCCGCAGGAAGTCGTTGCGGCCCATGTTCGACGGCTGGAGGCTCTGCGCCGGGCCAGGATCGTGGAGCGTGTGGCTGAAGGACTATGGAAAGTGCCCGAGGACTTGCCCGAGCGTGGTCGCCAGTACGATTCGCAGCGCCTGGGCAGCACGGTGGTGGAGCTGAAGTCGCACTTTCCGATTGAGCGCCAGGTCCGCGTGATCGGTGCTACTTGGCTCGACCAGCAACTAATCGGTGGTGGGAGAGGGAGAGGGAGGGGGCTGGGCGACCTCGGATTTGGCGGTGAGGTGAGGCAGGCCATGCAACAGCGTGCCGACTTCCTGGTAGAGCAGGGGCTGGCCGAGAGGAAAGGTCAACGCGTGATCCTGGCGCGCAACCTACTGGCGACGCTGCGTAGCCGGGAGCTGGCCCGGACCGCTCAGGACATCGCCGTCGAAACCGGGTTGGAGCATCGGCCTGTGGAAGACGGGCAGCACGTGGCCGGCATCTACCGGCGCAGCGTCACGCTCGCCAGCGGGCGCTACGCTGTGCTCGACGATGGCAAGGGATTCAGTCTAGTGCCGTGGAAGCCCATCATTGAACAACGCCTCGGGCAGCAGATTTCCGCGATCGTGCACAATAGTGGTGTGTCCTGGGAGATAAGTCGGCTGCGAGGTAACGGAGTCTAGATTGGACTATCCCTGCTCCGGTAGACATCCCCGGCCTATGCTTTTAGTGAGCAACAGATGCTCAAATGCCTTCTGCGGCATAGGCTTTCCATACAGGTAGCCCTGTGCGTTGTGGCAACCATAGTTTTTCAGAATGACCTCCTGGGATGACTCTTCGACTCCTTCGGCCACCAGTTTCAGGCGCAGGCTGTGAGCCATGGATATGATCGCCTTGACCAGTTCGGCACTGTCGGAGTTGTGGTCGATATCGCTAATAAAGGAGCGGTCGATCTTCAGGGTTTCCACTGGAAAGCGCTTCAGATAACCGAGAGCCGAATAGCCAGTGCCGAAATCATCGATGGCGATGGAGAGCCCCATAGCACGCAGCTGTTCTAGGCTCTCACGCACGGTGATGCTGTTGTCCAGCAGCAGCCCTTCGGTGATCTCAAGCTCCAACCAGTCCGGCGCGCAGCCGGTGGCTTGCAGGATGGTGCGGAGCGAAGCGGGCAGATCGTTCATTTTGAACTGCCGCGGCGAGAGGTTGACGGCGACCTTCAGCGTGTCCTGAGCATCGCGGTTCCACGCTGCAGCACTGCGGCAGGCGCTGTGAAGAACCCACTCGCCGATGCCGATAATCAGTCCGGTTTCCTCAGCGATTGGGATGAATCTGTCAGGAGTCACCAGTCCTTGCTGCGGGTGGTTCCAGCGCAGCAGTGCCTCGGCGCCGATCAGCCGTCCGTTTGAGAGGTCGATCTGCGGTTGGTAGTACAGCTCCAGCTCGCCGTTGTGCTGTGCATGACGCAGGCTGGCGGTCAGTGCCAGGCGATCGGTGGTCTGTTGGGTGAACTGTGGCAAATAGAACTGGAAGTTATTCCGCCCTTGCTCCTTGGCGTGGTACATGGCCGAGTCGGCATATTGCTGCAGCTCGGTGATGTTCTCGCCGTCGCTTGGATAGCGGGCTATGCCGATACTTCCAGACACGAAGAGTTCGCGGCCCTTGATCCAGTAGGCTCCACTAATCGCCTGGAGCAGCTTGCAGCTGATCTCGCCGAGGTCGGCATCGCTCGCTGGCCCGGAGAGGATCAAGGCGAACTCGTCGCCACCAAGGCGGGCGACCGTATCGCTGTTGCGCACAGAGCTTTGCAGGCGCTTGGCGGTTTCCCGCAGCAGTTCGTCTCCGGCACTGTGGCCGAGGGTGTCGTTTACCATCTTAAAGTTGTCGAGGTCGAGAATCATCACGGCGAGTTGGCCGCCGTGGCGATCAGCTTGGGCGAGCGCCTGATGCAGGCGGTCATTGAACAGCTCGCGATTGGGCAGCCCGGTGAGCGTGTCGTAGAATGCCAAAGAGTGCAGTCGTTGTTGGTAGACCCTAAGTTCGCTGACGTCCTGGGCGGTTCCTAGCAGTTGCAGGGGGGTGCCGTCCTCGCTGTATTCGATGTGAAGATAGGAATGCAGGTGTAACCGGCGCTGGCCGCTGTCGATGCAGTAATCCAGCTCCAGCTCCTCGATGCGGTTGGCGTAGGCCCACCTGGTTCGTTCGATAATCTGGCTGCGCTCTTCGGGTGCGAGTATGGAGATGACTTCTTCCAGCCGCGGCGACCAGCTACGGGGTTTGCCGAACAGCCGACAGAACTCAGCCGAGAGGGTCAGCTTGTTGAGCCGGAAGTCCATTCGCAAATGGCCAAGATGGGCCATTGCCTCTGCCTCTTCCAGGCGCCGTTCGGCTGTCTTCAGACCAGAAATGTCGCGGGCGATGGCCAACACACCGATGGCCTGGCCGTGCTGATCGAATTCGGGAACCCCGCGCACATGCTGAGAGACTTCCTCGCCGTTGGCTTTCGTCCAGCTGATTTCGATGGTGGTTGGTATGCCTTTGCGCAGGATATCCAGGACCTCCTCATGGACGCGGTCAGCCAACTTCTTCGACAGATGGCTTCTTTGCGGCATAGTCGTGCCAATGACCTCATGGGGCTGAATGTCGAACAACCTCTCATAGGCGGGATTGCAGTAGATGCGCTGGCCTTCGTGATTGAAGCGGATGATGACGTCCGGCGAATTTTCCACCAGAGTGCGGAACTCCTGCTCCCTGATCTGGAGTGCTTCTTTGGACTGACGCTGTTCGGTGATGTCGCGGCCCACCGCGAGCACAGTGGCCACCTCTCCGTCGGCAGTGCGCTCTGGCACGAAGTGGATGTGGCTGATGTACAGTCGACCGCTGGGGTTCTGCCAGGTCAGTATGTGCTCGCGGGCCTGGCCGCTATGCACTACCCCCAGCAGCGTAGCCTCATAGGCACGTAGTTCGGGGTGGTTGGAGTAGTGACTGGGTTTCTTACCGAGTAAAGCCGCCACGGGTAGGCCGGCCAAACGCGCGAATGCAGGATTGGCATAAATCCGCAGGCAGTTGCGGTCGTAGCGCACGATGGTGTCCGGGGTGTGTTCCGCCAACGTACGGAATGCCTGCTTGTCGCTATGCAGCTGCAGCTCGTAGCGCTTACTCGCGGTAATGTCGCGGACGATATGGAGGAAGCGCTTGGTGCTTCCGGCAGAGTTGTGCAGGGGTATCAGGCTATGCAGGAAATGGCGACGACCAATGGGCAGGTTAAACTTGCCCTCACCGTTGACCGGGGCTTCAGTAGCGACGCAAGAGTGGCCGTCGGCGGTTATCTTTCTGGCGATTTCCGTCGGTAGTAGCTCCTCCAGACTACGGCCGAGCAGCTCGTTTCTAGGCCGTCCTAGCAGCCATGCCCAGGCCGGGTTGGCTTCAGCGAAACGCAGGCGGCCATCTTCGCAAAGGTCGTACAAGGCCAGGCAATCTGTGCTGTTCTCGAACGCGTCGCGGTAGAGCCAAGCGCTGTCTGTGGCAGGCCCGGCGGGGACTATGCCACTCAACTGGACGGGGGAGGGAAGATCCTCATTCATGCTCGTCTCCAAGTCGGTGAAGGCGTCGTGGCCACGCCCGTGGCGTGGGCATGCGTTCTCCATTCGTCACGATCCAGCCGAAGTCCGTGGGGTCAGTTTTGCCTCCGGAAACCTTGATGGCTCGATTGTCGGCAACCTTCATGAAGCCCCACAGCCTACGCTGCAGTATGGACAAACACGCCGAATGGTTTTGTTCGTCATCCTTGTATCTGGAGCCCGTAGGGCGCTGTTGAAAGCAACCCAATTAGTTGTGAAGCCGTTTTGGTCCGAGAATAAAAAAGGCGCCTGTGGCCCTCCGTTAAACGGGGACTACACGGCGCCTTTGTCGTGAGAGTGCAGTCAGCGTTGACTGCTTTGTTCAGCATCTCTGCAAAGCACGAGCCAAAAAACTTGGGTGCGGATATGTGTCATGAGCAGATTACCTGGAGATACCTCTGGTCGTGTAACAGGCCCCTCCGGTGTATTGGTAATCCTCTTGTCGGGGCTGACCAGGCGGTCATAACTTGCACCAGGATAGAACCGAAATGCCCCAAACGAAGGCGTGGGCTACCCTCGTTCTGGTGGGCATTCCCGGCGGCCTATGCAACCTGCAGCTCCGTGTTGCTCGCGCATCAGCAGATGGAAACACGCGTCGTAGCTACGCGGACTGTGTTGGTGGATGCGTTTGGCCAAGCGGCTGCTGACCAGCGGATTTTTAGCATCGCTCATGCTGATAATGACCAACCCATGAAGAAGACTGCAGAACTGCTTGAACTCTTTATCCGAGAGCATTAGGCCTTACTGCAGGCACGATGCTACGAGCGAACAGTTTCAGATCTGTGTCAGCTCTTGAGCCGCAGCATGAGGTTGAGAATTCTGTTGGGCCAACCTGCATAAGGTGGTTGCAGCATGTCTATGCCGCGTATCGGTCCCTGCTGGAAAACTGGACGCAATTTGGAGAATGTGAGGAACCCCTCGTAGCCATGGTAGTGACCCATGCCGCTATTGCCTGTCCCACCGAAGGGCAGATCGTGTACACCAACGTGAGCTACCGCTTCATTGATGCCGACACCGCCCGAGATGGTGTTGTGCAGGTAGTAGTCGCGTAGGGCGCGGTCGTCGCTATAGAGATAGAACGCCAGCGGCCTCGGATGATCACCGACATACTGCACTACCTCCTCGCGGGTCTTGTAGGTGAGGATTGGCAGCAGCGGACCGAAAATTTCGCGCTGCATGATATGCATGTCGTCATTGATGTTAAGCACCAGGCAAGTAGGCATGATGCGCCGCTCTGCATCAGGCTGCGGCCCGCTGTACAGATCAATTACTTTGGCACCTTTATTCAGTGCATCAGCCAGCACGCCTTGCAGACGCAAATAGGACGACTGATCAATGATCGCCGAGTAGTCGCCATTGTTTATGTTGGGAACTCGCTGATTGAGTACTGTGCGAGCCTCGCGGATAAACTCGTCGACTTTACCTTCCGGCAGAAACAGATAGTCGACGGTGGTGCAGATTTGTCCAGCGTTGAGCATTTTGGCCCAGAGAATGCGCTCTACCGCCTTGCGAATCGGGTAATCGGGTGCGACCACGCAAGGCGACTTACCACCAAGCTCCAGTGTCACAGGGGTCAGGTTTGCTGCAGCATTGGCCATTACCAACTTACCGGTCTCTGGTGAGCCGGTGAAGAAAATGTGATCGAAGGGCAGCGAAGTGAAAGTATTGCCGCCGCAATCGTCTGCCGTGAAAAAAGCTAGCTTGTCGAGCGGAAAGTATTTAGGGGAAATTTCCTTGAACAGCCGCGCCAAGTGGCTGGAGTTCAGCGACATGCGGATCATTGAGCGGTTACCCGCCGCGAAAGCCCCGGTCAGCGGCGCAATGGCCATGGCAATAGGGAAATTCCAGGGTACGACGATGCCCACCACACCTACCGGCTGCGGGAATGTCCAAGCCTTGGCTAACGGAAACTGGCCCATGTCGAGGTGACGCTTGCGGGGTTTCATCCACTTCTTTAGCGCGTTGATCGCATCGAGAATGCCGTCCTGGCAGGTCAACATCTCGGTCATGCGGGTCTCGAACTTGCTGCGGCAGCCATAGTCCTGGTTCACCGCTTCGACCAGAGCCTCGGAGTTTTCGACCAGCATGCGATGCAGCGTACGCAGGTCGTCGCGTCTTTGTTCCAGCGTGGGGTTGAGCTGGTTTCGATGAGCGGCCTGCTGCAGAAGAAACAGGCTTTGGCAATCAGCTGGCTTGTCACTGTTGATGTTTGTGGGGGACGAGGGGCAAGAGGTCATCTGTAACTCTCCTGAGTTCATGCTTGTTATTTGGTGTCAGGCATGACCTGCATGCCGTAGGGTTCGTCCCGTGCAATTGCTCGCAGGCCACCCCATCAAGACGGGCTGTCGAATGACGACAGCCGCGAGCTTTGTGCTGAGTCTCCCCGAGACAGCTAGGCTCTTTTTTCTTGGTGGGCGGCAACTGTTTTCGCCAGCCGCTGGTCGATGAGCCAGTGGAATAGCGATGTGGCTTTCCGAGACATGGCTCGGGTGAGCTTTGCCTTAAATCCAGGCGTGATGATCCACTGGCGTGCTTTCAAGCCATCAAGGATACCGGCAACCGCTAAATCTACCGGCATGACGCCTGCGAACGCGTTCATCGACTCCGTTATCGGGCTGCCGTGCCGGCGCTCGTAGGCAAGCAGCGGCGTTTCAATTTCACCAGGGCAAACGACAGACACATCGATCCCCTGAAGCTTCTGCTCCACCCGAAGCACTTCGGCCAGACCAACCACTCCGAATTTGGAGGCCGCGTAAGCCGCTTGTGAGTACGATCCGACAAATCCGGACAGCGAAGACACGAGGGCCAGGTGGCCACCGGCTTCCATTTGTTTCAGGGCTGCGGAGGCGAAATTGCGGCTGCCGAGTAGGTTGATGCGTATGACCAGTTCGAAGGTCTCATAAGGTAATTCTGTAAAGACACCGGTGCGCAAGATACCTGCCGAGTTGAAGGCGAAATCCGGCCGTCCCAGGGTCTTGACTGCACTGTCCATAGCGCTGTCAACTGCCAGCGGATTGGTGATATCGACAACGTAGGGTTCGACTCGCTGCTCGCGCCTTGAGCACCTGCTTCTCAGTTCACAAAGCAATACTTCGTCAATATTCAGGTCGAATATCGCGATACTGGCGCCTTCGCTGATCAACGCTCTTACGATACTTAACCCGATGCCACTGCCACCACCCGACACGAAGGCCACCTTAGGGGCCCCATTTCGCCAGCTTGTCATAAGAGTCCTTAATACGTGTTGTTGGTTGTCCGGTATCGCGGCACTGGTGCCTTCACAGATCAACGCTCTGCCGATATTTAACCCGATACCACTGTCACCACCCGCGGCGTAGACCACGCCCGGAGAGCCATGTTGATGAGGGCGTTTCAGCGTTTGGCAGAGCTTTGTGCGAAGTGCGTGGCCAACTCCTGCATGGCCTGTTCGAAGCTATAGACAGGCTTGTAACCGAGCAGGCGGCGCGCCTTGTCGCCGGTGAAGGCGTTCGAACCGCCCATCAGGCGGAACGATTGACGGGTGATCAGCGGGCGTTCCCGCTGTCTGCGCGCATGCCCCACCCACTCAAGTACAGGGGCCAGGATCCGTGCCAGCAGGTTGGGTACGCTCTTCGCCGGCGGAACGTCCGCGGCCTCGGCCAGGCGATCTATGTACGTCTTCCAGGTCACACCAAGGCCGTCGGCGGCGATGAACACATCACCCCGGGTGTAATCCGAACGGGCGGCGGCGATCAGCAGGGCCACCAGGTTGCGCACATGCACCAGGCCGGCATCCCAGTCACCGCTGCCGAACCGGCAGGGCTTTTCCTGACGCATCAGGTCGACCAGGGTATTGACCCAAGGCGCACTGCCGACGCCAAAGACGTTGGCCGGGCGTACGATCGTAGCCTTCAGGCCACGAGCCACGCCCGCATGGGTGACGCGCTCCTGCTCCTGCTTGCAGAACTCATAGGCCGATGCCGGCTTGCCCAGCCGGCTATCCTCATCCAACTGCCCTTTGGCCAGTGCGCTGGCATAGGCACAGATGCTGGTGGTTACCACGAAATGGGCATTCCACTTCAGGGCCAACTCGATGGCCTGCTCGGTGCCATGCACGGTGATATCGACGTGGGTCTGCTGGGCGCCCCAGTCGCTGACCACCGCAGCCAGATGGAATACCGCGTCCACCTGGCCGACGGCGTCGCCGACCGCCAGGAGCTGGCGCACGTCGCCGACCACGGTGCGAACCTGCGACTGCCATTCGGCAGGCGCCGGCTCGCCCGGCATCAACAGGGCAACCACCTCGATATTTTCGGCCAGCAGTTGGCGCACCAGATGGCGCCCGATGAAGCCACCGGCACCGGTAACGAATGCGGAAGTCAGTCGACTCATGGGACTGCCCTCACTCGCCGAACACGATGACCTTGTCGCAGCTCTTGCCCTCGGCGGCGCACAGCGTGCGATACAGGGTCAACACCGTCCGAGCGTCGAGGATGCTGATGACATCGCCTTTTTCATTGATGTTGACGTTGCTGCCAAAAATGGCGAACCAGATGACAGCGTCTTCCTTGGCATCATCGGAAACGACCAAGGTGTGGATCGAATGGGCTGGCTCGTAGAGGAAGGAGCCGGCTTTGTTGATCTTGTCCGGATATTCCTTATAGAACCACTCGCCGGAGTGAGTAACGGCGAACACCGGACCGGTGTGATAGTGCGTGTCGACGCTGAAGCCGGGTTTGAGCCGGTTACGCACAACCCACAGGTTCTGATTCAGGTCTACTTGCAGCAACTGGATACCGGAGCCATCAGGCAGGATGATCCACGGTAAGTCGTCTTCATGGATCAAAATGGCTTCACGGTCATGCTCGCGTGACACCACGCCGTTCGCTTGCATGGCTTCGAGCAGTTGCATAACTTCAGGCTTCACATCAGTCATCTCAGGTCTCCGCTTTGTTTTTGTAATTTTCAAACTGGTGGACGACCTGGATTCTATTGAGTGCGAAATCGGAAAATTTGTCATTTCGCGCCATACTATGTGCATTTCTTGCCAACCAGAAAGAGGGCAGCGAACAACACAGCTGCCCCCGCTTCAGCCCCAGAAGACGGTCAATCGTCCGATTTTGCGCCCGCGGGAACAGCCTTGGATCTTGGGCACGGAGCGCTTGGGTAGGGGATGCACAGGTTGGTCAGAAACGACTGAAGGCGTGGCCAAACTTTCGATAGCCGTTTTCAGCTGTAGGCGCCGATGTGCGTACCTCCTTCACGCACATTTAACGAGCCAGCCTCGATCACCTACCAAGAGTTCGAAACCTGGGTGTAGGATCGTTTGGTAGCAGATACCGAGAGAGTTCGCCTTTCATCGGGATCTGAAGGACTGTCCTGTTACTGCAGGGGCAGCCAAAGACCGGATCTACTGGCTTGGCCACGTAACCTATTGGTACTCGATATGACTTCCATTGTCCGTGGCACAGCCCTGCTGGGATTCGATGCGTTTGCTACCAGCCAAGGGCTCGATCCGCATGCTGTTCTGGCTGAAATCGGGATCCCTGGCGATGCCCTGGACGACGTAATCGATTATGCGAAGTTCAACGCCTTACTGGAGCTGTGCGCAAAGCGTTCGGCAAATCAGCTGTTCGGGTTGCAGCTTGGGCTGCACCAAGGCTCGCAGGTTTTGGGCAACCTGTTGTACTTGATCCAGAGCGCACGGACGTTTGGTGAAGCACTAAAGGCGCTTACAGAAAACCTTCATGCCCACAGCAGAGGCGCAGAGGTTCATCTCGAACGACAGGGCGAGAGCGCACTGCTCTCTTACGATGTAACTGATGGAGATGCGGCCTCGGTACGCCAGGACGTAGAGCTGGCGATGGGTGTGGGGGCTCACCTTATGCAAGGCCTACTGGGGCGTCCCTGGAGGCCGAAGGCATTGTTGGTGCGTTACCCAGCTGTAGTAGAGCCCAGCGCATACAGGCGTTTGCTGGGGGTTACTCCTCGCTTTGACAGCCCATTGAATGCATGGGTCTTCGATAGTTCGTTGCTGGACACCCCCCTGAGCGCTGCAGACGAAAGGCTCCAACAGTTGGTGCAACACCATATCGATGATCTAACCCAAATTACGCTGCGCGAACTGCCGTTCTACGTACAGAAGCTGCTGCGTGACAGGCTTCCCAATGGCCATGTCACCATCGAGCAGGTCGCCGAGTACCTGAAGATCAGCCCTCGTACCCTGCAGCGCTACCTCATGGCAGAGGACACTTGCTTCCAGGCACTGCTGGACAAGACGCGGCAATCGATGGCCACACGCTACATCTGCGACTCGTCCATTAGCCTGACACAGCTTTCAGGGCTGCTGGGTTATTCCGATCTGAGTGCTTTCTCCCGAGCCTTCTCTCGTTGGAACGGCGTCAGCCCGAGAAAATGGAAACAGCGCTATCTGCAAGCGCAAACACATTAGCTCACTATGCCCACCTCGGGCGGTGGCAGCCCACTGCGTTTCCACTCGGCGTTTGACTTGGTTCAGCGCATAGCAAACGATGATCTTCGTTGCTGGATCGCCGCCAGCTCGACGTGATCACCCAGCAATTAATAAGTACCCATAAGATGGCTGCAAATCCTTTCGTTCGCGCACTAAGCCTTTCCGGCTTCGAGGAGTTCGCCATTCGCCAGGGTCTTAATCCGGCGGAAATGCTCCGGCGTGCATCTCTTCCCGCAGAAGTCCTAAGGCGTCAGGAAGGCATCGTTTCCTATCGCCGGTTCTGCGCATTGCTGAAATTGTGCGAGTGGCAATCGGGCAACCCTTTGTTCGGTTTAGAGTATGGGCTGTCTCAGGGGGGGAAAGCCTTCGGCCACCTCTTCTATTTGATCCGCAATGCCAAGACTGTCGGTGATGCGCTCACCGAATTGAGTTCGAACTTCTCGATATGCAGCGGCGCCGCGGAGGTTGGGATTAAGGTCGAAGGTGACTTGGCCGTGCTCAGCTACCACGTCAGTGAGCGGGACATGCCTGGATTGTGTCAGGCCGAAGAATTGGCCTGCGGCGTAGGCGTGCAGTTGATGCGCACTTTGGTGGGCAGTGGCTGGCTGCCCAGCGCGGCGCTGCTCCGACATTTTCCGCTTGGTGATGAGACCTCCTACCGACAGGCGCTTGGTTTTCTACCGAGTTTCGCCGCAGCCTGTCCCTGCCTGGTGTTCGATTCGTCCGTGCTTTCGTTGCCGCTAAGTTCCGCCGATGAAACGCTGCACCAATTGATCGCCGAACACATCGGAAGTATGGAGCGATTGTCGACTGATGAGATGCCCAGCTACGTCAAGCAATTGCTACGGAATCTGCTGCCCAGTGGCCGCGTTACTATTGAGAAAGTCGCCGACTATATGACCCTCAGTCCACGCACGTTGCAGCGGCGTCTGGAACAAACAGGCATGTCCTTCCGGGAGCTACTGGATGAAACCCGCCAAGAGATGGTTCGCAGTTACCTCGAAGACTCTTCGATTAGCGTGGCGCAGATAGCGGGGCTGCTCGGATATTCCGACCTCAGCACATTTTGTCGGGCATTCAATCGCTGGTTTGAAATCAGCCCCCTCGAGTGGCAAAAACGACATTTCCCAAATAGCCAGCCATGCCTGCTACGCAGTCGCCGCTTGCGCATCCCGTGCGGATAACGGAGGGGCCGCACGTCCCTCGATACACATCAGTTCCAGCTGGCGCCGGATAGTTGCCTGTCGAGGATCCGTTGGTGCGACCTCCAGCTTGTTCCTGGCATAACGCATCGCCTGCTCGCGGCGCCCCAGCCAACCTGTTGAGCTAGCGAAAGCCCTGCTTCCAGCGTGCCCTAACCTCATCGGGGCGAACCTTATAGTCATAGTGGATGCGGAAGCTGTCTGGCGGCCCCTTGGGGGGACTGCCCCATGGCATTAACTGCAGTCCCCAACCAGTCTCTGATTTATCACTCTTCATTCACTAGCCGTATGCACAGGCTTGAAACCACTACACCAGTGCCAATCACACTTATGTGCTGGTCTTAATTAAAACTTTCGTCTGTTTCGATTTCGCATGCAGGGCGCGTACGGTTGCGGGCAGTTCCACCAGCCCCACATACGGAGAGCCGCATGACAACAACAATACGGTCCGGGAGCTTCCAGCCCAAGGTACTCACTCTGGCCATTGCGCTTGGTATCGCTGCACCAGCACAGGCCATTACTTTCAACATCGGGGAAATCGAAGGTCAGTTCGACTCGGCGCTCTCGATCGGCGCGAGCTGGTCGGTACGCGGGCCAGACTCTGACTTTGTCGCCGTGGCCAACGGCGGGCGGGCCTCCACGCGAACCGCCGACGACGGTCGCCTGAACTTCAAGCAGGGTGAGACCTTCTCGAAAATCTTCAAGGGTATCCATGACCTGGAGCTGAAGTACGGAGACAGCGGCATCTTCGTGCGTGGCAAGTACTGGTATGACTTCGAACTGAAGGATGAGCACCGCCTGCTCTACGACATCGACGATCACGACCGCAAGGCCGCGGCGCAGGCCTCCGGCGCGCAGATTCTCGATGCCTTCGCCTATCACAACTACACCATCGGTGATCTGCCGGGCAGCGTGCGCCTCGGTAAGCAGGTGGTCAGCTGGGGCGAAAGCACCTTTATCCAGAACTCGATCAACTCGATCAACCCGGTCGACGTGGCCGCCTTCCGCCGGCCCGGCGCGGAGATCAAGGAAGGGCTGATCCCGGTCAACATGCTCTACCTGTCGCAGACGCTGAGCGACTCGCTGAGCGTCGAAGGCTTCTACCAGTTGGAGTGGGACCAGACAGTCATCGACAACTGCGGCACCTTCTTCTCAACTACCGACACGGTATCCGATGGGTGCCCAAACGGGCTGGCCATCAACGGCAGCGACTTTGATCGCAACTCCCCGGCCTACTTGGTGGTTCCACGCCTGGGTGATCGCGATGCGCGCGACAGCGGCCAGTTTGGCGCTGCGCTGCGCTGGTTCGTGCCAGAGCTGAATGACACCGAGTTCGGCCTCTACGCCATGAATATCCACAGCCGGCTGCCTGTGTTCAGCACCGTCTACAGCCCTGCCACGCTCGGCGGGTATCGCATCGAATACCCAGAGGATATCCACCTCTACGGCCTGAGCTTCCAGACCAATATCGCCAGCTACGCCGTTTCCGGGGAGTTGAGCTATCGGCCAAACCAGCCGCTGCAGATCAACAGTCCCGATCTGGTCTTTGCCTCGCTCGGCCTACCGTTCTCACCGGTGCTCGAAAGCGGTCATGCGCAACCTAGCCAAGGCGCAGATATTCCCGGCTACACCCGCGAGGAGGTCAGCCAGGCGCAGGTCACCGTATTGCGCTTCTTCGACCAGGTGCTGGGCGCCAGCCGTTTGAACCTGATCGGTGAGGTCGGCGCCAACTATATCGGCAGCATCAGCGAGGGCGCGGCCGGCAAGCTGCGCTATGGACGCGACCCGATCTTTGGCCTGGGCGCCACCAGCAACTCGGCGATCTGCTCGCTGGCCAACCCCGAACAGCCAGACGAGTGCAACAGCCACGGCTACTACACCAAGAGCTCCTGGGGCTACCGCGCACGCGCCAGCCTGGACTACACCAACGTGATCGCGGGGATCAACCTGTCACCGAGCGTGGCCTGGTCACACGACGTCGACGGCGAGGGCCCGAACTTCACCGAGGGTTCCAAGGCCGTCAGCCTCGGCCTCAACGCCGACTATCAGAACGCCTACACCGCCAGCCTCAGTTACACCGACTTTTTTGGTGGCCATTACAACACCATCACCGACCGCGATTTCGTCGCCCTCAGCTTCGGCGTGACCTTCTAAGCAGACCGGCATTTTGAGGAACACCTTGCACATGAAAACAACAAAGAGACTGCTGCAAACTGGCGCCCTGGCGCTGTCCCTGATAGCCACTGGTGTAATGGCTGCCGTTTCTCCTGACGACGCTGCCAAGCTTGGTACAACGCTCACCCCGGTCGGCGCGGAGAGGGCCGGCAACGCCGACGGCAGCATTCCCGAGTGGACCGGCGGTCTGCCGCAGAACGCAGGCACCATAGATGCCAAGGGCTTCCTGTCCGATCCCTTCGCCAATGAGCAGCCACTGTTCACCATCACCGCGCAAAATGTGGAGCAATACCGGGACAAGCTGACCCCCGGCCAGCTGGCGATGTTCAAGCGCTACCCGGACAGCTACCGGATGCCAGTCTTCCCGACCCACCGCAGCGCCGGCCTGCCTGCTGCTGTGCTCGAGGCGACCAAGACCAATGCCACCGCCACCAAGCTGGTGGAGGGTGGCAACGGCCTGGAAAACTTCCGTACCGCCAACCCCTTCCCGATCCCGAATAATGGTCTGGAAGCGATCTGGAACCAGATCACCCGCTACCGTGGCGGCAGCGTGCAGCGCCTGGTGACCCAGGCCGCCCCACAGCAGAATGGCTCCTACAGCCTGGTGTACTTCCAGGATAATTTCACCTTCCGCGACCAGCTGAAGGACTACGACCCGAATGAGCCGAGCAACGTGCTGTTCTACTTCAAGCAGCAGATAACCGCACCGTCGCGCTTGGCCGGCAGCGTGCTGCTGGTGCACGAAACCCTCAACCAGGTGAAAGAGCCGCGTCTGGCCTGGCTCTACAACTCCGGGCAGCGGCGCGTGCGGCGAGCCCCGCAGGTTTCCTACGACGGCCCAGCCATGGCCACCGACGGTCTACGCACTTCCGACAACTACGACATGTACAACGGCGCGCCGGATCGCTACGACTGGAAGCTGAACGGTAAGCAGGAAATCTATATCCCTTACAATAGCTACCGCCTGGACTCGCCGCAGTTGAAGTACGACCAGATCATCAAGGCCGGTCACATCAACCAGGATCTGACCCGTTACGAGTTGCACCGCGTCTGGCATGTGACTGCAACCCTGAAGCCCGGCGAACGGCATATCTATGCCAAGCGCGAGTTCTTTATCGACGAGGACACCTGGCAGGCCGCTGAGATCGATCACTACGACGGTCATGGCATTCTGTGGCGGGTCGCCGAAGCGCATTCGCAGTACTACTACGACAAGCAGGTGCCTTGGTACGCCGTGGAGACTCTGTACGACCTCATCGCCGGCCGCTATGTTGCCCTGGGCATGAAGAACGAGGAGAAGCAGTCCTATGAGTTCGGCTTCAGTGCCTCGGCCAGCGATTACACGCCGGCTGCCCTGCGCCAAGCCGGCACACGCTGAGATCCTGGCAAACAGGCTGGCACAAGGATGTGCCGACCGCCCACCTCAGTGCCCCTGCACCGTATCCAACGATGACACCTGAAGCTAGGGAAATACAGGAGCTCTACATCCCTCGCAGCAGCCTCAACGCAGCTGAAGTACGCCGATCTATTTAAGGCGGGCCACACCATCAGGATCTGATGCGCGATGAGCCGCAGTGCGTCTTGGGGGCTGTATAGCAAACCCAGGCCGCGGGAGGATTTCGAAAACCTATTGTTGGCTCAAGTCAGCAGTTAGTAATTCTTTGGTATATGTCAAAGAGAAATGTGGGGCAGATAAGGAGCAGTAGATGAACCTGAGGAACCTGAACATCGGTCGGCGGGCAGGGTTGGCTTTTGCGCTACTTACGTTGATCACGCTTGCACTGGGCAGCCTTAGTCTGCTGCAGATGAATCGCATGGGCGAGATGTCCGCGGAAGTCAACGGGAAGTGGGTCGCCTCGATTATTGCAGTGAGCGATATCGGGTTTTCGTTCGCACGAGTTCGCGCGCTAACGCTGCGGATGCTCGTGCTGGAAGGCGAAACCGCGCGGCGCGAAACCAGTCAGTTGATCAACAATGCCAAAAGCGACTTGGAAGCGGCCGAGAGTGCCTACAGAGCTTTGCTCGTCTCCGGTGAGGAGCGAGCTGCCTTCGACGCCCTTGCCGTAGCCAAAGTGCGATTCATGGAGCAGCAGGAGTTGGTCCAGGACTATGTGCTGCAAGGGAAGCAAGACGCAGCTAGAGACATCGTCACCGCCAAGTTCAATGGCCTGGCGGATCAGATGAACAAGGCGATTTCCGTGCTGGCAAAGTCAAGCAAGGACGGGGCGAATTACGCAGCTGCCCAAAGCGACGAGGTTTACCGCAATTCCATTCGGTTGATCGTGATCATTCTGCTCGGTGCGATCTCAGCCACGGTATTCGCAGCGGTCGTGCTGACCCGAAGCATTGTGAGCCCCCTGTCGCAGGCCGTGGAAGTTGCCCGAACCGTTGCCTCAGGAGACCTCACGAAGGACATTACAGTTCACGGCCAGGATGAGCCAGCCCAACTGCTCCAGTCGCTTAGCGAGATGCAACAGAGCTTGCGCCATACCATCCAGCGCATCGCTGATTCATCCAATCAGTTGGCCTCGGCATCGGAAGAGTTGCACGCAGTGACGGAAGACTCTACGCGCGGCCTGCATCGACAGAACTCCGAGATCGAACAGGCGGCAACCGCCGTCAATGAGATGACTGCGGCAGTCGAGGAAGTGGCGCGCAATGCGGTCACGACCTCCGAGGCGTCCCAGCAGACAGACCAGACCGCACAGAATGGCCACGCCCAGGTTCGCCAGACCGTCGACTCTATCAATCAACTGGCAACCGATGTCACGGCTACCTCCAAAGAGGTGGGGCAGTTGGCGAGCAATGTCAGGAGCATCAGCCAGGTTCTCAATGTCATTCGCTCCATAGCGGAACAAACCAACCTGCTCGCCCTCAATGCCGCGATCGAAGCAGCACGGGCGGGCGAACAGGGTCGAGGCTTCGCCGTCGTCGCGGATGAGGTGCGCGCTCTGGCTCATCGCACCCAGCAGTCGACCGAAGAAATCGATCAGATGATCAGTGGTATCCAGCTGGGAGCGGAGAAGACCGTGGGCGCGATGCAGAACAGTATGAACCGGGCGCAATCCACCCTGCAGGTGGCCCAGGCAGCCGGCACGGCGCTTGAGGATATCGCCCGTGCCATCGCCCAGATCAACGAGCGCAATCTGGTCATCGCCAGCGCTTCAGAGGAGCAGGCTCAAGTCGCCCGGGAAGTGGATCACAACCTGGTGAACATTCGCGACCTGGCTGTGCAAACGGCAGCAGGGGCGGATCAGACCAGTGCCGCCAGTCAGGAACTGTCGCGACTCGCCGTCGATCTCAACGGCATGGTGGCAAATTTCAAGACTTGAGTTGATTAGTGAAACCCTAAAGATGATTTCCTGAGTCTGGTGGAGTAGGCCCATCCCGTTGCACGAGTTTCAGCGTAGAAAGCTCTCAAGAATTGCCTGTTGTCCCACCAGATCTACTCCTTTGGCGGCCTCCGGGCCGCTCTTTTTTGCCAAGACGCTCGATCAAGAGCAGAAGCAGGGGAAAGTCTGATCCTCTGCGGGGCAGATGCAGAGCAACTGTCGCCTGATGCACTTCAGACCTGAGCAAGCACCTTGAGCTGGGCTTGGTCGAGCAACCTGATACGCCCGTATTTCTGCCTGATCAGCCCGTTCTGCTCCCACAGTTTGAGTAACTGATTTACCCGTTGGCGGGTCGTGCCAAGGAGCTGGGCCAGGGTTTCCTGAGACAGGCGCAGCTGAATGTCGAGCGCACCATCGGGCGCTGGGTCACCAAAGGCAGCGGCCAGTGCTAGCAGGCGGCCGGCGAAGCGCTGCTCCAGCGAATGGGTGGAATATGTCTCGATGCCCATCAGCAGCTCGCGCATCTGCGAACACTGCACACGCAGCAGTAAGCGGCCGAAGGACGGGTGCTGGGCGATCAGCTGTTCCAGATCCGCTGGTGCGATTTGCAGCACCACTGAGGGGCTGGTCGCCAAGACATCATGCATTCGCGCGCCCCCATCGAGCCCCGACACAAGGCCAATCCAGCGGCCCGGCTCGCAGAAGACCAACACCGCCTCCTGTCCTTCGCGAGTAGTGCCACTGATACGCAGCGAGCCGTCCAGCACAATGTATAGCCCGTCAGGGTTCTCACCACGACGGAACAGAGCCTGCCCTCCCGTCAGCTTACGCAGGCGAGAGTGCGCCAGCACATCGTCACTGACGGCTTGATCCAGGAGAGAGAGCCAGGGGTTCTCCTGCAGCACGCGGCGATGTGTTTCTGAAAGCGCCAATCTAGTGGTCACGCCTGATTTCCAGCCCTATTCGTAAAGCAAATTCCCGACAGTTTTCTGCGCAGGCAGGCCGCACCATTCTCAGGAAATCCGGGGACCGGCACAAGCTGATCGAAACCTTGGAACCCATGTTGCGCCGACTGATGACTCACGTCGGCCAACCCGTTTTTACCTCCCGAACAGGAAGAGCCGCTATGAGCTTGCACTCTATCCCCAATGCTCAGAATCATGTGTCCGCCGAAGAGTGGAAATTACGCGTCAACTTGGCCGCCTGCTACCGCCTGGTAGCCATGTACGGCTGGACCGACTTGGTCTTCACTCACATTAGCGCCCGTGTCCCCGGACCTGAGCATCACTTCCTGATCAATCCCTACGGCCTGATGTTTGACGAGATCACCGCGTCCAGCTTGGTCAAGGTGGATCAAGCGGGTAACAAGGTGCTGGACACACCCTATTCGGTTAACCAAGCCGGTTTCGTCATCCACAGTGCCATCCACCAAGCCCGGGATGATGCTCAGTGCGTACTGCACACTCATACCCGCGCCGGCGTGGCGGTCAGCGCGCAGAAATGCGGCATCCTGCCCATCAGCCAACAGTCCACCTTCGTCCTCGCCTCCCTGGGTTACCACGACTACGAGGGAGTGGCCCTACGCGACGACGAGAAGCCACGTCTGCAAGCGGACCTGGGCAACAAACTGTTCTTCTTGTTGCGCAACCACGGCCTACTGACCGTGGGCAGGACGGTGGCTGACGCTTTCCTCAACATGTACACCTTCGAGAACACCTGCCAGATCCAGCTTTCGGCCCAGGCCGGCGGCGAGTTGATCCAAGTCGACCCGCAGATCATTGAAGGAGTGGCCGAGATAGCCCGCAAGCAAACCGACGGCCTCGGCGGCGACTTCGTCTGGCCGGCGCTACTTCGCAAGCTGGACCGCATCGATACTGGCTACCGCGACTGAAGACGCCAGCGACTCTCCGGTGGCTCATATCGCCCTTGTTCAACGTCCTCGTGATGCGCTGCTGCAGCTCATTGATGGGGCGGCCTCGCTTCGGAGCGACCAGCATTCAGCAAAGTGCAAATCACTGACAGATTCCCGGTTGATCCAGGTGCAGCATTGCCGAAAAGATCGACAACAACTACACGGCGAGGTTTTCACCTGATGGAAGCTCCATGGGTTAAGTCTTTTCCTGCCGGTGTCCGCTGGGACGCCGAGCTGCCCAAGGCCAGCGTGTTAGGCATGCTCGAAAATGCTGTGCAGCGCTGGCCGGAACGATCCGCGGTGGATTTCATGGGTCGCAAGCTCAGCTACCGTGAGCTGTCGTCTTTGGTCGATCATGCTGCCGCCGGTTTGCAGCTTATGGGCGTCAAGCCGGGCGTACACGTGGGCCTGTTCCTGCCTAATGTGCCGCAGTACGTCATCGGCTTCCTTGCCATCCTCCGCGCCGGAGGCATCGTGGTGAACTACTCACCGCTGGACGCTGGCAAGGTACTGGCGCACAAAGTTGAGGACAGCGAAACTGAGATCCTGATTACCCTCGACTTGTCCTCTCTCTATCCGGTCATGGCCTCGTTGCTGGCTAGCACTCGCCTGCGCACCTTGGTGGTGGGCTCTCTGGGTGAATTTGGCAACCGGCCCGAGCAGACCCAGGAGCAGCTGTGGCAGGAAGGCCAGGTCAGCAACGTGGAATATGGCAGCCGCTGTCTGTCCTTTGCCCAGTTACTGTACAACGACGGCCGTTACCAGGTTTACCCGCAGGCAACTCAGGAGCACAGTATCGCGGTGCTGCAATACACCGGCGGCACCACCGGCCTGCCCAAGGCCGCCATGCTCACCCACGGCAACCTCAGCGCCGCAGCCGGCCAGGTATTCCTGACCAACGTGAACGACGACAGGCTGATATATGAAGGCCGCGAAAGCGTGCTGGTGGTACTGCCGCTGTTCCATGTCTACGCAATGGTCTGCGGCCTGTTGTTCCCCATCCTCGCCGCCGCTGAAATGCGCTTGCGGGTCAGGTTCGATCCCGTCGCCGCGTTGCAGGATATCAGCGAACACAAAGTCAGCTTTTTCCCCGGTGTGCCCACTATGTTCACCGCCCTGGTCAACCATCCGCAGATCGGAGAGTACGACCTGCGCTCACTCAAGGTCTGCGCCTCCGGCGGCGCTCCGCTGCCGGTGGAGCTGTTTCACCAGTTCAAGGAGCAGACTGGCTGCCAGCTCACCGAGGGCTGGGGCATGACCGAAACCTGTACCGGTGGTACCTTTACTCCCGCCGGCAAGCACAAGCCCGGCTCATGCGGCATCCCGCACATCGGCACCACCATCAAGTTCCGCGATCTCGATGACCCGACCCGCGACGTGCCGTTGGGCGAGCGCGGCGAAATCACCATCGCTGGCCCCAACATCATGCCCGGCTACTGGAAGAACGAGCGCGCCACGTGCGAGAGCTTCACCGAGGACGGTTTCTTCCGTACCGGCGACGTTGGCTACATGGATAGCGAAGGGTTTATCTACATAGTCGACCGCACCAAGGATATGCTCCTGTGCGGTGGCTTCAACGTCTATCCGCGCGTAATCGAGGAAGCCATTTACACTCACCCCTCGGTAGAAGAGGTGATGGTACTCGGCATCCCTGACCCGTACCGCGGCCAGTCGCCCAAGGCCTATCTCAAACTGCGTGAGGGTCATGCACGGTTCAGCCTCGATGAGCTGAAGGCCTTCCTCAAGGATCGCCTGGGCAAACACGAGATGGTCCATGCCATGGAGTTCCGCGCCATGCTGCCGAAGACTCCGGTGGGCAAACTGTCCAAGCAGATGCTTCGCGAGGAAGTCGAAGCCATGCAGCCGAGTGCCTGAGCGGGTTGCTGACATGCCCGGAACCTACCTGTATCTGACCGGAACGGAACAACCGCCCGCATGCACCCACGCCCGCCCATAGCTCGCCCTCGGCTGTCGCAAGCCCTGCTGGCCAGTGATAGCCGCGTGATCCTGATTTGCACTCCCGCCGGTTTCGGCAAGAGCGAGCTGATGCAGGAGTGCGTCGCCCAGGCGCCTTCAGGGACCACTGTGGCATGGCTGTCCTTGGGCGGCAAAGCTCTTGGCCCAGCGGATCTTCTGGTGCGCCTGGCCGAATCACTGAGTGTGGTTCCCGGGCCTGGGGATGTACAAGTGGAACTGTGTCGCCTGATCAGTCGCCTGGAACAGCCCACCTGGATCATTCTCGACGACTATCCGCGCGTGCCTAGTGCCGAGCTGGATGCCTCACTGGAGCTGCTGCTGACACTGACGCCGCACAAGCTGCGTTGGTGGATCAATGGGCGCCGGCGTCCGGCCTGGAACCTTCCGCGCCTGTTCCTCCAGGGTGACCTACACGAACTCGATGCCCAGGCGCTGGCCCTGGACGAAGAGGAGCTGGGGCGCCTGCTGATTCAGCACCGGCTGGCACTCTCGGCGGATCTTACCCGGCAGCTGATGGCACAGAGTGAAGGCTGGCCGGCCGTCGTTCGCCTGCTGCTGGCCGACAGTGCCGCGACCAGCTTGGCCCAGCACATCGCGAATGGTACGGCCATGATGCGTGACTACCTGCGCCACGACGTGCTCGATAACCTCCCGGCCGAACTGCTGAGCGCCGTGCGCCCCCTGGCCGATATGTCCCGCTTCTCAGTTTCGTTGTGCGAGTACCTGCTGGAGGATCAGGACGGGACTGATGTAATGGATCAGTTGACGTTACGGGGGCTGCTGCGACGCTCCCCGGCCAACAACAGCGACAGCGACTCGTTCCGTGTGTGGCGGCCACTTGCAACCGTCCTGAAGTCGCTGCCGAGCAAGCATTCGGCCTCCAAATCTCATGTGCGCGCCTGCCAGTGGTTCGCCAGGCATGGCGAAATGAGCGAGGCCGTGGAGCATGCACTGAAAGCCGGACAACCGGAATTGGCGGTCAATTACCTGCAGGACTGGCCGCTGGACCGGATAATCAGTGATGGCCGGGACGGGTGCTTCCTCCAGTGGTGCGACGCGCTGCCCGACGAACTGCTTTCAGTCACACCATCGCTAGTACTGCTACGGGGATGGACGCTACTACTGCACAATTATTCGGACAAGGCCGAGCGCTGCCTCGAAGGTCTAGAGCGCTTCCTGCCGCAACCGGGCCCGGATAGTCAGCGGGACTTGCTTGTGCAGTTCCAGGCGATCGTCGCTGTGATCTCGTGCCTGCGCGGCCGCGGTAACTCCCGCCAGCAATGTCTGGAGGCTCTGCAATCGCTGGATGTCCCTGCTTGGCCACAACGAATCCTCTGCCACCAGGCTCTCGCCCGGCAATCCCTGGCCAAGGGCGACCTAGACGCAGGCCAAGACCATATCACCCAGGCCCTGAGCCTAGCTCGCCAGCGTGGAAGTTTGATGTTTGAAGCTTCGTTGGGCGTCGAGCGTGTTCATCTGTTGATCATGCGCGGCGAGCCCGGCCATGCACTAGAGCAGGTTGAGCAGCTTCTGCTGGACCTAGAGAACGCGGCCCTGGTAGGGCCGATCCGTGGCCGCTTGCTGCTGTTGCGCGGCAGCCTACTGGCCGGCATGTGCCGCGATGAGCTGGCGGAGGAGTGCACTTGGGCTGGCCTGCTAGAAGCGGAACGCGTGGGGGACGGGTACGTGCTGCAGGGCTACCGGACGCTCGTCGACCTGGCAACCAGCAAGGAGGACTTCAGTCTCGCCCGACGCTTGCTGGACACAGCAGAGCGGCGGTTGCAGGCGTTGGGGCTGCCCGAAGCAGGTTTCCGTGAGGCTCTGGCCTGGATGAAGGGTAAGTTGCTGCTGGCCCAGGGGTGGGGGGAAATGGCCCTCGACAGCATCCGATGGGGGGCAGGGCCCCTCGACATCGATCTAGCCTTGGTGCCAGGTGGATGCTACGACCTTGTGCAGCGGGCGCAGCTATTGGCTGCCCGCGCCCATTTGTCCCTTGGCCAGGACACCCGCGCCTCCATGTTGCTACAAGGGCTACTCGAGGATTGCCAGCGAGCTGGGCATCGGGGGTTAGAGCGGGAGTGCCTGCTAGATCTGGCCGAGATCCTATACTTGGAAGGCCAGACCGAGGCGGCCAGCCAGCAACTGTGTTTTGCTCTGCGGGAAGTGGACCATCTGGCCCTGCTCGCCCCGCTCCGCAGCTTGCAGCGGCGCCATCCTGGGTGGCTCGAACAACTGGCAGAGCTCGATTCCGAGTCATCCCGATCGCCCGGTGACACGCATTCCGAGGAGCAAGAGCTTCAGCTGAGCCCGCGTGAGCAGGAAGTTCTGGAACTGATTGCCGAGGGGCTCTCCAACCAGCAGATCGCCGAGCGACTGCATATCTCGGTGCATACGGTGAAGTCCCATGCCTGGCACATCAACGGCAAACTCGGGGTGGAACGTCGCACTCATGCCGTTGCCAAGGCCAAGGCAGAGGGGGTGCTCTAACATCACCGCCAGAGCCGCACGCCTGTCACTACTCATTTGAGCTGGGATGGCAGCTCTATTTCGGCGGTTCTGGCCTACCTGCATCAACCATTGCGGCTACCTCATGGTCTTTGAACTCTATCGCTTCCAGTATTTTCCGGAAGACTCGTGGTGACTGCGCCATTATTGAGTTCTCGCCGGGGATGAACATCATGTCTGATCGTTTCTCTATGCCCGTTACGATGCTGTTAACAGCGGGCCCCAGAGACACCATCTTGAAGAGCTTCGTCTTGTTTCCTTTCCAAATCTTGTTGCCGGCCGGGCTCTCAAACGTTGTATTCATTCGTGGTGTATGAATAAGCGTAGGATGGGCACTGCCTACTCCCACACCCATGTGGCGCAGCTCCAAGCGAATGCTGTCGCACATTGCCCAGACACCTGCCTTGCTAGAGGTGTAAGAGGCATGTGGTGGTGAATGGCTAAAGGCAGCCAGGGGCGATATAGCCATTAAATAGCCTTTGCGCTTTTCAACATGGGCGACGGCGGCACGGAAGGTTCGCCATACCCCAACAAGATTGACATCGATGACACGTTCGAAGCGCTTGGGGCTCCCGGAAATGAGGGGCTCAAATGTTGTCACCCCCGCATTGGCAATGGCTACGTCAATACCACCGAAGTGTGTTGCCGCTTCCTCCATTGCCTTTTCAATGCTTTCCATGGAGCAGACATCCACTTGCCAGGCACGGGTGTTATTTCCTAGCGCTATGGCCTGCGCCTCCACCGCCGTTTCATCCATGTCAAACAGCGCAATCTTAGCGCCCCTGTCAATCAATGCCTTGCATACAGCGGAGCCTAGTTCGCCGGTCGAACCCGTGATCGCAACAACACGACCATCGAGATTGTAATGGGTCATTGTTCGCTCCTCACTTCAGGGGGACGCTGCGTTGCAGAAAGTCGATTTGAGCGCCAATAGCGCGCTCATAGGACTCGCCTGAATAGATATCGAAATGCCCCTCCTTGTAGATACTGATCTCTCCTTGGGGTGTTCGACGGGCATGGCGAAGCGTGGCGCCCGCAGGCGCCACTGAATCGTTTTCACAAACGCAAAACAGCACCGGGCAGTGAATTTGTGGGGTTTTGCGGCCAGGAAAATAGAAGAGGATCTGAAGCGCAATGCGTGCTGCGACGTAATTGGGGGAGCGGGCCGCATCTTCTGTGGGAACCAGTCCGAGATAACCGCTCTCGCAGTCTGGTGCCGTCATCATTGCTGTAGAGCCTGGTTTTCCGACTATCGCAATCATTACAGGTGACGCACCACACCAAGAACCTATCTGGTCTTTGATGGCTTGTATGGTCACCTTGACTGCGGTCTTCGGGCTAACGGCCATGCTGGAAGCCATGCCGTCGGTAAACGGGCACTGTGAAATTATCGCAGCGATTCGCTGATCGTCAGCTGCGATCGAGAGAACATGCCCCCCGCTAAAGGAAGTCCCCCAGAGCACGACCCTTCGCCCATCTACATCTTTGCGCGTTCGTGCAAAAGCGACAGCTGCCGTCCAGTCCTGCAACTGCTTATTCACATCCAATAGCTGGCGCGGCTCACCCTCGCTATCGCCGAAATACCTGTAGTCGAAAACCAGGCACGCATAGCCAAGCTCACGAAAGCGATCAGCATAGACGTCCAGCCGCGCAGCGCGTGTGCCACCCAGGCCATGTGCCATGACGATTACTGGGGCCGGCTTTGGGGTTTCTGGCAGATAGAGCCAAGCCCTACAGAGGCTATCTTCGGATGAAAATTGAACATCAAGACGTTGCATTGGTCACGATCCTGGAGAAAGAGTCAGGTTTTAGATTTATTTTTGACTCCAACGTTGTAGAATGCTCCAACGTTTGATAGAACTCTAATGGCTGGGCATGACAGCGTCAACAGCATGACAATCGTGAATCTGACCCGTACCCAGCGCCGCGCCGCTGATATGCGCCGTAACCTAATTGAGATTGCTGAAACGCTTCTGATCGAGGGCGGGGCGGCAGCTGTGACAGCTGATGAGGTGGCGCGGCGTGCCGATGTGTCCCTACAGACGGTCTACAACCGCGTGGGCGGTAAACCAGCGCTGTTAATAGCCATTGCAGAAAGGTCAATGGAGGAGAATCGTGCTTACGTCGATAAGGCGTATGAAGGGAAAGGCACACCTGAAGAACGTGGGCTTCGGATATTCAATGCCTATGTGAACTTCGCATTCGATCGTCCACATCAGTTCCGAATTTTGGCCAACCCTCCAGAGGAGCCAGAGGCTATCTCCCGCATCGGGGCAATGGCTCAGGAGCAAATTGCGCACTTAACCTCCATCATTCGAGGCGGAATTGCCAGTGAGTGGGCCAGCCCGGACATTGATCCCGAGAGCGCCACTAACGCTGTCTGGGCAATGATGAATGGCCTCTTAAGTCTGGCCTTGCGAGATGACGCTCTGAGATCAGAAACGATCAGCCGAGAGTCGCTGGTACAGGCGGCCATAACCGTAATTCAGCTCGGACTACGGAACCGACAGTCCTAGCGATCTCTGCCGATCCACAAGCGATTTCAGACGTTCTTTGGGCTACTGATTGGAGAGTCGACACATGAAGTGGCTTACCTACCCAGCGCTCTTGCTGCTGCGCGAACTGGGCATCGTTGGCATGATCCGCACGCTGCTCGGTATTACGTTGGCGGGCGCCACTGTCACGCTGGCGTTTCCGACATGGCCGTCGGGGGGGCTCTGGGCGGTACTGGCGTACCTAGCTATATCCAGCCTGTGGCTGCTGTGGCGGGAGGTCGGGCAGTTGCAACTCTATTGCGCAGCCTCCATCCCGGATGCCGCCCTGGAGTCGGCCAGCGCTCCCGAGTGGCAGCTGCTGCAGTCGATTGGCAGAAGTTTGCAGCAGTGGCTGAATCGGCAGCAACGCCAACAACAACTGTTGCAACAGCGTCTGGATGAAATCTCCCACTCGTCACAAGAGCTCGAGCAGAGTGCTGTGCTGGTGACCCGTAACGCAGAAGGGCAAAGCGCAGCAGCCAGCACCGCGGCAGCGGCGGTCGAGCAATTGAATGTGAGCATTGTGCAGGTGGCAGCGTTGGCCGATGAGTCCCGACAGACCAGCATACTGGCCAGCGAGCAGTTGGCCGATGGCATCGATCAGCTCACCAAGCTGGTGCGGCAGTTGTCCGAGATGGCGCAGCAGGCCATCACCACCAACGAACTGATCCTGCAACTGAACACCAACTCGCACACCATCAATGAAATGTCCGGCACCATCCGTGGCATTGCTGACCAAACCAATCTGCTCGCGCTGAATGCCGCCATCGAAGCGGCCCGAGCGGGGGAGAGCGGGCGCGGATTCGCCGTGGTGGCCGATGAAGTGCGTCGTCTGGCCCTGCACAGCCAGGAGTCGGCGGCAGAAATCAGCCGGAACATTGAGTCGGTACAACGGCACATCAACGGCGCAACGCTGCAGGTGGCCGACTTGACCGATCTGGCCCACCGCAGTGCCCACAGTTCGGAGGCGGTGCGCACGCTGCTCGACCAGGTGCAGCGGCGAACTCTGCAGTTGACCGAGCAGGTGGATCAGGTGGCGGTCAGTACCGAACAACAGGGCAAGGCCGTTGCGGAAATCGCCGAACTGGCCGACCGCGTTCGTCAGGGCAATGTCGACAACCTCAGGGCGGCCGATCAGGCCCGCACCATCTCCCATCATCTGGCTCATCTGACGGAGTAGTAGCCATGCGTGGATCATACGGACTGCCGTTGCTCTTGCTGACCGGTGCCGCGGCCATAGCCGTACTAACCCTACTGTTCTACGGCCTGCATCGACGCCAGCAGCGGCAACATCAACAGCATATGCGGATGAACATCCGCCAACTGGCTCTGCTGCGCGCGCTGATATCCGGGTTTCAGCGCCATCGTGGCCTGAGCAATGGCGTGCTCTGCGGCGATGCCAGCCTGAGTCAGGATCTTGTCGCCGCGCGCCAAGGACTGGATCAGCATATCCGTGCCGCGCAGGAGCTCGACAGCACGCACCGGGACACCTGGAATGGTTTGTTCGATCACTGGTCGCGTCTGCGCGAAGGGCGCAATACAGACGCGGTGAACAATCTGGCGCAGCATCACCTGATCATTCGCAACAGCATTTTTCTGATGCAGGATGTGGCCTGCGAAGTCGATCTGAGCGAGGGCCGGGCAGCGCTGGGCTACCTACCCTGCATCTGGCGGGAAGTGGTGCAGGCGGCAGAGTGGGCGGGCCAGGCCCGCGCCCTGGGCACTGGCATCGCAGCAGCCGGTCACAGCAGTGCCGAGCAGCGAGTGAGGTTGCGTTTTCTGTACCAGAAAATTCAGCTGCTGGCAGGTGCGGCCTTTGCCACCTTGCAACGTCATGCCGCCGAGCATCCGCAGACCAAAATCTCTAGTCTGCCGCAGCGCGAGCGGGTGGTAGCGGATTTCCTGCGCTGTATTGAGCAGGAGCTGCTCAGCCAGGAACGACCCACTATTGCCGCAAAGACTTACTTCCAACACGCCACCCTCGCCATCGATGAGCTGCTGGCTCTGGTAGATATGGCGTTGACTCAGCTACAGCCCCGCTGAGGAACTCAGGATGCTAGCTACTCGCCAGCTGCTGCACCACAACCACAAAGCTCTGCCCGCCCGCCACTGCAACCCGCCGGCCGCTCCAATGGTCTGTACCCGCTATCGTGACCTGTCACTCACTAGCCACTTCCAGCCCATTTTCAGCATTGCCCATGGCCATGCGGTCGGCTACGAGGGGCTGATTCGCGCACACCATGACGATGGCTCGGTGGTGTCGCCGGCGACCCTGCTTGCTATGCCGGGTAATGGCAAGGAATGTCTGGAGTTGGATCGCACCTGCCGGACCTTACATGTGCGCAATTTTGCCCGCCAGGATAGTGGTCAAGCCTGGCTGTTCCTCAATCTGAACTCGCAGTACCTGGTCACCGAGCGACCGGATATCGGCTTTACCCAGGATCTGCTCCAAGCATCCGGAATTCCAGCGCATCGGCTGGTGATAGAGGTCATTGAAAGTGAGGTCAGTGACCCTGCCCAGTTGAAGCGGTTCATCCGCTATTTCCGTCAGTTGGGCTGCCTGATCGCCATCGATGACTTTGGTGCAGGACACTCCAACTTCGACCGCATCTGGGATCTGGAACCCGACATCGTCAAGATCGATCGCCGCCTGATCCAGGATGCTGGCCGTTACCGCCGGGTGGAGCGGATTCTTACCGGCATAGTCAGCTTGCTGCACGAAGCCGGCAGCCTGGTGGTGGTAGAGGGGGTGGAAACAGAACACGAGGCATTGGTGGCCACTGCGGCCGACGCCGACATGGTGCAGGGCTTCTATTTTGCCAAACCGCAGGCCCGCATCAACATCGCTCAGAACTTTACCGATACCTTCGGTGACCTGCTCCGTGGCCAGCATCTGGCAAGCGTCAAACACCACGCAGACATGCAGCACTATGTGCGGGAAATTGAGGGCCTGTTCCAGCAGGCCGTGGCGGACTTTGCCGGCCACCAGAGTTTTGACCAGAGCAGCACCCAGCTCTTCACTGATCCACGCACGACTCGAAGTTATCTGCTCAATGAGGCAGGATACCAGGTGTCGGCCCCGCGCTACCGGCAGCAGCGGAATGCGCGCTTTGCGCCCTTGTTGGGTGGGGGTAATGCCAACTGGTCACACAAGCACTACCATTACCGGGCGCTGAAACAACCTGGGGTCATTCAGATCAGCCGACCCTATCTGTCGGTAACGGATGCGTGCATGTGCATCACGCTGTCGCAGACCGTCAAGGTCGGCGGCACACTCTATGTTTTCTGCTGCGATCTGGATTGGCAAGAAGAGCGATAATGGTGTCGGCGAATACCAGGCTATTAGCAACGCTTTCGCTTATGGTATTGCTGCGGCAGCCGTGATCGAGCCGGATGATCGACTGCAGACGATGTGCTTTGGGCTACCCCCGTGTAGGCATCTCTGGCCTATGCTTGGCCTACCCCTGCATAGTCATTTTCAAACTCCACCGGATATAGCTGCATAGCGCTGCTGTGCCGGCGTTTGGGGTTGTTCAGCAGCCGAATGATCACGGTGTTGGTTGTGGCAGCTAGGGGCTCCGGCAACCCTGAAGCATAGCCACTCACAACTGTTCTCACTTGAGACTAATCAATCTACCGGTCATTCCATCGCCTCCAGCATCGGCCGAATAACCGCCAATGCCGCTTGAAAGTCCAATTGCTCCATAGCCTGATCCAGTACGACCCGATCATTGCTGCCCAGTTCAGCAAACAATGCAGATCGCATGCGGTTGTAGAGTTGGCAGGCAGCTAGATTTTGTTGCTGCAGCAGGGCGTGGAACTGAGTTGTCTGGGCGAGATCGCAATCCAAGGGCACATCTGTGCTGGTTCCACAGGCTGCTTGCCTTGTAAGCCAGAGTTCTGCGGCCCTCAGCGTGGCTTCCAGATCCTGTGTGATCACAGGAAACAGCGTATCGACCCGGGCGCGGTCGTTGTCGCTAATGGCTTGTTCGATTTGCAGGGTGGTGGCGGCAAAAGGCTTTGCCCCTAGCGTGCCCAAGGAGCTGCGCAAGGTGTGGAATAGCCTCGCCGCATCGCTATGCCGCCCTTCCTGCCATGCGCGATGCGCGTCGGAAATGGGCGCGAGTCCATTGGCTACCGTCCTCGTGACCAAGGCAACGAGGGTATTAAGGTAGGAGGGGTCGTCCTCGCCTAGGCTGAGCAACGGTCCGACATCGAAGACTGCAAGGTTCTCGGCCAGAAGCGTCGGGGCCGTTGGCGTGGAGGAGGGGGCCGGCGCATTGGCGGCCTGGGTGACCGGCGGTAAGTGTTGACGGATGGTGGCCAGCATCAGCTCGCAATCGATGGGCTTGGCGAGGAAATCATCCATGCCAGCCGATGTGCACTGCTCGCGTTCGTAACTCAGCACCCCAGCGGAAATAGCCAGTATCGGCAATCTCAGTTGCAATTCATGGCGGATTACCCGGGTGGCGGTCAAGCCATCCATGACCGGCATATGCACGTCCATGAGCACGAGCTGATAACGCTGCGGATCAGCACGTAACCTGTCGACAGCCTGCTGGCCATTGTCGGTGATCTCCAAGGTAGCACCGGCGTGCTCTAGCATGCCCTTGGCTACGAACTGATTCACTGGATTGTCTTCGACCAGCAGCAGGTGCACGCCTTGCAATGGCTTATCCGCTGCTAAGTGCGCCCGCTCGGAGTGGGCGGAAGTATTCAGATCTATCCGTGCCGCCTGCACTTCATGCAGGGTATCGAACAGGCTGGAACTGGTGATGGGCTTAATCAGTACGGCATCGATGTCTGTCGATGCGGGTGTCTGCATGAGCCTGCTGTGATTAAAGGCACTGACCATGATGACAGTGGAAAGGGGCCGCATCGGGAGTAACGCACGGATTTCCCGCTGAGTGTGCAGACCATCCATTTCGGGCATCTGCCAGTCTGCGATAACCGCATCATAGAATTCGTCGCGTAGGGCCAGCGTGCGCACCCGCTCCACCGCCTGCTTGCCGGACCCCACACTATCGACTTGCCAATGCCAGCTGGTGATCATTTTGCATAGATAGCCAAGGCTGATCGGGTTGTCATCGACGACCAGGATGCGCAGGTTTCCATGAGCGCGAGCGATGTCTTCGCTGGCTTGGCTTTGCTGCCGCGTAAGCGGAAACCGAAGCACAACGCGGAACTCGCTGCCGATGCCAACCGCGCTGTCAACAGCGATGGTCCCACCCATGAGGGACACTAGCCGTTTCGAAATCGCCAACCCCAGACCCGTGCCACCAAAACGACGGGCGATGGAACTGTCGGCCTGGCTAAATGGCGCGAACAAGCGCGCCTGTTGCTCGGCCGTGATGCCGATGCCGGTATCACGTACCCGGAAGCACAGGCTGGCAGTCTCCGCATCGGAGCCCACCCGCTGCACGAGTAAAGCGACTTCCCCCTGCTCGGTGAACTTGATGGCGTTACCAATCAGGTTGACCAGCACCTGCTGCAAGCGCTGTGCGTCACCGATGAGCGCGTCCGGCACATCGGGTTCGACCCCGATCACCAACTCCAGGTCCTTGTGGGCGGCGTTGACCGACATGACCGTGGCCAGCGCACTGAGCACATCGTCCAGGCGGAACGGGGCGGGGTCGACTGTCAAATGCCCGGCCTCCAGCTTGGAGAAGTCCAGTACATCATTGAGAATGACGAGCAAGAATTCGCCCGACCCGCGGAGCATCTGCAGGTATTTGCGCTGATCCGTGGACAGCGGGGTACTCGACAGCAGGTGGGTGATGCCCAGCACCGCATTCATCGGCGTGCGGATCTCGTGGCTCATGCTGGCGACGAAATCGCTTTTCGCCCGACTGGCCTCTTCGGCTCGCGCCATGGCGTCGCGTAACTGCTGGGCAGCTTCCCGCTCATGGCTGATGTCTTTGGCAATGCACAGGAAGCCCATGATCTCGTCCACCGAATCACGCACGGCGGTCACCGTAAGCTGCACGGGGAGTCGTGAACCATCCTTGCGCACATAGGTCCATTCGCGCGTGTCGGCCCGACCTTGGCGTGCCATGGCGACAAGCGCGTCGAACCCCGCAACCGGGCCGTCCAGCAGCTGGCCCAGTTCAGCGCCACGTGCTTCCACCTCCTCGCGGACATGAAGCACGGACGGCGTCTGCTGATCGACGAGGTCGGCATCGCGGTAGCCCAGCATCTGCTCGGCCCCGGTGTTGAATATCTTGATGGTGCCGCTGACATCGGTAGCGATGATCGCGAACTCACTGGCCGCATTGACCAGCGTGCCAAAGCGGATCTCGGACTCGGTGAACGCGACGGTCAGTTGCTCGGCGAGCGTCTTGGCGCTCTCCCGCAGGGTGGTCAAATTCCGCACCACGAAGAACAGCAGGAGGCTGATAAGCGAGCCGCCAACCAGCACGACAAAGGATTTCTGGCGGTCTACCGACGTCTCAAATGCCGGCAGGGTCGTGACCTTGAGCGTCCATTGGTGCTCAGCAAGCGATATCTGGGTCTGCCGGGTGAGCGGGTTGGGGTACTCGGCCTGCTGCTCGGCTGATAGCGAGCCGCTGGAGTACATCAGGGCAGATTCGGTGGTCTCGTTGCCATCAAAAATCTGCACGGCAATTTCCGCGGTTTTCGTGCCGAGCGTGCCAGCCATGAAATCGTTCATCCGGAACGGGCTGTACACAAAGCCTTCCAGCGCCTGGCTGCGCTCGGCTGGCGTGGCGAGCGGTGCACCTTTACGGTAAACCGGCAAATACAGCAGGGCACCGGTCTGTACGTCGTCATTCGTTTCCTGCACCAACCGGACCTTGCCCGAGAGGGTGGCCCGGCCCGAGTCTCTTGCCTGGGTCAGGGCGGCGCGGCGCACCGGTTCGGTCAGCATGTCGAAACCAAACGCGCGCAGGTTGCGCCCGGTAAAGGGTTCAAGAAACAGGACCGGGGCGTATTCCTCGCGCTCGCCCGCGGGCCAAACCCGAAAGTCCGGGAAACCTTCCCCCCGCACGCTGTCCTCCAGCGCGGCCTTCTGCTCAGCGGTGAATCGTTTGGCGTAACCGATGCCCTGAATACCCGGATAGGTTTGCGCGACGTGTTGCGCCAGCACGAACTCCCGCCAGTCTTCTCGTTCTACCGAGGTGGAAGCACGGAACAAGCTTTGGCCGCTGCGCAGCACTTGTTCATAGGCTTTCAGGCGCTCGCTGATGCGCAGCTGAACGTCTCCTACCAAGTACTCAAAGCGATCATGCGCTTGGGCCTGGGTTCCTGACGCCACGAAATGCCAAGCCAGCACGGTCAGACCCAGGCTGACCAGCAGCGCCAACCACTGTGGGCGAACCTGACGGAAAGGCACTGTGCCCAATGCCCGCCGGAGGGCCCGTGCCCGTTCGGTGAGATCGGCTGCCAACACCAGCCCCGTGACACTGGCGAGTGCAATAAAGATTTCCAGCGTCAGCAAGGACTCATTCAGCGTGCCGGTCGCAAAGGGGCCGTAACCCTGTGTCGTGCTCCAGACGGCGCTACCGGTGACCAGCAACAAGACCAGCGTGACGCCATGCAATCCGTAGCGATAGGCGGTCCACGCGATGGCCGGCAACAGCAGATACACCAACGCCCGATTCCCGGCATCGCTGGGCAGATGCTGGCCAAACAAGACCAGCAGTACCAGCGCCAGCGCCAGCGCTGAGAGTGCCATTTCGACGGCAGACCGCGCGGCCCGAGGTGGCTCGAAGCGGGCGGCCCAACTGACCAGCAAGGGCGTCAGCATGACAATGCCGGCGGTATCGCCCAACCACCAGGTGGTGAAGATGACCGTGTGCGCGGCTTCTGGCGCAATGCCGCTGAGGATCAGGCTGCTGGTGCCGATGGCGGCGCTGACCGTGCACATCAGCAGGGTGATCAGCACAAACTGGGCGACCGATAGCGGTGTCGCCAGGAAGTGTTCGGATTTCACCCAGGCATGCAACAAATAACAACCGATCACGGCTTCGAGGGTGTTGCCGATGGCGATGGCCAATGACACGACGACCGAAGTGCTGCCAGCGGCGACATGGTTGGCGGCAAACACGGCGAAGTTGGCGGCAAAGGCGCCGATGGTAATCCCAGGCCAGATGCGATAACCGAACAGCAGCAGGGCGGCTAAGGCGATACCCGACGGCGGCCAGACTGGGGATGCATTGGTGTTGGCGAAGGCTAACAAAAGCCCGAGCCGGGCTGCCGCATAGTAAATGCCGGCCAGCGCAAGGAGGGTGACCAGCCATTGCACATGAGTCGTTGGGCGCAGCGCTTTATACCGCATGGGGAAAGCCCCTTCAGGTCTGTCTGCGAGTTATGACCTGTTGTTTACGATGGCTCGGTTACGACCGTCCGTTTTCGCCTGGTACAGCGCTTGGTCGGCGGCTGTAATCATCTGTTGCGTGGAGTCCTGAAATGCTGGTGCCACCGAAACCAAACCAATGCTGATGGTGACCGTAGGTGCGGTTGCTGAACTTTGATGGGGGATCTGCAGCTCCTGGATGAGCTCGCAGAGCCACTGGCCGTATTTCTCGGCGCCAGCCGCGTCGGTGTGCGGCAGGATAACCGCGAACTCTTCGCCACCGTAACGCGCGACCAGTTCACCCGGTCGGCGGGTGGCGGTATTGATGGCATTGGCCACGCCCTGCAAGCAGGCATCGCCCTGAGGGTGGCCGTAGTAATCGTTGTAAGCCTTGAAATGATCGACGTCGATGATCGCCAGTGCCAATGGCAATTGCTGTCGCCGGTGCCGTTCGAACTCCTGCGACAACACCTCATCGAGGTGGCGACGGTTGTACAATCCAGTTAAACCGTCGCGGTTGGCGAGGTGGCGGATCATGGTCGTGTATTGTTGCAAGCGCAGATGAGCCTGAACGCGGGCTCGCACCACAGGCGGCTTGAACGGTTTGCAAATGAAGTCCACCGCACCAGCCTCCAGCGCCGCAATTTCGCGCTCCATACCGGTGTTTGCAGTGACAATGATGACGGCGCAATCCTTGGTCGTCGGATTGGTCTTGAGTGCGGCACAGACCTCGTAGCCATCCATGCCGGTCATTTCCACATCCAGCAAGATCAGCGTCGGTTGCTGGAGCTGGGCCAGGCGTATGCCCGTTTCACCATTGGTGGCAAACAGGATCGTGCCTTGATCCTTGAGGATGCTGTTCAGCAAGCGAATAGTATCGGCGCTATCGTCGATAATCAGGATCAGGTTCGATCCGGCCTCTGACTCCAACATTGTGGGCTTCCCCCGCTTTCACGGACACACAGCTAAGCCCGCATAGAGTTATTCAAATTCTATGCGGGTTAATCCCATTGAGTGTCGAGTACCGGCGCCTCGGATTGTAGAAGCGCCCAATGCAATCGAATACATCGACACGTACCTCATCCCGAGTGGCATAGCGACGCCGATGCACTCGCTTGATCTTCAGCGTCGAGAAGAAACTCTCCATCGCTGCATTGCCCCAGCAGTCGCCCTTCCAGCTAGTGAAAGGTCTCCGCGAAAGCTGGGGGAAGCCCAACCGTGCCTTGGCTAGAATTAGCGCACGCCTGCAAGGCGCAATGCTGCTGGGGTGTAATCGTTTTCCGAAGCGGCGTAAGTGAAGTCGTAGGCTTGTTTCTCCTCGTTCTTCATTCCCATGGCCAAATATCGGCCGGCCTGCAAGTCGGCAATAGTCTCCAGGGTGTACCAGGGCACTTGCGTGTTGTAGTAGTACTGAGAGTGAGCCTCCGCCACACGCCAGAGGTTACCGCGGCCGTCGTAATGATCGATCTCTGCGGCTTGCCAGGTGTCCTCGTCGATATAGAAGTCACGCTTGGAATAAATGTGCCTCTCACCGGACTTCAGCGTCGCCACCACGTGCCAGACTCGGTGCAACTCGTAACGGGTCAGATCCTGGTTGATGTGGCCGGCCTTGAGGATGTCGCTGTATTTCAGCTTGGGCGAGTCAAGCTTGTAGCTGTTGTAAGGAATGTAGATTTCCTTCTTGCCTTGCAGGCTCCAGTCGTAACGATCAGGCGCGCCGTTGTACATGTCGAAGTTGTCGGACGTTTGCAGGCCATCTGAGGCGGTTCCAGGGCCGTCATAAGACACCTGCGGAGCACGGCGAACCCGACGTTGGCCAGCGTTATAGAGCCATGCCAGACGGGGCTCTTTGACTTGATCGAGGGTCTCGTGCACCAACATCACGTTACCTGCCAACCGAGAAGGTGCGGTGACCCGTTGCTTGAAGTAGAACAGGACGTTGCTCGGTTTGCTGGCGTCGTAGTCACGCAGGTTGCTGCGGAATGTGAACTCTTCCTGAAAGTACACCAGGCTGTAGGTGCCACTCGACTGCGGCGTCGCTTGCGTTACCGACCGGCGTACGCTGCCTCCCCGGTAACGGGTGATGTGATTCCAGATCGCTTCCAAACCATTTTTCGGGATCGGGAAGGGATAGGCCTCCTTGAAGTTCTCCAAGCCGCTGCCACTCTGCACCAACTTGGTCGTCATGGCGTTGGACTTGGCGGCAGCAGCAATACCGGCAGGAACAGTGACCGAGCGGTGGGTAGGGAATACCGGGATTCTGTAAGTTTCCGGATAACGCTTAAACATCGCGTACTGCCCCGGAGTCAGCTTGTCTTTGTGCTGATCTACGTTTTGCGCGGTGATGGTGAACAACGCTTTCTCATTCGCGAACGGATCGGCGAGGAAGCCTTTGCTATCCACGGTTCCGGCATCCTTTGGCAGGCCACCAGTCCAGGCGGGAATGGAACCATCGGCATTGCCGGCAATCTCGGCGCCCAGCGGAGTTAGGGTGGTACCTAGCGTTGCAGCCTCGTCGGGGGACACAGCTGCCAGAACGCTTGTGGCGAGTACGGACAACGCCAGAACACCCATTTGCAAAATATTTTTGCTCATGCTTTTTCTCAGAATTGTTGTTTTTGTTTTCCGAATCGGTAGTAGCTTGCACGGACGTTGAGTGCGGCGAACTCACTGCCGATCACCGTAGATGGCTTGCTCCAAGCGCACTGATCCACAGCCCCTGCAAAGCAGGGGCTTTTCAGTCTCTCTTGGTTAGGAAGCGCTCTATTTCGACGAGGCGGGCTTGGCTGCTTCGACCATTGCAGCGACCTCGCCGTCCTTGAACTCCTTAGCTTCCAGGATCTTGCGGAACAGACGTGGCAGATGCGCTACGAACGAGTTTTCCTTGGGGATGAACATCATGTCGGAGCGGTTCTCGATACCCTTCACGATGCTCTTCACCACATCTTCCAGGGGCACCATTTTGAAGAGCCCTGCGTTATTTCCCTTCCAGATCTTGCTGCCCGCTGCGCTCTTGAAGGTCTGATCCATCAGCGGCGTATGGAAGAACGTGGGGTGGACGCTTCCGACGCCGACACCCGTGTGGCGAAGCTCCAGGCGAATGCTGTTGCACATGGCCCATACGCCGGCCTTGCTTGAGGTGTAGGAAGCCTGCAGCGGTGAATGGCTAAAGGCGGCCAAGGACGAAATTGCCATCAAGTAGCCCTTGCGCTTTTGTACATGCCCCACGGCGGCGCGGAAGGTTCGCCAAACCCCGAGAAGGTTGACGTCGATCACCCGCTCGAAGACCTTGGGGTCGCCCGTCACCAGCGGCTCAAATGCAGTAATGCCGGCGTTAGCAATCGCGACATCGATGCCACCAAAATGCGCCGCCGCTTCATCCATTGCCTTTTCAATGCTTTCCATCGAGCAGACATTCACCTGCCAGGCGCGGGTGTTGGCACCGAGGGCCGCTGCCTGGGCTTCAACCGCTGCACCATCCATGTCAAACAGTGCGAGCTTGGCACCTTTGTCGATCAGCGCTTGGCAAACGGCTGAACCCAACCCACCTGTCGAGCCGGTGATCGCAACAACGCGGCCATCGAGATTATAAAAAGCCATCGTTGGATCCTCAGTTCAGGGGAACGGTGCGTTGGAGAAAGTCGATTTGGTCGCCGATGGTTCTCTCGAAGGAGTCGCCGAGATAGATATCGAAATGCCCTTCCTTGTAGATCTTGATCTGGCCGCGGGGGGCGCGACGGGCATGGCGAAGGGTGGCTTTAGCCGGAGCTACCGTGTCGGTTTCGCAAATGCAGAAAAGCGTGGGGCAGTTCAGCTGCGGTGTTTTTCGACCTGGGAAGTAGCAGAGGATCTGTAACGCGATGCGGGCGGCGACGTAGTTGGGAAACCGCTTGGCCTCAGCTTCAGGAACCAGCTGGAGGTAGCCGCTTTCGCAGTCTGGCGCCGACATCATCGAGGTTGAGCCAGGCTTGCCAGCCAGGGCAATCGTTACAGGCGCAGCGCCGAACCAGGAACCCACTTTATCCGTTAGGGCTCGGGTAGTGACCTTGATCGAGGTCAGAGGGGGGACGGCCATGCTGGAGGCCATGCCATCGGTAAAGGGGCACTGGGAAATCACTGCGGCAATTCTCTGATCATCAGCGGCGGTCGCGATGACATGCCCTCCACTAAAGGACGTACCCCAGAGGACGATTTTCCCTGTATCCACATCGGTGCGCGTTCGGGCGAAGGCGATGGCAGCCCTCCAGTCCTGCAGCTGCTTGTTCACATCCAACAGCTGGCGTGGTTCACCCTCGCTATCACCAAAGTGCCGGTAGTCAAAAACCAGGCAAGCGTAGCCAAGGTCGCTAAAGCGTTCGGCATAGGCACCGAGCCGCATCACACGCGTGCTCCCCAGGCCATGGGCCATGACGATGACGGGGGCAGGCTTCTTGGATTTCGGCAGATAGAGCCAAGCCTTACAGAGGCTGCCATCAGACAAGAACTGAACATCAAGACGTTGCATGGTCATGATCCTAGAGTTATGAATTGAAATTGTTTTAACTCCAACGATGTAATCGATTACAACGTTTTGTAGCACTCTAATCATTGAGTGTGGTATCGTCAACTACTATGACGACAGTGAATTTGACTCGCACCCAGCGTCGCGCAGCTGACATGCGCCAGACCCTTGTAGAAATCGCCGAGACTCTGCTGATCGAAGGGGGCATGGCGGCTGTAACAGCCGATGAGGTCGCGCGCCGGGCCGATGTGTCCCTGCAAACGGTCTACAACCGGGTGGGTGGGAAACCAGCGCTGCTTATCGCTATCGCCGAGCGCTCGATGGAGGAAAACCGTGCCTACGTCGACAAGGCGTATGACGGTAAGGGGACGCCTGAGGAGCGAGGTCTGCGCATATTCAATGCGTACGTCAGCTTCGCAATGGAGCGCCCCCATCAGTTCCGCATCCTAGCCAACCCCCCGGAAGACCCAGAGGCAATCTCTCGCATTGGGGCGATGGCACGGGAGCAGATCGCGCACATGGCTGCGATCATCCGCGATGGAATTGCGGAGGGGTGGATCGATCCGGAAATGGATCCTGACAGCAGCGCGAACGCGGTCTGGTCAATGATGAATGGCGTGCTGACGCTGGCGTTGCGCGATGATGCTTTGCGATCTGAGTCAGTGAGTCGAGAGGCGCTCGTACAATCGGCGCTGACGATCATTCAGTCAGGGCTGAAGAGCCGACGCTCCTAGCACTTACGTTTCACTGCCCTTATCTGCCGCCATGCACGGTGGCATGAGGCGATCGATGAACTCGCCGACCTGACGCAGCGACTGGTTCGCTTCTTTCAGCATCCCCGCATGGAACTGAAAGACATGCCCCACGCCATCAAAGCAGGACTGCTCGACGCTCACACCGGCTGCTCGGGCGTACTCGGCCAACCGAAGCGTGTCATCCAGTAGCACCTCCTCGCTGCCGACATGGATCAACATAGGTGGCAGCTCTTCAAGCCGTGCGAACAATGGGGAACAGCCGGGATCCGTGACTTCTGCCGCACCCCGATAAACCTTGGCGCACCATCGCAGCCAGTCGTGCTTCAACATGGCATCGCGGGTGGCGTGTGTTTTTAGGGACGCACCGGACAGGCTTAAATCCGCCCAAGGTGAGAACAGAACTATGCCGCCCGGCAAGGGCAAGCCGGTATCTCGTATTGCGGTAGCTGTGGCGAGCGCCAAACCACCTCCGGCAGAGTCTCCTGCCAGAATCATTTGCTGCGGATCTTGCCCCTCGGCGAGCAGAGTCGTGTAAACCAGCAGGGCGTCCTGCAATGCGCCTGGGTAGGTTTCCTCCGGAGCCAATCGATACTCAGGCAACCAGACTTTCGCGCGCACGCTTTTACCCAGCCAGGCTGCCAGCTTGGCATGGCTGCGAATGCCACCAAGGACATACCCGCCGCCATGCAGGTACAGTACTCCGCGCCCAGCCACGATGTCGGTTGGCTCAATCACCCGAGTATCTACGCCGGAGACTATCCGCTCATGTGACTTGTGGGGAGGTGCCGGCTGGAGAAGGCCACTGGCGTTGATGCAGGCACGTTGTAGCCATACCGGTACAGAGGGCGACAGCGCAGGGCGTACGGTGCAGCGGATCACGCAGCTTATTAGACGTTTCATGGTCTTGCTCTTTTTTGTGACGGGCTTGTGCCTCGACTATGGCGTAGGGGCTCGGTTTTGCACGAAACCCTGTGCTGGCGCTCGGCTTAGCGCACTACCTCGAATGTGAGGCCTGCATGCTCAACCAGGCGGTGGCGCAGCTTCCCCCCCATGAGGGTTGCAGGTGTCCAGAAGCCGCCGGGGTGATCTGCTTTTGGCAGATCGAAAGCGAGGCAAACACCTGCCTCCCCAAGCATCTTGCTCGTGGAACCGTAGCCAGGATCCCGATCTCCAGTGACCCGCACATCAAGCCGTCGGTCATCGGCAGTACGCCCGAAGAAAATGAAGTCATAGAACCCAGCCCGCTGTGCCTCCGGAGATGGGCCGTCCCCTGGCTTGGGACCAAACCGTTCAAACAACCAACGAGTGGGAGGCCATGCCAAAGCAGCATCGAGAAGGCTTAACCCACTCGCAGTCGCAACAGCCTTCACGCGCCCCGAAATGCCGGAACCAGTCATCATGGTTTCGTCATAGCGGAAGTCGCTTCCGTAAAGCCCCTGGGTGAGGTGATTGGAGCGATGGACGACACGAGTATTGATGATGGCCATGATGAAGGGGGCAGCCCAACTTTTCGAAGCGTCATCGTACTGAGCGGTTTTCACATCCGGCTGATAAACACCAGGTATTGGGCAGAGCGCGAATGGATCTTCCATGACCTTGGCCACGGATGGGTCTGCAAGGCACTCATCTACCTTGCTCAGCATGCTTGCCACTGTTCCGCCCGATAGTGTCCCGCGCATGCTTTTGATGCGCAGGCGCACGCTGTTGCAGGTCTGGCCAAAACGCTGCTGCGCATGCTCCTGCAGGAACTGCACGCCGAGGTCGGACGGTACAGAGTCGAAGCCGCAGCAATGCACGATGCGTGCGCCGGACTTCTGGGCAGTGGCCTCGTATTTAGCAATCATGCGAGCCATCCACTGCACCTCTCCGGTCAGGTCGCAGTAGTCAGTACCTGTCTCTGCGCACACCTTGACCAAGGTAGAGCCATACAAGGAATAAGGGCCGACAGTAGAGATCACGACCTCTGTTTGATCGCACAGTGCGCGCAGTGCAGCCTCGTCATCGGCGTCGGCAATCAGCAATGGGAGGCCATCTGCATCAGCCCCAAGCGCCGCCCGAATCTGCTGCAGTTTGGATTGCGACCGCCCCGCTAAAGCCCACTTCACCTCTCCGCCGAGACCATGGCGCTGCCACAGGTACTCACAGAGGATTTGCCCGACAAAGCTGGTGGCGCCAAAAACGACAATATCGAACTGCGGTTGAGTCATGGTGTTGTCCCTGTAGTGATGAATGCTGCTGCGGTCAAAGGAATCCCGAATTGGGCGCTCTTTTAAAGGCAACCCAACGGCGATAGCGCCTCGCTTTGATTCCTGCCCTGATCTGATCCTGCACAAGCGCCCAAAGCGGACTCACATGTGGTTTAGTCCGCCGGCCGGCTGCTAGGCGATTCATCTGAAATTTCACCATTGCCATTCTTGCTAGCGATGCCAGTACCTTGTTCTTCCAGGTGATAGGGCGCAGCTGCGGCACACTTTCCTTCCCGAGAAGCCAGTCATTGGGCAGGCAAGGGTTGAGGGATAGCGCCGTTGCCATACCGGCCATGGCGACGCCGCTAGCGATCACCTGCTCAGCCACCTCTCGACGGCGTATGCCACCAGTAACCATCAGGGGCATACGCGCTACCTTAGCAATCTCTTTGGCGAACTCCAGAAAGTAGGCTTCGCGGGCGAGGGTACGGCCATCCCTCGCTTCGCCTTGCATCGCCGGAGCCTCGTAACTGCCGCCGGAAAGCTCGACTAAGTCCACCTCCAGCTCGTTGAGCAACTCAATTACGCGATGGGAATCCTCTGGACTGAACCCGCCGCGCTGGAAGTCCGCAGAGTTCAGCTTGACCGATACCGCAAAGGAGGGAGAAACGCACACGCGTACCTCCTTGAGGATCTCAACGAGCAGGCGTGCGCGATTCTCGATGACGCCACCCCACCTATCGTTGCGGCGATTGGTGAGCGGCGAGAGGAATTGGCTCAGTAGATATCCATGCGCAGCGTGGATTTGTACCCCGTCAAAGCCGCTTCTTTCCGAAAGTTTTGCCGTGCTTGCAAAGCGATCGATGACGTCGGAAATGTCGTTCTCTGTCATCTCCAGGGGAACACCAAATTGCTTGGACAGGCTCCCTAGATCCAGGGCAACACCAGACGGGGCCTTGGTTTTTTGGCCCAGCATGGCTGGCATCTGCCGCCCAGGGTGATTGATTTGCATCCAGACCTTGGCTCCGCCAGAGCGTGCAGCCTTGGCCCAGTCCTGAAAGCGAGAGAGATATCGTTCGTCCTCCAGCACCACGCCGCCAGGGCCGGTCATCGCACGACCGTCGACCATTACATTGCCAGTCAGCATCAGGCCTATTCGACCCTGCGCCCAGGTTTCATAGAGTCGAATCAGTGCGCGAGACGGTGCATGGTCATTGTCGGCCATATCCTCTTCCATTGAGGCTTTGGCCAAGCGGTTCGGGATCACACTGTGATTGGGCAGAGACAGCGGCGCGAAAATGCTCATGTGCGGCTCTCATGATTTGATCAAGCCGCGACCTTAAGATTAAGGCTAACCTTAAGGTCAATATCCAATGGTCATGTTTTTGGGTAAAGAATCATTTGAGTACAGCGGTACAAGGCAATGGTCTTTGCGCTGTCTCTTGCAGTCACTTCGCAATCCCATACCTGAGTCGTCTTGCCAAGATGTACGGCCCTCGCGAGACATTCGATGATTCCCTCCCGCGCGGTGCCTAGGTGATTCGATTTCAGCTCGATGGTCGTGAAGCCGGACGCACCCGCCGGTAGATTTGCCCTACATCCATAGCCCGCCGACGTATCTGCCAGGGCAATGACGCTGGCGGCGTGAAGGAACCCTGAATAGCCCCGTGTTTTCTAGCGATCGTCGGGTGCCGCGTGCCACTGCTTCCAGCCCAGGTAAACCAGATAGACGACACCGAACCACTTGATCAGGGCAAAGGCGAGCTCCGAGGTGACAAGTACCGCGCCAATACCGGCGACACGATGGCGATCTGCAAAATCAGCGCAGTTGCAGGCCGAGCGCACTCCAGCATCTACGGCGAAAGCCGAAATTGAGCCCAGCCGACATCGAGGCTCTGGCTCAGGGGGGATCAGCCAGCAGGCAGTAAAGAAGGCAAGCCAGCTTTCCAGTGTCATCGGTGCCAGGTGGACATTTTCAGGGGAATTTCAGTTGCGGACTGCCTTGCAACGCTCTGTCGGCCCATCGGAGTCAAGTTGGCCCCGCTATCTTATCCAGCGGGCAGGCGCGACTGATTGCCGTCCCGCCAGCGCCGACTTGGCGGGACAGCGTGACGCCGGCTACTGCGTGCCGGCCATGGCGGCCCGCATCGCCGCCAGCGTCGGCTCGATCACTGTGGGAAAGAGCACCTCCAGCGGTGTTCCCTTGAATTCTGGCAGATAGGTGGCGTTCCAGTTACCGAAGAGCGGCATGCCCGCGGCCGCTTCGGTGGCCGCGACGCCGATGGCTGTCAGTTCCTGCTCCGCGTGGTTGCGGGCGCCGGCATAGGCGGCGCGGAAAGCGGCATTGTCGAGGTAGGCGCGGGCGATCTTGCGCCCGAGCAGGCGTTCGCGCACGTCGATCAGCTCGTCCCATGAACAATAGGCGGTGGCCGCCACGGCGCAGGTGGCGTTGCGCGAGGCCGGGTGGGCGAGCACGTGCGGGATGATGCGCCCGACATCCTGCCCGGCCGACCAGGCGATCTTGTCCTGGCCCTTGCCCATGACCGAGACGGGTTCGAGCAGGTAATACTCGGGCCAGAAGCCGGCGGGGATGATGGTGTAGTCAAGCCCGGCCAGTTCAATCACCTGGCGGATGAAGACTTTTTGCCGCGCGAGGGCGCGGTGCAGGGTGGGTGTTGGCAGCGACTGCTCCCACTCGTAGATGAGGCCGAATTCCGAGGGCACAAAGCGCTCGACGCCGGCTTCCTTCGCCGCCCAGATCAGCGGGTATTGCGATTCTGTGGCGGTGATGGGCACGCAGGAGACGAGGTAGTCGGTGCCCTTCAGCGCCGAAATCAGCTCGAAGGCATTGGTCACGTCGGCGTGGCGGATGGTGACCCCGCGTGCCTGCCAGTCGACCCATTGGGCGTGCTTGGTCGCGGCATCCTGCGGCGGATTGACGGAGGTTTTTTCGACCATGCCACTCTTGCGCACCAGCACCTGTACGTTGAAAACATCCTGGCGGATCAGTTCCTCGACGCAAGCGCGACCGGCGGTACCGGTGGCGGCGAAGACGGTTACGGTTTTCTTACTCATGAGGTTCTCCTTGGGCATGGGTACACATAATGTGGATGATCAGGCGTCGCCGACCACCAGCGGCAGCGCTCCGGTGGCGCCGGCAAGAAGATAGGCAAGGACATCATGTACCTTGGCGATGGCGCCGAGGGCTTGAAAGGGCCATAGTTGATCGATCCATCAGTTTTTGGCGTCAGACTTCACCTATGTCTCGACCTGCCAGGGCTGGTCGAGACATATTTGTGAGATTGACTGCAAACTGAGAATGTGCGGAGGGGTTTTCCTTCGGCTACCCGCAATTACTTCAGCTAATAATGGTTCGTCGATAGACACCGACCTCTGACTGGATCGTGAGATTCATTTCGTCCAATACCAAGGTGTTGTTGAAGTGCAGTGAGGCAGGTCGGGCAAGTTGCGCCAAGTAGTCTTTCAGGCGTGAGAATTCGATGGTTGCAATGCCACCAAATTCGTTCTGAAAGGAACTGGACGGATTGAGCGTCGTGTGTACTTGCTGGTATCCGCACATGTTGGTGCGCTTGACGTTGCTCGAAACCAGCTGGGCGTGCTCGTTAATCCAGTAACGCTGGGCTTCGGCCCGTGTTTTGTTCCAAGGGGTGCGAGTCATGACGGTCAGGTAGACAGAGTCACTCGGAGCGGGCGGAGAGCCCAGCACGTTGTAGCGGCGGTCACACTCACACGTTGACACTTCCTCGCAAAGCGACTTGAGTGTTTCGTGAGCCCAATGGAGAGCCTCAACTTGCGTCGCCGTTGGTGTGTCGTCGAGCTTGACTTCCACGAATGCATCGTAGCGAGGCGTCATGTTCGAGGTGAACTTCGGCGGTGTAGGCATGCCGCCAATCATGCTGGTGAGCTTCAACGCACTATAAGTGCGGGTGGCCACAAATGGTGAAACTTCGCTTCCACCTCCGGTGGCCAGATGGAAGAGCGCCAGGTTCATCTGAGCGAATGCCTCTTGTCTACGCCAGCTAGGCAAGACATTCTTAAGCAAGGTTTCTGTGAACTGCTTCGGCTTTATCGCTCGCTCTTTCCTGAGTAAGAAGTAGACGGTCGTGCCTTTAAGCTGTTTTGGCGAGATTGAGACCGTTTGCGCCTTATTCCGTGGGAACAAAAGACTGTGAAGAAGTCCGTTTGCGTTACTCATTTTAGCGTTCTCCACGTTGGGTCGGAACTACTCGGCCAAGGAACTCAAGCTGGTCTTGTAATACTCTTTCGAGTGCCCCGCCGACATAGATATCGAAGTGGCCTTCGTTGTAGAGCTTTATCTCTCGATTCGGTGTTCGCCGTGCATGCTTCACGGCCGCATCAGCCGGTGTAACCGTGTCTTTTTCGCAAATGCAGTAGAGGACGGGGGCGGCAATCCTCCTGGCCGCGCGGCCCGGCATGTAAGGGAGGATTTGCAATGCGATGCGAGCCGCAACGTGGTTGGTGAAGTCGCCGCTCGGTGGAACAAGCTTCATGTAACCAGGCAGGGCATCCCAAGAAGTCATCAATGCCAAACTACCAGGGGTTCCAGCGATGTTGATGAACAGAGGCTTGGCGCCGAACCACGACAGAACCTTGTCCAACAGAGCGCGATTCGTGACCTTGAGAGAGGTGATCATTGGGCCCGCCAGAGCCGAAGCAGGTCCATCAGTGAAGGGGCATTGGGCGATGACTGCACTAATTTGTGGGTCGTCCGCCGCTGTCGCGAGTACATGGCCGCCACCGAACGAGGTTCCCCAGATGATGACCTGATTGCCGTCCACCTCTTTGAGGGATCGCGCGTAGGCGACTGCGGCCTTCCAGTCCTGTAGCTGCTTCTTCACATCGAGCAGTTGCCGTGGCAGCCCATCACTGTCTCCAAAGTGACGGTAGTCAAAGACCAAGCACGCATACCCGGCGGCTTGAAAACGCTCAGCGTACACTTCCAGACGCATAGTCCGCACACTGCCCAAGCCATGGCCCATCACAATGATAGGGGCTGGCTTTGTCGCGTCTGGCAGGTACAGCCACGCCCCGCAAGAAGCGCCATCCGCCGAGGGGAAGCGCACGTCTGATCTTTTTGGCATGCTTGTCTCCAAAATGTAATAAATTCCAAAAAGGAATCGAATAAGTTGTTGTAATAATTAATTAGAAATTTAGCAGCCTATTGGTTTGATAGGCCCTGATGGAATTATCGATAAAGAGTGCCTTATCAACTATGTTTGGATCGGACAGTTATTTAATAATTTCGGCCAAATGGCCTATAAATACAAATATGAGGACTGGCTAAAGGCGTTCGGACGGTAGAATAAGCGGGATAGCAGCCTGATACGGGCATGACAGGTCCATGTACTCAGGGGCAAAAGATGGGTAAGTGTCCCGTTGGAATCACAGTCCGGCGCTCAAGGCCTAGGGGGCTGGAAGCGCTCAAGGGCAAGTTGACCCTGGGCGATCTGGTGCTGATGCGACGGCTCGACGAGATGCGGAGCATCCCTCTGCTGGCGTCCGGATGCTGCGGATGGGTATTGAGACGCTGTATACGAACCAAATACGAGCCGCCGCCAGCCGGGCCACAATGGCTTCCGTGCCCTGCTGCACGGCCTGAACATCGATTGCTCCGACCAGGTCAGGTTCATGGGCATCACCTTCATTCCCATGGCCCGTAGCTTTGGTTACCTTGCTGCCGTGGTGAACTGGAATACCCGGCGCGTGCTGGCTGGCGCCAGTCGATCACCATGACCACAGACTTTGCCTGGACGCGGTCGAGGAAGCCATCGCCAAACATGGAACCCTGGCCGTCTTCAATACCGATCAGGGCCGTCAGTTCACCAGCAAAGCGTTCACTGGCCTGCTCAAACGGCACGGCATGAATGGCAAGGGCTTTTGGCGGGGCAATGTCTTAGTGGAGTGGCTATGGCGGTTAATCACATATATAGGGGTTTGTCTGCGGGACTACGAATGGGTATCTCAGGTTCGAATCGAGATAGGGCGATATGTCCCGCTCGCCAACAACGGACAGCTGCATTCGCGTCTTGAGGGAGAAGCACCGAGCATGGTTTACTTCAAATCGCTGCACCTACCCAGAGCAGCTTAAACCCTTGACCTCCATCCACTTATAATACGGGATTGACTGTTCGAACTGACGGGCTTGGCTCTATATGAATATTGAATATGCTGTTCGAGATCCATCGAGTGTAAATTTAATTATTCGCTTTGCCGAAGAAAGAGGTGTCCCATCTAAAAAAATACTAAGGAGGACAGGGCTTACTCAAGAACAACTCAAAGATCCAAATTTTGAAGTACAGGCAAATCAAGAAATATGCGTAATAGAAAATTTAATCGAAGCGTGCGGCTGTGAGCCATATCTTGGTATCGAAGTTGGGCTCCGGTATGGGTTTACTACATATGGTATTTGGGGTTTTGCACTTATAAGCAGTGCAACCGTTGGCGCTGCATTGGACTTGGCCTGGAAATTTCAGCGACTGACTTCTTCTTTTACGCAAAGCATCATTGAGGTTAAGGATGGTGTTATTTTTGGTAAATTCATACCTCCCAGCATTCAAGAGCCTATCAGCTCTTTTTTATTGCAGAGGGATCTTGCTGGCACAGTCCGCCTTATATCTGAAATTGCAGGCTCGGAATTCAAGTTAAAGGAAATTCAGCTGTCAACTTCTCCGATTAATTCAAGCTCGCTGCAGTGTGAATTGAATAAATGGATAAAATGCCCAATCAGGTACGGAGCAAGTATGAATGCTATTGTTTTTGATTTTTCTCAATTATCGTTTCCACTCCCTAATGCAAATCCTCTTGCTGCTGCTGTAGGCGAACAAATGTGTGCGGCTTTACAAGAAAAACGAAGAACTCGCCACGGAACCATAAATTTGGTGCGTTCACATTTGCTCTTGCCAACAGGGAATATTGTTCCTGATCTGGCGGAAATATCAAAAATTCTTCATACCTCTGAACGTACATTAAGGCGCCGACTTAAAGATGAAGGGACATCTTTTCGTGACATTTTGTCGTCAGTTCAACTGCAGTTTAGCTGCGAGCTACTTCAAGATACATCAGCCCCAATCAATGAAATCGCACTAAGACTGGGCTATAGTGATCAGGCTGCTTTCTCTCAAGCTTTCAAACGTTGGACGCAACTAACTCCAAGTCAATGGAGAAACAAGTCTCGAGATTAATGCTGATTTAATATTTAAATAGTCCAGATCATGTTTTTGGGTAAAGAATCATTTGAGTACAGCGGTACAAGGCAATGGTCTTTGCACTGTCTCTAGCAGTCACTTCGCAATCCCATACCTGAGTCGTCTTGCCAAGATGTACGGCCCTCGCGAGACACTCGATGACTCCCTCCCGCGCGGTGCCTAGGTGATTCGATTTCAGCTCGATGGTCGTGAATCCGGACGCACCTGCCGGTAGATTTGCCCTGCACCCATAGCCCGCCGCCGTATCAGCTAAAGCAATGACGCTGGCGGCGTGAAGGAACCCATTTGGCGCCAACAAGGCCTCCCGCATCGTCAAGATCGCCCTCACTTCATGCCCCTGAACGTCGAGGATCTCGATTCCCAGGTAGCCGGGGAGCATTGTTTTTCCCATTTCGTTGAATTCTGCAGCAGTCCCCATGTCGCTATTAGCCTCTCAAGCAGGTCGATGAAACATCATCAAAGTTGGATCGGTTGATCGCATCACTCTCAACGGTGTGTGGTATGGCGACTCCATGCGAAATGGATAGCCAAGGCTGCCCGCATGCAATCGGAGCCTTCGGCGGTGGTCGTCACGCCATCAGTCCCCAAAACAGGTAGAAGAACATCGCGAGCTGCATGGTGTAGAACGTCCCGCGCACCAGCACCAACACATGTGAGGTGCCGACCAGATGGGTGAGTGACTGCGCAACACGCGCGTAAAGTACATAGAAGCCCAGTCCGTCGACCACGGCGCTTTTGCTCTGGAAATAGGCAGCAAACACCAGAACCGCAAAGACCGGGAGATTCTCCAGGCAGTTCAGGTGAGCATGCTCAATGCGTACAATGACATCAGGTTTTGGAATGTCTTGGCCGCGGATCCAGGAGTTGGCCGCCTTGCCACGCAGCATTTCCAGCACGCGCCAGTTGGTCGAGATGACTACCAATAGCAGCGTCCATAAGGCGAAGCCAAGTACAGCCATAATGCCTGTCATCGTGAACGTCTCGTGCTAATAAAATTTTGCGGATTTCAGTGGCGATTTTGGTATCGATCTAGCTCGTCCGGGTCGTATCCCTGATCCGTCAGAACCATCTCATCGAGATCGAAGTTGAACCTCAGCACGCGCTCCAGAATCCACCGTGAAACCCGGTCACTACGGGTACGATTCCGCGATGCGCGCCTGGCTAGCGTGAAGGCCATTTTCGCCACCAAGAGGCGAACCCCATAGGGTTTCATTGAGCCAGCCCCGGGAGCTTGTTAATGCGACAGGGGAGTCCCTTCAAATGTGGGATCCCCTGCTCGATGTCCATGAAATCCCCATCGTCCGGGCACAACATGGCGTCCGCGTAGCACAGTGCGCCGGACAGGTTGCCGAGCCCTTGTTCTGTTTCAGGTTTCCACCAGCCGTGAGGGATTCGGACGAGACCATCGGGCATGTTGTCCCGAACCCCAACCAGGATTTTGATCTTGCCCGTGCGGGTCTCGACCTCGACCCATTCGCCTTCGGTCAGGTTGAAGTCGCGTGCTGTCTTCGGACTTATGAACAACACCGGCTCGGGCTTTCGTGCGCGCATCTCCGGGACATGGCGACCGCCGGTTTGGAAATACTCCCCCTCTCGCACACCCGTGAACATCGACAAGGGATAATTTGGATCAGCTGGCGGCTCGGCGCGAAAGTACGGCAACGGATCGAAGCCCAGGCTATCGAGGATTGAGGAGTAGAGCTCGACCTTGCCGCTAGGCGTGGCGAAACCAGTGCGCTCGTATTTGCGAAAGCTGATCTCGTCGAAGTGCACCTCATAGGTGCTGGCAAATCCCTCGAAGTTGATTCCAAGCTTGGCAAGGCGATAGTCGTAAAAGTCCTCCAGGCTTTCCCACGGCACTACGGCAGACATCCCAAGTGCGTCAGCGGTCAGCTTCCATACCTCGAAAATGCTCTTGCATTCACCCGGGGGCTCCATGGACTTCTGGGAGGGCTTGTACATCGACAGCCAGCCATAACCGTCGAACATCCATGGACGTTCCAACCATGAGTCTCCGGGTAGTACGTAGTCGGCGAGCTGCGCGGTCGGCGTCATGACGTGCTCGTGCACAACAATCAGATCCTGGTTAAGCAACGCTTTCAGGATAAGGGGCATGTTGGCGTAACCCATCAGCGTATTGTTACCGAGCGAGAACAGCGCCTTTACGGGGTAAGGGCCTTCGCCTGCCATCGCCCGAAACACTGCCGAAGGATTGGCCATGAAGCAGCCCGTTACCTGATTGGCGTAGGCGTGCCCCCAAACGCGCTTGCACGGTTCCAGCAATGCAGCTTGACCGCGGTAGGTGAACGCCGGGTACTTGTCGGAGCCGAGCTGCTTGGCCTTTTGGCTCTCCGGCAGGACATGGTGCATTTCGATCTCGGATTCCGAGATGATTTTGGGATGAAAGCCCATCAACATCTCGCCGCCTGGAACATCTAAGTAACCGCAAACCGAACGTAGGATGCTCTGCAGGCGAATCGCCGAGGTGCTATTGCGCTGTTGATCGGTGATCGGCGTCCAGGGGATCACCGCCGGCCCCATGGTGGCGTACATTCGCGCCGCCTGAGCTATTACGACAGGATCACAACCTGTGATTGCACCGACACGCTCCAACGGAAACTCATCAACTCGCTTGCGCAGATCATCAAAGCCCAACGTCCAGCGTTCGATAAAGCGCTGGTCGTACAGTTTCTCGTCGAAGATGACCTTGAGCCAGCCGAGGGCCATTGCTGCATCTGTACCCGCCTTGAGAGGCAGCCAGATATCCGCGAGTTCGGCGCACTCGCTTTTCCGCGGATCCATTACGATTAGCTTGCCGCCACGCGCCTTCACTCGCTGAATCTGGTTGTAGACCGGAACCCAGCTATTTCTGCCGGGGTTATGTCCGAATAACACGATGCAGTTTGTATTGTCGTAGTCAGGCCACGGATACCAGCCGTAGGTGAGACGGTTGATCGCCGCAGTGTTCCCTGCACACAGCGCGACGCCGCTGATCCAGTTAGGTGACCCTACGTGGTTCATGATCCGTCTGCCGAGCCCGTGATCCGTGCCGGTGTTCCACTGGCTAGTCGAGACTGCCCACGCTTCCGGGCCGTGCTCAGTGATGATTTTCTTGAGCCGCATGCCGATATCGGCCATCGCCTCGTCCCAGCTCACGCGTTGCCATTCCCCTGAACCGCGTTCGCCGACACGCTTCTGCGGATAAAGCACACGATTTGGATTGGCGAAGTTTTTCGGCGCGACGATGCCCTTGATGCAAATATTGTCTTTGAATAAAGGGTTATCCGAGGAGCGCACGCGCGTGACGCGGCCCTTCTGCACTTCTGTCACGACGCTGCACGCGATATCACAGCTAGCGCAAACAGCCTTCCTGGTTTCGATACCTGAACGCTGCTGCGCGCGTGGAGCGCTTTGGCTACCGGTGGCGCTGGTGCCGATTGACGATATACCAGGCATGATTGGTCTCCATTCTTATTTTTATCTCACGCCACCGGCTTCGGGCTAAGGGCTTATCGGTTGAGCCTGGAAAGCGGCGCGAAGCAGTGGCGTATGTGCAACCTATTGGACACAAATGCGCGGTGTTTCAATCTCGGTGTTTCGGCTCCATACCGTGCCAAGCGCGCACCTGAGCACCCAGCTCGATATATGCACTGCGATTCCGCTCCCAGATGCGGGCGTATCGATAGAAGGGCACAGAAGGGAAGAGGTGATGGATGAGGTGGTAGTTCTGATACAGGCACAGCAAGCGCATTATCGGCTCGCCGCCCTCGCGCACATTGGAGGCAGCGTAAGGATTATGGCGTTGTTCTATTTTGTGGGGGTGATGCGGCAGGTAGTTGAAGGCGAATGCCAGCCACAGGATGGCCAAGCGCGCTGGAAGCAGCCAGTACAGGAGGACATCCTTGCCGTAGCCCAATGAAACCAGTACCGCCAGCACACCGAACGTAGCTGTCAGGGTAAGCACCATCTCGCGGCGCCCGGCCGCCGGAATCTTACTCCAGTCCTTGATCGTAGCGACGGCGTAGCCAATATCAGCTGTGAGCCATTGCAACGGCTTGCGCCAGGCTGAGCCCTTCCCACTCCAGAGGTCGGGATCACCGCTTTCATTGGTCAGCCGATGGTGCTTGAAATGCAAATAACGGAAGGCTGCTCTCGAGGCCAGTACGCCTAGGAAGACAGCGGCAATGCCGCTGATAACTGCATTGAGCTTTGGGTGGCCTCGCAAGAGCGAGTGGTGCACACCTTCGTGCATCACGGTGAACTCAGCAAATGCAGCTACGGTTTGCAGGAACAGAGCAACCGCAGGGCTGATGAGCCCCTGTTCGGCGACTACGATTGCGCCAACCCATAGCAGTAGGCCAAAGACAAACACTGCAAGCGTGGGCCAGGCAACAGCGGGGGTTTGGTAAAGCGGCTCTCGCGGAAGGCGAGGACGAGGTACAGAGGCGTCAGCAGTCATAGTGCACCTTTGAATAGATAGCGGGGATAGGTGTCGGGATCACGCCTATGAGCGAGGCGTGCCGCCTATGGCTAACTTGCGATCACCGAAGGGCCAGGCCGCCTGGTGGCGAGCCCTCCAAGCAATGTTCAACACAAAGCTGTATGCCGGCAGCGCATCGACAAGAGCCATTATCGCGACCAGCCCTAAACCCCATCGCGCCCAAGTTGAAGGTGGAACTGATCCGGCGGATTTTCTTGTTCTTGTTAGTCGAATGTCCATGGTGGGCTCCTGCGCACATGTCACCGTTGGCCACTTTGGCAGGCATAGGGATTGTTTGATTACAGGGGAAGTGGCCATAATTCTTATCATTTGTGGCCAAGATGCCTGGGGTGCAATATCCAGCTATGCATGCCAACGACGTTCGCCAGCTCCGAATTCCGGGCATCTTTCCAGCCGCATACCTTTCCTTCATACGAGAGCGAGGCATCGATCCAGGGCCTCTGTTGCGCACCGCTGGATTGTTCCTGACAGTCGATAATCTCGCCGTCCAAGGACTGACCTTTGCGGCAATGGAGCGCCTGTTTGATGCGATCTGGACGGTGTTTCCCGAGGAGTCCCTCGGCTTCAGGGCAGGCTCGCTCGTTCCCCCTACATCCTTCGGCAGCCTTGGCTTCGGCATGCTGTGCAGTGCAACGGTTGGCGATGCGATCACACTTTGTCAGCGCTATTGGGATCTTCTCGGGCGTGGCGTGCGGATGCAGCATCAAGTGATCCGGGCGGAGTGCATATTGACCCTTGTTCAGGAAGTGCCGGTTCAGGGCACCTATAGGCGCTGGATGCTGGAAACCGGTGTTGCTACGGTCTGGCGCAGCCTGGTGGCGATGATCCCCGATGCCACCGATGAAATCGAAATCACGTTCGATATGCCCAGCCCGTCTTATCTAGACCAGGTGATGCAGAGCCTGGGTAAGGTCAGGTACGAGGCGCCGGCCACCACTCTTAGATTTCCCGCCGCTCTGCTCGAGAGAGCGCTGCCGATGCGCAGTGAGCCCGGTCTTCGTCAGGCAGAGGCGCTCTGTGAAACACAGTTGATGCTTTGTATGCAGCCGGAATCCATGATTCTGCGTGTTCAGCGCTATTTGGGGTTGAGCGTTGGGGGCTACCCAGCACTCCCAGAAGTGGCGGAGCGACTGCATGTCTCGCCGCGAACCCTGCGCCGGCGTCTGGCTGATGAAGGCAGCGGTTTTTCCAGGTTGCTGGAAGAAGCGCGACTCCAGGACGCCCTGCGCCTGCTGGAGGATGTGCGATTCTCTGTCACGGACGTAGCATCGCGCCTTGGCTACGAGTCCTCCGCCAATTTCTCTCGCTCCTTCAAACAGTGGGCCGGGCGCACACCAAGCCGCTATCGCCAAGAGCGTGGAGTATGACGGTTCTACCGCGCGGGGCTCGAGCCAGCATGAAGCCAGCACAATGATTTATGCCCAATTTCAGAAAGTAGGCATAGCTAAATGGATCGGCGTCACGCAGCGAGTGGGCAGCGACAGCGACAGAAAATACTCATGAGCAGCTCTCGCTGATTGATCAAGCCACTGCGCCAAGATTAAAGTTAACCTTAAGGTAAGTATTCTCGTGAGCATTCCATGAAAATCGGTGAGCTAGCCCAGCGCAGTGGGCTGACCCCTTCCCGCATACGGTTCTATGAGGAAAAGGGCCTCCTAGGCAATGTGGTGCGCCAGGCCAATGGCTATCGCCACTATCCCGCGGAGGCCTTGCTCTTCCTGAACATCATCACCGGCGCCCAGCAAGCAGGTTTCTCCTTGCAGGAGATACTCGAAGTCATGCCTGTCGAAAGCTCAAACTGGGAGCACGAGCAACTGATCGGCGTCCTGCAACGCAAAATGGACAAGATCGAAGCCATTGAAAAGCGGATGGCGCATAACAGGCAGCAGCTGCAGTTGATGATCCAGTCCATACAGGAGACGCCTGAGGGGATGAACTGTACCGAGAATGCAGAGCGGATAATGGAAGGGCTCATCCGAAATGGATGGAAGCCCTGACATCGCTGTAAGCGCATGCTTGTGTAACCAACCCCATGCAGGCGTCGAAAGCTAGCAGTAAATCGCCACTATCCGTCGCCTGATAAGCAAAGGTCGGCCGCTGTCATCCAGGCCGTCATCGTTTGGCTGCAATAGCCATCACCGATGGTCTCACCTAAAGACAGGACAAGATGCCATTCGCCGGTTGAGAACACCTCACTCAGCACATCGATCGTCCACGTTATGGTACTGATTGGGGCTGGCTCCATAAGCATCAACATAGCGCTGGGCGGCGGCATCCGCCAAAGCCAGCAACCCTAATTCGGAGCTGCTGACGCTTCGATCACGGTGACGAAACCGCACAACAAAATTGGCGCTCGACGAGCCTATTACTAGTCCCGCCAGGCGGCTATCGAACTGCACGGAAAATTCAGGTCTATGTGCGAGAGCTTGGAGCACGAAGCCTGGCCTCTACAAACTGCTGACCAGATGCCCGCCGTCCACCGCCAGGGTACTGCCAGTCATAAACGCTCCAGCTTCACTGGCCAATAACAGAAAAGGGCCTTCCAGCTCTTCCAGCCTGCCGAGCCGACGCATGGGCACGGTCTGGCGAATGTAGGCCTGGCCTTTCTCGCTGTCGAAGTAGGCGTCGGTCATTTCGGTCTTGAAGTAGCCAGGGGCGATGGCGTTAACGCGGATGCCATAGCGAGCCAGCTCCAGCGCCAGGGACTTGCTCAGTTGCACCACGCCGGCCTTGGCCGCGCAGTAGTGGCTGTAGCCGGTGCCGACGCGTAGGCCGAGCATTGAGGCGATGTTGACGATGCTGCCTGGTCGCTGGGCCTTGGCCAGGCGCTGCGCGGCGACCTGAGCGACGCGCCAGACGCCGTCGAGGTTGGTCGACAACATGGCGCGCCACTCGTCCTCGCAGATTTCCAAGGCGCGCTGGCTGTTGCCGATACCGGCGTTGTTGAGCACCACGTCGACCACGCCGAAGGCTGCTTCGGCAGCGTCGAAGGCCGCTTCGACACTGGCCCGGTTGGTGACGTCGAGTGCCACGCTGTGAGCTGAGCCGTTTTCGAACTCGATGTCGCGTTGCACTTCGGCGAGGCGCTCGACGCGCCGTGCCGCGAGCACCACACGAGCCCCAGCACGTCCTGCTACGCGGGCCAGATGCGCGCCGATACCACTGGAAGCGCCGGTGATCAGAACCACCTTGCCGGCCAAGGAGAATCCGTTCAACGCACTCATTGGAACACCTCGAACAGGCCGGCGGCGCCCATGCCACCGCCGACGCACATGGTGATCACCACGTACTTCACGCCGCGACGCTTACCTTCCAGCAGGGCGTGGCCGACCATGCGCGCACCGCTCATGCCATAGGGGTGGCCGATGGCGATGGCGCCGCCGTTGACGTTGAGCTTGGTCGGGTCGATGCCGAGCGTCTGCGCGCTGTACAGCACCTGGCAGGCGAAGGCTTCGTTGAGTTCCCACAGGCCGATGTCGTCGACGGTCAGGCCGTGCTGCTTGAGCAGCTTGGGCACCGCCAGTACCGGGCCTATGCCCATTTCCTCCGGGGCCAGACCGGCCACAGCGATGCCGCGATAGGCCCCCAGCGGTTCCAGGTTGCGCTGCTCGGCCAGGCGCGCGTCCATCAGCACGCAGGCGCTGGCCCCATCGGACAGTTGGCTGGCGTTACCGGCGGTGATGCAGCCGCCTTCGATGACCGGCTTGAGCTTGGTCAGGTCTTCTAGCGCGGTTTGCGGACGGTTGCCTTCGTCGAGATGCAGTGTCACCTCCTCGAAGCTGACTGCGCCGGAGGCCTTGTCTACCACCTGCTTGGTCGCAGTGACCGGGACAATTTCGTTGGCGAACAGTCCGGCAGCCTGGGCCGCAGCGATGCGCTGCTGGGACAGCAATGAGTATGCGTCCTGAGCCTCACGACTGATGCCGTAGCGTTTGGCGACCTGCTCAGCGGTCTGCAGCATCGGCATGTAAGCATGCTCGGCATGGCGCATCACCAGCTCGTCACGTTCCGCGATAGACCACTCCATGTGGCGGTTCTGCACCAGGCTGATTTGCTCCTGACCTGCACCAATAGTCACGGCCATGCCATCGAAGGTGATTTGCTTGGCGGCGGTGGCGATGGCCATCAGGCCGGAGGCACATTGGCGATCCATGGTTTGGCCGCTGACTGATAGTGGCAGGCCTGAGGCCAGCGCGGTCATGCGCCCAAGGTTCCAACCGGCGGTACCGCCAGGCATGGCGGTACCAATCACCAGATCCTCAATTTCGGCGGCTTCGATGCCAGCACGCTCGACGGCGGCACGAATCGCGTAGCTGGCCATGCTTGGCGACTTAAGGTTGTTGAAAGCACCACGGAACGCCTTGGCGATCGGCGTGCGGGCAGTGGAGAGGATGACAGCTTCTTTCATGGTGATATCTCGTGTGCTTATTTGGAGCCCTCCCACTCTGGGAGTGGGCCAGGGGAGGCGATGCGTGGTCGCCCTCACACCCAGCACCGCTCTCAGAGCGAGAGGGGTAAATCAGATCTTCTCGATTTGAGCCTTGCCCGCGGCGACCAGACGCTCCAGCAGTGGTGCCGGCTGGAACCACATATCGCCGTAGTCGCCGAGCGCGTGACGCTGGTGCTGGATGCCGGCGAGCACCTTGTCCAGACCTAGCTGCTCGGCGTAGTGCATCGGGCCGCCGAGGTGGGCGGGGAAGCCATAGCCGTTGATCCACACCAGGTCGATGTCGCTGGCGCGCAGGGCGATGCCTTCATCCAGCAGCTGGATGCCTTCGTTAATCAGCATGAACAGGCAGCGGTCATGGATTTCTTGGTCATCGATGGGGTGGCGGGCAATCGCTAGCTCGCCGGCCAGGCGCTCGGCCAGCGCGACCACCTCGTAATCATCCTGGCGGTTGCGACCCTCGTAGCGGTAGAAACCGCGCCCGGTTTTCTGGCCGTAGCGGCCAAGGGCGTAGAGTTCGTCGCCGAGGCGGCAGTAGCTTGCGTCATGGGCGATGGCTGCTCGATTGCCGTCGCGAACCAGGAAGTTCACGTCGATGCCAGCCAGATCGAGCATGCTGAAGACGCCCATGCTCAGATCCAGATTGGTGAGAACCTTGTCTACCTGTGTCGGTGTTGCGCCCTCCAGAACCAGACGGTGGGCTTCGCGTGCGTAGGGTTCGAGCATGCGGTTGCCGATGAACCCAAAGCAGACCCTGGAAACCACCGGCAGCTTGCCGATGCGCTTGGCGATCTTCATGGTGCTGAGCAGCACATCTGGCGCGGTGGCTTCCGCTCGCACCACTTCAAGCAGACGCATGACATTGGCCGGACTGAAGAAGTGCAGGCCGATCACGTCCTGCGGGCGCTTGGTCACCCCGGCGATCTGGTCGACGTCGAGCGATGAGGTGTTGGTGGCGAGGATGGCGCCTGGCTTGCACACCTGGTCGAGGGTGCGGAAGACCTGCTGCTTGATCTCCAGTTTTTCGAACACCGCTTCGATGACCAGGTCGGCGTCGGCAAGGTCGGCGTAGTCCAGGGTGCCGAACAGCAGCTCCATGCGCTGCTCCAGCTGCTCGGTGGTCAACTTGCCGCGTCGAACACTGATCTCGTAGTTCTGGCGGATCTGCGCCAGGCCACGCTCCAGCGCCGCGTGCTGGAGTTCGAGCAGGGTGACCGGGATGCCGGCGTTGGCGAAATTCATGGCGATACCGCCGCCCATGGTACCTGCGCCTATTACTGCAACCCGGTCGATCTGGCGCAGTGAAGTGTCGGCCGTGATGCCTGGAATGCGCGCGGACTCGCGCTCGGCAAAAAATACATGGCGCAGCGCTTTGGACTGGGCGGACGCTTCTGCTCGCTTGAACAGCTCCAGCTCATGGGCCAGACCATCCTCCAACTGCAGGCAAGTTGAAGCTTCCAGTGCAGAGAGCACCAGTCTCGGGGCCTGGCGGCTCTTCCAGCGTGGCTTGTGCTCGGTTTTATAGCGGATGAAAAAGTCGTACGGCAGGCCCTCGGCAGGTTCCGGCCAGGCTGCTGCCGGCTGCGCCGGGGCAGTGCCGGCGATCAGTTCGCGGGCGTAAGTACGCGCCTCATCCAGCAACCGCTCAGCACTGCTGGCAACACGGTCGAGGATGCCCAATGTACGTGCCTGCGCCGCACCTACGTGGTCGCCCGAAAGAATCAGATTCAAGGCCGACTCTGCGCCAATAAGCCGTGGTAGCCGCTGAGTGCCGCCCGCGCCGGGCAGCAGCCCCAAATGGATCTCTGGCAAGCCCACTCGTGTGCTCGGCTCGCCAATCCGGTATCCGCAAGCAAGTGCCAGTTCCAGCCCGCCACCCAGGGCAAATCTACCGATGGCGGCGATCAGCGGTTTGTCGATCTGACTCAGCCGTACCAGCGTGTCGGGCAGATCCGGCTCCGCGAAGGAGGCGTCGGTAGCGAATTCGCTAATGTCGGCACCGGCGCAAAACATCCCGTGCTCGCCAAACAGGATGATGGCCTGTACCCGGGTGTCAGCGGCGGCGCGCTCGCAGGCCTCACGGATGGCGGCACGTAGTGGCTGGCCGAGTGCGTTGACCGGCGGGCTGGCCAGCCCGATCAGGGCCAGGTCATCTTCGATGCGGTAATGAATCAGATCGCTCATGTTGAGGTACTTGTGCCGTGATAAGGGATCAGAACCAGGCGTTCTGCATGTCATGGGCAAGGCGGTTGCCGGCACTGAGCAGGCGGGCCTGGCTATCCAGCCCGGCCAGTTCCCAATCCATGCAGTAGCGCGCGGCGTGCAGCTTGCCCTGGTAGAAATCGATCTCGCTGCCGGCGGCGCCGGCGTCTAGCGCCCGGCTGGCGACCAGGGCCTGTCGCAGCCAGATCCAGCCGATCACTACCCGGCCGAACAGATCGAGGTAGGCAGTGGCGTTGGACAGGCCGAGGTCGGCGTCGGCGGTGACCTGTGTCTGCAGCTCCGGGGTGATCCGTTCGAGGATGCCCAATGCGTCGCCGAGGGCGGCGGCCAGCGGCGCGCAGCGGCTGTCGCCGGCGGCCTCGAGCAAGCTGGTGCGGACGGCAGTGAGGAACAGCCGGTAGCCCTTGCCGCCCCGCTGGCCGAGCTTGCGGCCGAGCAGGTCAAGGCCGTGGATGCCCTCGGTGCCCTCGTGGATCGGGTTCAGGCGGTTGTCGCGGTAGTACTGTTCCAGCGGGTATTCGCGAATGTAGCCAGAGCCGCCGAGAATCTGGATGCCGAGGTCGGAGGCGATCACCCCGTACTTCGAGGGATAGGACTTGACCATCGGGATCAGCAGGTCGAGCAGCTCGCCGGCGTCCTCGCGGGCGCTTTGCTCGGGCGCGGTGTGGGCGTCCTCGAACAGGCTGCTGGCATACAGACACAGCGCCAGGCTGCCCTCGGCGTAGACCTTCTGCTGCAGCAGCATGCGCCGCACGTCGGCGTGCTCGACGATGCGTACCTGCGGCGCCAGCGGATCCTTGCTGCCCGGCAGGCGGCCCTGCGGACGCTCGCGGGCGTAGTCAAGAGCGTGGATATAGCTCTGGTAGGCCAGTGCCGAGGCACCCAGAGCCACGCCGATGCGTGCCTCGTTCATCATCTGGAACATGTAGGACAGGCCTTTGTTGGCCTCGCCCATCAGGTAGCCGACCGCGCCGTCCTTCTCGCCGAAGCTGAGCACGGTGGAGGTGGTGTTGCGGTAGCCCATCTTGTGCAGCAGCCCGGCCAGCGCGACGTCGTTGCGCGTGCCGCGATTGCCGTCTTCGTTGACCAGGAACTTCGGCACTAGGAACAGCGAGATGCCCTTGACCCCGGCCGGTGCTCCTTCGATGCGGGCCAGCACCATATGCACGATGTTATCGGTCAGCTCGTGATCGCCGCCGGAGATAAACATCTTTTGACCGAACACCCGGTAGCTGCCATCGGTGGCGAGCCGCGCGGTGGTGCGAATATCACCAAGCGCCGAGCCCTGGCCCGGCTCGGTCAGCGCCATGGTGCCGCTGAAGCGGCCGTCCAGCATCGGCGGCAGGAAGCGCTGGCGCAGCGCCTCGCTGGCGAAGCTCTTGACCAGGTTGGCCGAGCCGATGGTGAGGAAGGAGTAACCGGCGCTGGCGATGTTGGCGGCGTTGAAATAGGCCATGCAGGCGCGCAGCAGCACTTCCGGCAACTGCAGGCCGCCGTCCTCGACATCATGGTGGGCCGCGTGGAATCCGGCTTCGGCCAGGGCATCCCAGGCAGCCTTGGTTTCCGGGATCAGGGTGACTTTCTCGCCGTCGAAGGTTGGTTCGTTGGCGTCGCCCTTGTGGTTGTGCGGGGCCAGGTAGTCGACGGCGATACTGCGTGCGGTAGACAGCGTGGCGTCGAACACCGCTCGGTCATGGTCGGCATACCGGGGACGCTGTAAGAGGGCCTCGGTGTCGAGCATCTCGTAGAGCTGGAAGCTCAGTTCGCGCTCATTGAGCAGCTTCTCGGTCATTGCATTCTCGTCAGGCAGGAAAACCAGGCCAGCGTTGTAGCAAGGGGCCGGGGGGCGACGCGTCAAACCACGGGTGGAAATGGGGGTGGAATTTTTCTTCGCACGGGTGGAGCAGGCCGCCTTACTCGACCAGTTTCAGCCTGCGAGCTATCTGGATTGCACCCTCGCGGTCATGGGCATCGAGTTTGCGGAACAGGTTGTTGATGTGGGTTTTTACCGTGCTCAGGCTGACGTAGAGGCTGTCGGCAATATGCTGGTTGGCCTGGCCGCGGATCATGCGTTGCAATACATCCTGCTCACGGCGGGTGAGGGGTTCGGCTAACGGCTGGGTGTCGCCATCGGTGCCACTCTGCAGCCGGGGCAGCAACAGCGCCAGCCGCTCCGTAGTGGGCAGCGGTTGCAGCAGACCCAACTGTCGACGGGTCTGCGGATTGAGCAATTGGCGCAACGACTCGCTGAGCAGGTCGCTCTCAAACTGAAGCAGTTGCCCGTAGCCATGTCGTGCCGCCAACTGCACGGCCTGCTCCAGGCTGCCCAGTGCCGCCTCTTGATTGCCCTGATCGCGATACAGCGCGGCATTGAGTAGCCATGAATCGAGCAGTAGCCGTTGGTTGTTCGCTGCTTCAGCCTGCTCGCGCAGGTTTTCCGCGATCTGCCGAGCCTGGGCAGGTTCACCAAGGTGGCGTTGCACCCAGGCATAGGCCAGCCATTCTTCGGGCATCAGCTCTGTACCGTACTGCATACGGCACCATTGCCATTCCTCCAGCCAGGTGTGGATGAACGATTGGTCGTGCTCCGCACCGGCCAGCCGAACACGGCATGCACCGACTTGCCGATACAGGGCGAACAACTTGAACTGCTTGGCCAGGCGCCGGGCTTCGTCCCAACGGTGGCGAGCCAGCTCGGACTTACCTGCCGCCATAAGGCTGCAGGCCTGGAGGTGGAGTACCCATGGCAGGCCTGCGCTGTGCGGAAAATCGAGGGCAATCGCTTCGGCCTGGCTCAGACCCAGCGTCGCCTGATCCAAGTGATTCTGTTGCAGCAACACGTTACTCCAGCCGAGGTGGAGGAACAGGTCATAGAACGAGTGGGGTACGCCTACGGATTTGTCCGCCCTCTGCTGGAAGCGGGCACGGGCCTTTCCGATCTCTCCTTGCAACAGCTCAATCTGCCCCAGCAGAAGCTGCAGCATATTCGTGTAGCCACTGAAGCCTAATGCCTCGAACTCTGACAGAGCCTGATGCGCCGACCTGTTGGCCTGCTTGAGATGACCGAGGGCGAGCAAGCAGGTGGCTTGGTTGAACAGCAGCACCGCAGTTGCCGCACTGGGGGCGGGGTGCTGCTGCAGCGCGCGCTCCACCAGGCGCAGACCGTAGCTGAAGTTGCCCCCCAGAGCCGCCAGCCGACTGCGCAAAAAAGCGAGAGTCTGATGTACACGCTCCGGGCGTCGTTCGGGTATTTCGTTACGCCGGATCAGGCGCTTTAGTCGCCGCAGGCAGGCGCTTGCTTGGCTGATGTCGTTAGTGACGATGACCGCGCTGGCTTCGGTAACCGCCAAGGTGAAATGCTCGGGGGAGCTCTCGCCGGGCACGTCAGCGAGGAAATCGACTATGCCATTGACCTCGCCTTCACGGAGCAAATTGAAGCTGTGCTGCTCAAGAGCGGCCAGCAGGCGGTTGAAGTCGCGAGCGCGCCCCAACTGGTAGACGCCTTCCGTGTAATAGCACCGAGTCAGTAACCAGTTCGCCGCGCGCAGATGCAACTGGGTCAGCAGGTGCGGATCCTGGCGCTCAAGGGATTGGTACAACGTGCGACGCAACAGTGGGTGCAGCCGAAAGACCAGACCTTCGCCTTTGCGCTGCTGCACAAACAGATCCTGCCGTTGCAGCTGACGAATGAGTTGCTCAGCGTTTTCCAACTCGCTGATATAGGCGGCCAGGTTGGCGTCAAACGCGCTTACCACCGACAGGCGCGAGAGAAATTGCAGTAGTCGTGGCGTCAGATACCTAAGGATTTCCTCACGAAAGAACTGCGCTGTTTGGGCAAAGGCATGCCGCGTCAGAAAGTGCAGAGCATCGGTGTTGTTGAAGTCCGATACCTGGGCGCCGGAGTAGGTGGCCAAGCCAAACAGAATGCCGCTGATCCAGCCCTCGCTACCCGCTCGCAACAGGTAGATGAGATCGCCATTCAGGGGTTGCCCGCGGGCGCTCGCCAGCGCATTGATTTCACTGCTGTCCAGAGCCAGGTCGTTAAAATCCAATACTTGCAAACGCTGGTCGCGATGCAGGTGACTGAGTGACACCCCGGGTTCGCCTTCACAGGCTGCAATTAGGTGCAGGCCTTTCGGCGGCTGACGAAAGAGCTCTTCGAGGTAGGCACAGGCCGTTGGCGAGCGCAGCAGATGAAGGTCGTCCAGAACCAGCGTGAAGGGCGTATCCAGGTGCTCAAGATGGTTGCTGATAAGCGTCCATAGGCCAGACTCGTCTGAGCGGCTGAGCAAACCCTCAGGTATGGGCAGCTCGAAGGCATGGCACCACTGCACCAGCAGATTGAGCGGCTGATTGTCAGTGTTATCGAAGCGGTACCAGATCCAGGGTTGGTTCAGGCTAGCTACGTACTGCGCGAGCAGCGTGCTTTTCCCGTAACCCATCGGTGCTTTGACCAGGCTTAGCAATACGCCTTTACGAGTGGCATCCGCCAAGCGTTTCAGCAATGCGCCACGGGTAAAGCTCAGGGGCGGCATTGGTTGGGGGCGGAGCTTGTTACGCTTGGGCGGATACTGGTTCATCACAACTCACATCGCTTATCAGAATGCCGCCCCACGCTTGTTTGCGAAACGGTACTCACATCGTTGGATCTGCCCCCTGATGATTAGGCGCACGATCTTACCTAGGCACCGCCCTGGCGCTTGCTGCGTATCGCTTGTTGATAGTCAGACGCGGTCTGCTCGCGTTCTGCCGTCATTGCCGGGGACATGGTGCCTTCAGTCGAATGAGCATCAACCGGTTCACCGCAGGTCTTGCAGATGAAACCAAGTTCCAGCTGATGGTCATGATCTTTGTGATGAAGCGTAAGAGGGGGCTGGTCGTCACTCCATGGCCCGCTCCATTTGTCCCCCCATTGCTTCAGCGCGATCACCACGGGCCATAGCTCCTTGCCTTTGCTGGTGAGCCGGTACTCGTAGCGAGCGGGTGATTGCTGATAGGCGACGCGTTTGATAATTCCGGACTCTGCTAGGTCGGCCAGGCGCAAGGTCAGCGAGCGCGGCGACATCCCCGTCTGCGCCTGCAAACCGTCGAAACGCATATTCGCCAGAAAAAGCTCTCTGAGAATGACAAAAGACCAGGCGTCCATGAGCTCCGAGCTGGATCGGGCTATCGAGCAATAGCGGTCAGCCAACGTGCTTCGTTTCATGAATATCTCCGAATAGCTGCACTTTACTTGGGTGGCTATAGAAAATATAGTCAAAAGCAGCGGTCGTGTTTGATTGCGATTTTGAGCGAAGTCTAGGGGCGTGCGAGGGCAAGCGGAAGGCTAGTTCCATCTACCACCTGGTTCTGAACAAGCAGAAGTTACGGAGTCACAGAAGTGAACAACACAGGCGACATGAACGAATCTCCAGCAAGCATCCTGATCGAAGCCGAGGATTTCGATAGCTACGGGGGCTGGGTTCTCGACTCCCAGTTTGAGACCGTCATGGGATCGCCCTATCTGCTTGCCCACGGCCTGGGTCGCCCCGTCGGCGATGCCACTACAACGATCAGTATTGCGCGCGAAGGTGAGTACCAAGTCTGGGTTCGGGCGAAGGACTGGGTACCATCGCACCACCCCGGACGTTTTACCGTTTCGATCAATGGCGTGGTTCTTGACACCGAGTTCGGGGCGAACGGTCAGGACTGGTCATGGCAGCCCGCTGGCAAGGTGTCGCTGAAGAAAGGGGCAACCACCTTGGTGCTCCACGACCTCACCGGCTTTGATGGCCGCTGCGATGCGCTTTACCTCTCCACCAATGAGCTAGCGCCGCCCAATGACGTTAACGCCACCACCCTCGCCTGGCGCAAGGCGCTGCGAGGCCTGCCGGATCAGCCGCAGGAAGCCGGTCACTACGATGTGGTTGTAGTCGGCGGAGGCATCTCGGGGTGCGCGGCTGCGTTGACCGCTGCTCGCCTGGGGCAGCACGTTGCCTTGATCCATGATCGCCCTGTGCTTGGCGGCAATGCCAGTAACGAAATCGGCCTGATGCCAAGAGGCTCGCAGGGCGCTCTGCTCAAAGAGCTGGCGCAGCGTTCGGCGAACGGTGATCTGGCTGCATTATCGCTGCTGGAAGCCGAGCCGACCGCCAAGGTTTTTCTCGGGCATCGCATCGTCAGTGTCGAAAAGCAAGACTCCAAAATCACTGCGGTTCAGGCCGTTCAAGCGCGTGGCGGCCATGAGCGGCGCATTACCGGCTCGGTATTCATCGACGCCAGTGGCACGGCCATCCTTGGCGTTCTTGCCGATGCCGAGACGCTATTCGGGCGGGAGGCTCGCTCTGAGTTCAACGAGCCTTATGCGCCGGAAGTGGGCGATGACATGCACCACGGCAACACGCTGTTCTTCCGCACCCGCATGGCCGAGCAGCCGGTTTCATTTCCAGAGGTGCCTTGGGCAACCGAAGTGTCCAAGGACTACGCCAACCTGAGCGGCCAATTGCTGGAGGCCGGCATCGAGAACGCCCCAGGGCCACAGGCAGGGGCCAACCCGAGCACACCTGAGTTCAGATTCGGCAGCAAAGCCGATGTGTTCCCGGCCACCCACTTCTGGGAATACGGCCAATGGCTCGACCCCTACACCAACGGCGAACTGATCCGCGACTACCTGATGCGTGCGCTCTACGGCACGTTCTCAAACGTCAAAAATCTTGAGCCGGAAAACTACGCCAACCTGGAGTTTGAATGGATGGCTTTTGTCGCGGCGCAGGGCGAGTTCCGGCGCTATCGCGGCGACTATGTGCTGTCGGAAAATGACATCCGCAACCACACCAGTTTTCACGATGCCTTGGTGCCCAACGATGGGGCTTTCTGCATCCACTGCGCATGGGAGCCAGGCGAAGGTAAGTACGACTTCCGCCTCAAAGATTGGATCTGGGACATGCGTGACAAACAGGCCTATGGCATCCCGTTCCGTTGCCTGTACTCCGCCAACATCGACAACCTGCTGATGGCTGGCAAACACATCAGCGTTACTCACGTCGCCGGCTCTTCGACCAAAACCATGGGCAACGGCTCGCAGCACGGCATTGCCGTTGGCGCTGCTGCATACCTATGCAACCAGCACGAATCATCGCCACGTGGCCTCTACGAGAACCACCTCGGTGAGCTGAAAAACCTGGTGGATCAATTGACCGCTTGCGATCACGAGCATCCGCCGAAGTGATGCTCGGCTAACTCCGCTTCCTCCAAGTGAACAGGCAATAGCCATGCTTTCTGACACGCTATGGGATGCCAGCATCCCATAGCGATTTTTCCTCAGTAAATGGTCACGGCCTTTGCCGTCATCGTTTCCTCATAAAGATCCAAAGGGGCGTCTCGATGAGTCATACCTTCATCATTCTCGCTGTACTCATCATCGTAGTGGGTAGCTATGTGCGCAATCGCAATCGCTAAGCCCTCATCGCAGTACAGCCCACACTGCATGCCTAGTAAAGAATGTGATCAGGCTGCTAAAGAAATACAAGCACCAAGCTCCTTGCCTGAAAGAGTGCGTGCATATCTGCGTGCAAATCTAGAGCTGTCTCCATCCATGGATGAGTTGGCTGGGAAGTTGAATATGTCTAAGCGCACGCTGAATAGGTGGCTAGATGATATAGACCTTAATTCCCGACAGATTTTGAATAAGGTGAAGTTTGATGTTGTCAGCGAGTTCCTGCTCGCAACTAATTTACCCGTCGGCATAATAGCTATTTCGCCGCTGCGAGCGCTTCGTGGCGGCTATTCCCCGCATTACAGTCGTACCTCTCTTGCATTCGTCCGAGTCCATCGATTCGACAGGGTGAGCAGCGTTACCAGTTGCGCGGTTTTTCGCCAGACCACGGCGGCATCGAAAGGGCTCAAACCACGTGCAATCGCTACAGCCTTGCTAGATCACCGGAGCAGAGTTGAGCACACGTTCAGAACGTTACAAGCACATCTGGCCGCTACCGCTGCCGACTAACTAGTTCATAAGGTGAACTAATAAAGGAGAAACCATGGTTGAGCATATTAAGACTGACTTGAGCGACGGAGTTCTAACCGTCACGCTTGCGCGCTCCGACAAGAAAAATGCGTTGATCGATAGCATGTATGGCGCATTGGCGGACGCGCTTGAGGCAGCGGAGATCAATCCGAGTATTCGAGTCGTACTGCTCCAAAGCGAGGGAGATATGTTCACCGCCGGCAACGATGTAGGTGAATTTGCTGCCGCATTGCCCGGAGCATCTCTGAATGAGCAACATGTCGGGCGCTTTCTTCGCGCGCTGGCCAACTCCAGTCTTCCGTTGGTCGCCGCTGTGCAAGGGAGGGCTGTTGGGGTAGGCACTACTTTGCTTCTGCACTGCGACTTTATCTTGCTCGCGGATAATGCTCTGCTTTCGGCTCCCTTCGTCAATCTTGCTCTCGTGCCGGAGGCCGCCTCCAGCCTACTGATGCCGGCCAGAGTTGGATATGTCCGCGCCTTCGAAATGTTTGCGCTGGGCGAATCAGTTGACGCCCGAACGGCAGTCGAGTGGGGGCTGGCAAACCGCGTTGTTTCACTGAGCAGCCTGCACGCCGAGGCGCGTACCGTGGCCGAGCGGATCGCCAGACAACCAGCCGGTGCACTGATCGCGACTAAAAGGCTGATGCGTGATCCAGCAGTTCTAACGGCGCGAATATACGCCGAGAACGAGATCTTCAGCGAGCGTCTTCAAACGACTGAGGCGCGCGAAGCATTTAATGCATTTGCCGAGCGCCGAGCACCGGATTTCTTGAGATCGGAAAGCTGAACTTCCGAGGGAGAAGACCAGCAACACTTTCTACCGTAGCCCGTGGTGAAAAGGTTGCTGGCTGACTAGATCGAAGTTGTTACGGTACTAGGTAAGGACACGGCTCGCGTTGAGATCCAACCCGAGCTGCCAGCCGGCGTGGTTCGGGTGCCCCTTAAGCACGCTTGGCTTTAAAGGAGGCTAGCTCGGCGTCATGCTCCATCGAGAGTGATGGAGAAAATTTTGCCACCGCTCGTTCACCTAACTGTTTAAAGGTAGTGGGTAACGACCTAATAGGTCACCAAGCTCAAGTTCCATTACGCCTTGGGTTTGGCCACCCTGCGCAAGCATCCATCGCACCCGGTCAACCGTTTCTCGGGCATGCATGTCGGCTACGAAGCGCTGAGACTCATCCACCAGTGCAGCATCATCAGCTCTGCTGACACGCTCCACTACTGCTTTGGTATTAGCGATTCCGCTGGCCGGGAAGCCTACGATACGATGGGCAAGCGCCTCGCAAAAGCTGCTGAGTTGCTCGCCCGGCAATGCACGATTGATCCAGCCATAACGCTCTGCAGTGTCAGCATCAAAATCCTCGCCTCCAAGGCATACTTCCAGGGCCCGACCTCTTCCCAGCATTTGTGTCAGACGCACCGTTCCACCAGCTCCCGGGAAAAGTCCTACTCCAATTTCTGGTTGACCAAGCACTGCTGTTTCGCGATCGGCAAATCGCATGTCTAGTGCTAGTAGGAACTCGCTTCCCGCTCCTCGAGCGCGCCCTCGTAACTCGCCAATCGTTACCTGGGGAAGACGACTGAAACGACTGAGGAGCCCACTGAGGGGGCTCGTCGAATTTGGTGGCAGTACCATTGGTGGAGCATCGAGTTGGCCGCCCTGGTCGTAGTGAGCAAGGAAAAAATCCTGATTATCGCTGCGAAAGATCACCACTTTGGTCTGACTATCATTCTCCAGTTCTTTGGCCAAATGGAGCAGATCGATCACCATGGTACGATCCACCAAATTGATCGGTGGGTGATTGAAACGCACCATGGCAACTCCTTCATGGTCTTCTCGGGTAAAGCTCTGGTATTTGCTCATGGCCATTCTCCGGGGTGTGGTTGCCCTAAATATGTGAATGGCTGTCGGATCGCTCAAGCATTATCTATCCGAAGAATGCTGACCATTCGCAGCTGCATAAACAGACCCTAGCAATCAGCGCTGATGCCTGGGTGCAGATCGTTAATCTGACCTCCCGTGACTTCAAACGCGACGGGCAGCCAGCAGGCATCTACAGCCAAGTGGATCTTGCTGGTGTTGCCGGTTCGGCTTTTCCCTATCCCCTCATCGTTGCCACTGGCAGCACCTGCACTGTGCTGGTGGGCCTTGGCATAGCTGCCATCAATGAAAACCCATTCCATGTCCGGTTCAGTCACCAGCGCTTGAAAAACCTTGAGCCACTTACCTGACGCGGATCAGGCATTGAAACGTTTGTAGACCTTGCTCCAGCTTCCGAGTGCCTTGGGTAGGTCTCTCCAGGGGCACCCTGTCCGCATGCGATACAGCATGCCTTCCACGGTAATCCGTAGATCACGTTTGTTGTAGATGGCCTTGTGCAGCAGGATTTCCCGCAGCTTCGACCAGTGCTCATCACTGAGCGGTATCGGGGCATTGCAAGCTCGTATTGGTGTTGTGTGAGAGCTATAGCGATACGATATTGATCTTATAAATCAATTATTTAGATAGAAACTAGAACAGGCCCTAGATGGAGTGGCGCTGACTTAAGGTGAGTAGCGAAGCAGCAGTCCACGGGTAGCCAAGCGGCCAAAAACAATATTGCCTGTAATTACTATAATTTATATAGTTATGCTCAGTTAAACGTCAGTAAAGGGAAAGCATAAAGCGCAGCCGCCTGGCAGACAGGTATTGCTCCATAGCCCGGTCAGGTACCGAGCTGACGGACGCGTGGTTCTTCATGATTCTGAGAGAGGTCTTTCTCGCGAACATGCGATTTGATGGCTTGCAGGCTCAGACCGGTATGCCTCCCCGTTCCCTGGCATTGCACCTGAACGATCTTGTCGACGCAGGAATTCTGAAACGGGCTGCATATCAACAATCGCCTGCACGCTATCCCTCTGCTAGTGACGCATCGAAGGAGAGAATAAGCATGGAGCTTCGACATCTTCGCTGTTTCCTCGCCGTTGCTGAGGAGCTGCACTTCGCGCGGGCTGCTGAGCGGTTGCATATCGAACAGTCTCCTCTGTCGCGCGCAATCAAGGAGCTCGAAGAAGAGCTGGACACAAAGCTTTTCCTACGAACCACGCGCAGTACGAGGCTCACTCATGCCGGGCGACTGTTTCTGGAGCATGTACCGCGCGTCTTCATTGCGCTTCAGCAGGCTCGGGACAGTGTGAAGGCTGTCGCCAATGGATTTCGCAGCCAGCTGCGAATGGCTCTTTCGGACGGGATATCTCCCTCGCGCTTCTCCTCTTTCCTGGCGCTCTGTCGGCAAGAGGAGCCAGAGGTCGAGATTCGCTTGTCTGAAGTGTCGTTGGCTCAGCAGATCAAGGGGCTGCACGAAGATCTTTATGACGCCGGGTTTGCTCAGTCAGATGAGGTCGGCGATGGCATCGTCGCCACTCAGGCTTGGAGCGATCCCTTGATGGTGGCTGTGCCGGCGCGTCATCCAATCCTGTCCCACAAACGTATTCCGCTGGAAGAGCTGCTGCGCTATCCGCTGGTGCTGTGCGACCCACAGGCTTGTGAGGGGCATGCGCGCCAAGTTGAGCGTTTCCTGCGTCAGACCGGAACGGAACCGCTGGTCGCGGAGCAGGTGACCTCCTGCGATCTGATGATGGCGCTCGTGGCTGCAGGCTTCGCCCTGGGATTGACGGGGGAGTCGAACATCGCAGCCTGCCGGGAGTCGGGTGTTATTGGTCGCCCTCTGGCGGGGTGTTGTCCGGTACTTACTACTTACCTGTTGCGCTCGACACGCGAGCCATCGGTGACGTTGGTTCGTTTCATCGAACGGGTACAAACCATTCAGCCGGCGGAGGGTGTCTAGATCCATGTCACCCAGCGACCGATACCTTGGGGGAAATCGAACGATGAAGAATGTTTTGCCGTTTCTATGTGTCCTAGCCCTCACGGCCTGTGGTGAGCCCGAAGCACCTGTGTCGTCGGCGTTACCTACGGTTGACGAACTCGCAGCCGATCCCGCGCGGCTGAAGGAGCTGCGCCAGCAGTGCAGGCTCGATCGCCCCAGGCTGGGTGACGAGTTGTGCAATCGCGTTGCCGAGGCCACACGCAAGCGATTCTATGGCGATGGGAAAGTGCCCTACACACCGCCGAGAGAGCCGCCCAAGTTCTGATCGTGGGCGGCCTGTAACGAATCACACTTTTTCGCCCAATGCGTCGCAATGCGCTCGCGCTGGCGGCGATTGTCCTCCATTCGCTCTCGCATGAATTGATGCGTTCAAATCCAGTTTTGTCCCGATAAAGGTCTTTGACCGGCACTGAGCTGGCACCGAATCTCGACCGTGCGGCCAACTTTGAAGGCTGCATTCTTGGGGTAAATCGGGAGCCGGGAAATGCAAGGGACGAGCGTGCTGTTCGGGCAGATCGCCGCCGTATTCGGCATCGTGATCGCCGGTGTGTGGAGCGCCACACAATGGACCGCCGCCGCCCTGGGCTATCAGGTACGCCTGGGTTCGCCCTGGTTCGACTGCTTCGGAACGCCGGTCTATCACCCCTGGCGGCTTTTCGACTGGTGGTTCTTCTTCGGCGCCTATGCGCCGCAGGTTTTCGACACCGGCGGTGCCATTGCCGGCGCCAGCGGCATGGTGGCCGTGGGCGCCGCCATTGCCATGTCTGTCTGGCGCGCGCGTCAGTCAAGGCTGGTCACAACTTATGGTTCGGCACGCTGGGCTGAGCCCGAAGACATCCGCAGGGCGGGGCTGGATCGTTCGGCGGGTGTCTTCCTCGGACGATATGACGACCAGTACCTGCGCCACGACGGACCGGAGCATGTCTTGACCTTTGCGCCGACTCGCTCCGGCAAGGGCGTCGGTCTGGTGGTTCCCACGTTGCTGAGCTGGCCAGCCTCGGCCGTCATCCACGACATCAAGGGCGAGAACTGGAACCTTACCGCTGGTTGGCGCTCGCGTTTCTCACACTGCCTGCTGTTCAATCCCACCGATCCGCATTCGGCTGCCTACAACCCGCTGCTGGAGGTGCGCCGGGGCGAGCATGAGGTGCGCGATGTGCAGAATATCGCCGACATCCTGGTCGACCCGGAGGGCGCGCTGGAACGCCGTAACCATTGGGAGAAGACCTCGCACGCGCTGCTGGTCGGCGCCATCCTGCATGTGCTCTACGCCGGCGAGGACAAGACGCTGCGTGGTGTCGCCAACTTCCTGAGCGACCCGGAATGTCCGTTCGAGGTGGCGCTGCACCGGATGATGACGATGCGGCACCTGGGCGATGGGACGCACCCAGTGGTGGCGTCCGCCGCACGCGAGGTGCTGAATAAGAGCGAGAACGAGCGCTCGGGTGTGTTGAGCACTGCCATGTCGTTCCTCGGGTTGTACCGGGATCCGACGGTGGCCCAGGTGACCTCGCATTGCGACTGGCGTATCGCCGATCTGATTGCAGCTGAGCATCCGGTGTCGCTGTACCTGGTGGTGCCACCTTCAGATATCAGCCGGACCAAGCCGCTAATCCGTCTGATCCTGAACCAGATCGGCAGGCGCCTTACCGAGTCGCTCGACGGCAGTGATGGGGTAGAGCGCCGGCACACACTGTTGCTGATGCTCGACGAGTTTCCCGCGCTGGGCCGGCTGGATTTCTTCGAGTCGGCCCTGGCGTTCATGGCGGGCTATGGTCTGCGTGCCTTCCTGATCTCGCAGTCGCTCAACCAGATCGACAAGGCCTACGGGCAGAACCACTCCATTCTCGACAACTGCCATGTGCGCGTGACCTTCGCCACCAACGACGAGCGCACGGCCAAGCGCATTTCCGAAACTTTAGGTACGGCGACCGAGCTGCGGGCGCAGCGCAACTATGCGGGTCACCGGCTTGCGCCGTGGCTGGGACACCTGATGGTCTCGCGCCAGGAAACCGCGCGGCCGCTGTTGACCCCGGGGGAGGTGATGCAGTTGCCGCCGGACGAGGCCGTGGTGATGGTGTCCAGCGTCGCGCCGATCAAGGCCAGGAAGCTGCGCTACTACAGCGATGCCAACTTCAAGCAACGCGTGCTGCCGCCACCGATCTTAGTGGCTGGGCGCTACGCCGATGCACCGCCTGTGCGGCACGACGATTGGAGTGGGCTGACCTTGCCGCCAACGCCTGCACCTTCGGTGCTCGGCGATGACCTCGCCGCCAGCTCGTTCGACGAGGGCGGCCCGCGCCGCCAGCCCGAGCTGTCCGAGAGCGTCACCTACAACCCCGAGCAAGAGCCGGCATACAGCGACCTGGCACTACTCGATGACGACGACTCGCCGCTTGTTCTTCCTCGCCAGTTCGATCCTGCCATGCAGCGTGTCGCTCGGCTGGCTGCCCTTGATCCCGACGACGGAGTCCAGCTATGAGCCAGTACCGTCTCAACCTGTTTATCCAGCTCGAGCATGCCCGCCGTCTGGACGAGCTGGCCGCCAAGAAGGGCGTGTCCAAGTCCTCCATTGTTGCGGCCGCGCTGGCGTCTTGGTTATCGCCTGAGGCGGGCGACCAGCGCGAGGCTGCCATCGCCAAGCGGCTGGATCGTCTGTCGCGCCAGTTCGAGCGGCTGGAGCGCGACCAGTCCATCGAGATCGAGACGCTGGCGCTGTTCGTGCGCTACTTCCTGACCGTCAGCACACCGGTGCCCGAGGCGCACCAGGAGGCAGCCAAGGCCCAGGGCAAGGCGCGCTTCGAACAGTTTGTCGAGCAGCTCGGTCGTCACCTGTTGCGTGGCCGCAGCCTGGTACGCGACGTGGTGGAGGAGTTGCATCCGGACGTGGTGCGCATGGATGAAGAGTCGGTGGATGAAGTGCGGGAGCGTGTTTCATGAGCGCGGCACCGCAGCCCTTCATCGCGGCCTCGCTGGATCGGCGTATCCGCATGCTGCGCACGGCGATGGGGCCGGTGATTGCCGCCGCGCTCGAAGATCCGGATGTGATCGAGATCATGCTCAATCCCGACCGCACGCTGTGGGTGGATCGTCTGTCGTCCGGGCGTGCGCCGCTGGGGGTGGAACTCTCCGAGGTAGATGGAGAGCGCATCATCCGCCTGGTGGCTGCGCATGTCGGTGCGGAGGTGCACCGTGGCCAGCCGTTGCTGACCGCGGAGCTACCGGAAACCGGCGAGCGCTTCGAGGGCATCCTACCGCCGGCGGCACCAGGGCCGGCCTTCGCCCTGCGCAAGCGCGCCGTGGGTGTTATTCCATTGGAGCGCTACGTGGCCGACGGGATGATGACCGCCGTGCAGGCCGAATTCCTGCGTGGTGCGGTGCGCGAGCGGCAGAACATCCTGATTGCCGGCGGTACCAGTACCGGCAAGACCACGCTCGCAAATGCGCTGCTCGCCGAGATCGCCGCCACCGGTGACCGCGTTTTGGTGCTCGAAGACACCATCGAACTGCAATGCGCCGCGCGCGACCACGTGCCGCTGCGTACGCGTGCAGGTGTGGTGTCGATGCGCGAGCTGGTACGAGCGACGATGCGGCTGCGCCCTGATCGCGTGGTGGTTGGCGAGGTGCGCGGCGGCGAGGCACTGGAACTTATAAAGGTGTGGGGTACCGGCCACCCGGGAGGGATAGCCACCATCCATGCCGGCTCCGCTCAGGGGGCGCTGCTGCGTCTGGAGCAACTGGTGCTCGAGGTGGCCATGAACCCGCCGCGTGCACTGATCGCCGAGGCGGTCAACGTGGTGATCTTTATCGCGGGTCGTGGCCGCCAGCGTTGTATCGAGAGCATCACCCGCGTTGTTGGCTTTGACGATGCGGGCTATCGCCTGGCGGATGTGTTGGAAGCGCCGCTTGCCGATCAGCTCACGCCATTTTTCCTGTCCCCGACCACGCCTGGAGAACTGCCATGAGGCCGACACGCACCCCTGTTTCCCGCTTTTCCGTAAATCCGCGTTTACACCGCCTGGCAGGGTCTGCGCGCCAGGGCCTGCTGTTAGCCGCCGTCATGCTGATGACGGTTGGCACCGCGAGGGCCGCGGGTTCCTCGATGCCCTGGGAGGGACCGCTCGAATCCATCCTCGAATCGATCCAGGGGCCGGTCGCACGCATCGTGGCGGTGATCATCATCATTTCCACGGGGTTGGCGCTGGCCTTCGGTGATACGTCGGGCGGCTTTCGCAAGCTGATCCAGATCGTCTTCGGGCTGAGCATCGCCTTCGCCGCATCCTCGTTCTTCCTGTCGTTCTTCAGCTTCTCCGGCGGGGCGGTCGTATGAGCACGGGAATTGATCTGCCGGGCTTCGAAGTGCCGCTGCACCGTTCGCTAACCGAGCCGATCCTGCTCGGCGGCGCACCGCGCACCGTGGCCATCGCCAACGGCACGCTGGCCGCGGCAGTCGGGCTGGGGCTGCAGCTCTGGCTTCCGGGGCTGGTGCTGTGGCTGATTGGCCATGCGCTCGCGGTCTGGGGCGCACGGGTCGACCCGCAGTTCATGCAGGTGTTCGCCCGGCACCTCAAGCATAAGTCGTTGCTGGACGTGTGAGGGGAGGGGGCCGCAATGCTGAATCTTGCCGAATACCGCCAGCGCCCGGCGCTGCTCGCTGACTGGCTGCCCTGGGCCGGTCTGGTCGCGCCCGGCGTCGTACTGAACAAGGACGGTTCGTTCCAGCGCACGGCGCGCTTCCGTGGCCCAGACCTCGACAGTGCGACGCAAGGCGAGCTGATGGCCACCACCGCGCGACTGAACAACGCGTTGCGCCGGCTCGGCGCGGGCTGGGCGCTGTTCGTCGAGGCCGAGCGCTGCCCAGCTGCGGGCTATCCGCACTCGGATTTCCCCGAACCGCTGTCCTGGCTGGTGGACGAGGAGCGCCGCGCGACCTTCGAGGAGTCCGGCAATCACTTCGAGAGCCGCTACCACTTCACGCTGCAGTACCTGCCGCCGGAAGAGTCGCATGCTCGTGCAGCAAAGCTGATCTATGAGAACACCTCGACGGCCGGCGTGGACTGGCACGAGCGACTCACCGGCTTCATCGCGGAGAGCGAGCGGATCTTCGACCTGCTCGTGGGCGTGATGCCGGAGATCGACTGGCTGGACGATGGCGAGACGCTGAGCTATCTGCATGCAACCGTCTCGACGCGGCGTTATTGCATCAGGGTTCCGGAGGTACCGTTTCATCTCGACACGCTGCTGGCCGACGTGCCGCTGCTCGGTGGCCTGGCGCCGATGCTGGGTGATACGCACCTGCGCATGGTGACGGTGCGCGGATTCCCGACCTCGACCTGGCCGGGAATCCTGGATGACCTCAACCGGCTGGGCTTTTCCTACCGTTGGAGCACACGCTTTATCTGCCTGGACAAGGCCGAGGCTGAACAGGAACTCGGACGCCTGCGCCGCCAATGGTTCGCCAAGCGCAAGAGCGTGCTGGCGCTACTGCGCGAGACGCTGTTCCAGCAGGAAAGCCCGCTGGTCGATACCGACGCCAGCAACAAGGCAGCCGACGCAGATGCTGCACTGCAGGCGCTGGGCAGCGACCAGGTGGCCTTCGGTTTCCTGACCGCGACCGTGACGGTGCTTGATCGTGACGCCGACCTGGCCGACGAGAAGCTGCGCAGGGTGGAGCGCGTCATCCAGGGACGAGGCTTCGTCACCATTCCGGAACGCCTCAATTCGGTGGAGGCATGGCTGTCGTCGATCCCGGGCAACGCCTACGCCAATGTGCGCCAGCCCATCGTCTCGACGCTGAACCTCGCGCACTTGATGCCGGTGTCGGCGGTCTGGGCCGGGCCGGAGAGAAACACCCACCTCGATGGCCCACCGTTGATAGTTACCCGCACCGAGGGTGCGACGCCATTCCGGTTGGTGACGCATATCGGCGACGTGGGGCACACGCTGGTCGTCGGCCCGACCGGCATGGGCAAGTCCGTCCTGCTCGCCACGCTGGCGCTGCAGTTCCGCCGCTATTCCGGCTCGCGCATCTTCGCTTTCGACATGGGCCGTTCCATGCGGGCAACGGTACTGGGGCTGGGCGGCGAACACTACGACCTGGGCGCCGATGGCGCGATCGCCTTCCAGCCGCTCGCGCGCATCGACGAGGAGGGCTGCCGCACTTGGGCGGCCGAGTGGGTCGAAGGGCGTCTGCTGCACGAGGGCGTGGCCGTCGGCCCCGATGAAAAGGCGGCCATCTGGTCGGCGCTCGGCAGTCTCGCGGGAGCTCCCGTCGAACAGCGCACGCTCACTGGCCTGTCGGTGCTGTTGCAATCGAACTCGCTGCGCCAGGCGCTGGCGCCCTATGTGCTGGGTGGCGCCCACGGCAAGCTGCTCGATGCCGACCTCGACTATCTAGGGCTGGCCGATGTGCAGTGCTTCGAGATGGAGGAGCTGATGCACAGCAAGGCGGCGGTGCTGGCCGTGCTGGGCTATTTGTTCGCGCGGCTGGAGGAGCGTTTCGATGGCGCGCCGACGTTGCTGATCCTCGACGAGTCCTGGCTGTTCCTCGACGACCCGGTGTTCGCCGCGCGTATTCGCCAGTGGCTCAAGACGCTGCGCAAGAAGAATGTCAGCGTGATCTTCGCTACGCAGTCGCTGGCCGACATCAAGGACTCGAGCATCGCCCCGGCGATCATCGAAAGCTGCGCCTGCCGCATCTTCCTGCCCTGTCCGCAGGCGACCGAGCCGCAGATTCGCGCGATCTACGAGGGCTTTGGCCTCAACGGTCGGCAGATCGAGATCGTCGCCACTGCGCAGCCCAAGCGCGATTACTACTACCAGTCCCGTGCGGGCAATCGCCTGTTCGACCTCGACCTGGGGCCGGTCGCGCTCGCGTTCGCCAGCGCCTCGCGGCCCCAGGACCAGCGCGCCATCGACAGCGTGCTCCGCGATGCCGGCGTGCCGGGCTTCGCCGCGGCCTGGCTACGGCACCGCGGTCTGGACTGGGCCGCCGAGCTGCTGCCCTCTGCCCCAGCCAACTCCTTGTTTCCCGCTGCCCGCCCACAGGAGAACCTGCCATGAAACTCCAATCCTCGCGTAAATCCAGACTGACTGTGCTCGCCGTGGCCAGTGTCTTTGTCCTGGCCTCCGCGCAGCCGGCACATGCCCTGTTCGGTGTCGGCGACATCGTCCTCGACCCCACCAACCTGGTGCAGAACACACTGACGGCGATTCGTACCCTGGAGCAGATCAACAACCAGGTGCAGCAGCTGCAGAACGAGGCGCAGATGCTCAGCAACCAGGCACGCAACCTGGCCAGCCTCGACTTCAACGTCGTCAATCGGCTGCACGCCTCGCTGGCCATGAGCGAGCAGCTGATCGCCGAGGCGCAGGGGCTTGCCTTCGACGTGCAGAACCTCGACAGCGAGTTCGCCCGGCTGTACCCCGACGAGTACGCTGCCACCGTCAGCGGCGACCAGATGTACCAGGATGCCCGCGAACGCTGGGCGCACACGCTTGATGGCCTGCACACAGCGATGCGCATGCAGGCACAGGTGTCGCGAAACCTGAGCGAGGACGAAAGCGCGCTGAACGATCTGGTGGGCCAGAGCCAGTCGGCCACCGGTGCCCTGCAGGCCATGCAGGCGACCAACCAACTGCTGGCCCTACAGGCCAAACAGTCCATCCAGGCGCAGCAGCTCCAGCTTACCCAGGACCGGGCCGCCTCCCTGGAGCTGGCGCGGCAGGCAGCGGCCAGCGAGCGCGCCCGTGAGGTACGGCGACGCTTCCTGGGCGAGGGGACGGCCTACACGCCGTACGCGGTCCGGTTCTACGGGAACTGATGGCGGCGGCCATGCGATACGTCCTCGTGTTGTCGGTTGCGCTGCTGGCGGGTTGCGACCAGTCGTGCAGCGAAGACCTGGCCGCAGACCCTGTGCGGCTCAAGGCACTGCGCGCTCAGTGCGCTGCCGATTGGAGCAGCGTGGGCGAGGTCGTCTGCAGGGCTGCCGCCGAAGCGTATCGGCGTCGTTTTTTCTCCGGCCAGAGCGGCCCGGAAGAGTACGTCGCTGTGGAGGAGCTGCCGCCGATTCCTCCGACGTTCGACAGCCCCGTCGACGCTGAGCCCGGGCTAGAGGCACCGGCTGCTTTTGCCTCGGAGATCACACCATGAATGACGTAACGATCATCGACCGCTTCCTCGATACCTTCTCGCGCTACATCGACTCAGGTTTTGGGTTGCTGCAAGGCGAGGTTGCCTACCTGACCGCGACGCTGATCGCCATCGACATGACGATCGCCGGGCTGTACTGGGCGCTCGGGCATGCCACTGGCCAGGGTGAGGACGTGATGGCGAAGCTGATTCGCAAGGTGCTTTACGTCGGTGCCTTTGCCTACATCATCGGCAACTTCAACTGGCTGGCCGGCATCGTCTTTCGTTCCTTTGCCGGGCTGGGCCTGACGGCGACCGGCTCGCTCAGCATGGAAACCTTCCTGCAGCCGGGGCGGCTGGCGAAAACCGGCATCGACGCCGGTGCACCGATTCTGGAACAGATCGGCGAGATGACCGGTTTTCCCGAGGTGTTCGTCAACCTCGATCCCATCGTCATCCTGTTCCTGGCCTACCTGGTGGTCATCGTCTGCTTCTTCGTGCTGGCGATACAGCTGTTCATCACCCTGATCGAGTTCAAGCTGACCACCCTCGCGGGCTTCGTGCTAGTGCCGTTCGCGCTGTGGAACAAGACCTCGTTCCTCGCCGAAAAGGTGCTGGGCAACGTGGTGTCCTCCGGCGTCAAGGTGTTGGTGCTGGCGGTGATCGTCGGCATTGGCTCGGGGTTGTTCGCCGAGTTCCAGGTGCATCCCGACGAGCCATCCATCGACCACGCGCTGGTGGTCATGCTGGCCTCGCTGGCGTTGCTCGCCCTGGGCATCTTCGGCCCGGGTATCGCCACCGGGTTGATTTCCGGTGGCCCGCAGCTGGGGGCTGGGGCAATGGCTGGCGCCGCGCTCGGCACGGCGGGCATGGCCGTCGCCGCCGGCGCTGCCGCAACCGGTGTTGGCGCTGCGGTTGCGGCCGGAGCGCGCATGGCGCCGACCGCGAAGCTGGCCGCCGGCATGCGCTCACTCAAGGGGCGCTTGGCTGGAGGAGGAGCCTCCACGGGTAGCGGCGAAGCACCTTTGGGCAAGGCGGCCCGTGCCGACACCGATGCCAAGGCGCAGCCCGCCTGGGCCAAGCGATTGCAGCGTCGCCAGCAGATCAGTCATGCCGCCACTACCGCCGCGCACACGTTGCGCGGTGGCGACGGCGGCGGTTCGGGGGGCGGTCCGAACCTGCGGGATTCGGACTCATAAAGGAGGATGAATTATGCGCTTCAGACGTCCAAGAGTCCGCTACGCCGAGACGCCGCAACCTGCCACCCCTTATCAGGCAGCGGCCCAGGCATGGGACGAACGCATTGGCTCGGCCCGCGTGCAGGCGAAGAACTGGCGCCTGATGGCCTTCGGCTGCCTGGCGCTTGCACTGCTGATGGCGAGCGGCCTGGTCTGGCGCTCGGCGCAGTCCATCGTCACACCCTATGTGGTGGAGGTGGACCGATCCGGTCAGGTCCGTGCGGTTGGCGAGGCCGCCACACCGTACCGTCCGGCCGACGCGCAGGTTGCCTACCATCTGGCGCGTTTCGTCATGCTGGTGCGCTCGCTGTCCATCGACCCGATCGTGGTGCGACAAAGCTGGCTCGACGCCTACGACTACACCACTGATCGTGGCGCGGCCGTGCTCAACGACTATGCGCGTACCAACGATCCGTTCGCCCGCGTCGGCAAGGAGTCGGTGACGGTGCAGGTCACCAGCGTCGTGCGGGCCAGTGATGCCTCCTTCAACGTGCGCTGGACGGAGCAGCGCTTCGTCAACGGCGTGCCCGCCGGTACCGAGCGGTGGAACGCGGTGATCTCCACCGTTCTGCAAACCCCGCGCACCGAACAGCGTCTGCGCAAGAACCCCCTGGGCATCTACGTCAACGGGCTGTCGTGGAGCCGCGAGCTCGATGCGTCCGAAGGAGCCAAGCCATGAACCTGTCCTTCTGTAAGTCCGCGTTTCCTCTGGTCCTGCTGGCCTTGGCCGGCTGTACCAGCCAAGGCAAGCCACCACCGCGCATTTCGCTCGACGAGCCGGTGCAGGCGCAGCCTCTTCCAGAGCCACCGAAGCCGGTGGAAGTGGTGGAGGTGCCCAAGGTGCTGCCGATGCCGGCACAGATGAAGCTACTCCCAGATGCGGGCGAGGCCCGCTCCGTGCTGGAACCTGCCGACGAGAAGCTGAGGGTGTCGCGCGCAAATCAGGAGGCGAGGGTGGTGCCCACGCGCGAGGGCTACGTCAATGCGATCCAAGTATGGCCCTACAGCGACGGCGCGCTGTACCAGGTCTATGCCGCGCCGGGGCGGGTGACCGTGATTGCGCTGCAGGCCGGTGAGGAGCTGGTGACAGTGGCTGCAGGCGACACGGTGCGCTGGATCGTCGGTGATACCTCCAGCGGTGCCGGCGACGCGCTGCGCGTCAATGTGCTGGTCAAGCCGATTCGCTCGGATCTGAAGACTAACTTGGTCATCACCACCAGTCGGCGTACTTACCTCATTGAGCTGACCTCGACCGAGAAAGCCTGGATGGCCTCGGTATCCTGGGATTACCCGAAAGACAGGATGCTGGCCCTGCAGCGCCAGGCGAAGGCCGCACAGGCCAGCGCACCGGTCGATAGCGGCCTCTCGCTGGAGAAGATCCGCTTCCGCTATGCGATCAGCGGCAGCAATCCGCCGTGGCAACCGCTGCGCGCCTTCGATGATGGCGAGAAGGTCTACATCCAGTTTCCTGCCGGCATTGCCCAGGGCGAGTTGCCGCCGCTGTTCGTGATTGGCGCACAGGGCGATGGGCAACTGGTCAATTACCGCTTCCGCTCGCCGTACTACGTCGTGGATCGGTTGTTCGGCGCGGCAGAGTTGCGCCTGGGGGGCGATAAGGGCGACGTGGTGCGCATCGAGCGCACGGACGGTGTGGCGCGGAGGAACTGAGCATGGGCCAGAACGACACCCCAGACCCCGCTGCGCCGCATGCTGGCAAGGTGGCCCCCGAGACGGTGGCGCTACGCGCCCAGCCGCGCCCGATCACACGCTTGAACCGGCGCACCCTGGCAGCGCTTGCCGGTGGGCTTTCTGCCGCTGTATTGGGCGCAACCATCTGGTCCTTGCAGCCGCCAAAGCCCCGGGGAGGGAGCGATCCAGCCGAGCTATATAATGTCGACCGTGTTTCCCGTTCCGAAGGGCTAGACCGACTGCCCTCGGACTACTCCAAGCTGCCGCCGCCTCCGCCCGAACTGGGGCCGCCGCTGCCGGGTGACCTTGGCCCAGCCATCGTGCAGTCACAGCGGCCCTCGACGCCGAGTTACACGCCACCCGGCCACGATCATGCCGAGGCAGAACGCCTGGCGCGGCTGAAGGAGGCCGAGGAGGCGGCCGCCTCCTCGGTGTTCTTCCGCACGAGCAGCCAGCGCCCAGCCGTGACTGCGGCTGCACAGCCTGCGTCGGCGGTACCCACCTTGGCAGGTTTCGATCCGCTGGCTGCCGGCCCCGCATCGACGGCGGCGCAACCCCTCGATCCGACAGCCGTGCAGAATCGGCAGGAGCAGAAGGAGGCGTTCCTGCAAGCTGGCACTACGGAAACCCGCAATTCCGGGAACCTGCAGCTACCGGCGTCGCCGTACCAAGTCATGGCCGGCACGGTGATCGCTGGCGCGCTGGTGACGGGCATCAAGTCGGATCTTCCGGGTGACGTGATCGGCACGGTGACGGAGCCGGTCTACGACACGGCGACCGGCAAGCACCTGCTGATCCCGCAGGGCTCGCGCATCCTCGGTCGGTACAACAGCCAGGTCAGCTACGGGCAGAGCCGTGTGCAGGTGGTGTGGAATCGCATCATCCTGCCAGACACATCCTCGCTGACGCTGGACAACCTCGTGGGCTCCGACCCGGCAGGTTATGCCGGCCTGGTGGACGGAGTCGACTGGCATTGGAATCGCGTCTTCGCCGGTGCTGCGTTGACAACGTTGCTGGGTATCGGCGCCGAGCTAGCCGCGCCTGAGAACCGCCAGGATGGCGATCGGATCATCATTGCCGGCCGTGACGGCCTGCAGGACAGCGTGAACCAGGTCGGGCAGGAGATGACCCGGCGCAACATGAACATTCAGCCCACCTTGACCGAGCGACCAGGCCTGCCGGTGCGCATCATCGTCAACCGGGACCTGGTGCTGCGGCCATATCAACCGCTGTTCTTCAATCGGGGGACTTCACGATGAGCAACACACGCAAGCTGCGGCTGGGACCGCTGCCTAAGACCGAGAGCATCAAACTGACCGTCGCTTGCTCGGTCAGCCTGAAGGCTGACCTAGACCGTTACGCAGCGCTGTATGCAGAGACCTATGGTGAGAGGGTTGACGCTATGACACTGATTCCGCACATGCTGGAGGCGTTCATGGCAGGTGATCGGGGGTTTCGCCGCGGAGTCGCTACGCGCAAGACCACCGCGCAAACAGGAGCTGTTCCGATCAGCCGAGAAGCCCTCGCGGACTGACGATCTTGCTGTCCTCAGCGGGCAGGCCACTCTGAAATCACCCCGCTGTCTAGGCGGAACCGTAGGTGTTCTGTCACACAGCTTCAGGTCGGGATAGCAAGTTCCTCTACGTTGTCGCCCCCAAAAAGGCGATTCACTGCTGCGAGAGCTGTATCCGGCATGATCTGTGTGGCCAGCACGGCGAATCGCGTCATAGGCCGGCCGATGCCGGCAGGTAGCGGCCACGGCCGTCACGTACCAGCAGCGAGGCATCGGAAGAGAGGGAAGAAAGCTACGACATGATCGTGCTCTGGTTGCTCGGGCGTAATTGCCTGGAACCGGGCAAGCAGTCAGGGCGCGGATCCGGCCGCCAGGATGCCCGCGCGCAAGGCGCGTGCCGCCCTTGACGGCGAGAGCGCCGTGCTTACGGTGAAGGGAAACAGCAAGACCGCCCCATGCCATATACACGAACCCCGGCAAGCGGAGCGTGCAAGCCCGTCAGGGCCGGAGGCGTCAGCCGAGCGGAGTGAGGGAACGATGGAAGCCCGTAGGGGCGAGCCTCGCACAGCGGCGCTTGATGCGAAGCGCGACAGCGCGGCCCGACCGGGGACGCCCGAAATCGGCTATCTTTGAGATATTGGAGATTCCCGCATTGGGTTTCGTAAGGTCAGATAGGCGAGACACTCAAATTACAAGGAATGGCATGCCCGCCCTTTATCAACTTGCTCTGCTTGGCGCACCAACTGATGCTCAGGTATCCGAACTTGAAGAAGTCATCGGGAAGGCTGTAGGCATGTTCAATTTGCGACTAGGGCATGAGGTCGGATGGGCGGTTCGTCCCGAAGAATTCAACCCAGACCAGCAACGGTCATCTGCTGCGGTATTTTTCGGAGGTGAGGATCCGCCTCTCGCCAACGTAGCAAGGTTGTTGGAACGAGGCATCCCATTGCTGCCGGTGGCCACCGATGTCAATCGAGTCAGTGCAGAGATCCCGACCGTGCTGCAGCCCCTCAACTGCTTGGCGTACACCGCTGGCGGGTCGCAACGTGTCGCAACTGCTTTACTGGAGTGCGCCGGGTTACTTCCTCGACAGCGCCGGGTATTTGTAAGCTATCGGCGGGGCGAAGCTAGGGAGGCTGCTTTACAGTTATTCGATGCATTGTCTGCTCGGCTCTTCGATGTGTTTCTCGATACTCATGGCATTCCGCCTGCGGAAGATTTCCAGACAATGCTGTGGCACCGGCTCTGCGACTCGGATGTCCTGCTCATGCTCGACACCCCTGGCTACTTTGAAAGCCGCTGGACGAGCGCAGAGTTTGGACGCGCTCTGGCAAAAGGTATTAGCGTCTTAAGGGTTGGCTGGCCAGACTGCACGCCATCTGCGCGAACAGCCACCGCCAGTCGTGCAGAGTTATTGCCGGAAGAAGTGGATGCGGCCACAGGACGCCTCGCGGACAGCGCCGTGGAGAGAATCTGTCTTCAGCTTGAAGAAGTTCGCAGCCAAAGCCATGCAGTCCGTTCCGTCAATCTAGTGAGCAATTTGCGCAACGCTATTCAAACGATTGGCGGCCAACTTGTCGGCGTTGGACCAAACAAGGCGGTCCATATCCGACTACCGGACGGTCGGAATGTCGTCGTCTACCCAACAGTCGGTGTTCCCACGTCGATCACGTTACATGACGCCTCTACCAATTCGCCGGATCAATCGGTTGCCGTCGTTTACGATCATGTTGGCTTACATCCCCGGTGGCTGGGGCATTTGGACTGGCTGGGCCAGCATATCCACTCTGCGCGCTGGGTCAAAGCCAGCGAGGCTGGGTGGCAATTTGCGGATTGGGAGGCCTGAATCGTGAGCGCAATCTTCCTTTCAGCCAGTGTCCCACTTGTCGGCCGCGGCTCGTATCACGAGACCGCCAATCCATTCCTCATCCAGTGTGCAGTGAGAGAACTGGTTATAGCCGTCATTCGTCAGCATAAGATCGTGTGGGGAGGGCATCCCGCTATCACGCCCATGATTTGGAGTATTTGCGAGGATTTGGGTGTCGATTATTCTGGGGCCGTGGTTCTGTATCAGAGCAGATTCTTCGAGGATCGTTACCCGGAAGAAAACGACCGCTTCCACAATGTGGTCTTCACCAACGCAGTTGCCGGTGACAGAGATGCGAGCCTACTGCTAATGCGGAAAGAAATGCTGTCGCGCGACGATCTCGTTGCCGCTGTTTTCATCGGCGGCATGGAAGGAGTGGAAGCCGAACATGAACTCTTCAGGCAATTCCATCCGGCCGCCAAAGTTCTACCCATACCGTCGCCCGGTGGGGCGGCCTTGAACCTAGCCAAAGATCAAGGTTATTTCGCCGACGCGGATCTTGGTGATGTGGACTTTGCGCAACTCTTTCACTCGCATCTCGCATTGAACATTCAAGGCGCAGCGAGCTGAATCTCCTCTGCCGATTCACACGAGCCAACAAAGGGTTCGCCATGCCACGGGAAGTCTTCTATAGCTTCCACTATCAACGCTACAGTTGGCGCGTATCCAAGATACGGAATTGGTGTCGTGGAGGGCAGCCAGCCAACAAGCGATAACAAATGAGAAGAGGTAAAGCGAGGCGGCGAGGCCGCAATCAAGAGCTGGATCGACGATCAACTGAAATGGCGGACATGCACAATTGTTCAGATCGGCACCGAAACGGCGAATCGCTCTTGGTTTCGATACAAGATTGAGCAGTCATGGAATAGTGGCAAGGGACTTTTGGGGATACGAGTCCATAAGTTGCTGAACCACAACCAACAACCATCAGTTGCCGGGGCCAATCCGTTTGACGCATCTACCTTGAACGACGGTAAAAGCTATCCACCGTCGTCCGTATGTACGATCCACCGGGAGCCACGAGCAGAGCGGCCTATAACCACATCAGTGACAACCTGTCAGGCTGGATTGAAGCGGCGATCGCTGCTCGCTAAGAAGCCAAGCTCTTGTCAAAGCAACGACCCAGTGCTCATGGGGCGTCCATAGAGCTCTGAGATTTGCTTCTGGAACTGCGTCTGTCCTCCGTAGCTAGGATGCCTCACGCAAATCACGGGTACGGAATCTGTGATGCGATGAGCCGCAGCGGCGGCATCGTTGCCGATGGCGACGATGCGAGAGGGGCGTAGCAAGACAATGAGCTGTTGGAGCAATTCTTCACCGGCTCGCCTCTCGCGCGCGTTGTGCTGCCGGTTGGTGAACGGATCTCCTGATTCGTGCGGGTGAAGAGGGAAGACGTTCCAGAGGAAGATGCGGGCATCAATGTGTTCCAACATCCCCCATATGACTGCGGCGGTTCGTTCAGCTACAGCACTGCCTATCGTCGGCCGCTCGGCGATCTGATGGAGATTCCAGCGGCTAGCGTGCTGGCTTATGTGAATGTCGTCGGTCAGGGCTAGCCCAGTGCGGCGCCCTCCGCGGTATCCGAGGTCTCGCCCGATCCATATCGCGTCTACGGGTTCCTCGGTTGCACGACGCAACATGGCGGACAGTGCAGCGGCACGGCGACGCGGTGCATCGCGCCGATCATGAACTTCACAACGATCCGAATACGGATTGAAGCAGTCTTCGAACTGCAGCGAAGCAACTGCATCAACGAACGGGTGGATCTTCATTTTTTAAACTCAAGTGGCATGTATTTGATGGTGCGTTGTTCCCGATTTCCAATGATCCAGCCACCTTGATTTGCCTTGAGCTGGCGAAAGACAGCATAGCCATCCAGGATTGCCTTTTCCCAGAGCTTCAGCGGGCATTTCTCCACTTCGTAACCACTCACGAACTCGCCAATGGTCTTGAGAAGTCCAAGTGAAATTTTTTCCTGGTTCTCGAAGAAATTCAGCTCCTTGGCTCTGGAGAAAATCCACGCCGAAACCCCTTCCTCCACGACGATGGCCCGACCACTGTCTTGCTCTTCATCGTATTTCGGATTGCTCTTTCGCTTGTGCTTGATCAATGCCCGCATCACAGGTGACCAATGCAGGATTGCCGCATAAGCGAAGTGGAAGACATCATGGAACCGGTAGCCATCGCGGTCGGCAATGTTGTCAGTCAGAGGGTCTCCGATGAATACACCCCTCCACTGGAGATAACTCATACCGCTGCCTCGTTGATTGACCCGGATTTCGAAATCCCTCGGGAGCTGCTCCTCAACTCCAAACTCACTGTCGAAATCAAGTCCAGCCAGATCACCTGGCTGAGGCTCCAAGAAGGCGCCGCGAGCTTTTCGAAGATTGCCGCGAGCCACCTCCGAAAACGCAAGTTCGGCCGCATGGATTGCATCCAGGTAGGTCCGCGCAAAAGCAATCAAGTCGGCGCGTGCAGGCGTGCTTCCCAGCAGGGCTGCCGCTGACTGCCCCAGCTGTACTAGCGTGGCATCCAACGAAGCAGTCGCTGCGATAGGCACCGCGATATAGGCCATCGCACCTTCAGTGATGTCACTTGCAGCGCCCACATTTTTGAAGTTTCCGTGGTTCGCAGCTTCCGCGAAGATATCTTCAAGAGGAATCTGCAGGCGCCTGCAGATTGCGGCCAAATACCAGAGGGTGTCGCCAAACTCTTCTTCTGCCGCCTTTTTGAAACCTGGGTAAGCCGTCCTCTCTCGAACATTTTTCTTGGCCGTAGCCATTATTCCGCCGACTTCTCCGTATAGTCCTTGGAGGACAGGATTGAAGTCATTCGGATTGAGTACGTCTGTAGCTGCAATTTCCGCAGCGTAATCCGAGAGCAAGAGGGATCCTTCCTTTTTCATCGGTCACCTGCGAAGAGTCAGCCATTCGAATGGGGCGCCCTGATAACCGCTTACGTTAAAGCTGCGAATCCATTGCTCAAGGTTCGCAATCAGCTGCGCGTCGGCAAAAGTGGTTAGGCCTATTCCTGTTTTGCAAAGCGGCCGATCTTGCTGGTCTTTCAGTGCCTCGGGAAACTCCGGGCCGTCGCCCCCGAAATACACAAAATCATTGCTGATCAGGACCCTATTGACGCCCGTGTCACGGGCTATATGGTCGGGGTTGGGCGTGCCATTGGGGAGGGAATGGAATGAGTCTCGCTGCTGCCAAGCGGCCCCAGGCGCGGCCCTGAAGTAGATGTTGTCGCCGCAACTTTGTTTTCGGCTTCCATTGCGGTACGGCTTCTTGTATTCAAACCGTGGATCTGCGCCGTATTCGTCAAATGTCATCGCCTCGGTGACGCGCATTGCGTACACTAGATGTCCGCCACGTCGGATAGTTCGATCATTACTGCCACTGCCGACCACCCAATCACCAACGTCAGCGGATCGGCGGATATTCGGTTTGCAAGTCGCAAGCGTGCAGTAGCCATAGAAAGGATTGGGTGCGAAACCGCTGTCGTATCGCACCACGTAGGAGTGAATGCGAGCCATCAGCAGGGATGCCGCTTGAGTGGAACCGGGTCGCAGGCTCCACCGTCTGGCTTTTCCCACGAGTCCTTCCCGTTGATCGCGTCAATGATTGCACCGCCGTTCCACCCAACCAAGGCGTCGGCATATTCTTTCAGGGCCTCTGGGAGGTCGCATTCCTTCTCGCCATGCTCCCAAACACCAACAATTCGCTTGCCTTGTTTAGCCGCATATTCGATTTCCCAGTTCACCCAATCGCTATTCTTGGTCTGCGGGGAGACGTAGCAAATGAACACTCCAGCCCAGTTGATGGCAGGGGCAAGGATCTGCGTCTTTATGTAGTGCTCATCGGTAGCATTGTTGAACTTCCCTGTATGGATGGAGGAATCCCTGATCTCGATCCCTTTTGGAGCCAACAGATCCTTTAGCTTCTGGAGCCCGTGATCGTCCTTGTGGACATGGCTGATAAACACGTTCCTTTTCTCTGCCACCTGTCACCTCCATTGTTTTTACATGGTTTGAAGATCGTAACTGTGTTTTCGGCCGCTGTGGCAGGAAATGCTGATCTGTTTGCCTTGATCAAATAATTGCCTGCAATCCCTTGTCGGCGATGACGTTGAGCAGTTTGAGCGCCGGCCCCGTGGGATGGGTTTCGCCTTGCTCCCACTTGCGCACTGTCGAGGCCGACGTGTGCAAGTGAAGAGCGAACACCGGCTGGCTGAATTTCAAGGATTCACGCAGGTGCTTGATGTCGACAGCACTGAACTCCCGCACCGGCGGCGGGCAGATCGCGTCGAACTCGCGCATCGTCACCTTGCTGATCGCTCCCGCTTCGTGGAGCGCAGCTAGGTCGCCACGCAGTGATTCAATGATCTTGCTCACAATGCACCTCCAATAACACACCTGACTGCAACGCCTTCGACAAGGCTTCGGCAGACAGTTCCAGGAACACCTTGCCGGTGAACTGCAGTGCTTTCTTCTCGTCCTGCGAGATGTTCGCCTTGTCGCTCTTGGGAAATCCATGCAGGAACACATAGCGGTTGCCGACTCGGGCCGACAGCAAGGTGCGGTAGCCGCCGCTCTTGCCGCCGCCGGGACGTGCAACCCGTTTCTTGTAGAGATGGCCGCCCAGGTCCGCGTCGATCAGACCGCCTTCCATCTCCTTAACAGCCCTGCACAATGCGGCGTCAGGTAGCTTCTCGTCCGCCTGCCACCGCGCGAAGTCCTTCCGCTTGAGAACGCACGTCATCTCCATCTCCAAACTATACCCGTAACGGGTATGTTTTTCCAGGCGCCGGCGCGTTGCACTGGCAGGGAGGGGCGGCGAGACGGTGCCATGCCGACCGGGATCGAGATAGCGGGGTGCAGCTCATTGATCATAGGGTCACCTCTTTCGGTTTTTGGCAGGCACTGACAACCGTCTTGCGCCGGTTTGCCACCAGTTCGGCTGCCTTGCGCACCGGGTCATCCTCGGTGTGGACGTAGCGCATGAACATCGCCACGGTCTTGTGCGCGGTCAGCGCCATGCCGACCTTAACTGGGATGCCGGAGTTGGCGATGTCGGTGGCCGAGCGATGACGGATGCCATGGGTGCCAATCCTCGGCACGCCGGCGCGATCGAGGATGCGCCGCCAAGCGTTGTAATAGGAATGGGGGCTGAGCGGCTTATCATGGTTGCGGGTCGCCGGGCAGACATAGGGCGACTCGCCATAGCGGGGCGCGTTCTCCAGCAAGCGGCGGGCTTCCATGCTCAAGGGTTTGGACATATCGCCGGTTTTGCTGTCCGGCCAAACGACCCGGCTGTTGGGCAGGTCGAGCCAGTCCCATTGCAGCAGCAGGATCTCCGACATGCGAGCTGCGAACTCGAACTGCAGGCGGATGGCCAGTAGGTAGGTCGGATGCTCTAGTTCCTCGGCCTCCGCCTTGTCCAGATAGGCAAACAGCTTGACCATCTGCCCGTCAGTGATGAGACGGGTCGAGCCTTTCTCCGGATACTTGGATACGTGACGGCATGGATTCGAGCCATCGGCGCGGTAGCACCACAGCTCAGCCAGGTTGAACATCTTGCGCACGCAGGACAGCACTCGGTTGGCCTGTGTTGGGGACTTCTCCATGTGCTTCATCAGCGCGATGATATCGTGGCGCGTGACCTCGTGAACTTTCTTGCCACCGAAGGCGGGGATGATGTAGCGGTCTATATGGTACTGGTAGGCGGCCTGGGTGCTCGGTTTGTTGCGCACCTTGGAATGATCGTCCATGAATCGGCCGCACAGCTGCTTGATCGTCGGTGCCCGGCGGGCCTCGGTCTTGTCGCGCCCAGGGTCGCCGCCGCGCCGGACTTCGGCCAACCAGTCTTGCGCCAGCGACCGAGCCTGTTCAACTGTCAGTTCTCCGAACTGACCTAGTGCAGGCTTGCGCCGCACGCCGGAGTTCGTGCGGTACTGAACCATGAACACCTTGCGGCCGGTTGGAGTGACCTTGCACAAGAATCCTGGAACGAGCGTGTCCCGGAGTTCCACGTCGCAGGTTTGCGCCTGCGCCGTGTCAACGACGGATTTGGTGAGCTTGATCTTTGCCATGAGGTGCTCCCGAAAGGCCCCGATTCCAGGGGCCGGCTAGGAGCCAGGCGAAAGAGAACCGGGGCGGTTTGCGTCGCGCACCGGCATATGATCCAAAACGTGGGCTCTACGGAAAACCTGCTGCAGCAAGCTGTATCCAAGTCGAGAGAATGCCCGGTGCAGGAGCCATGCTGTTGCTTAAAATCTCTCGTCCGCAAGGGCATGCCGGTTCGAGTCCGGCTTCGGGCACCAAACGCATGGCTCCAGTTTCGCTGTGGAGCCTACTGAAACCGGCACAAGTAGCCGGTTTTTTTATGCCTGCAGATTGGCTGTTGGGCGCCTTGGCGCGGGGTTCTACCAGCTGGGTTTACGCCAACCTTCGATATTGAAATTACTCATGGCAGGGCCTCCTGGGTGCCGTCCGGCCTGTGCAGGTTTGGGCAGCTGTGGCTGGTAGTTGATCCTTGTCCGTTGCTGCCTGCCCTTCATGGGGCGACAAGATGTACAGGGGGGCGGCGGATTATCACGAAATTTTCACAACTCAAGGCAGAGGATCGGGTCAGGCTGAAGGATCAGCTCCCGTCAGAAAAAGCCCGCCCTGTGCGGGCTTTTTCTTTATCCGGCGCATACCGAGGGATAACCGCGGGCGCTGCTGCGGTAGAGTGCGAGGGCCCGGATGGCGGGCTGGGCAGATGGTCGAACGATGTCGCAACGGGTAGAGGCTTTTCTGGATGATTGCACGCGGGTATTGGCTGGCGATGTGGCCTTCATCCAGGCGCTGCAGGAGCAGGGCTTTGCCTGCGCCGAGGACGAGTGGCGCTTCAGCCTGCCGGCCCTGCATGCCTGGCTGACGGAGCGGCTGCCGGGCGCTGCGGCGGTGTCTTATGCGCAGTTCTGCCAGGAACTGTTCGCCAGCGAAATCAACCAGCGCCTGCGCCAGCAGGGTGCGGAAATCGCCATTGCCGACAATCGCGGCAAGATCAGTCTGAGTCTGTACTGCCTGCGGCGTCTGCCGGCCTGAACAGGTGCGGAGTGGCCTGGTTGTACAGGGCCGAGTCGGCGAAGTCCTCGGCGCCCAGCACGCGACCGACGATGATCAGCGCGGTGCGACGGAAACCCTTGGCGCGCACTTTCTCTGCGATATCGCTGAGGGTGCCGCTGACCCAATCCTGATCCGGCCAGCTGGCACGATGGATCACCGCGATCGGGCAGTCGACCCCGTAGTGTGGCAGCAGCTCCTCGACAATCTTCTGCAGATGGTGGACACCCAGGTGGATGGCCATGGTCGCGCCGTGGCGGGCGAGTTCATGCAGCTCTTCGCCAGGCGGCATCGGCGATTTGCTGGCGAAGCGGGTGAGGATCACCGTCTGCGACACCTGCGGCAGGGTCAGCTCGCTTTCCAATAGCGCCGCGCAGGCGGCGACGGCGGTGACCCCGGGGACGATCTCGAAGGGGATGCTCAGGCGGCGCAGGTGGCGGATCTGCTCGCCGATGGCGCCATACAGCGACGGGTCGCCGGAATGTACGCGGGCCACGTCCTGACCCTTGGCGTGGGCGGCGTGGATCAGCGCGATGATTTCGTCCAGGTGCAGCTCGGCGGTGTTTACCACGCTGTGCGCGCTATGCCCGTCGAGCACAGCCTGGGGCACCAGTGAGCCGGCATACAGGATCACCGGGCAGCTGCGCAGCAGGCGCTGGCCCTTGACGGTGATCAGTTCCGGATCGCCAGGGCCGGCGCCGATGAAGTAGACGGTCATGGCTGTTCCTCGATGATGCGCGCCAGGGCCAGGGTTGCGTTGGCACTGCGCTGTTTGCTGACGACCAGTACCGCCCGCAGCCCGCCGCTGGCGGCTTGCGCCAGGGCGCAGGCCTCGGCGACACCGGCACTGCCGGTGACCTGCAGGGTGTGCGTGCAGGCTTCGCTCAACTGCTGCTGCCAAGGTGCCAGCTGCTCGGCGCTGAACCAGGCCAGGGGCAGTTGCAGGCTCTGCGCCAGTTCCAGCAGGCCCGGCTCGTCGCGCTTGAGCTCGATGCTGGCCAGACCGGCCAGATCCGCCAGGTGCAGCCCGTGGGCGGCCAGGCTGCTGTCCAGTAGCTGGCGCAGCTCGCTGGCGGAGCAGCCGCGGCGGCAACCGAGGCCGGCGATATGGGCGGGGGCAGGGGGCATGGCTGAGGCTATCCAGGCTGATATGAAAAACCCGCTGCGGGTCGCACCGTCAGCGGGTTTGCAGGCTACCGGCGGGGCCGGCTGTCACTCGGTCAGCGCGCGGGAACTGCGCCGATAGAGCCAGGCGGAGAGCATGCCGAGGGCCGACCAGAACAACGCATTGGTGATCAGCGAGGCCCAGATGAACTGCCGCTCCAGGGCTTCCGGGGCCAGGCTCGAATGCACCTCGGGTTGCGGCGCGCCAATCAGGTGCGGCACTGCCAGCAGAACCAGGCCGGCGGCTTTCAGTGCCCAGTGGCGAGCGAACACGGCCAGGGCCAGGCCCACGGCAGTGGCGCTGGCGGTGCCGAGCCACCAGTACTGGCGCAGGGCCAGGTCGGCGGCAGCGGTGCCCGGCAGTTCCGGCGGCAGGCCAAGCGAAGGTGCCAGGCTGAAGGTGGCGAAACCGGCCAGGCCCCAGAACAGGCCGTCGCGGCTGCGGCCCGGGGCGCGCAGGGTGTACAGGCCGGCCAGCATCAGGGCGAAGCCGACGGCCACCACCAGGTTGCTGCCGGTGGTGGACAGCACGCGCTGCCAACCGTCTGCCGGGGCCCAAGCCTCGGCATCGTGTTCGTGGCTATGGGCGGCGGTGCCGGCCGCGTGGCTGTGTTCGGCGACCTGCTCGGTGGCCGCTTCGCCGTTCTCGTAGGTCTCGCCCTGGAGAATCAGCGGGGCGACCCAGAAGCTTTGCAGCAGGGTCAGCAGCAGGGCTGCCAGCAGGCCGGCGAAGCCCGCTGTCTGCGCGATGCGCTTGATCATGGCGGACTCTCTCAGTGGCAGGGGAATGCAGCGCTGTGGCGGGTGTCGTGGGCGGCGTTGTGTACCGCTTCGATATGCGAAAAACCGGCGAAGTACACCAGCAGGGCGCCCAGCAGGCCGGCACCGATGGCCAGAACCAGGCGCTGAGCCAGGGTGGTGCCGACTTCGGCGGAATGAGTAAGGGTGCTACTGGACATGACCGTTCCCTCTGAACTGGAAATGAAGACGTAGCAGAAGGGAACGCACGAGGAGCCGCGGCGAGTGCGCACGACTTCCGGCTTGCGCCCGCCCACCGCGGGTTTGCCAAACTGTAAGGCTTCAGGCCGGTCTCCGGGCTTGCGCTGGCTGCTGGAATTCACCTGCAGTTCCATGGAATTCGCCTTCCCATGCCAAGGCACAGTGGCTTGCCGATTCCATCAGTCGCTTACCGTTGCGGGGGCAGCGTCGGACTAGCCTGCTCTGGGCGAGGCGCACCGACTTCCCGTTTCACCTTGCGCACGACGGCGCAAGACACCTGAAACAGCCTTTCTAGAACATCACGAAGGGCAACCGGGCGTCAACTTTGGCGGTTCCATGGGCGTGCATTTGCCTGCTGCGAATTGACCCCCGGGCGGGCACTGCGTAGCCTTGCCGCTTCGAGGTTCTCTGCGCCGAGTCGGCGCCAGAGCTAAGAGGGAACGCGGTGCGATACCGCGGCTGCCCCCGCAACTGTAAGCGACTTGATCTCTTCCTGAGCCACTGCCATGTGCGGGAAGGCGAAGAGAGGGCTCTCCGTAGAGGAGTGTGCCGAGTCGTGAGCCAGGAGACCTGCCTCCGAACTGCATTCACGACAACCGGGCGGGGTGATCCGGTGGCGCACGGCTGACGCGAGCCCGCAAGGTTCGCTCACGCGTCGCACCTGCCCGCCGTTTCGATTCGCCTCGATCCGCACAGGGCTCTCCATGAAAACGCTGGCCAAACTCCCCGTCACCATCGTCACCGGCTTCCTCGGCGCCGGTAAAACCACGCTGCTGCGCCATATGCTCGGCAATGCCGAAGGTCGCCGTATCGCGGTGATCGTCAACGAGTTCGGCGAACTGGGCATCGACGGTGCCATCCTCCAGCAATGCGCCATCGGCTGCAGCGAGGAAGAGGCTGCCGGCCGCGTCTACGAGCTGGCCAACGGCTGCGTGTGCTGCACCGTGCAGGAAGAGTTCTTCCCGGTGATGCGCGAGCTGGTCGCCCGGCGTGGCGACTTCGACCATATCCTCATCGAAACCTCCGGCCTGGCGTTGCCCAAACCGCTGGTACAGGCCTTCAACTGGCCGGAAATCCGCAACGCCTGCACCGTCGACTCGGTGATCACCGTGGTCGACAGCCCGGCCGTGGCCGCCGGCACCTTCGCTGCCTTCCCCGACCAGGTCGATGCGCTGCGCAAGCAGGACCCGAATCTGGATCACGAATCGCCGCTGCACGAGCTGTTCGCCGACCAGCTGGCCAGCGCCGACCTGGTGATTCTCAACAAGACCGATCTGCTGGATGCAGCAGCCCTGGCGGCAGTGCGCGCCGAAGTGGCGGAAGAGCTGCCGGAAGCGGTCAAGGTGATCGAGGCCCAGGGCGGCGAGCTGCCGCTGGACGTGCTGCTCGGCCTGAACAGCGAGACCGAGCTGCATATCGACAGCCGCCGTACCCATCACGACGATGAGGATGAAGACCACGATCACGACGAGTTCGAGTCCTTCTCCGTCGACCTGCCCGAAGCGGAAGAGGCTCGTCTGCTGCAAGCGCTGAAAGAGGCCGTGGCCAAGCACGGCATCCTGCGCATCAAGGGTTTCGCGGCGATCCCGGGCAAGCCCATGCGCCTGCTGGTGCAGGGTGTCGGTCAGCGTTTCGACAAACATTTCGACCGCGCCTGGAAAGCTGACGAGGCACGCATCAGCCGCCTGGTGGTGATCGGCCAGGAGCTGGATCAGGCCGCCATCGAGGAACAGCTGCGGGCAGCACTGGCGTGATCAGCCGACTCCCTCACCCCAGCCCTCTCCCAGTGGGAGAGGGAGCAGAAACGGTGCGCAGCCTGATGTGCCGCGCTGCTTTTCTCCCCTCTACCTGCGGGAGAGGGGCCGGGGGTGAGGGTGCGTCTAGCGGTGGGGAGCACTGACCCATGCACCTGCTGCGCACCCAGCCCGGCGTCGCACTGCCGGCCGACAGCATCGCAGACCTCGGCCAGACCCCGGCCGATCTGGTGATCCTGTGTACCGGCGATTCGCACCTGTCGCTGCTGGCCGAGGTGGCGCGCAGCCTGCCCGAAGACTTCCCCAGCCTGCGCCTGGCCAGCCCGGCGCAGCTACCCAACCACGCCTCGGTGGATTTTTACGTCGAACAGGTGTTGCGCCACGCCAAGGTCATCCTGATCTCGGTGCATGGCGGCGTCAGCTACTGGCGTTACGGAATCGAGCGCCTGGTCGAACTGGCCGGGCAGGGTGCCAAATTGATCCTGGTGCCCGGCGACGACAGTCCCGATCCCGAGCTGACGGGCCTGGGCAATGTGCCGGCCGAGGATAGCCAGCGCCTGTGGCAATACCTGCGCCAAGGTGGCGCGAACAATGCGCGCCAGCTGCTGCACTGCATTGCCAGCCAGTGGCTGGGCCGCGACTACGCCTGGAGCGAACCCAAGGCCCTGCCGCGCACGCTGGTCTATCACCCGCGGCGCGGCCACGCGAGCCTGGCTGACTGGCGCTCTGAGTGGCAGGCCGGGCAACCAGTGGCGGCGCTGCTGTTCTACCGTACCCATGTGCAGGCAGCGAACACCGCCTTCGTCGATACCTTCTGCCAGCGCCTGCAGGCCCAGGGCCTCAACCCGTTGCCGATCGCCGTGGCCAGCCTCAAGGAGGCGGCCTGCCTGGAGCAGGTCGAGGTCTGGTTGGACGAGGCGGGAGTCAGCGTCATCCTCAACACCACCGGCTTCGCCCAGTCCAACCCGGAGGCGCCGCAGGAGCGGCCGTTCCGCCGCGATATTCCGGTATTGCAGGCACTTTGCGCGCTGGACAGCGAGGAGCAGTGGCAGGCCAGCGCGCAAGGCCTCGGCCCACGCGACCTGGCCATGCATATCGCCCTGCCGGAACTAGACGGCCGCCTGATCACCCGGCCGATCAGTTTCAAGGGCCTGGCCTGGCGCAGCGAGCGCAGCCAGAGCGATGTGGTCTGCTACCGCGCGCACTTGCCGGGCATGGATTTCGTCAGCGAGCTGGCGCGGCGCTGGTGCGAGCTGCAGCGCACGCCGGCAGCGGACAAGCGCATCGCCCTGGTGCTGGCCAACTACCCGACCCGCGACGGCCGCATCGGCAACGGCGTCGGCCTGGATACCCCGGCGGCGGCGCTGAATATCCTGCGTGCCCTCGAACAGCAGGGCTATCCAGTCGAGGGCCTGCCGGACAGCGGCACCGCACTGATCCACCAGTTGCTCGGCGGGGTGACCAACGATCTGGATAACCTCGACCTGCGCCCCTGCGCGCAGAGCCTGGCGCTGGACGATTACCAACGCTGCTTCGCGGCGCTGCCTGAGGCCAACCAGCAGGCCGTGCTGGAGCGCTGGGGCGCGCCGCAGAACGATCCGATGTTCCGCAGCGGCCGCCTGATGATCGCCGGCCTGCGCTTCGGCCTGTGCTTCGTTGGCATCCAGCCGGCGCGCGGTTATCAGGTGGACGCCGCAGCGGTCTATCACGACCCCGATCTGGTACCACCGCATGGCTACCTGGCGTTCTACTTCTGGCTGCGCCAGGTGTTCGCCGCCAACGCAGTGATCCATGTCGGCAAGCACGGCAACCTGGAGTGGCTGCCGGGCAAGAGCGTCGGTCTGTCCGAGGGCTGCTGGCCGACGGCGATCCTCGGCCCGCTGCCGAATATCTACCCGTTCATCGTCAACGACCCGGGCGAGGGCGCACAGGCCAAGCGCCGTACCCAGGCGGTGATCATCGACCACCTGATGCCGCCGCTGACCCGCGCCGAAAGCTACGGCCCACTGCGCGACCTGGAGCGCCTGGCTGACGAGTATTACGACGCCAGCCAGCTCGACCTGCGCCGCGCCGCCGAGCTGCGTGGCGAGATCCTGCTCAAGGTGCGCGAGGCCAGCCTGGATCGCGAACTGGGCCTGCAACTGAACGACGACCCGGCCAGTTGGCTGCCGCAGCTCGATGCCTACCTGTGCGACCTCAAGGAATCGCAGATCCGCGATGGCCTGCATGTGTTCGGCGAGTCACCGGTCGGGCAGCTGCGCCGTGACACCTTGCTGGCGCTGCTGCGCATTCCGCGAGGCGACGGTCAGGGCGGCAATGCCAGCCTGCTGCGCGCCCTGAGCCGCGATCTGGAGCTGGGCTTCGATCCGCTCGACTGCGATATGGCGGCGCCCTGGAGCGGCTCGCGTCCCGCGTTGCTGGCGCGTCTGAACGATGAGCCCTGGCGCAACTGCGGCGATACCCGCGAGCGCCTGGAGCTGCTCGGCCTGCGTTTGATCGACGGGACGGATTGCGAATCCGTTGGCCCGGCAAGCGACGCCGTGCTGCACAGCCTGCGTGGGCAGATCGCGCCATTGCTGGATGCCTGCGGCCCGGCGGAAATGCATGGCCTGCTGGCCGCCCTCGACGGTCGCTTCGTGCCTGCCGGCCCGAGTGGCGCGCCGAGTCGCGGGCGTCTCGACGTGCTGCCGACTGGGCGCAATTTCTTCTCGGTGGATGTGCGCAACCTGCCCACGCCGACCGCCTGGCGCCTCGGCGTGCAGGCCAGCGAGCGCCTGCTCGAACGCCATCTGCAGGACGAGGGCGACCACCTGCGCCAGCTCGGCCTGTCGGTGTGGGGCACGGCGACCATGCGCACCGGTGGCGACGATATCGCCCAGGCCCTGGCGCTGATGGGCGTACGCCCGGTGTGGCAGGCTGGCAGCCAGCGGGTCGAGCGTTTCGAGGTGCTGCCGCTGGAGCAGCTCGGTCGGCCCCGGGTCGATGTGACCCTGCGGGTGTCCGGCTTTTTCCGCGATGCCTTCGCCAACCTGATTCGCCTGTTCGACGACGCCGTACAGGCGGTGGCCGAGTTGGACGAGCCGGCTGACATGAACCCGCTGTCGGCGCGGGTCTGGCAGGAAGCGCTGGCCCTGCAGGATGGCGGACTGGATGAACAGCAAGCCCGACGCCAGGCCGGCTGGCGGATCTTCGGCGCCAAGCCCGGGGCCTATGGCGCCGGGGTGCAGAACGCCATCGAGGAGCGCCTGTGGCAGAGCCGCGCCGATCTGGCCGAGGTCTACCTGAACTGGGGCGGCTACGCCTACGGCAAGGGCAGCGGGGGCACACCTGCGCGCGCGCAGTTCGCCGAGCGCCTGGAGCAGCTGCAGGCGGTGCTGCACAACCAGGACAACCGCGAGCACGACATCCTCGATTCCAACGATTACTACCAGTTCCAGGGTGGCATGCTGGCGGCGGTGGAAACCCTGCGCGGCACCAAGGTAGCCAGCTACCACGGTGACAACAGCCAGCCGGACACCCCGCGCATCCGCACCCTCAAGCAGGAGCTGGCCCGCGTGGTGCGTGCCCGCGCGGCCAACCCCAAGTGGATCGAGGGCATGAAGCGCCACGGTTACAAGGGCGCCTTCGAACTGGCGGCGACCATCGACTACCTGTTTGCCTTCGACGCCACCAGCGAGCTGGTCGACGACCATCAGTACGCGCTGCTCACCGATGCCTACCTGCTTGATCGCGACACTCGCGACTTTATCCAGCAGCACAATCCCGGCGCCCTGCAGGATATTCTCGAACGCCTGCTGGAAGCCCAGCAGCGCGGCCTCTGGGAAAACCCCGGCGAGTACCGCGCGGCGCTGGAAAACCTGCTGCTGGATAGCGAGGAATCATGAGCGTCACGCCCAATCCTGTAGGAGCGAGCTCTGCTCGCGAAGTTTTTCTCATCGACCGCAGGGTTCGCGAGCAGGGCTCGCTCCTACGTATTCTGTCGAGTAGCGCCATGCACCTGATAAACGGAACGCAGCCATGACCGACCGCCATTTCCCCCTTGCCGCTGTTGTCGGCGCCGATGCGCTCAAGCTGGCCCTGTGCCTGGTGGCGGTCGATCCGGCTATCGGCGGGGTGCTGATCGAAGGTCCGCGCGGCATGGCCAAGTCGACCCTGGCCCGTGGCCTGGCCGAGCTGCTGCCCAGCGGGCATTTCGTCACCCTGCCGCTGGGCGCCAGCGAGGAGCGCATCGTCGGCACCCTCGATCTGAATGCCGCGCTAGGCGAAGGACGCGCGCAGTTCTCTCCCGGCCTGCTGAGCAAGGCCGATGGCGGCGTGCTGTATGTCGACGAGGTCAACCTGCTGCCGGATCACCTGGTCGACCTGCTGCTGGATGCGGCGGCCAGCGGGGTCAACCATATCGAGCGTGACGGCATTTCCCACCGCCACAGCGCACGCTTCGTGCTGATCGGCACCATGAACGGCGAGGAGGGCGAGCTGCGCCCGCAGCTGCTGGATCGCTTCGGCCTCAACCTGGCCCTGGATGGCCAGCCACAACCGGCGCAGCGGGCCGAGATCATGCGCCGCCGCCTGGCGTTCGACAGCGATCCGCAGGCCTTTCTGCAGACCTGGGACGCTGCCCAGGAGCAGCTGCGCAGTCGCTGCCTGAACGCCCGTGAGAGCCTGAGCGCAATTCCTCTGGACGATGCGGCGCTGGAAGCCATTGCCCAGCGCTGCTTCGCCGCCGGGGTGGATGGCCTGCGTGCCGACCTGGTTTGGCTGCGCGCCGCCCGGGCCCATGCCGCCTGGCGCGGCGCCGAGCGGATCGAGGAGGGCGATATCGATGCGGTGGCCGACTTCGTTCTGCGCCATCGCCGCCGGCATGCGCCACCCGCGCCAGCGCCGCAGCAAGCGCCAAGCCCGTCCGCTGCCAGCGAGCAGAACCCGGTTGAAGGCCAGTGGGGCGAGTTGCCGGCCCAGCCGCAGGCCATGGGTGAGCGGCGCGAGCCGCCGCGCTGGGAAAAAAAGCCCTGAGCATCCGCCCGCGCCAGCCCCTGGGCGCGGATGCCAAACCTAGACCGGGCAGCCTGAGTGGCGGGCGCAGTGGCGCCAGCCGCAGCGGCCTGCTGGGCGCCATCGACTGGCCGACGACCCTGCTCAAGGGTCGCCCGCGCAGTCGCCAGGAGCTGGCCCGGCGCCCGCGTAGCGCGCGTCCGGATGAGCTGTGGCTGGTGCTGGTCGACGCCTCGGCCTCGACTCGTCGCGGCGGCGCCCTGAGCCAGGCCAAGGGCCTGCTCGCCGAAGTATTCGACCAGGCCTACCGTCAGCGCGCGCGCCTGGCGCTGCTGCATGCCAGCGGCAGCCATGGCCAGTGGTTGTGGCAGGGGCAGAAGGCTTCTGCCGAGTTGCGCCAGTGGCTGGCTGATCTCGGTGCCGGCGGTGGTACTCCGCTGCTCGATGCCCTGCAGCAGGCCGCCACCTGGTTGGCGCGGCGCCAGCGCCTGAAACCGGCGGAACAGCAACGCCTGCTGATACTCACCGATGGCCGCCTGCGCGACTGGCCAGCCCTGGCGCCGGCCGATTGCCCGGCGCTGCTGGTGGATATCGAGCGCACCCCGGTGCGCCTGGGGCGCGCTCGCCAGCTGGCCAGCGAGCTGGGCGCCGACTACCGACATATCGACGAGCTGGCGCCCAGTGCCCGCTCCCATACCTGGAACAGACCATGAAAGAACTGCTGCTGGTCGGCATCGGCGCCGGCGACCCGGACTACATCACCCAGCAGGCGATCAAGGCCCTGCGCCGCGCCGACGTGATCTTCCTGATGGACAAGGGCCCGGCCAAGCACAAGCTCAACGCCCTGCGCCGGGAAATCTGCGAACGCTTCTTGGGCGACCACAACCCGCGCTTCGCCGAGGGCCAGCAACCGGAGCGCGAACGTGACGCCGCCGACTACCGCGCCAGCGTCGACGAGCTGAACCGCGACAAGCAGGCGGTGTTCGAGCAACTGATCGACGAGCAGATGGAGGAGGGCGAAGTCGCCGTCTTCATGGTCTGGGGCGACCCCTCGCTGTACGACAGCAGCATCCGCATCATCGAGTCCATCGCCAGTGCACGCAGTGACCTGAGCTACGACGTGATTCCCGGTATCACCAGCCTGCAAGCCCTGACTGCGCGCCACCGCGTACCACTGAACCAGATCGGCCGCGCCGTGGAAATCACCACTGGCCGCCTGCTGGCCGAAGGCTGGCCACAGGGCGTGGACAGCGTGGCGGTGATGCTCGATGCCAAGGACACCTACCTACGCTTTGTTGGCCAGGGCCTGCATATCTATTGGGGAGCGTATGTGGGGACGGCGGACGAGATTCTGATTGCCGGGGCGCTGGATGAGGTGGGGGAGCGGATTGCTGCGACCCGCGCGCAGGCGCGGGAGCGGAATGGCTGGATTATGGATAGTTATTTGCTGCGAAAGAGCAACGCTGGGCAGGCGTGAACAGCTCAAGCAGGATTGTTTGCAATCTCCGCGCATTGGGCAGCAGTCGACCAATGGCGAACGGCCTCGTTTGATCGCCTTTGCCGATCCAGTGAGGCCGAGAGCAAGCCATCAGACAATATCGTCTACTACGCCACCATCGACCCTTAGCGCAGCACCGGTAGTGGCGGACGCCTGGGTTGAGCAGATGTAGACGACCATATTGGCCACTTCATCTACGCTTGCGGCGCGCTGTATCAGGGAAGTGGGGCGATGGGCCATGACAAATTCGGCGGCCACGGCCTCCAGGGTTTTGCCAGAGCGCACCCGTTCCTCCTCAAGCCAGCCTGCCAGGCCGTCCGATAACGTGGGGCCGGGCAACACGCTATTGACGGTGACGCCACTGCCCGCCACACGCTTGGCCAGGCCACGAGACAGCGATAGTTGCGCCGTCTTTGAGACGCCGTAATGGATCATGTCAGCCGGTATGTTGCGACCCGATTCGGACGAAATAAACACTACCCGCCCCCAGCCTCGCTCAACCATGCCCGGGACTAACGCTCGACTCAGCCTGACACCCGACATCACATTGGTTTGCCAGTACTCGCTCCAGCACTCGTCACTGGCTTCAAAGAAATCAACCAGCCCATAAATGCCGGCGTTGTTGACCAGAATGTCCACCGCTGGCGTCGCCGCTAAAAGATGGTTGGCCCCCTCTGCGTTGCCCAGATCCGCCGCGATGCCCGTCAGCTTTGCTTGAGGTACCGATTCGCGTATACGCGACAGCGCTTTCTGCACGGAACTATCGCTACGACCATTGACGATTACGCTGGCGCCAGCCTGTGCGAGGCCTTTGGCAATCGCAAAACCGATGCCACCGGTGGATGCAGTGACCAGCGCGGTCTTGCCTTCAAGATTGATATGCATGCTCTGTCCCCCTCTGGTTGGTGCCGACGGCGGATCAGTCGGTCAGCGGACAGCCTAGTCGGTGATAGAAGTAACTGCTGCCGGTCAGAAGCAGGTGCTAACGATTAAGCTAAGGGGCGGCCAAAAGCGAAGCTTTTGGACGTCCAGCGAACGAAGTGAGCGGCAGTTGAGTGCTGTAATGGACTCCCCCCGCGCCACACTCGAAGTACCGAGTGGCGTGTTCTTGGGAGAGAGTCGATGAAGCGCATCGCAGTTGATTTGGCCAAGTCCGTTTACCAGGTTGCCGAGAGTGTCCGTGCCGGCGAGGTGGCTCAGCGCAAGCGTCTGAATCGAGAGGCATTTGGCCGATATGTACAGGAGCAGGCGGAGGCTGTCGAGTGGGTGATGGAGGCCTGCGGTACGGCCCACTACTGGGGTCGGGTCATGCAGGTGCGTGGGCATAAGGTACTGCTGTTGCATCCCCGCTACGTGCGGCCCTATAGGCGCCGCAACAAGACCGACCGCAACGACTGTGACGCTATTTTGGAAGCGGCACGCTGCCGCGGTATTCACCCGGTGCCGGTGAAGAGCCTGGAGCAGCAGCAACTGCAGCAGCTGCACAACCTGCGTGAGACCTGGAAGCGCAGTCGGGTGCAACGAATCAACCTGCTGCGCGGGATCTTTCGCGAGATGGGCATCGAAGTGCCGGCCAGCACAGCGGCATTTTTGCGGGCCGCCTGTGAGTTGCTGGAGCGCCCGGAGGTTAGCGCCTTGCGCGGCGCGCTGCAGGTGATGCTGGGCGAGATCAACCTGTACGAGCAATCGATGCAGGAGTGCGAAGCGCAACTGGCGCGCTGGCATGCCGAGGATGAAGTCGTGCGTAAGCTCGACGAAGTCAGCGGCATCGGCTTATTGACGGCCAGTGCCCTGAAAACCGCCGTGGGCAATCCGGAGCGCTTTGCCAATGGCCGCCAGCTCAGTGCCTGGCTGGGTATGACCCCGAGAGAACACAGCAGCGGCGAGCGCCGCCATCTGGGGCATATCAGCCGGCAGGGCAATGTCTATGTGCGAACGCTGCTGATCCACGGCTCCCGTGCCGCCCTGTTGGCCGCCCAGCGCTGCCAGGCCCGAACGCCCGAGCGTATGACCGCGTTGCAGCGCTGGGCAACACACACGGCGGCACGCATTGGGCCGAACAAAGCGGCGGTAGCGTTGGCCAACAAGCTGGTAAGGATTTGCTGGGCCGTGTGGTGTCACCAAAGGCGCTTCAGCGGCAACTGGCAAAGCATGCCGCCCGCCTGACGGCGAGCGGGTGATCAATAGTGGTTGTGGTGGGAAGTCGCACTGTCGGAATGGGCGAGTCCAGCAGCGGAGCAAGGCCGATAACAATGCTGATCCTCGTGATCGCTTGAGCGCTTGGCCCCCGCTGCGCGAACTACAGAATGGCTAGGGCGTAGAGCCCATGAAAGGCCGGATATACGCATGCAACCGCACCGACGGCAGGGCAGATCAAACGCTTTGCCCACTACTTGTGGGGAGAGTCCATATACGCATTGTTAGGCGTGTAGCTGATAGTGCCAGGTTCCTCATCGGGTGCTACCCGGCCACTTGCTCATCAATGCATCGAACTCAACTTGCTCTCCGTAGGCGCTTGCCCCCGGCGTGTCATCTCTACGGAAGATCAACCTGTGACCGATGTGCTCAAAAAGAAAAACTTGGACGGCTTGCCAGCAAGTCTCACCGCCATGCCACTTCCTCTCTTTCTCCGAGAAAAGTCTAAGCGTAAGCATATCGACATGCTGGATTGGCTTTCCGAATGAAAGAGACTGTTCGCAGTCAAGACAGTCAAGTTGAATATAGGTACCCATAGATGTCTCGCTAGTGCCTAACGATTAAGCTAACGGGCGGCCAAAAGCGCAGCTTTTGGGCGTCCAGCGAACGAAGTGAGCGTTAGTTGAGCGACTTGTTAGAGCCGAACGCCTTGGGGTCATATTTTGATTTGTCTTCTTGCTTATATAGCTTGTCAACTGGAAGATTGTCGAAGAGCTCATATTCTGTGACCAAAGGCTTGAATTTTTCTACCCCGTACCTTGCAAGGCAATTATAGAAGAGAACTAGAAGTTCGTAGTCTGAGAGCTGTGCTCTTACGATGTTTGCATACTGCTTTTTGTCTTTAATGTCAGAGTCGCTGATGTATTTGAAAATTGTATATAAGGATCTGAAATAATGGCCGAGTTCTTTGTGCCATTTACTCCAGAAATAATCATATGCATCTTCGAATTTCTTGGCTTCTTCTTTGTCTTTATGATTCGTATCTTGATAATGAAGTGTGCCGGTGAGTTTTTCGTAAAAGAATTTAAAGCAATCGCGCCCCTCGGTTAAGAATTCGGTTCCATCGTCATTCTTTTTCTTTAGGTCAATTGAGGCTGTTAAGTCGACGTGTAATCTAATCATTTCAAACAATATATTTTCAAAGTGCTGCTGTTTGAATTCATTTTTCTGCTGCGCAATGGTCAGGATTAGCCCGCCCAGTGCAAGGCCGTTGAATAGAGATGTTAGAACACCGAAGCTATCCCCAAATACACCAGACTTTGAAACGGAGAGCTCCTCTATGGGCCAGATAAACCCTAAAAGAGAGGCTAGAAATCCGAGAAATACGAGAGTGATTGCGCCAAAAACTAGCCATGGATTTGAGAAGTTCATTATGTTGGCTCTAACGTTTGGTTAAGGGGCCGCGGAACGCGGTCCCGAGCGAGCGAAGCGAGCGGCTTGAACCAGTTGTTAGGCAGCGGGCATCGAGCCGGGCGCAGGCGATGAATACCGCACTGTGGCCAACCCGCCAGGGCCTTGCAAGCAACTGATTCGTTTTTGCTGGGCACTCACTCATGCGAGCTGTACGGCCCGATACGGCGTTGCAGGTAGAAGACCTTGGCGCGGTGTGTGGGCGGGAGCCAAGCAGAAGGTGCGAATTGGGTGCCAACCGGCCGCGAGATGCGCCGGAAGTAAGTTTGATATTGTGACTAACTGACGCAACTTCCATGTTAGCACCGATATTAAAAGTGACTGACGCCTAACGTTTGGTTAAGGGGCCGGCTTTAGCCGGTCCCGAGTGAGCGAAGCGAACGACTTGAACCATTTGTTAGGCTTGACTATGTGTATTTATATTTTCATGTGCGCAGTATGCAGCTATAAATAGACTCAGTGACCACAGGTATGCGCCATAAGTAAATTTCATTTTCCCAGCGCCTTGTGGTGTCATGCCTACTTTATTGATAAGTATCACTGGCGCTGCAGATAGCATAATGAAGAAAATATGGGGAAAGGCGAATCGTATTTTGTGGTTGTTTAGTGCACAGAATATTATGTAGCCGTAGGATATGTTTGTATACCATCGAGGCTCTAGTGCAATTAGCCCGATCCAACCAGTGAATAAAATTTCTGCGCCAAAGACTGATTTGTCAGTGTAACTATGCGGGTCATAATAAGCTGGAAGGCACAGGCTGATAAAGAACAAGGCTAGTGATATATGAGGGAGTTTTGCTCGAATGTCCAATTTGAGTGCCTAACGTTTGGCTAAGGGGCCGGCTTCGCCGGTCCCGAGTGAGCGGAGCGAACGACTTGAGCCAATTGTTAGATTGCCCAGCCGTACGCTGCAAGTGAGGCCAGCGCCGAGCTTGATCGACGGAACGCACGGCGTGTCGGTTTTGGCCCCGGAAGTTATTTGTGATGTGCACATTCTTTGAAAGCAACTCCTTTGCTGGCCACAAATAACGGCCTCTACTGCCAGGCGACCATTCGATTCAGGAACACCGCGCTGATGCGGTGATTGTGTTTCCTGGCTCGGTGCTGAATAACCAATATTGCCCTTGCGCCTAACTATAAGTAGACGACACATACGGGGTAATTTTTTACGCCACTTGTGTCGGATAATGTTCCTTGTTCATGCGTAACTCCTTGATTGGCTTGAGTAGCGCGCTAGATACGCGACATGAGGCCAGGGGGAAAAGCGACATGGATTTTGGCACACTACTTATGGATCACCTGCATGTCCATGGTCTGCTATTCACTGTGCAGGCCAATAAACGTCATCACAGTTGCCGGATGCGGCTTCCTCAAGCGAGTATCCCCCAATCTCGCAGTAAGGAAGCCCTCAGATGAATCCTCACCAAACCCAGGTAGACCTCGCCAAGGCCTACCGCCTGCTCAACCACGGCCCCACCGTCCTGGTCTCCGCTCGCCACGATGGCGTCGACAACGTGATGGCCGCCGCCTGGGCCTGCGTGCTCGACTTCGCCCCACCCAAGCTCACCGTGGTGCTGGACAAGGCCACCCGCACCCGCGAGCTGCTTGAGCGCAGCGGCCGCTTCGTGATCCAGGTGCCGACGGCGGCGCAGCTGCAGCTGACCAACGCGGTCGGCAACCACAGCCTCAAGGACGATCCGGACAAACTGGCCAAGGCCGGCGTCGAGCTGTTCGACATGCCTGGCCATGATCTGCCGTTCGTGGCGGGTTGCTCGGCCTGGATGGCCTGCGAGCTGATCGCCGAACCACACAACCAGAACGCCTACGACCTGTTCATCGGTGAGATAGTCGGCGCCTGGGCGGATGACCGGGTGTTTCGTGACGGCCGCTGGCACTTCGAGGCGGCCGACCCGGACTGGCGCAGTCTGCATCATGTGGCCGGCGGGCATTTCTATGCCATCGGCGAGGCGCTCAAGGCCTAGCGGCCTTCGCCCTCGACGAAGTTCGCCAAGTGCCGGGCGCACAGCTGCGGGTATTGCAGGTGTGGGCCGTGGCCGGAGCTGGGCAGGGTGAGCAGTTGCAGGGTCGGCAGCGCGCCGCTGAGGGCGTGCCAGTTCTCCACCGGAAAAACGATGTCGTGGCTGCCGCCGATGTGCAGCACGGGAATCTGCGTGCGCTTGAGTGCGTCCAGCAGCGGTGGCACCGGCAGTGTCGGGTTGCGCGGCCCGTCGCCCAGCTGCCGGCCGGCCCACTCATGGGGCACCGCTGGGCACTGGCCCTCGACCCGCGCGGCGATGCGTGTGGCCGACTGCGCAGCGGCCGCGCGGCTTTCCGGGGACAGCGGCTCGAAGAACAGGTGGACGAAGTCTTCGAAGTCGTTTTCCCGCCGTGCCAGTTCGTAGAACAGCGGTTCGCCGGTGCGCACCAGTTCGCCAGGCGGGGTGGTGCCGAACAGTACCAGGTGGCTGAGCAGCTGCGGTGCCTGCAGGAACACCAGCTGGGCGGCGATGCCACCGAGCGACCAGCCGCCAAGCACCAGACGCTGCAGGCCGAGGGCGGCGATCAGCTCGAGGGGGTCGCGGGCCAGGCGCGCCGGGTCGTAACTGGGTTCGCCGCCGGACAGGCCGAGGCCGCTGTAGTCGAACACATGCACTTGGAAGCCCTGCTCGGCAAGGCTGTCGAGGAACAGCGGATCCCAGGAGTCCATGGTGCCGCGAAAGCGCACGCATAGCAGCAGCGGTATGCCTTGGCCGATCACCCGATAGGCCAGGCGGCCGTTGACCTCGACGAACTGGTTGGGAACCTGGTGGGCAGGCAGGTGCGGCATGGCGACGGACTCCTGTGCGGGACTGCGAAGAGCGTAGTCGCTGGGCGCGCCGGGCAAGCTGGTGTGGCGCTATTGGTACGTCATTTGGCTGTCATGGGCCTTTGATAATTTTGTCATCTGCCGAGTTGGGCGATGCCGCCCCTGACCCTCATCCTGCCCTTGGAGCGCTTCGCCCCATGCTCTGTGCCGAGCTGAAGTCCTTCCACATGGTTGCCCGGCTGGGCAGCATCACCCAGGCGGCGAAGAAGCTCGGCCTCAGCCAGCCGACTGTGACCACACAGATCCGCCAGCTGGAAGGGCAGTACGGGGTCGAGCTGTTCTACCGTGGCGGCCGCCGCCTGACCCTCAGCGACGAAGGCGCGCGCCTGCTGCCGATGGTGCAGAAGCTGCTGCAGCAGGAAGCCGACATCGAGTTCTTCCTGCGCAACAGTGGCCAGGTGCAGGGCGCGCTGCGCATCGGCGCCACCGCGCCTTACTACGTGCTCGATCTGGTCAAGAGCTTCCGCACGCAGTTCCCGCAGTGCGAGGTGACCCTGGAGATCGGCAACTCGCTGCAGGTGATCGAGGCGCTGGAGGACTACCGGGTGGATCTCGCCGCCTCCTCGCAACTGGTCGAGGATGCGCGCCTGACCCGCCTGGTGCTGGGCCACGACCCGCTGGTGCTGGCCGTACATCGTCAGCATCCGCTGGCCAGCCACGAGCGTGTGCCGCTGAGCGCGCTGGCCGGGCACTGCCTGCTGATGCGCGAGCGCGGCTCGACCACCCGGGTGCTCAGCGAGGCGTTGCTGCGCGAGGCTGGCGTGGCCAGCGGGCCGCTGCTGGAGATCGGCAGCCGCGAGTCGATCCGCGAGGCGGTGCTCCGCAACATCGGCATCAGCATCATCGCCCGCCACGAGGTGCCGGAGAGCCCGCAGCTCAAGGTGGTCGAGCTGGAAGGCGCGCCGCTGATCGCCGAATACCTGTACTGCCTCAAGGAGCGCCGCCAGGCACGGTTGCCGGCGGCCTTTCTCGCTCTGGCTCGCCAGGCTATTTAGGGCGCGCTTTGCCCCTCTCCCTCCGGGAGAGGGGCAGGGGTGAGGGGCGCTACAGGCGACTCGTGGGTTTCCCTCACCCGGGCCCTCTCCCTGGGGGAGAGGGAATCACTACGCAAATCCACCGATGCCACTATCGGCAGCTTTTGCCCAACTGCCATAAAGCTTTCGTACTGCCTGCCTAGCATGGCCCTCGTCCGAGCTGATCGCTCCACGAGGTTTTGCCATGGCTACGCCGCTTTCCGTGAACATGCAGGTACGCGACATCCACAAGGGCTTCGGCGCCTTCAAGGCGCTGGACGGGGTGTCGCTGGATATCGCCGCCGGCGAGCTGGTGTGCCTGCTGGGCCCGTCCGGCTGCGGCAAGACCACCTTGCTGCGCTGCATCGCCGGGCTGGAGCGCCAGGATCACGGCAGCATCCTGATCGGCTCGCGGGATGTTTCCCTGCTGCCGCCGCAGGCCCGCGACTACGGCATCCTGTTCCAGTCCTACGCGCTGTTTCCCAACCTGACGGTGGAGCAGAACATCGGCTACGGCCTGGCCGGCAACCATCGCGAAACCATCCGTAACCGGGTGGCTGAAATGCTCGAGCTGGTTGGCCTGAGCGGCAGCGAGAAGAAGTACCCCGGCCAGCTCTCCGGCGGCCAGCAGCAGCGCGTGGCCCTGGCCCGTGCGCTGGCACCGGCACCTTCGCTGCTGTTGCTTGATGAGCCGATGTCGGCCCTCGATGCGCGGGTGCGCGAGCACCTGTGCGGCGAGCTGCGCCAGCTGCAGAAGCGCCTGGGCATCACCACCCTGATGGTCACCCACAACCAGGACGAGGCCATGCTGATGGCCGACCGCATCGCGGTGATCAACCACGGTCGCGTCGAGCAGTTTGCCTGCCCGCAGGATATCTACCGCGCGCCGGCCACGCCGTTCGTGGCCGAGTTCGTCGGTCAGGGCAACTGGCTGCCGTTCGAGCGGGGCGAGCATGGCCATGTGCGCGTCGGCGACCTCAGCCTGCGCCTGCACGGCGAGGAGCGGCACGAGCGCGGCCGGCTGTTCTGCCGCCCGGAAGCGGTGGTGATCAACCCGCCAGTGCACGAGGACAACCTGTTCAGCGCGCAGATGCGCGAGATCACCTTCCTCGGCAACCGCTGCCGCCTGAGTTTCGAACTGGATGCACTGCCGGGGCACAACCTGCTCGCCGAGCTGGAACCGCAGGCCATGCCCAAACTGGCCGGCGCGGAAATCTGGGTAGCGCTGCCGCCGCGCAGCCTGCAGGTGTTCGCCTGATATGCAACGCGTGCTGACTATGACGCCTGCTACCGCGCGGCGCAGCCTGCCCGCCGACCTGGCCGACCGCCTGTTCGTGCTCGGCGGCCAATGGTTGCTGCTGGTGCTGCTGATCCTCGCCGTGCTGCTGCCGTTGCTGGCCATGCTTTGGCGCGGCTTCAGCGGCGAAGACGGGCAGGGCGGTGGCCTGCAGGCAGCGCTGACGCTGTTCGGCAGCGCCAACTTCCGCTGGCTGCTGGGCAACAGCCTGAGCGTGTCGCTGACTGTGGCCGGCATTGTGGTGCCGCTGGCCTATGCCTTCGCCTACGCCCTGCAGCGCACCTGCATGCCGGGCAAGCCGCTGTGGCGCAGCATTTCCCTGCTGCCGTTGCTGGCGCCATCGATGCTGCCGGGGATCGCGCTGATCTACCTGTTCGGCAACCAGGGCGTGCTGCGGCATCTGCTGGCGGACAATATCTACGGCTTCTGGGGCATCGTCCTTGGCCAGGCGATCTACACCTTCCCACATGCGCTGATGGTGCTGCTCTCGGCGCTGGCGCTGGCCGATGCGCGGCTGTTCGACGCCGCGTCGAGCATGGGGGCCTCACCGTGGCGGGCGTTTCGCAGCATCACCTGGCCGGGCAGCCGCCAGGGCGTGTTCGCCGCCTTCTGCCTGGTGTTCACCCTGTGCGTCACCGATTTCGGCGTGCCAGTGGTGGTCGGTGGCGATTATCAGGTGCTGGCGCTGGAGGCCTACAAGGCGGTGGTCGGCCAGCAACAGTTCGGCCGCGGGGCGCTGATCGGCATGGTACTGCTGGTGCCGGCGCTGCTCAGCTTCGCCGTCGACCTGTGGCTGCGCCGTCGTCAGCGCGATGCCATGAGCGGCCGCGCGCAGGTCTATCACCCGCAGCCGTCAGGGCGCCGCGACCTGGCATTTTTGCTGGTGACCGTGCTGATCTGCAGCGTTTTGCTCGGCGTGTTCGGCATGGCGATCTACTCGTCGCTGGTCAAGTTCTGGCCCTACGACCTGTCGCTGTCGCTGCAGCACTACGCCTTCTCCGAGTTGCCCGGCGGCTGGCTGGCCTATCGCAACAGCCTGCTGCTGGCGGTGTGCAGCGCGCTGTTCGGCAGCCTGCTGATCTTCACCGGTGCCTACCTGATGGAGAAGACCCGGCAGAGCCCGCTGACCCAGGCCCTGCGCCTGCTCAGCTTCGTGCCGATGGCGGTGCCCGGCCTGGTGCTGGGCCTGGGCTACGTGTTCTTTTTCAACCTGCCGGGCAACCCGCTGAGCGGCCTGTACGGCAGCCTGACCCTGCTGGTGGTGTGCACCATCGCGCACTTCCTCACCACCGCACAGATGACCGCCAGCGCCGCGCTGCGCCAGCTCGACGGCGAGTTCGAGGCCGCCGCGCTGTCGCTCAAGGTGCCGCTGCTGCGCCACTTCTGCCGCGTGACCCTGCCGATCTGCCTGCCGGCGCTGCTCGACATCATCCGCTACCTGTTCGTCTCGGCGATGACCACGGTGTCGGCGGCGATCTTCCTCTACAGCCCGGACAGCGTGCTCGCCGCCGTGGCCGTGCTGAACATGGACGACGCCGGCAACGTCGGCGGCGCGGCCGCCATGTCGACCCTGATCCTGCTCACTTCCGCCGGCGTGTCGTTGCTGCTCGCCGGTCTGTCGCGCGGCCTGCTGCGCCGCTCCCAGGCCTGGCGCATGCCGGCGCCCGGTCACTGAATCTTCCCAGGAGACTGCCATGCACTATCAACCGCCAACCCGCCTGCAAGCGGCCATCCTCGACTGGGCCGGCACCGTGGTCGACTTCGGTTCCTTCGCGCCGACCCGCATCTTCGTCGAGGCCTTCGCCAGCTTCGATGTCGAGCTCAGCCTGGACGAAGCCCGCGGGCCGATGGGCATGGGCAAGTGGGATCACATCCGCACCCTGTGCGACCAGCCGGCGGTGGCTGAACGCTTCCAGCGCCGCTTCGGCCGCTTGCCGAGTGACGCCGATGTCACCGCCATCTACGAACGCTTCATGCCGCTGCAGATCGCCAAAGTCGGCGAGCACTCGGCGCTGATCCCGGGTGCGCTGGAGTGCATCGCCGCGCTGCGCCAGCGCGGGCTGCAGATCGGCAGCTGCTCCGGCTACCCCAAGCAGGTGATGGACAAGGTGGTCGAGCTGGCTACCGCCAAGGGCTACAGCCCGGATCACGTGGTGGCCACCGATGAAGTGCCCAAGGGCCGGCCGAGCCCGGCACAGGCATTGGCCAACGTGATTGCCCTCGGCCTCGACGATGTCGCCGGCTGCGTCAAGGTCGACGACACCGAGCCCGGCATTCTCGAAGGCCGCAGCGCCGGCATGTGGACGGTGGCCCTGCGCTTTTCCGGCAACTTCCTCGGCCTGACCTGGGAGCAGTACCAGGCGCTGAGTACCGAGCAGCTGGCTGCCGAGCGTGAGCGCATCGACGGCCTGTTCGCCGCCAGCCGCCCGCATTACCTGATCGACACCATTGCCGACCTGCCCGCCGTGATCGACGCGATCAACGCACGCCTGGCCTGCGGCGAAAACCCGCAAGCCAGCTGAACCAGACAACCAACGCCAACGCTAACCACCAGGAGCTTCACCATGTTCAAACGCACCGCTCTGGCCGCCGGCCTGCTCGCCGCCTGCGCCTTCCAGGCCCAGGCCAATACTGAACTGACCGTTTACACCGCCCTCGAAGTGGAGCAGCTCAAGGCCTACAAGGAAGCCTTCGAGAAGCAGCACCCGGACATCGAGATCAAGTGGGTGCGCGACTCCACCGGTATCGTCACCGCCAAGCTGCTGGCCGAGAAGGATCGCCCGCAGGCCGATGTGGTCTGGGGCCTGGCCGGTTCAAGCCTGGCCATCCTCAAGCAGCAGGGCATGCTCGAGCCCTACACCCCGGCCAACCTCGGGCAGATCGCCAGTAACTACCGCGATGCCGCCAACCCGCCGGCCTGGGTCGGCATGGACGTGTGGGCCGCGACCATCTGCTTCAACAGCGTGGAAGCCGAGAAGCAGGGCCTGCCCAAGCCGACCAAGTGGGAAGACCTGACCAACCCGGTGTACAAGGACAAGATCGTCATGCCCAACCCGGCGTCGTCCGGCACCGGCTACCTGGATGTCAGCGCCTGGCTGCAGACCTTCGGCGAAGCCCAGGGCTGGGCCTACATGGACAAGCTGCACGGCAACATCGGCCAGTACACCCATTCCGGCTCCAAGCCGTGCAAGCTGGCCGCCGCCGGCGAATTCCCGATCGGCATTTCCTTCGAATACCCGGCCGTGCAGCTCAAGCGCAAAGGTGCGCCGCTGGACATCGTGCTGCCCAAGGAAGGCCTGGGCTGGGAAATCGAAGCCACCGGCATCATCAAGGGCACCGCGCACCTGGACGCCGCCAGGAAGCTCGCCGACTTTTCCGCCAGCCGCGAGGCGATGGATCTGTACAAGGCCAACTTCGCCGTACTGGCCCAGCCGGGTATCGCCGAGCCCTTCCAGGAGCTGCCGGCCGACTACGAGCAGCGCCTGATCAAGAACGACTTCGCCTGGGCCTCGGAGAACCGCGACAAGATCCTTGCCGAATGGCGCAAGCGCTACGACGGCAAATCCGAGCCGCTGCCTCAGTAAGCGTTCCATCACCCCTCTCCCTCTGGGAGAGGGGGCGGGGGTGAGGGCGCAGCAGGCAGCTCGGTGCAGCCTGGGAGACCCTCACCCCACCCCTCTCCCAAGGGGAGAGGGAGTAGTCCGTAGAATTTTCAGGAGTTCTTCTTATGAGTCAGCACGACTGCGACCTGCTGGTCGTCGGCGCCGGCATCCTCGGCCTCGCCCATGCCTGGGCTGGCGCCAAACGCGGCCTCAAGGTCAAGGTATTCGAGCGCACCCACACACCGCTGGGGGCGTCGATCCGCAACTTCGGCCAGGCGCTGGTCGGTGGCCAGGCGCCGGGGCCGATGCTCGACCTGGCGCGCCAGGCTCACGGCCTGTGGGGCGAGCTGGGCCAGGCCGCCGGCCTGCAGCTGCACCGCCAGGGTTCGCTGCTGTTCGCCCGCAGCGAAGCCGAGGAGGCGCTGCTGGAGGCCTTCGTCGCCGGTCGTGGGCGTGAGCTGGGCTACCGCACCGAGCTGCTGCGTGGCAGCGCCTTGCGCGAGATGTACGACGGCCGCTTCGCCCATCACCGTGCCGCATTGCATGGTCTCGACGACCAGCAACTGTATTCGCGCGAAGCCTTGCCGCAGATCGTCAGCCACCTGGCGCGCGATCTCGGCGTCGAGTTCCATTTCTCCACCCTGGTGCGCGACGTGGAGCCGGGCCGGGTGCTGACCACTGCCGGGCGCTACAGTGCCCGGCACATCGTGGTGTGCTCCGGCCACGACTACCAGACCCTGCTGGCCGAGCACATGGCCCGCCTGCAACCGCAGGTATGCGCCCTGCAGATGCTCCGCGCGCGCCCGTTGCAGCCCCTGGCCTTGCGTCATGCCGTGCTCACCGGCCTCAGCTGCGTGCATTACGGCGCCTTTGCCGACCTGCCGCAGGCCGAGGCCATCCGCGCGCAGATCCGCGCCCAGCAGCCGGAGCTGGAAAGCCTCGGCATCCACCTGCTGATCAGCCCCACACCCTATGGCGAGCTGATCATCGGTGACTCCCATGCCTATGGCAGCGATGTTTCGCCGTTCAACGCCGAAGCGGTCGACCGCATTCTCATCGAGCTGGCCGAGCACACCCTGGGTGGCGGCATCGAGGTGCTCGAGCGCTGGCAGGGCGTGTACGGCGCACGCGGGCCGGGGCCGTTCAGCGTACTGCCGGTGGCCGAGGGGGTGACCGCGGTGCTGATGCATACCGGTCTGGGCATGAGCGTCGGTCTGGCCCTGGGCGAGCGCAGTGTGGCGGCCTTGCTCGGCGAATGCGCCTGGCCGAGTGCCCAGGCGGCATGACGGCCGAGCAGGCGGTGGGCACGCTGTTCGCCCTGTGTCGCCAGCAGGCCGGGGCCGGCTATATCGGTGAGGCTGTCAGTCAGCTCGAGCACATGGCCCAGGCCGCCGAGCTGGCCCAGGCCGAAGGCGCCGACGAGGAGCTGGTGCTGGCTGCCTTCTGCCACGACGTCGGGCACTTCTGCGTACCGCTGACGGCTGGCAACAGCATGGCCGGCCTCGGTCGCCAGGGGCATGAGCGGGTGGGGGCGCACTGGCTGCGTGGCCTGGGCTTTTCCGCGCGCCTGGCCGGGCTGGTGGCGCGGCACGTACATGCCAAGCGCTACCTGTGCTGGCGCGATGCCGACTACCTGGCCGGCCTCAGCCCGGCCAGCCGGCAAACCCTGGACTGGCAGGGCGGGCCGATGATGCGCGAGGAGGCGCTGGCGTTCGAAACCGATCCGCTGTTCGCCGACAGCCTGCGCCTGCGGCGCTGGGACGAAGCGGCCAAGGTGGAAGGGCGACCGGTCATCGATCTGGGCCCGCTGCAGCAGCTGGCCCTGCGGGTGCACCTGGCTGATGGTGCGGCAACGGGGAGCTGAGTTCAGGCGGACTTGCGCTGCTCGAGCGGCAGGTTCTCACGTACCTGACGCAGCGCCTGGGCGTCCTGGTTCAGGCGCAGAATTACACCGAGCAGTTGCTGCTTGAGTCCTTCGTCGCCAGTGTGTTCGGCCGCCCGCATCACGGCCAGGGCGGCGTCCTCGTTGTGGTCGGCGACGATATCGATGGTCTTGCGCATGTTGCGGATCAGGCTGGTCAAAAGGGCTACCTCTGGCGAATGGGCCTGAAGCCTAGACCAGCGACATTTCCCTTTTGTTTCCTGAACTTGCTTCTGACGAACGGCGTTCAGTCGCGGCTCATGATCAGTTCGGCCACCGGGCGGCCTTCGACGAACTGCTCCTGCACCAGGCGGCGCACATCGTCTTCGCTGCGTACCTGGTACCAGATGCCGGCCGGATACAGGCTCAGGGTCGGGCCCTGGTCGCAGGGGAACTGGCATTGGGTGCGGGTGATATGCACGCCGCCCTCGCACTCCAGCTTGCCGGCGGCCTTGAGCTGCTCGCGCAGCGACTTCCACAGCGGCAGGGCGCCGCGGCGGGTGCAGCGCGGGCCGTTGCACAGCAGCACGCGCTGGCTGTGTGGCGGGATGCACGACCAGGCGTGGGCGTCGGGCAGGCTGGGCACGTCGACGCAGCCCAGGTGTTTGTCGGTCTGCCCGATCAGCGCGTCGATGCTCTCCAGCGCTTCGCTGTTGCCGCGGGCGACGAAGAGTCGATCCGCCACCGCTTGCTCGTTGCCGATGCCTTGCAGCTCGCTGCGCAGCCAGTCCAGATACGGGCTGCTGCTGTTCGGGTCGAGGTCAATCAGCAGCAGCGGCAGTTGCCCGGCGCTGATGCAGGTGCGGATCTGCTGCCACAGTCCGGCGTAGCTCGCGCTGGTGTCGACGATATCGGCCAGCGCCTCAGCGCCACGCAGGGCGGTCAGCTGGCGCTGGAACAGTTCGGCGTAGGAGCCGTGCTGCAGGTCGGGGCCGACAAGCAGCACGCGGACGTAGGGGGTGATCGACATGGGGATTCCTGGGGGCAAAGCGCGCGGCAGTTTACCCGAGGTCACCGGGCAAGGCTTGCAGCGCCTGCCAGAGTTCGGCGCCGCTGGCGAACTCGCGGGTTACCAGCGGTAGCGCCGGGCGCGCCAGGATCAGCACCGGCAGGGCACGTTCACGCGCCACTTGCAGCTTGGCCTCGGTGGCGCTGCCGCCGCTGTTCTTGCTGACCAGCACGTCGAAGCGCTCGCTGGCGAACAGCGCACGTTCGTCGTCGAGGAGGAACGGGCCGCGCGTGCCGATCACCCGGGCGCGGTCGTTGCCGGGGTGTTCGTCGAGCATGCGGATCGTCCAGAACTGCCCTGGCGGGATGCTGTCGAGGTGCTGCAGCGGTTCGCGGCCGAGGGTGAAGAAGGGCCGGCGGAAGGCGGTCAGTGCTTGGCTCAGCTCGGCCCAGTCGGCCACTTCGCGCCAGTCGTCCTGCGCGCCGGCCTGCCAGCCGGGACGACGCAGGGCCCAGCAGGGAATGCCGGTCGCCTGTGCGGCCTGCGCGGCATTGGCGCTGATCTGCGCGGCGTAGGGATGGGTGATGTCGAGCAGCAGCTCGATACCCTGTTCGGCGATGAAACGGGCCAGGCCCTCGGCGCCGCCGAAGCCACCGACGCGCACCTGGCAGGCCAGGTCGGCGGGCACCTTGCCCAGCCCGGCCAGGCTGTAGATATGCTCCGGGCCGAGGCGACGGGCGATGGCCAGGGCATCGCCGACGCCGCCAAGCAGGAGGATGCGCGGGCTCACGGCTTGCGGCATTCCAGCAGGGTGATCGGCAGGGCGCTGCGCCAGGTGTCGAAGCCGCCCAGCGGCTGAGCCTGGGCCACGGCGATGCGGGTCAGCTCGCCGCCATGCCGTTCGCGCCAGTTCACCAATGCGGCCTCGCTCTGCAGGGTCACGGCATTGGCGATCAACCGGCCGCCGGGCTTGAGCGCCTGCCAGCACTGTGCCAGGACGCCGGGGATGGTCACGCCGCCGCCGATAAATATCGCGTCCGGCTGCTGCAGCCCGCTCAGCGCTTCCGGTGCGGCGCCGGCCACCAGGTGCAGGGCGGGTACGCCGAGGGCATCGCGGTTGTGCTGGATCAGCTGCTGGCGGCCGCTGTCGGCTTCGATGGCGATGGCGCGGCAGCTGGGGTGGCTGCGCATCCACTCGATGCCGATCGAGCCGCAGCCGGCGCCGACATCCCACAGCAGTTCGCCGGGGCGGGGCGCCAGGCGCGCCAGGGTGATGGCGCGCACGTCGCGCTTGGTCAGCTGGCCGTCGTGCTGGTAGACGTCGTCGGGCAGGCCGCAGGTCAGCGGCAGGCGAGTGGCCTGCTCGTCGGCCAGGCATTCCACCGCCATCAGGTTGAGTGCAGCGGCCTCGTCCAGCGCCCAGCCTTCGGCCAGGCCGTCGATGCGTCGCTCCAGCGGGCCGCCCAGGTGCTCCAGCACGCTCAGGCGGCTGGGGCCGAAGCCGCGCTGGCGCAACAGGGCGGCGATGGCGGCTGGGCTGGAGCCGTCGTTACACAGGATCAGCAGGCGCTGGCCAGCGTGGATATGGGCATTGAGCGCGGCCAGCGGGCGGGCCACCACCGACAGCAGGGTGACGTCCTGTAGCGGCCAGCCCAGGCGCGCGGCAGCCAGCGAGTAGGAGGAGGGTGCCGGTAGTATCAACAGTTCGTCCGCTGGCACCTGGCGCGCCAGGCTGGCGCCGACGCCGAACAGCATGGGGTCGCCACTGGCCAGCACGCAGACCGGCGTGCCGCGCCGCTGCAGCACAGGTTCCAGGCTGAACGGACTGGGCCATTGCTCGCGCGGGGCGCGGATGCAGGCCGGCAGCAGTTCGAGCTGGCGCGGCGCACCGACGATCCGCTCGGCGGCCAGCAGCGCACGGCGCGCGGCCTTGCCCAGGCCGGCGTAGCCGTCTTCACCGATTCCCACCACCGTCAGCCAGGCCGTCATGTGTATTCCCCACCTATAGTTTCCTGGCCCGACGAGCAGGCTTGTCGCTGCGCCGGGCAAAGCGGGCATAATAGCGCCTTCGTCGGTGCAGGCGGTTCAACCCGTCTGCGGAGAACCTGTTCAAGGTCTCGCGAGCTAGAGCCATGCAAGGCGCAACGACCATCGGGAGTAACAGCCGTAGGCTGGCCCGAAGGGTGAGCGCCAGCGAATCAAGCAGGCGAGGAAGCGGAATTTACTTTTGTAAATGAGCATTCCGAGCCTGTTTTTAACGCGGCAGGGCCGACGCGCAGCAGACTTTGGACAGGTTCTGAATAGGGAACACGGATTAACCGTGGCTGCCCCCGCAACTGTAAGCAGCGAGTCGTTTTGCACGCATACCACTGAGCAATCGGGAAGGTGGCGGAACGATCATGACCTGCCAGCCAGGAGACCTGCCGACGACGCTGGTCGCGAGTGCCAACATCGGGCGGGGTGTACCGATGCCGTAGAGTCCTGTCGGGGCTCGCTGGTTCGGTCGCCGCGTCTTTGCTCCAGGTGACCGCTTGAACGATTCCTTGCCCACTGTCGATCCGTTCGTGCCACGCCCCTCGGCGTGTCCCGGGCTGCTGCGCATCGTCCCGGCGCTGGACGGTGGCATCTGCCGGGTCAAGCTGGCCGGCGGTGAGCTGAGCAGCGCCCAGGCGCGGGCCATTGCCGCGGCGGCCGAGACCTGCGCCAGTGGCGTGCTGGAACTGACCAACCGCAGCAACCTGCAGATTCGCGGGGTGCGTGATGCTGACCAGGCCGAGCTGATCCGACGCCTGCTGGACGCTGGGCTCGGCCCGCGCGTGGCCGGTGCCGACGACGTGCGCAACCTGCTGCTCAGCCCGGGCGCCGGTCTCGATCCGGCTGCCGAATTCGACGTACGACCGCTGGCCGGGCAACTGCTCGACCTGTTGCAGGACAATCCCGAGCTGCATGCGCTGTCGGCCAAATTCGCCCTGCAGCTGGATGGCGGCGAAGCCCTGGCCATGCTCGAGCACCCGCACGACCTGTGGCTCAGCGCCTTGCCTGGCGGCGAGTGGCTGGCCTTCGGCCTGGCCGGCTGTCCGCTGGACAAGCCCCTGGCGGCGGTAACACGGGCCCAGGCACTGAGCCTGGTCGACGCCGTGCTGCACCTGTTTCTCGAACTGGCTGAGCCGTCCCAGACGCGTATGCGCCAGTTGCTCGGTGCATTGCCGGTCGAGGAGTTTCTCCAGCGCCTGCAGGCGCGTTTGCCATTCACCTTGTTGCGCGACGAATCCCTGCAGAGCTGGCGCCGTCAACCCGCCTCGACAGTGCCGCCATTGGGCGCACTGGCGCAGCGCCAGGCTGGTCGGCAGATGCTGCTGGCCGGTGCGCCGCTGGGGCGGATCGACGCCGGGCAGCTGCGCGGCCTGGCCGAGCTGGCCGAGCGCCATGGTGATGCCAGCCTGCGCCTGACCCCCTGGCAGGGCGTGCTGCTGCCGAATATTGCGGCCGCCGCAAGTGCTGGTGTGCTGACTGAACTGGCAGCGCTGGGCCTGCTGGTCGATGTGCGCGAGCCGCTGAGCCAACTGCTCGCCTGCACCGGTTCGGCCGCCTGCGCCAAGGGTCTGGCCGACACCAAGGGCGATGCCCGCCAACTGGCCACACTGCTGGCGGCCGGCACAGCGCGCCCGCAGGTGCACCTGTGCGGTTGCCCGCGTTCCTGCGCGGCCGCGCATACCGCTTCCTTCACCCTGCTGGCCCAGGCCGGCGGGCGTTATCAGCTCTATCAGCGCGCTGCGGGCGCGGCCGGTTTCGGTCGCCTGCTGGCGCCTTCCCTCAGCATCGCAGAGGCCGGTGAGTGGTTCGCCGCGCATCCCGAGTCAGGAACATCCGCATGATCGATTACATCCGCGACGGCCAGGAGATCTACCGCCAGTCCTTCGCTACCATCCGTGCCGAGGCCGATCTGTCGGCCATCCCGGCTGACCTGGAAAAGCTCGCGGTGCGCCTGATCCACGCCTGCGGCATGGTCGACGTGGTGCAGGACATCCGCTTCTCCGCCGGCGCCGGCACGGCCGGGCGCGCGGCCCTGGCAGGTGGCGCGGCGATTCTCTGCGATGCGCGAATGGTCGCCGAGGGCATCACCCGCGCGCGTTTGCCGGCCAACAACCCGGTGATCTGCACCCTGCACGATGCCGGTGTGCCGGAGCTGGCCCGCGAGCTGGGCAACACCCGCTCGGCAGTGGCCCTGGAGCGCTGGCGCGAACACCTGGAGGGCAGCGTGGTGGTGATCGGCAATGCGCCGACCGCACTGTTCTACCTGCTGGAAATGCTCGACGCCGGCGCGCCCAAGCCGGCGCTGATCCTCGGCATGCCGGTCGGCTTCATCGGCGCGGCGGAGTCCAAGGACATGCTCGCCGCCGATAGCCGCGGCGTGCCCTATGTCATCGTGCGCGGTCGCCGGGGCGGCAGCGCCATGGCCGCCGCAGCGGTCAATGCCCTGGCCACGGAGATCGAATAATGGCGGTAAAAGGACGTTTGCTCGGCCTCGGTGTCGGCCCTGGCGATCCCGAGCTGATCACCCTCAAGGCCCTGCGCCTGCTGCAGGCGGCGCCGGTGGTGGGCTATTTCGTGGCCAAGGCCAAGGCCAGCAAGGGGCAGGGCGGCAACGCCTTCGGCATCATCGAGCAGCACCTGAGCGAGGCGCAGGTGCGCATGCCGCTGGTGTACCCGGTGACCACCGAGAAGCTGGAGCCACCGCTGTCCTACGAGACGGTGATCAGCGACTTCTACGACACCTGTGCCGCGCAGATCGCCCTGCACCTGGATGCCGGCCGCGACGTGGCGGTGATCTGCGAGGGTGACCCGTTCTTCTACGGTTCCTACATGTACCTGCACGACCGCCTGGCCGAGCGCTACCAGGCCGAGGTGATCCCGGGCGTGTGCTCCATGCTCGGCGGCGCGGCGGTGCTCGGCGTGCCGCTGGTGTATCGCAACCAGAGCCTGTCGGTGCTTTCCGGCGTGCTGCCGGAAGAGGAGCTGAAGCAGCGCCTGGCCATCGCCGACGCGGCGGTGGTGATGAAGCTCGGGCGTAACTTCGACAAGGTGCGCCGGGTGCTCGGCGAGCTGGGCCTGGCCGAGCGCGCGCTGTACGTGGAGCGGGCGACCATGGACAACCAGCGCATCGTTGCGCTGGACGAGGTCGAGCCGATGGCCTCGCCGTACTTCTCCCTGATCGTGATTCCGGGGCCGCAATGGACAGCCTGAAAGCACCGGCGCTGATCGTGCTCGGTGCCTCCGCCCTGGGCACCGCCCGGCGCGTGCAGGCGCTCTATCCCGACGCGCTGATCCACGGTCTGCGCGGTCGTGCCGAAGGCGCCGAGGCGCTGTTCGACGACTTCGGCGAAACCCTGCGCGAGCTGTACCGCCAGGACACCCCGATCATCGCCCTGTGCGCCGCGGGCATCGTCATCCGCAGCCTGGCACCGCTGCTCGCCAGCAAGGGTGCCGAGCCGCCGGTACTAGCCCTGGCCGAGGATGGCAGCGCGGTGGTGCCGCTGCTTGGCGGCCTGGCCGGGGTCAATCTGCTGGCCCGTGAAATCGCCGCCGAGCTGGCGGTGGCGCCGGCCATCACCACCAGCGGCGAGCTGCGCTTCGGCACTTGCCTGCTCAATCCGCCGGAGGGCTACGCCCTGGCCGACCTGGAGCAGGGCAAGCGCTTCGTCAGCGACCTGCTCGGCGGCGAGTCGGTGCGGGTCGAAGGCGAGGCGCCCTGGTTGCAACAGGCACGCCTGCCGCTGGATGAGGACGCCGCGCGGCGCATCCTGATCAGCCCGCAGCGCGCGGTGGCCGAGGGCGAACTGCTGATCCACCCGCGTCTGGTACTCGCGCGTCTGCGCCAGCTGGATGGCGACTTGCCGAAGCTGGTGCGTGATGCGTTGGCCGACGCCCATCTGGCCGAGGCGGCGCTGGCTGCGTTGCTCGCCGATGCTAGTGCCATGGCGCGCCCCGAGCTGGCTGCGGCGGCCGCCGAGCTGGGCGTGCCGCTGCGCTTTATCGGCGCCGCCAGCGAGCTGCCCGAGGCGGTGTTGGCAGATGCGGCGGTCAGCCTGCACCTGGCCGTGGCGCCGGAAGTGGCCGAGGCCATCGGTCGCCCGCGCGGTCGCCTCAGCGTGGTTGGCCTTGGCCCCGGTGCGGCCGAGCTGATGGTGCCGGCAGTGCGCCAGGCCCTGGATCAGGCCGAGGATGTGCTGGGCTACGCCACCTACGTGAACATGGCCGGGCCGTTCCGCGCCGAGCAGGTGCTGCATTGCAGCGACAACCGCGAGGAGCTGCAGCGCGCCGCCCATGCCTTCGAGCTGGCAACCCAGGGCCGGCGCGTGGTGCTGGTGTCGTCCGGCGATCCGGGCGTATTCGCCATGGGCGCGGCGGTGCTGGAAGCGCTGGAGGCGTCGAGTGACGCGGCCTGGCACCGCATCGAGCTGCAGATGCTGCCGGGGGTGTCCGCTGCCCTGGCCACTGCCGCCAAGGCCGGCGCGCCGCTGGGCCACGACTTCTGCCTGTTGTCGCTGTCGGACAATCTCAAGCCCTGGGCGGTGATCGAGAAACGCCTGCAGCACGCGGCCGCCGCTGACCTGGCGATGGCCTTCTACAACCCGATCTCCAAGGCGCGGCCCTGGCAGCTCGACCGCGCACTGGCGATCGTGCGCCAGCAGCGCACCCCGGAAACCCTGGTGGTGCTCGGTCGCGACATCGGCCGTGCGGGTGAGCGCCTGCGCAACCTGACCCTGGGCGAGCTGAGCAGCGACCAGGTCGACTCGCGCACCCTGGTGATCATCGGCTCGTCGCAGACCCGTCGTTTCGCCCGCGCTGATGGCGGTGAGTGGGTGTATACGCCGCGCTGGTATCCCGAGTAGGCGGGCGACGGCCGCAGGGGGCGTCATGCGCGCTGGCGCGCGTAGGTGGCCGCCGGTGCGGGCACACCTGACCCAAGCGCAGCTGTATCGAGGGGCTGGCCGCGCGATGTGCTACAAGTGCAGGGCTACCACCCACTCAGGCAGCGGAGCTGCCGAAGGAGAACAACAATGAGTATCCCGTTCTGGTGTGTGCTGATTGCTGCCGTGCTGATCTACGTGGCCAAGCTGCCGGTGGCCAAGGCGATGAATGCCGAAGCCGGTGGCTACGACAACCACAACCCGCGGGCGCAGCAGGCGCGCCTCACTGGCCTGGGCGCTCGTGCCCATGCTGCGCACCTGAACAGCATCGAGATCTTCCCGCTGTTTGTCGCCGGGGTACTGATGGCCCATACGACCCAAGTGTTCGGCTGGTGGGTCGACCTGCTGGCGATTCTATTCGTCATCACCCGCGTGCTGTACCTGGTGCTGTACTGGCGCGATGTGCCGACCCTGCGCTCGCTGGTGTGGATCGTCGGCCTGGCCTGCTGCCTGCTATTGATGCTCAGCCCGGCGCTGTAGAAACGACAAGGCCCGCAATCGCGGGCCTTGTTGATAGTGGGGGAAGATTACTGGCCGTCGACGGCATCCTTGGCTTCGTCGCCGGCGTCCTTGATGGTGTCGGCCGCCTTGTCGGCAGCGTCCTCGATCTTCTCGCCGGTGCTGGGCTCCTTGCCCATTGCCTGGTCGGCTTTCTGCTCGATGGCATCGCCGGTGTCCTTGGCGGCTTTGCCCAGGGACTCCATGGCTTCGGAGGCGTTTTCCTTGGCCGATTCCATCTTGTCTTCGGGACTCTTCTCGCAGGCGGCCAGGCCGAGCATGGCGGCCAGCAGCAAGGCGTAGGTAAAGGGCTTGCCCATGGTCTGCACTCCTTAAGTGACTTTTCGGACGAGGACTATCCTCATGTCGCAACATAGGAGGGCGGCGGAGTGGCCAAAGTTCCGTCGCACCCGGCCATTTGCCGGGTCATGCGGGTTGTGGCGGCTGTCTGCCCGGGGGGGCGAGCGGGTATGATGCGGCCTTTTTGCGACATCGCCAGGAAACTGCAGTCATGAGCGATAACCCTATTCTAGAGCGGGCCCAGCGTTTTCTGGCGGTCTTGCGCCATTGCCAGGTGCTGGGCCTGAGCGTGCACCAGGCCAATTCTGCCGGCCTGACCCTGCGCCTGCCCTACAGCACACAGATCATCGGCAATCCGGATACCGGGGTGATCCATGGCGGCGCCATTACCACCCTGATGGACACCACCTGCGGCATCTCCACCGTCTGCGTGCTGCCGGAATTCGAGATCTGTCCGACCCTCGACCTGCGCATCGACTACATGCACCCGGCCCAGCCGCACAAGGATGTCTACGGCTTCGCCGAGTGCTACCGGGTCACCGAGAACGTCATCTTCACCCGTGGCTACGCCTACCAGGACAACCCGGACGAGCCGATCGCCCATGTGGTGGGGGCCTTCATGCGCATGGGCAAGCCGACCGAACTCAAGGGAGGTGCTAAATGAGCGCGCTCAACCTCAATACCCTGGTGCGCCAGGCCCACGAGAAGAACGACTACGACGCGCTGCTCTGCCTGATCCCTTACGCCAAGCTGATCGGCATCGAGTGCCTGCGTCTGGGCGACGACATGGTCTTCCGCCTGCCGGCGAACAAGGACAACATCGGCAACCCGACTCTGCCGGCCCTGCATGGCGGGGTGATCGCCGGCTTCATGGAACATTCGGCAATGCTCCACCTGCTGATGTTCATGGGCATCCCGCATTTGCCGAAAATCATCGACTTCTCGATAGATTACCTGCGCGCCGGCCATTATCGTGACACCTTCGTCCAGTGCCAGGTCTGGCGCCAGGGGCGGCGAGTGGCCAACGTGGCCATCACCGCCTGGCAAACCAGTCAGACCGAGCCGATCGCCACGGCGCGGGCGCATTTCAAGGTCGACGAGCCCTGACAGAAGGCACGCGACCATCTAGAACAAGGAACTTTCAATGGATGCGTTGCTGATACTCGGCGGCCTGCTGCTGATCCTGGTCGGGCTGGTCTGGCTGGTGATGCGGGCCTTCGGCACCAGCCTGCTATGGGGCTGGGGCAGCCTGATCCCGCCGCTTACCCTGATCTACGTGGTGCTGCACTGGCGCACGGCGCGGCGCGCTGTCGGCCTCAGTGCCCTGGGTTTCATCCCGCTGGTGGTCGGCCTGACCCTGATGGCCAGCCAGGATGCCGCGCGGCTGGAGGCGATCCTCAGTCTGAACTGGCTCAAGGCCGATGCCCAGGCCCCGGCGGAGCTGGATATCCGCCTGCATGGCGAGCTCAACGGCCAGCCGTTCCTGCCGCAGCATGCCGAGCTGATCGATGGCGTGCTCAGCCTGCGTGAGGGTGAGGATTTCTTCGCTCGGCGCGAGGTGAAGATCCGCCTGCCCAAGGGGCTGAAGGCGCCGATTCGTCTCGATGTGCTGCCTTCCGACGATGGCGAGCTGCCGGAGGTCGAGGTCAGCTGGCTGTTGCCGGAACAGGATCTGCCCGAGGCCCGGCGCTTGAGCAAGGGCTATACCTTGCACCTGGATCTGCAGGCGCTGCCGCCGAACAAGCTGCAGGGCGACTTCCACCTGGTGCTGCCACCACACTTCAAAACCACGTTGAGCGGTCGCCTGCAGCTGTTCAGTGACCGCCTGCGTTATCACGACGGGCGCCTGGACAACAGCTTCGACTCCAACGAGACCCTCGGCCGGGTGATCGAGGATTATCTGCAGCGGCGCTTCAACAGCCGCCTGGTGCAGCTGAGCGCGCTGCCGCAGGTGAGCTTCCCGAGCAAGCGGGCGACGCTGCAGACCGAGGCGCGGATCAACGGCCAGAGCCAGCAACTGGAACTGGTGCTGGTCAAGGGCGAGCGCGGCTGGCAGGTGGAGGGCGACCGCTATCCAGCGCTGCCGAGCGTCGGCAGCGCGCCGGTGGCGGCCGCGCCGCGCAGCGAGAGCCCGTTGCCGGGTGCGGCGAGCGCGGCGGCTAGCCCGGATCGGCGCGAGCATTTCTCCCTGCTGCGCCTGCAACGCAACCCGCAGCTGTACCGCGGGCTGAGCATGCGCGTGGTCAAGTCCAGCGGCGGCCTGGCCGAAGGGCGCTTCGTCGGCCTCGACGAGGGCGGCAACATCCTCCTCAGCCAGCAGCGTGGCGGCACCGGGCAGGTCAATTTCAGCCTGCGCCTGGACGACATCCTCAAGGTCGAGCTGCTCGAGCCCTGAGGCCGCGTCTGTACGAATGACGGAGTGCGGGGGCTGTTTCATCCACACCGTCATTCCCGATCCAGAACGCCTCAGCCAACTCGGTGAAGCAGGAACGAGCGGAGTCGCCGGCCGCTGGATCCCCTCCTGCGCGGGGATGACGTCTAGATCGGGCTCGCTGCGCAAGCACTTGAAATCCCGAATGAAGCCCCCATCTGCATGACATCCGCCGCATTTGCGGCCTGTCCTGCATGTGGAGTTCGACGACCATGAGTGTGGAAACTCAAAAAGAAACCCTGGGCTTCCAGACCGAAGTGAAGCAACTGCTTCACCTCATGATCCATTCGCTGTATTCGAACAAGGAAATCTTCCTCCGTGAGCTGATTTCCAACGCTTCGGATGCCGCCGACAAGCTGCGCTTCGAAGCCCTGGCCAAGCCCGAGCTGCTCGAAGGTGGCGGCGAGCTGAAGATCCGCCTCTCCTTCGACAAGGCAGCCAATACCGTCACCCTCGAAGACAACGGCATCGGCATGAGTCGCGAGGAAGTGATCGCCCACCTCGGCACCATCGCCAAGTCCGGCACCGCCGACTTCATGAAGAACCTCACCGGCGACCAGAAGAAGGACTCGCACCTGATCGGTCAGTTCGGCGTGGGTTTCTACTCGGCGTTCATCGTTGCCGATCAGGTGGACGTGTTCACCCGCCGCGCCGGCCTGCCGGCCGCCGAGGGCGTGCACTGGTCGAGCAAGGGCGAGGGCGAGTTCCAGGTCGCGACCATCGACAAGGCCGAGCGCGGCACCCGCATCGTCCTGCACCTGAAGGCCGAGCAGAACGAGTTCGCCGATGGCTGGCGCCTGCGCAACGTGGTCAAGAAGTACTCCGACCATATCGCCCTGCCGATCGAGCTGCCCAAGGAACACCACGGCGAAGAGGCCGAACAATCGGCCGAGCCGGAATGGGAAACCGTCAACCGCGCCAGCGCGCTGTGGACACGCGGCCGTAGCGAGATCAAGGACGAGGAATACCAGGAGTTCTACAAGCACGTCGGCCACGACTACGAGAACCCGCTGAGCTGGAGCCACAACAAGGTCGAAGGCAAGCTGGAATACACCTCGCTGCTCTACGTGCCGGCCCGCGCGCCGTTCGACCTGTACCAGCGCGAAGCGCCACGCGGCCTGAAGCTGTATGTACAGCGCGTGTTCATCATGGATCAGGCCGACCAGTTCCTGCCGCTGTACCTGCGCTTCATCAAGGGCGTGGTCGACTCCAACGACCTGTCGCTCAACGTCTCCCGTGAAATCCTCCAGGCCGGCCCGGTGGTCGAGTCGATGAAGTCGGCACTGACCAAGCGCGTGCTGGACATGCTGGAGAAGCTGGCGAAGAACGAACCGGAGCAATACAAGAGCTTCTGGAAGAACTTTGGCCAGGTGCTCAAGGAAGGCCCGGCGGAAGACTTCGCCAACAAGGAGAAGATCGCCACGCTGCTGCGCTTCGCCTCCACCAGCGACGACTCCGGCGAGCAGTCCGTGGGCCTGGCCGACTACCTGGGCCGCCTCAAGGACGGCCAGGACAAGATCTACTTCCTCACCGGCGAGAGCTATGCCCAGGTACGCAACAGCCCGCACCTGGAAGTGTTCCGCAAGAAAGGCATCGAAGTGCTGCTGCTCACCGACCGCATCGACGAGTGGCTGATGAGCTACCTCAGCGAGTTCGACGGCAAGCAGTTCGTCGATGTGGCGCGCGGCGACCTCGACCTCGGCAAGCTGGACTCGGAAGAGGACAAGAAGGCCCAGGAAGAAATCGCCAAGACCAAGGAAGGCCTGGTCGAGCGTCTCAAGGGTGCGCTCGCTGAGCAGGTCGCGGAAGTGCGCGTGTCGCACCGCCTGACCGATTCGCCGGCGATCCTCGCCATCGGCGAGCAGGATCTCGGCCTGCAGATGCGTCAGATCCTCGAAGCCAGTGGGCAGAAGGTGCCGGACGCCAAGCCGATCTTCGAGATCAACCCGGCGCACCCGCTGATCGAGAAGCTCGACGGCGAGCAGGACGAAGACCGCTTCGGTGAGCTGTCGCACATCCTGTTCGACCAGGCCGCCCTGGCCGCCGGCGACAGCCTGAAGGATCCGGCTGCCTATGTGCGCCGCCTGAACAAGCTGCTGGTGGAGCTCTCCGCCTGATCCCCTGTTGGTGTTGAACAAGCCCGCTTCGGCGGGCTTTTTCATGGCTCAAGGAATGCCGTCGGCCGCCGATGCGCTGGTGCGTCGATGCACGATTGCACTGGAGCTTCGCCGCTGATGGCGATCTAATGGCCAGGCAGGCGGGCCGCCGAATTCGCCACGCACTGCTTCACTTGTCCTAGACCTGCGCACTTTCACGGCCGCCAGAATCCGATGTCCTATCTGACCAGCCTGTTCCTCGATACCAGCGATCCCAGCCTGCTGCTGCAGGGCAGCTACAGCCCCTGGCTGGTGTTGCTGTCGCTGGCGATTGCCACCTTCACCTCGGGCATGGCCCTGCAGGTGGCCGGCATGGCGCGCCTGAGCCGCAACACCCTGCACCGGCAGACGGCGCTGCTGACCGGCTCGCTGGCCCTGGGGGGCGGCGTCTGGGCCATGCACTTCATCGGCATGCTGGCATTCCAGCTGTGCACCCCGGTGTCCTACGCGCCGAGCCTGACCCTGCTGTCGCTGCTGCCCAGCCTGGGCGCCTCCTGGGTCGCCCTGCAGTTGCTAGCGCGGCGTCAGGTCAGCGGTCTGCAGCTGATCGGCAGTGGCGTGCTAGTCGGCGCCGGGATTGGTGCCATGCATTACAGCGGCATGGCGGCGATGCGCATGGCACCACTGCTGCGTTATGACCCCTGGGTCTTCGCCCTGTCGATCCTGGTGGCGGTGGTGCTGGCGATTCTCGCCCTGTGGGTGCGCTTCGGCCTGCGTGGACGCCTGAGTTCCGGGCGCGCGATCGTGGTCAGTGGCGTGGTCATGGGCCTGGCCATCAGTGGCATGCATTACACCGGCATGGCCGCCGCGCGTTTCGTCGGCGTGGCCGCGCCACTTACCGGTGAAGCCAGTTACAGCCTGTTCCTGGCCCTGGCGGTGGCGCTGATCACTGTCTCGCTGACCATCTTCGTCGCCGGGGTCAACGGCTTGCTGCGCTATCGCCAGCTGTTCCACCAGGTGCAGAGCAACGAGGTACGCCTGCGTGCCATTCTGGAAACCGCGGTGGACGGCGTGGTGATCATCGACGAGGAGGGCGTGATCGAAGGCCTCAATGCCTCCGCCGAGCGCCTCTACGGCTACCGCCGCGACGAGCTGGTTGGACGCAACATCGACCTGGTGATCCCCGAGAGCTACCGCCAGGGGCGCGCCGACTACCTGCCCGATCTGCTGCGCCTGGGCGAGAGCGACATCATTGGCGGCAGCCGCGAAGTGGAGATTCTGCGCCGCGACGGCAGCCAGCTGCCGGTACGCCTGGCCATCGGCAAGGCGCGCCTGCCGGAGCGTACCCTGTATGTCGGCTTCATCAGCGACATCAGCCAGCGCAAGGAAATGGAGCGTGCCCTGCGCGAGAGCGAGCAGCAGTACCGCTCGCTGATCGGCAACATGCCGGGGGTGGCCTTTCGCTGCCGCCTGGATCACGACTGGAGCATGCAGCTGGTCAGCGATGCGGTGGAGCAGCTCACCGGCTGGAGCGCCGAGGACTTCACCAGCGGGCGCCAGTCGTTCAACGCGCTGTTCCACCCGGACGACCTGCAGCGCGCCAGCGAACAGGTACTGGCCGCCGTTGCCGAGGGCCACAGCTACACGGTCGAGTACCGCCTGTTCGATCGCCAGGGCCGCGAGCACTGGGTGTGGGAGAGCGGCAGTGCGGTGGCGGACGAGCAGGGCGTGGCCAAGTGGATCGACGGCGTGCTGTTCGACATCACCGAGACCAAGCTGCGCAATGCCGAGTTCGAGGGCACGGTCAACGCCATCGGCCGGGCCCTGGCGGTAGTCGAGTTCGACCTGCAGGGGCGGGTGCTCAGCGCCAACCGCAACTTCCTCGACCTGATGGGCTACGAGCTGGACGAGATCCAGGGCCAGCATCACCGCCTGTTCTGCACCCCGCAGTACGCCGAGAGCCAGGCCTACAGCGACCTGTGGGCGCGCCTGGGGCGCGGCGAGCTGGATAGCGGCGAATACCTGCGCCTGGGCAAGGGCGGGCGCGAGGTGTGGATCCAGGCCTCCTACAACCCGCTGTTCGATGCCGACGGCAAGCCGTTCAAGGTGATCAAGTTCGCCACCGACCTCAGCCAGCGCCGCGAGATGGAAGAAGCGCTGCGCGATGCCAAGGAATACGCCGAGCTGGCGGCCGAGGCCAAGACCACCTTCCTGGCCAACATGAGCCACGAGATCCGCACGCCGATGAACGCCATCATCGGCTTCACCGAACTGCTGCTGGACGGCCAGCTGGACAGCCAGCAGCGTCGCCACCTGGGCACCGTGCGCCAGGCTGCGCGCTCGCTGCTCGGCCTGCTCAACGACATCCTCGACACCGCCAAGCTGGAGCGCGGTGCAGTGGAGCTGGAGTGCGTCGACTTCTCCCTGCGCGAGCTGTGCCAGCAGGTCTGCGACTCCCTGGGCCTGGGGGCCGAGGCCAAGGGGCTGAGCCTGAGCCTGGACTACCGCGCCGGGCTGGGCGAGCACTTCAAGGGCGACCCGCTGCGCATCCAGCAGGTGCTGACCAACCTGCTGGGCAATGCGGTGAAGTTCACCGAGGCGGGCTGGGTGCGCCTGGAGGTGAGTGGCAAGCCGGGCCAGGTACAGCTGGTGGTGCGCGACAGCGGCATCGGTATCGCCGAGGATCGCCTGCAGCGCATCTTCGATCCCTTCGCTCAGGCCGATGCCTCGATGAGCCGGCGCTTTGGCGGCACCGGCCTGGGCACCACCATCGCCCGCCAGCTGACCGAACTGATGGGTGGGAGTATCGAGGTCAGCAGCCGCCTGGGCGAGGGCAGCGTGTTCCAGGTGCACCTGCCTCTGCAGGCGGGCGAGGCGAACGGCCCGCGACTGCCGCAGGCCGGCCTGGAGCTGCCGCCGTTGCGCATCCTCGCCGCCGATGACGTGCCGCAGAACATCGAATTGCTCAGCCTCAGCCTCGGCCGCCTGGGCCACCAGGTGGTTGCTGTCGGCGATGGCGAGGAAGCGCTGGCAGCCTTCCTTGGCGGGCGTTTCGATGTGCTCCTGCTGGATGTGCAGATGCCACGCCTGGATGGTCTGGAGGCCACCCGGCGCATTCGTCGCCACGAGCAGGCCGAGGGGCTGGCGCCGGTATCGATCATCGCCCTGACTGCCAGCGTGCTGGAGCAGGATCGCCGCGCCGCCCGCGAGGCCGGCATGGATGGCTTCGCCTCCAAACCGCTGGAGATGGACAAACTGCTGGCCGAGATCGCCCGGGTGACTGGTCTCGGCGCTGCGCCAGCGGCTGTAGTCGAGGCGGCGCCAGTGGTTCCACCTATGGCCATCGACTGGCTGCGCGGGATTCCGTTGTGGGGCAGCGAGATGGCCCTGACCCAGGCCATTCGCCGTTTCCTCGAGGAGCATGCCGCGACGGCCGCGCAGATCGCCAATCTGCTGCAGCAGGGCGAGCAGCCGGCGGCCATCGGCCTGACCCATCGCCTGCGCGGCGCGGCGGCCAATCTGGCGCTGCTGGAACTGAGCCAACTGGCCGGTCAGCTGGAGCATGCACTCAAGGGCACCCTGGCTGCTTCCAGCGAGGCCCTGCTGGCGCAGCTTGCCCGCAGCCTGCAAGAGTTGCCGCAAGCCTTGCCGGGCCAGGCCGACGACAGGCTGGACAGCCGCGCCACGGCGGCAGTAGAACTGGCCGAGCTGCAGGCGGAAATCGCCCGCGCGCGGGCCGCTCTGCAGCATGGCGAACTGGCCGGCGATGCCCTGCAGCGCCTGGTCGAACAGTTGCCGGCAACGCTCGCGCAGGCCCTGGATCGGGCCATCAACGACTTCGATTTCGAACGTGCCGATACACTGCTGGCCGGCTTGCAGGCCACGGGAGAACACGCACCATGAGTTACCCAGCCGATCCGCGTCCCAAGCTGCTGCTGGTGGACGACGAACCGACCAACCTGCAGGTGCTGCGGCAGATCCTCCAGGACGACTACCGGCTGTTCTTCGCCAAGGACGGCGAGAAGGCCCTGGAGCTGGCCGCGCGCGAGCTGCCGGAGCTGATCCTGCTGGATGTGATGATGCCTGGCATGACCGGTCACGAGGTGTGCGCCCGGCTCAAGGCCGAGGCGGCCACGGCGGCCATCCCGGTGATCTTCGTTACCGCCCTGGCCGATGTCGAGGATGAGGCGCGCGGCTTTGCGGTCGGCGCGGTGGACTACATCACCAAGCCGGTCAGCCCGCCGATCGTGCGCGCGCGGGTGCGCACCCACCTGTCGCTGGTGGGGGTCGACGAGCTCAAACGCACGCGCCTGCAGATCGTCCAGTGCCTCGGCCTGGCTGCCGAGTACAAGGACAACGAGACCGGCCTGCACGTGATCCGCATGAGCCATTACTCGCGGGTGCTGGCCCTGGCGGCCGGCTTCAGCGAGAAGGCGGCCGAGGACGTGCTGAACGCCGCGCCGATGCATGATGTGGGCAAGATCGGCATTCCCGATGCGATCCTGCAGAAGAACGGCAAGCTCGATAACGAAGAATGGGCGGTGATGCGCCGGCACGCGCAGATCGGTGCCGAGATCATTGGCGAGCACGATTCCGGCCTGCTGCAGATGGCTCGGCGCATCGCCCTGAGCCACCACGAGAAGTGGGATGGCAGCGGCTACCCCAACGGCCTCAAGGGCGAGGAGATTCCCCTGGAGGGGCGCATCGTGGCGATTGCCGATGTGTTCGACGCACTGACCAGCGTGCGCCCGTACAAACCGGCCTGGAGCGTGGAGGAAACCCTCGAGCTGATCCAGCGCGAAAGCGGCAAGCACTTCGACCCGCAGCTGGTGGCGCTGTTCCTCGAGCAGATGCCGGCGATCCTGGCGATCAAGGAGCGCTGGGCGGAGAGCGTGTAAGTCTTTCCCGCATAAAAAAGCCCACATTCAGCGGGCCTTTTGCAGTGGGGCTCTGCATCAGCTCAGGGCTGATAGAGCGCGCCCGCCGGCCGCCGTTCGGGCACAATGGCGTCTTCCTGTCGAACTGGGCCCGTCATGTCGCTGCAAACCTGGGAGCTGCTGTCCTACATCGTTACCGTGGTGGCGTTGCCGTTCGCCATTGCGGTGTTCCTCTTCGAGCAGCGCAAGGAGCGCGAGAACGAAGAGGAGGCCATCTGGCAGCAGATCTCCGACGCCTATATCGATTTCCTCGAAGTGGTGCTGGCCAACCCCGACCTGCGTCTGCGCAGCCAGACCGCTACGCCCGACCTCAGCGCCGAGCAGCGCGAGCGCATGTGGGTGATCTTCGACATGCTCATCTCGCTGTTCGAGCGCGCCTACCTGCTGGCCTACGCGGACGACATGGACGCCAAGCAGCAGCGGCGCTGGCATTCGTGGGAGGACTACATGCGCGAATGGAGCCGCCGCGAGGACTTCCGCGAGCGCCTGCCGCACCTGCTACGTGGCGAAGACCCCGGTTTTGCTGCCTATATCCGTGGCCTGGCCGACGAAGAGGCGGCCAGGCCCGAGGATTGAATGAACGGGCCTGTTCGGCCACCCCCAGTAGTCCTGATCGTAAAGGAGAGGTGTATGAGTCAGATCGTTAACCAGACCGTTCGCTACGAGATTGATGGTCAGCCTTTCGCTTGCCAGTTGCTGTACGACGAAAGCGACGCGAGCCCACGCCCGGGCCTGCTGATGGCGCCGAACTGGATGGGGGTGTCCGCCGGTGCCATCGAGATGGCCCGCCAGGTGGCGGCGCGTGGCTATGTGGTGTTGCTGGCGGATGTCTATGGCGCCGACCTGCGCCCACAGAACATGGATGAGGCCGGGGCGGCGATGATGTCGGTGAAGGGCAAGCCGGCACTGCGTCAGCGTCTGCTGGCCGCGCTCGATACCCTCAAGGCGCAGCCCGGCATCCCGCTGGATAGCAGTCGTCTGGCGGTCTTCGGTTTCTGCTTCGGCGGCCATTGCGCCCTGGAGCTGGCCCGTGCCGGCGCACCGCTACAGGCGGCGGTGTCCTTCCATGGCACCCTGGACAGCGCCAACCCGGCGGAGGCGCAGAACATTCAGGGCTCGGTGCTGGTTCTCGATGGCGCCACCGATCCCTTCGTGCCGCGCAGCCAGCTGACTGAGTTCGCTGCCGAGATGGGCGCCGCCGGTGTCGACTGGCAGCTGATCAGCTACGGCCGCGCCGTGCATTCCTTTACCGATCCGCAGGCCAATATCCCGGGCAAGATGCAGTACGACGCGAAGATTTCGCGCCGCGCCTTTGCGGCCATGTACGACCTGTTCGACGAAGTCTTCGCCTAGGGATATCTCCCGCTAGGGCAGGTGAAACCCGCGTCTGGCCTGTGCCTGGTTACGCGGGTTTCCCCGCCCTACGCGCGCGGCAATTCGATCCGCGCGCTTTCCCCCGGCACCTGCGGCCAGTCGCCACTGGCCCAGTTCTGTTTAGCTTGCTCCAGCAACGCGGCATCGCTGGCGACAAAGTTCCAGAACATGCGCCGCGGCCCCAGCGGCTCGCCGCCGATCAGCGCCAGGTGACATTCGCCGCAGGCACTCAGTAGCAGCTCCTCGCCTGCGGGCAGTACGGCCAGGCCGCGCAGTGGCAGTTCATTGCCGTCCAGCTGCGCTTCGCCGGCGATCAGGTACAGCGCGCGCTCACGATGCTCGGCCGGAATCAGCAGGCTGGCGCCGGCCTGTAGCTTCAGCTCGGCATACAGGGTGGGCGAGTGCATCGGCACCGGCGACTGCAGGCAGAAGCCGGTGCCAGCGATCAGGGTGATCTGCACGCCCATGGCTGCGCTGCGCGGCAGGCTGGCGGCCGGGTGGTGGCTGTAACTCGGCTCGCCCTGTTCCTCGGCCTGCGGCAACGCCAGCCACACCTGCAGGCCGTGCAGGCGCGAGCCGCTCTGCCAGAGGTGCGCCGGGGTGCGTTCGACGTGCGCCACGGCGCGGCCGGCGGTCATCCAGCTGACATCGCCGGGCTGCACCAACTGGTCGGAGCCGAGGCTGTCCTTGTGCTGCAGCTCGCCCGCGAACAGGTAGGTGAGGGTGGACAGGCCGATATGCGGGTGCTGGTTGATGTTCATCCCGCTGCCGGCCGGGTAGCTCTGCTCCAGCATGTGATCGAAGAACACGAAGGGGCCGACGCTGCGGCACTTGGCCGAGGGCAGCGGGCGCAGGATCGGCTGGCCGGCGATATCTTCGGCGCGCGGGCGGATCAGCAGCAGCTCGCCCATCTCAGTCGCTGCCGAGCTGGGTGTTGATCTGCACCTCGGTGCTGGTCATCAGCTTGTGCACCGGGCATTTGTCGGCGATACGCAGCAGTTGCTGGCGCTGGGCGTCGTCCAAGGCACCGTGCAGCTGCAGTTCGACATTGAGGCGGTAGATGCCCTGGCGCTCCTCGCTGTCGTCGCGCTGCACCTGTACGTCGAGGCCTTCCAGGGGCAGGCCTTTCTGTTTGGCGTAGAGCATCAGGGTCAGTGCCTTGCAGGCGCCGAGGGCGGCGTCGAACAGATCATGGGGCTCGGGCCCGGAGGCGTCGCCGCCGAATTCGACGGGGACATCGGCATGCAGCAGGTGCTCGCCGATTGCGATGCTGTGGCGCAGGCCGGATTCGGTACTGATGCGGATCATGGGGGACTCCCAGGCTAGGTTGGCTGGTACCAGCCTAGCCCAGGGGCATGGGTTCAGACCAGCACGGACAGGCGCACATCGGCGCCAAGCACGCGCAGCAGACGGCCATCGGCGCCGAGGATGGGTACCGATACGGTGAAGCAGAAGTCGTCGGTGGCCGAGGAACGGTACACCGGGGTGATGTGGCTGCGCAGTGTCTCGGCCACCGCGCGGAACCAGGGGCGCTGGCTCCAGTTGCGGCCGCGGCAGGAGGGGCCGCCCTGTTGCGGTACGTCGCCGGCGAAGATGTTTTCCGACAGTTGCACGCCGCTGGCATCGACCAGGTAGAACAGCTCGAAGCGCGCATCGCGGCGCAGGGTGTCGGCCAGCAGGCGCTCGGCCGCGCCCAGCTCGCCGCTCAGGGCGGGCTGGCCGGCCAGTTGCTCGACGCCGGCCTGCACTGAGCGGTGCAGCTGCAGGCGGAAGTCACCGAGGCCCTGCAACAGGCGGTCGCCATCCTCGCGCACCGCCTGGCTGTGGCGCAGTACCTGGCCGGCCTTGCCGAGCAACTCGCCGGCGACCTGGGCGATCTGCTGTACATCGCCGTTGATCGAGCGCACGGCCTGACCGATCTGCTCGGTGCCGGTGGCGATATGGCCGACCCGTTCGTCCAGGCTGTCCATGGCCTGGCGGGTGCTGTCCAGGCCGTTGCCGACCTGCAGCATGCCGTCGCGGCCGTCCTCCACGGCGCGGTGCATGCGGGCGCCGGCGTCGGCCAGCTGGCCCATGCCATCGCGGAAGCGCTCGATGATCTGGCCGACCTGGCCGGTGGCTTCGGTGGTGTGCCCGGCCAGGCGCCGCACTTCCTCGGCCACCACGGCGAAGCCGCGGCCATGCTCGCCGGCACGGGCGGCCTCGATGGCGGCGTTGAGGGCGAGCAAATTGGTCTGTTGGGAAATGCTGGCGATCACCCCGATCACCTTGCTGACCTCTTCCAGTTGGCCGGTGAGGTTATCGATCACCTTGCTCAGCTGGCTTTCGCACACGCCGATGGCATCGACCTGACGCAACACGTCCTGGCCGCTCTGCTGGCACTGGCGCAGGGTGCTGGCGACCTCGCCGGAGAGCCGGGCGACCTCGGCCGCACCGGGCACCAGTTCGGCATCGAGGGTGGTGGTGACCTGTTCGCTGGCACTGGCGATCAGCTCCGAGGACTGCGCCAGGCTCTGTCCGCTTTCCTGGTTGGCGCTGGCGATATGGGCCAGCTGCGGGGCATGGGCAGCAATGCCGACGGCGGCGCCGAGGCTGGTGCGGATGCGCTGGTGCAGGCTGTCGCTGAAGCGGTTGAGGCGGCCCATCCAGGCCTGCTGCTCGTCCAGGCGGGTGGTCAGGTCGTGCTGGTTGAACAGGGCGCTGAGCGCCTCTTCGTGTTCGTTACGGCGAGTCTGGTTGCGCAGCAACTGCAGCATGGTGCGTCTCCCTCGATGGTCTGCTGCGGTCAGTGCAAGCACGGTGCCATCAGCTGGCCAGCGCCGCCTGCCGCGGCTGGCGGGAGCGCGGCGAAGTGGGCGCGTCGGAGCGGGGCAGTGGGGCGGGGGCGGCTCTATTTCGGTGCGTCGGGGCGGTACCACAGCTCCTTGCGGGCGAACGGCGTCTGTTCCGGCAGATCCGGGTTCTGCAGCTCGATCACCTTGCGCTGGCCGAGCTTCGCCTGGGCCAGGGTCGCGCCATGGTACTGCTCGAACAGACGGTCGAAGCTGCCATCGGCGATCATCGCCTCAAGGCCGCGCTGGATGTCACCGGCCAGGTCGGCACGGGCACGCGAGGTGAAGAAGTAGAAGGCGCTGGGGTAGTGGATGACGATATGCGAGTCGACGGCCAGCTTGAGGCCAGCGGCATTGGCGCGCTGCTGTTCGTCCCAGGCCACCACCACTTCGCGGGGGAACAGGTCGAAGCGCCCGGCATCGAGCATGCGGAACAGGCTCTCGTAGCTCTGGCTGGTGATCACCTGCAGGCCGTTGCTGCGCAGGATGTGGCTGTCCGGCCAGTCGGCGCGCTGGCCGAAGCGCATGGGCTTGAGCTGGGCCAGGCTGTCGACCGCTTTGAGCCAGTCGCGATCCTCCTCGCGAACCAGCATCACCCGCCAGCCGATCAGACCTTTGTAGATCGGGATGCGGATCGGCAGCATGCTCAGCTCGCGCTCACGGGTGGTCATGGTCCACATCAGCTGCACGCTGCCGTCGTTTTGCTCCAGCGACAGCTGGGCGCGACTCTGCGCCATGGCCTTGGCCGAGGGCTGCAACTGGTGGCCGGCGCCGCTGTGGGCCAGGGCCTGGCGCAGCAGCTCGACCACATAGGCCTCGGGGTCGGCGCCCTCGGAGTGCAGCGGGTAGGTCAGCAGTTCGCCTGCCTGCAGTGGCAGGCAGCAGGCCAGGGCAAGTAGGGTCAGCAGGCGGCGCATGGGCAGGCTCTTGGTGGCGATCTGTGCAGCATGGCCGCTGGCAGCAGGCTGCGCCAGTGGCGTGGCGGCAGAGCTGGATAACTGTCACATGGTTGTCATCCGTATGTCATAGCCTCGCGCCATCCCAACCAAGGAGCGCAAGATGAAACTGTTCAGCTTGAGCGCATTGGCGCTGGGCCTGGCGTCCAGCCTGGCCATGGCCGATGTGCGTGTCGAAGGAGCGATCGAGTACGGCGTATTCGCCGCGGCGCCGATCAAGGATCCGCAACCGGGCGAGCGAGTACTGACCCGGGCCAACCAGCAGATCGAGCAGACCGACGTAGTGCCCGGACGCCTGGGTACCAAGTTCGGCCTGCGCTATCGCCTGAGCGGCAAGACCGAGGCGGAAGCGCCGCTGACCCTGCTGTACCTGACCCCGGGGCTGGTCGGCCCGGACGGCCGGCGCCAGGACAAGATCGAACTGGTACAGAAGATGGCGCCGGGCGCGCCGCAGGACGTCATGGCCTTCGAGTTCACTGAGCACTATGAAGTGGTGCCGGGCGAGTGGCGTTTCATGGTGTTCCAGGGCGATCGCCTGCTGGCCGAGCAGCGCTTCGAGGTGCGCTGAGGCGCCGACGCTGGAAAAAAGGCCCGTCTGTCTTGCAGACGGGCCTTTTTCTTTTCCGACATGGCAGATGGCCATGGGGTTTGCTTGGCTTAGGGTTCTGTTGCCCTTCGTCAAGGATGTCGCCATGTACCTGAGGAACCTGAAAATCGCCCCGCGTGCCGGGCTCGGCTTCGCCATTCTGGCGCTGCTGGTACTGATTCTGGGGGGCTTCTCGCTGCTGCAGATGAACCGCATGCAGGCCAAGTCCAGCGAGGTCAACGAAAACTGGCTGCCCAGCATCCAGGCGCTCAATGAGATGAGCCAGAGCATTCTGCGCATCCGCGCCATCACCCTGCGCCTGTTGATCAACCGTGACCCGCAGAGCCTGGCGCAGAACGAGCAGCGCCTGGTGGCGTTGAAGCAGGAGCTGCGCGAGTCGGAGGGGCGCTACCAGAAGCTGATCTCCAGCAGCGAGGAGAAGGAGGCCTACGAGCTGTTCAACAAGGCCAAGTCCGACTATCTGAGGCAGCAGGAGCAGATCATGGCGCACTCGCAGCAGAACCGGCTGGAGGATGCGCTGGCGATTGCCAATGGCGTGCTCAACCAGTACGCCGATGCCATGGCCAAGGCGCTCATGGCGCTGACCGAGATGAACAAGCGTGGTGCCACGGCGGCGGCGGACGAGAGCCATGCGGCCTACGAGAGCGCGGTCAGCATGGTGCTGACGCTGCTGGTGGTGAGTGCGCTGATCACCGTGGTACTGGCGGTACTGCTGACCCGCAGCATCGTCCGCCCGCTGGTGCAGGCAGTGGAGGTGGCCCAGGTGGTGGCCGGGGGGGATCTGACCGGGCATATCGACACTGCCGGGAGCGATGAGCCGGCGCAGTTGCTGCAGGCGCTCAAACGCATGCAGCAGAGCCTGCGCCAGACCATCCAGCAGATCGCCGACTCGTCCAACCAGCTGGCCTCGGCCTCCGAGGAACTGCACGCAGTGACCGAGGATGCCACCCGTGGCCTGCACCTGCAGAACACCGAGATCGAGCAGGCGGCCACCGCGGTCAACCAGATGACGGCGGCGGTGGAGGAGGTGGCGCGCAACGCGGTGAGTACATCAGAGGCCTCGCGCGAGTCCGACCGCACTGCCCAGCGCGGTTGCGAGCAGGTACGCCAGACGGTGAGCAGCATCAGCCACCTGGCCGAGGACGTGACCGGCACGGCCGATCAGGTGGAGATCCTGGCCGGCAAGGTGCGCAACATCAGCCAGGTGCTCGATGTGATCCGCTCGATTGCCGAGCAGACCAACTTGCTCGCCCTCAACGCGGCCATCGAAGCGGCGCGGGCCGGCGATGCCGGGCGTGGCTTTGCCGTGGTCGCCGACGAGGTGCGGGCGCTGGCCTCGCGCACGCAGCAGTCGACCCAGGAAATCGAGCAGATGATCGGGGGTATCCAGCAGGGCACCGAGCAGGCGGTCAGCGCCATGCAGAACAGCACCGGGCACGCTCATTCGGCCCTGGAAGTGGCGCGCCTGGCCGGCAGTGCGCTGGAGGAAATCGCCGTGGCGATCACCACGATCAACGAGCGCAACCTGGTGATCGCCAGCGCCTCCGAGGAGCAGGCCCAGGTGGCGCGGGAAGTGGATCGCAATCTGGTGAACATTCGCGACCTGTCGCTGCAGACCTCGGCCGGGGCCGATCAGACCAACGCCGCCAGCCAGGAGCTGTCGCGCCTGGCGGTCGGCCTCAATGGCCTGGTCGGGCGCTTTCGCCTGTAGTTCGCGCGGCAAATGAAAACGGCGCCCGCAGGCGCCGTTTTCATGAGTGGGCAGATCAGCCCTTGTAGCGTTGCAGCACCAGGGTGGCGTTGGTGCCGCCAAAGCCGAAACTGTTGCTCATCACGGTGTTCAGCTCGGCGTTCTCGCGGGTCTGGCGCAGGATCGGCAGATCCGCCACTTCCGGGTCGAGTTCATCGATGTTGGCCGAAGCCGCGATGAACTTGCCTTCCATCATCAGCATGCAGTAGATCGCTTCCTGCACGCCGGCAGCGCCCAGCGAGTGGCCGGACAGGCTCTTGGTCGAGCTGATGGCCGGGGCCTTGGTGCCGAACACTTCACGCACGCCGCGGATTTCCGCCACGTCGCCCACCGGGGTGGAGGTACCGTGGGTGTTCAGGTAGTCGATCGGCGCGTCGACAGTGGCCAGGGCCTGCTGCATGCAGCGGATGGCGCCTTCGCCGCTCGGGGCGACCATGTCGTAGCCGTCACTGGTAGCGCCGTAACCGACGATTTCGGCGTAGATCTTGGCGCCGCGCTTGAGCGCATGCTCCAGCTCCTCGACCACCACCATGCCGCCACCGCCGGCGATGACGAAACCGTCACGCTTGGCGTCGTAGGCGCGCGAGGCCTTTTCCGGGGTCTCGTTGTACTGGGTGGAGAGGGCGCCCATGGCGTCGAACAGGCAGCTCTGGCTCCAGTGCTCCTCTTCACCTCCGCCGGCAAAGACCACGTCCTGCTTGCCCAGCTGGATCTGTTCCATGGCCTGGCCGATGCAGTGCGCGCTGGTGGCGCAGGCCGAGGAGATGGAGAAGTTCACGCCCTTGATCTGGAACGGCGTGGCCAGGCAGGCCGACACGGTGCTGCCCATGGTGCGGGTCACGCGGTATGGGCCGATGCGCTTGACGCCTTTTTCGCGCAGGGTGTCGATGGCTTCCATCTGGTTCAGGGTGGAGGCGCCGCCGGAGCCGGCGATCAGGCCGGTGCGCGGGTTGGAGATCTGCTCCGGGCTGAGGCCGGAGTCCTTGATCGCCTGTTCCATCGCCAGGTAGGCATAGGCCGCGGCATCACCCATGAAGCGCAGCACCTTGCGGTCGATCAGCTCTTCGAGGTTCAGCTCGACCGAGCCGGACACCTGGCTGCGCAGGCCCATCTCGGCGTAGGCCGGGTTGAAGCGGATACCCGCCTTGCCAGCGCGCAGGTTGGCGGAAACGGTGTCTTTGTCATTGCCCAGGCAGGAAACGATGCCCAGACCGGTGATCACGACGCGACGCATGCGGATAACCCTTAGAAATTGTCAGTGGAGGTGAACAGACCGACGCGCAGGCCTTCGGCACTGTAGATCTCGCGGCCATCGACGCTGACGGTGCCATCGGCGATGCCGAGGATCAGCGAGCGGTTGATGGTGCGCTTGATATGGATGTTGTAGGTGATCTTCTTGGCGGTGGGCAGCACCTGGCCGAAGAACTTCACTTCGCCGGAGCCCAGGGCACGGCCGCGGCCGGGGTTGCCCTGCCAGCCGAGGTAGAAACCGACCAGTTGCCACATGGCGTCGAGGCCCAGGCAGCCCGGCATGACCGGATCGCCTTCGAAATGGCAGGCGAAGAACCACAGATCCGGATTGATATCGAGCTCGGCGACGATCTCGCCCTTGCCGTACTTGCCGCCGGTTTCGCTGATGTGAACGATGCGGTCGATCATCAGCATGTTGGGGGCGGGCAGTTGCGCATTACCCGGGCCGAACAGCTCGCCGCGACTGCAGCGCAGCAGGTCTTCCCGGGTGAAGGCGTTTTGCTTGGTCATGCGAGCTCCTCAATGGCCCCGCCGCACGGGGCTAAGCGATACATCCTGGTCGCCGCAGGCTCTGGGCGTCTGTCGGCAGCGTAGTCATAGACTGTTGCGTGTTGGTGAAAGTCACAGTTCCTTGTGCACACCTGTATACCGGGTGTCGAGCAATGCGCCAGGCAGACTCTAGCACTCCTGTTCCTGGCGTTGGTTGCGACTGCTCAACCAGCGCAGCAAGACACGTTCCAGATCGGCACGCTTGAATGGTTTGGCCAGGTAATCGTTCATCCCGGCCTGCAAGCAGGCCTCACGGTCGCCCTGCAGGGCGTTGGCGGTGAGGGCGATGATCGGGATGTTGCTGTGCGGCGCCAGCTGGCGGATCTGCCGGGTGGCCTCGTAGCCGTCCATCACCGGCAGGCGGCAGTCCATCAGGATCGCGGCGAAGCGCTGTGGGTTGAAGCTGTGCACCGCCTGGGCGCCGTCGCCGACCAGGGTGACGCGGTAGCCCAGGCTGCGCAGCATGGCCTCGATCACCGTCTGATTGACCGGGTTATCCTCCACCAGCAGCACTTCCTGGCCGTCGCCGGCCTGGCCTTGCAGGGCTTGCTCGGCATTCTGCTCGCTGCTGCGGGGGCGGAACGGCAGGGGGATTTCCAGGCTGAATACCGAGCCGGCGCCTTCCTCGCTGCTGGCGTGCAGGGTGCCACCCATGCGTTCGGCCAGGGTGCGGGCGATGGACAGGCCCAGGCCGGTGCCGCCATAGCGCCGCGAGATCGAGGTGTCGGCCTGCTGGAAGGCGTCGAACATGTGCTCCAGGCGCTCCGGGGCGATGCCGATGCCGCTGTCGTGCACGGCACAGGTGAACCACAGCACTTCGTTGTCCAGCGGCTGCCAGTGGGTCTCGATGCGGATGCCGCCGTCCTCGGTGAACTTCAGCGCGTTGCCCAGCAGGTTGACCAGGATCTGGCGGATGCGGGTCGGGTCGCCCTGCACTTCGAAGTCCTCCAGTCCCGGCTGGCTGTTCAGGCGCAGGTACAGGCCGCGTTGCTGGGCGCTGTGCTGGAACACCTGCAGCGAGCCCTGCAGCAGCTCCAGCAGGTTGAACGGGATGCGCTCCAGCTCCAGGGCGCCGCGCTCGATGCGCGAGAAGTCGAGGATGTCGTTGATCACCTTGAGCAGGTGCTCGGTGGACTCGGTGGCCAGGGCCGCGTACTCGGCCTGTTCCTGGTTCAGCTCGGTGGTTTCCAGCAGCTGCAGCATACCCAGCACGCCGTTCATCGGCGTGCGCAGCTCGTGGCTCATCATGGCCAGGAAGTCGGATTTGGCCCGGCTGGCCTGCTCGGCCTGTTCGCGGGTGAGGATCAGCTGTTCCATGGCGGCCTGCTGCTCGCCGCTGGCGCTGGCCAGGCCGCTGGCCAGGTTGTTGATATGGCGGGCCAGTTCGCCCAGCTCGCCGCCGGCGCTTTCCGGCAGGCGCCCCTGGTAGTCGCCGGCCTGGATCGCTTCCACGGCGCGGCCCATGGCGCTGATTGGGCGTGCCAGGCGGCTGGCCAGCTGGCGGGCGAGGAGGAAGGTCAGCACCAGCGCCAGCAGGCTGAGCACCGTGGCCTTGAGCAGGATGTCCTGCTGCTGGGCGGTCAGCCCTTCGCTGGACATGCCGACCACCACCCGGCCCAGGTAGTCGTCCGGCAGCTTGTCGCTGTTGTCCGCCTGCGGCGGCACGAACTCGCTGTCGAGGGGAATGCGCTGCAGGCGGATCGGCGCGTGGAACACTTCCACGGTGGCGCTGTTCTCGCTACCGGCCTGTTCGACATAGATCAGGATGTTTTCTTCGCGGTCGCGCACTTCTAAGAAGCGCACATGGGCGGTCTTCAGGGTGGCGCGCAGCAGGTGGTCGAGCACCTGCGGGTTGCCGGAAATCACGCCGTACTCGGCCGCCGGTGCCAGCTGGTCGGCGATCAGCTGGCCGGTGTGGTTGAGCTCCTGCTGCAGATCCTGCAGCCGGGCGAAGGTGAAGAAGCCGGTCAGCAGCAGGGTCAGCAGCAGGGCCGGGCCGACGCTGATCAGTTGGGTGCGGGTATGAATGTCCCAGTTGCGCCCGAAACTCATGGGGTGTTCTCTCCTGCGGCCAGCCGCCGCGCCAGTTCGGCGTCGTCGGCCAGTTCTATGCCCAGGGCACGGGCAACCTGGCGGTTGCTCTGCACCTTGAAGCGGCTAGGGTACAGCTCGCGGGGCCAGTCTTGGGGCTCCTGATCGAGCATCTGATCGAGGGTGGCGAGCCAGTCGTCCTGGTCGCTGTAGCTGCTGGCCAGGCTGCCGGCGCGCACGAAGCCGGCGCTGGGGCCGAGCAGGATGCGTTGCTGGGCATAACTGCTGAGCAGCAGGTTCTTGATGGTGCGGTTGTTGTACAGCTGGGCGTCGTCGAGGCCCAGCAGCAGGTCGCTGCGGGCCAGCAGGCTGAGCAGCGGGCGGCTGTCGCGGTTGTCCGTCCAGGCCTGGGCGACTATCTGCAGGCCGAGCGGAGCGGCAGCGCGCGCCAGTTCAGGGAGCAGGAAGGCGCTGTCGGTACCGTAGAGCACGCCGATGCGGGTGCGGCCCGGCAACAGCAGGCGCGCCAGGGCCAGCTGGCGGGCCGCCGGCGGATCGCTCCAGAGCAGGCTGAGGTGGCCGGGGCGAGTATTGCCGAGCAGGCGTTGCGCTTCCACCCGGGACACTCGCAGCACCAGGGTCGGCGGGCCGAGCGGGTCGCTCAGGCGCCAGTCCAGAGCCTGCCGGTCGAGCAGGATCAGGCGGCAGTCGGCAGGCAGTCCGGCAACCCGGCCGAGCTGGGCGAGCGGGCGGAAGCTCACCTGATCCTGCGGGCGGCGCTCGGCCAGGGCCAGGGCGAAGGCGCGCAGGGCCGGGGTGTCTTCGCTGCTGCTGAGCACGACCTCGGCCGCGCGAGCGGGCGCGGCGAGCAGCAGGCAGCAGCTAAGCACGAAGAGGAGGCGCATCCCTGGCCCTCGGTTGGCCATCGTCCATGAAGCGAACAGCGGCATCCTAGAACTCTAGCTCCGCACTGAAGTAGAGCAGGTGGCGCTCGTCGTAGCGGTTTTCGACCCAGGTCAGCGGTTCGTCGTCCAGGCGCTGTTGCAAGACCCCGGCCAGTTCCAGCTGGGTCTGGGCCAGCGGTATGAGTTTGGCCACGCGCAGGTCGAGGCGTTCGAAGCGGTACTGGTTGAGCTGGTCGTCGCCGTAATAGAACAGGCTGCTCGACCAGCCCTGGCCCCAGTCGTGCAGCCAGCCGGCCGAGCCGCTGTTGTTGGCGGTGAGGCGCTTGTCCTGACGGCTGGTGGCGCTGTAGTCGACATAGGCGTAGGTCAGGCGCAGGCGATCGGCCGGGCTCAGGCGCCAGTCCAGCTGACTTTCCGCGCCACTGAAGCGGGCGCGGTCGTTGTTGTCCGGGGCGAAGTCGGCGATCTGCAGCGGGTCGCTGATCATGCCGGTGATTTCGTCGTAGAACAGCTTGATGTCCAGGCTCAGATTGTCGAACTGGCCGTTATAGCCGAGCTCGCGCGAGCGCATGATTTCCTGGTCGAGGTCGCCGGAGCCCTGGGCGCGGGCGAAGAAATAGGCATCGCTCTGGCCGAATGCGCTGGGCTGCAGGCCGCGTACGCGGTAGCTCCAGTCGACGTTGTCCTCGTACATGTCCGGTGAGCGGCGGGCCTCGGAGTACACCGCGCGCAGGCCGTGGCGTGGGGTGATCAGGTAATTGAGGGCGATGCGCGGGCTCAGCGAGCTGCCGGACAGGTGGTCGTCCTCGTACATGGCGCCGCCCTGCAGCAGCCAGTGCTCGTCGAGGTGCCATTCGAACTGGCTGAACAGGCGCCAGAGGTCGTTGCTCAGGTCGCCGTTGAAGAAGGTTTCGGAGCTGGCCTTGTCGTGGCGGTAGCTGATGCCGCTGACCAGGCGCAGGTCGTCGGACAGGCTCAGGGTGTCCTGCAGCTCCAGGTCGTAGCGGCTCTCGTGGATGTCCTGATTGACCATCCCACAAGTGGTCTGCAGGCCGCCGCTGAACAGCTGGCCGAGAATCTGCCCGGCTAGCGCTTCCTGCTGCGGAGTGCCGTTGGGGATGCTGGGCAGGTGGCGGGAGAACACGTCCACGTAGTCCGGGCCGAGGGCGAACAGCTGCGCCAGCTGCGGGCTGAAGGCGATGGCCGCCTCGCAGGCGCGCCAGTCCTGTTCGCGCTCCCAGTGCTGGGCGTAGCCCTGGACATACAGGCTGTGCTGCGGGTTGACGTCCATCGTCCAGCGCGCCGAGCCGGCATAGTCGCGGGCCTCGATGTCGGAGTCGCCGTCGCCGGGTTCGATGTCGCCGAAGATCGGCTCGTAGTCGTAGGCCCGCTGGTTGCTGCCTTCCTTGGCCGCCAATTGCCAGTCAAGGGTCTGCTCCGGCGTCAGGCTGTGGCTGGCGGTGAGGTTGAGGCGGGTCAGGCGGCGGCCGTCGCGGTAGTCGGCGCCGTTTTCGTCGTGGTCGAAGCCATCGTCTTCCTGACCGGACAGCGACAGGCGCAGGTCGCCGTTCTGCAAGCCTAGGTTCTGACTGGCGTACCAGTCGCGGATGCCGCGCTGGCCCTGGGTGTACTTGAGGCGAGTGCCTTCGCTGGCGGACGGTGCGCGGGTGAGGATGTTGATCACCCCCATCAGCGCGTTGGAGCCGTAGCTGACGCTGTTGGGGCCGCGGAACACCTCGATGCGCTCGATATCCTCGATGGCCAGCGGCAGGTCGCTCCAGTCCACGGTGGCGAGGCCGGGGTGGTACACCGAGCGGCCGTCGATCAGCACCTGCAGACGCCGCGCCTCGGTGACGTTGGTGCCGTGATAGTTGACCGTGGCCTGGTTGCCGCTCAGGTAGCCGACCATCATGCCCGGCACCAGGCGCATCAGCTCGGGAATGTCGCGAGCCCCGGAGGCCCTGATCAGCTCGCTGTCGAGCAGGGTCATGCTGCCCGGCACCGCCGCGGGCGACTGCTTCAGGCGACTGGCGGTGAGAACCTCCGGCACGTCGCCGGCGGCGTCGAACAGGTCGTCGGCCGAGACCGGGAAGGCCGCCAGCAGGGCCAGCAGGGAGAAGGGGATCGAGGTGCGCACGGAACAGCCTTGTTCGAGAGCGGGCCCGCGCATGTTAACCGAGATGCCCGTGTTTGCCAGCGCGCCGGTGCGGCACAGTCACGATCGGGACTGGTCGGTCGGCCGAGGGTTCGTGATAATGCCCCCATTCGCCATGTGGATGGCTTGTTCTGGAACCCTTATGACCGAGCAACAACCTGTTGCAGTGCTGGGCGGCGGTAGCTTCGGCACCGCCATCGCCAATCTGCTGGCCGAGAATGGCCAGCGCGTCCTGCAGTGGATGCGCGACCCCGAGCAGGCCGAAGCGATGCGCACCCAGCGTGAGAACCCGCGCTACCTCAAGGGCGTCAAGCTGCACCCGGGGGTCGAGCCGCTGAACGATCTGCCGGCGACCCTGGCGGCCTGCGAACTGGTGTTCGTCGCCATTCCGTCCTCGGCCCTGCGCAAGGCCCTGCAGCCGGTGGCCGGCGAGCTGGCCGGCAAGCTGCTGATCAGTACCACCAAGGGCATCGAGGCCGACGGCTTCAAGCTGATGAGCCAGATCCTCGCCGAAGTGGCGCCGCAGGCGCGCATCGGTGTGCTGTCCGGGCCCAACCTGGCCAAGGAAGTGGCCGAGCATGCACTGACCGCCACGGTGATCGCCAGCGAGGACGAAGAGCTCTGCCAGCGCGTGCAGCAAGCCCTGCACGGCCGCACCTTCCGCGTCTATGCCAGCCGCGACAGCTTCGGCGTCGAGCTGGGCGGGGCGCTGAAGAACGTCTACGCGATCATCGCCGGCATGGCTGCAGCCCTGGGCATGGGTGAGAACACCAAAAGCATGCTGATTACCCGCGCCCTGGCGGAGATGACCCGCTTTGCCGTCAAGCTCGGTGCCAACCCGATGACCTTCCTCGGCCTGGCCGGCGTCGGCGACCTGATCGTCACCTGCACCTCGCCGAAGAGCCGCAACTACCAGGTCGGTTTCGCCCTGGGCGAGGGCCTCAGCCTGGAGGACGCGGTGGCGCGCCTGGGCGAAGTGGCTGAAGGCGTCAACACGCTCAAGGTGCTCAAGCACAAGGCCGAGGAAATGCAGGTCTACATGCCGCTGGTCGCCGGTTTACATGCCATCCTGTTCGAGGGCCGTACCCTGGCCCAGGTGATCGAGGCGCTGATGCGCGGCGAGCCGAAAACCGACGTGGATTTCATTTCGATCAGCGGGTTCTGACCCGCACACAGCGTACAAGGAGAGTGACATGAGCGAGCCGAGCAACGAGCTGGAACGGGAATCCATCGTGCTGCGCATTCTGTGGATGCTGCTATTCGCCATCGTCTGGCAACTGGCGGAGATCATCCTCGGCGGCGTGGTGCTGCTGCAGCTGGGCTATCGCCTGTTCTACGGGGCGCCAAATGCCGGCCTGCAGGGCCTGGGCGACAGCCTCAGCCAGTACCTGCAGCAGATCGGCCGCTTCGGCAGCTTCAATACGGAAGAGAAACCCTGGCCGTTTGCCGACTGGCCGACCCCGCGCGCCCCGGAAAACAATGAGCCGCACAGTATCCCGCCGGCGCCGCACCCGGTGCGCGACGAAGAACCCAAGCTGTGAAGCTGTGGCTGCTGCGCCACGGTGAGGCGCAGCCGCATGCGCGCCGTGATGCCGAGCGGGCGCTGACCGAGCATGGCCGCAACGAAGTGCGGCAAAGTGCCGAACGCCTGCGCGGCCGGCCCTTGCAGCGCATTCTGGTCAGTCCCTATGTACGGGCCCAGCAGACGGCCGAGCTGGTGTGTGAACACCTGGGCCTCGACCTGCCGCTGACCACCCTGGACTGGCTGACGCCGGACGATTCGCCGCGCGATGTGGCCAACCGGCTCGACCAGTATCCCGCCGACGAATTGCTGATCGTCAGCCACAACCCCCTGCTCGGCGCCCTGGCCGGACTGCTGGTGCATGGCCACCTGCAACTGCCATTTCCCCTGCGCACCGCCAGCCTGGTCGGCCTCGAAGCCGAGCTGCCGCTGGCCGGCCTGATGCAGCAGATCGAGCTGTATCACCCGCGCTAGAGCCTGTACGCCCGCAGATACATTTCTTCACTTGCACTGCCTTGTTGCCCGTGGAATATTCGACCAAGCAAGTGCTTGGTTGCTCCCTGTGACAATAAAAACAACAAGGAGGCCCCGTGGCCAGTGCAGTCCGTTTACCGCTCGAAGTGTTTTTCGAGCGCGAGTCGCGTCACCCGAACAAGACTTACCTGATCCAGCCCCTGGGCAATGGCCAGGTCGAGGAACTGACCTGGTCCGAGGTCGGCGAGCAGGCACGGCGGGCGGCCAGTTGGTTGCGCAGCCTGGAGCTGGAGCCGGGCAGCCGCATCGCCATCATCTCGAAGAACTGTGCGCACTGGATCATCACCGATCTGGCCATCTGGATGGCCGGGCACGTCTCGGTGCCGCTGTATCCCAACCTCACCGGCGACTCCGTGCGCCAGGTGCTGGAGCATGCCGAGGCGCGGGTGGCCTTTATCGGCAAGCTGGACGACTGGCCGGCGATGCAGACGGGTATTCCCGCCGGCGTGCCGACCGTGGCCATGCCGCTGCACCCGGCCGGCGAGTTCAGCAAGCACTGGCATGAGCTGCAGGCCTGTACGCCGATCCAGGACACCCCGCGTCCCGGCCCCGAGCAGTTGGCGACCATCATCTACACCTCCGGTACCACCGGCATGCCCAAGGGCGTGATGCACAACTTCAGCAATTTCGGTTTTACCGCCAGCCATGCCATCGAGCTGTTCGGTGTCAGCGAGGCGGATCGGGTGCTGTCCTACCTGCCGTTGTGCCATGTGGCCGAGCGCATGTTCGTCGAGCTCAACTCGCTGTACAGCGGCCTCACCGTGTATTTCGCCGAGAGCCTGGATACCTTCCTGGTCGACCTGTGCCGCGCCCGGCCCACGGTATTCTTCGGCGTGCCGCGGATCTGGACCAAGTTCCAGATGGGCGTCTATTCGAAGATGTCGGCGCAGAAGCTCGACCTGCTGCTTTCCATTCCGCTGCTCGGCCGCCTGATCGGGCGCAAGGTACTGCGCGGCCTGGGCCTGGATGCGGTGCGCTACGGCCTGTCCGGCGCCGCGCCGGTGCCTGAGGCGCTGCTCAACTGGTACCGCCGCCTGGGCCTGGAGTTGCAGGAGGTCTACGGCATGACCGAGAACTGCGGTTACTCCCACGTATGCCGCCCGGGCAAGTTCAAGCAGGGCTGGATCGGCCAGAACAATCCCGGCGTGGAAGTGCGCATCAGCGAGGAGGGCGAGGTGCTGGTACGCAGCGGCTCGACCATGCAGGGCTACTACAAGGAGCCGGGCAAGACCGCCGAGGCGATGACCGCGGACGGCTACCTGCGCACCGGCGACAAGGGCGAGCAGGACGCTGAAGGCAACCTGCGCCTGACCGGGCGGATCAAGGAAATCTTCAAGACCAGCAAGGGCAAATACGTGGCCCCGGCGCCGATCGAGAACCGCCTGGCGGTGCATTCGCATATCGAGCAGGTGTGCGTGGTCGGCGACGGCCTGCCACAGCCGCTGGCCCTGTGCGTGCTGTCCGAAGCCGGGCGCAAGGAGCCGCGCGAGCAGCTGGAAGGCAGCCTCAAGCGCCTGCTCGAGGAAACCAACCAGGTGCTGGACAAGCACGAGCAGCTCAACGGCCTGGTGCTGGTGCCGGAAGTCTGGGCGGTGGACAACGGCTTCCTCACGCCGACGCTGAAGATCAAGCGGGCTTCGGTGGAGAGCGCCTACAGCCCGCATTTCGATGCCTGGGGCCAGAAGCGCGAAGGGGTGGTGTGGCACTGAGCGCTGCAGCTTGCTAAGGCCCGCGTCCCCGCGCGGGCTGCTGGTTCCGCTCCATCCTCCCGCTCGAAGCACCTGCTCGTGAGTGCCCTGTGCCAAGCCTGTTCCGCGGGGCCTGAGCCGGCCGATCTGCTATTGTTCGCCCGCCTACAGATCGGGTGGAAGAGCATGAATCGGCGCAAGAAGATCAATCAGCTGTTAAAGGCCCACGCCAAAAAGGCCAGTGCCAAGCTGGCACCCAAGAGCAACAAACCCAAGTACATCAGCAAGGCGGATCGTCTGAAGCTGGCGGCCGAGCAAGACCTCGTCGCGCCTGCTGAAGACTGACCCGCTTACCTCTGCGATTACTTTCTCTTCCTTCACTGCTAGGACGGCGGTCTAACCACTCATTCACACGTTGGTTCAAGGATATGGACATGCGACTTCACTCGACTCTTCTTCTGCTCTGCCTGGCTGTTGCTACCGTCCATGCCGAAACATCAGCACCAGCCCAGTTGACGTTACCCAGCCAGCAGGAAGCGACCGAGGCCATCGTCAAGATGCTCGACTTGGGCGAGATGCAAGATCAGGTCACGGCCAAGCTGGGTACATGTATTGCGGCGACTGAGGCGGAGCATGCCGGGCAGGTGGCTTGCACCGTGGCTATCGGCATCGGCGCGGGCACCTCGGAGACCCAGGCGGACTTCTACCGCAGTGGCTCTACCTGGGTGGCCCAGCCCAGCAGCTCGCAAGAGAAACTGCCGTTCCCGGATCCCGCATTGTTGTGAGTCCATGCAGCTTCGCGCTCTGCTCCGAACGGTGTGTTTGAACGCAATATGAGCCGTTTCAGGCGGATAAAAAAAGCCCGGCCAAACTGGCCGGGCTAAGCACTACTCCGCAGGAGCGAAGGGGATCAGGCAATCTCTGCCAAAGCTGTAGGGGTTGTTCCCAGTTCGTAGCGAGCCGCGTTGCTGCGGCAAATTGCGCCAGGTTAGGCGCGGGACGCCGGCAATGGCATTCCCTTGCCAAGTTCCGCAACAACACATAGCGCTATTTGACGTGCAACCCGAAGGGCCGGGCCAGTTTGGGGGCGGTGCGTCGTTACTCGTCGTTCATTTGGAGTCACCAAACTTCTCTCCTCGTGCCTAGCCCTGCGCCCAAACTGGCTCCGGCGTGGCCGCGACGAACTGGGAACAGCCCCTAACCTGTTGCTGCGCGGCCACTTCGCCGATCACCAGAATCGCCGGGCTCTTGAGCTGGAAGTCGTGGGCGGCCTGCTGCATGCCGGCCAGGGTGCTGCGGCACTCGCGTTGATGGGGCAGCGAGGCGTTTTCGATCATTGCCACCGGCATGTCGGCGCGCATGCCGCCGGCCAGCAGGCTGTCGCGTACTTCCGGGAGTTTTGCTACGCCCATGTACACCACCAGGGTGGTACCGCTCTGGGCCAGGGCCGGCCAGTTGAGGCTGCTGTCGTCCTGGGTGTGGGCGGTGACCAGGGTCACACCACGGGCCACGCCGCGCAGGGTCAGGGGGATGCCGCAGTTGGTGGCGCCAGCCAGGCCGGCGGTGATGCCATTGACCATTTCCACCTCGATGCCGTGTGTGGTGAGCCAGTCGGCTTCTTCGCTGCCGCGGCCGAAGATGCACGGGTCGCCGCCTTTCAGGCGCACCACGCACTTGCCCTGGCGCGCATAGCGCAGCATCAGGCGATGGATGAACGCCTGCGGGGTGGAGCGGCAGCCGCCGCGCTTGCCCACCGGGACGATGCGTGCGTCAGGGCAGTGCTCCAGCACGGCCGGGTTGACCAGGTCGTCGATCATCACGATATCGGCCTGGTTGAGGGCTTTCACCGCCTTGAGAGTCAGTAGTTCCGGATCGCCGGGGCCTGCACCTACCAGCCAGACTTTTACGCTCATGGTTATCTCCTCAGGCGTTCACTACTGCCGGCACGCTGGCCAGCAGGCGTTTGATTTCCGGGACGCAGGAGCCGCAGCTGGTGCCGCATTTCAGCTCCTGTTTGAGACCGTTGAGGTCGAGGCCGCGGGCGATGCCGGCGCACACTGCGTCTTCGCTGACGTTCAGGCAGTTGCACAGGATCTTGCTGGCTTGCTTGCCGCTGCTGCCGGGTGGCGTGGCCAGCGGGGCGAGCAGCCAGCGGCGCAGCCCGGCGTCGGCCTGGCCGTCGCTCCACAGGCCCTTGAGCCAGTGGCGTGCGGCGGTTTCGCCGGCCAGGCGGATGCTGGTGATGCGCCCATCCTCGATGCGTATGCGCTTGCCCACGGTGCGCTGCGGGTCGTCGTAGGCCAGCACCGGGCCTTCGGCGACACCGAGCAGGGCATCGATCTGTGCCAGCAGCTCGGCTTGCGGGGCCACCGCACTGGCGGCCTTGATCAGCAGGGCCGGACGCTCGCGGCCGGCAAGGGTCAGGCTGGCGTAGGCGAAGCCCTCGAACAGCGGGCGCAGGGCCTCGAAGCGGCGCTGCACGTCGCCCTCGACCAGGGCGAAGAACTGCCAGGGCAGCTCGGCCTTGGCCACCTCGACGCTGCTGAGCTTCAGCTCCGGCTGCTTGGACAGCGGGTCGAAAGCCGGCTGGGTCAGTACGTTGGTGCCCAGGCCCTTGAGGAAGCGGTTGCCCCAGTGCATGGGCAGGTAGGCCTGGCCGGGACGTACGCTGTCGTCGGCTTGTACCGGCAGGATCAGGCCGCCACGGCGGCTGCGCAGGACGATCAGCTCGCCGGCCTCCAGGCGCCGGTTTCGCAGTTCGTCCGGGTGCAGGCTGAGCACCGCTTCCTCGGCATGGCCGAACAGCCGCGCGGCGGTGCCGGTGCGGCTCATGCCGTGCCACTGGTCGCGCAGGCGGCCGGTATTGAGCAGCAGCGGATAGCGCGCATCGCGCTGTTCCTTGGCCGCGCGGTACGGCTCGGCGAGGAACTGGGCGCGGCCGCTGGCGGTGGGGAAACGGCCATTCTCGTACAGACGCGCGGTGCCGTGCTGGGCGCCGGCCGGGAACGGCCATTGTTGCGGACCTTGGTTATCCAGGATCGCGTAGCTCAGGCCGGAGAGGTCGAGGTCGCGATCGCGGGTCAGGTGCTTGTATTCCTCGAACAGCGCTTGCGCGCTATCGAAGTCGAACAGGCTGGGCAGGCCGGGGCGGAGCTGTTGTTCCAGACGACGGGCAAAGTCACAGGTGATCGCCCAATCCGGCCGCGCCTCTGCGGGCGCTGGCACGGCGCGGCGCACATGGGTGATGCGCCGCTCGGAGTTGGTCACGCTGCCTTCTTTTTCGCCCCAGCTGGCGGCCGGGAGCAGAAGGTCGGCGTAGTGGCAGGTTTCGGTGGTGAAGAAGGCCTCCTGCACCACCACGAAGGGGCAGGCAGCCAGGGCCTCGTGGACTTTCTGCTGATCCGGCAGCGATTGCGCGGGGTTGGTGCAGGCGATCCACAGGGCCTTGATCTTGCCAGCGCGCACCGCCTCGAACAGCTCAATGGCGGTCAGGCCGGTGCTTTCCGGCAGGCTGTCGACGCCCCAGTAGCGGGCCACTTCTGCTCGGTGCTCGGCATTGCCGGCTTCGCGATGGCCGGGCAGCAGGTTGCTCAGGCTGCCGGTCTCGCGGCCGCCCATGGCGTTGGGCTGGCCGGTGAGGGAGAAGGGGCCGGCGCCGACCCGGCCGATCTGCCCGGTGGCCAGGTGCAGGTTGATCAGCGCGCTGTTCTTGGCTGAGCCTGCGGTGGACTGGTTGAGGCCCATGCACCACAGCGAGAGGAAGGAGGGTGCCTTGCCGATCAGCTCGGCGGCGCGCAGCAGGTCGTTCTGCTCGATGCCGCAGATTTCCGCCACCGCGGCCGGGCTGTAGTCGCGTACCAGGGTCTTGAGGGCGTCGAAGCCTTCGGTGTGGGCATCGATGTAGGCGCGGTCGACCCAGCCTTCCCACAGCAGCAGGTGGAGGATGCCGTGGAACAGGGCCACGTCGGTGCCAGGCAGGATCGCCAGGTGCAGATCGGCCAGCTCGCAGGTGTCGGTGCGGCGCGGGTCGACCACGATGATCTGCATGTCCGGGCGCGCGGCCTTGGCCGCTTCCAGGCGGCGGAACAGGATGGGGTGGGCGTAGGCCATGTTGCTGCCGGCAATCAGCAGGCAGTCGCTCTGCTCGATGTCCTCGTAGCTGCACGGCGGCGCGTCGGCACCCAGGCTGCGCTTGTAGCCGACCACGGCCGAGCTCATGCATAGACGCGAGTTGCTGTCGATGTTGTTGGTGCCAACCAGGGCCCGCGCCAGCTTGTTGAAGGCGTAGTAGTCCTCGGTCAGCAGCTGGCCGGAGATGTAGAAGGCCACGCTGTCCGGGCCGTGCTCGCGGATGGTCTCGGTGAAGACTGCGGCGGCGTGATCCAGGGCGTTGTCCCAGTCGCTGCGGCTGCGGGCCAGGCCCTTGCCCAGGCGCAGCTCGGGGTACAGGGCGCGGGCGTCGAGGTCGCCGGTCAGGTGCAGGGTCGAGCCCTTGCTGCACAGCTTGCCATGGTTGGCCGGGTGGCTGGGGTCGCCCTGCACGCCGAGGATCTTCTCGCCGTCGTGCTCGATCAGCACGCCGCAACCCACGCCGCAGTAGCAGCAGGTCGAGGCGGTGAGCTGGCTGGGCGGGGTGGCGGCCGCTTGCAGGATGACCTCAGACACGGGCGGCATCCTTGGCTGGGCTGGTGGCGGCATCGATGCTGGCCTGGCCGAACATCAGGTGATCACGCACGCCGCTGATGTTGGCGCTGCCGCAGATTTGCTGGAAGTACCAGCTGCCGTCCAGGGTGTCGCCGTACAGGCAGCCGCCGACCAGCACGTCGTCCTTGATCACCAGCTTCTTGTACACGCTGCCGATGGGGTCGGAGAGGGTGATGGTCTCGGTGCCGTCGCCGCCCATGAAGTCGCCGGCGGAGAACAGGTCGATACCGGTGACCTTGAGCTTGGTCGAGATCACCGAGCCCTGGTAGCGCGCGGTACCTAGCATGGCCAGGTGGTTGGCGCAGACCTTGGCCTGCTCGAACAGCGGGGCGACCAGGCCGTAGGCGATGCCGCGATGGTTGGCGCATTCGCCGACCGCATAGACGCGCGGGTCGTAGGTTTGCAGGCAGTCGTCGACCAGGATGCCGCGGTTGCACGGGATGCCCATCTTCTCGGCCAGTTCGGTGTTGGGGCGGATGCCAGCGGCCATCACCACCAGGTCGGCGGGGATCACGTCGCCACCCTTGAACTGCACGGCGCAGACGCGGCCGTTGCCGTAGTCCTGCAGCTCTTCGGTCTGCTCGCTCAGGCGGAAGTGGATGCCACGGGCCTCCAGCGCCTGTTGCAGCAGCTTGCCGGCAGTCTTGTCCAGCTGGCGCTCCAGCAACCAGTCGGCCAGGTGCACCACGGTCACGTCCATGCCGCGCTGGCGCAGGCCGTTGGCCGCTTCCAAGCCGAGCAGGCCGCCACCGATGACCACCGCGTGGCTATGGGTGCGGGCGGTTTCCATCATTTTCTCGGTGTCGGCGATGTCGCGGTAGGCGATCACGCCTTCCAGGCGGTTGCCCGGCACCGGCAGGATGAAGGGGTTGGAGCCGGTGGCGAGGATCAGGCGGTCGTATTCGGCGGTGCTGCCGTCGTCGGCGGTGACCACGCGCTTCTTGCGGTCGACGTTGATCACCTTGCGGCCCAGGCGCAGGTCGATGCCGTGCTCGCGGTACCAGTCGATGCCGTTGAGGACGATTTCATCGAAGCACTGTTCGCCGGCCAGTACCGGCGAGAGCAGGATGCGGTTGTAGTTCGGGTGCGGCTCGGCCCCGAACACGGTGATGTCGTAGAGGTCGGGAGCGAGCTTGAGCAGCTCCTCCAGCGTCCGCACGCCGGCCATACCGTTGCCAACCATTACCAGCTTGAGTTTTTTCATGCCGGCCATCTCCTGGGTAAAAATCGTGAGCAACAAAAAAGGCGTCCCGCTAGTTGCCTAGCGAGGACGCCTTTGTCCTGTCCCGATCGATCGGGGCGAGCTGCTCTTCGCCATTGAGGGGCAGGCTCTATGTCTGTGTTAACCGTGATAAGCAGAGACTGTGCCAACACGGAAAAGCGCCGTGTTTGGCTGCTTTGGAGGGTTTTTGCGGCTAGATAGCGCACCGCCCTGAGGCGGTTTGCGCTGTCATGGTGCGGTTTGTCCTGCTTTGGGGGCAGCGCTTAGCAGCCAGTCGATCAGCTCGCTGGCCAGGGCATCGCTGGCGCTGCCGAAGGCGGCGACCTGTGCGGCGACCTGGGTATCGCTGCTGCGCTGGCTGACTTCGAAGCGGCGGCTGGCGAGGATGCGCCGGCTGTTGCTGTCGACCAGTTGCGCATCCAGGCGGATCACCGCATGGGGTTGGCCGTCTTGGTATTCGCTCTGGAAGCTCAGTAGGTTGCCGAGCAGTTCCAGGTCGCTGTGCAGGTGTTGTTCGTCGCTGACCAGAGCCGGGAAGCGGCCATCGCTGCGCAGCACGGCAAGCAGGCGATCACGCAGCAGTGACGGCGCCGGGTCGGCCCAGCGCGCGCCCTTGTAGCTGCTGATGCGGTTGCCCTCCGGCAGCACGGCGATGCGTGTGCTGTCGAGCGCCTGGCTGGTTTGCGGGCGGGCGATGCTCAGGGTGCGGGTGAGCGCCACGCCGCTGGCTTTGTTGGCGAGGGTGGAGGGCGGTAGCAGGTAGGTGTCGATTGGCTGCGCCTTGGGCAGCAGCGAACAGGCACCGAGCAGGCTGGCCAGGATCAGCGGGAGAAGGGCACGCAGGGCGTGGATCATGGTTCGAACTCCTGGTTCTGTTCGCGTTCGAGCAGGGCGCCGGGGTTTTCTGCCAGGCGGCGGCCGGACTGGCGCAGTACGGCCAGGGTGGTGCGCAGCTCGGCGATGGCCGGGCCGATGTCGCTGATGCCCTGCAGGCCGCTGGCGAGGGCGCCCTGGTTGTTGGCCAGCAGTTGCTCAAGACTGCGGCTGCTGCGCTCCAGCGCGGCGACGGTCTGTTCGGTGCGGCGGAAGATCTCGCTGCCCTGTTCGTCGACTAGGCGGTTGGCCTTCTGCGCCAGGGCAGTGCTCTGCTGCAGGGTCAGATTGGCCTGGCGGCTGGCTTCGCCAAGCTGGGCCAGGGTCTGGCGGATGCCGTCGCGCTGCTCGGCGAGCACCGCGGTAGTCTGGTCGAGCTGCTTGAGGGTGTTGCCGACGTGGGTCAGGTTCTCGTCGGAGAACAGCCGGTTGGCGTTGAGCAGCAGGCTGTTGATATTGCCCACCAGGTCTTCGCCGTTGGCCAGCAGGCGTGCCAGCGGCGAGGGGTCGGCGGGGATTTCGCTGGGCTGCTCGTTGCGCGTGGCCAGGGCCGGGCTGGAGGGTGTGCCACCGTAGAGCTGGATGATGGCGTTGCCGGTGACGCCGGTGATGGCCAGGCGCGCATGGGTGTTCTGCTTGATCGGCGTCTGCGGGCCCACGCGAATGCGCACGCGCACCTTGCGCGGGTCCTGCGGGTCGAGGCTGAGCTGGCTGACGTCGCCAACCTTGATGCCGCTGTACTGCACGGCGCTGCCCAGCGACAGGCCGGTCACTGCCTCCTTGAACACCACGTCATAGAGCAGGAATTCCTTGTCGACACTGGACTTGCCCAGCCACAGGGCGAACAGCAGGGCCGCGCCGAGTGACAGCACGGTGAACAGGCCGATCAGTACGTGGTGGGCACGGGTTTCCATCAGGGTGTCTCCGAACGCAGAACCGCCTGGGCGGCGGCGCGGCCACGGGGGCCGTGAAAGTAGTCCTGGATCCAGGCGTCATCGGTGGTCTCGACCACCTCGAGGCGGTCGGCCACCAGCACGCGCTTCTGCGACAGCACGGCGACGCGATCGCAGATGCTGTAGAGGGTGTCCAGGTCGTGGGTAATCAGGAACACGCTGAGGCCGAGGGCGTCGCGCAGGGTGCGGATCAGCTGGTCGAAGGCCGCGGCGCCAATCGGGTCGAGGCCGGCGGTGGGCTCGTCGAGGAACAGAATTTCCGGATCCAGGGCCAGGGCACGGGCCAGGGCGGCGCGCTTGACCATGCCGCCGGACAGCTCGTCCGGGAACTTGTCGCCAGCGCCCACCGGCAGACCGGCCAGGGCCACCTTGAGTCGCGCCAGGTGCTCTGCGTCGCTGCGCGGTAGGCCGGCATGCTCGATCAGCGGCAGGGCGATGTTCTCCACCACACTCAGCGAGGAGAACAAGGCGCCGCGCTGGAACAGCACGCCGAAGCGCCGCTCCACCTGCGAGCGGCGTTCGGCCGGCAGGCTCAGCAGGTCTTCGCCGAACACCGTGACCCGGCCAGCGGCCGGACGCAGCAGGCCGACGATGCTGCGCAGCAATACCGACTTGCCGGTGCCGGAGCCGCCGACCACGCCGAGGATCTCGCCATGGCGGATATCCAGGTCGAGCTGATCGTGTACCACCTGTGCACCAAACTGGTTGCGCAGGCCACAGACCTCGACCAGCGCGCTCACCAGCCCATCTCCATGAAGAACAGCGCGGCCAGGGCGTCGAGCAGGATCACCACGAAGATCGATTGCACCACGCTGCTAGTGGTGTGGTCGCCCACCGACTTGGCGCTGCCGCTGGCCTTGAAGCCTTCCAGGCAGCCGACGATGGCGATCAGCATGGCGAAGAACGGCGCTTTGACCAGGCCGATGTAGAAGTGCTGCACCGGAATGTCGGTCTGCAGGATGCTGAGGAACAAGGTCGGCGACACGTCCAGCAGCAAGGTGCTGACCAGGCCGCCGCCGACGATGCCGCAGAGCATGGCGATGAAGGTGAGGATCGGTAGGCAGATCAGCATCGCCAGCACCCGTGGCAGTACCAGCAGCTCCATGGGATCGAGGCCGAGGGTGCGGATCGCGTCAATCTCCTCGTTGGATTTCATTGCACCGATCTGCGCGGTGAAGGCGCTGGCCGTGCGCCCGGCCATGAGAATGGCAGTGAGCAGCACGCCGAATTCACGCAGGAAGGAGAACGCCACCAGATGCACGGTGTAGATGGTCGCGCCGAACTGCTCCAGCACGGTGGCGCCGAGGAAGGCCACCACCGCGCCGACCATGAAGGTCAGCAGGGCGATGATCGGGATGGCGTTGAGGCCGATCTGCTCGATGTGCGCGACCAGCGAGGTGATGCGCCAACGGCGTGGCCGCCACAGGCTGTGCAGCAGGCAGACCAGGGTCAGGCCGAAGAAGCCGAGCAGAGCCTTGAGCTGGATGAACTGGCCGCTCACGGTGGCACCGATGCGTTCGAGTAGCTCGCGGGTGGTGGACGGCGGTGGCGGTGGGCAGACCACCGGCACGCCGCGTAGGGCCGCGCTCACGGTACGCAGCAGGGCCAGGCGTTCGGCGGGCAGGTCGGGCGCCTGTTCAATCAGTTGGGCCAGACGCTCGGCACCCAGCCAGTCGCTGAGCAGCGAGGCGCCGGCGGTATCTAGCTGGCCGAGCTGACTCAGTTCGAGCTGGGCTGGGGCCGGCTGGCTGGCGAGCTGTTCGCGCAGGGCTCGATAGTGGGCCAGGATCCAGTCGCCGCGCACCAGGGCGCGTGGAGGGTTGGAAGTGCTGTCCAGTTCGATGCTGCCGGCCTGCGCCATATTCATCCTGATAGGGCTGGAGCGGGCATGGCAGAGAGCCGCCACGCATTTTGGCCAGTGTAATGGACGAGCCCCTGGCTGGCGACCCGGTCAGGTTTCCGGAAATGTTGCCGGGTAACGCAGCTTAGAACCTGTTTCGGATCTTTTGAGCTAGAGCTAGGCAAGGCGAAATTGGGCGAGGACGCGGAGTTTACGAGGTGTAAATGAGCAGTACTCGTTCCACTCGCCCTGCGGGTCGCGCTAAAGCGCGCTAGCGGCAAGCCGCTTTCCGAGCCCGATTGACCAGCCTGCGGCTGTTACTGCGTTGCAACGCCGCCTAGCCGACGATCAAGAGATCCGAGACAGGTTCTTAGTGCAGCAGGCTGACCAGCAGCACTAGGTTAACCAGCAGCGAAGTCAGCGCCACACCGCGCCAGACCTTCAGCGGCTCGCGCTCGAGCAGCGGGCGTGGACGAATGACCAGGGCCTGGCGCTCGCCCTGTTCGAGGCTGAGCAGCCACTCCTCGGCGGTCTCGAAGCGCTCCTGCGGATTGGCTGCCACGGCGCGCAGCAGGCAGTCGTCGAGCCAGGCGGGAATGTCCGGGCGGTAGCGGCTGGGCGGGGCCGGTTTGCCGAAGCGTGGGTGCTGGAAGGCCTCGATTTCGCCATAGGGATAATGGCCGGTGAGCAAGCGGTAGAGAGTGACACCAGCGGCGTAGAGATCCTGCTGCGGGCTGGGCTTGCCGCCGCTGAAGGCCTCGGGGGCGATGTAGCTGGGGGTGCCGGGCAGGCTGTGGTTCTCGTCGCGCGACAGGCCGGGGCAGTAGGCCAGGCCGAAGTCGAGCACGCGCAGCTCGCCGTCATCGCACCACAGCAGGTTTTCCGGCTTGATGTCGCGATGCAGGATGTTGCGCCGGTGCAGCATGCCCAGGGCCTTGAGCAGGCGCGGGGCGATGTCCAGCCACTCCGGCAGGCCCAGTGGGCCGGACAGGCGCAGGTGCTCGGCGAGGGTCTGGCCCTGGTGCTCGCGCTGCACGTAGTACAGGTGCTGGCGCTGCGGCAGCGGATGGGCCTCGGGGAAGTGGCGGCCGGCAACGCGGCGCAGGAACCATTCTTCGAGGAGCAGGGCGGGGGCGGCCTGTTCCTCGTCGTGGCGGCTGCTCGGCAGGGTTTTCAGCAGCCAGCGTCGCGACTGGTTGTCGCGCACCCGGTAGACCAGCGACTGGCGCGATTCGGCCAGTACCCGCTCGATCTGCCAGCCCTCGAAATTCTGTCCTTCGCGCAGGACGGGCGGCAGCGGCCACTGCTGGATCTGCGCCAGGGTGTCGGCCAGGTCGTTGTCCGGCAGGTTCTGGATCTGCACTAGTACGGCACTGGCGTTGTCCTGGCTACCGGCCAGGTGGGCGGCGCTGACCAGGGCGCGGCAGGCCGCGGCGGGGTCGCTCTCGTCCTTGAGCATGCTGTGGATGCCGTTGTCGCCAAGGGTCGACCACACGCCGTCACTGACCAGCAGGAAGCTGTCGCTTTCCTGCAGCTCGCCTTCGCGGTAATCCACCACCAGGTGCTGGTCGAGGCCGAGAGCGCGCTTAAGCACATGCTGCATGCCCGGCTGTTCCCACACATGGTCTTCGCTGAGGCGCTCGAGGCCGCCGCTGCGCAGGCGGTAGGCGCGGCAATCGCCGACATGCGCCAGGGTATAGCGGCGGCCGCGCAGCACCAGGCCGGTGAGGGTGGTGAGCAGCGGCTGGCCGCCGCCGTTGGCCTGCAGCCAGCGGTTGTGGGCCACCAGCAGGCGATCCAGGGATTGCGCCACGGCCCAGGTTTCCGGGGTGGCGTAGTAGTCGAGAGCCAGGGCCTGCAAGGTGGCGCGGGCGGCCAGGCCGCCGTCGGCGCACTGGCTGACACCATCGGCCAGGGCGAACAGGAAGCCCTTGCTGGCGGCCAGCGCCGGAGCCGGAGTGACCACGCGGATGGCGTCCTGGTTTTCCGCGCGGGGGCCGGTGGCGGTGGCTTCGCCGAAGGTCAGTTGCAGGGCCATCTGGTGCTCTCGTGGGTCAAGGCAGGTAAGTCGGTTGAGGCAAAGGCGGAGCCGATCCGGCTTCCCTGGAACATGCCGTTGCCGGCATTTTCCACCTTTCCTGACCAGTGCGTGGAGGCCGAACGGGCTTCGCCTTTGTCGCAACCGACCTACGAACCTGTTAACGATCTCCTGGCTGTCGGCCATACGGCGTTAAAAGTGGCCTCAAAATGCTCATTTACACCGCGTAAACTGCGCTTTTTCGGCCACTTTTGCCTTGTCTGGCTCTAATCCAGAAGATCGTTAACAGGTTCTGGGAAATTGTGGCAGCCAGACACCGGTGGCCGGTGTCTGGCTGGGCGAGGATCAGACTCGAGCCGCAGTGACGGCAGCCGAGCCCCAGGTGGTGCGCCAGCGCAGCTTGACGCCGTACAGGCCGACCCAGGCCAGTACGCCGAGGCTGGCGAACAGCCACAGACCGAGCTGGTAGTCACCGGTGGCCTGTTTGATTGCGCCGAGGCCGGCGGTCAGGCAGAAGCCACCGATGCCGCCGGCCATGCCGATCAGTCCGGTCATCACGCCGATTTCCTTGCGAAAGCGCTGCGGCACCAGCTGGAACACCGCGCCGTTGCCGGCGCCCAGGCTGAGCATGGCGACCACGAACAGGCCCAGGGCGGCCAGCGAGCTGGGCAGGTGGAAGCCGACCGCGGCGATGCAGATCGAGGCGCAGGTGTACATAACCAGCAGCGAGCGGATGCCGCCGATGCGGTCGGCCAGGGCGCCGCCCAGCGGACGCATCAGGCTGCCAGCGAAGACGCAGGCGGCGGTGTAGTAGCCGGCCTTGACCGGGTCGAAGCCGTACTGGTCGTGGAAGTAGCCGGGCAGGGTGCTGGCCAGGCCGAGGAAGCCACCGAAGGTCACGCTGTAGAAGAACATGAACCACCAGCTGTCGCGGTCGCCGAGGGCCTTGAGGTAGTCGGCGGTGGACTTGGCCGGCGGCCGCTCGGGGGCGTTCTTGGCCACGCTGGCGAAGATGATCAGGGTCAGCACCAGCGGGATCAGCGCCAGGCCGAACACGTTACCCCAGCCGAAAGCGGCAGCCAGGCCCGGAGCGAACAGGGCGGCGAGCACGGTGCCGGAGTTGCCGGCACCGGCGATGCCCATGGCCTTGCCCTGGTGCTGCGGCGGATACCACTGCGAGGCCAGTGGCAGGGCCACGGCGAAGGAGGCACCGGCAAAACCGAGGAACAGGCCGAGCAGCAGTGCCTGCTGGTAGCTGTGCACGCCGTGCAGCCAGGCCACGGAAAGGGCGCCGATAACGATGACCTGGCCGATCAGACCGGCGGTCTTGGGCGAGGTACGGTCGGCGACCATGCCCATCAGGAAGCGCAGCACGGCACCGGCCAGAATCGGCGTGGCCACCATCATGGCGCGCTGTTGGGTGGTCAGTTGCAGGTCGGCGGCGATCTGCACGCCCAGCGGGCCGAGCACGTACCAGACCATGAAGCTCAGGTCGAAATAGAGGAATGCGGCAAACAGCGTCGGTGCGTGGCCGGCTTTCCAGAAACTTGTATTCATCCAACACCTCGTCAGCGATAAGAGTCCCGGCGGGCTGCAGGTTGCCGTGATCGTGGGCACGTCGCCTGCAGTCGCCGGGTGAGGCCGGGTGCTTGTGGCGCCCGACCTTGCGGCCGGAGCCGCAACCAGGTTGAGAGAGTTACCGGTCGACGTCCGGATCACGGCCCGCCCACCCACCCCATTCATTGGGGCTGAAACGAAAAGGCGCCGCGTCACCTGGTCGCTCAATGCGAGGGTGAACGCGACGCCATTGTCGATTCGAGGGGCAACCGCCGTTGGATGCCTATGACCGGGCTAAAGCAATAGCTGGGCCAACCTCTGCAGAGAGTGGAAAACCGCAGTATTGCCGCCGGCGAGGGCGTTTCTTCGGGTCAATACGGTGCGGCGAGGGAGTGTGCCGCACTGTATTGAGGCGATATGGAGGTGCCAGGCGATGCAGGGGCTTTCAGGGTTGGGCAGGCGGCATGGGGAATTGCACCACCGGCCCCTTGGCCACCTGGCCGGGGGGCAGAGCGGCGGGCGCCGGAGCTCCGCCGACACCCAGTTGTTTGACGAAGCGGTGGATGCTGCGCAGGTCGTCTTCGTCCATCACGCGCAGCACATGGCTGGGCATGGGCGGACGGTAGTTGGCCTGGCGGGCCAGTTGCAGCCACTGTTCTTCGCTGAGCTGCGGCAGCAACAGGCGCAGGTTGCTGGCATAGGTGGTGCCCCAGGGGCCGCTCCAGCCGAGCTGATCACCCTGCAGCCAGGCGGCTTCCGGCACCTTGTCCGGGGCCATGACATAGCCGGCCGTGTGGCAGTCGTTGCAGCCGGCTACCTGTACCAGGTAGCGGCCGCGCTCGACCGAGGGTTCTGCGCTGACGCTGCAGGAAAGCCCGGCAAGGCAGGCAAGGAGGGTGAGGCGCAGGGGAGTGGCGTGGGTCATGGCGTGTTCTCGGGTAGTGCCGCGGGCTGGGCCCTGGCTTTCTACCCGTGCAGCGTTCGCCAAAGGTTCGCCAGCCTCACTCCAGCCAATTGACCTCGGGGAACTTGGCGCGGAACTCGTCGGGCATGGCCACTACCTTGCCCTGGCGATAGTCGAAGAACACGAAGCCGGACTTGGCCAGGGCGATCAGCGTGCCGTCGGCCGGGCGACTGATGCGGAAGATGATGTCGCCGCCATAACGGTTGAAGTCCATCACGCCGACCTCGAACAGCAACTGGTCGCGAGCATGGGACTCGGCGCGGTACATGGTGGCCAGGTCGGTGACGATGATGCCGTCGGTATCGGCCGCTTCCTTGATGCCGAAGTCGAACAGGAAACGCGCCCGCGCCTCGGAGATCATCGAGATCATCGAGTCGTTGCTCAGGTGGTTGCTGGCGTTGATGTCGGTGCTGCGCACGGTCATGTGAGTGCTGTAGCAGAACTGCTGCTGGGAAAAGTCGAGCTTGAGACGGGCCATGACTGCTGCCTGGTTGGAAGGAAAGCGCGCAGTTTACCCGCGCCATCCCCGTACGGAAGCATTGCCGTGGTGAATGGCTAGCGACTAGGCTGCCTGCTTGATCAAGGGAGATTGCATGGACTGGAACACGACGCTGCAGGCCGGACTGTGGGGCTTGCTGGCTGCCAGCAGCCTGTTGATCGGCGCCATGCTCGGGGTTTTCCTGCGCCTGCCGCAGAAGGTGGTGGCGTCGATCATGGCCTATGGCAGCGGCGTGCTGATCGCCGCCATCTGCTTCGAGCAGATTCCCGAGGCGCTGCGCCTCGGTGGGCAGCTGCCGACCCTGGGTGGAATGCTGGCCGGCGGCCTGCTGTTCGTCCTGGCCAACGAGTGGCTGGAGCACCTCGAGCAGGGCCATCGCGCGGCTGGCGCCGGTTCTCTGCTGGGCCTGCTGATTGCCGCCGGCGCCTTTCTCGACGGCATTCCCGAGTCCCTCGGCCTGGGGCTGGGCCTGCTCGATGGCGGCTCGGTGAGCCTGATGCTGCTGGTGGCGATCTTTCTGTCCAACCTGCCGGAAGGCCTGGCCAGTGCCGTCGGCCTGCGCCGGGACGGGCGCAGCCGGTTGTGGATCTTCGGCCTGTGGGGCTCGATAGTGCTGCTCTCCGGGCTGGCGGCGATGGCCGGGCCGGGACTGTTCACCGACCTGCCGGCGCACTGGCTGGCCTTCGCCCTGGGGTTTTCCGGCGGCGCCGTGCTGTGCATGCTGGTCGACACGCTGATTCCCGAAGCCTTTGCCGAGACCCATGCGCTGACCGGGTTGATCACCCTGGCCGGCTTCATGACCGCGCTGGCGCTCGGCAGCTAGCCGTCAGGCTGTACGGTCTGACGCGGGCGGCGGCTTTCGCTACAATGCGCGGCGTTTTCGTCCTGCCTGTGAGCCCGCCATGTCCACCCCGATCATCGTTGCCCTCGACTTTCCTTCCCGCGATGCCGCCCTGGCCCTGGCCGAGCGCCTCGATCCCAAGCTGTGCCGGGTCAAGGTTGGCAAGGAGCTGTTCACCCGCAGCGGCCCGGCGGTGGTGGAAACCCTGCAGGCCAAGGGCTTTGAAGTGTTCCTCGACCTGAAATTCCACGATATCCCGAATACCACGGCGATGGCGGTCAAGGCCGCTGCCGAACTGGGCGTGTGGATGGTCAACGTGCACTGCTCCGGTGGCCTGCGCATGATGGCGGCTTGCCGCAACGAGCTGGACAAGCTGAGCGGCGCCAAGCCGTTGCTGATCGGGGTGACCGTGCTGACCAGCATGGAGCAGGATGACCTGGCCGGCATCGGCCTGGATATCGCCCCGCAGGAGCAGGTGCTGCGCCTGGCCGGTCTGGCCGCCCAGGCGGGCATGGACGGCCTGGTCTGCTCGGCCCAGGAAGCGCCGGCACTGAAGGCCGCGCAGCCGGCTCTGCAACTGGTGACCCCGGGCATCCGCCCGGCCGGCAGCGCCGCTGACGACCAGCGCCGCATCCTCACCCCGGCCGACGCGCTCAAGGCCGGTTCCGACTACCTGGTGATCGGCCGCCCGATCAGCCAGGCCGCCGACCCGGCCCAGGCCCTGGCCGAGATCGTCGCCCAGCTGGGCTGATCATCCATTCAGGTGATGACAGGTGCGGGGCTTCCATCATTCTTCTGGATGATCCCGTACACGGCACCCTGATAGTGCTGCTCGCCGGCCGGTCGCCTGGCTAGACTCCGCTCATTTCCAACTCCCTGCGAGGACGCAGCAATGAGCATGACCTTTTCCGGCAAAGTGGCACTCGTGACCGGCGGCGCCGCCGGTATCGGCCGCGCCACCGCCCTGGCCTTCGCGGGCGAGGGCCTGCAGGTGGTGGTTTCCGACGTCGATGTGAGCGGCGGCGAAGGCACCGTGCAGCTGATCCGTGAAGCCGGTGGCGATGCCACCTTCGTGCGTTGCGACGTGACCCGCGAAGCCGAGGTCAAGGTGCTCATGGAGCGCACCCTGGGTGCCTATGGCCGCCTGGACTATGCCTTCAACAACGCCGGTATCGAGATCGAGAAGGGCAAGCTGGCCGAAGGCAGTGAGGCCGAGTTCGACGCCATCATGGGCGTCAACGTCAAGGGCGTGTGGCTGTGCATGAAGCACCAGATCCCGCTGCTGCTGGCTCAGGGCGGTGGCGCCATCGTCAACACCGCTTCGGTGGCCGGCCTCGGTGCCGCGCCGAAGATGAGCATCTATGCCGCCTCCAAGCACGCGGTGATCGGCCTGACCAAGTCCGCTGCCGTCGAGTACGGCAAGAAGAAGATCCGCGTCAACGCCGTGTGCCCGGCGGTGATCGATACCGACATGTTCCGCCGTGCCGCCGAATCCGACCCGAAGAAGGCCGAGTTCGTCGCCGGCATGCACCCGGTCGGGCGCATCGGCAAGGTCGAGGAAATTGCTGCTGCCGTGCTGTACCTGTGCAGCGATGCGGCTGGCTTCACCACCGGCCATTCGCTGGCCGTGGATGGCGGCGCGACGGCGATCTGATCGCGTGCTTGTGATTGGCAAAGAGGCGCTCTAGGGCGCCTTTTTGCATTTGGTTACAGGCGCGCCACCCGTTGGCGCGCAAAGCCAGTTACAAGACGGGCAGCCCTGCCAAGAATCGCAGGCTCGTTTTACGGAGAACAACAATAATGACCGCTTCCCCCTTGCTGACCGCGTTCCTTCCTATCGCCCTGGGCATCATCATGCTCGGCCTGGGCCTGTCGCTGACCCTGGCGGACTTCGCCCGGGTGGTGAAATTTCCCAAACCGGTACTCATCGGCCTCGGCTGCCAGCTCCTGCTGCTGCCGCTGCTGTGCTTCCTGATCGCCAAGGGCTTCGGCCTGGCGCCGGCCCTGGCGGTCGGCCTGATGCTGCTGGCCGCCTCGCCCGGCGGTACCTCGGCCAACCTCTATAGCCATCTGGCCCACGGTGACGTGGCGCTGAACGTGACCCTGACCGCGGTCAACTCGGTGATCGCGATTCTCACCATGCCGTTTATCGTCAACCTGTCGCTGGCTCACTTCATGGAAGGCGACCAGGCCATTCCGCTGCAGTTCGCCAAGGTGGTGCAGGTGTTCGCCATCGTCCTCGGCCCGGTGGCCGTGGGCATGGTGATTCGCCGCCTGGCACCAGGCTTCGCCCATGCCATGGAGAAGCCGGTGAAGATCATCTCTGCGCTGTTCCTGCTGCTGGTGGTGCTGCTGGCCTTCGTCAAGGACTGGCGCACGGTGGTGGAGTACGCGCCGGTGGTGGGCATGGCGGCGTTGCTGTTCAACCTGGTCAGCCTTGGTGTTGGCTACTGGGTGCCGCGCCTGCTCAAGTTGCCGCAGCGCCAGGCGGTGGCTATCGGCATGGAAATCGGCATCCACAATGGCACCCTGGCGATTGCCCTGGCGCTCAGCCCGTCGCTGCTGAACAACCCGACCATGGGCATTCCAGCGGCCATCTACAGCTTCTTCATGTTCTTCACTGCGGCGCTGTTCGGCTGGTGGGTCAACTATGCCCATGGCAAGGAACTGATGGCGGAAGAGGGCGAAGTCGCCTGATCTGCAGCTGGCCGTGAAAAAGCCCGGGATTGCCCGGGCTTTTTTGTTGGCGATGTCCACCGTTCAGTGCTGGCGTCAGTTACGTAGGGCGGGTGCAACCCGCGAAGTGACCACCGCAGGTTGCACCCGCCCTACGATTGAGCAGCAAGCCGACTCAGCTGTTGCGCCAGTTGAGGATCAGCAGGGTCAGGGCGCCGGCTACCAGGCCCCAGAAGGCTGAGCCGATGCCCAGCAGGGTCATGCCCGAGGCGGTGACCATGAAGGTGACCAGTGCCGCATCGCGTTCGCCGGGCGTGCCCATGGCCTGGGCCAGGCCGTTGCCGATCGAGCCGAGCAGGGCGAGGGCGGCCACCGACAGCACCAGGGCGCTGGGTAGGGCGGCGAACAGCGCGGCCAGGGTGGCGGCAAAGATGCCGGCGATGGCATAGAAGACCCCACACCACACGGCGGCGGTGTAGCGCTTGCTCTTGTCTTCATGGGCGTGCGGGCCGGTGCAGATAGCTGCGCTGATGGCTGCCAGGTTGACCCCGTGGGAGCCGAACGGCGCCAGCAGCAGCGAGGCAATGCCGGTGGTGGTGACCAGCGGCGAGGCCGGCACCTGGTAGCCGTCGGCGCGCAGCACGGCCATGCCGGGCATGTTCTGCGAGGTCATCGCCACCACGAACAGCGGGATGCCGATGCTGATGGTGGCGGCCAGGGAGAACGACGGCATGTTCCACACCGGCGTCGCTACCTGCAGCTGGAAGGCGCTGAAGTCGAGCAGGCCGAGCAGCCCGGCCAGCACGCTGCCAAGCAGCAGTGCGGTGAGCACCGCATAGCGCGGCGCCAGGCGCTTGGCGATCAGGTAGCCGAAGAACATGGCCAGCACCAGCGCCGTGTGGTGCTGGGCGGCGACGAAGATCTCGCTGCCGATGCGGAACAGGATGCCAGCCAGCAGCGCTGCGGCCAGCGAGGCCGGCAGGCGACGCACCAGGCGCTCGAAGCTGCCGGTCAGGCCGCAGATGATTACCAGCACGGCGCAGGTGATGTAGGCGCCGATGGCCTCGCCATAGGACACCCCGCCCAGGCTGCTGATCAGCAGCGCGGCGCCCGGCGTCGACCAGGCCACGGTGATTGGCGTGCGGTAGCGCAGCGACAGGCCGATGCTGCAGATCGCCATGCCGATCGACAGCGCCCAGATCCACGAGGAAATCTGCGCGGCGCTGAGGTTCGCTGCCTGCCCGGCCTGGAACATCAGCACCAGCGAGCTGGTATAGCCGGTGAGCATGGCGACGAAGCCGGCGACCACCGCGGAGGGCGAGGTGTCGGCCAGCGGCCGCAGGGGGGTGGAGCTGTTCATGACTTCCGTGTTGTCACTCATCACAGGCTGCCTTTGACGTCGATCAGGATAGGGTAGAGCGAGGCCACCAGCAGCAGGGCCATGCCGATGTTGAACAGGCGCAGGCGCAGCGGGTGTTCCAGCCAGCGGCGCAGCAGGCTGCCGGCCACCGTCCACAGGCCGACGCTGGGGCAGTTGACCAGGGCGAACAGTGCAGCGATCACCAGCACGTTGAACAGGAAGCCCTGCTGCGGGGTGTAGGTGGTGATGGCGCCGATGGCCATGACCCAGGCCTTGGGATTGACCCACTGGAAGGCCGCCGCCTGCACGAAGGTGAATGGCTTGCCGCGGCTTTCACTGGCGCTTGGCGCGCCGGAACCGGCGATCTTCCAGGCCAGGTAGATCAGGTAGGCGGCGCCGGCGTAGCGCAGCACCTGGTAGAGCGCCGGGAACTGTTCGAACAGCTGGCCCAGGCCCAGGCCGACGCAGATCACCAGCAGCATGAAGCCCAGGCTGATGCCAAGCATGTGCGGTACGCTGCGGCGCACGCCGAAGTTCACCCCGGAGGCGAGCAGCATCATGTTGTTCGGCCCGGGCGTCACCGAGGTGACGAAGGCAAAGGCGACAAAGGCGATCAGCAGTTCGGTGGTCATGGCGGTTCTCCTCGCTAGCTGGCAGCCTATGCGCAGCCTGCCTGGCCGTCGCGGTACAGCAGGATCGTCAATTGCCGGTACAGTTTTCCTCTGGCTCTGAGTTAGTCAGTACTGTTCCCCTCAGATAAGGATAGGGTCATGGAGCAGAACAACCCCTATGCCGCACCCCAGGTGGTGCTGGTCGATGCGCAGGCACCGCGCGCGCTGCAAGGCTGGAGTCCGCAGCAACTGGTGCTGCTTGGCTGGCTCAATCTGGCCTACCTGCTGGGTACCCTGGTGGTGCTGGGGCTGGCGATGGTTCAGCAGAAAAGCGCGCTGGGCGATTGGCTGAGCCTGGCGGTGACCCTGCTCGGCAGTTACCTGCTGCTGCGCCTCAAGGCTTTTCTCGAACTGCGTTTTGCCGCCCGCGGCCTGCGCTGGCCGGTGTGGCTGAGCGTGGTGCTGAGCGTGCTGCTGGAGTGCATGCAGCTGTACTGGGGCGAGGATCGGCTGGTGGGGCTCAATCCCCTGGCGCTGAGCTACTTCGGCCTGCTGGCACTGCTCGGCCTGCTGATCCTGTGGCTGGGCATCGTCCTGCTCAAGGTGGAGCACGGCTACCCGTCGCTGCGCATCCTCGGCTGGCTGAATATCGCCACGGGGGCGATGGTGGCTTCGATCATCCTGCTGGTGATCGGCATATTGCCGATGCTGGCGGCGATGGTGGCTTCGGCGCTGGTGTTCTTCCATGCGGCCCGCGAACTGCGCGGCGACGCGGTGCTGCCGGCCGGCGAGGTTGACGAGCGGCCCTGATCAGCCTTCGCTGCCGGCCTGGCGGGTGTTGCCCAGCGCCTGGTTGATCGCCAGCCAGGCGCCGACGGCTTGTTCGCCTGCGTCGGCGAAAACCCGCTCCAGCAGTTTGGTTTGCTCGCGGCGCAGCGCCTGTTCCAGTTTGGCACCCTCGGCGGTCAGGCCGAGCTGGCGTTTGCGCTTGTCATCGGCGGCCGCCACGCTCTCCACAAGGTGCATTTCCAGCAACTGGCGCAGCGGGATGTTCAGCGCCTGCTTGCTCACCCCCAGATAGCTGAGCAACTGGCTGACGCTGAGGCCGGGGTAGCAGGCGATGAAGAACAGGATGCGGTGGTGCACCCGCGACAGCCCGCGCTTGGCCAGGATTTCGTCCGGCTTGGCGGTGAAGGCCTGGTAGCCAAAGAAGAAGGCGGCCATGGCAGCCTGCTGGCTGCTCGTCTTTTTCAGGTCAAACATATTGACGTATCTGTCCTTGCCGTCGTAGTTTCGGTCAACAAGTTTGACCCAGTTTGCCTTCTTTTGTCCTGCCTTTGCTACCGGTGATCACCATGGCCTTCTCCGAACGCGTTGCCCGCCTGAAAAGCTCCCTGATCCGCGAAATCCTTGCTGCAGCGCAGCGCCCGGAGGTGATGTCCTTCGCCGGTGGCCTGCCGGCCGAGCCGATGCTGCCCAAGGTGGACTGGAGCGATATGCCGGCTTCCATCGGCCAGTACGGCATGAGCGAGGGCGAGCCGGCGCTGCGCGAGGCGGTGGCGGCCGAGGCGCGCAAGCTGGGCGTGCAGTGCGACGCCAGCCAGGTGCTGATCGTCTGCGGTTCGCAGCAGACCCTCGACCTGGCTAGCAAGCTGTTTATCGATCCGGGCACCGAGATCCTGGTTGAGGCGCCGACCTACCTGGCCGCGCTGCAGTCCTTCCAGCTGTTTGGCGCCGACTGCATCACCGTACCGCAGGAAGCTGACGGCCCCGAGCTGGAGGCCCTGCGCGAGCGCCTGCAGAAGCACAAGCCGGCCTTCGCCTACCTGATCCCGACCTTCCAGAACCCGTCCGCCGTTCGCTACAGCGAAGCCAAGCGCGACGCAGTGGCGGCGCTGCTCGACGAGTTCAATGTCACCCTGATCGAGGACGAACCGTACCGCGAGCTGGTATTCGATGCCGGCAGCGCCACGCCGATCGTCAGCCGCCTCAAGCGCACCAGCTGGATCTACACCGGCACCGTGTCCAAGACCCTGCTGCCGGGCCTGCGCGTCGGCTTCCTGATCGCCAGCCCGGATCTGTTCCCGCACCTGCTGCGCCTGAAGCAGGCGGCCGACCTGCACACCAACCGTATCGGCCAGTGGCAGGCTCTGCAGTGGCTGGGCAGCGACAAATACCAGGCCCACCTGGCCGAGCTGCGCGACTTCTACCGGGTACGCCGCGACGCCATGCAGGTGGCGCTGGAAGAACACTTCGGCGAGCTGGCAACCTGGGAGATTCCCCAGGGCGGCCTATTCTTCTGGCTGACCCTGAAGGACAAGCTGGATACCCGCACCCTGTTGCAGCCGGCGATGGCGCAAAACGTGGCATTCATGCCGGGTGAGCCGTTCTTCGTCGAGCCGGATGCCAACCCCGGTCACCTGCGCCTGAACTTCAGCCACGTACCGCCGGAGAAGCTCGGTGAAGGCCTGCGCCGCCTGGCGGCCGTTGTTCGCGACGCGCAAGGGAGTAAATAGCCATGCTCAAGGTGTACGGCGATTACCGTTCCGGTAACTGCTACAAGGTCAAGCTGATGCTGCATCTGCTCGGCCACCAGTACGAGTGGCTGCCGATCGACATTCTCAAGGGCGAGACGCAGACCGCCGAGTTCCTCGAGAAGAATCCCAACGGCAAGATTCCGGTACTGGAGCTGGAGGACGGCACCTTCCTCTGGGAATCCAATGCCATCCTCAATTTCCTCGCCGACGGCAGCGAGTTCATCCCGACCGAGCCGCGCCTGCGCACACAGATGCTGCAGTGGCAGTTCTTCGAGCAGTACAGCCACGAGCCCTACGTGGCGGTAGCGCGTTTCATCCAGCTCTACCAGGGGCTGCCGGAGGCGCGCCGCACCGAGTATGCGGAGTGCCATGTGCGCGGCCACAAGGCCTTCAAGGTGATGGAGCAACAGCTGCAGCGCACGCCGTACCTAGTGGGCGAGCTTTTCACCATCGCCGATATCGCCCTGTACGCCTACACCCACGTGGCTCACGAGGGCGGCTTCGATCTCACCGCGTACCCGGCGATCAACGCCTGGCTGGCGCGGGTGGCCAGCCATCCGCGCTATGTGAGCATGCTTGGCTGACAGCCGGTGCGCGATGGGCAGGTAACTGCCCATCGCAGGCCATCACTGAGCGGCGAAGCGCTGGTTCAGGTAGGCGGCGATGGCCTTGGAGTCATACAGCCAGCGGCTCTCGCCCTGTTCCTCGATGCGCAGGCATGGCACCTGGATCTTGCCGCCCTGTTCTAGCAGTGCCTGGCGGTGCGTGGCGTCGTTCTTCGCGTCGCGCAGGGTCATCGGCACGTTCAGGCGGTGCAGGTTGCGTCGGGTCTTCACGCAGAACGGACAGGCATGGAACTGGTACAGCGCCAGGCTGGCGGCTTCACGTTCGACCTGGGCCTGGGCTTCCACGCTGCGCTTGAGCTTGCGCGGGCGGGTGATGAAGTCGAGAAAGATGATGATCTGGCCGAGGCCGATCCGCAGTGCCTTGATAAGCATCGCCGGGGGTTCCTGTGAGTAGGTCTGCAAAGGGCCGGCAGGGTACCCGAGTCGCACGGCTTTGGCTGCACCGGATATCGCCTGGCTCGCTCTCCGCCTCTCGTGCGGGTGCCTGCGCCTGGCGCGGCACAGGATGCCGGGCTAGCTTTGCAGGCCTGAGCGGAACCAGCGGGAGTGCATCGACATGAGCTACCAGGGCAGCTGCCACTGCGGCAAGATCAGCTTCAGCGTGAGCGGCGAGATCGCCAGCCTGACCGAGTGCAACTGCTCGCTGTGCAGCAAGCGCGGCGGGCTGCTGTGGTTCATCGGCCGGGAACAGTTGCAGCTCAAGTCGCCGGCCGGCGAGCTGCCGACCTACCGCTTCAACACCGGCAAGATCGCCCACCACTTCTGCGATGTCTGCGGTTGCGCGCCGTTCAGCGAGGCACCGGGGCCGGACGGCAAGCTCGGCGCGGCGGTCAACGCGCGCTGCCTGGATGGTGTCGACCTGAGCCGCTTCCCGGTACAGCACTGGGACGGGCGCAACCACTAGGCATGAAAAAGCCGGCGCTAGGCCGGCTTTTGGGCACCACGTGGCGGTTCAGTCCTTGATCAGGCTGAGGAACTCGCTGCGGGTGGCAGCATTCTCGCGGAATTCGCCAAGCATCACCGAAGTGACCATGGACGAGTTCTGCTTCTCCACGCCGCGCATCATCATGCACATGTGCTGGGCCTCGATGACCACGGCTACGCCGAGGGCGCCGGTGACCTGTTGGATGGCCTCGGCGATCTGCCGGCTGAGATTTTCCTGGATCTGCAGGCGGCGGGCGTACATGTCGACGATGCGTGCCACTTTCGACAGGCCGAGTACCTTGCCGCTGGGGATGTAGGCCACGTGAGCCTTGCCGATGAACGGCAGCAGGTGGTGTTCGCACAGCGAGTACAGCTCGATGTTCTTCACCAGCACCATTTCGCTGTTGTCGGAACTGAACAGGGCGCCGTTGGTGACTTCTTCGAGGGTCTGCTGGTAGCCGCGGCAAAGGTACTGCATGGCTTTAGCTGCACGCTTGGGGGTGTCGAGCAGGCCTTCGCGGGACACGTCCTCGCCGAGTTGGCCGAGAATCGCGGTGTATTGCTGTTCCAGGGACATGGATATTCCTGTGGGACTGTCGGAAATTCGCAGAGGCGCAGGGTAGGGCGCAGCAGGGACGCTGGCAAGGGCGAAGTACGCCAGTGCGGCCTACTTTTCCGGCCGCGATGGTAGCTGTGCGGCCCAGCCTTCGGCCCATAGGGCCAGTGGCAAGCAGTGCTGCACCAGTTCCTGACCCAGAGCGGAAAGCTGGTAGCCGCGCTCGCCGTTCTCCAGCAACTGGGCCTCGCGCAACTCGCCCAGGCGGGTGTTGAGCACCGAAGGCGAGACGCTCTCGCAGCGCGTCTGCAGCTCGCGGAAGCTGGCCGGGGTCTGGTGCAGCTCCCAGAGTACGCGCAGGCTCCAGCGCCGACCCAGCAGGTCGAGCAGGGCCATGATCGGCCGGCCGCTGGCGGAACCGCGTACCGGGTCTCCGGGTTGGGGAAAGCTCATATTGGCTCCTTGCTTCTTTTTTAGTAGCGGAGTAGGTTTGGCTTGCTACTTATTTCGTAGCATGACAGGAGTCCAAGCCATGAACCAGCCTCGCGTACAGCCATTGAACCCTCCTTATGCCCCGGCTATCCAGGCCGCCTTCGATCACGTCATGCCGCCGGGCATGCCACCGCTCAAGCTGTTTCGCAGCATGGCGCGCAACCCGCGCGTGCTGCAGCGCATGTTCGCCGGTGGCTTGCTGGATCCTGGCAGCATCGAGTTGCGCGAGCGCGAGCTGCTGATCCTGCGCGCCACTGCGTTGTGCGGTGCGGAGTACGAGTGGGGCGTGCACGTGGTGGGATTCGCCGGCAAGGCCGGCTTCAGCAGCGAGCAGATCGCCGATACCAGCAGCGAGCGTATCGACCCGGCCCTGTGGGGCGAGGCTGAACAGGCACTGCTGGAACTGGCGGACAGCCTGCACGCCAGCGCCACTGTCGACGACGCGCTATGGCAGCGGCTTGGCGTGCATTTCAGCGACGAGCAGCTGATCGAGTGCCTGCTGCTGGTCGGCTTCTACCACGCGGTGTCCTTCGTGGTGAATGGCCTGCAGGTAGAGCGGGAGGAGTACGCGCCACGCTTTCCGGCGCGCTAGAACTCGTCGCGGCCGTCGAGCATGGTGCGCTTGAGCAGTACATAGACGGCACCGGTGCCACCATGCTTGGCGATGCAGGAGGTGAAGCCGAGTACCTGCGGGTGCTGGCGCAGCCAGGTGTTGACGTGGCTCTTGATCATCGGCCGCTTGCCGTCGGTGCGTACCGCCTTGCCGTGGGTGACGCGGGCGCAGCGTACTTCCAGGCGTGCCGCTTCGGCGAAGAAGTCCCACAGGGTTTCGCGGGCCTTCTCCACGCTCATGCCGTGCAGGTCGAGGCTGCCTTCGAAGGCCACCTGGCCAGCCTTGAGCTTGCGCATCTGGCCGTCCTGCACGCCGTCGCGGGCCCAGTACAGCTCGTCCTCGGCGCCGACATCGATGCCGAACTGGTCGGACAGGCCGTCGACCTTGATGTTCTCGGTCTTCACCGTGGCGGCCTGGCGCAGGGTGTCCAGGCGCTGGCGGTCGGCCTTGGGTTTGCCGGTGTCGGCGCGGTCATGCTTGATCTGCTTGACCCCGCGCACGGCGGATTGGAACAGGGAAAAATCGTCGTCTTGCATCATCGCCTCCGTAATGGAGGGCAGTTTACCGGCTTCAGCCGCGCTTTTTCAGCAGGCGTGGCGACAGGCTGAGGTCGCCATTGCTGCGCCGCAGGCGCCGACGGCTGCCACGCCACAGGGCAACGCCGGCCCAGAGCAGGAACAGACCGCTCAGCAGCAAGCTGAGCGCGGTGCCAACGCTATCGTTCAGCGGGCCGAGGGCCGGCGAATGGCCGATCAGGCTGGCGCTGCCGGCCAGGGTCAGCAGCACGCCAAGGGTGGCGAGCAGGGCGGCCAGGGCGGCAACAAAACGCCAGCGCCAGGTGGCGGGGCCACGGGGGCGCAAGCGGCGTGCATCAAAACCATCGGACAGCTTCATTCCGATTTCCTCTTCGGGTATCGGCGCTATGACCGGTCAGTGCCCTGAGGGTTCCGACCGGTGCGGGATGGATGTGACGGTGTTCCCTGCTCAGAGCAGGGCGTTGGCCTGCGGCACGACGATGGCGAAGTTGTCGGCCAGGGCTGCCATTTCCATGTGCTGCAGCTGGCGCGCGGCAATCAGCTCGCCGGCGTAGGGTACGTCACGGGTGGCGCAGGCGCTGTCGACCAGGGTGCAGCGATAACCGTAGTCCTTGGCGGCACGCACCGTGGTGCTGATGCTGGAGTGGGTCATGAAGCCGCAGACGATCAGGTCGAGGTGGCCGAGGCGCTGCAGGTGCTCGTGCAGTTCCGGATTGCTGAAGGCGTTGGGCAGGCGCTTTTCCACGATCGGCTCGCCGGGCTGCGGTGCCAGGCCTTCGAGGAAATGCCCGCGCGGGCCCTGGGGGTCGAGCAGGCCGCCAGGAATGCCGAGGTGGCGCACATGCACCACCGGCGTGCCGAGCTTGCGCGCGGCATTCAGCAGGGTGGCGATTTCGGCGCTGGCGGCATCCACGTCCGGCAGTTGCAGAACTCCGCTGCGGTACTCCTCCTGGGCATCGATGATCAGCAAGGTGGCCTTGCCCAGCGTGGCTGGCGCATAACCGCGGCCAGTCAGTTGGAACATGGTTTTGGCATCGGACATGAGAGGCTCCTGGTACGGCAATCTGTCTATTCTCTGCTTGCCAGAGCCATCTGTGAACCATTTGCACCGGATCGGCCGTTTACCACGGGGCAAACTGGCCCCGGTTGCGGCTAGAATCGCCTACCCGTTCTGGAGGTGAATCCGTGTCCCCATCCCGCCTGCGCACTCTGCGCGACCACATTCGCTGGGCCGTCAGCCGTTTCCAAGAAGCCGGGCTGTTCTACGGCCATGGTACCGACAATGCCTGGGATGACGCGCGCCAACTGGTGCTCGGTGCCCTGCATCTGCCGTTCGAAATTGCCGATGCCTACCTCGACTGCCGCCTGGAAGAGGACGAGCAGCAGCACTTGCTGGAGCTGATCCGCCGCCGCGTCGAGGAGCGCGTACCGACTGCCTACCTGCTCGGCGAGGCCTGGTTCTGTGGCCTGCCGTTCCTGGTCGACGAGCGCGTGCTGGTGCCTCGCTCGCCGATCGCCGAGCTGATTGGGGCGCACTTCGCACCCTGGCTACCGGCTGAGCCGGCACGCATTCTCGACCTCTGCACCGGCTCCGGCTGCATCGGCATTGCCTGCGCCTATGCCTTCCCCGAGGCCGAAGTGGTGCTGGGCGATCTGTCCTTCGAGGCCCTCGAAGTGGCCAATCACAACATTGAGCGTCATGAGCTGGAAGCGCGCGTCTATACCGTGCAGGGTGACGGCTTTGCCGGGCTGCCAGGGCAGCGCTTCGACCTGATCGTGTCCAACCCGCCCTATGTCGATGCCGAAGACTTCGCCGACATGCCGGCCGAGTACCACCACGAGCCCGAGCTGGGCCTGGCCTGTGGCGACGATGGCCTGGATCTGGTGCGGCGCATGCTGGCCGAGGCAGCCGATCACCTGACGGAGAAAGGCCTGCTGATCGTCGAGGTGGGCAACAGCCAGGTGCACGTCGAGGCGCTGTACCCGGAAGTGGACTTCACCTGGCTGGAGTTCGAGCAGGGCGGCCATGGCGTGTTCCTGCTGGCCGCCAAGCAGTGCCGCGATCACCAGGAACTGTTTTGCTCGCGCTTGAACGGTTGATTGCTGACCTGCACTCGGACTCATCGATCTGCTGAACTGGATCGCCCCTTGCTCAGCGGGTGGCGATCCAGATCAGCAGCCCAGCCTGGAACAGCGCCAGCGCCACCAGGCAGGCGATGGTGAAGCGCAGGCCGCTGTCCTCGCGCTTGAGCACTTCGATACGTCGCTCCAGCTTGCCGATCTTCACTTCCTGCTCGTGCAGGTTGTGGTCGGCCTGCTGCAGCATGGCGGCGCTGTCCAGCAGCTCAATCACCTGCAGCTTGTCGTGGTTCCACTCCGGGCTGAGGGCGCTGACCCGGGCGGCCGCATAGCTGGCCTTCATCTGCGCCAGATCCTGGTAATCCACGGTAAAACCCTGGGTGCGCAGGAAGTGGTCGCGGCGCAGGCGCGCGTCCTCGTTGAGGATGTCCTTGACTGCCAGGGCGCCACCTTCGACGGCGTAGCTGCCCCAGCGCTGGCGCGCCCAGTGGATGCCCTGGGCCAGCAGGAAGCGGCCGATGCCGCGGTTGACCGGCTCGATATGCAGGCCGTGGTCGGCGCCGAAGCGAACTTCCTGGTTGCGGTGGTCGGCCCACACTTCCAGCTGGTTCTTGTCCCGGTGCAGGCGCTGGCCCGGCAGGCTCACGCTCAGGCGCAGCAGGCTGAGTTCCTCGCTGTGCCGCTCGAGCCGACCCAGTTCGACGAAGCGCAGCGGGCGCGGCCCGGTATTGCGATCGGTGGGCAGCGGGGCCAGGCGCAGCAGGCGGAACTGCTCCGCCGGCAAGTCGTGCCAGGGATGCACCTGCGGCGTCGGCTCGGCCTGCTCGTCGGGTTGCTGGGCGTCGGTATCGGTCATCTATGGCGTCCTTGGGCCACGTTCGGCACCTGCATTATCGGCGCTTTTGCCGACAACTGGAGGCTGGCAGAGAGCCAGCCATATGCAAGTCGCCAGGCTTGGGCCGGATCGAGGGTGAACTGGCCGGGCGCCACGGGTATACTGGCGCCCCCTCGTTCAGGCCCTCGCGGAGCTTTGTGCATGTCCGGCAATACCTACGGCAAGCTGTTCACCGTCACCACCGCTGGCGAGAGCCATGGCCCGGCCCTGGTCGCCATAGTCGACGGTTGCCCGCCGGGCATCGAGCTGTCCCTGCAGGATCTGCAGCGTGACCTCGACCGCCGCAAGCCGGGCACCAGCCGCCACACCACCCAGCGCCAGGAAGACGATGAAGTCGAAATCCTCAGCGGGGTGTTCGAGGGCAAGACCACCGGCTGCCCGATCGGCCTGCTGATCCGCAACACCGACCAGAAGTCCAAGGACTACTCGGCGATCAAGGATCTGTTCCGCCCGGCCCACGCCGATTACACCTACCACCACAAGTACGGCATCCGCGACTACCGTGGCGGCGGCCGCAGCTCGGCCCGCGAGACCGCCATGCGCGTCGCCGCCGGCGCCGTCGCCAAGAAGGTGCTGGCCGGCCTGGGCATCCAGGTGCGTGGCTACATGAGCCAGCTGGGCCCGATCGAGATTCCGTTCAAGACCTGGGACAGCGTCGAGCAGAACGCCTTCTTCAGCCCCGACCCGGACAAGGTGCCGGAGCTGGAGGCCTATATGGACCAGCTGCGCCGTGACCAGGACTCGGTCGGCGCGAAGATCACCGTGGTTGCTGAGGGCGTGATGCCGGGCCTGGGTGAGCCGATTTTCGACCGTCTGGACGCCGACCTGGCCCACGCGCTGATGAGCATCAACGCGGTCAAGGGCGTGGAGATCGGCGCCGGCTTCGCCTCGGTGGCCCAGCGCGGCACCGAGCACCGTGACGAGCTGACCCCAGAAGGCTTCCTCAGCAACAACGCCGGCGGCATCCTCGGTGGCATCTCCAGCGGCCAGCCGATCGTTGCCCACCTAGCGCTCAAACCAACCTCCAGCATCACCACGCCGGGCCGCTCCATCGACGTCGATGGCAATCCGGTGGACGTGATCACCAAGGGTCGTCACGACCCCTGCGTTGGCATCCGTGCCACGCCGATCGCAGAAGCGATGCTGGCCATCGTGCTGCTCGACCACCTGCTGCGCCACCGCGCACAGAACGCCGACGTGCGGGTCAACACGCCGGTACTGCCGCAGCTGTGACCGTGCAGCCGCTGCCGTACTGGCGGCTGTCCGGCTTCTACCTGTTCTACTTCGCCCTGCTGGGTGCCACGGCACCCTTCCTGGCGTTGTATTTCGACTTCCTCGGTTTCAGCCCGGCGCGTATCGGCGAGCTGGTCGCCATCCCCATGCTGATGCGCTGCGTGGCGCCCAACCTGTGGGGCTGGCTCGGCGACCGCAGCGGCCAGCGCCTGCGCATCGTGCGTTTCGGTGCGGTGTGCACGCTGCTCAGCCTGTGCCTGATCTTCGTCGACCAGAGCTACGCCTGGCTGGCCCTGGTAATGGCCCTGCATGCCTTCTTCTGGCATGCGGTACTGCCGCAGTTCGAGGTGATCACCCTGGCCCATCTGCGCGAGCAGACGGCGCGCTATTCGCAGATTCGCCTGTGGGGCTCGATTGGCTTCATCCTCACCGTGGTCGGCCTGGGCAAGCTGTTCGAACTGTACAGCCTGGCGATCTACCCCTGGGCGCTGCTGCTGATCATCGCCGGCATCGCCCTGAGCAGCTTCTGGGTACCCAACGCGACACCAGCGACGCGCAGCAACGGGGCGGGCGAGGGCGGTTTCGTCGCCCAGTTGCTGCGTCCCGGCGTGCTGGCCTTTTACCTGTGCGTGGCGCTGATGCAGATGTCCCACGGGCCGTATTACACCTTCCTCAGCATCCACCTGGAGTCGCTCGGCTACAGCCGCGGGGTGATCGGCCTGCTGTGGGCGCTGGGCGTGGTGGCGGAGATCGTGCTGTTCCTGTTCATGAGCCGCATCCTGGCGCGTTTCTCCCTGCGCCAGGTGCTGGCGGCCAGTTTCCTGCTGGCCGCGCTGCGCTGGTTGCTGCTGGGGAACCTTGCCGATCATCTGCTTGTGCTGCTGTTTGCCCAGCTGATGCACGCCGCCACTTTCGGCAGCTTTCATGCGGCGGCCATCCACTTCGTCCAGCGCAGCTTCGGCGCCAACCAGCAGGGCCAGGGCCAGGCGTTGTACGCCGCCATGGCCGGTACCGGCGGGGCGCTGGGGGCGCTGTATTCCGGCTACAGCTGGAACAGCCTGGGGCCGAGCTGGACCTTCGCCATTGCCAGCTTGGTCGCGCTGGCCGCGGCCCTTATCATTGCCATCCGATTGCGCGAGGAGCAGGCATGAAGCGTGAACAACTCGCCGAGCAGATCATCGAAGCCGGGCGCTTTCTCTACGGCCGCGGTTGGTCGCCGGCTACCAGCAGCAACTATTCGGCGCGCCTGAGTGCCGACCAGGCGCTGCTCACCGTATCTGGCAAGCACAAGGGCCAGCTCGGCGCGGACGATGTGCTGGCCACCGACCTCGACGGCAACAGCCTGGAGCCGGGCAAGAAGCCTTCGGCCGAAACCCTGCTGCATACCCAGCTGTACCGCTGGCAGGCCGGGATCGGCGCGGTGCTGCACACCCATTCGGTGAATGCCACCGTGCTGTCGCGGCTGACCCTGGCCGATTCGCTGGTGTTCGCCGACTACGAGCTGCAGAAGGCCTTCACCGGCGTCAGTACCCACGAGTGCCAGGTCGAAGTGCCGATTTTCGACAACGACCAGGACATCGCCCGCCTGGCGGCCCGCGTACAAGTCTGGCTCGACCAGCACCCGGATTGCGTCGGCTACCTGATCCGTGGCCACGGCCTGTACACCTGGGGCGCGCAGATGAGCGATGCTCTGCGCCAGATCGAGGCCTTCGAATTCCTGTTCGAGTGCGAACTGAAAGTTCGCGCCTTGCAGCGTTAACGCATCCCGCAGAGGAGCCTGCCATGAGCAGCCTGACCGTCTACCACCAGTCCAGCCCGGACGTGCCGAACAAGATGCTGACCCACCTGGAAGACATCGCCAGTACCCTGGGCGAGGTCGGCGTGCGTTTCGAGCGTTGGCAGGCCGGCGCGCAGATCCAGCCGGGTGCGAGCCAGGACGAGGTGATCGCCGCCTACCGCCCGCAGATCGACCAACTGATGGCCGAGCAGGGCTATGTCACCGTCGACGTGGTCAGCCTGAACCGGGATCACCCGCAGAAGGACGAGCTGCGCGCCAAGTTCCTCGACGAGCACCGCCACGGTGAAGACGAAGTGCGCTTCTTCGTCGCCGGCCGTGGCCTGTTCTGCCTGCATATCGACGACTACGTGTACGCCGTGCTGTGCGAGAAGAACGACCTGATCTCGGTGCCGGCCGGCACCCGCCACTGGTTCGACATGGGCGAGTTCCCGCATTTCGTGGCGATTCGCCTGTTCAACAATCCCGAGGGCTGGGTGGCCAACTTCACCGGCGACGACATCGCCAGCCGCTTCCCGCGCCTGGAAGACTGACGCCATGCCGATCAAAGCCATCCTCACCGATATCGAAGGCACCACCAGCGCGGTGAGCTTCGTCTTCGACGTGCTGTTTCCCTATGCCGCGCAGCATCTGCCGGACTTCATCCTCGAGCACGCCGACGAGCCGCAGGTGCGCGAGCAGCTGCAGGCGGTGCGAGCGGAAAGCGGCGAGGCGGATGCCGACCTGATCCGCGTCATCGAGATTCTCCTGGAGTGGATCGCCACGGATCGGAAGGCCACGCCACTCAAGGCCCTGCAGGGGATGATCTGGGCCGAGGGCTACCAGGCCGGGCAGCTCAAGGGCCATGTCTACCCGGATGCGGTGGAGGCACTGAAACGCTGGAAGGCCGAGGGCTATGGGCTGTACGTGTATTCCTCCGGCTCGATCCAGGCGCAGCAGCTGATCTTCGGCTGTTCCGAGGCGGGCGATCTGCGACCGCTGTTTTCCGGCTATTTCGACACCACCAGCGGGCCCAAGCGCGAAGTCGACTCCTACCGACGCATTACCGAGAGCATCGGTCTGCCGGCAGACGAAATCCTCTTTCTCTCCGATATCGTCCAGGAACTGGACGCGGCGCAGCTGGCCGGCATGCAGACTGTGGGGCTGGCCCGTGAGGGCGGCTCTTTGGCAGGGCACGAAACCGTGGCCAGTTTTGCGGTGATCGACCTGGATCGTCTGTAGCGACCGGCTAAGGTCGCGGGGCTGTTCCGAGTCCGTCACAAACAATAAGGCCGCCCGTGGGCGGCCTTATTGTTTCAGTGGGCCTGTGGCGCGTCGTTGCGCTCATGTCGATAGACACTGATGGCCTCATACACCGCCTTGCGCAGGCGGTTGATGCCGCCGATCGGGCGGTGCGCGGGCAGGGCGTGCCAGGGGTTGAAGGACAGGTTGTCGCAGAACAGGTTCTGCTCGCGGCTATCGAAATCCTGGGCCGGCACCTTGATGGTCGCCACCGTTTCGAACGGCGAGATGGATTCGCTCCATTCCACGCTGGGGTCTTCGATGGGCATGTAGTACTCGGGATTCTGCCGCTGCACCTGCAGGGCGAAGCAGGCCGGTACGCGATCCAGCGAGAGCTGCTGGTACAGGGCGTTGCGCAGGAAGTTCGGCAGGTCGGCGTTCTGCTTGGGCAGCTGGTACGGCGGGCAGCTGGCCGGGTCGGGGATGACCCGGTACTTGATGTTGTGCGGGCCGAACTTGAACGGGGCGATCGAGTTGTAGGTGGTCGCCACCGGGGTTTCCGGCGCCGGGCTCAGGGTCTGCAGGGCGATGACCATGTGGCGGATTTCCCAGCTGCGCGGATCCCAGCTGGGGAAGAAGGCCAGCACCTTCTTGCCGTCGGCCTGGGCGGCGAAGTTCTGCTTGTACTCGGCCACGTCGCGCACGAAGAACGTCGGATGGTTGAACATCACGAAGTCCTGGTTGCCAGCGGTGGCCGGGCTGCTCAGCAGCTTGTCACCCGGCACGTCGAGCAGCTTGATGGCCATGCCGCGGGCATCGCGGGCACGATCGAACTGCGGGTAGGCGTTGCCGTTGGACAGGCGCATCCAGGCTTGCCAGGTCTTGCCCGGTTCGCTGAACACGCCCTGGCGCAGGGCTGCGTCCAGGGTCGGCAGCACGGTGACTTCGGCCTTCACGCAGCCGTGAGCCTTGGCATGGGCATCGCGCAGCACGCGGGTGTTGTCGCGGTGCTGTTCGACCACGCGGATGGCATCTTCGATGATGCTCTGGGTCAGCGCGGCCTCGTCGGCGGGGATTTCCTCCTCGGCGGACACCGGCCCGGAGAAACGGGTCAGGTAATAGACCTCGCCGATGCCGAAACCGAGCAGGCCGAGAATCAGCGTCAGCATCAGGATTTTGCCCAGCAGGCGGCCGAGCCAGAGCCAGAAGCGTTTGAGCATGGGGGAGTTCCTTATCAGTTCTGGCAGTTGGGGCCGGGCGACCAGACTTTGGCCTCCACCGGTTTGAGCTGGCTTTCCAGGTTTTCGTTACCCATCACCTTGAGGTACTCGATCAGCGCCAGGCGCTCATCCGGTGCCAGGGCGCGGCCGATCACGCCGTCGACCCGGCAACCGTCGCGGAACTCGTGGCCGCGGTTGCTGTTGCCCTTGATCGAGGTGTCGTAGAGGAAGCCGCCGTCGAACTTGCCGGTGAGGAAGCCGGCGCGCTGCGGGTCGTACTCGAAGTTGCCGACCCAGAACTGGCTGGCGCGCTCGGATACCGGCGACAGCAGCTGGAACAGGTTGGGCACCGAGCCGTTGTGCAGGAACGGCGGAGTGGCCCAGATGCCATGCAGCGGGCGTGCCTTGTAGCCGCGCTTCTCCTGCACGCCGATGGCCAGGCCATAGCCGTCCATGCGCCAGCGCTCGCGCGGCTGGATGCCGGCATCGCTGTAGGCGCGGTTTTCCACGTAGGCGGTGACGTAGGCCAGGCCCTTGGCGCTGGAGATGCTGGCGAAGTCGACCTCATCCAGGCTGGAGCCGAACAGCTTGACGTCCAGCTTGCCCAGTTCCTCCTTCTGCCAACCCAGCTTGCGGATGTCGAAGCGGTGGTCGGCGATATTGTCGGCAGTGGTCGGGTCGGTGCCGACGATACGGGTTGGCACGATTCGCAGGTGCCACTCGGGATCGCGCGCCGGCGCCAGGCGCTGGTCACGCGGCACCGGGTCGGGGGCATGGCAATAGGCGCAGTTCTCGCTGAACAGGGCGCGGCCCTGGCTGGCGCGGTCGATATCGATCTTGCCGAGGATGGCTTCGGGCCAGGTCGGCGGCTTCAGTTGCTTGAGGGTTTCTTCCAGGGTGTAGAGGTCGCGCAGACGCACGCTGGAGGGATAGCGGTCGGCCTCGGCCATGGTCTTGCCGTCTTCGTCGAACAGGTGCAGCACGGCGCCCACGCCCAGGGATTCGCCGATATTGCGGGCCATCGGCTGCATGGCCGAACCGTTCCATTGCACCCAGTCGAATTTCCAGATATCCCACACCTGCGGGTAGCTGACCGGGGCGTTGGCCACCCGGTAGTTGCTCGGGTCGATGGCGTCGCCGAACACGCTGTTGGCGATACGGCCAAAAGCGTCGGTGCGGCCGAAGCCTTCCTCGGTGGGGTAGAGGCCGCGGTGCCAGTCGTTGTAGGCGGTGCCGAGCAGGCGGTCGAGCACGGCCTTGAAGTCTTCGCGCAATTGGCCCTTGTCCTGGTCGTAGTTGGGGCCCAGCACGCGCTTGGCGAAGCGCTTGAACTTGATCGGGTTGTAGTAGGTGAAGGCCATGCTCATGCCCAGCGCCTGACCGAAGCTGCCGCCCTTGAGGGTGGGTACGGTGGAGGCCAGGGAGTGCAGGGCGGAGCCGCCGTCGATGCGAATGGCCTGGCCTTTGTAGCGCAGCTCGCCGGTGTGGCAGGCGGAGCAGGTGATGTCGAGGAACTGCTCGCCGCTCTCGTCGTCCTGGTGGCGGGCGAAGCCCACCGGCAGGTTGCCGGGGTTGAGCACGCTGGGTTTCTGCTGCGGGTCGGTGAGGAAGCCGAAGCGTGCCAGGTAGTCGGGGGCAGCGAAGCGGGCCTTGGAGAAGGGCAGTTCGAGGGCGGTGAACCAGTCGTAGCGCAGGCCTTTAACCACTGTGCCCTGGGGCGTGTAGTAGTAGGTCTGGCGTTGCTGTTCGCTCCACTGATCCAGGTAGTTGACCTGGCTCGGCTTGTCGTACACCGGCAGGTTGGGCCGGGCGATGTAATAGAGCACTACGGCAAGGGCCGCCAGGGCGAGCAGCACCAGTAAAATCAAGGCGCGACGCAGGATTCGCATGACATCTACATCCGTGTGGCATTTTGTTATTGCAGAGGTTTATGCCAATCCGGCCGACGAATGGCAAGCGGTGTGATCGAATTCGAAAAACGGATTTTGGTAAGCACTTCGTTACAGTCGGTTTCTCAGGTTCGGGTATGAAGATCCGGTGGTTTTATAAGGAATCGTTCTTAAGCCTGCAGATGTTCTTGCTAGCGTTACAAATGATGCGCCAAATCATTGTTTTTATTGGGTTTTCAAAATATTGGCGCCAAGGACATGGTGTATGTTGCAGGTCGCTGCCGCCACCCCGCGACGCCTTCTGGTCGTCGATCCCTGCCCGGAGTGCGAGCGTCTGTTGCCCGGCTTGCGCGCTGGCGGCTGGACGGTGCACAGCTGTGGCCTGGATGAGGCTGGCGCGGCACCCTGTGATGTCGGCCTGATCCGCCTGGACGCCCGGCATCTGCAGCGCCCGGAACGTCTCAAGCAACTGATCAGCCAAAGCGGTAGCGAATGGATTGCGCTGCTCGGTGCCGAGATCCTGCAGCAGCCGGAGGCCGGCCATTTCATCGGCGAGTGGTTCTTCGATTCCCATACCCTGCCGTGCGACGCCGAGCGGGTCGGCGTGGCGCTGGGCCAGGCTTTGGGCCTGGCACGCCTGCGCGGCAAGGTCGTCCAGGACGGTGCCGAGCACGGTAGCCAGCTGCTGGGCAGCAGCCGCAGCATGCTCGAATTGCGTCACCTGCTGGACAAGCTGGCGGCCAGCGATGCGCCGGTGCTGATCGGCGGCGAGAGTGGCAGCGGCAAGGGCGTGGTGGCGCGCACCCTGCATCGCCTGTCGCGGCGCGCGGCGCAGCCGTTCGTGGCGGTCAATTGCGCGGCGATTGCCGGGCCGCTGCTCCACGCCGAGCTGTTCGGCCACGCGCAGGGTGCCAATGGCGGTACTTCGCAGCACAAGGTCGGCTACATCGAGGCGGCCGCTGGCGGCACCCTGTTTCTCGAGGAGGTCGGCGATCTGCCGCTGGAGCTGCAGGCCAGCCTGCTGCGCCTGCTGCAGGAAAAGAAGATCGAGCGGGCCGGTGGCGGCGCGCCCGTTGCCGTCAATATGCGGGTGCTGGCCGCCAGCCGCATCGATCTGGAGGCGGCAATACACCAGGGGCGATTTCGCCAGGATCTGTATGAGCGGCTCAGCGTGTTGCAGGCGCAGACCACGCCGCTGCGCGAGCGCCGGGTGGATGTGCGCAGCCTGGCAGAGTACTTCGCCAGGCGTTATGCGGCGGAAATCGGCCGGCGCCCGCGCAGTTTCAACGACAAGGCCCTGGGCGCGATGGGCGAGCACTCCTGGCCCGGCAATGTGCGCGAGCTGGCCAACCGGGTACGCCGCGCCACGGTGCTGGCGGAGGGGCGACAGATCATGGCGGCCGATCTGGGGCTGGCGGAGGGCGAGGTGCCACTGCTGGGTACCCTGGACGACTACATCTGCCGCGCCGAACAGCAGGCACTCAACGACGTGCTGCTGTACTACTCGAGCAACATGAGCCAGGCGGCGCGGGTGCTCGGTGTGTCACGGCCGACCTTCTACCGCCTGCTGCACAAGCACCGGCTGCGCTGAATGCGGACGCATGGGGGCGGCCGACCCTTCGGTGCTCAGCAGCCCAGGCTGTCGGCCTGGCGATAGAGGGTCAGGAGCTTGCGGGTAATGGTCTGCTGAATGTCGTCGCGCTCGAAGGTCGACAGGCGGGTGAGCCGCTGCACCTGCAGGCGGTGCAGGTGGATGTAGGGCATCTGCTGGTCGAATTCGCGCAGGTCGCCCTTCATCATGATCGGCAGGAACACGTCGTTGATCTTCTTCTGGTTGCTGATGATCTGCGCCAGGGCTGACTTGAACGGCATGGTCTTGGGCGCCGGGCCGCCTTCCTTCATCTGCGTGGTCAGCAGCAGCCCGGGCTTGCCCAGCACGGCGCCGGGCAGCACGCAGAGGCCGGTCTTACGCACCGCCACCGGGTCGATGCCGTGCAGGGTGTCATGGAAGGCGTAGGGGTTGGGCAGCACCACCATCTTGCGCCCCAGGTCGCTGGGGAAGTGCAGGTTGTAGTTGGTGTAGAGCTGGCGCGTGGACTCGGAGTAGACGCACAGGCGGTTCTCGAACAGGGTGATGAAGCGCTCGGCCAGCTCACGGCGGGCAATGCTGTCCAGATCCCAGATCAGATCCTGGTTCTGCGGCTTGCTCAGATCGACTTCCTGGTGCTCCATACTGCTCATTCAGCCCTCACACGCGAAATTGACCCAGCAGGCGGTTCAGTTGGCTGGCCAGCTGTTCCAGATGCTGGCTGGCCGCACTCGACTGGTCGGCGGCCAGGGCATTCTCATGGGCCAGCGAGGCCGCCTGAGTAACATTCTGGTTGATATCGTCGACCACGTGGGATTGTTGCAGCGTGGCACTGGCGATGGAAGCATTCAAGCCTGTGATGTTGCGCAGCGCGCCGGCGATCTGGCTGAGGCTCTCGCCGGCCTGGCGGGCTTGCTCCACGGTCTGCTGGGAGGCCTGGCTGCTGGCGTTGATCACCTTCACCGCGGCTTCGGAGTTGCCCTGCAGGCGCTCGATCATGGTCTGGATCTCGGCGGTGGACTGCTGGGTGCGCTGGGCCAGCAGGCGTACCTCGTCGGCCACCACGGCAAAGCCACGACCCTGTTCGCCGGCGCGGGCCGCTTCGATGGCGGCGTTGAGGGCCAGCAAGTTGGTCTGCTCGGCGATGGCGCGGATTACTTCCAGCACGCTGCCGATCTGCGTGCTCTCCTGGGCCAGGGTGCGGATCACTTCGACGGCCTGGCTGATGGTCTCGGACAGCTGGTCGATCTGGCGCAGGCTGCTGTCGATGTTCTGCTGGCCCTGCAGGGCCTGCTGCTCGGCCTGGCGCACTTCGTTGGCGGCGTGCTCGGCGTTCTTCGCCACATCCTGCACGGCGTAGGACACCTCGTTGATGGCGGTGGCCACCAGTTCCATCTGCTGCGACTGCTGCTGGCTGTGGCGCTGGGCGTTGCTGGCGATCTCGCCCAGCGACTGCGAGGCCTGGTCGAGGGTGCCGGCGGCCTGCAGGGACTGGCCGATGACCCCGCGCAGCTTGTCGGTAAAACCATTGAAGTGGCTGGCCAGGGCGGTCAGCTCGTCGCGCCCATGGTTGTCCAGGTTGCGTGTCAGGTCGGCTTCGCCGCTGGCGATGTTGGCCATGGCGCTGACCGCTTCGTCCAGCGGCCGGGCGATGCTGCGGGCGATGAGGATGACCAGGCCGGCCAGCAGCACGCTAATCACCACCAGGATGCCCAGGGCGCGCAGGGCCTGCTCGCGGAACTCGGCCTGCATGTCGTCGATATAGATGCCCGAACCGAGGATCCAGCCCCAGGGCTGGAACAGCTCGATATAGGAAACCTTGGGTACCGGGTCGGCGGAGCCGGGCTTGGGCCAGCGATAGTCGACCAGGCCGGCGCCGCTCTGCTTCGCCACCTTGACCATCTCATTGAAGAGGAACTTGCCGTCCGGATCCTTCAGCCCGGACAGATCCTGGCCTTCGAGCTTGGGATTGGTCGGGTGCATGATCATCACCGGGCCCAGGTCGTTGATCCAGAAGTAGTCGTCCTGGTCGTAGCGCATGCCGCGGATCACCTGCATCGCCTGTTTCTGCGCTTCCTCGCGGCTGAGGGTGCCGGCGCTTTCCAGGCCCTGGTAATGGCGCAGCACGCCACTGGCGGTTTCCACCACCTGCTGGGTCTTCAGTGCTTTGGCGGCATACAGATCACCGTGGATCTGTTTCAGCATCAGGCCGCTGAGAGCCAGCAACATGACGATGGAACTGAACAGGATCAGCCACAGACGACGGCTGATGGGCAGGCTACGCAGGCTATTCATGGCAACAAGGACTCCTGGAACTTGTTCTTGTAGTGGCTTTTCGCCGTCAGCTAATAGGCAGTCTAGAAGCTGTGCAATCAGGCATTGGCAGGGCAGCGCCCGGCGGTCTCCTCTGGTAGGATTCGGAGCCATTTTTTCCGTCTGCCTGGGCAGACGCTTCTCTAGCTATCGGCCCGCCGCGCGCAAAGGCCAGTCCCGAGGTTCGTTCATGGATGTGTGGAGTGCCCTGCAGGCATTGATTCTGGGTGTTGTCGAAGGTCTGACCGAGTTCCTGCCGATTTCCAGCACCGGTCACCAGATCATAGTCGCGGATCTGATCGGTTTCGGCGGCGACCGCGCCAATGCCTTCAACATCATCATCCAGCTGGGTGCCATCCTGGCGGTGGTCTGGGAATTCCGGCGCAAGATCCTCGAAGTGCTGTTCAACGTGCCACGCCAGCGCGAGGCGCAGCGCTTCACCGCCAACCTGCTGATCGCCTTCCTGCCGGCAGTGGCGCTGGGCGTGGCGTTCGCCGACCAGATTCACCACTACCTGTTCAACCCCATCACCGTGGCCCTGGCCCTGGTGATCGGCGGGGTGGTGATCCTCTGGGCCGAGCAGCGTCAGCATGAGGTGACGGTCGAGGAAGTGGAACAGATGACCTGGAAGGAAGCGCTGAAGATCGGCTGTGCCCAGTGCCTGGCGATGATCCCCGGTACCTCGCGCTCGGCCTCGACCATCATCGGCGGCCTGCTGTTCGGCCTGTCGCGCCGCGCCGCCACCGAGTTCTCCTTCTACCTGGCGATGCCGACCATGGTCGGCGCCGCGGTGTATTCCGGCTACAAGTACCGCGAGCTGTTCCAGCCCGGCGACCTGCCGGTGTTCGCCATCGGCTTCGTGGTGTCCTTCCTGTTCGCCATGCTGGCGGTCAAGGCCCTGCTCAAGTTCATCGCCAACCACAGCTACGCGGTGTTCGCCTGGTACCGCATCGGCTTCGGCCTGCTGATCCTGGCCACCTGGCAGCTGGGGCTGATCGACTGGAGCACGGTGCAGGGCTGACGGAGCTTGCCGGCCATGGAGCAGCGTGGTGTATTGCGTAGCTGGAACGACGACAAGGGTTTCGGCTTCATCCGCCCCGAGCGTGGCGGCGAGGATGTTTTCGTGCATATCTCGGCGATGCGCGGCGCACAGCGCCCGCAGCCTGGGCAGACGGTGCTGTACATCGCCGGCCGGGACGAGCGCGGGCGCCCGCGGGCCGAGCATATGCGCAGCGAGGGCCTGAGCCTGGATCGCCCGGCGATCCGGCGCAAACCCCAGTCGGGCAGCAGCGCAAAGCCAGGCAAGCCGACCGCGTCGCCGAAGCGTGCACCGGCGCGCCGCGAGCCGTCTCAGGGCATCCAGGGGCTGCCGGGCAAGCTTGTCCTGTTCGGCTTGCTGTGCGTGCTGCCGCTCTGGGGCGCGCTGCAGCTGCTCGGCGCAGGCTTGGTCTGGGCACTGGCGGGCTACCCCGCGCTCAGCCTGATCAGCTTCGTGCAGTACTGGCACGACAAGAGCAGCGCGCAGCAGGGCCGCTGGCGCACCCCGGAAAACACCCTGCATATCACCGAGCTGCTCGGCGGCTGGCCGGGTGCACTGGTGGCGCAGCAGGTGTTCCGCCACAAGACGCGCAAGCTGTCATTCCAGCTGGTGTTCTGGCTGATCGTCCTGGCCCACCAGGCGTTCTGGGTCGATCACCTGCTGTTGGGCGGGCGCTTTCTCGGGTCTTTACTGGCTCACTGATCGAGCAACAGCCCCACCTGACGGATCTTCGCCAACTTGCGCACCACCAGTTGGTGCGAGCGGGTCAGCAGCTCGCGCAGTTCATCGTCGCCCAGCGGCAGGGGCGTGCCCATGCTGATCCAGTGGGCGCGCGCCAGATAAGGTGCCGGGTGGATGCCGGGGCGATCAACGAAACCGAGGAACAGCTCCGGGCCGACCTTGAAGGCCAGGCCGTCGCCGAGAAAGTCGAGGATGGCGAACATCTTGTTGCCGGCCACCGAGAACACCCGGTTACTGCCCCACTTGAGGTCTTCGCGGGCGCCGGGCAGGGTCAGGCAGAAGGTGGCAATCTGGTCGGCAGTCATGTCGGCATGTCCTTGGCGGTGTGGGCCGTGCGCAGCAGGTAGGCGCTGATCAGCAGGCCCGTAAGGGCGAGCAGGGCGGCGAGCAGGAAGATTGCGTTGAAGCCGTAGCCACCGACCACCATGCCCATCAGCGGCCCGGCAATGCCCAGCGCCAGGTCGAAGAAGATCGCGTAGGCGCCCAGCCCCGAGCTGCGGCTGGCGGCGGGAATGCGCGAAATCACCTCGACGCCCAGGGCAGGGTAGACCAGCGACAGACCGAAGCCGGTGAGTGCCGCGCCGCACAGTACCAGCGCCGGCTGCTGGGCCAGCCAGAGCAGCAGCAGGCCGGCGCTCTCGATGCTCAGGCAGGCGATGGCCACCCGGTAGCCGCCGTGGTGCTTGATCGCGCCGGCGAACAGCAGGCGCGCACCGATGAAGGCGCTACCGAAGGCGGTCAGCGCATAGGCGGCGCCGTCCCAGCCGCGGCTGGCGTAATACAGGGCGATAAAGGTGGCCAGGGTGCCGTAGCCAATGGTGCCGAGGGCCAGCGCCAGGCCGTTGGGCAGCACGCGCAGGAACACATGGCGGAACGGCAGGCGGCTGCCGTGGAAGATCGGTACCGCCGGCTGCAGGCGGCTGAGCAGCAGGGCGACGATGCCGAGCAGGACGATCAGGCCGCCCATGCTGGAGAGCCCCAGCTGCGCCACCAGGATCACCCCCAGCGGGGCGCCGATGGCAATCGCACCGTAGGCCGCGATGCCGTTCCAGGAAATCACCTGGGCGGTGTTCTCCGCGCCGACCCGGCCGATGGCCCAGCTGATCGAGCCGGTGCCGATCAGCCCCTGGGCCACGCCCAGCACCAGGCGTCCACCCAGCAGCAGGAGCAGGCTGAGCAGAGGCAGGTCGCGGCATTCGGTCGACAGCAGGGTCAGCAGGCCGCTGCCGACGCAGCCGAGCAGGCCGTAGACCACCGCGCGCTTGGGCCCGAGGCGGTCGCACAGGGTGCCGGTCATGGGCCGCGAGAGCAGGGTGGCGAGGTACTGCACGCTGATCACCAGGCCAGCCAGCACCGAGCCATAGCCCAGGGTGTTGTGCACGTAGCCGGGCAGTACCGCGAGCGGCAGGCCGACGCAGAGAAAACCGATAAAGGTGAAGAAGACGATGGCAACGATCTGCAGGGTTCTGGCTGGCGCAGACTGCTCGGGCGTGCTCATGGCGGAACCTGGCCGAAAACAAAGTGAGACTGCCGTGCATGATCGCCTGTGGCGGGCGATTAAGAAAGCTTGCTAACTATCAGCCTGCTCAGACCGGCTGCAGGTCACCATCGCGCAGGGCTTCGCTCAGGTGCTCGATCCATGCGCGTACCGCTGGCAGCATGCCGCGCCTGTGGGTGTAGACCGCCTGCAGGTTGCCGCCGGGCAGATCCCAGCCCGGCAGCAGGCGTACCAGGCGGCCGTCGTCCAGTTCCTGCTGGCAGTTGGCCTGCGGCAGCATGGAGATGCCCAGTCCTTTGAGGGCGGCGGCTTTGCGCACCTCGAAATCCTCGATGGCCAGGCGTGCCTCCAGGGCGATGTCGCGCCGGTTGCCCTTGGCGTCGCGCAGCAGGTAATGCACCCGCCGGTCGCTGGAGAGGGCGCCGAGCACCGGCAGCTGGGCCAGATCATCGGGGGTCTCGATGCGCAGGCCGGCGAGCAGTTGCGGCGCCGCCACCAGCAGGGCGCGGGCGGGCACCAGCTGGCGACAGATCAGGTTGGGGTCTTCATCATCCGCTTCGCGCACGCGCAGGGCGACATCAATGCCTTCGTCGAGCAGGTCGATACGGCGGTTGCTGAGGACGATCTCCAGCTGCACCTTGGGGTAGCGCTCGAGGAAGCTGACCACGGTCTGGCGCAGGCGGGTGCGTGCCATCTCGGTGGGGCAGGACACGCGCAGGCGCCCGCGTGGCTCGCTGGTCAGCGCGGCGACGGTCTCCTCGGCCTGTTCCGCGGCCTGCAGCATGGCCTGGCAATGGCGCAGGTAGCGCTCGCCAACGTCGGTCAGCGCCAGCTTACGCGTGGTGCGTTGCAGCAGGCGCACGCCGAGGCGCTCCTCCAGCTCGGCGATGCGGCGCGACAGGCGCGACTTGGGAATGCCCAGCAGGCGTCCGGCTGCGGTGAAGCCGCCTTGTTCGACCACTTGGGCGAAGTAGAACAGATCGTTGAGGTCTTGCATGGCATCGTCCTGTGAGTGGGACGAACTATGGCATTTATTGCTGTAAAAGGGGCATTGTTTCGGCTGGTACCGGCTATGCAGCCGTGCTGGCGGGTGTATCGTGGCAACGCGCCTGTGCGCCCCTTTTCCTCTATTACGGAGTCAGCATCATGTCCTTGTCCATGTACCAGGCTTCCATCCCGGTGTTCACCCGCATGCTGGGCAACCTGTCGAACATCCTGGCCAAGGCGGAAGCTTTTGCCGAGAGCAAGGGCATCGACCCTGCGGTACTGATCAATGCCCGCCTGGCGCCGGACATGTATCCGCTGGCGCGCCAGGTGCAGATCGCCAGCGACGCGGTGAAAGGCTGCGTGGCGCGTCTGGCCCAGGTCGAGATCCCCAGCTTCGCCGATACCGAGACCAGCTTCCCCGAGCTGCAGGAGCGCATTGCCAAGACCCTCAAGTTCATCGAAGGCATCAGTGCCGAGCAGGTCAACGGCAGCGAGAGCCGTACCGTCACCATCAAGCTGCCGGGGCGCGAGTTGAACTTCGACGGCCAGACCTTCCTGCTCAACTTCTCCCAGCCCAACCTGTATTTCCACATCACCACGGCCTACGCGATCCTGCGCCACAATGGCCTGAGCCTGGGTAAGATGGATTATCTCGGCAGCGTCTGAGAACCTGCCACGATCTCTTGTCCGTCGGCCATGCCGCGTTAAAAACAGGCTCGGAATGCTCATTTACCACTCGTAAACTCCGCTTCCTCGCCTGTTTTTGCCTTGCCTGGCTCTAGTCCAGAAGATCCTGAACAGGTTCTGAGCCGGCGCTTCTGGCGCAATCCATGCAAGACCTGATGCGGCCGGAGCTGGGCTCCGGCCGCGCCACGCCAGGGAGGGGCAAGCGGCGCGAGGCGTGATCTGGGAACCGGAGGGTGCTGAGGTGAACGCTGGATGTTGTCGGCTGCTGTTACTGGCGCTGCTGGCCGCCTGCCTGGGCGGCGCTCCCGATGCGGTACTGGCGCGCGGCTGGGCGGTCGGCCTGCACCACCTGACGCTTTACGATCCCCTCGATCAGCAACCGATGCAGGCCATTGTGTTCTATCCGGCCAGTCTGGCGGCGGGCGAGACGGCGCTAGGTCTGTACCGGGTGGCGGCCACCCGTGATGCGCCGATTGCCATGGGCCGCTTCCCGCTGATCCTGCTGTCCCACGGCAATTCCGGTTCGCCCCTGGCCCACCACGACCTGGCCACCGCCCTGGCGCGCCAGGGCTTTGTGGTACTGGCGGTGGTGCACCCGGGCGACAACGACCAGGATCAGAGCCGCCAGGGCAGCCTGAGCAACCTGTATGGGCGGCCCCTGCAGCTGTCGGCGGCAATCGATGCGGCGGCGGCCGATCCGTTGCTGGCGGCGAGTCTCGACAGTGCGCGGGTGGGCGTCATCGGCTATTCCGCCGGCGGCGAGAGCGCCCTGATCCTGGCGGGCGCGCAACCCCGTCTGCAGCATCTGCGCGACTACTGCCTGCAGGTACCGGACGATGCCGATGCCTGCGCCACGCGAGGCGAGTTGCGCAGCGATCGCGAGGATCTGCAGGCCAGCGCCGACCGCCGGGTAGCCGCGCTGCTGTTGCTGGCGCCGCTGGGTTTGCTGTTCGACCAGCAGGAGCTGGCCCAGGTGCGGGTGCCGGTGCTGCTCTACAGCGGTGATCACGATCAGGTGCTGGCGTTGCAGCGCAATGCTGGAGCCCTGCGCCGCAGCCTGCCGCTCACTCCGGAATACCGCCTGCTGCCAGGGGCCGGGCACTTCGTGTTCATGGCGCCCTGCACGGTGGAAATGGCGCAGCTGCTGCCCTACCTGTGCGAAGACGCGGAAGGCGTGGATCGCGCGGCCATTCACCATGCACTGAGCCTCGATGCGGCGCGCTTCTTCACCGAGAACCTGGGCACGGCCGGTGAGGATGGTCGCTAATTGTTGTTTGATGCAGGACAGTGCATCGTATTTTTGCCAACTAATAGACTTTTGTTGTCATGGGTAGGATTCACCTCATCCGGTCAGAGCCGCTGATCGCCCCAATGAGGAATGTCCCATGAAACTGCTGCATATCGATTCGAGCATCCTCGGCGATGCATCCGCCTCCCGTCAGCTGAGCCGCAGCCTGGTACAGGCCTGGCAGGCCGCCGAACCGGCCGCCCAGGTGAGCTACCGTGACCTGGCCAGCGATGCCCTGAGCCATCTGTCCGCGGCCAGCCTGGTAGCCGGCGGTACTCCGGCCGAGCTGCGTGATGCGGCGCAGAAACATGAAGTGGAGCTGGCCGAATTCACCCTCAACGAATTCCTCGCCGCCGACGCCATCGTGATTGGCGCGCCGATGTACAACTTCAGTGTGCCGACCCAGCTCAAGGCCTGGATCGACCGCGTGGCGGTCGCCGGCAAAACCTTCGCTTACGACGAGAACGGCCCCAAGGGCCTGGCCGGTGGCAAGAAGGTGGTGATCGCATCCACCGCCGGTGGTATCCATGCCGGCCAGCCCAGCGGCCAGGCCCATGAGGCGTACCTGGTGCAGGTGCTGAACTTCCTCGGTATCACCGATATCGAGATCGTCCGCGCTGAAGGCCTGGCCTACGGCGAGGAGCCGCGCGCCAATGCGCTGAAGGGCGCCCAGGCGCGCATCGAGGAACTGTTCGCCGTGGCATAAGGCAACTGGCTGCAGACAACGGCGGTGGTTCGCAGCAGCGACCACCGCCGTTTTGTTTTGCGCACCGCACCGGCGGCTGCCGTGGAGGAGGGCGTAGCTGTCTGTTGCTGGTGCGATTGGGTGCTTTTTTCGCACTGAACTGGGGCGGGAAAATTCGCTGAAAATTGCCGTTACCGAAAGTAAAGCGGCAGCTGTACAGAAAATGTCCATAACCGACGGCGGAAAACTCGCAATGTCGTAATTGCGAATTTTTCTTTCAAAATTCTCCGTTTATTTTCCGACGGGCTCTGTTTTTTCTGCTTGGTTTACTGAGGTCGCGACTGGCATAAGCCTTGCTGTTGCTGGTTGCCAACTAAAACCTTAGGAGCACCCCATGTCGCAGAAGATTTTCAGAAAAGGCTTTCTGGCTCTAGCTGTCACCACCGCAATGGGCGTTTCTTCACTGGCCCAGGCTGACGTCGTCATCGGCGTGGCCGGCCCGCACACCGGCCCCAACGCCTCGTTCGGCGAGCAGTACTGGCGTGGCGCTACCCAGGCTGCCGAGGACATCAACGCCGCCGGCGGGATCAACGGCGAGAAGATCAAGCTGGTCAAGGCGGACGATGCCTGCGAGCCGAAACAGGCTGTGTCCGTGGCCAACCGCCTGGTGGACTCCGACAAGGCGGTGGGGGTGGTCGGTCACTTCTGCTCCTCCTCGACCATGCCGGCCTCCGAGGTATACGACGAGGCGGGCATCATCGCCATCACCCCCGGTTCGACCAACCCGCAGATCACCGAGCGCGGCATGACCGGCATGTTCCGCATGTGCGGGCGTGACGACCAGCAGGGCATCATCGCCGGCGACTACCTGGTGGATACCCTCAAGGCCAAGAAAGTGGCGGTGATCCACGACAAGGACACCTACGGTCAGGGCCTGGCCGATGCGACCAAGGCCCAGCTGGCCAAGCGCGGCCTCGAGCCGGTGCTGTACGAAGGCCTGACCCGTGGCGAGAAGGACTTCAACGCCCTGGTCACCAAGATCCGCGCCGCGGATGCCGACGTGGTCTACTTCGGCGGTTGCCACCCGGAAGCCGGCCCACTGGTACGCCAGCTGCGCGAGCAGGGCAGCAACGCCACCTTCGTGTCCGGTGATTGCGCGGTGACCGACGAACTGGTCACCACCGCCGGCGGCCCGCAGTACACCAAGGGCGTGCTGATGACCTTCGGTGCCGACCCGCGGCTGATTGCTGACGGCAAGGCGGTGATCGAGAAGTTCCGCGCCGGTGGCTTCGAGCCCCAGGGCTACACCCTGTATGCCTACGCCTCGGTACAGGCTCTGGCCGCTGCCTTCACCGGCGCCGGCAGCACCGACGGGGCCAAGGCCAGTGCCTGGCTGAAGTCCCATGACGTGGCCACCGTGATGGGCAAGAAGTCTTGGACCGAGAAGGGCGACCTGAAAGTCTCCGACTACGTGATGTACGAGTGGGACGACAAGGGCAAGTACCACCAGCTGCCGTGATCCACGCGCACGCCCGGCTCGCTCAGGCGGGCCGGGCGCTGCGTCTGCCGGACAGGAGCTGAGGTCGGTCTGCCAACGCGGCGGCTGTTGCTCCTGCCCATCTTGTCCACGCCTGTGAGAATTACTTCATGGACGGCATCTTCCTGCAGCAAATGATCAACGGCCTGACCCTCGGCGCGGTCTATGGCCTGATCGCCATCGGCTACACCATGGTTTACGGCATCATCGGCATGATCAACTTCGCCCACGGCGAGGTGTACATGATCTCCGCCTACCTGTCGGCCATCACCCTGGCGCTACTGGCCTTCTTCGGCCTCGAATCCTTTCCGCTGCTGATTCTCGGCACGCTGCTGTTCACCATCTTCGTCACCGGCATGTATGGCTGGGTGATCGAGCGCATTGCCTACAAGCCGCTGCGCAACTCCACGCGCCTGGCGCCGCTGATCAGCGCCATCGGCATGTCGCTGATCCTGCAAAACTACGTGCAGATCAGCCAGGGTGCGCGCCAGCAGGGCGTACCGACCCTGCTCGACGGCTCCTTCCGCTTCCATGTCGGCGAGGGCTTCGTGCAGCTGACCTACACCAAGGTGTTCATCCTGGTTGCCGCCTTCGTCGGCATGGGCCTGCTCACCTACATCATCCAGCGCACCAAGCTCGGCCGCATGTGCCGCGCCACCCAGCAGGATCGCAAGATGGCCTCGATCCTCGGCATCAACACCGACCGGGTGATTTCCTATGTGTTCGTCATCGGCGCTGCCATGGCCGCACTGGCCGGCGTGCTGATCACCATGAACTACGGCACCTTCGACTTCTATGCCGGCTTCGTCATCGGCATCAAGGCCTTCACCGCCGCGGTGCTCGGCGGCATCGGTTCGCTGCCGGGGGCGATGCTTGGCGGGCTGATCCTTGGCGTGGCCGAGGCGCAGTTCTCCGGCATGGTCAACACCGACTACAAGGACGTGTTCAGCTTCGCGCTGCTGGTGTCGATCCTGATTTTCCGACCGCAAGGACTCCTGGGACGCCCCCAGGTTGCCAAGGTGTAATCCATGTCTGCAGTCAAACAAGGCCTGGATCTGAAAAAGAGTCTGCTGGATGCCGTGCTCGCCGGGCTGATCGCCCTGATCGTGTTCGGCCCCATAGTCGGCGTGGTGCTCGACGGCTACAGCTTCAAGCTGCAGCCACAACGCCTCGCCGTGGTGATCGGCATCGTCATGCTCGGTCGCCTGCTGCTCAGCCTGTACCTGCAGAGTGGCAGCGGTGCCGCGCTGCTGGCGCGTTTCGAGAGCAACGGTTCGGGCGTGCACGTGCTGCCGCCGGACTACCAGTCGCGGCTGCGCTGGATCATCCCGCTGCTGCTGGTGGCGGCGCTGATCTTCCCGTTCTTTGCCAGCAAGTATTTGCTTACCGTGGTCATTCTCGGCCTGATCTACGTGCTGCTGGGCCTGGGCCTGAACATAGTGGTCGGCCTGGCCGGCCTGCTCGACCTTGGCTACGTGGCCTTCTACGCCATCGGAGCCTACGGCCTGGCGCTGGGCTACCAGTACCTCGGCCTGGGCTTCTGGACGGTGCTGCCGCTGGCGGCCCTGCTGGCGGCAGTGGCGGGGGCGCTGCTGGGCTTCCCGGTGCTGCGCATGCACGGCGACTACCTGGCCATCGTCACCCTCGGCTTCGGCGAAATCATCCGCCTGATCCTCAACAACTGGCTGAGCTTCACCGGCGGGCCGAACGGCATGTCGGTACCGTCGCCGACCTTCTTCGGCCTGGAGTTCGGTCGCCGGGCCAAGGACGGTGGGGTGCCGTTCCACGAGTTCTTCGGCGTGGCCTACAACCCCAACCTGAAGTTCCTGTTCATCTACGTGGTGCTGTTCCTGGTGGTGATGCTGGTGCTGTACATCAAGCACCGCCTGACCCGCATGCCGGTCGGCCGCGCCTGGGAAGCGCTGCGCGAGGATGAGATCGCCTGCCGCGCCATGGGCCTCAATCATGTGCTGGTGAAGCTCTCGGCGTTCATGATCGGCGCCTCCACCGCCGGCCTGGCCGGGGTGTTCTTCGCCAGCTATCAGGGCTTCGTCAACCCGTCGTCCTTCACCTTCTTCGAGTCGGCGCTGATCCTTGCCATCGTCGTGCTCGGCGGCATGGGCTCGACGGTCGGTGTGGTGATCGCCGCCTTCGTGCTGACCGTGGCGCCGGAGCTGCTGCGCAGCTTCGCCGACTACCGGGTGCTGCTGTTCGGCATGCTCATGGTGCTGATGATGATCTGGCGCCCGCGCGGGCTGATCCGCATCAGCCGTACCGGTGTCACCCCGCGCAAAGGAGTGGCGCCATGAGCGACGAGATGATTCTCACGGTCGATAACCTGATGATGCACTTCGGTGGCATCAAGGCGCTCAACGACGTCAGTCTGCAGGTCAAACGCCACTCGATCTCGGCGCTGATCGGCCCCAACGGCGCCGGCAAGACCACGGTGTTCAATTGCCTGACCGGCTTCTATTCGGCCACCGGCGGCAGCATCAAGCTGCATGCCCGCGGTACCGTCACCGACGTGATCAAGGTGCTCGGCGAGCCGTTTCAGCCGAGCGACTTCGTGGCCCGGCGACCCTGGCCAGCCGCATCTGGTACAAGATGTTCGGCGGCACCCACCTGGTCAACCGCGCCGGTCTGGCCCGCACCTTCCAGAACATCCGCCTGTTTAAGGAAATGTCCGTGGTGGAGAACCTGCTGGTGGCCCAGCACATGTGGGTCAACCGCAGCCTGTTGGCCGGCGTGTTCAACACCCCGGGCTTTCGCAAGGCCGAGGAGGATGCGCTCAACCATGCCTTCTACTGGTTGGAAGTGGTGGATCTGGTGGACTGCGCCAACCGCCTGGCCGGCGAGCTGTCCTACGGCCAGCAGCGCCGCCTGGAGATTGCCCGGGCCATGTGCACGCGGCCGCAGCTGATCTGCCTGGACGAGCCGGCCGCCGGCCTCAACCCGGCGGAAACCGAAGCCTTGAGCGCGATCATCCGCAAACTGCGCGACGAGCACGAGATGACCGTACTGCTGATCGAACACGACATGGGCATGGTGATGAGCATTTCCGACCACATCGTCGTGCTTGACCACGGCGTGGTAATCGCCGAGGGCGGGCCGGCCGAGATCCGTCACGATCCGAAAGTGATCGCCGCCTACCTGGGCGCCGACGAGGAGGAGCTGGCATGAGCGAGCCGATCCTCGAACTGAAGGATGTCGACGTCCACTATGGGGTGATCCAGGCGCTGAAGAAGGTCAGCCTGCACATCAACGAAGGCGAGACGGTGAGCCTGATCGGCTCCAACGGCGCGGGCAAGTCGACGCTGCTGATGTCGATCTTCGGCCAGCCGCGCGCCTCGGCCGGGCAGATCCTGTTTCGTGGCACCGACATCACTCACAAGTCGGCGCACTACGTCGCTTCCAACGGCGTGGCCCAGTCGCCGGAGGGGCGCCGGGTGTTCCCCGACATGAGCGTGGAAGAGAACCTGCTGATGGGCACCATCCCGATCGGCACCGCCCATGCCGAGGAAGACATGCAGCGCATGTTCGAGCTGTTCCCGCGCCTCAAGGAGCGGCGCAATCAGCGCGCCATGACCATGTCCGGCGGCGAGCAGCAGATGCTCGCCATCGCCCGTGCGCTGATGAGCCGGCCCAAGCTGCTGCTGCTCGACGAACCGTCGCTGGGTCTGGCGCCAATCGTGGTCAAACAGATCTTCCAGACCCTGCGTGAGCTGGCCAAGAGTGGCATGACCATCTTCCTGGTGGAGCAGAACGCCAACCACGCGCTGCGCCTGTCGGATCGTGCCTACGTGATGGTCACCGGCGAAATCCGCCTGAGCGGTACCGGCGAAGAGCTGCTGGGCAACCAGGAGGTGCGCAATGCCTATCTTGGCGGGCACTGAAGGTGGGGGGCGGAACGAAAAAGGCATCCCGAGGGATGCCTTTTTTCTCCCTCTCCCTCTGGGAGAGGGGAGCAGAGCGGGTCAGACAATAACGCCCTGGCTGCGCAGGTAGTCATCGTAGGTACCGGAGAAATCGGTCACGCCGTTATCCGACAGCTCGATGATGCGGGTGGCCAGGGAACTGACGAACTCGCGGTCGTGGCTGACGAAGATCAGCGTGCCCGGGTAGTTCTCCAGCGCCAGGTTGAGCGCCTCGATGGATTCCATATCCAGGTGGTTGGTCGGTTCGTCCATCAGCAGCACGTTGGGCTTCTGGCAGGCCAGTTTGCCGAACAGCATGCGGCCCTGTTCACCACCGGAGAGCACCTTGACCGACTTCTGGATTTCATCGGAGGAGAACAGCATGCGGCCAAGAGCGGCGCGGATGTTCTGCTCGCCCTGAGTCCACTGGCCCATCCATTCGAACAGGGTGTCATCGGCCTCGAAATCGTGGGCATGATCCTGGGCGTAATAGCCTACCTCGGCGCTGTCGGTCCATTTCACCGCGCCAGCGTCCGGGGTCATCTCGCCGACCAGGGTGCGCAGCAGGGTGGTCTTGCCGATGCCGTTGGGGCCGATGATGGCTACGCGCTCGCCGGCTTCGACAGTGAAACTGAAGTTCTTGAACAGCACCTTGTCGTCGAAGGCCTTGGATACCTTCTCGATGGTCACGGCCTGGCGGTGCAGCTTCTTGTTCTGGTCGAAGCGGATGAACGGGCTGACGCGGCTGGACGGCTTGACCTCGGCCAGCTGGATCTTGTCGATCTGCTTGGCGCGCGAAGTGGCCTGCTTGGCCTTGGAGGCGTTGGCCGAGAAGCGGCTGACGAAGGTCTGCAGCTCGGCGATCTGCGCTTTCTTCTTGGCGTTGTCGGCCAGCAGCTGCTCGCGCGACTGGGTGGCGGCGGTCATGTACTCGTCGTAGTTGCCGGGGAACAGGCGCAGCTCGCCGTAGTCCAGGTCGGCCATGTGGGTGCAGACCGAGTTGAGGAAGTGACGGTCGTGGGAAATGATGATCATGGTGCTGTTACGCGCCGTGAGGATGTTTTCCAGCCAACGGATGGTGTTGATGTCCAGGTGGTTGGTGGGTTCGTCCAGCAGCAGCACTTCCGGATCGGAGAACAGCGCCTGGGCCAGCAGCACGCGCAGCTTCCAGCCGGGTGCGACTTCGCTCATGGGGCCGAAGTGCTGTTCCAGCGGAATGCCCAGGCCGAGCAGCAGCTCGCCGGCACGGGACTCGGCGGTGTAGCCGTCCATCTCGGCGAACTCGCCCTCCAGCTCACCGACCTTCATGCCGTCTTCTTCGCTCATTTCCGGCAGCGAGTAGATGCGGTCGCGCTCGGCCTTGACCTTCCACAGCTCCTCGTGGCCCATGATCACGGTGTCGATCACGTTGAATTCTTCGTAGGCGAACTGATCCTGGCGCAGCTTGCCCAGACGCACGTTCGGCTCGAGCATCACCTGGCCGGCGGAAGGTTCCAGATCGCCGCCGAGAATCTTCATGAAGGTCGACTTGCCGCAGCCGTTGGCGCCGATCAGGCCGTAGCGGTTGCCGTTGCCGAACTTGACGGAAACGTTCTCGAACAGCGGCTTGGCGCCGAACTGCATGGTGATGTTGGCGGTAGAGATCACGGCTTTAAATCCTGGGAGCGGGGCGCGGCTGCGCAAAAGGGCGCGATTGTAACGGTTTAGCGCGCTGCGCGCTGCTTCTCGTGCCGGACGGCCATGCTGGCGGGCGTTGTCCGTAACGTGGCGGTTGTACGTCCGGATCTGGTTGCGTCGACGACCAACGTGCTCGATCCGATGGATCTGATCACCACGGCCACCTCGCTGGCGTTCGCTTCCGGGGTGGCCAACGCTGGATTCGCCGAGCATTGCCGCTCGCACATGGGCAGGGTGATTCGCGACAACTACCGGATGAACCACCTGGACGAGGTCAACCAGCTGCTCGGCCTGAGCAGCCTGTTCGAAACCAGCCCGCTCAGGGTCAACCGCCAGCAGGCCAACTGCCTGAAACTGGCTGGCCTCTAAGCCACGGGCCGGGGCCCTGGCGGGCTCCGGTCATTTCGTAGGGGGTGGATTTGTTGGTGCGGCTGCGGGGCAAATACCCGGTACAGCTGTCGCAACAGAGGCTCAGTCGCGGTAGAACACCTGGATCAGGTGGTAGCCGAATTGGGTCTTCACCGGGCCGTGCACTTCGCGCAGGGCCTTCTTGAAAATCACCTGATCGACGGCGCGCACCATCTGCCCCGGGCGCACTTCGCCCAGGTCGCCGCCTTTCTTGCCGGACGGGCAGGTGGAGTACTTCTTCGCCAGCACATCGAAGGCTTCGCCGGCGGCGATGCGCTTCTTCAGCGCGGCCGCTTCGGCCTCGGTCTTGACCAGGATGTGGCGGGCCATTGCCTTTGCCATGAATTCTTAGCCCTTGAAGCCTTTCGCCACCAGATAGACTTCGCGCGAGCGGGGGCGCGAGGCTTCCGGTTTGCGGATCGACACCTTCTCGAACGAGCTGCGCACGTCCTTGAGGAACTCGGCAGAGCCTTCGCCCTGGAAGACCTTGACCGCATAGTTGCCGCCGGGCTTGAGCACCTGGCGCACCATGTCGAGGGTGAGTTCGACCAGGTACATCGAGGCGGCCTGGTCGGCTACCGCAACACCGCTGATGTTGGGCGCGATGTCGGAGATGATCAGGTCGGGCAGCCGGCCATCGAGCTTGTCGAGCAACTGCTGGAACACGGCGTCGCTGGTGAAGTCGCCCTGGATGAAGTCGACGTTGTCCAGCGGGTCCATCGGCAGGATGTCGGTGGCGATGACCCGGCCCTTTTCGCCGACCAGCTTGCCGGCCACCTGCGACCAGCCGCCCGGGGCCGAGCCCAGATCCATGATCAGCATGCCGGGGCGGATCAGCTTGTCCTTCTCGTTCAGCTCCATCAGCTTGTAGCTGGCGCGGGAGCGCAGGCCGTCCTTTTGTGCGCGTTTGACGTAGGGGTCGTTGACGTGTTCGTTCAGCCAGCGGCTGCTGCTTTTGGAGCGTTTCATGAGGGGGCCAGGCACGGAAAATCGGTGAGATGCGCGGCCCATGCAGGGGCAGAGTGCGCAAAGTGGCGGCAATTATAAGCCGATAACAGCGCCCAGGTTAAATCCGCGGGGCGCGGCGCCTGCTGCTCAGGCCTGACAGGGGGCGGCTGCGGCGGCTACAATTCGCCACTTACCCTCTCTTCTGTTGCTTCCTTTGCCGGAGTCACCGGCCAGGATTACCGCCATGATTCGCATCAACGAACTGTCTCTGCCCCTCGATCACTCTGCCGATGAACTGCGCCAGGCCATCCTTAAGCGCCTGGGGATCGGCGCCGCCGACCTGCTGAACTTCACCATCTTCAAGCGCAGCTACGATGCGCGAAAGAAGAACAGCGTCATCCTGTTCATCTACATCATCGATCTGGAAGTCCGCGACGAGGCGGCCATCCTGGCGCGTTTCGCCGATGACCAGCACATCCGCCCGGCTCCGGACACCACCTACTACCCGGTCGGCCAGGCCCCGGCCGGCTTGAGCGAGCGCCCGCTGGTGGTCGGTTTCGGCCCCTGCGGCCTGTTCGCCGCGCTGCTGCTGGCGCAGATGGGTTTCAAGCCGATCGTGCTGGAGCGCGGCAAGGATGTGCGCCGGCGCACCAAGGACACCTGGGCGCTGTGGCGCAAGAAGACCCTGACCCCGGAGTCCAACGTGCAGTTCGGCGAGGGCGGTGCGGGTCTGTTCTCCGACGGCAAGCTGTACAGCCAGATCAAGGATCCGAAGTTCTACGGGCGCAAGGTGATGCACGAGTTCGTCCGCGCCGGTGCGCCGGAAGAGATCATGTACGTCAGCAAGCCGCACATCGGCACCTTCCGTCTCACCGGCGTGGTCGCCGCCATGCGCGAAGAGATCATCGCCCTCGGCGGCGAGGTGCGCTTCGAGAGCAAGGTCAGCGACCTGGTGATCGACGACGGCCAGCTCGAAGGCGTGGTGCTGGCTAGTGGCGAGACCATCCGCAGCCGCCACGTGGTGCTGGCGCTGGGCCACAGCTCGCGCGACACCTTCCGCATGCTGCATCGGCAGAATGTGTTCATCGAGGCCAAGCCCTTTGCCATTGGTTTCCGCATCGAGCACCCGCAGTCGCTGATCGACCAGGCCCGCCTGGGCAAGTACGCCGGCCATCCGGAGCTGGGCGCCGCCGACTACAAGCTGGTGCACCACGCCAAGAACGGCCGCGCCGTGTACAGCTTCTGCATGTGCCCGGGTGGCACCGTGGTGGCCGCCACCTCCGAACCGGAGCGGGTGGTCACCAACGGCATGAGCCAATACTCGCGCAACGAGCGCAACGCCAACGCCGGCATCGTCGTCGGCATCAACCCGGAGCAGGATTTCCCTGGCGGCCCGCTGGCCGGCGTGGAGTTCCAGGAGCGCCTGGAATCGCGTGCCTACGAGCTGGGCGGCCGCGACTACTGCGCCCCGGCGCAGCTGGTCGGCGACTTTATTCGCGGCAAGCCGTCGAGCGAGTTTGGCGAGGTGGAGCCTTCGTACAAGCCCGGCGTGCGCCTGGGTGACCTGGCGCCGTCGCTGCCGGAATACGCCATCGAGGCCATCCGCGAGGCGCTGCCAGCCTTCGGCAAGCAGATTCGCGGCTTCGATCGCGATGACGCGGTGCTCACCGGCATCGAGACCCGTACCAGTTCCCCGGTGCGCATCACCCGCGACAACGAGAGCCTGCAGAGCCTCAACCTCAAGGGCCTGTATCCGGCCGGCGAGGGCGCCGGTTATGCCGGCGGCATCCTCTCGGCGGGGGTGGACGGCATCAAGGTGGCCGAGGCGGTGGCCAAGTCGCTGCTGGCCGGGCAGGGCAGCTGATGAAGCTCGACGACATCAAGAAGCTGCAGCAGAAGAAGTACCGCGCCGAGTTCGGCCACTTCCTGGTGGAAGGCGAGCACCTGGTACTGGAGCTGCAGAAGGCGGCGCTGCACAATCCGCAGCTGCAGTGCAGCCAACTGTATGTGACTGCCGCCTATGAGCACTGGCAGAGCCCGTTCAAGACCCAGGTGATCAGCGACCGGCAGATGGCGCAGATCGCCGATACCCAGACGCCGCAGGGCATCATCGCCGTGGTACCGATGCCGGCGCCAGCCGCGCCAGCCGCGCCGGCTGCTGCCGCGGGTGAGCGGGTCATCTACCTGCACGAGATCCAGGATCCGGGCAATCTCGGCACCATCCTGCGCACCCTGTCCTGGTTCGGCGGCTTCCGCTGCCTGCTCAGCCCCGGCAGTGTCGACCCGTACAATCCCAAGGTGGTGCGCTCCAGCATGGGCGCCATCTTCCATGCGCCCCTGGAGCTGGATGTGGCGCTGGACTCCCTGCGCGCGCGCTTCCCACGCATCGCCTGCCTGGACATGACAGGCGAGCCGGTACAGTCCGCCGGCTTCAAGGCTTTCGATTGCTACCTGTTCGGCAACGAAGCCCGCGGCGTGCCCCGCGAGCAACTGCTGGAACTGGGCGCCCAGGCGTTCACCATCCCCGGCAGTGGCGCCATCGAGTCGCTGAACCTGGCCACCACGGTCAACATGTGTGCGTATGAGCTGAACCGCTAGCGGTTCATGGCGGCACGCTCACAGGAGCCCGAGCACGACGGGCTCCGCATTTCTACCAGGCCGCTATTGTGCCAGCATTCGTTGCGCCATCAGAATGACGTCATTTTTCAGGCTTGATACAGCGCGGAAGCGCCGCTAATCCTGGCCTATTTTGTTAAGTCTCGAATGATGGAAGCGCCGCCATGGATCTCACCGCAATGCTGAAAATCCTGTCCAGCCAGGATGGTTCCGATCTCTACCTGTCCACCGGTGCGCCGCCCTGTGCCAAGTTCAACGGCGTGCTCAAGCCGCTCAGCGCCGAGCCGCTCAAGCCCGGCGACGTGGCCGCCATCGCCGCCAGCGTGATGGACGAGCAGCAGCGCGCCGACTTCGACAAGGAACTGGAGATGAACCTGGCGATGTCGGTGCCCAATGTCGGCCGCTTCCGCATCAACATCTTCAAGCAGCGCAACGAGGTGTCCATCGTCGCGCGCAACATCAAGATGGAAATCCCCAAGTTCGAAGACCTCAAGCTGCCGGAAGTGCTGCTCAAAACCATCATGGAGAAGCGCGGCCTGGTGCTGTTCGTCGGCGGCACCGGCTCCGGCAAGTCGACCTCCCTGGCGGCGCTGATCGACTACCGCAACCGCAACAGCGGCGGCCACATCATCACCATCGAAGACCCGGTGGAATACGTGCACCGGCACAAGAAGTCGATCATCAACCAGCGCGAGGTGGGGGTGGACACCCGCAGCTTCCACGCCGCGCTGAAGAACACCCTGCGCCAGGCGCCGGACGTGATCCTGATCGGCGAGATCCGCGACCGCGAGACCATGGAGCATGCCCTGGCCTTCGCCGACACCGGCCACCTGGCGATCTCCACCCTGCACGCCAACAACGCCAACCAGGCGCTGGATCGCATCATCAACTTCTTCCCCGAGGAGCGTCGCCCGCAACTGCTCAACGACCTCGGCAACAACCTCAAGGCGTTCGTCTCCCAGCGCCTGGTCAAGACCGTTGACGGCAAGCGTCGCGCTGCCGTGGAAGTGATGCTCGGCACGCCGACCATCCGCGACCTGATCAAGCGCAACGAGTTCTCCGAGCTCAAGGAGATCATGGAGAAGTCGAAGAACCTCGGCATGCAGACCTTCGACCAGGCCCTGATCGACCTGGTGCACGAGGGCGCCATCGACGAAGAGGAGGCGGTGAAGAACGCCGACTCGGCCAACAACGTGCGCCTCAAGCTCAAGCTGTATCGCGACAACCCGGCCAATGCCGCACCGGCCGCCAGTGCCGCCCCAGCAGCGCCGGCCGCCCCAGCGCCTGCACCAGCAGCGGCACCCGCCAACTGGGCCATGGAGCTCAAGCTGGAGGAGATCGAAGAGGAAAGCGCACCAGAAGATCCGGGGCGCCAAGGGATCTGACGTTTGTCCCTGCCGCACTAGGGTGGTGGCGGCAGGTAGACCTCTATCATGCGCTGCAGGCTGCCGTCCGCACGCATCGATTCGATAGCCTTGCGCAAGGCCTGTACCAGCACAGGGTCACAATCCAGTGAGCAGCCGATGTACATATCGGTCGCAGCCAGGGGCGGGCTCATGCGCAAGGCCGGGCCACCATCCCAGTCATGGCGGCCCTCGGGGATGGTGGTGAACCAGGCATCCACGCGCCCGATTCGCAGCAGTTGTACCGGGCTTTCTCCTAACCGCAACGAATGCAGCTGGTCTTCGCGAAAGCCGTTAGCGCGCAGTATCTCCACCTGCGCAGTGCCTGTTCCCACCGCGATGACTCTGTAGCGCTTGGCTGCTTCGAGACTGGTCACAGGCTCGTCCAGGGTGAAGAAGGCGCGTTGCAACGGCAGAACATTGACCGCCCAAGTGAATCGGGACTCCCGCTCAGGAGTACGCGAGAGCGGGGTAATCAGTACATTGCGTCCCTCCATTACGCGCTTCTGCGCACGCAGCAAGGGAGCGTTGCGCACTACCGCGCGGTATCCGGCGCGCTCTAGCACCGCGAAGGCAACATCCCCGATAAGCCCATGGCGAACACCGCTGATCATCGTCAGGGGCGCAGCTTCCGCCATGTAAATCTCGACCTCCCGAGGTTCGGCCCGGGCGGAGATGCAGACAAGCAGCGCCAGCATGCAGAGACGTGTGCGCAATCCGGGAGTCTCATCGAGCCGAATAGAAATTGAGTATAGAAAGCCAAACAGGCTTGGGTGCTCGAACGGCTTTTATCGGGCGGTGCTGCTGCGTTGGGCGGTGTGAGGGGGGCGGCGACGTTTCAGCGGAAGATGTCGCCTGCCTTACGGTAGGCGGATCATCAAGGGGGAAGCAGTGCTGTCGGTATACGGCTGATAGCAATCATGAACTTGTCCGGCTGTGCGGACTGCAGGGTTGTGCCCTTGAAAGGTCTGATTAGGCATGCAGCCGTATCTCGATGGCAGGGCAGCGCTATTTCGGAAGGCTAAAGTTCTTTGTTTCCTCGGGAGTGCCGCCGAAATTGAACTCTCTTGCTGTCCATGAGTTTTCAGGTTTGTACAGGGTGATTGAGAAGAACTCAGGCTTGTTTTGAAAGCCAACGAAGTAACTGAGGGTCACGTAGCGGTCGTCGACGATGCTTTTCTCAGAAAGCAGCTGGTGAAAGCGATAGTCTCCGAATTTCACGAACTTTGCAGAAATATTGGCTTTCTCGGCAATTCCCTGCGGAGTGCTCCAGTAACCTTCGTTGGGGTACAGGCTGTCAATTGCTTCTGGGATTTTCTTGGCTGCAATTAGCTTTATGAAATTTTCGGGTATGCCATCGTAGTCCTCGGCGGCCAAGACATTGGCGCTGAACGAAATCAGGACTGTAAGAATTACCGAAGTAATAGATTTCACGAAGTATTCCTTTTCTGTGGTCGTTGGATGATGGCTGGTGCGAAATTTCGAATTGGCGATTATGTCGTGCTGGCTAGTTTTTCAACGGCTTCTTTGGCTTGTTTCAGGCTTGCTCCGTGAATTTCTCGATAAACCTTGATAGCAAAAGGCTTGTTGCCGGCGCTAACTAGATTCACAACATGCTGCATTGTTGCCTGGCCAGGCTCTGGATATAGCCCTTTAGCGCGCAGACTCTGGATTTTCATGGAGGTGTAGGTGCGGACGATAATGAAGAGGGCTAGTCCGATTGCTGCATATATGAGAATGGTCATGGCGGCGCTCCTTGCTGCTTGGCTCTACGTGGAGGTCTCGAATGTGGAGAAATCTTCTGATTAGGATTTGTGTGTTGTTGCTGGTTTAACCGAAGCGAGTTTAGAGCCAGTTGTCCTGCCGCTGCTATTTGGTAAGTCTCAATTTTTGCTCAGACTCGACCGTCTGGTTTCGATATGGCAGCTAAGCTAATGGAGATCAGCGCTAGAGTTAAGCGACAGTGCGTGGCGTCGTTTACTGAACGACTTGTTAGATTTTTACACGGCGCTCCATTACGATACTCTGTTTAAATTTTAGAACCGGCTTCCCGTCCACGGAGCAAGTAGTCGCAGATCTGGTTATTTTATTTGTGCCTCCAGCAGAGGTGTACTGAAGGTTAATGAAGGTTCTTTCAGTCCCCTTTAGCGGGATCGTGTAGCTAAATTCTTTAGCATTCTTCTCAATTAGTTCGCTAGGATTGCCAAAGTCAGTGGGTGAATCCTGGTGGTCGTTGCAGATTAAATTTACGTCCCGTCCAAATGAGTCGTACTCTAAAAGATACCCGTACCACATGCAGGGTATGGCCTTATTATTAAAAATGCATATCCCGTTTGCTTTGTATGTTAGTTCTTCGTTCTCTTTGTAAATCGCCCAATTCCCATCTATTTCTCTCATTTCCCCTTGAGAGAATGAAATGACTTTGAAATTTTCATGTTTGCTGCTCTCTGCTTGAGCGCTAGGGCAGGCTGCCAATATAAATAAGAAGCGGAAAATATATTTATTCATCTAGAAGGCCTACGGTTAAGCTGGCGGGTGACAACAAGCGTAGCTTTTTGACGTCCAGTGAACGGAGTGAGCGATAGTTGAGCGCATTGTTAGGCACCTGCCCAAGTGCTGATGGCTTTTGATGCGTACCATAGCATATGCACTAGCGTAACTAGCCTCGCAATATGACCCCATATGTTTATGTTTGTATTTCTTGCGTGCTTCCAGACCAAATACCAGCAAAATATGCTGTAGCAATATAGCGGTGCAATGATTGACAGCCATATTGCTTTTTTAGGGGGCAGGCCCGTGATTTCCACAGCTGAGATCATGGTGCTAATAAAAGCCTGCGAGTAGTACATGTAGTTAAGAACTACATGCCAAGCTACCACTGGCGCGACATATGCCAGCCAGAAAATTTTCCAAAGTTTCGGACCCGTAGTTGGCGAGTACGTCGGCAACGTGCTGGGGTTGTCAGTGGATATTGTGTCGGTTCGGGTTTGTTCCATATGTGCCTAACGATTAAGCTAACGGGCAGACAAAAGCGTAGCTTTTGGCTGTCCAGCGAACGGAGTGAGCGATAGTTGAGCGCATTGTTAGGCTTAATCCGTTGAGTCGTCGAATGCTTCAAGCTCTATCTTTTTGCGAACCCATGATTTCACCCTGCTGACACTTATATTTGAATTGTCTTCAAAGGCAATTTCTGTTCCGTCAGGATCTATTTCGTCATAAATAGGCAGCAAGCTGGATAGGCCTTCAAATACCCAGCGCCCTTTTCTTCCTTTGCCATCTGACCAGTCGCTTTTATTGTCAATTCCTAAGTTGCCGTATTCGATGGCTTTAAAATAGGCTTTCTCACGATCTTCTGCTTTGAAGATTACTGTGTTTGCAAATGCGCGACAGCGGCGCTTATCGTTTGATCTGTCTTCATCATCAAATTCAAAGCGCTCTATTAATGTGGCTACCCACCAGCCGTATGGGCTTATGTTCTTTGTTGGGATCTCATTGCTCATTTAAGTGGGCCTAACTATAAGTAGGCGACATGCCTACATCTGGATAGCTTCCTATATGTAGGAACCTATACCCAGATGTAGCCATCGCGTGGCTATATCTGACCATCACTCTTGGACGATCCGTTCTTTGAGGCCGAGTCTTATCGCGTCGCCGTAGCGGATCAGCCAGACACGGTTATCGGGATCCCACTTGCCGCCGGCTTTTTTCACCAGGCTCTGCAGTTCTGTTTCGGCATAGCGAATGCGCACGGCAACACGCTGGCGTTCTTGGTGCAAACGTGCAGCGGCAGTGTTTAGGGTTGGCGCGAGGATTGGCTTGTGTTCGATGATCAGCTCGACCGTGGTGTAGCTGAGTTGTTTTTCGCGGTCGAGGCGGTAGCGGACGGCGACCAGGCTTTCGCCGTAGATGTCGACGAGGCGTTTGGTGCCGTTACTGCCGGGCTTGAGGGTTTTGACAACTTCCATATTGCCACCTGGGGTTGGAGCGAGCGTCCTTGGTTACTCGCAGTCTGCCCCAGTGATGGCCTTTTGCTCAATATGGCGATGCAATGGGAGCGGCCACTGGATTGGCCGCTCCGCGAGGGTCAGTTACGCAGCTCTGGCAAGTCGCGGTACAGCTCCAGCGCCTGCGGGTTGGCCAGGGCGTCGGTGTTCTTCACCGGTTTGTCGTGCACCACGTTGCGCACGGCCAGTTCGACGATCTTGCCACTGATGGTGCGCGGGATGTCGGCCACGGCGATGACCTTGGCCGGCACATGGCGCGGGGTGGTGTTGGCGCGGATGACCTGGCAGATGCGCTGCTTGAGCTCGTCGTTCAGCGCTACGCCCTCGCGCAGGCGCACGAACAGCACCACGCGCACGTCGCCGTCCCAGTCCTGGCCGATGGCGATGGATTCCAGCACTTCCTCGACCTTTTCCACCTGGCGGTAGATCTCGGCGGTGCCGATGCGTACGCCGCCGGGGTTGAGCACGGCATCCGAGCGGCCATGGATGACCAGACCGCCGTGTTCGGTCTCCTCGGCGTAGTCGCCATGGGCCCACACGCCGGGGAAGGTGTCGAAGTAGGCGCTGCGGAATTTCTCGCCGTCGGCGTCGTTCCAGAAGCCCACCGGCATGGAGGTGAAGTGCTTGGCGCAGACCAGTTCGCCCTTCACGCCGATGACCGGCTTGCCGGCGTCGTCCCATACCTGCACGTCCATGCCCAGGCCCTTGCATTGCAACTCGCCGCGCCACACCGGCAGCACCGGGTTGCCGAGGGCGAAGCAGGAGACGATGTCGGTGCCGCCGGAGATGGAGGACAGGCAGACATCGCGCTTGATATCGCGGTAGACGTACTCGAAGCTCTCGTGGGCCAGCGGCGAGCCGGTCGAGAGGATGGCCTTCAGTCGGCTCAGCTTGTGCGTTTCACGCGGCTTGGCACCGGCCTTTTCCAGGGCGGCGATGAACTTGGCGCTGGTGCCGAAGATGCTGATGTTCTCGGCGTCGATCAGGTCGATCAGGCGGGAGGCAGAAGGGTGGAAGGGCGAGCCGTCGAACAGTACCAGGGTGGCGCCGAGGGCCAGGCCTGAGATCAGCCAGTTCCACATCATCCAGCCGCAGGTGGTGTAGTAGAACAGGGTGTCGTCGGCATGCAGGTCGGCGTGCAGGCCGAGCTCCTTGACGTGCTGCAGTAGGGTGCCGCCGGCACCGTGGACGATGCACTTGGGCACGCCGGTGGTGCCGCTGGAGTAGAGGATGTACAGCGGCTGCTCGAACGGCACCTGGGTGAACTCGGGCTCGCCGCCGGCCTGGTAGAAGTCGCCCCACAGCGCCACAGGTGCGACCGTCTTGAAGTCGCGCGGCTGGGCGTTCGGGTTGGAGTAGGGCACCACCACCAGCTGCTGCAGGCTGGGCAGGCGCTCGAGAATCTCGTTGAGCTTGGGCGTCAGGTCGAGGTTCTTGCCGGCGTAGCGGTAGCCAGCGGCGGCGATCAGTACCTTGGGCTCGATCTGGCCGAAGCGGTCGATCACGCCCTGGGTGCCGAAGTCCGGCGAGCAGCTCGACCAGGTGGCGCCGAGGCTGGTGGTGGCGAGCATGCCGACCAGGGTCTGCCAGGTGTTGGGCATGAAGGCGGCGACGCGATCGCCAATGCCGACGCCGGCGGCCTTCAGGCTGCGTTGCAGACCGGCGACATGGGCGGCCAATTCCGCGTAGCTGAGCTGCTCGCGCGAGCCGTCCTCACCGATGGCGACCAGCGCCGGATGATCGTCGCGGCGGCGCAGCAGGTGTTCGGCGAAGTTCAGAGTGGCGCCAGGGAACCAGTGCGCGCTGGGCATGGCTGCACCTTCACGCAGCACGGCCGCGGGCTGGGCGCTGAAGCGCACCTCGAAGAAGTCGACGATGGCCTGCCAGAACGCCTCGCGCTTGTCCACGCTCCAGGCATGCAGGGCCGGGTAGTCGGCCAGTTGCAGGGCGTGGCGGCGGTTGACGAAGAGGCGGAAGGCATCCATGCGGGTAGCGGCGATGCGTTCGGCGGAGGGGGCCCAAAGTGGTTGGTTCATGCGGCAATCCTGAACTTCTTGTATGTGTCGATTGTAGGGTAAGGACAGAGCCTATTTACGCCCCCCTGACTCGCGGCCAGACCGCGTTAATAACGCCCTCAGAATGCTCATTTACAACCCGTAAACTGCGCTTCTTCGGCCGTTGTTGCCTTGTCTGGCTCTAATTCAGAGGCTCGTAAACAGACTCCTACTGGGCGAGCCAGCCACCGTCCATGTTCCAGGCGGCGCCACGTACCTGTTCGGCGGCCTCGCTGCAGAGGAACAGGGCCAGCGCGCCGAGCTGTTCGGGGGTGACGAAATCCAGTGACGGTTGTTTCTCGGCCAGCAGGTCATGGCGCGAGCGGGCGACGTCGCCATCCACGGCGCGGGCGTCGATCTGCTTCTGCACCAGCGGGGTCAGCACCCAGCCCGGGCAGATGGCGTTGCAGGTGACGCCCGTGGTGGCGGTTTCCAGCGCCACGCTCTTGGTCAGGCCGACCAGGCCGTGTTTGGCCGCCACGTAGGCGCTCTTGCCGGCCGAGGCCGCCAGGCCGTGGGCCGAGGCGATGTTGATGATCCGCCCCCAGTTGCGCGCGCGCATGCCCGGCAGCGCCAGGCGCGTGGTGTGGAAGGCGGAGCTGAGGTTGATGGCGATGATCGAATCCCAGCGCTCCACCGGGAATTCCTCCACCGGCGCCACATGCTGGATGCCGGCGTTGTTGACCAGGATATCGACGCCGCCGAACTGTTCCTCGGCGTAGCGCACCAGGGTTTCGATCTCCACAGGCTTGCTCATGTCCGCCGGGTGGTGGCGCACCTGGCCGCCGTGGACGGTTACGGCCGCCACGGCCGCCTCCACGTCACCGAAGCCGTTGAGCACCAGGTTGGCGCCGGCTTCGGCCAGCTTGAGGGCGATGCCTAAGCCGATGCCGCTGGTGGAACCGGTGACCAGGGCGGTCTTGCCTTGCAGATTCATATGCTTCTCCTGTTGCACGGGCCGCCTCGGCGGCCCGGTCGCGGGCTACACCCGCCCTACGGTTAAACGATGCCGGTGGCGTAGAACACGCCGATCACGACGAACACGGCCAGGGTCTTGATCAGGGTAATACCGAAGATGTCCTTGTACGCCTCGCGGTGGGTCAGGCCGGTGACTGCCAACAGGGTGATCACCGCGCCGTTGTGCGGCAGGGTGTCCATGCCGCCGGAGGCCATCGAGGCGACGCGGTGCAGCACTTCCAGCGGGATATTGGCGGCGTTGGCGGCCTGGATGAAGGTGTCGGACATGGCTGCCAGAGCGATGCTCATGCCGCCCGAGGCCGAGCCGGTGATGCCGGCCAGCAGGGTGACGGTGACCGCTTCGTTGACCAGCGGGTTGGGGATGCTTTTCAGCGCATCGGCCAGTACCAGGAAGCCGGGCAGCGAGGCGATCACCGCGCCGAAGCCGTATTCCGAGGCGGTGTTCATCGATGCCAGCAGCGCACCGCCGACCGCAGTCTTGGTGCCTTCGGCGAGCTTGGCCTTGATTGCGCGGAAGCCGCAGATCAGCACCAGCAGAATGCCCAGCAGCAGCGCGGCCTGCACGGCCCAGATGCCGGTCAGCTTGGCCACTTCGCTGGTCACCGGCTGCGCCATGCCGGCCAGTTGCAGGCTGTGGGTCTTGCCGTAGATTTCCGGAATCCAGCGGGTGAACAGCAGGTTGGACAGGCCCACCAGCACCAGCGGCGACAGCGCCAGCCAGGGGTTGGGCAGGGCCAGGTCGTCCGCCGTCTCTGGCTCGTTGCGCAGCTCGGTGCCGTAGCCCTCGCCGCTGCGCTTGGCCTTGTTCAGCTGGCGGCGCAGATAGAGCATGCCGACGCTGAACACGAACAGGGTGCCGATCACGCCCAGCCACGGCGCCGCCCAGGAGGTGGTGCCGAAGAAGGTGGTGGGGATGATGTTCTGGATCTGCGGGGTGCCGGGCAGGGCGTCCATGGTGAAGCTGAACGCGCCGAGGGCGATGGTGGCCGGGATCAGGCGCTTGGGGATGTTGCTCTGGCGGAACATCTCGGCGGCGAATGGGTACACGGCGAACACCACCACGAACAGCGACACGCCGCCGTAGGTGAGCAGGGCGCAGACCAGCACGATCACCAGCATGGCCTGGTTGGTGCCGAGCAGGCGGATGGCGGCGGCGACGATGGAGCGCGAGAAGCCGGATAGTTCGATCAGCTTGCCGAACACGGCGCCGAGCAGGAACACCGGGAAGTACAGTTTGATGAAGCCGACCATCTTCTCCATGAACACGCCGGTGAAGGCGGGCGCCACGGCGGATGGGTCGGTGAGCAGCACGGCGCCGAGGGCGGCGATGGGGGCGAAGAGGATGACGCTGTAGCCGCGGTACGCGGCCAGCATCAGCAGGGCTAGGGCCGCGAGGGCGATGATCACGCTCATGGAGCTGTCTCCTGGCGCCGCGTCGCTGCGCGGCATTCATTGTTGTTGTCGGCGACCGGAGAGGGCGCGGAGCAGGAGATAGCGACTTCCATGCCAAATATTTAACTTATTGAAATTAAAGGATTATCTTGATTTTTTATGAATTGGATTTTAGTGCTTTGTCTCTAAATAGAGACGTCATTTGCGCAGATGCCAGAAAGTTCGGGCTTCAGGTCGTGTCTCCACATGGAGACATGTGTCTCTGTTTCAGGACGAAAGCCCCAGGGCGAGCATCTTCTTGTACAGGGTGGAGCGCCCCAGCCCCAGGTGTTTGGCGGCCTCCGGCACGTTGTTGGAGTGTTCGGCCAAGGCCTGGCGAATCAGCTCGCGCTCGTAGGCTTCAAGGGCTGCAGAGAGGCTGGTGGCTGGCGAAGCAATGGCGTCTGGCGCCGCCGCGCGGTGCCTGGGCAGCGGCACGAGTCGGCCGATGGCCGAGCGCAGAGCTTCTGCGCCCAGGCTCGGCTCGTCGCTCAATAGGGTCGTGCGCTCCAGCACGTTGCGCAGCTCGCGGATATTGCCCGGCCAGGCATGGCTGGCGAGCAGGGTCTGGGCCTCGTTGTCCAGCTCATGATGGCCGGGTAGCTCGTCGAGGATCGCCTCGCACAGTGCCGGCAGGTCGTCCAGGCGCTCGCGCAGCGGCGGCAGCTGGATCGGCAGGACGTTGAGGCGGTAGTACAGGTCGGCGCGGAAGCGGCCCTCCTGTACAGCGGCCTCCAGATCCAGCGAGGTGGCGGCGATCAGGCGCACGTCGCTGCGGCGTACTTCGTTGGAGCCGACCGGCTCGAACTCCTTCTCCTGCAGCACGCGCAGCAGCTTGCTCTGCAGGGCCAGCGGCATGTCGCCGATCTCGTCGAGGAACAGGGTGCCGCCCTGGGCGATCTGCAGCTTGCCGGAGCGGCCCTTGCGGTCGGCGCCGGTGAAGGCGCCGGGCGCGGTGCCGAAGAACTCGGCCTCCAGCAGGGTTTCCGGAATCGCCGCGCAGTTGACGCTGACGAAGGGCTTGTGCGCCCGCGGCGAAGAGCTGTGAATGGCATGGGCCAGCAGCTCCTTGCCGGTGCCGGTTTCGCCGAGCAGCAGCACCGGCGACTCGCTGGCTGCACCGCGACGGGCGCGGCGCTTGACCTCCAGACTGGCGGCGCTGGTACCGATGAAGTGGGCGAAGCTGTATTTGGCCTGGCGCGCCTGCAGCAGCGAGCGGGTCGAGGCCAGCTCCTCCTGGATCTGCATGAAGCGGGTCACCAGCGGCGCCAGGTTGCGCAGCTGGTCGAACAGGGCGAAGCCGATGGCGCCGATCACCGCGCCGGCATCGTCGTGCACCGGCAGGCGCATCACCACCAGCGGGCCGCCGGGGGTATCGAGCATGTCCAGCAGGATAGGTTCGCCGGTCTCCACTACCTGGCGCAGCAGGCTGGACGGGATGACCTTCTCCACTTCCTGGCCGATCGCCTGGCTGGCGTCGTCCAGGCCATAGCGGCGGGCGTAGCGCTCGTTCATCCAGACGATGCGCGCGTCCTTGTCGACGATCACCGTGCCCTCGCTGGACTGCTCGACGATCTCGAACAGCGAGCGGATCGCCAACAGGCGTACGTGCTGGTAGTCGCGCAGGGTGGAGGCGTCTTTCATCGCTGATCTCGCTGGTTAAGAAGGTTCCGCGGGTTTCACCCGCCCGACGATTCGGCTCGCGTAGGGCGGGTGCAACCCGCGTCGGTGCCTTACACGCTCAGACGGGCGCGGGCCACGCGCGAGCCATTGGCGCGGCCGAGCACATCGCAGATGCGCTGGCCGGCGGCGATCAGCTTGTCCATGTCGATGCCGGTGTCGATGCCCAGGCCGTTCAGCAGGTAGAGCACATCTTCGGTGGCGACGTTGCCGGTGGCGCCCTTGGCATAGGGGCAGCCGCCCAGGCCGGCGACCGAGCTGTCGAACACGGCGATGCCTTCCTGCAGGCTGGCGTAGACATTGGCCAGGGCCTGGCCATAGGTGTCGTGGAAATGCCCGCCGAGCTTGTCGCGCGGGATCTTGCCAGCGCAGACCTCGAACAGGCGGCGGGTGGCGCCGGCGGTGCCGGTGCCGATGGTGTCGCCAAGGGACACTTCATAGCAGCCCATGGCGAACAGTTCGGCGGCCACGCTGGCGACCTGCTCGGGCGCCACCTCACCCTCGTAGGGGCAGCCGAGCACGCAGGAGACATAGCCGCGCACGCTGATGCCGTGCTGTTTGGCAGCCTCCATCACTGGCACGAAACGCTGCAGGCTGTCGCTGATCGAGCAGTTGATGTTCTTCTGCGAGAAGGCCTCGCTGGCGGCGGCAAACACTGCGACTTCCTTGACTCCGGCGGCCACGGCTGCCTCGAAGCCCTGCATGTTCGGCGTCAGCGCGCCATAGACCACACCGGGCTTGCGCTGGATCTGGGCGAACACCTCGGCGCTGCCAGCCATTTGCGGCACCCACTTGGGCGAGACGAAGCTGCCCACCTCGATGTAGCTCAGGCCGGCGGCACTGAGGTCGTCGGTCAGGCGCACCTTGTCGGCCACGCTGATCGGCTGTTTCTCGTTCTGCAGGCCGTCGCGCGGGCCGACTTCGACCAGGCGGACGTGTTGGGGCAGATTCATGCTTATTTCTCCAATTCCCGTAGGAGCGAGCTCTGCTCGCGAATCAGGCTGTGCAGAGCCATTCGCGAGCAGAGCTCGCCCCTACAAAAGCTTCTTGCTATGTAGATCTTGCGATCAGGCCTCTTCCAGCTCCACCAGCGCAGCGCCTTCGCTGACCATATCGCCTTCGCCACAGTACAGCGCCTTGACCGTGCCGGCGTGGGGCGCGCGGATGCTGTGCTCCATCTTCATGGCTTCCAGCACCACCAGCGCGGTGCCGGCTTCGACGAGCTGGCCAGGTTCGACCAGCACGCGCACGATACTGCCGTTCATCGGCGCCGTCAGCCCGCCGTGCTGGGCGTGACTGGCCTCGACCTCGGCAATCGGGTCGACCTTGCGCACTTCGTGCAGGCGGCCCTGCCACTCCAGATACAGCGCATCGCCCTGGCGGATGGCACGATGGGCACGGCGCAGGCCGTCCTGCTCGAGCCACAGTTGCTCGCCCAGCAGCTGCGACTGCAGCGCGCCGCGCAGGTGCACGGTCTGGCGCTGCTCGCCGCAGCTCAGCTGCAGATCGGTCTCGCTGGCCAGGCCGGCGCGCCAGCCGAGGTTGCCGCTCCACGGCGAGTGATAGTCCTCGTGGCTGCGACGCGGTGCCTCGCTCTGTAGCCAGGCTTCGCCGGCCAGTTGCCAGAATTCGCTCGGCAGCTCGGCCACGGCCGGCAGCAGTTGCTGCTGATGACGGGCGATAAAGCCGGTATCCAGCTCGGCAGCGGCGAAGGCCGGATGGGCCAGCACGCGACGCAGGAAGGGCAGGTTGCTGGCGAAGCCGCCGACGGCGGTCTCTTCCAGCATGGCCAGCAGGCGCTGTCGTGCCTGTTCGCGGTCTTCGCCCCAGGCGATCAGCTTGGCCAGCATGGGGTCGTAGAAGGGCGAGACGGTATCGCCCTCGACCACACCGCTGTCCACCCGGCGGCCTTCGCCGGCAGCCGGCTCGCGATACAGCTTGAGGTCGCCGGAGGCGGGCAGGAAGTCGTTGTCGGTGTCTTCCGCGTACAGGCGCACCTCGATGGCGTGGCCATTCAGCGGCACCTGCGCCTGGGTGATCGGCAGCGCCTCGCCACGGGCGGCGCGGATCTGCCAGGCCACCAGGTCGAGGCCGGTGATGGCCTCGGTGACCGGGTGCTCAACTTGCAGCCTCGTGTTCATTTCCATAAAGAAGAACTGGCCACGGGCGTCCAGCAGGAACTCTACGGTGCCGGCGCCGACATAGCCGATGGCCTGGGCGGCCTTGACCGCTGCCTCGCCCATGGCGCGGCGCAGCTCGGGCGAGAGGCCCGGGGCCGGGGCTTCCTCGACCACCTTCTGGTGGCGGCGCTGGATTGAGCAGTCGCGCTCGTTGAGGTACAGGCAGTTACCGTGGCTGTCGGCGAATACCTGGATCTCCACGTGGCGCGGCTGCAACACGTATTTCTCCACCAGCATGCGCGAGTCGCCGAAGGCCGATTGGGCTTCACGCTGGGCGGATTCCAGGGTCTCGGCCAGGTCGGCTTCGCGCTCGACCACTTTCATGCCCTTGCCGCCACCGCCGGCTGCGGCCTTGAGCAGCACCGGGTAGCCAATGCGCTCGGCGGCGACACGGAAGGTTTCCACGTCCTGGGCCTCGCCGTGGTAGCCGGGCACCAGCGGCACGCCGGCATCTTCCATCAGCGCCTTGGCCGCCGACTTGCTGCCCATGGCATCGATGGCGGAGGCGGGCGGGCCGAGGAACACCAGGCCGGCGGCCTCGATGGCGCTGGCGAAGCCGGCGTTCTCGGAGAGGAAGCCATAGCCCGGGTGAATGGCCTGGGCGCCGCTGGCCTTGGCCGCGGCAATGATCTTGTCGATCAGCAGGTAGCTCTCGGCCGGCTTGGCACCACCGAGGTTCACCGCCAGATCAGCCTCGCGCACATGCCGCGCATGGGCGTCGATGGCGCTGTGCACGGCCACGGTCTTCAGGCCCTGGGCCTTGGCGGTGCGCATCACCCGGCAGGCGATCTCGCCGCGGTTGGCCACCAGCAGGGTGTCGATGTGCTTGCGGCTCATGCTTGCGGCTCCTGCCAGGCGGGCGTGCGTTTTTCCAGGAAGGCGTTGAGGCCTTCCTGGCCTTCCGGGCTGACGCGGATACGGGCGATGGCGTTCTCGGTGTAGCGGCGCAGGGCCGGGGTGAGCACGCCGCTGGCCGCTTCGCGCAGCAGATCCTTGCTCACCTGCATGGCCTGCGGGCTGTTTAGCAGCAGGTTGCTGATCCAGTGCTCGACCTGGGTTTCCAGTTCGCTGGTGGCGTAGCACTCGGCCAGCAGGCCAAGGGCACGGGCGCGGTCGCCGTTGAAGCGTTCGGCGCTCAGCGCATAGCGCCGCGCATTGCGCTCGCCCAGGGCCTGGACGACAAATGGGCTGATCACCGCCGGGGCCAGGCCAATGCGCACTTCGGACAGGGAGAACAGCGCGTCCTCGCTGCCGATGGCGATGTCGCAGGCACTGACCAGGCCAACCGCGCCGCCGAAAGCCGCGCCCTGTACCACGGCCAGGGTGGGGATCTTCAGGCCATGCAGGTTGTACATCAGCTCGGCCAGTTCGCGGGCGTCATTCAGGTTGGCGTTGTAGTCCAGCTTGGCGCAGGACTGCATCCAAGCCAGGTCGGCGCCGGCGGAAAAGTGCTTGCCACGGCCGCGCAGCAGCAGGAAACGCAGGGTCTTGTCGGCGGCGATCGTGTCGATGGCGAGGATCAGCTCGCGGATCATCTCGGCGTTGAAGGCGTTGTTCTTCTCCGGGCGATCCAACCACAGGGTGGCGAAGCCGCGCGGGTCTTTTTCCAGCTGTACGGTAGTGAAGTCGGTCATAACGGCTCCAGGCATTGTGCTTTTGCTCCCTCTCCCTCCGGGAGAGGGCTGGGGTGAGGGTATGGGGCGAGTTGCATATGGCATCCCTCACCCCCGGCCCCTCTCCCAAAGGGAGAGGGGAGTCAAAGGTCTTACATCCGGAACACGCCGAACTGGGTCGGCTCGATGGGCGCATTGAGGCTGGCGGAGAGGGCCAGGCCGAGGACGTCGCGGGTCTGCGCCGGGTCGATCACGCCGTCGTCCCACAGGCGGGCGCTGGAGTAGTAGGCGTGCGCCTGCTGTTCGTACTGGGCGACTATGGGCTGCTTGATGCGCGCCTCTTCCTCGTCGCTGAACGGGTGGCCGGCACGGGCCGCCTGCTCGCGCTTGACCTGCACCAGCACGCCGGCGGCCTGCTCGGCGCCCATCACGCCGATTCGCGCGTTGGGCCACATCCACAGGAAGCGCGGCTCAAAGGCGCGGCCGCACATGCCGTAGTTACCGGCGCCGAAGCTGCCGCCGATGATCACGGTGAACTTCGGCACCTTGGCGCAGGCCACGGCGGTGACCAGCTTGGCGCCATGCTTGGCGATGCCGCCCTCTTCATATTTTTTCCCGACCATAAAGCCGGTGATGTTCTGCAGAAACAGCAGCGGGATGCCGCGCTGGCAGGCCAGTTCGATGAAGTGCGCGCCTTTCTGCGCGGCCTCGGCGAACAAAATGCCGTTGTTCGCCAGGATCGCCACCGGGTAGCCGTGGACATGGGCGAAGCCGCAGACCAGGGTGGTGCCGAACAGCGCCTTGAACTCATCGAACTCGCTGCCGTCGACGATGCGCGCGATCACCTCGTGCACATCGAAGGGCTGCTTGGCGTCGGCCGGGATCACTCCGTACAGCTCGTCCGCCGCGTGCAGCGGGGCGAGTGGAGTACGGGCCTGCAGCTGGCCAAGCTTGCGCCAGTTGAGGTTGGCGATGCAGCGCCGAGCCAGGGCCAGGGCGTGCTCATCGTTCTCTGCATAGTGGTCGGCCACGCCGCTGGTCTTGCAGTGCACGTCGGCGCCGCCCAGTTCCTCGGCGGTCACCACTTCACCGGTGGCGGCCTTCACCAGGGGCGGGCCGGCCAGGAAGATGGTGGCCTGGTTGCGCACCATGATGGTCTCGTCGCTCATCGCCGGCACATAGGCGCCGCCGGCGGTGCAGGAACCCATGACCACGGCGATCTGCGGGATGCCCTGAGCGCTCATGTTGGCCTGGTTGAAGAAGATGCGGCCGAAGTGCTCGCGATCGGGGAACACCTCTTCCTGGCGCGGCAGGTTGGCGCCGCCGGAGTCCACCAGGTAGATGCACGGCAGACGGTTCTGCTGGGCAATGGTCTGCGCACGCAGGTGCTTCTTCACGGTCAGCGGGTAGTAGCTGCCGCCTTTCACCGTGGCGTCGTTGGCGATGATCATGCACTCGACGCCTTCGACACGGCCGATACCGGCGACCACACCGGCGGCCGGCACGTCCTCGCCGTACACCTCGTGGGCGGCCAATTGGCCGACCTCGAGGAAGGGCGAGCCGAGATCCAGCAGGCGGTTGATGCGTTCGCGCGGCAGCAGCTTGCCGCGCGAGGTGTGGCGTTCCTGGGCCTTGGCGCCGCCGCCTTCGTGGACGCGGGCGAGCAGGGCGCGCAGGTCGCTGACCTGGGCGAGCATGGCTGCGCTATTGGCAGCGAACTCCGGCGAGCGGGTGTTGATCTGGGTATGCAGGATGGCCATGTATGCCTCGTATGCTTTTGCTCCCTCTCCCTCTGGGAGAGGGCTGGGGTGAGGGGACTTGGCGTGCCCCTCATCCGCCCTTCGGGCACCTTCTCCCAGGGGGAGAAGGATCAGTCAGTCACTTGGTCTCGTTGTACAGCTCGCGGCCGATCAGCATGCGGCGGATCTCGCTGGTGCCGGCGCCGATCTCGTAGAGCTTGGCGTCACGCAGCAGGCGGCCGGCTGGGTACTCGTTGGTGTAGCCGTTGCCGCCGAGCAGCTGGATGGTGTCGAGGGCCATCTTGGTGGCCATTTCGGCGGTGTAGAGGATCACCGCCGCGGCGTCTTTGCGTGATTCCTCGCCGCGGTCGCAGGCCTTGGCCACGTTGTACAGGTAGGACTTGGAGGCGTTCATGCCGGCGTACATGTCGGCCAGCTTGCCTTGCACCAGCTGGAACTCGCCGATCGACTGCTTGAACTGCTTGCGCTCGTGCACGTAGGGCAGCACCACGTCCATGCAGGCGCTCATGATCCCGGTCGGGCCGCCGGAGAGCACGGTGCGCTCGTAGTCCAGGCCGCTCATCAGTACGGCCACGCCACGGCCTTCGCCGCCGAGGATGTTCTCTTCCGGTACTTCCACGTCCTCGAACACCAGTTCGCAGGTGTTGGAGCCGCGCATGCCCAGCTTGTCGAGCTTCTGGTGGCGGGAGAAGCCCTTGTAGTCGCGCTCGACGATGAACGCGGTCATGCCGCGCGAACCGGCGTTGATGTCGGTCTTGGCGTAGATCACGTAGGTGTTGGCGTCGGGGCCGTTGGTGATCCACATCTTGTTGCCGTTGAGGATGTAGCGGTCGCCGCGCTTCTCGGCGCGCAGCTTCATCGATACCACGTCGGAGCCGGCATTCGGCTCGCTCATGGCCAGGGCGCCGATGTGTTCGCCGGAGCACAGCTTGGGCAGGTACTTGGCCTTCTGCTCGTGGGTGCCGTTCTTGCGGATCTGGTTCAGGCACAGGTTGGAGTGCGCGCCGTAGGACAGGCCGACCGAGGCGCTGGCGCGGCTGATCTCTTCCATCGCCACCACGTGGGCCAGGTAGCCCATGTTGGTGCCGCCGTATTCCTCTTCCACGGTCATGCCGAGCAGGCCCATGTCGCCGAACTTGCGCCACATGTCCATGGGGAACTCGTTGTCGCGGTCGATCTGCGCCGCGCGCGGGGCCAGCTCGGCCTGGGCGAACTGGTGCACCGAGTCACGCAGCATGTCGATGGTCTCGCCGAGACCGAAGTTGAGGGTCGGGTAGCTCATGGTTCCACCTGTAATTGTCTTTATTAAGTTTGGTAGATAAATATTTGTTCAGGCTTGAGTTTGTTCGAGTGCTGCCAGGCAGCGCTCTTCGGCCGTATCCAGCTCCAGCTGCATCTGCTGGATATCCAGCAACTGCTGTTCGAGTTGGGCGCGGCGCTCGCTGATCTTGGCCATGAAGGTGTGCAACTGGACGCGGTTGCCGCTGGCCGGGTCGTACAGCTCGATCAGTTCCTTGCACTCGGCCAGGGAGAAGCCGATGCGCTTGCCGCGCAGGATCAGCTTGAGGGTGACCTTGTCCTTGGCGGTGTAGACGCGTTCCTGGCCACGGCGCTCGGGGGCGAGCATGCCTTGCTCCTCGTAGAAGCGAATGGCTCGGGTGGTGATGTCCAGCTCGCGGGCCAGATCGGAAATGCTGTAGGTGAGGGCCATGCCGTGCTCGTCGATATTTCTGCTTTACGTTAACGTAAAGCAGGTTGACGTTTACGTCAACGAGAGCCGCAGGCAAAGAAAAGCCCCGCAAGGCGGGGCTCCAGGTGCAGGGCGGGTGAAACCCGCGTTGCCGGCGTCGCGGGTTGCACCCGCCCTACGGGATGATTGCGCAGGTTTTCAATAAAATCAGTCGGTTAGCGAATCAAGCTAAGGTTTTGGCTTCTGTGTCGAGTTTCTTTTCCTGGGCGGTAACCTGCTGGCAGATCTCGATGATCTGCTCGCGCATCCAGCGGTTGGCCGGATCCTGGTCGGTGCTTTCGTGCCAGTACAGGTGGGTTTCCAGGGAGGGCACGTCACTGACCGGGAGCTGCACATAGTGCAGGCCATGGCGGCGGGCAAAGCGCTCGGGCACGGTCATCACCATGTCGGTGCCCAGCAGCACCGAGGTGGCCATCAGGTAGTGCTGCGAGCGCAGGGCGACCTTGCGCTGCAGGCCCATCTTGCCCAGCGACAGGTCGACATAGCCGAGGCCGCTGCGGCGGCTGGAGATCTGGATATGGGTCAGCGACAGGTATTCATCCAGGCTCAGTTTTTCCTTGGCCAGTGGATGGTTGGGGCGCAGTGCGCAGACGTAGCGGTCTTCCATCAACTTGACGTGGCGCACCTGCGGGTCGGTGTTGAGCGGTGCGTCGACGGCGAAATCCAGGCGGCCGGCAGCCAGCTCCTTGGTGGTTTCGCGGCGCTTGGCCAGGAAGCTCTCGATCTGTACGGTCGGCGCCAGGCGGCGCAGGCGCTGGAACAGCGGCGGCAGGACAACGGCCTCGGTGAGGTCGGTCATGCTGATGCGGTAGGTCTTGTTGGCCTGCTGCGGGGTGAAGGTGCGGCTTTCCTGCACCGACACGCGCAGCAGCTGCAGGGCGTTGCGCACCGGGCCGATGATGTTCTGCGCCATCGGCGTGGGCACCATGCCCTGGGCGGTGCGTACGAACAGCGGGTCGTTGAAGGTCTCGCGCAGGCGGGCCAGGGCGTTGGATACCGCCGGCTGGGTAATCCCGACTATCTGCCCGGCACGGGTCAGGTTGGCCTCGGTATAGATGGCGTCGAAGACGATGAAGAGGTTGAGATCGACCTTGTTCAAGTTCATTGCCCGCTCCTGTGTTTCCGCGCCAAATTCAAGCCAGTCACATATTGCTTATGAATGTTGATAAGTCGGGAAAATAGGTTAGATAAATCGTGGGTGCTGTTCTAGCATCATTTCCACATCGAAGCCACCCATCAAGGTAATGCCATGGATTTCGCCTACTCCCCCAAGGTTCAGGAACTGCGTGAACGCGTCACCGCCTTCATGGACACCCACGTCTATCCGAACGAGGCCGTGTTCGAGCAGCAGGTCAACGAAGGCGACCGCTGGCAGCCGACCGCGATCATGGAAGAGCTGAAAGCCAAGGCCAAAGCCGAGGGCCTGTGGAACCTGTTCCTGCCGGAGTCCGAGTACGGTGCCGGCCTGACCAACATGGAATACGCGCCGCTGGCCGAAATCATGGGCCGCTCGCTGATGGGCTCCGAGCCGTTCAACTGCTCGGCACCGGATACCGGCAACATGGAAACCCTGGTGCGCTACGCCAGCGAAGCGCAGAAGAAGCAGTGGTTGGAGCCGCTGCTCACCGGCGAGATCCGTTCCGCCTTCGCCATGACCGAGCCGGGCGTGGCCTCGAGCGACGCCACCAACATGCAGGCCAACGCCGTGCGCGATGGTGACGAGTGGGTGATCAACGGCCGCAAGTGGTGGACTTCCGGCGCCTGCGACCCGCGCTGCAAGATCATGATCTTCATGGGGCTGACCAACCCGGACGCGCCGCGTCACCAGCAGCACTCGATGATCCTGGTGCCGACCGATACCCCCGGGGTGAAGATCCTGCGTCCGCTGCCGGTATTCGGCTATGACGACGCACCGCACGGCCACGCCGAAGTGTTGTTCGAGAACGTCCGCGTACCCTACGAGAACGTGCTGCTCGGCGAGGGCCGCGGCTTCGAGATCGCCCAGGGTCGCCTTGGCCCAGGCCGCATCCACCACTGCATGCGCTCCATCGGCATGGCCGAGCGCGCGCTGGAACTGATGTGCAAGCGCTCCGTCAGTCGCACCGCCTTCGGCAAGCCGCTGGCGCGCCTGGGTGGCAACATCGACCACATCGCCAATTCGCGCATCGAGATCAACCAGGCGCGCCTGCTGACCCTGAATGCCGCGTACATGATGGACACCGTGGGCAACAAGATCGCCCAGAGCGAGATCGCCCAGATCAAGGTGGTGGCCCCCAACGTCGCGCTCAACGTGATCGACCGCGCCATCCAGATCCACGGCGGTGCCGGTGTTTCCAACGACACGCCGCTGGCGTACTTCTACGCCATGCAGCGCACCCTGCGCCTGGCCGACGGCCCGGACGAAGTGCACCGCGCGGCGATCGGCAAGTTCGAGATCGGCAAGTACGTACCGCGTGAAGCGATGAAAGCCAGCCGCTGATCCCGGCTCGCTCAGTAAGCACAAGGCCCGCAAATGCGGGCCTTGTCGTTTTCAGTCGGGAGTGGGTTGCTGGCGGTGCTGTCTCGCTGGTTTCAGTTGGCAAGAATGAACGGTGCTGCCGGTGCTGGATTCCCGCCTGCGCGGGAATGACGAGGTGTGGGGAGGCAGCGAGGTTATTCCACCCACTCCGTTATTCCCGCGCAAGCGGGAATCCAGGGGGCGAACTCGAAAGCTCAGGTGGCCGGCTAGCGAAATTCTCCGCCTGAGCCTGCTCGCGCAGCCACCCCAGGCGCATGTGCAACTGGGCGGCAAAGGTGCGCGCGGCCAGCTCCTCGTGGAAGCTCACGGCGCGCTTGCCCATATGCACCAGCCACAGCCGGCGCCCCTTCAGCTCGCGGGTTTCGATCCGCACATCCTGCACATTACTGCTCGCTTTGTGGCCTGTCGCGGGTTCGCAGCAGGGACAGCAGTACGCCGCCCGCCAACAGGCCAAAGGTTACGCCAAGCGAGAGCAGGGCGGGAATCTTGCCGATAAAGCCGTGCAGGAAGATCTTGCTGCCGATAAAGATCAGCACCAGGGCCAGGGCATACTTGAGGTAGACGAAGCGGTGCATCAGCGCCGCCAGGGCGAAGTACAGCGAGCGCAGGCCGAGGATGGCGAAGATGTTCGAGGTGTAGACGATGAACGGATCCTGGGTGATGGCGAACACCGCCGGCACGCTGTCCACGGCGAACACCAGGTCGGCCAGCTCGATCAGCAGCAGGGCGAGGAACAGCGGCGTGGCGTAGAGCAGCAGCTTGCCCTGGGCGTCGGGGCGACGAATGAAGAAGTGCCCGCCGTGCAGCTCGTCGGTCATGCGGATGTGCCGGCGCAGAAAACGCAGCATGGGGTTCTGCGCCAAGTCCGGATGCTGTTCCTCGCGGCTGAACAGCATCTTCACCCCGGTGAACAGCAGGAAGGCGCCGAACAGGTAGAGAATCCACTCGAACTCCTGCACCAGCGCCGTGCCCAGGCCGATCATGATCGCTCGCAGCACGATGACCCCGATGATGCCCCAGAACAGCACGCGGTGCTGGTAGCGCCGCGGGATGCCGAAGAAGCCGAAGATCATCGCCATGACGAACACGTTGTCCATCGACAGCGACTGTTCCACCAGGAAGCCGGTGTAGAACTCCAGCGCGCTCTGCGCGCCCAGCTCGAACCACACCCACACGCCGAACAGCACGCCGACGCTGAAGTAGCCGCTGTACAGCAGCAGGCTCTCGCGCATTTCGATTTCGTGCTGGTCGCGGTGCAGTATGCCGAGGTCGAACACCAGCAGGGCGACGACTATGGCCAGGAAAGCCAGCCACAGCCAGGTGGCGGTGCCGAGCAGGGGGGAATTGAGGAATAGCAGCAGTTCGTTCATCGGGCCCTCCATCACTGATTGATCAGAGAACCTGTTTTCAATCTTCTGAATTAGAGCCAGACAAGGCCAACGACCAACGGGAGTAACAGCCGCAGGCTGGCCCGAAGGGTGAGTGCCAGCGAATAAAAGGGGCCGAAAAAAGCGCAGTTTACGCAGTGTAAATGAGCATTTTGAGACCGCTTTTAACGCGGTATGGCCGCGAGTCAGGAGATTGGAAGCAGGTTCTGACAGTGACTCCGACATCACGATGAATGCTCATCGCCAGAGGGGCCCGGCGCCACTCCTTGCAGGCTAAAGAGTGGCGTCGAGGGAGGCAAACCCGGGGCGGTTACAAGATTTGTCGTGCCTCGGGTTCCGTAGTGGGCGTGCGCACCAGAGGCCGGCTGCGGACTTGCCGGTGCGCACAGCGCACCCTACGGGAGAGCCTACTCAGTCTCTCAGTAGACCCAGACTTCGACCCGGCGATTCTTCAGGCGGCCTTCGTCGCCGCTGTTAGCGGCTACCGGCAGCTGTTCGCCGAGGCCGGTGATGTCGCGGAAGATCACCCCGCCCTTGGCCAGTTCGCGACGTACGGCCATGGCGCGCAGTTTGGACAGCAGGGCGGCGCGGGCCGGATCGCTCTTCGGGTCGCCGAAGCCGACCAGCACCACCTGGTGATGCAGCTTGTCGTGGCTCTTGAGGTATTCGAGCACCCGGTCGACATCGTGCTGGGCCTTGTTGTCGAGGGTGGCGCTGGCTTCCTGGAAGCGGAAGTTCACCGACAGGCGCTGGGCCTGCTCGGCCAGTTGGCGGTAGTCGTCGGGCATGGCCGGGTTGCTGGCGACCTTGACCGCCTGCACGGTCTGCGGGATGAAGCCGCTCTTCTCGACAATCGCCTGGCCGGCCGGGCTGTGGGCGAACTGCACCAGCGCCTGCACCCAGGTGTTGCTGGTGCCTGGCGGGTTGTAGAAGAACAGGCGGCGCGACAGCGGGTAGTCCTCGGTGGCGATCAGCGTGGCGCTGGGCAGCATCGGCTGGGACTCGCCGTCGGCAATGGCCACCGCCTTGCTCTGGCGGATATAGGGCAGGCCGATGAAGCCGATGCCGCTGGGATCCTGGCTGACTCCGTCGGACAGCTGGTCGCTCGACTCGTAGCGCTTGGCGCTGGCGGCCAGGCTCTTGCCGTGGCTGGCCAGTACCAGTTCCTTGAAAGTGTCGAAGGTGCCGGACTTGTCGTCGCGGGCATACAGGGTGATGGCGCCGCCGCGGCCGCCGAGCTCCTCCCAGGTGCGCACTTCACCGGAGAAGATGCGCGCCAGCTGCTCGGTGCTCAGGGCGGACAGGGGGTTGGACGGGTGCAGGATGATGGCCAGGCCGTCGATGGCGATCACCTGTTCGGCGGCCAGGCTGCGCATGTCGCCCAGCAGGCCCATGAGTGCAGTGGCCTCGGCATCCTTGATCGGTCGCGACGAGGCGGCGAGGTCGGCGCTACCGTCCTGCAGGGCGATGAAACCGGTGCCCGAGCCGTGGGCGGCGACGTTGACGCTGAGGGTGCGGCCCTGGTCGTCCTCGCCCAGCACCTGCTGTTCGTTTTCGGCGGCGCTGGCGGCGATGCGCACATTGCGCAGGCCCTGTTGCTCGAACAGACCCTTGACCAGTGCCGGGCCGAGCTTGGCGCCGATGGTGTTGGAACCCTGGATGCGCATCAGCGCGGCGGGTTCGGCAGCAAATACCGACCAGGGCAGGGCGTAGCAGATGAAACCGAGCAGCAGCCATACATAGGCAAGGATGCAGGATTGCCGATCACTGGCGGATGGGGCGCGCGACATGCGGCGGACACCTTCTTCTAGGGAGGGAAAGTGCGCGCAGAATAAGTCGGTAAAGTTGCAGTCAGGTTACAGCGCAGTGCTCTGCCATGCGGATTCCAGCATGCAAAAGGCCACCGGTAGTGATGGCCTTTCATGTGGCGTGGATCAGCGCGTGGGGCGGGTGAAACCCGCGAGTCAGCACGCGGGTTTCACCCGCCCTACACGGTAGTCGCCACGACGCTGTGGACTCAGCTCAGCTCCAGCCAGATCGGCGCATGGTCCGAGGGTTTCTCCATGCCGCGCAGCTCGTAGTCGACGCCGCTGTCCTTGAACCGCGCCTGCAGGGCGGCGGTAGCCAGGATCACATCGATTCGCAGGCCGCGCTTGGGCTCGTCCTCGAAGCCGCGGCTGCGGTAGTCGAACCAGCTGAAGCGGTCGTTCACCGCCGGGTTGAGATGGCGGAAGCTGTCCACCAGGCCCCAGCCCTTGAGGGTCGCCAGCCATTCACGCTCTTCCGGCAGGAAGCTGCACTTACCGGTCTTCAGCCAGCGCTTGCGGTTGTCCTCACCGATGCCGATGTCGATGTCTTCCGGGGAGATATTGATGTCGCCCATCACCACCAGCGCCTGCTCGGGTTTGAACTGGGTCAGCAGCAGGTTTTGCAGGTCGGCATAGAAGCGCTGCTTGGCCGGGAATTTGGTCGGGTGGTCGCGGCTCTCGCCCTGGGGGAAGTAGCCGTTCATCACGGTCACCGGGTTGCCCTGGGCATCGGCGTAGGTGCCGTAGATAAAGCGGCGCTGGGCGTCTTCTGCGTCACCCGGGAAGCCCTTGTGCAGTTCCAGTGGCTCCTGGCGCGAGAGCAGGGCGACGCCGTAGTGGCCCTTCTGGCCGTGGTAGTGCACGTGGTAGCCGAGCTGACGGATTTCCGCTTCGGGAAACTGCGGATCATCGACCTTGGTTTCCTGCAGGCCGATCACGTCCGGCTGGTGTTTGTCGATCAACGCCGCCAACTGGTGAGGGCGGGCGCGCAGGCCGTTGATATTGAAGGAAACGATCTTCATGGGCAGCTACCGACAGGGGAAAAGGGCGATGCTAGCCCAGGGGCCGGACGACGGCCAGCGCCTGGCAGGGGCGCGGAGCCGATGCTACCTTGGCAGCTGACCCGACGAACCTGCTTGCCTGGTGCTGCGTGCCAGCCCGCGAGCAGGTTCCAAACCTATAACAAATGAGGTCAGCCTGATGCCCCATCGCACCGCCGAAGTCCGCATGCTGCAGCACGGTTACGTCCGCGAAGCCCGCTCGCTGCTGTACCACGCCTACCGCCACGACCCGACCTTCGCCTATCTGTTCGAGAGCGAGCGCCCCGGCTTCGACCAGCGCGTGCGCGCCACGGTGCGCGAGCTGGTGCAGCAGCACTTTGCCGAGGAGTTGCCGGCCATTGGCCTGCTGATCGAGGAACGCCTGGTCGGCATCGCCCTGATCGCGCCGCCGCTGCGCCGCCTGGACATCACCGAGAGCTGGAGCTGGCGCCTGCGCATGCTGATGACCACCGGTTTCCGCTGCACCAAGCGCTATCTCGAATACCACGACGCGGTGCTCGCCTGCCTGCCGCCCGGGCCTTACCACGTGCTGCCGCTGCTCGGCGTGCACCCGGAGTTCCAGGGCCAGCACCTTGGCGAGCAGCTGCTCACCGCGCTGCACGACTGGTGCGCCGAGGACGCCGGTTCCCAGGGCGTGGTGCTGGATACCGGCAACCCGCACTACCTGGAGTTCTATGCCCGCCAGGGCTACGAGGAAATCGGCGAGGTGGCGGTCGGGCCGATCCGCGAGCACGTGTTCTTCCATCCCAATCCGCAGCCGGCCCGCCAGGCCAGCGCCTAGCGGCAGTCGCTCGTGCTGCCTCGCTGCACGGTGAGGCAGTCCCTCCTGTATTGAATTGTTACAAGTGCCCGGGTAGCCTGCGTGCAGCCCGGGCTGCCGGGCTATGGGGAGACCGGGCGGAGCCAGCTGTCCTGCCGGGTACGAAAACGGAATGCACGAATAAGAAAGCCATAAGGACATCACCATGCTCAGCTTCAAAACTTCGCCCGCCACCCACCAGAAGATTTCGCGGGTTTCCCGCTGGTTGTGCTTCGCCGCCTTTGTCGTCGGCCTGGGCTTCCTCGGCTACACCTCCGTCGCGGGCTATCGCACGGCGACTGCGATCCTCAAGGATCACTCGGTGGCAACGGCTGCGGTGAGCCTCAAGGACGTGACCGAGGAGCACCATCGCAAGGGGCGCACCTCGCTGACCTACAACTTCACCTACGCCTTCGAGGCCAAGGGCACCCAGCAGGTTGGTGAGTTCTCCACCTCCGAGGACAATGCCCAGCCGTACCTGGAGGAGGGAGCCAAGGTGGAAGTGGCTTTCTCCAACCAGGATCCGAGCCATTTCGACCGCCTCGAGCGCCTGCAGACCCAGGCCGACCTGGGTGGTTCGCTCAAACGCTGGCTGATCATGCTGCCGGTCGGGGCGCTGCTGGCCCTGGTGCTGCACATCCTGATCGTGGCGCGCCTGTTCGTACCGCGTGAGGCGCAAGCGGCCTGATTTGGCTGGCACTGCAACGGAAGGCCTGCCATTTGTGCAGGCCTTTTTTGTTTGCAGCGCACAATCGCGCTAACCTTCGTGACCACCACAGGCGCAGACCTGTCAGTTACCCAGCGCGCTGCCATGGCGCCGCGCTTCACTCCAGCGATAAGGACACTCAAATGGCTCAAGTAACTCTCAAGGGCAACCCGATCCAGGTCGACGGCCAACTGCCGCAGGTCGGTCAGCAGGCGCCGGCCTTCAGCCTGGTTGGCAAGGATCTGTCGGACGTGACCCTGGCCAGCCTGGCCGGCAAGCGCAAAGTGCTGAACATCTTCCCGAGCATCGACACCCCGACCTGCGCCACTTCTGTGCGTACCTTCAACGCCGAGGCGAGCAAGCTGGCCAACACCGTGGTGCTGTGCATCTCCGCCGACCTGCCATTCGCCCAGGCGCGCTTCTGCGGCTCCGAGGGCCTGGAAAACGTGATCAACCTGTCGACCATGCGTGGCGCCAACTTCCTCAAGGATTACGGTGTTGCCTTCGGCAGTGGCCCGCTGGTGGGTGTTGCAGCGCGTGCGGTGGTGGTGCTGGACGAGAACGACAAGGTGCTGCACAGCGAGCTGGTTGGCGAGATCGCCGACGAGCCGAATTACGCCGCGGCCATCGCCGCCCTCAAGTAATTCATCCAGCGTCATCCGACGGCCTGCTCTGCAGGCCGTTTTTTTGCAAATTTCCAACGTTTTGTTACGTCTGATAAGGGTAAATAGGCGGTAAAGACCCTTTGCCTGGCTGCGCAGAGTACTTATCGTTCACGCTCTCCAGGAAAGTGACCCTTCGAACATGTCCGCTACCCGTTTCGCGTCGCGTTTTTCCCGCCCATGGTTGATCGCCCTGATCGTGCTGGCCATCGTCCTGCTGCTCTGGCTGGTGCTGCCGGGCAAGCCCAAGGGCAAACCCGAGCCGGCAGGGCCCTGGGGACGTGACGAGGGGCCGGTGCCGGTGCGAGTGACCGAGGCCCGCCTGGGCGACTTCAATGTCGAACTCAAGGCCCTCGGCACGGTGACCGCGCTGAATACGGTGAACGTGCGCGCCCGGGTCAACGGCGAACTGGTCAAGGTGCTGTTCGAGGAGGGCCAGCTGGTCAAGGCCGGCGACCTGCTCGCGCAGATCGACCCGCGGCCGTATCAGGTGGCGCTGCAGCAGGCCGAAGGCACCCTGGCGCAAAACCAGGCGCAGCTGCAGAACGCCGAGATCGACCTGGCCCGCTACCAGGGCCTGTATGCCGAGGACTCCATCGCCAAGCAGACTCTGGATACCCAGGTCGCGCTGGTCGGCCAATACCGCGGTACGGTCAAAAGCAACCAGGCCGCAGTCGCCGATGCCCGCCTCAATCTCGAATTCACCCGCGTGCGTGCGCCGATCGCCGGACGCCTGGGTCTGCGCCAGGTGGACACCGGCAACCTGGTCACCAGCAGCGATACCACGCCGCTGGTGGTAATCACCCAGGTGCAGCCGATTGCCGTCAGCTTCACCCTGCCCGAGGGCGACTTGCCGCCGGTACTGAGCCGCGTGCGCAAGCAGGAAAAACTGCTGGTACAGGCCTGGGATCGCGGCGAGCAGCAGGTGCTGGCTGAGGGCAGCCTGCACAGCCTGGACAACCAGATCGACACCGCCACCGGCACGGTCAAGCTCAAGGCGCGTTTCAGCAATGACGCCGAGCAGCTGTTCCCCAACCAGTTCGTCAATGTGCGCCTGCGCGTGGAAACCCGTGGCGGCGCCGTGCTGATCCCCTCGGCAGCGCTGCAGTACGGCGCGCGCGGCAGCTTCGTGTTCCTCCTCGGTGCGGACAACAAGGTGCAGGTGCGCAGCGTCACCGTGGGTGCCAGCGACGGTGCCACCACCCTGGTCAGCGCGGGCCTGGTGGCCGGCGAGCGGATGGTGCTGGAGGGCACCGACAAGCTCAAGGAGGGCAGCGAAGTACAGGTCATCGATGACAGCGGCAAGCCGGTGGAGGCCGCCAAGCAGGCGCCGGCGAAGAAAGACGCATGAACGCCTCGCGCCTGTTCATCCTGCGCCCGGTTGCCACCACCCTGCTGATGGTGGCGATCTTCCTCACCGGCCTGATCGCTTACCGGCTGCTGCCGGTGGCGGCGCTGCCGGAAGTGGATTACCCGACCATCCGCGTGTTGACCCTGTACCCGGGCGCCAGCCCGGAGGTGATGACCAGCGCGGTGACCGCGCCGCTGGAACGCCAGTTCGGCCAGATGCCCGGGCTCAAGCAGATGTCCTCGACCAGCTCCGGCGGTGCCTCGGTGATCGCCCTGCGCTTTGCCCTGGACATCAACCTGGATGTTGCCGAGCAGGAAGTGCAGGCGGCGATCAACGCCGCGAGCAATTTGCTGCCGAGCGATCTGCCGGCGCCGCCGGTGTACAACAAGGTCAACCCGGCCGACACCCCGGTGCTGACTCTGGCGATCAGCTCCAAGACCCTGCCGCTGACCGAAGTGCACGACCTGATCGATACCCGCATGGCGCAGAAGATCGCCCAGATCAGCGGCGTCGGCCTGGTCAGCCTGGCCGGCGGACAGCGCCCGGCGGTGCGCATCAAGGTCAACCCCGAGGCCCTGGCCAGCCACGGCCTCAACCTGGCCGACGTGCGCACCCTGATCACCGCCAGCAACGTCAACCAGCCCAAGGGCAACTTCGACGGCCCGACCCGGGTCTCGCAACTCGACGCCAACGACCAGCTGCGCTCGGCCAGCGAGTACCGCGAGCTGATCCTCAAGTACGAGGGCGGCGCGCCGCTGCGCCTGCAGGATGTCGCGAGCATCGCCGACGGCGCCGAGAACGAGCGCCTGGCGGCCTGGGCCGACCGCAACCAGACCGTGCTGTTGACCATCCAGCGCCAGCCCGGGGCCAACGTCATCGAGGTGGTCGACCGCGTGCAGCGCCTGCTGCCGCAGATCACCGCCGCGCTGCCGGCCGGCCTGGAGGTCAAGATCCTCACCGACCGCACCCAGACCATCCGTGCGGCAATCAAGGACGTGCGCTTCGAACTGATGCTGGCCATCGCCCTGGTTGTGCTGGTGACCTTCCTGTTCCTGCGCAAGCTGTCGGCCACCATCATCCCTTCCATCGCCGTGCCGCTGTCGCTGATCGGTACCTTCGGCGTGATGTACCTGGCCGGCTTCTCGGTCAACAACCTGACGCTGATGGCGCTGACCATCGCCACCGGCTTCGTGGTCGACGACGCCATCGTCATGCTGGAGAACATCGCCCGCCACCTGGAGGAGGGCGAGACCCCGCTGAACGCGGCGCTCAAGGGCGCGCGGCAGATCGGCTTCACCCTGATCTCGCTGACCTTCTCGCTGATCGCCGTGCTGATTCCGCTGCTGTTCATGGCGGATGTGGTGGGGAGATTGTTCCGCGAGTTCGCCATCACCCTGGCGGTGGCCATCCTGATTTCCCTGGTGGTGTCGCTGACCCTCACGCCGATGATGTGTGCGCGCCTGCTCAAGGCCGAGAAGGAGGAAGAGCAGGGGCGTTTCTACAAGGCCAGTGGTGCCTTTATCGACGGCCTGATCGCCCGCTACGGTGTCGGCCTGCAGTGGGTGCTCAGGCACCAGCCGCTGACCCTGCTGGTGGCCCTCGGCACCCTGGTGCTCACCGTGCTGCTGTACCTGGCGGTGCCCAAGGGCTTCTTCCCGGTGCAGGACACCGGGGTGATCCAGGGCATTTCCGAGGCGCCGCAGAGCATTTCCTTCCAGGCCATGAGCGAGCGTCAGCAGCGCCTGGCCGAGGTGGTGCTGGGCGATCCGGCGGTGGCCAGCCTGTCGTCCTACATCGGCGTCGACGGCGACAACCCGACCCTCAACAGCGGCCGCCTGCTGATCAACCTCAAGCCGCACCATGAGCGCGATGCCGACGCCAGCGCGGTGATCGAGCGCCTGCGTCCGGCGCTGGCCAAGGTGCCGGGCATCCAGCTGTACCTGCAGCCGGTGCAGGATCTGACCATCGAGGATCGGGTCAGCCGCACCCAGTTCCAGTTCAGCCTGGAGTCGCCCAGCGCGCCCCTGCTGGAGGAGTGGACGCCCAAGCTGGTCGAGGCCCTGGCCCAGCAGGCGGAACTGCGCGACGTGGCCAGCGACCTGCAGAGCAGCGGCCTGCAGGTGTTCCTGCGTATCGACCGCGACGCCGCCGCACGCCTCGGCGTGAGCGTCAGCGCCATCGACGACGCGCTGTACGACGCCTTCGGCCAGCGCCAGATCTCCACCATCTTCACCCAGGCCAGCCAGTACCGCGTGGTGCTGGAGAGCCAGGGGGCCGGCGAGCTGGGCCCCGAGGCGCTGCGGCGTATCCACGTGGCCACCAGCAGCGGCGGCCAGGTGCCGCTGTCTTCGCTGGCGCGGGTCGAGGAGGGCGCCGCGGCGCTGCTGGTCAACCATATCGGCCAGTTCCCAGCGGCCACCCTGTCGTTCAACCTGGCCGAAGGCGTGTCGCTGGGCCAGGCGGTGGAAGTGATCGAACGGGTGGAACAGGAAATCGGCCTGCCGGCCGGCATCCAGAGCCAGTTCCAGGGCGCCGCCGAGGCATTCCGCGCTTCGCTGTCGAGCACCCTGCTGCTGATCCTGGCGGCGGTGCTGACCATGTACATCGTGCTGGGCGTGCTCTACGAGAGCTACATCCACCCCATCACCATCCTCTCCACCTTGCCGTCGGCCGGGGTCGGCGCACTGCTGGCGCTGCTGCTCAGCGGCAACGACCTGGGCCTGATCGCCATCATCGGCATCATCCTGCTGATCGGCATCGTCAAGAAGAACGCGATCATGATGATCGACTTCGCCCTGGAGGCCGAACGCCACCAGGGCATGACACCCGAGGCGGCGATCTACCAGGCCGCGTTGCTGCGCTTCCGGCCGATCCTGATGACCACCCTGGCCGCGCTGTTCGGCGCCGTGCCGCTGATGCTGGCCTCCGGCTCCGGTGCCGAGCTGCGCCAGCCGCTCGGCCTGGTGATGGTCGGCGGTCTGCTGCTGAGCCAGGTGCTGACCCTGTTCACCACGCCGGTGATCTACCTGTGGTTCGATCGCCTGTCGCGCCGCTTCATTGGCCGTAGCGCGGCGGGAGTGACACTGGGTTGAACATCTCGGCGCCGTTCATCCGTCGGCCGGTGGCGACCCTGCTGCTGAGTCTGGCGATTCTCCTGCTTGGCGGGGTGAGCTTCGGCCTGCTGCCGGTGGCGCCGCTGCCGAAGATGGATTTCCCGGCCATAGTGGTCACTGCCACGCTGCCGGGCGCCAGCCCGCAGGTGATGGCCGCCACCGTGGCCACGCCACTGGAGCGCTCGCTCGGCAGCATTGCCGGGATCAGCGAGATGACCAGCCGCAGCAGCCAGGGCAGCACGCAGATCGTCATCCTGTTCGACCTCGAACGCGACGTCGACGCCGCCGCCCGCGAGGTGCAGGCGGCCATCAACGCGGCGCGCAACCTGTTGCCCAGTGGCATGCGCAGCATGCCGACCTACAAGAAGTTCAACCCCTCGCAGGCACCGATCATGGTGCTGTCGCTGACCTCCGACGTGCTCGACAAGAGCCAGCTGTACGACCTGGCGTCCACCGTGATCGCGCAGAAGCTGGCCCAGGTGCAGGGCGTCGGGCAGATCCAGATCGGCGGCAGCTCGCTACCGGCGGTGCGGGTGGAGCTGCAGCCGCGCCTGCTCGACCAGTACGGCATCGCCCTCGACGAGGTGCGCACGGCCATTGCCCAGGCCAATCAGGATCGACCCAAGGGCGACGTGGCCGATGCCAGCCGCCAGTGGCAGGTGCAGGCCAATGACCAGATGCGCAAGGCGGCCGACTACCAGCCGCTGATCATCCGTTACCAGAACAATGCGGCAGTGCGCCTGGGCGATGTGGCCAAGGTGCAGGACTCGGTGGAGAACCGCTACAACGCCGGTTTCTACAACGACGAGAAGGCCGTGCTGCTGGTGGTCAACCGCCAGCCCGGGGCCAACATCATCGAGACGGTGGAGGGCATTCGCGCCCAGCTGCCGGGCCTGCAGGCCATGGTGCCGGCCAGCGCCACCCTGGAAGTGGCGATGGATCGCTCGCCGGTGATCCGCGCCACCCTGCACGAGGCCGAGCGCAGCCTGCTGATCGCCACCGCGCTGGTGATCCTGGTGGTGTTCGCCTTCCTCGGGCGCTGGCGCGCGGCGCTGATTCCGGCCCTGGCAGTACCGGTGTCGCTGGTCGGCACTTTCGCCGTGATGTACCTGCTGGGCTTCTCGCTGAACAACCTGTCGCTGATGGCGCTGATCATCGCCACCGGCCTGGTGGTGGACGATGCCATCGTCGTGCTGGAGAACATCTCGCGGCATATCGAGGCCGGCGAGAAACCCATGGCGGCGGCCTTCAAGGGCTCGCGCGAAGTCGGTTTCACCCTGCTGTCGATGAACCTGTCGCTGGTCGCGGTGTTCCTCTCCATCCTGTTCATGGGTGGCATAGTCGCCAGCCTGTTCCGCGAGTTCGCCATCAGCCTGGCCGCGGCCATTATCGTGTCGATGCTGGTGTCGCTGACCCTGACGCCGATGCTCTGCGCGCGCTGGCTCAAGGCCGACAGCGGCGCCGAGCGCGAACCCGGGCGCCTGCAGCAGTTCGGTGCACGCCTGCAGGAGCGGGTGCTGGCCGGTTACGGGCGCAGCCTGGAGTGGGCGCTGCGGCATTCGCGGCTGACCCTGGTCAGCCTGCTGGCGACCATCGTGCTCAACGTGGTGCTGTTCGTGCAGGTGCCCAAGACCTTCATGCCCGAGCAGGACACCGGCCAGTTGATCGGCTTCGTGCGTGGCGACGACGGCCTGTCGTTCCAGGTCATGCAGCCGAAGATGGAGGTGTTCCGCCGCGCCTTGCTGGCCGACCCGTCGATCCAGAGCGTGGCCGGTTTCATCGGGGGCGAGAGCGGCATCAACAACGCCTTCCTGGTGGTGCGCCTGAAACCCATCGCCCAGCGCGACCTGTCGGCCCAGCAGGTGATCGAACACCTGCGCGAGAGTCTGCCCAAGGTGCCGGGGGCGCGGCTGATGCTGATGTCGGATCAGGATCTGCAGTTCGGTGGCCGCCAGGGGCGTAGTTCGGAAAACGAATACGTGCTGCTGGCCAGCGAGATGGACGCCCTCAACCACTGGCTGCCCAAGGTGCGCGATGCCCTGGCCAAGCTGCCGGAGCTGACCGATATCGACGCCAAGGAAGGCGAGGGCGCCCAGCAGATCCGCCTGGTGGTCGAACGTGCCGCGGCGCAGCGCCTGGGCGTGGACATGGCGATGGTCACCGCGGTGCTCAACAACGCCTTCAGCCAGCGGCAGATCTCCACCATCTACGACAGCCTCAACCAGTACAGCGTGGTGATGGAGGTCAATCCGCAGTACGCCCAGTACCCGGAGACCCTGGAGCAGGTCAAGGTCATCACCGAGGCTGGCGAGCGCGTGCCGCTGTCGAGTTTCGCCCACTGGGAACGCAGTCTGGAGGACGACCGGGTCAACCACCAGGGCCAGTTCGCCGCCGAGAGCATCGGCTACTCGCTGGCCGAAGGGGTGACCCAGGAGCAGGCCAACCAGGCGATCCGCCAGGCGGTGGCCAGGGTCAACCTGCCCACCGAGGTGCAGGGCATCCTCGGCGGCACCGGCGGCCAGTTCGAGAAGGAGGCCAAGGGCCAGCCGGGGATGATCCTCACCGCGCTGCTGGTGGTCTACATCGTGCTCGGCATCCTCTACGAGAGCTACATCCACCCGCTGACCATCCTCTCCACGCTGCCGTCGGCCGGGGTCGGCGCCTTGCTGGCGATCCTGCTCACCGGCGGTCAGTTCACTCTGATCTCCATGCTCGGCCTGTTCCTGCTGATCGGCGTGGTGAAGAAGAACGCCATCCTGATGATCGACCTGGCCCTGGAACTGGAGCGCAACGAGCAGCTGAGCCCGCAGGAGTCGATACGCCGCGCCTGCCTGCTGCGCTTCCGGCCGATCCTGATGACCACCCTGGCTGCGCTGCTGGGCGCCTTGCCGCTGCTGCTGGGCATGGCCGAAGGCGCCGAGATGCGCCGCCCGTTGGGCCTGACCATTGTCGGCGGGTTGATCCTCAGCCAGCTGCTGACCCTCTATACCACCCCGGTGGTCTACCTCTACCTCGACCGCCTGCGCCACTGGGTCAACCGTCGGCGCGGCGTACGCAGCGATGCCGCCCTGGAAACTCCGCTATGAAAAACGCTCGCCTTTCGGCCATTGCCCTGGCCCTGCTGCTGGCCGGTTGCGCTGTCGGCCCCGACTATCAACGCCCGGATAGCGCCAGTGCCAGCCACTACAAGGAAAGCGCCGGCTGGAAAGCCGCCGCGCCGGCCGATACCGCGCTGCGCAGCGACTGGTGGCAGCTGTATGGCGACGCCGAGCTGGATGGGTTGATCAAGCGCCTCAACAGCAACAACCAGAACCTGGCTAGTGCCGAGGCCCAGTACCGCCAGGCGCGGGCCCTGGCACGCGGCGCGCGGGCCTCGTTCTTCCCCAGCCTGAGCCTGGACACCGGGGTGACCCGCGCCGGCCAGGGCGGCGGTGACAGCACCATCGGCACCACCGGCGGGGTCAGCGTCAGCGGCTCGAATGCCGCGCAGATCTCCAAGACCTACGACGCCAGCCTGGGCGTGAGCTGGGAGCTGGATATCTGGGGCAAGCTGCGCCGCCAGCTGGAGTCCGACAATGCCAGCGCCGAGGCCAGCGCCGCCGACCTGGCTGCGGTGCGCCTGAGCCAGCAGTCGGAACTGGTGCAGGATTACCTGCAGCTGCGCGTGCTCGACCAGCAGAAGCGCCTGCTCGATGAAACGGTGGCCGCCTACAAACAGGCCTACCGCATCGCCGAGAACCAGTACAAGGCCGGCATCGTGCCCAAGTCCGACGTGACCCAGGCGCTGACCCAGCTGAAAAGCACCGAGGCCGATGCGGTCGACCTGGAATACCAGCGTGCCCAACTGGAGCACGCCATCGCCGTGCTGGTGGGAGTGGCGCCGGCCGATTTCAGCCTGGCCGTGCAGAACCAGGTGCCGGCCCTGCCGACGGTGCCGCAGAGCCTGCCGTCGACCCTGCTGGAGCGCCGCCCGGATATCGCCGCGGCCGAGCGCCGGGTGATCGCCGCCAACGCCGACATAGGCGTGGCCAAGGCCGCCTACTACCCGGATCTGACCTTGTCCGCCACCGGCGGCTACCGCAGCGGCAGTTTCAACGACTGGATCAGCACGCCCAACCGTTTCTGGTCGATCGGCCCGGCCTTCGCCATGAGCCTGTTCGACGGCGGTCTGATCAGCTCCCAGGTCGACCAGGCCGAAGCCGGCTATGACAAGACCGTGGCCGATTACCGGCAGACCGTGCTCGACGGCATGCGCGAGGTAGAGGACTACCTGGTGCAGCTGGCCGTGCTCGAACGCGAGAGCCAGGTGCAGCAGGAAGGCCTGGACGCGGCCCGCGAGTCGCTGCGGCTGATCCTCAACCAGTACAAGGCCGGCACCGTGGAGTTCACCGACGTGGTCAGCGTGCAGACCACCGCGCTGTCCAGCGAACGCAGCCGCCTGACCCTGCAGGGCAGTCGCCTCACCGCCAGCGTGCAGCTGATCGCCGCTCTCGGTGGCGGCTGGGATGGCGTGACCACCCCTGCCGAGTAGTCAGTCGCGCTCTGGCGCGCCCAGCGGGAACAGGTGGCGGTAGGGCCGCGCCTCGTCCACTGCACGGGCGAACGACGGTCGTGCCAGCAGGCGCTGGCGATAGGCGCGCAAGGTGGCGAACTCGGCACCGATCGGCTCTATCCAGTCGGCATAGAACAGCGCCGGCGCGGCGGCGCAGTCGGCCAGGCTGAAGGTGCTGCCGGCGGCCCACTGCCGGCCGTCCAGGCGCCCGTCGAACCAGCGGTAGGCGGTTACCAGCAGCTGCCTGGCCTGGGCCACGCCAAAGGTATCGCGCTGTTCGGCCGGGCGTAGCTGGTCGAACACGCAGGCCTGCATCGGCGTGGAGACGTACAGATCGAAGGCTCTATCCATGAAACGGACTTCCAGCGCCGCCGCTGCCTCCTCGGGCAGCAGGTTGCTGGTTCCGGGGTAATGCTGTTGCAGGTACTCGATGATGATGCTCGACTCGCTCACCGCCCGCTCGCCATCGAGCAGCAGGGGGAAACGGCGGAATGGCCAGTGCGCCTCCAGCTCGCTCATCGCCTGCGGGTTGTCCGGGCTGAGCAGGCGGTAGGCGAAGGGCGTGGCGTTCTCGTAGAGGGCGATCAGCACCTTCTGGCAGTAGGACGAGAAGGGGTGGGCATAGAGCTGGAGGGCCATGGTGATTCCCCGTGGGCTGGCGGCATGCGCTGAGCATAGTGCCGAGCGCTTCCTCCAGTAGTCGTTGTCGCCGCGGCGATTTCGACAGCCGTCAGGCAGCTTCTTCCTGCAGCCAGTCGAGCAGGGCGCGCAACGCCGGCTGGCGCTCGCGGCCGGGGATGCACACCGCCCGGTAGCGTGCGCCGCGTACCTGCACCGCCGCGCGATAGGGCTGCAGCAGGCCGCTGGCCAGGGCGTCGGCGGCCAGTACCGAGCTCGCCAGCACCAGGCCCTGCCCGGAAATCGCTGCCTGCAGGGCGTAGTGCTCGTCCGGGTAGTCGCGGCGCGGGGCGCTGCGCAGCCAGTCCTCGGCGGCCAGGTCGATCCAGTCCTGCCAGTCCGGCAGCCCCTGCAGCGGTGTGCCCCAGCTCATGCCGATCAGTGCGCAGCTGTGCAGATCGCTCTGGGCCAGTAGGGCCGGGCTGGCATAGACGGCGAAGTGCTCTTCCATCAGCGGGGTCAGGTGCAGCTCGGGGAAGTCCTCGAAACCGCAGCGGATTGCCACGTCGACGCTGGCGTCGCGCTGCAGGTCGATCAGCTCGTTGCCGGTTTCGATACGCACGCGGATCTGCGGGTGGCGCTGGTAGAAGCGCCCCAGGCGCGGAATCAGCCACAGCGCGGCGAAGGCCGGGGTGGTGTTGAGGCTGATGCAGTTGTCCTGCAGCGCCGGGCGCAGGGCCTGCAGGCCGTGGCTGATGTCCTGCAGGGCGCCATGCAGACTGCGCTGCAGACGCTGGCCCTGCTCGGTCAGGCGTACGCCGCGGCCCAGCCGTTCGAACAGCAGCACACCCAGCCAGTTCTCCAGGCCGCGCACCTGATGGGACACCGCCGTGGGCGTGACGCTGAGCTCCTCGGCGGCGGCCTTGAAGCTGGCCAGGCGCGCGGCCGCTTCGAAGGTGCGCAGGGCGGCAAGGGGCAGACGGGCGAACATGGCTTTTCCTCAGATGAGATAGGTTCATCTGACAAGACCATAGGTCATTTGTCCAGCAGCAGGCTGCGCCCTAGATTGCCGGCATCGGCGGAGCCCTTCGGCTCCCCTCTGGAGAGAGCCATGCAAGGAACCAAGAGAAAGCTGCTGCAGGCCGTGCTCTACGAGCTGGTCGGCGCACTGTTCGTCTCGCCGGCGATCGCCTGGGCCTTCGACGAGAGCCTGGCCTATTCCGGCGCCCTGGCGCTGCTGTTGTCGCTCTGCGCGCTGCTCTGGAACATGCTGTTCAACAGCCTGTTCGAGTACTGGGAAGCACGCCAGGCCAGCCGCAGTCGCGGCCTGCGCAGGCGCATCCTGCACGCGACCGGTTTCGAGGGCGGTCTGGCATTGCTGCTGGTACCGCTGATGGCCTGGTGGCTGGGCATCAGCTGGGCCGAGGCATTCATGGCCGACCTCGGCCTGCTGGCGTTCTTCTTCGTCTACGCCTTCGTGTTCCAGTGGGCCTTCGACCTGGCGTTCGGTGTACCGGAATCGGCCAGGGAGCTGCCCGCCTGCTCGGCAAACGGATGAGTGCTGATCATCTTTCAGCGCAGCTGCAGGAGCATGTCCGCCAGCACGCCATGGCGGATCTGCCGCAGCAGGCGCAATTCGCCGGCTGTCAGGTTCTGGGCCAGAGCCTGCTCCAGCAGCTGGTCGGCGGCTCCCGGCAGGTTTTTCAGCAGGCCGTCCAGCAGGCGCCCGGCCACGCTGCCGGGCAGGCCGAGCACGGCGCCGAAGGCCAGCACGTCGGCCCGCGTCAGTTCGGCAAAGCGGCGGGCCTGGCCCATCGGCCAGGACAGTTCGGCAGTTCCCCAGGCGTTGTCCCGCGCATAGACGCTGGTGCTCAGCAGGTCGTAGTGCGGGGTCAGCTCCACGCCACTGGCACCGACGAAGAACGACAGGTTCTTCAGGTGCGCATCGTTGTTGCCCAGCAGGGCATTGAACAGCGCCCAGCGGAACAGCAGCTGGCGGCTCAGGGCTTTGCTGCGACAGTGCTCGACCAGCTGCTGCAGGGTTTCCAGGGTGGCCATGCGGTACTTGTAGGTGCGGTCGAGCGACAGCAGCTGGCAGGCATCCAGCACATGGCGGCGCTGCAGCCGGCCATTGCCGAGCGGCTGGCGGTCGAAGCGCTGCACCAGGTACACCGGCTGCGGTACACGGCGCAGTTCCACGGCTGGCACCGGCAGCTTGAGCGTCGCGGCCAGGGCCATGACGAACCATTCGTTGGCCGCGCTGTGCGGGTAGTTGTCGCGGTCGGGGTGATCCGGCTTGAGGATATGGGTGGACGGCTCCTGGCCAACCGGCTCGAACAGCTCGCCGCCCTGCATCACTAGGGCCAGCTTGTGCTGGGCTCCGGCCAGGGACATGCGCTTGGGTGCGGCCTGGCCGAGGGATACCCGCGGCAGGTTGTCGATGCGCCGGGACAGCTCGGCGTTGGCCAATGGCTGCAGCTGGCTCGCCGGCATGGGTTGCTCGGGCGGCAACAGGGTCAGCGCTCCGGCCGACTCGGCGCCGTAGTAGGCGAGCAGGGCGAAGGCATCGGCGACGTCCACCTGCGCATCCTGGGCTAGCAGGGTGCGTGCCTGTTCCTCGGGCAGCAGGTTGTCGAAGAACCACTGCACCGGACGCAGGCTGGCACCATCGCGGATTTCTCCGGCGGCGCGTGGCAGTTGTGGCGCCAGGTCGAAGGATTCGCTAGCGTTCAGCCAGGCCGGGTCGTAACGAAACAGCCAGAGGTTGTCCTGCTCGCCGAGCAGGCCCACCGCCTGTTCATTGAACCAGACCCGCAGCTGCCTCATGCCTCATCTCCCGGCTGCTCGGGGACTTCCAGGAGCACCCGTACTCCCAGCTCACCCAGCAGGCTGAGCACCTTGCCCAGCTGCACGGTGCCTTTGCCCAGTTCGACGTCGCGCAGGAACATATGGCTGGCGCCGATGATGGCGGCCATGTCGTCCTGGCGAATACCTTGTTGGCGGCGCAGGACGCGGGCGAGGGTGCCGATATCGGCAGGGCTGTGGACGGGAATCAGCGGCATGGCGATCTCCAAATCTAAGCTTTGGCTTAGATTAGTTGAGCCTCTGGTCGTTTTTCAAACAAATCTAAGCTTTGCCTTAGATTTTCTGCCCGCAGAGAGCTGAACAGGATAAATCTAAGCCATAGCTTAGATTTCTAGTCGCCAGCCCTGTCCACCGCCGCGGCCAGGCGCGCCTTGGTGGCGATCCACTGCGACATGTACTGGGTGCTCTTGTGCAGGTGATGGCGCAGCATGCTGCCGACGAAGTTGGCGCGGCGTTCGGCCTGCAAGTTGCTGCGCAGCTGCTGCAGACGTGCGAGCAGTGCCTGGCCGGACTGCTGGCGGTCGAAGCGCTCGCTGAGGATGTGCGCGCCTCGATCCTGGGCCTGCAGCCAGAGCGCCTGATCCTCATGCAGCGCCACCGCCGTATCGGCAAAGGCCTCGGCGTTGTCGACCAGCGCGCCGGCCCAGGGCAGCTCGCCACACATACCCTCGCTGCCGATCGGTGTGGTCACGCTGGGAGTGCCGCAGGCCATGGCGTCGGCCAGCTTGCCCTTGATCCCGGCACCGAAGCGCAGCGGCGCCAGGCACACCCGGGCCTGCACCATCACCGCATGGGCGTCGTCGGCCCAGCCGAGTACATGGAAGCCCTGCTTGGGATTGTGCAGAGCGGTGGCCTTGGGCGGTGTATAGGAGCCATAGACATGCAGCTGCGCCTGCGGCAGGCGCTGGCGGATCAGCGGCCACAGCTGCTGCTTGAGCCACAGCACGGCGTCCCAATTGGGCGCATGGCGGAAATTGCCGATGCTGAGAAAATGCGCGCGCTCGGCGAACGTCGGCTGTTCTGTTGCCGTGGGGATCAGCATCAGGGTGCAGTGCTGGAGCAGGGCGGGCGGTACGCCGAACTGCTCCTGCAGCAGGGTCTGCTCGAAATCGGAAATCACCAGGCTGAGGTCGCAGCGGTAGATGGCGGCAACCTCGCGCTGGGCCAGGTCGTCACCGTTCATCGCCTGGAACAGTGCCAGGGGCTCGGTGGCGCTGGCGAAGGGTGCCTCGTCGCCGTGCTGCAGGGCCTGCTTCAACAGGCGCTGACGTGCCTCGCGCAGGCTGTGCAGGTCGCAGGTTTCCAGTACGCGCAGGGCGTCCGGACAGCAGCGTTCGACACGCCAGCCGAACTGTTCCTCGCTAAAGAAACGGTCGAACAGCACCAGATCCGGCTGCAGCTGGCTGACGAAGGCATCGAAGCTGTCGCAGTTGAGGGTGATCGGCACTTCCGGCACGTCGAGGGCGGCCAGGTCGGCGCGGTGCTCGGACAGCGCCGCGGCGCTGGCGAAGGTCACTGCCCAGCCCTGGGCGCGGAACAGCTCGATCAGCTCGATCATCCGGCTGCCGGCGGCGGACGAGCGCGGTTCGGGCCAGACGTAGCCGACAATCAGTACTTTCATGGGGGCGTGCCGGAAAAATGCAGGGCGCGAGTATAACCGCAGGCAAAAAAATCCCCACGGGGCGGAGCAGCGCCGTGGGGAACGAGTGGCCGACAAAGGAGGGAGCCGGCCCAGGAGGGACTGGTTTCGCGTAGGGCGGTGGCCCCACACGGACGTTAAGCTTGCGGCTGCCAACCTCCGCCAAGGGCCTTGTAGATGGCGACAACGCCGCGGTACAGCTCGACTTCGGCCTGGGCCTGGACGTCTTCGGCGGCCAGGCGTTCGCGTTCGGCATCGAGCAGCACGAGAAAATCCACCGTGCCTTCGCGGTAGCGCACCCCGGCCTGCTCGGCGGCGGCGCGGCTGGCTTCCGACTGGCGCACTAGCGAGACCAGGCGCTGCTGGCGTTTGGCGTAGTCGCTGAAGGCGTTTTCCGACTCTTCCAGGGCCAGCAGCACCTGCTGCTCGTACTGGGCCAGGGCGCCGTCGGCATCTGCTTCGGCGCCGCGCAGGCGGGCACGCACGCTGCCAAGGTCGAACGCAGCCCAGCTGATGGTCGGCGCCACGCCCCAGGCCCGCGCATCGGCGGCGCCCAGCTGCGAGCCACGCCCGGCAGTGAAGCCGAGGACGCCGGACAGACTGACCCGCGGGAACAGGTCGGCGGTGGCCACCCCGACATTGGCGGTGGCGGCGGCCAGCTGGCGCTCGGCGGCCCGCACATCCGGCCGGCGGCGCAGCAGCTCGGCCGTGTCGCCGATCGGCAGGGCCTTGGCGATCACCGGCAGCGGCTTGGCCGACAGGTCTACCGTCAGCTGTTCCGGACGCTGGCCGAGCAGGGTGGCGATGCGGTTGCGTGCCCGTACTTCCTCGGCCTGCAATTGCGGCAGGCTGGCTTCGGTGGCGGCCAGGCGCGCATCGCTGCGCAGCACGTCCAGTTCGCTGCCGACGCCGGCATCGCGCAGTTGTTCGGTGAGGGCGCGCGATTCCTGCTGGTTCTTCAGGTTGTCGCGGGCGATCCGCTCCCTGAGCTGGGCGCCGCGCATATCGCCGTAGGCATCCACCAATTCGGCGATCAGGCTGACCTGCAGCTGGTACAGCTCGGCTTCGGCGACATCCTGCTGGGCATCGCTGGCTTCGATCTGGCGCTGGATGCGGCCGAACAGGTCGAGCTCCCAGGCCGTGTCCAGGCCCAGGTCGTAGCGCTCCTGGCGGATGCGCTGCTCGCTGGTCGGCGGTTGCTGGGCCTTGCCGAACTCGCCACTGGCGCGGCTGGTCACTACCGGCAGCTGGTCGTTGCCAACATCGTCGCGGATGGCGCGGGCGGCGCGCAGGCGGGCAAAGGCCACACGCAGATCGCGGTTGTCCTGGAGCGACTGCTGCACCAACTGGTTCAGGGTCGGGTCGTCGAACTGCTGCCACCAGGCCGCTTCGAAGTTGGTGCGGTTGTAGTCGCCGGCTTCCAGGGCGGTGATCTGCGCCGGCTGGGTGGCTGGCGCCTGGTAGTCCGGGCCGACGGCGCAGGCGCTGACGGCCAGCGCCAGAGCGGTCGGGATGAACAGCCGGTAGGAGCGAGCTCTGCTCGCGAAGCTGTTCAGGTGATCATTTCGCGAGCAGGGCTCGCTCTTACGCAGGGAGGGCAACAGGCTCATGCATGCACCTCCCGCAGCTGGGCAGCCTTGGCGGCTTTCCTGGCTTCGCTGCGTTCCACGAAACCGCGGATCAGCACGTAGAACACCGGGGTCAGCAGCAGGCCGAAGAAGGTCACCCCGAGCATGCCGCTGAATACCGCCACGCCCATGGCATGGCGCATTTCCGCACCGGCACCGGTGGAGGTGACCAGCGGCACCACGCCCATGATGAAGGCGATGGAGGTCATCAGGATCGGGCGCAGGCGCAGGCGGCAGGCTTCCAGCACGGCAGCGATGCGATCCAGGCCTTCTTCCTGTTTCTCCTTGGCGAACTCGACGATCAGGATGGCGTTCTTGCACGCCAGGCCCACCAGTACGATCAGGCCGATCTGGGTGAAGATGTTGTTGTCGCTACCGGACAGGATCACCCCGACTATGGCCGAGAACAGCACGGTCGGCACGATCAGGATTACCGCCAGCGGCAGGCTCCAGCTCTCGTACTGGGCGGCCAGCACCAGGAAAGCCAGCAGCACGCAGAGCGGGAAGACGAAGATCGCACTGTTACCGGCGAGGATCTGCTGGTAGGTCAGGTCGGTCCACTCGAAGGTCATGCCGTTGGGCAGTTCTTCTGCGAGCAGCTTGCTGATCGCCGCCTCGGCCTGGCCGGAGCTGTAGCCGGGGGCTGCCGCGCCATTGATCTCGGCGGTGATGAAGCCGTTGTAGTGCATGACCCGATCCGGGCCGGAGCTGTCCTCGACCTTGACGAAGGTCGACAGCGGCACCATCTCGCCACGGTTGTTGCGCACCTTGAGCTGGCCGATCTGCTCCGGCTCCATGCGGAACTGCTGCTCGGCCTGGACGTTGACCTGGTAGGTACGGCCGAAGCGGTTGAAGTCGTTGGCATACAGCGAGCCCAGGTACACCTGCATGGTGTCGAAGATGTCGCTGATGGCCACGCCGTGAGTCTTGGCCTTCTCGCGGTCGATGGCGGCCTCCACCTGCGGTACGTTGACCTGATAGCTGGTGAACAGCGACATCGGGTTCAGCTCCGGCAGCGTACGGGCCTTGGCCAGGACGTTCTGGGTCTGCTTGTACAGTTCGTCATAACCCAGGTTGCCGCGATCCTCGACCTGCAGGCGGAAGCCGCCGATGGTGCCCAGGCCGCGCACCGGTGGCGGCGGGAAGATGGCGATGTAGGCATCCTGGATGTCGGCGAACTGCTTGTTCAGCTCGGCGGCGATGGCCGCGGCGCTCATGCTCGGGTCGCTACGTTCCTCGAAGGGACGCAGCGGGGTGAACACGATGCCGCTGTTGGGGCTGTTGGTGAAACCGTTGATCGACAGGCCGGGGAAGGCCACGGTGTTCTCCACGCCCGGGTGCTTGCCGGCGATTTCCGACATGCGCTTGATCACCGCCTCGGTACGGTCGAGGGTGGCCGCATCCGGCAACTGGGCGAAGGCCACCAGGTACTGCTTGTCCTGCGGCGGCACGAAACCGGTGGGGGTATTGGCGAAGCCCAGGTAGCCGCCGAGCAACAGGCCGGCATAGACGAACAGGGCCACACTGCTGCCGCGCAGTACGCGTTTGACGGTGCCGACATAGCCATGCCCGGCGCGCTCGAACAGGCGGTTGAACGGCTTGAACAGCCAGCCGCCGAACAGGCTGTCGAGAATCCGCGAGAAGCGGTCTTTCGGCGCGTGGTGATCCTTGAGCAGCACCGCAGCCAGGGCGGGCGACAGGGTCAGCGAGTTGAACGCGGAGATCACCGTGGAGATCGCGATGGTCAGTGCAAACTGCTGGTAGAACTGCCCGGAAAGGCCGGAGATGAAAGCGGTCGGTACAAATACGGCGCACAGCACCAGAGCCGTGGCAATGATCGGCCCGGTCACTTCCTTCATGGCCTGGCGGGTGGCTTCAACCGGGGTCTTGCCCAGGCCGATGTTGCGCTCGACGTTCTCCACCACGACGATGGCGTCGTCCACCACGATACCGATGGCCAGCACCAGGCCGAACAGCGACAGGGCGTTGAGCGAGAAGCCGAACAGGTGCATCACGGCGAAGGTGCCGATCAGCGACACCGGCACGGCGGCCAGCGGGATGATCGAGGCGCGCCAGGTCTGCAGGAACAGGATCACCACCAGTACCACCAGCACGATGGCCTCGAGCAGGGTATGTACTACCGCCTCGATGGAGCCACGCACGAAGATAGTCGGGTCATAGACGATCTCGTAGTCCATGCCCTGGGGGAAGCTCTTCTTTAGCTCGGCCATGCGCTCGCGCACCGCATCGGAGATGTCGATGGCGTTGGAGCCGGGGCGCTGGAATACCGGAATGGCCACCGCCGGCTTGTTGTTCAGCAACGAGCGCAGGGCGTACTGGCTGGAGCCCAGTTCGACCCGAGCGATGTCTTTCAGGCGGGTGATTTCGCCATCGTCACCGGCACGGATGATGATGTTCTCGAACTCTTCCTCGCTGACCAGACGGCCCTGGGTGTTGATCGACAGCTGGAAGCTGTTGCCGGCGTCCGAAGGCGGCGCGCCGAGGGAGCCGGCGGCAACCTGGCGGTTCTGCTCGCGGATGGCGGCGACCACATCGCTGGCGGTGAGGTTGCGCGAGGCCACCTTGTTCGGGTCGAGCCAGACGCGCAGCGAGTAGTTGCCCATGCCGAACAGTTGCACGTCGCCCACACCGTCCAGGCGCGCCAGCTCGTCCTTGATGTTGAGCGAGGCGTAGTTGGACAGATAGAGCATGTCGTAGCGGTTATCCGGCGAGGTCAGGTGCACCACCATGGTCAGGTCGGGCGAGGACTTGTCGACGGTCACGCCGAGACGCTGCACTTCGGTGGGCAGGGTCGGCATGGTACGGGTCACGCGGTTCTGCACCTGCACCTGGGCGGTGTCAAGGTTGGTGCCGAGGGCGAAGGTGATGGTCAGGCTGAGCTTGCCGTCGTTGGTCGACTGCGACGACATGTAGAGCATGCCTTCCACGCCGACGATGGCCTGCTCCAGCGGCGAGGCGACCGTTTCACCGATCACCTTGGGGTTGGCGCCGGGGAAGTTGGCGCGTACCACCACGGTGGGCGGCACCACTTCCGGGTATTCGCTGATCGGCAGCTGGAACAGCGAGATGGCGCCGCCGATCAGGATCAGCAACGACAGCACGGCGGCGAAGATCGGCCGCTTGATGAAGAACTGGGAAAAATTCATGGATCGCTACCTCAACCGCGCGGTGCGTTGCTGGGTTGTACGGTTTTCTCGGCAACGCGCGGCTGCTCGCGGCCATCTACCACTTCACGCTGTTCGGCAAGGGCGGCCAGGGTCTTGTCGTCGGCCATCGGCACTGCCTGCGGGTCGACGGTGGCGCCCGGCATGGCACGCTGCAGGCCGTTGACCACGATCTGCTCGCCCTTGGCCAGGCCGCTGCGCACGATGCGCAGGCCTTCCAGCTTCGGCCCCAGCTCGATGGCGCGGTACTGCACGGTGTTGTCCTTGGCCAGTACCAGGACGAACTTCTTGCCCAGGTCGGTGCCGACCGCTTCGTCCTTGATCAGCGCGGCCGGGTAGGTGTTGCTGCCCACCAGCTTGAGACGGGCATACAGCCCGGGGGTGAACTGGCCGTCGCGGTTGTCGAACACGGCGCGACCGCGGATGGTGCCGGTCTTCGGGTTGACCTGGTTGTCGAGGAAGTCCAGCTGGCCGAGGTGCGGGTTGCCGTCCTCGCTGGACAGGCCGAGGTACACCGGGCTCTTGCCGCGGGCATCGGCGCCGGCCTGGCGGGCCAGCTCGACATACTTGAGGAAGGTGCGCTCGTCGGCGTCGAAGTAGGCGTAGACCTTGTCGGTGGAGACCACGCTGGTCAGCAGCGACTGGCCGGCGCCGACCAGGTTGCCTTCGGTGATTTCAGCGCGGCTGACGCGACCGTCGATAGGTGCGGTAATGCGGGTGAAGCTGAGGTTGAGCTTGGCGTTCTCCAGCTCCGCCTGGCTGGCGGCAACATTGGCCTGGGCGGCCGCCGCCGCACTGCTGCGGGCATCGGCCAGTTCGGCGGAGATCGCGTTGCTCTGGCGCAGGCGCTCGCCGCGGCGGGCTTCGTTATCGGTGCGGGTCTGGTTGGCGCGGGCTTGCTGCACCTCGGCCTGCAGACGCTTGACTTCAGCCTCGAACGGGCGCGGGTCGATCTGGAACAGCAGGTCGCCTTTCTTCACCAGGCTGCCTTCGCGGAAGGCCACGCGGTCGATGTAGCCGGAGACGCGCGGGCGGATTTCCACCGACTCCGGGGCCTCCAGGCGGCCGGTGACCTCATCCCATTCGTTGATCGGTTGCTCGAGTACCGCGGCCACGCTGACCTTGGCGGCGGGGTGCTGGGCGGCGCTATCGGGCGTTTTGCCGCAGGCACTGAGAACCAGAACGGCAGCGAGGGCCAGGGGATAGCGAAAAAGGGGGGTAGTGAACCGTTCCATGTGAGAACTCCGCCAGATTGGATTTACGAATGGGCGGAGTGTGTTGCGCGCAGTTCCCCTCGACGAATCGAACGGGCGCATTTTGATTATCACGCAGACTGATAAAAGCCTTTGCGTATTGCGTAGCAATGGCTGCGGACGAAAAAACCGGCCGCCTGGCGCAGAGGTGCGGGCTAGAGGCTGTCGGGGTCGCCGCAGAACATCTGGATGCGCGAGCGCAGCCAGCGCTCGGCGGGGTCATTGTCCTGGGCGCCGCGCCAGGCCATGTGCAGCTCGAAAGTCTGCGGCTCCAGCGGCAGTTCTTCGGCACGCAGGCCGCCGGCGGCGGTCAGGGCGGCGGCGGTGTAGTCGGGCACGGTGGCGACGATGTCGGTGCCGGCCAGCAGGGTGCCGAGGCCGTTGAACTGCGGCACGGCCAGCACCACGCTGCGCTTGCGCCCGACTTTCTCCAGGGCCTCGTCAATGAAGCCACTGAGGTCGCCGGCGAAGGACACCAGGGCATGGGGGCGGGCACAGTATTCGTCCAGGCTGAGGTTGCCCGGTGCGCTGTCGGCACGCAGCAGCTTGGCCCGGCTGCGCCGCAGCACCTTGCGCTTGGCGTTGGCCGGCAGATCCTCGGTGTAGCCGACGCCCACGGAAATCTCGCCAGAGGCCAGCAGGTTGGGCATCAGCAGGTAGTTGGCGCGGCGCACCACCAGGATCACCCCCGGCGCCTCGCCGCGCAGACGGCGGATCAGCGGCGGCAGCAGGGCGAACTCGACATCGTCGGACAGACCGATGCGAAACACCGCCTTGCTGGTCGCCGGCTCGAAGTCGGTGGCGCGGCTGACTGCAGTAGAGATGGAGTCCAGCGCCGGCGAGAGCAGGGCGAAGATCTCGCCGGCCCGTGCGGTGGGTTCCATGCTGCGCCCGGTGCGGACGAACAGTGGGTCATCGAACAGGCCGCGCAGGCGGGAGAGGGCGGCACTGATCGCCGGCTGGCCGAGGAACAGTTTCTCCGCGGCACGGGTGACGCTGCGCTCGTGCATGAGCGTTTCGAACACGATCAGCAGATTGAGATCGACACGGCGCAGGTCATTGCGGTTCATGGGCGGCATCCGGATGAAGTGTGTGAAAGGTGCGGCCGTGGCACGCTGGCGTCAAGAGTGCAGCGGCTACCTGGCGAGTTGAACTCGCACCGGCGTCGATCATCCCTATTTATGGTGACTATCAATATGGGCGGGTGGTGTTGCCGGGAAAGCCCGTATAGAGTCCGTGGCCATAGAGATATGAAGGCGAGGTGTGTGATGTCCCGCATGATCCGTTTCCACCAGTTCGGCGATCCCAGCGTGCTGCGTCTGGAAGAAGTGCCGACGCCCAAACCAGGCCCCGACGAAGTGCTGGTGCGTACCCAGGCGCTGGGGGTGAACTGGCGCGATATGCTCTGGCGGCAGAACCTGGCGCCGGAACAGGCACGCCTGCCGGCCGGTATCGGCTATGAACTGGCCGGCGTGGTCGAAGCCGTAGGCAGCGGGGTCGAAGACCTCGAGGTCGGCATGGCGGTGGCCAGCTTCCCGGCCTTCAGCCCCAACCAGTATCAAGCCTGGGGCGATCTGGTGCTGATCCCGCGCCTGGCGCTGACCCGTTACCCGGATGTGCTGTCGCCGCAAGAGGCGGCCGTGCATTACACCGGGCACCTGTATGCCTACTTCGCCCTGGTCGACCTGGCAGCCGTGCAGCCCGGCCAGCATGTGCTGATCACCGAAGCCGCCCACTGCCATGCACCGCAGGCCGTGCAACTGGCCAAGGCGCTGGGCGCCAAGGTCATCGCCGCCACCAGCGAGAGCGGCAGCCGGGCCTGGCTGCGCGAGTTGGGCGCGGACAAGGTGATCGACACCGAAGAGCAGGATCTGGTGCTGGAAGTCGAACGCTACACCAACGGCCAGGGCGTCGAGGTGGTACTCGACCAGTGTGCCGGCCCGCAGATGAAGCTGCTCGGCGATGTCGCGGCAACCCGCGGCAAGCTGATCATCTATGGCGTCAACGGTGGCAACGACGCGGCGTTCCCGGCCTGTGCGGCGTTCAAGAAGCACCTGCAGTTCTATCGCCACTGCATCCTCGACTTCACCGGCCAGCCGGAGCTGGGCCTGGAGTACAACGAGGCCGCCGTGCAGCGGGCGCTGACCCGGGTCAACCAGTTGACCGCCGACCGCCTGCTCAAGCCGACCATCTGCAAGACCTTCGACTTCAAGGATTTCGTCAAGGCCAGCGAGTTCATGGAAACCTGCCCGGCCAATGGGCGGGTGGTGATGAGCGTTACCGACTGATAGTCCCCCCGCGCGCCGCCTGTTCCGGGCGGCGCCTTGTTTTCCGCATCCGTGGCCGCCCAGGCCGGATCTGCCACTCATTCATCCCCGCGAAGTCAGAGCCAAAAGGGCTCAGGCAGAGGGCTTTCATCGGCCTTTTGTAGCAGCGCACAAATATTGACTTGTAATGATAAGGATTATCATTAAGATGCGCACCAATCTGCTGCCGAGGATTGGCCGATGGGAAGTTTATATACGCTGATGGATCAGGATGCGGTGGCAGCAGCGCTACCGGAAGCTGACCAGAACAGCCAGCTGGAAGGCCTTTACCACGGCAGTCGCCGCGCCCTGGTGGACTCGGCCCAGGCCCTGCTGGGCTGCCGCGCGCGGGCCGAGGACGTAGTGCAGGACGCCTTTCTCAAGCTGTGGGAAAGCGGCGACCAGCACGCCATCCAGGAACCCATCCGCTACCTGTTCCGCATGGTGCGCAACCTGGCCATCGACCGTTTGCGCCGCCTGGCGCTGGAAGGTCGCTACCGCTTCGACGAAGAACCGCTGGAAGAGCTGCCGGCGCCACAATCCACGCCCGAACAGGCTGCCATCGGCGAGCTGGAGTGGCAGCGCATGCACCAGGCCATTGGCGAGCTGCCCGAGCGAACCCGCACCGTGTTTACCATGAGCCAGCTGGAAGGTTACAGCCAGCGCGAAGTGGCCACCCACCTGAATGCCTCGCCCACCCTGGTGCATTTCCTGTTGCGCGATGCACTGCTGCATTGCCGCAACCGCCTTGGCTTCGAGGCGGCCTGATCCGCCGTCGCCCCCTGGAATTGATTCGATGAAATTGCTCAACCTGCTGTTCCGCGACAACCGTCTGCCGTTCGCCGTGATCATCCTGCTCAGCCTGTGCAGTGCGCTGCTCAGCATCGGCGTGATCGCCTTCGTCAACTGGCGCCTGATCGGCCTGCAGGGCGAGCTGGGCACCGCCCTGGCGACCTTCCTCGGCCTGCTGCTGGCCTTGCTGGTCTGCGCTGGCGCCGGCCAGGTGGCGCTGCACCGGCTGGGCCATGCCTTCGTCTATCGCCTGCGCCGCAGCCTGGTGCAGCGGGTGATGGACACCGACATCGAGCGCCTGGAGCGCATCGGCGGGGCGCGCATCCTGGCCAGCCTGGCCAGCGACATTCGCAACATCACCATCGCCTTCGTCCATCTGCCGGAGTTGGTCTACGGCCTGATTCTCAGCCTGGCCGCCTTCATTTTCCTGGCCTGGCTGTCGTCGGCGCTGTTCGCCGTCACCATCGCCTGGCTCGGCCTGACCCTGGCCGTAGGCTGGGTGCTGGTGGGCAAGGTCAACCGGCATATCCGCCTGCTGCGCGAGGCCGAGGATCGCCTGTACCAGGACTATCAGGCAGTCATCGACGGGCGCAAGGAACTGGCACTGAACCGCGACCGCGCGCGTCTGCTGTTCGACGAGGAATTCGACCGCGATGCGCAGGCCTACCGCGACCATGTCACCCGTGCCGACACCTACAACGGCCTGGCCGGCAACTGGGCCAACTGCATGGTGCTGGGCAGCATCGGCCTGGTGTTCTTCTGTGCCAACGGCCTGGGCTGGGCCGGCACCGCGGTGGCGGCGACCTTCGCCCTGACCGTGCTGTTCCTCCGCGCGCCGCTGGTGGCCAGTGTGGCGGCGCTGCCGGCGCTGCTCGCCGCACGCATCTCGCTGGACAAGCTGGAGGCCCTGGAACTGGCGCCGGAGCAGGCGCCCCAGGCGCTGCAATCCCTGGCCGGCTGGCAGAGCCTGCAGCTGTGCGGCCTGCAGTACCGCTACCCGGGCGAGGGTGACGAGGCCGGCTTCGATGTCGGCCCGGTCGATCTGCAGCTGCGCCGCGGCGAGCTGGTATTCCTGGTGGGCGGCAATGGCAGCGGCAAGTCGACTTTTGCCCGCCTGTTCACCGGCCTACACCGCCCGCAGGCCGGGGAAATCCGCCTGGATGGCAAAGCCCTGCAGGCCGAGCAGTGGCCGGCTTATCGCCAGCTGTTCGCCAGCGTGTTCACCGACTTCCACCTGTTCGCCCGCCTGCTCGGGCCGCAGGGCAGCGAAGTGGCGCCGAGCCTGGTCAGCCAGTGGCTGGAGCGTCTGCGCCTGGCGCACAAGGTGCGGGCCGCCGGCGGCCGCCTGGCCGACACGCGTTTCTCCCAGGGCCAGCGCAAGCGCCTGGCCCTGCTGCTGGCGGTGCTCGAAGGACGCGACATCCTGGTGCTGGACGAATGGGCCGCGGATCAGGATCCGCTGTTCCGCCGTCTGTTCTACCGCGAGCTGCTGCCGCAGCTGCAGGCGGCCGGCAAGACCATCATCGCCATCACCCACGACGACCACTACTTCGACCAGGCCGACCGCCTGCTGAAGATGGATGGCGGCCGTCTGTACGAGCTGAGCGGCCAGGATCGTGAGCGCGCCACCCGCGACGCGGTGCTGGAGATCGGCGGCACAGCACAAACCGAAACACCCCGCGAGCCGGCCTGAAGGTCAGGCGGCTGCGCCGTCGGGCGCGGCTGCCGTGCGGGTGAAATTCGCACTTAAATGAAAATTATTCGCAATCATATGCGTCTTTAAAGCGAGCCGTTGCAATCGGCGTCTGCGAGGTAGTGAGAATGAGCCTGGACAATCCGCAAACCACCTTCCTGGTGGTGATCAACGATGAACAGCAATACGCCATCTGGCCGGCCTACAAGGCAGTGCCGGCCGGCTGGCAGGCCACCGGCGTGCAGGGCGACAAACCGACCTGCCTGGCGCATATCGCCAGCGTCTGGGGCGACATGCGTCCGCGTAGCCTGCGCGAGGCCATGGACGCCTGATGCAGCTGTTCTGCCTGGCTCATGCCGGCGCCAGCGCCATGGCCTATGCCCGCTGGCGCAAGCGCCTGCCGCGTTGGCTGGAGGTCTGCCCGCTGGAGCTGCCAGGCCGCGGTGCGCGCCTGCACGAGCCGTTGAGCGAGAACCTGTCGGCGCTGCTGGCCAGCCTGGTGGCCGAGTGGCGCCGCGAGTGCCATGGCCCGTACCTGCTGTGGGGCCACAGCCTGGGCGCTCTGCTGGCCTATGAGCTGGCCCACGGGTTGATCGTCGCGGGGCAGGGCGCACCGCTGGCGCTGTTTGCCTCGGCCTCGCGGGCGCCGGCCCGACGCCTGCAGGCGCCACGCCTGACCGCCTGCAGCGACGGCGAACTGCTCGGCAGCCTGGCCGGCTTTGCCAGCCTGCCACGCGAGCTGCTGCCGGTACTGCGCAGCGACTTCGCCCTGGCCGAAAGCTACCACTACCAGCGCCGCGCACCATTGCCCTGTGCCCTGCATGTACTGGGTGCGCGCGGCGATGGTCTGAGCGAGGACGACCTGCGCGCCTGGCGCCGGGAAACCCGTGGCGACTTCACCCTGGAATGGCTGGAGGGCGACCACGCCTATCTGCGGCCCCGGGAAGACGAAGTGCTGTCCCTGATCGAATTCCATGCCACGCGCCTGTTGCGGCGCGAAGCGGCCGGCATGCCCCTGGGCGCCTAGGCCACTCTTTGCGAGGTGTTGTGATGAACGCGCAAGTCCCGTCGAACGTTGCCCTGCAGTGGGGGCCGCTGTCCTTTGCCCAGCAGCGCCTGTGGTTCTTCAGCCGCCTGGAGAGTGGCAGCACGGCCTACAACATCGGCGGTCTGCTGCGCTTTGACGGCGAGTTGGACTTGGCCTGCCTGCGTCACGGCCTGGATCAGGTGTATGCCCGCCATGCCGCCCTGCGCACCCTGTTCCGCGAGCATGACGGCCTGGCCCAGCAGGCGGTACAGCCAGTCGGGCCGATGCCGTTCGAGCTGATCGACCTCGCTGATCGCGCCGGGCAGCTCGATTCGCTGGCCCGCGAGTTTATCGAGGCCGACTACGACCTGACCCACGGCCCGCTGGTGCGCTGCGCCCTGTATCGCCTGGGCGAGAACAGTCACGCCCTGGCCGTGGGCATGCACCACATCATCTCCGACGCCTGGTCGGTGCGCGTGCTGGTGGAGGAAATGGCCGAGTTCTATCGCGCCCGCCAGCAGGATCGCCAACCGTTCATGACCCCGCAGCCGTTGCAGTACAGCGAGTACGCCAGCGGCCAGCGCCAGTGGCTGGACAGCGAGGCCGGCCTGCAGCAGATGGCCTTCTGGCGCGAGCGCCTGGGCGGCGAGCAGCCACCGCTGAGCCTGGCTCCGGACTTCCCGCACAATGCCCAGGCCGCACGCCGCGCCGCCTACCGCATGCTGAAAGTCGAGCCGGCCCTGGTGGCGCGCCTCAGCGACCTGGCCAAGGCCAATGGCGCCACCCTGTTCACCGTGCTGCTGGCGGTTCTGCAGCTGCAGCTGGCGCGTCTGTCCGGCCAGCGCGAAGTGCGCATCGGCGTACCGGTGGCCGGCCGCGCCAAGGGCTTCGAGCGCCTGGTCGGCTTCTTCGTCAATACCCTGGTGCTCAAGGCCGAGCCGCGCCCCGAGCTGTCGGTGGCGGACTGGCTGGGGCAGGCCCGTACCAGCCTGAAACAGGCCCAGGCCCACCAGGAAATGCCGTTCGAGCGCCTGGTCGAAGAGCTGGCGCCGAGCCGCAGTCTGGGCCAGCAGCCGTTGTTCCAGGTGGCCTTCAACTACCGTCGCCAGCACCCGTTGGCGGCCAACTGGCTGCCGGGTATCGCAACCAGCCTGGCCGAAGTGCCGTCCAGCCAGATTCCCTTCGACCTGGCCCTGGACGCCGTGCGCGACAAGGGCGACGAGCTGTCGATCAATTTCGCCTACGCCGCCGAGCTGTTCGCCGAAGGCAGTATCGAGCGCCTGATCGGCGGTTTCGTCGAGCTGCTCGAAGGCTTCGCCGCGCGCCCCAGCGCCGCCCTCGGCGAGCTGAAGCTGGTCGGCCAGGCCCAGGAGCGTCTGCTCGCCGAATGGAACAAGCCACGCCAGGCTTTCGATGCGGCGCGCTTGCTGCCCGAGCTGATCGCCGAGCAGGCGCGTCAGCGTCCGGAGGCCATCGCCCTGGTGCATGGCGGAGAGCGTATTTCGTTCTCCGAACTGGAGGCCCGCGCCAATCGCCTGGCCCAGCTGCTGGTCGCCCAGGGTGTGCGCCCGGAAGCCTGTGTCGGCGTGTCGCTGGAGCGTGGCAACGGGATGATCATCGCCATGCTGGCGGTGCTGAAATCAGGCGGTGCCTTTGTGCCGCTGGATCCAGATTACCCACGCGAGCGCCTGTCCTACATGGTTGAGGACTCGGGGCTGCAGTGGCTGCTCACGTCGTCCGACCTGGCCGAGCGCCTGCCGTTGGGTGAGGGCGTCGAGCCTCTGTATCTGGATCGGCTCGAGCTGAGCGCCTTCGAAGCATCCGTGCCGGCGGTGCAGCTGCATCCGCTCAATCTGGCCTATCTGATCTACACCTCCGGCTCCACCGGCCAGCCCAAGGGCGTAGCGGTGAACCATCTCGGGCTGAGCATGCATGTGCAGACCATCGGCCAGCGCTACGGCATGACCCCGGACGATGTGGAACTGCACTTTGCCTCGATCAGCTTCGACGGTGCCCTGGAGCGCTGGACGGTGCCTTTGGCCTTCGGCAGCCGCCTGGTCATTCGCGACCAGGAGCTGTGGAGCGCCGAGAAAACCTGCCAGGTGATCGCCGCCGAAGGTGTGACCATTTCCTGCTTACCGCCGAGCTATGCCCAGCAGTTGCTGGACTGGGTGGAGTCGCAAGGCCTGAAGCTGCCGGTGCGCTCCTGGACGCTGGGTGGCGAGGCCTTTACCCGCGAGACCTATGAGCGCCTGCAACGCGTGCTCGAGCCCAAGCGCATTATCAACGGCTATGGCCCGACCGAGACGGTGGTGACCCCGCTGATCTGGGAAGCCTACCCGGGCGACTCCTTCGAAGCGGCCTACGCCCCCATCGGCAATCCGGTCGGTCCGCGCAGCCTGTACGTGCTGGATGCCGAACTGAACCTGCTGCCCATCGGCGTCGCCGGTGAGCTGTATATCGGCGGCGAAGTGGGCCTGGCCCGTGGCTATTTCCAGCGCCCGGAACTGACCGCCGAATGCTTCCTGCCCGATCCGTTCGGCGCCGCCGGCGAGCGTATGTACCGCACCGGCGACCTGGTGCGCTGGCGCGAAGACGGCACCCTGGATTACCTGGGTCGCGTCGATCATCAGGTGAAGATTCGCGGTTTCCGTATCGAGCTGGGCGAGATCGAGAGCCAGTTGCTGGCACTCGACGGTGTGCAGGAAACGGCGGTAATCGCCCGTGAGACGCCGAGCGGCAAGCAGCTGGTGGGCTATGTGGTGGCTAAACACCCCTCTCCCTCTGGGAGAGGGGGCGGGGGTGAGGGGGCTCCCGAGTTGCACGATGCATCCCTCACCCCGGCCCTCTCCCAGAGGGAGAGGGAGCTGAGAGCCGATCTGGCCAAGGTGCTACCGGACTATATGGTTCCCGCGCAGATCATCGCCCTGGCCAAGCTGCCGCTGACCCCAGCCGGCAAGCTGGATCGCATCGCGCTGCCGGAGCCGATCTGGCAGAGCCAGAGCTACGAGGCGCCGCAAACTGACAACGAACGCATCCTCGCCGCCATCTGGGCCGAAGTGCTGGGCGTGGAGCGGGTAGGGCGCCAGGATCATTTCTTCGAGCTGGGCGGCGACTCCATTGTCGCCCTGCAGGTGGTCAGCCGTGCTCGCCAGCAAGGCTTGGGCCTGACGCCCAAGGATCTGTTCCAGCAGCAGACCCTGACCCAGCTGGCCGGCGTTGCCCGCAGTGTCGCCGCACCGCTGGCCGAACAGGGCCCGGTGACTGGCGCAGCACCGCTGCTGCCAATCCAGGCGCGCCTGCTGCAGCGTGAGGGCCTGGCTCCGTGCAATCAGTTCCTCCTCCTGGAGCTGGCCGAGCCGTTGCCGGCCACCCAGCTGGAGCAGGCCCTGCAAGCGCTGGTTCAACACCACGACGCCCTGCGCCTGCGCTTCGAGCAGCGCGATGGCCAGTGGCAGCAAGTGCATGCTGCCGAAGCAGGCAGCCCTTTGCTGCAACAGGTCGAACTGGCCGCCGGCGAAAACCCGCAGCTGCACTACGACGCCGTGCAGCGCAGCATCGACCCGGCCAGCGGCGCGCACCTGCGCGGTCTCTACCTGACTCAGCCGGGCCAGGCCGATCACTTGCTGCTGTCGATCCACCACCTGGTGGTCGATGGGGTGTCCTGGCGTGTGCTGCTGGAAGACCTGCAGCGCGCCTGCCTGCAACTGGCCAGTGGCCTGCCGGTACAGCTGCCGAGCAAGACCAGCGCCTTCAAGACCTGGGGCGAGCGCCTGGCCGGCTGGAACGTCGACGCACAGCTGCCGTACTGGCAGGCCCAGCAGGCCACCGGTGGCGAGCTGCCGCTGCTGAGCAGCGAGGTCGGTCGCGAAGGCACTCGCCAGCGCCTGGAGCTGAGCCTGGATGCTGGCTTTACCCGCGAGCTGCTGCAGGCCGGCCAGCAGGCCTATCGCCTGCGCGCTGACGAGCTGCTGCTGACTGCCCTAAGTCGTGTGCTGTGCAGCTGGAGCGAGCAACCAACGCTGTGCGTACACCTGGAGAGCCACGGCCGCGCGCCGCTGTTCGACGATATCGACCTGTCGCGCAGCGTCGGCTGGTTCACCAGCCTCTACCCCGTGCGCCTACAACCCGAAGCCGAGCTGGCCGCCAGCCTCAAGGTGATCAAGGAGCAACTGCGCGCCGTGCCCGACCTGGGCCTCGGCTACGGCCTGCTGCGCCAGCGCGCGCAACTGAACGAACGCGCCCCGCAGCTGCTGTTCAACTACCTCGGCCAGTTCGACGAGGGCGGCAATGGCCTGCGTCTGCGCGAAGGCGGCCTGTGGCGCGAAGCCGATGCGCCGCTGGACGCACCGCTGGTGATCAACGCCGAGCAGCGTGGCGGTGCCCTGCATCTGCACCTGGACTTCAACCCGCAGCAACTGGCGCGGCCGACCCTGGAAGGCCTGCTCACCCGCCTGCAGGACGAGCTGCGCGCCATCGCCCAGCACTGCCAGAAAACCCCGGCCAGCCTGACTCCCAGCGACGTACCGCTGGCCGACCTGAGCCAGCCCGAGCTGGATGCGCTGCCCGGCGTGGAAGATATCCATCCGCTTTCGCCGCTGCAGCAGGGCCTGCTGTTCCACAGCCAGCTGGAAGGCGCCGGCAGCTATGTCAGCCAGCTGCTGCTGCCGTTCACCGGTCTCGATCCAGCTCGTCTGCAGAGCGCCTGGCGTCAGGTGCTGGCGCGTCATGGCGTGCTGCGCAGCCGTTTCCTGCTGGGCGAGCGCCCACTGCAACTGGTGCAGGCCGAAGTCGAACTGGATTGGCAGGATCTCGACTGGCGCGGCGTCGCTGATTTTGATGCGCAGCTACAGACCTTCTGCAGCGCCGAGCGCGAGCGCGGCTTCGCCCTCGACCAGGCGCCGCTGCTGCGCCTGGCACTGGTTCAGCGCGGTGCTGGCGACTTCGTGCTGGTCTGGACGCTGCACCACCTGCTGCTGGACGGCTGGAGTAACGGTCTGCTGTTCGCCGAAGTGCTCGCCCTCTACCACGGCGATCGCCTGTCGGCGCCGAGCACCCAGTTCCGCGACTACATCAGCTGGCTGGACGGCCAGGATGCCGTTGCCGAACAGGCCTTCTGGCGCGAGCAACTGGCCCTGCTGGATGGCGCCACCCGCATCGCTGGTTGCCTGCCATGCCGCGCACCGGAGCAGGGCCATACCCGCCACCCGTTGCTACTGGACGCCGCCAGTGAACAACAGATTCGCGGCTTCGCCCAGCGCCACGGCTTGACCCTCAACACCCTGGTGCAGGCCGCCTGGGCCTTGCTGCTGGCGCGCCTGACCGGCAAGCGCAGCCTGTGTTTCGGCGCCACCGTGGCCGGTCGTCCGACCGAGCTGACCGGCAGCGAGCAGATGCTTGGCCTGTTTATCAACAGTCTTCCCGTCGCCGTGCAACTGCCGGCCGAACAGAAACTGGGCGACTGGCTGGCTGCGCTGCAAGTGCAGAACCTGCAGCTGCGCGAGCATGAACACAGCCCGTTGCACGATATCCAGCGCTGGGTCGGCAGTGCCGGCGAGGCGCTGTTCGACAGCCTGCTGGTATTCGAGAACTACCCCCTAGGCGACGCCCTCAAACAGGCCGAGCGCGGCGAGCTGCGCCTGGGCCTGCCGCAGAGCCACGAGTTTACTCACTACCCGATGACCCTGGCCGTGCTGCCGGGCAGCCGCCTCGAGCTGCTGCTGGCCTACGACCGCGCGCACTTCGACGCCGATGGCATCGCCCAGGTCGAGGCACTGCTGCGCCAGGCCCTGCAGCTGGTATGCAGCGATCCGGCCCAGCCGCTGGGCAGCCTGGAGCTGGTCAGCAAGACAGAGCAGTTCCTGCTGAGCGAATGGAACAAGCCGCGCCAGGCTTTCGATGCGGCGCGCCTGCTGCCCGAGCTGATCGCCGAGCAGGCACGTCAGCGCCCCGAGGCTATCGCCCTGGTGCATGGCGGAGAGCGTATTTCGTTCTCCGAACTGGAGGCCCGCGCCAATCGCCTGGCCCAGCTATTGGTCGCCCAGGGTGTGCGTGCGGAAGCCTGTGTCGGCGTGTCGCTGGAGCGTGGCAACGCCATGATCATCGCAATGCTGGCGGTGCTCAAATCCGGCGGTGCCTTTGTGCCGCTGGATCCGGATTACCCGCGCGAGCGCCTGTCCTACATGGTCGAGGACTCGGGGCTAAAGTGGCTGATCGCTTCGTCCGACCTGGCCGAACGCCTGCCGTTGGGTGAGGGCGTCGAGCCGCTGTATCTGGATCAGCTGGATCTGTGCGCCTTCGAAGCTTCGGCTCCGGCGGTGCAGCTGCATCCGCTCAATCTGGCCTATCTGATCTACACCTCCGGCTCCACCGGCCAGCCCAAGGGCGTGGCGGTGAACCATCTCGGCCTGAGCATGCATGTGCAGACCATTGGCCAGCGCTATGGCATGACCGCGGCCGATGTGGAACTGCACTTTGCCTCGATCAGCTTCGACGGCGCCCTGGAGCGCTGGACGGTGCCATTGGCCTTCGGCAGCCGCCTGGTGATTCGTGATCAGGAGCTGTGGAGCGCGGAGAAGACCTGCCAGGTGATCGCCGCCGAAGGCGTGACTATCTCCTGCCTGCCGCCGAGCTATGCCCAGCAGCTGCTGGACTGGGTGGAGTCGCAGGGTCTGAAACTGCCAGTACGTTCCTGGACGCTGGGCGGCGAAGCCTTTACCCGCGAGACCTATGAGCGCCTGCAGCGCGTGCTCGAGCCCAAACGCATCATCAACGGTTACGGCCCGACCGAGACGGTGGTGACCCCACTGATCTGGGAAGCCTATCCGGGTGATTCCTTTGAGGCGGCCTATGCCCCGATCGGCAATCCGGTGGGCCCGCGTAGCCTGTATGTGCTGGATGCCGAGCTGAACCTGCTGCCCATCGGCGTGGCCGGTGAACTGTATATCGGCGGCGAAGTGGGCCTGGCCCGTGGCTACTTCCAGCGTCCGGAACTGACGGCCGAACGCTTCCTGCCGGATCCCTTCGGTGCCGCCGGCGAGCGCATGTACCGTACCGGCGACCTGGTGCGCTGGCGCGAAGACGGCACCCTGGATTACCTGGGTCGCGTCGACCATCAGGTGAAGATCCGCGGTTTCCGCATCGAGCTGGGCGAAATCGAGAGCCAGTTGCTGGCACTCGATGGCGTGCAGGAAGCGGCGGTGATTGCCCGCGAGACGCCGAGCGGCAAGCAGCTGGTGGGCTACATCGTGGCCAAGCCTGACTCACACCCCTCTCCCAATGGGAGAGGGGACGGGGGTGAGGGTGCTCCCGAGTTGCACGATGCTTCCCTCACCCCGACCCTCTCCCAAGGGGAGAGGGAGTTAAGAGCGGCGCTGGCCAAGGTGCTGCCGGACTATATGGTGCCGGCGCAGATCATCGTTCTGGCCAAACTGCCGCTGACGCCAGCGGGCAAGCTGGATCGCGCCGCGCTGCCGGAACCGAGCTGGCAGAGCCAGAGCTACGAAGCGCCACAGAGCAATAACGAACGCATCCTCGCCGCGATCTGGGCCGAGGTGCTGGGTGTCGAGCGGGTAGGGCGCCAGGATCACTTCTTCGAGCTGGGTGGCGACTCCATCGTCGCGCTCAAGGTGGTCAGTCGTATCCGCCAGCAGGGTCTGCAGCTGCCGCTCAAGGCGTTGTTCGAGCAGAGCCGCCTGGCCGATTGCGCCGTCGCCCTGCAGCGCGAAGCCACCGATGCGCCGGTGCTGCGTGCCTTGCCGCGTGGTGGCGACCTGCCTCTGTCGCATGCCCAGCAGCGCCTGTGGTTCCTCAATCGTCTGGATCCGAGCAACGGCGCCTACCATATGCCGGCCGGCCTCGATCTGCAGGGCCGCCTGGATCGTCAGGCGCTGCAGGCCGCCTTCGATCAACTGGAGGCACGCCACGAGGCGCTGCGTACCCGTTTCGTCGAAGTGAATGGCGAGGCGCGTCAGCGCATCCTGCCGGCCCAGGGCCAGCGCATCGACTGGCTCGACCTGCGCGAGCTAGCCGCCAACGAACGCGAGGCCAAAGCCCGCGACTACGCGCAGAAGCTGCTCAAGCGTCCGTTCAACCTGGCCAGCGAAGCGTTGCTGCGGGTCGCCGTGCTGCGCCTGGGTGATCAGGAGTACCGCCTGCTGTTGATCCAGCACCACATCGTCTCCGATGGCTGGTCGATGCAGCGCTTTATCGGCGAGTTCTCCGCCGCCTATGCGGCAGTCGCCGAGGGCCGCACCGCGCAGCTCGCGCCGCTGCCGCTGCAGTACGCCGACTATGCCCAGTGGCAACGCGACTGGCTGAAATCCAGCGAGGCCACACGCCAGCTGGATTACTGGAAGGCGCGCCTGGGTGAGCATCAACCGCTGCTGGAACTGCCAACCGACCATCCGCGCCCGGCCCATGGCAGCCGTCAGGGTCTGCGTTGGAGATTCGAGCTGTCGCCGCAGCTCACCGCGCAGCTGCGTGCCCTGGCCCAGCGCGAGGGCAGCACCCTGTTCAGCCTGCTGCTGGCGGCCTGGCAGACCCTGCTGCATCGCTACAGCGGCCAGGAAGATATCCGTGTCGGCGTGCCGGTAGCCGGCCGCAGCCTGGCCGAGATGGACGGCGTACTCGGCTGTTTCATTAACACCCTGGTATTGCGCGGCGAGCCCAGTGGGCTCAAACCGTTCCGCAGCCTGCTCGGCGAACTGGCCCAGGCCAGCCGCGATGCTCTGGCTAATCAAGAGCTGCCGTTCGACCAGTTGGTGGAAGCGCTGCAGCCGAGCCGCAGTTTGAGCCATCACCCGCTGTTCCAGGTGGCGTTCAACCACCAGCAGGTGGACTTCAGCGCCCTCGGCAGCCTGCCGGGCCTGCGCGTGCAGCCCCACGACCCGGGCGCCGCCGGTGCCCAGTTCGACCTGGCGCTGGATACCGAGGAGGCCGCCGACGGCAGCCTCAGCGGTTTCGTCAGCTACGCCGCCGAGCTGTTCGAGGCACGCACCATCGCCCGCCTGGCGCGGCACTTCGTGCGTCTGCTGGATGGCATCTGCGCCGACCCGAGCCAGCCCATCGGCCTGCTGCCATTGCTGGAAGAAGACGAGCAGGCCCAGCTCGCCGGCTGGAACGCCACCGCCAAGGACTACGGCCCGCTGGTCAACCTGAGCCAGCGCATCAGCCAGCAGGCGGCGCGCACGCCGCAGGCGCCGGCTCTGGTATTCGGCGAGCAGACGCTGAACTACGCCGAACTGGAGCAGCGCATCAACCGCCTGGCCAACCGCCTGCGCGGCCTCGGGGTGAACCGTGGCAGCCTGGTCGGCATCAGCCTGGAGCGCTCGCTGGAACTGGTGATCGGCCTGCACGCCATCGTCCGCGCCGGTGGTGCCTATGTGCCGCTAGATCCGGAATACCCGCTGGAGCGCCTGGCCTACCTGCTGGAGGATTCCGGCGTCGACCTGCTGCTGTCGCACAGCGCGCTGCTGGAGCGCCTGCCGTTGCCAGCCGGGCTGCAGGCGCTGAGCCTGGATCGCGAGGACTGTTCCACCGAGAGCGCCACGCCGCCAGCCGTTACCCTGCAGGGCAACGACCTGGCCTACCTGATCTACACCTCCGGCTCCACCGGCAAACCCAAGGGCGCCGGCAACAGCCACGAGGCCCTGGCCAATCGCATCCTGTGGATGCAGGAGGCCTACCAGCTCGGTGCCGGCGACGTGGTGCTGCAGAAGACCCCATTCAGCTTCGACGTCTCGGTATGGGAGTTCTTCTGGCCGCTGATTACTGGCGCCTGCCTGGCCGTGGCTGCGCCAGGCGATCACCGTGACCCGCAGAAACTGGTGGAGCTGATCCAGCGCCACAAGGTCAGCACGCTGCACTTCGTGCCGTCCATGCTGCAGGCCTTCCTGCTGCACCCGGATGTGGAGCAGTGCCAGAGCCTGACCCGTGTTATCTGCAGTGGCGAAGCGCTGCCGGCGGAGCTGCAGGTGCGTACCTTCCAGCGTCTGCCGCAGGCTGGCCTGTACAACCTGTACGGCCCGACCGAAGCGGCCATCGACGTCAGCCACTGGACGTGCGTGGAGGAGGGGCGCCACGCCGTGCCAATCGGCCGGCCGATCGCCAACCTGCGCCTGCATATCCTCGATGCCCAGCTCAACCCGGTGCCGCAGGGTGTGCCCGGCGAGCTGTATATCGCCGGCATCGGCCTGGCGCGCGGCTACCACCGCCGTCCGGAACTGACCGCCGAGCGCTTCCTGCCCGATCCGCATGGCCCAGCCGGCTCGCGCATGTACCGCACCGGCGACCTGGTGCGCTGGCGCGCCGACGGTGCCATCGACTATCTGGGACGTATCGACCATCAGGTGAAGATCCGCGGCTTCCGCGTCGAACTGGGTGAGATCGAAGCCCAGCTCGGCGCCCAGTCGGGCGTCGCCGAGGCCGTGGTGGTGGCCCGCGACAGCCAGATCGGCAAACAGCTGGTCGGCTATGTGGTGGCCGAGCCGCTACCGGCGGATGAATCCGCCTGGCTAGCCGGGATCAAGGCCGCGCTGAAGGTCGAGCTGCCCGAGCATATGGTGCCGTCGATCCTGATGCGCCTCGAGCGCATGCCGCTGTCGCCCAACGGCAAGCTGGAGCGCCGCGCGTTGCCCGAGCCGATGTGGCAGGCGCGCAGCTACCGGGCGCCGCAAGGCGAGCGGGAGATCGCCCTGGCGAGCATCTGGCAGGAAGTGCTGGAAGTGCAGCAGGTCGGCCTCGACGACAACTTCTTCGAGCTCGGCGGCCACTCGCTGCTGGCCACCCAGGCCGTGGCCCTGCTTCGCCAGCGCCTGGGCCTGGAGCTGCCGCTGCGTGCCTTCTTCGAAGCGGAAAACCTGGCGGCTCTGGCCGCCACCCTCGACGGCCAGGCCCCGGCCGCCGCCGAGGAAGAAGACCAAGACCTGCGCGACATGGCCGCGCTGCTCGACGAACTGGAGGCCCTGTGACCGCGCCCATCGACAAGGCCGCCCTGGCGCGCCGTTTCCTCGCCCTCGGCGCCCCCGAGCAGAAGCGTTTTCTCGAACTGCTGGCGACCAAGGGCATCCGCTTCGACCGCCTGCCCCTGGTGCCGGCACCACGCGGCGAGCACCTGAGCGCCTCGCATGCCCAGCAGCGCCTGTGGCTGGTGGCGCAGATGGAGCCGGACAGCAGCGCCTACCATATGGTCGGCGCCTTTGCCCTGGAGGGCGAACTGGATCGCACCGCGCTGCTGGCCGCCCTGGAGCTGATAGTCGAGCGCCATGAAGCGCTGCGCACGCGCTTCTACGAGCACGCCGGCCAGCTATGCCAGTGCATCGATCCGCCGGGCCCGCTGGCCCTGGAGGAGCGCGATCTGCGCGGCGAGCCGGAGCAGGTGCAGGTTCTGGCCGACACCCATGCGGCGCGCGCCTTCGATCTTGGCCTGGGGCCGCTGCTGCGCGTGCAGCTGTTGCGCCTGGACGAGCAGCGCTGGCGCCTGCAGATCGTCTGCCACCATATCGTCTCCGATGGCTGGTCGATTGGTGTGTTTGCCGAGGAACTGGGCCGCGCCTATGCCGCCCTGCGCCTGGGCCAGGCACCGCAGCTGGCCGAGCTGCCGATCCAGTACGCCGACTATGCCCAATGGCAGCGCGCCTGGCTGGAGGCCGGCGAGCGCGAGCGCCAGCTCGGCTACTGGCGCGAGCGCCTGGGCAGCGAGCAGCCGGTGCTGGCCTTGCCCTACAAGCTGGATGCCTCCGGCCAGCGGCATGCCGAGCGCCAGGCCATCGAAGTGTCGCCGGCCCTGGCCGAGTGCCTGCGCCAACTGGCCCAGGGCGAGGGTGCGACCCTGTTCATGCTCTTGCTGGCCGCCTTTCAGCTGCTGCTGGCGCGTTACAGCAACCAGCGCGACATTCGCGTCGGCGTGCCGGTGGCCAACCGTCAGCGCGCCGAGACGGCGCCGCTGGTGGGCTTCTTCGTTAACACCCAGGTGCTGCGCGCCGAGTTCGACGCCGGTATGAGCTTCCGCCAGCTGCTCGCCGAGGTGCGCCGCCATGCCCTGGATGCCCAGGATCAGCAGGATCTGCCGTTCGATCAGCTGGTTGAAGCACTGGCCCCGGAGCGCAGCCTGGGCCAGACGCCGCTGTTCCAGGTGCTGTTCAACCACCAGAAGCGCGACCTCGGCGCCCTGCAGCTGCCCGGCCTGCGCCTGCAGCCGCTGGCCCAGGGCGTGCCGCACGCACTGTTCGACCTGGCTCTGGACAGTCTGGAAGACAGCGCCGGTCGCCTGCGCCTAACCCTGACCTGGGCCCGCGAGCGCCTCGACAATGCGCAGATGCAGCAGATGACTGCCCATCTGCTGGGCCTGCTGGAGCAGGTCAGCGCCATGCCGGATCAGCCCCTGGTGCGTCTGCAACTGCTGGATGCCGTCGACCAGGCGCGCCTGGCCGAGTGGAATACGCCACGACAGGGCTTCGATGCGGCGCGCCTGCTGCCCGAGCTGATCGCCGAGCAGGCGCGTCTGCGCCCCGAGGCCATTGCCCTGGTGCATGGCGGAGAGCGTATTTCGTTCTCCGAACTGGAGGCTCGCGCCAATCGCCTGGCCCAGCTATTGGTCGCCCAGGGCGTGCGTCCGGAAGCCCGTGTCGGTGTGTCGCTAGAGCGCGGCAACGCGATGATTATCGCCATGCTGGCGGTGCTGAAATCAGGCGGTGCCTTTGTGCCGCTGGATCCGGATTACCCGCGCGAGCGCCTGGCCTACATGGCCGAGGACTCGGGGCTTAAATGGCTGATCACTTCGTCCGACCTGGCCGAACGTCTGCCGCTGGGCGAGGGCGTCGAGCCGCTGTATCTGGATCAGCTGGATCTGTCCGCTGTCGAGGCTTCGGCTCCTGCGGTGCAGCTGCATCCGCTGAATCTGGCCTATCTGATCTACACCTCCGGCTCTACCGGCCAGCCCAAGGGCGTGGCGGTGAACCATCTCGGCCTGAGCATGCATGTGCAGACCATCGGCCAGCGCTACGGCATGACTCCGGACGATGTGGAGCTGCATTTCGCTTCCATCAGCTTCGACGGTGCCCTGGAACGCTGGACAGTACCGCTGGCCTTCGGCAGCCGCCTGGTGATTCGCGACCAGGAGCTGTGGAGCGCCGAGAAGACCTGCCAGGTGATCGCCGCCGAAGGCGTAACCATCTCCTGCCTGCCGCCCAGCTATGCCCAGCAGTTGCTGGACTGGGTGGAGTCGCAAGGTCTGAAACTGCCGGTACGCTCGTGGACGCTGGGTGGTGAAGCCTTTACCCGCGAGACCTACGAGCGCCTGCAACGCGTGCTCGAGCCCAAGCGCATTATCAACGGCTATGGCCCGACCGAGACGGTGGTGACCCCGCTGATCTGGGAAGCCTACCCGGGCGACTCCTTCGAAGCGGCCTACGCCCCCATCGGCAATCCGGTCGGTCCGCGCAGCCTGTACGTGCTGGATGCCGAACTGAACCTGCTGCCCATCGGCGTCGCCGGTGAGCTGTATATCGGCGGCGAAGTGGGCCTGGCCCGTGGCTATTTCCAGCGCCCGGAACTGACCGCCGAATGCTTCCTGCCCGATCCGTTCGGCGCCGCCGGCGAGCGTATGTACCGCACCGGCGACCTGGTGCGCTGGCGCGAAGACGGCACCCTGGATTACCTGGGTCGCGTCGATCATCAGGTGAAGATTCGCGGTTTCCGTATCGAGCTGGGCGAGATCGAGAGCCAGTTGCTGGCACTCGACGGTGTGCAGGAAACGGCGGTAATCGCCCGTGAGACGCCGAGCGGCAAGCAGCTGGTGGGCTATGTGGTGGCTAAACACCCCTCTCCCTCTGGGAGAGGGGGCGGGGGTGAGGGGGCTCCCGAGTTGCACGATGCATCCCTCACCCCGGCCCTCTCCCAGAGGGAGAGGGAGCTGAGAGCCGATCTGGCCAAGGTGCTACCGGACTATATGGTTCCCGCGCAGATCATCGCCCTGGCCAAGCTGCCGCTGACCCCAGCCGGCAAGCTGGATCGCATCGCGCTGCCGGAGCCGATCTGGCAGAGCCAGAGCTACGAGGCGCCGCAAACTGACAACGAACGCATCCTCGCCGCCATCTGGGCCGAAGTGCTGGGCGTGGAGCGGGTAGGGCGCCAGGATCATTTCTTCGAGCTGGGCGGCGACTCCATTGTCGCCCTGCAGGTGGTCAGCCGTGTACGCCAGCAAGGCCTGCAACTGGCGCCGCGCGAGCTGTTCCAGTTCCCGCGTTTGGCCGAGCTGGCCAAGATAGCGCGCCTGGCCGGCGCGGAAGAAGTGCAGGGGCCGGTAACCGGTGAACTTCCGCTGGCGCCAATCCAGGCGCATTTTTTCGCCATGGATCAGGCCAACCCGGCGCACTGGAACCAGGCGCTGAACCTGGAGCTGCTGCGCCCACTCGACCCGCAACTGCTGGAGCAGGCGCTGCAGGCGCTGGTGGCCCATCACGACGGTCTGCGCCTGCGCTTCAGCCAGGAGCAGGGCGCATGGCGCCAGCGCTACGCCGAAGTGGATGCCGGGCAGCCGCTGCTATGGCTGCGCGAAGCCGACAGTGCTGCAGAGGCCGAAGCGTTTTGCCAGCAGGCCCAGCAAAACCTCGACCTGGCCGCCGGCCCTGTGCTGCGCGCGCTTTACCTGAAGCAGGCCGGCCAGACCGATCGTCTGCTGCTGGCCGTGCATCACCTGGTGGTGGACGGTGTGTCCTGGCGCATCCTGCTGGAAGACATCCTCGCCGCCTATCGCCAGCTGGAAGCCGGCCATGCCGTGCGCCTGCCGGGCAAGAGCCAGCCTTACAAAGGCTGGAGCGAGGCCCTGCACAGCTGGGCGAGCAGCGAAGCGGCGCAGACCGAGCTGGACGCCTGGTGCAGCCGCCTGAGCGGCCCGGCGCTGGCCTTGCCACGTGAACTGGATGGCGCCACCGCTACTCACGGCGACAAGCGCGAAGTGCGCCTGGCCCTGGATGCCCACGAGACCAGACGCCTGCTACAGGCACCGGCGCAGCTGGGCGTGCGCATCGACGCCTTGCTGCTTACCGCGCTGACCCGCGCCCTGTGCCGCTGGAGCGGCCAGCCGGGCCTGCGTGTCAACCTCGAAGGCCATGGCCGCGAGGCGCTAGCCGGCGAATTGGATCTGTCGCGTACGGTTGGCTGGTTCACCAGCCTGTATCCGTTGCAGCTGCCGCAGCTCGACGCGGCAGCCGAGCAGCTGCAACAGGTTCAGCAACGCCTGCAGCAGGTCGAACATGGCGGCCAGGGCTACGGCGTGCTGCGCTGGCTGGGCTCGGCCGCGGCGCAGGCGGCGCTGCGCGCCGTGCCAGACGCCGAAGTGATCTTCAACTACCTCGGCCAGTACCAGACCGGCGCCGCGGTGGACTGGTTCCGCCCGGCCGCCGGCGGTGGCGCGGCGGTAGCGGCGAGCAATCCGCTGGCCGCGCGCCTGGCGGTCAACGGCCAGGTGTTCGAGGGCCAGCTGCAGCTGTCCTGGGAGTACGCGGCCAACCAGTATCGCCCCGAGACCATCGAGGCCCTGGCTGCGGACTATCGTCGGGAGCTCCTAGGCCTGCTGGAGCTGGCCCGCGGCCAGGCCGTGCAGGGGCCGTCGCCGCTGCTGCGCCTGACTCGCCAGGAAGCGCCGGCAGCGCCTGTGTTCTGTCCGCACCCGGTGACCGGCCGGGTCACCGGCTACCAGCCGCTTGCGGCGCGCCTGGATGGCGTGCGCGAAGTCTTCGGCCTGCAGTGCCGCAGCTTCCTCGACCCGAGCTGGCGCGATGCCTCGCAGGGCGAGATGGCCGATGCCTATCTGGATGCATTGCTCAAGCAACAGCCGCAGGGGCCCTATCGGCTGGTCGGTTGGTCGCTGGGCGGTAGCCTGGCCCTGGAACTGGCGGCGCGTCTGGAGGCGCGTGGCCACGAGGTGGCCTTCCTCGGCCTGCTCGACTGCTATGTGCCGGGTACCGAGATTGCCGGCGACGACGCCCGTCACCCGCAGGCCCGCGCCAAGCTGGTCGAGCACCTACAGCTGCTGGCACCTGAGCTGTCGGCCACGGCCTGGGACGGCCTGTTCGAGCGCCTGCTGCAACTGGAACCACTGGACTGGCCGCAGGCCGCCAGCGCCTGGTTCGCCGGCCAGGGCCTGGACAGCATGACCCGGCAGAGCCTGGAGGAACTGCTGTTCGCCTGGGCGGTGGAGCAGCACATGCGCCGTCTCTGTGCCGACTACGCATTGCCCAGGGTCAAGGTGCGCCCGCATTGCTGGTGGGCAGCGCAGCCGGACGGTCGTGCGGCCTTGCTGGAGTCCGGCCTGGAACAGGTGCAGGGCAGGGCGGCGGCACACCGCCTGGTGGATACCGATCACCAGGGCATCGTGCGTCACCCGCAGGTGCTGCAGGAACTGACAGAGCAGCTGCAGTGCAGCTGAAAAAATCGTAAATGCCTAAATTTCGCCGCAACTGGCTCGTCTACTAGTGGCATGCATCTCAAATGCGAATCCTTCTGATTTGATTTTTGGAGAGTGGTTGATGGAACAGCAGTCGAAAAACCAGGCCAGAGTGCCGTTCGCCAGGGCGCGTCTGCCGCTGGCCATGGCGTGTGCGCTGGGTGCCTTGAGCCTGGCCGTGCAGGCCGAAGAGCAGGCTCAGCAGCCACTGGAAATGGACGTGCTGAACATCAGCGGCGAGCTGGACAGCCCGGTCGGCGAAGACCAGGGCTACGTGGCCAAGAACAGCCGCAGCGCCACCAAGATCAACACCCCGCTGAGCGAAACCCCGCGCTCGGTCTCGGTGGTCACCGAGAAGCAGATGGAGGATCGCAACGTCCAGACCATCAGCGAGGCGCTGCGCTATTCCGGCGGCGTGCAGGCCGGTTTCTACGGCGAAGACAACAAGCAGGACTGGTTCATCATCCGCGGCTTCAAGCAGGCTAACAACGGCCTGTTCATGGACGGTTCGCGCATCTACTCCAGCGCCTTCTACAGCTGGCAGATCGACCCCTACATGCTCGAGCGCATCGAGGTGCTCAAGGGCGCCGCGTCCGTGCTCTACGGCCAGACCCCGCCGGGCGGCCTGATCAACCTGCAGAGCAAGCGCCCGACCGCCGATGGCAAGAACGAAGTCGGCATCCAGTACGGCAGCTTCGATCGCAAGCAGATCAATGCCGATGTCGGCGGCAAGCTGGATGAAGAGGGCAACCTGCTGTACCGCGTGGTGGCCCTGAGCCGCGACACCGGCACCCAGGTCGATGACGTGGACGCCGCGCGCATCCTGCTGGCCCCGTCGATGACCATCAACTTCACCGACGACACCTCGCTGACCCTGCTCGCCAGCTACCAGAAGGACAACTCGGATCCGCAACTGCAGTTCCTGCCGTCCAGCGGCACCATCGCCAGCAATCCGAATGGCAAGATCGACACCGACACCGCCGTTGGTGACCCCAGCTACGAGACCTTCCAGCGCACCCAGATGACCCTGGGCTACGAGCTGAACCAGCGCCTCAACGACAACTGGGACTTCCAGCAGAACCTGCGCTACGGCCACATGGATCTGAAAGTGCGCCAGCTCTACAGCCTGGGCTACGTGCATGACTACATTCCGGCCCTCGACCCGGATCAGCGCCTGCTGGTACGCGGCCTGACCTATGACGACGGCCAGGCCAAGAGCCTGTCCACCGACAACCGCCTGCTCGGCAACTGGGGCGGCGACACCTGGGAGAACACCCTGCTGCTGGGCTTCGACTACCAGCTGCTGAAGATCGATGCGAAGAGCCCGGCGTCCGACCCGGGCTTCGGTACCGTGCCGGTGCTGGACATCTACAACCCGCACAGCTCCAGCCTGACCTTCCTCGGCAAGGGCACCACCTATGGCACGCAGATGGGCAGCTTCGCCCTGCAGGAAAAAGACACCCGCGCCGATCAGTTCGGCTACTACGCGCAGAACCAGCTCAAGCTGGACGACCACTGGGTGTTCCTGCTTGGCGGCCGCTATGACCAAGCACGCACCGATTTCGACAACCGCACCACCGGCAAGAGCTACAGCGTTACCGACCAGGAGTTCACCTGGAGCAGCGGCCTGGCCTATGTCGCCGACAATGGCCTGACGCCCTACATCAGCTACTCGGAATTCTTCCTGCCGGTTACCGAGCTGAACACCACGGTAAGCCCGAACGAGCCATTCGAGCCGCAGACTGGCGACCAGAAGGAAATCGGCCTGAAATTCCAGCCGCTCGGCCTCGACGCCACCTTCAACGCCGCGTTGTTCGAACTGACCCAGGAAAACGTGCGCAAGACCGTCAACGGCAAGGCCGTGCAGATCGGCGAAGTGCGCAGCCGCGGCCTCGAACTGGAGGCCCAGGCCAACCTGACCGAGAACGTCAGCCTGGTGGCTAGCTACACCAAGCTCGATCCGGAAACCACCAAGAGCGGGCGCAAGGAAGAAGAGGGCAAGATCCCGGCCAATGTCGCCGACGAAATGGCTTCGGTCTGGGCCAACTACCAGTTCCGCGGCGGCCTGCTCGACGGTCTGGGCTTCGGTGCCGGCGTACGCCACACCAGCTCCAGCTACGGCGACAACACCGAGACCCTGGAAGTGCCGTCCTACACCCTGCTGGACGCCATGCTCAGCTACCGCATCCAGAACGTGCACCTGCAGCTCAACGCCAACAACCTGACCGACAAGGAGTACATCACCGCCTGTGATTACTACTGCTGGTACGGTAACCGCCGCAATGTCATCGCTAGTGCCACCTATGAGTTCTGATGCCCTGAACGCGCTGCCGCTGCCCGATGGGCGGCGGTTGGTGGCTCGCGACGATGGCGAGCACCTGGCCCTGCACCTGGACGACCGCGCGGTATTGCGCGTCCGTCGTCTCTGGCAGGATCGTCTGCAACCGCTGGAGCTGGCGCCTGCCGATCAAGCCGAAGCGCTCTGGCTGCTGGCCTACTGGTGCTTCGCCTGCGAGCCGCTGCGCCAGTGCCTGACGCTGAGCCTCGATCAAGTCGATCCGGCCCTGCTGGCCAGCGGCCTGCTGCTGGCCGAAGGCAGCGACCTGCGCATCGAGCGCACGCTGTTCTGGCAACGGCCCGGGCCGTTCCTGCGCGGCAGCGCCAGTGCCGGCTACCCGCAGCAGATGGTCATGCATGCCAGCGGCCGCCGCCATCCGCGGCGCGCGCCCAAACCGGTGGGCGAGGTCTATCGCCGCTTCGACGCCAAGCTGGGCGCCTGGATTTCCCTGCGCACTCTGGACATCGACAGCGATCTGGAACGCTTCAACCGCTGGCAGAACAGTGCCCGGGTGGCGGCGTTCTGGCAGGAGGAGGGCGACCTGGACAAGCATCGCCGCTACCTGGAAGAGCTGGCCGCCGACCCGCGCGTGCTGACCCTGATCGGCTGCTTCGACGACGAGCCGTTCGCCTACTACGAGGCCTACTGGGCCAAGGAAGATCGCATCGCGCCGTTCTATGGCGTGGACGACTACGACCGCGGCATCCACATGCTGGTGGGCGAGGAGAGCCATCGCGGCCCACACAAGGTAGCCAGCTGGCTGAGCGCGCTGACCCACTACCTGTTCCTCGATGAGCCGCGCACCCAGCGGGTGGTCGCCGAGCCGCGTGCCGACAACGCACGAATGATCGGCCACATGCAGGCCCAGGGTTACCACAAGGACAAGGAGTTCCATTTTCCCCACAAGCGCGCGGCACTGATGATCCAGTCCCGCGAAGTGTTCTTCGAACGCTGCAGCCTGGCGTGAGCCAGGCTCGCCTACAAGATGAGCCGCGCTCGAACGCGGCCGCTGATAACTGATGAGGTTGGGCAGGTCGGGAGCCGTCCGTATGGCCCCAGACCTTCACACGAGCCATTGCGCGGGATCGGTGCCTGACATGAGCATAGAAACGCTTGAATACGATGTAATCGGCCTGGGCTTCGGCCCGGCCAACCTGGCCATTGCCGTGGCCCTCGACGAAGACCGCCGCACGCGCGAGCAGGGTGGTCTGCGCTATTGCTTCCTGGAGAAGAAACCGGCCTTCGAATGGCACGGCGGCATGCTCCTGGAAGACAGCCGCATGCAGATTTCCTTCCTCAAGGATCTGGCGACCTTGCGTAACCCGTCCAGCCGCTACACCTTCATCAACTACCTGCACCAGAAGGGCCGGCTGGAGTCGTTCATCAACATCAGTACCTTCACGCCCTCGCGCCTGGAGTACAACGACTACCTGGGCTGGGCCGCCGGCCACTTCAACGACCGTGTGCATTACGGCGAGGAAGTGATAGGCGTGGAGCCGGTGCTGGATGGCGGCGACGTCACCCGGGTCAAGGTCATCTCGCGCCTGGCCGATGGTCGTACCCGCGCCCGCATCACCCGTAACCTGGTGGTCAGCATCGGCGGCGAGGCGGTGGTGCCCGAGGCGTTCCGTGCCCTGCGCAGCGATGCTCGGGTAATCCATTCCTCGGCCTACCTGGAGCGTATCCAGGGCGTCGACGCACCTAAGCGCCTGGCCGTGATCGGCTCCGGGCAGAGCGCGGCGGAGATCTTCAACGACCTCTGCGGTCGCTATCCGCGGGCCGAGGTGTCGCTGGTGATGCGCAGCCAGGCGCTGCGCCCGGCGGACGACAGCCCCTTCGTCAACGAGATATTTGATCCGTCCTACACCGACCTGGTTTACGGCCAGCAGCCAGAGGTGCGCCAGGCCTTCATCGAGGCCAACGCGCAGACCAACTATTCGGTGGTCAACCTCGACCTGATCGAGAGCATCTACCACCGCCTGTACCTGCAGAAGGTCAGCGGTCACGCGCCACACCAGCTGCTGCCGCAGCGCCGGGTCGAGCAGGTACAGGCCGCGGAGGAGGGTATCCGCCTCAGCCTGAACGGCCCGCAAGGCCGCGAGGAGCACCTGTTCGACGGCGTGGTATTGGCCACCGGTTATCGCCGCGACGGCTACAAGCGCCTGCTCGAAGGCCTGCAAGGCTTCCTGGGCGAGGCCGACGTGGCGCGCGACTACCGCCTGCAATGCCCGCCGGGCTTCAGTGCCGGGATCTTCCTGCAGGGCTGCTGCGAAGCCAGCCACGGCCTGAGCGACACCCTGCTGTCGGTGCTGGCGGTGCGCTCCCAGGAAGTGGTGGATGCGCTGCTCGACAGCCGCCGTCGACGCGGCCAGGAAATGGCCAGCGCATGCGCCTAAGGGCAGGGCGGTGATACCGCCCATCGCCGGGCTGTTCCAGGGGCCGTTCGCGCATTACCGCGATGTTCTGACCCTGACCGACGACCCGCGCCCGGCCTTGCCGGCGCGCGAGTTCGTCAGCGCCGAACGGCTGGAGCAGCAGCTGCTGCGCTTCGGCCCTGAACATGCCGAGGGTGATCGGCGGGCGCTGCTGTCCTTGTGGTCGAAGTACTACTTCCTGCGCCTGATCCCTCCGGTGCTGGCGGCCAGCCTGATTCTCAACTGGCGCTTGCCGCTGGCGTTCGACGAAATCCAGGTGGTGGTTGGTGCCGATGGCCTGCCCGAGGCCTTCAAGCTGCCGCATGCCGGCGAGCGCTGGAACAACCCGCCAGGCGATGGCTTCGAGCGTTTTGCCGAACTGCTGGACGACAACCTGGCCCCCTTCATCCAGGCCCTGATCGGCTACCGCAAGATGGCCAGCCGGGTACTGTGGAGCAATGCCGGCAACTACTTCGAATGGTTCATGGCGACCCTCTCCGGCATGCCGTTTCCGCCTGCCATGCTGGCTCCCGGCAAACAGATACTGGAGGCGCCGAAGCGTCCGGATGGTCTGCGCAATCATCTGTTCCAGCCGGTGCGCTACGTCGACCAGGGCGAGCAGTGTCAGCCCTGGCGGCAGCGGCGCCTGTGCTGCATCCGCAACGAACTGGGCATGAGCATGTGCGAGAACTGCCCGCACCTGGACGCGCCACCGGACGAAACGGCGGCGGCCTGAAGCGGCAACAACCTGCCCAAGCCGGCAACTTTACGCCACCATCGGGCCCCGCCGATTGCCTGCAAGGCCCATTGCAGGGCGCTTGGCGCAATTGGCCTGATTCCTGCTGAAGACAGCCCGATAACGGTCTTCCAAGGGAGCTTGCCATGACCAGCATCTCGGGCAACCTGCTGTCTTCGCTCAGCGGCTACACCGCCATCAGCAAGACCACAGGCACGAGCAGCAACACGAACACCACCAGCCAGCAGGACAGCGAGCAGCAGAGCGACCCGGTCGCCGAGATCAAGCACCTGGCCCTGATGATGCGCGCCCGCCACACCGGCGGCCTGTTCGCCGCGCTGGCCGGCAGCTCCGGCTCGTCCAGCAGCCTGGGCAGCCTGAGCGGGCTGACCGGTGGCTCCAGCAGCGTCGGCAACGCCACCATCCCGCTGCCGGATGTGGCCGAGCTGGACAAGGATGATGCACAGAAGCTGCTGACCCAGGTACAGAAGCTGGTGGACAACGGCGTGGTCGATGGCATCGCCTTCAAGGGCAGCAATGGCGACCAGCAGACCGACTCGCTGACCACCTACCGCGACTGGCTGCAGGCCAAGGTCGGCATCGACACTTACGTTTAGTCGGGGACGCCTAGTCGGGGCGCCTAGTTGGGGACGCTTAGTCGGGGGCGCCTAGCCGGCAGGCTGCACCTGGCTGCAATAAAAAAGCCCCGGATAAACCGGGGCTTTCTGGCTGGAGGCTAACCCTGCAGGGTTAGAGGATTTCCAGCGGGTACTCGATGAAGGCACGCACCTCGTTGAGATCCGGGCCGACATCGTCGTCGCCACGGTAGATCGAGTTGCGCAGCTTGAACGACAGATCCTTGGCCGCGCCTTCCTGAATCACGTATTTGACCTGGTTGAAGAACTCGCGCTCGGTGCCGTCCTGCTCGCCGCCGGCGTCGATGTTGCTGCCGCGCACGTAGGCGGTCTTGTAGGTCAGACCCGGTACGCCGAAGGTGGTGAAGTCCAGCTCGTAGCTGACCTGCCAGGACTGCTCGTCCTTCAGGTTGAAGTCCGAGTAGTAGGAGTTGGCCACGTAGATGCTGCTGCCGCCGTCGCCATAGTCGTAGGCGTAGCCGGCGTCGCCGCTGCTGCGCTGATGGGCGATGATGAAGGCATGGGCACCGGTGCTGTACTTGGCCGCCAGGCTCCACAGGGTGTTGCTGTCGTTGTTGCCGTCGCCGCCGAAGTCCAGGGCCGCTTTGGCGCCATCTTCATAGTCGGTACGGTAGAGGTTGAAGTCGAAGTTCAGCGCCTGCTCGGCTGCCAGCGGAATGTTGTAGTTCACATTGCCGTAGTACTTCTTGTAGGTGTCTTCCACGTCGGAGTGGTAGACGGCCACGCTCAGGTCGTCGTTGACCGCGTAGCTGCCGCCGAGCACGTCGGTGCTCTTCAGGCGATTGGGGTCACGCGAGGAGTCGCCCATCGGGCTGTCGGTGGTGAAGTGACCGGCATTCAGTTCCAGGCCTTCGATTTCCTTGCTGGTCACCAGGGTGCCGGTAAAGGACTGCGGCAGCAGGCGCGAGTCGTCATAGGCCAGAACCGGCATGGACGGGAACTGGTTGCCGTAGCGCAGCACGGTGTTGGAGAGGCGCAGTTTCACCGCGGCACCGGCTTCGGACACTTCGTCGACCGGATGGCCGTCGCTGTAGGTGTCGAAGAACGCGCCGTAGTTGCGGCCGCGGCCGCTGTCCAGCTTGATGCCCAGCAGACCGTAGGCGTCTACACCGACGCCGACGGTGCCCTCGGTGAAGCCGGACTCGAAGGTGCCGATGAAGCCCTGGCCCCAGGTCTCGACGTCGTGGGTCTGGTCTTTGTAGTCACGGTTGAAGTAGGCGTTGCGCAGCAGCAGGTTGAGGCTGCTGTCGGCGACGAAACCCTTGGACTCGGACTGCTCGCTGGCCATGGCCTGGCCGCTGGCGGCCACGGCGAGCGCCAGTGCGCTGCACTTGAAGAGGTTCATGTGGATCTGCTCCTTCTGTGTCATTGGTCTTGAAGCTGGAACGCAAAAAGCCGCCGCCCCGTCAGGTCGAACCGGTCGGGGGAGGGTGCGGATAGTGCAATCTGGGCAAAAGCGGCGTTCCCGGTTAGCCTGGGGCTGCCGAAAATTCTGTCTCGCCTGTCAGAAATCGCCGTAACTCTATGGCATTGAAGAAAAAATTACATCTCTGTGCGGCCCGTAGCAGACGCTTGGCGACCACCGGTTGGCTGCTGCGCCAGCGTTAACCCGGCCATCCCCCCCTATCCGGGGGCTGTTATCCGCGCAGCGATACTGCTTAGCTAATGGATATTCGCGCATCCCTCCAGATAGAGCCTTCGATACGCCCATGACCAGCATTTGGAAGTCCTTTCGCTCGCTGTACTTCGCCACCCTGTTGATGCTGATCGGCTCCGGCCTGCTGAGTACCTACCTGGGGCTGCGCCTGGCGGCGGACAAGGTCGACACCCTGTGGATCGGCGCCCTGATGGCCGCCAACTACCTGGGCCTGGTGCTGGGCGGCAAGGTCGGCCACCGGCTGATCGCCAGGGTAGGGCACATGCGCGCCTTCGTATCCAGCGCCGGGGTGGTCAGCGCCGCGGTGCTCTGCCACGGCCTGATCGACTGGCTGCCGGCCTGGCTGCTGCTGCGCGGTCTGGTGGGCCTGGGCATGATGTGCATGTACATGGTGATCGAGAGCTGGCTGAACGAGCAGGCCCAGGCCAGCCAGCGCGGCCGGGTGTTCTCCGGCTACATGATTGCCTGCTACCTGGGCCTGATGCTCGGCCAGCTCACCCTGGTGCTGCACCCGGCCCTCGGCCCGGAACTGCTGATGCTGGTGGCGCTGTGCTTCGCCCTGTGCCTGGTACCGGTGGCCATGACCCGGCGCAGCCATCCGGCGCCGATGCAGCCGGTGGCGCTGGAGCCGATGTTCTTCATCCGCCGGGTGCCGCAATCGCTGACCACCATCCTGGTCTCGGGCCTGGCCATCGGCTCGTTCTACGGCCTGGCGCCGCTGCATGCCTCGCGCCTGGGCCTGAGTACCCTGCAGGTCGGCCTGTTCATGGCCAGCTGCATCCTCGCCGGGCTACTGGTGCAATGGCCGCTGGGCTGGCTGTCGGATCGCTACGACCGCGGCGCGCTGATCCGCAACTGCGCGGTGCTGCTGACCCTGGCGAGCCTGCCGCTGGCATTGCTGCCCGACCTGCCGCTGATGCTGCTGTTCCCCCTGGGCTTTGTCCTCTGCCTGCTGCAGTTCAGCCTCTATCCTCTGGCCGTGGCCTTTTCCAACGACTACATCGAAGCCGAGCACCGCGTCTCGCTGACCGCCATGCTGCTGGTCACCTTCGGCATCGGTGCCAGCCTGGGGCCGCTGACTGCCGGGGTGCTGATGCGCGAACTGGGGCCGAACATGCTGTATGCCTTCGTCAGCTTCTGCGCCTTCGTGCTGATCTTTCGCGTGCACCCGGACACCATCAAGCAGCAGATGCAGCCGGTCGAGAACGCGCCTCTGCAACACGTGGCCATGCCCGACAACATGACCAGTTCGCCGCTCTCGGCAGCGCTGGATCCGCGGGTCGATACCCAGACCGTGCATGCGCAGATGCAGAGGCCGCAGCCTGGCAGCGAATCCGGTGAACCACCGGCGTCGTGATAGTGTCCTGAGCCAGGCGTACCAGGTTGAAAAAAACTCCTCACGGAAATCGCCATGGTCACCAGCTGCGGCAAGGGCTCGCTGGCAGACCATTGCGATATCAGCTACGAGCTGGAGGAGAAGTCCTGGCGCGCCTTACCGCAATGACTGAACGAATTATTTACAAGTGCCCGACGGTACTTTCACGTTCATCTCCATACGCTCCCCTCCAGCTAACTTGCCCGCTCTTGCAGTGAGCGTTACGACGAAGCGTTTTCATTGTGCAATCGCGGAAGGCCGATGTTAATTGGGGCCGCACTCGCCAATGCGGCCAGATAGCCAATCAACGCAACAGATTGCAGGAGCATCCGCATGGGCGAGACCACCAGCTGGCAAGTGGGGCTAGAGAACAAGGTTCCAGTAGTGACGCTGGTGTTCTGGATCATCAAGATCTTGTCGACCACTGTAGGTGAAACCGGTGCCGACTTCCTGATCTTCAAGCTGCACTTCGGTCTCCCGCTGACATCCCTGCTGATGGGAGGGCTGCTTGTTGTCGTAATGCTGATGCAGCTGCGCAGCAAGCACTACGTACCCTGGATCTACTGGTTGACGGTCGTCCAGGTCAGCATCTTCGGCACGCTGCTCACTGACAGCCTGGTGGATACCTACGGGGTCGCTCTGACCACGACGACTGCCGTCTTCAGTGTGTTGTTAATTCTGACCTTCACGCTGTGGTACGCCCGCGAGGGCACGCTGTCGATCCGCAGTATCTACCCAGGGCGTCGAGAGCACTTCTACTGGACGGCCATCCTGGTGACGTTCGCCCTGGGGACTGCCGCAGGCGACCTCGTCTCCGAGGAGTTTCGTCTAGGCTATGTGATATCCGCTTTGCTGTTCGCCGGCTGCATCGGCCTGGTGGCTGTGGCGCACTACGTCTTCCGTTTGAATGTCGTCGCAACCTTCTGGATTGCCTACGTGCTAACCCGGCCGTTCGGCGCGTCGATGGGCGACTGGCTCTCGCACTCCATACGCAAGGGCGGGTTGGGGCTCGGCACAGTCGGAACCAGCGCGGTGTTCGTCGTGATAATCCTGGTGTTGGTGGGCTACCTGAGCTGGCAGGAACACCGGCACGCGATCGCCGTGGGCAGCGACTGACTGCCCGGATTGTAAAGCCATATCGACCGGGGTTTCCGGGTTGGCGGAACTTTGACGGTCGCCGCTCAGGTCAACGTCATTCACAGGACATAAGAACAACAATGCAAGGACTCTCGATTAACCAGGATCGGGCCTGGCTCTGGCTGGGACTGCTACTCCTCATGATGCTGACTGTCATCGGCATCTACGCGCGGCCCCTCACCCCGATCGACGAAACTCGCTATATCAGCGTGGCCTGGGAGATGTGGCTACGCGGCGACTTCCTGGTGCCGGTCAAGAACGGCCTGCCTTACAGCGACAAACCACCGTTGCTGATGTGGCTATACCAGGCCGGCTGGGCCGTGTTCGGCGTCAACGAATGGTGGCCGCGGCTGGTATCTCCACTGTGCTCCGCTGCGAGCCTGTGGCTGGTGTACCGTCTGGCCCGCCGGCTGTGGCCGGAGCAGCCCGGGGTAGGGGGGATGGCCGCGTTGGTGCTGGGCAGTTCGTTGCTGTGGCTGATTTTCTCGACCGCCTCCATGTTCGACGTGCTGCTGGCTCTGCTTACCCTGGTGGGCGCCCATGGCACGCTGAGCGCGGCCCAGGGCAAGCGGAGCGGATTCGTCGTGCTCGGCCTGGCGATCGCGTTGGGCGTACTGGCCAAAGGCCCGGTGATTGTCCTGCATTGCTTGCCGGTGGCCCTGCTCGCATTGTGGTGGCAGCCGGCACTCGCCTGGCGCTCCTGGCTTGCCGGCCTGGGCGCTGCCGTCCTGCTGGGCGCCACCATCGCCCTGGTCTGGGCCATCCCGGCCGGGCTGGCCGGCGGCGAAGCGTACCAGCGGGCAATCTTTTGGGGGCAGACGGCTGAGCGTATGGTTCAGTCGTTTGCCCACCAACGTCCATTCTGGTGGTACCTGCCCACCTTGCCGCTGCTGTTGTTCCCCTGGCTGCTCTGGCCGGCCCTCTGGCGGGGCAGCTACCAGCTGCTGACGGAGAAACTCGACCTCGGCAGCCGCTTCTGCATCGCCTGGCTGATACCGGTGCTTCTGGCGCTCTCGCTAATCAGCGGAAAGCAGGTGCATTACCTGCTGCCGTTGTTCCCGGTCTTTGCACTGTTCGCCGCCCGCAGCCTGGCAGGACGCACTCTGGCCGGTGTTGCCGGACTGCCAGTGGCGGCCATCCTGCTGGGCAGTGCCTTGTTGGCACTGGCTGCCGGACTGATCCCTTTGCCCAAGGGCTTTTCGGTTCCACCTGCACTGCCGCCGGCGCTTCTGCTCATCGCGCTGGCCCCGGTTACCTGGCTGCTGGCCCGGCGCATGTCGAACCCACTGCCGGTGTTGGCCATCTTTGCTGCGCTGCTGGTGGCGTTGCTGCAGCTGTCGTTTTCCCCAGCCCTGCGTGCTGACTACGATATTGCCCCCCTGGCGAGCGCGATCAGCAGCGCGCAGACCAGTGGGCTCAGGGTTGCGAATGACGGCATCTATCACGACCAGTTCCACTTCTCCGGGCGACTGGAGCGTCCTCTGCTGGAGTTCACCGATGAAGAGCGTCTGGCCGAGTGGCTGCAGCAACACCCCGACACCTTGACCGTCATGTACCTGAAGAAGACTGAGGCACAGGCCGTGCAGTCCGCCATTGTCCGGCAAGGTTTTCGCGGAGAAGTCGCCGTCTTGCTGGACGCCCCGACTGCGCTCAGGCTGTTGGCGGTACAACTAGGCCACCCGCTGCAGATCAGCAATCCGGCTCGCCCAGAGCCGTCATCTGACGGGGCACTGAGACAGGCGGCGCAGAGGTGAGTGCGTGGGTTGCAGATACTGATTTGCCCTGTTGCTGCTGTGTCTGCAGGACAGTGGCGCTATCCCGCGCCAGAGAATTAATAGGAAACTGTGCATGAGCGGCGAGCCCTGCCTGGCAAGGCAGCTGCGCTTCTAGTCGAGCGGCTGCTTCCAGGTAAAGCGATAAGCTGATTGTGGGGTGAATGCTGGGTCGTGACAGCGATTGTTGTCGGCATCGGCCTGCACCAGATACCAGTCCTCTTCGTCGCCATCACCGATGCGCTTCGCCTTCTCCGGGGTGAAGCAGCGGGGCAAATCCGCGGCGCGGATCATGGCATAGGCATCGGGGTGCTGACGCAACCATTCGGCAGCCTTGTCCACCTGATTCGGCGCCACCACGCCGAAATGCACCAAGGGTTGACGGGCATACAGCCAGTGGCCTTCGCGCCAGTTGCTCAGCACCAGCTCTGCGCCCCGGCTGACCTCGGCCGCTTGCGCCATCAGCACTTGGCGCGGGTTGGCGCCGTCCTTGACTGGCTCGATAAAGCCACGAGCAAACCAAGCGGCGAACCAGAACAGGCTGAGGCCGATGAAGATCTTCCGCGCACGCGGGCGGCTGGCGAACCAGTGGCGCAGCAGCCAGGGCAGCAGCGGTGCGATTGCCAGAACCAGCCCGGGAATGGCGGGATAGATATAGAGCTTGCGCTTGCCACTGCTGAGGCTGAAGAAAATCAGCACGAGCACCACCCAGCCGAGCAGCACCAGGTAGCGGCCATCCTGCTTGCTCAACTGGCGGCGCCAGGCTGGTACTAGCCAGGGCAGGGCGAGAACCAGGGGCAGCCAGTTCTTGGGAATCACATGGGTGAAGAAGAACCAGAAAGGCTCGCGATGGTGCCAGGCATTCACGTATCGCTTGGCGGTTTGCTTCAGGAGAATCTCATGGAGGTAGGCCCGGCTGGCCTCGTCACCAAACAGCGCCACCTTGATGAGCAGCGGCACCAGCCAGGTCGCGATGGCTGCCAGCGCGACCATCAGGCCGAGCGCCCAGGCACGCGCCTCGCCGGGCATCCGTGTGACCCCGCTCCAGCCGCGGCGGACAGCGTAGGCGTAAGGCACGAGCAGCAGCGCCGGGAGAAAGCCCACGCCCTTGCTGATGATGCCGAAGCCCATGGCTGCGCAGGCGACGTAGAACCAGGCCCAGGCCGGCCCCAGCAATAGATGGCGGAGCATGCCGTAGAGGCCGATGGCGATCCAGAGCAGGAGGAGTCCATCGATCTGCCCGGCGCGCTGGATGCTGTAGGTCTGGTAGGTCGCGAGGAACAACAGGCCGGCAATCATCCCCACCCGGCGGTTCCACAGGCGGGTGCCAAGGTCGTGCAGGCACGCGGTGGCCACCACGCCAGCCAGCAGCGCAGGCAGAAACAGCGCGATGTTGGGTGTGACGCCAAGCTTGCTCAGGGCGGCGATTGCCCACATAAACAGTGGCGGCTTGTCCGGGTAGATTTCAGCGGCGCGGTGTGGGATCAGCCAGTTTCCGCTCTGGAGCATTTCCAGTGCCACGCCGAGGAAGCGCTCCTCGTCCACGTTGGACGGATGGCGCATGCCCAGGCCCGCGCCGATCATGGCGGCAGCAAGCAACAGCAGGAGCAATAGCGAGGTGCGATGGGCGCGGAGCAGGTTCAAGGCCCCGTTCCTGTTCAGAACAGAGGCGCTTTGATCCACGCTCAACTTTCCAGCTCACAAGCACTGGCGTCGAGTCGAGTGCGCCGGATCAGCCACCAGACGCCAACCAGGTCGAGGATGCCCACCAGCGCGCGGTCGAGGTTGCCATAGTTGGAAACGCCTGCACCCCGCGGCCGGTGATTCACTGGGTGCACCAGCATGCTGCCCTGGTGGCGCTGGATTAGTGCAGGGATGAAGCGGTGCATGTGATCGAAATAGGGGAGGCGAAGGAAGGCCTCGCGCTCGATCAGCTTGAGGCCGCAGCCGGTATCCGGGGTGTTGTCCTTGAGCAGGCGGCTGCGCAGGCGGTTGGCGAAGCGCGAGGCCCAGCGCTTGCTGGCGGTATCGCGGCGGTTGACCCGGTGGCCGGCAATCAGCTTGAGATTGCTGTGCGCATCCACGGCCCGGACTATGGTCAGCATGCCGGGAATGTCCGCCGGGTCGTTCTGTCCGTCGCCATCCAGGGTCGCCAGCCAGGTGCCTGCAGCAGCCTGCGCGGCATGGTAGATCGAGGTGCTCTGACCCAACGAGCGCTCATGGCTGAGAATGCGCAGCTGCGAGTAACCAGCGTTTTTCATGGCCAGCAGGCGCGAGGCGCTATCGTCCGTGCTGCCGTCGTCGACCACTATCACTTCGAAAGACTCACCGGCCAGTGCGCGGCGGATCTCCTCCAGCAGCGTGGGCAGGTTTTCAGCTTCGTTCTTGGCCGGGATCAGAACCGAGAGGTAGGGCTTGGTCAACATTCCGCCTCCATTGGACGTGTTCATTCGAGTCATTCGAACCTGTTGCGGGTGATGGCTGTCGGCAGGCTAGCGCGAGTCCACGGACGACCTGCCAGGGCTGGATTCAGGGTGCCGATGCTCCATTTCGCCAAGCGCGGCGTCGACCTGGGCGTCGATGCTGAGGCCGTGACGATGGCGGTGATACAGCCAGGCCCCCAGCATGCCGGAGAGCAGAAACAGCAAGGCAGCCAGGCCGATACGCAGCACCGGGGCGACCGCAATGCCGCTACCCACCAGGGCGAATACCAGGGACTGAGGCAGGAAACCGAGGAAGCTGGCTGCCAGGAAAGGGGCCATACGAGCACTCGAAATGCCAGCGGCAAGGTTGGTCAGGAGGTTGCTGCCGACCGGCAGCATGCGGATCAGCAAGGTCATGGAGAACGGGTGATGGTGAACGAAGCGATCGAAGCGTGAGGCGCGCTTGCCGAGCCGGTTGCGCAGCAGGCTCCTGCCGAACAGGCGGGCATAGAGAAAGGTCAGGAGGCAGCCGAGCAATGCCGCGAACGTACCGAGCAGAGTGCCGGGCAACAGGCCGAAGGCATAACCGGCCAGGAAGGCGATGATCTGCCGCGGCATGCCACATGCAGTGAACAGCATGCCCATGGCGAGGAATAGCAGGGCGCCGGTGGCGCCGTGATCGCGGATATGGGCGTCAATCCAGGCTTCGTTGATCGCATTGCCCAGATCACTGCTGTGGAACAGGTAGCCGATCAGCGCCAGGCTGAGGATCAGCCCCAGGCCTTTGATTGCAATGCGCGGGCTCAGCACTGTCGTGCCCCTGGGCAACCCGTTGCTATCCAGATGCTCGGCATACAGTTTCGTCTTCCCCATTAGGTCAGGCGCCATAGAAGCTGCGGTACCAGGCTACGAAACGCGCCACGCCTTCAGGCAAGGGAGTAGCGGGGCGGAACCCCGTTCGCACGGCGAGTGCGCTGACATCGGCCCAGGTCTGTGACACGTCGCCGGGTTGCATCGGCTTCATCTGCTTGATCGCCTCGATGCCGGTGGCCGATTCGATGCAGCCAACGAAGTCCAGCAACCGTACAGGCGAGCCTAGTCCGATGTTGAACAGTCTGGCCGGGGCACCCTGGCGAGCCTGTTCGGACTCGTCGGCATAGGGGGGCGGGCAGTCCTGGATACGCATGATGCCTTCGACGACGTCGTCGATGTAGGTGAAGTCCCGCGACATGTCGCCTTGGTTGTAGATGTCGATCGGCTGACCCTCAAGGATCGCCTTGGTGAACTTGAAGGGTGCCATGTCCGGGCGGCCCCAGGGGCCGTACACGGTAAAAAAGCGCAAGCCGGTGGTGGGCAGCCGGTAGAGGTGGGCGTAGGTGTACGCCATCAGCTCGTTGGCGCGCTTGGTGGCGGCGTAGAGCGAGATCGGCTGCTCGACGACATCCTCGATGGCGAAGGGCACCTTGGCATTGTTGCCGTAGACCGAGCTGCTGGAGGCGTACAGCAGATGCTGCACGCCGGTCTGGCGGCAGCCTTCCAGCACGTTGACGAAGCCCGTCAGGTTGGAGTCCGCATAGACGTGGGGGTTGTCCAGGGAGTAGCGCACGCCAGCTTGCGCCGCAAGGTGGATCACCCGCTCGAACTGGTGCTGGCGGAACATGGCTTGCAGACCTTCCCGGTGGGTGATGTCCAGGCGGAGGAACTCAAAACTGGGCATTTCCCGCTGCAGCGTCTCCAGGCGGGCGAGCTTGAGCTCAACGCTGTAGTAATCGTTGAGGTTGTCGATGCCGAGAACCTGATGCCCTTCGCTGCACAAGCGTTGTGCGATGTGGAAGCCAATGAAGCCGGCGGCCCCGGTGACCAGGAACTTCATGCCGGCTTCACTCCCGCCACCGTGCGGCCGATGGAGTAGTACGCCAGCCCTTCGCGGGCCACGCTCTCGGGGTCGAACATGTTGCGACCATCGAACACCACCTTGTCGCCCAGGTGCTGGTGGATCTGGCCGAAATCTGCGATGCGGAAGTTCAGCCACTCGGTGAGGATCACCAGCGCATGGGCGCCGTCGAGTGCCGCCTCCTTGGATTCGACCAGGTGCAGGTCATCGCGCTCACCGTAGATGCGCCGGGCTTCCGGCATGGCTTCGGGGTCAAAGGCATGGACGCGCGCACCGGATGACCACAGCGCGTCGAGCAGAACCCGGCTCGGTGCCTCGCGCATATCGTCGGTATTGGGCTTGAAGGACAGGCCCCAGAGGGCGAAGGTCTTGCCGCTAAGGTCGCCGTTGTAGTGGCGCAGGATGTTCTCGAAGACCTTGTGCTTCTGCCGCTGGTTGATCGACTCCACGGCCTCCAGCAGTTGTGGGTGGTAACCCACCTCGGCAGCCGTGCGTTGCAGCGCCTGGATATCCTTCGGGAAGCATGAGCCGCCATAGCCGCAGCCTGCATAGATGAAGTCGTAGCCAATGCGTGAGTCGGAGCCGATGCCCTTGCGCACCATTTCAATGTCTGCACCGAGACGTTCGGCAAGGTTGGCCATCTCGTTGATGAAAGAAATCTTGGTGGCTAGCATGCTGTTGGCCGCGTACTTGCTCAGCTCAGCACTACGGCTGTCCATGACGATGAGCTTTTCGTGATTGCGGCTGAAGGGGTTGTACAGCTCGCGGAACAGGTCGATGTCCTGGGTGCCGTCAATGCCGATGATGATGCGCTCGGGGCGCATGCAGTCCTCGACTGCTGAACCTTCCTTGAGAAACTCGGGGTTGGCAATCACACGCATGTCATAAGCCCGGCCGCGTCGTGCCAGAGTCTGATCCAGCAGGGCCTTGAGGCGTTGCGCGGTACCGACCGGAGAGGTGGACTTGTTGATCACCACCTTGGCCTCGGTGGCGTGTGCGGCGACGGTTTCGGCCACCGCGAAGACGTGCTGGAGGTCGGCGCTGCCATCTACGCCGGGCGGTGTACCCACCGCGATGAAAATGACCTTGGCGAAGTCAACACCTGCGGCGGTGTCCGTACTGAAGCGCAGGCGCCCGGCGGCGAGGTTGCTCTGGAGCAGAGCTTCGAGACCGGGCTCGTAGATCGGCGACTCGCCTCGATTGAGGCGGGCGATACGCTGTTCGTCGATGTCGATACAGCAGACCGTATGACCGACTTCTGCCAGACAGGCCGCCTGGGTGAGGCCGACATAGCCAGTTCCAAAAATGGTTATTTTCATCCAGCGCCTAACTCTTCTTGTCCCTTGTAAGGCCGACCGGGGAACTCAACCCTGCCGTCGTGCCAGTTCTCCAAGCGCCTCAGAATCCTAGCTCAGCAAATGTGAGATTCATGTCAAATGCCCCCGCGAGCTACTGTAGGAGTGTTTCGTTGCGGCTGCGTGTCAGAGGCTGAACCTCCAACTCGCCTCAGGGCTGCGACTCTTGCCGACTGAGCTGCAGGATGCGGTTTCGCCCTTGTTCGGCTAGCAGGTAATGACCGGGGGCGACCTCGACAATTGTCTGGGGGGAGCGCAGGTGGCTCAGCACTGTGATCAGCCTGTCCGCCCCCTGCCAGAGCAGCACACGGGCCATATGGGTGGCGTCCTCAGTGATCCATAGGCCCTCCTTGTTGCACAGGAGAAAGCCTGGCTCGTGCAGGCCATCCAGCACCACAGGGTCTGAGCCGTTGCCGATCAGTTGGCGGATATGACCCAGCGTTTTCTCTGTGTAGAAGAAGCGGCCGTCCGGGCAATTGGCAATGGACTCGGCTTCGTCCAGGCCGCTGCGCAAGGTGGTGACGCTATCGGATTCGAAGTCATAGCGCAGGAGTCGTCCGATTCCATGCAGATCCTCGACGGCATAGAGATAGCGGCCATCGCTGGCCAGGCCTTCGACGCTGTCGGCAGTGAACAACTCGCGCGAACCCTGCTCGTTCATCCAGATAACCGGGTGCTCGCCCTGCTCCTGGCTGTATACAACTCCGTCACGGTAGCCCGCCATGCCATCAGGCTTGGAGAGACCCTCGATCACGCGCCTGGTCTGCCCGTTGGCATAGAGCTGAAGGATCCGCCCTTGGCTATCCTGGATCTCCTGGCTGACATATAGGCCGCCATTGTCATCGTAAAGCAGTGCGCTGGCGCGTTCGATGCCGTCCAGATATACGCTGGACGTCCAGCCATTGGCAGCGGTGGCGGGGTAGAGGTGGCGCCACGCGGGGATGGCAGCTCCAAGCAATAGGCAAATGCCCAGAAGCCCCAGCAGCCCACGACGGAAACGTTGAGACGTGAATGACCGTCGGTGATTCGCCGCAGTCGACGCTGGCTGCTCAGCAGGGTCTGGGATTGATTCGAGGTCAGACTTCACTGTCATGGCGAGCGTCCTCAGGATGCTTGGCGCAGCGCATAGATACGCCACATAGCGTAGTCGGACATTGGCCGGAATCTGGAAGCTCAGGCTAGGAAAGTCCGTTCTCGATGGTTTTACGAGAAAACTGCATGCGGTGATGTCATGTGGAATGCGATAAAACTCGTGGAGCAATTTGAACCGAGGTGCCAGTGGATCTGTAGCGCACTGAGCAGCTCAATTGAGCAAACATTCAGACTCAGGCAGGAACTCGATCCACAGAGTTCAGCAATGGGCGCTAATCGTGCGCCAGTCAGGGCGGTTGATTACGAAGCTCCCGATGCCGCTGAAGCGAACTACAGATACTTCGCATAATGTATATTATGTTAAATATCGTAGCATTTCAGGAATGCGCCGTTTACGAGCTTCAGGATCCTGCTGCTCCTTAACGCTGCATTGGGTTAAACTTTCGCGGTAGGCAGTCTGGGACTTTTGGCCGGATTGGACCTGTTTTTTGATCGCCTTGGAAGGCAACTTGGGACTTTGTTGGTGTTTTAGAAGGCAATGTGGGACTCCATCTGCTTCTTGGAAGTCAATGTGGGACATCGCTCCTGGTCTCTTCCATCAATAATAACGGCTTATAGTGGAAATATCTGATATGCACCGAGGCCGCTGATAAGGCCGAACTCAGGGGTGCCAACAAAGCTGTCATCCACAGCCTTGGTACCCAACGAGGCTCATGCGATTAGGCGGACATAGTGAATGTCCTGATTACTGTTGTCCGTACGACCTGCGGTGCCTGACGGCAGATCGACTCAATCCGAGACGATCACGATATTGATCGACAAATCACCTAAGACGGTGAGTACGCGCAAAAGTCCATCGCTCAGATTCTCTCGCAGGAATCGATCTCACCCGAATCTAGTGCCTCCCCTGCATACTCCTCCAACCGTTCGATACGCTGTTGTAGTTCAGCTACTTGTTGCTCTAGGCGAACGACACGGCTTTGCGGGCTGCCATCGCCAAAGCCCCAGCCGCGGTCTTCCCGGTAAAGGGTCGCCCATATCCACAGGAACGGCCAGAGTGCATGCAATGTGAACATACTGACCCAGCCGGCGGCATGGATCGAATCCTGATGGGGGTGGTTGCGCTGCCTGGCAATTTCGCAAGGGATGTCATGGATAACAATCATCCCGTAAAACAGTACCAACCCAACAAAATCAATAAACCCAGTTCAAAGTAATCGAGCAAAGTTTCTTCCGTCCGTGGAGAACTAAACACTATTGGCAGTGTAGTGCAGAGGGCTATGGCCTGCCCCATAGCCCTGCCGCGCTTGCCCCGAGGGCTCTACCTCCTCTGTGTCACCATGGACGTTGCCATCATCCTGCGGCCAGCCTGGCGCTTGATCTCGAGCAAGATAAGTGGTGACGAATTCGCGACGCAGGCGGTGACTGCGCATCTCCGGCATATTCAACATGCACAGCGGTCGCAGCACGGGCGCCAATACCGGAGGCAACTTAGACTTCATTGGGGCTTTTGAAGGCAATGCCTGAAATGCATCGAGACCGCTGATAGGCTGAGTTCTAGAGGCACCAACAAAGCTTCCACACCAACGGATGGGGTCTGGGATTCAACCAGCTCCACCCGCTTCTGGTTTACCGGACTCTGGCTAGCTTCGTGCCGAATGAGTGTTGCGAGTCCGGCGAGTTTGGGACATCCGCTTAAACGGAGCTACCAGTTGAGCCCCATATGCCGTTGGGTAGTCACGCTCTTGTAGCCCTACCTGGGCATCGCCGAGCTTGTCTGTTCCAGCGTAGAAGGTCCTAAACAGGTGATCCCACAGGAGCAAGAACTCGCCGAAGTTAACCTGAGCATCTTCAAACTCACGCTTGTGGTGCCAGCGGTGTGTCTCAGCAACGCCAATCACATTGCTCATCCAGCCTAGCGAGTAGTCCAGATTGGAATGCTGAAATGCAAGATGTACTGTCAGGATGCCAAACCAGGTTGCGACGAGAGATGAAGGTGTTCCCATCGCGAAGAGCACCAAGAGTCCAGGGCCCGCCATGATCGCCGCGTGTAGTGGATGTCGACGCTCGCCATTCATCCAGTAAAGTCGCTCTGCACTGTGATGGGGTTCATGCAGGTGCCATAGCCAAGGCATGTAGTGGCTGAGTCGGTGCATGCCGTAGAGACTGAGATCCAAAACCATGGCTACGATGAGTAGCTTGCACCACAGCGGCAGATCCGTTGGGAAGGTACGCGCAGCGTCAGGCACCCAATCGCCCAGCCGAGCCAGAACCGCAGCGGTGAACTGGATGACGGACAGATTCACGATCAGGTGGAGCAGATCGGTCAGTGTATCGTGGTGGTCGGCAAGCCAGCTCTGACGGAACGGTTGTAGACGCTCCAGCATGGCGACCAGAATAATTCCGACTACGGCAATCAGGGCTGTGCTGGGCCAATATGGCAAGCCCTCGTATAGCTGCCAGATCATCCAGCCAGCCGTACCGCCAAATATGACGGGATAGCTGAACCAGCGGATCATGAATCTTAAGCAATTGTTCATCATGCGGCCCCCTCTTCTTGATGACCCTACGTTAAGCGGCCCCCAGGGTTCTGGCTTGAACAAAAAAGCTGATCTCAGCTGCTGAGACTGACCTGGCTCAGAGCTGAAGAAGGATCGAGGCCAAAGAGGCTGCGAAAGGTGCGAGAAAAGTGCGCGGAATCCGAGAATCCTGCTGCATGGGCGGCCCCTGTCAGACTTTGGCCAGCAGTAATGAGTTGTAACGCAGCGACCAGGCGAAGCCACTTACGGTAGCTGCGCAATGGCAAGCCAGTCTGTTCAACAAACCAATGAGAAAAGCGAGTCGTCGACAGGTGCATCAGATCTGCCAGTTCTTGTCTGCCATTGGTGGGCTCGTTCAAGGCTTCCAGGACAAGTTGCAGCCGTGGATCGATGATTGGTAGATCGGTGAGATTAAGAAATTGGCGAACCGCTCCCCGCATTTTCTGTGCGGTGATACAGGGAGTTGCCAATAGTGTCTGCAGAGACAAAATGCTTTGCACATCGATAGGCAAGATGCTCGTAGAGGCAGTGAATGCCCGTGCCTCCTCAGAAAGTGCATCAAGGTAAATCGAAATAACCTCGACTGCTTCGATTCGATGAGTGACGCCCGCTTGAATGCAAATGGCTCGGGCCGTGACGTGGCTACCAGGTGTAGTCACCGTCAAGTCGTGGTTGATACCAATGGTGATCTGGTGAGCCATGTGGCGGTGCCAATCATGATTGCCTACCTGCCCTAAAAACACCCCGAAACCTGGAGATACCCAGGCTTTGCCGTGCCAGCTGGCGCTCTGTGATGCAATCACCTGATAGTTCCTCTGTTTTCCGCACCCTACTCCGAATGACACTCTATTTGATCCAAATCAACGAAGTGCTGTTATCGTCAAAAGGAACGCTCATGCCTCGGGGCAATCTGCTATCGTCGCCCTATCGCCCCGCCTGGTGAATTGCTGTGCGTCGGATTGGATTGATCCTGCTAATGATTGCTAGCCTCGTGCTGCCGACCTTCGGCGGTGTGGCTTTCAGCATGCCGGCACAACCTTGCCCGATGCAGAGCGCCGATCATCAGAACCATGCAACGGCTGATGCTCCTTGCTGCGAACAAATGGACAAGTCCGATGGGCTGGCCAGTAAGTCCCCCTGCAAGTCCGGTCAGGAATGCAAAACCGGAGGGCTTCTCCAGACCACCGTGATCAAGAGCATATCCCCTCTCCTCTCACGCCCCGAAATATTGCTGACCCAGTCGGTGATTAAGCGAGAGCCTGCAGGACTCTGGCGCCCTCCTCGTTTCGTCTAATGCAGTGATCATCACGCGCCTTACAGTCAGGCGCATCGTCGCGGCCACGTTTCGTTGTCTCGACCTCGATCAATCGCATTGGAGGCGAAAGCATGTCCACTTTCCTTTTCCCACGCCGTGGCTATCTCGGCGTGTTGGCTGCCGCATTCTGGGCAGCTCCCTGGCTTGCCGCGCAGGCGCAGCCCCTAACCTTCGAACGAGCCCAAGCTCTGGCCGAGCAGAGTGCCCCTGAGAACCTCGCGCGCCAGGCGCAAGTGGAATCGGCACAGCAGGCTGTAGGGCCCGCAGACGCCCTGCCCGATCCCAAGCTGATTCTAGGCATCGACAACCTGCCGATCGAAGGCCCTGACCGTTACACCCTGAATCGTGACTCCATGACCATGCGCCGCATTGGACTCATGCAGGAGGTCCCCAACAGCGACAAGCGTCTGGCCCGTCGCCAACTGGCCGAAGCCTCCATGACGCGGGCCGAAGCCGAGCAACGTGCCATGCAGTTGGAGATCAAGCGCCAGACGGCATTGAGCTGGTTGGATGTCTACTACGCCGAACGCAGTGTTGGCCTCTTCGATCAACTGGAGCAGCAGATCGACATGCTCCGCTCGACGGTGCAATCGCTGATCGCCGGCGGCAGCGTTCAGCCTGGTGAGCTGTTGCAGGCCGACCAAGAAGCTCTGGCACTGCAGGATCGGCGAGATGAGCTGAATCGCGATGTGGCGATCGCTCGGGCCAAGCTGCGGCGCTGGATCGGCAACGAGGCCGATCAACCTCTGACCGGCAACGTGCCCAACCTGAGCCTTGAAGCTCCGCATTTGCACCACCGCTTGGCTCAGCATCCCGACTTGCGAGCAGCATCGGCCCGGGTTGGCGAGGCCAGCGCTGAGCTGGACGAGGCGATCGCCGAGAAGACGCCTGACTGGGGTGTTGAGCTTGCCTACAACAACCGCGACAACCAGTTCGGCGACATGGTGATGGTGCAGTTCACCTTCGACCTTCCGATGTTTGTTGGCACCCGCCAGGGGCCCAAGATCAACGCCAAGCAGCAGAGCGTGGCGCAGATGGAAGCCGAGCAGGAAGTGCTGCTGCGGGCCCATCAGGCCGAGCTGGAAAGCGGCCTGGCTGAGCTTGACCAACTTCGCAGAACCCTGACGCGCACCGAAAGCACTGTGATCCCGCTGGCTAGCAAACGCTCTGATCTCGAACTGGCCGCCTACCAGGCCGGCAACAGCCAGCTGACATCCGTCATCACCGCCAAGCGCGATCTGATCGAGGCGCAGCTGCGGCAGATCGAACAGCAGCGCAAGCTGAGCCAGCTCTCCGCAAGCCTGTATTACGCGTATGTGGAGGGACTGAAATGAAGGTTTCGGCATTTGGTTTTGCGGTCGCCATGCTGGCCGTTGGGATTGCGGCGGCAGGCGGTGGCTACTGGCTGGCCCAGAGGCAGGCCGGACATAACGTCATGCCAAGCAGCACGCAGCCGAATGAGCGCAAAGTGCTCTACTGGTACGACCCGATGCAGCCGGAGCAGCGCTTCGATAAACCGGGCAAATCACCCTTCATGGATATGGAACTTGTCCCCAAGTACGCGGGGGCTGCACAGGAGTCGTCTGCCCTGAGCGTGCCCGCTCAAGCCGTGCAAAACCTTGGGATGCGAACCTCAAAGGTGGTCCGCGGGGTACTTCCCTCCAGTATCGAAGCGGTCGGCTCTTTGGCCTACAACCAGCGCGAGGTGGCAAACCTCCAGGCCCGCGCTGGCGGATTCGTCGAGCGAATCTACGGGCGTGCTCCGGGCGATGTACTGCCCGCCGGCACGCCTCTCGTCGACCTCCTGATTCCCGAATGGTCCGCAGCCCAGCTGGAGTTCCTGGCGGTACTGCTCACCGGTGATACCCGCCTAATCGCCGCAGGCCAGGAACGACTGCGCCTGCTGGGCATGCCGCAAACGCTGATCGAACAGGTTCGACGCAGCGGCATACCACGAGCGGTGCAAACCCTCACCACACCTATCAGCGGCGAGCTCCAAGCCTTGGAGGTACGCGCTGGGATGACCGTCGAAGCCGGGCAGGATCTGGCGCGGGTCAATGGGCTGTCCACGGTCTGGCTCGATGCGGCGATACCCGAAGCAATGGCTGGAACGGTTCAAATTGGGGCCGATATCCGCGCCACCCTGACAGCCTTCCCTGGGCAACCGCTACAAGGCCGGATTATCGCCTTGTTGCCGAGTGCAGACCCGCAAACGCGTACGGTCACCGTGCGCAGCGAATTGCCCAACCCTGCTGGCAAGCTACGCCCCGGTATGTTTGCGTCCGTGAGCCTGAACAGTGGAGTCGAGCAGCCCGCGCTGCTTGTGCCAAGTGAGGCGGTAATCCGTACCGGCAAACGGGCACTGGTGATGCTGGCCGACGGCGACGGGCGCTACCACCCACAGGAAATCACCCTGGGCCGCGAAGCCGATGGACGCCTGGAGGTGTTGTCTGGCCTTGAGGAAGGACAGGCGGTCGTCACCTCTGGCCAGTTCCTGATCGATTCGGAAGCCAGCCTCCAAGGTGTCATGGCCAGCAGCGCGGAACAGGACAGTACGAAGAGGCTGCATGAGTCCCATGGCGTGATTCGCGCCCTGGATGCGCAGCAGGTCACCCTGGAGCACGGGCCCTTCGAGAGCCTGAACATGCCCGGCATGACCATGGCGTTTCCGCTGGCCAGCCCAGAGGTGGCCGCCGGCCTCGAGCCCGGGGACCGGGTGCGCATCGGTGCCCGGCAGACGGACTCCGGCCTGCTGATCGAGCTGCTCAGCAAGGAAGGAGGCCAGCCATGATCGAGCGCCTGATTCACTGGTCGATCGGCAATCGCTTCCTGGTGCTGCTGGCGACCTTGTTCATCACCGCGCTGGGCCTCTGGTCGCTGCGCAGCACGCCGCTGGATGCACTGCCGGATCTGTCCGATACCCAGGTCATCATCAGAACCAGCTTTCCCGGCCAGGCGCCGCAGATCATCGAGAACCAGGTGACCTACCCGCTGGCCACCACCATGCTCTCGGTGCCGGGGGCGAAGACGGTACGCGGCTACTCGTTCTTCGGTGACTCCTTCGTCTACGTGCTGTTCGAGGACGGTACTGACCTCTACTGGGCGCGCTCGCGGGTACTGGAGTACCTCAACCAGGCCCAGGAGCGCCTGCCCGAGGGCGTAACCACTACCCTGGGGCCGGACGCCACCGGCGTGGGCTGGATCTACCAGTACGCCCTAGTCGACCGCAGCGGCAAGCATGACCTCGCCCAACTACGTGCGCTGCAGGATTGGTTTCTCAAATACGAGCTGAAGAGCCTCCCCAACGTCGCCGAGGTGGCCACCCTCGGTGGCATGGTCAAGCAGTACCAGGTCGTGCTCGACCCCCAGAAATTGGTGGCCTATGGCGTGACTCAACAAGAGATCGAGGCAGCCCTGAAGAGTGCCAACCAGGAAACCGGTGGTGCCATCCTGGAGCTGGCGGAGCGTGAGTATATGGTGCGAGCCTCAGGCTATCTGCAGAGTCTGGAAGACTTTCGCAATGTGCCGCTGCGGGCCACAGCAAGCGGGGTTCCGGTGCTGTTGGGCCAGGTGGCCACCATTCAACTTGGGCCGGAGATGCGCCGAGGCATTGCCGAGCTGGACGGCCACGGCGAAGTGGTCGGCGGCGTGGTCATTCTGCGCTCTGGCAAGAATGCCCAGGACACCATCCAGGCGGTGAAGGCCAAACTGGATGCCTTGAAAGCCAGCCTGCCCGCCGGCGTCGAGGTGGTTACCACCTATGATCGCTCCCAACTGATAAAGCGCGCCATCGACAACCTCAGCTACAAGCTGCTGGAAGAGTTCGTGGTGGTCGCCCTGGTTTGCCTGATCTTCCTCTGGCATCTGCGCTCGTCGCTGGTAGCGATCATCACCCTGCCCTTGGGCATCCTGATGGCCTTCATCGTCATGCGCTACCAGGGCATCAACGCCAACATCATGTCGCTTGGCGGCATCGCCATCGCCATTGGCGCCATGGTCGATGCCGCGGTGGTGATGATCGAGAACGCCCACAAGCACATCGAGGCCTGGAAGGCCCGTAATCCTGATAAACAGCTCCATGGCGAGGCGCACTGGCGGGTGATTGGCGAAGCCGCGGCCGAAGTCGGGCCAGCATTGTTCTTCAGCTTGCTGATCATCACCCTGTCCTTCCTCCCCGTCTTCACACTGGAGGCCCAGGAAGGCCGACTCTTCGGTCCGCTGGCCTTTACCAAGACCTATGCCATGGCGGCCGCTGCCGGACTATCGGTCACCCTGGTGCCGGTGCTGATGGGCTACTGGATTCGCGGGCATATCCCCAGCGAGCAGCAAAATCCTTTGAACCGCTGGCTGATCAATGCTTACCGGCCGGTGCTGGAGTTTGTTCTGGCCTGGCCCAAGGCCACGCTTGCTATGGCCTTGCTGGTCTTCCTCTCCAGCCTCTGGCCCCTCAGCAGACTGGGTGGCGAGTTCCTACCGCCCATGGACGAGGGCGATCTTTTGTATATGCCGTCGGCCCTGCCCGGCTTGCCTGCAAGCAAGGCAACACAACTGCTGCAGCAGACCAACCGGATGATCCTCACGGTGCCGGAAGTGGCGCGGGTGTTCGGCAAGGCCGGGCGGGCGGAAACCGCTACCGACCCAGCGCCGCTGGAGATGTTCGAGACCACGGTGCAATTCAAGCCGCGTGAGCAGTGGCGCCCGGGAATGACGTCGGAAAAGCTCATCGAGGAACTGGATCAGGCGGTGAAAGTTCCGGGGCTGTCCAACATCTGGGTTCCGCCGATTCGTAACCGCATCGACATGCTGGCGACGGGGATCAAGAGCCCGATTGGGGTCAAGGTTGCCGGCACCTCGCTGGCCGATATTGAGCGCCTCACCCGTGATATCGAAGCCGTGGCCAAGGATGTGCCCGGGGTAAGCTCCGCACTGGCAGAGCGCCTTACTGGCGGCCGTTACGTGGACATCCAGATCGATCGCCTGGCCGCAGCGCGCTATGGCCTGAGCATCGCCGACGTGCAGTCAATGGTGTCGGGGGCCATCGGCGGCAGCAACATCGGCGAAACGGTCGAGGGGCTGGCCCGCTTCCCGATTAGCCTGCGCTATCCCAGGGAGTGGCGGGACAGCCCGGAGGCTTTGCGGCGGTTACCGATTCTGACCGCGACGGGCCAGCAAATTACATTAGGGACTGTCGCCCAGATCAGCCTGACTGATGGTCCACCGATGCTGCGTAGCGAGAACGGGCGTCTCTCGGGCTGGGTCTATGTCGATGTCCGCGGCCGGGACCTGGCATCGACAGTGCGTGAGTTACAGCAGCGGGTCACCGAGCGCGTCCAACTGGACGCAGGCATGACCGTCTCCTACTCCGGTCAGTTCGAGTTCCTGGAACGCGCCAATGCCCGACTGACCTGGGTGGTACCGGCAACCCTGTTGATCATCTTCGTGCTGCTCAACCTGACCTTCAGCCGCTTCAGCGAGGCCTTGTTGATCATGGCCACCCTGCCCTTCGCCCTGTCGGGTGGTATCTGGCTGCTCTACTGGTTCGGCTTCAACCTGTCGGTGGCCACAGGGGTCGGCTTCATCGCCTTGGCCGGAGTCTCAGCCGAATTCGGGGTGATCATGCTGCTGTATCTGAAGAACGCCTGGCATGCACGCGTGGCTGCTGGGCGCAACGACTCTGCGGCACTGCTTGAGGCGATTCGCGAAGGCGCGGTGCTGCGTGTCAGGCCCAAGGTGATGACTGTGGCCGTGATCATCGCCGGGCTGCTGCCGATCCTGTGGGGAGGTGGCGCTGGCTCGGAGGTCATGAAGCGCATCGCCGCGCCCATGGTCGGAGGCATGATCACCGCACCACTGATGTCCATGCTGGTGTTGCCGGCCGCCTTTTGGCTGATGCGGAGACATACCAAAGCAAACGGTACCCCTTCATAGATCGTCATCCTTCACTTGGGCCAATCCGAGACAGCTATGAGGTTTCAGTGATTGGCCTGGGTTCGTTGGATTGCCCTACTTCAGGTAGGAGCGGAGTACACCAACGACTTGCTCCAAGTCCTCGTGCCGCTGTTGCGGGGAAACATCATCTGCCCCCAAGTGTTCGCGGATGTGCCCCTCTAGCACTTCAGCCATTAGCCCATTAACCGCACCCCGGATCGCGGCGATCTGCTGAAGAATCGCGGCGCATTCACTTTCCTGTTCCAGCGCCTTTTCCAAAGCCTGCGCCTGCCCCTTGATACGTCGCACACGAGTCAGGAGTTGTTTTTGCGATTTAGCCGTATGAGCCATGGGGCACCTTAAGAGATTGGTATACTGGGGTATAGTATATTAGAGCTACTTGAAGGACACCCAGAATGCAGTCTCCCGCCCCCGCCCCCGCCAATCGCTGGCAACACTCCCACGTCTTTGATGAGGGCAACCCGCTGGCCGAAAGAAACACCCGCTGGGCCGTGCTTCTGACCGCCACGATGATGGTGGCGGAGATTGTCGGCGGCTGGCTGTATAACTCGATGGCGCTCCTGGCCGATGGCTGGCATATGAGCTCACACGCTCTAGCGCTGGGCCTTTCAGTGCTGGCCTACGCGGCGGCCCGACACTTTGCCAGCGATACGCGGTTTGCCTTCGGCACGTGGAAAATTGAGGTGCTGGGCGGCTTTACCAGCGCAATCTTCCTCGTGGGGGTGGCCATGCTCATGCTCTACCAATCAGTTGAGCGTCTGATCTCACCGTCACCGATTCACTACGATCAAGCCATCGCGATCGCTGCCGTTGGCTTGCTGGTGAATCTCGCCTGTGCGTGGTTACTCAAAGATGGCCATGCCCACCACCACGAACATGGCCATCACCATGAGCATGGCGCTCATGATCACCATCACGACCTGAATCTGCGCTCTGCCTATTTGCACGTCGTGGCAGACGCTGCGACTTCGATACTCGCCATCCTTGCCCTCACCGGTGGCAAATTTTGGGGCGCTAGCTGGCTCGACCCGGTGATGGGGATCGTCGGTGCTGGACTGGTTGCGATCTGGGCTTATGGGTTACTGCGGGACACCGGGTGCATTCTGCTCGATGCGGAAATGGATGCCCCAGTGGTCGCGGAAATCAGGGAAGTTATTGAGGCAAGTCCCATCCTAGCCACTATCACTGACCTACACGTCTGGCGTGTCGGCAAGGGGAAGTACGCATGCATCCTCGCGCTTGCCGTCAAGGATAGCGCCGAGCCGGACTACTTCAGACAACAGTTGAGCATTCACGAAGAGTTAGTTCATGTAAGTATCGAGATTAATCGATGTGGCGCGAAATAACTGCATTGATTATTCACCTCTGAGCTTCGCTTGCAGCTTTCAATCTTGGTGTCGTTAGATAATAAGCCTGTTTAAATTGCCTGCAGGCAAGCTTTACTTGGTGTGACTCGGTCAGGCCAAATCGTTTATTAAATGGCAAGGGCGCTTGTAAGTCGTAGTATATTTGCAGAAATTGGGCTTCTAATTGACCGCCCTGAAGGCTGAGCTGAAAACAGCCAATAAAATAAACGAGTAAGGCCTTATGGAGGGCGATGCAGCATTAAGTGCATCGCCCTCGGGCAGCTAAGCCGCCATTCGCTCACATTCTTCTGCACAGGCGAGGCAGGCTTTCGCGCACTTCTGACAATGATCGGATTGATGTTTGCTGCATTCCTCTCCGCAGGCCCTGCACACTTCTGCGCACAATCTGCAGAAGGTTTTAGCGTATGTACTTTGACGGCTCATCAGAATGGCCGCGAGAGTGCAGAAACTTGCGCAATCTCGATCAAGCTGGATGCACTTAGCCATCATCTGCACATCGCCCTCACCTAGGCAGGCTGACGCGCAGCTCTCACAGGAAAGAGCACAGTCTATGCAGGCTTGGATACAGGAATGAAACTGGGTATGTGTCATCATCGCTCTCCATATTTCGGTACGTTCTGCCCACAGGCGGGGACGTCCTGAAAGACAGAAGCCGCGGGTGGACTTTGCTCGGCGCGGCAGGTTTCTATGAGCTGCCGAACAGCCAGCGTCGCATCTACGAAAGTTACGGGCTAGCAGAGCCCTGCCGACTTCCACGAACACGGGTGTCGCACGCTTGACGGCAGAAGTAGCCATAGATTTTTCTCCGTGGTCCAGATCAGCCGGCCCGACAACACACGACACTGAGCAGGCATGATTGAGCCTTGCAAGATTAGGCTTCAGGACACCTGGTTCATGGCTTTTTGCGCGCCTTCAGCCATTGATCGAGTGCGGCGATTTCTTTCTGTTGCGCGGTAATGATGTCCTCAGCCATACGGCGCATCTCTGCGTCTTTGCCATTTTTGAGCTCGGTTTTCGCCATATCTACGCCCATCTGATGGTGCATCCGCATATTCGCTGCGAAGTCGTAATCCGCGTCGCCGGTCATCGACATGCCATCCTGCATATGCCCTGCATTCTTGGCATCTGCAGATTCGTTAGCATTCGTCCAGGTAGGCGTTACTAACAGGGACATAGCGACAATCGCCATCGCACAGGCCGACAGCGTAAAGCGGCCAACATTAAGGTTGTCGTGTGGTTGTAACATAGTGAATCTCCGGAAAAGGTCGGGAGAGGCACCCCAGAATGATGTGCTTATTATCCCGAAGTGGATGAGCCTCAATCGCTCATGTCTAGGACTCCCTGCGCAGTTTATAAGTTCATAGTAACTTTCTGGCCATACCTGTTCGCCCACTAAGGCAAGAACCGCGGGAGCTAGAAATAGGAATTAATGACGCGCAACTGACGAAAAAGTAATTTTCAGGTCACCTTGGCGTTATTTGGCATGTGGAAGTATGTCGAAAGCGTGCCGCTTAACCGGAACGCTTGGGCACATATACAAATTCACAATTAAAACTGCCAAAAAGCATCAGGAGCGTTTTATGAACAACAAGTCTCTGTTGGGACTTTCTCTGATCGCCTTGAGCGTCAGCGTTGGGCAGGCTGCAATGGCCGCCGAGGAAAACAAAGAGGGATTTATCGAAGGAAGTAGTCTGAGCATCCTCAATCGGAATCTCTACTTCAACCGTGATTTCCGCAAAGGCCAATCAAGTAGCAGCGGAAACGGCTACTCCGAAGAATGGGCCCACGGTGTCATAGGCCGCTTCGAGTCGGGCTTCACGCAGGGCACCATTGGCTTTGGCGTCGACGCATTCGCCATGCTTGGAATCAAGCTTGACTCGGGTGACGGCCGTTCAGGAGCGGGTGGCTCGGTCGATGTCATGCCCTACAACAGTCTCGGCCAGGCCGAGGACAATTACTCCAAGCTCGGCGGCGCCGTAAAGACTCGCTTTCTCGACACTGAGATCAAAGTGGGCGATGTATTCCCTGTGACGCCTGTCGTGCAGTACGGCGATTCGCGACTGCTGCCGGAAAGTTTCCGCGGCGTCACCGTATCCAACACCAGTCTCGACGGCTTGGCTCTCCAGGGTGGGAGGCTGCACTCGATGAGCCAACCAAACTCCAGCAGCATGCGAGATGGCTTCGCAACCTTCTACGCAGGCGAAGTCGACTCTCCGTGGATCGCCTACTTCGGAGGGGATTACACGCTCAACGACAACGTTGGCTTCAGCCTTTACACCAGCCGCCTCAAAGATGCCTGGAGCCAATACTACGCGGGCAGTACTTGGAGCTACCCGCTTGCGGATGATGTCGCCCTGATTGGTGGTTTGAATTACTACAAGGCCGTCGACCAAGGGAAGCAGCTCCTCGGCAGTTTTGATAACAACATTTGGAGCGGCAAGGTCGGCCTCCAGGTCGGAGCGCACACTGTGCTGGTAGGTCTCCAGCGGAACAATGGCAATGACGACTTCGATTACCTGCGACAGTCCGACTCCATCTACCTCGATAACTCAATCCAGTACAGCGACTTCAACTCCCCAAAGGAAAAGTCGTGGCAAGTGCGCTATGACGTGGACATGGCGTCGTTTGGTATGCCGGGCCTGAGCTTCATGACTCGTTATGCGCACGGCTGGGATGCCGACTACAGCAATGCCAACGAGGTCTACATGAGACGTGATGACAATGGTGCTCCGCTCACCGATCAGAAACGCTGGGAGCGTGACATCGAGGTCAAATACGTCATGCAGACCGGTTCGTTGAAGGACATGTCATTCCGCTTTCGGCAGGCCACAACTCGAGCTACCGACTTCGAATCGGATCTAGATGAGTTCCGCCTCATCGTCGAATACCCGTTAGAAGTTCTTTAACTCAGTAGATAGAGCGGCCTACTGCCGCTCTACCTACTAAGCTGCTGTCCCCTAGAGTGCTCCTTTGGTTTTGGAGACAGCCCTCGGCGCCCAATCGGGCGCTTTTTTATAGGCGCAGATGCCCTAGACGTCACTCATTGGAATGTCGACCAGGCGTCTGGCTGTGCAGCAAGTTACTGGGCGGGGTATTCGGCGACGATCTGCTCAGCCCCGGTTTTAGTCAGACCGATGACTTGGTAGGCATGCTGCACGCCTCCCACTTCCATTCCTGGAGAACCGGCCGGCATTCCGGGTACAGCGATGCCGACCAAGTCGTTGCGCTTGGTGAGCTCGACCACCTGCGCTGCTGGCACATGACCTTCGACGAATTTTCCGTCAATCACCGCGGTATGACATGACGCCAGTCGCGGAGCGACGCCCAGTTTCTGCTTGACCGAAGTCATGTCGCCTTCGACGTGATCAATGACCTTGAAACCGCTCGCTTCAAGGTGCGAGATCCACTTCTTGCAGCAACCGCAATTGGCATCCCGATGCACATCGATGGTCATAGACTCGGCGGCCTGCACGGAAGCGATGGTGAACAAAGCCGCCAGGGTAGCCAGGCGCGCGCCTTTGCTTTTAACTTTCATGGACGTGCTCTTTGCCATCGCTGTGGGTATGGGTCTTAGGGGCAGCTTTCGGGGGTTGCTCAGAGTGGTGAGCACCGGAGCTACCCTCATCGCCAGAGGAAGCTTCCCCTGCATGATGATCAGAGCTTGGGGCAGCCCCGCCATGGTGATCTGCAGGTGCCGAATCATGATGTCCGGGCGCTGCCTCAGACGCCCCAGAGCCATGATGGTCTTCACCAGCGGCGGCATCGCCATGGTGGTCAGGCTTGTTACCGCCATGCTGCCCTTCATGGTTGTGCATCTGGCTTTCCCCGCCACCGTGCTCGTGGCCGCCACTGGATGCCACCAAGGTCTGGTATCGCTCGGCGTCCATCTTCGGTAGCTGGTTCAGGAAGGCAACCATGCCCCAGATGTACTCATCAGCCATGCTCTTGCCCCAAGCCGGCATGCCGGTGGCCTTGATGCCATGCTTGATGACCCAGAAGGCAGCTGCCGGGTTTCCATCTACACCGATTTCGGCGAGATTTGGTGGCGCAGGATAAAGTGCCTGGCTGAGCTCAGTCTTGGCCACGCCGGGCGCGAGGTGGCAACCAATACACATAGCGTTGTAGTTGCCCGCTCCCGTGCGGATAAGCGCCTCATCGTCCAGCTTGGGTACTTCGATGTCCTTGGCGCGCACTTCGATGGAGCGGTCACGCGCCATAGTTAGGAAGGCATGCACGGCCGGGAAATGGGGATCGTCGGCGCCGATATTGACCAAGCCGGCATAGGCTCCGGCCAGTACCGCAGCGCTACCAACAGCACCCGCTGCCACCAGGGTTGTAATTGTTTTTTTCATGTCAGGCTCTCAAAACCACATACGAATGCCGGCGACAAAACGCGCCTCATCAACATCCTCGCCTTCGTCACGCACGAGGTCCGCGGTGTTGCCATAGGAACGACTCCAAGACACACCGATATAGGGCGCAAACTGGCGAACGATCTCGTAACGCAGACGCAAGCCGAGCTCGGTATTGGCTAGCCCCGAGCCGACGCCCCGCTCTGGGTCGTTCTTGCCGTAAAAATTCACTTCTGCGGTTGGTTGGAGAATCAGCCGATTGGTCAGCAGAATGTCGTAGTCGCCTTCCAGGCGTGCCGCAGTCTGGCCGTTCTCACCTACAAAGGCGGTGGCTTCGGCCTCGAAGGCATAGAGCGCCATGCCCTGCACGCCAAAGGCCGCCCAGGTTTGTGGCGACTCTGGCTTGAAGTCCTGGCGGACGCCGGCGACGACATCCCACCAGGGGCCGATTGAGCGCCCATACAACAGCTGCAGCTCGGCATCCTCGGTCACGCCGTTGGCGCGCTCTCCCTCGGAACGGAACCAGACCCGATTGATGTCGCCACCTACCCAGCCAGAGGCATCCCAGGCCAAGGTGCTGCCTTCATCGGCATCTTGATATTCGAGCTGATCGAGCAGAAAGAAGCTGTTGATGGCGCTGTCATGCACCTTGTGCCCCGGCAGCGGCGGAAATGCTGCCTGACGGTCGGCGTCTGTCAGGACCGGGATAGGCGTACGGCTGGTCGTTCTCGGTGCTTCAGCGGAGCCATGGTTCATCTGGGAGTGATCCATGGTGCTGTGATCCATCCCCTCCATCTGCCCTTGCATGGCCCCGTGGCCCATCTTGCTGTGGTCCATAGCTGGAGCTTTTTCCTGGCTCTTGCCATGCCCCATCTGGGAGTGATCCATGGTGCCCATCGCACCATGATTCATCTTGCTGTGATCGATTGCAGGAGCCTTCGCTGGCGATGCTTGCTCCTTGGGCATCTGATCATGATCCATGCCCTCCATTGGCCGCTGCCCAGCGCCATGACCCATCTGGCTGTGGTCCATCGGCATGGAGCCGTGGCCCATAGCCGAATGATCCATTTCTTCCGCGGCGAAGGTAAAGCCTCCACTAAGTGCGCTCAGTGACACCGTCAGCGCGACGAGCGAGATTCGTGTGGGCCTAGTGATCATGGTTCGAACCCGCCTCGGCTTCGCCGCCATGCCCATCCGTCATTTTCTCGTGGTCCATCTCTTCATGATTCATGGAACCATGATCCATCGCACCATGTTCCATCTTCTGTGTTGGAGCAGGCTTGTCTTGGGGTGTGGAGCTCGCATTGTCACTTGCTGGCTTAGGCGCTTCAGCCGCGTGCTGGGCATGCTCATCGTGACCTTCATCTGCCAGCGAGACAGGGGCATACATGGCGCCCAGCAGACTCAGCATGGCGACACCGGCAGGCAGGGCGTTTCGTTTCAGGAAATTGCTCATTGGATCTCTCCTTTACTCGTCCACTCGAACTTCACGGAACATGCCCATTTCCATGTGAAGTAGCAGGTGGCAGTGATATGCCCAACGGCCCAGGGCGTCAGCGGTTACGCGGTAGCTACGCTTAGATCCTGGCGGCATGTCGATGGTGTGCTTGCGCACCATGAAGTTACCTTTGTCATCTTCCAGATCGCTCCACATGCCATGCAGGTGGATGGGATGAGTCATCATGGTGTCGTTGACCAGAGTGATGCGCACTCGCTCGCCATACTTGAGCCGCAACGGTTCGGCATCGGAGAATTTGATGCCGTCAAACGACCAGGAGAACTTCTCCATGTGCCCGGTAAGGTGCAGTTCAATGGTGCGGCTCGGCTCACGGCCATCCGGATCGAGGAAAGTGCTGCGCAAGTCCGCATAGGTCAGAACATGGCGCCCGTTGTTGCGCAGGCCGATTCCTGGATCGTTCAACTTGGGCGTCGGCGTCATGGTCTGCATGTCGACCAGAGGGTTGTTGGTCTCCGAGGCGGGATGCGACTGCATGGCGCCCCCCATGCCCGCCATTGCCGAATGATCCATGCCGGCCATGCCGCCTTGCATTGCGCCATGATCCATTCCTGCCATCTGGCTATGGTCCATACCAGCCATGCTGCTATGGTCCATCCCGGCCATCTTGCTGTGATCCATGCCGGCCATTTCAGACATTCCGCCCTGCATAGCTCCGTGATCCATGCCGCCCATACTGCCGTGATCCATCCCCATGTCCCCCATGGAGATAAGCGGACGCGGGTCAACTTCCGGAACAGGCGCGCTCAGACCTTCACGTACCGCCAGGGTGCCCCTGGAATAGCCGGTGCGGTCCATGGATTGCGCGAAGATGGTATAGGCCTGCTCGCCTTCGGGTTCGACTATCACGTCGTAAGTCTCGGCCACGGCGATACGGAACTCATCGATGCTGACCGGTTTGACGTACTGCCCATCGGCCGCCACCACCGTCATCTTCAGGCCCGGGATGCGCACGTCGAAGTAGGTCATGGCCGATGCATTGATGAAGCGCAGACGAATCTTCTCGCCTGGCTTGAAGATGCCAGTCCAGTTGCCATCCGGCGCCTGGCCGTTCATCAGGTAGGTATAGGTATAGCCACTGACGTCGGCGAGGTCGGTGGGACTCATCTTCATTTCGGCCCACATCTTGCGATCGGCCACCGCGGCGGACCAGCCCATCTCGCTCACGTCATCGATGAAATCGCCGACGGTGCGCTTGTGACGGTTGTAGTAGTCCGACTGTTTCTTCAGCTTGGCCAAAACCCGAGCCGGGTTTTCGTCAGTCCAGTCGCTCAGCAGTACAACGTAGTCGCGGTCGTAGCTGAAGGACTCAGGCTCTTTCGCATCAATCACCAGGGCACCGTAGACCCCGACTTGCTCCTGCAACCCCGAGTGACTGTGGTACCAGTAGGTACCGTTCTGATGAACCTGGAATCTGTATTCATACATGCCATCGGGAGCGATGCCATGAAAGCTCAGGCCGGGCACGCCATCCATGTTGGCGGGCAGGATGATCCCGTGCCAATGGATGGAAGTGTCCTCCTTCAGCCGGTTGCGTACACGCAGGGTGACGGTATCACCCTCCCGCCAGCGCAGGATGGGGCCGGGGATGGACCCATTAATGGCCATGGCCATTCGCGATGAACCGGTTATGTTCACCGGCAACTCCGCGATGGAGAGATCGAAATTGGTACCGCTCAGCACATTTGGCTGGCCTGGGCTTGTCACTGCCCAGACCGGCGTACGCCACATGCCCAGTCCACCCAAGATGCCGGTAGCGGCCAGGCCTTTGACGAAGGTTCGCCTCGTGGTTTTGCTTTGCATGCCGTTGTGTCCAGTCAGTCTGATGAGCCGGGGAATATCAAAACCGGCATCGAGTTTGTCGGCGACTTCAGTTTCAGTGGAATTCCCCTGAATACTTGCTCACTGTCGCTAGTGTGCAAATCACTGCGACAGCGAGCAGTATGAAACTGCCATATCTCAAGCATCCGGGTGATTACATTTCTGTCAGGTTGAGTCAGCAGTTGGCGTGTTTGGCCTGCTTGCTCTGCTCGACCGGGGTCTCGGCTTTCTCTTGCTGAGCCACCTGGTAGGCTTCCATCGACACTTGGCGGGCCTGCTCCATACGAGCAAAAGTGCGATCAGCGCCGCCTTCGGCCATGGCCAGGCTGGAGACACTGAGAGCGGTCACTACGAAAAGCAATTTGATCGATTTCATCTTGGGTTCCTCGTTGGTTTGGGTAAGCCTCTTGAAAACAGAGGCTGAGCATTTGGCTCAATGTCACCTTAGCCAAGGCGCCCTGTCAGAAACCTGAGCCGAACATTACAGTTCTGTCAGGTAGCTATTTCTTGCTTGTCGGCCCTCCCGCCAGCTAGGTAGTGTCATCTCGGTGACTTTTCCGATGCCTTGCGAGTTTCGTGGAGAGGCATGCTCGGCAGCGATGCCTAAGCTTCCATGGCCGTGCACATGCACGGCCTGAACCGATACCACCTAGAGAGATAGCCACTATGTCGACAAAATCCAACGCCGCTACCGGCGCCGCCCTGGCCCTGGTTGCGGCCAGCCTCTTTACCACCCTGCCGGCACAAGCGGCGCCAGATGCCAAAACCGCGGAAGTGAAGTGTTTCGGCGTCAACGGTTGCAAGGGTCAAAACGACTGCATGACCGCCAAGAACGCCTGCAAAGGCCAAGGTGAGTGCAAAGGCCAAGGCTTCAAGCTGATGACTCAGGCCAAGTGCGATGAAGTCGGCGGCAAGACCGGCGAATGATGCTACCCGGGGAGTGCCTGCCACTCCCCTGCTGGAGTCCTGAATGAGAATGGGCAATACGCTGGGTTTCGGTGTTGGCCTGCGTAGCGAGTACTACCAGCAGATCCTGGAGCAGCAACCCGCAGTCGATTGGTTCGAGATCATTTCCGAGAACTACATGGTGGAAGGCGGCAAAGCCCTCTACTTTCTCGACGCGATCAAAGAGCAGTATCCCCTGGTGATGCATGGAGTGTCCCTGTCGATCGGCGGCTCTCACGCCCTGGACATCGACTACCTGCGGCAGCTCAAGAAGCTGGCCGATCGGGTCCAGCCACATTGGATTTCCGATCACCTGTGCTGGAGCCGCGGCAGCGCCCATCAACTACATGATCTGCTGCCCATGCCTTTTACCCAGGAGAGCCTGCAGCATGTCGCCGCACGGGTGCGACAGGTGCAGGATGTCCTGGAGCGCCCCTTGGTGCTGGAAAATGTCTCCGCGTACGTGCAGTGGAAAACCTCCTGCATGAGCGAGTCACAGTTCCTTGCGGAGCTGAGCCAGTCGACAGGCTGCGAGTTGCTGCTCGATATAAACAACGTCTACGTCAGCTCGCGAAACCAGGCGTTCGATCCATGGCAGTTCATCATGGAGTTGCCGCACGACCGGATTCGCCAAATTCACCTGGCGGGACACAGCGACTATGGACAGTACCTCATCGATACCCATGATCAGCCCATCGCCGATCCGGTCTGGTCGCTCTACAGCAAAGCCCTGTCCTACCTCGGGCCGATCTCCACGCTGATCGAGCGTGACGACCATTTCCCTCCCCTCGCGGAAATCCTGGGCGAGCTAGAGCATGCACGTACGCTCGCACGTGGCGTCCTAAAAGGGGCCACGTCATGCGGCTGAGTACCCTGCAGGATGCACTGGAAGCCTACCTGGCAGATGAGCACGCCCTCCCCTCTGCCGAGCTACTGGAGCAGGTCCTAGGCAGTCCGGCACTCAACGCAGCTGACGGCCTGCGGGTTTACCACAACGCCTACCGTGCGCGCCTGCTTGCGGTCCTGCGTGAGGACTTCCCGGCTCTGCAGCAGTGGCTAGGCCCAGAGTCGTTCGAGCAACTTGCACTGGCCTATATCGCCGCCTGGCCGCCGCAACATTTCAGCATTCGCTGGCTGGGCGAGAATCTGCCTGAGTTCATTGGCAGTTATGTCGCAGAACCTCAACTATCACCGATGCGCGAACTCGCGAAGCTGGAGTGGGCCTTCACCCTAGCGTTCGATGCATGCAATGCCGCCGTGCTGTCAGCGGACTGCATGAGTAGCCTCACGGCCGAGGAGTGGGTCTCGCTCAGGGCGGCCTTGGTACCATCGGTCAACTGGCTGCATCTGCAGTACAACACGCTGGAGATATGGAAGGCCGCCAAAGCCGAAAGCCCTCTTCCCCCAAGTACTCGCATGCCAGTGGATCAGAGTTGCCTCGTATGGCACCATGATTTGGTATGTCGGTATCGAAGCCTGGAGCCAGATGAGGCGAAGGCGCTGGGGCTGTTTGCTGGTGGCGAGTCATTCGCCGAGCTCTGCGAGTCGCTACTTACATCGCATGGCGAGCAAGCGCCCCTCCAAGCGGCGATATGGTTGAAGCAGTGGGTCAGTGACGGACTGCTGGTTCGACACTAGGTAGGCATGTGAAGACCGTTGCCCGGCAACGGTCTTCGAAGAACGAGACATCGATTCAGGCGGCCCATTCGCCAATCTCAGCCCCAAAACCCAGCTCACGTACCGTTTCACATACCGTTGCTGCGCTTTCTTGGGTGTTTACAGAAACTGTGCCGGCGGCTCGATCAACCACCACGCGCGCCTCCGAATCTAGGAGCTGAATAGACCTGGTGATCTTGCTGACGCAGCTGCCGCAGCCCATTCCCGTTACCTTCAGAACGACCATAAATCACCTCTTCTCTAGATCGGCACGATTGCCGTGCTTAAGAATCAACCTTGACACCCTGGCAAGGTCAATGCCCCGCCAAATGACTCTGGGCAATATTTTTGGCAAGTAAGCGAAGCGCGAGCTATGAAATAAGGGCACGCAGTAAATGCTCAGCATCAGCTCGGATTGGGAGAAATCCAGGGAGGGCAAAGGATGTCACTGCTTCAAGAAATTCATGCTTGGTCGCAGTCACTAGCTCCTTGGCAAAGTGACGCACTCGCCCGGTTGCTCGCGAGACCAGAGCTGGAGGCGGCGGATCAGGCCGACCTACTGGCCTTACTGAAGTCGACGCATGGGATTGAAGACGCACACAAGCGCGAACCCAGCCCGCTTCAGGCCGGACAAATACCCGAGCCGGTGAAGGCGGACACTCTTGTCCTGCTTCACGCAATTAGGGATTTCAGGCATGTGAATGCCATTGCTGAAGGGCAGGTGCTGCCTATCGGTGGTTCGGGGTTGACGGTTATCTATGGCGATAACGGATCGGGAAAATCGGGCTACTCTCGGGTCCTCAAACGGGCCTGCCGTGCGAGGGATCAGATTGAGCCCATCCACCCCAATGCGAATCTACCTGCTGACAAGGCTGCGGTGCCTGAAGCATGGTTTGATATCTCTGTTGACGGAGCCGCACAGGGTGTTCAGTGGGTGCAGGGGCTGACCGCTCCTGCCGTGCTGTCATCACTCGCCATCTTCGATACACGCTGCGCACGTGCATATCTTGATACGGAAGACGACTTTTCATACGTCCCGTACGGCCTCGATGTGTTCGAGGGACTCGCAAAACTCTACCGGCAGCTGAAAGCAATCATTGACGCAGAAATAGCCCAGGCGGCAGTCGATTTGACGCTGTTTGCGCCGCTTCAAGGCGCAACGCCGGTGGGGCAGTTGATTGCCACATTGTCTGCTAAGACGAAGGTGGAGCAAATCGATGCACTTGCAACGCTCACGCTAGAGGAGCTAGCTCAACACGAAGCCTGGGGCAAAAGCCTCCTCGAGGCGAACCCGAAGGAGAAGGCAACTCAGCACCGTCAGTTGGCAAAACGGGTGGAGGCAATCGCAACTAGCGTTGCGGACAAAACCAAACTGGTGGATGGCGTCGTTGCGGCTGGCCTGCGGGAGAAAACTGAGGTCTATCAAAAAGCTAAATCCGCGGCTGAAATAGCCGCCAAACAGTTTGTAGAACAAGAAACCCTTCTGCCAGGAACTGGCGGCGAGGTGTGGCAGGAACTTTTCGAAGCAGCCCGCCGGTACGCAGTGGAGTCCCATCCTGGGCAAGTGTTTCCCCATCTCAGCGCAGAGGCCCCCTGCCCGCTCTGCCAGCAGCCCCTTGGAGAGGGGGCTGAGAGGTTGCATCGCTTCGAGCAGTTCGTACTGGCCGAAGCAAAAACTCACGCCCAACAGCGGCGCCGCGACTTGTACGCCGACTTCAGAGCTTTGGAACAGCACGATCTGGGACTAGGGGCAGATGAAGTCACCCTGGGTGAGATAGAGGCCCAGGTGCCTGGCTTGGCTGCTGAGGTGACGGCTTTCGAAACTGTCTTGAAATCTAGGCAAGCAGCTTTGAAGCAGGCTGTTATCGATAATGCATGGAGTGAGATCGGCGAGATCCCACCCAGCCCCGCAGAGCGTCTGCAGATACTGGTTCAGGCGTTGAATCGAAGCGCAGACTCATTGGAGCAAGCATCCGATGAGAAGGCTCGCGAAGCACTACAGAAGCAATTTACAGATCTGGATGCCAGAGTGCGCCTGCAGGCAGTTAGAGATGCCGTCGTGGCGGCAATCAACCAGTTGGTCCTGCAAGCTAAGCTGAAGGCCTGCCTGGGAGATCTTAAGACCACAGGCATTTCTACCAAGGCCGGAGAGCTTGCAGAAAAAGTTGTCTCTCAAGAGCTGGAAAATACCCTTAACCGCGAGTTCAAAGCTCTGGGGGTGGGTACGCTACGACTTGCCCTCAAAAGTCGGGCCGACAAAGGCAAAGCGCTCCACAGGCTGAAGCTCGAAACGACGCAGAGCCGAAGTCCGGGTGACCTTCTTAGCGAAGGTGAGCAGCGGGCAATTGCCATCGCAGCTTTTCTATCTGAGGTGGAGCTTTCCGGTAGTCGAGGCGCTGTTATCTTTGATGACCCGGTGTCCTCCCTCGATCACCGGCGGCGAGAGCGTGTTGTTCAACGACTTGTCGCCGAGGCGGCCAAACGCCAGGTCATCATTCTTACCCACGACATCTACTTCCTGTACCTGCTTGTCGACGAGGCCGAGAAGCGGGACATCCCCATGCTGGCTCAAAGCCTGAACCGGCGCCCTGAAGGCTTTGGCGTTGCCGAAGCTGATTTACCGTTTGAGGGCAAAAATACAAGCCGGCGTATCGGCGCCCTCCGCGCCCATCAGCAACAAATTGCCAAGCTATATCGAGTAGGTGATGAGCCCGAACATCGTAAACAAACTGTGGAGGCGTATTTTCATCTGCGCATGGCTTGGGAGCGGGCCGTAGAGGAGGTCTTGCTGCGCAAGGTGATCCTGCGATTCCGCAAAGGTGTCGAGACTCAGCGATTGGACGAGGTGGTCGTCGAGGATGACGACTATCGAGAGGTTTTTGCTGGGATGAGCCAGTGTTCAAACTATGCGCATGATAAGGCCCTGGCTGGTGGTGTGGCGGTACCTGATCCTGAAGAGTTGCTCGCGGATATTGAACGCTTGGAATCATGGAGATCTCGGGTAGAGACCCGTGCTGTTGCGATCAAAAAGGCGCGTAAAGCATAGAGGGGCCGCGATACGGCCCCTTCTTGCGATCAAGACTAATCGATCCGTGTTTGCCGTAGTCGCAGCGCATTGAAGACTACCGACGCAGAACTCACGCTCATCGCCAGGGCGGCTATCAGTGGCGACAGCAGATGGCCCGTCAGCGGGTACAGCAGCCCAGCCGCCAGCGGAATACCCATCGCGTTGTAGAGGAATGCAAAGGCCAGGTTCTGCCGCATGTTCTTCACCGTGGCCACCGACAGCGTGCGTGCTCGCAGGATGCCCATCAGATCGCCCTTAACCAAGGTCACCTGGGCGCTATTCATGGCCACGTCTGTGCCTGTACCCATGGCGATACCCACATCGGACCTGGCCAGAGCCGGCGCATCGTTGATCCCGTCACCCGCCATGGCGATACGCCGACCGTAGCTCTGCAGATCGGCGACCAGCTTCTCCTTGTCTTGCGGCTTGACCTCCCCATGGACTTCCTCGATCCCCAACTGCTTGGCAACGGCCTTTGCTGTCGTCAGACCGTCACCGGTCGCCATGATGACCTTCACGTCCTCGCTTTGCAGTTTGGAGACGGCCTGCTGGGAGGTCGGCTTGATCGGATCGGATACGGCTAGCAGCCCCGCCAGGCGGCCATCCACTGCCAGATAGATGATGCTGATACCCTCTAGGCGCAGCTGCTCGGCACGATTGCGTAGCGGGGTAATGTCGACGCCAGCCTCATCCATTAGGGCTGTGTTTCCTAGCTGCAATTGATGACCATCGACCAGCCCTCTCACACCGATGCCTGAGCCTGACTCGAATGTGTCTGGCTTGGCCAAGGTGAGTCCTGTGCTACGGGCATGATCGACGATGGCGTGAGCCAGCGGATGCTCGCTGCCCTGGTCAAGGCTAGCGGCCAAGCGCAACACCTCGTCCGAGTCGAACGATCCGGTTCCCTCTGCACTATGGAAGACCGGTCGACCCTCAGTCAGCGTTCCGGTTTTGTCGACGATGAGCGTGTCGATCTTGCAAAGGTTCTCTATAGCGCTGGCATCGCGGAACAGCACACCGCTGCTGGCGGCCTTGCCAGTCGAGACCATGACCGACATGGGCGTCGCCAGCCCCAACGCGCAGGGGCAGGCGATGATCAGCACTGCCACGGCATTGATCAGGCCGAACACCCAACCTGATTCCGGCCCGAATAGCCCCCAGCCGAAGAAGGTCAGGATCGCAATCAGGATCACCCCGACCACGAAATACCCCGCCACGGCATCGGCCATTCGCTGCATGGGCGCCTTAGAGCGTTGGGCTTTTGCCACCATCTGAACGATCTGCGACAGCATGGTTTCTGCGCCGACTTTCTGCGCCTCCATCACCAGGCTGCCATGGGTGTTCATGGTGGCGCCTATCAGGGAGTCCCCTGCCCGCTTGGTGACGGGTACCGGCTCTCCGGTGAGCATCGACTCGTCGACCGCGCTCTCCCCCTCCAGCACCGTGCCATCCACGGGGACTTTCTCACCCGGCCGGACACGCAGATGGTCGCCCTGATGGACATGAGTCAGAGGAATATCTTCCTCCTGGCCGTCGGGCCTGATGCGCCGCGCTGTCTTGGGGGCCAACCCCAGCAGCGATTTGATGGCTGCAGAAGTTTGCGAGCGGGCCTTGAGCTCGAGCATCTGGCCCAAGAGCGTGAGCGAGATGATCACCGCAGCAGCCTCGAAGTAGACGCCGATGCGGCCATCCTGAACGAAGGCTGCCGGAAACCATTGCGGTACCAAGGTAGCGAACACACTGTAGAGATAGGCAGCTGCCGTTCCCAAACCAATCAGGGTCCACATGTTGGGGCTACGGTGGCGAATGGATTCGATGCCGCGGGTGAAGAATACCCAGCCGCCCCATAGCGTCACGGGCGTTGCCAGAACAAGCTCGACCCAATTCTGGGTCGTGCCATGGAATAGCTGTAAGGAGTGACCAGCCATCGCCAGCACGGTCACGATGATGGTCAGCGGCAGGGTCCACCAGAACCGCCGCGAGAAGTCTTTCAGCTCCGGATTCTCTTCCTCCTCCAGCTCCGGGATGACAGTTTCTAGCGTCATGCCGCAGATCGGACAGTTCCCAGGAGTGGGTTGGCGGATCTCAGGATGCATCGGGCAGGTGTATTCAGTACCCGGGCTTGCCGGCGCCGAAGGCTGCGGCGAAGTGGCAGGCTGGTGATGCCCAGCATGCGATTGATGCCCCAGGTACTGATGAGGTTCTGCTTGGAATTTCTCCAGGCACTTCGCACTGCAGAAGTGATAGGCCTTCCCTTCAATGCTCTTGTGGTAAGGGCTGTCAGGTTTGACTTCCATGCCACACACCGGGTCGCGCAGACTCCCTGGGTGTCCATGGGAGTGATGGGAATGATCCTGGTCTTGAAGGCTGGAGGGGTTGTGCATGCGATCTATGTCCTATTTTCGTCCTTGGAAACGGCGCTGCTGGAACGCGATTGACCGCCATGATTGTGGCCAAACAGGTGCATCAGCGGGCACAGCAGCAGGATTAGGTACGGCAGAGCCTGTGAAAGATGGCCGTAATGCTCTCGCGCCACATAGAAGACGCCGATGACGGCCAGCATGATCAACGCGATGCCGATCTTGCGCTTCCAGAAAGGTGGTTCCGCCGCGCTGGAATGATGGGTGTGCTCCAAGACAGTAGCCTCGATTCAATGGCTGTTGGATCAGCATAGGCCGCTGAGTTTTCACCTGAGTTGACGCTTATCAATAGAGTTCAGCGTACGGTCACCTTACCGACCATTCCTGACTGATAGTGCCCAGGGACATTGCAAGCGAACTCCAGATCAGTGGTCTCGGAGAAGGTCCAAACCAGCTCCTCGCGTGCACCAGGTCCTACTAGAACACTGTTGGGGTCGTCGTGCTTCATACCGGCCATCTTCATGCCTCCCATGGCATGGTCCATCTTGGTCATGTCATGCGCAGCCGTCGGGGACAGCGTGCCGTTCTGAAACATCGCGGCCATCTCCTTCTGATGCGCGGCATGGGACGCTGCTTTGCCCAGATTGAATTCGTGCAGCAGAGCTCCCTCGTTCTGCAATACGAAACGCACCGTCTCGCCCGCCTTGACTTCAATTGCCTTGGGCTCGAAGAAGATGTCGCCCATCCGTACTTCGATGGTGCGGTCTACCTCCTTGCTGTCTCCCGGCTGACCGATGCTGTCTTTGTTGTGGCCAGGGCCTGCGAGAGCGTTGGCAGCACTGAGGAGAAAGCCAATGGTCGTCATTAGGTGAAGTGATCTGAGTTTCATGGTGAGCCTCTTTGGTGGGGGGAGGAACGCCCTGATGCTAGTTAGGCGAAGCTGCCGGCACGCTGGCGCGAAAAATACATCTAAGTAAGGTTCGTTAGATCGGTGCTACCCAAGCCCACGGCTAACGGGTAGCACCGCTGCTGATCTAACGTAGGGCAAACTCACCCACCATTCCCGCCTGATAATGTCCAGGCAGTGTGCAGGCAAAGCTCAAGCTCCCAGCCTTAGGGAAGGTCCACACGAACTCTTTGGTTGTGCCGGGCTCGACGAGAATCGCGTTTGGATCGTCATGCTTGGCTTTGATGACTTCCGGATACCCAGGCGGGTTTGCCTCACCGGTGCCATAACGCTCGTGCCAGACAATGCTTTCGGCCATGCCTGTCGGCGTTAACGTGCCGTCTTTGAACAAGGCCGCCATCTCGAGCTGGTGCTCCAGTTGGGTCGCCGCTTGGCCTATGTTGAACTCGTGCATCAATGCGCCTTCGTTCTTCAGAACGAAACGCACGGTTTCGCCTGGCTGCACATCGATGGTCTTTTGGCTGTAGCTGATGTCGTCCATCTTCACGAAGATGGTACGTGTAGTCGGCGTCGACTGGGCCAGTTGCCCAACGTCGTCACTGGTCTCGGCTAACGCCGGAAAAGCGGTGCTGATGAACAGCGCGCTGATCAGCAGATTTGGAGTTATGCGTTTCATGGTGAGACCTCGCTTGGGGTGTTGGAAATCTCATGCTATTCCCCGCTTCCTGTCAGACCGCTGACCCCAAAACTACAATTGCGTCACCAGGAAAAAGTACGGCGCCGATGTGGCGCCGCTAGGCCAAAGGAGCAATCACGGAAGGCCTGGAAGATGGGGAAATCTCACTTATGGCACTCTTTGTCGGCCATCATCAGCTTGTGCTCACGAATCATTTGAGCCAGCACGCCGTCTACCAGCTTGTCGTGCGTTTCCATCCAGGCCAGATGCTCTTCGGCAGAAATGCCTGGAGCTGGGTGTTCGTTGTGCAGCTTACTCATGATGTCTTCGAGCATTTTCATGTGCTCCTTCAAGTGCACATGCCGCTCACCGACAGGGGCCTGCTCCGCCTGGATCAGCACGGCTTCGGCTTTGTCGCTCATTTGTTGTATGCGCTCGAAGACTCGATCGCTGCCCCCCTCGGCCCAAGCCATAGAAGACAGCAGCAGCGAACCAACCAGGAGCAAAGGTTTCAGCGATTTCATAGGGCAGTCTCCATCAGTGAAAGCTGTGGCCGGCACCTCTTGGTCTTGTCTAATGAGGGCCGAGAGCACAACCCAGTGCTCATGTTTGCACCCTAGACCAGCCACCCTGTCAGGGACCTGAAGCCAGAATTACATTTTCGTAAGCTTCTGGTTGGCGGCCCTGTTTGCCTCCAAACTCAGCCCCACACGACTTCAGGAATCTGCTCGCATGAAACTTCTGGTAGCTGAAGATGAACCCAAAACCGGTGCGTATCTGCAGCAAGGGCTCACCGAGGCAGGGTTCAATGTCGACCGGGTCATGACAGGTACCGATGCGCTTCAGCACGCGCTGAGCGAAGCCTATGACCTCCTGATCCTTGACGTGATGATGCCGGGGCTGGATGGATGGGAAGTGCTGCGCATGGTGCGAGCGGCAGGAAAGGATGTTCCGGTCTTGTTCTTGACCGCACGCGATGGTGTGGAAGATCGGGTTAAAGGTCTCGAGCTGGGTGCAGACGACTACCTGATCAAGCCATTCGCGTTTTCAGAACTTCTGGCCAGGGTTCGGACATTGCTGCGCAGAGGCAATGGCTCCCCTACGCAGGCCACCATGAGGATTGCAGACCTGGAAGTCGATCTGATGAAGCGACGCGCTGTCCGCGGAGGAAAGCGAATCGACCTGACGGCGAAGGAGTTTTCATTACTTGAATTGCTGCTGCGACGGCGCGGTGAGGTTCTTCCAAAGTCGCTGATTGCTTCCCAGGTCTGGGACATGAACTTCGATAGCGACACCAACGTCATTGAGGTTGCAGTGCGCCGGTTGCGCGCAAAGATCGATGACGATTTCGATCTCAAGCTGATCCATACCGCCCGTGGAATGGGCTACATGATGGATGCTCCGGAGTAAGCATGCGCCATCTTTCGTTAACCGCACGTATGAGCCTGATGTTCATGTCCGCAGTGATCGCTGTTCTGACAGCGGCAGGCTTGAGCTTCAACATGCTTAGCCAGCACCACTTCAAAATGTTGGATAGGCAGGCCTTAGAAGAAAAACTCGAATCGACCAGGCATCTCCTCAACAACGCCCGCAACGGATCGAACCTTACCGAAGAACTACCTCAGTTGCGGGCCTTGCTCGGCGCTCATCAGGAACTGGCGGCAACCATACTTGCCAGCGATGGCACTGTGCTCTTTTCCGATACCAAGGCGTTGGAGATCCCCGACGACTTAAAGCGAACTGAGAGTACAGGGATGTGGGATTGGCAAAACGGCGAGCAGATGTACCGCGGAGTGACCGCCAAGATCACGGTACCCAATCAGCCTCAACCACTCACGGCAGTACTCATTCTCGACGTCACCAATCACGCACATTTCTTCGACACGCTACAGCGATGGTTCTGGATTGGATTGACCATCAGCGCCCTGATCAGCGCCGCACTGGGTTGGGTAGTTGCTCGAAGCGGGCTCAGGCCCTTGCGACAAGTCACGAGTCTCGCCACCTCGATGTCCGCACGATCGCTACAGGAACGAATCCCCCTAGAGCCTGTGCCGTTGGAGCTGCAGCAACTCGTTCAGGCTTTCAATGCCATGCTGGCTCGGTTGGAGGATGCGTTCGTCCGGCTTTCCAATTTCTCAGCGGACATTGCTCACGAGCTGCGTACTCCGGTGAGCAATCTGATGACTCACACTGAGGTTGTCCTGAGCAAAAAACGTGATACCGATGCCTACGAGGACAACCTGTTTTCCAATCTGGAGGACTTGAAGCGCATGTCCAGGATGATTGATGACATGCTCTTCCTAGCAAAATCAGATAATGGACTGATCACCCCTGAACGAGCCCCGATCAATCTAGCGGACGTTGTGGCCAAGCTGTTTGATTACTACCACCTAGTAGCTGATGATCATGGCATCTTCCTCAAAGCTTCCGGCGGGGGCCGTGTTCTTGGCGACAGGCTGATGCTTGATCGGGCTATCTCCAATCTACTGTCTAATGCTCTGCGCTATACCTCCGCTGGACGGGCCATTTCGGTAGCCGTCCACCAGACCGAGAGCTCTGTCACCCTGACTGTCGAGAACCCCGGCGAAACGATCAAGCCAGAACACCTGGCGAAGCTCTTTGATCGCTTTTATCGAATTGATCCCGCCCGGCGGGAAGGCAGCCCAAGCAATGCGGGTCTTGGGCTGGCGATTACCCGATCAATAGTCGAGGCCCACGGAGGACGGATCTGGTGCACCTCGGCCGATGGCATCACTGGCTTTCACATGGAGTTTCCCAGGCTATCTGGGTCATAACTTCACTCGCGATCGCTACCCGATGGACCATTGCATCGAAGCATCAGACAAGCCAAGACGCCCGCCTCATCAGGAGGGCATCTGGTGCCGAGGCAGCCCGACGGAGATTAGCGCCGCCAGCAGCACGAAGCCACTGGACACCCACAGGCAGGCCCCCAGCCCGTACTGCTGGAATACCCAGCCCGAGAGCAGCGTGCCAATCAGGCGACCCAGAGCGTTGGACATGTAGTAGAAGCCCACGTCCAGGGACACCCCGTCCTCCTTGGCGTAGCTAACGATCAGGTAGCTGTGCAGCGACGAGTTCACCGCGAACAGCACCCCGAACAGCATCAGCCCGCCCAGCAATACCACCTGTGCCGACCAGCCGGTGCTCAGCCCCAGTGCGATCAGCGCCGGCAGCCCGGCCAGGGCCAGAGCCCAGGAGAAGGCAACGCGGCCATCCGGCACGTGTCCGCTCTTCTTGCCGGTGATGCTAGGGGCGAAGGACTGCACGATGCCGTAGCCGATGATCCAGGCGGCGAGGAATCCACCCACCAGCCAGAAGTCCCAACCGAATACGGTACTCAGGTACACCGGCAGCGCCACAACGAACCATACGTCGCGAGCGCCGAAGAGGAACAGCCGCGCGGCCGAGAGGATGTTGATCGCCCGGCTCTTGGACAGCATGTCGCGGAACTTTGGTTTGGCCTTGGCCTTGCCCAGATCCTTCTTCAGCAGCACCAGGCTGCCCAGCCAGATCAAGGCAAGCACCGACGCCATGGCCAACACCGATCCAGTGAAACCGAGTAAGGCCAGTAACGCTCCACCGAGGAAGAAACCGACGCCCTTGAGCGCGTTCTTCGAGCCGGTAAGGATGGCCACCCACTTGTACAGCGTGCCCTGCTGATTGTCCGGCACCAAGAGCTTGATCGAACTCTTGGCGGACATCTTGTTGAGATCCTTGGCGATGCCGGACAGCGCCTGGGCTCCCATCACCCAGGGCACGGTCAGCCACGCGGCCGGCACTGTCAGCATCAGCAAAGCCAGCACCTGCATGCCCAGACCGATGTTCATGGTGCGGTTCAGACCTAGGCGAGCACCGAGGTAGCCACCCACCAGGTTGGTGATGACGCCGAAGATCTCGTAGAACAGGAACAGCGCAGCGATTTGCAGTGGCGTGTAGCCCAGGGTGTGAAAGTGCAACACCACCAACATACGCAACGCGCCGTCGGTGAGAGTGAAAGCCCAGTAGTTGCCGGTAACCAATAGGTACTGACGCACTTCAGCTGAAAGGGCTGACAACGCCTTCATGATCGCTGCTTACTCCGCCGCGCCAACCAGTCGAGCCAGCTCCGCCGCTCGGTTGGCGTACCCCCACTCGTTGTCGTACCAGGCGTAGATCTTCACCTGGGTGCCCGCCACCACCAGAGTCGACAGTGCGTCGATGATCGAGGAGCGCGGATCGGTACGGTAGTCGATGGACACCAATGGTCGCTCTTCGTAGCCCAGGATGTTCTTCAGCGGGCCTTCGGCGGCCGCCTTGAGCAGAGCGTTGACCTCCTCGGCGGTGGTCGCGCGCTCCACCTCGAACACGCAGTCGGTCAACGAGGCGTTGGCCAGCGGCACGCGCACGGCGTGACCATTCAGCTTGCCGCGCAGCTCGGGGAAGATCTCGGCGATGGCTGTGGCCGAACCGGTGGTGGTCGGGATCAGGCTCATGCCGGAGGCGCGCGCACGGCGCAGATCCTTGTGCGGGGTGTCGAGGATGCTCTGGGTGTTTGTCAGGTCGTGGATGGTGGTGATCGAGCCGTGGCGGATGCCCAGGTTCTCGTGGATCACCTTGACCACCGGCGCCAGGCAGTTGGTGGTACAGGACGCGGCAGTGACGATGCGGTGCTGCGCCGGGTCGAACAGGTGCTGGTTGACCCCCATCACCACGTTCAGCGCGCCCTGCTCCTTGACCGGTGCGCAGACCACCACGCGCTTCACGCCTTGATCCAGATAGGCCTGGAGCACGGCGACGGTCTTCATCTTGCCGCTGGCCTCAATCACCAGGTCGCAGCCGCTCCAATCGGTATCGGCGATGGCCTTGTTGGCGCTGACGCGAATGCGCTTGCCGTCGATCACCACGCTCTCACCATCGCTGCCCGCCTCATGCTGCCAGCGACCATGCACCGAGTCGAAGTTCAGCAAATGAGCGTGGGTGGCGGCATCGCCGGCCGGGTCGTTGATCTGCACGAACTCCAGCTCGGGCCAGTTCCAAGCAGCGCGCAGGGCCAGGCGGCCGATGCGGCCGAATCCGTTGATACCAACTTTGATCGTCATGGTGCGGTCTCGCGTAAAGGTGTGGGTCAGATTGCGTCGAACGGGTTGATCAGATGGCGCGCTGGTTGACGCGCCTGGATAGCTCTTCGGCCGACTCCTTGCGCTCGGAGTAGCGGTCAACCAAGTAGTCGGAGCGGTCGCGCAGCAGCAGCGTGAACTTGACCAGCTCCTCCATCACATCCACCACACGGTCATAGAACGAGGACTGCTTCATTCGGCCGTCCGCGTCGAACTCCAAATAAGCCTTGGGCACAGAGGACTGATTAGGGATGGTGAACATGCGCATCCAGCGGCCGAGCACACGCAGCTGGTTGACCACGTTGAATGACTGCGAGCCACCGCATACCTGCATCACCGCCAGGGTCTTGCCCTGGGTCGGGCGAACCGCGCCAATGGCCAGCGGCACCCAATCGATCTGCGCCTTGAACACGGCGGTCATCGAGCCGTGACGCTCAGGGGAGCACCACACCTGGCCTTCCGACCATTGCATCAGCTCGCGCAACTCCCGCACCTTGGGATGGCTTTCCGGAGCATCATCCGGCAGCGGCAGGCCACTCGGATCGAAGATGCGCGTCTCGGCACCGAAGCGTTGCAGCAAGCGTGCTGCTTCTTCGGTCAGCAGGCGGCTGAAAGAACGCTCGCGGGTAGATCCGTACAACAGCAGGATGCGCGGCGGATGGGATGAAGCCGACTCGACGCCGAGCTTATCCAGTGTCGGCAAGTGAGCCAGGTCGACATCCAGGTTAGGCAACAGGTCGTCTTGCATGGTTACTCCTACTAAATCAGGTACTAGCCCCCGTCTGGGGACGTTCAATCGGTGTCAGCAGCAGGTTGCTGCCCGCTCCGGGCGATCACCCATCTGCTGTAGACGCTGAGGGTCTTCACCGAACAAGGTGCGGTTCGCCGCGTGCGTAGCCTGGAGGATCTGCATGACCCACTCCGGCAGCTCGGGGTGCAGGCGGTAGTACACCCATTGGCCTTGGCGACGATCTTCAAGCAGGTCACAGGTGCGCAGCTGGGCTAGATGGCGAGAAATCTTTGGCTGGCTCTCATCGAGCGCACAGGTCAGCTCGCACACGCAAAGCTCACCCTCTTCCACGATCAGCATCATGGCGCGCAAACGCGTCTCGTCAGCCAGGCATTTGAAAACGGTGATGGGGGTTAGGGATTTAGCCATAGCGACCTCAGCGTTTGGTTTTCACCAGGACGAACATCTTGATGCGCTCATGAATCTTATGAAGGGTGTGGCGGAATGCTTCCGGCTTGCTGCTCGTAACCGGGTCTTCAAAGTTCCACGCGAGAACCTCGCCAGCACCGGGGAGCGCGTGACATTCCAGCGCCGACTTGTCGCACAGGGTGATGACATAGTCGAAACGCTGCCCCTCGAACTCATCGATGGACTTGCTCCGCAAACCTTGGGCAGCCACACCTAGATGCTCCAGCGCCTCAATCGTTCGGTGGTCGACCCCGCCAGGCTCTGTGCCTGCGCTGAAAGCTTCGAAATGCTCGGAGTCGGTATGGCGCAGCAGGGCCTCGGCCAGTTGAGACCGGGCGGTATTGGCCACACACACGAACAGCACACTGCTTTTGTTGCTCATCGAGAACACCACAACATATTCGCTTAATCGAATATATGGATTTCCATATGACCTGTAAAGCGACCACAAGAGAGTTCGACCCTAGGCTTTACATGTGCATAAGCATGCACATATATTGTTCCGCATGAACAGCAGCACAACTCTCCGAACTCAGGCCATCGAAGCGGCCATCGACTCGCTCGACAGCGCGTTCTTCAAGGCTCTCTGCGAGCCGCCGCGAGTGGCGGTGTTGAAGCGCGTCATGCAGCTAGGCCGCGCTGACGTAACCGAGATCGCAGCGGAGCTACCGCAAGAACGCTCCGTGGTTTCTCGTCACCTCCAGGTGCTGCTTGAGGCCGGCATCGTTCGCTCGGCCAAGTTAGGCCGCCAGGTGTTCTACGAGGTCGATGGGCCGGCCATCATCAAGAGGCTGGAAGACATCCTGCAGCACACCAAGGCCATCGCTCCCTTCTGCTGCCTGGGCAGCCAGCCCTGAGTTTTCATTTCCTTAAATACGTGCATAGGTGCGCATAAATGAACGCAAATAGCCGGATTATCGATGTCATCGTCATTGGCGGCGGGCAAGCCGGCTTGGCGGCAGGCTGGCATCTGCGCCAACAGGGACTGGATTTCCTCATCCTGGATGAACAGCAGCGTCCGGGCGGGAACTGGCACAACTACTACGATAGCCTGAAGCTGTTCTCACCGGCGGCTTACTCATCGCTACCTGGCATGGCATTCCCTGGACCAGCGAAGCACTACCCGTCGCGACACGAAGTGGTGAGCTATCTCGAGCAGTATACCGAGCGCTTCCAGCTGCCGATCCACCCCAGCACGCGGGTGGCCGCGGTGCATCGCGAAGAAACTGTGTTTCGCGTCGACTCGGCCAATGGCCAGCAATTTCTCGCCAAGGCGCTGATAGTGGCCTCGGGAGCCTTCAGCCGACCGTACACGCCAGATATCCCGGGGCTCGACAGCTTCGGCGGCACGCGCCTGCATAGTGCGCAATATCGCAACTCTGCCGGATTCGAAGGGCAACGCATCGTGGTTATTGGCGCGGCCAACTCAGCGGTGCAGATTGCTCACGAGCTGGCACAAGTGGCGCAAGTCACCCTGGCCACGCGCGAGGCCATCCGCTTTATGCCCCAACGCATACTCGGTGCCGACTTCCATGATTGGCTGAAGTGGACTGGCTTGGGTAAAACCCGCTGGCTCAGCGACCAGAGCACGCCGGTGCTGGACGATGGAACTTATCGACGGGCATTGAAGGCCGGTCGCTACAGCCAGCGCCCTATGTTCCACCAGGTGACGCCCTCCGGCGTCGTTTGGGCTGATGGGCAAGTAGAGCGCATTGATAGTCTGATATTCGCAACGGGCTTCCGTCCCAATCTGCCCTTCCTCGAAGGCCTGTCGGTGATGGACGATCGAGGCAACGTACTACAACGGCATGGCGTCGCTACTCGTGTTCCCGGCCTGTATTTCGTGGGTCTGCCGAAACAACGCAACTTCGCCTCGGCCACGCTGCGCGGAGTCGGCCCAGACATCGAGCACAATCTGAAGCACCTGCTTCGTTACTTGTAGGCTGCCCCTGCCTGAGCAGTACCGCATTGCAGTCATAACAACTAGAGCCCTTTACGTGACCCAACCTGAAAGCCGCCAGCCAACGATTAATCGAGTCAAACTCGTCTGGGCTTTAGGTATCGCCCAGATCCTGGCCTGGAGCACGACGTACTACTTGCCGGCCGTACTGGCGACACCAATCTCCAAGACCATGGGATGGTCACTGACCAGCGTCGTCGCCGGCCTGTCCTGGGGGCTGCTGGTAGCGGGTATCTGCTCGCCACTGGCAGGCCGCCAGATTGATCGCCACGGGGGGCGGCCCGTCCTAGCCAGCAGCTCGCTGTTGATGGCGTTGGGGCTGCTTCTGATGGGAGCGGCCGGCAACCTGCTCGTCTACTACCTAGCCTGGACATGCATCGGTGCGGCGATGGCGGCAGGTCTGTACGACGCGGCGTTTTCCACCCTTGGTCGCTTACTCGGCGACGGTGCACGTACCTCGATGACCGGCCTGACCTTGCTTGGGGGGTTCGCCAGCACGCTGGGCTGGCCTCTGATTGCGGGCCTGGAACACGAGCTTGGCTGGCGATACAGCTGCTTCGTGCTAGCAGGAGCTCATCTATTTATCGGGCTGCCAATCTACCTCGTGGTGGTACCCAAAGAAGCTTCAACAGCTGCGCAGAGCAGCCATGCTCAGTCGGCAAATACTCCACCACCATCACCAAAGTACCGACAGCTCTTTCTATTGCTGGCGCTACTCCTGACGCTTCAATCGCTAGTGGTTTCTGCCGTTTCTGTTCACCTGCTTGATGTGCTGAAACTGCTAGGAATCGCCTCTGTCACCGCGCTCGCCATTGGCATGGTGATCGGGCCGGCACAGGTAGTGGGCCGCCTCGCGGAGTTTTCCATAGGCCGCAACCTACATCCGACTTGGCCGGCACGAGGAGCCATTCTGCTGAGTGGTGTTGGCATCGTCATGTTGATGCCTGGTGCGCCATGGCTGGCCTTTGTAGCGATGGCGCTGTATGGAGCTGGCAACGGTATTCTAACCATCGCTCGCGGCACGCTGCCCTTGGTGCTTTTCGGCAAAGAAGGATACGGAGCGCGAATGGGGCTACTGGCCCGCCCCATGCTGATCGCTCAAGCCACTGGCCCGGTTGTGGCCGCAATCGCAGTGGATAAGCTAGGGCCACAAGCCTTGCTGGCGGCAATGACTGTTCTGGTGGCTATAAGCCTGCTGGCAAGCTTCAGCCTCCCATCGAAATCCGCACCAATCGAGGATTGAAGATCGCCAGTAGCACGTTCTCAGTTAATCGCGAACGGCCACTTTTGACCTGGTCCTTTGGAAAGCTCGCCTCGCAAATGACCGTCGTTCGTCCCGATGCTAGGTTGCCCCAGGCGGGGAGCAATATCTCAGGCAATCAATCTGAATCCAGAAGCGACAAAGGCAACTAGGCGCTCTAGGACGAGCTTTATAGGTCTTTATAGTCAATTATAGAGCGATTATAGAATCCCATTTCTGGACGCAGATTTTGCGTAGTCCGCTTATGGCTGGGAGTGCTCAACCGCGGCCTCACGCAGCCAAGAAAGTCAGCGAAGTAGTCACATAGGGATGCGGCTCAACGGATCAAGCACGCTTCGACTGAGCACAGATTGCATCAGCCATCCAGCCAGGCATAGATCCTTGTGCTGACTCCAGAGCCTGCCATTCGCTCTCAGGCAACAAGGTGTGAAGCCTTGCCACAGCCTTCGTTGCACTGGGCTCGCCCATCCATTGCAGCGCTCGAATTGCATCCCCAGCCAGCGTCGCTCCAAGCGACATTAGCCACGCCGGTGCGCATCTGATTTCAACCCGATACGCACCAAACCGAAGCGTGCGAGCTTGGCCGTTGGTTAGGAAAATTTCGCGCAAAGGCATCTGAGTCGTCAGACCTAGCGCATTCGCTACATAACCCCCGTGCCGAACAATGACCTCGTTCGTGACAGCAGCTAGCGATTGGATGACCTTGTAGGGTCTTGGAGGAAGGAAGCCATGTGGGCCGTATTTTGTGGCTACTGGTACCACATACAATCCGCGCGACACCCTCATCAGGCGTCCACGGTGTACCAAGCGGGACAGACATCGCGATACTGCGGCACGGCTTCCTAAATTCAGAAATAGTTCTGGGGTAAGCACTTGGCCTTCTGGAAAGCGCTGACTAGCTTCCAGGATCAACTCGTGGAGTGGTTTCATACGGATTTACCGCTAACGTCTTGAAGCAAGCCTCCCGCGCAGTACCTATTGAGAGCCAAATCTCTCGGCGATGGCCATTCGCACCTCAGGCCGAACCCATTGAAGAGCTGTAAACCTGATGCTTCGCCGCGTCCAACGCATGCCGGCATTCTCTCTGAGAATACGTATTGCCTGAAGCTGTCGTGAAGTCGTAACCCAAGACTCGCTCGTCCTGGTCATAGACCCTTACCAGCTCTGTCAGCCTCTCCATCGTCCAATCAGCGGATCCATTCAGGCGTGCAGGCAGCACAACCTGGATCGCTTCGATCAGCGTCCCAGCTGTGCGCCTTTTCAGCATGTCCTCAAGCTCATCCTCTGATGGTATTAGAAGCATCGTTCTCCACGCTGCTGCCTTCTGGCGTCGGTTCACCATCACGTAGAACCAAGGGCGATGCTCCTCGAACTCGACGAATCGCCACATTTGGGTGTCCTCCCCAAGCAGCGGCGGATACGCGATTTCAGCGCGCCTGTACGTGATAAACATCAGCACATCCTCTTTTAAGCTATATATAGCATAGCCCCAGAGACGCTAAAAAGGCTTCATCGTTCCTTTTGCGAGACAGCAAAATGGAACTCAACGAAGCCCTTGGTCTGGTGATCAAGAATCTACGAAATTCGAGGGAACTACCTCAGGAAGGGTTGGGCCCCAGTCAGAGCTACATCAGCGCGATCGAGCGCGGTAAGTGGAAGCCATCCATCGAAAAGGTTGAACAGATTGCCGACGTTGTCGGCATTCACCCTTTGACGCTTCTGGTTCTGGCTTATCAAAGGCAAACACCTGGACTAAAGCCTGATGAGCTGCTGAAAAAGATCCAACGAGAAATTACGAGCCTGAAAGGCAGTTTGTCACTTGAGTAGGCATGTGCAGATGAAGTCGATGCAGGTGGTGATTGAGGACTGGGATGGCGACGGTGCTATCCGCATTCCCGATGAGGTACTTCAGGAGTTGGGTGTCGACGTCGGGGACAGCCTCTACCTCATCGAAGAATATATCGGCTCCACCCGCTGCCTTGTGCTCAGTAAGTCGCCGCAGATTCCCGAACGGATAGATGAGCTTGTGAACACGTGGGACGGCTCCGCCCCGAAGCATCCAGCGAAATAATCTGGTTTCGCGATCCCCTGCCAGCTATCCTATGCGCGCAGCCCAAGAGCTTCCTCTCCCGGGCGTTGTACCGGTGATGAAACTTGGTTCGAGGCGGCCCCTAAGGCCGCCTTTATCATTTCTGGCTGACAGAAGCCGGAACGAACTCTTTGAATGTGGAGCTGAAGACTGGCCCCATAGCGCCCAATGGCAAGGTCTCCGATTGCTCCTCTATCCTCCCGGCCAAGATCACGTCATCTCGCGAAGGGAAGTGGCGCAACAGAAACTTGGCATCGTTCCGTACCTTCTCGGGCACGCCGCTATCTCGAGACAAGTTGACGAGGAAATCTCGGGTCTGTACCACCGCGCGTGAGCGCTCATCAGGCATTGTCATTTCAATTCCCCAGAAAGCCGGATGCAGTCAGTCTCACCCAACCAGGTCATGATCGCCAGCACCTCGGCTGAAGAGTGGATTCATCCCCGCACCCCAATCAGCTCATCCCAGCAGGTCGTATAACGCTGACTCAGCATGTCGCGTCGCATGGCCCACTTCGGTTTCTTCGGCACTCGGCCAAAACGCACAGCGCCCCGCCCTTCCCGCTCGTTGATGCTGTCGATCACTGTCATCAGTTTTTCGGCACCTGGGCGCGGGGTCGGTGTGAATAGATCTGCAGTCACCTCTCCGCGCTGACTCAGATCCATCAGCAGGATGGAGCACTTCGAGAACGGAAATCCTGGGCGATAGATCTGGCCCAAGCCACGCTGGGCCAGCGCGAGAATCTCACGGGTATCGTCAGTGGGCGCCGGCAGCGCCAGGGTGATGGCATTGGCATAACGAGGACATTTGAGGTCCGCCAGCTGGGTCTGCAGGCCAACCTGGATAGTGCTGCACAGCGACTGCTGCTTTCGCAGCTTCTCCGCTGCACGAGTGACATACGAGGTTAGCGCCTCACGGATTGGCGGCAGCTCCGTTTGGCGGGTTCCAAACATCTTGCTCGAGCAGATGGCTTGCTTGGGTGGAGGCCCCTGGTGGAAACCGATGCAACTGACGCCACGCAGCTCACGCGCCGTACGCTCCATGGTCACGCCAAAAGTCTTTCGCAGCGTACCGACATCGAACTGCGCCAAATCCCAGGCAGTAGAAATGTTCAACGCGGCCAGCTTCGCCGCGGAGCGGTGGCCAACGCCCCACACCTCACTCACCGGCGCGAGACGCAGCAGTTTTTCCTGGCGAACCGGATCGGTTAGATCGAGCACACCGCCGGTACCCCTCCACTTTTTCGCGGCCCAATTGGCCAGCTTCGCCAACGTCTTGGTAGTGCCGATGCCTACCCCCACAGGCATGCCTATATCGCGCGCCAGGCGCTGGCGAATGCTCCACGCAAGTCCCTCCAGGTCCTCGACGCCCGTCATGTCTCCCCAGGCCTCGTCGATGGAATACACCTCGATGCCGGGCAGCATGTCAGCCATCACTCGCATGACGCGGTTGCTGATGTCGGCATAGAGCGTGTAGTTGCTGGACCGGACAGCGACACCATGTTCACGTATCAGCTTGCGGACGTCATGAAACGGCGCCCCCATAGGTATGCCCAGAGCCTTGGCCTCCGAAGTGCGAGCAATCACGCATCCATCGTTGTTCGACAGCACCACGACGGGCCGGCGCTTGAGCTGCGGTTGGCAGATGCGCTCACAGCTGCAGTAGAAAGAATTGCAATCGACCAACGCGAACACGCGTGTGGAGGTACTCACTCAGCCACCTTGCTGAGTATGAAGCGCACCACTCCCCACACCTCGATAGGCACCTCACCATCTAATTGCACATCTTGAATATGCGACTCGGCAGCCCGCAACCAGCGGCCGCCAAACATATCCTTCACGACCCAGCGCACCTGGTAGCCCTCGCTGCCCAAGTCGACGATCACCAGGCGGTCATCCACATGGCCCGCTGCACGGTTAATGACCAGCCTGTCACCTTGGAAGATGCCGAACCCCACCAGGCTCATATCCAACACTCGCACCGGCCACATGTGAGGGGCGCCGAGATCGGTCAGGAGATCTAGCGAAAGCCCCCTCTCCTTTTCATCGTCGGCGGGCGATTGAAAGCCAGTAATGCGGAGGCCTGCGGCCACATCGGTAAGCAGGCGCTCGCGGATTAGCTCGCTGCGGGCGAGTATCGAGAGAGATGACATCGGAACATCCATCAAATACTGTATATGCAAACAGTATTTGCGAAGGCTCAGGAGTGGTCAATCGGAGAGTGATTTCCACCGACAGGAGGCACTCAGACGTCGAGCAACTCTTCACGGTAGATGCCTACCTGCTTGGGGGCTTCGATGCCCACGCGAACAGCCCCTTGCCCTCTGGTGTCGATGCGGATCGTTATCCCGTCGCGCAGTAGCTGCTTTAACAGCTTGTCGGCGTCGACGCCGGGGTCGATGGTCAAACGGATGTTCTCGCCATCGCGGCGAGTGAGGCTCAGGTAGCCCATGCGAAAGTCCTTTTCGATTGAGGGAATGTGCGTCCTGCACGGGCAGTCTAGAACATGGTTAGCAAGGCGTTTGAGCAGCGGCCCACAATGGAGGATCGACTATGTGCGGTGGTGTAGAGGCCCGCGAGGCAGACAAGGTCTGGAATATCTACTTCCCGAACCCCAAGGCAGCGATACCGGTGCTGTTCGAGGACAGTAGTCAGCTCGAATGGATTCATTGGGGGCGGCGGCAGGACGAACCGGGGACAGGACCTGAAGGCGGCTGGGCTCGATTCCACACCGTACAGGCCGGCGGCTGGAGGAAGTATCGGCCTCGCCGCGGCTTTGGGATGGTGCAGCGCTTTATGGAGAAGGAAGGAAAGCCAGGAGAGAAGAACCGCCCTTCGCACTGGTTCGACGTCCAAGAAGGCTGCGCCCTAGAGTGCTTGGTGATTGGCGAAGGTGATGAACGCCGTGTTTACGTGGTGACCACGGACCCGCCGGCGGAGTACGCCTGGATCCATGCTAGGTGGCCGCTGGTGACTCCACTGGATGTAGAGTTCCGCCGCCAAGGCCCGCTTGAAGATGACCTGATCGGCGATTCAGTCAGGCCGGCAGACCGTGCTCGATAGCGAGCAACACCTGGCGTGCAGCCCGCCCACCGGCCTCGCTGCTCAGCAGGGAGACGGGCTGCAGGTTTCCTAACGCGATATTGGGTGACGTGAGCCAGCGAGTCGCTGCGGCGTGATCTGCCTCCAGCACGTTGATCAGCACGTCGGCCAGGCCCGCGAGTCGGCAAAACGCATCGCCCTCAGCGGGCGTCATGAGGGAGGCCTCTGGAGCCTTTCCGATCCAGGCTGCTACGGTGCCCGAATCAACACCCAGCATCTCACCCAGACGAGCGGTTAGCTCAGCGGGGAGCCCCGTCATGATCGCTAGGTGCAGATGGTAATGGCTCTGGGGCAGTCCAATTTGCTCAATAAGCTTCTTCATCATGACAACCCTCTGGTTGAGGTCCGACGGCTCAGTTATCTGCCGTGCCGGGGCCTCCGCTGCCTGCGAATGCCTGATGAGCAGAAACTCGCCAGGGAATGGCCATCTTGGATCATTACCCTGTCGAAGGTGTTGAAGACTCCCTCCGTCTGGAATATGCGGTCAAGGGCAGCGTCCGCCAATTCAACTCGACGGCCAGGCTCATTCCAGTTGTCATAGATAAGCAACCAATTCTTGTCGAATCGGACGTAACCATCTGCTTTCTTCAACTTCTGCGACACGAAGTATGCCATCGCTTCGGCCCAGCTCTCGGCGCCATTGCCACACCATGGCTCACCGGGTTGATTGTCCCGTATCAATTGGCGCTGGGCTTTGGCTGTGAGCTTGTCCTCGCCCACGCCTGCCCTGCGCGGAAAGAAGATGGCGATATCGTCACCAGGTGTTCGCCACAAATGCGGTTCTGTCTCGCGCAACCGATCCATGCTGGCGTTGTTGCTGGAAACGGCCTCAGTGATTTCGATCCCAATCGTTAAGTTTGCGCACTGAAGTTGAATATCTGGACGGTCCGAGTGAACCACCTTGATCGGCTGCATCTGTTTGGGGCAGTCAGTCCGAAGCATCCAGATGATTGAGTAGATCTCGGTATGGTCCGTAGACCTTCCTTCAGAGCGAAGCGGAACGTCAGTCACTATCCTACCCAGTTGGCGCTTGCGCTTGCGTCGGTCGGGGGCAAGCTCAAGTAGAAGATAGGGTTTGTGGAGCACTGGATTTTTCATGCTGGGCTCCGTTCAGCCTCTTGGCGCTGTTAGTTTGTGCGAATTGCTACTACGGCTCTAAGAAGCGTGGGATCGACTAACTCCCGGTTCTCAATAGCTACCTCCGGGCGAAGCTCAACCCCTCTGAGCGCGAGAGAATCATATTTTAGCCGCTTCGCTTCCCTCCCCTTGAAATCCGATTTAGCGACCTCACTTGATCTCAAAGAGCCAGTACGCATCAGCGATGCAGATGCCTTGAGGAGGCCTAGTGGGAAAACAAGAAAAAGCCAATGCTGCCACCGGTCGCTATGACACCGACGACGTGACGAAGCGTGTCGTGTGGACTCAGGCTGCAGGCCATTGTGAGCTGTGCGGCACCGACCTCATGTACGACTACCGTGCAGGTAAGCCCATGAAATGGGGCGAGGTAGCCCACATCCTGCCGGCTAGCCCTAAGGGGCCAAGGGGGCGAGATGATCATGATGAAGCTAAGGCTGAGTCGCTCACCAACAATACCGCTAACCTCATGCTGCTCTGCCCTGGCTGCCATGACAAAATCGATCGCGATGCTGATGGATATCCGGAAAGCGATCTTAGCGGCCTGCACCAGGCTTATCTGGAGCGAGTCCGGCTTGCGGCAACCACGCCTGACGGCGGCAGAGCCATTCCGGTGATTGTGCAGAGCCAGCATTTCGCGACGATCAACGACATCCCTGTTCGTGATCTGTTGGTTGCGATGTCCGCAGAGGGACTAACTGCATTCGATCATGCCATCAAGATCACTTTTCCGGCCCCGAGTCATCGTGGCAGGGATGCCCACTACTGGCAGAGCATCCAGGACAGCGTTCAGCACGAGTTAGAGCAGCAGCTAAGGCGTCGTGGAGGAGCCTATGGGGACGCCCCTACGTTGGCCGTGGTGGGATTGGCAGATATTCCGGCGCTGATGATGCTGGGACAGTCCTTAGGCGATCGCTCCAAGCGCCTGCTCTTTTCATTCCACCGCGAGCATCAGCTGCGCTGGCCTGACCAGTCAGCTGAACCCCCGGAGTTTTTGTTCACTCCTCCAGCGGATGGGGATGGCCCGCTTGCACTGGTGCTGTCTATTTCCGCTCAGGTCGCGCTTCGCGACGTCGAAGAGGCACTGCCTGGCGCACGTATCGCAGAGTTAAGCATTCCAGAACCGAGTTACGCGATGGTTCAGAACCGTCGCGTGATTCACGCTTTTCGCGACGCCCTACAAATGCACTTGAGCCGACTTGAGGCCACGACGGCGGACACAATTCATGTGTTTGCGGCCATCCCAGCTGCGTTGGCAATTGAATTCGGTGCCTTGCTTACCACGCAACATCGGCACCCTTACCTGATTTTCGATCGAGACAAAGACAACCAAAACAGGTTCACGCCAACACTACAGTTGGGCCACCAGGCCCAGGAGGTCCGCTGATGTCCATGAGCAATGAACAGACCAAGCGCGGGAGCTGGGAACACTTTCTGCTCCGCGCAGCACGGGAGATCTCGCTGTCGGAAGCACAGTACGAGAAGATCAGCGATCGATACTCCCAGCTGCAGAAGATCCTTAATGCATCCAGCGATCCGCTACTGGCAGGAGCACATATTTTTCCTCAGGGCTCCATGCGCCTGAAAACGACGATCAAACCCGTTTCTGGTGCTCCCGAGGATCTGGACACCATCGATGCGGACGCCATCATTTGGCTTCCCCATGCCCAGGGGGCGGGCGCTCAAGCAATTCTGGATGCTATCGAAGAGCGATTCAGAGCCGGCAGCCGCGTTCAGGAAGAAATCAAACCGCTGCGTCGCGGCATCCGGATCGTCTATGCCGACGAAAACCCCGGCTTCCATATTGATGTCACGCCAGCGCGTGCCATCAATGGGAACTCTCAGGGCAATGGCGAAGGTAAGCTGGAAGTGCCAGATCGGGAGACAGGATGGAAGGCGAGCAGCCCCATCCCCTACTCTAACTGGCTGCAGGTCGCTTCTACCCAGACGATATCCTTCGAGGAGCACCTGGCTGTCGCGAAAAGTCAGCGTGCCTTTGATGCCGCCACTCAGGATCCGTTGCCTCAATATGAGGAGTACCTCGATCAAGACCCACTTCGGGCGACGATCAAGCTGCTGAAGCGGCATCGGGATGAGTGGGCCATTCGGACCAAGAATGAGAGCTTCCGGCCTATTTCAGCAGTCATCACTACACTCGCCACTCATGCCTACCTGGACGTGGCGAAAGAGTCTCAGTCGAGACCGCTAAGGCCGCTGGACGCGATCCTCGAAATCGTCCGGAGGATGCCGGATCACGTCAAACACCGCGGGAACGAATGCTTGGTCTGCAACCCCGCCGACAGCGGTGAAAACTTCGCGGAGAAATGGAATAGACCGAGTGAAGGACATCGCTACCGCCGGGCGTTCCAAGACTGGCACTCGAATGCCAGCGCATCCGTGTCAATGGGGCTTGAGAGCTTCGAGTCCGCAGAGGCCTTTGCCAAGGCAGTTCAGGAAAACTTTGGCATCGGCCCTGCCTTCATCTCGGCAGTGAATGGCGAGATTCCGTCCAACTGGACGATGCCAGGCCGCCCGGACGGAACCACCCGAAACTTCGCGTCGATGGGCGCATTGTTTGGCGGTGTCAGCGGAACAGCGAACTCACAAGAGGATGTGAAGCCAGTTGGGCGTCTTGGTTGATCAGATGGAGACGCCTCTGCAGCGGGGGATAGCCGCGCTGCAAAGCGCTCTTGGCGAAGATGCCGCACTTGCACTGCTTCAGCCTGCAACCACACGAGCAGACGAAGCTGCGAGTTATTACTTTCCTTTGCCCGTCGACTATACGGGCACGGAGCGGCGGCTACGTATCAGCTTTCCGAGGAGTTTCCCCCGCGGCGGATTAAGGCTTACTGTCGAACCTTCGCCATGGCTTATATGGCCCCACGCCATGGAAGTCGGGCTCTGTCTGCATGGCTTCCAGGAGCGCCCAGTGATGGGCACCCCTGAATACGTGGTGTCGGATAGCCTAGCTCGGTTACGCAAGATCGTGAGCTTGTCCCAAATGGGGTCATGCGTGGCTGCCCGGGATGCCGAATTTCGGCGCGAAATCACATCCTACTGGTCGAGGCAGCAGGGGCTGTCTCAACAGAACCTTATTCTTCTGGATCGCCCCCAAGCTGCCTCGAAGCTGTTTGCCCTAAGCGATCCTCGACAAGCGTTGCCGTCCGGCCAGGAAACAGTCTGGCTCGCAACAGATCTGTCATCGCTGAAAAGGCACTGCAGACGCACGATTGGCAGATCCCCCAGGATGCGTGCTCCCGAGACCCCAGGCTTCTACGCAAAGCTTCAGAGTTATCCGGACCTGCGCATTCCGGCCCCGGAGTTACTGCTCACATGGCTCATTCCACACCTTGCTCCTGGCGACAGCACGCAGCTGCTGGCTTGGTTCAATGAGCGTGGCTCGCTACCTAACCGCTGGATCGCTTTGGAGCTTCCGGGAGATGCCGGTGCTCCGATCTACTGCCTTAACGTTCGCGCGTACGGCCCACAGTTGGATCGAGGATCAAAGTTTTACCTGCGTTCAGCGCGGCGCCGGCCAGCAGTTGCAGTCAGCCATCCCCCAGTTCTGATCCGAGCAACGACCCTGGATGTGCTGGATCGGACAGAGATTTTGTCCCGTGACCTCAGCGGTATGGCGCAGAACCTGGAAGCGGCTCGCGTAGTTTGTGTTGGTGTGGGCTCGTTGGGTGGCACGGTTGCCCTACAGTTGGCGCGCTCGGGTGTTGGCCATCTGACACTCATTGACCCGGATTACTTGGTGTCGGCGAATCTCGGCAGGCATGTACTCGGGGCCGATGACCTAGGCCTGGCCAAGGCCGAAGCGCTTCAGGAGCGAATTCGCAAAGACCTACCTACCACGGAGGTCGCTGCGTTCGCAGACTTCGCTGAAGTGGTGATGTACCAGAATCCCGAGGTATTTGATAAAGCGGATCTGGTCGTAGTCACCACTGCGGATTGGCAGTCAGAGGTGGCTCTGTGGAGCTCCAAGTCGAATGGCACATCCTGGGGTCTACTCCAGGCCTGGAGCGAACCTCATACGCAGGTGGGGCATGTGCTCCTTGCCCCATCGGGTGCATTTGATGCTCGAGGCCTATTCACAGAAAACGGTGAATTTAGGCACAAGTTCACCGATTGGCCGGAAGGTGGCGTTGTCGCCCTTCCCGCCTGCGGAGAGAGTTTCATCCCAGGAGGTTCTCTGGGAATGGTGAACATTGCTTCAATGGTCTCTCAGGCCGCATTACGAGCATTGAGCGGCGGCACCGGAGCCCCGATCTGGGTCAGCAGCATCAATGGCCCCCACGACGTGGCGACGCTGGGAGGGCAGTATCTGGGTCCTGAACTACCTGCTGGCATGCAGCAGGCTCAGTTGGAGCGTGATTGGCCGGAGCATTTGGAGACAGCTCGATGACGGCAATCGCCTGGCAATGGAGCTGGCCCGGGGTGGACACGCATCTGTTGGTATCGCAGGACGTTGCGAACCTGTTGGAGCGCTATCGGCAGAGGCGCTTCGATGTGGAGCGTGGGGGACAGCTATTTGTCGACCCCGCAAGCGCTACCGGACTGGTACTTGCCTTGGCGACTCCCCCCCATCGAGATGACCGGGCTGGAAGAACTTGGCTGGAGTTGAATGCCCACCGCTGCCGAGATGAAATTGAACGAGCCAATGCTGCAGGGCTCCGACTGGTGGGGTACTGGCATACTCACCCGCAAAGCATTCCTATGATCTCCCCCACTGATGTCGGAAGTTTTTCCAGGTTTGCAGCGCGCTACACACAAGATCTGCCGCACCCGCTGGCAATCATCGTGGGCAACTCCGGCAGCCCTGAAGGCATAAAGGCTTGGTCCTTCAGGGAGGGGCGTTATGTAGAAGCTGCATGGGGTAGCTGGCCAGGTTAGCGGTTACACCCTTCTGCCAGCATTAGCGCAAAAAGCTCCGCTTGAAATCGTGCATCGTCCAACGCGTTATGGTTGGGTGCGCTTTGGGGGTTGAGCCGAGCTGTCATTTGCGAGGATTTAGTTTCCTTCCAGCGGCATCCGGTAACCCCCATGTAATACGCCTTCATGTCGAGTGCGGTGAACCCAAAGGGGTTCGCCCCAGAATACTTATGGAAGTAGTAGTTGATGAACGACCAGTCGAACGGGGCATTCAGCCCCACGAAAACGACTTTCTGATCTGCCGAACATAGCTGGTTCAACCATTGCTCCAGCTTGAGCATCGCCGTCTGTGGGGCTAGTCCTTCGTTTTCGAGCTTGGTGAGGTCAAGGCCAGTTACGGCGACAGCCTCCGGATCGTGCTGTAGGCCGTCTGGCTGGAGCTCGAGATAGATTGACTGAGCGGGCTCTGAGACGACGCAAGCGCCGATGGAAAGCAGGCTATAGATGCCCGGTACCGGCCCGGAAGTTTCTACGTCGACGGAAACATAAAGCTCATCGCTCACCATTTCACCCCTTTATTTACTCCGACCCATTCGGACAGTATGCGGTGAGCTGCATAAGCCGAACACCCACCCCCATGGAGACGTCAGCGTCATGGACAACGCTCGTGATCGTATTACCCAGGAAATTGTTGAGGCCGAGGACCTTAAACTGCTGGCGGCAGTGGATACCTATGGCTACCAATGCCCTGGTTGCAAAACTCAGGCCTTCCCGCGTTCCTATCGCCCGGAGAACTTGGTTCGGGCTCACTTTCAACTGCGTGACCCTCACGTCTCAGGTTGTGAGGTGGAGGGCGAAACCAAGGTTATCGCGCAGGGCAAGCGCGGCAGTGTTCAGCAGGAGTTGGAGACCTCGCCAGGTTTATCGCCCGCCCGGCTGCAGCTGATTGAAGACCGTACAATCGTCGGTCCTGCGCTACCTCACACCGAGTCTCAGACACAGAGCGTCAGGCGGTCGGATGGAGCCACTGGCCTGGTGCGCCGAGAAGGACGACGCGCAGCGAACAGCATTCGCCCTATCTGCCGTGCTTTTTTGCGCTTCCCCTTCGATAGGCATCTTTCTTTAGCCATCCCGGGTATTGCCCCAGCGACCTATCAAACCGCCTTCAAGAAACTTAGGTCGAAAGGGTTGGAGCCATGCCCTAATGCACGCATTTTCTATGGGGAACTGGCCTGGACGCCAGCCGCTGAATCGCCCGAACACTTGACCATTTCACTCAACGCGGGCGAATGGGAAGAGAAAAAACTAACGCCTTACCAGGTGGTCGTCCTCTGGAGCGAGTGGTCAGCGGCTGCCCGCGGGCGACTGAAAAATGAGCTGGAAATAGCCCGCCAAGAGAACATGAAAGCCAAAAAAGATAAGCAGGCATCCCGCAGTTATCTCTTCTTTGTGGGTGCCCAGGATGTCAAGAACCCTGCAATTTTCCATGTGCTGGACCATCGACTCATTTGCACCGCACATGACGAGCTGGTGTTCCCAGTGCGCAGCTAGGTGCGGATCGGGGCCGCGGAAGGCGGTCTTATGGCAGTCCCTCGGGCCAGTTTGAGATGTGTTGTAGCGCACTCAGCTGCCCAGGGAACACGCCTGTGCTCTCCACATAGCGCAATGCGGATTGGCCATCGCTCCAGCCTACGTACTGCATCAGCGCTTTGAGATCCCAGCCGCTGCGGGTGGCCCAGGTGGCAAACCCGCGGCGCAGCGAGTGGCTACTGTACAGCTCCGAAGGCAGCCCTGCCGCCTGCAGTACGGCGCGCATGAGTGGGACAACGCTATTTGGGTGCAAACCCTGCTCACCTAAATGCCCCCAGCGATCAATTCCACGGAATACCGGCCCACGCGCGATGCCCGCCACGCTGATCCAGTCGACGTAAGCTTGTACTGGGCACAGCCTGGCCAACGCCGGCGCGCTGAAGGTCTGGCCTTGGTTGTCGCGGTCGCCTTTGCTCCACGGCAGAAACAGTTGCATCCCCTCCCCGGCCCGCACCTGGATGTGCTCGACTTGCAGGCGGCACAACTCATCACTGCGGAACGCCCGCCAGAAGCCAATCAGGACCAGTGCACGATCGCGGCAACAGCGCAGTAGTCGCGGCCAATCGTCCTCAGCGCGTGCACGCTCACCGGATCGCTCCAACCAAAGCACGCATTGCTCGAGCTGACGCAGCTGCAAGGGCTCGGCCTGTTTCTCCTGGCGAGGGTGCAGGGTACGGATCCCCTTGAAGATCTGGCGGACCAGAGGGGTCTTGGTCGGATCCGGAAAGCCCTGACTGACATGCCACTGCGCCAATGCCGCCAGACGCAGCTTCAAGGTGTTGCTGGACAGTGTGGCGGCGTGGTCGACCAGGTACCGCACGATGGCATCGCTGGTCGCCGGCAAGAAGCCGCCCCAAGTGACCTCGAAATGCTCAAGCGCCTGCTGGTAGCTGCGTCGCGTGTTGGCGCGAGTGCCGGCCTGCAGGTACCGCTCAACCTCCTGGCTCATCTGAGCACATCCCCTTGGTGTACCGGTGAGCGAGCGTCAAACGACGAAAACGCCGCTTCACCTTGGATAATTCGTGATTACTCAATTCTAGAATACAAGCGGGTCACAAAGGAAAATTTTGATAAGATGCCATGTACTTACATGGTACGTACCACGGAACGAAATCGTCAGGAGACCCACTTATGGCCCGCGGTGGAATCAACAAAGCGGTCGTGCAGAAAGCCAGGCATGCCCTCCTCGCTCGCGGCATTCACCCCAGCATTGATGCAGTGCGTGTCGAGCTGGGCAACACCGGCTCCAAGACCACCATCCACCGCTATTTGAAGGAACTGGAAGCCAGCGAGCAGGCCACATCCAGTGCCGCGTTAAGCGCTCCGCTAACGAATCTCATGGAGCAGCTTCTGGAGCAATTGAAGCAAGAGGCTCAGCAATCCGTCGCCCAGGCCCATGAAGCGCTCCTACGCGAGCGCGCTGCAGTACAGCAGCAATCAGCCGTGCTTGAGTCCCGGATGCGAGACATCGAATCTCAGCACTCAGGCTTGGCTCTACAGCTGCAAGCGGCCCAAGAGTTGATTCTCCAGGAGCAGCAACAGCGACAAGCCGTCGAAGTCGATAACGCCCGAATGCTGCAATCCCTGCAGGATCTGGAGGTGCGAGTGCGGGAGCGCGATGAGCGCATCCAGTCGCTTGAAAACATGCATCAGCACGCTCGTGATGGCATGGAGCATTACCGCCAGGCCAGCAAGGAGCAGCGTGAACAGGAGCAGCGCCGCCATGAAGCCCAGACTAGCCAGCTTCAGGCCGAGATACGCCAGCTGCAACAGACTCTAATGATCAAGCAGGACGAACTCACACAACTCAATCGCGACAACGCCCGCTTGCTAAGCGAAGCGCAGCAGCAGCTGCGCGAGCAGCGGGCCCTTCAGCAACAGTTAAACCACAAGGCGACTGAGCTGGACATGCAGCAGACCGCCTACGCGCAATCAGAACAGCAGCGCCAGGAACTACTGACTCGGTGCGAGCTTCTGGAGCGGCAAGCTGCGGGCCGTGCAAAAAAGAAAACCAAAAGTTGAGTTTTATGAGCGTCAAACAGCCGCCTGGCGCGTGTAACTGATCCTGCGAATTTCTGGGTCATCCTCATCCACTTCGACCGCCCAACAGGGCGCCACATAAGCGGTCTGGTCACTGATGGGGAGCCCTGCGTCAAGCTTGCGATTGCGACGAAACTCAGTTAGCGAGTGCAGTACCTCATCGGCAAAAGCATGCTTAGCCAACCATGAACGCTCCTTGGCGGAAAGCGCTAGCGTCCGGCTCTCTTGGCAAAAGCGCCCCAACCAAGACGAAATCGCGTAGCCGATAGCCGCACGCCCTCGAAACGTGGCGTTCACACACCACAGCCTTCGCCACGACACCAGGACTTTGAGCCCTTCGATACTATTTGTAAGAGATTGAACCGTGTGTTCGATAAGATCGTTATCAGAGACCAATGCTACGGTTCTTGTAGAGACATGCTCAACAAAGCAGTTGTGTCGGATGAGCGATTTCAATACTGATGCCAATTCGTCAACGAGCAACGTGAACTCGCTGCCTCCAACTTCGGGAGGATGTGGCAAATCCGTTTGGCAGACTCGACTAATAAAGTCAAACCGCAGAATGGAATGAGGCATGGGCGCGCTCACCATACTTGAGAAAAATTGCTCCTCTTCTTCGCCACAGTCCACTTCAAGTCGCATCGCCGGAATAACTTGCCCAGCGCGCACTCTACTGGCTCCTAAAAGTGGCATGCAAAGCCGGCTGCCAGCCATGGCGCTGAATGTCTTGTAAATTCGCTCTACTTCCAGCGGCAATCCACTCGCCGCCTGGAGAGCTGAACTCGACATGCGATAGTCGCCCTGCAGCAACGAACACTTGCAACTCGCGCAGCCAAAAGGGGTTCTGAATGTCTGCGAATTCAAGGTGTACGGTGTTGCGGCGCCGCAAAATCTACAGGCCACCTCAAGCGGCACCTTATGAATCGGACAGTTAACTAATTTATCGAACTGAAAAACTGCATAGTGAACGCCCTGCGACATGCAACAAGGACAAAATCGAAGCAAACCACACAATGACCAGTGATCGTGCAGGTAGTTTGGCGTTAAAAACAAGTCATAAACTTCCCTCTTTGCCAAACTAAGCTCCCTTTCGAAAGCACCAATATTTACTGAATATAAGCTGGATAAGTTATTCGTGCGAGAACGATAACTTCGAAATCTCTCGCTATGGTTCTTGAACATGCCAACCACGGCAGCTCCAGATACAACATTGGCAGATGCAAATCTGCTAAGAATAGAATACGCAGATTCAAACCCCACAAGACGCGGCGTGATTGAGCAGTTCGCAGAAATGCGACTGAATGCAGGAAAAGGAACAATTTTCATCAGCTATCTAAATAGTCCATTTGCCGAACATCCTTCTGATAAAGGTAGTACCAAGTCTCTGAAATCACCTCATTGATTAGCTCATCTGTTAACAAAAAACTTATATCATCTAGATGCTTATACTCAGTGAAAAATATCTCGATAGTCTTCGTAAAGAATCTCATTGGAATGCTTAGGTCACTAATCTGACCATGCTCATTATGATGCAATCCAAAAATACGCCAAAACTGCTGCCCATAGTTGCCCAGCCTAAAGCCGTTGGCGAATGCTTTTGGGAAAAATATCCTGGTGAAAGTCCAATCTGTGTCCGCTGGATACACGGCTGCATCATAGCAGCCTAGACACTCTGCAACTTCTTGAGCCGAGCTGAGCCCTTGAAACTCCATATCCTGAATCATGAAGCGCGCAATAATTGACTGCTTACGCGCACTAAGAAACTGCTCTTTTACAATGACGAGTTCTGGCTGACCTACAAGAACCACAACCAGTCGCACCTCAAAATGTAGCTCCAAATTATCATAGATATCTCTGAGCCACTCAAAGTGCTTGTCGAAAAATTTTTGAGCCTCGTCGATAAAAAGAAGGAACATCCTCCTCTTATACCGACACGAGCGCTCATAGATAAGATTCAGAATGCGCTGGCGCTTTTCGTGCGGCTTTCCGCCTAACTGTTTATGGCCTAGCGCTTGTAATAACTGCGAGTAAAAAGCATCCTCGGAAGCGGTCATTTTTTCTGGTGCACTGAATATACATACAGGAAGCCCAGGGAATATATCCTTTATTGCATTTGAGCAGTATTTGATCGCCTTGGATTTACCATAGCGAGGCCGGCCATGTATGAGTAATCCAGACGTTCGGCGGCGTACAATCTTCTCCAATACAGCCATTAACCTACCGATAGGCTGAGTAGGTATTAAATAGCGCTCGGTATTGATTGGGTGATCTTCCATATCAATATCTGCAGGAGGCAGATCAGCAATGTTCATTAGCACCCCCTAGGAAACAAAGATTTTGGTTAAAGGCATAGCCACAGCTTCTTTAACAAGTGGCTTAATGTCCGCCGACATAGATTTATCAGGCCCAGATTTTTCCTGCGTCTTAAGTGATTGAATTATTTCGTAATGAGCAGTATTCGTCGTCAGACTCCTTCCGGTCCGATTACGTAGTTGATTGCAAGCATCCAATAAACTTTGCCCGACTTTGAATCTTATAGCTCGGTCTCGGAACGCCTTGAATAATGTCTGCCGGAGCTGCAGAGAGTGTTGCTCCCTGCCCCATGGTCCACTCGCTTTAAGCGGACCAATAAATTTGCCATCCATCGTATAAGCGCGAACATGGGAAATATCCCTAACATCGTACGTGATTTGAATTTTTCGACCGGTTAGATCACTTCTTAGAATCAGGGGGTCTTTGTACTTTACATTGGCAAAATTAATATACGCCCCTGTCTCTTTGCTCGAAGATCGAACCGTCGCAATCTGAACTCTTTTCATGAAGTCGTATTCGTTGCGATCCTCAGGCTTGAGCTTCCCGATCAAGAGTTGCCTCCTCGCGAGCCGCGAGGTAAAAAGCTCTAAAGGCGAATTTCCAAATACACCAGAATGAGGTCGTCCGTTATAATCTGATAGAACGATATCGATACCGTGTCGGAGTTCGTCTAGTGTCATTAACAGCGATAGTCCAGAGTTGGAGGATGGCGATAACGCCTCTCTAACTGGATCTTTAACGCTTGAGCCGGTAGTTCCAATCAGTCGATGAGAGAAATTATCTGCTATGAACCTAAAGAATCGCTCAACTATACTGCGCGCGTTTGGCTGATGAGGCGGACCGTAATCAACTAAACACCCCACCTTCTTATCGAGTATTTCCTTTACCCGAATAGCTTTATGCGAAAGTGCATTGTCCAGCTTGATACACCGCCATGTGGCCCACGCAAATTCATCTCCGCGCTCAGAGGGAAAACCACCACTTTGTTCGTATAATGCATTCGTGATAACTGCTTTTGGTCTGCTGTGCGGCGCCAAGGCATTGAAGATAGCTGAGAGAACATCCTGCTGGTCGTAGTTTTTCCCTAAAGCGATGCTGTATCCCAATACGCATCTAGTAAATACATCAATAACTAGGATTAGCCATACGCGAAGAATCTCATATCTAACCGGCTCTCCATAGAGGTCATAATCCTCTATAACTAATCGAAGATCTATTTGATGGCCGTCTACTTCTACTTCATCAAGCGCTTCGGTTGGCTCAATCCTTTCAGAAATTCTGCTTGCACTCTCAAGCTCAATCTCCGCCTGACGTTCCCTATATTTAGCTTTGAGATGCGTTTCAAATGTCCGCCTAGCGAGGTCGGCTTCGCTGAATGGGTAGTCCTTATCCCCAACGCCCTGATCTCGGCAGGCGTCTAGAAACGACTGATGAAGATCCGAAATTCTTTTTTGTTTTTTTCTATAAATCTCTACCAAGCTAGAGAGCTCTTCGCTCAATGATGGGTACGTGTTTAGTAATCTTGAAAAAATTCCACTCTTATTTTCTTTGCCTTTGTCAGTTAGTTTATTTTCTAAATCCTTGCGCGGTCTAGTCCGTATATATGGCATAGCACCCAAGAATCCGAGGGGTTGGCCATCGACGATGCGTTGACCACGCTCAATCAATCTGTACAAGGTGCTTTTGGTAATTCCGTATTTATTCCTGACTTCAAAAAGTGTAAGGCCATCCTTGAAATAAGATTTAACGGCAGCAATCTTCTTATCGACTAGACCTCTTTCTTTAGCCGACAGCGCGCTTGTCTCTGGCTCTGGCCAACTATCAATATCAAGACCGGAGTCTCTAAGCTCCGATATCGAAAATCGCGCTTGGGTCATTTCTAATCACCACGAACTAAAAAGATACTGTCCTGACAAATTCGCCTTGTACAAATATCCTGAGGGACCAGTCGCCCTCGCCGCACCAACTCATAAATCATTGTCAATTGATTAACGGCATCTTCGCTTGACAATTGCTGTTGCAGCGCAAATGAATGGCCTGAACGCATACTCCTGGCAAATATCTGAATGTCTTTCTCTCGGACACCGCCTCCCCACCTGAGAAGCCATTGCTGCATCTCGAGCAAATTCCAGAATTCGTGGCTGGAGTCCGTATGTTGTGAGGTGGTGATGACATCCAAGATCCATCCTCTTTGCTCGCAAAGAGCGGCCACCTGCTGCACTACCAATTGAGGAGAGTCAAATATGGCTAACTTCAGTTGGTCTCCAAGACTCGCAGAAATGGGCATAACAGCTGTCCCATAAGGGGTCTTCAACTGAAAGGCCTCTCCGCTCAATGCTGTCACGTGGGGACTAAATTCTTGGCGGAGGAGATATAGGACGTGGGATTTTTCGTACAAAGTTAGGGCTGCGCCAGCCTTGGCGCTCCAAATCAGATACTCGTTCTGCCCCTTCTTTCTCTTTACTACGGTAGGTTCTAGCCCAAGCGCTGGCATGATCCATTCCCTGTGATCAGGTTATGAATCAATTAAGGTCCAGAATTCTGGGCGCGTAATATCTTTTTGAAATTTTACTCCCATGTTAATCGCAATATGCGCTATCGAGACTGGACAGGACTTGAGCAAACCGGACCAAGTATAATTCTGACGAGGAAGCGATTTTTTCAACAAAGAGCTCTAGCCCAACGGTTATCGGAAGGGAACCCTCAAGAGTTCCAAACTACCTTCCAGATCTCGTCGAGATCCAAGTTGTCTTCCAGAGGGAAATGTGGGACTTTCATTACGCGCTGAGATATAGAAGTGATCGAGATAATGCAGCGCTCAACGGAACGAAATAGAGGTGAGTTTAAGAGGGAATTGGAATAGAAATGAGCCTCAATATTGCAAAACTTTTAAAAACGGAATAGTCCCACTTTCTTCAAAGTCCCACTTTCACATCCCTGCACGTTAAATATTGATGAAAGCCAATCTCGCTACTGCTGCGCCGTTTTACGCCGCGCGTTCTTCTCCTCTGCCAGCTTGTAGGCGACGTAGTACTTGTAGATGTTGCCCACGTGCCCACGGTCTCCCGACCGCCCCGCGAGCTGCGTGCTTTCTGATTCAGCTGGGACTCCTGGAAGCCCTGATGAGCATCAGTCGGGTGTCGCCATTTGGCCGCGCGCTCGTATCTGGCACGTATCGGAGTGGCGCTCGCTTTGTATGCCAGCGCGTCCAGTGCGCGACAGATACACAGGGTGGCGCTCAGGCGTCAGCGGCCCACTGGGGCTGCTGCTCCATGATGAAGTCGACGAACGCGCGCAGGCGCAGCGGCATATGCCGGCCCTGGGGATACAACAGGGAGAAGGGCCGCGAGCGTCCGGCGAACGGCTGCAGCACCTCGACCAGCGAACCCTCAGCCAGCTCCCGTTCAACGATGAAGCGGTAGGTCTGGAACAGCCCCGCGCCATGCTTGGCCAGGGTCACGCCGCCCAGTACGTCGTCCGAGCAGACGTAGCCGCCCTCGGTGAGGATCTCCCGCTCGTGGCCATCCTCGCTGAACAGCCAGGTGATGCGCCGCCCGCTGCTGGGCAGCTCGAACTGGATGCAGTCGTGCCGCGCCAGGTCACCCAGAGTCTGTGGTACACCGGCGCGCGCCAGGTACTCGGGCGTGGCCACCACCACCAGCCGGGCATCCTCCAGCGGTCTGGCGATCAGCGTCGAGTCCGGCTGCGCGCGCACGCGGATGGCCAGGTCGTAGCCTTCGCCGACGAAGTCGATATTGCGGTTGCCCAGGTGGATATCGACCTGCACCTTCGGGTAGCGCCGGCGGAACTCGGGCAGCAGCGGCAGGATGCGGTGATGACCGTAGGTGGTCGGCAGGCTGATGCGCAGCGTACCCGAAGGCTCCTGCTGCTGGCCTGTCACCGCGCGCTCGGCCTCCACCAGTTGGGTCAGCGCCTGCCGGCACTGCTCGTAGTAGCCGCGCCCGCCCTCGGTCAGGCGAATGCTGCGGGTGGTACGCACGAACAGCCGGGAACCCAGGCGTTCCTCCAGTCGACCGATCGAGCGACTGACCGCCGCCGGCGTTACGCCGGCCGCCAGCCCGGCCGCGGTGAAGCTGCCCAGCTCCGCCGCCAGGCAGAACAATTCGATGCTGCCAAGCAGAATGTCGTCGAATTGGCGCTGCATGATTGATTACACCATGTATCAACTGAAGTTCTCTGATACATATTTATCCGTATAGCGCGCAAAAATATAGTCCTCCCATCGGCACCACTCGGTGCCTCCTCATCGGGAGAAACGACATGAGTAACAGCAGAACCGTGGTGATCACCGGCGCCTCCAGCGGCATCGGCTTCGGCCTGGCCCAGGCCTTCCTCGCCAGCGGCTTCAACGTGGTCGGCAACGCTCGCTCCGCCGAGCGCCTGGACGAAGCCAGGGCGCAACTGGACAACCCTGCCTTTATCGGTGTGGCCGGCGACATCGCCAGGCCGGACACAGCGCGCCGCCTGATCAAGGCCGCTATCGAGGCCTTCGGCCAGGTCGACGTGCTGGTCAACAACGCTGGCTTCTTCCTGCCCAAGCCCTTCATCGAATACAGCCCCGCGGACATCGACGGCCTGCTGGAAACCAACCTCAAGGGCGTGGTCTACGCCTCACAGGCCGCTGCCGCGCACATGATCGAGCGGCGCCAGGGGCAGATCATCAACATCACCGCCGCCGTGGCGCTGCAGCCCAACCTCGCCGTGCCCGCCGCTCTTCCGGTGCTGATCAAGGGTGGCCTGAACCAGGTCACCCGGGCCCTGGCGCTGGAGCTGTCACCCCACAATATCCAGGTCAATGCGGTGGCCCCCGGCATCATCGAGACGCCGATGCACGACCCGGCCAGCTTCGATTTCCTCAACGGCCTGCAACCGGCCGGGCGCATCGGCCGCGTCAGCGATATCGCCGATGCCGTGCTCTACCTGGCCAATGCTCAGTTCACCACGGGCGTGGTACTCCCGGTCGACGGCGGAATGAGCGTCGGTAAATGGTAATTGGCTAAACCTAACGGGGCGGCCCGCGCCTCCCCATTTGAGAACTTCCCCCCACAGGAGCAACACCATGCCCTTCGTCAGTGTCCGCATCACCCGTGACGGCGTAACCCGCCAGCAGAAAGCCCAGGTCATCAAGGAAATCACCGAGACCCTGCAGCGCGTACTTAACAAGCAGCCCGAACTCACTCACATCGTAATCGAGGAAGTCGACACCGATAACTGGGGTTACGCAGGCATGACCACCACCGAGTACCGCAGCCAAAAACCGCAGGGATGAGGGCTGCCCTGACTCGCCTGTACGAGCCGTGGAGGCGGGTCAGGTCTTGTGCGGGCTTGCTGGCGCAGATCAGCAACTGCAAGGCGGCCTATCTTGCTTCTGGGTGGTCACTTAGCTGGGGCAATAACGCTCGGTAGTCGCGCTGCCCACGGCAACGGGCGGAGCAATAGCGTACCTCCTCCCAGCAGCGTGCCCAGCGGCGCCGCCAGGCAAACGGCCGGCCGCAGACCACGCAGGTTTTCTGTGGCAGATGAGGCTTCTTCACAGTGCCTCTCCAGCATCCAGCCGCGCCAGCAACTGCTCGCCACGCTGCCAGAGCGCGGCGACGCGGGACTCGTCCATGCGTTGCAGGTTGCGATAGGCCATGGCCAGGCGTGGATTGCGACCGAGGTGATCACGATGGCGCATCAGGAAGTGCCAGTACAGCGAGTTGAACGGGCAGGCGTCATCCTCGGTCGCCCGATCCACCCGGTAACGGCAGGCGCCGCAGTGATCGGACATCCGCTGGATGTAGCGGCCGCTGGCGCAATAGGGTTTGGAGCCTAAGTAGCCGCCGTCGGCGTGCATCACCATGCCCAGGGTGTTGGGCAGCTCGACCCACTCGAAGGCGTCCAGGTAGACCGCCAGGTACCACTCGCAGATGGCCGAGGGAGCTATACCGGCGAGCAGAGCAAAGTTGCCGGTGACCATCAGCCGCTGGATGTGATGGGCATAGCCCAGCTCCAGCGTCTGGCTGATCGCCTGAGCCATGCAGCGCATCTCGGTACGGCCGCTCCAGTACAACTCTGGCAGCGCCCGGCGATTGCCGAACACATTGAGCGCGGCGTAATCAGGCATGCGCAGCCAGTAGATGCCGTGCACGTATTCGCGCCAGCCGATCAACTGGCGAATGAAACCTTCGGCCGCGTTGAGCGGGACTTGACCCTGACGGTGGGCGCTTTCTACGTCGGCGCAGAGCTGGCGCAGATCCAGCAGGCCGATGTTCAGGGCCGCGCTGATACGCGCATGGAACAGGTAGGGCTCGCCCTCGGCCATGGCGTCCTGATAGTCGCCGAACGATGGCAGGGAGAACTCGAGGAAATGCTGCCAGAGCTCCTGCGCCTCGGCGTGGGTCACCGGGTAGTCGAAGCCCTCCAGGCGGCCGTAGTGACTGGCGAACCGCTCGCCCACCAGGGCCACCACCTCACGGGTAATCACGTCCTGCCGAAAGCGTGCGGGAAACGGCCCCCGCGCACCTTTCGGCAGTGCCTTGCGATTGTCGGCATCGAAGTTCCAGCTACCGCCCAGCGGCCCACCGTCGGGCTCCAGGAGCAGTCCGCTGCGCCGACGCATCTCGCGGTAGAAGAGCTCCATGCGCAGCTGCCGACGATTGCCCGCCCAACGCGCGAACTCCTCGCGGGAACAGAGGAAACGCCGGTCGACGTGCCAGTTCAGCGACAACCCGCCGGTACGCAGGGCCTCCTCCACCCGCCACTCACCGCATTCGCTCAGGTGCAGCGCCGGCCCACCCAGGGCGGCATGCCAGCGACGCAACTCCCCCGCCAGGCTGCCGCTGTTGTCGGGGGCGTCGAGCCGCACATAGATCACCCGCCAGCCACGCGTCTCCAGTGCTTGCGCGAAGTGGCGCATGGCGCTGAAGACCAGCACGATCTTTTGCGGGTGATGCGGCACGTAGCACGCCTCTTCGCTCACCTCGGCCATCAGCACCGCGTCACGGGCTGGGTCGAGGGCATCGAACAGCGAGAGGTCGAAACTGAGCTGATCGCCCAGCACAAGACCAAGGCGGCGTACGGCGTCGCTCACCAGCGCTGCTCCAGCGACAGCGGCAGGCGCAGCGGCCCTATCGCACCCTCGCGAACGCCGCACATCTCGTCATGGGCGCAGTGCTGTACCAGCTCGCAAGGCAACCGCGGCATGTCCTGCAGCAGTTCACGGATCTGAGTGGCCGAGCGCAAGTGCAGCACCCTTCCCTGCTCGTCTCGCACCGGCTCGAGACCCGAAGCGAGCCTCGCCTGCAGGATGTAGAAACCGCCCTCCAGCGACACCACCTCGACTCCCTCGACACGCCCCGCCAGCGCGGCCTCGCCCAGTTGCTGAAGATTCATCGCCGAGTCCTCCTGCCGCTCGCCGCGGCGCCTTCTCAGTGGTTGGCGTCCGGCCCGGGGTCACGGCGGAAGAACAGGGTCACCTGGCCCAGTTCGACGCCGAGCTTGCTCATGCTCGAACGGTTGATGAGGGTGTCCTCATCCATCAGGTACATCCAGTCATCGAAGTCCACTTCCCAGGTCGTGCCGTCCACGTCCAGGTTCAATCGATAGCGCCAGCGCAAGGCATTGCCAGCCACCTCGCCACGGGCCTCGCCGATCACGTCCGCAGCGCGCCCCAGCCAACGCCCCTCACCTGCCGGAACCAGGCTCCAGATCCGCTGCTGGCGGGTGCCGTCGCTGTAGAGAAAGCGCTCGTCGAGGATCAGCCGCTCGCCCTCGCGGCGGCTGGTGATGTCGACCTTGAAGCGCTTGACCACCTCACCCGAGCGATTCTGGAAGATGCCCCAGGCCTGCACCGGCCGCGAGAAGTACCCCGGTAGATCCAGCTGCGGGCGCTCATTGGCGTAGTGCTCGACCTCGACACTGCCGCAAGCGCTCAGCAGCAGGCAGCACAACAACCAGACCCCGATGCGCATCGGCAACGTCCTCATGGGTTTGTCTCATTGAGCCCCAGCAGCTCGCGGCGCAGCTGGGGATGGCGAGTGCGGGCATCCAGCCAGATGGCGAAGAAGGCGCGGGCGAAGTCGGTGTCGGCCACCGCGTGACGGAACTCGCCGTCGACATAGAAGCTGCCGCCCTTGCCCGGCTGGTAGAGGCCGGTGATGCGCTGGCCCGGCTGGACATCGACAAAGGCCTTGCGCATCTCGCCGTCCCAGGCCGCCAGGCGGGCCTCATTGACCGAAGCGCCGCCCAGCCGGCGCATCTCTTCCATGCTGGCTCGCACCAGAGTGTCCCGCGACAGCTCGCGGCGATAGATCAGCTCCAAGGCAAAGGGTTGTTCCCAGCTCACGGAAGCTGCAGGGCTCCACAGACGCGCCTGGTAGACCCGCCAGCCGAACCAGGTGAAGTTGCCCTGGCCGACCAGTGCGGCGCCGGGAAGCTCAGCACGCCAATCCGCCCAGGCCGATGGAGCCGCCATCAGCAACCAAAGCCAGGCAACAAGGCGCAACGTCGGCGAGGTAGAAATTGACAGGGCCATGACAATCCTCTGGATCTGCTCACACATAGGCAATACTTATACAGACAATAGTTTATGTATAGGTTTTTTCGCGAGGCATTTCGTCCGGCTGAGGAGAGCTCCTGTCATATCTCATGTCTAAGTCCCTGACGGAAAAGCTCGATTGCTTCGCCTGACCACTCATACGGTGACGTAGGCAGCTTTCCAGCAAGCGGCCATTTGGCTAACAATCGCGATACCTGTCTGCCGCCGAAGTACCGCAATGGATCAGATACTTTCGCTTCTCTCCGAAACCATTCCCAAAGCCCGCACGCTGGAAGAACTGACACGGCCCTTGTTGACACTGCTCGGTCAGGTGACCGGCATGGAGTCGACCTACCTGACGACCATCGATACCGAGCAAGGTGTGCAGCGCATCGAGTATTCCCGCAACGTCGGCAGCATGGTCATCCCTGAAGGCCTGGTGGTGCCCTGGGCCGATACGCTGTGCAAGCGGGCCCTGGAGGAAAACCGGCTGTATTCGGATAACGTCGCCGAATGCTGGGGCGATTCGGAAGCAGCCGCGGCTCTGGGGATCAAGACCTATGTGAGCGCGCCGATCCGCTCCCAGGATGGCCGGGTGCTGGGCACGGTCTGTGCTGCCAGCTCGGCCCAGGTGCCCCGCTCCTCCGAGGCTGAGCCACTGCTGATGCTGCTGTCAGGCTTGCTGAGCTATTCGCTTGAGCGCGAGCAGTTGGTCGAGCAGCTGCAGTCCGCCAATAGCGCGCTGGCCAAGCTGGCCCTCACCGACTCCCTGACCGACCTGCCCAACCGGCGTGCCGTCCTGAGCGAATCGGCGCACCTGTTTGCCCTGGCCCAGCGGGAGCTCAAATACCTGCTCGTGGGGGTTATCGATCTGGATGGCTTCAAGCTCATCAACGATACCCATGGCCATATGGCCGGCGACCAGTTCCTGCGCGGTATCGCGGCCAAGCTGCAGCACGGCCTGCGGGCCAGCGATATCCTCGGGCGCACGGGCGGCGATGAATTCGTCATCATCGCCCTGGGTACCCCGGCCGAACACGAAAACCTGGCCGCGGGCATGCGGCATGCCGCCGAGCTGCTCCAGCAGCGCCTGACCGCGGCGACGGTCGGGCAATATGAACTGGGCCATGGCCTCGACGATATCCACTACCAGGGCGCGAGCATCGGGGTCGTGGCCGTCACGCCTGAAAGCATGACGGCGGAAGAAGCCATCAAGCTGGCGGATCGCGAAATGTACCGGGTGAAACAGCAGCGCAAACGTCAAGGCAGCGCATCCTAGGCTGACTGCCTGCGCTTGAACCGGGGGCTCTTTACGTCCCCCCTGCCCCTTTGCTCGCCAGAGGCTAGCGGCCGTCTTTCGTGCCCGCCCCGCTGGCGGCCAATAGTCTGCAGACAGCCAGTACATCGCGCTCAGTTGCCAGGGCGTAGACGAGCAGCACCTGTCGATTTTTCTCTAATCACTCGATGACAGCCGATAAACTGCCGGCCTTGAGTCTTCCAACCAGCCAAGGAAACCCGCTTGATCCTGCTTCGCCTGCTCACTTGTCTGTGTCTGCTAACCCTGCCAAGTTCGGCCCTGTTGGCCAGTGAGGTGCATTCGCCAGGACTGGCCCAGGATTCGGCCGGCTATGCCCCGGCAGAAAGCTGCATGGGTTGCCACAGAGAGCAAGCCCGGGGCTGGGAGAAGTCCGACCATGCCTGGGCCATGCGCGATGCGACAGCAGAGAACGTGCTGGGCAATTTCAACAATGCACGGTTCCAGGAAGCTGGCGTGCAAGCCCGATTTTTTCGTCAGGGTGGTCGGTTCTTCGTCAACACCGAAGGCGCTGATGGCAAGCCAGCCAACTTTCCGATCCGCTATACATTCGGTCACCAGCCGCTGCAGCAATACCTGGTGGAGTTTCCCGGCGGCCGCCTGCAGAGCCTGACCATCGCCTGGGACAGCCGCCCCAAGGATGCCGGCGGGCAGCGCTGGTTCTCGCTCTACCCCGGGCGACAATTCTCGCCCAGCGACCCGCTGCACTGGACTGGCCGCTACCAGAACTGGAACGCCATGTGCGCCGATTGCCATTCGAGCAACCTGCTCAAGCACTACGACGACAAGAGCGACAGCTTCGCCAGTACCTGGCATGAACAGAGTGTCGGCTGCCAAGGCTGCCATGGCCCGGGGTTGGCCCATGTCGAATGGGCTCAGAGCCAGCACAAGCAGGCATACACCTCGGCCAGCGAGATAGGCCTGCAGGTGGACTTCAAGAGCCTCGGCAGCCGGGGCCAGGTCGAGCAATGCGCTTTTTGCCATAGTCGCCGCCAGAGCCTGGGGGTTGGCCAGCAACCCGGCCATCCGCTGCTGGACAGCGCACTGCCCGCCTCTCTACGGGCCGACCTCTACCATGCCGACGGGCAGATAGATGGCGAGGCCTATGAATATGGCTCGTTCACCCAGAGCAAGATGTTCGCCGCGGGCGTGACCTGTACGGACTGCCACAACCCCCACACCGCCAAGCTCAAGGCCAAAGGCAACAGCCTGTGCCTGCAATGCCACCAGGAACGGCCACCGGCACGCTTCCCTAGTCTGCAGGCGAAGCTCTACGACAGCCCGGAACACCATCACCATGAGCCCGGGTCGGCCGGCGCCCAGTGCGTCAATTGTCATATGCCGAGCAAGACCTACATGGTGATCGACCCGCGTCGCGACCATAGCATTCGCATTCCACGACCAGACCTGAGCGACCAGCTGGCCAGCCCGGATGCCTGCACCTCCTGTCATGCGGGCAAATCTGCAAACTGGGCCGCGGGGGCCATCGAGCACTGGTTCAAGCAGCCGCAACGACCGCCACACTATGGCCAGAGCCTGAATGCTGCCAGGCTGGGTAGTGCTACGGCGCTGGCGCAACTGGCCGCGCTGATCGGCGACATGAGTAAGCCCGCCATAGTGCGCGCCAGCGCCGCCGAGCAGTTGGTTGAACTCGGCGATGCTGCAGCTCTGCCCAGCCTGACCCAGGCACTCAAGGACGAGAACCCCCTGGTACGCGCCTACAGCATTCCGGGCTTTGCCGAGCTCGAGCCGGTTACCCGTGTCGAGCGGCTGCTGCCGCTGCTTGACGATGCCAATCTGGCGGTACGCGACGAGGCTCTGCGCGCATTGACGGGCATCCCCCTGCTCGCCTTGCCGGAATCGCGCAGGGAAGCCTTCCGCAGCGCTCTGGACGAGTATGAAAAACGTCTGCGCAGCAATGCCGACCTGCCAAGCAGCCGCCTTTCCCTAGGACTACTACTGGAGCGCAAGAACCGTCAGCTGGAAGCCATGGAGCAATACCGTCAGGCCTTGCGAATGGATCCGTACTTCTCTCCTGCCCGCGTCAAGCTGGTGACCCTGGCCAATACCACACTGCATCAGGACGAGGCCCAGCAGACGCTACGCGAGGGCCTGGCGCTCAATGATATGCCGCCAGCCGATCGCGGCAACCTGGCCTATATGCTCGCACTGTTGCTGGCCGAACAAAGCCAAGCAGAAGAAGCCGCGCACTGGCTGGGGGAAGCAGCCAACGCCTTGCCGAACAACCCGCGCATTCGCTACAACCAGGGTTTGCTGCTGTTGCAGCTAGGCCGCGCCGAAGAGGCTCAGGGCGCCCTGGAGGCTGGACTGGATCAGGCTCCGGAAGATGCCGACCTGCTGTATGCCTTGATCTACCTGCACGGCTCGTTACAGCAACGCGACCAGGCGCTTTCCTATCTCGAGCGCATGCAGCAAGCGGCACCTGCTGATCCGCGCCTGGCGCAGATCAGGCGGCAGCTCGGTATGCCTTAATTCCCGGGCCAGAGCTGCCGGCTCCAGGTTTGCACTGGCGTTCACGTTCGCCAACGCGCGCCTTTGCGTGGGCAGCTTTATTGACAAGAATCATGCACAGAGCACTGCGGCAGTGCCCTCCTTCCCCCTCCAGCAACGAGGCAACTGTCTGTGAAAACCATCGGCCTGATTGGCGGCATGAGCTGGGAAAGCACCGCGGTGTATTACCGCGAGATCAACGAACGTATGCGCCAGCGCCATGGTGGCCTGGTGTCGGCCGATATCCTGTTGCGTTCGGTGGATTTCAGCCGGATTGCCGAGCTGCAACAGCAGGGGCTGTGGGATCAGGCCGGCGCCGAGCTGGCGCAGATCGCTCAGCAGCTGGAGCGCGCCGGCGCGGCCTGTGTGCTGATCTGCAGTAACACCATGCACAAGGTTGCCGCGGCGCTGACTGAGCACATCGAGGTGCCGCTGCTGCACATCGTCGACATCACCGCCGAGGCCCTGCAGCGTGCCGGCAAGCGCCGGCCGCTGCTGCTGGCGACGCGCTACACCATGGAGCAGGCGTTCTACCGCGAGCGGCTGGCGGCGCGCTTCGCCATCGAGGCCCTGGTGCCGGATGCTGACGATCGCAGCCTGGTGCATGAGGTGATCTACAACGAGCTGTGCCAAGGCCTTGTCCGCCCGCAATCGCGCCAGGCCTTTCTCGACGTTATCGCCCGCGGCAAGGCGGCGGGGGCGGATTCGGTAATTCTCGGCTGCACCGAGATCGGCCTGCTGATCGGTGCCGACGACGGCGAGCTGGCGGTGTTCGATTCGACCTTCCTGCACGCCCAGGCCGCCGTCGACTTCGCCAGTAGCTGACGAACTCAGCGCAGCCCCAGGCGTTTGGCCAGGCGGCTGAGGTTGGCCCGATCCAGCCCCAGCTCGCGGGCCGCCTCGCCCCATCGGCCCTGGTGCCGGCTCAGTGCCTGTTCGATCAGCTGGCGCTGGTAGGCGTCCACGGCACTGCGCAAGTCGACGCCCGGGCTATCCGACACAACACTCGCCAGCGGCTCAGCCTGGTCGGCAGCAGGTAGTTCCACCGGCAGATCCAGAGCCGCCTCGTCGATGCTGAGAATGCGGGGCCGCTCACTGTGGCTGGCCAGGGCCTTGAGCGCGGCGCGGCCGATCAGATGCTCCAGTTCGCGCACATTGCCGGGCCAGGAATAAGCCAGCAGCGCTTTCTGTGCCTCGCCACCGAGGCGCAGGCTGCGCAGGCCCATGCGCGCCCGGTTTTCCTCGAGGAAGTAGCCCGCCAATAGCAGCACATCGCGGCCGCGCTCACGCAGTGCCGGCACTCGCAGCGGGTAAACACTCAGGCGGTGGTAGAGATCGGCACGGAAGCACCCTGCCCGTACCTCCGCCGCCAGGTCGCGGTTGGTGGCGGCCAGCACCCGCACATCCACATGGTGCTCGCGATCGGAACCGACCCGCTGCAGCTGGCCACTCTGCAGCACCCGTAGCAGCTTGGCCTGTACCGCCAGCGGCAGCTCACCCACCTCGTCGAGGAACAGGCTGCCGCCATCGGCCAGTTCGAACTTGCCCTTGCGCTCGTTGACCGCCCCGGAGAAGGCGCCGCGCACATGGCCAAACAGCTCGCTCTCCACCAGGGTGTCCGGCAGCGCTGCGCAGTTGAGGCTGATCAGTGGCCGCCGCGCTCGTGGCGAGGCAGCGTGGATGGCCTCGGCTACCAGCTCCTTGCCGACCCCGGTTTCGCCGGTGATCAGCACGGTCAGCTGGCTATCGCCGACCAGCCTCACCTCCTCCTGCAGCTTGCGCTGCGCCGGGCTCTGGCCGATCAGCTCGCGGGCCTGCTGGCTGGCCTGGCGGTACAGCTCATTGAGCTGCCGCTCGTCCTCCACCCGCCGGGCCAGGCCGCTGATGCGTTCGCTGGCCTTGACCGTGGCCGCAGCCAGGCTGGCGAAGGCCTGCAGGCTGGCCAGGTCGACCTGGGCGAAGCCCCGCGGATTGAGCGCATCGAGAGTCAGCAGCCCCCACAGCTGGTCGTCCAGGTACAGCGGGCAACCCATGCAGTCGTGCACTTCGAGATGCCCGCTATGCCCTTCCACCAGGCCGTCGTAGGGGTCTGGCAACTCGCAGTCGGTGGCGAAACGGGTCGGCTGGTGGTTGTCGATCAGCGCCTGCAGACGCGGGTGCTCGGCCGCCTTGAAGCGCCGCCCGAGGGTGTCCGGGCTCAGCCCTTCGACCGCCACCGGGCGCAGTACCTCATCGTCGTCGAGGCGCAGCAGCGCCGCCGCATCGCATGGAAACAGCTGCCGCGCGGCGGCCAACAGGCGCCCGTAACGCTGTTCGTCGCTGAGTTCGCGGGACAGATCCGCCACCAGCGGGAGAAAACTCTGTAGCAGGGTGTTTGTAGTCATTTCGACTCTTTGGAGTCAATCGGACTCGAAAATACACGAGTCAAATTGACCTAATAAAAACATAAATAACTGAATTTAAAGGAAATAAAAATTGGCACGCTTCCTGATAAACCAGGATATCCCTAACGCTAGCACGCTCAGGGTCGATCCGACCAATAGTGCCCCAGAGGAGATTGCCATGCTGTCCGAACAACAACGCGCCATCATCAAAGCCACCGTTCCGCTGCTGGAAAGCGGTGGCGAGGCCCTTACCCGCCACTTCTACCAGATGATGCTGAGTGAGTACCCCGAGGTGCGCCCGCTGTTCAACCAGGCTCACCAGGCCAGCGGCGATCAGCAGCGCGCCCTGGCCAATGGCGTGCTGATGTATGCCCGCCACATCGACAAACTGGAAGCGCTGGGCCCGCTGGTCGGGCAGATTGTCAGCAAGCACGTCGCCCTGCAGATCCTGCCCGAGCACTACCCGATCGTCGGCGCCTGCCTGCTGCGCGCCATCCGCGAGGTACTGGGCGCCGAGATCGCCAGCGATGAGGTGATCGCCGCCTGGGCCGCGGCCTACGGCCAGCTGGCCGATATCCTGATCGGTGCCGAGGAGCAGCAGTACGCCGCCAACGCCGCGGCCGAGGGCGGCTGGCGCGGCGGTCGCGACTTCTGCGTGGTACGCAAGGAGGTGGAGAGTGCGGAAATCACCTCCTTCTACCTGGCTCCGATCGACGGCGAACCGATCATCGCCCATCAGCCGGGACAGTACATCGGCCTGCGCCTGCTGTTCGACGGCCAGGAAGTGCGCCGCAACTATTCGCTGTCGGCCGGCGCCAACGGTCGCGAGTACCGCATCAGCGTCAAACGCGAGGATGGCGGGCGGGTTTCCGCATACCTGCACGAGCAGGTGCAGGTGGGCTCGCGGCTGGAACTGTTCCCGCCGGCCGGCCACTTCGTGCTGCGCGAGTCGAGCAAACCGCTGGCCCTGATCAGTGCCGGCGTGGGCATCACCCCTGCCCTGGCCATGCTCGACAGCGCGCGCAGCAGCGGTCGGCCGATCCACTTCATCCACTGCGCCCGTGACGGCGCGGTGCATGCCTTCCGCGACTGGGTCGAGGCGCAGAGCGCGGCGCACCCGCAGATTCGCCACTACTTCTGCTACAGCGAACCGCGGGCCGAGGATCAGGCCCATGCCAGCGGCTTCCTGACTCGCGAGCTGCTGGATGCCTGGCTGCCCGCCGAGCGCGACCTGGACGCCTACTTCCTCGGTCCCAAACCCTTCATGGCCCAGGTGAAACGCCACCTGCGCGAGCTGGGCGTACCGCAGGAGCAAAGCCACTACGAGTTCTTCGGACCGGCCAGCGCGCTGGAAGCCTGAAAGCATCCCTACCGATCGGAGCCTGCCAGCATGATCGACTACATCCGCCAACCGCGTAACCTGCTGCACCTTTCCAGCCTGACCCTCACTGCCGGTCTGGCCATGCTGCTGGTCGGCATCGCCCTGGCCTATGTACTCGATCTGCAGCTGAGCATCGTCGAGCTGGTCGGGGCCCATGCCCTGACCATCCTCGGCCCGACGGCCATCAAGATCGGCTACGTGATGCGCCTGCTGGCCGCCTACCAGCTGCGCCGCGCGACGCCGGCGGAGTGTGCCCATGCTGCTTTCTGAACCTGGTGCCGGCCTGCAGATCCAGCCGCTCTGGCGCCTGGGCTTTCGCCCGTTCTTCCTCGCCGGCAGCGCCTTTGCGGTGCTGGCCATCGCCGCCTGGGGCGCCCTGCTGGCCGGCTGGCTGCAGTGGCAGCCCGTCGGCGGCAGCCTGGTCTGGCACCGCCACGAGATGCCGTTCGGTTTCGGCGCGGCGATCATCGCCGGCTTCCTGCTCACCGCCGTGCAGAACTGGACGAACCACCCCGGCCTGCGCGGCCGGCCGCTGATGCTGCTGTTCGGAGTCTGGCTGGCGGCGCGCCTGGCCTGGCTGCTGCAACCGCCGCTGGCCGTACTGATCCCCCTGCAGCTGGCTTTTCTACCGCTGCTGGCGGTGGTTCTCGGTGTCCGCCTGCATGCCGCACGGCAGCGCCACAACTACCCGCTGGTGCTGGTGCTCGGGCTGCTGAGCCTGTGTCAGGCCGAGACGCTCTATGGCTTGGCACAGGCCGACGACCACCTGCAGCGGCGTGGCGTGCTGGCGGCCTTGTGGCTGGTGGCGGCGTTGATCGGCATCATCGGCGGGCGGGTCATTCCCTTCTTCACCCAGCGCGGCCTGGGCCTAACGCAGGCACCACGCCCTGCCCCGCGGCTGGATCGCCTCGGCCTGGGCGCCGCACTGCTGGTGGCAGGGCTGACCGCCAGCGGCGTGGGCCTGCAGGCGCAGCCCTGGCTGGCGCCGCTGTTCCTGCTGATAGCCAGCCTGCATGGCTTGCGCCTGTGGCGCTGGTATCAGCCGGGGATCTGGCGCGTGCCGTTGCTATGGTCGCTGCACCTGGCCTATGCCTGGCTGGCCGTGGCCGCCCTGGGCATGGCCGCCTGGCACCTGGGCTGGCTGAGGCAGCCCAGCCTGGCCAGCCACGCCCTGGCAGTCGGCGGCATGGGCGGGATGATCCTGGCGATGCTGGCGCGGGTCAGCCTGGGCCACACCGGCCGCCCGCTACAGCCGGCGCCGGCAATCGCCTGGGCCTTCGCCAGCCTGCACCTCGGCGCCGCCTGCCGGGTAGTGCTGGCCGCCCTGCTGCCCGCCGGGCTGTGGCTGGCGGCACTGGCCTGGGCAGTCGCCTTCATGCTGTTCCTGCGCCACTACGCGGCGCTGCTCTGCCAGCCGCGGGTCGATGGCCAGCCGGGCTGAGGCATTCAGCGGCGGTCGCGCCAGACCATTTGCACGTTGAGGAACTCGCGCAACCCGAAGTGCGACAGCTCGCGGCCGAAACCGCTCTTCTTCACCCCGCCGATTGGCACCCGCGAGTCGGAGGCGGCGTAGCCGTTGATGAACACCGCGCCGCTGACAATGCGCCGGGCCAGGCGCTGAGCCTGCTCGACATCGGCGCTCCACAGGCTGCCGCCGAGGCCGAACTCGCTGTCGTTGGCCAGTTCGATGGCGTGCTCGGCATCGCGCGCCTCGATCAGCGAGGCCACCGGGCCGAATACTTCCCGGCGGAAACTGGTCATCCCCGGGCGCACTCCGCCCAGCACAGTCGGCGCGTAGTAGTTGCCCGGCCCCGCCAGCGGCTGGCCGCCGAGCAGCAGTTCGGCGCCCTCTTCCAGGGTCGCGCAGACCTGGCCATGCAGCTCGTCGCGCAGATCGGCACGGGCCATGGGCCCGAGATAGGTGGCTGCGTCCTGCGGATCACCGATCTTCAGCGCCGCCACCGCGGCGACGAAACGGCGGGTGAAGTCGGCGGCGATCGGCGCCTCGAGAATGATGCGCTTGGCGGCGATGCAGATCTGCCCGTTGTTCTGGAAGCGCCCGACCACGGCCGCCTTTACCGCTTCGTCGAGGTCGGCATCGGCCAGCACGATGAAAGGATCGGAGCCGCCCAGTTCGAGCACGCATTTCTTCAGGGCAGCACCGGCCTGGGCGGCAATCGCCGCGCCGGCACCGACGCTGCCCGTCACCGCAACCGCGGCGATGCGCGGGTCAGCAATGGCGCGCGAAACCAGATCGGGGGTGACATTGAGCAGCTCGAACACTCCGTCCGGCAGGCCGCTGGCGTGCCAGACCCGGGCCAGCAGCGTGGCGCAGCCCATCACGTTGGGCGCGTGCTTGAGCAGGTAGCTGTTGCCGCCGAGGATGATCGGCACGGCACCGCGCATCACCTGCCAGAACGGGAAGTTCCAGGGCATCACCGCCAGCACCGCGCCAAGCGGCAGGTAGGCGATGCGGGCGCGGTCTTCCTCCACCGAGGTTGGTTCCTCGGCCAGCATGGCCGGGCCATGCTCGGCGTACCAGTCGCAGAGGGCCGCGCACTTGGCAACCTCGGCCCGCGCCTGGCTGATCGGCATGCCCATCTCGCTGCTGCCGCAGCGCGCCAGTTCTTCGGCCTGCTCGCGCAGGGCCCGGGCCATGCGGCGCAGGGCCTCGGCACGGGCAGCCAGCGGCGTGTCGCGCCAGTGCTGGAAGCCGCTGTGCACGCGCTGCAGGCTGTGCTCCAGGGCGGCGCCATCCTGGAACGGGTAACGGGCGATTTCCTCGCCAGTGGCAGGGTTACGGGATATGGCGGCGGTCTGGCTCATGCTGTCCTCACAGACTCTGGCTGGAATGGGCAGACAGTAAGCTGGCCCTTATTTCACGTAAAATGAATAATCAAGAACGAATCATTCTCCAAGAGAGAAAATGGAACTGGCCCAGCTGGAAATCTTCCGCGCCGTGGCGCAGACCGGCAGCATCACCCAGGCCGCCGAACGCCTGCACCGGGTGCCCTCCAACCTGACCACGCGGATCAAGCAACTGGAGGCCGAGCTCGGTGCCGAGCTGTTTATCCGGGAGAAACTGCGCCTGCGCCTGTCGGCCACCGGGGTGAGCTTTCTCGACTATGCCGAGCGCATCCTCGAACTGGCCGCCGAGGCGCGCCAGGTGGCCAGCGGCGAGGAACCGCAGGGGCGCTTCGTCCTCGGCTCGATGGACAGCACTGCGGCGGTGCGCATCCCGCCGCTGCTGGCGCGCTACCACCAGTGCCACCCCAAGGTGCAGCTGGAGCTGTCCACCGGGCCTTCCGGGGAAATGCTCGACGGGGTACTGTCCGGGCGTTTCAGCGCGGCCTTCGCCGACGGCCCGCTGAACCACCCGCAGCTGGACGGCGTGCCGGCCTTCAGCGAGGAACTGGTACTGATAACCAGCAGCGCCCATGGCCCGGTGCACGATGCCCGTGATGTGGCCGGCGCCACCCTGTTCGCCTTCCGCGACACCTGCTCCTACCGGCGCCGTTTCGAACACTGGTTCGCCGCCAGCCAGACCCTACCGGGCAAGATCGTCGAGATGGAGTCCTACCACGGCATGCTCGCCTGCGTGGCAGCCGGTGCCGGCGTGGCCCTGGTGCCACGGATGATGTTCGACAGCCTCAGCGGGCGGCACAGCGTGCAGGCCCACAGCCTGGATGCCGAGCATGGCCCGGCCGTGACCTGGCTGCTGTGGCGGCGCGGCACCCGCACGCCGGCACTCAAGGCCTTTATCGAACTACTGAGCGAGGTGCAGGCGGCGCCGGGTTAGTCGGCGTCGCCGTCGTCTTCGGCGTCGAAGGTGTTGTCCCAGATCAGCCGCGGGTCGAAGGTCACCGCCGCCAGCATGGTCAGGATCACCACCAGGCAGAAGGCCGCAGCGCCCAGGCCGGCTTCGATGCTAGCCAGGTTACCGAAGTTGACCAGCGCCACCAGGATGGCGATGACGAAGATATCGAGCATCGACCAGCGCCCGATCCATTCGATGAATCGGTACATCAGGATGCGCTGGCGCGCCGACATCGGCTGGCGCCGCTGCACCGAATAGAGCAGCGAGGCGATGCCGACCAGTTTGAAGGTCGGCACCAGGACACTGGCGACGAATACCACCAGGGCGATCGGCAGCATGTCGGCCTGAATCAGCTCGATTACCCCCTCCATGATGGTCGCCGGCATGCCGCTGCCGAGGAAGTTCACCGTCATGATCGGCAGCAGGTTGGCCGGGATGTACAGGATGGCGGCGGTGATCAGCAGCGCCCAGGTGCGCGCCAGACTGTTCGGTCGGCGTATGTGCAGGTGCGCGCCACAGCGGGCGCAGTGCTGCTCCTCGCCTTCGCGCAGGTATTCCAGCTGGTGGCATTCGCCGCACACCAGGATGCCGGCATCAAGTGCGCGCATCGCCGGCCTCCTCCTCGCTCAGGGCATCCCACACCTGGTGCGGCGACATCGTCACCTCCAGCCAGACCTGGGCCAGCATCAGCCCGACGAAGCAGGCCAGGCCCACTCCCAGGTGCAGGTCGGCCATGTCCTTGAGCTTGACGATGGAGACCAGGATGCCGAACAGGTAGACCTCGAGCATGCCCCACTCACGCAGGTGGTGGTAGGCCCGGTAGAGCTGTATGCCCTGCGGGCGCAGGGCCGGGTACGGCATGCTCAGGAGGACGAACAACTGGCACAGCAGCTTGATCAGCGGTACCAGCATGCTGCACAGCAGTACCACTAGGGCCACTCCCTGCATGCCGCTGGAGTAGAGGCCGAGCACCCCAGTCCAGACCGTGTCCACGGCATTCTGGCCAAGCAGGTTGAGACTGATGATCGGCAGGAAGTTGGCCGGCACGAACAGCAGCAGCGCAGTCAGCACCAAGGCCAGCGAGCGCCGGCGCATCTGCCGGCGATGTACCAGCAGTTCGTAGCCGCAGCGCGGGCAGTTGGCCTTCTGCTCCTCGCCCAGATGCGGGTGGTACATCAGCAGGTCGCACTCGTGGCAGGCGATCAGCTCGTGCAGAGCAGGCAGATCCTGCCCGCTGCTCACCTGCGGCCCCGTCTGGCCTTGCTCACTCATGCACTGCATCTCCCACGGCATGTTCCGGCCGGTTCGACCCGGCTGCTGGGCGCCGACCGGCGCCAGGCTGTTCAGCCCGGGCCGGCAATTGCCCCGGCATCACTCAGAGGCTGAGGATGGCCTGCGCCAGTTGCAGGTCATCGGCCTGGCCGACCTGGTAGTGGCTGCGCATATGGCGCAGGGCCGCTTCCAGATGGACGCCGCGGATTTCGCCCTGGCTGGCAACGAAGCTGGCAGCATCGTCGCGGGCCTGCAGGACAATCTTGTCATCCTTGAACGAGGACGAGGTGGCGTCGGAAGTGCTTGCGGTGGCATCCACCAGCGAGTCGGTGGTGACCACGAAGCTGGTGGCCTGGGCCAGGCCGCTGACGCCGAGCAGTGCAGCCAGAACATAGGCTTGTTTACGCATCATGTTGTCCCTCATGAGTGGTGAATCGTCCTTCGACAGAATAGCGGTACTCCACTGCGCCGCTCAATCACGATCCAGCAGATGGAAGCGTGGCAGCCCCAGGCGCCAGTGGATCGCGGCCAGGCGGATGAGCAGGACGATCAGCATGGCCAGGCCGGTATCCAGCCAGTGCGGCGTATCGAGGGCGCGCATGGCGATGAATACCAGCGAGCCGACGATGCAGGCGGTGGCGTAGATTTCCTTCTGGAAGATCAGCGGGATCTCGTTGCAGATCACGTCGCGCATCACGCCGCCGGCGACCCCGGTTATCACCCCCATGATCACCGCCGTGCTGTAGGGCACGTTGTGCTGCAGGGCCACCTCGGTGCCGATCACGGTGAACACCGCCAGGCCGAAGGCGTCGGCGATCAGCAGGCCGCGCTCGTGGATCGGCTGGGTCATGCGCACCCAGACCACGGTGCCCAACGAAGCCAGGGACGCGACCAGGATGTAGGTGTCGTTGCGGATCCAGCTCACCGGATGGTTGTCGAGGATCAGGTCACGCAAGGTGCCGCCGCCCAGCGCGGTGATGATGGCGATCACCAGCACGCCGAACAGATCCATTGACTTGCGCCCGGCCATCAGGGCGCCGGTAATGGCGAAAACGGCGACGCCGAACAGGTCGGCGAAGTAGAAGATATGCTGCATGGAAACTTCAGTCGGCGATGGGGGCGCGCATGGTAACAAACTCTTCGGCGGCCGTCGGGTGCACCCCCAGGGTCTCGTCGAACAGCTGCTTGGTCGCCCCGGCCTTCAGCGCCACGGCCAGCCCCTGGATGATCTCGCCGGCCTCGGGGCCGACCATGTGGCAACCCAGCACCCGGTCGCTGTCGGCATCCACCACCAGCTTCATCAGCGTGCGCTCCTGGGTCGCGCCCAGGGTCAGCTTCATCGGCCGGAAGCGGCTCTCGAAGATCTTCAGCCGATGGCCGGCTTCCCGCGCCTGCTCCTCGCTCAGGCCGACCGTGGCGATATTGGGCAGGCTGAACACCGCCGTGGGAATGTGCCGGTAGTCGACCGGGCGGTATTCCTGCGGGCGGAACAGGCGCCGCGCCACGGCCATGCCTTCGGCCAGGGCCACGGGAGTCAGCTGCACCCGGCCGATCACATCGCCGATGGCAAGAATCGAAGGCTCGCTGCTTTCGTAGTGCTCATTGACCCGGATGAAGCCCTTGTCATCCAGCTCGACCCCGGTGCTTTCCAGCCCCAGGCCATCGAGCATCGGCCGCCGTCCGGTGGCATAGAACACGCAGTCGGTGGTGAGCTGCCGGCCGTCCTGGAGCGTGGCCAGCAGGCTGCCGTCGGCCTGCCGCTCGATGCGCTCGATGTCGCTGTTGAACTGCAGATCCAGGCCCTTGCGGCCCAGCTCTTCCTTGAGGTGGCGGCGCACCGCGCCGTCGAAACCACGCAGGAACAGCTCGCCGCGATAAAGCAGCGAGGTGGCTGCACCCAGGCCATGGAAGATCGAGGCGAACTCGACGGCGATATAGCCGCCGCCCACCACCAGCACGCGCTTGGGCAGCTGCTCAAGGAAGAACGCCTCGTTGGAGCTGATAGCCAGCTCCTTGCCCGGGATATCCGGAATCTGCGGCCAGCCACCGGTGGCGATCAGGATGCGTTCAGCACTGTAGCGCTGGCCATTGATCTCGACCTGCTGGGGCCCGAGCAGACGGGCATGACCTTCGAGCAAGGTGACGCCGCTGTTGACCAGCAGGTTGCGGTAGATGCCGTTGAGGCGCTGGATTTCACGATTCTTGTTGGCGATCAGGGTCGGCCAGTCGAAGTTCGATTGTGCGGCGCTCCAGCCAAAGTCCTGGGCCAGTTCGAAGTCTTCGGCGAAGTGGGCGCCATAGACCAGCAGCTTCTTCGGCACACAGCCGACGTTGACGCAGGTGCCGCCCAGGTAGCGACTTTCCGCCACGGCCACGCGCGCGCCGAAACCGGCGGCGAAACGCGCCGCGCGTACACCGCCGGAACCGGCGCCGATGACGAACAGGTCGAAGTCATAAGCCATGGGTTGTGATCTCCTCAGTTGGCTGCCAGCATAACCCATAGCCTCTCTGTTTCAGCCGCGTTGCGCGCTGCAGGAGCCCTGCCTATGCCTACCAGCCTGACCCATGTTGCCCTGCACGTGCCGGATCTGCAGGCCTGTATCGACTTCTACCAGCGATTCTGCGGCATGCAGGTGATTCACGAGCGCGGCGGCAAAGGCTCGCGGATCGTCTGGATAGCCGAGCCGGGCAAGGAGCACCAGTTCATCTTCGTCATCATGCCCGGTGGAGCGGATCGCCACCTGGCCGCGGACGACTACAGTCACTTCGGCTTCGCCGTGGACAGCCGCCAGCAGGTCGATGAGCTGGCCCGCCAGGCCGCCGAGACCGGCTGCCTGATCTGGGCGCCGCGCGAAGAACCCTACCCCGTCGGCTACTACTGCGGCCTGCGCGACCCGGCCGGCAACTATGTCGAATTCAGCTACGGCCAGCCGTTGGGGCCGGGTTCCGAGCAGATGCCGATTCCCTGAAACACGAAAGCCACCCGCAGGTGGCTTTCGTGCTGTACACCGGTGGTTTAGTAAGCCTTGCCGGTCTTGTACAGGTTCTCGAAGCAGTAGTTGGTCGCCTCGATGTAGCCTTCGGCGCCACCGCAGTCGAAACGCTTGCCCTTGAACTTGTAGGCGATCACGCAGCCGTCCTGGGCCTGTTTCATCAGTGCGTCGGTGATCTGGATCTCGCCACCCTTGCCCGGCTCGGTCTTTTCGATCAGCTCGAAGATGTCCGGAGTGAGGATGTAGCGACCGATGATCGCCAGGTTGGACGGAGCGTCTTCCGGCTTCGGCTTCTCGACCATGTTGTTCACCCGGAAGATGTCGTCGCGGATCATCTCGCCGGCGATCACGCCGTACTTGGAGGTTTCTTCGCGCGGAACTTCCTGGATCGCCACGATGGAGCAACGGAACTGGTTGTACAGCTTGACCATCTGCTGCAGCACGCCGTCGCCTTCGAGGTTCAGGCACAGGTCGTCGGCCAGCACCACGGCGAACGGCTCGTCGCCGATCAGCGGACGGCCGCTGAGGATGGCGTGGCCAAGGCCCTTCATCTCGATCTGGCGGGTGTAGGAGAAGCTGCACTCGTCGATCAGGCGACGGATGCCGACCAGGTATTTCTCCTTGTCGGTGCCCTGGATCTGGTGCTCCAGCTCGTAGCTGATGTCGAAATGGTCTTCCAGGGCGCGCTTGCCGCGGCCGGTGACGATGGAAATCTCGTTGAGGCCGGCTTCCAGAGCCTCTTCCACACCGTACTGGATCAGCGGCTTGTTGACCACCGGCAGCATTTCCTTGGGCATGGCCTTGGTGGCAGGCAGGAAGCGCGTGCCGTAACCGGCCGCCGGAAACAGACATTTCTTGATCATGGGAATCCTTGGTACTGCAGCGGGGGATAAATTGTCGCGCAGTCTAATCAGGCGGCACTGGCCTTACAATGCCCCACCTGCGGTCTGCCGACCCCCCGATAGATAAATCCCAGCTCGGCAAGTTCCGTCGACTCGTAGATATTGCGCCCGTCGAAGATCACCGGCATGCGCATGCTGCCGCGGATCCGGATGAAGTCTGGCTGGCGGAACTGCTTCCACTCAGTCACCAGCACCAGGGCATCGGCCCCCTCTACCACCCGGTAAGGCGACTCGCTCAGCAGCAGCTGGCCGCTTTCCAGCGCCTCGGCGTAGCGCTCATGCATGCCGCCGCAGGCCACCGGATCACAGGCCTGCACCCGTACACCGGCCACCAGCAGGGCATCCAGCAGCACCAGGCTGGGTGCTTCGCGCAGGTCGTCGGTGCCCGGTTTGAATGCCAGGCCCCAGAGCGCCACCACCCGCCCCTGCAGATGGCCGTTGAAATGTTCACGCACGGCCTGGAACAGCAAGGTTTTCTGCAGCGCGTTGCGCGCCTCCACAGCCCGCAGGATCCCCGGCTCGAAGCCCTCCAGTTCAGCCGTGCGGATCAGTGCACGCACGTCCTTGGGAAAGCAGGAACCGCCATAGCCGCAGCCGGCGTAGATGAAATGGGTGCCGATACGCTTGTCGCTGCCGATGCCCCGGCGCACTTCCTCGACATCCACGCCCAGGCGGGCACAGAGCCCGGCCATCTCGTTCATGAAGGAAATCCGCGTGGCGAGGAAGGCATTGGCCGCGTACTTAGTGAACTCGGCGGCGCGTACCGCCATGCTCAGCACCCGGTCATGGTTGCGCAGGAAGGGTGCATACAGGCGGCGCAACTGTTCGCGGCTGTGCTCATCATCGCTGCCCAGCACCACTCGATCCGGGCGCATGAAGTCCTCGATGGCCGAGCCCTCCTTGAGAAACTCCGGGTTGCTGGCCACTCGCACCTTGAACTGCAGGCCACGGGCGGCCAGGCGCCGGGCGATGCGTTGACTGACGCGTTCGGCAGTGCCGACCGGCACAGTCGACTTGTTGACTACCAGACAGGCCTGCTGCAGCTTGCTGCCCAGCTCGTCGGCGACTGCCAGCACATGGGACAGGTCGGCCGAGCCGTCCTCTCCGGTCGGAGTCCCGACAGCGATGAAGACGATTGCCGCACTGCGAATGCCATCCTCCAGCTGCGCACTGAAACTCAGCTGGCCGCTGGCCAGGTGCCGGTGCAGCAACTCTTCCAGGCCTGGTTCGTAGATCGGCACCTCACCGCGGGCCAGCCGGGCTACCCGCTGCGGATCACGCTCGATGCAGACCACCCGATTGCCCATCTCGGCAAAGCAGCTGGCTGTCACCAGCCCCACATAGCCGGCACCGATCACGCACAGTTGCATAGCGCTCTCCTCCACTGTTTGTCGCGATTGCACCCCATGGCAGTGGCGAGGGCATGACGCTGGCGAGTCGGTTTGATGACAGCACTTTTTTCGGGCAACAAAAAACCCGGCCGAGGCCGGGTTTTTTGTGGAGCGTCAGGCAAATTACTTGGCCTGGGCTTCTACTTCAGCTTCTACGCGGCGGTTAACAGCGCGACCGGCTTCGGTAGCGTTGTCGGCAACCGGGCGGGACTCACCGTAACCAACCGAGTTGACGCGCTCAGCGCCTACGCCGTACTGGTTAACCAGGACTTCGCGAACAGCGTTGGCACGACGCTCGGACAGCTTCTGGTTGTAGGCGTCGGTGCCGACGGAGTCGGTGTGGCCTTCAACGGTGGTGCTGGTCGACGGGTACTGGTTCATGAAGTCAGCCAGGTTCTTGATGTCGCCGTAGCTTTCTTCTTTGACCTTGGACTTGTCGAAGTCGAATTTCACGTCCAGTTCAACGCGAACGACTTCAGCCACAGCCGGGCAGCCATCGGCGTCAACGGTGACGTTGGCCGGGGTGTCCGGGCACTTGTCGACGTTGTCGCAAACGCCGTCGTTGTCGCTGTCGGAGCAAACTTCCGGAGCCGGCTCAGCAGCGGCAACCGGCTTGGAGCCGCCGCCGAAGTTCAGGCCGATACCAACGCTCGGGGCCCACTCGGTGTCGCCCTGGTCGATGTTGTACTGGGCTTCAACGCCAGCACGGGCATAGAAGTTCTCGGTGAAGTACACCTTGGCACCGCCGCCCAGGTTGGCGAAGGTGGAGCCGTTACGGCCACCGGCGCCGTTCTGGCCGATGCTCTGGTCGGAGAAACCGGCAGAAACGTACGGACGCAGGGTGTCGCCCGGAGCGTTGAAGTGGTACAGAGCGTCCAGAGCGGTGTTGGAGCCCTTGATGTTACGACCGTCTTCAGCACGGGCGTTGTGTACTTCGTCGTAACCCAGACGCAGCTCGACGTCATCGGTCAGGAAATAGCCAACGGAGCCACCGAACAGGTTGCCGTCGTTTTTGAAGTCGCGAGCGCTGTCGAAATATTCTTTCTTGGCGAAGCCTTCAACTTCAACAGCGCCCTGGCCTTGGGCCAGTGCGTTCAGCGAGGTGGCCGCCACCAGCGAGCTGATGACAACGCCCAAAGTGTTTTTCAATTTCATCCGTAAAAATCCCCATCATTTAGATAACTTTGAGCTGCCCCTTAGTTATCAAGGAACAACTTGGCCGGCATTCTACCAAAACAGATTCCAGCCTGCCTGTGATATTTCGGCGCAGGTTAAGTTTCGCCAACTCCAGCAAATTTTTCGCGCAGGCGATCGAGCGCACGCTTGTAGCGCATTTTCGTGGCACTGAGCCCCATGTGCATGATGTCGGCGATTTCCTGGAACTCCAGCTCGGCGACGAAGCGCAGCACCAGGATCTCCCGATCAATGGGGTTGACGTGCACCAGCCAGCGATCGAGCCCGCCCTTCTCCTCCGGCTTCGGCGTCTTTTCTTCCGAGGCTTCTTCCAGCGGATCCAGGCTCAGGGCGTCAAGCAGGCGGCGCTTGCGCCGCTCTTTGCGATACTGGGTAATGCATTCGTTATAAGTGATGCTATATAGCCATGTCTTGAACTTCGACTTGCCTTCGAAGTTCTTCAGTCCGTAGAGAACCTTGAGCATGACTTCCTGGCAGACGTCGTCGGCATCGCGCTCATTGCCCAGGTAACGGGCACAGACATTGAACAGCGTGCGCTGATAGCGGCGCATCAGCTCTTCATAGGCGCGCGTGACATGGAACAGCTCCACATGCGCACGCTGAACCAGCTCTTCGTCGGAAAGCTCGCGAGGGTCGTAACGCGTGGGGAGCGATTGGGCTTTGTTCAAAACGGGTCGTGCCGACAGTCAGGTCAGATGGCGGCCACCAGGGCATCGCCTGTGGCCGCATACATTAGCAGGGATTGGGCGTATCAGCGGCTACTGACGCGCTGCTCGAGCAGGGTGCGGTTGGCCACCGACACCAGCTCGCCATCCTCGGTCAGGATAATGGTCTTGACCGTGCCGATCTCTTCGATCTGGCCTTCGACCTCGCCCAGCTTGACTTGTTGCCCGACGTCGTAAAGTTCGCGCACATAAATGCCGGCCAGAATCTGCCCGGCGATCTCGCGACTGCCCAGGCCCAGGGCCAGTGCGGCCGCCAGACCAATGGAAATCAGCACAATGGCGATCACGTTGTTGAGCAGGTCGGTCTTGACCTCCAGCTGCCCGATCGCCACCGAGATGCTGATGATGATCACCAGGCCCTGGGCGATGCGCCCCAGGCCGTGGGCATAGTCGAGACCAATGCCCTCGGCGGCGCCACGGACGATGCCGCTGAGCAGCTGCGCCAGCAGCACGCCGGCCAGCAGGATCACGGCAGCGCCGAGCACCTTGGGCAGGTACAGCGCCAGCACGTCGAGCGTCGCGGAAACCCGGTCAAGGCCCAGGGATTCGGCGGCGGAGACGAGGAAGATCAGCAGCACGAACCAGTAGACCATCTTGCCGATCAGGGTCGAGACCGGCACCTGGATGCCGACCCGCGCCAGCATCTTGGTCAGGCCGGTGCCGGCCATCAGGCGATCCAGGCCCAGCTTGGCCAGCAGCTTGGACAACAGGGTGTCGAGCAGCTTGGCTACCACGAAGCCCAGCAGAACCACCACCAGCGAACCGAACAGGCGCGGGATGAAGGCCCCGATCGGCGTCCACACGGTTTCCATGGCTTTTACGAGACTTTGGGTCCAGGGGTCGAATTCCATCTTCAATCAGCCTTGTCTGTGGAACGTGATTTTTGCGGGCGGCGGGAAACCGGCGCGGTATGGGCCGAGCCGTTGTTCAGGGCGATCATCAGTGCTTCGGCCCAATGCCCGAGCAGACTGAACAGATCACCAGCGCCGACCTGGCGATTGGCGGTCTTGAGCACCCGCCCGAGCGTGGCGCCATCGTCATGGTCGGAGGACGAGACCTTGAGCAGGTCGCGCAGGGATTCTTCAAACGGATCGTGCATGCGCACCTCGCGTGGATATGAGGGCTAGACGTGGTCGCCGTGGCTCAGGTCACATCAGAACCAGCGCAAACGGCGAAACAACCACCACTGGAATCCGGCCACCGCTGCCAGAAAGGCACAGGCGACCACAAAGCCATGGCCGTTCTCGGCCCCCGGCATACCGCCGACATTGATGCCCAGCAGCCCAGTGATAAAACTCATCGGCATGAAAAAGCCGGTGACGATACCGAGCAGGTACAAAGTGCGATTCATCTTCTCGCTCATGCGCCGGTGCTCAGCCTCCAGCACCAACCCTACCCGCTCGCGCAGCAGCTCCAACTCCTCGAGATAACGAATCAGCCGGTTGCTCAATTCGTTCCAGTAATCGCCGTCATCGCGGGTGAACCAGGTCGAGCCATTGCGCGCCAGCTGACCGTAGATTTCTCGCTGCGGTGCCAGGAAGCGGCGCAGATTGGCGGCGCGCAGGCGGACATGCAGCATCAGGCCATGATCCGGCAGGAAGCGCTCATTGCTGTCGAGGCCCTCCTCCTGCTCGTCGAGCAGCCCGCCCAGCCCCTCGATCAACGCATCGATGCGATCCGCCAGGTGATGTGCCAGCTGCAGGATCAGCTCCGCGGCATTCTTCGGCCCGCAGCCCTTTTCCAGCTGTGCGATCAGCTCCTCGGTCGCCCGTAACGGGCGCAGGCGCAGCGATACGACCCGCCGCGGGTCGGCGAAGATGCGTACCGAGACCATGTCTTCCGGCTCGGCCCCGGGATTGAGGTTGACCCCGCGCAGGAACAGCAGCAGCTCGTCGGCCGGCAACGGCAGCAGGCGCGGCCGGGTGTTTTCCTCCAGCAACAGGTCACAGGCAAATTCGCCGATGCCGCTGTGTTCACGCAGCCAGCGCTGGCTCAGCGGGTGGCTGCGATCCCAGTGCAGCCAGAGGCTTTCACCCTCGCCCAGCTGCAGGTCATCCAGCGCCGCGCGAGCAATACTGCGGGCGCCGCCACGGCCATCGAGGACAAAGGCGTGCACCAGTCCCCATTCGAGATTGTCTTGCTCTAGCATCCGTTGCGTCACCTGAATGACGGGCCCGCAGCGAACGGGCCCGACAGACTCACTCCGGCATTTTCAGCGGTTCGGGGGAAACGATCACGCCATTGTTGTCGGCGTAGACGTAGTGGCCCGGCTGGAAGGTGACGCCGCCGAAGGTCACGGCCACGTTGAGGTCGCCAATGTTGCGCTTGTCGGTCTTCATCGGGTGGCTGGCCAGGGCCTGCACGCCCAGGTCGGTCTGTGCCAGGGCATCGACGTCACGCACGCAACCGTAGATCACCAGGCCTTCCCAGCCGTTCTTCGCGGCCTTCTCGGCGACCATGTCGCCCAGCAGGGCACGGCGCAGGGAACCGCCACCATCGACCACCAGCACTTTGCCGTGCCCCGGCAGGTCGGCCTGGGATTTCACCAGCGAGTTGTCCTCATGGCACTTGATGGTGACGATTTCGCCACCAAAGGAGTCGCGACCGCCAAAGTTGGCGAACATCGGCTCTACCACCTGCACCAGCTCCGGGTAGGCGTCACACAGGTCGGGGGTGATGTATTGCATGGGGAAACTCCTGTTAGTGGAATACGTCAGAGATCGATACCGATCCGGTCGCCGTCATAGGCCGGCTTGAGCAGCGTCAGGTTGGTGCAGGCCGCATTCAGCGGCCGACCGCTGAGCAGGTCGAATTCGATGCCATGGCGCGAGCAGCGCAGCACCCTACCGACGACGGTAGCGCTGTGCAAGGACGCGCCCTGGTGCGGGCAGCGGCTCTCCAGCAACAGCGGTTGATTCTCGACCACCAGCAGCATCAGGCTGCGCCCGTCCACCTGGAAGCTCTGGCGGTAGCCGTCGTCGAGATTGATCAAGCGCTCAAGTGCGATAAACACGCCGGCATCCTGCTGCAGAAATGACTGGCAAGCCCGAATGCGTCACATCTTAGCCCCATGCCAGCGCGCTTGTAACCTCAGTCGAGCGCGATGCCTGGCGGCAACTGCCCATGGCGCAGCCAATGCTCCACCAGCGGCCAGACTTCAGCCTGGGCTTCCTTGCTGACCAGCATCTCGACATGCCCGTAGTCGCCAAGAAAGCCCTTGTCCTTGGCCAGGCACAGCACCTGGCGTGGCGCGGCGATAAACTGCTCGGCCAGCTTGCGACAGGCCCAGGCCGGATCCTGCAGGTCGCCGGCAGCCGTCACCGCCAGCAGCGGCACCTGCACATCGGCCAGCCCGGCCCACCAGTCGCGCTGCTCGTCGCCGAAACGGCCGAACAGGCGATGCCAGCGCAGGCTCTCCAGGGCCAGGCCGATCGGCTCGTCTTCCGGGCCACGCTTGAGGCGCGCGCCGGAAATATGGTCGAAGGCCTTGAGCAACAGGCGGCTGCCCCACTCCACCGGCGGCACCTTGAGCGGCCAATAGATGCGACTGATCTGACTGCCGAACAGCGCCACCGAAGCTGCCGTCTGCCCATCCAGGTACTGCCCGCCCAGTGCCGCAGCCAGGGTGATGCCCCCCAGCGAATGGCCGATCCAGTGCGGTACCTGATCCGTCTGCTCGCAAACAAAGGCCGCAATAGCCGGCAGGTCGTAACGCGCGTAATCCGCCACGCGATTGCGCGCATAGGCCTGATTGCGTGGTGACAGGCCATGCCCGCGCATTTCTGCGATCCATACATCGAAGCCGGCGCGCGCCAGCTGAGCACCGAGACCAATGCCCTTGGGCGAATACCAGAAGCGCCGGTTGGAAAAGCTGCCGTGCAGCAGAATCACCGGCACGCCACGACTGGCCTGACTGGCCTGGCCGAGTCGGGTCACCGCCAGCTCGACGGAATAGTCCGGGCTGTTGCCGGGTTTCAGGCGATAGACATCCTCGCTCAGGTCGCCGCGCAATTCGGCGCTGACCAGGGCAACGGGGAACAACTCACTACTGCTTTGCATTCTGCTTCTTGCACAAAAAATTGCTGTGAGCGCTGCGTGTAGCTAGCCCCGGACGTCGAACCTAAGGCTGCCCGCATGGATCACGGGACACAAACAAGGGCGGAATTGCTTCCGCCCTTGTTGGGGAAGGTACTCAGGCGGGCTGGCTTTCGGCAAGGAAGAACCAGGTATCGAGCACCGAGTCAGGGTTCAGCGACACGCTTTCGATGCCCTGCTCCATCAGCCACTTGGCCAGATCCGGGTGATCCGAAGGGCCCTGGCCGCAGATGCCGATGTACTTGCCGGCCTTGTTGCAGGCGGCAATGGCATTGGCCAGCAGCTTCTTCACCGCCGGGTTACGTTCGTCGAACAGGTGAGCAACGATGCCGGAGTCGCGATCCAGGCCCAGGGTCAGCTGGGTCAGGTCGTTGGAACCGATGGAGAAACCGTCGAAGAACTCGAGGAACTCGTCGGCCAGCAGCGCGTTGGACGGCAACTCGCACATCATGATGACCTTCAGGCCATTCTGGCCGCGGGCCAGGCCGTTGCTGGCGAGCAGCTCGACCACCTGCGACGCCTCGCCCAGGGTGCGCACGAACGGCACCATGATCTCGACGTTGGTCAGACCCATCTCGTTGCGCACTTTCTTCAGTGCCCGGCATTCCAGCTCGAAGCAGTCGCGGAAGCTCTCGCTGATGTAGCGCGAGGCGCCACGAAAGCCGAGCATCGGGTTCTCTTCTTCCGGCTCGTACAGCTTGCCGCCGATCAGGTTGGCGTATTCGTTGGACTTGAAGTCAGACAGGCGCACGATGACCTTCTTCGGCCAGAAAGCCGCGGCCAGGGTGCTGATGCCCTCGACCAGCTTCTCGACGTAGAAGCCGACCGGATCGTCGTAGCCGGCAATGCGCTTGTCGACGCTGTCCTTGATCTCGACGGGCAGGCCGGCGTAGTTCAGCAGCGCCTTGGGGTGCACGCCGATCATGCGGTTGATGATGAACTCCAGACGGGCCAGGCCCACACCTTCGTTAGGCAGCTGGGCGAAGTCGAAGGCGCGATCCGGGTTGCCGACGTTCATCATGATCTTGAACGGCAGGTCAGGCATGGCATCCACCGAGTTCTTGCGGATGTCGAAGCCCAGCTCGCCTTCGAAAATGAAGCCGGTATCGCCCTCGGCGCAGGACACGGTCACGCCCTGGCCATCCTGCAGCACCTGGGTGGCATTGCCGCAACCGACCACGGCCGGAATACCCAGCTCGCGAGCGATGATCGCCGCGTGGCAGGTACGCCCGCCGCGGTTGGTGACGATGGCACTGGCGCGCTTCATCACCGGTTCCCAATCCGGGTCGGTCATGTCGGAGACCAGCACGTCGCCCGGCTGCACCTTGTCCATCTCGGACACGTCGTGGATCACCCGCACCTTGCCGGCGCCGATGCGCTGGCCGATGGCACGGCCTTCCACCAGCACCTTGCCCTTCTCTTTCAGCAGGTAGCGCTCCATCACGGTAGCGCTGGCGCGGCTCTTCACGGTTTCCGGACGAGCCTGGACGATGTACAGCTTGCCGTCGTCGCCGTCTTTGGCCCACTCGATGTCCATCGGGCGGCCGTAGTGTTTCTCGATGATCAGCGCCTGCTTGGCCAGCTCGGTGACCTCGGCATCGGACAGGGCGAAGCGGGCGCGGTCGGCGCGGTCGACTTCGACGGTCTTCACCGACTTGCCGGCCTTGGCTTCATCGCCGTAGACCATCTTGATCGCCTTGCTGCCCAGGTTGCGACGCAGGATGGCCGGGCGGCCGGCTTCCAGGGTCTGCTTGTGCACATAGAATTCGTCGGGGTTCACCGCACCTTGCACCACGGTCTCGCCAAGGCCGTAGGCACCCGTGATGAACACCACGTCACGGAAGCCGGACTCGGTGTCCAGGGTAAACATCACGCCGGCGGTACCGGTTTCCGAGCGCACCATGCGCTGCACGCCGGCAGACAGGGCCACCAGCTTGTGGTCGAAGCCCTGGTGCACGCGGTAGGAAATGGCGCGATCGTTGAACAGCGAGGCGAACACTTCCTTGGCTGCGCGGATCACGTTGTCCACGCCACGGATGTTGAGGAAGGTTTCCTGCTGACCGGCGAAGGAGGCATCCGGCAGGTCTTCGGCGGTAGCCGAGGAGCGCACGGCAACGGCCATGTTGGCGTTGCCGCCGGCCATCAGAGCAAAGGCTTCGCGGATTTCGCGGTCGAGGCGTTCGGGGAGTTCGGCGTCCATCACCCACTGGCGGATCTGCGCGCCAGTCTTGGTCAGGGCATTGACGTCATCCACGTCCAGCGTGTCGAGGGCGGCATGGATACGATCATTCAGACCGCTCTGCTCGAGGAAGTCACGGTAGGCCTGGGCGGTAGTGGCAAAACCGCCGGGAACAGAGACGCCAGCACCGGCCAGGTTGCTGATCATTTCGCCCAGGGATGCGTTTTTGCCCCCTACATGCTCCACATCGTGGACGCCGAGCTTATCGAGGGAAACTACGTACTCAACCAAGGTGAACTCTCCACTGTACTTGGCCCAGCCACCGCAGCCGCGCTGCAACCTGGCTTTGCCGCAAGGAAATAAGTCACAATGCCGGCCAGTACGGGCCCGACAAAGGGGGCCTATGATAGCCAAGAATCGTTCCTGACTTAAGGCCTTTGGCGCAAATGAAACGAACCGCTTTCTTCATCTCCGACGGCACCGGCATCACCGCCGAAACCCTCGGCCAGAGCCTGCTGGCCCAGTTCGAGACCATCGGCTTCACCAAACTCACGCGCCCTTACATCGACAGCGTGGACAAAGCGCGCGCCATGGTACAGCAAATCAATAGTGCTGCCGAGAAAGACGGCGCCCGTCCGATCATCTTCGACACCGTGGTAAACCAGGAAATCCGCGACATCCTGGCCCAATCCGACGGCTTCATGATCGACATCTTCTCCACCTTCCTCGCCCCCCTGGAGCAGGAGTTGAGCTCGCACTCCTCCTACTCGGTAGGCAAATCGCACTCCATCTCCAGCAACACCAACTACATGGAGCGTATCGAGGCGGTCAACTTCGCCCTCGACAACGATGACGGCGCCCGCACCCACTACTACGACAAAGCCGACCTGATCCTGGTCGGCGTGTCGCGCTGCGGCAAGACCCCGACCTGCCTGTACATGGCCATGCAGTTCGGCATCCGCGCCGCCAACTACCCGCTGACCGAGGAAGACATGGAGCGCCTGCAACTGCCGGCCGCCCTCAAGCCCTACAAGAGCAAGCTGTTCGGCCTGACCATCGACCCGGATCGGCTCACCGCCATCCGCCACGAACGCAAGCCCAACAGTCGCTACGCCAGCTTCGCCCAGTGCGAGTTCGAAGTCCGCGAGGTGGAAAACCTGTTCCGCCGCGAGAACATCGCCTTCATCAACTCCACGCATTTCTCGGTGGAAGAGATTTCCGCCAAGATCCTGGTGGAGAAAGGTGTGGAACGCCGACTCAAGTAGGATGGATTGAGGCGCATAGCGCCGATACCCATACCGAAACCTCCCCCACCCACTTCGTCATCCCCGCGCAGGCGGGAATGACGGGGCATGGAAAGTGGCGCCCCCCCTAACCCTCAGAATGCGTCGCCCGGCACTCGCACCCAGCCTTCCATGAGAATCCGCGCACTGCGACTCATGATCGCCTTGGTCACCGTCCACTCGCCATCGACCCGCTTGGCCTCGGCGCCTACGCGCAAGGTGCCGGACGGATGGCCGAAACGCACCGCCTCGCGCGCGCCACCTCCAGCCGCCAGGTTGACCAGGGTGCCGGGCACCGCCGCCGCCGTGCCGATGGCCACCGCGCAGGTGCCCATCATGGCGTGGTGCAGCTTGCCCATGGACAGTGCGCGCACCAGCAGATCGACCTCGCCGGCCGCGATGGTCTTGCCGCTGGAAGCCAGGTAGCTCTTGGGCTGACTGACGAAGGCGATCTTCGGCGTGTGCTGACGGGTCAGCGCCTCTTCGGCGGTCTTGATCAGGCCCATGCGCAGGGCGCCGGCCACGCGAATGGCCTCGAAACGCGCCAGCTGCTGCGGATCGCCATTGATCGCTTCGCGCAGCTCGGTGCCCTGGTAGCCGATGTCCTCGGCATTGACGAACACGGTGGGGATGCCGGCGCTGATCATGGTTGCCTTGAAGGTGCCGATGCCCGGCACTTCCAGGTCGTCGACCAGGTTGCCGGTGGGGAACATCGAGCCGCCCTCCTCGCCGTCGTCGGACGGATCGAGGAACTCCAGCACGATCTCCGCCGCCGGGAAGGTCACGCCGTCCAGCTCGAAGTCGCCGGTTTCCTGCACCTGGCCGTTGCTGACCGGTACGTGGGCGATGATGGTCTTGTGGATATTGGCCTGCCAGATACGCACCACGCACACGCCGTTCTCGGGAATGCGCGCCGGATCGACCAGCCCGGCATGAATGGCGAAGGCGCCGGCGGCGGTGGACAGGTTGCCGCAGTTGCCGCTCCAGTCGACGAAGGCCTTGTCGATGGAGACCTGGCCGTAGAGGTAGTCGACATCGTGCTCCGGCTGGCTGCTCTTCGACAGAATCACGCACTTCGAGGTCGACGAGGTGGCGCCGCCCATGCCGTCGATATGCGCGCTATACGGATCGGGGCTGCCGATCACGCGCATGAACAGCTGGTCGCGAGCCGCGCCCGGCACCTGACAGCTCGCCGGCAAATCCTGCAAACGGAAGAACACGCCCTTGCTGGTACCGCCACGCATATAGGTGGCGGGAATCTTGATCTGGGGTACGTGAGCCATGGATATGTCCTGAAAAGCTTCTAATACCCTTCTCCCTCTGGGAGAAGGTGCCCGAAGGGCGGATGAGGGAGCCCGCCTCCCTCACCCCAACCCTCTCCCAAAGGGAGAGGGAGTCAGCGTCGACCTCAGCCGGCAGTGGACTCCAGGAAGTCCTGAGCGAAGCGCTGCAGCACACCACCGGCCTTGTACACGTGCACTTCAGCCGCGGTATCCAGGCGGCAGGTCACCGGCACCTTGAGCACTTCGCCGTTGCGGCGATTGACCACCAGGGTCAGGTCGCAGCGCGGCGACACCTCACCCTGGATGTCGTAGGTCTCGGTGCCGTCGAGGCCGAGGGTCAGACGGGTAGTACCCGGTTTGAACTCGACCGGCAGCACGCCCATGCCCACCAGATTGGTGCGGTGGATACGCTCGAAGCCTTCGGCGACGATCACTTCCACACCGGCCAGGCGCACGCCCTTGGCGGCCCAGTCACGGGACGAACCCTGACCGTAGTCGGCACCGGCGACGATGATCAGGTTCTGCTTGCGGTTCATGTAGGTTTCGATCGCTTCCCACATGCGCATGACCTTGCCTTCCGGCTCCACGCGGGCCAGCGAACCCTTCTTCACCGCACCGTCGACCACGGCCATCTCGTTGACCAGTTGCGGGTTGGCGAAGGTGGCGCGCTGGGCGGTCAGGTGGTCACCGCGGTGGGTGGCGTAGGAGTTGAAGTCCTCTTCCGGCAGGCCCATTTTCGCCAGGTATTCGCCGGCGGCCGAGTCCAGCAGGATGGCGTTGGACGGCGACAGGTGGTCGGTGGTGATGTTGTCCGGCAGGATCGCCAGCGGCAGCATGCCCTTGAGCGTGCGCTCGCCAGCCAGGGCGCCTTCCCAGTACGGCGGACGACGGATGTAGGTAGACATCGGACGCCAGTCGTACAGCGGGCTTTCGGCTTCCTTGACGGTGCCCAGATCGAACATCGGGATGTAGATCTGCTTGAACTGCTCCGGCTTCACCGAGGCGGCGACAATGGCGTCGATCTCCTCGTCGCTCGGCCACAGATCCTTCAGGGTGATCGGGTTGCCGGCCTTGTCGGTGCCCAGTACGTCCTGCTCGATGTCGAAGCGCACGGTACCGGCAATGGCGTAGGCCACCACCAGTGGCGGCGAGGCCAGGAAGGCCTGCTTGGCGTACGGATGGATACGCCCATCGAAGTTGCGGTTACCCGAGAGTACGGCGGTGGCGTACAGGTCGCGGTCGATGATCTCCTGCTGGATCACCGGATCCAGTGCACCGGACATGCCGTTACAGGTGGTGCAGGCATAAGCGACGATGCCGAAGCCGAGCTTTTCCAGTTCCGGCAGCAGGCCGGCCTCTTCCAGGTACAGCTTGGCGACCTTCGAACCCGGAGCGAAGGAGGTCTTGACCCACGGCTTGCGGATCAGACCCAGCTCGTTGGCCTTCTTCGCCAGTAGACCGGCGGCGACCACGTTGCGCGGGTTGGACGTGTTGGTGCAGCTGGTGATGGCGGCGATGATCACCGCGCCATCCGGCAGCTGGCCGGCAGCCTCTTCGGCCTTGGCCGCCGCCAGCTTGCCTTCGTCAGCAATACCGCGCTCCTGCAGCGCCGAAGTCGGCAGGCGTTTGTGCGGGTTGCTCGGGCCGGCCATGTTGCGCACCACCGTGCTCAGGTCGAAGCTCAGCACCCGCTCGTATTCGGCAGTGACCAGGGCATCGGCCCACAGACCGGTGGTCTTGGCGTAGTGCTCGACCAGCTCGACCTGCTCCGGTTCGCGACCGGTCAGCTTGAGGTAATCGATGGTTTGCTGGTCGATGTAGAACATCGCGGCAGTCGCGCCGTATTCCGGGCACATGTTGGAAATGGTCGCACGGTCGCCGATCGACAGGCTGTCCGCGCCTTCGCCGAAGAACTCGACATAGGCACCGACCACCCGCTCCTTGCGCAGGAACTCGGTGATGGCCAGGACGATATCGGTGGCAGTGATGCCGGGTTGGCGCTTGCCAGTCAGCTCGACACCCACGATGTCGGGCAGACGCATCATCGACGGCAGGCCGAGCATCACGGTCTCGGCCTCCAGGCCGCCGACGCCGATGGCGATCACGCCCAGGGCATCCACGTGCGGGGTGTGCGAGTCGGTGCCCACGCAGGTATCCGGGAAGGCAACGCCGCCGCGCGCCTGGATCACCGGGCTCATTTTCTCCAGGTTGATCTGGTGCATGATGCCGTTGCCGGCGGGGATCACGTCGACGTTCTTAAAGGCCGTTTTCGTCCACTCGATAAAGTGGAAGCGGTCCTCGTTACGACGCTCTTCCACGGCGCGGTTCTTCTCGAACGCATCCGGGTCGAAGCCGCCGAATTCCACGGCCAGCGAGTGGTCGACGATCAGCTGGGTCGGCACCACCGGGTTGACCTTGGAGGGATCACCGCCCTTCTCGGCGATGGCGTCACGTAGGCCGGCAAGGTCGACCAGCGCGGTCTGGCCGAGAATGTCGTGACAGACCACGCGGGCCGGGTACCAGGGGAAGTCGAGGTCGCGCTTGCGCTCGATCAGCTGCTTGAGCGAAGCGGTCAGCGCCTCCGGCTCGCAGCGGCGCACCAGCTGCTCGGCCAGTACACGCGAGGTGTACGGCAGCTTGGCGTAGGCGCCGGGGGCGATGGCATCGACCGCCTCGCGGGTGTCGAAGTAGTCCAGGGCAGTGCCGGACAGCGGCTTGCGGTATTGGCTGTTCATCGCGCTGCTCATTATTTGCGATCCTTCAGCGGCACGAACTTCAGGTCTTCCGGGCCGGTGTAGTTGGCGCTCGGGCGGATGATCTTGCCGTCGATGCGCTGCTCGATAACGTGGGAAGACCAACCCGAAGTGCGGGCGATCACGAACAGCGGGGTGAACATGGCGGTGGGCACGCCCATCATGTGGTAGCTGACGGCGCTGAACCAGTCGAGGTTGGGGAACATCTTCTTGATGTCCCACATGATGGTTTCCAGGCGCTCGGCGATGTCATACATCTTGGTGTTGGACTGCTCGGCGGACAGCTCGCGCGCCACTTCCTTGATCACCTTGTTGCGTGGGTCGGCCACGGTGTAGACCGGGTGACCGAAGCCGATCACCACTTCCTTGCGCTCGACGCGGGCACGGATATCGGCCTCGGCCTCGTCCGGGTTGTCGTAGCGTTTCTGGATCTCGAAGGCCACTTCGTTGGCGCCGCCATGTTTCGGGCCGCGCAACGCGCCGATGGCGCCGGCAATGCAGGAGTACATGTCGGAGCCGGTGCCGGCGATCACCCGCGAGGTGAAGGTGGAGGCGTTGAATTCGTGCTCGGCATACAGGTTGAGCGAGGTGTGCATGGCGCGCACCCAGGACTCGCGCGGCTTCTTGCCATGCAGCAGGTGCAGGAAGTGGCCGCCGATGGAGTCATCGTCGGTTTCCACGTCAATGCGCTTGCCGTTGTGGCTGAAGTGGTACCAGTACAGCAGCGCCGAACCCAGCGAGGCCATCAATTTGTCGGCGATATCGCGGGCGCCCGGGTGGTTATGGTCGTCCTTCTCCGGCGACAAGCAACCCAGTACGGATACGGCAGTGCGCATCACGTCCATCGGGTGGGCGGACGGCGGCAGCTGCTCCAGGGACGCCTTGAGCGCCGCCGGAATACCACGCAGGGCCTTGAGCTTGGCCTTGTAGGCAGTCAGCTCGGCGACATTGGGCAGCTTGCCGTGCACCAGCAGGTGAGCGATTTCCTCGAACTCGCAGCGGTTGGCGAAGTCGAGCACGTCATAGCCGCGGTAGTGCAGGTCATTGCCGGTGCGACCGACAGTGCACAGGGCGGTGTTGCCAGCGGCGGTGCCGCTCAGGGCGACGGACTTCTTCGGCTTGAAGCCGGGCGTGGTGGTCTCTACGGAAGCGCTCATCGCTCTCTCCTCATCTGAATCCGGTGGTACTGCTTATTGTTGTGGCAGGCCGCACGCGGCCTGCGGGCCGGTCACTTCTTGCCGGCAGCGAACAGCGCGTCGAGCTTCTGCTCGAAGGCGTGGTAGCCAATGCGGTCGTACAGCTCGGCACGGGTCTGCATCAGTTCGATCACATCTTTCTGGTGACCGTTCTGACGGATCGAGGTGTAGACACTTTCCGCAGCCTTGTTGGCCGCACGGAACGCCGACAGCGGATACAGCTGGATGGCCACGCCGACCGAGGCCAGCTCATCGCGGGTAAACAGCGGAGTGGCGCCAAATTCGGTGATGTTGGCCAGGATCGGCACGTTCAGCGCGTCGACGAAGCGCTTGTAGGTCGGCAGGTCGTAGGCCGCCTCGGCGAAGATCGCATCGGCACCGGCCTCGACGTAGCGCAGGCAGCGCTCGATGGCGGCATCCACACCTTCGGCCTGGATCGCGTCGGTACGGGCAATCAGGAAGAAGTTCGGGTCAGTCTTGGCGTCGGCCGCGGCTTTCACGCGATCAGCCATCTCCTCGGTGGAGACGATTTCCTTGCCCGGGCGGTGACCGCAGCGCTTGGCGCCGACCTGGTCTTCGATATGGGCGGCAGCGGCACCGGCCTTGATCAGGTTTTTGACGGTGCGCTCGATGTTGAAGGCGCTGGGGCCGAAACCGGTGTCGATATCCACCAGCAGCGGCAGGTCGCAGACGTCGGTGATGCGGCGCACGTCGGTGAGCACGTCATCCAGGGTGTTGATACCCAGATCCGGCAGGCCCAGGGAGCCTGCGGCAACGCCGCCACCGGACAGGTAGATGGCACGGAAGCCGGCACGCTTGGCCAGCAGCGCGTGGTTGGCGTTGATCGCGCCGATCACCTGCAGCGGCTGCTCGGCAGCGATGGCATCGCGAAAGCGCTGGCCGGGGGTTGTTACACTCATGACTCACCTCGTGTTTTGGACGGGTTGGCGAGCGCTTCCTGGTAGTGGCGCTCGATATTGCGCTTGGATGCGCCGATGTGACGGCGCATCAGCAGTTCGGCCAGCTCGCCGTCACGGTCGGCGATGGCATCGAGAATGCGGTGGTGTTCGGCAAAGGCATGCCGTGGGCGATTGGGCGTGGCGGAGAACTGCAGGCGGTACATGCGCACCAGCTGGTACAGCTCGCCACAGAGCATCTGCGCCAGGGTCTTGTTGCCGCTGCCCTGGATGATCCGGTAGTGGAAGTCGAAGTCGCCTTCCTGCTGGTAGTAGCCGACGCCAGCCTGGAAGGCAGCATCCTGCTCGTGCAGATCGAGCACCCGGCGCAGCTCGTCGATCTCGTTCTGGGTCATGCGCTCCGCCGCCAGGCGGCAGGCCATGCCTTCGAGGGACTCGCGGATCTCGTACAGCTCGATCAACTCGGCATGGCTCAGCGACACCACCCGCGCGCCCACATGCGGCACCCGCACCAGCAGGCGCTGGCCCTCCAGACGGTGAATCGCCTCGCGCAGCGGGCCACGACTGATGCCATAGGTACGGGCCAGCTCCGGCTCGGAGATCTTGCTGCCCGGAGCGATCTCGCCGCACACGATGGCCGCCTGGATACGCCGGAAGACCGACTCCGCCAGGGTTTCCGATTCATCCTGATCGACGATTGTGGGTTCGAGTTGCTCAAGCATGATTGTCGACACGTATTCACTGTTGAGCGGAAATTACCCCCCTGCAATGCGTACGGTCAACACCGATTGTCGACAATCCAAAAAAGCACAACGGCAGATCAAATCCTGTATTCAACCTGCAGAAACGCACATAAGCGTCTGTTACAGCAGAAAAACCCCATGTTAGAATGCCGTCCGCATGCGCCGGGCGGGACCTTTTGCCATGCCTGCTAGACTGCTGTGTTGCCGGCTACCGCCTTGCTGCCGGTCACCGGCCCCGACGACGCGAACACCACAGGATTTATGAGACTCGAGCCCTTCGCCCTTCTCCTCTGTTGCGCCCTACTGCCGGGCCTCAGTCTCGCCGCTGAAAAGACCGTGTACGGCCTGAACGAGTACGTCAGCCTGAACGACCTCGACCTGCAAGTCGCCGCCAAACTCGATACCGGCGCCAAGACCGCCTCCCTCAGCGCCCGCGATATCAAGCGCTTCAAACGTGACGGCGAGACCTGGGTGCGCTTCTACCTGGCTATCGACGATGCCCACAGCCATCCCATCGAGCGACCGCTGGCCCGTATCAGTAAGATCAAACGCCGCGCCGGCGACTTCGACCCTGAAGAAGGCAAGACCTACACCGCACGCCCGGTCATCGAACTGGAAGTGTGCATGGGCAAGGTACGGCGCAGCATCGAAGTGAACCTGACCGACCGCAGTGCCTTCCAGTATCCCCTGCTGATCGGTTCCGAGGCGCTCAAACGCCTGGACGCCCTGGTCGATCCCAGTCTCAAATACGCCGCTGGCAAACCCGCCTGCTCTCCAGTCACCGCTGCCGAGTAATACTCATGCGATCCTTGACCCTGCATCTGAAAGTCCTTATCACCCTGCTGGTGACCGTGGGCGTTCTGGTTACGGCCTACCAGATCTTCTATCTCAATATCCCGGTGACCGAGGATGAGACCGATGAAGTGTGGAACATCGACGCCAAGGTCGAGTTCCAGGCCAATCCGCACGATCCGGTCAAGGTGCAGATGTTCGTACCGCCGCTGAACCAGGAGTATGTGAGCCTCAACGAGAGCTTCATCTCCAACAACTTCGGCTTCAGCGTCAACCGCATCGACGGCAACCGCCGGGTGACCTGGTCGGCGCGCCGTGCCAGCGGCAACCAGACTCTCTACTATCGTCTGGTACTGACCCAGCGCTATAGCGACGAGAAGCCCAAGTCCAAAGGCTTGATCTACCGCGACAGCATCCCCGTCGAGGGCGCCGAGAAGATCGCCGCCGAAGCCCTGCTCGCCCCCATCCGCCAGCATTCGGCGGATGTCGACACCTTCATCAGCGAGACCATCAAGCGCGTCAACAACCTCAATGACGACAACGTCAAGCTGCTGCTGGCCGGCGACACCTCGACCCCGAACAAGGCCCGCATCATCGAGCTGCTGCTGTCCATCGCCCACGTACCGATGGAGCGCGTGCACACCATCCGCCTGGTTGCCGACCAGCCGCAAACCCCGGAGCTGTGGCTGCGTAGCTTCAACGGCGAGAACTGGCTGTACTTCAACCCGGAAAGCGGCGAGCGCGGCCTGCCGGTCGATCGCCTGGTGTGGTGGACCGGTGACGAGCAACTGATCAGCCTCGAAGGCGGCAAGAAGGCTCAGGTCACCTTCACCCTGAACAACAGCGAGATGAACGCCATCCGCCTGGCCAAGCAGACCGACGAGAATACCGACGCCGACTTCCTCGAATACTCGCTGTACGGCCTGCCGCTGCAGACCCAGCAGACCTACCAGATCATGATCATGATCCCGATCGGCGTGCTGGTGATCCTGATCCTGCGCAACCTCGGCGGCCTGCAGACTCTCGGCACCTTCACCCCGGTACTGATCGCCCTGGCCTTCCGCGAGACCCAGCTGGGCTTCGGCATCGTGCTGTTCTCGCTGATCACCGCGCTGGGCCTGTCGCTACGCTCCTATCTGGAACACCTCAAGCTGCAGATGCTGCCAAGGCTGTCGGTAGTACTGACCTTCGTGGTGGTACTGATCGCCGTGATCAGCCTGCTCAGCCACAAGCTGGGCCTGGAGCGCGGCCTGTCGGTAGCCCTGTTCCCGATGGTGATCCTGACCATGACCATCGAACGCCTGTCCATTACCTGGGAAGAGCGCGGCGCCTCGCACGCCTTCAAGGTCGCCATCGGCACCCTGTTCGCCGCCACCCTGGCGCACCTGCTGATGACCGTACCGCAGCTGACCTACTTCATCTTCACCTTCCCGGCGGTGCTGCTGATCATGGTGGGCTTCATGCTGGCGATGGGTCGCTACCGCGGCTACCGCCTGACCGAGCTGTTCCGTTTCAAAGCCTTCCTGAAGGATTGAGCCCATGTTCGGCCTGATCAAGACGTGGAAAGCCCTGGAAGCCAAAGGCATCATGGGCATCAATCGGCGCAACGCGGACTACGTGCTGAAGTACAACAAACGGCACCTGTACCCGATCGTCGATGACAAGATCATCACCAAGGAGCGTGCGATCGAGGCCGGCATTCATGTGCCGGAGCTGTACGGGATCATCTCCACCGAGAAGGAAATCGAGAAGTTCTCGGAGATCATCGGCGACCGCACTGACTTCGTGATCAAGCCGGCGCAGGGTGCCGGCGGTGACGGCATCCTGGTGATCGCCGACAAGTTCGAGGGTCGCTACAAGACGGTCTCCGGCAAGATCGTCAGCCAGGAAGACATCGAGCACCAGCTGTCGAGCATCCTTACCGGCCTGTACTCCCTCGGCGGCCATCGCGACCGCGCGCTGATCGAATACCGCGTCACCCCGGATCCGATCTTCAAGAGCATCAGCTACGAAGGCGTGCCGGACATCCGCATCATCGTCCTGATGGGCTACCCGGTGATGGCCATGCTGCGCCTGCCGACTCGCCAGTCCAACGGCAAGGCCAACCTGCACCAGGGCGCCATCGGCGTCGGCGTCGACCTGGCCACCGGTCTGACCCTGCGCGGCACCTGGCTGAACAACAAGATCACCAAGCACCCGGACACCACCAATGCGGTGGACGGCGTGCAGCTGCCCAACTGGGATGGTTTCATGAAGCTGGCCGCCGGTTGCTACGAGCTGTGCGGTCTCGGCTACATTGGTGTGGACATGGTGCTGGACGAGGAGAAAGGCCCGCTGATTCTCGAGCTCAACGCCCGTCCCGGCCTGAACATCCAGATCGCCAACGACTGCGGCCTGACCCACCGTGCTCACGCGGTGGAAGCGCGCATCGCCGAGCTGGCGAAGAACGATGTGAAGGAGAGCGTGGAAGACCGCGTACGCTTCTCTCAGCAGCTGTTCGGACACGTCAAGCCGAAGGAAACCTGATTCCTTCCTTGCACGATCAAGCCCGGCTCCGGCCGGGCTTTTTCATTATGAAGACGGATCGCCGGCGTTCTACAATCGCCTTCCCCTGCCCTAGACACCTGCGCATGAGCCTCTGCCAGATCCACGCCCTGCCCTACCAGGCCGACCCTAGCGTCTATTTTGCCGCCATACGCCGCGCACCGAGCGCCGTGCTGCTCGATGCCGGTCGGCCGCAGGCCGGACGCGGGCGCTTCGACCTGCTCAGCGCCTGGCCCGTGGAGACCTATCACCCCGCAGCAGATGAGCCAGGCGCGGCATTCTTCCAGCGCCTGCGCAGTGGCCTGGCTCGCCTGGGCCGCGCCGAAGCCCCCACGGCCTGCGAGCTGCCGTTTACCGGCGGGCTGATCGGCTACCTAGCCTATGACTTCGGTCGACGCCTGGAGCAGCTGCCGGATCAGGCTCGGGATGATCTGCAGCTGCCTGAGGCGCGCTTCGGCCTCTACGCCTGGGCACTGGTCAGCGATCACCACCAGCAGACCAGCCAGCTGGTGTTCCACCCGCAGCTCCCGACCAGCGAGCGGCAACGCCTGATCCAGCTGTTCAGCACCAGCCTGGCCACACCTGCGGCCAGCTTCCGCCTGCTGCAGGCATTTCGCGCCGAGCTCACGGCGGACGACTACCGCCGTGCCATCGAGCGCATCCAGCGCTACATCCAGGCTGGCGACTGCTACCAGGTCAACTTTGCCCAGCGCTTCCAGGCGCCCTGCGCTGGCGACCCCTGGGCCGCCTACCTGGCTCTGCGGGCCGCCTGCCCCACTCCCTTTGCCGGCTTCCAGGCCCTGGACGGCGACGACGCCATTCTCAGCCTGTCGCCAGAACGCTATGTGCAGGTCAGCCGCGGCCAGGTGGAAACCCGCCCGATCAAGGGCACCCGCCCGCGCGGCGCCACGCCGGCCGAGGACGCTGCCCAGGCCGCCGAGCTGCAGGCCAGCGCCAAGGATCGGGCGGAGAACCTGATGATTGTCGACCTGCTGCGCAATGACCTGGGCCGCACCTGCCGCATCGGTTCGGTACGGGTGCCGGAGCTGTTCGCGCTGGAAAGCTACCCCAACGTCCACCATCTGGTCAGCGCGGTCACCGGTGAGCTGGCTGCCGACCAGGATGCGCTGGATCTGATTGCCGGCAGCTTCCCCGGCGGCTCGATCACCGGCGCACCGAAGATCCGCGCCATGCAGATCATCGACGAGCTGGAGCCGACCCGTCGCTCCCTGTACTGCGGCTCGCTGCTGTACCTGGATGTGCGTGGCGAGCTGGACAGCTCCATCGCCATCCGCAGCCTGCTGGTCAAGGACGGCCAGGTCAGCTGCTGGGGCGGCGGCGGCATCGTTGCCGACTCCGACTGGCAGGCCGAGTACCAGGAATCGATCACCAAGGTGAAGGTGCTGCTGCAGACCCTGGAGCAGCTCTCCGGCTTCTGAGGTGCATACGCGGGCTTCACCCGCCCTACAAGCTCACCTCCGCACCCAAGCCCCAGCTCCGCCCTCGCGCAAGCGGGGATCCGCGACCATAGAAACGACAAGGCCCGCGCATGGCGGGCCTTGTTGCTGCGGCGTTGAACCTTACAGGCTCAGATCGCGCACCGATGCCTTGAGGAACTCGCGCTTGAGGTCTTCATAGGTGTGCACTGCCGGAAACTGCGGGAACTCGCGAATGACATTGTCCGGAGCATGGAACAGGATGCCGGCATGGGCTTCGCTGAGCATGGTGGTGTCGTTGTACGAGTCGCCGGCGGCGATCACACGGTAGTACAGGCTCTTGAAGGCAATGACCGACTGACGCTTGGGATCCTTCTGGCGCAGCTGGTAGCCCACCACGCGATCGGTCTCGTCGGTGATCAGCTTGTGGCACAGCAGGGCCGGGAAACCCAGCTGGCGCATCAGCGGCTGGGAGAACTCGTAGAAGGTGTCGGACAGGATCACCACCTGGAAGCGCTCGCGCAGCCAGTCAACGAATTCCACAGCACCCTCCAGTGGCTTGAGGGTGGCGATCACTTCCTGGATGTCGGCCAGCTTCAGGCCGTGTTCATCGAGGATGCGCAGACGCTGCTTCATCAGCACGTCGTAGTCGGGAATGTCCCGGGTGGTGGCCTTGAGTGCTTCGATACCGGTTTTTTCGGCGAAAGCGATCCAGATTTCCGGAACCAGAACACCTTCGAGGTCGAGGCAGGCGATTTCCACGGGAGTCTCCTAACAGGTTGTTTGAGGGGCGGCACTCTATCAGCATGCCGCAGAGCTGGTAAACCGGCAGTTGGCCTGCGTCAGACGCCCCTGTGATACCATCACCCACCTTGATTTCACTGCCAATCGACAGGACAGCACAGATGACGTTCGACCTGGATCGCATCAACGCCGAACTCGGAAAAGATGCCGAAAAACTCGTGGAGTGGGCACTGGGTCTGGGCAAGACCACGATCTGCACCACCAACTTCCGCCCTTTCGAGGCGGTGATCCTGCACATGGTCACCCGGGTCAAGCCGGATACCCAGATCATCTGGATGGACAACGGCTACAACACCGAAGCGACCTACAAGTTCGCCGATGAAGTCAGCCAGCTGCTCAAGCTGAACCTGAAGACCTACCTGCCGCTGCGCTCGCGCGCGCATCGCGAAGCCATCGACGGGCCGGTACCGGCGCTCGACGATCCGCGTCACGAGGCCTTCACCGCCGAGGTCAAGCTTGAGCCCTTCGCCCGCGCCCTACGTGAAGCAGCACCGCAGGTCTGGTTCACCGCCCTGCGCGCCAGTGACACCGCCGTGCGGGCGCAGATGGATCCGGTGAGCATCAACCCGGACGGCCTGATCAAGGTCGCACCCCTGCTGCACTGGAGTTCCAAGGATCTCTATCAGTACCTGGTACAGCACAACCTGCCGAACAACTTCGACTACTTCGACCCGACCAAGGGCGAAGACAACCGCGAGTGCGGCCTGCACCTGAACCACTGACGGCAGTACACTGCACAAACAAAAGGGGCGCTCTGGAGCGCCCCTTTTGCATTGTCGTGCAACCCGTCGGACTCAGTAGACCGGCAGCTTGACCCCGTCGAACAGCTCGTCCAGCTCGGCCTTGGTGTGGCACTGCACCGCCTTGGCCATCACGTCGCGGGTCAGGTGCGGAGCGAACTTCTCGATGAAGTCGCACATGAAGCCACGCAGGAAGGTACCACGACGGAAGCCGATCTTGGTCACGCTGGACTCGAACAGGTCGCTGGCATCCAGCACCACTAGGTCGTTATCGAGCTTGGCGTCGACCGCCATGCGCGCCACGATGCCAACGCCCAGCCCCAGGCGCACATAGGTCTTGATCACGTCGGCGTCGGCCGCGGTGAATACCACTTTTGGCGTCAGGCCGCGATGGCTGAAGGCTTCGTCTAGCTTGGAGCGGCCGGTGAAACCGAATACGTAGGTGACGATCGGGTGTTCGGCCAGAGCTTCCAGGGTGAGCTTCGGCAGCTTGGTCAGCGGATGGCCTTGGGGCACGATTACGCAGCGGTTCCAGCGGTAGCAGGGCATCATCACCAGGTCGCCGAACAGCTCCAGCGCCTCGGTGGCGATGGCGAAGTCGACGGTGCCGTCGGCTGCCATCTCGGCGATCTGCATCGGCGTGCCCTGATGCATGTGCAGGGCCACTTCCGGGTACTGCTTAATGAAGCCACTGATCACCGGCGGCAACGCGTAGCGTGCCTGGGTGTGGGTGGTGGCAATGGACAGGGTACCCTTCTTCTCGTTGGAGAATTCCTGGGCAATCTGCTTGATGCTCTCGACCTTGCGCAGGATTTCGCCAGCCGTGGTGATGATCCGTTCGCCCGCCGGGGTGATGCGGGTCAGGTGCTTGCCGCTGCGGGCGAAGACCTCGACCCCCAGTTCGTCTTCCAGCAAGCGTATCTGCTTGCTGATGCCGGGCTGCGAGGTGTACAGGCTCTGGGCCGTGGCCGAGACGTTGAGATCGTGGTGCGCCACTTCCCAGATGTAGCGCAACTGCTGCAGCTTCATAGATATCCCTCAAAAGCAGATAGACGCAGCCTGACTGGCCAGCGACCTTTATATAACCATATTAATGGTTTAACGAATAAAACTAGACGATTTTTTGAGTTTTGCACGCCGTTCGTCTAAGGATTTGTCATAAGTCGGTGCGCGCCCGGTGTTGCAGCATGGGCACCAGGTAGACCGGAATCTCCGCCAGTTGCAGCACCCGCGCGGCCGTACGCCCCAGCGCCGTCTGTCGCGCTTCGCCATGGCTGTGACTGCCTACGACCAGCAGATCGACGCCCAGTTTCCGCGCCTCCTCCAGAATCACCTGCGCCGGATCGCCCTGGAGCACTCGCACATTGCGGATCGTCTCGCCATCCTGCTGTAGCTCTCCCAGCTCATCGCGAAAGCCTTCCAGCACCCGTAGCTCGATGCTTGCCATGACTGTGCTCAGGCCCTTGCTGCGCAGCTCCTCCAGGGTCTTCTCGTCGAGGTAGGTCTGCAGCACCGACTCGGCAAACAGGCCCATCGGCTCGACCGCGTGTACCACATACAGCTCCGCCTGGTAGGCCCGCGCCAGCGACATGGCATGTTGCAGGACATAAGGCGCGTACAGCCCCAGATCGGTGGCATATAGGATCGAACGAAACATGCGGCCTCCCGGAAACCCGCCAGCGGCCCTGTTCTGAGCTTAGCAGCGCGCCGTGGCGCGCAAGGCTGGCGGACGGGCGGACTAGCGCTGCAGCAGCTCGTTGCTCACGCCGTGGGGCACATGGCCGGTGGCCACCACCTCGCGCGCTTTCTCGCAGTGGCCAGCCTGATCATCGAAGAACACGTCGGCGGCAAAGGCCTCGAGGAACGCCGCCTTGTCCAGGCCGCCGAGGAACAGCGACTCGTCCAGGCGGATATCCCACTCGCGCAGGGTACGGATGACCCGCTCATGGGCCGGCGCCGAGCGTGCGGTGACCAGCGCAGTGCGGATCGGGCAGTTCTCCTCGGCGAATTCGCGCTGCAGGCGGTTGAGCGCATAGAGGAACGGCTTGAACGGCCCGCCGCCCAGCAACTCGCGGGCCGAAGCCTTCTCGTGATTCTGGAAGGCCTCCAGGCCGCCCTGCTGATAGACCCGCTCGGACTCATCGGAAAACAGCACCGCGTCGCCATCGAAGGCGAAGCGCAGCTCGTTGCTGGCCGCCCGGTGCGCGCCGCCGGAGAGAATGGTCGCCGCGGCGAACCCCGCCTCCAGGGCGCTGCGCACATCTTCGGCATGGGTGGAGAGGAACAGGTGGCTGCCGAAGGCCGCCAGGTAGGGGTACGGGCTACGCCCGCCGACGAAGGCCGCGCGCGAGATGCCCAGGCCATGGTGCTGGATCGAGTTGAATACGCGCAGGCCGGTGTCGGCGCTGTTACGCGAGACCAGCACCACCTCGACCCGCGCCTGCTCCAGGCGGGCATTGAGACTGAGCAGCTTCTGCACCAGGGGAAAGGCATCACCCGGAGCGAGGATCTCGTCCTCATGGTCGATCTGGTACTGGCGGTAGGCTTCGACGCCTTCGCTTTCATAGATGCGATGACTGTCGCTCAGGTCGAACAGTGCCCGCGAGGAGATCGCCAGCACCAGCTTGTCACCCAGCCCCTTGCCCATGCCAGCCTCCTCAGCGTTGATCCAGAAAGCGCAGCGCCTGATAGAGCATGCGCACCTTGGGCAGCTCGCATCCGGCCGCGGCAGCCGCCTGCAAGGGGGCCCCGTAGATGGCCTGCAGCTCGAGCGGACGCTGCTGCGCGAAATCATGGTACATACTCGGCAGGTAGTCGGGCATCCGCGCGGTGGCCGCCAGCAGGCTGTCGGCATAGCCCTCCGGCATACCGTGGCCGCAGGCGGCAGCGCCCTGTACCACTTCCTGCATCAGGGCGCGGATCAGTTCCTGGCTGTCGGTATTGCCCATCAGCTCGCGGGTGCCAGTGCGCAGCAGCACCGAGAGGCCGTTGTACGGCACGTTCCATACCAGTTTCTGCCAGCGCGCCTGCTCCAGGCTGGGCATCGCCAAGCTGTCCAGCCCGGCCGCGCGAAACAGTGCCGCACCCTCTTCCACTACGGCCTGCTGTGCGGCCGCGGTCACCGCAGGGCCGGAGTGGTAGCCAAGATTGACGGCGCCCAGGGCCTGGTGCGCGATTACCCCCGGCGCTTCCCGGTGCACGCAGATGAAACACAAGCCACCCAGCAGATGCAGCGAGTCCGGTAGCAAGGGGCGCACCTGCTCCTCGACAGCCAGGCCGTTCTGCAGCAGCACGATCCTGGCCCCTGGCACGGCAACCCGAGCCAGTAGCGGCGCGATCTCCAGGTTGCCGGTGGTCTTGGTGCCGACCAGCAGCCAGTCGCAGGGCGGCATCTGCTCCGCGCTTGCCCAGGCCTGCACGACCGGCAGCTGCAGGCGACCATGCACGGCGCTGTTGAGCAGCAGGCCATTGGCGGCCACTGCCGCGTATTCACTGCGCAGCAGGAAATGCACATCGAAACCGGCGCGCGCCAGCATCAGCCCGTAGAAACCACCGATGGCCCCGGTGCCGATAATGCCGATCCGCGGCTTGCGCTGTTCGTCCATCAAGGTAGCTCCTCCGGCTCTCGCGCCAGGGCCTGGCGCAAGGCGACTGCAAGTACGGTTGCGTGCAGCGGGGACTGCACCGCGCCAAAGAATTGACCATCACGAACCAGAAACAGACCAGGCAAGTGGAAAACGCCATAACGCTGCACCAGGCCGCCGTTCTCTCCGGCATCCACCCAGCACAGGCGCTCGACTGGCAGGCCCATGCCAGACAGCTCGCGACGCGCCCAGCGGCAGCTGGCACAGCCTATGCTGGTGAATATCACCAGCGAGGTGCCCGGCAGATCCAGCAACTGGCGGTCGGCATCGAAGTCGGTCAGCTCGAGACTGGGCACTATACTGAAGGTCAGTGATGTCAAATGAGTGGCATCCGGAGTAGTCAACATGCGGCGTTTTCTGCGTCACCCGAGCGACATGCCGGTTGAGTTGGTGCAGCGCAAACATGCGTTCCTGCCCCGGCAAAGGTTGAACAATATCAGTCTCGGCGGGGTTGCATGCAATTCCAGCAAGGGCTTTCGCAAGGGGACGGCGGTCGAACTGCGCATCCCCCTGCTGGGCGAGCAGGCCTGCTATCCAGGCGTGGTCGCCTGGTGCCGCAAACAGCCACAGGACTACCTGGTGGGCATCGCGTTCATCGACGAGGACACCCTGTTCCGCGCGCGCATGGTCGAGCAGGTCTGCCAGATCGAGCACTACCGCCACCAGCGCGAGCTCGAACTGGGCCAGGCCATCCCGGTCGAGGCGGTTGCCAGCGAGTGGATAGCCATGCACGCCGCGGAATTTTCCAGCGCCAGCCTGAACCCGCTCTAGCGGTCATTTCCCGCCACTTACCACCTCTGGCCCATTGTCGAGCCGGGCCTTAACGCGCTAAGGTTCCGCTTCCCCGCTGCGCCCATAACAATGCCGCGCCCCTGGCGCCAGGCATCCGGACCTGATGAGTAACACGATGGCTGATTTACCGATCGACGATCTCAACGTTTCTTCCAACGAAACCCTGATCACCCCGGCGCAGCTCAAGCGCGAAATCCCCCTCACCGACGCCGCCCAGCGCACCGTGGCCCATGGCCGCGAAGTGGTGCGCAACATCCTCGACGGCAAGGATCACCGCCTGTTCGTAGTGGTCGGCCCCTGCTCGATCCACGACATCAAGGCCGCCCACGAGTACGCCGAGCGCCTCAAGGCACTGGCCGCCGAGGTGTCGGACAGCCTGTTCCTGATCATGCGCGTGTATTTCGAGAAGCCGCGCACCACCGTGGGCTGGAAGGGACTGATCAACGATCCGTACCTCGACGACTCGTTCAAGATCCAGGATGGCCTGCACATCGGCCGCCAGCTGCTGCGCGACCTGGCCGAAATGGGCCTGCCCACCGCCACTGAAGCGCTCGACCCGATCTCCCCGCAATACCTGCAGGATCTGATCAGCTGGTCGGCCATCGGCGCCCGTACCACCGAATCCCAGACCCACCGCGAGATGGCTTCCGGCCTGTCCTCGGCAGTGGGCTTCAAGAACGGTACCGACGGCGGCCTGACTGTGGCGATCAACGCCCTGCAATCGGTCTCCAGCCCGCACCGCTTCCTCGGCATCAACCAGGAAGGCGGCGTCTCCATCGTCACCACCAAGGGCAACGCCTACGGCCATGTGGTGCTGCGTGGCGGCAACGGCAAGCCGAACTACGACTCGGTCAGCGTGGCTATCTGCGAGCAGGAACTGAACAAGGCGAAGATTCGTCCGAACATCATGGTCGACTGCAGCCACGCCAACTCCAACAAGGATCCTGCCCTGCAGCCGCTGGTGATGGAGAACGTCGCCAACCAGATTCTCGAAGGCAACAACTCGATCGTTGGCCTGATGGTCGAGAGCCACCTGGGCTGGGGTAGCCAGTCGATTCCGAAGGATCTCTGCGATCTCAAGTACGGCGTTTCCATCACCGATGCCTGCATCGACTGGGATGCCACCGAGAAGACCCTGCGCAGCATGCACGCCAAACTCAAGGACGTGCTGCCCAAGCGCCAGCGCTAAGCACATGCGCCAACAAAAACGCCGGGCAATGCCCGGCGTTTTTATTTGGCCGCTCCAACCTCAGTGCTTGAGCTGCTGGCGCTGGCGCCGCTCGAGGTAGCGTTCGACATAGGAACACGAGGGGATCACGGTATAGCCCATGCTCTCGGCGTAGCTCAGCGCCTGCTCGGTCAGGGCCGCGGCAATGCCACGGCCACGCAGGGGATTGGGGACGAAGGTGCGGTAGATATCCAGCGTCTGCTTGCCCAGATCCATGTAGGCCAGGTAAGCACGATGACCTTCGACGACGGCCTCGAACTGATGGCCGGCCTGGTCATGACGGATGGATAACGCCTCGCTCATTTCTGCTCCTCAACGGGCTCTAGAAGAGAACCCTTACCTTATCGATCTTTTCCAAGCGGAGAAACATCTCCGCGTTGCCCGTGCCGAACTGCACGCTCAGGAATGCCTTGCCATTTTCCACCTTATGCAGGACGCCCTGATAATAGGCACCATCATAAGTAATGAACTGTAGCCGTTTGCCAGCATAGTCGGGCAGGCTGGCAACACTGACGAACTCGTATTGTGGCGAGGCCTGGGTCTGCTCGACCACTTCGGCGCGTACCAGCTCATTCGGCTCAGGTTCGCGCGCCGCTCGTGGATCGACCCAAGAAAACGCCAGGGGTTCCACCGACTGCTGATTGATCAGCAGTACCGGCCGCAGCATCGCCACCACATCCTTGGCCTCGAAGAACTGCAGACCGTCCCAGGTCATGCCCTCGGTCGGGTTCAGCTCGACCCGCAGCGCCTGCGGATCCTTGAGGTAGCCACCCAGCGCCGCCAGCAACTTGGGATCCAGGGCAATCCGCTGCGAACGCAGGGAGCTGTCCAGATGCTCCAGGGCCGTCTGCAGATAGACCTCGTCGCTCTGCCCCATCTTGCCGGCGCAGTAGCTGTTGACCTTGCGCTGGTACTGGTTGTCATTCAGCTCGAGGGTCATCATCGACACCCGCGGCGGATTGACCCGCAGATCGCCCGGTTTCTCCGACATGTTGGCCAGCGACAGGCTGACCCGGTACTCACCCATGTCGCGGGTATCGGCCGTCATGTTGAACGTCAGGGTCTGCGCCCCCGGCTGGAACAGGTAGGAGAACTGCGCGTCGGTCTCCAGCGTGCGATAGCCCATCTCCAGCAGCTGATCGACACCAATGCTGTCGACGTTGCCGCAGGCGACGCTGGACAGCGCGCTATCCAGATTCTTCTCGGTGCTCGGCGCCTTGAGTGCTTCCATGAACGGGCCGTGCACCTCAAGGGCCAGTCCCTTGATGTTTACCGCCATCTGCTCGGGAAACTTGCCCTCCGCCAGTCGCTCCCTGAACGACAGCAGATCCATCAGCCCCTTGAACTTGAGTTCCGCATGCTCGATGCGAAATTCGTCATTGGCTGCCGGCACACTCACCTTGATGCCCGATACACCAACCCGCCCGTCGAAAGAAGAAGTGATCCCCGAGTAGCTGACCTGCATGAAAGGGGACAACTGCTGCACCGCATCATTCATGATCGAACGCACCGAGAGCCAGAGCGAGACCTTGATAAGAAGTGCAATCGCAAGAATGGAGAACAGGCCCCATTTAACGAGCTTCGACATTTGGACGTCCTTGATTAATTCCGGGATTACATCCATCCGGATGGTTGGCAGGAGCGATGGTAACAGGCTGTCAGTTTGCCAGCCATGCGAACTGAAAAGACGTGGCAACTCGTCGTCTTAACTCGTACTCAAGCGCGTGCGAGAGTCCGCAACCCCATCAGAACTGTATGTTTTTTATACAAAAAGATGAAAAGTTGTGCTGTAGCGAAAAAAAAACGTCTCTCTTGCGCAAGGTCAGTTTACTTACTACAAGTAATGAGTAGTATGTAGCCCGGCTAATTTCCCAAGCTCGGGAAGTTGCTTTTATGGAAAGTCCACCTTAAGGGGAACACGATGAACAACGTTCTGAAATTCTCTGCTCTGGCCCTGGCAGCTGTTCTGGCTACCGGTTGCAGCAGCGTCTCCAAAGAAACCGAAGCCCGTCTGACCGCTACCGAAGACGCAGCTGCTCGCGCTCAGGCTCGTGCTGACGAAGCCTACCGCAAAGCTGACGAAGCTCTGGCCGCTGCTCAGAAGGCTCAGCAGACCGCTGACGAAGCCAACGAGCGCGCTCTGCGCATGCTGGAAAAAGCCAGCCGCAAGTAATTCTTGCCAAGGCTTTGAAGAAGCCGACCCGGTTCGCCGAGTCGGCTTTTTTATTGCCCACAGTAAATCGCAGCCAATAAAAAACCCGCCGCTGTTACCAGACGACGGGCTCTTCAGATGTAACGCGATCAGAGCTCGAGCGGCGCCTCGCCCTGGATCACCGGATCCTGCGGCACAGCAATTTCCACGGGCAGACCGTCTTCAGCCGCCACCACATCACGCACCACCTCCCAGTCCAGACGCAGGCGACCGGCCAGGTCATCACGCTTGAGCAGTGCGTTGATCACTGCAGTGTGCTTGTCGACCACCGAGGGCGCGCCCTGGTCATCCAGCGGCGCATGGGCTTCGAGGTAGACCTTGCCGCCACTCAGACCAAATTTGTAGGGCTCGTTGAGGATGCGCACCGAAGTACCCACCGGCGCCATCTTCGCCAGTTCCAGCACATTCTGGTTGAGCATGCGGAAGCAGCCATGGCTGACACGCATGCCGATACCGAACTTCTTGTTCGAACCGTGGATCAGGTAGCCCGGCGTACCGAGGGTGAACTTGAACGGCCCCAGCGGGTTGTCCGGGCCTGGCGGCACATAGGCCGGCAGCGGATCGCCATCGGCAGCGTGCTCGGCACGGATCGAAGCTGGCGGCGACCAGCCCGGATTCGGCGTCTTGCCGGTGATGGTGGTGTGGGCAATGGGCGAACCCCAGCCTTCACGACCGATCCCCAGCGGGAAGGTGTGCACTACGTTCTGCCCTTTCGGGAAGTAGTACATGCGGTACTCGGCGAGGTTGATCACGATACCTTCGCGCGGCCCCGGCGGCAGGATGAAGCGAGTCGGCAGCACGATTTCCGTACCGACGCCCGGCAACCAGGGATCGACGCCCGGGTTGGCCGCCACCATTTCCAGGTAGCCGAGGTCATTGGCCACGCCCAGGTCGGCAAAGGTGTCTTCGTACTTGGCCTTGATGACCTGCACCTGACCGACGATATCCTCGCCAGGTGGCGGCAGGGGTAGCTCGAGGGCTGCGGCGGAACCAGCCATGAAGAGACTGGTGAGTGTCAGGGAACGGGCGACGGCTGGAACGCGCGACAACATCCGGAAATCCTTGGCAAAAATGGCTGATGGAAAGACTCGGGATTGTACACCGGGCGGCCGCGTGCCGGGGAGCCCTCAGGCATCAGCCCAGATTGGCCGCTCGCCCTGGCGCTGGGCTTCCAGCACGCTGCGACAGGAGGGGCACAGGCGCTTGTCGCGCAGGCTGGGGCGCAGCACCTCGCACATCACCGGCAAGGCCGGCAGCAGACCGCCGCACAGGGTTCGGTCGGCATGGCTGCCCAGCTCCAGCTGGCGGGCCACCAGGTGCACGCGCGCCTCGCGACAGGCGAACAGATCCAGCTGTTCGTCCGGTACGATCAGTTGGTAGGCGTGCAGAGACCAGGCAGGACGCGGCATCGAGTGCTCCGGGGAAGGATTGCCACGATAGCGGAAAGCCAGCAGCCGGGGAAGCGTCAGAGCAAGGGCTGCAGCAGCGGCCAGGCATTGTCCAGCAGGCGTGTCTGCGCCGCCGCAGAGGGGTGGATGCCGTCGCTCTGGATCATGCCATCGACACCGCCGACGCCTTCCATGAAGAACGGCACCAGAGCGACCTGCTTATCCCTGGCCAGCGTGCTGTAGACCTCGGCGAACGCCTGGGTATAGCGCGTCCCGTAGTTGGGTGGCAGGCGCATCCCCAGCAGTAGCACCTGCGCACCGGCGGCACGGGACTGCTCGATCATGCTCGCAAGATTCTGTTGCAATTGCCCAGGCGCCTGACCGCGCAGGCCATCGTTGCCGCCCAGCTCGATGATCACCACCTGCGGCCGATGCTCTGCAAGCAGCGCCGGCAGGCGTGCCAGGCCGCCCGAGCTGGTGTCGCCACTGATCGAAGCATTGACCACCTGGTAGGCCAAACCGCCCTCGGCCAGGCGTTTTTCCAGCAAGCTGACCCAGCCCTGCCGGGTATCCAGGCCAAAAGCGGCGCTGATACTATCGCCGACGACCAGCAGGGTGGCAGCCTGCACACCCTGCGCCCAACACAGCAGTGCCAAGACACCGCTTACCCACCACGACGCACGCATCGGACTCTCCATGAGCGCCAGCATTCTTTCTGCGCGGCACCTTAGCAAAGTGGTTTCCAGCGCGGAAGGCGAGCTGGACATTCTCCACGACCTCAGCTTCGACCTCGAGCGTGGCGACAGCCTGGCCATAGTCGGCAGCTCCGGCTCGGGCAAATCCACCCTGCTTGGCCTGTTGGCCGGCCTGGATCTGCCCAGTAGCGGCGACGTCTTCCTGGCCGGCCATGAACTCACCCGCCTGGACGAAGACCAGCGCGCCCGGGTGCGCGCCGAGCAAGTCGGCTTCGTCTTCCAGTCCTTCCAACTGCTGGACAACCTCAACGCCCTGGAAAACGTCATGCTGCCGCTGGAGCTGAAGGCCCGCCGCGATGCCCGCGAGCAGGCTCGCGAGCTGCTACGCCGAGTCGGCCTGGAGGCGCGCCTGAGTCACTACCCGCGCCAACTGTCCGGCGGCGAGCAGCAGCGAGTCGCCCTGGCCCGCGCCTTTGCCGCCGAACCGGCGGTGCTGTTCGCCGACGAGCCGACCGGCAACCTCGATAGCCATACCGGCGAGCGCATCAGCGACCTGCTATTCGAGCTCAACCGCGAAGGCGCCACCACCCTGGTACTGGTCACTCACGACGAACGCCTGGCCCATCGCTGCCGGCGCCTGATCCGCCTGGAAGGCGGTCGCCTGGTCGACAGCGTGGAGCCCTGATGCACGCGCCTCGTCTGCACCTGCTGAACCTGGCGCTGCGCCAGCTGCTGCGCGATGCGCGAGCCGGCGAGCTGCGCGTGCTGTTCTTCGCCCTGCTGATCGCCGTGGCGTCCAGCACCGCCATCGGCTTCTTCAGTGCCCGCCTGAACGGCGCCATGCTGCTGCGCGCCACCGAGTTCCTCGGTGCCGACCTGCTGCTGAACGGCAGCGCCCCGGCCAGCGCCGAGCAGCTCGAGCGCGGCCGGCAGCTGGGCCTGGAGCACGCTCAGGTGGTGGAATTCTCCAGCGTGATCGCCACCGACCAGGGCATTCAGCTGGCCAGCGTCAAGGCGGCGAGCCCCAACTATCCGCTGCGCGGCGCCCTGAAAAGCGCCGCGGCGCTCTACCAGGCGGAACAGGCTGGCGGTGGCCCGGCGCCCGGCGAGGTGTGGGTCGAGGCCCGCCTGCTGGCCGCTCTCGATCTGCAGATCGGCCAGTCCATCGAGGTCGGCAACCTGCCCCTGCGCCTGAGCCGGGTACTGACCTACGAACCGGATCGTGCCGGCGACTTCTACAGCCTGACGCCACGAATACTGATGAACCTGGCCGACCTGCCCGCCACCGGCGTGGTGCAACCCGGCAGCCGGGTGCGCTACCGCGAACTGTGGCGTGGCACTACGGAAGCGCTGCAGCAATACCAGCAGCAAATCGAACCGGGCCTGGCCGCCCATCAGGAGCTGCTCGGCGCCCGCGACGGCAATCGGCAGATCGGCGGCGCCCTTGGTCGTGCCGAGCGCTACCTGAACCTCGCCAGCCTGGCCGCCGTGCTGCTGGCCGGCGTGGCCGTGGCACTGTCCGCGGCCCGTTTCGCCGCCCGCCGTTTCGATGCCAGCGCCCTGCTGCGCTGCATGGGCCTGTCACGTCGCGAAGCGCTGCAGCTGTTCGGCCTGCAACTGGCCTTGCTCGGTCTGCTGGCCAGCCTACTTGGTGCTCTGCTCGGCTGGGTCGGCCAACTGGTGCTGTTCAAGCTGCTCCAGGGCCTGATGCCTGCAGGCGTGCCACCGGGCGGCGCTCTGCCGGCACTGGCCGGGATCGCCACCGGGCTGGTCGCTCTGGCCGGTTTCGCCCTGCCACCGTTGGCGGCGCTGGGCCGCGTTCCGCCGCTGCGGGTGCTGCGTCGCGACCTGCTGCCCGTGCCGCCGAGCTCCTGGCTGGTGTACGGTGCGGCGCTACTGGCCCTGGGGCTGATCATGTGGCGGCTGAGCCTGGATCTGCGCCTGACCCTGGCCCTGCTCGGTGGTGGCCTGCTCGCCACCCTGCTGCTCGGCGGCCTGCTGGTGCTCGGCCTGCACAGCCTGCGCCGCCTGCTGGCCACGGCCAGCCTGCCCTGGCGCCTGGGGCTCGGCCAGCTGCTGCGCTACCCGCTGGCCGCCGCCGGCCAGGCTCTGGCGTTCGGCCTGATCCTACTCAGCATGGGCCTGATCGTCTTGCTGCGCAGCGAGCTGCTGGACACCTGGCAGGCGCAGCTACCGGCCGAGTCGCCCAATCACTTCGCGCTCAATGTGCTGCCAGCCGAGCAGGCCGCCTTCGCCGCCCACCTGGCCCGCCTGACCCCCACCCCGGCGGTGCTCTACCCCGCCGTGGCCGGGCGCCTGACCGAGATCAACGGCAAGCCGGTGCAGCAGCAGGTCAGCAAGGACTCCGAGGGCGAGCGCGCCACCCAGCGCGACCTGACCCTGACCTGGTCCGAGCAGCTGCCCAGTGGCAACCAGCTGCTGGCCGGGCACTGGTGGGAAGCGCCGCGCCCGGACGGCCTGGCCGTGGTGTCGGTGGAATCGCGACTGGCGCAGAGCCTGCAGATATCCCTCGGCGACGTGCTCACCTTCAGCGTCGGCGGGCTGCAGCGCCAGGCCCGGGTCAGCAGCCTGCGCAAGGTCGACTGGGACAGCTTCCAACCCAACTTCTACATGGTCTTCCAGCCCGGCACCCTGCAGGATCTGCCCACCACCTACCTGACCAGCTTCTACCTGCCGCCGCACAGCGAGCAGAAACTGGTGGAGCTGGCCCGCGCCTTCCCGGCGGTCACCCTGCTGCAGGTCGAGGCACTGCTGGAGCAACTGCGCAGCATCCTCGCCCAGGTCACCCTGGCGGTCGAATATGTCCTCCTGTTCGTTCTCGCCGCTGGTCTCAGCGTGCTGTTTGCCGGCCTGCAGGCGACCCTCGATGAGCGCATCCGCCAGGGCGCCCTGCTGCGCGCCCTGGGCGCCGAACGCCGACTGCTGGTGGCGGCCCGGCGCACCGAGTTCGCCCTGCTCGGTGCCGTCAGCGGCCTACTCGCCGCCCTCGGCTGCGAACTGGTGAGCTTCCTGCTCTACCGCTTCGCCCTCGACCTGGCCTGGCAGCCGCATCCCTGGCTTCTGCTGCTGCCACTGCTGGGCGCCCTGCTGATCGCCGCAGCCGGCACCCTGGGCACGCGCCGGGCGCTCAACAGCAGCCCGCTGACGGTACTGCGGGAAGGTTGAGCGGCTTGCTAGAATCCCGCCACCTTCCCGACCTTCGAGCACCATGAGCCGCTACCGCCCGCCCCGTACTGCCGGAACCCCGCTGATCACGCCAGAGGGCGAGGCCCGCCTGCGTGCCGAACTGCATGAGCTGTGGCATGTGCGCCGGCCGCAGGTCACCCAGGCGGTCAGCGAAGCGGCGGCGCTGGGCGATCGCTCGGAAAACGCCGAGTACATCTACGGCAAGAAGATGCTGCGCGAAATCGACAGCCGGGTGCGCTTTCTCACCAAGCGCCTGGAGAACCTCAAGGTCATCGGCGACCGCCCCAGCGACCCGCACAAGGTCTACTTTGGCGCCTGGGTTACCCTCGAGGATGAGGACGGCAACGAGGCACGCTACCGCATCGTTGGCCCGGACGAGCTCGATCTCAAACTCAACCTGATCAGCATCGACTCGCCGCTGGCCCGCGCCCTGGTCGGCAAGGCGCTGGATGCCGAAGTGCGGGTGCAGACACCAGGCGGCGAGCAGACCTACTACATCACCGCCATCGACTACCCGCCGCTCAGCGCAGGCTGATCAGCCCCTGGCGGGCGACCCGTACCAGTTCGCCGACCAGCTCGGCCGTCAGCGGTTGCGCCTCGGCGCCGACCACCACCAGGTCGAAGCTGTTGCCGGGCAGGGCCTGCAGGGTCTGTGCGGTGGCGAAGCGAACGAGGAAATTGCGCGCACCCGGCCAGCACTTGGGCCAACCTTCCAGGTAACGCAGCAGCTGGGGCTGATGGCTTCCCACCAGCAGGACATGGGGATGCCGGTTCGGAGTGCCGGTGGGCAGAGGAGAAAAACGCAGATGGGGGCGTGGGCAGCTCATGGTGACGGTCTCAGCCTCGAAGTCACAGCCGGACAGCGGTGAGAGGCGGCACCGGCCAGCGCTTTAGCGGTATTGGCCCAACCGGGCGGCGCCCCGCAAGTTGCTCTTAAATCGGCGCATGGGGCGGAATCCTAAAAATCCCACCGGAGCCTGTCAAGCCCGGTACTCGCAGGAGCAGCCACGATGGCGCAGACAACAGACGACCAGCACGGTCGGGCCTTGCGCCTGTTCTTCGCGCTACCTTGCCCGCCACCCATTGCCCGGCAGATCGCCGCCTGGCGCCAGGCCCTGGCGGCAGACGGCAAGCTGGTGGCCCCGGCCAACCTGCACCTGACCCTGGCGTTTCTCGGCAGCCTGGACGCACACCATCTGACGCCACTGGGCGAGATCGCCGCCAGCATCCAGCTGCCCGCCTTCGACCTGCAGCTGGATCGCCTGGCCTGCTGGTCGCAGGGCCTGCTCCACCTGGCGCCCAGCCAGCCGCCGCAACCCCTGCTGGAACTGGTCGAGCAACTGCAGTCGCGCCTGCGCCAGCACGGCTACCAACAGCCAGGGCACGCCTTCCGCCCACACCTGACACTGGCCCGCCATAGCCACCTGCCTGCCATCAGCCCGCTCGCGAACTTTGCCTGGACGGTCGAGCGCTTTGCCCTCTATGCCTCGGCAGACGGGCATTACCGCGAGCTGCACAGCTGGCCGCTGGAAAACCTATAGCGCCTCCTCGCGAGCAAGCGATCAGCGTCTGGCGGCGCGCAGCGTCCCCCAGGAACGCCACAAAAAATGACCGTCCGGTCTGTTTCCCTGGGTAACACCGGCCTCCTTGCCGGCAAAAGCGTCAATCTGGCCGACTTCCTCGCAAACGCCCGTTTAGAGCCTGTGCTCTAAAAAATGCCGATTTGGCACAGATTCTGCCCTTTCAGGCTGCTGATGTGCCGACCCCGGATGGGCCTGGCTGCAGGCGCAAGGATGCCCCCACCCGCATCACCACACCATGAGAGCGCTCCATGAATAATAAGAAGACCCTGCTCGCCCTCTGTATCGGTACCGGTCTGCTCCTGTCAGGCCCGGCCGACGCCGGTCTGTTCGGCTCCACCGGCTACACCAAGACCCAATACCCGATCGTCCTCGCCCATGGCATGCTCGGTTTCGACAGCATCCTCGGCATCGATTACTGGTACGGCATCCCCTCGGCCCTGCGCAGCGATGGCGCCAGCGTCTATGTCACCGAAGTCAGCCAGCTCAACACCTCCGAGCTGCGCGGCGAGGAACTGCTCGACCAGGTGGAAGAAATCGCCGCCATCAGCGGCAAAGGCAAGGTCAACCTGATCGGCCACAGCCATGGTGGCCCGACCGCCCGCTATGTGGCTGCCGTGCGCCCGGATCTGGTGGCCTCGGTAACCAGCGTCGGCGGCCCGCACAAGGGCTCGGACACCGCCGACTTCCTGCGCCAGATCCCGCCGGGCTCGGCCGGCGAAGCGCTGGTGGCCGGCATCGTCAACGGCCTCGGCGCGCTGATCAACTTCCTCTCCGGCAGCTCCAGCACCTCGCCGCAGAATGCCCTGGGCTCCCTGGAGTCGCTCAATAGCCAGGGCGCCGCGGTGTTCAACGCCAAGTACCCGCAAGGCATCCCTACCAGCTCCTGTGGCGAAGGTGCCTACAAGGTCAATGGCGTCAGCTACTACTCCTGGAGCGGCACCAGCCCGCTGACCAACCTGCTCGACGTCAGTGACCTGCTCACCGGCGCCGCCTCGCTGACCTTCGACGAGCCCAACGACGGCTTGGTCGGCAAGTGCAGCTCGCACCTGGGCAAGGTGATCCGCGACGACTACCGGATGAACCACCTCGACGAGGTCAACCAGGTCTTCGGCCTGACCAGCCTGTTCGAGACCGACCCGGTAACCGTCTACCGCCAGCAGGCCAACCGTCTGAAAACCGCCGGTCTGTGACCCGCCTGCCGGGGCCTGCAGGCCCCGGCACCCTTTTCCCGCCCGTCGAGTCCTGCCGTGAACAAGACCCTGCTGCTCGGAGTGCCGACCCTGATCGGCGCCGCCATTGCCCTGACGTTCTATCTCGACCCACTCGACCGGCCAGACGCCAACGCCCCGGCTGCCGCCAGCATCGCCCCGGCCATTGCGCCCACGCCTGACGCCCCGTCAGCAGCCAGCGCCTCGCCAGTCAGCACCGGCCCGAACCTGGCCCCCGGTGTCCAGGCCCTGCCGCCCTCCTTCGCCGGCACCGAGGTGGACGGCCAGTTCGCCCTCGACGCCGCCGGCAACCTGCTGATCAGCCGCGATATCCGGCGCATCTTCGACTACTTCCTCAGCGCCATCGGCGAAGAGCCGCTGCGCAACAGCGTCAAGCGCCTGCAGGACTACATCCGCAGCCAGCTGCCGGAGCCGGCCGAGGGCCAGGCGCTGGCCCTGCTGGAACAATACCTGGACTACAAGCGGCAACTGGTGCAGCTGGAGCGCGATCTGCCGCAGCTGGCCAACCTCGATGCCGTGCGCCAGCGCGAACAGGCGGTGCAGACCCTGCGCGCCTCGATCTTCAATCAGGAAACCCACCAGGCCTTCTTCGCCGAAGAAGAGGCCTACAACCAGTTCACCCTGCAGCGCCTGGCCATCCGCAACGACCCGGCCCTGAGCCCCCAGCAGAAAGCCGCAGCGCTGGATCAGCTGCGCGCCAGCCTGCCCGAGTCCCTGCAGGACGCCGTGGTGCCGCAACTGCAGACCGAGCTGCGCGAGCAGACCGCCGCCCTCCAGGCCCGCGGGGGCGACGCCGCGCAGCTGCAGCAGCTGCGCCTGCAACTGGTCGGTGCCGAAGCCACCGCACGTCTGGAAGCCCTCGACCGGCAACGCCAGCAGTGGCAGCAGCGCCTCAGCGACTATCGCCAGGAGAAAGCACAGATCGAAGCCAACAGCGGGCTCAGCGCCGACGACAGGCAGGCCGCCATCGAGCGCCTGGCCGGCGAACGCTTCAATGACCAGGAACGCCTGCGCCTGAGCGCCGCCGAGCAGCTGGCCGATGCCCAGGCCAAAGCCAAGGCCCAGTCCGCCAGCCAGTAAATCCCGCCCATGAAAAAGGCCCGCACGAGGCGGGCCTTGGTTTGCGGCGGGGCGATCAGCCGGCGATGCGACGATCCAGCGAGAGCTTGCCGGCGCCTTCGATCAGCAGGGCGATGCTGATGATGCCGAGGGTCAGGGCGTACTCGTAACCGTTGGCGGTGATGAAGAAGCCGTTGACCCAGTGCACGGTGAACATCGCCACCAGCGACACCACCAGCAGCGACAGCGCAGCCGGGCGCACCAGCAGGCCGATCACCAGGGCCAGGCCACCGAAGAACTCGGCGCTACCGGCCAGCGCAGCCATCAGGTAGCCGGGGGTGATGCCGATGCTTTCCATCCACTGGGCCACACCGGCCAGGCCGTAGCCACCGAACCAGCCAAACAGCTTCTGCGAACCGTGGGCGGCGAAAGTCAGGCCGGTCGCCACGCGCAGCAGGGTGATGCCGTAGCCGGCGTTGCTGGAAAGCAGGTTCTTGATCAGGTTGTTCATGTTGCGGTGTCCTTGTGTGGGTGCGTTCGGAGTTGTCTGTTGCTGAGGTGTAGATTAGACGAATTAATCGATTAGAAAAGCGCAAATATCCGGATATTAATATCTAATTTTACGATTACTTTTGTGCCGACACCCGACTTGCCTGCGGCTCCAGTCCCTCACGCTCCTGCTCATAGGCCAGGTAGTACTTGTTCACGCTGTTGACGTAGCTGACCACGCCCATGCCCAGCTGCTCCATGGCCACCCGCTCGACCTGGAAGAACCACTGGTTGGGATTCAGGCCGCGCCGCCGCGCCTCCGCACGCAGACCCTGCACCCGCTGCGGCCCCAGGTTGTAGGCGGCGAGGACGAAGGCCATGCGCTGGTGCTCCTCCAGCTGGCTGCTGGCGAAGAACTGCCGGCGGATGCGTGCCAGGTACAGCGAGGCGGCCCGCACGTTGTTGTCCAGCACCTGGATATTGCTGACCCCGACGCTGCGCGCGGCCGCCGGAGTGATCTGCATCAGCCCGGTGGCCCCGCCGGCACCACGTGCGGCCGGATTGAGGGTCGACTCCTTGAAGGCCACGGCGGCCAGGTACAGCCAGTCGAGCTTCTGCTGCTGGGCATGTTTGCGCAGCACCCCGGCAACCCGCGCCAGGCGTTGCCGGTCGGCCCGCGCCAGCGGATCGCGCACCTTGTAGATGCGCCGGTAGACGCGCTGGAATACCGCGTCCTGATCCGCCGGGCTGCGGTAGCCGGCGAGGAAGCGGTCGATGCTGGCGCGCAGCATCGGCGCATCACGGCGCACGTACCAACTCATGTCGGCCTCACGACCGAGCACCAGGTGCCGCTCGATGCGCAAGCGCGGCAGCACTCGCGTCCAGCGTTCGGCGATCGGCTGCTCGACGGCAGTCCAGGGGTAGACCCCGGCGTGCACCATCTCCAGCACATCCTCCACGGCCAGGCTGGGGTCGGCCCACTGCACCTCGATTGGCGCCTGCTTGCGCGCCGCCAGGCGCTGGTTGACCTCACCCAGTGCCTCGGCAGCCGCACTGCCTCGCGGCAGCGTCAGCACCTTGCCGGACATGTCGTCCAGACGCAGGTAATGCCGGTTGCCACGCGCGCCGACCACCACGATGGGCACGTCGCTGCGAATCGCCGCACTGGCGCTGACCAGTTGCCCGGCATGGGCGTCGATCAGCTCGCCAGGCGCCACCAGATCACCCTCGCCGCGCTGCAGAGCGGTCAGCAGTTGCTCCTTGGCCCGCGGGATCAGCTTGAGGCGCAGGCTGCCGCCATCACGGCCCTGGTCATTGAGGTATTGCTCGAAGGCATGCAGACGGTGGTATTCCAGACCGATGGCCTGGCCCTTGATTTCCCCGGAGCTGTTGCGGCTCTGGTTGACCAGCACGCGCAGCTCGCCGCTCTTGCGGATCTCCGCCAGGTCGCGGGTGGCCGCGGCATGGGGCAGGTTTTCCGCCAGGCCGCCCAGACGCGCCTGGGCCGACCAGGGCAGCGCTGCCAGGCAGCAGAACAGAAGCAGCAGCGCTCGCCTCATCGGGCCTCCGGGTTGAGCCAGGTCACGGGCCGACCTGGCCGAGTGAGATCGCCCGCACGCACGGCAGTTCCATGGTGAGGGGCGCGGAGGTTCTCACAGGCCTTTCCCGGTCACCAGCGCAAGCTGCTGACAAAGATCAAAAGTCAGACATAAGGCACTGTTCTTGTTGTGTTTATTAAGCATTTACCAGCTCTGCTATGCTGCCCGGCTCAGCCTTTGAGGTAGCACCATGCAACTCATCGACATCGGCGTCAATCTGACCCATCCGAGTCTGGCCCGCGAGCGTGACGCAGTACTCGCCCGCGCCTACGCCGCCGGCGTCTGCCAACTGGTGCTGACCGGCACCAGCCTGGAAGAAAGCGAAAAAGCCCTGGAGTTCTGCCACGAGCTGGATGAGAGCGGCAGTCGCCTGTTCAGCACCGCCGGCATCCATCCCCACGATGCCAGCCAGTGGAACGCCGACAGCGCTCGCCAGCTGCGCACCCTGCTCAGCGCAGAGCGTGTACGGGCGGTGGGCGAATGCGGCCTGGACTTCAACCGCGACTTCTCACCGCGACCGCAGCAGGAGAAGGCCCTGGAAGAACAGCTGGCGCTGGCCGTGGAGCTGCAGATGCCGGTGTTCCTCCATGAGCGTGAAGCCGGCGAGCGCCTGCTGGCGATTCTGCGCGAGTTCCGCGATGACCTGCCGGCCGCCGTGGTGCACTGCTTCACCGGCGACAAGGGCAGCCTGTACGGCTACCTCGACCTCGACCTGCATATCGGCATCACCGGCTGGATCTGCGACGAGCGCCGCGGCACCCATCTGCATCCGCTGGTGCGCGACATTCCCCAGGGCCGCCTGCTGCTGGAAAGCGATGCGCCCTACCTGCTGCCACGCAGCCTGCGGCCCAAGCCGAAGAGCGGGCACAACGAGCCGGCGTTTCTTGGCGAAGTGCTGCGCGAAGTGGCCCTGCACCGTGGCGAGAGCCAGGCTGCGCTGGCGGCGCACAGCAGCGCCAGCGCCCGTGCCTTCTTCGGTCTGCCGGCCATCGCCAAAGCGAGCGCGGCAGACGAGGACTGAGTCGGGGTCAGTCGAACACCACGGTGGTCTGCCGGCTCAACGCCAGCAGCTCGCCACTCGGGCTCCACAGACGCGCGGCAATGTGCCCATAGCCGTCGCGGGCATGCTCGATCTCCGCCCGGTACAAGCACCAGTCGTGGGTGGTCAGCTGCGGGATCGGGTGCATGAACTCCACCGTCCAGGTCAGCGAGCTGCCCGGTGCCGGCTTGCTCAGCTGCGACAGCGGTACCGGCGGCCAGGCATCGACCAGGGCCAGCAGGTGCGCCTCGGTAATGCGGTCGTAGCTCACGTCGCTGCGCAGGCGCACCCAGCCACCCATCTCGCGCGACGGGTTGCTGCTGAACGGCATGCCGCCCAGGCCCCAGCGCATGGCCAGGAAACGGGTGAATTCCGGGGTAACATCCTTGAGATAGGGCAGTTCCTGGCACTCCTCGACGGCCTTCATCGCCGGCGCCGGATCGGCCGCCACCGAGACCTGCGAGACCCGCGCAGCGCCGAAGCTGCCCTGTACCATGGCCACCACTTCGCCGTTCTGCACGGCGCGCCCGACCACCTGGCTGACCGCCTTGCCTTCGCGCAACACTTCCACCTCGAAGGCCACCGGCTCGTTCATCAGCAGCGGCCCGACGAAGGTGATCGACAGCGAACGCACCGGCCGCCCGGCCGGCACCTTGACCCGCATGGCCTCGTAGACCATGGCAGCCACCAGGCCGCCGAAAGTCGCCCGGCCCTGGCCCCACAGGGAAGGCACCACCACGTGTTGCGGGCGGTTGTGCACCGCCTGAATCAGTTCTGCGAAAGTCATGCAGCAATCTCCTCGAGTCTGCCCCGAAGCTTAGGGGAAAAGCATCGGACTGCGGGAGTGGCAGAGCAGACAATTCAGCGCAGGAATCACCCCGTATTGGCTCTGGCCCGGCCCTTGGCGACGGGTTCCCGGGCCACCTGCGACTTAGTCGGCAGCTCTGCCCGCCGGCTGGCGTCGCCAGGGCAAGGCACGGCGCAGCTGGCGCAGGGCCTGGCGCAACTGCTGCGGCGCACTGGCCTGGCCGGCATAGCGCTGCGCCTCGAAGATCCGGGCGAAGGCATCGATGGCCTGCGCCTGTTCCGGCAGGGCCTGCGCCGCGCGCCGGGCAAAGGCACGCACGCCCTCGGCCGGCTGGCGCTGCAGGCCGTGGCGCCCAAGCAGGCGCTCGAAGCCGCGCAGCAGGCGCTGCTGCGGGTCGCGTTCACGGCGCCAGGGCTTGAACAGCCACAGCGCCAGCCCCCCCAGCAGCAGCCCACCGCAGCCGACCAGGCCGATGGCCAGGCGCGTCCAGTCCAGGCTGCCGAACCAGCGTTGCAGCAACTGCAGCTGCTGGGTTGACTGATAGCCCAGTACCCAGCGCTGCCAGCCATAGTTGAGATCATCCCAGCCCATGCGCAGGTCGTTCAGCCAGCCGATGTCGCGGTAACGCAGCAGCGACAGCGGCGAGTCGGCGAGGAAGCTCTCCTCGTCGGCCACCGCCTGCTCCAGGCCCTGCTCGATACGCTCGGGGGCGACCTGGAAGGTCGGATCGACCGCCACCCAGCCCTGCCCCGCCTGCCAGTACTCGACCCAGGCGTGGGCATCGAACTGGCGCACCGCAACATCGTGGCCGGCCGGGCTGATCTCGCCGCCCTGGTAACCGGCCACCACCCGCGCCGGAATGCCCGCGGCGCGCAGGACGAAGGTCATCGCCCCGGCATAGTGAGCGCAGAAGCCCTTGCGCGTGCGGAACAGGAACTCGTCGATGCTGTTCACTCCCACCGGTGGCGGGCGCAGGGTGTAGCCATAAGGTTCGCGGTTGAAGTGACGCAGCAGCGCGTCGACCAGTGCCTGCGGCTCGGCATACTGGCGCTTGAGCTCGACCGCCCAGGCGCGGCTGCGCGGGTCGCCCTCGGCCGGCAGCTGCAGGGTGCGCTGGGCGATGGCTGGCGGCAGTTGCTCCTGGCGCAGCGCCTGGGGCCAGGACTGCACCTGGTACAGCAGGCTCTGCTGCACCGGCTGGCGCCGCTGCAGGTGGAAGTCGCTCATCTGCTGCACATCGCTCTGGTCGGCCTGGCCGACATCCAGGGCGAACAGCCAGGTCTGGCCACTCGGCTGCATGACGATGCTGTAGTCCAACGGTTCACCGCGCTTCTGCCACAGCGCGCCGGTTTCGTGCTGGGCGCCGGGCGACTGCGACCAGCGCCGGCCATCGAACTGCTCGAGAGTCAGGGCACGCCAGTACAGCTGTACCCGCGGCGGGATGGCGCCGCTGAAACTGGCGCGAAACGCCAGGGCGTCGGACTGGCTGAGCTCAGCGATATCCGCCGGCGCCATGCTGTCGGACAGCCCGCTCAGCGCCTTGTTCGGCGCCGGCATGCTCCACAGCGGCGCCAGCCGCGGGAAGAACACGAACAGCAGGAGCATCAGTGGCAGCGCCTGCAGCAGCAGACTGGCAGCCAGCCTGATCGTGGCCCGCGGCTGCACCGCCAGGGCACTCTGCTGCAGGCCGATCAGCGCGGCCAGCAGGGCCACCACCGGCAGCAGGCTGTAGACCGCAGCCAGCAGGCTGTCGTCGAACAGGTAGCCGATCACCACCACGAAGAAGCCGAGGAAGATCTGCAGCAGGGCATCGCGGCGACTGCGCATCTCCAGCAACTTGAGGCAGAAGGCCGCCACCAGCAGCAAGGCGCCGGCATCCAGGCCGAGGAAACTGCCGCGGGAGAAGAACACCGCCGCCCCGGTGGCGGCGATCAGCCCCAGGCGCTCGACGCGGCTGGGGTAGCGCGCGCGCATGCGGAAGATCTGCACCCGCCAGCCGGCGCAGGCCAGCCACAGGGCGATGATCCACGGCGGCAAGTGCAGCAGCAGCGGCAGGATCACCAGCACCTGGGCCACCAGCAGCCAGGTCAGGCCGATGCGAGGAATCGGCTGCGGCGCGCTCATCGCGACTCCCCGTACAAGGCCAGGGCGCGCAGACAAGCCTCGCGGTGGGCATCGCCATAGTCCGGTGCCAGCTCGCTGCCAGGCAAGCGCAGACCATAGGGCTGCTGCCGGGCATCCAGCTGCAGCACCCAGTGGCAGAGCAGCGACAGGCGCGCCTCGGGATCGCCGCCCAAAGCCAGAAAGTCCAGCCACAGGTCACGCCCGGCCAGGGCGGCGAAGTCCTTGACCAGCAGCCCCTGGCCACGCGAATAGGCCTTCCAGTGCAGGCGCCGCTTGGAGTCGCCGGGCTGGTAGCTCTTCAGGCCCTGGTAATCGTCGGCACCCTGGCCCAGGCTGCGCGTGCCCTCGTCTTCGTCGTCCTGGCCGCCGCCCACCGCCAGCGGCAGGTCACCCGCCACGGGGCGCGGGTAGACCAGCACGGCCTGATCCAGATCGACCCAGCTCCAGGCCACCAGGATGCCCAGCGGAAAGCGACTCTCCACCCGCAAGCGCTCCGGGCGCAACCAGCCACGGCGTAACGCCGGCAGGCTCAGCTCGCATTCGCGCTGGCCGCGCTCCGGCACATCGAGCACCTGCAGCTCGGCCGGTGGCCAGCCCAGGGCTACGGCCTGATGACTGCGCTCGGCGCTTTCCAGGCGCACGCGAAAACGCGCCTGCTCGCCGACGAACACCGAGCCGCTGACGCCCGCCTTGAGGATCAGCCCGCTGAAATTGCGGAAGGTATGCAGGATGGCGACGATGAACACTGCCGCCAGCATGAAGGTCAGGCCATAGGCCAGGCTGTTCTCGTAGTTGATCCCGGCCAGCAGCATCAGCAGCAGCGCCAGGGAAAAGCCGGCGCCGACCCGGTTGGGCATGATGAAGATGCGCTTCTGATCCAGCTGCACCTGCGCCGCCGGCGGGATGCGCCGCACGATCCAACGCCGCCAGCGCGGCTTGACCCAGGCGAACATCAGACCGCCGGCACTTCGCGCAGCAGCCACTGCACCAGCGAGCCACCGCCATGCCCGGACGGATCGGCACGCTCGCGCAGGCGATGACCGACCACGGCCGGCAGCACGGCCTGCACATCCTCAGGAATCACGTAGTCGCGGTTGCCCAGGAAGGCCCAGGCCCGTGCGGCTGCCAACAGCGCCAGGCTGGCACGCGGCGACAGGCCCCAGGCGAACTGCGGCTCACTGCGAGTGGCCTCGACCAGGCGCAGCACGTAATCGACCAGCGCATCGCTGGCGCGGATCTGCGGAATCAGCGCCTGGATCGCCGCCAGCTCGCGGTGATCGAGCAGCGCGTCGAGCTTCGGCAACAAGTCACGACGTGCCTCGCCCAGCAGCAGCGCCTTCTCCGCCGCCTTGGCCGGGTAACCCAGGGACAGGCGCATGAGGAAGCGATCCAGCTGCGATTCGGGCAGGGCGAAGGTGCCACCGGAGCTGACCGGGTTCTGCGTGGCGATGACAAAGAACGGCTGCGGCAGCGGCCGGGTAGCGCCCTCGATGGTTACCTGGCCCTCCTCCATGGCCTCCAGCAGCGCGCTCTGGCTCTTCGGCGTGGCGCGATTGATCTCGTCGGCCAGCACCAGCTCGGCGAAGATCGGCCCGGGGTGGAAAGTGAACTGGCCGCTGTCCTTGTCGAACACCGAAGTGCCGAGGATGTCGCCGGGCAGCAGGTCGGAGGTGAACTGGATGCGCTGGAAGCTCAGGCCCAGCACCCGCGCCAGAGCCTGGCTGAGGGTGGTCTTGCCCATCCCCGGCAGATCCTCGATCAACAGGTGCCCGCCGGCCAGCAGGCAGGTCAGCGCCAGGCGCACCTGCGGTTCCTTGCCCAGCAGGATCTGGTTCACCGACTGCAGGCAGGCATCCAGTTTCGTACGCATCGCTCGCTCCTTGTACTGATCCCCCGATGCTACTGGGCCGAGCACGGCCGGCAAAGCGCCGTGCAACCTTTGCTCACGAAACTGTGCGCAGTGACTTGCCCGCGTGTAAGCCAAAAGCCATTCCGCCCCGTCGCATTCGTCGACGCGGGAATAAGACGAATGGCTTGGATGCCATATCGCCATCACTTACGGCGATTGATAAAATCGGCTCAACCAAGGCACGGAATCACCTGGCGGCCCTGCAAATTCAGTAATTTGCAGGGCCGTTTTCACATCCACGGAGGATCAAGGTAAGGAAGTAAGAACCGCTCGCCAGCACGCCCCTGATGGAGCGCATCGGCTGCCGGCAAGCCTTTCTCAAGCAGTAGGTATCATGCCCCTGACGTACGCCTCCAAGATTCGCCTTGCTGTTGCATTGCTGCTCACCACCGCCCTGCTTCCCCTCCAGTCCCACGCCGGCCAGGCCAGCGGTCAGATGCCCGTCAGCCTGACCATCGTCGACTCCTGCCAGATCGATGCCCAGCGCAGCGCTGACGCGCTGTCGGTCAAGAGCTCGCAATGCGCGCCGGCCGCCAGCTACCGGGTGATGTATGACGCCCAGGGCCAGCAGGTCGACCGCACGGCCAGTGCCCAGGCGATCACCCAGGTGCAGGCTCAGGGCGACCAGCCGACCCGCGTCACCCTCTACTGGTAAGCCGCGCCCGGCTCAACCCGGGCGCACCATCTGAAAGATATCCCGGGTGCGGCTGTAGGCCGTACCACCCAGGCGCCCGACCAGATCCAGGCGCTGCGGGTCGATCCGCCCGCGTTCGTCCAGCACCGCATCGTCCACATGGGCCAGCAGCACCTCGGCGAAGATCAGGTGGCAGTTCGGCGCCTGCCGCGGGTACGGCTGCGCCTCGACCAGCCGGCACTCGAAGGCCACCGCCGCACCGGCCACCCGCGGTACGGCCACGCGTTCGCCGGGCAGACTGGCAATCCCGCACTGCTCGAACTCGCTGACGCCATGGGGCAGGTTCGCCGCGCTGGCATTCATCGCCTCGGCCTGGGCGAAGCTCACCAGCTGAATCACCAGCTCGCCGCTGGCCTGCACATTGCGCAGGGTGTCCTTGAGGCTGCCGTCGCCGCGACTATTGACGTTGACCATCAGGGTCGGCGGCGCATCGCTGATCACCTGGAAGAAGCTGAACGGCGCCAGGTTGCTGATGCCTTCGGCCGAGCGGGTGGAAACCCAGGCGATAGGCCGCGGGGTCACCGTGGAAGCCAGCCAGCGGTAAGCATCCAGCGGCGCCAGCTGGGTGAAGTCGAGGCGCATGCTCAGCGCCCGGCACGCGATTCGCGGATATAGAAGCGGGCCTTCTCGGCGTTGCGCGCACAGCTCTGGTAGCCCTCGAACTGCTGCGAGGTCTTGGCCCCGGTCAGCAAGGTCAGGGCCTTGGAGTAGCTCACCGTGCCGGCGAACCCTTCCGCCTTGGCCAGATCCAGCTCGCGCCAGGCGGCGTCCGACTGGCTGGCGCAACTGTCGCGGTAAGCGGTCTTGGCGGCGCAGCCGCTCAGCGCCAGGGCCATCAGGGACAACATGATCAGGTGTTTCATCGGAAGACTTCCTTAACTGCGAGGGTCTGTCTATGGATGCCAGCGCCGGGCGAAAGTGCCCGGCGCCCGGCTGCAGGCCAGTGCCTGCGCGATTCGCACAAAAGCTGTGGCGTATGGCCGCCTCGGGCCATCTCACCAGGCGCTAGATACTAGCAAACGCCGCCTTGGCGCAGTGCAGCTGCGAGCGTATGGTCGAGACATGGAGTTGGGGGAAAACGACAATGAGCAAGAAAGTGGCCCTGGTACTGGGCTCGGGCGGGGCGCGCGGTTATGCGCATATCGGCGTGATCGAGGAACTGGAAGCGCGCGGCTATGAAATCGGCTGCATCGCCGGCTGCTCGATGGGCGCGGTGATCGGCGGTATCTACGCCGCCGGCAAACTGCGCGAGTACCGCGAGTGGACGGAGAGCCTGGACTATCTCGACGTGCTGCGCCTGCTCGATGTCAGCTTCCGCCTCGGCGCCATTCGCGGCGAAAAGGTATTCGGCAAGATCCACGAGATAGTTGGTGAGATCGACATCGAAAACCTCAGCATTCCCTACACCGCCGTCGCCACCGACCTGACCAACCAGCAGGAAATCTGGTTCCAGGAAGGCTGCCTGCACAAGGCCATGCGCGCCTCGGCGGCGATTCCCAGCCTGTTCACCCCGGTCACCCAGGGCAACCGCATGCTGGTCGATGGCGGCCTGCTCAACCCGCTGCCGATCGTGCCGGTGGTGGCCAGCCATTGCGACCTGATCGTCGCGGTCAACCTCAACTCGCTGAACCAGAAGCAGTACCAGTTGCCGGTGATCGAGCGCCCGGCGGCGATCAAGGGCCGCATTGACCAACTGATGGGCTCGCTCAGCGCGCGCCTGCCGTTCCTGCGCCGCGACAGCGACGAAGAAGAGGAAGGCGAGCTGCTGGTCGAGGCCGCCAACCCTTGGCTGGATCAGCCAGTGGCCGCGCGCAAGAACGTCGAGGAAGCCGCGCCGAAATCGGCCAACAGCTCCCATGTTCTGACCAATGTCGGCCCGGCCTCGCTGCTAGAACTGATCAACCAGAGCTTCGAGACCATGCAGACCTCGCTGGCCCAGTACAAGATCGCCGGGTATCCGCCGGACATCCTGATCAACGTGCCCAAGCGCGTATGCCGTTTCTTCGAGTTCCACAAGGCGCCGGAGCTGATCATGCTCGGCCGGCAGATCGCCAGCGATACCCTCGACAAGTATGAGCGCGACCATCCCTAGTGCCGGGTCGGCGCCCTACAGCTCGCGCAGGCGATAACCGACCCCGGCCTCGGTAAGGATAAAGCGCGGCGCGGCCGGGTCGTCGCCGAGCTTCTGCCGCAGATGGCCGACCACCACCCGCAGGTAGTGGCTGTCCTCGACATGGGTCGGGCCCCAGATGTCCTTGAGCAGCTGTTGCTGGGTTACCACCCGGCCGAGGTGGCGGGCAAGCATGGCCAGCACCGCGTACTCCTTGCGCGTCAGCGCGACCTCGACACCGTCCAGGCTGACCCGCCGATAGGCGAAGTCGACACTCAACGGCCCGCTGCTGACCAGCGCTTCCTGCTGCTCGCCCGTGCTAGCCTGGCGCAGCAGTACGCGCACCCGGGCGAGGAATTCCTGGATGCCAAACGGCTTGGTCACGTAGTCATTGGCGCCGCCGTCCAGGGCCAGCACCTTCTCGCCCTCGCTGGCGCGCACCGAGAGCACCAGCACCGGCACCGTCGACCACTCGCGCAGTTCGCGCAGCACCTGCTGGCCATCCATGTCTGGCAAACCGAGGTCAAGCACTACCAGGTCTGGCTTGCCCAGTGCCGCCTGGGCCAGGCCCTCCGTGCCATTGGCGCCTTCCAGCACCTTGTAGCCCTGAGCCGCCAGGCTGATACGCAGGAACTTGCGGATCTGCGCTTCGTCGTCGATCACCAGGATGGTCGAAGGATTGCTCGTCATATCACTCTTTCATTCCGCTCACGTAGGGCGGGTGAAACCCGCGTTCAGCACTCGACGCGGGTTGCAACCGCCCTACTCTTCTTCGGGTAAAGGTTGCGGGTGCAGTGGCAAATGCAGGGTCAGGCTGGCGCCACGGCCATCCAGGCCCTCACCCACCGTGACCCGGCCACCGTGGGCGCCAAGCATGCCCTGGCAGATCGCCAGGCCCAGGCCGGTGCCCTGCCCGCCGCGATCGCCACGCGCGGCGGTGTAGAACATGTCGAAGATCTTCTCCCGCTCATGCTCGGGAATCCCCGGGCCCTGATCACTGACCACAAAGCGCAGCTCGGCGCCATCCGCCTCCAGCGCCACACGCAGGCGGCCCTGGCTCGGCGAGAAGCGCGCAGCGTTCTCCAGCACATTGACCAGCGCCTGCTCGATCAGCGCCGCATGCACATACAGCAGCGGCAACTCGCCAGGCAGCTCAGTCTCCACCTGCAGTGGCGCCAGTACCGGACGCAGACGTTGCAGAGCACTGGCGACTATATCGCCCGGCGCCACCCAGTCACGCGCCAGCTTCAGGCCACCGTGGCCCAGGCGGGTCATGTCCAGCAGGTTCTGGATATAGCGGTCGAGGCGCTCGGCCTCGTCGCGGGTGCCTTCCAGCAGCTCGCGGCGATCGGCCAGGGGAATCTGCTCGCCAAGGGCCAGCAGGCTGTCGATCGAGCCGCGCATGGCGGTCAGCGGCGTGCGCAGGTCGTGGGACACCGAGGCCAGCAAGGCGCTGCGCAGTTCCTCAGTCTGCCCGTGCAGGCGCGCGGCCTCCAGATCCTCGGCCAGCTGCGCGCGTTCCAGGGCCTGGGCCAGCGGTTGGCCAAGGGCAGCCAGCAAGCGCCGCTGTTCCGGCGGCAACCCCCTGCCATCCTTGGGACTGATACCCAGCAGGGCCAGCGGCCCCTCCTCGCCGGACAGCGGCCACCACCACCAGCGCCCGCCCGGCAAGGTGTCGGTGCCCAGGCCGGCCGGCTGGTCGTGCTGCCAGGCCCATTCGGCGGCGGCGCGTTCCTGTTCGGCGAGCAGGCGCTGGGCACCGGCCTCGACCTTCCATACGCCGTCCGCACTACGCGCCAGCAGGCTGACCTCCACTTCGTGCCAGGGCGCAAACTGCTGCAACGCCGCTGCCAGTACAGCCTGGCGGTCGGTGGCAGCGGTCAGTTTGCGCGACAGTTCGAGCAGCGCGGTGGTTTCTCCCTGAGTCTGGCGCAGGGCCTGCAACTGCCGGCGCTGGCGGCTGGCCAAATTGCCGGTCAGCGCCGCCATCAGCAGGAAGAACAGTAGGGTCAGTACATCCTGCTGGCGGTCGATGGTCAGCGACCAGGTCGGCGGTACGAACAGGAAGTCGTAGATCACGAACGACAGCCCGGCGCAGACCAGCGCCGGGCCCAGGCTGCTGCGCACCGCCACCACCAGCACCGCGGCGAGGAAGATCAGCGAGATATTCGGTAGTTCCAGATAGCGCGCCAGGCCCAGGGCGACTCCGGTCGCCAGCAGCGTAGCCAGGACAGCCAGCAGGTAATCGCGCCAGACCAGCGGTGCTCGGCGCGGCGGTCGTGCAGTGCGGGACTCGGCGGTGCCATCCAGCACACTGATTTCCAGGCCTTCACCGGCCTGCAGCAGGCGCTCGGCCAAACCGCGAGCGAAACTCCAGCGCCGGCGCAGGCGCTGGCGGCTACGACCGACCAGGATCAGGCTGGCACGCCGCTCGCGGGCATGCGCCAGCAGGGTTTCGGCCACCGACGCGCCGCGCAGCAGCACCACTTCGCCGCCCAGGCGCTCGGCCAGGCGCTGCGCGGCCTGCAGATTGGCCAGGCGCGCTTCGTCGCGCTCGCCGCCGACATCCACATGCACCACCGACCAGGGCAGATGACGGCGTTCGGCGATCCGGCAGGCATGTCGTACCAGGCGCTCGGCCTGGGCATCGCCATCGATACCGAGCAGCAGGCGTCCGCGCACCGCCGGCGCCTCCTGGCCCTGCTGGCGATAACGCCGGTTGAGGTCGGCATCCACCCGCGCGGCGGCGGTCTGCATCGCCAGTTCGCGCAGCGCGGTGAGATTGGTCTGGCTGAAGAAGGCATCGATGGCCGCGCGCGCCTGCTCCGGCACATACACCTTGCCCTCGCGCAGGCGCTCGAGCAGCTCGCGCGGTGGCAGGTCGACCAGCAGGATCTCGTCGGCCTCCTGCAGCACCCAGTCCGGCAGGGTCTCGCGCACCTGCACGCCGGTGATGTCGCGCACCTGGTCGTTGAGCGCTTCGAGGTGCTGCACATTGACCGTGGTGTAGACATCGATGCCGGCGTCGAGCAGTTCTTGCACATCCTGCCAGCGCTTGGCGTGGCGACTACCCGGTGCGTTGCTGTGGGCCAGCTCGTCGACCAGCACCAGCTTCGGCGGGTGTACCAGGATGCCGTCGAGATCCATCTCGGTCATTGCCACGCCGCGGTACTCCAGGCGCCGCTGCGCCTGCTGCGGCAGGCCGGTGAGCATCGCCTCGGTTTCCGCGCGGCCGTGGGTCTCGACCACGCCGACGCGCAGGTCGACGCCCTGACGCAGTTGCGCCTGCGCCGCCTGCAGCATGGCGAAGGTCTTGCCCACGCCGGGCGCCGCGCCGAGGAAGACTTTCAGTCGGCCGCGCCCTTCGCGGGGCATCTCGGCCAGCAAGGCATCGGCGCGCTGCGCGTCACTCATGGAGTGGTCTCATGGAAAGCGATGGCGCGATTGTCGGCCAGGGCCAGGTTGAGCGCCAGCACATTGACCACCGCCGGGCCCACCAGGGGTTTTTCCACATGTTGTGCGACCAGCCGCTCCAGGCTGGCCGCCGGGATGCCGCGCGCACTGGCGATGCGGGCGATCTGGAACTGCGCCGCGGCTGGCGACAGGTGCGGGTCGAGACCGCTGGCGGAAGTGGTGACCAGCTGCATGGGTACCGGCCCCTGCCCTTCGTCGTGCAAGCGCTGGGCGTCCTTGGCGATACGCTCGGCCAATGCCGGGTTGCTTGGCGCCAGGTTGCTCGCGCCGCTGGCCACGGTGGCAAAAGCGGCCGCCGAGGGGCGCGGCTGGAACCACTGTGCGCCGTCGAAGTTCTGCGCCAGCAGGCGGCTGCCACGCACCTCGCCGTTGCCATCGCGGATCAGGCTGCCATTGGCCTGTTCGGGGAATGCCAGCTGGGCGATCCCCGTCACGGCCAGCGGATAGACCACGCCGGTCACCAGGGTCATAAAGGCCAGCACGCTAAGGGCCGGGCGGATTTGCTTGAGCATGATGTTTCTCCGAGTTCGTTGACTGTTCCCCTCTCCCGGAGGGAGAGGGAGACAAGCGCTACACCAGCCCCACCGCCACCAGCAGCAGGTCGATCAGCTTGATCCCGACAAAGGGCGCGAGGATGCCGCCCAGGCCATAGATCAGCAGGTTGCGCCGCAGCAGGCTGGCCGCGTCCAGCGCCTGCACGCGCACCCCACGAAGGGCCAGAGGGATCAGGGCGACGATGATCAGCGCGTTGAACACGATGGCCGAGAGGATCGCGCTCTGCGGGCTGTGCAGCTGCATCAGGTTGAGCGCGCCAAGCTGCGGATAGATGCCGGCGAACAGCGCCGGCAGGATGGCGAAGTACTTGGCCACGTCGTTGGCCACCGAGAAGGTGGTCAGCGCACCGCGGGTCACCAGCAGCTCCTTGCCGACCTGCACCACGTCGAGCAGCTTGGTAGGGTCGCTGTCCAGGTCGACCAGGTTGGCGGCCTCGCGGGCGGCCTGGGTGCCGTCGTTCATGGCCAGGCCGACGTCAGCCTGGGCCAGCGCCGGGGCATCGTTGGCGCCGTCGCCGCACATGGCGACCATCTTGCCTTCGGCCTGCTCGGCGCGAATGCGTTGCAGCTTCTTCTCCGGCGTGGCTTCGGCGATCAGGTCATCCACGCCCGCTTCGGCGGCGATGGCAGCGGCGGTCAGCGGGTTGTCGCCGGTGACCATCACGGTACGGATGCCCATGGCGCGCAGCTCGGCGAAACGTTCGCGGATGCCCGGCTTGACCACGTCCTTGAGGTGGATGGCGCCGAGCAGTTGGCCGTCGCCGGCCACCAGCAAGGGCGTGCCGCCGCTCTGGGCGATCTTCTCGACCTCGCGGGCCAGTGCCGTGGGCACCTCCTCGCGACTCATATTCAGATAATTGAGCACCGAGTCGACCGCGCCCTTGCGGTACACATGGCCGTTCCAGTCGGCGCCGGACAGGCGTGTCTCGGCGCTGAAAGCGATGGCGCGGATGTCCTCGCGCGCCGGCTCCTGCATCGGGTGCAGCCCGCGCAGGTATTCGACTATCGACTTGCCCTCGGCGGTGTCGTCGGCCAGCGAGGCCAGCAGCGTCCCTTCGGACAGTTCCTTGCCGCTGATTCCAGGCGCCTTGATCAGCGCGCTGCAGCGACGGTTGCCGAAGGTGATGGTGCCGGTCTTGTCCAGCAGCAACACGTGCACGTCCCCCGCCGCCTCCACGGCGCGGCCGGACTTGGCGATCACGTTGAGGCGCACCAGGCGATCCATGCCGGCGATGCCGATGGCCGACAGCAGGCCGCCGATGGTGGTGGGGATCAGCGTCACCAGCAGCGCCACCAGGTACACCAGCGGCAGGTCGCCGCCGGCGTAACGGGCGAACGGCTGCAGGGTCGCCACTACCAGCAGGAAGATCAGGGTCAGGCCGATCAGCAGAATATCCAGCGCCACCTCGTTGGGCGTCTTCTGCCGCTTGGCACCTTCGACCAGGGCGATCATACGATCCAGGGTCGACTCGCCCGGGTTGGCGGTGATCTGCACCAGCAGCCAGTCGGAGACCACGCGGGTGTTGCCGGTCACCGCCGAACGGTCGCCGCCGGACTCGCGAATCACCGGCGCTGATTCGCCAGTAATGGCCGCCTCGTTGACCGCTGCAATGCCGGCGATCACCTCGCCGTCACCAGGAATCAGCTCGCCGGCCTCGACGCGCACGATATCGCCACGACGCAGGCTGCTGGCCAGCACGGTCTCGAACTGCTGACCCTTCTGCCGGCGCGCATTGAGCCCCTGGCTGCCGGCCTTGAGGCTGTCGGCGCGTGCCTTGCCACGGCCTTCGGCGAGGGCCTCGGCGAAGTTGGCGAACAGCACGGTGAACCACAGCCACAGGGCGATCTGCACGGCCAGGCCGACGCTCACCGCCGGGTTGGGGATAAAGCACAGCACGGTGGTGAGGATGGCGGTCAGCTCGACCACCAGCATCACCGGCGCGCGCTGCAGCTGCCGCGGGTCGAGCTTGACGAAGGCCTGGCGCAGCGCCGGCTGCCACAGCGCGGCGAAACTGGTCTTGGCTTGTTGCGGGGCGCTGTTCAGCGCCGGTTCGGTACGGGCATTCATCATGATTCTCCCTTAGAAGCCCTGGAACATTGTCAGGTGCTCGGCAATCGGGCCCAGGGCCAGTGCCGGCAGGAAGGTCAGGCCGCCGACCAGGAGGATGGTCAGGGTCAGCAGGGTGACGAACAGCGGGCCATGGGTCGGGAAGCTGTTGCTGCTAATCGGCGCGCGCTTCTTCGCCGCCAGGCTGCCGGCGATGGCGAGGATCGGCAGGATGTAGCCGAAGCGCCCAAGCAGCATGGCCAGGCCGAGCAGCAGGTTGTGGAACGGCGTATTGGCGCCGAAACCGGCGAAGGCCGAGCCGTTGTTGGCGGTGCCCGAGGTGTAGGCATACAGCGCCTGGCTGAAACCATGGGCACCCGGGTTGCTGATCGAGGCCGCCGGGCCGGCCAGGCTTACCGCCAGGGCGCTGAATACCAGTACACCGACCGGCATCACCAGCAGGGTCGCCACCAGCAAGCGCACTTCGCGGGCTTCCAGCTTCTTGCCGAGGTATTCCGGGGTGCGGCCGATCATCAGGCCGGCGAGGAACACCGCGATCAGCACGAACAGCAGCATGCCGTAGAGGCCAGCACCGACGCCGCCGAAGATCACTTCGCCGAGCATCATGTTGAACATCGGGATCATGCCGCCGAGGGCGCTGAAGCTGTCGTGCATGGCATTGACCGAGCCGTTGGAGGCCGCCGTGGTAGTCACCGCCCACAGCGCCGAGGCGGCGATGCCGAAGCGGCTCTCCTTGCCCTCCAGCGAACCGCCCTGCTCGATCGGCAGCATGGCCAACGCCGGGTTCGGCTGGTACTCGGCCCACAGGGTCACGCCCAGACCGAGAACGAACAGGATCAGCATGCAGGCCAGCAGCGCGCGGCTCTGGCGCAGATCCTTGACGTAGTGGCCGAAGGTGAACAGCAGCGCCACCGGGATCAGGATGATCGACACCAGCTCGAACAGGTTGCTCCAGGCCGTCGGATTCTCGAACGGGTGCGCCGAGTTGACGCCGAAGAAACCGCCGCCGTTGGTGCCGAGCTGCTTGATGGCGATCTGGCTGGCCGCCGGGCCGAGCGGAATGACCTGGTCGCTGCCGCTAATGGTGTGCGCGGTCGCATAGTCGAGGAAGGTCTGCGGTACGCCCTGCCAGACCAGAAACAGCGCCAGCAGCAGGCACAGCGGCAGCATGCCGTAGAGGGTGGCGCGGGTCAGGTCGACCCAGAAGTTGCCGACACTGTTGCTCGAACGGCGGGCGATGCTGCGGCAGAACACCACCAGCACCGCCAGGCCGACCGCCGGGCTGACGAAGTTCTGCACGGTCAGGCCGACCATCTGGCTGAAGTAGCTGAGCGACGCCTCGCCGCTGTAGGCCTGCCAGTTGGTGTTGCTGACGAAGCTCACCGCGGTATTGAACGCCAGCGTCCACTCCAGCCCCGGCAGGTGCTGCGGGTTGAGCGGCAACGCGCCCTGCAGCATGAGGATGGCGAACAACAACAGCAGGCCGGCCAGGGTGAAGGCCAGCAGCGCCAGGCTGTAGGTTTTCCAGTCCTGCTCGGCCTGGCTGTCGATGCCCGCCAGGCGGTAACAGAAGCGCTCGATGGGCGCGAACAGCGGGGTCAGCAGGGTCTTCTGCCCCTCCATCGCGCGGAAGATGTAGCGCCCGAGAAACGGAGCCGGCAGCAATACCAGCACGAAGAAGGCCAGGATCAGCCAGTAGTCTTGGACTTGCATGGCGCCTCCTAGCTACGCTCGGCGCGCAGCAGCGCAACCAGCAGGTAGATGAACAGCGCCACGGCCAAGCCGAGTGACACCCCGTCGAGAATGCTCATGTGTATGCTCCTTGTCGCGGTGGTTACCGCCTGAGCAAATTCTCGGCAGAGGGGCCGTAAAGGTTCGATTGCGCAACCCCGGCAGGTATGTAAAGAAGGTGTAAAAATGCGCCTTTGTATCGGCCCGGATACATCACCGACACCATGCCGATACGCAGATCCGCCACCATGCCGACAAGCGGCGCCGACTGGCATGGCCGCTAGCATTGCGACAGGCTAGGATGCCAGCCTGTCTACCCCCGCATCCCAGCCCTGATGTTCCTGGAGCCTGCCCCGGTGGAAGCCCCCCATACCCGCGATTGGCGCGTACGCACGACCCGTGCCCTGATCGTCGATGACAACCTCGAACTGCGCGAGCTGCTGGGCGGCTACCTGACCCGCTTCAATATCGACAGCGAAGCCGTCGGCGACGGCAGCGGCATGCGCCGCGCCCTGGCGCAGAGCCAGTTCGACGTGGTCATCCTCGACCTCATGCTGCCCGGCGAAGACGGCCTGGCCCTGTGCCGCGAGCTGCGCGCCAGCTCCGATATCCCGATCCTGATGCTGACCGCACGCTGCGAGCCGGCCGACCGCATCATCGGCCTGGAACTGGGCGCCGACGACTACATGGCCAAGCCCTTCGAGCCGCGCGAACTGGTGGCGCGCATCCAGAGCATCCTGCGCCGCGTGCGCGACGACCGCGACCCGAGCCGCGCCGACCCGCGCCAGGAGCCGCGCACCAGCATCAGCTTCGACGGCTGGACGCTGCACAGCGTGCTGCGCCAGCTGCAATCGCCGGACGACCTGCTGGTGCCGCTGTCCAATGCCGAGTTCCGCCTGCTCTGGGTGTTCCTCGAACGCCCACGCCGGGTGCTCAGCCGCGAACAACTGCTCGACGAGGCCCGCGGCCGCTCCATCGAAGCCTTCGACCGCAGCATCGACCTGCTGGTCTCGCGCCTGCGCCAGAAGCTCGGCGACGATCCGCGCTCACCACGGCTGATCAAGACCGTGCGCGGCGAAGGCTATCTGTTCGACGCCCGCGATATCGCCTGATGCGCACCGCCGACACCTTCTTCGCGCGTCTGTTTGGTGTCCTCATGCTGGCCATCGTGCTAGCGCACATCCTGGCTTTCGCCTGGTTCAATTACTACGGCCACCGGCCGCCGCCCCCGCCTCCTCCGCCGGCCTACAGCGAGCACGGCGAACCTGGCTCGCGACCGCCGCCTCCGCCGCCCTGGCGCGGTTTTGGCGGCCCGCTGGTGCCGCTGACCTTCCAGCTGCTGACCCTGATCGCCGCCGCCTGGTATGGCGCACGCCTGCTCAGCCGGCCGATCCAGCGCCTGTCCGAAGCCGCCGAGCGCCTCAGCGAGGATCTCGACACCCCACCGTTGCCGGAAACCGGCACCAAGGAAGCACGCCAGGCGGCGCATGCCTTCAACTTGATGCAGCGGCGCATCCGCGAGCAGGTGCAGCAACGCGGACGCATGCTCGCCGCCGTTTCCCACGACCTGCGCACGCCGCTGGCGCGCCTCAAGCTGCGCGTCGAGCAGATCCCCAACCCACAGCTGCGCTCGCGCATGGGCCAGGATCTGGGCGAGATGATCAGCATGCTCGACGCCACCCTGCGCTACCTGCATGAACAGCGCAGCAGCGAGGCGCTGCAGTGGTTCGACCTGCAGGCACTGGTCGAGTCGATGGTCGAGGACGCCCAGGATCGTGGTGCCGATGTGCGCTTCAGCGGTCACTGCGCACCGCTGCGGGTACAGCCGCTGTCATTGCGCTCGTGCATCAGCAACCTGCTGGAAAATGCCCTGCGCTATGCCGGGCATGCGCGCATCGAGCTGCACGACAGCCCGCAGCAGATCGAAGTGCGGGTCTGCGACAACGGCCCCGGCATTGCCCCCGAGCAACGCGAGGCAGTGTTCGAAGCCTTCTTCCGCGTCGAAGGCTCGCGCAACCGCAGCTCCGGCGGTGTGGGCCTGGGCCTGACCATCGCCCGCGAAGCCGCCCGCCGCCAGGGCGGCGACATCCTGCTCGAAGAAACCCCGGGCGGCGGCCTTACCGCCATCCTGCGCCTGCCCCGCTGAGCCGCGCCGGCCTGGCCGGCGCGCGCCTCCCGTAGAACCCACGAGCAAGCACCGCGCAACACACGCGGCGCGGCTGTATGGGAGTCGTTACAAAGTCCATATACCCCCGACACAGAGCGCCCGGAGGCTGACACAACCGGAGAACCCTCTCCGGTCATGCCCACATAGGAGTGACTCCCATGATCAGTGGTGTCAGCAGTTACTCGAGCTACAGCAGCTATAGCTCGACACTCGCCAGCACCCAGCGCAGCAGCACCGCCAGCAGTGGCGGCGGTGGCTGTGCCGGAGGCCCGGCGAAAGTCCAGGAGAAGCTGTTCAGCATTCTCGACAGCGACGGTGACAGCAGCGTCAGTAAGGACGAATTGAGCAGTGCAATCAGCGCCGCCCAGGAAAGCGACAGCAGCCTGAGCATCGATATCGACGAGCTGTTCAGCCAGCTCGATGCCAACGGCGACGGCAGCCTGGACAGCAAGGAAACCGCCGCTCTGGCCCCGCCGCCACCGCCCCCCGGCGGCCCGGGTGGCCCCAGCCCGGAGGAGATGTTCTCCCAGCTGGACACCAACGGCGACGGCAGCATCGATGAAGAAGAGCTGTCGGCCATCGCCGGCTCCAGCAGCAGCGATGTCAGCAGCCTGTTCAGCGAACTCGACGCCGATGGCGACGGTGGCCTGAACATCGATGAGATGGCCGCCCTGGCGCCACCGCCTCCACCGCCACCAGCAGATACCGGAGCCAGTTCGGAAGAACTGTTCAGTGCGCTGGACACCGACAGTAGCGGCAGCATCAGCCAGGACGAGTTGAGCAGCCTGCTCGACAGCATCGGCCAGCAGAGCCAGGCCAGCAGCAAGAGCCGCAGCGAGGAGGAAGACTTCTCGGGACTGATCGCCAAACTGCTCAAGCAGTACCAGAGCAGCGCCAGCTACCAGTCCAGCATCGGTAGCCAGCTCGACCTCTCGGCCTAACCGCCGTAAAGCAAACGGCCAGCCGATCCGCAGTGCGAATGGGCTGGCCGTTATAGGGCAACGCGCCGTTACTGCGCGGTGTTCTCTACTGCCGGTGCTTGCAGGGCCAGGCCGTCAGCGCTCTCGCCTTCCTGCAGGGCTGCATCGTCCTGCTGCATGCCCATGCCGCCGCCCATCGCCATAAACATGCCGACGAACTCCTCGACCGTCATCTTGCGGCCGTTGAAGTCGACCTGGTCGTTGGCGTAATGCAGGCTGGAAACGATGTTGTCGCCTTCCACCGTGGCCATCTGGCTGGCTACCGCCATGCTGCTGGCCATCTCGCTCATCATGCTGGCCTGCTCGGCAATCGCCTGCTGGTCGGTCTGTCCGGCGAAGGCCGCCTGCACACCGACCACGTCGCCGATCATCGGCTTGGACACCACCAGTTTGGCGTCCAGTTGGCCGATCAGTTGCTTGGCGATCAGCGGTGCCGGCAGGTCGAAGGATTCCGGCTTGTTGAGGTCGAGCGCCAGACGCAGATGGCTTTCGCCATTGGTGGTCTTGAACGACATTTTCTCCAGAGCGATCTGGGGCTTGGCGGCCAGCAGTTGCTCGAAGTCGGCCTTGAGCTGGGCCTGCTCGGCATCGCTCAGATCCAGCTGCGGCGCCTCGCTGCCCTGCAGGGCCGCAGTCTGCAGCGGCTGCAGCTTGCTCTCGTAGAGTTTGACCAGCGACTGCACGGCGCCCAGATCGAGGTTCTTCAGGCTCCACACCTGCTGGCTGCCACCGATCTGCTTGCCGTCGTAGCTGATCATGCCGATGTCGTAGGTCAGGCGGCCGTTGAGGCTGTTGCCGACCTCTTCCAGGCTGTCGCTCTGGGCCAGGTCGCTAAGCAGTACCGGCGGCTTGTCGGCCATCTGTACGCTGGCGCTTTTCAGCTTGACCTGGTTCGTCCCCATGTACAGCCCGGAGCTGCCCTTGCTGCGGTCGCTGTCCAGGGTCAGGCCCTGCAGGTCGATGGTCAGCGGCCCGGAGGTGGGCGAGACAAGGGACAGCTGCAGGCTGGTCATGTTGCCGCCGATCTGCAGATCCTCGGCCTTGGCGCTGGCGTCCACCTGCAGATCCAGACCGGAGAATTTCACCTGGATCTTCTCGCTCGGAGCCAGATCCAGCGGCTGCAGGCGCATGCTACTGCTGCTGGAACCGTCATAGCCGAGGCTGACCTGGCCACTGAGCGGAGCCACGCCCTGAGTCGCGGCAAACCAGGGTTCGGTGAGCGGGTTCTTTTCCAGTTCGAAGTTGCTGGTGGCCATGACCGGCATCAGCTTCAGTGCCTGCAGGCGCGACAGCGGGAACGGGCCGTGGTCGATACGGTCGACGAACAGCAGCTCGAACGGCTGCTGGCCATCGCCCAGAGCCTTGCCGGCGACGGTCAGGCGGTAGTGGGCGGTACTGCTGAACAGGTGCCGCTCCAGCGACAGCAGTTCCAGCTTGGCCGTGCCATCGATGCCCAACAGGGCGTTCTGCATCTGCTGGTTGGCCTCGCTGATCGAGGTTTGCAGCACGCTTTCCAGATGTTTACCGGTGTACCACGCCCCGGCGGTTCCCAGTGCCCCGACGATAACGACGAGGCTTGCAGCCATACCTGCGGTTTTTTTCATGAGTGAGCTCGATGTCCATGTGTTGTTGTGAGTCTTCCCTGCGCCCATCGCGGGCCTGCTCCATCGCAGTGTGGCGGGCAAGCCGTCGCGGATTCAGGCCGAAATGCACGAATCTGAGGCGATAACCGCGGAAAAGCCGGGCAAGGTTACCACCCTGCCCACTTGACTCACCATGCGCAGCTGCACGTGGCGGCAACCTGGTTCAGTGCTGTTCCTCGTCTCGTGCCGTGGCCGGCGCCTCGGCCGGAGCGCTCTTGGCCCAGTCGCCGAGCAGACTGAAGGCGATCGCCAGCAGGGTCGGGCCGAGGAACAGGCCCATGAAGCCGAAGGCCAGGATGCCGCCGAACACGCCGAGCAGCACCACCACCAGCGGCAGGTTGCCGCCACGGCTGATCAGGTAGGGCTTGAGCACGTTGTCCACGCCGCTGATGACGAACATGCCCCAGATGCCGAGGAATACCGCCATGCCGTATTGCTCCTGGCTGACCAGCCAGGCCGTGGCGGGAATCCATACCAGCGGCGGGCCCATGGGGATCAAGCTGAGGATGAAGGTGATGATGCCCAGCACCAGGGCGCCCGGCACGCCGGCGATGTAGAAGCCGATCATGGCCAGCAGGGCCTGGGCCGCCGCCGTGCCGATCACGCCGTTGACCACCCGCTGCACGGTGCCGGCCACCAGATCCTGGTAGTGCTCGGCGCGGTCGCCGATCAGGCGTTCCAGCAGGCTATGGACGAAGGCCGCCATGCGCGGCCCGTCGCGGTAGAAGAAGAACACCAGCACCAGGCTCAGGGCCAGCTCCAGCATGCCACCGCCGAGGGCCGCGCTGCGCGCCAGCAGCCAGTTGCCGACCTGGCCCAGGTACGGGCGCAGGCTGGCGAACAGGGCCGCGCCCTCCTTGTCGATACGCAGCCAGATGTCGCTCAGGCGCTGGCCGATCAGCGGCAGATCGGCCACCCAGGCCGGTGGCGGCGGCAGGCCGTCGACCTGTAGATCCTTGAACAGGGTGGTGGCATCGCGCACATGGTCAGCCAGGTTGAACCCCAGCCAGACCAGCGGAATCGCCACCAGCACCATCCAGCCGGCCGTCAGCAACGCTGCCGCAGTGGCCTCGCGGCCATTCAGCGCGCGGGTCAGCAGGCGCATCAGCGGCCAGCTGGCGAAGGCCAGTACGGCGGCCCAGAACAGCGCCGAGAAGAACGGCGCCAGCACCCAGACGCAGGCGCCGAGCAGGGCCAGGAGGAGAATCTGTACCAACAGACGATCGTTGTTCAGCATTGCCAGCTATTCCCACAGCAAAGGCGCCAGCCCGGCGGGCAGGCGCGACAGGATTCAAGGTAGAACGCGCACCTGCAGGCCGCCATCGCCGCCCTCGCCCAGCTCCACCCGCGTGGCACGCACGCCCTGCACCAGCAGCGCGGCTTGCCAGGCTTCGGCCTGGGCACCGGCCAGGCTCACCCGCAAGGTGATATCGAGACTGAGGGTACGTGCCAGCAGGTCGCTCCAGTCGGCCTGCGGTGCCTGCAGCGCAGCCAGGTTCAGCTCGCCCTCCGCGCGCAACTGGCGCAGCAGGGTGCTGGCCGTGGGCAGCTGGGCAGCCAGCGGCTGGTTGGCATCGAGCTGCTCGACCTGCAGGTAGACCCGCCGGTTGCCGCGGGTAATGCCGTACAGGGCCAGCAGGCTGTCCTGCTGGGGCGCGGCCAGGCGCAGCAGGAGGAAGCTCTGGCGTTCGTCCGGGCCATAGAGCTTGGCATTGCCGAACAGTGCGTTGGCCCACAGGTTGCTGGAGCCACACTCACGGCCCTGGCACCAGTAGAGCAGCTGCGCGCCGTTGCCGAGCAGCTCGTGGCGGGCCGTATCCAGCGCGCTTTCCGGGCGATGGCCATCGGGCAGGCGATAAGTCAGCGCACGCAGACGGCCTTCGGCCTGCACCTGACGCTCCAGCTGCAACTGGCCGCTGATGCGGCGGATCTCGCTCTGCGGGTAGCTGCGTTCGCTGCTGGCGCTGTCGCGGTAATCGACGATTTCGGCATGGGCAAAACGGGGCAACACGGCAAGGTCGGCACTGCCGGGCAGATCATCGGCCAGCAGCGGCGTGGTGCACAGCAGCAGAGCGGCAAACAGACTCGGGCGCATCCGTTTCCTCAACGTATCAGCATGGTCTGGGCGGTCTTCACCACGCTGGCCTCGCTGGCCCGCTGCGGCACCTGCAAACCACGCTGCACGGCCGGGCGCGCATCGATGGCGGCGATCCAGCGTTGCAGATGCACCAGACCCTCGACCGACACGCCAGCCCAGTCATGCACGCGCACCCAGGGGAAAGTGGCGATGTCGGCGATGCTGTAGTCACCGGCCAGGTACTCGGCCTCGCCCAGGCGACTGTCGAGCACCTCGTAGAGGCGCCGGGTCTCGTGCTGGTAGCGGTCAATGGCGCCCTGCAGTTTCTCCGGGAAATAGCGGAAGAACACGTTGGCCTGGCCCTGCATCGGCCCTACCCCGCCCATCTGGAACATCAGCCATTGCAGCGCTCTCGAACGGCCCTTGGCGTCGCTCGGCAGCAGCTGGCCGGTCTTCTCGGCGAGGTAGATCAGGATGGCGCCGGACTCGAACACGGCGAAGTCGTCGTTAGCGCGGTCGACTATGGCCGGGATACGCCCATTGGGATTGATCCTGAGGAAAGCCGGCGCCTTCTGCTCCTGCTTGTCGAAGGACAGCGCATGCACCTCATAGGGCAGCGCCAGCTCCTCCAGGGCAATCGACGCTTTGTGCCCGTTGGGCGTGGCGGCGGTGTACAGATCGATCATGCGTGGCTCCCTGAACAATCTGCCCAGCCTCGGCAGTTGTCAGGGGCAAGTCAAGCGCGCGGGAAGAAACGATTGAAACAGTCTGCAACCTGCTGCGCGCCGGCCTCGTCGTTGAGATGCAGGTGGTGGCCGCCAGGCAGTTTGTGCACCTCGAACTGGGTACCCTCGATCAGCCCGGCGATGCGCGGCTCGACCGCCATGTGCCCCTGCGCTGCCAGCACCAGGCTGACCGGGCACTGCACGCTGCGCACGAACTCCTGAACATGGGCAAAAGTCAGGCGCATCACCGAAGGCAGGGTCAGGCGGATATCGGTGCGCCAGGTGTAACCGCCTGGCACCGGCTCCAGGCCGCGCTGGGCGAGCAGCTCGGCGGCCTCGCGGCTGACCGCGACCACGCCCTGCATGCGCGCCTGCACGGCGCGGTCGAGGTCGGCATACACCGGCTTGCGCTTGTCGCGTACCGCCAGGCGCGCGCGCAAGGCATCGCCCAGGCGCTTGGCTGAGCCTTCCGCTTCGCCAACAAAAGGTATCAGGCCGTCGATCAAGGCCAGGCGCTCGACCCGCTCGGGCACGGCGGCAGCCAGCAGGGTCGAGATGATCCCGCCGAGGGAATGGCCCATCAGGCTGAAGCGCTGCCAGCCGAGCTGCTCGGCCACCAGCAGGACATCTTCCAGGTACTCCCACATGCTGTAGCTGGAGTTGCTGGCGTAGTGTCCGGAGTGGCCGTGGCCGGGGAAGTCCAGGGCGACGATACACAGGCCCTGCAGCTTGGGCGCCAGGCGTGCATAGGTCATGGCGTTGTCCAGCCAGCCATGCAGGGCGATAACCGGGATGCCGTCCTCGGGGCCGAACAGGTGCGCAGCCAGCTCGACATGCGGCAGGCTGAAACGGATTTCCTCGACGCTGAAACTCATGCCGTACGCTCCTCGGCGATGCCCTGCCAGCGGGCGAACAGTTCACGCAGCAGCAGGGCGGTATCCTGCGGGCGCTCCAGAGGGAACATATGGCCGCCTGGCAGGCTGTGGTATTCGCCACGCGGCACCCGGCCGACCTGGCGTGCATGGTGTGGCAGCACCACCTTGCTGTGCCGCCCGCGCACCACCGCCAGCGGCACGGCGAGCTGCTGCGGGCGCCCCGGGGTGGTGTGCGGCACGCTGCGATAGATGGAGATTTCCGTGGCCGGGTCGAAACGCAGGCGCAGGCCCTGCCCCTCGGCGCGCAAACCATGCTCTACGTAGGCGTCCAGGCATTCCGGATCGAAGCGGCTGAACAGGGTCTTGCCGGCAAAGTAGCGACGCGCCTCGGCGAAGTCGCTGAACTGCTCGCGGCGGCCCACGGTACGCCCGGCCGGGGTGATCTTGTCGATAAAGCCGAAGCGCTTGGCCGCGCGGATCAGCACCCGGTCGACCAGTGTCAGCAGCGGCGAGTCGAGCATCACCACGCCACGGTACAACTCGGGCCGGCGCAGCGCCGCGTGGTAGTGCAGCACGCCGCCCAGCGAGTGGCCGACGCCCCACACCGGCTGTGCCTGCTGTTCGAGATGGGTGATCAGCTCCGCCACCAGGTTTTCCCAGTTGTCGTCCACCGGGAAGCGCGGGTCATGGCCGTGCTGCTCCAGGTGCTGCACCTGGTAGTCCGGCGCCAGGGCGGCGAACAGCTTGCCGTAGGTGGCCGAGGGAAAACCGTTGGCGTGGGCGAAGAAGATGGCTTGCGACATGATGGCTGGCTACCGGAAGAACTCGCAGAGATTGTCCGGCAGAGCCCGGCCGGCAGCAATCGGCAAGTCGTGGCAGAACGGCCAAAAACGCCGCGTGGCGCGCCAAAAGACGCGCCGCAGAGCACTCTCAGCTCAGGCCGCTTCGGTTTGCGGCTCGCCGAGCAGACGATCGACAGCCATCAACAACAAGGTGAACAGCACCACCGGCACCAGCCAGCCCAGGCCCTGCTGGGCCAGCGGCAGCTGGGCCAGCACGTCCGGCACCAGCTGTTCCAGGCCGGCCGCATTAAGGCCATCTGCCAGGCCGAACAGCAAGGCCAGGGCCATGGCCGGCGCGACGATGCGCCCCGGCGAATGCCAGAAGCCCCAGCAGAAACTCAGCGCCACCAGCACGATGCACGGCGGGTAGATGGCCGTCAGCACCGGCACCGAGACCTGGATCAGGGTGGCCAGGCCGAGGTTGGAGACCAGCAGCGAGAAGCCGGCGAGCAGCACCACCAGCGCGCGGTAGGACAGCGGCAACAGGCGGCTGAAGTATTCGGCACAGGCGCAGGTCAGACCTACGGCGGTAACCAGGCAGGCCAGCGAGATCAGCACGGCGAGGAAGACGCTGCCGAGATCGCCGAAAGTGTGCTGCACATAAGCATGCAGCACCGCCGCGCCATTGGTGGCGTCGCCGGCAATGGCATGGCTGCCGGCGCCCAGGCGGAACAGGCTGAGGTAGACCAGGGCCAGGCCAAGGCCGGCGATCAGCCCGGCGATGATCGCGTAACGGGTGATCAGACGTGGCGATTCGACGCCACGCGAGCGGATGGCGTTGACGATGACGATGCCGAACACCAGCGCGCCGAGGGTATCCATGGTCAGGTAGCCATTGATGAAGCCCTGAGAGAACGGCGCGGCCTGGTAGGCCGCGGTGGCTTCACCGATCTCGCCCAGCGGCAGCATGAAGGCGGCGATGCCGAGGATCAGCAGCGCGACTATCTTCAGCGGCGCCAGTACACGGCCAACGCTATCGAGCAGACGGCCCGGATACAGCGACACGGCCAGCACCACGGCGAAATACACCAGGCTGTAGAGGAACAGCGGCAGCGCGCCGTGGCCGGTCAGCGGCGCCAGGCCAACCTCGAAGGACACGGTGGCGGTACGCGGGGTGGCGAACAGCGGGCCCACCGACAGGTAGCAGACGGCAGCGAGGATTACCCCGGCGGTCTTGCCGATCGGGCTGCTCAGGCTGTCCATCGCACCACCGACCTTGGCCAGGGCAATCACGGTGACCACCGGCAGGCCGACGGCAGTGATCAGGAAACCGAGGGCGGCCATCCACACGTGGGGACCGGCCTGCAGGCCGACGATGGGCGGGAAGATGATGTTGCCGGCGCCGACGAACAGGGCAAAAGTCATGAAACCAAGGGCCAGAAGATCCAGGCCTTTCAAACGGGTCATAGCGGGAAGTACCACAGGCAGGAAAACAGGGAGAAAACGCAGGTTTCCTTTGAGTTCAGGAAGGGTGAGCCGCCCGGTTCAGGCCGTTCACGGGTACCCGCCGCCAGCCCTTGTGGGGCTTCGCCGGGAAAATAGTTGCAAGCCTAACGATTTTCTTCGCAGGCCGCGGCTGACAGCGGTCGGGCTGTCGATCAGACGCAATAATCTGTCGCTCCAGCACAATTTTCTGACCAGATAGACAGCAATAAAAAAGGCCACCCGAAGGTGGCCTTTTTCAGATCAAGTCAGCCTCAGGCTTTCTTGACTTCCCAGCCGGTCAGCTCGGCCAGGGCCTTGCCGATGTCGGCCAGCGAACGCACGGTTTTCACACCGGCATCCTGCAGGGCAGCGAACTTCTCGTCCGCGGTGCCTTTACCACCGGAGATGATGGCGCCGGCGTGGCCCATGCGCTTGCCGGGCGGCGCGGTGACGCCAGCGATGTAGGACACCACCGGCTTGGTCACGTTGGCCTTGATGAAGGCAGCAGCTTCTTCTTCAGCGGAACCGCCGATCTCGCCGATCATCACGATCGCCTCGGTCTTCGGGTCAGCCTGGAACAGCTTGAGGATGTCGATGAAGTTGGAGCCCGGGATGGGGTCGCCACCGATACCGACGCAGGTGGACTGACCGAAACCGGCGTCAGTGGTCTGCTTCACGGCTTCATAGGTCAGGGTGCCGGAACGCGACACGATGCCTACTTTGCCTGGCAGGTGGATGTGGCCCGGCATGATGCCGATCTTGCACTCGCCGGGAGTGATCACGCCCGGGCAGTTCGGGCCGATCAGGCGTACGCCCAGCTCGTCACACTTGACCTTGGCGTCGAGCATGTCGAGGGTCGGGATGCCTTCGGTGATGCACACGATCAGCTTGATGCCGCCGTAGGCCGCTTCCAGGATCGAGTCCTTGCAGAACGGAGCCGGAACGTAGATCACCGAAGCGTCGGCGCCAGTGGCTTCAACGGCTTCGCGAACGGTGTTGAACACCGGCAGGCCCAGGTGAGTGGTGCCGCCCTTGCCCGGGGTCACGCCGCCAACCATCTTGGTGCCGTAGGCGATGGCTTGTTCGGAGTGGAAAGTACCCTGGCTACCGGTGAAACCCTGGCAGATGACTTTGGTGTCTTTGTTGATCAGGACGCTCATTACTTGCCCTCCGCGGCTTTGACGACCTGCTGGGCAGCGTCGGTGAGGCTGGTAGCCGCGATGATGTTCAGGCCGCTGTCGGCCAGTACCTTGGCGCCGAGCTCGGCGTTGTTGCCTTCCAGGCGAACCACGACCGGGATCTTCACGCCAACTTCTTTGACCGCGCCGATGATGCCTTCGGCAATCATGTCGCAGCGCACGATGCCGCCGAAGATGTTGACCAGAACGGCAGCCACGTTGCTGTCGGACAGGATGATCTTGAAGGCTTCGGTCACGCGCTCTTTGGTAGCACCGCCACCGACGTCGAGGAAGTTGGCCGGCTTGCCGCCGTGCAGGTTGACGATGTCCATGGTACCCATGGCCAGGCCGGCACCGTTGACCATGCAACCGATGTTGCCTTCCAGCGCGACGTAGTTCAGTTCCCACTTCTGCGCATGGGCTTCACGGGCGTCGTCCTGGGACGGGTCGTGCATGGCGCGCAGCTTGGGCTGACGGTACATGGCGTTGGCGTCGATGTTGATCTTGGCGTCCAGGCAGTGCAGGTTGCCGTCTTTCTTGATCACCAGCGGGTTCACTTCCAGCAGAGCCAGGTCGTAGTCCTGGAACAGCTTGGCCAGGCCAACGAAGATGTGGGTGAACTGCTTGATCTGGTCGCCTTTCAGGCCCAGCTGGAAAGCCAGGTCGCGGCCCTGGTACGGCTGAGCGCCGACCAGCGGATCGATAGTGGCCTTGAGGATCTTCTCGGGAGTCTCGTGGGCGACTTTCTCGATGTCCACGCCACCTTCGGTGGAAGCCATGAACACGATACGGCGGCTGGAACGGTCGACGACGGCGCCGAGGTACAGCTCCTTGTCGATGTCGGTGCACGACTCGACCAGGATCTTGCTGACCGGCTGGCCATTGGCGTCAGTCTGGTAGGTCACCAGACGCTTGCCCAGCCACTGGGCGGCGAACGCCTTGGCGTCTTCCTTGTTCTTGACCAGCTTGACGCCGCCCGCTTTACCGCGGCCACCGGCGTGCACCTGGGCTTTGACAACCCACTCGCTGCCACCGATCTTTTCGCAGGCCGCAGCCGCTTCTTCCGGGGTGTCAACAGCGTAGCCAGTGGAAACCGGCAGGCCGTACTCAGCGAACAGCTGCTTACCCTGATACTCGTGAAGATTCATGCTTATCTACCGTTCTTCGTTTAGGTATTGCGCATTTCGGCGCTGCGCTCGAGGCGCCGCGCCACCTGTGACTGCACTGGTTAGCAGTCCGGCGAACATTCCTGCGACCGGTCTGGTAAGACCAGCCGCGGGCCGTGCGCCGTGGTTGTTACTGCGGTGTGGCGCCCTGCCTGGCAAGGCGCCGCATGCGGTATGGCCTTAGCGCTTCTTGCGGTTGGCGATGTGGATGGCGTGGCCATTCACCGCCAGGGCCGCTTCGTGCAACGCCTCGGACAGAGTCGGGTGCGAGAACACCATCATGCCCAGGTCTTCGGCACTGGTGCCGAATTCCATGCCGATGGCACCCTGCTGCACCAGCTCGGCAGCGCTCGGGCCGATCACATGCACGCCCAGCACGCGGTCGGTCTTGGCATCGGCGATGACCTTGACCAGGCCGGCGGTGTCGTTGGCAGCCATGGCACGGCCGCTGGCGGCGAACGGGAAGGTACCGACGTTGATTTCAACGCCCTCGCCTTTCAGCTGCTGCTCGGTCTTGCCGACCCAGGCGATTTCCGGGTGGGTGTAGATCACCGACGGGATCAGGTCGTAGTTCATCTGAGCCTTGTGGCCCTTGATGCGCTCGGCAACCATCACGCCCTCTTCCGAAGCCTTGTGCGCCAGCATGGCGCCACGTACCACGTCACCGATGGCGTAGACGCCCGGGACGCTGGTTTCGCACTGGTCGTTGACGAAGATGAAGCCACGCTCGTCCAGGGTCACGCCGCTGTCGGCGGCCAGCAGGTTGGTGGTCACCGGGCGACGGCCGACCGCTACGATCAGCTTGTCGAAGGTCAGCTTCTGCTCGCCAGTGGCGTCGGTGAAGGTCACAGTCACCTGCTTCTTCTTCACTTCGCTGCCGGTGACGCGGGCACCCAGACGGATGTCCAGGCCCTGCTTGCTGAGGATCTTCAGGGCTTCCTTGGAGATCTGCTCGTCGGCGGCAGCGAGGAACTTGTCCATGGCTTCCAGCACGGTGACTTCGGCGCCCAGGCGGGCCCATACCGAGCCCAGCTCCAGACCGATGACGCCGGCGCCGATCACGCCCAGCTTCTTCGGCACAGCCTGGAATTCCAGGGCGCCGGTGGAATCGACGATCACGTCCTGATCGACCGGGGCCGGCGGGATGTCGACCGGTTTGGAGCCGGAAGCCAGGATCACGTTCTCGGCTTCGACGACTTCTACCTTGCCATCAGTACCGGTGACTTCGACCTTCTTGCCGGCCAGCAGCTTGCCGTGGCCTTCCAGCAGGGTCACGCCGTTGGCCTTGAACAGGCCGGCAACGCCGCCAGTCAGGTTCTTGATGATGGTGTTCTTGCGCGCGACCATCTGCGGTACGTCGATGGTGACGCCCTTGGCCTCGATGCCATGAACTTTGAAGCCCTCGTGGGCCTCATGGTACTTGTAGGAGCTGTCCAGCAGCGCCTTCGACGGAATGCAACCGACGTTCAGGCAGGTACCGCCCAGGGCGACCTTGCCGTCCTTGTCCTGATACTTCTCGATGCAGGCGGTCTTCAGCCCGAGTTGCGCGGCCTTGATGGCGGCCACATAGCCCCCTGGGCCAGCGCCAATCACTACCACGTCGAATTTCTGGGTCATAACTCATTCCTTCTCGAATAAAACCGGGCGACTCCTTGTGGGAGCCGCCTTGTTGCGCAGCCCTGGGTCAGATGTCCAGCAGCAGGCGAGCCGGGTCTTCCAGCAGGTTCTTGATGGTTACCAGGAAGCTCACTGCTTCCTTGCCGTCGATCAGACGGTGATCGTAGGACAGCGCCAGATACATCATCGGGCGGATCACGACCTGGCCGTTGATGGCCACCGGACGCTGGATGATGTTGTGCATGCCGAGGATCGCGGCCTGCGGCGGGTTGACGATCGGGGTCGACATCATCGAACCGAAGGTACCACCGTTGGTGATGGTGAAGGTGCCGCCGGTCATTTCCTCGATCGACAGCTTGCCGTCACGGGCCTTCTTGCCGAAGGTGGCGATGCCGTTCTCGACTTCGGCCAGGCTCATCAGCTCGGCGTTGCGCAGTACCGGAACCACCAGGCCACGGTCGCTGGACACGGCCACGCCGATGTCCTGATAGCCGTGGTAGACGATGTCGTTGCCGTCGATCGAGGCATTGACCGCCGGGAAGCGCTTCAGCGCCTCGACAGCTGCCTTGACGAAGAACGACATGAAGCCCAGGCGCACGCCATTGTGGGTCTTCTCGAACAGATCCTTGTACTTCGAACGCAGCGCCATGACTTCGTGCATGTCGACTTCGTTGAAGGTGGTCAGCATGGCCATGGTCGACTGGGCTTCGACCAGGCGCTCGGCGACCTTGGCGCGCAGGCGGGTCATCGGCACGCGCTTCTCGACGCGGTCGCCGGTGGCGAACACCGGGGCTTCGGCGGCCGGAGCAGCCGGCTTGGCAGCCGGAGCCGGAGCGGATTTCTTGGCAGCGACGGCAGCCACAGCGTCTTCCTTGGTGACGCGACCACCTTTGCCGGTGCCGGTGATGCTGTTCGGATCGATACCGCCTTCTTCGGCGATCTTGCGCGCCGCAGGCGAGAGGATCGCATCGTCATCGCCAGCGGCCGGAGCGGCTGCAGCAGCGGCAACCGGGGCGGCCGCAGCCGGGGCTGCGGCAACGGCGGCGCCAGCCGCACCCAGCTTGCCCAGCAGCTCGCCGGAGAGCACGGTGTCGCCTTCGTTCTTGACGATTTCGGCGAGAACGCCGTCGGCTTCGGCGAGTACTTCCATCACCACCTTGTCGGTTTCGATGTCGACGATCAGCTCATCGCGCTTGACCGCATCGCCCGGCTTCTTGTGCCAGGTAGCCACGGTGCCGTCGGCAACCGATTCCGGGAAGGTTGGGGCTTTGATCTCGATAGCCATTCTCTGTGTTCCTTAAATTCGTTTTCTTCAAGGAGGCGACGACCCGTGCCGCCGCCTCGCTACGCGAAGGCGTTAAACAGTAAAGGCGTCGCTCAGCAGTTTTTCCTGCTGTTCGGCGTGCATCGAGGCGTAACCGCAGGCCGGCGCTGCCGAAGCATCGCGGCCGGCGTACTCGAGGAACAGGCCTTTCTTGTGCGCGGAAGCGACACGCCGCATGTGGTGCTGGCTGCAATACCAGGCGCCCTGGTTCATCGGCTCTTCCTGGCACCAGACGATGTGCTTGAGATTCTTGTACGGAGCCAGAATCTCGGCCAGGTCGTCCTCCGGGAACGGATAGAGCTGCTCGATGCGCACGATGGCGATGTCTTCACGGCCCTCTGCACGGCGCTTGGCCAGCAGGTCGTAGTAGACCTTGCCGCTGCACAGGATCAGGCGCTCGACCTTCTTCGGATCGATGTTATCGATCTCGGGAATGACGGTCTGGAACGAGCCTTCGGCCAGATCTTCCAGGGTCGAGATGGCCAGCGGGTGGCGCAGCAGCGACTTGGGAGTCAGCACGACCAGCGGCTTGCGCAGCGGACGGATCACCTGACGACGCAGCAAGTGGTAGATCTGCGCCGGGGTGGTCGGTACGCAGACCTGCATGTTGTGCTCGGCACACAGTTGCAGGTAACGCTCCAGGCGTGCGGAGCTGTGCTCCGGGCCCTGCCCTTCATAACCGTGCGGCAGCAGCATGGTCAGGCCGCACAGACGGCCCCACTTGTGCTCGCCGCTGGAGATGAACTGGTCGAACACCACCTGGGCGCCGTTGGCGAAGTCGCCGAACTGCGCTTCCCAGATCACCAGTGCATTGGGCATGGTGGTGGCGTAGCCGTATTCGAAAGCCAGCACGGCCTCTTCCGAGAGGAAGGAGTCATACAGTTCGAACTTCGGTTGGCCTTCGAACAGGTTCTGCAGCGGCAGGTAGGTGCTGGCGTCCTTCTGGTTGTGCAGCGCCGCGTGGCGGTGCGAGAAGGTGCCGCGACCGACGTCCTGACCGGTGATACGCACCGGGTGGCCAGCTTGCAGCAGGGTGGCGTAGGCCAGGTTCTCGGCGTAGCCCCAGTTGATCGGCATGGCACCGGCGGTCATCTTGACCCGGTCTTCCAGGACTTTGGCCACCTGACGCTGCAGCACCAGGCCTTCCGGCAGTTCGAGCAGCTTGCCGGCCAGATCCTGCAGGGTCTTCAGCTCGCAACGGGTGTCGTGACGGGCGGTCCAGGCATGGCCCAGGTACGGACGCCAGTCGACGAACAGCTCCTTGTTCGGCTCCTTGACCAGGCTCTTGACCACATGCTGGCCGTTGTCCAGGGCGTTGCGGTACTCGTCGATCTTGGCTTTTACCGCCTCGTCGGAGACGCGACCAGCCTGCACCAGGCTCTCGGCATACAGCTCCCGGGTGGTGCGCTGCTTGGCGATCTGCTGGTACATCAGCGGCTGGGTGCCGCTCGGCTCGTCGGCCTCGTTGTGGCCGCGGCGGCGGTAGCAGACCAAGTCGATGACCACGTCGCGCTTGAACTGCATGCGGTAGTCGACGGCCAGCTGGGTGACGAACAGCACGGCTTCCGGATCATCGCCATTCACATGGAAGATCGGCGCCTGGATCATCTTCGCCACGTCGGTGCAGTACTCGGTGGAGCGCGAGTCTTCCGGACGGCTGGTGGTGAAGCCGACCTGGTTGTTGATTACCAGGTGGATGGTGCCGCCAGTCTTGTAGCCGCGGGTCTGCGACATCTGGAAGGTTTCCATGACCACGCCCTGACCGGCGAATGCCGCGTCACCGTGGATGGAAATCGGCAGCACGCTGTCGCCGCTCGGGTCGCTGCGGCGATCCTGGCGGGCACGTACCGAACCCTCGACCACCGGGGAGACGATCTCCAGGTGCGATGGGTTGAACGCCAGCGCCAGGTGCACTTCGCCACCCGGAGTCATGACGTTGGACGAGAAGCCCTGGTGGTATTTCACGTCACCGGAGGACAGACCTTCGGTCTTCTTGCCTTCGAACTCGTCGAACAGGTCGCGCGGGTTCTTGCCGAAGGTGTTGACCAGTACGTTCAGACGGCCGCGGTGGGCCATGCCGATGACGATTTCCTTGGTGCCGTAGGAGCCGGAGCGCTGGATGATCTCGTCCAGCAGCGGGATCAGGCTCTCGCCACCCTCCAGGCCGAAACGCTTGGTGCCCGGGTACTTGGTGCCCAGGTACTTTTCCAGGCCTTCGGCCGCAGTCAGGCGCTCGAGCAGGTGACTCTGCACTTCGGTGGAGAATGCCGGACGGCCGCGTACGCTTTCCAGACGCTGCTGGAACCACTTGCGTTGCTCGGAATCGACGATGTGGGTGAACTCGGCACCGATGGTGCGACAATATGTCTGCTGCAGCGCCTCGTGGATTTCCCGTAGAGTCGCCTCTTCCTTGCCGATGTAAAGCTCACCGGTACGGAAGGTGGTGTCGAGGTCGGCGTTGGTCAGACCATAGTGGTTGACCGCCAGGTCAGCCGGAGCCGGACGCTTCCACAACCCCAGCGGGTCGAGCGTCGAAGCCTGGTGGCCGCGCATGCGATAGGCCTGGATCAGGCGCAGGACTTCCACCTGCTTCTTCTCGTGCTCGCTGCTGACGCTCCCGGCGGAAACCGGTTGAGCGCGGCGCTGGTTTTTCGCCAGCAGCACGAAATGATCGCGGACTGTTGAGTGCGAGACGTCTGTGGCGGCGTTGCCGTCAGTCGGCAACTTCTGGAAATAGGTGCGCCACTCTTCTGGCACAGCGTTGGGATCGTGCAGGTAGAGCTCATAGAGCTCTTCCACGTAGGCAGCGTTACCACCGGATAGGTGGGCACTGTCCCACATGCGCTGCATCACGCTTTCTTGCATGCTTGGTCACCCTCGGTAAGGGGACACCACCGGCGTAGAAGCCGTAGCTGGGCCATTCATAGTCCTAAAGCAGCGACCTGGTAAGCCACTACGGATCCCGCAGATAGTCCGGGCACCAGCCCGGATGCCCCTGCTGGTCGTCAAAATCTTTTCAAGTAAGAAACGCGGCTTTGTGGGCTGCGCTTCGAGTTTTACTGCGACAGCGGAGTTACGCCGCTGCCGCAGGTGTTACGGGTCGAGCTACAACTGAATCAGGTACCGCTCTGCAGCAGCATGTTGCGTACGTGGCCGATTGCCTTGGTCGGGTTGAGACCCTTCGGGCAGACGTTCACGCAGTTCATGATGCCGCGGCAGCGGAACACGCTGAACGGGTCGTCCAGCGAGGCCAGGCGCTCGGCGGTCTTGGTGTCACGGCTGTCGGCCAGGAAGCGGTAGGCCTGCAGCAGCGCAGCGGGACCGAGGAACTTGTCGGGGTTCCACCAGAAGGACGGGCAGGAAGTCGAGCAGCACGCGCACAGAATGCACTCGTACAGACCATCCAGCTTCTCGCGCTCTTCCGGGCTCTGCAGACGCTCGATGGCCGGAGCCGGCGTATCGTTCTGCAGGAACGGCTGCACCTTCTCGTACTGCTTGTAGAAGATGCTCATGTCGACGACCAGGTCACGAATGACCGGCAGACCCGGCAGCGGACGAATTACCAGCTTGTTGCCCTTCACCACGGTGGAGATCGGGGTGATGCAGGCCAGGCCGTTCTTGCCGCTGATGTTCATGCCGTCGGAACCGCACACGCCTTCACGGCAGGAACGACGGTAGGAGAAGCCCTCGTCCTGTTCCTTGATCAGGGCCAGTACGTCCAGCACCATCAGGTCTTTACCGTCGATCTCGACGTTGAAGTCCTGCATGAACGGCGCGGCGTCCTTTTCCGGGTTGTAGCGATAAACGCTGACTTGCAAAGTTTTACCAAGAGACATGGTGGCCACCCTTAATAAGTACGTACTTTGGGTTCAAAAGCAGGAACGGTCTTCGGCGCAAAGTTGACGGCGCGCTTGGCAACACGTTTCTCACCCGGGAAGTACAGGGAGTGGCACAGCCAGTTGGTGTCGTCGCGATCCTCGTAGTCTTCGCGGGCGTGGGCGCCACGGGACTCGGTACGGGTATCGGCGGCGATGGCAGTGGCCTCGGCCACTTCCAGCAGGTTCTGCAGCTCCAGCGCTTCGATGCGCGCGGTGTTGAAGGCCTGGCTCTTGTCGGCGATCTTGACGTTGGCGATCCGCTCACGCAGGTCGGCCAGTTGGGTGATGCCCTTCTTCATGTATTCGCCGGTACGGAATACGCCGAAGTAGTTCTGCATGCACTGCTGCAGCTCTTTACGCAGCGGAGCCACGTCTTCGCCAGTGCTGCGCTGGTTGACGCCGGACAGACGCTTGAGCGACTGCTCGATGTCGGTCTCGCTGGCGCCACGGACTTCCACGCCTTCTTTCAGCGCTTTTTCCAGGTGCAGGCCAGCAGCGCGGCCGAATACCACCAGGTCGAGCAGCGAGTTGCCGCCCAGACGGTTGGCACCGTGTACCGATACGCAAGCAACTTCACCTACAGCGAACAGACCGTCGATGATCTTGTCGTTGCCGTTGGCGTCCTGGGTGATGGCCTGGCCATGAATGTTGGTGGCAACGCCGCCCATCATGTAGTGGCAGGTCGGGATGACCGGAACCGGAGCGACGACCGGGTCGACGTGAGCGAAGGTCTTGGACAGTTCGCAGATGCCCGGCAGGCGGCTGTGCAGCACTTCTTCGCCGAGGTGGTCGAGCTTCAGCAGCACGTGATCCTTGTCCGGGCCACAGCCATTGCCGGCGATCACTTCCTTGACCATGGAACGAGCAACTACGTCGCGGCCGGCCAGGTCTTTGGCGTTCGGAGCGTAACGCTCCATGAAGCGCTCGCCATGGGCGTTGATCAGGTAACCACCTTCACCGCGGCAACCCTCGGTAACCAGTACACCAGCGCCGGCAATACCGGTCGGGTGGAACTGCCACATTTCGATGTCCTGCACCGGCACGCCAGCACGCAGGGCCATGCCCACGCCGTCACCGGTGTTGATCAGGGCGTTGGTGGTGGAGGCGTAGATACGACCAGCACCGCCGGTGGCCAGAACCACGGCTTTGGAGCGGATGTAGACGGTTTCGCCGGTTTCGATGCAGATGGCGATGATGCCGACGATAGCACCATCCTGGTTCTTCACCAGGTCGACGGCGTACCACTCGTTGAGGAACGAGGTGCCGGCCTTCAGGTTGGCCTGGTACAGGGTGTGCAGCAGGGCGTGACCGGTACGGTCAGCTGCAGCGCAGGTACGGGCAGCCTGGACGGACGGATTATCCGGCCCCTTGGACTGACCACCGAACGGACGCTGGTAGATGCGGCCTTGCTCGGTACGGGAGAACGGCAGGCCCATGTGCTCGAGCTCGAACACGGCTTCCGGGCCGACGGAACACATGTACTCGATCGCGTCCTGGTCACCGATGTAGTCGGAACCCTTGACGGTGTCGTACATGTGCCAGCGCCAATCGTCGTTCGGGTCGGCCGATGCAATGGCACAGGTGATGCCGCCCTGGGCGGATACAGTGTGCGAACGGGTCGGGAAGACCTTGGTTACAACGGCAGTCTTGTGGCCGCCCTGGGCCAGTTGCAGCGCGGCACGCATGCCGGCACCGCCGCCACCAACGATGATGGCGTCATAGGAAAGAGTACGAATGCTAGACATGGATCAGACACCCCAGAGAATCTGCACGCCCCAGACGAAGTACGCGAACATCGCGATACCGCAAAGCGCCTGGAACAGGAAACGCACGACAGTCGCCCACTTGCCCAGCGCCATCGGCGTCAGGTAGTCGGTAGAAATGGTCCACATACCGACCCAGGCGTGTACGCCGAGGGCCACCAGGGCCAGCAGACTGAAGATGCGCATCGCCGTGTGAGCGAACAGCGCGTGCCATTCGGCATAGCCGAGGCCCGGATTCACCACGAGGAAGCCGATCAGAAAAAGGAAATAAGCCGCGAGAACGACTGCAGAAACGCGCTGCGCCATCCAGTCGTAGAGGCCCGAACGAGAGAAGTTCGTTACGTTGGTTACCATACCCACACCCCCGCCAGCACGATCACCACCACGGATACGACGATGACGATTTTCGAGCCCAGCTTGCCGCCTTCCAGCGACTCACCGACACCCATGTCCATGATGAGATGGCGCACACCGGCCACCAGGTGATACAGCAGAGCGGACAACAGGCCCCAGATAATCAGCTTGGCCAGCGGACTGGTCAGACACGCCTTGACTGCTGCGAAGCCTTCCTCGGAGCTCAGCGACTTGTCGAGTGCGAACAGCAGCACGGCAAGGCCGAGAAAGAGAATGACCCCGGAAATACGGTGCAGAATGGACGTATAAGCGGTGATCGGGAGTTTTATAGTCCTGAGATCTAGGTTTACAGGTCGTTGGCTATTCACGGCTTTTTTCACACTAGAGGCCCCAAACAAACAGGGCAAGTTGTCGGGAAGTGCACTGGTCAGGTACCCCTCACCAAGGGAGTGCCAACCGCCAGAATGCAGGCCCTAAAGCCCCTGACGGCCGGGCGCAGAGTATAGACAGTTAGGTTACTAATGACAACGCGCCACCCTTCGCTAAAAGCGGATTGCACCAGTTAAATAAATGACGTATTAGCAGCACTTCGGACGCCCCGAAACAGGGCTGGAACCCGTCTGCCGTCTGGCTTCGCGCAAATTGACATTCGAATTTATGTCTCTATAGTGTCCCGGGCCCTGCGTGGGGGGCTGTCTGATGATTTCAAGCATAAACAGGAGGCCGCACATGGCTGACAAAAAAGCGCAGTTGATCATCGAGGGCAATGCCCCCGTAGAGCTGCCCGTTCTGACCGGCACCGTTGGTCCCGATGTAGTTGACGTACGGGGCTTAACCGCCACGGGTCGCTTCACATTTGATCCTGGCTTTATGTCGACCGCCTCTTGCGAGTCGAAAATCACCTATATCGACGGCGACCAAGGCATCCTGCTGCATCGCGGCTACCCGATCGAGCAACTGGCCGAGAAGTCCGACTACCTGGAAACCTGCTTCCTGCTGCTGAACGGCGAACTGCCGACCGCAGAGGAAAAGGCCAAGTTCGTCAGCACCATCAAGAACCACACCATGGTTCACGAGCAACTGAAGAGCTTCTTCAACGGCTTCCGCCGCGATGCCCACCCGATGGCCATCATGTGCGGCGTGGTCGGCGCCCTCTCCGCCTTCTACCACGACTCCCTGGACATCAATAACCCGCAGCATCGTGAAGTATCGGCCATGCGCCTGATCGCCAAGATGCCGACCATCGCTGCCATGGCCTACAAGTACTCCATGGGCCAGCCGATGATGTATCCGCGCAACGACCTGAACTACGCGGAAAACTTCCTGCACATGATGTTCAACACCCCGTGCGAGATCAAACCAATCAGCCCGGTACTGGCCAAGGCAATGGATCGTATCTTCGTCCTGCACGCCGACCATGAACAGAACGCTTCCACTTCGACCGTCCGTCTGGCCGGCTCTTCGGGTGCCAACCCGTTCGCCTGTATCGCCGCCGGCATCGCCGCACTGTGGGGCCCGGCACACGGCGGCGCCAACGAAGCCGTACTGACCATGCTGGACGAGATCGGCAGTGTCGAGAACATCGACAAGTTCATCGCCAAGGCCAAGGACAAGAACGACCCGTTCAAGCTGATGGGCTTCGGTCACCGCGTCTACAAGAACCGCGACCCGCGCGCCACCGTGATGAAGAAGACCTGCGACGAAGTGCTCGGCGAGCTGGGCATCACCAACGATCCGCAGCTGGAACTGGCCATGCGCCTGGAAGAGATCGCCCTCACCGATCCGTACTTCAAGGAACGCAACCTGTACCCGAACGTCGACTTCTACTCGGGGATCATCCTCAAGGCGATCGGCATTCCGACCAGCATGTTCACCGTGATCTTCGCCCTGTCGCGCACTGTCGGCTGGATCTCGCACTGGAAGGAAATGCTCTCCAGCCCGTACAAGATCGGCCGTCCGCGCCAGCTGTACACCGGCTACGAGCAACGCGACTTCGTCGCCCTGGACAAGCGCAAGTAAGCGCCACTCCAGCAAGAAAAAAGGCTGCCAATTGGCAGCCTTTTTTCATTTCAGCCCACTATCAGCGGCCTTCAGCCTTGGCCCGCAGCGCATTCAGGGTGTTGAACGGCGCATCCACCACGAAGCTGTTGGCCAGCCAGGACGGCACGCTGCCGCCCGGCTCGGTGTGCACCTGGTAGGTCACTTCCACTTCGCCAGTGCCCTTCGGCACGAAGATCCACGAGCCTTCCAGGCTGGCCACGCGCACGTAGTCCTTGTCCTGCGGCTTGAAGGTCGGCTGCCCGTCCAGCTTGCGCACCAGGCTGCCATCGGCGTTCTCCACGGTCACCACGTGCAGGATCGAATCGCGCGCGGTTACCGGCCAGGGCATTTCGAAGCGGGTGTACACCCAGCTCTGGTTGCCTTCATGCTTGAGCAGGCTCTGCTCGGCGCAGGCGTGAATCCAGGCGCAGGAACCCTGGACGTCTTCCTGCAGGGCGCGCAGCTTGGCCACGTCACTCTTGATCGTGGTCACGCCACGGTAAGCCTTGTACTTGGAGCCTTCGACAGCGCTCAGGTAGATGCGGATGCCATCCTCGTCCTTGGCCAGCTGCCAGTCTTCGGCATGCGCCAGGGTGCTTGCCAGCAGACTCAGGCCACAGGCTGCGGCCGCGCGACTCAACGAAATCATCATTGCTCCTTGGTGAAATAGGCCCGCCGGCAGCGCTGCCGGCGAGCACAGAATGCTTGGCCGCTCAGGCGGTGGCGTGCTCCAGCCAACCGAGCAGACAAATGGCCTCCTCGCGACTGTCGCCGCAGACCTCCGGATCGGCGCCGAAGGCCGCACAGACGGCCGGACGCTCGGGTTGGCCGAAAATGGCGCAGAGCGAGGTCGGGGTCAGGTGCAGGCAGCGCTCTCCCGCGGCCTTGCCATTGGGCATACCGGGAATGGGCGAACTGATGGAAGGCGCGATGCAACAGGCACCGCAGCCGGCACGACACTCCATGAAGAGCTCTCATGAACCGAACGGCGGCGATCTTAACGCCTACGCGCGGCTATCGGCACCCCTTCCGTCACTTGATTTCGCGTAGCGCCGCCAGGCTTGGCGCCAGCGGCGAGCCCTCTGGATAGAACACCGCCGGCTGACCGATCGGCACCGCCACGCGCACCGTCTCGCCCGCCTGGGCCTGGAAGCGCTTGCCCGACCACAGGTGCACCCAGGCGCCGGCCGGCAGCAACACCTCCAGTTCACTGACGCCCGGCTCGAGCACAGGCGCCACCAGCAGTTGGTCACCGAGCATGAAGCTGCGCGGCAGTGCCTGCTGTCCGGCCGGATCGCCCGGATACTGCAGCCACAACGGGCGCAGCAGCGGCATGCCGCTACGCGCGGCCTGCGCCATCAGTTGCTGGCGGTAAGGCGCCAGGGCGGCGAAGATCTTCGCGCAGCGGGCGAACTGCGCCAGATTCTGCGGCGAGCTGTAGACCTGCTGGTTGGCCTCCGGACGGTTGCCCTCGTGGCTGCGCAGCAGACTGGTGAAGGCGGAGAACTCCATCCAGCGCAGCAGCAGTTCCTGGTCGCGGTGGTAGTCCTTGAGCGGGTTGCTGATGGTGGTATAGCCGCCGGTATCGCTGTGATTGAGGCTGAAACCGGACAACCCGCCGGACAGCATGCCCAGCAGCGCACTGTGCAGGCCGTCCTGGGCATCCCATGTCACCAGTTGATCGCCGGCCCACAGGCTGGTGGTCAGGCCCGGGCTGCGGCTGAAGGCCGAGCGTATGAAGAAGAACAGCTCGCCCTCGCCCCCCGCCTCTTCCAGCAGCTCGCGGTTGAACCGCGCCCAGTCTTCCGGGAAGCGGTTATGTACCAGCGCTGCCGACTCGCCGCTGGCCAGTTGCGCCTCGAACGGCAGGGCCTCGCCGAAGTCGGCCATCCAGCCGGAAAAACCCTTGGCCAGCATTTCCTCGCGCAGCACCTGCTTGAGCCACAGGCGCGCCGCCGGGTTGCTCAGGTCGACCAGACCGGCGCTGAAACTGGTATTGAGCAGCGCCAACGGCTGGCCAGCCTGGTCGCGTACCAGATAACCGTGTTCACGCGCCTCGGCATACAGGTTACGGGCGGCGCCCGGCTTGTCCGCTACATCCGCCAGGAACGGATTGACATAGGCCAGGCTGCGAATGCCGCGGGCCTTCAGCTCGCCATTGAGCGCCGCCCAGTCCGGGTAGTGCTGCTCGTCCAGGCTCCAGTTCCACCACAGCTGCTTGCCGAAGCTGGTAGTGCGCTGGCCGACCCAGTCCTGCAGCCAGACGCCAGCCAGCGGCACCTGGGCCTCGTCGAGCTGGCGCAGGATCTCGCGCACCCGCTGGGTGCCGCCCTGCAGGCCGACGATGGCGCCCTGCTGGGTCCAGGCCGGCAGCGGCGGCATGCGCCCGACCACCGCCGTGTGCTGGGCAATCTGCCCAGGCGCATCCGCTGCCGTGTAGATACGTGCCGCCAGCTGCCCGGCATGCACTTCGAGCTGCACGCGATGCTCATCGCGCAGATCGAACACCTGGTAGGCGGTGGACTCGCTGAAGAAACTGCGCCCCTTGCTGCTCAGGTAGTGCGGCACCGGCGCGTAGCTGGTCCACCAGTCGCCGCCGGCGCGCGCCGTCAGGTTGGCCGCCAGGGTAATCGGCTGCAGGCCGCGGCCGACGCCCTGCTCCTGTACCAGGATGGGCAGGCGCCGACCGGCCAGGTCGAAAGCGCTGAACTGCTCGCCGAAACCATGGAAGTGCTCATCCGCCTCGCGCTGCCAGCTCAGATAGATGCGGTTGAGGCTGTCGTCCTCCAGCGCCACGGCCAGGCGCACGCCGCGCTCGCCGTCGTCCTCGAACACCAGCACGTAGGTGCTGCTGGAACCGTCGGCACAGCCCAGGCGCCCGCGCAGCAGCACGCGCTGCTGGCGTTGCTCGATGCCATCCAGCGTTTGCTGACGGCAGAGCACCTGGCGCTGCTCGTCGACGAACAGTGCGCCACGGTGCTCCTCGACCGCCGCCACGCCACGCCCGGCCGCCAGAAAGCCGCCATCCGTTGCCCACAGCACCCGCTCGGGCTGCTGCCCATCGCGCAGCTGCAGACTGCTGCCCGTCCACTGCAGCAGGTTGGCGCCGAGCGCGAAGCGCTGCGCTCCCTGCAGCGGCGCGAACACCTGCAACTCGGCCCACACCGCGCGCTGCCGCCACGCCTGCCAGGCACTCCAGCTCCCCACGCAGAGCACGCCAGCCAGACCGACCAGCGCCAGATTACGCATCCACTTGCCCACAACCCTTCCCCTTCGCTCGAACTGCTGGCGCCCGGTGCTTGGCCGGGCGCTCACGCGCGTTTAGGCTTGCCGCTTTGCCCTTGTTGAGTACCCGCCATGCCGGTCTGGATGCAAACCGCCGCCCTGCTCACCCTGTCCAACGTGTTCATGACCTTCGCCTGGTACGGCCACCTGAAGACCATGAACAGCAAGCCCTGGGTAATCGCCGCCCTGGTCAGCTGGGGCATCGCCCTCTTCGAATACCTGATCATGGTGCCGGCCAACCGCATCGGTTACACCGAGCTGTCGGTCGGCCAGCTGAAGATCATGCAGGAAATCATCACCCTGGCGGTGTTCGTCCCCTTCAGCGTCTACGTCATGCAGCAGCCGCTGAAGCTGGACTACCTGTGGGCGGGGCTATGCCTGCTTGGCGCGGTGTACTTTATCTTCCGCACCTGAGGCCGGCAGCGACGAACAACGTCACTGCAAGCGGCGAATGACGCCGGCGGGTCAGCTGCGCTGCTTGAGGCGGGCGATCAGGCTGGAGGTATCCCAGCGGCCGCCGCCGAGCGCCTGCACATCGGCGTAGAACTGATCGACCAGCGCGGTCACCGGCAATTGCGCGCCATTGCGCCGCGCTTCTTCCAGCACGATTGACAGATCCTTACGCATCCAGTCCACGGCGAAGCCGAAGTCGAACTTGCCGGCCAGCATGCTCTGGTGGCGGTTCTCCAGCTGCCAGGATTGCGCCGCGCCCTTGCTGATCACTTCCATCGCCGCATGCCCGTCGAGTCCCGCGCTCTGGGCAAAGTGCAGCGCCTCGGCCAGGCCCTGCACCAGACCGCCGATGCAGATCTGATTGACCATCTTGGTCAGCTGGCCGCTGCCCACCGGGCCCATCAACTTGATCATCTTGGCGTAGGCGTCGATCACCGGCGCCGCACGGTCGTAGAAGGCCTGCTCACCACCGACCATCACCGTCAGCATGCCGTTCTCGGCGCCGGCCTGGCCGCCGGACACCGGCGCATCGAGAAAGCCCAGGCCGAGGCCGGCGGCAACGGCCGCCAGTTCACGGGCGACATTGGCCGAAGCGGTGGTGTGGTCGACCAGCACGCTGCCGGCGGCCATGCCGGCGAAAGCGCCGTCGGCACCCAGCAGCACGCTGCGCAGGTCATCGTCGTTGCCCACGCAGGTCATCACGAATTCGGCGCCTTGCGCAGCCTCGCGGGGCGTCGGTGCGGACTCGCCGGCGAACTCGTCCTCCCACAGCTGCACCTTGGCCGGCGAGCGGTTGTACACGCAGACTTCGTGCCCTTCGCACGCCAGATGCCCGGCCATGGGGAAGCCCATCACGCCCAGACCGATAAATGCCACCTTTGCCATGCCCCACCTCCTCGATTACAGGTTCCCAAGCATAGCCTGTATCGGCCCCCGCCCGGCCAGCACAAACTGCGGGAAAAACTGTATGGATCGCGCTTTGCCAAGGCCGCGACCCGCCACCATACTGGCGGCAAGCAAGGAGGGCTTATGCAGCAGCACTGGCTGGTAATCGACCTGGAGGCCACCACCGAAGAAGGTGGCTGGCCCATCGAAGACATGGAAATCATCGAGATCGGCGCCAGCCTGGTGGCTACCGACGGCCACGAACTGGATCACTTCCAGCGCTTCGTGCGCCCGCTGCGCCGCCCCTGCCTGACCAGCTTCTGCCGTCAACTCACCCATATCAGCCAGGCCCAGGTCGACGGCGCCCTGCCGCTGAACCAGCTGTGGCCGCAGTTCGAGCGCTGGCTGGCGCCGCACCTGCCCCAGCTCGCCGGCTGGGCCAGCTGGGGCGACTACGACCGCCGCCAGCTGGAACTGGAATGGCAGCGCCAGCAACTGCACAGCCAGCTCAGCGAGGTACCGCACCTCAACCTCAAGCAGGATTTTGCCAGCGCCCGCCAGCTCAAACGTGCGGTGGGCCTGCATACCGCCCTGCAACTGGCTGGCCTGCAGTTCCAGGGCCAGCAGCACCGGGCTCTGGAGGATGCGCGCAATACCGCACGCCTGCTGCCGCTGATCTTCGCCACATAAGCGGATGACGTGCCGGCCGGCCTTGGGCATACTGGCCGGCCCTTTTTATCCCCTTCGAGGCCCCCTCCATGTTCAAGGTCAACGAGTACTTCGACGGCACCGTCAAATCCATCGGTTTCACCATGAGCGAAGGCCCGGCCACCATCGGCGTCATGGCCCCGGGCGAATACGAATTCGGCACCAGCCAGCTGGAAGTCATGCACGTGGTAGCCGGCGCCCTGACCGTCAAACTGCCGGGCAGCGACAACTGGGAAACCTTTGCCGCCGGCAACAAGTTCACCGTGCCGGCCAACAGCAAGTTCCAGCTGCAGGTCGCCGTGGAAACCGCCTACCTCTGCGAATATCGTTAAGTCAGGCCGTTGCGAAGAACCGGCCCCGGTGGCCGGTTTTTTTATCCCCCTGCTCCGACCGACCAGTCACGCTGACGGATAAGTCCATGTCCCGCTCCACCGCCATCCTCGTGCCCATCGCCCTGCTGCTGGTGGCCATGATCTCCATCCAGAGCGGCGCCTCCCTGGCCAAGGGCCTGTTCCCGCTGATCGGCGCCGAAGGCACCACGGCCCTGCGCCTGAGCCTGGGCGCACTGATCCTGTGCCTGGTCATGCGCCCCTGGCGTAGCCGCGCCAACCTGGCCGCCTGGCCGTCGCTGCTGGGTTACGGCCTGAGCCTGGGCAGCATGAACCTGCTGTTCTATCTGTCGCTGAAGAGTATTCCGCTGGGCATCGCCGTAGCCCTGGAGTTCACCGGCCCGCTGGTGCTGGCCCTGCTGTCATCGCGGCGCCTGCTCGACTTCGTGTGGATCGCCCTGGCGGTGTTCGGCCTCTGGCTGCTGCTGCCGGACACCAGCGCCAACGATCATCTCGACCCACTGGGCATGGCCCTGGCCCTGGGCGCCGGGGTGTGCTGGGCGCTGTACATCATCTTCGGGCAGAAGGCTGGCGCCGAGCATGGCGCGCAGACCGTGGCCTTCGGCACCGTGGTCGCCGCCCTGCTGGTGTTCCCCATCGGCCTCTGGCAGAACGGCGCCGCGCTGTTCTCCGTCGACCTGCTGCCGGTGGCCCTGGGCGTTGCCGTACTGTCCTCGGCCCTGCCCTACAGCCTGGAAATGATCGCCCTGACCCGCCTGCCGGCGCGCACTTTCAGCGTGCTGATGAGCATGGAGCCGGCCATCGCCGCGCTGTCCGGCCTGCTGTTCCTCGGCGAACGCCTCGGCGCCGGGCAGTGGCTGGCCATCGGCGCGATCATCGCCGCTTCGGCGGGCGTGGCGCTGACCATCAAGCCGAAAGTCGATCCGCACTGCATCGAGCACTGATGCCCCTGTTCTAGGGCCGTTTGCGACGGCTCCAGAGCAGCCCGATGATCTTCCAGGCCCGCCCGCCATCCAGGCGCCGGGCCGGCAGCAGGTTGCCGCAGGCGATCAACAGGTTGAAGAAGCCGAGCACGATCACTAGCGGGCCGTAGTAGCCCAGATCCGTGCCCAGCAGCGGCACCGGCAGCAGCACCAGGGCCGCCACGCCGAACTGCGCCAGCACCCCGCCCCAGGCCACCTTGACCTCGTCGAGGAAGTCCGCCGGCTTCTGGAAATGGCACAGGCCATGGAAGAACCCCAGCTGCACGGCGAACACCCGCAAGCCCAGGCGATGGGCAATGAAAGCGTGACCCCACTCGTGAATCAGGATGATCGCCAGGTAGCAGAGGATCGCCAGCAGGCCGTACAGGCCATGCCCCTGAGCCCAGATCAGGCAGAGCCCGACGAACAGACCGAGCGAGCTGTGCAGGAACACCGGCGCGCCGTAGATGCGCAGCCCGGGCACCTGCAGGTAGCCGTTCATGCCGCCCCGCTGGCCTCGGGCAGCACCCGCAAGGCGCTGCTGATGGCCAGTCCATCCAGCTCGGCCAGGTATTCGGCCAGCGTCAGCAAGCCCAGGCACGGCACGGCGCCGTGCGTCTGCAGGGTGCCGGCGGCCAGCTTGCGCGCCAGGGCCACGGCGGCCATGCAGGGAATGTTCGGCCCGTCGTTGTGCAGGGCCTGCAGTTCCCAGCACAGGGTCTGCGCCTGCCCGGCCTGATCCAGCCCGCGCAGGCGCACGAACATGCCGCTCAGGCCGTCACCGAACGGCTCCAGCGCCACCGCACCACGACGCAGGAAGCCAGCCAGCGGCACGCCACTACGCAGCAGGCCGCCACGCACCAGCCAGGACAGCAGCCAGGTACCGAACTGGGTGACGCGCAGGCCGACACCGGCAGAGAAACGTACGCTGCGTACCCCGGGATAGCGCGCCGGGAATAGTTGCAGGTCGGGGATATCGCAATTGCCCACCCAGCGCCGGCCCAGTGGCGCGGCGAAGTCATGGGCGCTGAGATCCTGCCAGCCGTGCACGGCCTGCCAGCGACCGTCGCGCCACTGCTGGAAGGGCTTGCCGCAATAGTTGAGCACCGCCGCCAGGGTCGACACGCCCGGGGTCTTCTCCGAGGAACTGATGCCATGCCAGATCTCGTCCAGGCGCGAGAAGCGCGGCAGCAGCTCATCGACCACCCCTGCCGCCAGCGCCGGTACCGAGCTGGCGCCGCTGCACACCAGCACGCCGGCCGCCCGCGCCGCCTCGTCCAGCTCGCCGATTGCGCAGACGAACTCGCGCGCATCGGCCAGGTCGGCGTAATGCAGGCCCGCCGCGATGCAGGCCTGCGCCACCCGGTAGTCCTGATGCTGGAATGGCCCGGCGGTGGAAATCAGCATGGCGGCGCCCAGCTCGCGCAGGCGCTCGACCAGATCGGGGGCGTTCATGTCCAGCTGCAGCGCACTCGCGCCGGTTTCCGTCGCCAGCGCCTGGGCCTTGGCCAGGTCGCGCCCGGCCACCCACACGCGCATGCCGGCGATGGCACACAGGCGCCGCACGATCACCGTACCGAAGTTGCCGTAGCCGCCCAGCACCACCACGCCGAATTCCTTTTCCACCTTGCCGCTACTCCCTGCTCAGACCGTTTCACTATCGGGGTTGAATTGCAGCTCGGCCAGCCGCGCATACAGCGGACTGCTCGTTACCAGCTCGCTGTGGCTGCCGATGGCCACCAGTTTGCCATGCTCGATCACGGCGATGCGGTCAGCGCTCTTCACCGTGGCCAGGCGGTGCGCGATCACCAGGGTGGTGCGCCCGCTCATCAGCTGCGGCAGGGCCTGCTGGATCAGGTATTCGCTTTCCGCATCGAGGGCGCTGGTGGCCTCGTCGAGCAGCAGGATCGGCGCATCCACCAGCAGCGCACGGGCAATCGCCAGGCGCTGGCGCTGGCCGCCGGACAGCCCCAGGCCGGCATCGCCCAGGTGGGTCTGGTAGCCCTGCGGCAGGCGCTGGATAAATTCATGGGCATGCGCCGCGCGCGCCGCCGCCTCGACTTCGGCCTGGCTGGCCTCGGGTTTGCCGTAGCGCAGGTTGTCCAGCACGGTGCCGTAGAACAGCGCCGGGTTCTGCGAGACCAGGGCGAAGCAGCGGCGCAGGTCGGCCGGGTCGAGTTGGTCGATAGCCAGACCCTCGACCAGGATGCGCCCCTGTTGCGGGTCGAAGAAGCGCAGCAGCAGGTCGAACAGAGTCGATTTGCCGGCCCCGGACGGCCCGACCAGGGCTAGGGTTTCGCCAGCGCGCACCTTGAGGTCGATGCCGTCCACCGCGAAATGCCCGGGGCGCGAGGGATAGGCGAAACGCAGGGCCTGCAGCTCGATGGCGCCACTGACCCGTGCCGGCAGCTGCAACAGATCCTCGGCCGGCGGCTTGATCGCATTGCTGGTCTGCAGCAGTTCGGCGATGCGCTCGGCGGCGCCGGCGGCACTCTGCAGCTCGCCGATCACCTCGCTGACCGCACCGAAGGCCATGCCGACGATCAGGCTGTAGAACACGAAAGCGGCCAGATCACCGCCGCTGATGCGCCCGGCGATCACGTCCATGCCGCCGACCCAGAGCATCACCCCCACCGCGCCGAGCACCAGCACGATGACCACGGTAATCAGCCAGGCGCGCTGCTTGATGCGCTTGCGCGCGGTGTCGAAGGCCTCCTCCACGGTCTGGCCAAAGCGCGCCTGATCCTGGGCCTGGTGGTTGTAGGCCTGCACCGTCTTGATCTGGCCCAGGGTCTCGCCGACATAGCTGCCGACATCGGCCACCCGATCCTGGCTCTGCCGTGACAGCGCGCGCACCCGCCGGCCGAAGATCAGGATCGGCGCCACCACCAGCGGCAGCGCGACTATGACGATGGCGCTGAGCTTGGGGTTGGTGAAGAACAGCAGGCCGATGCCGCCGACCATCATGATGATGTTGCGCAGCGCCATCGACAGCGAGGAGCCGATCACCGTCTGCAGCAGAGTGGTGTCGGCGGTCAGCCGCGACTGGATCTCCGAGGCACGGTTGCTCTCGTAGAAACCCGGGTGCAGGCCGATCAGGTGGTTGAACACGCGCTTGCGGATATCGGCGACGAAGCGCTCGCCGATCCACGACACCAGGTAGAAGCGGGTGAAGGTGCCCAGCGCCAGGGCCAGCACCAGCACGAAGAACAGCCCGATCGAGTGGTTCAGCGCCTGCTGCGACTGGGTCGCCAGGCCCTGGTCGACCAGCAGGCGGATGCCCTGGCCCATCGACAAGGTGATGGCGGCGGTGAACATCAGCGCCAGCAAGGCACCGATCACCCGCCAGCGGTACGGCGCAACGAAACGCCCGGCCATGCGCAAGGCATTGCGCTGACGGGAAGACAGAATCGACAGCATGGGCACTCGCAGATGGGCCATGACCCAGGTAAGAAATCGTTGAGGCCTGCCAGAGGCAGGCCTCAACAGCAGATGGGGGCGGTACCGGGCAACATCAAGGCAGCGCGCGGCCTCAACCCTGGAGGAAGCGCCCGGCGTGGTCGGCAGAGGGCAGCAGGCAGCTGTCGTAGCGACCGAACAGGCGATAGCGGTTCAACGCGATGCGGTCATAGGCCCAGTCGCGCAGTCCGCGTGGCAGCACGCGCAGCCAGGCTGCCCAACGCCAGGGTGCAGGCAGCTGGGCGACGATGCGCAATACCGCGTCGGAGCGCACCAACAGCGCACTGCCCTCGACATAACCCATGGTCTCCAAATGATCGGTCGGCAGACCGAACCACTGCAGGATCGCCTGGCCCTCGGCGGACTGCACCGAGCACAGCTTGAACAGCCGCGCACGGTCATGGCGGACGAGGAACTTCGCCCAGCCGTTGCACAGTTTGCACACGCCGTCGAACAGCACCACGCGGTCGCCGGGCTGGATAAACGGGGGTAGCTGGGTTGCGTCCATAACGACTCCGATCAGCGCGCGGAAAAGCGGTAGTGGCCGGTGATGGTGAAGCGCAGCAGGATGTCTTCTTCCTGGGTGCCGCGGCCGATATTGTGCAGCACCAGCGGTACACCGTCCGCACCCTGGCGGTCGGAAACGATGCCGATATGGGTCAGGCCGCGGCCCAGATCCCAGGTCACCACATCGCCGGCGCGGTAGGCCGTGGGTTGCTGGCTGACCGGCTGGCTGAGGCCCTGGCGGCGCAGCCAGGTCATCAGGTTGGGCACCCGCCGATGGTCGATATTGCTGTCCGGGCGCTTCAGCCCCCAGTTCTGCGGATAGCTGGCAAAGTGCGCCACCATGTCCTCGTGCACCGCCTTCTGCAGATCCAGGCCCTGGGCCCGCAGGGCACGAACCAGCACATCGCTGCACACCCCGGTGCTCAGCGGCACATCGCCATTGGGATAAGCAATGCGCCGGTACACCGGGTCATAGCCGAGGGTCACGCCGACCTGGCTACGCGCGGCCCCGACCAGGGCAGCCGGGTCTACGGCGGCCTGGGCCAATACGGAGGTAGCGAGCAGCAGCCCCAGCAGCGCAAAACGCAGCACCCGCATCATGGCTTACCTCCGGGAAAGCACGGCAATCCATCGCTCACATTCCACCAATTGGCCTTGCTGGCCACATGGTAATGCGCCTCAGGCCGGCTGGGCAGCTCGCCCTCCAGCGTACCGGCACGAATGCGCAGCACGCCCGGCAGCTTGTCGGTATGGCTGTAGATGGGCGAACCACAGTTGCCGCAAAACACCCGCTGCTTGCCCGGCGAAGACTCGAAAGCGCGCAACTGGTCGCTGCCGCCAAGCAGCTCGAAGGCGCTCTGCGCCACCGGGATATTACTGGCGAACGCCACACCCTGAGCCTTGCGGCACTGGCTGCAGTGGCAGATCTGGATCGCTGCCAGCTCGCCCTGAATACGAAAGCTGACCGCCCCACACAAACAACTTCCCTGATACATAGGCTGCCCTCCCTGCCCCAAGGTTACGTGCCCTGCTCACCCCAGCCAACCGGATACAGCAGTTCTTCCTTGTACCCCGCCCACACCCGCACGGCATCGGGGAAGACCTCGTCCAGCGCCGGGTCGCCACTGTCCACCAGCAGCGGCCGGCCCTCCAGGGTGCCGAGCTTGCGTTTGGTCGCCACCACTCGCAAATGCTCCAGGCCGATGGCGCGCAGCACGCGCGGGCTGATCTGCTGGTTGCCGCGACCGATGATATGGCCCTGGCCACCGATGGCGGTGACCAGCAGGCGCGCCGGGTGGCCATCGACCAGTTCGAACAGCTGCGTTTCGGTCACGTCACGGGCCAGTACCGCGCCGTTCTCGATCACGTCGACGCCCAGCAGGGTGGTGTCCAGGCCAAGGTTCTCGGCCAGGCCATGCAGGGTCGAACCGGGGCCGAACACGTAGCGCACGTCCTGTTCCCAGCTTTCCTGCAACCAGTCGGCGAGATCCACCAGCACCAGTTCCTCGGACTCCATGCCGGCCTGCTTCACGTGCTGCATGAACTCGCCTTCCACCGGCACGCACAGCTCGCCATACCAGCGCGCGCTGACCTTGCCATCGCGCAGCGCCGTCTCGTCGAGATCGCGTACCTCGCCGCTGGCCAGGCGCACCAGGCCGCCCTCGACCAGGCGCCGGGCCATCTCGCCGGCGGCGCGTGGGCTGATGGCATAGACCCCGGAATGGATCTTCACCCCGGCGGGGATGCCCAGTACCGGCTGATCCTCGCGGGCCACTGCGCAGATGTCGCGCGCGGTGCCGTCGCCGCCGGCGAACAGGATCAGCGCACAGCCGGCCTCCTGCAGCAGTTGCACGGCCTGACGGGTGTCGGCGGCGCTGGTCGCGCCCTCGCCCAGCTGGCCGATGACCCGGTGGGCATAGCCCAGCTCGGCCAGCAGATCGGCGCCCATGGGCCCGGGGAAAGTGAGAAATTGCAAACGCTCGGCCAGCGGCCGCAGGCATTCCAGGGCGATACGCGTGCGTTCGGCGGCACGCGGCGTGGCACCGCGGGCCAGGGCTTCGGCGGCCACACCGTCGCTGCCCTTGAGCGCTGCCGGGCCGCCCAGGCCGGCCAGCGGATTGATGATCAGGCCCAGATGGAACAGGCTCATGCGGTCTCCCGGTTGCTGCACAGAGATCAATGGCGCAATTGTGCCCAAGCACGACCGCTCAGACCATCGCGGCAAACGCCAGCCGAACCCCTGGTGTCGAGTGCGGTCAACTTCCCTGCAGGATGGCAAGCCAAGCTTGCCGTGGGCACCGACTGGTGCCCGGAACTGTCACCGCGCGTTCATCTAGCGGTTCTAGACTGCGCGCAAGCACCTGACGAGGAGACAGAGCATGATTCCCTTCCACCGCCTCACCGCCCGCCACAACGTCACCCGCATCGAGCCACAGCAATCCACCGGGGGCTGCATCATCGACGCCCAAGGTCGCGAAGTGCCGATCACCGAGCAGATGATCCAGCAGGCCTGCCGCGAGCTGGAAAAACACAACCCGCCGCTGCGCAAACGAGCCTGAGCGGTTATTACCTGCGACGTAATTGCCGCTGCGGCGGCTAGCGCGTAGAAAGGGGGCCAGTCCACCGCCAGGCCCCCGCCATGTCCACCCAGCCTACTCATACCAGCCACTTCGGCAGCCAGCTGAAGAGCTGGCGCCAGCGCCGCGGCCTCAGCCAACTGGCCTTCGCCGCAGTGGCCGGCACCTCGCAACGACACATCAGCTTTCTCGAAAGTGGCCGCTCGCAACCGAGCCGGCCCATGGTGCTGCAACTGGCGGCCAGCCTTGATCTGCCCCTGCACGAACGCAACCTACTGTTGGGCGCAGCCGGATTCGCCGCAGTATTTCGCGAAAGCCCACTGGATCACCCCGCCTCGCGCTTCGTGCGCCAGGCCATCGAGCTGCTGCTGGCCAAGCAAGAGCCCTATCCGGCGGCACTGATCGACTGTCGCTGGAACCAACTGCAAACCAACCAGGCCAGTGCCCGCCTGTTCGCCTTCCTCCTCGGCGGGCCGCCGCCGGCGGCGACTCTCGGCGCCGACGGCACGCCTAACCTGATCAAGCTGCTCCTCCATCCGCACGGCATCCGCGCCAACGTGGTCAACTGGCTGGAGCTGGCCGCCTTTCTGGTACAGCGCCTGCGCAGCGAAGCCCTGCGTGTGGGCGGCGACCCGCAAACCGAACAACTGCTGACGGAGATCGCCACCTACCCCGGCGTCCCCGAGCACTGGCCAAGCCTGGGAGCCGGCCAGCTGGACAGCCCGGTGCTGATGACCCACTTCCGCAAGGACGGCATCGACCTGCACTTCTTCACCACCCTGACCACCCTCGGTGCGCCGCTGGATGCCGGCCTGGAGCAGCTGCGCCTGGAGTCCTACTTTCCTGCGGATGAGACCACCGAGGCTTTCATGCGCCAATTTTCCTGATGGAGACGATTCGATGAACCTGTGGTTCCGCCTGATCTGGATGCTGCTCACCCTGCCCTGGCGCAAGCCGGTGCAACCACTGGCCAGCAGCGTGCTGCGCATGACCGTGCTGCCCAACGACCTCGACTTCAACGGCCACATCAACAATGGCCGCTACCTGACCCTGGCCGACGTGGCGCGGATGGACTTCGTGCTGCGCAGCGGCGCCGCCAAGGTGGCCTGGCAGCACAAGGCGCTGCCGATAGTCGGCGATGCCATGGCCAAGTTCCGCCGCGACCTCAAGCCATTCCAGCGCTTCGAGGTGCACAGCCGGATACTCGGCTGGGAAGGCAAGTGGACGTTCCTCGAACACCGTTTCGTGCGCCACGGCCGAGTGCATGGCCTGGTACTGATTCGCGGCCTGTTCAAAGCTGCCGGCGGCACCCTCGATCCGCAGGAGTTCGCCCGAAGCCTGGGTCAGAGCCCAGTCTCGCCGGCGCTGCCGGAGTGGCTGCTGGACTGGCACCGCAGCTGCGAAAGCGCCAGCCAGGCCCTGCGCGTGGAGGAAGACGAAGGGCTGCCAAACGCTGGCTGAAGCGCGCTTATTGCCTCAGCCGGGCTGGCAGCCGAGGCCGGAGAGCAGCTGCGCCAGGGCCGGCGCTTCGCCATCCAGCTGCACCCGCAGGCCATCGATCTCACGACGGTAGGGGTAATGCTTGCGCAGGGCATCGAAGGCAGCCTTGCGCTGCACTGCGTCACCCTGCAGCGAGCGGCGGAAGTCGGCGTCATCGCGGCGCGGGTCGTACACCGCGCGGCACAGAGTGGCCAGCGCCCACTCCGGCGAGGCAGCGGCGCTCAGCTGCAGGGTCGGCAGCCAGGGCTGCGGCAACAGGTCGGCCAGCTGCACCTGCTCGGCCAGGCCCTGGCTGGCGCAGAACGCCTGATAGATCTGCGCGGTGCCGCGCAGCTTGCCATCCAGGCTGTAGCCGGCGATATGCGGGGTGGCGATCCGGCACAGCGCCGCCAGCTCGGGATCGGCCAGTGGCTCGCCTTCCCATACATCCAGCACCGCCTGCAAGGCGGCGCCGCTGCGCAGATGCGCCTTGAGCGCCGCATTGTCGAGCACCGCGCCGCGGCTGGCGTTGATCAGCCAGGCGCCGGGGCGCAGCTGCTGCAGCTCGTCGCCCCCCAGCAGGTGGCGGGTGCCGGCATTCAGCGGGGTGTGCAGGCTGATCACGTCGCACTCGCGCAGGATGGTCGCCAGGTCGACGAAAGCACCGTCCTCGGCCGCCTGCCGCGGTGGATCGCAGACCAGCACGTCCCAGCCCAGGCCGCGCAGCAGCTTGACCAGGCGACCGCCGACCTGGCCGGCGCCGACCACGCCATAGCGCCGGGTAGCCAGGGGCTGGCCGGTTTGCTCGCTCAGCGCCAGCAGGCTGCCCAGTACATAGTCGACCACGCCGCGAGCGTTGCAGCCGGGGGCGCTGGACCAGGCGATGCCGGCCTCACTGAAGTAGTCGAGATCGAGGTGATCGGTGCCGATGGTGCAGGTGCCGACGAAACGCACCCGGCTGCCTTCCAGCAGAGCCCGGTCGACCTGGGTCACCGAGCGCACCAACAGCACCTCGGCGTCGCCCAGGGCAGCACGGTCGATGCTGCGCCCGGGGTGACGGCTGATCGGGCCGAAGGTGGCGAAGAACTCGTCGAGCAGGGGAATGTTTTCGTCGGCAACGATACGCATGCTGGGCTCCTGGGCAAGGTCGCCATTCTAACCAAGCTGAACGGGGAAAACCCGCCACCACTCATGCCCTGCCGGCTTTCCTGACCACCAGGACAGGGATAGACTGTGCCGCCCTTCGCTGCACTGCCGGATCAACCATGTCTGCCCTCTCCCGCCTCGCCCGCGCCCGCTCCGAACTGCGGGCCCTGCTGGCCCTGGCCACGCCCATCATCATCGCCCAGTTGGCCTACACCTCGATGGGCTTCGTCGATGCGGTCATGGCCGGTCGCGTCAGCCCGCGCGACCTGGCGGCCGTGGCACTGGGCAACTCGCTGTGGGTGCCGGTGTTCCTGCTGATGAACGGCACCCTGCTGGCCACCACGGCCAAGGTGGCGCAGCGCTTCGGCGCCGGCAAACAGGAAGAGATCGGCGTAATCGTGCGCCAGGCCCTGTGGTTGGCCCTGGCCATCGGCCTGGGCTGCGCCACCCTGCTGTGGAACGCCGAGCCGGTGCTGCGCCTGATGCAGGTCGAGCCGGCGCTGAGCGAACTGGCCATGGGTTACCTGCGCGGCATCGCCTGCGGTTTTCCGGCGGTGGCGCTGTACCACGTGCTGCGCTGCTGCAGCGACGGCCTGGGGCGCACCCGGCCGAGCATGGTGCTGGGTATCGGCGGCCTGCTGCTGAACATTCCCCTCAACTATGTGCTGATCTACGGTCACCTGGGCTTCCCCGCCATGGGCGGCGCCGGCTGCGGCTGGGCCTCGGGCAGCGTGATGTGGTGCATGATGCTGGGCATGCTGTGGTGGGTGAACTGGGCGCCGCACTACAAGCCCAGTCGCCTGTTCAGTCACTTCGAGTGGCCACAGTGGGCAGTGATCCGCCGCCTGCTCGCGGTCGGCGTGCCGATCGGCGTGGCGGTGTTCGCCGAATCCAGCATCTTCTCGGTGATCGCCCTGCTGATCGGCGGCCTGGGCGCCACCGTGGTGGCCGGGCACCAGATCGCCCTCAACTTCAGCTCGATGATCTTCATGATTCCCTATTCGCTGGCGATGGCCGTGACCGTGCGGGTCGGCCAGGCCCTCGGCCGCGGCGAGCCGCGCGAGGCGCGTTTCGCCGCTGGCATCGGCATGGGCAGCGCACTGGCCTACGCCTGCCTGTCGGCCAGCCTGGTACTGCTGCTGCGCGAGCCCATCGCGCAGATCTACAGCCCCGATCCGCAGGTGATCGCGGTAGCCGCCACCCTGCTGGTGTACTCGGCGCTGTTCCAGTTCTCCGACGCCGTGCAGGTCACCGCCGCCGGTGCCCTGCGCGGTTACCAGGACACCCGCGTGACCATGCTGATCACCCTGTTCGCTTACTGGGGTATCGGTCTGCCGGTGGGTTACAGCCTCGGTCTGGCCGACTGGTTCGGCGAACCCAGCGGGCCGCGCGGGCTGTGGCAGGGCCTGGTGGTCGGCCTGACCTGCGCCGCCGTGCTGCTTGGCGTGCGCCTGGCGCGCAGCGCGCGCCGGCGTATCCGCCTTCAGTCGTCCAGCGCGGTGGTGGCGGCCAGCGCCGCCCAGTAATCGGCCGAGAGCAGCGCGCGGCCGGCCAGCAGGTGTTCGAGGTAGCTGCGGCTGGGCGCCAGCCCCTCCTCGCGCCAGGCCGGATTGGCCACGTAGATCCAGGCCGCGATCGGCCCCTGGGCCGTGTGGATCGGCATGCGCTCGCGGCTGTAGTAGACCGGCGTGCCCTCGAAGGGATCCATCTTGAGAATTTCGCTTTCCGCGGCCAAGCGATAGAGCACGCCTTCCAACACGCCGCCCGCCTGGTGGCGGATATTGGCGTAGGCGCGACCGGGATGGTCGTGGGCGCGCTTGTTGAAGCACAGGGCAAAGCCCGGCAGCCAGCCGGCCAGGGCCTCCTCGACCCGCAGACCACGGGCCTGCATGCGCGCCGGATTCATGTTGGAGCCGTAGGCGAAGTAGTAAGGCATAGACACCTATATAGGGGCTCGCGAGCTAGAGCCAGACGAGGCCACTTTTAACGCAGTATGGCCGACGCGCAGCAGCTCCTCAGCCCAGTTTCTTGCGGATCCAGTACAGGTAGGTGCCGCCCTCTTCGCTCTGCTCCACCAGTTGATGGTCGAGGAACATGCAGAACTTGGGGATATCGCGACGGGTCGAGGGGTCGGTGGCGATCACCTTGAGCAGGCCGCCAGCCGGCAGATCGCGCACTTTGTTGTGCAGCATCATCACCGGCTCGGGGCAATTCAGCCCGCTGGCGTCGAGAATGGCGTCGGGTTGCAGGGACATGGTCAGCCTCCAAAAACAGGCCGGCATTGTCGCGCAAAGCCCGGCCCGCGGCCACCGGAGGGCGTCAGATCCAGATGAGCAACGCCACGATGGCAGCCAGCAGCAGCCACTGCAGGCCATAGTAGGCCGTACGGTTGCGCTTCTTCAGTGCCTTGGCGCGCAGGCGGAACTGGTACAGGTAGTGGAAGGCACGGTTGATCCCGCCGGTGGCATCCTGCTCGTCGTTCGGCGAACTGGCGGCAGCCATCACCTTGCGGCTGAACCAGCGGTTGAGCGCCTCGGCCCAGCGGTACTTGAGCGGCCGCTCGATGTCGCAGAAGAGGATCAGGCGATCCCTGTCGGTCTTGTTCTCAGCGTAGTGGATGAAGGTCTCGTCGAAGATCACCCCTTCGCCATCGCGCCAGGAATAACGCTCGCCATCCACTTCGATGAAGCACTCCGGCGAGTTCGGCGTGACCAGGCCCAGGTGGTAGCGCATCGAGCCGGCATAGGGGTCGCGGTGGCGCACCAGGCGCGCGCCGGGCGGCAGCTCGGCGAACATCGCCGCCTTGATCTGCGGAATGCTGCGTACCAGCTCGGTGGTGCGCGGGCACAGGGTTTCGGCCGAAGGATGGCTGTCGCCGTACCACTTCAGGTAGAAGCGCTTCCAACCAGTCTTGAAGAACGAGTTGAAGCCGGCGTCGTTGTGCCCGTCGGCCTTCTTGATCCGGCCCATGTCCATCAGGTGCAGGCCTTCGGAGCGAATCACCTGCCAGTTGTCCTCGATCACCTTCAGCTCGGGAAACACCGCAGGCTTGTGGAAGGGCGTGCCCGGCAGCTTGGACGTCAGGTAGAGGATCGAGTTGATCGGGGCCAGGAAAGTCGAGTGTTCCTTGAGCTGCCGGGTGAACTTGTGCCGCACCCGCCCACGGAAGTGGATATGCAGGACACTGGCAAAGAACAACAGCAACAAGGTGACTTTCAAAGCAAACGTCCTCGATAAAGGCTGAACAAGCGAAAAACGCCCGACTATAGCGTCAAGCTGGCGCTTCTCAAAGTCTGACCGACCTTATAGCCGGCGCAGATGACAGGTCACCTCCTCACGATCGTGATAGAGCTGCTTGCAGGCAATCGACACCCTGATCCGCCGAGCCGCAAAGGCCTCTTCCAGACGCAGCAGCAGCTTGCACACCTCGGCATAGCGCTGCTTCATCGGCAGCTTGAGGTTGACCACCGCTTCGCGGCAATGCCCTCCGCCGATCCACTCCTCGACCATGGATGCGGTGCGCGCCGGCTTCTCGACGATATCGCAGACCATCCAGTCCACCGGCTGCTTGGGCTTCCAGGTGAACCCGTCGACCATCAGGTGGGTCACCAGTCCAGTGTCCATCAGGCTTTCGGCCATCGGTCCGTTGTCGATGGCGGTCACCAGCATACCGCGCCGAACCAGCTGGTAGGTCCAGCCGCCGGGCGAGGCGCCGAGGTCGACCCCGGTCATCTCATCCGACAGACGGGTTTCCCACTGCTCGCGCGGGATAAAGGTGTGCCAGGCCTCTTCCAGCTTGAGGGTCGAGCGGCTGGGCGCCTCGCGGGGGAACTTCAGGCGCGGGATGCCCATGGGCCAGAGCGCCGAGTTGTTGGCCTCGGCGAGGCCGAGAAACACTTCGCGCCCGCTCTTGAAGGTCAGCAGCAGACGCGGCTTGCTGGCGTCCTCCACCAGCCGGCCGGCACCAGTCAGGGCCTTGCGCAGCGGCGCCTCGAACTTCTTGCAGAAATTCGACAGTTCCTTGCCCTCGTTGCTGTCGAACACTTCCAGCCACAGGCTGCCGCACACCGGGTAGTCGGCCAGCGCCTGCAGCAGCACGCTGATGCGATCGTTCTCCGGCAACTGCAGGTAGCTGCCACGGGCCCACTGGCGGGGAAAGATCAGCCGGCTGAAACGCAGACCCTGCATCAGGCGGGCAGCGCCAGCAGGATCGTGGCAGACGAATTCGGCATGGGCGCTGTTGGGCTTGCTCTTGGCGTAGCCGGGCACTTCCAGGCGCGCCGCCTGGTCGGCTATTTCGGCGCAGACTTCGCCTTCGAAGCCGGGGCGACAGTGCAGTAGAACGCTATTCATGGGGGGCTCTCCTCAGGCCGCGCATGATAGCCGAGTCAGGGCTGGCAGGCGCGCCCGCTCGGCCCGGAGAACTGGCAAGAGCTGACCAGGCGGTCTAGTTTCATTAGTTCAGTCCGCAGCGCCGAGCGCCCAGGAGAACAACATGGACTCGTTCGATAGCCTCAACTGCCGGCGCAGCCTGCAGGTCGACGGCACCACCTACCACTACTTCAGCCTGCCGGAAGCGGCCCAGCACCTCGGCGATATCGCGCGTCTGCCCTTCTCGCTCAAGATCCTGCTGGAGAACCTGCTGCGCTTCGAAGACAACGCCACGGTCAGCGCCTACGACATCAAGGCGATGATCGACTGGCTCAAGGAGCGCCGCAGTGAGCACGAGATCCAGTTCCGCCCGGCACGGGTGCTGATGCAGGACTTCACCGGGGTGCCGGCGGTAGTCGACCTGGCGGCCATGCGCGCAGCCATGGCCGCCGCTGGTGGCGACCCGCAGCAGATCAACCCGCTGTCGCCGGTGGATCTGGTGATCGACCACTCGGTGATGGTCGATGCCTATGCCTCGCCCGCCGCCTTCGCCCAGAACGTCGCCATCGAGATGCAGCGCAATGGCGAGCGCTATGCCTTCCTGCGCTGGGGGCAGAACGCCTTTGCCAACTTCCGCGTGGTGCCGCCGGGTACCGGCATCTGCCACCAGGTCAACCTGGAGTACCTGGCGCGCAGCGTCTGGACCAAGGATGAGGATGGCGTCAGCTGGGCCTTCCCCGACACCCTGGTGGGTACCGACTCGCACACCACCATGATCAACGGCCTCGGCGTGCTCGGCTGGGGCGTGGGCGGCATCGAAGCAGAAGCGGCCATGCTCGGCCAGCCGGTTTCGATGCTGATTCCCGAGGTGATCGGCTTCAAGCTCAGCGGCAAGCTCAAGGAAGGCATCACCGCCACCGACCTGGTGCTGACAGTGACCCAGATGCTGCGCAAGAAGGGCGTGGTCGGGAAGTTCGTCGAATTCTATGGCGATGGCCTGGCCGACCTGCCCCTGGCCGACCGCGCCACTATCGCCAACATGGCCCCGGAATATGGCGCCACCTGCGGCTTTTTCCCGGTGGACGCGATCACCCTGGATTACCTGCGCCTGTCCGGCCGCCCCGAGAGCAGCGTCCGCCTGGTCGAGAGCTACTGCAAGACCCAGGGCATGTGGCGCGAGCCCGGCGCCGAGCCGCTGTTCAGCGACAGCCTGGAGCTGGACATGGGCAGCGTCGAGGCCAGCCTGGCCGGGCCCAGGCGCCCGCAGGACCGGGTGCCGCTGCCGCGGGTCAGCCAGGCCTTCGACGAGCTGCTGGGCCTGCAGCTCAAAGCCGCCGAGTCAGGCCAGGCCGGCAGCCCGCGGGTCAGCCACGACGGCTATGACTACAACTTGCAGGACGGCGCCGTGGTAATCGCTGCCATCACCTCCTGCACCAACACCTCCAACCCCAGCGTGATGATGGCCGCCGGCCTGCTGGCAAAGAAGGCCGTGGAGCGCGGCCTAGGCCGCAAGCCCTGGGTCAAGAGCTCGCTGGCCCCCGGCTCCAAGGTGGTCAGCGAATACCTCGCCGCCGCCGGCCTGACCCCCTACCTGAACCAGCTGGGCTTCGACCTGGTCGGCTATGGTTGCACCACCTGCATCGGCAACTCCGGGCCACTGCTGGAACCGATCGAACAGGCCATCCAGCAGGCCGACCTGACGGTGGCCTCGGTGCTGTCCGGTAACCGCAACTTCGAGGGTCGCGTGCATCCGCTGGTCAAGGCCAACTGGCTGGCCTCGCCGCCGCTGGTGGTGGCCTATGCCCTGGCCGGCAGCGTGCGCGGCGATCTCAGCCGCGAGCCGCTGGGTACCGGCAAGGACGGCCAGGCGGTGTACCTCAAGGACATCTGGCCGAGCCAGGCGGAGATCACCGCCGCCATCGCCAAGGTCGACAGCGCCATGTTCCACCGCGAGTATGCCGAGGTGTTCGCCGGCGATGCCCAGTGGCAGGCCATCGCCGTACCACAGGCGGCCACCTACCAATGGCAGGCCGACTCCACCTACATCCAGCACCCGCCATTCTTTGCCGGTATCGCCGGCGATCCGCCGCCCATCGGCGACATCCACAATGCACGCATTCTCGCCCTGCTCGGCGACTCGGTGACCACCGACCACATTTCCCCGGCCGGCAACATCAAGCAGGACAGCCCGGCCGGGCGCTACCTGAGCGAGCACGGCGTGGCCCCGGCCGACTTCAATTCCTACGGTTCGCGACGCGGCAACCACGAGGTGATGATGCGCGGCACCTTCGCCAATATCCGCATCCGCAACGAGATGCTCGGCGGTGAGGAAGGCGGCAACACCCTGCACATCCCCAGTGGCGACAAGCTGGCGATCTATGACGCCGCCATGCGCTACCAGGCCGCAGGCGTGCCGCTGGTGATCTTCGCCGGCCAGGAATACGGCACCGGCTCGTCCCGCGACTGGGCGGCCAAGGGCACCAATCTGCTCGGGGTCAAGGCGGTGATTGCCGAGAGTTTCGAGCGCATCCACCGCTCCAACCTGGTGGGCATGGGCGTGCTGCCGCTGCAGTTTGTCGACGGCCAGAGCCGCAAGAGCCTGGGCCTCGGCGGGCAGGAGCAGATCGATATCGTCGGTTTGCAGGGCGGCGCCCTGCGCCCGCAGATGAAGCTGACCTTGGACGTTGTCCGCGGCCCCGGCCAGCGCGAGAAGATCGAGGTGCTGTGCCGCATCGACACGCAGAACGAAGTGGAATACTTCAAGGCTGGCGGCATCCTGCACCACGTGCTGCGACAGATGCTGGCCAGCTGAAGCGCTGGCGGCGGATTGCCCGCCGCCGGCCACGATCTCCTGGCTGTCGGCCATACCGCGTTAAAAACAGCCTCGGAATGCTCATTTACAGCTCGTAAACTGCGCTTCCTCGGCCGTTTGACTCGCTGGCGCTCACCCTTCGGGCCAGCCTGCGGCTGTTACTCCCGATGGTCGTTGTGCCTTGTCTGGCTCTAATCCAGAAGATCGTGAACAGACTGACGGATCAGCTCGGCACCACGGCCTTGGGCGTGCGGCCATAGACGTCTTCCAGGCGCTCGATATCGTCCTCGCCCAGGTAGCTGCCGGACTGCACTTCGATGATCTCCAGGGGGATCTTGCCGGGGTTGGCCAGGCGATGCACCGAAGCGATGGGGATATAGGTCGACTGGTTCTCGGTGAGCAGGAACACCTTGTCGTCGCAGGTCACCTGCGCCGTGCCGGATACCACGATCCAGTGCTCGGCACGGTGATGGTGCATCTGCAGCGAGAGCTGCGCGCCCGGTTTGACGGTGATGTGCTTGACCTGGTGGCGCACGCCATTATCCACCGAATCGTAGCTGCCCCAGGGGCGGTACACCGCGCAGTGGCTCTGGGTTTCCTGACGACCCTGGGCGTCCAGAGCGCCAACCATCTTCTTCACGTCCTGCACCGCGCTCTTGTGCGCGACCATCACCGCGTCCTTGGTTTCCACCACCACCACATCGTCCATGCCGATCAGAGTGACCAGCTTGGAGGTGCCATGGACGAAGCTGTTGTGGCTGTTGTGGGTCACCACATCGCCCTTGAGCACGTTGCCGTCGCTGTTCTTCTCCTGCACTTCCCACAGCGACGACCAGGAACCAACGTCGTTCCAGCCTGCCGCCAGGGGTACCACGCAGGCCCGCGCGGTCTTCTCCATCACCGCGTAGTCGATGGAGTTGTCCGGGCAGCACTCGAAGGTGCCGGCATCGACGGTCACCACGTCGGCGACATTCTTGCTGCGCTCCAGGGCCAGCACGCAGGTGTCGTAGATGTCCGGTTCGTGGGCGCGCAGTTCATCCAGGTAGCGGCTGGCGCGGAACATGAACATGCCGCTGTTCCAGTAGTAGCCGCCGCTGCGCACGAATTCGCTGGCCCGCGCGTGATCGGGCTTCTCGACGAACTGCATGACCCGGTAGGCCCCGGGAATCAGCGAGTCGCCATCGTCGCTGCGCGCCGCCTTGATGTAACCGAAGCCGGTTTCCGGGCTCTGCGCGGGGATGCCGAACAGCACCATCTCGCCTTCCTCGGCAGCGATGCGCGCCAGCTCCAGGGCCTTGCGCAGGGCCAGCTCATCGCTGATCACGTGGTCAGCCGGCAGTACCAGCATCAGTTCGTCACGGCCCTCGCCCAGCAGTTGCAGGGCGGCCATGGCCACCGCCGGCGCGGTATTGCGACCGAACGGCTCGAGCAGCATGGACTGGGCAGTGATACCGATCTGCGCCAGTTGCTCATTGACGATGAAGCGGTGCTCCAGGTTGCACACCACCAGGGGCTTCTGCATGCCTTCGAAGGCCAGGCGCGTGAGGGTTTCCTGGAACAGCGATTTCTCGCCGGTCAGGGGCAGGAACTGCTTGGGATACAGCTTGCGCGACAAAGGCCACAGCCGCGAACCGCTACCGCCAGAAAGAATTACCGGAATCATTGGGTCAGTCTCCATTCAATATCCATTTAAAACTGCCGGCTACGCATGCAGCGGCAGGACAACCTCAAGGCAGGTGCCGGGAAAACAACTGGGTCATATCGCCCCCCAACCTGTAGGTATCCAGGGGCTCAAGGGAACGCCGCCACGCTTCCGTCTTCTGTGAACACGGGTACAGCGCGCAGTAGGGTTCCAACCAGGCGAACCGGTTGCTGTCCTGCAGATCCTCCAGGGTCTGCGGGTAACCGGTCTTTTCTTGGAAGATCTTCGGGTCGTGCAAACCGGACTCCAGGCGCTGCGCCAGGCGCTGCATGGCATCCGCGTTTTCTTCGCGCAGGTCGAGGCCATTGGCCTCGGCAAAGGCCGCGATCATCAGCAGCGGCCCCATGCTGTAGTTGTGATAAGCCAGAGCCCGAGTCTGACGGGACAGCTCGCGTGGCAGATAACCCTCACCATCGACCTGGCTCATGCCCTGGCGGTACTGCGCCACGGCCCAGTCGAACAGGTCGCGGCGGTCGAGAATCACCGCGCTGGCCATCACCGACCAGGCCGCCCAGTACTGGTGGTTGTTGCGCCGCTCCAGCGGCTGGGCATTCCAGTCGCGCACCACCTGATCGGCCAGCCGGGCAATCCAGCCCTCGATGCGTTTGGCCTCGGCGCCGTGCCCGGCCAGGGGCTGCGAGCGCGAAAACTTCAGGCGCAGGTAGGCTCCAGCCACGCTGCCCAGGGCCCATTTGCGCACCGACTTGCCGGTGTGGTTGTAGTGCGTGCTGAGTAGCGCATCGGCCTCGGCCCAGCTCGACAGCCAGGCCAGGGCGCAATCCACCGAGGCCGGCTGGCCATCGTGCAGGTAGCGCGCCACCAGCTTGTTCACGCCGTTCTCCAGATTGCGCACATCGGCGGTCAGCTGCGCATAGCGCGCCGCCGCCTGGGGGTTGATCTGGTCGCGAGCGGCATCCGAGCCGCTGTACTTGCTCGGAAAATACAACTCGCCGGTGTACGGCACCGGCACGGCCGGGCAGCTGTGCGGCTTGCCGCTGGGCGCCGGCGCAGCCAGCAGGTAGCCAGGCGGCGGCTGCAGGGCGGCACCGTCATGGTCTTTCGAGCAGCCCTGGGCAAGCAGCAGGAACAGGCCTGCGCCAGCCCCCAGCAAGATCGTCATGCCCCGCTCCGCAGCCTTCATCATGCGTCCTCAGTCGGTAGTCACGGGGCGTTTCACCCACACCGGCGACAGCTTGTCAGCGCTGCCGGTGACATACAGGCAGACCACTTCACCGCGCTCGATCACCAGCGGGTTGAGATCGGCCACCTTGCGCTCGCCGGCGAACAGCGCCAGACGCACCTTGACCGGGTTGATCTCGCGCTCGCCGCGGGACTTGCCGGAGACAGCGGCGATCACCTCGGTCTTGCCGTCGACCGTCTTCACGCTCAGCACGCTGTCGGAAAGGTTCTGCAGGCGCAGCAGCGATTTCTGACGGTTCTTGAACAACGGCTCGTCCACCAGGCTGAGGCCGCCGCCAGGCAGTTGCACCAGTGTGTAGTAGTGGTCTTCGGCCAGGCTCACCGGCAGGCTCTGGCCACCTGCCGTGGCGCTGTAGCTGCCGGCCGGGAGGAACTCGTAATCGCTGCTGCTCTTGGGCGCGATATCACTGAAATGCACAGTGCCCAGGCGCGCCTCCAGGTTCTCGCTGGCGGCGTTGTAGCCGCGCACGAAGGCCGAGCCTTCGGGTGCCACCGGGCCGTACAGAGTGGCCTCGTCAGCCATGGCCAGGGGCGCACAGAGGCTGAGCAGCAGGCCACCCAGTGGGGCGGTCAGGTTCAGTGAGCGGATCATCGACATGCGGTCTTTCCTCAGCAAGCAGGCGGCTCAAGGAGCCGTAACGGGTTTAACGGAGTCACGCGTGGCCAACTGCTCACTGGCACGCAGGCGGTCGAGCCAGGCGCTGTCGAACTCCGACAGGTCGCTTGGCAGCATCAGGTAGCGCTCGGGGAACTCCCAGATCACCAGGCGCAGATCGGCCGTCTCGGCACCGTCACGCTGCAGCAGGCGCAGCATCGGTACCAACGGGCCATGGCCATCCTCGGCGTAATTCAGCAGGTCACTGCCCAAAGCCTGCTTGAGGGCGCCGGCGAAGTTCCATTTCGGGTTGGCGCTGTAGCTGGTACCGACCAGTGCCACCTGCGGCTGGCTGTCGGCAAACAGCGCATCGCCACTGTCGCCAGCCGTTTCCAGGCTTTCGGTATGCCGTGGCTGCAGGCTTTCGGCCGGCGGCTGCAGGGCGCTGAAGTACGGCGCCAGCGGCAGGAAGCTGAGCAGGTCGCCCTTGTGACTCTGGCTTGCCGCCGTACGGGTCACGAACTGCTGCTCGCCACGCGGCCAGTCGCCGCGGGCGGCCAGGTAGGCAGCCAGATCCTTGGCCGCCACTTCGGCGCCGTAGGGCGTCCAGTGGGTGTCGGTACGCAGGAACACCGCCTCGCTGGCCTTGGCCTGCTGCAGGGCGAGCAACAGATCAGGGCCCAGCAGGTGCTGCGCCTGCATCATCTGCCGGGCCTGGCTGTAGAGCTGCTGCTGGGCGGCCACCGGCTTGTCTGTGGCGATCTGCTCCGGGTACAGACGCGCCTTGGCCGGCAGCAGGGCCAGCACCAGCTCGATGTGGCGACGCTTGAACTCCTGCTGCACCGCAGCGATCAGCGCCCAGTTGTCCTGCAGCTGCTGCGGGTTGCTGGCCGGCTTGAACTCCTCGTCGGTGAACAGCCAGTCCTCGCGACCGACCACCACCCCCGGGCGCCCTTCGCCGAACAGGGAATACTCCAGGGCCGCCCAGGCATTGGTGCCGATTTCCTTGAGTGGGAACTGCTTGTCGTAGTGTTTCTCGATGGCATGGGCCAGCTTGCCGTTGAGCAGCGGCGTCTCGCCAGCCGCGGAAAAGCTCAGCAACGCTGGCAGGGACGCCAGTGACAGCCCCAGCAACAGGGCGAGGAAGGTCAGGCTGTAGAGGATATTGGCGGTACGCGACATGTCGGCTCCTCCTCAGAACTGGAAGTACAGGAAGGGTGAAAAGCTTTGCGCCGACAACTTGAGCAGCGAGGCGACAAACAGCAGCAGCACCAGTGCCCGGCCCAGCAACACGGCATAGGCTGGCGTGGCGACCAGAGCGGAAGCGGATCCCGTCGACAGTACGCTGCCCTCCTCGGCCGCCTTGGCCTTGGGCGCGCCGCCCAGCGGGTCGGCAAAGAACTGGCGGATACCGACGCCAGCCATCACCGCATAGGCCAGCACCAGGGTGAGGATCTGCAGGCTGGTGAACTGCGCGACATTCAGCTCGGACAGGCGCCAGTCGCTGAAGCTGAACATGGCTGCATACATGCGCCAGGCCACGTCGAGGTTCTCGGCGCGGAAGATTACCCAGCCGAGTACCACCAGCAGGAAGGTAAAGGCCCACTTCAGCGGGTTGAGCGCCCGCGGCGCGGCGTTGACCCCCAGGGCCCGCTCAATGGCCAGCCACAGGCCGTGCCAGGCACCCCAGATCACGTAGGTGATGTTGGCGCCGTGCCACAGGCCGCCGAGCAGCATGGTCAGGAACAGGTTGCGGTAGGTGGCGAAGGTGCTGCCGCGGTTGCCGCCCAGGCTGATGTACAGGTAGTCGCGCAGCCAGGTGGACAGGCTGATGTGCCAGCGCCGCCAGAACTCGGTGATCGACTGGCTGATGTAGGGCTGGCGGAAGTTCTCCATGAAGCGGAAACCCATCATCAGGCCCAGGCCGATGGCCATGTCGCTGTAGCCGGAGAAGTCGAAGTACAGCTGCGCGGTGTAGGCCAGCGCGCCGAGCCAGGCGTCGCCGGTAGTCGGGTCGGTCAGGGCGAAGCAGTGGTCGGCAATCGGCGCGATGCTGTCGGCGATGAACACCTTCTTGATGAAGCCCTGCATGAAGCGGGTGCAGCCTTCGGCGAACTTGTCCACCGTGTGGCTGCGGTGGTTGAACTGGTCGACCAGATCCTTGAAGCGCAGCACCGGGCCGGCGATCAGGTGCGGGAAGATCGCCACGAAGGCGGCGAAGTCGATCAGGTTATGGGTGGCCGGGGTGTCGCCGCGGTACACGTCGATGATGTAGCTGATCGATTCGAAGATGTAGAACGAGATGCCGATGGGCAGCAGGATGTGGGTGACCACGAACGGCTGCATGCCGAACGAGCTGATGATGGCGTTGAGACTGTCGATGCCGAAGCCGGCGTACTTGAAGTAGCCGAGCACACCGAGGTCGACCACCACGCCGAGGATCAGCCATTTCTGCGCGGTTTTCGTACGCACCCCGGCCGCACCGACGCGCAGGCCGATCCAGTAGTTGAAGACGGTCACCGCCGCGAACAGGGCGAGGAAGTCGATACGCCACCAGGCGTAGAACACGTAGCTGGCCACCAGCAGCAACAGGTTGCGGTAGCGGTTGCCGCACAGGTAGTACAGGCCGAGAAACACCGGCAGGAACAAGAACAGAAATACGTTGGATGAAAACACCATGTCATCACTCTCCCTTTGAGTCGCCCGCCCTGCCCCCGATCCCTCGGGGACAGGCCAGTGCCCTGAATGCGTTGCGGCGACCCTGCTTCATCGTCAATCTGCCTTGGCCTGCAGCGCCGCCTTCGGCTGGTCGCGGCGTTGGCAGATGCTGGCCTCGACCTGCATGCCGGCCGGCATGTCGTCCGGCATCACCACTTCCAGCGACAGCAGGGTCTGGCCATACCATTCGGCGTCATCGCGCAGGCCGAAGACGAAGCGGCCATCCGGCTCGACCTCAGGCGCACGGGAGATGTTCAGGTTGTCCTGGGAGCCACTCATGTACCAGAACGAGCTACGCAGATCGCGGACATTGCCGGGGGTGAACTGGATGTCGGCGACATAGTCCTGGCTGTGGATCGGCTTGACCTCGGTGTTGACCAGGATCTGGTTGCGCCCCGGATGCAGCGCCACCTTCTGCCGCAGTGCTGCCGGCGAGGTGCGGCAACCGTCGTCGAGCATCGGCATGATCTGCCGGTAGAAGATCGCCATGGCCAGGTCGTAGTAGCTGTTGACCTCCCACACCAGGATCTTCGGCGGATGCTTCTGGAAATCCTGGCTGCCGAGGTACTGCAGCATGGCGCTGTGGAAACCGCCGCCGGTGACCGAGCGGTTGTCCACGTCAACCTGGGCGTACTGCTTGAAGAAGCCCTCGAAGTTGTACTGCGCGGAACTGAAGCTGGTACCCACCAGCACCACGTCCGGGCTGGCCACGTCGCCGAACAGCTCGCTGCTCTCCTCCTTCGGCTCGGTCACTGCGCGGGTGAAGTATTCGTTGGCGTAGCCGTTACCGCAGATCTTGCCAAAGGCCTGGTTGAGCGAGCCGATCTTGTGGTGCACACCCTCCTTGTGGGTGACGAACTCCTTGCGCGGAATGCTCTTGAACACCTCGGACTTGCTCAGCTCGGCCGCCAGCAACTGCGCCGCCAGCTCGGCACCACGCGGCGTCCAGTGGTTGTCGCGTTTGAAGAACAGGGTCTTGCGCACATCCGCCGGCTGGGCCAGCAGGGCGGACAGATCCGGCACGCGGATGCCCAGGCTGCGCAGGTGCTCGATGGTCGCCAGGTAGTTCTTGCGCGACAGCTCCACATCAAAGCTGCCGAGGCTCTGCGGGCTGAGCATCTCGGTGCTGACCAGGCCGCGCGGCGGCAGGTAGACCATGACCAGCTCGACGCCCTTGGCCTTCAGCGCATCACGCAGATCCTGCAGGTGCTTGTAGCCCTCGGGCGTGGTGCCGATATCGGTCATGAAATCGATCTTGCTGCGGAACAGCCAGTCCTCGCGCCCCTGCACCAGCTTGGTGAATTCGCCCATGTCGCCGCTGTAGGTGGTGTCCTGCAGGGCCTGCGGGCAGATCTCGCAGCAGCGCTCGATGTGATACTGCGGCGCGTCCTCCGCCCGGGCGAGGCTCGCCAGCAGTCCGGACAACCCCGCCATGGCCAGCAGGCCCATTGCTTTCACGCTTGCACTCCGTGTCATCGCTCGCTCCTCACTTCTGCGCTTGCGCCAGTTGCTCGACCGGCAGCACCAGGACTGCCTTCTTCTGCCGGATCATCAGGTCGAGGATCTGGTTCTTGCCGTCGGCCAGCGCACCGAACATGCCCACGCCGGTCGGCTTGGCCGGCATCAACATGTCCAGCTGGTAGAGCTTCACGCTCTGCGGCCCCATCACCGAGATGGCGCCGGTCTGGTTGCCGATCAGGCGCCCGCCGACCACGGTCAGGGACAGGTTCATGTCGAAGGGGTCGAGGACGAAGTCGCGGTCGGTACCGGTCAGATCCTTGACGTGCCCATAGATGCCCAACAGGCCGTTGGCCACCGCCAGGTTCTCGTACAGGCCGACGTCGGCGCTGTTGCGCACACGGATGCCGTGGCGTTCGTTGTTGAACGCCTTGTTGCCCCACAGCAGGTTCTTGCCACTCTCGTAGATGGTGATGCCGTCGGAGTGGTTGCGATAAATCTCGTTGTAGGCCACCACGTTGTTGACGCTGGTACGGTCGACGACGATGCCGGAGAGGTGGTTGTCGAAGGAACGGTTGTTGAAGATCCAGCTGTCGTTGACCTCGCGGGACACGATGATGCCGTGCTTCTTCACCGTGCCGTAGGAAGTATTCTCGGCAATGATCAGGCGCCGCGAACGGTCATGCGGGTCGATGCCGTAGACGATGTTGTTGCGGTAGGTATTGCCGCGCAGCACCACGTCGTAGGCCTCGTAGCAGTAGAAGCCGTACCACATGTCGTCGAACAGCGAGTTCAGCAGCCAGCCGGTGGGATGGCCGCGCTGCATGATCGGATGCATGGCCGGGCTGTACTGCGAGATGGAGATGCCATAGGACTTGCTGCCGGTGTAGCCCAGGCTGCTGACCGTGGAGTTGACGATGTAGGTTTCGGTACCGCCCCAGGAGTTGAGGAAGGGACGGAACTTGCCCTTGGTGGTGAACCAGTCCTGCTGGTTCTCCTGCTCGCGCCAGGCGGTCAGCTTGGTATCGGTGATGAACAGCTTGCCGTCGTTGATAAGGAAGGCGCCGCGCTCGCTGGACAGGCGGAAATCCTTGGTCTCCTTGCCGATGTGCAGGGTCGCGCCCTGGCTGACCACGATCGGCAGGCGCGCCAGGAACACACCCGGCTCGGTCTCGCGGAAGTATTTTTCCGGCAGGCTGCGCGCCAGCTCCTTCGGCGTCACATAGCCGCCTTCGATAAAGACCACCTGGGGCATCTCGCCCTGACGCTTGACCCACTCGCGCAGGCGCTCGTCACCGCCGGTGAACTCCACCAGCGGATTCTGCTCCAGCATGCGCCGCACCACGATCTGCCCGGCCGGCTTGGTCTGGATCTTGGCGTACACCGCCTCCGGGGTGAAAGGGCTGAGGTCGGGCAGCTTGGGCGCCTCGCGCTGCAGCGACTCGACCGGGATGCTCGACACCCGGTAGGCCGGGTGCTTGCCGTCGCTGGCTTGCCCGAGCGCCGCCCAGAGCAGCCCGGCTACCAGCAGCAGGCCCTTGCCGGCCCGCTGCGGGAATGCGCCATATAAATCCATCTTGCCAGTCTCCATGCTCGCTCCAGGGTCTCTCAGTAACGCCAGACCACGTCGACAAAGGCGCGGTGCATGTTCGAATCGGTACCGCTGACGAAGGCATCGCCGGGACGGAACAGGCCGCCGCGGAAACGCACCAGCGCCGACTTCGCGCCCAGCCAGCCCAGCTCGGCCGGCATCTGTCCCTCGTTGAAGTAACGGGTCAGCACCAGGTCGAACTCCTGGCCGAGATCCTTCTCGCCCGGCTCCAGCGCCGCCTGCAGGCCGCTGGCACTGTCGGCCTCGTCGTCGACCCGCCAGAAACGGTGGTAGATCAGGCTGGCGTCGTAGTCCTTGTTCAGCTGCCAGGCGCCGAACAGGCTGGCCGCCTGCAGGTTGTTCAGCTCGCCGCGATAGGCCTCGCCGAAACGGTTGATGGCGGAGTTGGTGCCGGTGAAGTTGGAACGGTTGCTCTGCAGGTCGGTCTGCACAAACTGCTCGGAGGAATCGCCATCGTCACCGCCGCTGGTACGCGAGTAGGTGGCACCGACCCGCCAGCTGTCGTCGATGTTCCAGCGCAGGCCCAGATCCACCGCCCAGGCATCGACGTCCTGATGGGTTTCGCCGGCCGCCCGGCGCTCACCGCCGACCGTGGCGGTACGCAGCAGGTCGGCATCACCGGTCAGCCAGGTCAGGCTGGCCATGTAGCTCAGCGGCAGGCTGCTGCGGTAGTTGTAGAAATCGCCATTGGCCTCGACACCGACCCAGGTCAGGTTGCCGCTGTAGGTCTTGCTCAGCTGATCGACCTCCTCGCCAACATCCGGCAGGTTGCCGCGATCGTCGCTGTGGTGCAGCTTGAGCCCGGCCCAGTGCCCCGGACGCCATTGCACGGAGAGATCGCCCAGCAGGTGCAGGCGGTCTTCGTCCTGCGGCGCCAGCTCGTCGAGGTCGGTGCGGTAATCGCTGAAGCGCTCGGCGATGCCGGCATGGGCACTGAGCAGCGTGGTGTCGAAATTCCAGCGCAGCGCCTCGATGTTACTGTCCCACCACAGGCCGTCAACGCTGCGCACCTTCTGCCGACCGAAGCGCAGCGACTCGCCCGGGTAGGCGGTGAGGCCGCCGTAGTCGACCCAGAACTCACGCAGGGCCAGGAAATGGTCGTCGCGCTCGCGCGCATCGCTGGGGTCGAAGGTGTCGGACTGGGTAGTGTCGGACTCGATCACGTCGGTGGCGACGAAAGCCTCGCCCATCAGGTAGGCGCTCCAGTCGCCCTGCAGGCCGTATACCCAGGGCCGGATGCTCAGGCCGGCGCCATTGAAGTCGCCGCCATCGCGGGTGCCCAGGTCGAGGTCGTCGATCGACTGCCCGGTAATCTTGATGTTCGCCCCGTAGGACAGCCCCGGCTGCAGTTCAGCCGCCCACAGCAGCGGGCTGCCGAGCAGGCCGGCCGTGCACGCGAACAGAGCGAGGCAACGGTTGGTCGAGGTCATAGCATTCCCTGCATTGATTGGGTCGAATTCTGCAAGCTCAGTTGTTCGCCGGAGCGGGCACTGCGCTCGCGGGCCAGCAGCTCCTCAACCTGCCGGTAGTCCTGCGGCTGCAGGCGCGGAGCCAGGCGTTCCATCAGCATCTGCCCCTGCGGCAACCCCTGGCTCTTGGCCAGGCTGGCGAAGCTGTAGGCGTACACCGCGTTGATCCGCACCCCCTTGCCGGCACCAAACAGCTGCGCCAGGGCCACATCGGCACTCGGGTTGCCGCCACGTGCGGCAATCAGCAGGTGCTGCAGAGCCTTGTCGGGGTCGATGTCGCCCAGCGATCCCTCGCTGTACAGCTTGCCGAGGAAGAAATGCGCCTTGGGCTCGTTGGCCAGAGCCAGCAGCAGGTACTTTTCCGCCGCCTGCGGATCGCCAGGAATCTCCAGGCCCTTCATGTACAGCTGACCGAGAGTCAGTGCCGCCCGCGAGGAACCGGCGCTCACGCCCTGCTCCAGGTAGCCGACGACTTCGTCCGCACCGCCCAGATCCGGGTAGCTGATGGTCAGCTCCGCCAGGCTGATCCAGGCATCGGCATAGGCCGGTGCGATCAGTTCGAACAGCACCTTGGCCGCTTGCGGATCGGGCTCGCCATTGGCCGGATCGGCCAGCATCTTGCCGGCGGCCAGAACCCGGTCAGGCGGCACCGCAGCGGACTGGTAGGCCGCCTGCAGGCGCTCCAGCAGTGCCTTGCGCGCCTCCGTATCGCCCTGCTTCTGGTAGATCGCCACCAGCTCGGCGTAACACTCGCTGACCTGGGACAGCCAGGCCTCGCAGGTTTTCTGGATCTCGCCGAGGTGCTGGGCGTAATCGCCACGGGCGCGGTACAGCAGGATCTTGCCGAGTTGCGCCTCGCCAATGCCCTGGGCCTGCCACTGGGCCAGCTCCTGATCGATCTCGCCGCTGGTCATCCGTTGCGAATCGAGCAGCTGCAGCTGTACCAGCGGCAGCAGCACCGAGTGGTCACCCTCGCTCAGCCCCTGGCGCAGCAGGCCCTCGGCCTCGGCGCGCTCCTGCGGCGTCGGCTGCGGTTTGTTCGCCAGCCATTTGCCCAGGCGCACTGCCGCCACCGGTGAGCGCCCCAGGGCGCCGCGGTACAGGGCTTCGGCCTGGGCCTGCTGTTCCGGCACGGGGCTGCGCACGAGGATATCGGCCAGGCCGATTTCGCCATCCACATAGCCCTGCTCGGCCAGGCCACGGAAGTTCGCCTCGGCCGTGGCCAGATCGCCGCCGTTCTTCGCCTGCTTGGCCAGCTGCAGATCGGGCAGGCTCAGGCAGCCCGACAGCAGGCCGATACCGAGCGAGCCGAGTGCCAGGCTGAGCCTGTTCATTTGCCGGCCGCCAGGCTGTTGCTCGACCACAGGCCGCCCAGCGGCTGGATGCGTACATCCACCGGGCGCTTGGCCAGTTCGCTGGCCAGCGGCAGTTCCGGCTCGATCATCACGCGGATGTCCGAGGCCAGGCCACCATCCTGCAGCGCCATGCTGCTGATCACGCCACTGCGCGGCTCGGTTTCGCCGCCCACCAGGAAGCTCACCTGGGTGCCGGGCTGCAGTTCATCGAAGGCACGGTACGGGAAGCGCGCCTCGACGGTGGCTACGCTGTCGGCCGGGGCCAGGGTGAACACCGCGGCGCCCTTGGTCGCCACCTGGCCATCGCCCACCAGCTGGGACACCACGCGGCAGTCGCAGGGGCTGGTCAGGGTGCCCTGGAAGTTCTTGCTGAACAGACGCTCAAGGTTGTCCGGGGTCATCTCCGACTCCGGCAGCACACCTTTCAGCGCGTCCAGCATGGTGGCGGTGAAAGTCGCCACCGGTGCGCCCTTGGCCACCGTATCACCGACCTTGACCAGGCTCTGCACCGAGCCCTCGCGCGGCATGGCCACTTGCTGGCCGGGCACCGCGACCTGGGCCGAGTCGGCGTGGGTGACAAAGTAGATGTCGTACAGCTGGTAGAGCACGTAGGTGCAGGCACTGACCCCGACCAGGAAGATGGCCAGGCTCAGGCCCAGAGCACGCAGACGGGCCAGCGGGCTGCTCGGCCCTTCGGCCTTGTTGTTGCGCGGCTTGGTGAAGTTCTCGCGCTGCAGGGTGCTAATCAGGTCGCCGACATTGACCAGCTCACCGCTGAGGAAGGAGCTGATCAGGTAACGCAGCGCCGCGATCTCGCGCGGCTTGAGGTTGTGGAACTCGCAACCGGCGCGCTTGCCACCGATGATGGAGCGCACCTGGAACTCCACGTCCATGGCGAAACCGATGCCCTCGATCTCGAACATCAGCTTGCCGTTGAAGTACTGCCCCTCGCTGACCAGGCCGGTGTTCGGCTCGAAGCTGAAACCACCTGCCGACAGATCCAGCAGCTGCGCCTCCAGCTCCTGCCCTTGCGGGCTGCGGTAGACGATCTTGGCCGGCAATTTCAGGCGGGCGTACTGGCGCTGGGCCTCCGACTCGTGGACAACATTGGCATTGCTGCTTGGGCTCATCACTGCGCTCATGGTCTTTCCCTTTAAATTAATGAGTTAACTCAGGCATCCCGTGGCCGGCGGCCATCCGTTGCCGCTCACACCACCCACATCAAGGCAGCGACGAATACGCTTCCCGCCGAAAAGGTCATGGCCCGCGACGACCAGGTGTTGAACCAGCGCTGGAAGCTGGCCAGGTCGCGATCGAGCTTGGTTTTCTGGCGAGTCCAGGATTGCTGGTCGAGGCGGAAGAACACGTACACCTTCACCAGCGCACCAACGATCTGGTTGTAATAGAGGATCAGCGGATAGGCCGGGCCGATCTGGTGCCCTGAGGCCAGCAGCAGCAGGGTCAGCACCAGGCGGGTAATGCCGATCCACAGCAGGTAGATCATCAGGTAGGCGAAGCCGTACTTGATGCTGGCGACGATCGCCACCGAGGGGCCGAGCAGGCTGGTCCACATGGCCACCCGCTGATCCAGCAGCACCAGGCTGGTGAACCAGCCCAGGCGGTTGGGGCCGAGGCCGAGGGCGCGCGAGTTCTGCCGCAGGTTGTTGCCGTACCAGCGGAACATCAGCTTGCGACTGGCCTTGATGAAGCTCTTCTCCGGCGGGTGCTCGACCGTGTTGATCGCCGCATCCGGCACGTAGAAGGTGTCGTAGCCCAGGCGCATCAGGCTGTACCAGCTGGACTTGTCGTCACCGGTAAGGAACTTGAAACGCCCCAGCCGCCAGTGTTCCAGGTGGTCGCTCTCGACGTCGGCGATGAAACCCGGATTGGTCACCACGTTGGCGCGAAACACCGACATGCGCCCGGTCAGGGTCAGCACGCGCTTGGACAGCGACATCGAGCACATGTTGATGTGGCGCTGGGCGAAGCGCAGCTTGTGCCACTCGCTCATGATGTAGCTGCCCTGCACCTCGCAGAACTCGTTGGTAGTGAGCCCACCGAGGTTGTCGAACAGCTTGAAATAGGGAACGGTCTTGCGCACCACGCCCGGGGTGAGCACGGTGTCGCCGTCAACCACCGCCACCACCGCGTCATCGTCCGGCAGATGCCGGGAAATGGCACGGAAGCCATGGGCCAGGCCGTCGCGCTTGCCGGTACCGGCGATGCGGACGAAGTCCAGCTTGACCCGCTGCGGCGGGTTCATCCGCGCCCACAGGCCCTTGACCAGCAGCTCATCGGACAGCTCGACGATGGAACACACCACCGTGGTCGGGTAACCGCAGCTGATGGCTTCCTGAATCACCGAGCGATAGACCGCCGCCGTGGTCAGCGCGTCGATACGGAAGCTGGTGACCATCAGGAACACTTCCGATGGATTGGCCGCCGCCCCCAGACGGCGAGCCTTGCGCCGGTAATGGGGGTACACCACGTAGAGGAACAGCATTCCCCGCAGGTAGTGAATCGCGCCCATGGAGTAACGCCAGATGCCGACGGCACCCAGTATCAGTAAGAAGTCCTTGGATTCCGGGTCGAAGATGCTGCGTGGTAGCAGCAGCGCCATGCCCATGAGTACCGTGACGTAAAACAGCCAGCCTGCGGCATTGCGCAAGCGCCCCTGAAGACCATCCATGTTGCTAGCCCCGTCTCAGTTTCCGCACTGCAGCGGGGGCGTTGTTATTGTTGTTGTTACGCCCTGTGCACGTATCAAGCTGGCGTGATTACCAGCAGAGCCCTTCCAGCTCGGCAGTACTGGTCTGCTTCATGAAGCCCACCAGATCGATCACCTTCTTGCCCGGCGGTACCTGCTGGGCGAGGGTCTCGAACATCTCGTCGCCGTTGCCCAGCACGATCACGTCCGCATCGGCCACCACCTGGTTGAGGTCGGCCCGCAGCAGCGAGGAAACGTGGGGAATCTTCGACTCGATGTACTCGCGGTTGGCGCCGTGGACACGGGCGTACTCGACGTTGCGGTCGAAGATCTTCAGGTCGAAGCCCTTGCCGATCAGCATCTCGGCCAGCTCCACCAGCGGACTTTCACGCAGGTCGTCGGTACCGGCCTTGAAGCTCAGACCGAGCAGCGCCACCTTGCGCTTGTCCTGGCTGGCGATCAGGTTGTAGGCCTTGCGCACCTGGGCCGCGTTGCTCTGCATCAGCGAACTGATCAGCGGCGACTCGACGTCCAGTGAGTTGGCGCGGTAGTTCAGCGCGCGCACGTCCTTGGGCAGGCAGGAGCCGCCGAAGGCGAAGCCGGGGCGCATGTAGTACTTGGACAGGTTGAGCTTGTGATCCTGGCAGATCACGTCCATCACCTCACGACCGTCGACGCCGACCGCCTTGGCGATGTTGCCGATCTCGTTGGCGAAGGTGACCTTGGCCGCGTGCCAGACGTTGCAGGTGTACTTGATCATTTCCGCGACTTCGATGGTCTTGCGGATGATCGGCGCGTCCAGCTCGCTGTAGATTTCCTCGAGCAGGTCGCCGGAGATGCTGTCCAGCTCGCCGATCACGGTCATCGCCGGGAAATCGTAGTCCTTGATTGCCGTGCTCTCGCGCAGGAACTCGGGGTTCACTGCCACGCCGAAGTCCTTGCCGGCCTTGAGCCCGGAGTATTTCTCCAGGGTTGGGATCACCACCCCGCGCAGGGTGCCCGGCAGCACGGTGCTGCGTACCACCACGGTATGGCGACTGGATTTGAGCGGCAGAACCTTGCCGATCTGCTCGCAGACTTCCTCGATGTAGGACACATCCAGGTCGCCATTGCGCTTGCTCGGCGTTGGCGGCGCGAGGAAGGAGATGTCGGTCTCCAGCACCGCTTCCCGCACATTCAGGGTGCCGCGCAGCTTGCCGCTGCTAACGCCCTTCTGCAGCAACTCCTCGAGCCCCGGCTCGACGATCGGAGACTTGCCGCTGTTGATCAGGTCGATCTTCAGCGCCGAGATGTCCACTCCCACAATCTGATGCCCGCGTGCCGACAGGCAACCGGCGCACACGGCGCCCACGTAACCCAGCCCAAAAATGCTGATACGCATGAACGATCTCCTCCTTGCGTTTATCGATGCGGAAGGCCGCAGGCCAACCACACAACTTCGCTAGATCGACAGGGACTACTGACTCCCGAACTCCAGCTTCCTACTGCATAAATCCGCGCATCTCTTCAGTCATGAACGACAAACTTCAAGCCCACTTCCATAAGAGCAAGACAGATGCCAGAAACATTCACGACTGCAACTTTCCATAAGTTTCAGAAGTTATTCTTTAAAAACAATAACCTGGTTACCGTTAGTAACGCGTGAAGCGCATCACAAATGCCAAATTATTGGCACCAAAAGGATGCAAGCGCTCTGCAATGCAGCATACACGGCAAGAATTAGAAAGTAACACCTAAAAAATGGCCGCTACATTCGGGAATAAAACCCCAACTTTTCAGCATAAAAACCCCTTCAAGCCAATTTTTTGACTGCCATTTTTCAGTCAAGGAGAAGCCCCGCAAAGTCAGCAAAAACGTTATTCATGAATAAGCAATGACAATCCGGAAATAACTTTGCCAAACACGACCAATAAATAATAAATAAGACCCCCAAACTAATAATATTTTGACGCCAAAATATTATTATCCGAACGGACAGGTTAGACTGCTCCCCTCAGCGAAATACCGGCTAAATTTTCCAGAACACCAGCCGATTCTCTAAACAGTCCTCTGCGCAAGAAGTCCCAAGCATGCGAAACAACCAGCCCATCACCCAGCGTGAGCGCACCTTTCCCGCCCAGCAGCGGCTGATCTCGACCACCGATACCAAGGGGCAGATCACCTACTGCAACGAAGCCTTCATCGATATCAGCGGCTTCAGCCGCGATGAGCTGCTGCGCGCCCCGCACAATCTGGTACGCCACCCCGACGTGCCGCCGGCCGTCTTCGAGCACCTGTGGAGCACCCTGAAGAAGGGCCGCCCATGGATGGGCGTGGTCAAGAACCGCTGCAAGAGCGGCGACCATTACTGGGTCAACGCCTATGTCACCCCCATGCTGGAGAACGGCCAGGTCGTTGGCTACGAATCGGTGCGGGTCAAGCCGACGCCGGAACAGATACGCCGCGCCGAGGCCCTGTATGCGCGGATCAACGCCGGCAAGCCGGCGATCCCCAGCAGCGATCGCTGGCTGCCGGTGGTGCAGGCCTGGCTGCCATTTATTCTGATCAGCCAGATCGGCTTCCTGATCGGCCACTGGCTCGGCTCCGGCTGGGGCTTCGCCCTTGCCGCCCTGCTCTCCATCCCGCTCGGCCTGGCCGGCCTGGCCTGGCAGAACCGCGGCGTGAAACGCCTGCTGCGCCTGGCCGAGCAGACCACCTCCGACCCGCTGATCGCGCAGATGTACACCGATAGCCATGGCGCCGAGGCGCGCCTGGAAATGGCCATGCTCAGCCAGGAAGCCCGCCTGAAGACCTGCCTGACCCGCCTGCAGGACACCGCCGAACGCCTGACCAGCCAGGCCCGCCAGGCCGATCACCTGGCCCACAACAGCTCCGCCGGCCTGGAGCGCCAGCGCGTGGAGACCGAACAGGTCGCCACCGCAGTCAACGAAATGGCAGCCACCACCCTGGAAGTCGCCAGCAACGTCGCGCGCACCGCCATCGCCACCCAGGAAGCCAACCGCCTGACCGGCCAGGGCCGCGAAGTCGCCGCGGAAACCCGCGAAGCCATCCAGCGCCTGTCCATCTCGGTCGGCGAAACCGGCGAAACCGTGTCGCGCCTGGCTCAGGACAGCAACGAGATCGGTGGCGTGGTCGACGTGATCAAGGGCATCGCCGACCAGACCAACCTGCTCGCGCTCAACGCCGCCATCGAGGCAGCGCGGGCCGGTGAAATGGGTCGCGGCTTTGCCGTGGTAGCCGACGAGGTACGCTCACTGGCCCAGCGTACTGCCGAATCCACCGGACAGATCCACGCCCTGATCGCCAAGCTGCAGCGCACCGCCGAAGAAGCGGTGCTGACCATGGAGATCGGCCGCAAGCAGGCCGACGACGGTGTCGAGCGCGTGCTGCAGGCGGATCAGGCACTGGTTGGCATCAGCGAGGCGGTGGCCAACATCACCGACATGGCCAACCAGATCGCCGCCGCCGCCGAAGAACAGAGCGCGGTGGCCGACGAGATCAACCAGAACATCACCACCATCGCCCAGCTGGCCGACCAGACCGCTGGCGAAGCGCAGAACACTGCCCTGCTCAGCGAGGAACTGACCAGCACCGCGCAGGATCAGTACGCCCTGGTGGAGCGCTTCAACCGCTGACTCCAGCAGCAAGCAAAAGGCCGGCAATTGCCGGCCTTTTTTCTGCCTGACGTTCAGCCCCGGAGAAACGCCGCCACCTGCTGCGCCGCATGCTGCAGATGCTGCTCATGGCTGAAGCCGGAGGCCTTCAGCGGCTTGAGATCGTGATCCGCCGCCGCCAGCCACTCGACTGCGATAGCCGGCGCCAGGCTGTAACCTGCCACTGCCTCGCGATTACCCAGGGCATCGCGCTCACCCTGAACGATCAGCGTGCGAGTCTGCAGCTCGCGCAAATGCTCCACCCGCGGCTTCTCCGGCTTGCCCGCGGCATAGAAGGGGTAGCCCAGGCAGACCAGCGCATCGGCCTCCAGCTCATCCGCCAACAGGCTGGCCATGCGCCCGCCCATGGACTTGCCGCCAATCGCCAAGGTTCCGCCGAGCTGCGCACGCACCGTGCGGTAGACCTCGCGCCAGCATTCCAGCAGCTGCGCCTGCGGGTTGGGCGGGCGCTTGCCGCCATCCGCGCGCCGCGCCGCCATATAGGGGAACTCGAAGCGCAGCACGTTGACCCCACACGCCGCCAGCAGCTCGGCCATGTGCTGCATGAAGCCGCTGTCCATCGGCGCACCGGCGCCATGGGCGAGGATCAGGCTGTACTGCGACATTCCGTCCGCCCCGTTCCACAGCCAGCCCTTCTCTCGGCATTGATCCTGATCAATAACCGCTGCCTTGCCTTTACCCATGCTTGCCCTGCTTTTTATAACCGTGGATGGAAGCCCAACACATGAACACACCCAGCAGCACCGCCTACAACTATAAGGTGGTTCGCCAGTTCGCCATTATGACGGTGGTTTGGGGCATAGTCGGTATGGGGCTCGGCGTCTTCATCGCCGCGCAGCTGGCCTGGCCCGAGCTGAACTTCAACCTGCCCTGGACCAGCTTCGGCCGCCTGCGCCCGCTGCACACCAACGCGGTGATCTTCGCCTTCGGCGGCTGCGCCCTGTTCGCCACCAGCTACTACTCGCTGCAGCGCACCTGCCAGACCCGCCTGATCTCCGACAAGCTGGCCGCCTTCACCTTCTGGGGCTGGCAACTGGTGATAGTGCTGGCCGCCATCAGCCTGCCGCTGGGCTACACCAGCTCCAAGGAATACGCCGAGCTGGAATGGCCGATCGATATCCTTATCACCATCGTCTGGGTCGCCTACGCCCTGGTGTTCTTCGGCACCCTGCTCAAGCGCCAGACCAAGCACATTTATGTGGGCAACTGGTTCTTCGGCGGTTTCATCCTCACCGTCGCCATGCTGCACATCATCAACAACCTGGAGCTGCCGGTCAGCCTGACCAAGTCCTACTCGCTGTACGCCGGCGCCACCGACGCCATGGTGCAGTGGTGGTACGGCCACAACGCCGTGGGCTTTTTCCTCACCGCCGGCTTCCTCGGCATGATGTACTACTTCGTGCCCAAGCAGGCCGGGCGCCCGGTGTATTCCTACCGTCTGTCCATCGTGCACTTCTGGGCGCTGATCACCCTGTACATCTGGGCCGGCCCGCACCACCTGCACTACACCGCCCTGCCGGACTGGGCCCAGTCGCTCGGCATGGTGATGTCCCTGGTGCTGCTGGCACCCTCCTGGGGCGGCATGATCAACGGCATGATGACCCTCTCCGGTGCCTGGCATAAGCTGCGTTCCGACCCCATCCTACGTTTCCTAGTGGTGTCCCTGGCCTTCTACGGCATGTCCACCTTCGAAGGCCCGATGATGGCCATCAAGACCGTCAACGCCCTGTCCCACTACACCGACTGGACCATCGGCCACGTCCACGCCGGCGCCCTCGGCTGGGTGGCGATGATCTCCATCGGCTCGCTGTATCACCTGATCCCGAAAGTCTTCGGTCGCGAGCAGATGCACAGCCTCGGTCTGATCAACGCGCACTTCTGGCTCGCCACCATCGGTACCGTGCTCTATATCGCTTCGATGTGGGTCAACGGCATCACCCAGGGCCTGATGTGGCGCGCAGTCAACGAAGACGGCACCCTCACCTACTCCTTCGTCGAGGCCCTGCAGGCCAGCCATACCGGCTTCATCGTGCGGGTGCTGGGGGGCGCGATCTTCTTCGCCGGCATGCTGCTGATGGCCTGGAACACCGCGCGCACCGTGCGCGCCGCCCAGCCTGCGGAATATGACAGCGCCGCCCTGATCGCCGAAGGAGCCCACTGATGAGCAGCAAGCACGAGATCCTCGAAAAGAACGTCGGCCTGCTGGCCATTGCCATGGTGCTGGCCGTCAGCATCGGCGGCCTGACCCAGATCGTCCCGCTGTTCTTCCAGGACGTCACCAACACCCCGGTCGACGGCATGAAGCCCTACACCGCCCTGCAGCTGGAAGGTCGCGACATCTATATCCGCGAGGGCTGCGTTGGCTGCCACTCGCAGATGGTGCGCCCGTTCCGCGCCGAAACCGAACGCTACGGCCACTACTCGGTGGCCGGTGAAAGCGTGTGGGATCACCCGTTCCTGTGGGGCTCCAAGCGTACCGGCCCGGATCTGGCCCGGGTCGGCAGCCGCTACTCGGACGATTGGCACCGTGCCCACCTGTACAACCCGCGCAACGTGGTACCTGAGTCGAAGATGCCGGCCTACCCCTGGCTGGTCGAGAGCAAGCTCGACGGCAAGGACAGCGCCGCCAAGATGAACGCCCTGCGCCAACTCGGCGTGCCCTACAGCGACGCCGACATCGCCGGCGCCCGCGCCGCCGTGGCCGGCCACAGCGAGATGGATGCACTGGTCGACTACCTGCAGGTGCTCGGCACCAGCCTGAAGAACAAGAGGTAAGCCACATGACACAATTCTGGAGCTGGTACGTCGCCCTGCTCACCCTCGGTACCCTGCTGGCACTGACCTGGCTGATCTTCGCCACTCGCCGTGGCCAGCGCCCCGGGCAGACCGAGGAAACCCTGGGGCATGCCTTCGACGGCATCGAGGAGTTCGACAACCCCCTGCCGAAATGGTGGTTCATGCTGTTTCTCGGCACCCTGATCTTCGCCGCCGGCTACCTGGTGCTGTACCCAGGCCTGGGCAACTGGCAGGGCCGCCTGCCCGGTTACCAGGACGGCTGGACCCAGGTCAAACAATGGCAGCGCGAGATGGATCGCGCCGAAGCCGAGTACGGGCCGATCTTCGCCAAGTACGCCGCCATGCCGATCGAAGACGTCGCCAAGAATCCTCAGGCGCTGAAGATGGGTGGCCGCCTGTTCGCCTCCAACTGCTCGGTCTGCCATGGCTCCGATGCCAAGGGCTCCTACGGCTTCCCCAATCTGACCGACAACGAATGGCGCTGGGGCGGCGACGCCGCCACCATCAAGACCACCATCCTCGGCGGCCGCCATGGCGAGATGCCGGCCCACGGCCTGCTGATTGGCGACGCTGGCGTGCACAACGTCGCCGCCTATGTGCTGACCCAGCTGGGCGGGCGCAAGCTACCGGAAGGCGAGCAGGCCGATATCGCCGCCGGCCAGCAGATCTTCGACAGCACCTGCTTCGCCTGCCACGGCAAGGAAGGCCTGGGTACGCCGCTGATGGGCGCGCCGAATCTGACCAAGCCCGCCGCCTTCATCTATGGCAGCAGCTATGCCCAGCTGCAGCAGACCATTCGCTACGGCCGCAAGGGCAGCATGCCAGCGCAGCAGGAGTTCCTCGGCGAGAGCAAGGTGCATCTGCTGGCCGCCTACGTCTATAGCCTGTCCCGCCAGCCGCAACAGATCGCCAGCGAGTAAGACCACGGCGGGTACTACCCGGTACCCGCCGCTCCCGCCCCATTCCCCGCACCACCCGCGCTGCGACCCAGTGTCGCACCTCTCCGACCAGCTGCGTCTATGCTGATTCGAGCTGGACTAAGCTGCTTTACGGTCGCACCCGGTAACAATTCCAAGCAATCCCCTCTTATTGGTGCGCCATTGCGTACAAAAAACCGGGCCAAAGGGTTTCCCCCGGTTGCTTCTGAAACCCCTTCAGAAGTCGCTAAAACCTTGATCGCACAGGCATCTAGCGTTGCAATGAGGGTCTCGTTTCTCCATACTTGCCGCCGATTTTTACCCCTAGAAAACTCCATTAACCGTGGAACCCTTAGCATGAGCACAGCAACAAGTCAGACTGCTTATAACTATAAGGTGATCCGCCAGTTCGCCGTCATGACGGTAATCTGGGGGGTCATCGGGATGGGGCTCGGTGTGTTCATCGCCGCACAACTCGTGTGGCCGGAACTCAACCTGAACCTCCCCTGGACCAGCTTCGGCCGTCTGCGCCCGCTGCACACTAACGCGGTGATCTTCGCCTTCGGCGGCTGCGCCCTGTTCGCCACGTCCTACTACGTGGTACAGCGCACCTGCCAGGCGCGCCTGATCTCCGACAGCCTGGCTGCCTTTACCTTCTGGGGTTGGCAAGCTGTGATCGTGCTGGCCGTCATCACCCTGCCGCTGGGTTACACCAGCTCCAAGGAATACGCCGAGCTGGAATGGCCGGTCGACATCCTGCTGGGGATCGTCTGGATCACCTACCTGGTGGTCTTCTTCGGCACCATCGTCAAGCGCAAGACCAAGCACATCTATGTGGGCAACTGGTTCTTCGGCGCGTTCATCGTCGTAACCGCCATGCTGCACATCGTCAACAGCATGGAAATGCCGGTCACCCTGTTCAAGTCGTACTCCATGTACGCCGGGGCCACCGACGCGATGATCCAGTGGTGGTACGGCCACAACGCCGTAGGTTTCTTCCTGACCACCGGCTTCCTCGGCATGATGTACTACTTCGTGCCCAAGCAGGCTGGTCGTCCGATCTATTCCTACCGCCTGTCCATCGTGCACTTCTGGGCGCTGATCACCCTGTACATCTGGGCCGGTCCGCACCACCTGCACTACACCGCCCTGCCGGACTGGGCCCAGTCCCTCGGCATGGCCATGTCCCTGATTCTGCTGGCTCCGAGCTGGGGCGGCATGATCAACGGCATGATGAGCCTGTCCGGCGCCTGGCATAAGCTGCGCTCCGACCCCATCCTGCGCTTCCTGGTGGTGTCCCTGGCCTTCTACGGCATGTCCACCTTCGAAGGCCCGATGATGGCGATCAAGACCGTCAACGCCCTGTCTCACTACACCGACTGGACCATCGGCCACGTACACGCCGGCGCCCTCGGTTGGGTAGCGATGATCTCCATCGGCTCGCTGTATCACCTGATCCCGAAAGTCTTCGGTCGTCAGCAGATGCACAGCGTGAGCCTGATCAACGCCCACTTCTGGCTGGCTACCATCGGTACCGTGCTGTACATCGCCTCGATGTGGGTCAACGGCATCACCCAGGGTCTGATGTGGCGTGCAGTCAACGAAGACGGCACCCTCACCTACTCCTTCGTTGAAGCCCTGCAAGCCAGCCACCTCGGTTACATGGTTCGCGCCCTCGGCGGTGCCTTCTTCGTTACCGGCATGCTGCTGATGGCCTACAACACCTTCCGCACCGTACGTGCCGCCAACAAGGCCGAAGCCGAAGCCGCCGCACTGATTCCTGCCGAGGTTGCCCACTGATGAGCAGCAAACACGAAATACTCGAGAAGAACATCGGCCTGCTGGCGTTCTTCATGGTTATCGCGGTGAGCATCGGCGGCCTGACCCAGATCGTTCCGCTGTTCTTCCAGGACGTCACCAACACCCCGGTCGAAGGCATGAAGCCGCGTACCGCACTGGAGCTGGAAGGTCGCGACATCTATATCCGCGAAGGCTGCGTTGGCTGCCACTCGCAGATGGTGCGTCCGTTCCGTGCCGAAACCGAACGCTACGGCCACTACTCGGTAGCCGGTGAAAGCGTGTGGGATCACCCGTTCCTGTGGGGTTCCAAGCGTACCGGCCCGGATCTGGCCCGCGTCGGCGGCCGTTACTCGGACGACTGGCACCGCGCCCACCTGTACAACCCGCGCAACGTAGTACCGGAATCGAAGATGCCGGCCTACCCCTGGCTGGTCGAGAACAAACTCGACGGCAAGGACACCGCGGCCAAGATGGAAGCCCTGCGCTCCATGGGCGTCCCCTACACCGACGAAGACATCGCCGGTGCTCGCGAAGCCGTCAAAGGCAAGACCGAGATGGAAGCCGTGGTTGCCTTCCTGCAAGGCCTGGGCACCGCTATCAAGAACAAACGGTAACGCATGATGGATATCGGGACGATTCGCGGCATTGGCACGGTAGTGGTCTTCATCGCCTTCATCGGCGTGGTGCTCTGGGCCTACAGCGGCCGGCGCAAGGACAGCTTCGACGAAGCTGCCAACCTGCCCTTCGCCGACGACGTCCCGGCCAACAAGCGTGACGAGCAAGCTTCTGGGAGCAATAAAGAATGACTTTGTTCTGGAGTATCTACGTCAGCGTACTCAGCCTGGGCACCATCGCTGCCCTGACTGCGCTGATCTTCGGCGTGCGCAAGGGTCAGCGCCAGGAAAGCACCGAAGACACCGTCGGCCACTCGTTCGACGGCATCGAGGAGTTCGATAACCCGCTGCCGAAATGGTGGTTCATGCTGTTCGTGGCGACCATCGTGTTTGCCCTCGGCTACCTGGTTCTGTACCCGGGCCTGGGCAACTGGAAAGGTCTGCTGCCGGGCTACAACGAAGCCGGCGACGGCAAGCCGTTCGCCAACGGCGAACCGGGCTGGACCGGCGTGCACCAGTGGGAAAAAGAGATGATCCGTGCTGACAAGCAGTACGGCCCGCTCTTCGCCAAGTATGCCGCCATGCCGATCGAAGAGGTCGCCAAGGATCCGCAAGCCCTGAAGATGGGTGGCCGTCTGTTCGCCTCCAACTGCTCGGTTTGCCACGGTTCCGACGCCAAGGGCTCCTACGGCTTCCCCAACCTGACCGACAACGAATGGCGCTGGGGCGGCGAGTCCGCCACCATCAAGACCACCATCATGGGCGGTCGTCATGGTGAAATGCCGGCCCACGGCCCGCTGATCGGCGACGAAGGCGTACACAACGTGGCCGCCTACGTGCTCACCCAGCTGGCTGGCCGCAAGCTGCCGGAAGGCGAGCAGGCTGACATCGCTGCCGGTCAGAAGATCTTCGAAAGCACCTGCTTCGCCTGCCACACCAAGGCCGGCACCGGTACTCCGGCCATGGGTGCGCCGAACCTGACCAACCCGAGCGCCTTCATCTACGGCAGCAGCTACGCCCAACTGCAACAGACCATTCGCTATGGTCGCAAGGGCAGCATGCCGGCTCAGGGCGAGCGCATGGGCAACGACCAGGTACACCTGCTGGCCGCCTATGTGTACAGCCTCTCGCATGGCGAGAAAACCGAGCAGTAATGCTCCCGCTTGCCCGGTGCGCGACCCAAGGTCGCACCCGGGCAAGACTCTTTCAGGCGTACCATAGAGGCCGAGTGAAAGCTGACTCCGCCGGCAAGTACTGGCAGAGCAAACCACCTACCGCCGTGGTACCGCCCTGATGAGTGAACAGATTCCCGTCCGCAACATTACCCCTCCCCCGGCCAAAGGCGGCGACAGCGTCGACCTCTACGCCAGCCGCGAAAAAATCTACACCCGCGCCTTCACCGGTCTGTTTCGCAACCTGCGACTGAGCGGCGGCACCTTTCTCTTCCTGCTCTACTTCGGCACCGCCTGGCTCAGCTGGAATGGCCGGCAAGCCGTCTGGTGGGATCTGCCAGAGCGCAAGTTCTACATCTTCGGCGCCACCTTCTGGCCGCAGGATTTCGCCCTGCTGTCCTGGCTGCTGATCATCTGTGCCTTCGGCCTGTTCTTCATCACCGTGTTCGCCGGTCGCGTCTGGTGCGGTTATACCTGCCCGCAGAGCGTGTGGACCTGGATCTTCATGTGGTGTGAAAAGGTCACCGAAGGCGACCGCAACCAGCGCATGAAGCTCGACAAGCAGCCCATGAGCGGCGCCAAGCTGGCGCGCAAGACCGCCAAGCACAGCCTGTGGGTGCTTATCGGCCTGGCCACCGGCCTGACCTTCGTCGGCTACTTCTCGCCGATCCGCGAACTGATCCCCGACCTGCTCAGCGGCGAAGCCGATGGCTGGGCCTACTTCTGGGTCGGTTTCTTCACCCTCGCCACCTACGGCAACGCCGGCTGGCTGCGCGAGCAGGTGTGCATCTACATGTGCCCCTACGCACGCTTCCAGAGCGTGATGTTCGACCAGGACACCCTGATCGTTTCCTACGACCCGCGTCGCGGCGAACACCGCGGCCCGCGCAAGAAGAACCTCGACTACAAGGCCCAGGGCCTCGGCGACTGCATCGATTGCACCATGTGCGTCCAGGTCTGCCCTACCGGCATCGACATCCGCGACGGCCTGCAGATCGAGTGCATCGGCTGCGCCGCCTGCATCGACGCCTGCGACAGCATCATGGACAAGATGGGCTACCCCAAGGGCCTGATCAGCTACACCACCGAGCACAATCTGTCCGGGCGCAAGACCCACCTGCTGCGCCCGCGCCTGATCGGTTACGCCATCGCCCTGGTGGCGATGATCGGCCTGTTCGCCTGGGCCATCGCCAGCCGCTCGCTGGTCGGCCTCGACGTGCTCAAGGATCGCGTACTGTTCCGCGAGAACGAACAGGGCTACATCGAGAACGTCTACACCCTCAAGCTGATGAACAAGGCCCAGCGCGACCTGACCTTCGTGATCAGCGCCGAAGGCCTCGACGGCCTGATCTACGAGGGCAAGCGCGAAGTGCGTACCGCCGCCGGCGAAGTGCTGTCGGTACCGGTGGAGCTGTCCATCCCGCCGGAGAAACTGCCCTCGAGTGCCAACAAGATCCTGTTCAAGGTGCAGGCGCTCGACGACCCGAACATTCATAGCGACGCCGACAGCCGTTTCATCGGCCCCAGCGTCAGATAACCTCAACCAGCCCTGCCAGCCGCGCGGGGCCTTGCCCCGCAGAGCGAACGATGAACAACTTCGAGGTATTCCACCACCCTGCCCACGGCCTGGAAGCGGTCAAGACCGGCTTCTCCTGGCCGGGCCTGTGCTTCGGCCTGATCTGGGCCCTGTACAAGCAACTCTGGTGGCTGGTGCTCGTTCTGCTGCTGGCCACCCCGGCCCTGGTGGCTCTGGCCCTGCAGCTGTCGGCCGCCTCTGCGCCGTTGATCATCGTCTTGCAACTGCCGGTATTCCTGCTGCTCGGCTTCAAGGGCAACGCCTGGCAGGCCAGCAACCTGCGCAAGCGCGGCTTCGCCCTGCTGCGCAGCGTCAGCGCCAGCTCGGCGGAAAACGCCGTGGCCAGCATCGGCAAGCATGAGCTGCCGCCCGAGCAGCCCTACGACAGCGTCTGGTACAAGCAATTCTGGCCCTGGTTCATCCTTGGCCTGCTGGCTTTCTCGATCGTCCTCGGCATCGGTCTGCTGGTGTTCGCCAGCAAGCACCCGCCAGGCCTGATCTCCGACAACTACTACGACGTCGGCAAGGGCATCAACACCTCGCTGGAGCGCGAGAACCTGGCCAAGCGCCTGCAGCTCAAGGCCAGCCTGGTGCTGGACAACGACACCGGCACCGCCCGCCTGCAGCTGAGCGGCAACAGCAAGCCGCAGCAACTGACTCTCAACCTGGAGTCGCCGACCCAGCCGGAGCGTGACCGCCGGGTGATCCTCCTGCTGCAGGCAGACGGCAGCTACTTCGGCCAGCTGCAGGACATCGCCGAAGGTCGCCGCTTCGTCGAGCTGATCGGCCGCGAAGGCGACCAGGACTGGCGTCTGTTCGAGGAAGAACAACTGCAGAGCGGCGCCACCGTGCTGCTCGGCGAGTGACCCGCGCCGCGCCATGAGCAGTCCCCAGCCCTGCTACCACTGCGGCTTGCCGGTACCGGCCGGCAGCCGCTTCCAGGCCCGCATCCTCGGTGAGACGCGCGAGCTGTGCTGCCCCGGCTGCCAGGCGGTGAGCGAGGCGATAGTCGCCGGCGGCCTGGAAAGCTACTACCGCCACCGCAGCGACAGCGCGGTCAACCCGCAGAGCCTGCCCAAGGTGCTGCCGGACGAACTGGCCCTGTATGACCGCGAGGATGTGCAGCAGCCCTTCGTCCAGCAGCAGGGCGAACTCAGCGAAACCTGCCTGCTGATCGAAGGCATCAGCTGCGCCGCCTGTGGCTGGCTGATCGAGAAGCACCTGCGCGCCCTCCCCGGCGTGGCCGAGGCCAGCCTCAACCTGTCCAATCAGCGCCTGCAACTGCGCTGGGCCGACAGCCAGCTGCCGCTCAGTCAGTTGCTCAAGGAACTGCGCAAGATCGGCTACGCCGGCCATCCCTGGCAGGCCGACGAAGCCAGCGCGCGTCTGGCCGAGGAAAACCGCCGCTCCATGCGCCAGATCGGCGTCGCCGGCCTGCTGTGGCTGCAGGTGATGATGGCCGCCATGGCCACCTGGCCGGAATTCAATGTCGACCTCTCGCCGGAGCTGGACAAGATCCTGCGCTGGACCAGCCTGTTCCTCACCACGCCCATCGTCTTCTACTGTTGCGGCCAGTTCTTCCGCGGCGCCCTACGCGACCTGCGCACCCGCCACCTGACCATGGACGTCTCGGTGTCGCTGGCCATTGGCGGCGCCTATGTCGCCGGCATCTGGTCCACCGTCACCGGCGTCGGCGAGCTGTACTTCGACGCGGTCGGCATGTTCGCCCTGTTCCTCCTCGCCGGCCGCTACCTCGAGCGCCGCGCCCGTGAGCGCACGGCAGCGGCCACCGCCCAACTGGTCAACCTGCTGCCGGCCTCCTGCCTGCGCCTCGACGAGCACGGCCACAGCCAACGCATCCTGCTGCGCGAGCTGCAGCTCGGTGACCACGTCCTGGTGCCGCCCGGCGCCCAGCTGCCGGCTGACGGCCGCATCCTCAGCGGCACCTCGAGCATCGACGAATCGCTGCTGACCGGCGAATACCTGCCGCTCGCCCGCAGCACCGGCGACGCGGTCACCGCCGGCACCCTCAATGTCGAAGGCCCGCTGACCATCGAAGTCGAGGCGCTTGGCGCCGAAACCCGCCTGTCGGCCATCGTGCGCCTGCTGGAACGGGCCCAGGCCGACAAGCCGCGCCTGGCCGAAGTGGCCGACCGCGTGGCGCAGTGGTTCCTCCTGCTGGTGCTCGGCGCTGCCGCCGTGGTCGGCCTGATCTGGTGGCAGATCGACGCCCAGCGCGCCTTTTGGATCGTCCTCTCGCTGCTGGTCGCCACCTGCCCCTGCGCCCTCGCCCTGGCCACCCCGACCGCCCTCACCACCGCCACCGGCAGCCTGCACAAGCTTGGCCTGCTACTAACCCGCGGCCATGTGCTGGAAGGCCTGCAGCAGATCGACACGGTGATCTTCGACAAGACCGGCACCCTCACCGAGGGCCGCCTCACCCTGAATGCCATCCAACCCCTCGGCGAGCTGGACAGCGACGCCTGCCTGGCCCTCGCCGCCGCCCTCGAGCACGGCTCGGAGCACCCCATCGCCCGCGCTTTCGGCCACTGCGAGCGCGGCGCCGAGCAGATCCTCAGCACCCCGGGCCAGGGCCTCGAAGGCCTGGTCGATGGCCGCCGCCTACGCATTGGCCAGGCGACCTTCGTCAGCGCCCTCAGCGGCCAGGGCGTCCCGGCGATTCCCGGCGATCACGGCCAGTGGCTGCTGCTCGGCGACGAGCGCGGCCCGCTGGCCTGGTTCGTCCTCGACGACCGGCTGCGCGCCGACGCCGGCGAGCTGCTCGACGCCTGCCGCGCCCGTGGCTGGCAGCTGCTCCTGCTGTCCGGCGACAGCTCGCCGATGGTCGGCGAAGTGGCCCGCCAGTTGGGAATTAGCGATGCCCGCGCCGGCCTCACCCCGGACGCCAAGCTGGCCGTGCTCAAGCAGCTGCACCAGGACGGCCACCGCGTGCTGATGCTCGGCGACGGGGTGAACGACGTGCCCGTGCTGGCCGGCGCCGACATCAGCGTGGCCATGGGCAGCGCCACCGACCTGGCCAAGACCAGCGCCGACGCGGTGCTGCTGTCCAACCGCCTGGGCAGCCTGGTACAGGCCTTCGCCATGTCCCGGCGCACCCGCCGCATCATTGTGCAGAACCTCGCCTGGGCCTGCCTGTACAATGGCCTGGTACTGCCGTTTGCCGCCCTCGGCTGGATCACCCCACTGTGGGCCGCCTTCGGCATGTCGGTCAGTTCGCTGCTGGTGGTACTCAACGCCCTGCGCCTGGCCCGAGTACGTCCATGAGCGGCTGCGCATCCGCCTAGCCCAAGCCCGGAGTTCCCATGCCTGCGCTCTATATCCTGATCCCCATCGCCGTGGTGCTGGTCGCCATCGCCATCTGGGTGTTCTTCTGGGCGGTCAACAGCGGCCAGTTCGATGACCTCGACGGCCCGGCCCACAGCATCCTGTTCGACGACGATGATCCCAAGCACGCGGCGGGCGTCAGCGAAGCCAGCAAGCCGAGCGAACAGGACGAGCCGCATGGCTGAGCTAGCGCCACTACTGCTCTCGGCGCTGATCCTCGGCCTGCTCGGCGGCGGCCACTGCCTGGGCATGTGCGGCGGTCTGATGGGCGCCCTGACCCTGGCCATCCCACCCGAGCAACGCGCCCGCCGCCTGCGCCTGCTGCTGGCCTACAACCTCGGCCGTATCCTCAGCTACGCCCTCGCCGGCCTGCTGATCGGCCTGGCCGGCTGGGCCCTGGCCAGCAGCCCGGCCGCCATGCTGCTACGGGTAGTGGCCGCGCTACTGCTGATCGCCATGGGCCTGTACCTGGCCGGCTGGTGGAGCGGCCTGACCCGCATCGAAGGCCTCGGCCGCCACCTCTGGCGCCACCTGCAGCCGATTGCCAGCCGCCTGATGCCGGTCAGCAGCCTGCCACGCGCCCTGCTGCTCGGCGCCATCTGGGGCTGGCTGCCCTGCGGCCTGGTCTACAGCACCCTGCTGTGGGCGGCCAGCCAGGGCTCGGCCAGCGACAGCGCCCTGCTGATGCTGGCCTTCGGCCTCGGCACCTGGCCGGTACTGCTGGCCACCGGCCTGGCCGCCGAGCGCCTGACCGCCCTGCTGCGCCGCCGCGGGGTGCGCATGGCCGGCGGGCTACTGGTGATCCTGTTCGGCCTGTGGACCCTGCCCGGCCCCCACCAGCACTGGCTGATGGGCCACTGAGCGGCGCCCGCCCCAGCGCCATGGCCTTGATGCAGGTCAAGACCGCCCCCGCCACGCCTCCCTAGACTGGCCAACATCGCTACTCCTGGGACTGCCTGCATGCTCGACGCCATCCGCTGGGACGCCAACCTGATCCGTCGCTACGACCACCCCGGTCCACGTTACACCTCCTACCCCACGGCCCTGCAGTTCCATAGCCAGGTCGGCCCCTTCGACCTGCTGCACGCCCTGCGCGACAGCCGCCGGGCGCTGCGTCCGCTATCGCTGTACGTGCACGTGCCGTTCTGCGCCAACATCTGCTACTACTGCGGCTGCAACAAGGTCATCACCAAGGATCGCGGACGCTCGCAGCCTTACCTGGAGCGTCTGGAGCGCGAGATCGAGCTGCTCGGCCGCCACCTCGACAGCCGCCAACGGGTCGAGCAGCTGCACCTCGGCGGCGGCACCCCGACCTTCCTCAGCCACGACGAGCTGCGCCGGCTGATGGAGCACCTGCGCAAGCACTTCCAGCTGCTCGACGACGACAGCGGCGACTACGGCATCGAGATCGACCCGCGCGAGGCAGACTGGCCGACCATGGGCCTGCTGCGCGAGCTGGGCTTCAACCGCGTCAGCCTCGGCGTGCAGGATCTCGACCCGCATGTGCAGCGCGCCATCAACCGCCTGCAGAGCCTGGAGCAGACCCGCGCCATAGTCGAGGCGGCGCGCACCCTGCAATTTCGCTCGGTCAGCATCGACCTGATCTACGGCCTGCCGCGGCAGACCCCGGAGAGCTTCGCCCGCACCGTGAGCGAAGTCATCGCCCTGCAGCCTGATCGCCTGTCGCTGTTCAACTACGCCCACCTGCCCGAACGCTTCCCCCCGCAGCGCCGCATCAACCCTGACGAGCTGCCCGCCCCAGCGGACAAGCTGGCCATGCTGCAAGGCAGCATCGAGCAACTGACGACCGCCGGCTATCGCTATATCGGCATGGATCACTTCGCCCTGCCCGACGACGAACTGGCCACCGCCCAGGAGGACGGCAGCCTGCAGCGCAACTTCCAGGGCTACACCACCCACGGCCACTGCGACCTGCTCGGCCTCGGCGTCTCGGCCATCAGCCAGATCGGCGACCTCTACTGCCAGAACAGCAGCGACCTGAGCAACTACCAGCAGAGCCTGGACAACACCCAGCTGGCCACCCTGCGCGGCCTGCACTGCAACGCCGACGACCGCATCCGTCGCGCCGTGATCCAGCAGCTGATCTGCCAGTTCCAGCTGGAATTTGCCGAGATCGAGGAGCTGTTCAATATCGACTTCTACGCCTACTTCGCGCCGATCTGGCCACAGCTGGAACAGATGGCACGCGACGGCCTGATCGAACTGGACATGCGCCACATCGCCGTGCTGCCGGCCGGGCGCCTGCTGGTACGCTCGCTGTGCATGCTGTTCGACCACTACCTGGAGCAGCAGAACCTGCAACGTTTCTCCCGGGTGATCTGACTCTGAACAGGCTCTCAGCGCATGGCCAACTGGGTTGCCGTCTGCATCTGCTCGTCGCTCAGCTGCGCCTCGCGCATGGCCTTGAGCAGATTGACGCTGGCATTGCTCAGCGCGCTCTGTAGCTCGGACAGCTCCATCTGCAGCGCCTCGGCCCGTGCCCGCCGGGTTTCCGCATCAAGCCCCGGCTCGGCCATCAACGCTTCCAGCTCGGCCTGCTTCTCGGCAATCTGCTGCTTGAGCGCGCGGATAGTCTTGAGGATTTCCTTGATGGTGTCCGGCAGGTCGCTGTCGTCGATATCGTCGTTCTTCGCCGTCGAGCGGATCCGCCCCAACTCCGACAGGCTGACACGCAGGCTGGCGCTCACCTCCTCGGGCGTCGCCATCTCGCCCGCCTCGCGCCGCTCCTGGCGCTGCAGGCCCAGGCTCAGGCGCTCGGTCAGGCCACCCACATCCATTCGCAGCATGAGCTCGACTCCTGCAGTTGACTCAACGGCCTTATCGGTCAGCACCGCAGAATCTTGAACAACAAGTCAGGCTGCAACCGCAGGAAACTGGCGATAGAGCGCGGGCATGCGGTAACCTTGCATTTCATACGTGTTTAGCCAGCAGGAAATTTGCGCGATGCCCGAGACCATCAAGGTGCACACCCCGCATCAAGCCCATTGCAAGGAGTGCAGTCTGGCCCCTCTGTGCCTACCGCTGTCGCTGAACCTGGAAGACATGGATGCCCTCGATCACATCGTCAAACGCGGCCGCCCGCTGAAGAAAGGCGAATTCCTGTTCCGCCAGGGCGATGCCTTCAACTCGGTGTTTGCCGTGCGCGCCGGCGCCCTGAAAACCTTCACCCTGAGCGATGGCGGCGAAGAACAGATCACCGGCTTCCACCTGCCCAGCGAACTGGTCGGCCTGTCCGGCGTCGACACTGAGCTCTACCCGGTATCGGCCCAGGCCCTGGAAACCACCTCGGTGTGCGAAATCCCCTTCGAGCGCCTCGACGAACTGGCCGTGCAACTGCCGCAACTGCGCCGCCAACTGATGCGCGTGATGAGCCGCGAGATCCGCGATGACCAACAGATGATGCTGCTGCTGTCGAAGAAGACCGCCGACGAGCGCATCGCCACCTTCCTGGTCAACCTCTCCGCGCGCTTCCGCGCCCGCGGCTTCTCAGCCAACCAGTTCCGCCTGGCCATGTCGCGCAACGAACTCGGCAACTACCTGGGCCTGGCCGTGGAAACCGTGTCGCGGGTGTTCACCCGCTTCCAGCAGAACAACCTGATCAATGCCGAAGGCAAGGAAGTGCAGATTCTCGACCCGATCGAGCTGTGCGCACTGGCCGGCGGCCGCATGGATGGCTGATACTTAGCCACTTCCTGGCCGATCAGAGGACAGCCGCATGATCTTCGACGACTTCAGCATCAAATCCCTGATTCGCCCGGTACCCGACTTCCCCAAACCCGGCGTGGTGTTTCGCGACATTACCCCGTTGTTCCAATCGCCACGGGCCCTGCGCCTGGTGGCCGACAGCTTCATCCAGCGCTACGTGGAAAGCGACTTCAGCCACGTCGCCGCCATGGATGCCCGCGGCTTCCTGATCGGCTCGATCATCGCCTACGAGTTGAACAAGCCGCTGATCCTGTTCCGCAAACAGGGCAAGCTACCGGCCGATGTGCTGGCCGAGAGCTACCAGACCGAGTACGGTGAAGCCCTCCTCGAAGTACACGCCGACAGCCTGTGCGAAGGTGACTCGGTACTGATCTTCGATGACCTGATCGCCACCGGTGGCACCCTCCTCGCTGCCGCTCGCCTGGTGCGGCGCATGGGCGCCCGCGTGCACGAAGCCGCTGCGATCATCGACCTGCCCGAACTGGGCGGCTCGCAGAAACTGCAGGACAGCGGCATCCCCACCTTCAGCCTGACCGCCTTCGCCCTCGACGAACGCTAACCGCTACCTGGCCTGCAACTGGCGCAGCCGCTCGGCAATCGACGCGGCCTTGTCTGCACTGCCATTGAGCACCGCACAGGACTCGCCCAACGCCTGCCGCTCGCCCTCCCCCTCGGCATAGGCCAGATCGCTGCAGTCGCAGCTCAGACTCGCCCGCACCTGCTGCGAAGCCCGCTCACGCACCTCGGCCACCCAGCAGGCATCGCCACAGCCACAGGAGCGATAGGCCAGGGTCTCACCCTGCACGGGCCAGTCGAGCTCGTACTCCCCCGTACCGCCAGCGGCGAAGGCAGAGGAGGACGCCAGGAGAAAAAGGGACACCAGCATGCTGTTTCGGTAATTCATCGCGGCACTACCTGAAAGAAAGTGGAAATCGCCAAGGGCGGATAAATACCGCCGGCCAGCTAACCCGCCTGCACGATCGCCCGAGCTGCAGCGCCATACCTGACACCGACCTGAATGTAGCTGGCCAAGTCACACAGCAGATCTTGCAGCGAGTGCTGATGCGGCGCTTGGTGCTTTTGATAGAAGGCAAAACTGCTGCTAGCAGCCAACCGAATGCAATTGGCGAACTCGCTACGGGCAGCCGCCTCAGGCTGAGGTCAACATCGGCGATATTTAGGCACTGCGTATAACGATTAAGCTAACGGGCGGATAAAGCACAGCTTTTGGGCGTCCAGCGAACGAAGTGAGCGATAGTTGAGCGAATTGTTATGCTTTGCTCGTGGCTTCATATACATATGCCAACGGAGCTTTTTCGTCGTCACACTTAGGCGTAAAGATAGCGCCATTTATTAATTTATTTAGTTTTAGAAGAGCTAAGCCGTCAAGGAATAGAGCAGACTCGGGCATGGACTCGTTTTCTGCTATAGACTCTTGGTGGAAGTCAGCTAGCGCCATTGCCCAAGCGAAAGAAATTCCGTTCTGATCGTTTACAGATATGCATATTATTAGCTCCAAAAGACCTCTATTCCAAACTTTATCTGCAAGCAAAGCCAATTTGGCGCATAAACCTGCATTTTTAGTATCGCTTATTGATAAATAGGCAAGAGCCATAAAGAAGTTTGTGAAGTAGGCGTCCTCAATATTTGAGAGCAATGAAATTGTTTTTTTGCATATTTCATTACGCCTTGCTTCTTCAGCCCCAAGAATTGTGCAGGTAATCGGTAGATAAAAAGCATGGCTAAGAAATCCTGGGCGTATTTTTTGATTTTTTTACGCAAAATAAATCTAGCAATAGATTGTACGTTTCGCTGACCTTTGCTAATTCCTGTCTGGATTCACAAGTCAATCCAGATAGCCAGTTTATTATTGCTTGATCTCGATAAAGGAGGATTAGAGCGTAGAGAGTGTGGCCCTCTTTAAATATTTCCGAACTACGCATTTTTTCTAGCTTTGGAGTTAGCCTGTGGTTTTTTGCTATCCAATGCTGTAGCTCTGCTTCTGTGACATGAGTCCTTTGCATTTTGAGCTCTCTGATTTGGTTCAGATATTGGGCATAATGTTTGAGCTCAGGCCGCGGCCCTTCAGGGCTGCCGCGCCTGCAGCGATTGGTTAGGCCGCGCCACTAGGCAGTTTGGCTGCATGCTTCTCTATCAGCTTTGCTGTAACAAATGAGGCCACAGCTTGAAAGCTCTTCACCGCGCGGTTGAAGTAGTCGGAATCGACCTGGACATTGTCACCTGCTTTGTATTTGCTTCCTGACACTTGCTCCAAGTAGATGTGATTGACAAGGCCGTTGTTGTGCACCAAGAGATTTCGAGCAGCCCTGAGCTCTGTAAGCTCAGCTAATAAGATACCAGAATCTTGCAGCGCAACTCCAAATCGATCTTGGTAGTAGTCGCTTTGATCCTTTATTGATTTATAGCCCAGCTCGTTGAGCTCACGACTTGCAATGAAGCTCACTAGTTCATCAAGCGATTGAAACTCTAAAAGCCTATCGTAGGGCAATTGTTTCTTTGAGGTTTTTAGTATTTCCGGCCGTGCTCTTGCGACTTCCAAGAAGACATCTGCTATAAACGCATCAAAAGTGGCGACCAGATAAACGAACGACATCCTGAACGTGAGATTCGGATAGGAAGATTTTTGGCTTTGTGCGGACTTCATCACGTCCGTGAGCAGCTTAATCTGCTCGTCGTTCAGATCCAGTTGAATCGTTTTTTCGCCTAGATTTGGCGGGCTGGGATCGGGCACTCCAGACTTAGCCGCCTCAAGCTTGCCGACGATCTCCTCGTGTTGCTTCTGAATTTTTTTGATGGCATCTCCCATATCCTGGAGGTAGCTCATCAGCAACTGGACAGACGTCCTGAAGCCACGATGCATGGTATTTAGGGAATCAGATAGTTCCATCTCAAGCACCTCTCTCGAAAAGCGGCCTAACGATTAAGCTAACGGGCGGCTAAAAGCGCAGCTTTTGGACGTCCAGCGAACGGACGTGAGCGATAGTTGAGCGCATTGTTAGGAGACTGCATGCGCGAGCTCCGATTGTTTGATTTCTACATCGAAACCGGATTCCAGCTCCAGAATAAATGTTGGTTCTGGGCTGAGAGATATAAGAGAAGCTAGCGAGCCTTTGCTGCCGGCGTGCGCGCCACTTACGACAAGCACGAAATCATTATGCTGATAGGCCACACCAGAAATTGGTGTATGGCTAAGGAACGCTTGATTGAGCTGCACAGACTCCACAAAAGCTCCTAACGATTAAGCTAACGGGCGGACAAAAGCGCAGCTTTTGGACGTCCAGCGAACGAAGTGAGCGACAGTTGTGCGCATTGTTAGGCGCTTAAGCTCGTATATGTTGCATTTGGTTTCGCCTTACTTGATGCCTGTTATAGAGAGCTCTAGCTCTTCGTTGCTGACATCGATGAAAAGTCGCGTGCCGTCGGTGAACTGTATTAACACCTCTGAAGGGGTATGGCGGACTACGGCCTGCACTTTGCGGCCTTTTAGGAGCTCTGTGGCTTTAATTGATTCTTCCTTGAGGTTTTGCATAACTTTCTCTTAAGCGCCTAACGTTTGAAATGAGCGGCGCGCGGCAGCGCGTCCGGTGCGGGCGTAGCCCGCACGTACTCGATTGAATTGTTATGCACTATTTCACCATGCGAAAATCTGGGTGTGAAAGCCATTTTTTCATGAGTTGCGCCCCCATCAAACTTGTGTCATCGAGAATGAAGTGCTCTTGATGGCACAATATGCTTTCGTCGCTTGTGTATTGCGAGAGTGGCAATCCGAAATATACAACGCCACTTAATTTAGTGGCAAATAGTGCACATAGCTCTCCGAGTTTTATATGGTCTTCATCACCATTGCACATTGCCGCAAGTACCAACTGACTCTCAGGACACCATGCGGTAAATCGTTTTAGCTCTGAATAGGACTCTTTCTCTCCTTCCCACTCCCACTCAAGTGAAAAGATAAATGGCATGCCGTCCGACCAGAAGTTATGACCGCGAACTTCTTCGGCGTTTTTTTCGATTAGATCTTTAACTTCAGCCAGAAACACGTCATTCGTATGCTGTTTAAAAAGAATCGCTGCCGTTGGCCCTGCCATCAGTGTTGCCCTAGTGCATAACTATAAGTAGACGACACATGCGGGGTAATTTTTTACGCCACTTGTGTCGGATAACGTTCCTTGTCGCTCTACAAGTCGTTGATTTGCCTGCAGCCTAACGAAAAAGTACGGCCAACCAGCAAAAAGAAAAACGACATGGCCACGGCAAGCCTGTCGCCCAGGCAGGGCGGATCAGTGGAAGCTACTAATTCGCCCCGAGTCTGTCCAGAACGACCGTTCTAGAGGCCCATCTGCTTGCTGATGATCTCGTTCATCACTTCGCGGGTACCGCCGCCGATGGAGAGGATGCGGTTGTCGCGGTATAGCCGCTCGACCAGGCTTTCGCGCATGTAGCCCATGCCACCCATGATCTGTACCGCGTCGTAGGTGATGCGGTCGGCGATGTCGGTGGCGAAATTCTTGGCCATGGAGATTTCCTTCACCACGCTTTTGCCGGCGGCCATCTTGGCGGCCTGGCGATATGTGAACTCGCGCGACACTTCCAGCTCGGTGGCCATCTCGGCCAGGCGGTGCTTGAGTACCTGGAACTTGCCGATCGGCTTGCCGAAGGCTTCGCGCTCGCGCCCCCAGCGCAGCGACTCTTCCAAGGCCAGTTGCGCGGTCATGTTGGCCATCAGCGCCAGGCTCAGGCGCTCACTCTGGAAGTTGGCCATGATCCCGGCGAAGCCCATGTTCTCCATGCCGATCAGGTTGCCCACCGGTACCTTGCAGTCGTCGAAGAACAGTTCGGCGGTGTCCGAGGCCCACCAGCCCATCTTCTTCAGCTTGCGGCCGACGCTGAAGCCCGGTGTGCCCTTCTCGATCAGCAGCAGGCTGACCCCACCAAAGCCTTCGCCACCAGTGCGCACCGCCACGGTGTAGTAGTCGGCGCGTACGCCGCTGGTGATGAAGGTCTTGCTACCGGTCACGCGGTAGAAGTCGCCATCGCGCACGGCACGGGTCTTGAGACTGGCGACGTCGGAGCCGCCGGAGGGTTCGGTGACCGCCAGGGCCATGATCTTCTCGCCGGCTAGTACCTGCGGTACGACCCTGTCGCGCACCTCCGGTCGCGCCCACTTGAGCACCGGCGGCAAGCCGATATCCAGCGAGCCGAGGCCGGCAACCAGGCCGCCGGAGCCTGAGCGCATCAGCTCCTCGCTGGCCGCCACCTTGGCGAACAGGTCGCCCTCGTGGCTGCCGCCATACTGTTCCGGGTAACCGATGCCGAGGATGCCGGCGGCGCCGGCCTTCTGGTACAGCTCGCGGGGAAATTCCTCGGCCTCCTCCCAGTCCGCCACGTGAGGCAGGATCTCCCGCTCGACGAAACGGCGCACCGAGTCGCGAACCAGTTGGTGGGAATCGTCGAAATATTCCTGGAAGGCGCTCATCGGGTAGCTCTCGTTTATTGTTTTATTCACCCTAACCGAGCGCTTGCTTGGTTTTCAAGAGCTAATCCGCATGAACCTCTAGCATGCAGGTTTCAGCCAGCCACGGCCGCTGCTCATCGACCTTGTCCGCGCGCTCGGCGAGTGATGACGAGTCGCTGGCTATGCTTGTAATACCCCTCCGCCCCCAAGGAGAACTCCATGCGCAGGTTCTGGATGGCACTGCTGGCCCTGCTGGTCACGGGCTGCAGTTCGACGCTGGTCGACTATGCGCCGCAAAGCATCAGCGAACAGGATGCCTACGCGGTGATCAAGCAGGTGGTGATGGCGCAACCGCAGACGCTGCGCCCCGATTCGGTGTACATCGACCAGTACTACATGGGCTTCGACGCGCCCGGCGCGGCGGGCAAGCCGGTGACGAGCGATGCCAGTGAGCGTATCTACTTCAACAGCATCGACTCGCTGCACATGTACAAGCTGTTCGGCCGCTACACGGTGCAGCTGTTCCGCGCCGATGGCCAGGCGCTGCAGGGTTTCTCCATGGACAGCCGCACGCAGGCCGAGCGCTTCATCGATGCCGTGCAGTTCTATCGCAGCCAGGCGCCGGAGTCGTCCGGTTTCAACTAGCCCGCGCTTACGGGCAGGCCACCTGCTCTATCAGCCGTCGCTCAGCGCCGTACCGAAACGCTCGCGATAGGCGGCAGGCGCCAGCCCGACGCTGTTGCGAAAGGCAAGGCGAAAGCCTTCCACGGTACGGAAGCCGCACTGCTCGGCGACCCGCTCGATGCTCTGCGCCCCACCCTCCAGCAGCAGGCGTGCCCGGGCCATGCGCTCATGCTGCAACCAGGCCTTGGGCGACATGCCGGTGGCATCGCTGAAGCGGCGCAGGAAGGTGCGCTCGCTCATCGCCACCCGCCGAGCCAGCTGGCTGACCTCCAGCGGCTCGGACAAATGCTGGCGTACCCACTCCAGCAGGGCGGACAGGTCGTGGCGCACGGCCTGGGCCACCGGGGCGGGAATGAACTGCGCCTGGCCGCCGGCACGCTGTGGCGCCATCACCAGGCGCTGCGCCACCCGGTTGGCCACCGCGGTACCGAAATCCCGCGCTACCAGATGTAGGCAGGCATCGATGCCGGCGGCGCTACCGGCCGAGGTGATCAGCTGCCCGGCATCCACGTAGAGCACCGCGGGATCCACCTCGATGGCCGGAAAGCGCCGGGCCAGCTCGTCGGTATAGCGCCAGTGGGTGGTTGCCCGTCGACCATCGAGCAGGCCGGTAGCCGCCAGGACAAACACCCCGGAACAGATCGACAGCAGGCGCGCCCCGCGTCCGTGAGCCTCGCGCAACAGTTCCAGCAGGTGCTCGGGCGGCGCTTCGGCGCGGTCGCGCCAGCCGGGAATGATGATGGTGCGTGCCGCCTGCAGTCCCTCCAGGCCGCAGTCGGCCGACACCTGGATGCCGCCCATGGCGCGCATCGGCCCCTGCTCCAGGCCGACGATGCGGTGGCGATACCAGGGGAAGTCGAACTCCGGGCGCGGCAGGCCGAAGATCTCCACGGCGATACCGAATTCGAAGGTGCACAGGCCGTCGTAGGCGAGGATGGCCACCAGGCCGGGATCATCATGCATTTGGCGGAAATCTACCGATAACTGTCTTGCCCGCCACTGTAGCCTGCCCGGGCGCGGCAATACAGTGGCGACACAGCCCACCCATCAGGAGTCACCGCATGTCCAGCCTTGTCCGCCAGATCCCCGCCGCCCTGCCCTCCGTCGCGCTGATGCACTTCAGCAATCGCCTGGCCTTCGAGACCGACTGCTCCGACGTGTACGCCAGCCAGCAGGCCGGCAGCGTCGACTATGTGCTGGTCGATGTGCGCAGCGCCGAGGCCTATGCCCAGGGCCACGTCCCCGGCGCGATCAATATCCCGCACCGGTTGATGAGCGCCGAACGCATGGCCGCCTACCCGCGCGACACCCTGTTCGTCGTCTACTGCGCCGGCCCGCACTGCAACGGCGTGCACCGCAGCGCCGTGCGCCTGGCCAGCCTGGGCTTCGCGGTGAAGGAAATGCTCGGCGGCGTCACTGGCTGGCTCGACGAAGGCCTGAGCCTGACGGACGGCGCCGCAGTGCTGCCGTCCGCCGCCGGCCAGGCCATCGGCTGCGCCTGTTGAGCGGCGCCCGCATCCGCCCGGCACGCCGGGCGGACATCCCCGCACTGCTGGGGCTGATGCGCGAACTGGCGGCCTTCGAGGACTACCTGGCGGCGTTCGCCGTCGATGCTGCGGCCCTGCAGCAGCGTGCCTTCGGCCCCCGCGCCCAATGCCGGATCTTCGTCGCCGAGGCGGCGGGCGAGCTGCTCGGCTATGCCGTGGCGCTGGCGATTCCCTTCACCTACGACCTGCGCCCGAACATCCGCCTCAAGGAGCTGTACGTGGTTCCCGGCCAGCGCGACGCGGGCCTGGGCCGGCGCCTGCTGGCGCGCGTGGCCGCCTGGGCGCTGAGCCAGAACGCGGGGCGTCTGCAATGGGATGTGCTGCGCGGCAACCAGGCGGCGGAACGCTTCTACCAGCGCCAGGGTGGCCAGCCGGAACAGAAATGGTGTGCCTACGAGATGGCGTTGCCGGCCCTGCAGGCTCTGGCGGCGTCGGCCTGAGTCAGCCGGCCATCGGTCGGCGGCCGGCCAGGGCATGGGCCAGGGTGCCGCCGTCCACCAGCTCCAGCTCGCCACCCAGCGGTACGCCATGGGCGATGCGCGACAGGACGATGGCCTTGCCGCTGAGCAGTTGGGCGATGTAATGCGCGGTGGCCTCGCCCTCCACCGTCGGGTTGGTGGCGAGGATCATTTCGCTAAAGCTACCCGCCTCGACCCGCGCCAGCAGCTCGGGAATGCCGATGGCCTCCGGGCCCAGGCCATCGAGCGGTGACAGGTGGCCCTTGAGCACGAAATAGCGCCCGCGATAGCCGGTCTGCTCCACCGCGAACACATCCAGCGGCCCTTCCACCACGCACAGCAGCGAGTCGTCGCGACGCGGGTCGGCACACTGCGGGCACAGCTCGTCCTCGCTCAGGGTGCGGCAACGCGAACAATGCCCCACCCCCTCCATCGCCGCCGTCAGCGCCTGGGCCAGGCGCAGGCCGCCGCTACGATCGCGCTCGAGCATCTGCAGCGCCATGCGCTGGGCCGTCTTTTGCCCTACTCCAGGCAGGATGCGCAGCGAATCGATCAGTTGGCGGATCAGCGGACTGAAGCTCATGAAGGGCTACCAAGGTGGAGATTGCTTTGAGGGATGCGCACGCAGCGAGGGGTGATCAGACGCGGTGCAGAGCAAGGCGCGATTCGGCACGGGCAGCGGAGTTTACTGGCCGTAAATGAGCATGCCCGGGCCGAATTGCAACGCAGCTATGTGCTGCGGCTGGACGCCCCGTTTTAGAAGGGCATTTTGAAGCCGGGGGGAAGCTGCATCCCTGCAGTCATGCCAGACATCTTGTCCTGGCTGTTCTGCTCGATCTTGCGCACCGCATCGTTGACCGCCGCGGCGATCAGGTCTTCCAGCACTTCCTTGTCTTCCTGCATCAGGCTGTCGTCCAGGGTGATGCGCTTGACGTCATGGCGACCGGTCATCACCACGCTCACCAGGCCGGCGCCGGACTGGCCGGTGACTTCGGCGTTGGCCAGCTCTTCCTGCATCTTCTGCATCTTTTCCTGCATCTGCTGGGCCTGCTTCATCAGGCCTGCCATGCCACCTTTCATCATGGTGAGTTCCTCAGCTATTGAGTGGTTCGATGGAGTCCGCGCGGATCACCGCGCCGAACTGTTGAATCATCTGCTGCACCAGCGGATCGTCATGGATCGACTGCTCCGCCTGGCGCTGACGTTCGGCGCGCTTGCGGGCAGCGGCCTGGGCCGGGGTTTCCTGCTGCGGCAACTGCAATTCGATGCGCAACGCGATGCTGCGGCCGAGGTGCTGGTTGAGCGCATCGTTCAGACGACGCTGCTGGGTCGCATTGAACAGCGCGCTATGGCCCGGATCCAGGTGCAGCAGCCAGTCGTCGCCATTGGCTTCGATCAACGTGCAGTTGGCGCCGATGCTACCGGTCATACCGGACAGGCCCAGGCGCGGGAACAGATCCAGCCACTCGGCCGCCAGGCCGGTAGCCGGCATGGCCGCTGGCAGGGGCTCTGCCGCTACTTCCGGCTCGGCCGCCGAAACGTCGAAATTGTAATCGAGGCTGTCCGCGTCGACCTCGGCGTAGTCGTAGTCGCCAGGTGGCGGCTCGTCGTCATCGCTGTCCTGGCTGACGCTCGGCAGCGGCGCGGGCTCGACTGCGGCTGGTGCGGCGACAGGTGCTAAAGCCACCGGTGCCGACTCGGCCACGACGGGCGGCGCGCTCGGTGCTACCGCTGCAGCCACCACAGGAGCCGCCACGGGCTCGGGCTGCGCTACGGGCGGCAACTCAGGCGCTGGCGCTGCCGGCTCCCAGGGCAGATCGACCGCCGCGACAGGCGCAACAGCAGGTGCCGGCTCGACCGGTTGGCTGACCACAGGGGCCGGCGGCGCTTCGACCACTGCAGCCGGCGGCGGAGCCGGAGCAGCCACAGGCGCCGGCGCAGCAACTGGAGCGACGACTGGGGCCACCGCGGCAACAGGTGCGGCGACAGCTGCAGCAATAACGGGAGCTGGCGCAGCAACAGGGGCTGCGCCAGCCACTGGAGTGTTGAAGGAGTCAGCCGTGGCCTTGCTGATCCCCAGATCCTTTAGTGGTGACCTGGGCGCGCCATCGGCATCGGCCGGGCGGAAGGCCAACATGCGCAACAGGGCCATCTCGAAGCCACTGCGCGGTTCCGGCGCCAGCGGCAGGTCGCGACGGCCGATCAGGCCCATCTGGTAATAGAACTGCACGTCCTCGGCCGGCAGCGCCTGGGCCAGCGCCAGCACTTTGTCGCGGTCGCCCTGGCCGTTGTCCACCGCTTCCGGTAGGGCCTGGGCGATGGCCACCCGGTGCAGCACATTGAGCATCTCGGCCAGCACGCCGCTCCAGTCCGGGCCTTGTTCGGCCAGCTGGCGCACCGCTTCGAGCAGCGCGCGGGCATCGCCTTCCAGCAGGGCATGCAGAACGCCGTAGACCTGACCATGGTCGAGGGTACCGAGCATGGCGCGCACGTCGGCGGCCAGCACCTTGCCTTCACCGAAAGCGATGGCCTGATCGGTGAGGCTCATGGCATCGCGCATCGAGCCGTCAGCGGCGCGACCGAGCAGCCACAGGGCGTCTTCCTCGAACGGCACGCTCTCGGCGGTCAGTACGTGGGTCAGGTGCTCGACCACCCGCTCCGGCGGCATGTTCTTCAGGGAGAACTGCAGGCAGCGCGAGAGAATGGTGACCGGCAGCTTCTGCGGATCGGTGGTGGCCAGCAGGAACTTGACGTGGGGTGGCGGCTCTTCGAGGGTCTTGAGCAGGGCGTTGAACGAGTGCGTGGAGAGCATGTGCACTTCGTCGATCAGGTAGACCTTGTAGCGCCCACGGCTCGGTGCGTACTGCACGTTCTCCAGCAGTTCGCGGGTGTCCTCGACCTTGGTGCGGCTCGCGGCGTCCACCTCGATCAGGTCAACGAAGCGGCCCTCGTCGATCTCCCGGCACACCGAGCACTGGCCGCAGGGGCTGGCGCTGATGCCGGTTTCGCAGTTCAGGCACTTGGCGATGATGCGCGCGATGGTGGTCTTGCCCACGCCACGGGTACCGGTGAACAGGTAGGCGTGGTGCAGGCGCTGGCTGTCCAGGGCGTTGATCAGGGCCTTGAGCACATGGGTCTGGCCGACCATCTCGCGGAAGCTGCGCGGGCGCCATTTACGTGCAAGAACCTGATAACTCATGAAAAACCGTCGCGACTGGGATTGCGGAAGTGGCTAATCCTAGCGGAGCACCGGGCAAATTGCATCCGCGCTGCGCCGGCAAGCCCCCGGCGGCGCATGAATGGTCGTGGCGCCGCCCTACGCCAGGCCCTGCTGCTGGCGCAGGCGGCGGTTTTCGCGGTACAGCTCGCGCTGCTGGAATGCCTCGCGCACCTGGTAGCGCACGTCTTCCGCCACCCAGGCGCGGGTGATGAAGCGGTATACCACGCCTTCGTTGGCTGCCTTGAGCAGGCCGCCCACCTCGCCGGCGTCGCACAGCGCCATGCGCATCGCTTCCGGGTGGATGCTCTTGACCCGGCGCAGGAACTCCACGCCGCTCATGTCGGCCAGGTGCAGGTCGCTGAGCACCACGTCCACTGCGCTGCCGGCCATCAACTGCAAGGCCTGCTCGCCACTGGTGGCGCTGAGTATCTGGTAATTCTCCAGGCGCAGCACCCGTTGCAGCTCGTCCAGGCGCTGCGCCGAGGCGTCGACCAGCAGCAGGTTGCGCGCCTCGCCGTCGAACAGGTTTTCCGGCAGCGACAGCGTCGCGCCGGGCTGCAGGAACTGCCGGCAGGCCTGCGGTGGCAAGGGCGGCGAGTAGTAGTAACCTTGCAGCTCGTCGCAGCCGGCGGCGCGCAGGAAGCTGAGCTGTTCGACCTGCTCTACCCCTTCGGCGATGACCTTGATCCCCAGGTTGTGTCCGATGGAGATCATCGAACGGGTCAGCGAGGCGCTGTCCGGTTCGCTGAGCACCCCCATGACGAAGCTGCGGTCGATCTTCAGCTGGCTGAAGGGGAAGCGCTTGAGGTAGCCCAGCGAGGAATAGCCGGTACCGAAGTCGTCGATGGAGAAGCGGATGCCCTGGGCGCAAAGGGCCTCCATCTTGGCCAGGGCATCGTCGGCATTGGTCATCATGATGGTTTCGGTCAGTTCCAGCTTGATCCAGGCGGCCGGAATGCCATGGGCCTTGAGCGCGCTGAGGATGCGCTCGGCAAAGTTGGCCTCGGCGAAGCTGATGGCGGAGAAGTTGACCGCCACGCTCAGCCCCTGGTTGAACGACTCGTGCCAGATGGCCAGCTGCTTGCACACCACATCGAACACGTAGAAGTCGATACCGACGATCCAGCCGGTCTCCTCGGCCAGCGGGATGAAGTCGCCGGGCTGCACCATGCTGCCCTGGCGGTTCCAGCGCACCAGCGCCTCGAAGCCGCACAGCTGGCCGTTGTGCAGGTCGAGCTGGGGCTGGTAGACCACCAGAAACTCGTGGTTCTGCAAAGCCAGGCGTGTCTCCAGCTCGATCGACAGGCGCTTCTGCACCTGTTCGTTCATTTCCGGCATGAAAGCGCAGATACGGTTACGCCCCTGGTGCTTGGCCTGGTACATCGCCGTATCGGCGTTGCGCAGCAGGGTGCTGGCGTCGCGGCCATCGCCGGGGAAGCAGCAGAAACCGATGCTGCAGCTGAGCGCCACTTCCTGCTCACCGAGCAGCACCGGCATGGCGATGCTCTGTTTCAGGCGCTCCAGCCTGCTCACCTGCTCGCCGATCTGCTCGGTCTCGACCAGCAGGATGATGAACTCGTCGCCACCCAGGCGGGCTACCGTGTCGACCTCGCGGGCGCTGGCCTGCAGGCGGCTGGCCACCTGCACCAGCAACTGGTCGCCGGCGCCATGGCCGAGGCTGTCGTTGACCACCTTGAAGCGGTCGATATCCATGATCGCCAGGGTGAACTGCCCACCGCTGCGGGCGGCAAAGGCGATGGCCTGGCCGATGCGGTCGTTGAACAGGTTGCGGTTCGGCAGGCCGGTCAGGCTGTCGTGGTTGGCCTGGTGCTCGAGCTCTTCCTGGTAGCGTTTGCCCTCGGTGATGTCGTGGAGGATGCCGACGAAATGACTGATCTTGCCGCGGTCGTTGACCACCGGCGTCACCGTCAGGTCGTTCCAGAACTCCGAGCCATCCTTGCGGTAGTTGCGCAGCTGGGCGCTGCCCTCCTCGCCGTTCTGCAGGGCCCAGCGGATGCTGCGCAGCTCGGGTTGGTTGACCTTGTTGCCCTGCAGGAAGCGGCAGTTGCGCCCCATCACCTCGGCCGACGAATAGCCGGTGATGCGCTCGAAGGCCGGATTCACGTAGACGATTGGCTGGTCGTCCTGCTGGTTGTCGGTGATCACCACCGCGTTCACGCTGGCCTCCACCGCCCGAGTGCGCAGACGGATCTCGAGGTCGCGGCGGCGTTGCTCGGTGATGTCCTGCATCACCACGATGGCGCCCTGCGCCACGTTGCTGGCATCGTGGTAAGGCACCGCCGAGTTGAGGATGGTCTTGTGCTCGTCCTTGAAGGTCTGGATATCGATGACTTCGTTGCGCGCGCCGCGCCCCTGCTGCAGCACGCGTATCATAGACCAGCTATCGCGCTCGATCGGCTCGCCGCTGTCGGCCCACCAGCCGCGGTAGCGGTTCGGTGCCTCGTCGCCGACCGGATGGGCGCCGCCCCAGATGGTGCTGCTTTCCGGGTTGCTCATGATCAGGCGGCCCTGCTGGTCGGTGACCAGCACGCCCACCGGCAAGCTGTCGAGAATCTTGCGCAGCAGGCCCTCGCTCTGCGCCAGGGCCTCGGTGCGCTGCGCCACCAGCTGTTCCATGCTCTCGAACAGGCGCACCCGTCCCAGCGCCATCGCCAGCTGCCGGCCTATCGAGGCCAAGGCGGTCAGTAATTCCTCAGACCAGGCCCGCGCCCCGCTCTGCACCACATTGAGCATGCCGATGATCTCGCCGCCGAGCAGCAGCGGGATGCTGGCATGGGTGCCCTCGCCCGCCTCCCCGGTCAGCGCCGGACAGCCAGGGATGTTGCTGGGCATGCTCAGCTTGTCGTGCAGCCAGGCATGCCGGCAGGGGCAGCGGCTGGCACAGGCCTGCAACTGCTGCAGCGAGTGCCCCTGGCCGCGGGCCCCGGCCACCTGTGCCTGCTCGCCGGCACGGCTGGCATCGCCCATCAGCAGCCAGGCGCTCACCGCATCGGGAAACTCGAGGATGCGGCGCAGCGCCGCGTCGATCACATGCTGCTCGCTCTTGGCGTCGGTCAGCCCGGAGGTGAAGTGGAACAGGCAGTTGAGCAGCGAATTGCTGCGCGCCAGCTCGTCGTGCTTGACCTGCAGCTCGTGATTGAGACGCACGCCCTGCTCGTAGGTGGAGATCAGCAGATCGAGAATCTGCTGGCGGCTAGCGGTGATGAAGTGGCGCTCGCCCTCGAGCACCACCTCCACCCCCATCTGCACCCGCTCGTGGGTGCGCAGCTCGAGGTTGACCAGGAAGTAACGGATGCGCGACATCAGGTACTTCTCGTCGAACGGCTTGACGATGAAGTTGTCCGCCCCGGACGCCAGGCCGTGCACTACGTCGCGGGCATCCGCCAGGGAGGTCACCAGGATCACCGGGATATCCTGGGTCTGCGCCGCGCTCTTGAGCTGGCGGCAGAGCTGGTAGCCGTCCATTTCCGGCATCACGATATCGCTGATGACGATGGTCGGCCGTCGCTCGGCGATGCGCGCCAGCGCCTCCAGGCCGTTGCGTGCCACCCGCACCTTGCAACCGACCGACTCGAGCATGTACTGCAGTTCGGTGGCCTGGGTCGGGCTGTCTTCGACGACGAGGATTTCGGCATTCGCATACATGGCTCAGTCCCCCCGTTCCTTGACAGTTCTGGCCGTCACCTGCTCGGCCAGGGTGTTGAGATAGGTCGCGATGTCTTCGGGGGTCAGCACCTGGCTGGCTGCCTGCAGGGCAATCACCGCCTTGGGCATCGAGTCGATCAGCGCACTGCCCGGCTCCTGCACCAGGGTCTGACAGCCGGCCCGGCTCAGTTCCAGCATGCCCTGCGCGCCATCGCGGCCCATGCCGGACAGCTGGATGGCCACCGCCTGCCGGCCGAAGTACTTGGCCACCGTGCGGAACAGGTGATTGGCCGCAGGGCGGATATGTTCCTCCGGCGGGCCGTCGTCCAGTCGCACATGGCGATTGGCCGCAAAGCCCAGGTGACAGCCGTCCGGCGCCAGGTAGAGATGGCCCGGCGCCAGCGCCTGGCCGTCCTCGGCGATGCACACCGGCAACGGCGACAGGCTCGCCAGCCAGTCGCGGAAGCTCGGCAGAAAGCCCGGAGCGATGTGCTGCACCAGTACCAGCGGCCAGGGCTGGGGCAACCGCAGCCCCTGCAGGATGGCCTTGACCGCCGGTGGCCCGCCGGCCGAGGCGGCAATCGCCACCAGCTGCGGGGCAAAGCCGCTGGCGCCCAAGCGCACCGGCTCGGCATGGGCCGGCTGGGCACTGTCCACAACCGGCAGCTGACGTCGCACGATCTTCACCTGCACCATGCTGCGCAGGGTGCGCAGCAGCTCCGCCATGCGCTCGTCGAAATCCTCGGCCGCCGGCCCGGTGGGTTTGTCCAGCACCGCCAGCGCGCCGGCAGACAGGGCGCGCATGGCCGTGGCCGAATCGTGGGGGTTGGCGCTGGCCGTCAGCACCACCACCGGCAGCGCATGGCGTTCGAGAATCCGCTCGGTGGTTTCGTAACCATCCATGCCCGGCATATGCACATCCATGGTGACGATGTCCGGCAGGAAGTCCTGCAACACCTGCAGGGCCTGCTCACCGCTGCCAGCCTCTTCCACCTGGTAGCCCTCGTTCTCCAGCACCGAACGCAGCAGCATGCGGGTCACCACCGAATCATCGACTATCAGCACACGCATCAGCGCCTCCCCCGGGAGCGCCGCTCATGGCTGAACGCCGCCCGCTTCCCTCTCCTGTCGCCCCGGCATACGGCCGGGGGCCGTGAACCTTCATATCAAGCGGCGAATCGCATCGAGCAGGCTGTCCTGCTCGAAACCGCTCTTGACCAGATAGGCATTGGCGCCGGCCTCCAGGCCGCGCGCGCGATCCTCCGCCGAGTGCAGGGCGGTCACCAGCACCACCGGCAGGCTCAGCAACTCGCCATCGGCGCGAATCCGGCTGGTCAGGGTGAAACCGTCCAGACGCGGCATTTCCACATCGGATACCAGCAGATCGAACTGCCCCTGCTTCAGGGCATTCCAGGCTTCCAGGCCGTCGTTGGCAGTGGCGACCTGGTAACCGGCGCCCTCGAGAATGGCCTTCAGCAGGCCCCGCGAGGTGAACGAGTCCTCGGCGATCAGCACCCGCTGCTGGGCCTTTTCCGCGAGGCCCTGGGCGCTCCGGCTCAGGCCGCTGCCGGTGCTTTCCAGGGCGCTGCGGTAGAGATCGGCCGGGCGCAGAATAGGTACCAGCTGGCCATCGCCCAGCAGCGTCGCGCCCAGCAGGTTACGCACCCGCAGCAGCTGCCGGCCAAGGCCTTTGACGATGATTTCCTGGTCGCCAAGCAGCTCCTCGACCAGCAGGGCGAAACGCTCGCCGCGCACCTTGAGTACCACCAGGGTGATGTCCTCGGCAGCGCCGGCGAGCTGGGCCAGGCCGAGTACCTCGGCCAGCGTCCACACGGGCAGCACCGCGTCCCCCAGGCTCAGCGTGGGACGGTTCTCCAGGTTCTTCACCGCGCCCAGCGGCACCCGCAGGCAGCGTTCGACGGCCAGCGCCGGGATGGCGAATACCCGCTCGGCATTGCGCACGATCACCGCGCGGAAGGTCGACAGGCTCAACGGCAGGTGCAGGTGGAAACAGGTGCCGCTGCCCAGCTGCGATTCCAGGTCGATACGCCCGCCGAGCCGCTCAACCACCTCCTGGACAATCGCCATGCCCAGCCCGCGCCCGGACAGGTCGGTGATGATCGCGCTGGTGGACAGGCCGGAAGCGAAGATCAGCGCCAGCGCCTCGCTGTCCGTCATGCCCTGCGCCTGGCTCGGGCTGAGCAGCCCGCTGGCCTGGGCGCGCTCCTTCAGGCGGGCGACATCGATACCGCTGCCATCGTCGCTGACCCGTAGCTCGAAGCGATCCGCCGATTCCTGGATCAATTCGATCTGTAGCCGCCCGACCGCATCCTTGCCAAGCTGGCTGCGCTGCTCCGGGGTTTCCAGGCCATGGTCGATGGCATTGCGCAGCAGATGGGTGAGCACCGTGCGCAGCTCGTCGAGGATGCGCTTGTCGACCTGCAGGCTCTCGCCGCGGATCTGCAGCTCGGCGCGCTTGCCGGCCTGGCTGGCGATGTCTTGCACCATCGCCGGCAGGCCTTCCATCAGGCTGCTGCCGGACAGCAGCAGCACCGCCTGCAGTTCGTTGAACAGGGTTTCCGACAGCTGCGCCAGGCCAAGCGCCAGGTGCTGGCCTGATTTTTCCAGGCGGGCCGCGCTGAAATGCAGGCGGTCGAGCTGGGCCAGGCTCCAGTCGAGGTAGTCGAGCACGCCCTTGAGGCTGTCGCGGGCGGCCAGCGGCAGCTCGTCGAGGTTGTCGCGTAGCTGCTTCAGCGTTCCACCGCTGAGCAGACGCTTGGCCCGCTGCGGCTCGAAGGCGGCCACATGGGCCTGCAGGCTGCGCGCGTGGGCCTGGGCCTCCAGCTTGTGCTGCAGCAGCGACTCGCTCTGGAACAGCAGCACGTCCAGACGCTCGGTGGAAACCCTGACCGTGGTCGGATCCTGCGGCGCTTCGGCAATGCTCACCGGCGCTTCCGGCAGGCTGAAGGCCTCGCCCTGCGCAGCGGCTTCCAGGCTCTCGATCAGCCGACTCTGCTCGGCCCCGCTGACGGTCTGGCCGCCATGCAGCCCCTGTACCATCCGCAGCGCGTGCCGGCACAGTTCGACCAGCTGCGGATTCAGCGCCAGCAGGCCACGGCGTACCGCTCCCAGCAGGCTTTCCCAGGCATGGCAGACCCGTTCGATCTCGGCGATACCGGCGGCGCGGGATGCGCCCTTGAGGCTGTGCACCTCACGGAACAACGACTCGATGGATTCGCCCGTGGCACTGCTCTCGCGCCAGTTGGCCAGGCCGTCGGCCAGCACCGCCAGGCGCTCCTCCGCCTCGCCGCGAAAGCTGGCCAGCAGGCGCTGGCGCAAGGCCTCCTTGTCGAAACTCATGGGCCCTTGCCTCGCTGGCCGTTGCTGCTGCGGTGCCTGCCTGGCAGGTCGGACATGCCTGTTCCTCCGTGAAGCTAGTCTTCGGCCTCGATGCGCAAGGCGGAGTCGCCCAGCAGGCGCGCCCCGTCCAGCACTGTCCATTGGTTGGGGGTCACCCCCAGCAGGTAGCGCGCACGCACGCCGCTGAGGTTGGCCAGCTCGCCCTGCAGGCTGTCGCGGGAAATCCGCGTGATGCCCAATACCCGGTCGATCAGCACAGCGAACTCCATCTCAGGCCCCTGCAGGATCGCCAGGAAGTTCTTGTCCGACAGGCCGACCATCGGCAACTCAAGCAGCACCCGCAGATCCAGCACGGAAACGATGTGCCCGCGCACGCTGACGATGCCCAGCACGAACGGTGGCGTGCCCGGCAACGGGGTGAACTGCGGTAGCGGCAGCACCGCCGCGACATGCCCGGCCTCGATCGCATAGGTCTCGCTGCCGAGGCTGAAGCACAGCACCTCCAGCCAGGCATCCGGGTGCTCCTGCGGCTCCATCTGCGCCCACTCACGGCTGCGCGCCTGCAGTTGTGCCTCGCGCTCCGCCGCCGAAGGCGCGAAGCCCGCCGCGATCCGTCGCTCTAGCTCGGCCAGGCGCTCATGCAGCTCGGCCCAGCGGCCGCCACCATCGTTCAGGGGTTCGAACATGGCGCGCGCTCCTCCAGCAACTGTTCACAGATGCGCTGCAGCTGGCCACAGCTCAGGCCGTCGCCCAGCGGTACCGCAGCATCGCCAGGCTGGCCACGGAGCAGCTCGCGGCACAGTTGCAGCGCCTTGGCCGCTGCCGCCTCCTGCCCCTGGAGGCGCAGCAGACGGGCCTGATGAAAGTGCGCCAGGATGAAATCGGGCTCCAGGTAGAGTGCCTTCTGCAACGACACCAGAGCCGCCGCCAACGTGCCGTTCTGCTCCGCCAGCAGGGCCAGCAGCCAGTAGCTCGGCGCCGAACAGGGTTCCAGACTCAGGGCTCGACGCAGCCATTCCTCGGCCTCGCCAGTGGCATGCTGATCGGCCCAGCTGCGCGCCAGCAGCAGGCAGACCTGATGGGCCTGCAGCGGGCCGGGAGCGGCACTCGCCAGGTACTCCAGCAGAAGTTGCCGCACCAGGGTTGGCTGGCCTTGGGCCTGGGCCTGTACTACGCGCTGCCAGAGCGGCAGGTAGGCGGCCGCGACAGGCGGAACCGGCCAGCCCTGGAACAGCGGCGCGGCCGGCTCCAGTGCAGTGACTTGGGGCTCGGCGGCCTGCCGCTGGCTCTCTTGCGGCGGCGGCCGCAGACGCGGCTCCGGGGCTTTCGTCGCAACTGGCTGAGCCGGTGGCGCGGCCTGCACCGCCGGGCTGGCCATGGCCAACTCCATCGGGGCAGACCGTGCGGGCCGGGTAGCGTCCGCCCGCAGCGCATAGTTGCAGCCGGCCCAGAAGCCGGCGAGGCCCGCCTGGGTCGCCAGGCTGGCCTCCACCGCACTGATCAGCAGCACACCTTCGCCAGCCAGGCAGGCCAGCAGACGCCGCAAGACACCCCCGGCCCGTTCCGGCGAGAAGTACATCAGTACATTGCGGCAGAGGATCACATCGAAGCCATGCAGGCCCTGCTGTGGGCACGGCAAGGGATCGCCGACCAGGTTGTGGCGCAGGAAACGGATGCGTCCGCGCCATTGCGGCCTGACCCGCCACTGGCGCTCCTCGGCCTGGAAGTAGCAGCTGCGGAAGGCCTCGTCATTGAGGCGAAAGGCGTTCTGCCCATAACTGCCATGCTCGGCACGGTGCAGAAAGACCTCGTTGAGGTCGCTGGCGTAGACCTCCACGCTCCAGTTGGCTGCATCCGCCCCCAGCAGCTCGTCGAGCAGGAACAGCAGGCTGTAGGCCTCTTCACCGGTGCAGCAGGCCGCGCTCCACAGACGCAGGCGCTGGCGCCCCTCCGCTCGGCGCTGGGCCAGCAGCGGCCCCAGATGCTGGCGCAACCACGCGAGGGCTTCGGCATCGCGGCGAAAATAGGTCTCGCCGACGGTGAATGCCGGGGTCAGCGCCTGTACCTGGGCGGCATCCCACTGGGCGAAGGCCAGCGCCTCCAGCCAGGCCGGCAGATCGACAATTTCCAGTTCATGGGCCAGGAGCCGCAAACGCCGCAGCAGGTCGGCACGGCGCGGCCCGGAGAAATCCGGGCCGAGGTGCTGGTGCACCTTGTTCACCAGAATCCGCAGCACCTGCGGCGAACACAGCTGCTCAACCGACTCCATGGCCACCTGCACTCGCCTCCAGCGCAGCGTCCACCAGAGCCTCGTCGGCATCCGAGAGCACCTGTTCGACATCCTGAATCAGCAGCAGGCCCTGTTCCATGCGCACCACGCCCCTGACGATGGCCGCTGGCAGCTGCGGCGGCGCGGCCGGCGCGAAGTCCTGCTGCGCACAACTCGCCGCCGCCTCTACCGCTTCTACCGGCACCAGCAGTTCGCGCTGACGGCTCTTCAGCCATAGAAAGGGTTGCCACAGACTGCCGGACACAGCCGACGGCCAGTTGAAGCGCAGCGCCAGGTCAACCACCGGCAACACCTGCCCGTGCACGTTGACCACCCCGAGCACGGTACGCGGCGCACCGGGCAGCGGTGAGCAGGAAAGCGCCGGCAACACGCGAATGACGCTCTCGAGCGGCACCGCCAGATGTTGTCCAGCCAGCCAGAAAGGCAATACGAGGAGTCTGTCCATAGAGGTTTCCACCTGCCGTCGGCATCGGCAAAGGCATCCTCTACTTACCGTAGCCTACCCACGGAGATTCACCCAGATGGACAACTTTTTAGCGGCTAACGGCAAGAAAACCGGCACGCACAGGTACAGGCATGGCCCGAGGGCTACAGAACAGGGCACGTAAGGGGGAAGAGATAACCCGGAGCGGGTTATGGAGGCGGCCCCACCAGCCACACCCCGGCACACGATGTTCCCGCTGTGGCTGCTCCCTTCCGGGCCTGACCAGGTTAACGGGTAATCGTTGCGGGGGGACCGATGGGGCCACCATAACGCAGCCCGTCAGGCGACGGGCCGCGCCATTGTACTGGCTGAATGCAAAGTTACAAGCGCTTCAATCACTTAGCCCCGCACAGCCGTGCTGGCGGGGCTGGCGATCAGACGCGGAAGCGCCCCACCAGTTGGGCCAGGCCGTGGGACAGCTCGGACAGACGTGCGCTGGCCTGGGTGCTCTGCTCGGAGGTCTGCGCCGCTTCGTTGGACAGGTCGCGGATATCGCTGATGTTGCGGGCGATCTCCTCGGTCACCGCGCTCTGCTCTTCGCAGGCGGTGGCGATCTGGGCGGCCATGTCGTTGATCCGCGCCACCGAGTCACCGGTGGCGGACAGCGCCTGATCCACGCCGGCGGCGCGATCCACGCTGTCACGCGCCTTGACGCTGCCCGAATGCATGGCCTTGACCGCATTCTGCACGCCGCCCTGCAGGCGCTCGATCATCTGCTGAATGTCCTTGGTCGAGTCCTGGGTGCGCGCCGCCAGGGCCCGCACCTCGTCGGCCACCACGGCAAAGCCGCGGCCCTGCTCGCCCGCCCGTGCCGCTTCGATGGCGGCGTTGAGCGCGAGGAGGTTGGTCTGCTCGGCAATGCCCTTGATCACCGCCAGGACGGCGCCGATGTTGGCGGTTTCCTGTTCCAGGGTCTGGATGGTGTCGGAGGCGCTTTCCACTTCCTGGGCCAACTGGCGGATGGCGTGGATGGTGGCGCCAACCACCTGGGCGCCCTCGCGGGACTGTACTTCGGCACTGCGCGCCGCATCGGCGGCATTCTGCGCATTGCGCGCCACCTCATGCACCGCGGTGCTCATCTCGGTGGCAGCCGTGCTGACCTGATCCACCGCCGCGTGCTCGCTGTTGATCAGGCGGTCGTTGGCGGCGGCCATGCCGGCCAGGTTCTGCGCCGAGTCGGCCACTTCGCCGGTCACCCGGCCGACTTCCTTGATCAGCGGTTGCAGCTTGTCGAGGAAACGGTTGAAGGCATCGCTGAGCTTGCCCAGCTCATCGCGCGACAGGACTTCCAGGCGCACCCGCAGGTCGCCGTCGCCGTCGGCGATCTGCTCGATGCGATGCAGCAGGTTGTGCAGCGGGCGGGTCACCAGGATCGGGAAGGCCAGCACCAGCACGGCGCAGATCAGCAGGCCGATACCGATCACCAGGCCTTGCTGCCAGCTGCGCTCGTTGCCCAGGCTGATGGCGGCGGTGCCTTCGGCATTGGCGGCGTTGTCTTCCAGCTCGCCGAGCTTGTCGATCGGGTCGCGCATGGCCTGGAACTGCGCCTCGCTGTCGCCGAAGCTCAGTGCCGAGGCTGCGGCCGGGTCGCTGCTGGCCAGCTCCAGCACCTTGTTGGAAGTGGCTTTCCACTGGTTGAAGCCGCGATCGAACTCGGCCACCAGCTTCAGCGCCTCGGCACTGGGCTGCATGTCCGCATACTTGTGCACGCGGTCATAGGCCTGCTGGATGTTCTCGGCCTGGGCCGCCTTGAGGTCGGCCACATGTTCGCCAGCTGCCTCGTCGAGCAGGCTGCGCTCGGCCACGAAGGCCTGGTAGAGGTCGCGGTCGGCATTCAGCAACAGGCTGATGGCCGGCAGGTAGCGATTGGTCAGGCGGATACTGGAATCAGCGACCTGACTGATGCCGCGCATGCCCAGGGTGCCCATCAGCACCAGCAGGATGGCAAGCAGCAAAATAGGCAGGGCAATTTTCCAACGAAATCCCAAGTCAGCAAACATACGAAGCATGGCTGTCTCCACAGCAGGGTCTTATGGCCTGCTTATCGTCTAGCATAGCCGCTGGCTGAATACTGGCGGTTCGCCACAACGCGCATCCGCCGGGCGCCCTAGCCTGCACCATTGGCCCTGGCGCGGATAACTCGGCCGTACCGCGCCCCCACTCGCGCCTCCCTCAGGTCGTCGCCTGCGGCGTGACATCCGCTGCGCCCCCGCTAACCTTTCCTCAGGGTCGCAGCCCGCCTGCCGGCCCTTCCCGCCCTACGACGCTTGCCCGCAGTCCGGTAGTGCCGCGCCGCCTCAGGAGCCCTCACTGCGTACACGGAGCGTCCCATGGCCAATCCCAACAATCCCTTCCACCCGATCATCTATGTGCGCGGCTATGCCATGACGCCCACGGAGATCGACGAAACCACTGCCGACCCCTTCTGCGGCTTCAATCTCGGCTCCACCGTGTACCGCGCCGTGGCCGACCGCGAGCGCCAGCCGCGCAAGTACATCTTCGAGTCGCCGGTGATCCGCCTGGCCTCGGACTTCAAGTACCGCGACATCTACGAGGACGGCTACGACATCCTCGACAAGGAGTGGCACGACAACCCCGAGCACAAGCTCGGCAGCCGCTCGATCATCATCTACCGCTACTACGACGAGGCCTCGCGCCTGCTCGGCAAGGGCAAGACCCCGGAGCTGGAAGTGTTCGCGGAAAAGCTCGGCGAGCTGATCATCAAGGTTCGCGACCTGGTCTGTAGCAACGCCGCCAACGGCATCGCCAAGGCGGACTTCCGTTGCTATCTGGTGGCCCATTCCATGGGCGGCCTGGTGTGCCGCGGGCTGCTGCAGAACCCCAAGCTGGATAAACAGGGCGCGGCGCAGTACGTCGACAAGTTCTTCACCTACGCCACCCCGCACAACGGCATCGAGATGATCGGCCAGAACGTGCCGAGCTGGCTGAGCTGGAACGACATCAGCAACTTCAACCGCAAGCGCCTGGCCGGCTTCCTCGCCCTGGAAGACCTGTACAAGAAGGACGACGACCGGGTCGACTGGCTACCGGGCAAGATCGCCGAGCGCACCTTCTGCATGGTCGGCACCAACCGCAGCGACTACGAGGTGGCCATGGGCCTGTCGCGCAGCTTCGCCGGCCACGGCAGCGATGGCCTGGTGCGTATCGAGAACGCCACCCTCAATGCCCTCAGCGATGCGCGCAAACCCGGCCTGCCGTGCGCCAAGGCCTTCGCCTACCGTGGCCACTCGGGCTTCTTCGGCATCGTCAACAGCGAGGAGTCCTACCAGAACCTCACCCGCTTCCTGTTCGGCAACGTGCGTGTCGACATCTGGGCCGATATCGAGGAGATCCGCCTGCCGGCCGCCGTCAGCGACCTCGAACAGCAAGGCAAGAAAGTCGATGCGCTGTACCAGTTCGAAGCCCTGGCCGCGCCCAAGGGCAAGCTGTGGTACCTGACCCGGCGCACCGCCGAGGAAGACTCGGTGGCCTGCCTGCGCCATCAGGACTGGAAAAAAGCACCGAAAAGCAACGGCTGCCTCTTCCTCTCCTCGGTATTTCTCGCCAATCGTGCCAAGGTCAACCGCGAAGACCCGTCGCTGACCTACAGCCTGATCTTCAACGTGCGCGTGCCGGATTACGAGATCGAACAGAAACTGTGGGTCGACCAGCACTTCGAGGGCAGTTCGCTGTTCAGCAATGCCCTGCAGCTCAAGCTGCTGCCGCCGGGAGACGAGCGGGTGGCCTGGCAGATTTCCTATGCCTGGCAGAACCAGGGCTTTCGCCTGGCCAGCGAGCAGTTGGACATCAAGAAACTGGCCGCCGGCAAGGTCGAGGTGAAGGTGGATTTCGACAGCGGCACCACGCCCGGCATCAAGGGCAAGCTGCGCTTCGTGGTGTGGGCCTGGAACCTCGACGCGCAACTCACGGAATAACTGCAGTTTGTGCTAGCGTGCCTGCCGACTCGCCCGCCCGGCGGGCACTCTTTTCCCTTGCCGCCTGGAGTCCCTCATGGCCCTGACCAAAGACCAGCTGATCGCCGACCTCGCCGAAGCCACCGACTTGCAGAAGAACGATGTACGCGCCCTGCTCGACCAGCTGGGCGAAATCGTCGCCGATGCCCTGGAAAACGACGGCGAGATCAGCCTGCCGGGGATCGGCAAGCTCAAGCTCAGCGAGCGCCCGGCACGCACCGGCCGCAACCCGCAAACCGGCAAGGCGATCCAGATCGCGGCGAAGAAGGTGGTCAAGCTGGTGCCGGCCAAGGCACTGACCGACGCCCTCAACTAAGCCCCACCCGCCCCGCTCAAGCTGCCGGTGCCCTCAGGGCAGCACCTGCAGCTTGGCCGGCGGAGCCACCGCGGTTACCGCCACCGCCTCGGCCACTGGCGCCTGCTGGCGACTGCTGTGCTGACGAATACGCTGGATCTGCTCGACCCGGCTGAGATTTTCCCAGGCCAGGTCGTAATGCCCCGGCGACTGCTCGATGGCCGAACGGAAGAACTGCTCGGCGACATCCAGCTTGCCCTCGATCAGGCAGACATAGCCCACGTCGTTGCTGGCCTCCGCGCGCTTCTCCACCTGCTCGAAGGCCGACAGCGCCTCCTCGTAGCGCTCCATGCGCGCCAGCAACAGGCCATAGTTGCGCCACAGCGGCTGATAGCGACTGTCGTAACTGATGCCGCGGCGGTACTGCTGCTCGGCCTCAGGCCACTTGCCGGCCAGGTACAGCGAATAGGCCATGCTGTTGGCCACCAGCGCCGAACGCGGGTCGATCTGCGCAGCCAGGCGGTAATAGCCGGCTGCCTGGTCGAAGTCGCCCTTGAGGTCAGCCAACACCCCCATGGCGTTGTACACCTTGAGCGGCGAGGCGGCGTCCACCTTGAACCCCTCCGGTGCGCCCGTGCCAGTGCCACCCAGGCGTTTCTGATCGAGCGCCACGGCCCGGCCCAGCAGTTCGCGAGCCCTGTCCGGCTGTTGCATGGCCAGCTGCAGCTGGCCCATTTCGGCCAGCGCCGCCGGGTTGTCCGGCTGCTTGCTCAGCACATCGCTGAAGGCCAGTTCAGCCAGGTGCTGGTTGCCGCGTTCGCGGTGAATGCGCCCGATCCACACCAGCGCCTCATAACGTTCGGGATCCAGCTCCAGCGCCCGCAGGTACTGGTACAGCGCCTGATCCAGCGCCCCGCCCTGATAGGCCGCGGCGCCCATGCGCATGGCCTGCTCCGGAGAGTCGGCCTGGGCCTGCACCTCATACAGCAAGGCGTTTTCTCCCCGGTACAGCGAATGCCCGCGATCGGTCAGGGTCGGCCCCATGCTCTGGCAACCGGACACGGCCGCCAGGGTGGCGATAAGCAGTATTTTCCTGTTCATTTCACAGCTTCCCGAAAGTCCTGAGAATCCCGATGATCACGGGCCCGATTGCCACCAGAAAGAAGGATGGCCACAAGCAGAAGATCAGTGGGAACACCAGCTTGGTGCCCACCTTGGCGGCCTGTTCCTCGGCCGCCTGAGTACGCCGATCGCGAAATTCCTCGGCATAGATGCGCAAGGTGTCCGCCACGCTGGTGCCGAAGCGGATGCTCTGCGCCAGCAGGCTCACCAGGCCCTGCACATCCTCCAGCCCGGTGCGCTCGGCCAGGTGCTTGAGGGCAATGGTGCTGGGAATGCCCGCCCTGATCTCAGCATTGACCAGAGCCAGCTCTTCGGCCAGTTCCGGCTGGCTGACCAGCATTTCCTCGGCCACCCGTTCCATGGCCTGGGGCAGCGCCAGGCCCGACTCGACGCACACCACCATCAGATCCAGGGCATCGGGAAAGGCACAACGCAGCCGGTGCATGCGCCCCTCCTTGCGCTTGTCCACGTAGATCGCCGGCAGCAGCCAGCCAACGGTCATGGCGCCACAGCCGAGCAGCACGCCGGTACGCAGGGACAGCTTGGGCAGCATCGGCAGCACCAGCAGCGCCACGAAGCCCAGCAACAGCGGCAGCAGCAGGCGCACCGCCCAGTACACCTGCACCGCCGCCCCGGAACGAAAGCCCGCATGGGTCAGCAGCAGGCGGGTTGGCGAGCTGGGCTTCTGCTCGCTGCCGACAAAACGCTGGCCGACCTGCTCCAGCAGCAGCTGCAGGTTGCTCGGCGCGCCATAGCTGCTGGATTCGTTGCCGTGGCTGCGTTTGATCAGGCTCAGGCGACGCTGCAGCGGATCCTGCAGGCCCATCAGCAGCAGGGCCAGGGTTATCGCCAGCAGCACGGCGCTGAGGGCGATGCCGCCAACGAACAGCACCCGGGCCACTTCGGCATTGCCCACGAGCCGGTTGATCAAGCCCAGCAGATAGTCCATGACGACCTCCTACACCTCGATCCGGATGATTTTGCGAATCCAGAAGATCCCCAGCAGCATGGCGATGAACGCCGCCACCACCAGGCGCAGGCCGACCGGATCGTTGAGCAGCAGGGGCAGGTACTTCGGCGAAGTCAGCACGATCGCCCCGGCCAGCACGAAAGGAATCGCCACCAGCACCCAGGCCGACATGCGCCCCTCCGCCGACAGCGTCTTGACCTTGCGCTGGAAGCGGAAACGGGCGCGGATCAGGCTGCTGATGCGCTCCAGCACCTCGGTCAGGTTGCCGCCGGTTTCGCGGTGGATGAGGATGGTGGTGACCAGCATCATCACGGTCATGCTCGGCATGCGCTCCAGCAGGCCAAGCATGGCGCGGCGCACGTCGTTGCCGTAGTTGATGTCGGCAAAGGTCAGGCCGAACTCGTGGGCCACCGGCCCCTTGTGCTCCTCGGCCACCAGGTGCAGGGTCTCGCCGAATGGATGACCGGCGCGCAGGGCGCGGCACATGGCATCCAGGGCATCCGGCAGACCTTCCTCGAAGGCGGCGAAACGCTTGCTGCGATCACTGGCGATCTTCATGAACGGCACGCAGCCGGCCATCAGCCCCAGGCACAGCCCGGCCCACCAGAGGTTGAGCAGGAACCACACGGCCAGGCCGACGGCCAGCGCCAGCAGCACGGCCAGCAGCGCCACCCGGTAGGAGCGGTACTCATGGCCGGCCTGCTCGATCATCTGCGCCAGGCCCTCGAACAGCGGCAGCTGCTCCAGGCTGGCCTCCAGCGGCGACAGGCGCTTGAGGTACTTCTGGCGCAGCACCGTCTGCATGTTGGGCAGGTGGTTGGCGCTCTCCAGCAGATGCAGGCGGCCTCGAATGCGCTTGCGCATCCGCCCGGCCTCGCCGAACACCGGCACCACCACGCCCTGGCTGAGGAGGAACACGGCGGCGAACACCATGCCGAGGAAGATCAGGATGTACTCGCTGGGAATCTGGTTCATGACGGCAGGGCCTCCATCCAGTCCGGGCGGAACAGGCTCAGCGGCAGCTCGATGCCGCGCTTGGCCAGCTCCTCGCGAAAGGCCGGCACCATGCCGGTGGGGCGGAACTCGCCAAGCACCTCGCCGTGCTCGCCGATGCCGCGGCGGACGAAAGCGAATATCTCGGTCATGGTCACCATGTCGCCCTCCATGCCGTTGATCTCCTGCACGCTGATCAGCCGGCGCTTGCCGTCCTCCTGGCGTTCCAGCTGCACCACCACGTCGATGGCCGAGGCGATCTGCTGACGCAGAGCCTTGATCGGGAAGGTCGCGCCGGTCATCGACACCATGTTCTCGATCCGCCCCAGGGCGTCCCGCGCGGTGTTGGCGTGGATGGTGGTCAGCGAGCCGTCGTGGCCGGTGTTCATCGCCGTCAGCATGTCCAGCGCCTCGGCGCCGCGCACCTCGCCGATGACGATGCGATCAGGGCGCATGCGCAGGCTGTTGCGCACCAGCTCGCGCTGGTTCACCTCGCCACGCCCCTCGATGTTCGACGGCCGGGTTTCCAGGCGCACCACGTGCGGTTGCTGCAGCTGCAGCTCGGCGGAGTCCTCGATGGTGACGATGCGCTCGTTGTCCGGGATAAAGCTGGACAGCACGTTGAGCATGGTGGTCTTGCCGGTACCGGTACCGCCGGACACCAGCACGTTCAGGCGGCCGCGGACGATGGCCTTGAGCATCAGGCCGATGGCCGGGGTGATGGTGCCCATCTGCACCAGGCTCTCGGCATTCAGCAGATCCACGGCGAAACGGCGGATCGACAGACTGGGCCCGTCGATGGCCAGCGGCGGGATGATCGCGTTAACCCGCGAGCCGTCCTTGAGCCGGGCATCCACCAGCGGCGAGGACTCGTCGATGCGCCGCCCCAGGCTGGAAACGATGCGGTCGATGATGTTGAGCAGGTGCTGGTCGTCGCGAAAGCGCACATCGGTCTGCTGCAGCTTGCCGAAGCGCTCGACGTACACCGAGGCATGGCCGTTGACCAGGATGTCGGACACGCTGTGGTCGGCCAGCAGCGGCTCCAGCGGGCCGAGGCCGAGCACCTCGTCGGTGATCTGCTTGATGATCAGCTGGCGGCTGGCGGTGGAAACCGGCGCCGAGTGCTCGTCGAGCAGGCGCTGGGTAATGTCGCGGATCTGCCGTGTCGCCTCGGCCGGCTCCAGCGAGTCGAGCAGCGACAAATCCATGACCTTGAGCAACTGCTGGTAGATCTTCTCGCGCCACTCGCTCTCCACGCTATTGAGCTGGGTGCGGGTCTCATAGAGCTCCGCCGGGGTGGTCAGCTCCCAGGCCATCATGCTGGGGGCCTCGGCCTGGGTCGCCTCGGCGACGCTCTCGGCGTCCTTCTTGGAGGCAGGCAGACGTAGGCGATTGCGAAATTCGCTCAACATGGATCACCCCCTGAACAAGCGGCTGAAAGTACGTTTGAACAGGCCGCTCTCATCCACCTCGGCCCCGGCCAGTTCCTGCTTGAGGCTGCGCAAGGCCTGGGTGATCGGCGCCCGCGGCGCGTGCAGCTCCAGCGGTACGCCGCTGTTCTGGCTCTCGCTGACGGCGGCAAAGTCGTTCGGCAGCTTCTGCAGATCCTGGCAGCGCAGGGCCTCGCCAATGTCCTGCAGGCTGATCGGCGCGGTCTTGTTGTAGCGGTTGATCACCACGTGCAGGCGGTTGCCCTGCACGCCCAGGTCGTTACGCAGGATGTGCAGCAGACGGCTGGCATCCTTGAGGTGACTGAGGCTCTGCTGCAGCAGGATGTAGCAGTGGTCGGCCTGCTCCAGGGTGATGCCGGTCAGGTGGTCGATCTGCCGCGGCAGATCCACCACCACCCAGTCGTAGCTGTTGCGCGCCAGGTGCAGCAGGGCTTCGAGGTGCTCCAGGTGAACATCCTGAGCCAGGCACAGGTCGCTGGAGCGACCGCCGAGCACATGCAGGGTCGGGCTGAAGTGGCTGCAGAAACCGTGCAGCGCCACGCTGTCCATGTCCGCGACCTGCTGCATGACTTCCACATGACTGTGGGCCGGGACTATGTCGAGGCTGTGGGCCACGCTGCCGAACTGCAGGTCGAGATCCAGCAGCAGGGTGCTGGCGCCGCTGGCACTCAGCTGGTGGGCCAGGTTGCAGGCCAGCATGGTGGCCCCGGAGCCGCCCTTGGCGTTCATCACCGCCACCAGCTTGCCGCCGCTGGGGCTCAGGTGGCTCTCCTGCAGCATGCGCTGCAGGGCGGCCAGCAGTTCGCTCTCGCTCACCGGCTCGGGCAGGAAGTCGCGGGCGCCGGCCTGCATGGCCATGCGCATGCCTTCGCGTTCGTCCAGCGGGCCACACACCAGCAGCGGCGGCCGCTCATGGGCCGGGCGCTGCAGCAGCGCAGCCAGTTCCTCGCGCCACAGATGGCTGACCCACAGCAGGAGGAAGTCCGGCAGTTGCTCCAGGCCGTACAACGGGTCGGTATGCCCGTTGCTCACCAGGCGCGTGCTCACCTGCAGGCTGGGCATGTGCCGGCAGATACCCTCCAGCTGGTGCAGCGCCCGACTATCCCGACTGCTGATCAACAGGCGCGGGCCCTGCGGCTTATGCTGGCCGAGCACGCTGCCGACATCACGAGACTTCAACATGGTGTGATCTCCGGAACGACCCCGTCCTCGGCATGTCGCCCCAGGCTTTCGCGCGGGAGCGTGGCACGGAACGCCGGCAGGGTGATCTGCCCGCCGAACAGCGGGATCAAGGCATCGAAGGTGAAATTGTCCAGCCGCAGCTGCACGTAGCGGATGGCGCGGAAACCGTTGGCGCCGTTGGTGTCGTTCGGCGCCGCTACCACCGCACCATTGGCGTCCAGGTACACCAGGGTCAGGTCGGCGGTTTCCAGGTTGCCGATCAGGCCGCTGGCTCCGGCGTTGTTGACATCATTGAAGATGGCCCGGCGCAGGATGCGCGGGTCGCTGATGTCGCACACGGCGGCCAGGCGTGCGCCGCGGCGTACCGTTTCGTTCAGGGTGTTGACGGTGAAGTACAGGCGCCCCATCTCCAGCACGCCGAACAGCATGACGAACAGCAGCAGGCCGATGATGGCGAACTCGACCACGTACACCCCGCGCATGTGTCTGTTCATCACAGGGCCCTCATCACGACGCTGGCGTTCAGCGTCAAGGCCAGCGGAATCGGGTTGCTGAAGAAGTTCGGCAGTCCCGCGGTCGATACATTGCAGTCGTTCGCCGTGCGGTCGCCGAGCACCGGGCGGAAGGCGAAGCTGACACTGACCCGTACATGGGTGGTGCCCTCTGCCGCCACCGTGACATTGCCGGTGGTCAGGCACGGCACCGCCGGGCTTGCGCCGAGCGCGGGAGCTGGCACGCCGTAGACAGCGATGTTCTTCACCTGGGTCTGCAGGGCACTGGTCAGCTCGACCCGCCCCAGGGTGGCGTTCCACGCTTCGCTGGCGGCATAGCGGCTAGCATCGCGGCTGGCCTGCAGCAGGCTGTTGTACTGGAACAACATGCGACCGAACTCGGCGATGCCGAACAGCAGCAACAGCAGTACCGGCAAGGCAATGGCGAACTCCACCATTGCCACCCCGCGTTGCCTGTTGCCGTGCATTGCCCTGGCCATGGGAACCCCTAGGAGTCCGTGCTCGGTGTGCGGTTGTTGTCGATGTAGGTCTTGTACAGCTGGATGATCTGCGGCCCGCTGTCGTTGGTCGGCGTCGGCCCGGGCACGTTGTCGCCTTCGCAGTCCTGCACGAACTGGCCGAAGATCTGCGACTCGTTGCCCTTCTGGCTCGCCGGCTGCAGCACGTAGAAGCAGCCGAAACCCAGCACCGGCACATGCGCCGTACCGCCGTCGGTGCCGCTGCATTGCCCCACCACCACCCGCAGGATGCGCCGCTGCAGCACGCCGCCGGCCTGGCAGCCACTGCCGTTGCCGGCCACGCATTCGGCCGAGCGCTGCTGCCAGTCGTTGTAGTCGAACAGCGCGGTGCCACTGGCCGTGGTGATGTTGCCGTTGGCATCGGACGACACCGCCTCGGTGCCGCCGCCTTTGCCGTTGGCCTTGCCGTAGACGATGCTGCCGCCACTATCCAGACTCAGCCCGCCCTGACCGCTGACCTGGCTGTAGTTGGTGATCAGATCCGGCGGGTAGTCGCTGCTGCTGAGGCCGCCGCTGTACTCGCCGAAGCGCGTATTCAGGCCCTGGATGGCCGGGCCGACGGTGTTGCCCGGCTTGGTCTGCACCTGGTCGCCGATCACCGGGCAGACCGTGCCGCCACCGGCCATCAGCTCGCGCACGGTCTTGCCGCCGGAGCCGAAATCGAGCAGCTGGAAGTTGCCGGGGCCGATGCCCGAGCTGTTGTTGCTGGCCGTCTTGAGCACTTCCAGGTGGCCGAAGTTGTAGCCGAAGAAGGTGTTGGGTACCGACTGGCCGCAGACCATCACCGGCGCCAGGTCGCAGGGGCTGGTCGGGCTAGGCCCGGCCGTGGCCACCGCAGCCACCGCCTTGTCCGGCGTATTGGCATTGCCGAAGCTCTGCAGCACGCCCCAGAAGAATCCGGCCAGGGGGTAGTCCGGTACCGACACCCGCACATAGCGCGCATCCGCCGGCCCCGGGAAGGAGAACGGCCCGTAGACGCTGGCCGACAACTCCACCACGGCAAAGCCCGCCGTATTGGCGGCAATGGCCGTGGCCAGCTCGCCATTGCCGCTGGCCGCGGCATTCAGGTTCAGGGTCTGCAGGGCGGCAGTACGACTCAGGGTGGCGGCATTCATGGTGCCGAGCACTTCGTTGAGGGTCTTGGCTCCGCTCAGCGCCGCCGCATCCACCGCGTTCTGCAAACGGGTCTTGTTGACCAGCATATGGCTGCCATCGAGAGCCAGCGCCGCCATCAGCAGAATCGACAGCATGGCGATCACGATCAGTACGATGACCGCACCCCGCTGGCGTTGCGGCAGCGCGGCGAGGCGGTGCGACCTGCGGGGTTTCATCGCTCAGACTCCTGCTACTGGATGTTGATCTGGATCGGCTGGCGGATCTGCTCAGCATCGCCAGTCTTGCCGCGGTAACCGTCCATGACCTTCTCCACCACCGGGCCGTCGAGCCCGCTGGGCGGTACGCTGGTGCCCGGGTTGGCCGCCCGCTCCTTGTCGGCAATCTGCTCGTAGGTGGTGGCGTACACGCTTTCGCCCTGGGTGCCGACCCGCCCTTCGTTGTAGGTCACGCAGCCCGTCGCAAGGCCGATCAGCAGTGCAGGCAGAATCAGAATCTTCATGGTCGTGCTCCCTTAGCGCAGGTCATGGCCGAAGCTGCTGCCGGTTACCCCGAGACTGACCGGGACGGTGCGCCCAGGCTGGTCGCTCTTGGTCTTGCCCAGCAGATAGAAGTCCATGTCGCTGGGTTCGACGAACTTCTCGGTGGGCAGGCGCACCAGCTTGGCGTCCACCGGCTTGGCGATGTGCGGGGTGACCAGGATCACCAGCTCGGTTTCACCCTTGATGAACTCCTGGCTGCGGAACAGGTTGCCGATGATCGCGATGTCGCCCAGGCCGGGGAAACGGTTGACGCTGTCGCGGGTGCGCTCGCTGATCAGGCCGGCAATCGCGATGGTCTGGCCATCGCCCAGCTCCACCGTGGATTGCGCGCTGCGCTTGGTCAGCGCCGGCACCAGCAGGCTGGCGTCGTCGGTGGAGTTGCCGGTGTTGACCACTAGGCTGTTGGCCTCCACCAGCTCGCTGACCAGCACGTTCAGGTTGAGGTTGATGCGATCGCTATCCAGCACCACCGGGAGGAATTTCACGCCGACACCGAACTCCTTGAACTCGATGCTGATGCCATCGTCGTCGGCGACCGGAATGGGAAACTCGCCGCCGGAGATGAACTCGGCCTCCTGCCCGGTCAGGGTGACCAGGGTCGGTTCGGCCAGCACCTTGGCCGAGCCGTCCTCCTTGGCCGCTTCCAGCAGCATGTTGAAGGCGAAGCTGCCTGAGGCGAACTGCGCCAGTAGCCCGGTGCCGTTGCTCAGCAGGCCGTCATCCACCACCGAGGTGCCGTTGTTGAAGCCGCCGAAGCTCCAGTTGCCGTTGGTGCCCAGGGCCAGGAAGCGCACACCCAGGCGCTTGACCAGGCTGCGCTGCATCTCCGCGACCTTGACCTCCAGCATCACCTGCTGGCCGCCGCCGACCGTCATCAGGTTGATCACTTCCAGCGACTCGGTGGACTTGGCCTTGGCCGCCTCACCTTCACCCTGGACGATGCTCGAGGTCTGCGCGGCGTAGGTCTTGGCCACCTTGACGGCGGTATCCATCACCGCTGCACTGCTCACCTGACCGCGCAGCACCAGGGCGCCCTGGGCGCTGAACACTTCGATGTTCTCGTTGGGCATCAACTGGTACAGCTTGCCCTTGAGGCCGCTGAGGTCATGCACCACTTCCAGATCCAGGCTGTCGATCAGCTTGTTGCTGCCATCCCACAGCAGCACATTGGTGCTGCCCAGCGAGCGCCCCAGCAGGTAGAGCTGGGTCGGGCTGGTGATGAGGATGTCGGCAATCTCCGGGTTGCCCACCGAGATGCGCTTGACCGGCTTGCGTGTGCTGAGCACCCGCGACTTGTAGATCGGCACCTGGATGTTGCTGACGTTGGCCGCCGACAACGCCGTGACCGCCGGCTGCGCATCGGCTGCCTGCACTGCCGGCGACCAGGGCCAGGCGATCAGCAGCACGCTTGCCAGCACGATCATTCGAATGTTTTGCATGTCCCTCTCCTTGTTGAAAGTCGACTGCACCCACCTGACTCTTGTTGTTGGCGGCCGCCCTATTACTGCACCTTGGCCACATTCACATCGGTACCGCGGATGATGGTCACCCCGGTTCCGCCATTGCTGCGCCGCACCACCGGTTTGGCCGGCTCAGGAGCCGGCGCCGGCTTTTCCACCTTGGGCGCCACCACCTCGGGCTTTTTCTGGTTGTCCAGCGGGTTGCGCAGGGCCAGCTGCAGGCGCCCCTCGGTCTGCGCCTTGACCAGCACTTCGGCCTCTTCGGAAGTCATCTCCAGGGTCACTGCCCGCACCACCACCGGCTGGGTCTTGTCGGTACTGGCGGTCTGGTCGACGGCCAGCACCCGCAGGTCTTCGAGGATGGTCTTGGATTCGGCGTCGTTGTTGCTGCTGCCGACCCGTTTGGTGGCCAGTACATCCACCCGGTTGCCCGGCAGGAGGAAACCGCCGACCCCGACCACATCGTCGACCCGTACCGACACGGCGCGCTTGTCCGTCTCGATCAGCGAGGCCAGGGTGCTGCCGCCGAGGTGCTCGGCCACCCGCGCCGCGCGCAGGATGTCGCCGCGCAGCATGGCGAAGGTGGCGATGCGTCCCACCACCTTGTCGGCGCTGTCGAAGGAGTCATCCGGCACCGTGCTCTTCGGCATGCGCACCTGCACCACGTGCTGCGCCTCGATCATGCTGCCGAAGGGAATCTCCACGGCCGCCACCATGACGTTCTGCATGTTGTCGTCGGGGCTGGCATTGAGCCGGCCACTCAACCAGTTGTTGGCCATCCAGGCCGCCCCCAGGCCAAGCACCAGGGACAGGACGACCAAGGTGAGAGTTCGCGAGCCCATATCCGTGTCTCCTCAACCGAGAAAATCGAGTTGTACGAAGTAGTTGTGCCAGGCCCACTCCAGCTCGCGGGGTGACAGCGGCCCGGAGCCATCCAGGTAGCGCTGGCGATCCAGCGCCATGCCCAGCAGGTCACGCGGGTGACAGGCCACCAGCGGCATGCCCTCGGCCTCGTAGAGCCCCTGCAGCACATAGCGCAGCAGGATCGGGTCGAACACGATGCCCTGGCGCTCGCACTCCTGGCGCCAGATCCGCTCGTACTCCTCGGGGCGCAGGTAGTTGAAGTGCAGCTTGTAGCCAATCCGCCGCAGGAAGGCCTCGTCGGCCAGCTCCAGCGGATTGAGGTTGGTGGAGAACACCAGGATCAGGTCGAACGGCAACTCGCAATGCCGACCGCCGCCGAGGTTGAGGAAGTCACGTTTTTCCTCCATCGGCACGATCCAGCGGTTGAGCAGCTCGGCCGGTGCCATGCGCTGGCGGCCCATGTCGTCGATGATGAACAGACCGTTGCTGGCCTTGAGCTGCAGGGGCGCCTGGTACAGGCGGTTGTATGGGTCGTAGCGGATATCCAGCTGTTCCATGCTCAGCTCGCCGCCGGTGATCACGATCGGTCGCTTGCAGCACAGCAGGCGGCGGTCGATGCCCTCTTCGAGCATCAGGTGGTTCTGCCGAGCGTCCTCGTCCAGGCGCTGGTGCACCTGCGGGTCGTAGATCTCCACCACCGACTCGTTGATCTCGATCGCGTGCGGCACCCAGATGGCCTCGGCGAACAGGCGGATCAGGCGGGTACTGATGTAGGTCTTGCCGGTACCGGCCGGCCCGTAGACCATGATCGCCCGGCCGGAATTGAGGGCCACGCCGATCTGGTCGAGCATGCCCTCGGAGAGCACCACGCCGCCGAACGCCGAGCGCATGTCGCGGGCGGTGATGCGGCCGTGGTGGATGGTCTGAATCTTCAGCAGGGAGCGGTAGGCGCCTACGGGAAAAGGTGTCGCGCCCAGGTAGCCGCTGCGCTCCAGGGCATCGCGGGCAGCCAGACGACCCCGTTCGGTGAGGCCATAGCGCAGGGCCTGGCCGCCGGTCTGGCCGAGCACTTCAATGCGCCCTTGCTTGCGCAGGAAATGCAGTACTTCTTCCAGCACCGCCCCGGTAAGCGCCATGCGCTCGACCAGGCGCGGCAGGTCGAGCACGCCAGCATCGTGCAGATGCTTGCACAGCAGGTCGCCCAGGAAGTTCTCGCTGAGCCCGGTTTCCTGCACGCTCTTCGGCTGCGGCGCCAGGCGCTGTACGGCCTCGCGTTCACTGGGATAGGAGTCGCTGTCGCTGATCGCATACATGGCAGACCTCTCCATCAACCGAAGGCATAACTCCAGAGCTGCCAGGGATTGAGCGGTTGCCAGACGAAACCCAGGCAGGAGCCCAACAGCACGGCAATCGAGTAGGGAAATGGCTTTCCGGCTACTTCGTTCTCGGCCGGGGCCACATGCTCCCGCGCCATCACCATCAGCCAGTAGCGCGACAGCGTCATCGCCAGTTGCCCGCGTACCAGGATGATGAGAAATCCACACAGACCGCCCGCGATCAGGCTGAAGAAAGCCATCCACAGGGCGTGGTTGGGGCTCAGGAAGCTGCCGGCCATGGCCATCAACTTGACGTCGCCAGCCGCCATGCCGCCCATGGCGTACAGCGGCAGAAACAGGGCAAAACCGATCAGCATGCCGAGGGCACCGTTACCCAGCCCGGCAAGGCCGGAGCTGTACAACTGCAACGCTGCAGCCAGTAGCAGACCGGTCAGGATCAGCCGATTGGGGATGCGGTGGCAGCGCAAGTCGCTCACCACCGCATAACCCAGCAGACCGAGCAGAACCAATGCCGTGAACAACTGCTCAATGACCATGGCCTTGGCTCCTTGCCGCTAACTTACGGGCAGGCTGCCACTGGGGTGTTGGTGCCCAGCACAGCGTCTTTCAGGCTGGTGATCGCCCCGCAGACGTTGTCGCCCAGGGCGAGAAAGGCAGTGACCGCGCCAATAGTCACCAGACCACCCGCCACGGCGTATTCGACGATGGTCAAACCGTCTTCGTCCTGCAGAAACTTCACGATCGAAGCCTTGAGTACTTCAGCGTTCATGTCCCACCTCACTTGAGTAGTTGCGCTCGCTAGCAGCCACGCTTATTGCCCGGCCTGGAGTTCACGCTAGAGGACATGAAAAAGAGGGGTTAGGAGTTTTTTGCGTATCGCTAGGACTTTTTTGCGCGGCCGCGAAAAGGGCTGACAAAACAGCTTGAACAGGCGCAGTGGCCTAAAGAAGAACGCCTCGCACAAGGCGTTGCAAACGATTCACAAGCGACTGGCGGTAGCCCGAAAGCGCCGCCTCACAGCAAAAAAAACCATTGCCATTCAAGGCGATAGAGGACTTCTGTAGAAATGGATACAAACGCGATAACAGCTATTCGAATTCAGTATTTGTAGTAATGGCACATTGACAATACTCCTCACTCAGGAACGATAAAAACAATGTGCAGAGCTAAGTGAATGAAGTCTAACTCGGCCAATAACCAGAGAAGACCAGTGCTGTTATGGCTGGATCTCACCCATGACCGGTCAGCGGAGGATCTGATCGGACAATTTCGCTTGTCCTGCGAATGTCACCTGGCCAAGGACTACAGCATCACCGCTCGCGACAGTGGCCAGCAGCCGGACATGATCTGCATGCACTTCGACCGCCCCGATGGTCTGGGCCTGAACCTGCTGCAGGAAGTGAAACGCACCGCGCCATCGATCCCCATCACCATGTTCACCGTGCAGCACTCCGAGGAGCTGGCCGTATGGGCCATGCGCTCGGGGGTCTGGGAGTACATGGTGCTGCCGCTGTCGATTCACGAGAAAACCCGCTACCTGGGCGCCCTCGACCAGCTCTGCCAGCTGCGCTGGCAAGGCGACAGCCATGCCAAGAAGTCCTGGCTCGAGCGCTGCAACGGCTTGCCGGACAGCATCCGCCTGACCAAGGAACACCAGAAGCACCAGGTGCTGCAGAAGGCCATGCTGTACATCGACCAGCACTTTCGCGACAGCGTCGACCAGAAGGAGCTGGCGCAGCGCTGCGGCATGACGCCGTTCCGCTTCTGCCGGGTGTTCAAGGAGGTCTACGGCCAGGGCTTCATGGAATACATCCTGCGCAAGCGCATGGACTTCGCCAAGGAGCTGCTGCACAACAGCCAGATGCCCATCACCAGCATCGGCTACGAAGCCGGCTTCAAGGATCCCTCCTATTTCGCCCGGGCCTTCAAGCAGTGCATCGGCTGCACCCCCAGCGACTACCGCAGCACCTGCCGCCCGAGCGAGGTGCCCGAGCTGGCGGACAGCGACAGCCGCCTGGAAGTCATGGTTTCCAGCGGTTTCCGCGGCTGAGCGGTAGCTAGAACCAGCTGACGATCAATGCCCGACCCGCAGGCCATCAGGCCTGCGCGGGGAACACTGCACGACGGCTCAGACTGTGATGCCCAGCTCCTGCAGACGCGCCAGGAACTGCGCCTCGTCCAGCACCGTAACACCCAGCTCGCTGGCCTTGGCCAGCTTCGAGCCGGCGCCGGGGCCGGCCACCACGCAGTGGGTCTTGGCTGATACCGAACCGGCCACCTTGGCGCCCAGGCTTTCCAGCTTGTCCTTGGCCAGGTCGCGACTCATCACTTCCAGGGTGCCGGTGAGCACCCAGGTCTGCCCGGCCAGCGGCAGGCCGGCCACGATCCTCTTCTCGCTCGTCCAGTGCATGCCGAAGTCACGCAGCTGCGCCTCGATGCGCGCCGCCCGCTCGGCGTTGGCCGGCACATCGAAGAACTCGCGCAGGGACTTGGCCGCCTTCTCATTGAGGCGTTCCACCTGGCGCAGATCCAGCCAGTCGGCCTTGATCACGCCCTCCAGGCTACCGAACTTGGCCGCCAGCTTTTCCGCACCGGTGGCGGCGATAAAGGGGATGTTGAGCTTGTCGATAAAGCCCGGCAGGGTCGCGCAGGCGGCGAACTCGGGGCTGAGGTCGCCCTCCTCCTGCAACTCGACGCCGCGGGCCAGCAGGTCGTCGATGACCTTGAGGTTGTGCGCATCACAGAAGAAGTTGTGGATCTCGAAAGCCACTTCCAGACCGACATCCGGCAGGTAGGTCAGCACCTCCGGCAGCGCCTGGCGGATGCGCGCCAGAGAGCCGAGGGCACGAGCCAGGAGCTTGGCCGTCTCCTCGCCCACATCGGGGATGCCCAGGGCGTAGATGAAGCGCGCCAGGCTCGGCCTGGCACTGTCCTGGATCGCCGCCAGCAGGTTGCGGGTGGACAGGTCGGCGAAGCCCTCCAGCACCACCACCTGCTCGTAGGCCAGGGTGAACAGATCCGCCGGCGAGGCGATCAGCCCGGTGTCCACCAGTTGCTCGACGATCTTGTCGCCCAGGCCCTCGATGTCCAGGGCGCGGCGCGAGGCGAAATGGATGATCGCCTGCTTGAGCTGCGCGCCGCAGGCCAGGCGGCCGACGCAGCGGTACACCGAGCCTTCGCTGGTGGTTTCCTTGCCCTTGCCACGCTTGACCAGCTGGGTGCGCTCGACGGCCGAGCCGCACACCGGGCACTGCTCCGGCACATGCACCGGCCGGGCATCGGCGGGACGGCGCTCGATGACCACCTGCATCACCTGGGGGATCACGTCGCCGGCACGGCGGATGATCACCGTGTCGCCGATCATCAGGCCCAGGCGCGCCACTTCGTCCATGTTGTGCAGGGTGGCGTTGGCCACGGTGACGCCAGCCACCTTGACCGGTTTCAGTCGCGCCACCGGGGTGACGGCACCGGTGCGGCCGACCTGGAACTCCACGTCGAGCAGCTCGGTGAGTTCTTCCTGGGCCGGGAACTTGTACGCCAGCGCCCAGTGCGGGGTACGCGCCCGGAAACCGAGCTGCTGCTGATCCTCGATGTTGTTGACCTTGAACACCACGCCGTCGATGTCGTAGGCCAGCGCCATACGCCGCTCGCCGATATCACGGTAGTAGTCCAGGCAGGCTTCCACGCCCTTCGCCAGTTTCAGCTCGCGGCTGATCGGCACGCCCCAGGCCTTGAGCTGCTGCAGCATGCCGACCTGGGTCGCCGGCAGCTCGCCGCTGACCTGGCCAACGCCATAGCAGCAGAATTCCAGCGGGCGGCTGGCGGTGATCTTCGGATCGAGCTGGCGCAGGCTGCCGGCGGCAGCGTTGCGCGGGTTGGCGAAGGTCTTGGCGCCGCTTTCGGCCTGCCGCGCATTGAGTTCGTCGAAGCCAGCCTTGGGCATGTAGACCTCGCCGCGCACCTCCAGCAGCGCCGGCCAGCCGCTGCCCTGCAGCTGGAGCGGCACGTTGCGGATGGTGCGCACGTTGGCGCTGATGTCCTCGCCGGTGCTGCCGTCGCCGCGGGTAGCGCCGCGCACCAGCTGGCCGTCGCGGTACAGCAGGCTGACGGCCAGGCCATCGAGCTTGGGCTCGCAGCTGTACTCCACCTCGGCACCGCCGCCGAACAGGTCGCCGGCCGAAAGCCCGAGGCCGTTCTGCACGCTGCGGTCGAAGGCGCGCAGGTCTTCTTCCTCGAAGCCGTTGCCCAGGCTAAGCATCGGCACCTCGTGGCGTACCTCGCCAAAGGCACTCAGGGCCTCGCCACCGACGCGCTGGGTCGGCGACTGTGGCGTCACCAGTTCGGGGTGCTCGGCCTCCAGGGCCTGCAGCTCGCGGAACAGGCGGTCGTACTCGGCATCGGGCACGCTCGGCTCGTCCAGCACGTAGTAGCGGTAGTTGTGCCCATCCAGTTCGGCTCGCAGCTGCAGGATGCGGGTGGCGGCGTCGGTCATATCGGTTATCTCGCAAACGACAAGAGCAGCCGAGGCTGCTCTTGGGATCTTCTTCGGCTTCCCCGCAGGGAAGACCCGTTAACGCTTGTTGGTGAGCTGCCGGCGCTCGAACTCGGCGATGCGCTGACGATAGTGCTCGATGGTCTGCGCAGTCATCACGCTGCGCTGGTCATCCTTGAGCTCGCCGTTGAGTTCGTGGGCCAGCTTGCGCGCGGCAGCGACCATCACGTCGAACGCCTGCTTCGGATGGCGCGGCCCCGGCAGACCGAGGAAGAAGCTCACCGCCGGGGTGTAGAACAGGTCGATGTCGTCCAAGTCGAAGGTGCCCGGCTTGACCCCGTTGGCCATGGAGAACAGCACTTCGCCGTTGCCGGCCATGCTCTCGTGGCGGTGGAAGATATCCATCTCGCCGAAGCGCAGACCGCTTTCCAGGATGTTCTGCAGCAGGGCCGGGCCCTTGAAGCCGTCGGTGTCGCGGGAGATCACGTTGATCACCAGCACTTCCTCGACCGGCAGCGGCTCCTTGGCCTTGCCTACCGGCTTGATCTCGTCTTCCTCGACCGGGGTCAGCAGGGTCGGTACCGGCTCGGCGGTATCCAGGTTGAGGTCACCCTGCTGTGGTTCGAGATTACGCCGCCGGTTGAGCTCGGAGGCGCTCATGGTCGGCATGTCTTCTTCGTTGAATTCCGGATCGCGCTTGCGATCCACCACCCGCGCGGTGCTGAGCAGATCCGGGTCGGAGTCGTCGTCGGGCAGGTTGCTGAAACTGTGGTCGAGCTTGAACTTCAACTTGCCTTTGCTGCCGCGCATCCGCCGCCAGCCATCAAAGAGAATGCCGGCAATAACGATGATGCCGATGACGATCAGCCATTCGCGCAGACCGATTTCCATGAAGTTCCCGTGCCCCTGAACCAAAAAAGATAATGATGAATAAAGGGCATCCTGCCCCTGAAGAACGCGAACACTGTATGTTTCTACAGGTACTTGGCGCGTGTAACAACTTTGAGGCCTAAACTAGCACGACGAACGGTAAATGTGCACCGTTACAAGGCAATCTTCGGCATTTATGTCGGTGCCGAAAAGAGCCGTTGCAAAATAATTCGCTACATTGGCTAAGCCGCTGAACTGCAAGGCGAATATTTACCGGCCGTTAATCCCGACAGAGGTTTCGGGATATATCCCGGTCAGGATTCGACCAGACTCAGCGCTTCTTCCACATCCACGGCTACCAGACGCGAGCAACCCGGCTCGTGCATGGTCACCCCCATCAACTGATCGGCCATTTCCATGGCGATCTTGTTGTGGGTGATATAGATGAACTGCACGGTCTCCGACATTTCCTTGACCAGCCTTGCATAGCGCCCGACGTTGGCGTCGTCGAGCGGCGCATCCACTTCGTCGAGCATGCAGAACGGCGCCGGATTCAACTTGAAGATGGCAAATACCAGGGCCAGTGCAGTCAGCGCTTTCTCGCCGCCGGACAGCAGGTGAATGGTGCTGTTCTTCTTGCCCGGCGGGCGCGCCATGATCGCCACCCCGGTATCCAGCAGGTCTTCGCCGGTCAGCTCCAGGTAGGCGTGACCGCCACCGAAGACTTTCGGGAACAGCGCCTGCAGGCCGCTGTTGATCTGGTCGAAGGTCTCCTTGAAGCGGTTGCGGGTTTCCTTGTCGATCTTGCGGATGACGTTTTCCAGGGTCTCCAGCGCTTCCACCAGGTCGGCATTCTGCGCATCCAGGTAGCGCTTGCGCTCGGACTGCTGCTGGTATTCGTCGATGGCCGCCAGGTTGATCGCCCCCAGCCGCTGGATTTTCCCGGCCAGGCGCTCCAGTTCCTCTTCCCAGGCCTGCTCGCCGGCTTCGGGTGGCAGCGTGGCAAGCACCCCGTGCAGGTCGTAGTTGTCTTCCAGCAGCTGATCCTGCAGGGCCTTGCGCCGTACGCTGAGGGCCTGCCACTCCATCCGCTGCTGCTCCAGCTGGCCGCGTAGCAGCTGGGCCTGCTGCTCGGCCTGGCTGCGCCGCTTTTCGGCATCGCGCAGCTCACGGTCGGCATCTTCCAGGGCCAGGCGGGCGAGCTTCAGCTCATCCTCCACGCCCATGCGCCGGTCGAGCAGCTCTTCGAGCTTCATGCGTAGCTCTTCCAGCGGTGCGGCGCCCTCCTCCAGGTTGAGGTTGAGCTGCTCGCGGCGCTCGATGGCGCGCTCGAACTGCAGCTCCAGGCGCTCCAGGGCCTGGCGGGTGGACTCGTGCTGGGCCTTGATCGAGCCCAGGCGCACGGCCAGCTGATGGGCATGATCCTTGTGCTGGCGGGCTTCCTGGCGCACCCGGTCGAGGCGCTCGCGCAGGCTGTCGCGGCTGGCCAGCAGCAGCTCGCGCTGCTCGGTGTCGAGGGCCATGGCTTCCAGCGCGTCCTGCAGGATCAGGCGCGCTTCGCCCAGTTGTTCCTGCTCCAGCTCGCGCTGCTCGCCCAATTCGTGCAGTTCGCCTTCCAGGCGCCGGCGGCGCAGGGTCAGCTGCTCGGCCTTGGCCTGGCCGGCGGAAAGCTGGGCCTTCAGCTCGCCCTGGCGCCGCGCTTCTTCCTGCACACGGCGGCGCTGCTGCTCGCGCGCCTCTTCCTGCTGACGCTGGGCCTGCTGCAGCTGCTGCAGGCGCTCGTCGAGATCGGCCAGCGCCGCCTCGCGCTCCTCGCGCTCCAGGCCCAGGCGTTCCAGTTCCTGCCCGCGCGCCAGCACGCCGCTCTCCGCCGCACTGGCGCGGCGTACCCGCAGGAACTGCCGGCCGACCCAATAACCGTCGCGGCTGATCAGGCTCTCGCCCTCGCCGAGCTGGCTGCGCCGCGCCAGCGCCTCGTCGAGGCTTTCCACCGGGCGCACCTTGGCCAGCCAGGGTGCCAGGTCGAAGCCGGCCTCGACCTTGTCCAGCAGGCTGCCGGCAACCCGGGCGCCGCCCGCCTGGGGATTGACCAGGCGCAGCTCGCCCTGGTCGAAACCGGCCAGATCCAGGCCGGCGAAATCATCCAGCAGCACCGCCTGCAAATCGGCACCAAGCACGGTTTCCACCGCCAGCTCCCAGCCGCTCTCCACCCGCAACCCTTCGGCCAGACGCGGACGCTTGTCCAGCTGCTGCTCACGCAGCCATTCGGCGGCGCCCTTGCCCGGGTTGAGCGCGGCCTGTTGCAGGGCCTCCAGGGAGACGATGCGGCCATTCAGGCGCTGCAACTCGCCCTGGGCCTGCTGCTGGGCCTGACCGGCCTGCTGCAGCTCGCCGCGCAGCTGCTCCAGGCGCTCGACCAGGGTTTCTTCGGCAGCGTGCAGCTCTTCCAGGTTCAGTTCGCTGCCGGCCAGTTGCTCGGCCAGCTCGAGGATCGCCGCATCCTCCGGATCGGCCGCCAGCTGCGCCAGCTCTTCGCTCAGGCGGCGCTGGCGCTCAGCCAGACGCTCCAGACTCTGCTCCAGCTGCTGGATGCGCGACTGCTGCACTTCGGCCTGGCGGCGCGGCTCGGCACTGCGCTGGTTGAAGCCGTCCCACTGCTCCTGCCAGCCGTGCATGGCGCTTTCCGCGTCTTCCAGGGCGGCGGCGGACTCCTCGGAGGCCGCGGCAGTAATTTCCTGCTCCGGCTCGAGCATGGCCAGCTCTTCGCCCAGGGTGGCCAGCAGGGTGCGGTCATGGCCCAGGTGCGATTCGGTTTCCAGGCGCGAGCGCTCGGCCTCGTTGAGGTCGTCCTGCAACTGGCGCAGGCGCTGCTGGCCGTGCTGGATGCTCTGCTCGACGCGGGCGATGTCGCCGCCCACCGAGTAGAAGCGCCCCTGCACCTGGTTGAAGCGCTCGGACAGCTCGTGATGACCGTCGCGCAGGCGCTCGATGCTGGCATCGGCACTGCGCTGCTCGGCCACCAGGGCCTCGTAGGCCACCTCCTGGTCACCGATCACCTGCTCGCGGCTGCCCACCTGCAGGTTCAGCGCCTGCCAGCGCAGGGCCGACAGCTGGGCCTTGAGCTGGCGCTCCTCGGCCTTGTATTCCTGGTACTTCTCGGCAGCCTGGGCCTGGCGATGCAGGCGTTCGAGCTGGCGCTCCAGCTCTTCGCGCAGGTCGGTCAGGCGCGCCAGGTTCTCGTGGGTACGGCGGATGCGGCTCTCGGTCTCGCGGCGGCGCTCCTTGTACTTGGAGATGCCGGCCGCTTCCTCGATGAAGTTGCGCAAGTCCTCGGGCTTGGCCTCGATCAGCTTGGAGATCATGCCCTGCTCGATGATCGAGTAGCTGCGCGGGCCCAGGCCGGTGCCGAGGAAGATGTCGGTGATGTCGCGCCGGCGGCACTTCACGCCGTTGAGGAAGTAGGTGTTCTGCGAGTCGCGGGTCACCCGGCGCCGGATGGAAATCTCGGCGAAGGCGGCGTACTCACCCACCAGGCTGCCGTCGGAGTTATCGAAGATCAGCTCGATGCTGGCCTGGGTCACCGGCTTGCGCGTGTTGGAGCCGTTGAAGATGACGTCGGTCATCGACTCGCCACGGAGGTTCTTCGCCGAACTTTCGCCCATCACCCAACGCACGGCGTCGATGATGTTCGACTTGCCGCAACCATTGGGCCCGACCACCGCCGCCATGTTGCTGGGGAAACTTACCGTGGTGGGGTCGACGAAGGACTTGAAACCCGCCAGTTTGATGCACTTCAGGCGCATGCCAGGCCCTCCACCGGGAAAAACCCGGAAGACTGCAGAACGAGGCTGTCCGCTGCCATGAAGTTCATGGATTTCCTTAGAAAAAGGGGCAATACGAGGAGTCGGCGGAGTGTATCACAGGGTTTTCGCCGCCCAATCCACCCCTTTCAGCAAGTCGGCAAGGCTACCGGCAAGCCACTATTGCGCGTGCTTGTGGCCCAGGCCTGGCGGCACGCCGCCGATATCCGTCGGCTGCCAGGGCCCCTGCGGGCTGCTTGCCCAGGCCCAGCCATGGTTCCAGCGGTAATAGGTACGTTCGCGGTAGTACAGCTCACCGCCGCCCTTGACCACATACACGCCCAGCCGGGCATCCCAGTAGCTGTTGCCGCCGGGCGGCGGAGCGTAGCGCGGGTGGGTCTGCGCCGTGCCGGTATGCCCGCTCGGCAGCGGTGCGGCCGACTGCAGGCTGCAACCGGCCAGCGCCAGCAACAGCGCCGCCGACAGCAGGTGCGGACGCCGGCTCACTTGGCCTGATCCGGGCTGTCGATCAGCAGTTGCTGCAGCTCGCCCGTGCTGCTGGCGATCGACTGGCCGCGCCCTACCCACTCGCCGGCCGTGGCCACGCCGCTGCGCGAAATACGCGCCACCAGCTGCACCTGCGGGAAGCTGGAAATCTTCAGCTGCGCCATCATCGCGTCGCGGTCGCTCAGCTCCACCTCGGCCGGCAGATCGGCCACACTCAGGCGCTTGACCGCCAGCGGCATGGGCGGCCCGGAGCTGGCGCGGGCGAAGACGAACACGCTGTCGCCGGGCTGCACCTTGTCCTTGAGCGCCGGCGCCAGTTCGACCCGCACCTTGAGCACGGCCATCGACTTGTTGACCACTTCGCCGACCGGAGCACCACCGGCCGCCTGCAGGCGCTCGCGGGCACGCTCGATGCCGCCCTGGATCGCCGCGCGCGACGGGTCTTCGGCGGGCATCTGCGCCAGCAGGCGCTGCCAGTAGTCGACCGCCTCGCCGTAACGCTCGCCCTCGAACGCGGAAATACCCAGCAGACCGAGACTGGTGACCTCGTTGGGGTCGGCCTTGAGCGCCTCGTCGGTGAGGGTCTGGATCTGCGCGCTCCACTGCTTGTCGGCGGCGAAGTACAGCGCCTGGGCCAGTTGCCCCAGCAGCTCGGGCGCGCGCCCGGCGATGCGGATGGTCTGCTGGTAGGCCTGCACCGCCTCCTGGGAACGGCCCTGGGCCATATAGATGCGCCCCAGGTAATACCAGGCTTCGGCGGAATCCGGCTGCTCCTTGACCGACGCCTCCAGGCGCGCAGTCATCTGCCCGACGCTGGGTTGCTCCTGCATCTCGGCCAGTTGCTGGCTGGAGCCCCAGTGCAGGTACAGGCCCAGGGCCACTGCCGGCACCAACAGACTGAGCACTAGCGGCAGCAGCTTGCCCAGGCGCGCGCTGCGCTCGCCGGCGCCCTCGGTGTCGGCCAGCAGCTCGCGGGCCGCCTCGGCCTGGCCGGCGGCGAACTGCGCCTCGCTCAGCACCCCGGCAGCGTGCTGGGCACTCATCTCGGCCAGGCGCTCCTGGTACAGGGCGACGTTCAGTGCAGTGCGGTCTTCCTCGGCCTGGGCACGACGGCCGCGCAGCAGCGGAATCAGGGGAAATGCCAGGCCGACCAGCAACAACAGGCCGGTGGCAAGCCAGAACACGATCATGGGTTGTCCTTCAACAGCCTGGCCAGGCGCTCACGCTCGGCCTCGGAAAGGGTGACCTGCTCGGGGGCGTTCTCCACCCGGCGGCGGCGCAGCACCAGCACGCCGAGCCCGAGCAGGCCCAGGCCCAGCAGCGAGGCCGGACCATACCAGAGCAGGTAGGTACGCGCATCCACCGGCGGCTTGTAGCGCACGAAGTCGCCGTAGCGCAGCACCAGGAAGTCGACGATCTCGTCGTTGCTCTTGCCTTCCTGGAGCATCCGGTAGATTTCCCGGCGCAGGTCGGCGGCAATCGGCGCATTGGAGTCGGCCAGATCCTGGTTCTGGCACTTCGGGCAGCGCAGCTCCTCGGTCAGGGTGCGAAAGCGCTCGCGCTCCGCCTCGTCCTTGAACTGGTAGGTATCGATGGCCGCGCGGGCCGCGCCGATCAGGCTCAGGCCCAGCAGACAGGCAAGCAGCAGGCGCTTCATTGCTCGTCCACCAGCGCCTGGTACAGCGGCGCCAGCTGCTCGCGCCAGACGCGCTCGTCGATCACGCCGACGAACTTGTGGCGGATGATACCCTTGGCGTCGATGAGGAAGGTCTCCGGCGCGCCGTACACGCCGAGATCCAGGCCGAGGCTGCCCTGCGCGTCGCTGATATTCAGCTGGTAGGGGTTGTGGAACTCCTTCAGCCACTTCTGCGCCGCGGCATTGTCGTCCTTGTAATTGACCCCGTAGATGTTCACCCCGAGCTGCGCCAGCTGGTTCAGCACCGGATGCTCGACCCGGCAGGAAATGCACCAGGTGGCCCAGACATTGACCAGTGCCGGCTTGCCCAGCAGGTTGCTGCGGTTCAGGCGCTGGCCTGGCTCGTCGACCCGGGCCAGATCGAACTCGGGAAACGGCTTGCCGATCAGCGCCGAGGGCAGCTCGCTGGGATCGAGGAACAGGCCACGGTAGAGAAACAGTGCCACGCCGAGGAACAGCAGCAGCGGCACCAGCAGGATCAGGCGTTTCATGCGGCAGCTCCGTCATTGAGGCCCAGCACATCGCGTACGCGGGTCTTGACCTTGACCCGGTAGCGCCGGTCGAAGGCAGCCAGCAGGCCGCCGAAGCCCATCATCAGGCCGCCCAGCCAGAGCCAGCGCACGAAGGGTTTGATGTGCACGCGCACGGCCCAGGCGCCATCGTCCAGCGGCTCGCCGAGGGCGACGTAGAGGTCGCGGGTGAAGCCGGCATCGATACCCGCCTCGGTCATCGGCATGCGCTGCACGGTGTACAGGCGCTTCTCCGGATGCAGCACAGCGACTTCCTCGCTGCCTTCCAGCACACGGATGGTGCCGCGATCCGAGGTGAAGTTCGGTCCCTCGTGATGAGCCACGCCCTCGAAGACGAAGCGATAGCCAGCCAGTTCCAGCGACTCGCCGGGCGCCAGGCGCAGGTCGCGCTCGGCACTGCCCTGGCTGACCAGCACCACGCCAACGGCGCAGACGGCCAGACCCAGGTGCGCCAGCTGCATGCCCCAGTAGCTGCTGGACAGGTTGCGAATTCCCTTGAGCAGGCCCTTGTGGCGGGTCTTGTCGAACAGGTCGCGCAGCCCGGCCAGCACCACCCAGGCGCCCAGCAGGCAGGCGGCCAGCACCGCCCAGTGGAAGTCGGCCAGGGTCAGACTGGCCAGCACGCCCAGCACCACGCTGCCCAGCAGCACCGGCGTGAGCATGCCCAGCAGCCATTTCAGCGGGGTGTCCTTCCAGCGCACCAGCACGCCCACCGCTAGCACCAGCATCAGCAGGCCCATCAGCGGCACGAACAGGGCGTTGAAATAGGGCGGCCCGACCGACAGCTTGGCGCCGCTGAGGGCATCCAGCACCAGCGGGTAGAGGGTGCCGAGCAGGATGGTCGAGGCTGCTACCACCAGGATCAGGTTATTGGCCAGCAGCAGGGTCTCGCGCGACCACAGGGCAAAGCCGACCTGGCTCTTGACCACCGGCGCGCGCACGGCGAACAGGGTCAGCGAACCGCCGACCACCACCAGCAAGAAGGCCAGGATGAACACGCCACGGGCCGGATCGCTGGCAAACGCATGCACCGAGGTGAGCACCCCGGAGCGCACCAGGAAGGTTCCCAGCAGGCTCAGGGAAAACGCGGCGATGGCCAGCAGCACCGTCCAGCTCTTGAACACACCGCGCTTCTCGGTGACCGCCAGCGAGTGGATGAGCGCAGTGCCGACCAGCCAGGGCATGAACGAAGCGTTCTCCACCGGATCCCAGAACCACCAGCCGCCCCAGCCGAGTTCGTAGTAGGCCCACCAGGAGCCGAGACTGATGCCGATGCCGAGGAAGGCCCAGGCGATGATGGTCCACGGCCGCGACCAGCGCGCCCAGGCGGCATCCAGCTTGCCGCCGAGCAGCGCGGCGATGGCAAAGGAGAAGGCCACGGAGAAGCCGACATAGCCCATGTACAGCATCGGCGGATGGACGATCAGGCCGAAGTCCTGCAGCAGCGGGTTGAGGTCGCGGCCATCGATCGGCGAATCCGGCAGCAGGCGGGCGAACGGGTTGGAGGTGACGATCAGGAACAGCAGGAAGCCGACGCTGATCATCCCCATCACCGCCAGCACCCGGGCCAGCATCACGTCCGGCAGCTGGCGGGAGAAGATCGACACGGCGAAAGTCCAGCCGCCGAGGATCAGCGCCCAGAGCAGCAGCGAGCCTTCGTGGGCGCCCCATACGGCGCTGAACTTGTAGTACCAGGGCAAGGCGCTGTTGGAGTTCTGCGCCACGTAGGCGACCGAGAAATCGTCGGTCATGAAGGCCCAGGTCAGGCAGGCGAAGGCGAACACCAGGAAACTGAACTGCCCCCAGGCCGCCGGCTGCGCCAGGCCCATCCACTGGCGATCGCCACGCCAGGCGCCGATCAGCGGCAGGCTGGCCTGCAATACGGCCAGACACAGGGCGAGGATCAGGGCCAGATGGCCCAGTTCGGGAACCAGCAGTGCGGCGTTCATGCTCACCCCTCTTTGCCCGGCGTGCCCTCGGACGGCAGCTTGCCGCTGTCCTTGAGCGCCTTGGTCACTTCCGGCGGCATGTAGTTCTCATCGTGCTTGGCCAGCACCTGCTCGGCGCTGAAACTGCCGTCGGCCTGCAGCTTGCCGACGGCGACGATGCCCTGCCCCTCGCGGAACAGATCCGGCAGGATGCCGTGGTAGCGCACGGTAACGCTCTTGGCGAAGTCGGTGACCACGAACTCGATGTCCAGGGAGTCGCCGGAACGTTTCAGCGAGCCCTTCTCGACCATGCCGCCGGCCTTGATCTGCGCGCCCACCGGCGCCTTGCCCGCGGCGATCTCGGTCGGCGTGTAGAACAGGTTGATGTTCTCCTTCAGCGCCGACAGCGCCAGGGCCACGGCAATGGACACACCGACCAGGATGGCGAGGACGATATACAGGCGTTTCTTGCGGACCGCGTTCACGAATTGCTCTCCCGGCGCAGACGGCGCGCCTCGTCTTGCAGGTAGCGGCGCCGGGCCAGAATCGGCAGGGCGACGTTGAGGGCCAGCACGGCCAGGCTGATGCCATAGGCCGACCACACATAGGCGCCATGGTTGCCCATGGCGAGGAAGTCGGCGAAGGAAGCGAAACTGCTCATGGACGACCTCCGGCCAGGCGCGCCACTTCGGCCTTGACCCAGCTGCTGCGCGCCTCACGCTTGAGCACTTCGGTGCGCATGCGATAGAGCAGCACGGCGGCAAAGAAGCAGTACAGCCCCAGTACCGAGATCAGCAGCGGCAGCCACATCTCCATGTTCATGCTGGCCTTACCGGTGACCTTGAAGGTGGCGGGCTGATGCAGGGTGTTCCACCACTCCACCGACTTCTGGATGATCGGGATGTTCACCGCGCCAACCAGGGCCAGTACGGCACAGGCCTTGGCCGCGCTGTCGCGGTTGCTGATGGCGTTGCCCAGGGAAATCACCCCGAAGTAGAGGAACAGCAGGATCAGCATCGAGGTCAGGCGCGCGTCCCAGATCCAGTAAGTGCCCCAGGTCGGCTTGCCCCAGATGGAACCGGTCACCAGGGCGATGAAGCACAGCCAGGCACCGACCGGCGCGGCCTGCTGCAGGGCCACGTCGGCCAGCTTCATCTTCCACACCAGCCCTACTACGCCGGCCACTGCCATCAGCAGGTAGCAGGCTTGGGCCAGGAATGCCGCAGGCACATGGATGTAGATGATCCGGTAGCTATTGCCCTGGTACTTCTCCGGCGGCGCAAACGCCAGGCCCCAGATCAGCCCCACCGCCAGCAGCAGGATGGCTGCAGCAGTCAGCCAGGGCAGCCAGCGCCCGCTGCGCTCGTAGAACCATTTGGGCGAGCCCCATTGGTGAAACCAGGTCCAGTTCATAAAAGCTGCCTCAAAACTACTGCGCTTGCCGATACTGCATTGAAAGCAGGCCCGGGCTGCTCATTTACCACTCGTAAACTCCGCGCCCTCTCCTGCTTTCGCCTTGTCTCGGCGGCGCTCGTTACGTTTTTCAACAGCTTTTGCATCTTTACTAGGCCTGTCATTCGCCGACGCTGATCTTCAGGCCGGCGCCGATTGCAAAGGGTGTCAGGGTGACCGCCAGGGCGGTCAGGCTGGCCAGCCACAACAGGTGGCCGGCCGTCGGCAATCCTTGCAGGGCCGCCTGTAGCGCGCCGCTGCCGAGAATCAGCACGGGGATATACAGCGGCAGAATCAGCAGCGCCAGCAGCAGGCCGCCGCGCTTGAGGCCCACGGTCAGCGCTGCACCCACTGCGCCAAGCAGGCTCAGCACCGGGGTGCCCAGCAGCAGCGACAGCAACAACGCCGGCAGGCAGTGCGTCGGCAGCCCCAGCATCAGCGCCAGCAGCGGCGCCAGCAGCACCAGCGCCAGGCCGGAGAACAGCCAGTGTGCCAGCACCTTGGCCAACACCAGAAGAGGCAGGGGGTGCGACGAAAGGACCCACTGTTCCAAAGAACCATCTTCGAAATCACTGCGAAACAGGCCGTCCAGCGACAGCAGCACAGCCAGCAGGGCCGCCACCCAGATCAGCCCCGGCGAGAGGGTCTGCAGCAGCGCAGCCTCGGGGCCGACGGCCAGCGGGAAGAGGGCGATGACGATGGCGAAGAACACCAAAGGATTAGCCAGCTCGGCCGGCCGGCGGAACAGCAGGCGCGCCTCGCGGGCTACCAGCAGGGCGAAGACACTGCTCATGCGGCGCGCCGCCCCAGATCCAGTTCGCGGTAGCCGGCGGGCTTTTCCGTCAGCGTGTGGTGGGTGGTCAGCACCACCATGCCGCCCTGTTCGCAATGCCGGGCCAGATGGCTCTCCAGTTGCGCCACGCCCTGCTTGTCGAGGGCGGTAAAGGGCTCATCGAGAATCCACAGCGGCGGCGCATCGAGGTACAGCCGCGCCAGCGCCACGCGGCGCTGCTGGCCGGCGGACAGGGTGTGGCACGGCACATCCTCGAAACCGCGCAGGCCGACGGCCTCCAGGGCCTGCCAGATTGCCGCCCGCGGCGCCGGGCGATGCAGGGCGCAAAGCCAGGCGAGGTTTTCCTCGGCACTCAGCAAGCCCTTGATCCCCGCCGCATGGCCGATCCACAGCAGGTTGCGGCCCAGTTCGCCATGCTGTCCGGCCAGCGGGCGGCCATTGAGCAGCACCTCGCCAGCGGTCGGCTGCATCAGCCCGGCGAGCAGGCGCAGCAGGCTGGTCTTGCCGCTGCCGTTGGGCCCGGCGACCTGCAGCATGCTGCCGGCCTGCAGATCCAGATCCAGCCCTTCGAACAGCAGGCGCCAATCCCGCTCGCAGGCGAGAGAAACGGCTTGTAGACGGGGCGAGATCAAGGCATGGCGTCCCAAAAGGGGTTCAAGTCAGGGGGGGGCCGGCCGCTATACTGACGCAAGTTGACCGTACAGCCAGCCCGGACGGGGCGGCATTATACATGCCGGATTCATCTCCCCGAAGCCGGCTTTTCGACAGGGTGTAACCCGGCATGGCAGAAATCAGCAGCCCTCGCCCACTTCCCGCGCCAAGCTCGACCGTGCGCCCGGCACAAGTATCCGCCGACCTGGCGGTCAAGCTGCTGCAGCCGCTGGAAGGACTGCTGGCCGCCGGGGAAAGCGCCAAGGCCGAAGTGGTGGCGCTCAAGGAAAGCGCGCAAAGCTTCCAGGTGCTGCTCAAGCTGACCCTCGACAGCGGCCGCCAGGCCACCCTGGAAGCCAGCAGCTCGCGCCCGCTGACCCAGGGTACCGCGCTGACCGTTACCGCCCTGTCGGAAACCCGTCTGGCCCTGGCCCTGACCAGCGGTGACAGCCAGATTCTCGACAGTCTGGATCTGCAGCAGCTGCCCGTTGGTACCCTGCTGCAGGGCAAAGTGGTAGCCCAGGAACAACTGGTGCAGGTGCGCACCCAGCAGACCATCTACAAAGCCCTGGTCAGCCTGCTCAATACACCGCTGGCCGGCAGCAAGCTGAGCGTTGAAAGCCCGCTGCCGCTGCCGCTCGGCAGCCTGCTTACCGCCCAGGTGCGCGGCAGCCAGGAGCTCAACTTCCTGCCCCTGAGCGGCCGCCTCGACCAGCTCGCCCTCGGCCAGCAGTTGGCCACCCAGCAGAGTCGCCAGGGTTCGCTTGAAGGCCTGTTCAAGACCCTGCAGGGGCTGGGCTCCCAGGACGGCCTGCCGGACGAGCTGCGCAGCAGCATCGACAAGCTGCTCGGCCAATTGCCCGACGGCAAGCAGCTGAGCACCCCGGACGGCCTGGCCAAGGCGCTGGAACACAGCGGCCTGCTGTTGGAAGCCAAACTGCTGGGCGGCCAGGCCGCCAGCATGCCCCACGACCTCAAGGCCAACCTGCTGCGCCTGATCAGCCAGCTGCTGCCCAGCCTGCCTGGCGGCGCGCCGCTACAGGCCGCCAACGCCAGCAGCAGCCTGGCCCAGGCCCTGCCGGCCTTCGTCCGCAATGCCCTCGGCGCCCTCGGTCAGGCTAACCTGCGCCAGCAGGCCCTGAGCTTCCCCCTGCCCTCGCGCCTGGTGCAGAACATGGAGGAAGACGCCGATCTGGAAACCCTCCTGCGCCTGGCCGCAGCGGCCGTGTCGCGCCTGCAGACCCATCAGCTGTCGAGCCTGGCGCAGACCCAGGTCACGGCCGAAGGCAACCTGCTGACCACCTGGCAGCTGGAAATCCCCATGCGCAACCAGCAGGACATCGTGCCGCTGCAGGTGCGCGTGCAACGCGAGGAACAGGGACAGGCCAGCAAACAGGAGCAGAAGGAAATGCTCTGGCGCGTCGACCTGGCCTTCGACCTCGCCCCGCTCGGCCCCCTGCAGGTACAGGCGCAGCTGCAACGCGGCAGCCTGTCCAGCCAGCTGTGGGCGGAACAGGCCAGCACCGCCCGCCTGATCGACCACGAACTCGGCCATCTGCGCGAGCGCCTGCTCGCCGCCGGCCTGGAAGTCGGCGAGCTGAGCTGCCGCCAAGGCATGCCGCCACAGGGCCCGCGCACGAACCTGGAACAACGCTGGGTAGACGAAACCGCATGAAGTCCAAAGCCCCCCGCCAGGCCATTGCGCTGTCCTACGACGGCGCCAGCGCCCCCAGCCTCACTGCCAAGGGCGACGACGAACTGGCCGAGGCCATCCTGGCGATCGCCCGCGAGCATGAAGTGCCGATCTACGAGAATGCCGAGCTGGTGCGCCTGCTGGCCCGCCTGGAGCTGGGCGATGCGATTCCCGAGGCACTGTACCGCTGCATCGCCGAGATCATCGCCTTCGCCTGGTACCTCAAGGGCAAGTGCCCGGAAGGTTTCGATCAGGAGCGCGACGTTACCCCGCCTCTGCCACTGCTCAACGCCCCGCCGGAGTAAAGGCCAGCAACTCGCCTTCGGCGCCCCGCCCTAGCGGGAAGTCCAGCAACTGCCAGGCGAAGTAGCCGGAGCGGAAGAAATACACCTGCCGATAGCCCCAGCCGACGGCGCGGCGCACCGCCTCGGCGCTGTGCGGGCCGAGCTCGCTGTCGCTGTAGATCACTAGCGGCACACCGCGCGGCCATTGGCTTTCGGCCAGATCGGCGAAGCGCGAATCCAGCTCCAGATGCAGGGCGCCGTGCACATGGCCCCAGCTCCACTCGCGCATTGGTCGCACGTCGATGAACACTGCGCCCAGTTCATACAGCTGGCGGGCTTGCAGCACATTCACCGTGGTCGCCCCACTGACCTCCAGAGGCGCCTCGGCAGCATGTACCGGCAGCAGGAACACACAGAGCAACAACAAACTGATGCGCATGGCAGACCTCCGCAGAAGTCACGACGACACAATTTCAGCTTAGGCAGGTACAGGACTGGAGCTTGGAACCGTTCACACGGCCCGATGGCAGGCTAAGAGCCAGGAGAAGTAAGCGGGCAGCTCAGGAACGCTGCTTCTGCGCCTTGTGCAGCTTGCTGATCAGTTCGGCCTCGGCCGTGCTCAGCCCGCAGGACTGGGTCAGGTCGTCGACACTGGCGCCCATGCCGACCAGGCGCGCGGCCTGGGTGAAGGACAGGCTGGAAGGATCGCGCTGCTCCATCTGGTTGAGCTTGTCCGGCAGCGGCGCGACCACCTTGCGCAGCTCGTGCAGCTCCTCACCCATGCGAATGCTGCCGGTGAGGTAGGTGTCGAGGCGCCGACTCAGCTCCTTGAAACGCTGATCGCGGAAGGCGTCACGCTCGGCCTGCAGCTGCGCCTGCTGGCGCAGATTGGTCTGCAGCCAGAAGCAGGTGCCCGCCAGCAGCAGACAGAACAGGCCGAGCACGGCCACCGCGATCTCCAACATGGGTCAGATGCTCTCCAGCTCGGACCACTCTTCCTCGGTCATCATCTTGTCCAGCTCGACCAGGATCAGCAGCTCACCGTTCTTGTTGCACACGCCCTGGATGAACTTGGCCGATTCCTCGTTGCCGACGTTCGGCGCGGTCTCCACCTCGGATTGGCGCAGGTAGACCACTTCCGCCACGCTGTCGACGAGGATGCCGACCACCTGCTTGTCCGCCTCGATGATCACGATGCGGGTGTTGTCGGTGACCGGTGCCGAATCCAGACCGAAGCGCTGGCGGGTGTCGATCACCGTCACCACGTTGCCGCGCAGGTTGATGATCCCGAGCACATAGGCCGGAGCGCCCGGCACCGGAGCGATCTCGGTGTAGCGCAGCACTTCCTGCACCTGCATCACATTGATGCCGTAGGTCTCGTTATCCAGGCGGAAGGTCACCCACTGCAGAATGGGATCTTCGGAACCTTGCGCAGACGTTTTCTTCATGTCCCTAGCCTCGTCAAGAACCGCTTAGGCGGCATACGCGGGTGTACCCCGCTGTCATTACTATAGAGCCCCGCACAGGGCGCAGCCCGTTGAATTCAGTGCGCCCTGGCCGGCTTGGCCGGCTTAGCATTGCGCGTGGCACCGCTGGCGATCAGTTCGGCCAGGGCCGAGACATCCAGCAGCGCGCACATGTGCTCGATCACCGTACCGGCCAGCCACGGCCGCTGGCTGCGCTGGCTGCGCCACTTGATCTCGTCCGGCTGCAGGCGGATCGAGCGGCTGACCTGATGCACCGCCAGCCCCCACTCGTAGCCTTCGACCGAAATCACGTACTGCAGGCCTTCGCGGAAGTCCTCGCGGTAACGCTCCGGCATGACCCAGCGCGCGGTATCCAGTACTTTCAGGTTGCCGGCCTGGCACGGCAGGATGCCAAGGAACCAGTCCGGCTGACCGAACAGCGGCGTCAGCTCGGTGCCGGCCAGCGGATAGATCGAGCCCAGGCACACCAGAGGCACGGCCAACGTCAGCCCCGCCACGTCGAACAGCAGGCACTCGAAGGATTCCTGCGCCCAGTCCGGACGCCCGTCGGCACCGACCCGCACCGGCTCTTTTTTCAGCGCCGGCTGCAGCTCGACCAGCGCCTCGACCACCGGGGGCGCCACCGGCACCTCGACCTGCACCTCGACCGGCACCAGCGGGCGCGGCTCTTCACGCACCTCCGGAATGTTCAGTTCGATGGTCGGCAGCACCAGCGGCTTGGCCTCGGCCAGCGCCAGCGGGCGCTCACGCACACTGAGCGGGGCTACCTGCGGCACTTCGCGGCGCGAGTCGCGCACCTGCTCTTCGAGCACCGCCGCCTCGAACTCGTCGAGCTCGACACTCTGCTCCAGCTCAACCGTTTCCAGTGCAGTGCTCTGCTCCAGCTCGGCAGCCGCTTCCTGCAGCAAGGCGTCCAGGTAGGACTGCAAGGCCAGCTGGGAGCGGGTGGCGGTGGAGGCAGAGCGACTCATGACGGCAATCCAGAAAAAGGGGCTGTACAACCTATCGGCAGCGCCAATGGATGTCTTGAACCTGTCTGTTCAGCATAGCGCGGCATTTCAGGCTACCTGGCTGGCCGGCTGTGCGGCCAGCAAATGCTTGAGCAGCGCGCGGTAGGCAATCACACCCCGGCTGTTGCTGTCGAACTGCGAGGGTGTCTGCCCGGCCCGGCTGGCATCGCGCAGGCGCGTATCCACCGGGATGTAGGCCTGCCACAGATGCTCGGGATAGGCATTGCGCAACACCCGCAGGGTGCCCAGCGAGGCCTGGGTACGCCGGTCGAACAGGGTCGGCACTATGGTGTAGGGCAGCGCCTGCTTGCGCGAGCGGTTAATCATGGCCAGGGTGTTGACCATGCGCTCCAGCCCCTTGACCGCGAGAAACTCGGTCTGCACCGGGATCACCAGCTGCTGGCTGGCCGCCAGGGCGTTGACCATCAGTACGCCGAGCAAGGGCGGGCTGTCGATGATTGCGTGGTCGAACTTGTCCCACAGCTGCGCCAGGCTCTTGGCTATTACCAGGCCCAGACCACTCTGCCCCGGCGACTGGCGCTCGAGGGTAGCCAGCGCGGTGCTGGACGGCAGCAGGGAAATGAGCTCGTGGCTGGTCGGCAGCAACAGGCTGGCCGGCAACCCCCGCGGGACATTGCCCTGGTGCAGGAACAGGTCGAAATTGCTGTGTTCCAGCGTATCCGGGTCGTGCCCGAAATAGCTGCTCATCGAACCGTGCGGGTCGAGATCGACCACCACCACCCGCTTGCCGGCATCGGCCAGCAGGCCGGCCAGTGCGATGGATGTGGTGGTTTTGCCGACCCCACCTTTTTGATTGGCTACTGCCCAGACTTTCATCGTCATCGTCCTCCCGACATGGCGGCAGCCTTGCCGAGAACTGATAGGCGCCTCATGGCGCAGGCGTCGAATTATTGACGGAACCCGGGACAGAACCCGTGACCGGGGACACCGGTGCAGATTGCGTGCCAGCCCTCTGCAATGCAGCATCCGGCTGCGCCTTGCCACTTCCTACACCACTGATACTGCGCCTGACATCGAGATTACGCGAGATCACCAGCACCACCCGGCGATTGCGCGCCCGCCCTTCGGCGGTGGCGTTGTCCGCCACCGGCTGGAATTCGCCGTAGCCCACTGCCGCCATGCGCGCAGGGTCGACGCCATCGGCGGCGAGCATCCGCACGATACTGGCAGCCCGCGCCGTAGACAGCTCCCAGTTACTGGGGAACTGCGCGCTGCTGATCGGCTGGTTATCGGTGAAACCCTCGATATGCACCGGATTCTGGTAAGGCGCGAGAATCTTCGCGACCTTCTCCACCAGGGTAAAGGCCATGTCGTTGGGTACTGCATCGCCACTGGGGAACAGCAGGCTGGAATTCAGCTCGATCTCGATCCACAGCTCGTTACCACGCACAGTCAACTGGTTGGAATTGATCAGGTCGCCAAAGGCTTCCTGCACACTGCTGGCGATTTCCTGCAGCGGGTCGGCGCCCGGGCTGTCGATCGCCGTGGTGCTGTTGGGATTGTCTTCGACCATCGAGCGGTCGGGCTCGGTGGTATGCGGGCGTTCGTCACCGACGGCAATCGGCTTGGTCGAGCGCTCCGGCTCGCTGAACACGCCCACCAGGCTTTCCGAAAGCACCTTGTACTTGCCTTCGTTGATCGAGGAGATGGAGTACATCACCACGAAAAAGGCAAACAGCAGGGTGATGAAATCCGCGTAGGAAACCAGCCAGCGCTCGTGATTCTCATGCTCTTCGTGATGCCGCCGCCGGGCCATATCCCCTACCCCGTCAGTCCATGAAGCCTTGCAGCTTCAGTTCGATGGAGCGCGGGTTCTCGCCCTCGGCAATGGACAGGATGCCTTCGAGGAGCATTTCACGGTAACGCGACTGGCGCACGGCAATGGCCTTGAGCTTGTTGCCTACCGGCAGCAGCAGCAGGTTGGCGAAGGCCACGCCGTAGATGGTGGCGACAAACGCCACGGCAATGCCGGCGCCAAGCTTGCTGGGGTCGGCCAGGTTGCCCATGACGTGGATCAGGCCCATTACAGCACCGATGATGCCGATGGTTGGCGCGTAGCCGCCCATGCTCTCGAACACCTTGGCGGCCTGGATATCGCGCCCCTCCTGGGTGTACAGATCCACCTCGAGGATACTGCGAATGGCCTCCGGTTCAGCGCCATCGACCAGCAGCTGCAGGCCTTTGCGGGCATAGGGATCGGACTCGCTGTCGGCCACCGGCTCCAGGCCCAGCAGGCCCTCCTTGCGCGCCACCATGCTCCAGCCAACCACGCGATTGATGCCGCCAGGCAGATCTACCCGCGGCGGGAAAACGATCCAGCGCAGGATGTTCAACGAGCGCTTGAACACGCTCACTGGCGCCTGCAGGAATGCCGCACCGAGGGTACCGCCGATCACGATCAGGGCCGCCGGCCCGTTGATCAGCGCCCCGGCATGACCACCTTCCAGGTAGTTGCCGCCGAGGATGGCGACAAACGCCAGAATGATCCCGATGAGGCTGAGTACATCCATCAGAGACAGGCCTCGGCCAGATGCCTGCCGATGTCATCCAGTCCATACACGGCATCCGCCAGATTGGCCTTCACGATAGCCATCGGCATGCCATAGATCACGCAGCTGGCCTCATCCTGAGCCCACACCTGGCTGCCCCCCTGCTTGAGCAGGCGCGCGCCCTCGCGGCCGTCGGCCCCCATGCCGGTCAGCACCACCGCCAGCACCTTGTCATTGAACGACTTGGCCGCCGAGCCGAAGGTGATATCGACGCAGGGCTTGTAGTTCAGGCGCTCGTCTCCGGGCAGGATCTTCACCACGCCACGCGGGTCGACCATCATCTGCTTGCCACCAGGGGCCAGCAGCGCCAGGCCGGGGCGCAACAGGTCGCCATCCTCGGCCTCCTTGACGGAAATCCGGCACAGCTTGTCCAGACGCTCGGCGAACGCCTTGGTGAAGGCCGCCGGCATGTGCTGGATCAGCACGATGGGAGCCGGGAAATTGGCCGGCAGTTGGGTCAGCACCCGCTGCAGGGCCACCGGGCCACCGGTGGAGGTACCGATCGCCACCAGCTTGTAGGATTTACGCTTTGGGGCCGCACCGCCAGCGGCCGGCGCCGGGGCAGCATGAGCAGGCGCCGGGCGCACCGGTGCCGCGCTTGGCGCGGTCGGACGCGCCGCCGGCGCTGCACTGCTAGTGCTGGTCGCAGGGGCCGAGGCAGAAGACGGGGTGTAACCGCTGTAGCGTCGATTACTGCGCGCAATCGAGTGGACTTTCTCGCACAGCAGCGCCTTGACCTTCTCCGGGTTGCGCGAGATGTCTTCGAAGTTCTTCGGCAGGAAATCGACCGCACCGGCATCCAGCGCGTCGAGGGTGACACGGGCGCCCTCATGGGTCAGCGAGGAGAACATCAGCACCGGGGTCGGACAGCGCTGCATGATGTTCCGTACTGCCGTGATGCCGTCCATCATCGGCATCTCGTAGTCCATGGTGATCACATCCGGCTTCAGTGCCAGCGCCTGATCGATCGCCTCACGACCATTGGTGGCCGTGCCAACCACCTGGATATTCGGGTCGGCGGAAAGTATCTCCGAGACCCGGCGGCGGAAGAAGCCGGAATCATCCACCACCAGGACTTTGACAGCCATAAACACTCCTGAGCGGCTGGACGACGCCCAGCCTGCAATCAATCAGACACGACGTGCGTAGCGCTTGAGCATGCTCGGCACATCGAGGATCAGGGCAATGCGCCCGTCACCGGTAATGGTAGCGCCGGACATACCAGGCGTACCCTGCAGCATCTTGCCCAGCGGCTTGATCACCACCTCTTCCTGGCCCACCAGCTGGTCGACCACGAAGCCGATGCGCTGGCTGCCGACGGTGAGGATCACCACATGGCCTTCACGCTGCTCCTCGTAGGCGGCGCCACGCACCAGCCAGCGCTTGAGGTAGAACAGCGGCAGCGCCTTGTCGCGCACGATCACCACTTCCTGGCCGTCCACCACGTTGGTGCGCGACAGGTCGAGATGGAAGATCTCGTTGACATTGACCAGCGGGAAGGCAAAGGCCTGGTTGCCCAGCATCACCATCAGGGTCGGCATGATCGCCAGGGTCAGCGGCACCTTGATGATGATCTTCGAGCCCTGGCCCTTGGCCGAGTGCACGTTGATGATGCCGTTGAGCTGGGAGATCTTGGTCTTCACCACGTCCATGCCGACACCACGACCGGACACGTCGGAAATCTCGGTCTTGGTCGAGAAGCCGGGAGCGAAGATCAGGTTGTAGCACTCGGTCTCGCTCAGGCGATCGGCCGCATCCTTGTCCAGCAGGCCTTTTTCCACTGCCTTGGAACGGAGGATTTCCGGATCCATGCCTTTGCCATCGTCGGAGATCGACAGCAGGATATGGTCGCCTTCCTGCTCGGCGGACAGCACTACCCGGCCGCCACGCGCCTTGCCCGAGGCCTCGCGCTCTTCCGGCATTTCGATACCGTGGTCGACCGCGTTGCGCACCAAGTGCACCAGCGGATCGGCCAGGGCCTCGACCAGGTTCTTGTCGAGGTCGGTCTCTTCGCCGACCAGCTCCAGGTTGATCTCTTTCTTCAGCTGACGCGCCAGGTCGCGAACCAGGCGCGGGAAGCGGCCGAAGACCTTTTTGATCGGCTGCATGCGGGTCTTCATCACCGACGTTTGCAGGTCAGCCGTGACCACGTCGAGGTTGGAGACGGCCTTGGACATGGCCTCGTCGCCGCTGTTCAGGCCCAGGCGCACCAGGCGGTTACGTACCAGTACCAGCTCGCCGACCATGTTCATGATCTCGTCCAGGCGCGCGGTATCCACCCGTACGGTGGTTTCCGCCTCGCTGGCGGCGGGCGCGGCCTTGTCGGCAGCGGGCGCCGGAGCCGGGGCTGGAGCTGCAGCCTTGGCCGGCTCGGCCTTGAGCACAGGCTTGGCTGCCGGCTTAGCTGCCGGTTTGGCGGCAGGCTTGGCCGCCGGGGTCGGCGCCGGAGCGGCCTTCACTGCGGCAGCGGCTGCCGGCTGAATGGCCTCTTCGGTGAACTTGCCCTTGCCATGCAACTGGTCGAGCAGCGCTTCGAATTCGTCGTCGGTGATGTTGTCACCCGCACCGGCAGCCGAAGCAGCGGCCGCCACAGGAGCAGCGGCAGGAGCCTCGGCCATCGGCTCGGCAAACTTGCCTTTGCCGTGCAACTGGTCGAGCAGCGCCTCGAACTCGTCATCGGTGATCTCATCACCGCCGGCCGCAACAGCAGCAGGCTTGGCCGCCGGGGCCGGAGCCGGCGCAGCAGGAGCGGCAGCCGCTTCGGCAAACTTGCCCTTGCCGTGCAGCTGGTCGAGCAGCGCCTCGAATTCGTCGTCGGTGATTTCATCGCCCGCTGCAGCAGCTGGCGCGGCGCCGGCGTCGGCGGCCGGCTCGTCGATGGCATCCAGCAGTTGTTCGAACTCGCTGTCGGTGATATCGCTGCCGGCAACGGCTTGCGATTCGACTTCAGCCTCGACCTCTTCCTCGACTTCCGGTTCGGCTGCAGCAACTGCCTCGTCGGCGCTCTCCGGCTCGGCCAGGCGCGACAGCGCCTCAAGCAGCTCAGGAGTGGCAGGCGTGACTTCGGTACGCTCGCGCACCTGGCTGAACATCTCGTTGACCGAGTCGAGCGCCTGCAGCACCACGTCCATCAGCTCGGCGGTCACCCGCCGTTCGCCCTTGCGCAGGATGTCGAACACGTTTTCCGCGATGTGGCAGCACTCGACCAGTTCGTTCAACTGGAGGAAGCCCGCGCCACCCTTGACCGTATGGAAACCACGGAAAATGGCATTGAGCAGATCCATGTCATTTGGCCGGCTTTCCAGCTCGACCAATTGCTCGGACAGCAACTCAAGAATTTCGCCGGCCTCTACCAGGAAGTCCTGGAGGATTTCTTCATCGGCGTCGAAGCTCATCGGTGCGCTCCAAAGGCTCTGTTAGAGCCTTAAAATCCCAGGCTGGACAGCAGATCATCGACATCGTCCTGGTTGGATGCGACGTCCTCACGCTTATCGGCATGGATCTGCGGACCTTCACCCCGGGAAGGCTCTTTTTGTTGTTCTTGCTCGGCGCGCAGCGCCTCGTGGTCATGCTGGATACCGGCAAAGCGGTCGACGTGGCTGGCCATCAGCACCAGCTTGAGCAGGTTGCTCTCCACTTCGGTGACCAGCTGGGTCACGCGCTTGATCACCTGACCGGTGAGATCCTGGTAATCCTGCGCCAGCAGAATGTCGTTGAGGTGGCCGGACAGCTTCTGGCTGTCGCGCTCGCTACGGGCGAGGAACAGCTCGATGCGTTTGGCCAGCTCGCGGAAGGCGTCGGCGCCCAGCTCGCGGCGCATGAAGCGGCCCCACTCGGCGCTCAGGCTCTGCGCCTCGTCACCCAGGTCGTTGACCAGTGGCGCGCTTTGCTCGACCAGATCCATGGTGCGGTTGGCCGCCTTCTCGGTCATCTGCACCACGTAGGACAGCCGTTCGGTGGCGTCGGTGATTTGCGAGATTTCCTGGGCGTGCGGATTGCGCGGATCGATCTGGAAATTGACGATCGCGTTGTGCAGTTCGCGGGTCAGTCGCCCCACTTCCTGATACAGGCCGCGGTCACGGGTCTGGTTCAGTTCGTGGATCAGTTGCACCGCCTCGCCGAAACGGCCCTTTTCCAGGCTTTCGACAAGCTGCGTTGCATGAAGCTTCAGGGTCGATTCAAGTTCGCCCAGAGAGGAGTCATCGTTTGCCATAGCGCCCTCGTGGCGAACATCAGCCGTTAACCCGCTCGAAGATCTTCTCGATCTTCTCCTTCAGCACCTGGGCAGTGAACGGCTTGACTACGTAGCCATTCACCCCGGCCTGTGCGGCCTCGATGATCTGATCGCGCTTGGCCTCGGCGGTCACCATCAGCACTGGCAGGGTCTTCAGGCGATCATCGGCACGCACCGCGCGCAGCAGGTCGATCCCGGTCATGCCCGGCATGTTCCAGTCGGTAACCAGGAAGTCGAAGCTGCCACTTTGCAGCATAGGCAACGCCGTCACGCCATCATCGGCCTCGGCGGTATTGGTAAAGCCCAAATCGCGCAAGAGGTTCTTGATGATCCGGCGCATCGTCGAGAAATCATCGACGATGAGGATTTTCATGTTCTTGTCCAAGTCGACCTCCGTACAGTCCTAAACGCCACCGGTACCCGGGGACGTCGCAATCATGAAACCGGCAGTGCGTCAGCCCGCGCGCCACTCACCCAGCCTGGCGCGCAAACGTGCGGCGCACTGGCTGTGCAACTGGCTGACCCGGGACTCGCTGACCCCCAGTACTTCGCCGATTTCCTTGAGATTCAGTTCTTCGTCGTAATACAGCGCCAGCACGAGGCGCTCGCGCTCCGGCAGATGGGCAATGGCATCGGCCAGTGCTGCCTGGAAACGCTCGTCTTCCAGATCGTGCAAAGGCTCGGCCTGTGCACTGCTGCTGTCTTCGTGCAGACCACCATGTTCGCCGTCCTGTACCAGGTCGTCGAAACTGAACAGGCGGCTGCCCAAAGTGTCGCCAAGAATGCCGTAGTAATCCTCGAGACTCAATTGGAGTTCGGCCGCAACTTCTTGATCTTTAGCGTCTCTTCCCGTGCGCGCCTCAATTACTCGAATCGCGTCGCTGACCATGCGGGTGTTGCGGTGCACCGAACGCGGCGCCCAGTCACCCTTGCGCACCTCGTCGAGCATGGCGCCACGGATGCGGATGCCGGCGTAGGTCTCGAAACTGGCGCCCTTGCCACCGTCGTATTTCTTGGACGCTTCCAGCAGGCCGATCATGCCGGCCTGCATCAGGTCGTCCACCTGCACGCTGGCCGGCAGGCGGGCCAGCAAGTGATAGGCGATGCGCTTGACCAGCGGCGCGTAGCGCTCGATCAGCTGGTGCTGGGAATCCTGCGCCTGCGCCTTGTTGTACATACGGAGTCCAGTGGCTGCTGTCATACCGCCGTACCCGCGATCGGCTGCTGCACCAGACGCTCGACGAAGAACTCCAGATGGCCACGCGGGTTGGCCGGCAAGGGCCACGTGTCGACTTTCTGGGCTATCGCTTTGAACGCCAGTGCGCATTTCGAGCGCGGGAAAGCTTCATATACCGCGCGCTGCTTTTGCACGGCCTTGCGTACCGATTCGTCGTACGGCACGGCACCTACGTATTGCAGGGCCACATCGAGGAAACGATCGGTCACCTTGGTCAGTTTAGCAAAGAGGTTGCGCCCTTCCTGCGGGCTGTGCGCCATGTTGGCCAGCACACGGAATCGGCTGATGCCGTAATCGCGGTTAAGCAACTTAATCAGGGCGTAGGCGTCGGTGATCGAGGTCGGTTCGTCGCACACCACCACCAGCACTTCCTGGGCCGCGCGCACGAAACTGACCACGCCGTCGCCGATGCCGGCGGCGGTGTCGATCACCAGCACATCGAGGTTGTCGCTGATGTCGCTGAAGGCCTGGATCAGGCCGGCATGTTGCGACGGCGTCAGCTGCACCATGCTCTGCGTGCCGGAGGCAGCCGGCACGATGCGGATGCCGCCGGGCCCCTGGATCAGCACGTCTTTCAGGTCGCACTCGCCGGCGATCACATCGGCCAGGGTGCGCTTGGCAGTCAGGCCGAGCAGCACATCGACATTGGCCAGGCCAAGGTCAGCGTCCATCAGCATGACCCGACGACCGAGATCGGCCAGGGCCAGCGACAGATTCACCGACACATTGGTCTTGCCGACGCCACCCTTGCCGCCGGTCACCGCAATCACCTGTACGGGATGCATACTACCCATGTTCTCTCAATACCTTGTCTTGCCTGGACTGGGCTGGTCGGGCAACTACACCGACCCTTTCCTCAACACTAGATCGCCTTGAGCGCTACCGCCCGCCCTAACCCGCGCGTCGCGCCGGGTGGTGGTACAGGCCGGCGAACATATCCGCCATGGCTTCCTCGCTGGGATCGTCGGGCGTCTGCAGGCTCACTGCGCGACTCACCAGTTGGTGGCTGCGCGGTACCTGCACATCGTCCGGAATCTTCGGCCCATCAGCGAGATAGGCTACCGGTAGATGCTGGCTGATAGCCAGCCCTAAAACCTCGCCCAGGCTGGTCGCCTCATCCACCTTGCTCAGAATGCAGCCGGCCAGGCCGCATGCCTTGTAGCTATGGTAGGCCGCCTTGAGCACCTGGCTCTGGCTGGTAGCCGCCAGCACCAGGTAATTCTTCGCCTTCACCCCGCGGTTGGCCAGGCTCTCCAGCTGCAGGCGCAGGGCCGGATCATTGCCCGGCAGGCCGGCGGTATCGATCAGCACCACGCGCTTGCGTGCCAGCGGCGCCAGGGCCTGCAGCAGCGACTGACCGGGATCGACCTGGGTCACCGAGACGTTGAGGATGCGGCCGAGGGTCTTGAGCTGCTCCTGGGCGCCGATGCGGAAGCTGTCCATGCCGACCAGGGCAATACTCTGCGGGCCGTACTTGAGCACGTAACGCGCGGCCAGCTTGGCCAGGGTAGTGGTCTTGCCCATGCCGGCCGGGCCGACCAGAGCGATTACCCCGCCCTCTTCCAGTGGCTCTACCTTGGGCGTCTTGATCGCATGGGCGAGATGCGCCAGCAGCATGCGCCAGGCCTGGCGCGGATCGGCGACCTTGGCCACGCGCTCCAGCAGTGCCTTGGACAGCTCGGCCGACAGGCCCATGCGCTGCAGGCGACGCCACAGGTTGGCCTGCTGCGGCTTACGGTTCTGCAGCTGGCCCCAGGCGATAGAGCCCAGCTGCACTTCGATCAGTTCACGCAGGCCATGCAGCTCGAAGCGCATGGCATCCAGTGCCCGCTGATCCATCGCTGCGCTCTGCAGGGCCACCTGCGGCTTGGCTGCGACCGGAGCCGGGCGCGGTGCCTTGACCGGGGTGGCCGGCAGCTCAGGGGCCACCAGCGACTCATTGGCGAACAGCTGGCGATCCTTGCTGGGATCCACCACCGCGCGGCTGATCAGCTCGGCCTGGGCCGTGGCGATCTTGGCCTGGGTCTTGCGCAGCTCGGCCTCCAGCGCCAGGTTGGGCTGGCGGGCCGGCGGCGTGGGCATCTGATAGTCCAGCGCGGCAGTCAGCTCGACCCCGCCGGCCACGCGGCGGTTGCCGATGATGGCGGCATCGGCGCCCAGTTCATCACGCACCAGTTTCATGGCGGTACGCATATCGGCGGCGAAGAAGCGTTTGACTTGCATGGCTTAGAACCCTCAGTTCTGGCCCACCGTCGCAACGATGGTGACCTGCTTGTTATCCGGTATTTCCTGATAGGCCAGGACATGCATGTTGGCTACGGCGAGCCGCGCGAAGCGCGACATCATCGCCCGAACCGGGCCGGCTACCAGCAGGATCACCGGTTTGCCGAGCATTTCCTGGCGCTGCGCCGCTTCCACCAGGGAGCGTTGCAGCTTCTCGGCCATGCCAGGTTCCAGGAGGATGCCATCCTCGGAGCCCTGACCGGCCTTCTGCAGGCTATTGAGCAATATCTGTTCCAACCTGGGTTCCAGAGTGATCACAGGCAGCTCCGGCTCTAGTCCCACAATGCTTTGCACGATTGCACGGGACAGCGCGACGCGAACCGCGGCAACCATCGCGGCGGGATCTTGACTCTTTGGCGCCACGTTGGAGATGGCTTCGGCGATGCTGCGGATGTCGCGTACCGGCACCTGTTCCTGCAGCAGGCTCTGCAGCACCTTGAGCAGGGTCGACAGCGACACCATGCCCGGCACCAGCTCCTCGGCCAGCTTCGGCGAGCTCTTGGCCAGCAGTTGCATGAGCTGCTGCACTTCCTCGTGCCCCAGCAGCTCGTGGGCATGCTTGTGCAGCACCTGGTTGAGGTGGGTGGCGACCACCGTGCTGGCGTCCACCACGGTGTAGCCGAGGGACTGCGCCTGATCGCGCTGGGTCGGGTCGATCCACACCGCCTCCAGGCCGAACGCCGGATCCTTGGCGGCGATGCCGTTGAGGGTGCCGAACACCTGCCCCGGGTTGATCGCCAGCTCGCGTTCCGGATACACCTCCGCCTCGGCCACGCTGACGCCCATCAGGGTCAGGCGATAGGCGTTGGGCAGCAGGTCGAGGTTGTCGCGGATATGCACCGAGGGCATCAGGAAGCCCATTTCCTGGGACAGCTTCTTGCGTACCCCCTTGATTCGCGCCAGCAGCTGGCCACCCTGGTTGCGGTCGACCAGCGGGATCAGCCGATAGCCCACCTCCAGGCCGACCATGTCCACCGGGGTGACGTCGTCCCAGCCCAGTTCCTTGACCTCCTGGGCCTTTTGCGCCGGCAGCAGCTCCTGCTGGCGCTGGACTTCCTTGACCGCCTCCTCCTTCGTCTTGCGCTGCTTGTTGGCGATCCAGTAGGCCGCGCCGGCCGCCACCAGGCCGAGGCTGAGGAAGGAAAAGTGCGGCATGCCCGGCACCATGCCCATGGCGATCATGATCGCCGAGGACACGGCCAGGGCCTTGGGCGAAGCGAACATCTGCCGGCTGACCTGGGCACCCATGTCTTCCGAGGTGGACACGCGGGTCACCATGATCGCCGCAGCGGTGGACAGCAGCAGCGACGGGATCTGCGCCACCAGACCGTCACCGATGGTCAGCAGGGTGTAGATGCGCCCCGCCTCGGCGAAGGCCAGGTCGTGCTGCATCACGCCGATGGCGATACCGCCGATCAGGTTGATGAAGAGGATCAGCAGGCCGGCGACGGCGTCACCGCGAACGAACTTGCTGGCACCATCCATCGAGCCGTAGAAGTCGGCCTCCTGGGCCACCTCCACGCGGCGACGCTTGGCTTCGGTCTGGTCGATCAGGCCGGAGTTGAGGTCGGCGTCGATGGCCATCTGCTTGCCGGGCATGGCATCCAGGGTGAAGCGCGCACTGACCTCGGAGATCCGCCCGGCACCCTTGGTGACCACCACGAAGTTGATGATCATGAGGATGGCGAACACCACGATACCGACCACGTAGTTGCCGCCGATCACCACCTCACCGAAGGCCTGGATCACCTTGCCGGCGGCGTCGTGGCCGTCCTGGCCGTGCAGCAGCACCACCCGCGTCGAGGCCACGTTCAATGCCAGGCGCAGCAGGGTCGCGGCCAGCAGTACGGTGGGGAAGACGGCGAAATCCAGCGGCCGCAGGGAGTAGATGGCTACCAGCAGAACCACGATGGACAGGGCGATGCTGAAGGTGAACAGCACATCGAGCAGGAACGGCGGGATCGGCAGCATGACCATGGCCAGCATGACCAGCAGCAGCAGCGGAATACCCAGGCTGCCATTGCGCAGGCCCGCCAGATTGCTGCGTACGTCACCGATGATTTGCGCACGATCCACTGCCACGTGTTTTCCCCAGCCGATTCAATCTTTTGACGCAAAAGCGCGTCACGCTGGAGCTAGGGCAAGAAGCATTCCAACTTGTCGGGCCGGTGGCCCCGCCCGACGACGGGGCCACCGCCACTCAGGCGGCCTGGCGCTGATTCAGGCGCGGATCGCCCGGCAGGTAGCTGCCGGTGACCAGCCGGTAAGCCTCGGAAGTGCGCTGGCCGGGAATGCCGTCGACCTTGACGAACACTCCGGGAAAGCCGTTGAGCCACAGCTGCAGCGACTCGACCCGCTGCACCTGGGCCGGATCGGCGGAAGCCTGCATCGAATAGCCAACCACCAGCGGCTCGGCACGGGCCGCCGGCCGCGGCTGGTCGGCGAACTCGATCAGGCCGCGCTCGGCCATGCGCCGCAGCAGCACCGCCGCACCACACTGCTTGGACACGGCGCTGTCCGACCAGGTGCCGTCCTGCACATACTTGCCGCTGTCGTAATGGTTGCTGTAGCCCCACAGGTAGGGTGAGAGCACGTGCGGGTGGTACAGGCGGTAGCCGAAGCCGTTGTACAGCTCCAGTTGGTACAGGGTGCCGGCCAGGCTCCAGTCGGTACTGCTGCCGAGCTTCTTCAGCAGCAACGCATCCTCGGCGCTCTGCTCCCAGGTGAACGGCGGGTTGCCGGCCTTCGGTCGCCCGGCCGGCACCTGCACGGTACGCGCGCTCAGCGGGTCGCCGTTATGCAGGTGGCGGTCGAAACGCTGGCTGCTTTCCAGGTTGTGCACCACCGCGATGAAGCCCCAGGGAATTCCCAGCTTCTGCCCTACCCGCTGGTAGCGGGCGCTGTTGCTCTGCAGTTGCTGGACAAGGGTTTCGACGTCGCCGGCCTTGGCCGGACGGATCTGGCAGCTGTTGAACAGGTTTTCGTATTCGCTGCGCAAGGCGCTGGTTAGGGCGATTCTGGCCATGGGGATGCTCCGCTGTGGTGGTCTGACTCCGTTCAGGTGCAGTACCACGGCAACGGCAAGGCCACCGACCCACTAGCAGGTGTAGGTCGCAGGTTAGAGCTGTCAAAGTCAGGCGACGAACGTGCCGCGCGGGCGCCTTATTCGTCGCGGCGCAGATCCGGCGGAATCGGCAGATCCTTCAGCGGCGTCGGGCGCTTGCCCTTGCCGGCGCGGAACTGCTTGAGCTGGTAGACGTAGGCCAGTACCTGGGCCACCGCCAGGTAGAGACCGGCGGGAATCTCCCGATCGATCTCGGTGGAGTAGTACACCGCCCGCGCCAGGGCCGGCGACTCGAGCAGGGTGACCTTGTGCTCCTGGGCGATCTCGCGGATCTTCAGCGCCAGGAAATCGCCGCCCTTGGCCAGCAGCAACGGCGCCTGCCCGGTTTTCGGGTCGTACTTGAGGGCCACGGCGAAGTGGGTCGGGTTGGTGATCACCACATCGGCCTCGGGCACTTTCTGCATCATGCGCTGCTCGGCCATCTGCCGCTGCAACTGGCGAATCTTCGACTTGACCTCGGGCTTGCCCTCGCTGTCCTTGTACTCGTCGCGCACCTCCTGCTTGGTCATCATCAGCTTCTGCCGCGCATCCCAGAGCTGGAACGGCACATCCACCGCGGCGATCAGGATCAGCCCGCAGGCCAGCCACACCAGGCTGCGCCCCACCACCTCGAGGCTGTGGCCGATGGCCGCCTCCACCGGCTCGTTGCCGATCGCCAGCAGATCCTGCTGGTCGGACTTGAGCACGGCCAGCGCCACCAGGAGGATCACCGCGAACTTGGCCACGGCCTTGACCAGCTCCACCAGCGCCTTGGTGGAGAACATGCGCTTGAGCCCTTCCAGCGGGTTCATCCGACTGAACTGCGGCATCAGCGCCTCGCTGGAGAACAGCCAGCCGCCCAGGGCGATGGGCCCGACTATCGCCGCGATCAGCAGCAGGGTCAGCAGCGGCTGCAGCGCCAGCAGCGCCTGCATGCCCCAGGCCAGCAGGTAGCGCGCCATGGAACCGTCGTCCAGCAGCACCTCGCGCGGCAGGCTGAAGTTACTGCGCATCATGGCCAGCATGGTCGCGCCCATCTGCGCGCCGTAGATCATCAGGCCGATGGCTCCACCGAGCACCACGGCCAGGGTGTTGAGCTCCCGTGAACGGGCCACCTGGCCTTTCTTGCGCGCCTCCTCGCGGCGCTTACTAGTGGGCTCCTCGCTCTTGTCCGCGCCACTTTCGCTTTCTGCCATGGCAGTTGCTCCTCAGCGAATCCGCGCCAGTTCGCGCAGTTGCAGCAGGGCTTCGCTGGTCAGCGTCTGGAAGTGCGCCAGGAAGTCGGACAAACCCAGCCAGAAGATCACCAGGCCGAGCACCAGGGTCAGGGGGAAACCGATGGAAAAGATGTTCAGCTGCGGCGCCGCGCGGGTCATCACGCCGAACGCCAGGTTGACCACCAGCAGCGCGGTGATCACCGGCAGCGCCAGCAACAGGCCGGCAGCGATCACCCAGCTGAGCTTGCCGGCCATTGTCCAGAAGTGATCGGTGGTCAACAGGCCCTGCCCTACCGGCAGGGTGACGAAGCTCTCGGCGAGGATCTCGAACACCACCAGGTGGCCGTTCATGGCCAGGAACAGCAGGGTCACCAGCATCAGCAGGAACTGGCCGAGCACCGGCACCGACACACCGTTGGTGGGGTCGACCATGGAGGCGAAACCGAGGCCCATCTGGATGGCGATGATCTGCCCGGCCACCGCGAACAGGTGGAAGTACAGCTGCAGCACCAGGCCGAACATCACCCCGATCAGCACCTGCTCGCCGATCAGCAGCATCGACTGCAGGCTCACCGAATCCACCTGCGGCATCGGCGGCAGGTTGGGCGCCAGCACCAGGCAGATCGCCAGAGCCAGGTACAGGCGCACCCGTGCCGGCACCAGCTGGGTACCGATCACCGGCATCACCATCAGCATCGAGGCGATACGGAACAGCGGCAGGAGGAACTGGCCCACCCAGCCGCCGATCTGCGCATTGGTCAGTTCGAGCATCAGCCGATCAACAGCGGAATGTTCTGGATCAGGTTCTGCGTGTACTCCATGAGCTCACGCACCAGCCAGGGGCCGGCCCAGATCAGGGTGAGCAGCATCACCAGCAGGCGCGGCAGGAAGCTCAGGGTCTGTTCGTTGATCTGCGTGGCGGCCTGGAACACCGCCACCAGCAGACCCACCAGCAGGCTCGGCAGCACCAGCAGGCCGACAATCATGGCGGTGAGCCAGAGTCCCTCGCGGAACAGGTCGATGGCGATTTCCGGAGTCATGTGCGCCTCGCTACAGGGTACCGAAGCTGCCGGCCAGGGTGCCCATGATCAGCGCCCAGCCATCGACCAGGACGAACAGCATGATCTTGAACGGCAGGGAAATGATCAGCGGCGACAGCATCATCATACCCATGGCCATGAGGATGCTGGACACCACCATGTCGATGATCAGGAACGGGATGAAGATCATGAAGCCGATCTGGAACGCGGTCTTCAGCTCCGAGGTGACGAAGGCCGGGATGACGATGGTCAGCGGCGCCTTGTCCGGCGAGGCGATGTCGGTACGCTTGGACAGGCGCACGAACAGCTCCAGGTCGGAGGCGCGGGTCTGCGCCAGCATGAAGCCCTTGATCGGCCCCTCGGCCTTGGCGATCGCGTCCTGCGCGGTCATCTGCTCGTTGAGGTAGGGCTGCAGGGCCTCGCGGTTCATCTGGTCGAACACCGGCGCCATGATGAACATGGTCAAAAACAGCGCCATGCCGATCAGGATCTGGTTCGACGGCGTCTGCTGCAGGCCCAGGGCCTGGCGCAGGATGGAGAACACGATGATGATCCGGGTGAAGCTGGTCATCAGCATGACGAACGCCGGGATGAAACTCAGCGCCGTCATGATCAGCAGGATCTGCAGGCTGACCGAGTACTCCTGCTGGCCCTGGGCGTTGGTGCTCAGGGTGATGGCCTTGATCGCCAGCGGGTCGTCGGCGCCGAACGCCAGCGGCGCGGCCAGCGCCAGCAGCAGGGTCAGCAGAATGCGCCAGGCGCTCATGACTTGTCCTTCTGATCCTTGCCGAGCAGCTCCATCAGGCGCTGGGCGAATTCCGGGGTGGCCGGCTCGCCGTCATTCAGCGGCACCGGCTCCTTGAGCACATGCAGCGGCGCGATGCGCCCGGCGCTGATGCCCAGCAGGATCTGCTCGCCGCCCACCTGAACCAGCAGCAGGCGGTCACGCGGGCCCAGCGCCTGGCTGGCCACCAGCTTGATCACCTGGCCGCCGCGCGGGCCGATCTGCTGTACCCGACGCAGCACCCAGGCCAGGGCGAAGATCAGCCCCACCACCAGCAGCAGACCGAGCAGCAGCTGCACCAGCTGGCCGCCGATATCGCTACCGGCCAGGGGCGCTACCGTCTTGACCGCCGGCTCGTCGGCCAGGGCCGCGAGCGGCAGGGCCAGAAGCACGCTGAACAGTTTGTGCATGATGGTCTCAGCGCAGTTTCTTGATGCGTTCGCTGGGGCTGATCACGTCGGTCAGGCGGATGCCGAACTTCTCGTTGACCACCACCACCTCGCCGTGGGCGATCAGGGTGCCGTTGACCAGCACGTCGAGCGGCTCGCCGGCCAGGCGGTCAAGCTCGACCACCGAACCCTGGTTGAGCTGCAGCAGGTTGCGAATGGAGATGTCGGTACTGCCGACTTCCATGGAAATCGACACCGGGATGTCGAGAATCACGTCCAGGTTGGGGCCGTCCAGGCTCACCGGGCCGTTGCCGAGCTTGGGCCCGGCGCCGAACTCTTCCATCGGCGCGCGCGGTGCCGACGGCTCGGCAGCGCCACCGCCCTGGGCCATCAGCGCATCGATATCGGCCTGCCCGGCATCATCCCCGGCTTCCGCCAGTGCCGCGGCCCACTCGTCGGCCAGAGCCTGCTCCTCGGGGGTGGTGTTTTCGTCTTCGTCGGCCATCGCTATTCCTCGGCTGGCTATTGTGAGTGGCGACCCGCTGGCGGGCCGTGGCGCCTGCGCTTAGCGCAAGCGCTCGATGGGTTCGAGCACCTGCATGGCCAGGTTGCCCTTGTGCGCGCCCAGCTTGACCTTGAAGGCCGGTACGCCATTGGCGCGCATGATGATGTTTTCCGGCAGCTCCACCGGGATCACGTCGCCCGGCTGCATGTGCAGGATGTCGCGCAGGCGCAGTTCGCGGCGGGCCACGGTGGCGCCCAGGGGCACGTTGACGTCGAGGATGTCCTCGCGCAGGGCCTTGATCCAGCGCTCGTCCTGGTCATCGACGTCGGACTGGAAGCCGGCGTCGAGCATCTCGCGGATCGGCTCGATCATCGAATACGGCATGGTGATGTGCAGGTCGCCGCCACCGCCGTCCAGCTCGATGTGGAAGGTGGACACCACCACCACCTCACTCGGACTGACAATGTTGGCCAGCGCCGGGTTCACTTCCGAGTTGATGTACTCGAAGTTGACGTCCATCACCGCGTGCCAGGCTTCCTTGAGGTCGATGAAGGCCTGGTCGATGACCATGCGCACCACCCGCAGCTCGGTGGGGGTGAATTCGCGCCCCTCGATCTTGGCGTGGCGGCCGTCGCCGCCGAAGAAGTTGTCCACCAGCTTGAACACCAGCTTGGCGTCGAGGATGAACAGCGCGGTGCCGCGCAGCGGCTTCATCTTCACCAGGTTGAGGCTGGTCGGCACGTACAGCGAGTGCACGTATTCGCCGAACTTCATCACCTGCACCCCACCCACCGCCACGTCCGCCGAGCGGCGCAGCAGGTTGAACATGCTGATGCGGGTGTAGCGGGCGAAGCGCTCGTTGATCATCTCCAGGGTCGGCATGCGTCCGCGGACGATGCGATCCTGGCTGGTCAGGTCATAGCTTTTGACGCTGCCGGGTTCGCCAGCGTCCTCGGTCTCGACCAGGCCATCGTCGACGCCATGCAGCAGCGCGTCGATCTCGTCCTGTGACAGCAGGTCTTGTACGGCCATGGGGACTCCCGCCTACTGCAGCACGAAGTTGGTGAACAGAACCTGCTCGATCGCCGTCTTGCCGGTTTCCTTCTCGGCCAGCTCCTGCACCGTCGCGGTGGCCTGCTGGCGCAGCATCTCCTTGCCCACCGGGGTCATCAGAGCGGCGAAGTCCTGCCCGGAGAACAGCATCACCAGGCGATTGCGCAGCACCGGCATATGCACCTTGAGGGCATCCAGCTGGGCCTGGTCACGGGCCATCAGGGCCACGCTGACCTGCATGTAGCGCTGCCGCCCCTGGTAGTTGAAGTTGACGATGAAGGCCGGCGCCACCACTTCATAGATGGCCGGCAGCTTCACCGGAGCGGCCGTTTCGCCGCTGTGCTCCTCGCTCTTCTCCGCCTCGGCGTCCTTGCTGGCACTCTTGCCGAGCAGGAACCAGGTGGCGCCGACCGAGCCGCCGATGGCGATCAGCAGCACCAGCACGATCAGAATGATGAGTTTGAGTTTGCTCTTGCCGCCCGGCTTGTCGCCGGCCGCATCGGCACTGGGAGCTTTAGGCGCTTGTTTTTTGGCCATGCCAGAAATCCGTCACTATTCAGTGTTTCTTCAGCAGTCAAAGGCTTAGGAGCAAGTGTTATGCCACCTTGTAAACAAGATAGCTTGCCCCGCCACGTCTGACACAGGCTGCCGATATACCAAGGCGCCGACCGTCTGTCACCCGAAAACGGCTGCGCCCGGTGCTTTTAACGGCACCGGGCGCAGTTATTCCCGCACGGATGGTCAGGCGTAATAGTCCACCAGCCCCCGTGGCGCGGCGGCCGTGGCCGCGCGGATCTCGCTAACCCCGGTGAGCAGTTCGTCATCAGCCGCGCTGCTACCCGCCAGGGAGTTGCCGCCCTGGCGGCGCGACTCCTCGCCACTGCCCTGGCCCTGCCAGCCGCGGGCCAGCGACTGGTCGGAGACATTGACGTCGAGTTGGGTCATGCCCTGCTGGGCGAACAGATCACGCAGGCGATGCATCTGTCCTTCGAGCTGGTCACGCACCCCGGCGTTGGGGCTGGCGAAGGTCACCTGGGCCTGATCCTTGTTCATCTCGATGCGCACTTCCAGACGCCCCAGTTCAGCCGGGTCGAGCTGGATCTCCGCCGACTTGAGGTTCTGGCTGGACAGCCACATGACCCGGTCGACCACCGCCTCGCTCCAGCCGCCCTGCTGCATGGGCACCGCCTGGCCGGGCACCAGCGGCATGCGCTGGCCGATCGCCGTCTGCTGGCTGATGGCCTGACTGAGGGCATTGAGCTTGCTGGCGATGGCATCGGCACGCGCCTCGCCCTGGATTTCGCGGCCGCTGGACAGGCTATCGAGCCCCTCCACCAGGTTCTCCGCCGTATCCAGTTTTTCCAGTTTGCCCTCGTCGGTGGTCACCGCCTCGCCGGCGAACGCCGCCAGGGCACTGGCGAAGCCTTCATCGCTGCTGACCGCTTTCTGCGCCGCCAGGGCACCAGGGCTCAACTTTTGCTGGGCAACGGCCTGGTTCTGCGCGCTGATGTCCATGGCCAGCTTGACCCCGGGCAGGCTGTTGAGCATGTCCAGCTCGGGGTCGTGGCTGGCCTCGGTCAAGGTCGCCGGCGCGCCGCTGGCGACGCCCACCGTACTCGGCAGCAGCGCCTGCACGGCCTGCTCAGCGGCCGTCTCGCCGGTGCCTTCGGTGCTGACAACAGGCGCCGCCTCCTCGCTGGGCAGCTGCCCGGTCATGGCCATCAGCAGCAGTGGATCGACCAGGGCCGGCTCGCCCTCTTCGCCCTCGGCCGGCAAGTCATTGCCGCTTTCGGCAACCACCGGCTCCTCGGCGGCAGCTTCGGCCACCACCGGCTCATCGGCCGGCGGCGCCTCTTCGGACTTGTTCTGCTGGGCCTTGGCAGCCGCCTCCTTGCGCTCGGCGGCTTTCACCTGGCGCTCTTTGGCGTACACATCGGCAAAGCTGGAACCCTCATTCTTGCTGGGTTCGGCCGAGGTGTCCGGGGCTTTCGCCGGGGCCGCCTTGGGACGAACCTCGGGCGCGGACTGGAGGAGGAAATCAGGTGCGACGGACATGGATACTCTCCGTTCAGGTTGGATCGTATCCGCAATGTAGCAAGGGACGGGCCAGCTTCTCGGTCAGCCGGAAAAACTCAGCGGCAGCGCTGCCGCTCGGCCCTCATCAGGATGCGCACGATGGCGAATTCGCGCTCGATCTGCTCGATCAGCCCGGGGGCCTCGTCCAGCCGCTCGCGGCGGGCGGCTTCCTCCAGCTGCTTGCACAGGCCCGCCAGCATGGGCGCCCCCATGTTGCTGCAACTGCCCTTGAAACTGTGCGCGGCCAGGCGCAGGGCCTGGCTGTCGGCGGCGGCAAGCGCCTGATGGAGGTGGCGCTGGCGCTCATCCGAGTCGGACAGGAAGGTATCCAGCAGCACGCAATACTCATCTTCCATGACGTCCTGCAGGGCCGCCAACACGTTCTGATCGAGATGGATGTCGGACACCAGCTCACTCCTTGATCGAGGAGCTTCGATTATGCCTGAGCCTTCCAGCAAAACTCCACGCTGGCGCCCCGCCCGTCCGCCGCCCACTGACACTGGTCGGTCAACTGGCGAATCAGGCGCAGGCCGCGCCCACTGAGGCTGTCGGCGGCGCGCTCGACATTCAGCACCCGGGCCAGATCGAAGCCACCGCCGCTGTCCTCGACGCTGACCCGCAGGCGGCCACCGCCATTCTCCTGCACCACCTGCAGGTGGAAGCGCACGAAGCCCTGCTGCAACCCCTGCAAACGCTCGCCACGCTCACGGTAATAGCTGGCAAAGCCACTGGCATTGCGCTTCAGGCTCGAGTCCAGGCCCAGCACACCGTGCTCCAGGGCATTTGAATAAAGCTCGGCCAGCACCGTGTACAACGCCCCACCCTGGGCCCGCAGGCCCTGCACCTCCAGCAGCAGCTGGAGGAGGAACGGCAGCGGGTTGAAGCGCTTGAGGGTCTCGGCGCGGAACTCGAAGCTGGCCGACCAGTCCAGCGGGCTGCTCTGGCCGCTGTCGGTAAAGGCCAGCGGCGGGCGGCTGAGGCTGCCTTCGGCGACCTGACACACTTCGAGCATGCTGACGTCGTCCTGCGCCTCGCCGCGAAAGGCCGCCAGCGCCGCTTGCAGCTCGTCGAACAGGCGCTCGGGGGCATGCCCGGCGGCAAACACCGACTGCAGGCGCTGCTCGCCGAACATCTGGCCGCTGGCGTCGCAGGTTTCCAGCACGCCGTCGGAGAACAGGAACAGGCGATCACCCTCCTCCAGCGCGAAGACCTCGATGCTGTCGTTGAACGAGGTCGGCTCCAGCACGCCGAGCGGCAAATGGCGCGACACCAGCGGCACCCGCTCGCCGCTGGCATGGCGATACAGGTAGCCATCCGGCAGGCCGCCGTTCCACACCTCGACCACCCGCCGCTGGAAACTCAGGTTGAACAGCGTGGCGCAGCAGAACACCCCGATCGGCAGGATGCGCTTGAGCTTGGCATTCATCTCGCGAAGGATTTCCGTCATGGAAAAACCCTTGGCGGTCATGCCGTAGAACACCTCGGCCAGCGGCATCGCCCCGATTGCCGCCGGCAAGCCGTGGCCAGTGAAGTCGCCGAGGAACACATGCATGCCGCCGGACGGCTTGAAGGCGGCCAGCAGCAGGTCGCCGTTGAACAGGGCGAAGGGGGACTGCAGGTAGCGGATATTGGGGGCGTTGAGGCAGCCGGAGTGAGCCACCTTGTCGAACACTGCCTTGGCCACCCGCTGCTCGGTGAGCAGGTGCTCGTTGTGTTTGGCGATCAGGTCGCGCTGCTGCAGCACGGTGTCGTGCAGGCGACGCAGGCGATCCATGGCGCGGATCTTGGCCTCGAGGATGACCCGGTTGTAGGGCTTGGCGAGGAAGTCATCACCCACCTCCAGGCAACGCACCAGGGCCTCGCTCTCGGTCAGCGAGGTGAGGAAGATGATCGGTACCAGCGCGTCGCCGGTGGCATCCTTGATCCGCCGCGCGGCCTCGAAGCCGTCCATCACCGGCATCAGCGCATCCATCAGCACCAGCTGCGGACGCTCCTGGAGAAACAGGGTGAAGGCCTCCAGGCCATTGCTGGCAGTGAGCACCCGGTGCCCTTCGCGATTGACGATGGTGGACAGCAGCATCCTGTCCGCCGCGTTGTCCTCGGCGATCAGGATGGACAGACGCGTGGGCATGCTGGCGCTCAGCCGATCTGGAACAGCTGTTCGAAATTGGAAATCGAGAGAATCTTGCGCACATCCGGGTTGCAGTTGACCAGACTGATGCGCGCATGATCGCCGCCAGCGTGGTCGCGCAGCAGCAGCAACATGCCCAGTGCCGAACTGTCGAGGTAGGTCGCGCCCTTGAGATCGACCACATAGCGCTTCGGTGTGGCGCTCACCCGCTCGTAGGCATCACGAAATTCCTGATGCGCGGAAAAGTCGAATCGCCCCTGAATGTGGATGGTCAGTTCCTGTCCGTCGCTTGAAGACAGCGCGGTAATGGCCATGAAGCACTCCTTGTGGATTTTATTCGGCTGGGCTTGGAAAGATTTAGCACCCGGATGGGGTCGCGGCAACCGCCAATCAGCTCTGATCGCGATTGGGCAGGCGCTGGGCCAGCTCATCGAGCAGTTTCTGCTCGCGCCGATCCTCTGCCAGACGCGCCTCGTCGAGGTAGCGCTGCACCAGTTTGCGCAGCCCCTCCAGACGCGCGTAGCGCTGCTGCCAGACATCGCGCGCCTTGCGCAGGTTGTCGCGGTGCCAGTTGACGGTCTGCAGCTGCTGGCCGATGGCGGTTTCCAGTTGCGAGAGAAAACGCTGGTAGTTCATCAGCCACTGCCCGGAGACACCCTTGCTGCCCTCGGTGATCCATTGCTGCTGGTAGTCGCCGCGGTAGCGCTCCAGCTCGCCCAGCTGCATCTCGGCCTTGCTCAGCAGGCCCTGGCAGTGGCCCAGCTGGCGCGCGGCCTCGCGCTCGGCGCGTTCGGCCATCTCGATCACCGGCGCCAGGCGCGCGGCACGGCTATTGGCCATGGATCAACCGCCGGCCGCCGTCGGGTTGAACACCTGGGCCAGCTGCAGCTGGCTGTCGCTCATGCCCTCGCTCTCGCTCAGGCCCTGGCGCAGGTAGCGGGCCATGGCCGGCTGGCGGGCAATCGCCAGGTCGGTATCGGCATCGCCGCCCGGCACATAGGCGCCGACACTGATCAGGTCGCGGCTCTGCTGGTAGCGCGACCATAGCTGTTTGAAGCGCTGGGCCAGCTTCATGTGCTCGGCGCTGACCACCTGCGGCATGACCCGGCTGATCGAGGCCTCGATGTCGATGGCCGGGTAATGACCTTCCTCGGCCAGCCGGCGCGACAGCACGAAGTGGCCGTCGAGCACCCCGCGGGCAGCGTCGGCGATCGGATCCTGCTGGTCGTCGCCCTCGCTCAATACGGTGTAGAACGCGGTGATCGAGCCGCCACCGGCTTCGGCGTTACCGGCACGCTCCACCAGGCGCGGCAGGCGGGCGAACACCGAGGGCGGATAGCCCTTGGTCGCCGGCGGCTCGCCGATGGCCAGGGCGATCTCGCGCTGGGCCTGGGCGAAGCGGGTCAGCGAGTCCATCAGCAGCAGAACATTCTTGCCCTTGTCGCGGAAATACTCGGCGATGCGTGTGCAGTACATGGCCGCGCGCAGGCGCATCAGCGGCGCGTCGTCGGCTGGCGAGGCGACCACCACCGAGCGCTTGATGCCCTCCTCGCCGAGGATCTCGTCGATGAACTCCTTGACCTCGCGACCGCGCTCGCCGATCAGCCCGACCACGATGATCTCGGCCTCGGTGAAGCGGGTCATCATGCCCAGCAGCACCGACTTGCCCACGCCGGTACCGGCGAACAGGCCCAGACGCTGACCACGGCCGACGGTGAGCAGGCCGTTGATGCTGCGGATGCCGACATCCAGCGGCTCGCTGATCGGGTGACGGTTGAGCGGGTTGATGGTCGGGCCGTCCATCGGCACCCAGTCCTCGGCCTTCATCCCACCCTTGCCGTCCAGGGCGCGGCCGGCGCCATCCAGCACACGGCCGAGCATGGACATGCCCATCGGCAGGCGGCCGGTGTCCGGCAGCGGCACCACACGGGCGCCAGGGGCGATGCCGGCCAGACTGCCAACCGGCATCAGGTAGATCTTGTTGCCGGAGAAGCCCATGACTTCCGCTTCCACCTGCACCGGATGGTAGCTGTCATCGTTGATCACCAGGCAGCGGCTGCCCAGGGCCGCGCGCAGGCCTTCGGCTTCCAGGGTGAGGCCGACCATGCGTAGCAGACGGCCCTCGACCACCGGCTGGCTGGGCAGCTCGATGGCCTCGCTGTAACCGGCCAGGCGCTTGGCAAAACTGATGCGATCAAGGCGCACGGGGCGGCTCGAGATCGAGGTGGAGATCCGCTTCCGGCGGATTGGTGGTCTGCGCCCGCTGCTGCTCGAACAGCTGCTTGAGGGCCAGGGCCAGGCGGGTTTCGACGCTGGCGTCGATGCGGCTGCTCTCGCTCTCGACCCGGCAGCCGCCCGGCTGCAGCGACTCGTCTTCGAGGATGCGCCAGCTTTCCTCATGGCGCTCGCGCAGGGCCCTGACCAGTTCGAAGTCCTGCGGGTGAACATGGATGCGAATATTGCTGGCGCCCATCGGCAGCAGCTTGAGCGCTTCGCGCAGGACATGGCGGATCTGGCTGGAGTCGGTGCTCAGCTCGCGCTGGATGACCTGGCGGGTCATCTGGCTGATCAGCTCGACCAGCGCCTGCTCGAGCTCCTGATCCTGCCCGGCGATGGGCTCCATCAGGTTGCCCATCAGCTGCTCCAGCTGCGCCACCTTGGCGGCCAGAGCCACTTCGGCTTCCTGCTTGGCCTTGAGCTGGCCGGCATGGAAGCCGTCCTTCTCGCCGGCGGAGAAACCTTCGTTGTAGGCGTCCTGGCGAATCGCCTCGAGCTCGTCGAGAGTCAGCGGCTTGACCGCCTCGACCTCCACTTCCTCGATCTGCGGCTCCGGTTCCGGCTCCGGCGCGGCCACCACTTCGGGCTCCGGCTCGGCCAGCACCTCGACCTCGGGGTCGAAGCTCGGCAGCGACCAGCGGTCGAAGCCGCTGACGTCCTTGGCGCGAATCAGCTCGCTGGGCGCTTCCTTGGGTGCCATGGTCGCCGCCTCAGATCATCGCTTCGCCACCGGCACCGCCGAGGACGATCTCGCCGGATTCGGCCATGCGCCGGGCAATGGTGAGGATTTCCTTCTGCGCCGTCTCCACTTCGCTGACGCGCACCGGGCCCTTGGCCTCGAGGTCGTCGCGCAGCAGCTCGGCAGCGCGCTTGGACATGTTCTTGAAGACCTTTTCCTTGATCGCCTCGTCGGCGCCCTTGAGCGCCAGCACCAGGATGTCCGAGGACACCTCGCGCAGCAGCGCCTGGATGCCGCGGTCGTCGACATCGGCCAGGTTGTCGAAGACGAACATGAGGTCTTCGATCTGCCCGGAAAGGTCTTCGTCGACCTCGCGGATCGAGTCCATCAGCTGGCCTTCCAGCGAGCTGTCGAGGAAGTTCATGATGTCTGCCGCACGCTTGACCCCGCCGAGGTTGGCGCGGGTGGTGTTGGCGCTGCCGGAGAACTGCTTCTCGAGGATCTGGTTGAGTTCCTTGAGCGCCGCCGGTTGCACGGTGTTCAGCGAGGACACGCGCAGGACGATGTCCAGGCGCACCTTGTGGTCGAAGTGGCTGAGCACTTCGGCGGCCTGGTCGGGGTCGAGATAGGCGACCACGATGGCCTGGATCTGCGGGTGTTCGTAGCGGATCACGTCGGCCACGGCGCGCGGCTCCATCCACTTCAGGCTGTCCAGGCCGCTGGTGCTGCCGCCGAGGAGGATGCGGTCGATCAGGTTGCCGGCCTTGTCCTCGCCCAGGGCCTGGGTGAGCATCTTGCGGATGTAGCTGTCGGCGCCGACGCCGAGGCTGGTCTGGTCGCCGACTATGTCGACGAACTCGCCCATCACCTGCTCGACCTGTTCGCGCTGCACGTTGCGCATGCCGGCCATGGCCACGCCGACCCGCTGCACTTCCTTCGGCCCGAGGTGACGCAGCACCTGGGCGGCATCGGTCTCACCGAGCGAGAGCAGGAGAATGGCGGCCTTCTCGACCTTGTTCAGCTTGGCGGCGGGGCGATTGTCACTCATCGGCGTTGATCCACTCTTTCACAACCTGGGCGACGCGGCCCGGATCTTCCGCCACCAGACTCTTGATGGCGTTCAGTTGTGCATCATACCCCTCCGAGGGGCTCGGCAGCAGGATGCTTTGTGGGCCACCCAGGCTCACCCGGTCGGCCGACAGCTCGCCTTCCAGGCCCCCCATGTCGCCCAGCTCGACGTCGCCGCCCTCGCCGTCGCCCGAACGCGCCGGGTTGGCAATGTTCTTCATCACCGGGCGCAGCACGAACCACACCAGGATGAAGATCATCAGTGCCGGCAGCAGCTGCTTGAGCCCGCCCATGGCCATCAGGAACAGCTCGCTCTGGTACCACGGCACATCGACGCTGTCGCCAGTGTCGCTGGTAAACGGCGCGTTGATCACGCTGACGCTGTCGCCACGGCTGGCATCGAAACCCACCGCATCCTGTACCAGGCGGGTGAAACGGGCCAGGTCCTCGGCGCCCCAGGGGCTGTGGCTGACTTCGCCGGTTTCGGCATTGATCTTCACCTGGTCATCCAGCACCACCGCCACCGACAGGCGCTTGAGGCGGCCCTGCTGCTGCTTGGTGTGGCTGATCGAACGATCCAGCTCGAAGTTGCGGGTGGACTGCTCGCGCTTGTCCGCCGGGTACGGTGCCAGCTTCGGCTGACCGGTGGCCGGATCCATGATCTGCTGGCCGTTGGCGTCCAGCAGCGGCTGGCCGGCGGCCACCGGGCCGGCCGGTGCCGGCGCGGCCGGAGCGGCCTGCTGCGGAGCCGAGGCGGCGCCCGGCGGCTGGTTGCTCAGGGCACCCGGCACGCCTTGCGGCGGCAGGCTGCTGGAACGCTCTTCATTGACCTTCTGCTCACTGCGCAGGGCCGGCTGATCCGGGTTGAACATCTCGGAAGTCGACTCGACCGCACTGAAGTCGACATCGGCAGACACTTCCGCCTTGTAGCGGCCATTGCCCAGCACCGGCTCGAGAATGCTCTGCACGCGCTGGGTGAACATGCTCTCCATGCGCCGGGTGTAGTCGAACTGCTTGCCGGCCATGGTCAGCTCGGACAGCTCCTGCTGGTCGGACAGCAGGTTGCCCTTCTGGTCGACCACGGTGACCTGCGACTTGGTCAGTTCGGGCACGCTAGTCGCCACCAGATTGACGATGGCCATCACCTGGCTTGGCTCCAGGGAACGGCCCGGGTACAGCTCGACCAGCACCGAGGCGGTCGGCTTGCGTTCGTCGCGAACGAACACCGAGCTTTTCGGGATGGCCAGGTGCACACGGGCGGCCTTGACGTTGTTCAGGCTGGAGATGGTGCGGGCCAGCTCGCCCTCCAGGCCGCGGCGATAACGGGTCGCCTCCATGAACTGGCTGGTGCCCAGGCCCTGCTCCTGATCGAGAATCTCGAAACCGACGTTGCCGTCGCTCGGCGCCACGCCGGCAGCGGCCAGCTTCATGCGAGCCCGACCGAGGTCGTCGGACTTGACCAGCAGTGCCCCGGAGTTCGGCTCGACGGTGTAGGGAATGTCGGCGGCGTTGAGGGTTTCGACCACCTGGTTGGTGTCCATGCCCGACAGGTTGCCCAGCAGCGGGCGGTAATCCGGCTGCTGCGACCACAGCACCACGGCGAAACCGATCGCCACACTGGCGGCCAGGCCGACCAGCAGGCCGATCTGGCGCAGCATCGACATGTCCGAGAGGTTTTCCAGGAACGACAGACCGAACAGCGGTTTCTTTACCGCCTCGCCCGTGGTTGCCGGTACGTTTGCTGCGACTGCTTCAGCCATGTCTCAAATCCGCCCCGTTAAACCGGCATCTGCATGATGTCTTGATACGCCTGAACCAGCTTGTTGCGTACCTGGGTCATGGCCTGGAAGGACACGCTGGCCTTCTGCGAAGCGATCATCACATCGGTGATGTCGGTGCCGCCCTGGCCCATCTCGAAAGCCGTGGCCAGCTGGGTAGCCGCCTGCTGGGTTTCATTCACCTTGCCCACGGCCTGGCCGAGCATCTCCGAGAAACTCGGCGCACCCGGCTCCGGCGCGGCAACTGCCGCTGGCTTCTGCTTGGCCATGGCTTCCATCTGCATGGAGCGCATTTCCAACATCAGGCGATTGAATTCGACACCCTGGCTCATGACCTTCCTCCGACGTCCGCGGTTTTTTGACGCTTCGCGGCTCTATGCAGGGGTTAGAGCAACAAGGATGCCAACTCTCCAGAAAACAAAGGGCCCGCACGGGGCGGGCCAAGAGAGGGTCTTGCGTAGAACTCCGGGATGATCAGCTGGCGTACAGGTAGGCCTCGACATCCATGCCTGCGTCACGCATCTGCGCGAGCTTATAGCGCAGGGTGCGCGGGCTGATGCCCAGACGCTCGGCGGCTTCCTTGCGGCGGCCGCGCTCGGCGCGCAGGGTATCGATGATCAGCTGGAACTCGCGGCGACGCAGGTCTTCACCAAGGGCGCCGGCCGCTTCGGCCTGCGGACTTTCCAGCGCCACCGGCACACTGGCCAGGGGAATCACCGGAGCCACCGGTGCCACCGGTGCCACCGGCGCCACCACCGCCAGGCTCACCGGCGACGGCGCGCTCGGCGCCATGCCGATCGGCGCGGTCAGGCACAGGTCGTGCGGCTGGATCTGCCCGCCCTGTTGCAGGATCAGTGCGCGCTGGATGGCGTTGTCCAGCTCGCGCACGTTGCCCGGCCAGGCATGCCCGAGCAGCGCAGCGCGGGCCTGCGGCGAAAGCTGTACGGCCGCATGATTCATTTTTTTGACGTGCTTGGCCAACAGCCGCTCGGCCAGCGGCAGAATATCGGCGGGCCGTTCGCGCAGGGCACGCCAGGCCAGCGGGAATACCGACAGGCGATAGTAGAGGTCTTCACGGAAACGCCCCGCCGCCACTTCGCCCGCCAGGTCGCGGTTGGTGGTGGCCAGCACACGGATATCCAGCTCGATCGGCTTGCGCGCCCCGACCCGCTCCACTTCGCGCTCCTGCAGCACGCGCAGGAGCTTGGCCTGCAAGCCCAGCGGCATCTCGGAAATCTCGTCGAGCAGGATGGTGCCGCCGTCGGCCAGCTCGAACTTGCCTGGCTGGGCGGCAATGGCGCCAGTGAAGGCGCCCTTCTCGTGGCCGAACAGGGTGGCCTCGAGCATGTTGTCCGGAATCGCCGCGCAGTTGATCGCGATGAACGGCTTAGCGGCACGCGGCGACTGCTGGTGAATGTAGCGTGCCAGGACTTCCTTGCCGGTACCGGACTCGCCGGAAATCAGCACGGTGGAATCGCTGCGCGCGACCCGGGCGGCCAGCTCCAGCAACTGCTGGCTGGCCGGCTCGCTGGCCACCGGGCCGTCGCTTTCGGCCACGCTCGGGCGACCCAGGGCATGGCGGCCGACCAGATCAAGCAGCGTGCGCGGTTCGAAGGGTTTGACCAGGTAATCGGCAGCGCCCTGGCGCATCGCCTCCACGGCACGCTCGACGGCGCCATAGGCGGTCATCAGCAGTACCGGCAACTGCGGGTAGCGCGCGCGGATCTGCCCCAGCAGCTGATGGCCATCCATGCCCGGCATGTTGACGTCGCTGATGACCAGGCTGAACACCTCCTCGCCCAGGGCCAGCAGGGCATCCTCGGCACACTCCACCGCGCGGTAGTCATGGCCGCCGAGCAGCAGCGTATCGGCCAGCGCTTCGCGCAGGGCACGGTCGTCTTCGACCAGCAGAACCTTGGCAGTCATGGCTTACTCCTGAAAAACCGGTTGTGCCGCCGGAATCAGCGGCAGAACGAGAATGGCGCAGGTGCCGCGGCCCACCCGCGAACGCAGCTGCAACTCGCCCTGATGGGCACGCACCACCGCCTGCACCACGGCCAGGCCGAGGCCGGTACCGGTGGTCTTGGTGGTGAAGAAGGGTTCGCCCAGGCGCGCCAGGGTGGCCTTGTCGATGCCCGGGCCGCTGTCGCTGACGCTCAGGCGCAAGGTACTGCCACGCGCATAGAGATGGATCTTCAGGCGGGTCTCGCGACCACCGGCCTGGATCGAGTTCTGTATCAGGTTGAGCACGGTGCCGACCAGGGTATCGCGGTTGCACAGCAGGTCACCGCCACGGGCGTCGCACTGCCAGCGCACCTGCATGCCCTGCACATGAGGCTCGGCAGCCGCGCGCAGGGCCTCGAACAGTGCCGGCGGTGCCAGGCGATCCGGCAACGGCAGCTCGCCGCGGGCGAACACCAGCATGTCGCGCACCTGGTGTTCCAGCTCGTGCAGGCGCTCCTTCAGGCGTCCGGCAAAGCGCTGCTGCTGCTCCTGCGGCAGCACCTGCTCGGACAGATGACTGGCATACAGCAGCGCAGCGGACAGCGGTGTACGGATCTGATGGGCAAGCGAGGCAACCATGCGCCCCAGGGCGGACAGGCGCTCGTGGCGCGACAGCTGATCCTGCAGGCGACGGGTTTCCGTCAGGTCAGTCAAAAGCACAAGCTGCCCCGGCTCGCCATGCAGGGAGCGGGTGGCGATGGACAGCCGGCGGCCATCCTTGAGGGAAATCTCGTGACCGTCATCCTTGCGCGGCGCGAAGTTGGTGGCGATCACCTGGCGCCAGAGCATGCCCACCAGCGGCTTGCCGAGCAGGCTGCGGGCTACCGGGTTGGCCTCACGCACCACACCCTGGCCATCGATCACGATCACCCCGCCTGGCAGCAGATCCAGCAAGCTCTGCAGGCGATGCGCCAGGCGCTCCTTCTCTGCCAGTTCCTGCATGCGCTGGGCACTGACCAGGGCCAGCTGGCCCTTGAGCTCGCTGACGCGCGCCTCGAGCATGCTGTAGGAGCTGCTGAGCTGCGTCGACATCTGGTTGAACAGGGCAAAGGCCTGCTCCAGGCTGGCGCGACTGGTCTGCTCGACGGCGGCGTCGGCGACGTTCTCAGGATTGGCGGGCTGTTGCGCTGCTGGGTTCATGCTCTTCTCTCTGCTGGCAAACCGTCAGCAGACGGTCAGTCAGAAGAGTCTTAGCAATCCCCATGCCTAAAATAATATCTATATTTATCAGCAACTTAAAAAATAAAGCCGGAGGCTGTGTCAAAGCTCCGGCTCTATGGGCGGGTTCGGCGACGGACTTCAGTCCTCCTCGCCGACCTCCTCGTCGCGACGACTCATGCCGTACTTGCGCATCTTCTCAACCAGCGTGGTGCGGCGAATGCGCAGACGTTCGGCGGCACGCGCCACAACCCCGCCGGCGTCGTCCAGCGCCTGCTGGATCAGGCCCTGCTCGAGGTTGCCGAGGTAATCCTTGAGATCCAGCCCCTCCGGCGGCAGCATCGCCGTGTTGGCTATGCCCGGCAGGCCGGCGCCGATCGCCGCGCGCTCGTCCAGTTCCTCACGCAGGCTGATGGCCAGCTGCTCGTCCTCGTCGTCGACATGGCGGAATTTCTTCGGCAGCTCGCCGACGCCGATCACACCGTAGGGATGCATGATCGCCATGCGCTCGACCAGGTTGGCCAGCTCGCGCACGTTGCCCGGCCAGTCATGCCGGCACAGCGACATGATGGCGGCGGAGTTGAAGCGGATGGAGCCACGCTTCTCGAACTCCATGCGCGAGATCAGCTCGTTGAGCAGCAGCGGAATGTCTTCCACCCGCTCGCGCAGTGGCGCCATCTCGATCGGGAAGACGTTGAGGCGGTAGTACAGATCCTCGCGGAAGGTACCCTCCTCGATCATCTTCTCCAGGTTCTTGTGGGTAGCGGCGATGATGCGCACGTCCACCGACTGGGTCTTGTTGCTGCCGACCCGCTCGAAGGTGCGCTCCTGCAGCACGCGCAGCAGCTTGACCTGCATCGGCAGCGGCATGTCGCCGATCTCGTCGAGGAACAGGGTGCCACCATTGGCCAGCTCGAAACGCCCGGCACGGCTGGTGATGGCGCCGGTGAAGGCGCCCTTCTCGTGACCGAACAGCTCGCTCTCCAGCAGCTCCGCCGGAATCGCGCCGCAGTTGACCGGCACGAACGGCGCTTCACGGCGCTTGGAGTGATAGTGCAGGTTGCGCGCCACCACTTCCTTACCGGTGCCGGACTCGCCGAGGATCAGCACGCTGGCCTCGGTATCGGCCACCTGCTGCATCATCTGGCGCACCTGGTGGATGGCACGGCTGGTGCCGACCAGGCTGCGGAACAGGTTGGGCTCGCGCTGACGGCCGCGCTCGCGGGCCTGGTCGTACATCTCGCGGTAGACCTGGGCACGGTGCAGGGAGTCGAGCAGCTTGTTGTAACTGGGCGGCATCTCCAGGCTGGCCAGCACCCGGCGCCGCAGGTCTTCCGGCCACTCGGCCGGAGCCGGCTCACCGATCAGCAGCAGGGGGAGGTTTTCATCCCAGGCGCCGAGCTGCTTGAGCAGCTCCAGGGTGCCTCCCTTGGCGCCGACGTCACCCAGCAGCACATTGAGCACCTCGCGGCTGGACTCCAGCTTGCTCACGGTCTCGCGCCAGTCATTGCTGCCGCAGGACAGGTGATCTTCGCCCAGGAAACTGAGGATCACCGCCAGATCGCGGCGGCGCTCACTATTGTCGTCAATCAGAAGGATCTTGGTTTCGCGCCACATCTTGTTCTGGTCTGGCTCGCAGGCTGGAAAGATAGATCGCCCGACAAAAAGGCAGGCGACACCGGCAATTGGCCACTAGTAAAGTCAAAAATCAGGCGTGAGTCAATTTTATGACGTAACTTTTCTGCGTTTTTTTCAAAGAAATCCAGGAAAAGTTACAGCGACTGCGGAAAAGAGCAGAAGCCGAGGCTCGACGAGCCTCAGCTGAACAGCTGGTAAACCTTGGCGCCCTGCTGCGACTGGTTGAGCTGAACCAGTTCGGCCGCCAGGCGGCGCTGTTCGGTTTGGCAGATGGTCACCAGCTCACGATACAGATCGAGCAGCTCCTGCATGCGCTCGCGCAGGATGCCGTCATCGTTGACGGCCTCCACCATCGCCTCATCGACGGCCTGACGGCACTGCGCATCGAGCGCGCCGATAGCCGTCCAGTCGCGCCGCGCAAGCGCATCACGCAGGGCAGTACCGGTCGCTTCGAGACGTTGAACAGTTGCGCTCATGGCATTTCCCCTCGAACCGCAGACGGCATCAGTGGCTGATGGCATCCCAGCCGGTCTTCACGTTACGCAGCAGATCGGCGACTTCATCGATCAGGGCCACATCATTATTCAGGTTGGCCTCGCTGAGGCGAGAAACCATGTACTCGTAGAGGCTGTCCAGGTTGCTGGCGATCTCGCCGCCCTGCTTCTGATCGAGCCCCTCGCGCAGGCCGCCAATGATAGCAATGGCCTTGCCCAGAAGCTCACCCTTCACCGCGATCTGCCCGTGCAGCATGGCGCCCTTGGCCTGAGCCAGACGCGACAGGCCGCCTTCCATCAGCATCTGGATCAGACGATGAGGGCTGGCATCGGCCAGCTGGGCCTGGGTATTGACGGTTTGATACTGCCGAAGGGCCGCCATCGCGTTCATGATCACTCCACTGAGAGTATTGCCTGGATACATCATTTGTATCGGCAATGTGTCGGCCAGCTTTAGCGATCAACAGGGTGACGAGAACAAAAAAACCGCTCCCACTACGCTTTATTCGGCGACAGCAGCGGGCTCTACTTCGGGGCCAATGGCATCCCAACCAGACTTGATCTGCAGCAGCAGCTTGTGCACTTCATCGAGGCTGCGCGGCGTGCTGTCGAGGGCGACACCGGCCAGGCGGCGGGTCATGTAGTCGTACAGGGCATCGAGGTTTTCTGCGATTTCGCCGCCGAGCTGCTTGTCCAGGCTGGACTGCAGCACGCCGAGAATGGTGATGGTCGTACCCACAGCCATGCCACGAATCTCGGTATTGCCTTCCGCCAGCGCCTGGCGTGCCAACAGCACACGCTCGATGGCGCCATCGAGCAGCATCTGCACAGCGCGATAGGACGATACGTCCTGACTGGTCTTGACCTGTTTGTAGGTGTCGATCGGTTTCTTGCTCATGGCTTAAGAACTCTGCTTCACGAAGCCTGGCAGACTGGCCAGCTGGCTCGTCAGGCTTTCGCTGGTTTTCTGCAATTGGGCAACCAACTGATCCATTGCCGTGTACTGGGCCACCAGACGCTCCTGAACCTTTTCGATCCGCAGATCCAGCGCCTCGCGCTGGTCGTCGATATCCGACAAGGTGCTCTGCAGGGACGTAGTGCGCTGATCGAAAATACCGCCAGACTTGAGGTAGTTGTTGAGGTTGCTGTCCAGCCGCGTCATCAGGCCGTCATCGCCAGCAAAATACTCGGCAACCTGGTCGTAATTGTTATCCAGCGCCGTAGTCAGCTTGGTGTCATCGATCTTGAGGGTGCCGTCTTTCTGGGTGGTCACGCCCAACGAGGCCAGGGCACCAATCCCGTCCGTGCCGGTCATTTTCACCAGCTCGCTACGCAGGCCGGAAACCAGACCGCGCACAGTCGGATCCCCCACCAGGGCGCCAGCCACTGGCGCCTCGTCCTCGCCAACCGACACCACAGCGGTGAGCTGGGAGGCAGTGGACATCAGGGTGTTATAGGCATCGACGAACTTCTGGATATTGCTTTTGACCGATGCCTTGTCCATGCCGATGGTGATATCCACGGTCTTGCCCGCGGCGATATCGGATGCGGTCTGGGCACTGGCCAGGTTGAGGGTAACCCCGTCGATGGCGGTGGTGACCGAGTTGCTGTCACTGATCACTTCCAGGCCATCGACATACAGGATCGCCGACTGCGCCTTGTTGATCAGGCCGCCAGCACCGGTCGTGGAGTTCGGCCCGGAGACCTGGACAGTCGCACCGCTGGCCGGATTGAGAGCCGTCAGATCATTGCTGCCAGTGCTGCCACCCGTCGAGGTGGCACTGACACTCAGATCGGAACCGCTGGTGGAGCTGATCTTCAGCGAGGCGGCGCCGGAAGAGTCGGTTTCGATGACCGCCGAAACCCCCTGCCCTGCGCCCGCCAGATTGATGGCATCGCGCACGTTCTCCATGGTGTAACCATCGCCCACCACCACGCTAAGGTTGGTGGAGCCGGAGGTAATGGACAGATCGCCAGCCTTGAAGGTGGCGGTGGAGCCTGCAGCAAAACTCGGCAGCTGGAGGTTGTAGGACGGTGTGAAAGCCTGGGTGGTCAGCGCCACGGTTCCGGTGGTCACACCATCTTCGGTGGCAGTCACTTTAATATCGTTGCCGTCCCCAGCCTTACTGGAGGAGAGCACCAGTCGCGAACCCGAGGCGTCACTGACGATGGTGGCACTGATGCCTGCCGACTTGCCCGCGGTGTTGATGCTGTCACGCAGGCCCGTCAGGGTATTGTTGCTGGCGGTGACGTCCACATCGAAGCTGGCCGAACCGGCGGAAATGGTCAGGGTGCCGCTATTGAATTTGCTCGTGCTGCTGGAGGCCACGGACTGCAGGGCGACCTTGCTGGTTGTCGCCAGTTGCTGCACCTGCACGCTGTACTTGCCAGCCGCCACCGTGCTGCTGGCTTTGGCAGTCAGCACACTGGAACTGCTGGAAGAAACCGTACGCCCCTCGAAGAGCGAGCTTTTGTTCAGCCCCTGCACGGAGGTCTGCAGAGCACTCAGAGCCCCCTTGAGGGTACCCAGTGCCGAAAAGCGCGAGGTGGTGGTTTTTTCGAGACGATCCAGCTGCTGGGTCTTAGGTGCCTTCTCGGCACTGACCAACGCTGAAACGATGCTATCGATGCTGTCGATACCCGAACCGACGCCCAGTATTCCAGCCATGTCTCACCTCGCCAAAAATATGACTATCAACACCTTGTGAGTGCTTAACAGTCAAAAGCCGTGCCAACGCACTGCGTCAGGCTTCGGCCTTGAACAGCAGACTCCTCACCTCCTCCAGGCTTTCTGCAAGCTGCAGCGCCTCTTCGGAAGGGATCTGCCGGATGACGTCACCGGAGCTGGCGTCGGTGACCTTGACCACCACACGCCCGGAGCCATCTTCCAGGGAAAAGTTGATGTTGCGCCGTACCGACTGCACAAACTCTTGGATCGTGGATACCGCACTTTCGACCTGCTCACGGGAGATATCTTCCGGATTCTCCGCAGCGGCCTGCGTCGCCCGCTCCTCACTTGCACTTACCGCGCCTGCCACACCAGCAGCCTGCTGGGGAGCAGCCTCTGTCGAACCAGGGCGAACCGGGGTAAGGCCGAGATTCAGCGAATTCTTGATTGAGCCGACGTCCATACAATTCTCCTCACAATGAGGTAGCGGGGAGAAGAGCTGAGCCCTTCCCCCCGCAGTCTAGCGCGTTTGCCCTTACTGCAGCAGGCTGAGTACAGCCTGCGGCAGTTGGTTGGCCTGGGCCAGGATGGCGGTACCGGCTTGCTGCAGGATCTGGTTTTTGGTCAGTTCCGAAGTTTCAGCAGCGAAGTCGGTGTCGCGGATCCGGCTACGGGCAGCAGAGGCGTTCTCGGAGATGTTCTGCAGGTTCGCAATGGTGTTGTCAAAGCGGTTCTGCACAGCACCGAGCTGGGCGCGCTGGCTGTCGATGTTGGAGATCGCGGCACTGATGATGCCCAGAGCGTTCTGTGCACCGATGGCGGTACCGATGTCGACGGTATCCACAGCTTCCAGGGCGCTGTACACACTGGCAGGCTGGTTGCCACCGTCGATGGTGTCGAAGTTCTCCACTTCGAAGGCATCCGGCGACTCGAAGCGCACTTGGCCCACGCTCACCGCACCATCGGTACCGTCACCAGTCAGGGCAGCTACAGCACCGACGGTGTCGCTGGCGTCTTCGGTATCGGCGATGCCGTTGTCACCGTTGAAGGCCATGCTCTGCAGCTCAGCAGCGACGGTGGTAATAGTACCCGCACCATCATCGGCAGAAGCGGTGAACTCGGTGATACCGATGTCGTCGCCGTTCTCGCTGGTCAGTTCCAGAGTACCGTCGTTAAGTACCTTGGCGCTGATACCGGTGCGGCCGGTTTCCTTGTTGACGGCATCGGCCAGGCCGGACATGTCGCTCCAGTCGGTCATGGTGGCGGTGATGGCAACACCATCGTCCGACGAAGCATTGTTGGAGCCGTAGAGGGTGAAGCTGATGGTGCCGGCAGTCTCGGTGTTGGTGAACTGACCACCACCGTTGGCCTGCAGGCGTGCCACGGTACGGGCATCGGCAGTCACACCGGTGGAGCCGGAGACATTGTTCACCGCGGCAGCCAGCTCACGAGCGGAAGTACCGTCGGTCAGGGCCACGGAAGCGGTGCCCAGCTTGCCTTTCAGGGTCAGGCCGTCGGTGGTGGCCGGCGAAGAGGCATAGCCTACGTCGGTGGAAGTTACTTCGGCGTAACCGGTGACCACGGAGGCAGCAATACCAGCCTGCGAGTCAGTACCGGCAGCTACGGTGCTGTTGAAACGGCTGGCGCCGATGCGCGAAGCAGAGGCCGCACCCACGGAAACACTGATGGTTTCGAAGGCGTTGGCACCGACCTGGAAGCTCTGCGAACCGAAGGTACCGTCGAGGATCTTACGACCGCCGAAGCTGGTGGTGTCGGCGATACGGTTCAGTTCTTGTTGCAGCTGGGACACTTCGTCCTGCAGAGCGGCACGTTCGCTGGCACCGTTGGAGCCGTTGGCCGATTGCAGGGCCAGGTCACGCATACGCTGCAGGATGCCGGTCGACTGTTGCAGCGCGCCTTCAGCGGTCTGCGCCAGGGAGATACCGTCGTTGGCGTTGCGGGTGGCAACGTTCAGACCGTTGATCTGGCTGGTCAGACGGTTGGAGATCTGCAGACCTGCGGCGTCGTCCTTGGCGCTGTTGATGCGGTAGCCGGTGGACAGGCGCTGCAGGGAAGTGTTCAGGCTGGAAGAAGAAGTGTTCAGGTTGCGCTGAGTGTTCAGCGAGGCAACGTTTGTGTTGACTGTCAGGGCCATGGTGAGTGCCTCCAAAGGACCGTGCTACTAAGTTTGTCTGAGCTTGCGAGCTTCGGGCCTGCTTTGCTCAGACGCCCCATAAAGTTCGCATTCGGTAATCTTATCGGCGCTACCGGGAGCAACTTTAGGCGGCTTTAGCAAGGAAATTCGATTTTTTTTATCGCTTTGGAAACAGTCACTTACGCATCAGAAACAGCATAAAACAGGGAAAGCTCGATGAATTTGACGCGCCACCACCCTCTAGCGCGTCAAATTCAGCACATTTCAGATGCGCTTGAGCCAGGCATCCGGCCAGTGGGTGATGTTCTGGCTCAGGGTGCTCTCGTTGAACGGCCAGGCCGGCTGCTCGATAACGAACTGCGGATTGGCCTTGGCGAAGTCGATGGCAGCGTTGGACGGGTTGTCGGTAGCCCAGTCCTTGCCGGCCCGCGGCACATCCTTGACCTCCTTCATCACCCCGTCAGTGGAGACGATATAGGAGCCCTTGGTCACCAGCGGCGAGTACAGGCGCAGCTCTTCTGCCACATGGGCATAGGTATGGTTGGAGTCGAGGATCACCAGCACAGTCTCGCCGGGCTTGATCAGCGACTTGACCTGAGCCACCACCTCGTCAGCCACCGAACTGCCCTCGATCAGGGTCAGGTAGCTGAACAGCTCGTGCTCCTCGATGGCCTTGCGGTTGTGCGGGCGGATCTCGATGTCCACGCCGATCACCCGGCCCTTGCCCATGGCCTTGAACAGGCTGGCGTAATAGATGAGGGAGCCGCCGTGGGCGACGCCGGTCTCGACTATCACGTCCGGCTTGACGCTGTAGATCACTTCCTGGATGCGGATCATGTCTTCCGGCAGCTGGATCACCGGGCGGCCCATCCAGGAGAAGGTGTAGGGGTATTTCTGGTTCCAGCCGAGGTTGACCCACTGCTGGGACAGAATCTCGAAGGACTGGTCGGTGTACAGATCCAGCTCGCGGACGGCACCGCCCTCTTCCAGGATCAGCTTCTTGTTATCGGTATCGACTGTCAGTTTCACGTCCTGCTCCTTTCCGAGTATCAAATTCGCCCTCGCCACCAGGCGAGGGCATCATCCAGACCACTGTATAGATCGAACCGCGGCCGCCAGCCGGTTGCCAGCAGACGCTGGTTGTCGGCGATCAGCAGCGGCGGATCGTTGGCCGCAACCGGGATGGCCCCGAATTGCAGCAGGTGTTCTGCGTCCAGCTGCCTGGCCAGGTACTCGATGACCTCGCGCAGGCGTATCGGCTGGCCGCCGCCAATATTGAAGGCGCCAGCGGCGCTTACGTTCATCAGCTGCACCAGCGCGGCGGCGACATCGGCCACGTGCAGCAGGTCGCGCAGCTGCTCGCCATGGGAACAGCGCGCCGGCTCGCCCTTGAGCAAGGCGCCCAGCACCGCCGGCACCAGGCGCCCCGGTGCCTCGAAGGGGCCATAGGCATGGAAGATCCGCGCCCAGGCGATCGGCATGCCATGCAGCTGGCCGAACAACGCAGCCAGCTCACGGGTGGCATTCTTGCAGCGACCATAGGGCGTGGCCGGCAGCAAGGGGGTCTGCTCTTCGTGGCAGACGCCCTCACCGCTCCAGTCATATTCGGCACAGCTGCCAACCAGCACCGCCTGCTCGCCTTCGTGACGCTGAAAAGCCTCCAGCAGCTCCAGGCTCGCCCGCACCCAGGCGATATTCTCCGGCGATGTCCAGTACACCCCAGGCTTGGCACACCAGGCCAGGTGCAGCAGGCGCTGCGGACGCACCTTGGTGACCAGCGCGGCGGCCGCTCCAGGCTCAAGCAGATCCAGCTGATGCACGACGGGGCCGTCCAGCACCTGATGCCCGCAGGCAGCATGCACCTCATGCCCCACCTGCAGCAGTTGCTCGACCACCTGGCGACCGACGAAGCCGCTGGCTCCGGTGACCAGCACTCGCGTCATCAGAGGCACCGCAGCTCGGGCACAGCCACCACGAACTGGCCGCCCCAGGATTTGACCGCCGCCTGCTGCTCCATCACCTCACTCAGCAGGTTCCACGGCAGCACCAATACATAGTCGGGCTGCTCGGCAGCAATGCGCGCCGGCTCGACTATGGGAATGCGGCTGCCCGGCAGGAACTTGCCCTGCTTGTGCGGGTTGGCATCGGCCACCCAGGCCAGCAGGTCGCCACGCACCCCAGCGTAGTTGAGCAGGGTGTTGCCCTTGGCCGCTGCGCCGTAGCCCACCACCTTCTTGCCTTCGGCCTTGGCCTTGAGCAGGAAGCGCAGCAGCTCATGCTTGATGCGTTCGGCAGCCGGCGCCAGGCTGGCGTAGTAGGCGGCGGTCTTCACTCCGCTCGCCTCCTCGCGCGCCAGCAGCTCGCCGACGGCGGCAGTAGCTTGGCGTGCTCCCTCGGCGCGCTGCACGAAGACCCGCAGCGATCCGCCATGGGTCGGTAGCTCCTCGACGTCGAACACAGCCAGGCCATTACGTGCGCAGAGCGTTTGCACGGCGGTCAGCGACAGGTAGGAATAGTGCTCGTGGTAGAGGGTGTCGAACTGGTGTTCGGCCATCAGCCGCAGCAGATGGGGAAACTCGAAGGTGGCTACGCCGGTCGGCTTGAGCAGCGCGGCGAAGCCCTTGAGGAAGTCGTTGATGTCCGGCACATGGGCCAGCACGTTGTTGGCCGCCATCAGGTCGGCGCTCCAGCCCTCTTCCGCCAGCTGGCGACCGACGGCCTCACCGAAGAACAGCTCGCGGATTTCCAGGCCCTTCTCCCGCGCCGCTCGCGCCGTGCTGGCGGTCGGCTCTATCCCTAAGCAGGCAATACCGCGCTTGGCCACGTACTGCAGCAGATATCCGTCGTTGGCGGCGATTTCCACCACCCGGCTCTGCGCGTTCAGGCCGAAGCGCTCAGTCATGCTCGCCACATAACGCTCGGCATGGGCCAGCCAACTGCTGGAGAAAGAGCTGAAGTAGGCATAGTCGGCGTCGAACAGGCTGTCGGCAGCGCGATAGTCCTCGGTCTGCACCAGCCAGCAGGCATCGCACACCTGCACCCGCAGCGGCACCCACTGCTCCGCCTGGTCGAGTTGCGCGGCGCTGACATAGGCGTTGGACGGCGGCGCCGTACCCAGGTCGATCAACGGCAGATGCAGATGGGCACCGCAGCCACGGCAGTTCATAGACGTACTCCTTGGAAACTCTCATCCAGCAGCGGATGGCCGGCATCGCGGGCCGACAGGCTCTTGAATGGCAGCGGCCAGTCGATGGCCAGGCGCGGGTCACTGACGGACAAGCCGCCCTCATGCCCCGGGGTGTAATCGGCGCTGTGCAGGTAAAGCAGTTCAGCATCGTCGCTCAACGCCTGGAAACCATGGGCGAAGCCCGGCGGTAACAGCAGGCTACGGCCGTCACCAGCCTCCAGGCGCTCGGCGTGCCAGTGCAGGAAGGTCGGCGAGCCTTGCCGAACGTCCACCGCTACGTCCCAGACCACACCGCGCAGGCAGCTGATCAGCTTGCTCTCGGCATGCGGCGGATACTGGAAATGCAGGCCGCGCACGGTGCCGCGCTCACGGGTCAGCGACTGGTTGATCTGGCGTACATAGAAAGGTTGGCCGAACGCCTCCAGGCTGCCCTCACAGTACAGGCGGGCGAAACGCCCGCGCTCGTCCTGATGCACGCGGTGCTGCAGAACGAACAGACCAGGCAGCGGCAGCTCGAGCAGCTGCAGCTCGCTCATGCCTGCCCCCAGTAGCCGGCCAGCTGCGCCAGAGTCATGGCGCGCATGTCGTCGCCGCGCTGCCAGGCCAGATGCCAGTCGAGGGTCTGCTGCAGGCAGTCATCCAGCGCCCAACGCGGCTGCCAGCCGAGCAGCTGGCGCGCCCGGCTGCTGTCCAGGCGCAGCAGGCCCGCCTCGTGCAATTCGCTCGGTTCGATCTTCAGCCCCGGCGCCTGCGGCCAGCGTGCGGCCAGGCGCGCCACCACCTCGCCGACATTGCAGGTATCGCCGTCGGCCGGGCCGAAGTTCCAGGCGCCGGCTACGGCCGCGCCCTGCTCATAGAGGCCCTGGGCCAGTTGCAGGTAGCCGGCCAACGGCTCCAGGGCATGCTGCCAGGGGCGCACAGCCTGCGGATAGCGCAGGGTCACCGGCTCGCCGCGCGTCCAGGCAGCCAGTACGTCCGGCACCAGGCGATCGGCGGAGAAATCACCGCCGCCCAACACATTGCCGGCGCGCGCCGTGGCCAGGGCCAGGCCATGTTCGGCATAGCGCGAAACGGGGAAATAGGAAGACGCGAAGGACTGCGCCACCAGCTCACAGCAGGCCTTGCTGCTGCTGTAGGGATCGTGGCCACCGAGTGGCTCGCTCTCCCGGTACGGCCAGGCCCATTCGTGGTTGGCGTAGACCTTGTCAGTGGTCACCACCACGCAGGCCTTCACGCCGCCGGCCTGACGCACGGCCTCGAGCAGGTGCAGGGTGCCCATCACGTTGCTGGCGTAGGTGCCCAGCGGGTCGCGGTAGCCCTCGCGCACCAGCGGCTGGGCCGCCAGGTGCAGGACGATCTCCGGCTTAACCTCGGCCACCAGGCTCAGCAGAGCCGGCAGATCGCGCAGGTCGCCGATGCGGCTGTCGATGCCCTCGCCCACCCGCGCCAGCTCGAACAGGCTGGGATCGGTGGACGGGTCGAGAGCAAAGCCGGTGACCTCAGCGCCCCAGCTCTGCAGCCAGAGCGCCAGCCAGCCGCCCTTGAAGCCGGTATGGCCGGTCAGCAGGACGCGCTTGCCGCGCCAGAACTCGCGGCTCAGCTCCACTGTTTCCAAGGTGCCTCTCCGCTCTGCCACAGCTGTTCCAGGTAGTTCTTGTCGCGCAGGGTGTCCATCGGGTGCCAGAAACCTTCGTGCTGGAAGGCCATCAACTGCCCTTCACTGGCCAGCTGACCCAACGGCTCGGCCTCCCAGGTAGTGGAGTCCTCGGCTATATAGGGCAGCACCTTGGGCGACAGGACGAAGAAGCCGCCATTGATCCAGCCGCCGTCGCCGCGCGGCTTCTCGACGAAGCCGGTGACCTGGTCACCTTCGCGGGCCAGGGCGCCGTAGCGGCCCGGCGGCTGCACTGCAGTGACGGTGGCGTGCTTGCCGTGCTGTTTATGAAAGGCCACCAGGGCCGCGATGTTCAGGTCGGATACGCCGTCGCCGTAGGTGAAGCAGAAGGCTTCGTCCTCTTCGAGGAAGCGTCCAACTCTACGCAAGCGTCCACCGGTCATGGTGTCTTCCCCGGTATCGACCAGGGTCACGCGCCACGGCTCGCTGTAGTTCTGGTGCACTTCCATCTGGTTGCTGCGCATGTCGAAGGTGACATCGGAGGTGTGCAGGAAGTAGTTGGCGAAGAAGTCCTTGATCGCATAGCCCTTGTAGCCCAGGCAGATAACGAAGTCCTGAATGCCGTGGGCCGAGTACTGCTTCATGATGTGCCAGAGGATCGGCTTGCCGCCGATCTCGATCATTGGCTTGGGCTTGAGGTGCGATTCCTCGCTGATGCGGGTGCCCAGGCCACCGGCCAGGATCACTGCTTTCATTGTTGTTCTCCTTGTTCGCAGTAGCGTTGCCACATCTGCCGGTAGGTCTGTTCCATTCTGCGGGTGAAGTCCTCGGCATCGCAGAGCTTGGACGCCAGCATTTCAGCGCGCAGGCCGGCGCGAATGCCTGCCAGCGCTGGCAGATCGCCAGCCAGTGCCACCAGCTTATCGAGATATTCCGCTTCTGTATCGGCGATCCACTCATCACGGCCTGCGCCGTGCAGGATCAGCGCGCCAACCCGGCCCATGGACGGCCGGTCGCGCAGGCTCACTACCGGCAGGCCCATGTAAAGGCTCTCGTAGAGGGTGGTACCTGAGTTATGTGGGAAGCAATCCAGGGCGATGTCCATCTGCGCCAGGGCGGCGGTTGCCGGAGAGGTGAAGCCCAGCACGATGCGCTCAGGGTCGATGCCCTGCTCGGCAAACAGATCCAGATAGTGCTGTTGCAGGCTCGCGTCATTGAAGGAGCTGCTATCGAGCATCAGGCGAGAATCGGGCACGCGCCGGAGCAGCTCGGACCAGACCCGAATGACCTTGTGATTGAGGCGCACCGGGCGCGTCAGGCTGCCGAAGGTGACATAGCCATTGCGCAGCGCCGGTAGCTCACCCACCTCGGCCACCATGTGCTGCGGCGGCACATAGGCCACCGCCGGAGCCGGCATGCGCCAGAGCTGCTCGGCAAAGGACGACTCACAACCAGCCGGCAGCATCTGCTCGTCGGCCAGGAAATAGTCCACCTGCTTGAGGCCGGTACCGAAGGCAAAGCCCATCCACCAACTGACCTGTACCGGCGCCGGCTTGAGGGCAAACACCTGCAGACGACTGCTGCCGGTATGGCCGGCCAGATCGATCAACACATCAATACCATCGGCGCGAATCTGCTCGGCAATCGCCTGGTCGCTGAGGCCTACGCAATGCCGCCAGTGATCGACATGACCGATAAAGCGCTCGGTGACCGTGTCTTCGCGACGCACCAGGGAATAGGCGAAAACTTCGAACTGCTGGTGATCATGCCGGCTCAGCAGCGGCTCGATGAAGATCGCACAGACATGGTTGCGGAAGTCCGGCGACATGTAGCCAATGCGCAGGCGGCGATTGCTGGTACGCGGGTTGTCGTACTGGAAATACTGCCGGGCCGGGTAACGCGCGGTGACCTCCTTGTACAGCGAGAACACCTGCTCCCCGCTCCAATCCGCATGATAGTTGGCGAAGAACAGCAGATTGGTGGTCGCCCCCGGCACCTCGATGGCGTCACGCAGCAGCTCGATCGAGCGATCTAGGTTGCCGAAATGCGACTCCACCCCGGCCAGGTTGACCAGTACCGGGTCGTAACTGGGATCCAGCTCGACGCACTTGCGGAAGGCCACCAACGCCTCCTTGAGGCGCTTGGCGGCACTCAGGATATTGCCCAGGTTGTTCCACAAGCTTGGTGAGTTCGGATTCAGCTCCAGGGCAACCTGCATGACCCGCTCCGCCTCGCCCAGCAATTGCCCGTCCAGGTAGATGTTGGCCAGGTTGTTCCAAGCCAGCGGCTGGGTCGGGGAAATCGCCAGGGCACGCATGAAACAGCCTTCGGACTCATGCTGGCGGCCCACCGACTGGTAGACCCCGCCGAGCATGTTCCAGCCCGGCTGGTAATCCGGCTTGATCTGCAAGCCACGGGACAAATACTGAAGTGCGGTATGCGGATCCTGCTCGCTCTGGTAGGACTGCCCCAGCCAGCACAGCGCCTCGTAGTGCTCCGGCTCAATCTGCAGCGCCTGCTCCAGATACTGCCGGCCATCGGCAAAGCGCGCCGTCATCACCGCCGACATACCGCGGTGGCACCAGGCATCGGCAGTCTGCGGGCAGCGCTCAGTCCATTCCTGCATGGCCTGCAGGTCGTCCTCCAGACGCTGGGACTTGCGCAGGAAATGACTCAGGCGCTGCCAGGCCAGAGAACAGTCGGGGTTATGCCGCAGCAATTCGCGCAGCGCCGCCTCGGACTGCTCAGGGTGGCCCCGCCGTGCATGCACGGCGGCCAGCACCAGGCTGGCCCGCCACTGGCCGTGATCTACCGCCAGCACCGCTTCGGCATGCGACTGGGCGACTGCAACATTGTGATCCAGCTCCAGATCGGCCAACGCGGCGCGCAGCTCTAGATCGGCCGGACTCTCGCGGTAGGCCACCTGCACCAGCGGGTAAGCCAGCTCGCGCTGACTCAACTGATAGCGCGCCAACGCAATGGCACGGCGCAGAGCCACGGAGGAGCCCTGCAACTCATCGGCCAGCGACACTACCTGCGCCCACTGCTCGGCGGCAAAAGCCTGCTCAAGATGCTGCGCAATCAGATGCTGCGAGCTTTTCTCCAGGCAGCACTTCTTGTACTTGAGGCCGCTGCCGCAGGGGCAAGGGTCGTTACGCCCCGGCTGGGCGGCTGGCAGCTGGTCGAGAATATTCAGACGTTCCTGCAGCTGGGTCAGCAGCGTCAGAGCCTCGGCGGCGCCCGTATGATCGGGCTGCAATAGCTGCACCTGCTTGAAGGCGGCTACGGCGACCGGCCAGTCCTGGGTCTGCAGGCAGGCCTGGCCCAGCTTCATCGCATGCTCGGCATTCTCCGGCTCGAGCTCGAGCAGCTGATCGAAAGTACGCTGGGCCGTCACGCTATCGCGGCTGGCCAAGGCGGCCTCGCCAAGCAATGACAAGGACTCCACATCCCCGGGGACATACTGCAGCACCTCACGGCAGCTGTTGCGCGTGCGGGTGTAGTCGCCCTCCTCAAAGCCCAGGCGCGCCTGACGGCGGAAGAAATCCACTAGCCACTCGGTATCGACTGTCATGCCCGGTTCCGTCAAATTTCCAACTTCATCTGAGCAAGTTAGCAATTAACACGCCAGATGAAATCAGAAAAATCTCACGTCTCGGGCAAGGATAGCCGGCACCCCTGACGGGCCGGCTCCTGCAGGGGAAATCAGCGCAGCTGGTTGAACAGGCTGAGGCCGGCGATCTTCACGTAGCTCTGCTGCGCAGCCTCGAGAATCACCGTCTGGAACGACAGGCGCGACAGTGCTTCGGCATAGTCCAGTTCGCGCAGGTCGGCCTGTACCGACTTGTTGACCAGGGTCACGTCCTCGTTGTCGGTCTCGGTGGACTCCACCAGGTTCAGGCGCGCGCCGATCTCGGTCTGCACCTCCAGCACCTGGCCGATGCCGTTGTCGAGGTTGGTCAGGGCAATCGCCACTTCGTCGCGGATCGCCAGGTTGCCAGCCGGCGAGGTCGGCGAAGACTCCAGCGCCTGGCGCAGGCGGGAAATGCTGTTGAGGATGCTGCGCTGTTCCTGGAACTGCGGCTTGATGCCGAACTCGTCGCCGGCCGCAGCCGCCCCACTGAGGCTGAAGTCCACGCCGAACACGGTGAAGGTCGACGGATAGGGCCCGGCCGCGGTGCCCGAGGCGATCGGCGTGCTGCTGGAGCCGACCGGCTGGGCATAGACGTCGTAGTCGGTGGCGTTGGTGAAGCGCAGCACCACCCCCGATGTAGGGAACTGCGAGTTGAAGGTCGCCTGGTTGCTGATGGTGCCACCGGAAACCACCGCCGTGGAGGCGTTGGTCGAGGAGCGGGTGACGGCAAAATCGGTCGGCGCCGCCTGCAGGGTGAAGCTGTGGGTGTTGATGCCCGGCGTACCGGGGGTCGCCGTATCGGCCAGCAGGTTGTCCAGATCCAGCTCGTTGTCGCCTTGCTGCAGTACCACATCCAGCTGGAAGCGCATGCCGCGGAAGTTGATGACGTTGCCGTTGCTGGCCAGCGGGTCGATCTGTCCGCCGCCCTGGATCTCCGAGGTCACGTCGGCACCGGCGCCGTCGTAGATACGGAACTCGCTGCCGCTGACGAACACCAGCGAATAGGGTTCGCCGCTGCGGAAGGTGCTGTTGAAGGTGTCGTTGTCCTGAACCAGGCCCGGCGACATGAACACCCGCTGCTGGTTGCTCGGCAGGGCCGGAATGGTGGTGGCCGGCAGTGGCGGCACCTGGCTGGCCAACGCCGCATTATTGACACCGTTGGTGTTGAGCACCCGGTTGGCGTTGGTCACGTCCTCGAACAGGGTCTTGCCGTTGTCGTTGATCGCCACCGTGGTCGAACTGGCCACCTGCAGGCTGCGCTGGCCCTCGTCGCCGAAGTAGGAATAGGTACCGTCCGGGTTGCGCACAAAGGGTTCGGTCTTGCCCAGGTTGCCGGAGAACAGGTACTCGCCGCGGGCATTGCGGCTGTTCATCAGGTTAAGCAGCTCGCCCTCGCGCTCTTCCAGCTCCTTGGCGATGGACTGCCGATCCTGGGCCGAGAGCGCCCCACCACCGGCCTGCACGGCCAGCTCGCGGATGCGCTGCAGCACGGTATTGACCGAATTGAGGGTGGTTTCTTCCTGGGTCAGGCTGTTCTTTGCCGCTGTCAGGTTGTCCTTGTACTGGGTCAGCATCGACTGCTGCTGTTCCAGTTGCAGCAGGCGCACCGAAGCCACCGGGTCGTCCGCCGGGGTGAGGATGCGCTTGCCGCTGCTGATCTGCTCCTGGGTGCGGATCACATCGGAATAGTTGCGCCCAATGCCATTGACGCCATTGTTGAAGGCCTGGATGGAAGAGATGCGCATGACCATGATGACTGTCCGGCTTAGAAGGTGTTGATCAGAGTATCGAACAGGCTGCGCGCGACTTGAATGATCTGCGCCGAAGCCTGGTAATACTGTTCGAATTGGATCAGCTTGGCCGCCTCTTCATCGAGGTTCACCGCCGACACCGAGTCGCGGTTGTCGGTGGCCTGCTTGAGGATTGCCGTGGTCGCCTCGCCATCCACTCGCGCCTGGCTGGTCAGGGTGCCGACCCGCTCCACCAGATCACCATAACCATCAGTAAAACTCGCACCGGTGGTGGTCGGGAAGTTGGGATCGATGCCGATCGTCGATTTGTTCTGCAGATCCACCAGCTTCAGGGCATTGCGGTTGTCCGACACGCCGTTGGTGTTGAAGGAGATGGTGAAGTTGTCGCCCGCGCTCGGCCGCCCGCTCAGGGTGATCTCGAAGGTGAAGTCATTCGGCGCGGTACCGGCGGTGATCTGCTGGGTGTTGTTCTGCCCCGGCACTATGGTGTTGCTGCTCAGCACCGCGCCACTGGTGTCGACCACGTCGTAGTCGGTGGTCGAGGTGAACACGATGCGCAGCGGCGGCGTGGTACGCAGGCTGTTCTCCAGGCCGGCCTGGGCCACCGGATCGTAGATGTCGATCTGGGTGATCATGCTCGGCTGGGTGATGGCGCCGGTGCCGATGTTGGCCGGGCTGGTTTCCGCCTTGAGCGGCGAAGCGAAGGCCAGCTCCTCGGCATTGGTCAGGTCGGTGCGGATGTTGCTCGCCTCGGTACGCGTCGGCATCACCCGGAAACGGTCGCCGGCGGCAAAGGTGCCGGAAGCCACATTCATCGAGAAACCGTCGAACACCAGCGGCGTGGCGCTGCTGATGTCGTAGGGCGACGGCGCCGCGACCATCGGCGTATCCGGGTCGCCGTCGTCGTCGTAGATCGCCGAAACCATCTGCCCGTCGGAAATCCGCCGCACCGTGTACTCGGTGGCGCTGGTGAACTCCACCTCGTAGTCGCTGGTAGTCAGCGTGGTGGTGTCTTCGATCAGCACGTTGAGGTTGGCTGTGGTGTCGCTGTTGCCGACCCGCGCGATGCTGCGCTGGCCGATGATGGTCGGGTCATTGATATCGCGGAACAACGCCTCGCCGAAGTTGCCCTTCAGATCCAGGCCCTGGCCCAGCTGGCTGTTGACCTGGTCGGCGATCGACAGGGCCAGGCGCCCTACCGAGTTGAGCGACTCGTCCAGCACATCCTCGCGGTAGCGGATCAGCCCGCCCATCTCACCGCCGGTGATCAGCGAGGTGATGCCCTGACGCGAGTTGCCGCTGACGAACTGCACTTCGGCACGCAGCGGGTCGGAGGTGCCCGGCACCACTTCGAGCTTGGACGCCGTGCTACCCACCACCAGCGGCTGGCCGGAGCCGATGAACAGGTTGTAGGTGTTGTCGTCCTGCGGCACCACCGTCACGCCGATGAACTCGGAAAGCTTGCGCACCGCCTCTTCGCGGGCATCCAGCAGGTCATTGGGCTGCTGGCCGTTGGCCCCAGCCACGGCGATGGCGTTGTTGTAGCCGGCAATCGAGGTGGCCAGCTGGTTGACCTGGTCGGTCACCGCCGAGAGTTGCTTGTTGATGAACGAGTTCTGCTCGTACAGGCGGTCGTAGATGGTGTTGAAGCGCTTGGACAGGCCTTCGGCCTCGGACAGCACCAATTGCCGCGCCGGAATGTTGGCAGGGTCTTCGGCGGCCGTCTGCAGGGCGGCGAACAGCTTCTGCATGCCAGGGGTGATACCGGTGGTGCTACCGGCCAGCAACGAGTCGAGCTGGTTGATCTGGTCGAGGTAGGCGCTCACGTCGCTGTTCAGCGCCGTGCTGCTGCGCACCTGGGTGGTGAGGAATTCGTTGTAGATGCGCCGCACGTCGACCAGGGTGGTGCCGGAACCGATATAGCCGGCGCCACTGAACTGCGGGATGCGCGTGGCCTGCACCGTGTCCTGCCGCGAGTAGCCGGGCGTGTTGACGTTGGTGATGTTGTGGCCGGTGACCGCCAGCGACGTCTTGTTCGCCGACAGCCCGGACAGGCCAATATTCAGTAGGTCAGCCATGGCTCAGCCTCAGGTCCTCGTGGTCGAGCTGTCGGCGGCGGCTACAGCCTGATAGGTCTGCATCTGCCGGGCGATCTGCGCAATTTTGCGGGCGTACTGCGGGTCGGTGGCATAACCGGCCTCCTGCAGCTCGCGCACGAAGCGTTCCGGGTTATCGGTCGCATCCAGCGCTTCTTGATAGCGGCCATTGCCCTGCAGGAAGCTCACATAGTCGTTGAAGCTCTGCTGGAAGGAGTCGTAGGTGCGGAACTGCGCCGCCTCCTTGACCGCCTTGCCGCCCTTGTATTCGGTGGTCAGCACCCGTGCCGAATCGCCATCCCAGCCGCTCTGGGCCTTGATGCCGAACAGGTTGTGGCTGCTGCTGCCGTCGGCCTGCTGGATGATCGACTTGCCCCAGCCGGTTTCCAGGGCGGCCTGGGCCACCAGGTAGCGGGCATCGACGCCGATCTTCTGCGCCGCTTCCTCGGCCATCGGCAGCATGGTGGCGACGAAGTCCTCGGCCGAGGCGAAGGCCGACTTGGCCTTGGCCAGCGGCGGCTGGGCCACGCGTCGACCGCTGACGGCATCGCTGTTATCCAGGCTCAGCGGCTTGCTCTCGGTGACTGCCTTGGACGACTCGGAAACCCAGTCCGAGCCGGCCAGTGGCTGGCCCTCGGTCACGCCGCTGGCCGGCACGATGCCGGCCAGCAGGCGGTCGGTCATCTTGCTCGGCAGGCTCAGACGGCGCTGGTTGAGCAGCTTGGAGTCGTCGCGCACGCCGTCGGCGGCGGTCTTGAAGCCAACGCTGCCGGCACTGCCGCTGTCACCGGCCTTGGCCGCGGCATCGGCAGCCATCTGCGGGAACGGATTGACCCGGCCCTTGCCACCGCCATTGGCGAGGCTGCTCAGCTGGCGCTCCAGCACATCGGCCAGACCGATGCCGTGCTTGCTCTTGGACAGGGTCACGGCCAGCTGCTGGTCGTACATGTCCTGGTAGGTCTTGCTCTCGTTGCTGTTCATGAAGTTGCCTTCGGCGAACACTTCGTTCGCCTTGCGCATGGCCTTCATCATTTCGTTGACGAACAGCGACTCGAACTCCTTGGCCACCTTCTTGATGTTGCTGTCGCTGTCGCCACCGACCTTGAACGAGCTGAGGCGATTGAGGTCGGTGTAGGCACCGCTGTCGTAGGGCTTGCCGCTGACCAGGCCGGCCGGAACTCGGGAATCCATCGCAGCCTCCTTAGATCACGATCAGGTCGGCCTGCAAGGCGCCGGCTTGCTTGAGCGCCTCCAGGATGGCCATCAGGTCGGATGGAGCGGCGCCCACCTGGTTCACCGCACGCACGATCTCGTCCAGGGTGGTACCCGGGCCGAACTTGAACATCGGTTTGGCTTCCTCGGCGGCGTCCACCTTGGAGTTCGGCACCACGGCGGTCTGGCCGTTGGAGAAGGCCCCCGGCTGGCTGACGATCGGGTCTTCGCTGATGGTTACAGTGAGACTGCCGTGGGTCACCGCCGCCGGCTGCACCTTGACGTTCTGGCCGATGACGATGGTGCCGGTGCGCGAGTTGATGATGACCTTGGCCACCGCCTGCCCGGCCTCGACTTCGAGGTTTTCCAGCACGGACAGGTAGTCCACCCGCTGATTGGGATCGAGCGGCGCGCTGACCCGGATCGAGCCGCCGTCGATGGCCTGGGCCACGCCTGGGCCAAGCATGCCGTTGATCTGGTCGACGATGTTCTTCGCCGTGGTGAAGTCGGCGCGGTTGAGATTGAGGGTCAGGCTGTTGCCCTGGTCGAAACCGCTCGGCACCGGCCGTTCCACCGTGGCACCGGCGGGAATCCGCCCGGCCGACGGCACGTTGACGGTGATGCGCGAGCCGTCGGCGCCGCCGGCGTCGAAGCCACCGACCACCAGGTTGCCCTGGGCGATGGCGTAGACGTTGCCGTCGATACCCTTCATCGGCGTCATCAGCAGGCTGCCGCCGCGCAGGCTCTTGGCGTTGCCGATCGAGGAAATGGTCACGTCCAGCACCTGGCCCGGCTTGGCGAAGGGCGGCAGCTCGGCATGCACGGACACCGCGGCGACGTTCTTCAGCTGCACGTTGCCGCTGCCGGCCGGCACCTTGATGCCGAACTGCGCCAGCATGTTGTTGAAAGTCTGCAGGGTGAACGGCGTCTGGGTGGTCTGGTCACCACTGCCGTTGAGCCCCACCACCAGGCCGTAGCCAATCAGCTGGTTGGTGCGCACGCCCTGGATGCTGGCCAGATCCTTCAGACGCTCGGCCTGGGCGGTACTGGCCAGGAGCAGGCAGAGCGCGCAAATCAGTCGTTTCATGCTCGGCTACCTGCTCAGAACGGGAACAGCGGGCTGGTGAAGAAGCGGTCGAACCAGCCCGGCTGGCTGGCGTCGGCGAAGGCGCCGGTGCCCGAGTAGGTGATGCGTGCGTTGGCCACGCGGGTGGACGACACGGTGTTGTCGGTGGCGATGTCGTCCGAGCGGATCAGCCCGGCGATGCGCACCAACTCGTCACCGGTGTTGAGGGTCATCCACTTCTCGCCGCGCACGGCGAGGATGCCGTTGGGCAGCACTTCGGCCACGGTCACGGTGATCGAGCCGCTCAGGCTGTTGCTCTGGTCGGCATCGCTCTTGCCCTCGGTGGCGCGGCTACCCGAGTAGGAGGCGCTGAGGCCCAGCTTGTCGCCGGTAATCGGGTTGAGGCCGCTATCCGGGTTGTCCACCGAAACGCCGCCGCCAAACAGCGAAGTCAGGCCGAGGCTGGTGGTGCTGTCCTTGTCGATCGAGGAGCCGGCCTTCTTGCTGGCCTGGGTCTTCTCGCTGAGGGTGATGGTGATGATGTCGCCAACCCGGTAGGCCTTACGGTCGTCATACAGATTGGTTTCGAAACCGGCCTGGTAGATGGAGCCGTTAGTCTGCGCCGCCGGCAGCGGGGTGCGCGGCAGCACCGGGGCGTAATAGGGATCGTCCGGCTTCGGTGGGGGCGTGACGCAGGCACTCAGGGCCACGCTGCCCAGCAGGGGGAGAAGAAACATCAGCCGGTTCATAACCACTACCTCACGGCGTTCTTGTTGCTTTATGCCGGTACCGACCTAGGCCGGTGCCCGCGGATTAAAGATTCTGCGTAATGAAGGACAGCATCTGGTCGGCGGTGGAGATGACCTTGGAGTTCATCTCGTAGGCGCGCTGGGTGGTGATCATGTTCACCAGTTCCTCGACCACGCTGACGTTGGAGTTTTCCAGGGTGTTCTGCAGTACCACGCCAAGGCCGGTCAGGCCTGGGGTGCCGACCTGCGGCGCGCCGCTGGAGGCGGTCTCCAGGAACAGGTTGTTGCCAATCGCCTGCAGGCCGCCGTAGTTGACGAAGTCGGCGGTCTGGATGTTGCCGATCACCTGCGACGCCGGATTACCGACGGTGGTGACGGAGACAGTGCCGTCCTCACCCACGGTGAAGGTCTGCACCTCGGCCGGCAGCACGATGGCCGGCTCCAGGGCAAAACCCTGGGAGGTGACGATCTGGCCGTCGGAATTGAGGTGGAAGCTGCCGTCGCGGGTATAGGCCACGGTGCCGTCCGGCTGCAGGATCTGGAAGAAGCCACGACCGTTGACGGCCAGGTCGAGCGGCTGCTCGGTGGTCTGCAGGCTGCCCTGGGTATGGATCTTCTGGGTGCCGGCAATGCGCACACCGGTACCCAGCTGCAGGCCGGTCGGCAGTTCGCTGTCCTGGCTGGACTGGCCGCCGGGCTGACGGCGGATCTGGTACAGCAGATCCTCGAATTCGGCGCGATCGCGCTTGAACCCGGTGGTCGATACGTTCGCCAGGTTGTTGGAAATCGTGGTCAGGTTCATGTCCTGGGCGGACAGACCGGTTTTACTGACCCACAGAGCCGGAATCATCTTTCTTCTCCTCGAGCGCCGGTTTTACGGCACATCGCGCTGGTAATTAGCTGAGTTGCATGACGCGTGCCATGGCCGTGGCGTCTTCTTCGGCCGTGTGCATCATCTTCACGTGCAGTTCGAACTGGCGGGACAGCGAGAGGATCGCGGTCATCTCCTCCACGGCATTCACGTTGCTCGCCTCGATGAAGCCGGAGGTCACGCGCACGTTGGCGTCAGCGGCAGCAGGCTGCTGCGCGTCCTTGACCCGGATCAGGCCGTCGAGGCCTTTTTCCAGGGTCTTCGGATCCGGGTTGACCAGCTTGATGCGGTCGACCTCGGCCATGGTGCTGGGCGACTCGCCGAGGGCACGGATGCTGATGGTGCCGTCCTGGCCGATCTCGACTTTCTGCTCCGGCGGTATGGCAATCGGCCCGCCATTGCCGAGCACCGGCAAACCATTGCCGGTGCGCAGCTGGCCCAGCGAGTCGATCTGCAGGCTGGCGGTACGCACATAGGCTTCGCTGCCATCGGCGGACTGCACGGCAATCCAGCCCTGGCCATCGATGGCCACATCCATGTCGCGACCGGTTTCCTGCAGCGAACCCGGGGTGAAGTCGGTGCCAGGCCGCTCGCTCATGGCAAACACGCGAGCCGGGAAGGTCTCGCCGAATACCGGCATCGAACGCGCCTGCTCGAAGTCGCGACGGAAGCCGCTGGTGGAAATGTTCGCCAGGTTGTTGGCGTGGGCACGTTGAGCCATGGTGTTCTGGCTGGCGCCAGTCATGGAAACGTACAGCATCTTGTCCATTGTCTTCTCCGAGGTGGGCGGCCATTGCCGCTCGCTGCTCTGTTACAGGCTATTGAGCAAGCCCCGTGCCAGACTCGAAAAATCAACGCAAGACACTGATTTAAAACAACTTTAAAAAACGAAAGGGCTTCCGAAGAAGCCCTTGCGCTGCCATGCCGGCGAGGCCTTGCCGCTGGCGGCAAGCCTCCTCCGCCAGACTTACCGCAGGTTGATGATGGTCTGGGTAATGGCACTCTCGGTTTCGATGGTCTTGGCGTTGGCCTGGTAGTTGCGTTGGGCCACGATCAGGTTCACCAGCTGATCCGACAGCTCCACGTTGGAGTCTTCCAGGGCGCCGGCCTGCAGGGCACCCAGGGTGCCGGAACGCGGCGTACCCACCACCGGCTCGCCGGACTGGAAGGACTGCACCCAGGCGGTCTTGCCGACCGGCGTGAGGCCCTGCACGTTGGCGAAGTTGGCCAGCACCACCTGCCCCTGCACCAGCGACTGGCCGTTGGTGTAGCGGGCGAAGATCACCCCGGTGTCGTCGATTTCCAGGCCCGACAGCTCGCCGGTGGTGTAGCCGTCCTGGCTGACGGCACTGACCGCGAAGGAGCTGGAGAACTGGGTGGAGTTGCGCAGATCCAGGGTCACCCCGGCGGCGGCCGCGGTGGCACCGTTGGAGCTCCATACCGGCGGCACCGAACTGTCCGGCGCGGCCGGCGTCCAGTTGGTCATGCTGATGGTGCCGTCGGCGTTGACCGTTAGATCCGGCGAACTGAGAGTGGTCAGATCCAGCTGACCGGCCGTGGTGAAGCCCACGTTGGCGGTGTAGGGCGTGGTCAGGGTCGGGTCGTTGGGGTTGCGACCGTCGACCAGCACGTTCATGGTCCAGGTGTTGGCCGCCGTCTTGACGAAGTACTGGGTGAAGACGTGGGCGTTGCCCTGGGTGTCGTAGATGTTGGTCGAGGTCGACGAGTTGTAGGTGGTCGGGTCAGTCGGGTCGAACGGCGTGGTGGTCGGCACCGTATTGGTCGAGTTCAGGTTGAACGTCTGGGTGATGTTCTCGGTGGCCTTGGGCGACTGGCTGGCGGTCTGGATCTGGATATCGCTGACCACGCCGTTCTGCAGGTTGCCGTTGGCATCCACCGCATAGCCCTGCAGCTTGTAGCCGAAGTTGTTGACCATGTAGCCGTCGCGGTCGGTACCGAAGTAGCCGGCGCGGGTGTAGCTGACCTCGCCGTTGTTGCTGGTGACGAAGAAGCCGTTGCCGTTGATCGCCAGATCCAGGGCGTTCTGCGTGTAGTTGATGTTGCCCTGGTTGAACAGCTGCGACACATCGGATAGCAGCACACCGCTGCCCTGCGGGTTGGAGCCAGTGCCGAGCACCGAGGCGGCATACACGTCGGCGAACTCCGCGCGCGACTGCTTGAAGCCGGCGGTGCCGGCGTTGGCGATGTTGTTGCCGGTGACGTTGAGGTCACTGGTGGCCGCTCGCAGACCGCTGAGACCGATATTGAAAGACATGGAATGCTCCTTTGCCGTTACTGCCGGCGCTTATCGTCTGTGAGTTATTGACCGATCATCTGCACCTGCGACAGCGCTACGCTGCCGAGGCCGGCGAGGTTGAGCTGCATCTCGCCACCGTTCTGCCCCAGGGTGACGCTGTCGACGTTGGCCGGCAGCAGGGTGTAGAGGCCCTTGGTGCCATCGGCGTAGGTGGCCTGCGCCTCGAACTTGTAGGTGCCGGGCGACAGCAGCTTGCCGCTGGAGTCCTTGCCGTCCCACATGAAGCTCACCTGCCCCGCCGCCTGCTGGCCGAGGTTGACCCGGTTCACCACCGAGCCAGTGCTGTCGTAGATGTTGACGTACACGTTGCTGCTGGTGACCGGCAGCACCAGGCTGCCCTTGAAGGTCTCGCTGGTATCCACCACCGCCTTCTCGCTCGGCACTATGACCTTGCGCCCGACCAGGGAGGACGCCTGCAGCGCCTGGGACGACTGATAGCCAGTCACCAGCGAGTCCATGCTGCTGTTGAGCTTCTCGATCCCCTCGACCTGGCTGAACTGCGCCAGCTGGGCGATGAACTCGCCGTTGGCCTGCGGCTCCAGCGGGTTCTGGTTGTTCAACTGGGCCACCAGCAGCTCGAGGAACTGGTTCTTGCCCAGCTCGTTGCTGGAAGTACCGCTGTCTTCCTTGATCTGATACTGGTCGAGTACCGAACTGACGCCACTTACACTGCTCATTCCCTAGTCCTCTCTGCGACTTACTGACCGAGGGTCAGCACGCGCTGCATCATCTGCTTGGCGGTGTTCATCATTTCCACGTTGGTCTGAAAGGCGCGACTGGCGGAAATCATGTCGGCCATCTCCTCGACCACGTTGACGTTCGGGTAGTAGACGTAGCCCTTCTCGTCGGCGGCCGGGTGGTTCGGCTCGTAGCGCGGCATCAGGCTGCTCTGATCCTCGACCACACCCAGCACCTGTACGCCACGACCCGGCTCGTCCTGGTCGGCGAACAGCGAGCCGCGGTCGCCTTCCATGCTCGACTCGAACATGGTGGCGAACACCGGATGGCGGGCGCGGTAGGTCTGATTGATGCTGGAGGACACCGTCTCGGCGTTGGCAATGTTGCTGGAGATGGTGTTCAGGCGAGTGCTCTGGGCGCTCATGCCGGTACCGGCGATGTTGAAGACACTGGCGAGTGACATGGTGGTATCTCCCCTTATTCGCCGCGCAGGGCGCTGACCAGCCCTTTGAACTTGCTGTTGAGCAGGGTGAAGCTGGCCTGGAACTGCACCGCGTTTTCGGCGTAGTTGGACTGCTCCTGCTGCATGTCTACGGTGTTCTGATCGATGGACGGGTGGAACGGCGTGCGAAAACGCAGCGCCGGATCGGCCAGCTCCAGGCCGTCGGCCGGGATGTGCTGGCTGTCGGTGCGGCTCAGGCTGATCTGCTTGCCCTGGGCCTTCTCGTTCTGCTCGGCCAGCACGGCGGAAAAGTCGAGGTCACGTGCCCGGTAGTTCGGGGTGTCGGCGTTGGCGATGTTGTTGGACAGCACTTCAGCACGCTGAGCGCGGAAGTTGAGTGCCTTTTCGTGGATGCCGAGAGCGCTTTCGAAGCTGATACTCATGACCTTGAACCTTTGCCGTAGGGCGATCTGGTGTTGCCGTGCCAGATATTCAGCAAAGGCTGTGCCAACTTATTTTTTACTTATAAATCAATAATTTAAATAAAAATAGCATCTTCAAAAAGCGGCAAGCGGCAAAGCTTTTCCGCTCGTGGCAAGGCAAGCGGCAAAGCCCGGCAATGGCCTGCACACCGCCCAAAACGAAAACGGGAGGCCATTGGCCTCCCGTTTCTGTCATCCCCGCGTGGGTCATTTCACCTTGTAGATAATCCCCGGGCTGCACTGCACCATCTGGTACAGATCCGGCAGGCCGTTGAGCGCCTCGGACGCCCCCAGGAACAGATAGCCACCTGGTTTCAGGGTGGCATGGATGCGGGTAAGGATGTCCTTCTTCACCTCGGCGGAGAAGTAGATCAACACGTTGCGGCAGAACACCACGTCGAACTTGCCGAGCGCCGCGTAGCTTTCCAGCAGGTTGATGGCGCGGAACTCCACACGACTCTTGATCGGCGCCTTGACCGCCCAGCGGCCCGGCCCCTTGGGATCGAAATAACGCTGCAAACGCTCCTGGGACAAACCGCGCCCCATTGCCAGGCTGTCGTACTCGCCGGACTTGCAGGCCGTCAGCATCGAGCCGGACAGGTCGGTGGCAACGATCTGCACACCGGCCTTGAGCTGACCCAGGTTGGTCTTTTCGAACTCGTCGATGGTCATCGACAGCGAGTACGGCTCCTGCCCCGAAGAGCAGGCCGCCGACCAAATGCGCAGACGCTGGTTGGGATTGGCCTTGATCAGTTCCGGCAACACCCGGCTCTTCATCACCTCGAAGGGATAGGTGTCGCGAAACCACAGGGTTTCGTTGGTGGTCATGGCATCGACCACCTGCTCACGCAGGCCACCCCGAGGCTGCAGCTGCATCTTCTGCACCAGCTCGCCAAGGGACTTGATGCCCTGCTGCTCCATCAGCTTGTTGAGGCGACTGGACACCAGGTACTGCTTGTTACTGCCAAGCAGGATGCCGCAAGCCTTCTCCAGAAAGACGCGGAACTGCTCGAAATCCAAATTGCCTGAAGACACTAGCGCCGCCTCACCGAACATAGAACCTACAGAGAGCCAAGCCCTCAGCCCCCATCTGCAACCCGGATACGCTCGACCACCCGCGAAGCCAGATCGTCAGGTCGGAATTTCGCCAGGAAATCGTCCGCACCGACTTTCTTCACCATCGCCTGGTTGAACACACCGGACAGCGAAGTATGCAGAATCACATGCAACTTCTGCATCCTCGGATCGGAACGAATCTCCGCCGTCAGGGTGTAGCCGTCCATTTCCGGCATCTCGATATCGGAGATCAGCATCAGGAACTCTTCCTCCGGACGCTTACCCTCCTCCACCATCTTATGCAGGTATTCATAGGCCTGACGGCCATCGTTCAGCGCTACCACTTCCACGCCGACGCTCTCCAGGCAGCGCGATACCTGCTTGCGTGCCACCGAAGAGTCGTCGCAGATCAGCACCCGCTTGTGAACCGCCTTGGCCTGGGTTTCGACATCGACCACCCCTTCGGAAATCGCTTCCGACATGGGCGCCACTTCGGCGAGGATTTTCTCCACGTCGATGATTTCCACCAGCTGCTTGTCCACCCGGGTGACTGCGGTCAGGTAGTGATCGCGCCCGGTGCCCTTGGGTGGAGGATGGATCTCTTCCCAGTTCATGTTGACGATGCGCTCGACCGAGCGCACCAGGAAGCCCTGCACCTTGGTGTTGTATTCCGTGATGATGACGAAGCTGTTCTGCAGATCGTTCAGCCCCGTACGCCCCGTGGCCATGGCCAGATCGAGGATCGGAATGGTGCCACCGCGGATGTTAGCAACTCCGCGCACCACCGGACTGGACTTGGGCATGATGGTGAGTTTGGGGCACTGCAGCACCTCCTTCACCTTGAACACGTTGATCCCGTAAAGCTGGGTACCGTCGAGACGAAACAGCAGCAGTTCGAGGCGGTTCTGCCCCACCAGTTGGGTACGCTGGTTAACCGAGTCCAATACTCCGGCCATGCCCAGACTCCTTGTTATGCAAGTTGCCGCACGCTTGGCTTTAGCGTAGCAGGCGGCACGAGGCTTGCTTTGTAGTGTTCATGAACGTTAAGACGACACTTTCCCGACACATGATGGCAAAACGCTGCTTGGCTCTTGGCGTTTTACCCGCTTTATGCCTGCTCGGCTACCACTCGCTGCAGGCCGCAGCGTTGATGCTGCCCGAGGAGCTTATCGGCGCCACCGAAGGCTTTCTTGAGTTCAGCGTCGAAGACTATATAGAGCGTAGCGAAATCCAGGCGCGCTATGAAATAAGCGTTAACCCGATTGACCCGCGACTGCGCCTTGCCGCTTGCGACAACGATTTGACACAGAGCCTGGAAAACTCCGCACAGCCGGTCGGCCGGGTCACGGTCAAGGTCAGCTGCGAAGGCAGCACACCCTGGACAGTGTTCATTCCGGCCCAGGTACACCTGTTCCAGCCGGTGGTGGTGTCTACTCGCCCACTACGCCGCGACGAGCTGATCGGCCCGAACGATGTCGCCCTGATCGAACAGGACACCGGGGCACTTGGCCGCGGCTACCTGACAGCTACCGAGCTGGTGGTCGGCAGAAAAATGACGCGCCCGCTGCGGGCCGGCCAGGCCTTGACCCCGGCCCTGCTCGAACTGGCGGAACTGATCAAGCGCGGCGACCAGGTGGTGATCAGCGCGCGCAGCGGCGGAATCAACGTGCGCATGCCGGGCGAAGCCTTGTCTGGCGGCACTCTCGGCCAGCAGATCAGCGTGCGCAACCTGGGCTCGCAACGGGTCATCAAGGCCCGTATCGCGGGCTCCGGGCAGGTTGAGGTGGAAATGTAGGCATGATTTTTGTAGCGTGATTGGATGACGTTTTCCTACACTGTTAAGCAATACACATTTTCGTGCCCTAAAGTTCCGGCGGAAACGGCCGACAAGCTAGTCAAGCGTCCAGATACCGTCAGAGGTTTGCACCATGGTTATCGACTTCAACCGGCTGAATAATGCCGCCTCACCCGCCAACAGCGGGCGGACGGGCAATACCCAGTCCAGCAGCCGCAACGATGCGGTCAGCTCCACCCAGCCGTCTGCTACGCAGGCTGCCGGCGAGCAGGCCAGCAGCGGCAAGCCGACCGACTCCGTGCAACTCAGCCACGAAGCTCAGCAGCTGCAGAAAGTCAGCGACAAGCTGCGCGACCTGCCCACCGTGGACAAGGAGCGCGTCGCCAAACTGAAACAGGCCATCGCCGATGGCAGCTATCAGGTAGACAGCCAGCGCGTTGCCGGCAAACTGCTCGATTTCGAATCCCAGCGCTAGTCCCAGGGCTGCGCTGGGGATGTTGGACGCCCAATCCCCAGAGCCCGCGATGCAAGACACGACCCTGCTCCAGCTGTTCAATGAAGATATCGGCACCGCCCAGCATCTGCTTGAGCTGATCGACGCCGAATTCCAGGCGCTCAGCGAGCGCGACCTGCCACGCCTGGAAAAACTCCTGGGCGAAAAACTCCCCCTGCTCAGCCTGCTCGATCAGCACGGCAGCGCACGTAGCAAAGTGCTCACCGCCGCCCAGCTGAGCAGCGACCGCAACGGCCTGGAAATCCTCGCCCAACGCTCCGCCCAAGGTGCCGAGTTGCTCGCCAGCAGCGAGACCCTCGGCCAATTGCTGGAGCGCTGCCGCGAAGCCAACCTGCGCAACGGCCGACTGATTCGCGCCAACCAGGCCTCCCTGAACAGCGTATTGGGCATTCTGCGCGGCGGAGAAACGCCAGGGCTCTATGACAGCCGCGGCGGGGCCGCTAAAATCGGCCAACAGCGCCCGCTCAGCCAGGCCTGATCACAAGAAAACAAGCACAGGGACATACCGGCAATATGCCAGTATTCTAGTGCCGTAGTAGCCCGTGCCTGGAGATTTCTGGTTCGTGTCCAATCCCTTTCTCGATGAAGATGGCCCACAGCCCCCCAAGGTGCTGAGCTCGCCCCTGGAAGTCTTCACCAACCTGCGTCTGCTGCAGCAGTACCATGATCCACTGGTCATCACCTTCAAGGATCGCAACCAGCGCTTCCAGACCTATCTGGTTGAGCTCAACCGCGAGCGTGGCGTACTGGCCCTCGACGAGATGATCCCCAACGACGGCGAACGCTTTCTGAAGAATGGCGAAGCCTTCCGCGTCGAAGGCTTCCACGATGGCGTGCGCATCGCCTGGGATTGCGAAGACCCGGTCGAAATCGGCGAACTGCAAGGTGCACGCTGCTACTGGTGTCACCTGCCCGAGCAGATCACCTACCACCAGCGCCGCAGTGCCTTCCGCGCGCCCATCACCCAGACCCAGCTGGTCAACATCGACCTCAGCGGCAGCAAGCTCAGCCGCCCGCTCAAGGGCCAGATGCTGGATATCTCCGCCACCGGTTGCCGCCTGCGCTTCCAGGGCGATATCAGCTCCCGCCTGCAGCCCGGCCAGGTCTACGAGACCCTCAGCGCCCAGTTGCCGATCGGCCCGCTGAAAGTCGCCCTCGAACTGCGCCATGTGCGCTTCGACGAAAAGCTCGACATGACCTTCGTCGGCGCCCGCTTCCACCGCCTCGGCGGCCTGGAAGCCCGCCAGGTGGAGCGCTTCGTCTACCAGCTGCAGCGTGAAGCCCGCCGCGACAAGGATGACGCGTTCTAGGTCATCCTTGCCTCACCGCGATCAGACCTGGGTGCCGAGCACCCGCCGCTCCCAGGGCGTGATCTCGTCAAGAAAGCTCATCATCTCCAGACTCTTGCTGGCGCAGTAGCCGTCGACGAACTCGTTGCCGAAGCACTCGCGCGCCAGACTGCTGTGCTGCAGGCGCGCCAGGGCCGCATGCAGGGTGCATGGCAGGTTCAGGTGTTCCGGCACGCTGAACTCGCCCTGGATCGGCGCGCTCGGCTGCAGTTGCTGACGCAGACCGTGCAAACCAGCCGCCAGGCTGGCGGCAATGGCCAGGTAAGGGTTGGCATCGGCGCCCGGCAGGCGGTTCTCCACTCGCCGCGCCGCCGGCCCGCTGGCTGGAATGCGTAGCCCCGCAGCGCGGTTGTCATGAGACCAGCAGGCATTGTTCGGCGAGGCATAGGGATGGCAGAAGCGCTGGAACGAATTGACGTTGGGCGCGAACAGCAGAGTGAAGTCGGCCAGGGCCGCCTGCTGCCCACCGATGAAGTGATGGAAGGCCGGCGTGGCCTCACCCGCCGCATCACTGAAGATATTGCGCCCGCTGCCCTGCTCCACCACGCTCTGGTGGATATGCATGGAGCTGCCCGGCGTGTGCGCCAGCGGCTTGGCCATGCACACCACGCTGAGCCCGTGCTTGAGGCCGACTTCCTTGAGCAGGTGCTTGAACAGGAAGGTCTGGTCGGCGATCAGCAACGGATCACCATGCAGCAGGTTGATCTCGAACTGGCTGACCCCCATCTCGTGCATGAAGGTGTCACGCGGCAACCCCAGCGCTGCCATGCAGCGATAGACCTCGTTGAAGAACGGGCGCAGGCCGTTGGCGGAGGACACGCTGAACGCCGAACAGCCTGCCTCGCGCCGGCCATCCAGCCCTATTGGTGGCTGGAATGGCTGCTGCGCATCGGCATGCCGGTCGAAGACGAAAAACTCCAATTCGGTTGCCACCACCGGCTGCAAGCCCTGCTCGGCATAGCCCTGCAATACACGCTTGAGCAGGACGCGGGTGGACAGGCCGGAACCGCGGCCATCCAGCTCGTCGGCATCGCAGATCGCCAGAGCCCGCGGCGGCTCGCTCCAGGGCAGCACATGGATCTGCGCCGGATCGGCGTTCAGCGCCAGGTCGCCGTCGTCGCTGCCGTAGAAACGCGCCGGCGGATAGCCACCCATGATGCACTGCAGCAACACCCCGCGCGCCAGCTGCAGACGGCGCCCCTCGAGGAAACCCTCGGCGGTCATTATCTTGCCGCGCGCCACGCCATTCAGATCCGGGGTCACGCACTCGATTTCGTCGATACCGCACAAGCGCTCCGCCAAAGAGCTGCGGCCGTTGCTAGTCATGCTTTGTTGTCCTTGTTAGCGCGAATGCCGATACCACGGCTGATGCGTACAAAATTCGCATCAGCCGTTCGAAATATCAAGCATCCCCACAAGGAGCCCGCTCAGCGCAGAAACTGCACCACCTGCTCGGCGTCGAAAGGCCAGCCCAGCTCGGCACCGGTGTCACAACGGCGCAGCACCGGGATGCGCAGCCCATAGTGCTCGACCCACTCTTCGTGATCGGCGATATCGACCAGCTCGACCAGCAGGCCGTGCTCGACAAAAGGCATCAGCAGCGCCTCGGCCACCTCGCACAGGTGACAGCCTAGGGTGCCGAAAAGTTGGCATTCGGGAACCATGGAAGTGTCTCGGGCAGGGATTACCGAGGCAGTTTATCACCCACCTGCGCCGCTGCCTGCCGATGGTCAGGCAGGGGCTACAAGATCCTCAGGCGGCGACGGACGACTCGTCCTGATCCAGCAACCCCTGCATGCCGGCGAGCAGGCGCTGGTTGAGATCGCGGGCCTTGTCCAGCTGGGAATCGCCAAGCAGCGGATCCAGAGCGAAGCCGCCCTCCAGCAATTGCTCCAGGGTGCCCTGCGCATCATCGGCCAGGGCGTCGGCGCTGTGCAGCGCATCGAGCAGGCCGCGGGCGTAATCGAGCAAATCGTCATTCAGCGCGCTGGCCGCCTGACCGCCCTGCTGGGCCACCGCGCTATAGGCATCGGTCGCCTGGCGCACGCTGGTCTGGGTCAGGTGCAGGGACATCGAGGCCAGCTGCGAGCCATCCATGTCCAGCTGCATGGCCCGATCGAAGGCTCCGGACAGGTCGCCGGCGTAGAACTTGCCGGACAGATCCTGCACCTGGCCGAACAGATCCTTCAGCGCGGCCAGCTCCTCGTCGTCCAGCTCGCCTTCGACCGTCACCTGCCAGCCGCCGATCTGCAGAGTGCCGGACTGGCTGTTGGCGACCATGGCGGAGCCGTTGCCGCTGCTGGCAGCCGCCACGCTGCTCTGCGACCAGTTGGCCGAGGCGCTGGCGATGGAAATGCTCAGGCGATCGCCATCGCGGGTGGTGACCTGCATGTCGAAGGTCTCGGCGCGGGCGGCAAAGCGCTCGCTGTAAGCCGCCACGGCCGCACTGCCGGCCTGGCTGTCCGGTGCCGGGGTATTCAGTTGGTCGGCCAGGTCATCCAGGCCGTCTTGAATCTTGCTGTAGGTGCTGTCGATGTCGTCGGCCACCTGGCCTTGCAGCACGCCCATGCCGTCGAGGATCTTGCGCGCTTCGGCAAAGCCCTTCTCGACCCCTTCGCGGGCCTGCGTCAGCAGATCCTGCAACTCCTGCGGGTCGGCACCGGCGGCCGCCTCGCTCTGCAGGCGCTGGTTGATCGCACCGATGACACGGTCGGCCACCTTGTCCGGCGTGAAGTCCGAGCTCTGCTTGCCGGAGAGTGCGCCGGCATCCAGGCCCAGGCGCTGAGCCAGGCGGTTGGCCAGGGTGTTCTGGCCATCGGCAGGGGCACAACGCGCAGCGGCCGACTGAGCGGACTGCGAAGAACGGGACAGCAAGGGCGAGAGAGAAGCCAGAGCATTCATGGCGGCATACCTGGGCAGAACATCTGTTCCGTTGACGGCCCACCCCGGAAAAACTTGAGTGACCACCGACCAACGGCCGCCCCTTCGACTCAGAGCCCTGCAGCCTCCAGCAACACGTTGGCCGCGGCGCGCGCCTGCAGCGCCTGCTCACCCGGCCCCTGCAGGTGGGCCATGCTCAGCGCCCCCTCGAGCAGGAACAGCAGTTGGCTGGCCAGCTGCTCGCTGTCCGCCATGCCTAGCGCCTGCAGCTGCTGGCGGTAGTAACCGCCCAACGCCTGCTTGAAGGCCGCCGCCTGACGATGGATCGGGTGCTCCCGGTCGTGGAACTCGGCGGCGGCATTGATGAAGCTGCAGCCGCAAAAATCGTCCTCGTGGATCCACGTATGCAGGCCGTCGAAGGTCTGCAGCAGCGCCTGCCGCGGCGGCAGGTCGCGCAGGCTCTGCTCCAGGCGGGCAAGGGTGGCCTGCTGGCGCGCCTGGAGCACCGCCAGAATCAGCTCGTCCTTGGAGCGGAAGTGCTTGTACAGGGTCATCTTCGCCACCCCGGACTCGGCCAGGATGCGGTCGATGCCGGTGGCGTGATAGCCCTCGCGGGCGAACAGCGCCTGTGCCGTATTGATCAGTTGCTCGCGTTTGTTTGATGCCATCAGGAAACCTCCACGGGCGGCCATTATGCGCAACCCGGCAACGGGCACTCCACTGCAGAAGAATATTCAGGCTTGAAATATACAGACCTGTCTGTCTAATATCTATTCCACATCACACACGTCCGAGGCCTGCCCCATGCAACTCCATGACTTCACTCTGTCCGGCAACTGCTACAAGGTTCGTCTGTTTCTTGGCCTGCTGGGGCGCAGCGCCGAACTGCTGCCGGTCGACCTGCGCAATGGCGAGCAGAAAACCCCGGCGTTCCTCGCCCTCAACCCGCGCGGCCAGGTGCCGGTGCTGGTCGACGAAGGCCAGGCGCTGTATGACTCCCAGGCCATCCTGGTGTACCTGGCGCGGCGCTATGCCCCGGACAGCTGGTACCCGCAGGATGCCCTGAGCCAGGCTCGCATCGCGTCCTGGCTCAGCTATGCGGCCAACGAAGCGGCCAAAGGCCCGGGCCAGGCCCGCCTGCATGCCCTGTTCGGTGCCCCCGGCGATCTGCCGGCCGCGCAGCAGCGCGCCATCCAGGTACTGGAGCTGCTCGACCAGCACCTGGGCCGGCACAACTGGCTGGCCCAGGGTGCCGCCCCCAGCATCGCCGACCTGGCGGTCTATCCCTATATCGCCCTGGCCGGCGACGGCGGCGTGGATCTGACGCCCTATGCTCACCTACACGCCTGGTTCGCGCGCATTCGCGCCCTGCCCGGTTACCTCACCATGCCGGGCCTGTAAAAGGTCGGGAGGTACGCGATGAACAGTCCTTTCCATCCAGGCGAACAGCAGATCCAGAGCCGCCTGGGCGTACGCGCCAAGCTCGAGGACATCGGTCAGCGGGTGATCCGCGACCATATGCCGGAACAGCATCGCGAGTTCTTCGCCCTGCTGCCCTGGCTGCTGGTCGGCAGCCAGGATGAGGAAGGACAACCGCATGCCTCGCTGCTGTGGGGCCAGCCCGGCTTTGTCCACTCGCCGGATCCGCAGCGCCTGCAGATCGCTGCGCATCCCGAGGCGGACGACCCACTGGCCGCCAACCTCGCCACAGGGGCCCGCCTGGGCCTGCTCGGCCTGGAGCTGCCGACCCGCCGGCGCAACCGCCTCAATGGCCGGGTCACGGCCAGCGACGCCCAGGGCTTCACCCTCGGTGTGCAGCAATCCTTCGGCAACTGCCCGAAATACATCCAGAGCCGCGCCTGGCACGCCCACGAGCGGCAACCCGGCCCGCTGGAGCAGGGTCATGGCCTGGATCAGCGCTGGCTGGCGCTGGTATTGCGCAGCGACACCCTGTTCATCGCCAGCCAGAACGCCGACCCGCACAGCGGCGGCATCGACATTTCCCACCGCGGCGGCGCCCCGGGCTTCGTCAGCCTCGGTGCAGATGGCCGCCTGTGGCTGCCCGACTATGCCGGCAACCTGATGTTCAACACCCTCGGCAACCTGCTGCTCGACCCGCGCTGCAGCCTGCTCTGGGTCGACTTCGCCAGCGGCGATCTGCTGCAGCTGCAGGCCCGCGCCGAGCTGTACTGGCCCGAACAGTACGCCGCCCTCGGCATGGCCGTACCGGCCGGCGCCGAACGCCTGCTGGCGCTCAGCCCGGGGCACTGGCGCCTGCGCCGCAGCCGCCTGCCGCTGAACTTCGCGGCCGCCCAACTCTCCCCCTTCCTGCCCAGTTCCGGAGCCTGACCATGCGCTTTGCCCCCCTTGCCCTCGCCCTCACCCTCGGCCTGGCCAGCCTCGGCGCCGAGGCCGCCGGCCTGCGCTTCGCCCTGGTCAAGACCGCCGAGACCGAGACCCGTGACGCCCTTACCGTCGCTGACGGTTCCTGGAGCGAGAAGGCGATCGCCAACCACGTCGCCATCCTCATCGAGCACCACGCCGCCACCCTGCTGTTCGACACTTCCCTGGGCCGCCAGGTCGACCAGCAGTTCGACAGCGAGATGCCCTGGTACGACAAGCCGCTGCTGCGCTACGGCAAGGTCGTGCCGGTGCGCGACCAGCTCGACCGCGACGGCATCCGGGTCGACCGCATCATCCTTTCCCATGCCCACTGGGATCACGCCTCCGGCCTGTCCGACTACCCGCAGGTGCCGGTGATGGCGCCCTACGAGGAAATCGAGTTCAGCCAAATTGCCTCGCCGCCTGCCGTGCTGCCCAGTCAGTTCAAACACGGGGTGAACTGGATGCCGTTCACCTTCCTGCCCGAAACCTTCGAGGGCTTCGAGCAGAGCCTCGACCTGTTCGGTGACGGCAGCCTGGTGCTGGTGCCACTGGACGGCCATACGCCGGGCTCGGTCGGCCTGTTCCTGACCCTTGAGGACGGCCGCCGCTTTTTCTTCACCGGCGACGCCAGCTGGCGCCTGGAAGGCTTCACCGGGCCCAGGGAGAAGTTCTGGCTGAGCCGCAAGATGGTCGACAACGACCCCGAACGCACCCGCCAGCAGCTGGAAAAAGTCCATGCCCTGCTGCAACAGGAACCGCAGCTGCAAATCATCCCCGCCCACGACGAAGCCGTGCAGCGCCAGCTCGGCTACTACCCGCACTGGGTGCAGTGACTCGACCAAGGTCTAGAAGCGGCAGGCGTTACGAAATGTTTTAGTCACCTCGCTGTCATCGGGGCGGACATCCGCCCCGCCACCATCAGCCGAGGAAACAATAACAATGAGCAAGTCCCCTCTCGCCCGCGCCGTGGCCATTACTGCGCTGGGCACCAGCCTCACCCTGCCCGGCCTGGCCCATGCCGACTTCGTCAAGGACAGCAAGGCCAGCCTGGAAATGCGCAATTTCTACTTCAACCGCGACTTCCGCCAGGACGGCGCCAGCCAGGCCAAGGCCGAGGAATGGGCCCAGGGTTTCCTGCTGCGCATGGAATCCGGCTACACCGAAGGCACGGTTGGCGTGGGTGTGGATGCCCTCGGCCTGGCCAGCTTCAAGCTCGACTCCGGCGAGGGCACGGCCGGCACCGGCCTGCTGGTGCCGGATCGCTCCGGCGGCTCGCAGGACAACGCCGCCGAACTGGGCCTGACCGGCAAGCTCAAGCTGTCCAAGAGCACCCTGAAGGTCGGCACCCTGCTGCCGAAGATGCCGGTGGTGCAATACAACGACTCGCGCCTGCTGCCGCAGACCTTCCAGGGCGGCCAGCTCAACGTCATGGAGATCGACGGCCTGAGCCTCAACGGCGGCCAGCTCAAGCAGGTCAACGACCGCAACTCCACCGATTACACCGACATGAGCATGACCACCAGCGAGAAGCGCGGCTTCGCGGTGAGCAAGCGTGCCGGTGATGAGTTCGACTTCCTCGGCGGCGACTACAAGCTCACCGACCAGCTGACCGCCAGCTACTACTACGGCCAGCTCGAGGACTACTACAAGCAGCACTTCGTCGGCCTGGTACATGTCCTGCCGCTGGGCGACGGCCAGTCGCTGAAGACCGACCTGCGCTACTTCGACTCCAGTGACGACGGCGACCACTACGTCAGCCAGGTGGACAACCGCGCCCTCAACGGCATGCTCACCTACGGCATCGGCGGCCATGCCTTCGGCCTCGGCTACCAGCGCATGAGCGGCGACACCGGCTTCGCCTACCTGGATGGCACCGACCCGTTCCTCGTCAACTACGTGCAGATCGGCAACTTCTCCAGCACCGAGGAACGCTCCTGGCAGGCGCGCTACGACTACAACTTCGCCAGCCTCGGCATTCCCGGCCTGACCTTCATGACCCGCTACATCAGCGGCGACAACATCGACCAGGGCGCCAGCAACGAAGAAGGCAAGGAATGGGAGCGCAACATGGACATCGCCTATGTCCTGCAGGACGGCGCGCTCAAGGGCCTGGGCGTGAAATGGCGCAACGCCACCTACCGCTCCAACTTCGGCAACGACCTGGACGAGAACCGCCTGATCCTCAGCTACACCCTGGCCCTCTGGTAACCGAGCAGCCATGAAAAAGCCCGCCAGATGGCGGGCTTTTTCGTTGCCAGCAGACTCAGTCCTGGCTGTTGGCACCGATCTTGTGGATCGACAGGTCGGCCCCGTAGTACTCCTCTTCCTGGCTCAGGCGAATGCCCAGCAGCAGTTTGAGCAGGCCGTACACGGCAAAGCCACCGAGCAGCGCCACCAGCACGCCGAGGCCGGTGCCGATCAGCTGGCTGACCAGGCTCACGCCACCGAGGCCGGCCAAAGCCTGCTGGCCGAAGATGCCGCAGGCAATGCCACCCCACACCCCGCACAGACCGTGCAGCGGCCATACGCCGAGTACGTCGTCGATCTTCCACTTCACCTGGACGGCGGTGAAGGCCCAGACGAACAGCGCGCCGGCAATCGCGCCGGTGATCAGCGCGCCCACCGGGTGCATCAGGTCGGAGCCGGCGCACACCGCCACCAGCCCGGCCAGCGGGCCGTTGTGCAGGAAGCCCGGGTCATTGCGCCCGACCAGCAGCGCGGTGACGGTACCGCCGACCATGGCCATCAGCGAGTTGACCGCCACCAGGCCGCTGATGCTGCCCAGGGTCTGCGCGCTCATCACGTTGAAGCCGAACCAGCCGATGATCAGGATCCACGAGCCCAGCGCCAGGAACGGAATGTTCGACGGCGCGAAGGCCACCAGGCGGCCCTCACGGTAGCGACCGTTGCGCTGACCGAGCAGGATCACCGCGCCGAAGGCCAGCCAGCCACCTACCGCATGCACCACCACCGAACCGGCGAAATCATGGAAGGCCGCGCCGAAACGCTCCGTCAGCCAGGCCTGCAGACCGAAGTTGCCGTTCCACACCAGGCCCTCGAAGAAGGGGTAGACAAAGGCCACGATCAGCAGCGTGGCGCACAGCTGCGGGCCGAACTTGGCGCGCTCGGCGATGCCACCGGAGATGATCGCCGGGATCGCCGCAGCGAAGGTCAGCAGGAAGAAGAACTTGACCAGGGCATAGCCGCTGCTGGCCGTCAGCGTGCTGGCCGGCTCGAGGAAGGTGATGCCATAGGCCACCCAGTAACCGACGAAGAAATAGGCCAGGGTCGATACGGCGAAGTCCGAGAGGATCTTCGACAAGGCGTTGACCTGGTTCTTGTGGCGCACCGTGCCGACCTCGAGGAAGGCAAAGCCGGCATGCATGGCCAGCACCATGATGGCGCCCAGCAGAATGAACAGGGTATTGGAGCCGTGAACCAGGTTCTCCACGGCGCTGTTGAGGTTTTCCATCGACAGATTGGCTCCGGCAGTAGCAAAAAAGCACCAAAAAGGTTCAACGCCCATCCATCGCGCACCGTTATGCAACCAATGCGCACCATAAACAGCCGCCAATACGGGCCGATCTGGAGCACGGTGTGTCGACGAAAGATCCGAACCTTCTTCGTTTATCTTTGTTTTTCATTGGCTTGCCAGCTCTAGACCGGGCATTTCAGCAAGAATGAAACGCCCTGTTTTCGAGCAATAACAGCCATATTCGCACCACGGAAATGCAAGGGCTGTACCAGCCTGCTGCCGACAGCGATGCCAGCCCCGCCCTTGGGGCCTCTGGCGTTTTTGTTGAACCATTGGCGCCGGGGCGGACTCCTAAATCCCAGACCTGCAGAAGGAAGGAGAGCGCACCATGCCACGCAAACCGACGACTCCAGTCCAGGACGACCTGATGACCGAATTCAAGGCCCTGGTCGGTGATACCGAGAAGCTGCTGCAACACACTGCGGAGCTGGCCGGCGATCAGGCCAGCGAGCTGCGCAACCAGCTCTACGACAACCTCAAGCGCGCCCGGGAAACCCTGCACAGCAGCGAAGAAAGCCTGCGCGAGCATGGCCGCGCCGCGCTCGAGAGCACCGAAGGCTATGTGCAGGATCACCCCTGGCAATCGATCGGGGTATCTGCCGGAGTGGGCTTCCTCCTCGGCCTGCTGGCCGCACGGCACTGAGCCATGACCCCGGCGGAGCCCGGCCACACACCCTCGCCGACACGCCTGGCAGCAGCCTTTCTCGGGCTGCTGCACGGGCATGTCGAACTGTTCGGCAGCGAACTGCAGGAACAGAAGAGCAACAGCCTGCGCCTGTTACTGCTGGCCGGGCTGACCCTGGTCTTCGCCTTGCTGCTATTGCTCGGCCTCTCCGCCCTGGTGCTGATCCTGTGCTGGGAGACCCAACGCCTGCCGGCCGTGCTCGGCCTGTGCCTGGCCTATACCCTGGCCACCCTGTACTGCGCAGTGCGCCTGTACCGGCTGCTGGATGAAGACGCCTCGCCCTTCAGCGCCACCCTCGAAGAACTGGCCCGCGACCGGGAGCGCCTGTTGCCATGAGCCCAGCCGAACTGCCGCGCACCTGTTCGCGCCGCGAACTGCGCCGGACACTGATCCGCCTGCGCCTGGAAATGCACCGCCAGGAACTGCGTCACGAGAGCCTGCTGCTGACCCGCCCGCTGCGCCAGGCCCAGGGGTTGGCTCGGGAGCTGTCGACGAGCCTGCAGTTCAAGCACGCACCGCTGTGGGGCATTGCCGGGGCCGGGGCCCTCGCCTTCCTGCTCGCCCGCCATGGCTCCCTCGGCCGCTGGGCCAGCCTGGGCAGTCGCCTCTATCCCCTGCTGCTGGCAGCCCTGCGCCCAATAGGAAACTGACCTGACGGACAACTGGCCACATTCTTGCTATGTCAGTGCGGCCAAGCGCCCATGCGCCTCACCGTACAGCTAAGGATGTCTCCGTGATCGACGGGCAACCGCTCGCCAGCTTCCAGCCCTTTATCGATACTGCCACCGGCCTGATCGCCGGCATCGAGGCACTGGGGCGCCTGCGCCAGGAGGATGGCAGCCTGCGGTCGGTCGGCCCGCTGTTCACCGACCCACGGGTATCGCCTGCCGTGCTGCGCCGCCTCGACCGGCAGATTCGCGAGGATGCCTTCGGTCGCCTGCATCAGGCACCGCTCGAATGGTTTCTCAGCGTCAACATCTCCCCGCGCTGGATCAGCCGCCTGCGCCCCAATCAGCCGCTGCCCAGCCTCAAGCAGCTGAAACAGAGCGGAATCGATCCGGCACGTGTCGTCTTTGAAATCACCGAACTGGGCGGCGACAGCCAGAAGCTGGCCAGCGTGGTAGCACGTTACCGTGAAGCCGGCGCGCGCATCGCCATCGACGATTTCGGCGCCGGCTATTCGCAGCTGGATCGGGTACTGGCCCTGCAGCCGGACATCCTCAAGCTGGATATGCGCCTGTTCCAGGAAGCCGCCCGCGGCGGCCCCAGCGGCGAAGTGGTCAAGGCCCTGGCGCAGATGGCCGAGAAGACCGGCTGCTGGATCATCGCCGAAGGGGTGGAAACCGAAGCCGAACTGGACTTCGCCCTGGAATGCGGGGCGCGCTACGTGCAGGGCTACCTGTTCGCCAGGCCGGAACTGCAGTTCTTTGCCGCGGATGCCTTCGTCGAACGCTTTGCCGAGCTGCGCGACCGCTATGTGCAGCGCAAACTGGCCGAGCGGGTGCGCCTGATGAGCCTGCGCCAGCAGCTCAACGAACTGATGACCCTGCTCAAGGACTGGATCGAGCGCGGCGGCGCAGCACACAGTCTGCCCGCCCCCGGCGATTTCCCCTGGCTGCTGCGCATCTACCAGTGCGACCGCCACGGCACCCAGCTCACCCCCAACCTGGAGTGGAACGGCCAGGGCTGGCAGGAGGACTTGCGCTACCTGGGCCACAACTGGTCATGGCGGCCCTATTTCTACCAGTTGCTGGCCGAGGGCTGGGAAGAACGCCGCCTGACGCTGTCGAGCACTTACCGCGACGCCACCACCAACCAGTACTGCCTCACCGCCGGCCAGTTCATCGACAACGGCCAGCGCCTGCTGTTGCTGGATATCGACGCCGCCGGCTTCTGAGGCTCAGATCAACAGGGGCCGGGCAAAAGCCGCCAGCTCCATGCGGTTGCGGCCATTCTGCTTGGCCCGGTACAGCGCCTTGTCGGCCCGCTCGATCAGCCCCGGCACGGTTTCCTGCAGGTAGTACTGGGCCACGCCAATCGAGGTGGTGATCCGGAAGTCCGCGGCGAAGCCCTCGTAACAGGTCTCGGCCAGAGCATCCTGAATGCGCTTGATGCAGTGCTGGGCCATCTCCAGCGAGGTCTGCGGCAGGAACAGGAGGAACTCCTCGCCACCATAACGGGCAAAGAAGTCGGTGCTGCGCAGCAGCGGCTCGACCGTGGCGGCGAAGGTCTTCAGCACCGTATCGCCAGCCGGGTGGCCATGGCTGTCGTTGACCCGCTTGAAGTGATCGATATCGAACAGGCACACGCAGAAGCCGCCGCCCCCCCGATCGGTACGATTCTTCTCGTGGTTGAGCATTTCCAGCAGGTAGCGGCGGTTGTAGACGCCGGTCAACTCGTCATGGGTGGCCAGCTCGGTAACCTGCTGCAGCACTTCCTGCAACTGCGCGTTGCTCGCCATCAGCTTCTTGCGCAGATCGCTGATATTGCCGCCCAGTACCGAGATGAAGGGCAGGAAGGCAGAGAAGCTGCACCACAGGATCATCTCCACCGCCAGATTGAAACGCTCGCCTTCGAGCATGCGAATAAGCGGCAGGGTCGCGGCATAAGCGGCAATGGTCACAAAGCTGAGCACCAATAGCTGGCGGGTATGCAGCTTGAACGTGCCAAACACCATGATGATCAGCAGCACCACCAGGTAGGCGCCACGCCCCTGTCCGGCATAGAGCTGGGTAAACAGCACCATGGCAATCGCCGCCAGCATCTGCGCGATGGTCAGGCTGGGGTCTTTGAAGTGCAGGTTGAGGTTGTAGCGGAACAGCAGGTAAAAGCTGAGGTTGGTTACCACGGCGATCAGCGCCCAGGTCATCATCACCCAGCTCGGCGAAACACCGGCGTACAGCGAGACAGCTTGCGGAACGACAGCCAGAACGTACATCGCCAGACTCATCAGAAAACGGCGGATGCGTAACTGCTGCTGCAAATCCTGAGGCATGGCAGCTTCTGTAATCACGTGCTGTTATCTCTTGTTATTGGCTTAGTACGCGATGGCATTACGATAGCACTGTGATCACAACGTGCCTATCGAGGCCAAAATACCGTCGGTCGGGCGCCAACGGCCCTTGCAGCTCATCGCGCGAAGCCCGAAGCTAGAGCCGACTGACTGGCGAGGACAGCCCTTGGACTGGAACACCCTGCTCACCCGCGAACGCCTCGGCAAACCGGTACACAGCTCCGCCGAGCTGGGCCGCAGCCCGTTCCACAAGGATCACGACCGCATCATCTTCTCCGGTGCCTTCCGCCGCCTGGGGCGCAAGACCCAGGTGCACCCGGTGTCCAGCAACGACCACATCCATACCCGTCTGACCCACTCGCTGGAAGTCAGTTGCGTCGGCCGCTCCTTGGGCATGCGCGTCGGCGAGATGATCCGCGACGAGCTGCCGGACTGGTGCGACCCGGTCGACCTCGGCGTGGTGGTGCAGTCCGCCTGCCTGGCCCACGACATCGGCAACCCGCCGTTCGGCCACTCCGGCGAAGACGCCATCCGCCACTGGTTCCAGCAGGCCGCCGGACGCGGCTGGCTGGACGCGATGAGCGAGGCCGAACGCGGCGACTTCCTCAATTTCGAGGGCAACGCCCAGGGCTTTCGCGTACTGACCCAGCTGGAATATCACCAGTTCGACGGCGGCACCCGCCTCACCTACGCCACCCTCGGCAGCTATCTGAAGTACCCCTGGACGGCCCGTCATGCCGAGGCCCTGGGCTACAAGAAGCACAAGTTCGGCTGCTACCAGAGCGAGCTGCCGCTGCTCGAACAGATCGCCGCCAAACTCGGCCTGCCGCAGATCGAGGAGCAGCGCTGGGCCCGCCACCCGCTGGTCTACCTGATGGAGGCGGCGGACGACATCTGCTATGGCCTGATCGACCTGGAAGACGGCCTGGAAATGGAGCTGCTCGACTACCGCGAGGTCGAGGCCCTGCTGCTCGGCCTGGTCGGCGACGACCTGCCGGAAACCTATCGCCAGCTCGGCCCGCAGGACTCGCGCCGGCGCAAGCTGGCGATCCTGCGCGGCAAGGCCATCGAACACCTGACCAATGCCGCCGCCCACGCCTTCGTCGAGCAGCAGCCGGCGCTGCTGCGCGGCCAGCTGAACGGCGACCTGGTCGAACACATGCACGGCCCGGCCAAGCGCTGCGTGCAACAGGCCAAGGCCATGGCGCGGGAAAAGATCTTCCAGGACAAGCGCAAGACCCTGCACGAGATCGGCGCCTACACCACCCTGGAAATCCTCCTCAATGCCTTCTGCGGCGCCGCCCTGGAACAGCATGGCGGGCGCACGCCATCGTTCAAGAATCAGCGCATCCTCGACCTCCTCGGGCACAACGCCCCCGACCCGGGCTGGCCCCTGCACCGCGCCTTCCTGCGCATGATCGACTTCATCGCCGGGATGACCGACAGCTATGCCACCGAAATGGCCCGGGAAATGACCGGCCGTTCCAGCCCGGTATAGCCATGAAGACCGTGCTGCGGCAGATCGTCAGCTGGCACGCCGGCCCCCCCGCCTGGGGCCCGGCGGTGATCGCCGGTCTGGGCTGCGCACTGCCGCTGCTGCTGGGCCTGTTCAGCGGCCATCCCGGCTTCCTCTGGGCCTCGGCCGGCGCCTTCCAGGCCGCCCAGCCCAACCCGCTGCACCGTTTCGGCATGCTGCGCATGCTGCTGCTCACCCTGCTCGGCGCCTGCAGCGCCGGCCTGGGCTTCTGGGCTGCCACCCATCCGCTGATCAGCCTCGGCATCTTCGCCCTCTATGGTGCCGGGCTGGCCTGGCTGCAGCGCCTGGGCAGCGAGGCCGGCAAGCTCGGCATCGGCCTCACCGTGTGCCTGTGCCTGGGCCAGGGCCAGTACGGCCTGGGCAACCTCGACAACCCCTATGCGGTGGCCATGCTGTTCACCCTCGGCGGGCTCTGGGTGATGCTCCTCGCCTTCGGCCTGCGCGGCCTGCATGGCCTGCGCACCTGGCCCTACATGCCGCGCGTCGTCAGCCTGTACAAGGTGCTCAAGCGCCATGCTCAGCGCCTGCCGGAGCAACGCTGGCGCCTGCATGCACTGCGCTGCGCGCTGACCTGCGCGCTGGCCGGGCTGATCGTCAACCTGGCCCAGCTGCCACGCGGCTACTGGCTGACCATTGCCGTGATCAGCACCCTGCAGCTGGAACTCAAGGGCAGCCTGGTGCGCGCCGTGCAGCTGAGCATGGGCTGCCTGTGCGCCGCAGTGCTGCTGATCTACTTCGGCCACAGCCTGCAGAGCCCGCCGCTGATGGTGGCGACCATCCTGCCGCTGATCATGCTCAGCCGCGCCTTCCAGGCCCACAACTACGGGCTGTTCGTGCTGCAGGTGACCCTGAGTTTCGTGCTGCTGGCCGAAAGCCTGTCGCAGGACTGGCACCTGCCGCAGCTGCGCCTGCTCAATTGCCTGATCGGCGTGGTGCTGGCCATTCTGGTGAGCCTGCTGATCTACGGCCTGGAGCACTGGCTGCAGCGCAGCCGGCAGAGCACACCCCCACAGCAATAGACAATGGACGATGGGGGGGCACAATACGCGCCGCCTCACTATGCTGTTTCCCTGTTCCCTCGATGCAGTCAATGGAGTGAGGCACATGCACACCAAGTCCCGAAGCCCCGAACGCCGTTTCCCCCTGCATGTGCATATCAGCTTCCTGTTCACCGTCCTGCTGTTGTTGACCGGCGTGGTGCTCGGCCTGTTCAACTACCACCAGACCAGCCAGATCATCCTCTCCAGCAGTTCCCAGCTGTTCAACCAGGTACGCGAAGAGGTCGAGGCCGACCTGCAGCACACCTACCAGCCGATTCGCCACCTGCTGGCCCTGCTGGTGCTCAACGAGGAAAACCAGGTCACCGACAGCTACCAGCGCCAGGATCTGCTGCCACAGTTCGCCCAGGCCCTGCGCGACAACCCCAAGCTGGCCGCGCTCTACCTGGGCTACCCGGATGGCGACTTCTTCATGCTGCGGCCGCTGCGCAACGAACGCCTCAAGACCATCTTCGACGCCCCGCCGACTGCTACCTATCAGGTGTGGAGCATCGACCGCACCGGCTCGGCGCGACCGATCTCCGAGTACCAGTACCTGGACGAGCAACTGCAGCTCATCAGCCGCCGGCAGAACCTCAACGAAACCTATGACCCGCGCACCCGCCCCTGGTACCAGATGGCCAAGGACAACGGCGATCAGATCACTACCGCGCCCTATGTGTTCTTCTCCAGTGGTGATATCGGCACCACCCTGGCACGGGTCAGCCGCAACCAGGTGGTGATGGGGGCAGATCTCACCCTGGCCGACCTCTCCGCCACCCTGGCCAAGCACAAGGTCACCCCGTCCACCGAGGTGGTGCTGTACAGCCCGGACGGCTCGGCGGCGGCCTACCCCGACATCAGCAAGCTGATCGTCAAGAACGGTACCACTCACCTGGCCAAGGTCGAGCAGCTCAGCCCGGCCCTCGGCGAGCTGTTCCAGCGCGGCCTGCAGAAGGATCGCCAGGGCGGCATCAAGCTCGATCACCGCCACTGGCAGCTGTCCTACTCGAACATCGCCGAGGGCGGCCCCAATGGCCTGCGCCTGGCCCTGCTGGCCCCCGAGGACGAGTTGCTGGCCGACGCCTACCGTATCCGCTGGCAGGGCGCGATGATCACCCTGGGCATTCTGCTGCTGTGCATTCCGCTGGGCTGGATGCTCTCGCGCAGCATCGTCCGCCCACTGCGCGCCCTGGTCAGCGAGGCCGAGGCGATCCGCAGCTTCAACTTCGACCACCCGGCCAGCGGCCGCTCGCTGGTACTGGAGGTCGATCAGCTGGCCGTGGCCATGGCCAAGATGAAGGACACCCTGTCGAGCTTCCTCGAGATCACCGCCAGCCTGTCCGCGGAAACCCGCTTCGACGCCCTGCTGCGCCGTGTGCTCAAGGAAACGGTCGACCTCAGCGAGGCCGACGCCGGCCTGCTCTACCTGCGCGATGCCGGCAACGGCCGGCTGGAGCCCCACGGCCTGTTCATCAACGACGAACAGCACAACCTGGAGGAGCACCACATCCCCAGCTACGACCCGGCCGAGAGCGAACTGCCCGCCTGGCTGCGCGGCCCGGCCAAGGGCGGCCCGAGCGAGGTGGTACCGCTCGGCTTCGATCAGGCCGACGGCATCCAGAGCCTGCTGCACACCCTCGACAGCCCACGCGTGCACCTGGTCAGCAGCGGCCTGCACAACCGCCAGGGCGAGACGGTCGGCGTGCTGGTACTGCTGCATCGCGACAGCGGCGACGCCGCCGACCAGGCCATGCTCAGCCCGGAGCGCATCGCCTTCGTCGAGGCGGTATCCGGGGTCGCTGCGCTGTGCATCGAAAGCCAGCGCTTGCTGGAACAACAGAAGAAGCTGCTGGACGCCTTCATCCAGCTGATCGCCGGCGCCATCGACGCCAAGAGCCCCTACACCGGCGGCCACTGCCAGCGGGTGCCGGAACTGACCCTGATGCTCGCCCGCGCCGCCGCCGAGAGCGAAGAGGCGCCGTTCCGCGACTACCAGCCGAGCGACGAGGAATGGGAAGCCCTGCATATCGCCGCCTGGCTGCACGACTGCGGCAAGGTCACCACCCCCGAGTATGTGGTGGACAAGGCGACCAAGCTGGAAACCATCTATGACCGTATCCACGAAGTGCGCATGCGCTTCGAGGTACTCAAGCGCGACGCCTGGATCACCTACTGGGAGGACCTGGCCAAGGGCGGCACAGAGAACAATCTGGCCGATCTGCGCGACGCGACCCTGGCTGCCCTGGACGACGAATTCGCCTTTATCGCGCGCTGCAACCTGGGCGGCGAAGCCATGGCCGATGCCGACATGGAGCGCCTGCGCACGATCGGCGCACGCACCTGGACGCGCACCCTGGACGACCGCATCGGCGTGTCCTGGGAGGAGAACCAGCGCCAGGCACGCACCCCGGCGCCGTCCCTGCCAGCGCAGGAGCAGCTGCTCGGCGACAAGCCGGAACACCTGCTGGAGCGTCCGGCCAGCGAGCTGATCCCGGCCGACAACCCCTGGGGCTTCAAGCTCGACGTGCCGCAGTACAAGCTCAACCGCGGCGAGCTGTACAACCTCGGCATCGGCCGCGGTACCCTGACCAACGAAGAGCGCTTCATCATCAACGGGCACATGGTGCAGACCATCCGCATGCTCAACTACCTGCCCTTCCCGCCGCACCTGGCCAACGTCGCCGAGATCGCCGGCGGTCACCACGAGAAGATGGACGGCAGCGGCTACCCGAAACGCCTGAAGCGCGAGGACATGAGCCTGCCGGCGCGGATGATGGCGATTGCCGATATCTTCGAGGCGCTTACCGCCGTGGATCGCCCGTACAAGAAGGGCAAGACCCTGACCGAGTCGCTCAACATCATGGCCGGCATGTGCCGCGGCGCCCATGTCGACCCGGAGCTGTTCGGCCTGTTCGTCCAGGCCGGCATCTATCAGCAGTACGCCGAGCGCTACCTGCGCCCGGAGCAGATCGATACGGTGGACGTCGCCGCCATTCTCGGCAAGGCCGGCCTGGCCTGAGAACAACGATTCGCAGCCAACAAAAAGCCCGACCTAGGTCGGGCTTTTTGTTGCTTGGCGGACTGCCATGCTACGCGGGTCAGGCGTTGACCGGATTCTCCGGATACCACACGTCCATCAGCGGACTCAGGGTGTAGCCAGTCAGCTCACCGCGGGCCTTGAGCCAGGCATCCAGCTGGGTGCGCTGCTCGGCGTTCATCGAGCCACGCTTGCCCAGGCAGACGAAGCCGTAGTCATCGCCACCGACATAGCCCAGACCGTTGCCAGCAACGGCTTCGTCCAGGAAGGCGTCGACGAAGGCATCCATCTCGGCGTCGGACAGGCCATCGCGGAAGCTCAGGTTCAGCTCGCAGCCCAGCTCCTGGAATTCGTCGACGCAGAGTTTCTTGCGCAGACGGCGGGAACGGTTAGTGGCCATGTAAAACTCCTCAACACTCAATAGAAATTACCGGCGGCACTCTAGCAGTTTGCCGCGTCGGCCGCCCGTCCATTGACCGAAAAGTCGGAAAAAAACGCCGCGACGGGCACTGCCAGACCAGGTGAAAGCGCCCACAAGGAGCAGGCCTGGGGCATAATGCGCGGCAATTCGCCAAGCCACCCGAGCGTCTACCAGCCGGGTTTCTCTTCATCTCGTACGGCTTCTTCAATGATCAGATCGCTTCGTCGCCTCGCCCTCGCCAGTCTGCTTCTGCCCTTCGCCCTTCCCGCCCACGCCGCCGTCAGCAACAGCCTGCCGGCCAAGGTGCAGCAGGCCCTCAAGGCCAACAAGCTGGGGGTCAATAGCCTGTCGCTGGTGGCCATCCCGCTCACCGGCCCCGGCACCAGCATCGTCTACAACGCCGATGTGTCGGTGAACCCGGCCTCGACCATGAAACTGGTCACCACCTATGCCGCCCTCGAGCTGCTCGGCCCCACCTACCACTGGCAGACCGAGTTCTACGCCGACGGCCCGCTGAAGAACGGCGTGCTCAACGGCAACCTCTACCTCAAGGGTGGCGGCGATCCCAAGCTGAACATGGAGAAGCTCTGGCTGATGATGCGCGACCTGCGCGCCAACGGTGTGCAGCAGGTCACCGGCGACCTGATCCTCGACCGCGACCGCTTCGTCCAGCCGCAACTGCCAGTGTTCAACGACGACGGCGGCGACAAGAACAAGCCGTTCCTGGTCGGCCCCGATGCCCTGCTGATCAACCTCAAGGCCGTGCGCCTGATCACCCGCACCGATGGCGGCAAGGTCAGCGTGATGATGGAGCCGCCGCTGACCAACGTGCGCATCGACAACCAGGTCAAGGCGCTGCCGGCCGCCAAGTGCCCGGGCTGGCCGGACGTGCGCTTCAACCCGGTGACCCAGTACGACGGCACCACCCTGGTGGTCACCGGCAAGCTGGCCGAAGGCTGCAGCGCGCAGACCTACCTGTCGCTGCTCGACCACCCCGGCTACGCCGCCGGTGCCGTGCGGGCGATCTGGCAGGAGCTGGGCGGCAGCATCATGGGCAAGGATCGCCAGGGCAGCGTGCCGAAGAGCGCCCGCCTGCTGGCCCGCGCCTATTCGCCGGATCTGCCGGAGATCATCCGCGACATCAACAAGTACAGTAACAACACCATGGCCCGCCAGCTGTTCCTCAGCATCGGCGCGCAGTTCCGCGACAAGGCCGATGCCGACGACTCCAAGGCGGCGCAGCGGGCGATCCGCGCCTGGCTGGCGCGCAAGGGCATCACCGCCAGCCACCTGGTGATCGAGAACGGCTCCGGGCTGTCGCGCGACGAGCGGGTCAGCACCCGCGAGATGGCCGCCATGCTACAGGCCGCCTGGCACAGCCCCTACGCCCCCGAGTTCATTTCCTCGCTGCCGCTGGTAGCCATGGACGGCACCATGCGCAAGCGCCTGCGGCGCACCGCCCTGGTCGGCGAAGGCCATATCAAGACCGGCACCCTGAACAACGTGCGCGCCATCGCCGGTTTCACCCGCGACAGCAACGGCAACACCTGGGCGGTCTCGGCGATCCTCAACGACCCGAAGCCCTGGGGCGCCTCCCAGGTGCTCGACCAGATCCTCCTGGAACTGTACAAGCAACCCGCCCTGCGCTGAGGCAACAAGGGTGGGCAGGCTCAGTCCGGCTCGCCCAGCACCTGGTCACGTCCGGCCTGCTTGGCCGCGTAGACGCGCGAGTCGACCCGCCGCAACATGCCATCGGCGCCCTCACCCGGGCGCCAGCTGGCCACGCCGAAGCTGGCGCTGACCCGGCCCACGCCCTCCACCGGTTCACTACGCAGCACCTGCCACAGGCTGCTGGCCAAGGCCATGGCCTGCGCGGCGCTGGTGCTCGGGCAAAGCACGATGAATTCCTCGCCGCCCAGCCGGCAGAACACGTCGATGCCACGCAGGCGCTGACGCAGGCGCTCGCAAAGTGCCTTGAGCACCCGGTCGCCGGCTTCGTGGCCGAAGCGGTCGTTGATCTGCTTGAAGTGGTCGATATCCAGCATTACCACCGACAGCTCGCCGCCAAAGCGCTGCACCCGGGCGATTTCGGCCTCCAGGCGCTCCTGGAAGTAACGTCGGTTGTGCACCCCGGTCAGCGCATCGGTGATCGACAGGGCGCGCAGTTCCTGCTCCACCAGCTTGAGCCCGGTGATATCGGTCAGGTAGCCATGCCACAGCACCCCGCCGTCGGCCAGCGCCTCCGGCGTGGCCTCGCCGCGTAGCCAGCGCAGCCCGCGCACCGGCAACAGCACCCGGTAGTCCTGGCACCAGGGCTGCAACTGCTCGGCAGAAACCCGGATACTGCTGCTCACCCGCTCGAAATCATCCGGATGAATGCGCGCAAAGACCGAGCTGGCATCGCTGCGCAGCACCTCCGGCTCGATCTCGTAGATGGCCCGGATGCCGGCACTGGCATAGGGGAAGCTGGAGCTGCCGTCGGCCTGGCGGCGGTACTGGTAGATCGCCCCCGGCACGCTGGCCATGAGCATTTCCATGCGCCGATCACGCTCCTCCAGCACCTGGCGCACGCGCCGGCGCTCGGTGATGTCGGCAGCGATGCCGAGAAAGCCGATCAGCTCGCCGCTCTCGTCGCGCACGCTGGTGACGATCAGGTTGACCACCAGGCGACTGCCATCGCGCCGCACATAGGTCCACTCGCGCTCGTCGTGCCCCTTCTCGGCCTGGGTCACCGCCACGAATGCCTCGAAACCGTTGATCGGTTTGCCATAGCGCAGGCTCAGCTCACGGGAGCGCTGGTCGATTTCTTCGCGCAGGTGCAAACGCTCCGGCGTCGCCTGGCCGACCAGTTCCTCGGCGCTATAGCCGAGCATGCGTTCGGCTCCGGCGTTGAAGGTGCGAATGGTGCCATCCAGATCGGTGGCGATGATGGCCACCTGGGTCGCGGCATCGAGGATGCCATGCAGATAGGCGTTGACCCGCGCCAGCTCCAGCTCGGCGGCCTTGCGCCAGCGGATATCGGACTGCGTGCCAATAATGCGCAGCGGCCTGCCGTCGGCCGCGCGCTCCATCACCTTGCCGCGACCGAGAATCCATTTCCAGGCGCCATCACGGCAGCGCATGCGGTACTCGTGGCGGAAGAACTCCGTCTGCCCCTGCAGATGCAGTTGCAGGGCCTGCAGGCAGGCGGGCAGGTCGTCCGGATGCAGCAGTTGCTGCCAGGCCGCGCGATCATCGCCGATCTCGTCCGCGCTATAGCCGAGCATGCCCGTGCAGCTATCGGAGAGAAAGATGCGGTCGCGGTCGAGATCCCAGTCCCACACACCATCGCCGGCACCATCCAGGGCAAAGCTCCAGCGCTGCTCGCTGATCGCCAGCTCGCGCTCGCGACTGCGCAGTTCCAGGGTGCGCTGGGCGACCAGGCTGCGGGCGCGCTGGCGCTGGCTGACCAAGGTGAACAACAGCACGCCCAGCAGCAGACTGAGCAGCACCCCGGCGGTCAGCAGGATGGCCTGATCGCGGTTGCTGTTGGCCGCCAGAAACGCTGCCGTGGGGCGGATGCTCAGCTCGTAGCGGCGATCGGCCAGCTGCAGCTCACGACGCAGCAGCAGCGGGCTGTCCGCCGCCGGGGCCGGCGAGCGGTAGTGCAGCGCCTCGCCACTGAGGCGGCTGGTATCGTGCACTTCCAGGCTGAGATTGCGCTCGCTTTGGGCACTGCCACCATCCTCCAGCAGCTGGTGCAGGCTGAGAAAGGCCACCACGAAGCCGCGCAGGGACTGCGCCGGCAACGGACTGCCCGACAGCGGCTGGCTCCCGCGGAAGATCGGCGCCATCAGCAGCAGGCCATCGCGGTCGGCAGCGCTGGCCGCGACGAAGCGAATCACCCCGGAAGTCGCCATGAAGCCATTGTGCCGGGCCCGCTCGAGGGTCTCCCGGCGCGCCTGCTGCGAGTTCATGTCGAGGCCCAGCACCGCATCGAAAGTCTGGATCGGCACCAGGTAGCGCACCGGAAAATGCTCCGCGCGGCTGGCTGCCGGCTGCAGCGTACCCTGCTCGGTCAAGTCACGAATGGTGAAGCCCGGATAGCCCGCCGCCCGGGCTTGCGCCTCGAAGCTGTCGCGCTGGGCAGCCTCCACCCGGGGCAACCAGGCGTAGGACAGGGTGCGATTGAGCAAGCCACCGGCATAGCCGGCGAATTCGCTGAAGGTCACCTCGTCGGCATTGATGAAAAACCGCCGGGTGCCGTCCAGATCAGCCACATGGGCACTGAAGCTGGCCTGCATGGCCGCGGCCCGCTCGCTGGCGGCCCAGGCGAAGCGCTGCTCCAGCTGGCGCTGATGGAAGCTGCCGGTCGCCACGCTCAGCGCCACGCTCAGCGACAGCCCACCCAGGCACGCCAGCACGGCGACCAGCCAGGCATTCAGATTGCTGTCGGTGCCTCCCGTCTTGCCCTGCATGCTCGCCATCTCGGCCATCGTACCGCCACTACTGTTTCTAGCGCGCCGTCAGACGCCAGGCCCGGTGAATCTTGGCGTTGCGGGCAAAATCCTGATCCAGGGTCTGCTCGCTGATCTCCTCCACCCCATAGCGCGTCGCCAATCCTTCATCCAGCACGAACTTGCGGAAGTTGTTGGAGAAGTACAGCACCCCGCCCGGTGCCAGGCGACTCATGGCCAGATCGAGCAGACGCACATGGTCGCGCTGCACGTCGAACACCCCGTCCATGCGCTTGGAGTTGGAGAAGGTCGGCGGGTCGATGAAGATCAGTTCGTACTCGCCGCGGTCGGCCTCCAGCCAGGCCATCACATCGCCCTGTTCCAGCTTGTGCTTGTCGGAAAAACCGTTCAGCGACAGGTTGCGCCGCGCCCAGTCCAGGTAGGTCTTCGACAGGTCGACGCTGGTGGTGCTGCGCGCGCCGCCCTTGGCCGCATGCACGGTGGCCGTGGCGGTGTAGCAGAACAGGTTGAGGAAGCGCTTGCCGGCGGCTTCCTTCTGGATACGCAGGCGCAGCGGGCGGTGGTCGAGGAACAGGCCGGTGTCCAGATAGTCGGTGAGGTTGACCAGCAGCTTGGCGCCGCCCTCGCTGACTTCCATGAACTGGCCCTGGCTGGCCTGGCGCTCGTACTGCTTGGTGCCACTCTGGCGCTCGCGGCGCTTGATCACCACTTTATCGGGCGCGATGCCGAGCGCCACCGGAATGGCCGCCAGGGCATCGAGCAAACGCGCCTGGGCCTTGTCCGGGTCGATGGAACGCGGCGGCGCGTATTCCTGCACGTGCACCCAGTCGCGGTACAGGTCGATGGCCAGGGCATATTCCGGCATGTCGGCGTCGTACAGGCGGTAGCACTCGATGCCGGCCTTCTTCGCCCACTTGCCCAGGCTCTTGAGGTTCTTCTGCAGGCGGTTGGCGAACATCTGCCCGCCTTCGGACAGCCGCGCTGCCTGGCTGGCTACCGCTACGGCCGGCTCCTGGCCTTCACGCACGGTGCTGGCCGGGCGGCGCTCGCCGGTGACGAACTGTTCCGGCAGCACCTTGAACAGCAGCAGCTTGCACGGCAGCGCACCGTTCCAGAAGGCGTACTGCTTGTGGCTGCGCAGGCCCATGCGCTTGCCCAGTTCGGGCGCGCCGGTGAACACCGCCGCCTCCCAGTTCAGGCAGCTCTGACGCAGGCGCTCGCCGAGGTTCTGGTAGAGGTACAGCAGGCTCGCTTCGTCGCCCAGGCGCTCGCCATAGGGCGGGTTGCTGATGATCAGGCCGGTCTGGTTCTTGTCCGGACGCGGTTCGAAGGTGGCCAGTTCGCCCTGGTACAGCTTGACCCAGTCGCCGAGGCCGGCACGTTCGATGTTGTTGCGCGCCGGGGTGATCAGCCGCGGATCGGCCTCGTAGCCGCGAATCCACAGCGGTGGCTTGGCCAGGCCGGCGGCGGCACGGGTCTCGGCCTCGGCGTGCAGCTTCTTCCACAGCGCCGGCACATGGCCGAGCCAGCTGGAGAAGCCCCAGCGCTCGCGCTTGAGGTTGGGCGCCAGGTCGGCGGCCATCATCGCCGCCTCCACCAGGAAGGTGCCGACCCCGCACATCGGGTCGGCCAGGGCACCGCCCTCGGCGGCGATGCGCGGCCAGCCGGCGCGGATCAGGATGGCCGCGGCGAGGTTTTCCTTGAGCGGCGCGGCGCCCTGCTGCAGGCGGTAGCCGCGCTGGTGCAGGCTGTGGCCGGAAAGGTCGATGGACAGCACCGCCTCGCCACGATCCAGGCGCAGGTGCACGCGCAGATCCGGGTCGATCTTGTCGATCGACGGGCGCGTGCCGTCGGCCGTGCGCAGCTTGTCGACCATGGCGTCCTTGACCTTGAGGGCGCCGAAGTGGGTGTTGTCGATACCCGAGCCGTTGCCGCTGAACTCCACCGCCAGGGTGCCGGAAGGTTCCAGGTGCTCGGCCCAGTCCACCGCCAGTACGCCCTGGTAGAGCGACTCGGCATCCACCACCGGGAAGCGTCGCAGCACCAGCAGCACGCGGTTGGCCAGGCGTGACCAGAGGCACAGCCGGTAGGCCGTTTCCAGGCCGGCAAAGCCGCGTACCGCTGCGGTCTGCTCGCGGACTTCCTCGAGGCCCAGACCGGCGGCCTCTTCGGCCAGCAGGCTTTCCAGGCTTTTCGGGCAGGTCAGAATCAGTTCGTAACGGTCGGACATGGTGCATCCAGTAATAAGTGAAGGCTTGCTAGCCAAAATATGTGACAGAACGTCGCGCGGCGACCCTTCGTCGGAATAAAACACCCCGCCAATACGAGCCATTTGCAATAGCAAAAAGCCGCCACACTTCGGCGCGGCTCCCGTATGGCGGGGGGCCGGGGCAAAACCCCGGGAAAAACCGGCCAAAGCTTATGGCCCCAGCCCTGAATGCGTTACGTCCTTATGACAAAACGATCATTCACAGGCCCCAGTGCATTCGTTAGAAATCAACTCAGGCCGGTGCCGCAATGGTACCGGCAGGCGGTTCGCCACGCCGGCAGCGAACCCCACCGGCAGAGCCTTTCTGCCGGGCTCCGAGAGGAGCCCACGGGACATAACAGTCAACAGTGAGGGCAACACCCGATGAGAAGACTTAAGCGTGATCCGTTGGAACGAGCTTTCTTGCGCGGTTATCAGCACGGCATTCATGGCAAATCCCGCGACCTGTGTCCTTTCACTCACGCCTCCACTCGCCAAGCCTGGATCAACGGCTGGCGCGAAGGCCGCGGCGACAACTGGGACGGACTGACCGGCACTGCCGGCCTCCATAGACTCAACGAACTGCACGCCGTCGGCTGAACAGGATCACCCCGACTTCACCAGGCCGCCCCATCCGGGCGGTGGGCGCAAGCCCAAGGGCCCCTCAGGGGCCCTTTTTTATGCCCCTCGCTTATGCCCGCTGCGCGGCGATGGCGTCCACCGCCTCGCGAATCAGCGCCGGGCCACGGTAGATGAACCCGGAATAGATCTGTACCAGGCTGGCACCGGCGGCGATTTTCTCAGCCGCATGTGCGCCCTCGGTGATACCGCCGGCAGCGATGATCGGCAGACGCCCCTTCAGCTCGCCAGCCAGCACGCGCACGGTGTGGGTACTCTTGTCACGCACCGGCGCACCGGAAAGACCACCGGCCTCATTGCCGAACGGCAGGTTCTCCACGCCCTCGCGGCCCAGGGTGGTGTTGGTGGCGATGACGCCGTCCATGCCGGTTTCGATCAGCGCCTGGGCCACCTGCACGGTTTCCTCGTCGCTCATGTCCGGGGCAATCTTGATCGCCAGCGGCACCCGCTTGCCATGCCGCACGGCCAGATCTTCCTGGCGCTGGCGCAGAGCTTCGAGCAGCTGCTTGAGCGAGTCGCCGAACTGCAGGCTGCGCAGCCCCGGAGTGTTCGGCGAGCTGACGTTGACCGTGACATAGCTGGCGTGGGCATAGACCTTGTCCAGGCAAATCAGGTAGTCGTCCACGGCACGCTCGACCGGGGTATCGAAGTTCTTGCCGATGTTGATGCCCAGCACGCCGCGGTACTTGGCCGCCTGCACCCGCGCCAGCAGGTGGTCGACACCGTGGTTGTTGAAGCCCATGCGGTTGATGATCGCCGTGGCTTCCGGCAGACGGAACAGGCGCGGCTTGGGGTTGCCCGGCTGCGGACGCGGGGTCACGGTGCCGATCTCGACGAAACCGAAGCCGAGCTGGGCGAAGCCGTCGATGGCGTCGCCGTTCTTGTCCAGGCCAGCGGCCAGGCCAACCGGGTTGGCAAACTCCAGGCCCATCACCTTGGTCGGCAGGCTCACAGGCGCCTTGCACAGCAGGCCATTGAGCCCCAGACGGCCACCGGCGCCGATCAGATCGATGGACAGCTCGTGGGAAGTTTCCGGGGACAGCTTGAACAACAGGGCGCGGGCCAGCTCGTACATGGGTGGTTTTGCTCGGTCATGGCAGTGGGAAGCAGGCCGCGATTATAGCCGTGCGTACTAGCATCGGGCGAGGCAAGGGAGTAATAAGGAATCCCCGACCGCCTGTTCAACTCAGCTGGCGCAGGCCCTGCAGTTCGCCGGCCGCGCTGAACTCCAGCTCGAACACGCCGTAGATGCCGTTGTGGCGCAGGAAGGGACGCAGATGATGGGCCGGCAGGCTGACCCTGCGACCATCGCGACTGACCAGCAAGACCCGATTGGCGCGCCCCTGGTAAACGGCGCGGAAACGCTCTGCGGACAGAGCAATATCCAGCACGAGGCTGGGCATGGAGGCATCCTCGAAATGATCGGCATTATTTTGCCACAGCAGCGGCAGCTTCCGGAGCCCGCAAAGCACGGGCGAGAGCGTATCGGTAGTGCGCACCGGCAACAGCTCTGCCAAACTGGCACCCAAGTCCCAGGAGTGCTCAGCGGGTCATGAGTTTGTCCGAATCCAACACCAGCCTGGCCTCACGCCTGTCCGCCCTGGCCCAGCGCCTCGGCCTGGGCGGTCGTTCGCCGCGCCTGGTGTTCGAGCGGGCCCGCAGTCTGCGCCTGCCGTTCAAGGCCCTGCCGATCCCGCCGCAGAGCATCTGGTGGCAGGCCGGCCCGCCCCTGCAGCGCCTGGTCGACCTGCCGCGCGACGCGCTCTCCGGCCCGGTGCAGGAAGACAAGGCCGAAGCCCGCGCCGTACTGATGCGCGTGGTGAGCCTGGAACAGCAGCAGCTGCATGATTTCGACCTGCGCGAGATCGACGGCCTGTGCGGCACGCCGCTGGCCGATGGCCAGGCCTTCGCCAGCCTGGAGGCCTTCGCTGCCACCCAGCCCTGCCGCAACGTGCGCATCATCAGCTACAAGGACTTTCTCAAGACCATCAGCATGGCCATGCCACGCTTCCTGGCCGCCGAGGCGGTGGAGCTGCGCCAGGCCAGCTGGTATGGCCGGCGCCTGTACTGGGCCAGCGAGCAGCACGGCGAGGCCTTCGCCAGCGCCATCGTCTATGCCCGCCTGCGCGGCCTGGAAGTCACCCTGCCGGCCCAGATCAGCCGCTACCGCCTGAACAGCCAGGGCCTGGCCGAACTCAAGCGCCAGTACCACGTGCTGGCCATGCCGGTGCAGGCTTGGAGCGACCCCGCGTTCATGGGCCTGCTGCTGGACAACGGCCTGCCCTACTCGCGCCTGTCGCTGCTGCGCGACAATGGCGCACCGGAATTCATCCTCCTGCCCAGGGAGTCGGCGGAAGCCAATGCCCTCGGCGAGGGCCTGCGCCTGGCTGGCGCCCCCGATGTGGTGGATTATCTGGAACAGCTGGAGCGCCGCAGCGCCACAGCACCGCAGGCATAACGCAGAACCGCCGGGCAACGGCGGCTGGCCGCAAGGGCCAGCCGGCCCGCTTTCAACTTCCAGGCAGACGTACTTCCTGGGTCACTCCCCAGCCGTCCAGCACACCACCAAGCGGTGCGACGAGCGACTCCATGTCCTGCTCGAAATCACCGATACCGGCATAGGTGGCATACATCACCTTGCTCACTTGCAGATGCCAGGCACCGTCATCACGCAGACTGACCTGGGCATTCAGCGATTCACCACGGAACTGTCTGGCGGCCTGCCGGGCCCGCTCCTCGTCGGGAAAGATCACGTAGAACTCGATGGGATGGACACGGGCGAAATCGAAACCGCCCTCTTTCATGCGGCGCAGAACATGACTGCTGGCATCATCTTGGAAGGCTGTGCTCATAAACGACCTCCTCGCAGGCGATGGATAAACCGCTGCTGCCCAACGGCTGGCAGCCTGAGGCGCCTGACGGCACCTGGAGAACGCCGGGCCAAGGTATGCCCGACCGGCACAGTACCGGGCGCATGCGCCACGGCAGACGGCGGGTTGCGCAGGGAGCGAACCGAAACCGTCTTTTGCAGGGTAGCGGTTGCCACGTCGCTCTGCCGACCGGAAAGACCACCGGCAGAAGGCCTGGCGACGGGCGGCGGCAGTGGAAATCTGGCGCCGGGCGGCCGGCACCATGGCAGCCCTACTCCCGGCTGACCCAGGCCATCAGCCCGCGATTGAGCGCCGGCGGCGACAGCTGCCCGGCCCAGTACATCAGGCGGAACAGCCAGTGGATCGGCCGATGCACCTGCGAGCGTTGCGCCTGCTGCCAGACCGCCTCGGCGATGTCCTCGGCGCGCAGATGCACGCCCAGCCGGCGCAAGGCCGGTGGTGTGAAGCGCTGGCTCTCGACCATCGGCGTGCGCACGAAGGGCGGCATCAGGTCGCCAACGCGAATGCCGTGCGGCCGCCACTCCAGCTCCAGGGCCTCGGTCAGACCCCGCACGGCGAACTTGGATGCCGAATAACTGGCCATATGTGGCGTGCCGTACAGCCCGGATGCCGAGCCCATGTTGATCACCTGCGCCTCTGGCGTGCCACGCAGGTAGGGGAAGGCCGCATGGCTGACCTGCAGCAGGCCGAGCACGTTGATGCGCAGGATCTGTGCATGCTCCTCAACGCTGATCTCGGCAAAATGACCGAAGCGCAGGATACCGGCACAGTTGAACAGCAGGCGCAGCTGGCCGCCATGCAGGGCACAGAAGTCGGCCAGCGCCTCGCGCACCGCGCCGGCGTCGGTGACATCCAGCTCGGCGTGCCACACCCCGCCCAGTTCGGCGGCCAGCTCGGCCAGTGCGGCGTGGTTGATATCCAGCAGGCCAACCCGCCAGCCCCGCGAATGAAACAGGCGCGCCGTGGCTGCGCCGATACCGGAAGCCGCGCCAGTAATCAGAATGGTATTCATGGGCAACCTCGCTGACGCAGGAAATCGAGCGTCCGCTGCAATGCCAGGTCGGCAATATCCAGTAGACCACAGTTGATCTGGAACACATGCCACTGGCGCGGGTAGCACTCCAGCTGCAGGTCGATTCCAGCCTGCTCCTGCAGCAGCAGGCTCTGCGGCAACAGCCGTTCGTCCTCGCCGACCTGCACCAGCAGGGGCGGCAAGCCACGCAGATCGGCATACAGCGGCGACAGCGCCGCAGCCCGCCGCTCCACACCGGGCGGGCAATAGGCATCCACGCCCTGCCCCAGCCAGGCCGGCTGCAACAGCGGATCGCCCGCCGGCGGCTCGGGCAGGTTGGCCCCAGTGACATCGGTGACCGGCGAGAAACACACCAGTGCCGCCGGTTGCGGCAACCCCAGCTCGCGCAGGCGCAGGGCCGCCGTCAGGGTCAGGTTACCGCCTGCCGAGTCGCCAGCGATGACGATGCGCTCGGCGGCTTGCCCCTGCGCCAGCAGCGCCCGGTAAGCCGCCAGCACATCGTCCGGCGCCGCCGGGTACGGATGCTCCGGCGCCAGGCGGTAATCCAGCGCACACACGCGCAGCTGGCCGTGACGCGCCAGGTAGCTGGTGATGCTGCGGTGGGTCTGCGGCGAGCCGACCATGAAGGCGCCGCCGTGCAGATAGAGCAACACCCAGCCGTTGTCTGTCGGTGGGCTCAGCCATTCGCAGGCCACCCCGCCGATGTGCCCGGGCTCGATACGCACCTTGCGCGCCACCGGAGCAATGCGCGTGGCCAGGTGCAGCAAGCGGCGCTGGGTAGCCGGCAAGACGCCAGGGCGAAAGCCGCTGCGAAACAGCAGCCAGGTGCTGCCACGCAGCAAGGCCGAAAGCAGGCGCTGGGCCATGCCCGGTGGACGCGGCAACTCAACGGACAAGGTCATAGTCGCTCCAGTCTGGCCGGCGCGTGTGCAGGCGATAGCTGAAGGTGAACCCCGACCAGTTGTTGGTGTGCTTGCCGGCGGCATTCTTGTACCAGCTGTTGCAGCCCTGCTCCCACACCGAATGCTCGATGGCGTGTTGCAGGCGCTGGTTCCAGGCCTGCTGCACCGGCGCCCGCACGTCGAGGTAGCGCACGCCCTGCTCCAGCTGCTGCAGGCAGTTCAACACGTAGGGGAACTGGCTCTCCAGCATGTAGATGATCGAGTTGTGTCCCAGGTTGGTGTTCGGCCCGTAAAGAATGAACAGGTTGGGGAAGCCATTGACGCTGATGCCCTTGTAGGCCTCGGCGCCCTCTTGCCAGGCCTCGTTCAGCTCACGCCCGCCGAGGCCATGGATGCGCATCGGCACGAGAAAGTCGCTGGCGGCAAAGCCGGTGCCGTAGATCAGCACATCCACCTCGCGCTCGCGGCCATCGGCGGTGATCACCCCACGCTCGCTGACTTCGCGGATGGCCTCGCCCACCACCTCGGTCTGCGGCTGCACTAGCGCCGGGTAGTAGTCATTGCTGATCAGGATGCGCTTGCAGCCCATCGGGTAGTCCGGGGTCAGCCGGGCGCGCAGCGCCGGGTCGGCCACCTGGCTTTGCAGCTGGCGCAGGAAGCTGGCGCGCATCAGTTTCATCACCCACGGCAGGACGAAGAAGGCCAGCCCGCGGACTTCGTGATAGAGGTACTGCAGGCCGCGATCAAGCTTCTGCGCCCAGGGCAGGCGCTGCATCAGTGCCAGCTCGAAGCGGCTGTAGGCGCGATCCGGCTTGGGCAGCACATAGGCGGCGGAGCGCTGGAACAGATGCAGTTTCGCTACCTTGGGCACGATCTGCGGAACGAACTGGATGGCACTGGCGCCGGTGCCGATCACCGCCACGCGCTTGCCGCTGAGGTCGATGTCATGCCGCCAGCGCGCCGAATGGAAACTCTCCCCGGCGAAGCGTTCCAGGCCTGCAATCTTCGGATAGAGCGGGCGGTTGAGCTGGCCGCAGGCGCTGACCAGCGCGCGAGCGCTGAAACATGCACCAGCGGTGGTGGTTACCTGCCACAGCGCCGTCTGCTCATCGAAGCGGGCTTCCGCCACCTCGCTGTTGCAGCGGATATGCGCCTGCAGCCGGTGGTTGGCCACGCACTGCCGCACATAGGCGAAGATCTCTGCCTGTGGGGCATAGCGCCGGCTCCAGTCGGTCTTCGGCTCGAAGGAAAACGAGTACAGGTGCGAGGGCACATCGCAGGCCGCTCCCGGGTAAGTGTTGTCGCGCCAGGTGCCGCCGGGCTCGCTGCCCTTTTCGAGGATCAGGAAATCCTCCACGCCCTGCCGACGCAGGCGCATGGCCAGGCCCAGGCCGGCAAAGCCGGAGCCGATAATCAGCACGCGCAAGGGTGCCTGTTCGGGAGTCTTGTTATGCATTGTGGTCTCCGTGAACCGCCAGTATTGCGGATGCACGGATGCTAATCACTCTGCCCGAACGGGTTTATGGCATAGGCGGCCAATTAATTGTGACTTTCGGACAGAAGCGCTTTTCCCGCCCATTGGCATTCGCGCCAAATGCCTTGCCGGGACGCAATGGCAGCCTTCCCAACCCTTTGCTAGCCTGCTCTGGGGGAGAACTAACAAGGGGGCTGGAATGCTGGACTATGTCGCTCTGGGGATTCTGATTTTCGTTGGTGTTGTGCTGTTCTACGGAGTGATCGCGATCCACGACATTCCTTACGAGATCGCCGTACACCGCAATCATCCGCAACAGGATGCAATTCATGTTGCAGGCTGGGTCAGCCTGTTCACCCTGCATGCCATCTGGCCCTTCCTGTGGATCTGGGCAACCCTTTACCGGGAAGATCGCGGCTGGGGCTTCGCCAGTCCTCCGCCAGCGCCGGTGGACGATCCGCGGCTACGGGCACTGGAGCAACAGCTCGGCGAACTGCGCGAACTGCTGGCCGCCCAGGCTCCGCCCGCCTCGCCGGTGACGCCGGAAGCGGCGCCGGTAGTAACCGAAACACCGCGGCAGGAGGGCTGAGCCATGGATCTGTTGCTCGTCCTTACCTACACCGCCATCTGCGTCGCCATCTTCAAGATCTTCAAGATTCCGCTGAACAAATGGACGGTGCCCACTGCCGTGCTCGGTGGCGTGGTGATCATCGGCGCGCTGATCTTCACCATGAACTACAACCACCCCTATTCCGAGGTGTCGCGCAGCTACTTCGTCAGCACACCGATAGTGCCGGCAGTCAGCGGCATGGTGATCGAGGTGCCGGTGGAGGGTAACCGGATCCTGGAAAAAGGTGACGTGCTGTTCCGCATGGATCCGACGCCCTACGAAAGCCGGGTCAAGTCGCTCAAGGCCCAGCTGGTCTCGGCCAGGGCCGATCAGATCCGCGCCACCGAACTGGCGCGGCGCAATGTCGGCAATCGCCGCGACGTCGACCTGACCACCGCGCGCGTGGAAGACCTGCAAGCGCAGATCATCGGCGCCCAATACGACCTCGACAGCACCGTGGTGCGCGCGCCCTCCAAGGGCTACGTGACCCAGGTCTCGCTGCGCCCTGGCATTCGCGCGGTGAAGATGCCGTTGCGCCCGGCGATGGTTTTCGTGCCTCTCGAGGAGCACAACTACGTGGCCTGGATGCGCCAGAACAGCCAGCTGCGCCTGACCCTGGGCGACGAAGCGGAGATCGCCTTCGATGGCATCCCCGGCGAGGTGTTCCAGGCCAAGGTGAAGATGGTCATGCCAGTGATCGCCGAGGGCCAGGTACAGCCCAGTGGCAGCCTGATCGGCTTCACCGGCTCGCCACCGGCTGGACGGGTACCGGTGGTGCTGGAAGTGACAGACCCCAGGTTCGACCAGTACCGCGAACTCATGCCAGGCGGCGCCTATGGCCAGGCGGCGCTCTACTCCAAACATTTCCACCATGTGGCAATCATGCGCAAGATCCTTCTGCGCATGGCCTCCTGGATGAACTACTTCTTCCCCTTCCACTGAGTACGGAGACTCCACATGGCCAAGAAAAAGGCTCAGGACGGCGAGCGACTCAGTCGCAAGGTCTATGACAAGGAACTGGAACGACTGCACATCGAGCTGGTCAAGCTCCAGCAGTGGGTGGTGGCCAAGAACCTGAAGGTCTGCATTGTCTTCGAAGGTCGTGATGGCGCCGGCAAGGGCGGCACCATCAAGGCCATCACCGAACGGGTGAGCCCGCGGGTATTCCGCGTAGTCGCGCTACCGGCACCGACCGAGCGAGAGAAGACCCAGATGTATGCCCAGCGCTACATCCAGCACATGCCGGCGGCCGGCGAAGTGGTGATCTTCGACCGCAGCTGGTACAACCGCGCCGGGGTCGAACGGGTCATGGGCTTCTGCACCGAGGAACAGACCCACAAGTTCCTCACCGTGGTGCCGTTGTTCGAGAAGATGCTGGTCGAGTCCGGCATCATCCTCATCAAGTACTGGCTGGAAGTCAGCCCCGAGGAGCAGCACCGCCGCCTGCAGGAGCGCATCAAGGACGGGCGCAAGATCTGGAAGCTGTCGCCCATGGACATCAAGTCGTTCAACCGCTGGGACGACTACACCCGCGCCCGCGACGACATGTTCGCTGCCTCCGACTCCTCCTGGGCGCCCTGGTACATGGCGCACTCCGAGGACAAGCGGCGGGTTCGCCTGAACATCATCAGCCACCTGCTCGAGCAGGTGCCTTATGAAGACCTCACCCAGGAACAGCAGATCGAGCTGCCCAAGCGCGGCCGCATCGGTCGCTACAAGTCCCCACACTACCCCTTCCGGATCATCGAAGAACGCTTCTGACCCACCTCGCCTGACGCCCGTCAGGCGTTCTGCGCGGCGCATGCCGCCCCTGATCGGCCCGCTGGCGCGGGCCAAGCTTTATGGCATAGTCAGCCTCCAGATTGTGACTTGTGGCCAAGCCTCCATGCCCCGCGACACTCCCCTGTCGGTACGACGCAGCGCCATCAGCGTGCAATTGCTGACCCAGTTCGGCCTCGACCAGGGCCTGGCACTGGACGACTGCCTGGCCGCCACCGGGCTGAGCTGGCAGGTGCTCGGCGAGCCAGGGGCCGAAGTCGATGCCAGCCAGGAGCTGCAACTGGTGCGCAATCTGGTTGGCCGCCTCGGCCAGCAACCCGGCCTTGGCCTGCTCGCCGGCCGGCGCTACCAGCTCAATACCTATGGCATCTGGAGCTTCGCCCTGCTCAGCAGCCCAACCGCGCGCGCTGCCGCGCAGCTCGGCCTGCGCTACCTCGACCTGACCTATGCCTTCCACGGCATGCGGCTGGAGGAGTACGACGGCGAAATCCACCTGCTGTTCGACGATCAGGACATCCCCGAAGATCTGCGCGCCTTTCTGCTGGAGCGCGATCTCGGCGGCATGCTCTGTATCCAGCGTGCCCTGGTCGATCGACCGCAGATACTCAAGCGCCTCGACCTGCGCCTGGCCGAGCCGACCGACACCCGCCTCTATGTTCAGGAGATCGGCCTGCTGCCGCGCTTCGCCCAGGCCGACAACCGCCTGGTGATCGACAGTCAGGTATTCGACTTGCCGCTGCCCGGTGCCAACCCACAGGTGGTCGCCCAATGCGAGGAGCAATGCCAGCGCCTGCTGGACAAGCGCCGCCAGCGCCTTGGCCTGGCCGGACAGATCCGCAGCCTGCTGCTGGGCCGCCCGGGGAGCCTGCCGGATATGGAACAGGTGGCGGACAGCCTGCACATGAGTTCGCGCACCCTGCGCCGGCGCCTGGAGGAAGAAGGCAGCAACTTCCGCCAGCTGCTCGAGGAGGTGCGCCAGGCCCTGGCCGAGGAACTGCTCGCCACCGGCGGGCTGACCCTGGAGGAAATCGCCGAGCGCCTGGGCTACGGCGAGGTGTCCAACTTCATCCATGCCTTCAAGCGCTGGAAAGGCCTGCCACCCCGCCAGTTCCAGCGCCGCTGAAGGCTCCCCGCATCAGGGCTGGGTGGCAACCCCGCGGGCACTGGACGCGTGCTCGGCAACCCCGGCGGTGTTCTGCAGCAGGCTCTGGGTAGCAGTCTGCAGGAAGGCTTCCAGGCGCTTGTGCAGCAGCGGCTGGGCCGGATCGTTGGCCACCACCTCGACCTTGGCACCAGCGCCGAGCTGGTAGTGATAGAGCTTGGCCGGCAGGCCCTTGGGCTGCACCAGGATCTTGTCGCCATTGACCACCGCCACCGTCTGGTCGCTGCCCGACGGTTTGATCACGCCGATACCCTGGTCGCCCTCGGGCAGGCTGAGCAGGTCGCGGCCCCAGCACTGGTGACGCACGTCGCCACCCAGGCGGCCCATGATGGTCGGCACCACGTCGATCTGCGTACCCACCGTATCGCGGCGCGTACCGAACTTGTCCTGCAGGCCCGGGGCGATCAGCAGCAGCGGCACGTTGAAACGGAACAGATCCATCTCGGTGAGCTGCTCGGGGCTGCCGAAACCATGGTCGCCGACCACTACGAACAGGGTGTTGTTGTAGTACGGCTCCTTCTTGGCCTTCTCGAAGAACTGCCCGAGCGCCCAGTCGGCGTAGCGCATGGCGGTGAGGTGTTCGTTGTAGGAACCCTGGTCGGTCACCGGCGCTACCGGCAGGTCTTTCGGCAAGGCGTAGGGCGTATGGTTGGACAGGGTCTGCAGCAGGGCATAGAACGGCTTGTTCGGGTCAAGCTTGGCCAGTTCGGCGGCGCCACGGTCGAACATGTCCTGGTCGGACACACCCCAGGTCGGGTCGATGAACACCGGGTCGACGAAATCCTCGCGGCCAATGAAACGGCGCATGCCCTGGTTGCTGAAGAAGCCGGACTGGTTATCCCACTGGAAGTTGCCGTTGTAGACGTACAGGTCGTCGTAACCGCGGGCACTGAGCAGTTGCGGCAGGCCGGAGAACTGATGGCCGCCCTCGGGGGTACGCATCAGGTATTCGAAGCCCGGCAGGTTGGGGAAGCACGCCATGGTGGCGAACATGCCCTGGTGGGTGTGGGTACCGTTGGAGAAGAAGCGGGTGAACAGCAGCCCCTCCTGGCTCAGGCGGTCGAAGTTCGGGGTAATCCCGGCGTCGCTGCCAAGGGCGCCGACCCAGCGTGCGGCAAAGCTTTCCATCAGGATCACCACCACGTTGCGCGCCGGCAGGGTAGCGGCCTGCGGTGACACGAAGTCGCGACGGATTGCGGCGCTGTCGGCGTCCACCAGGCGATCATGCTCGCCGAGCAGCATCTGACGCACCACCTGCAACGCCTCGGCCGGCGGCAGGCTGGCCTTCCAGGTGTTGTCGCGGTGGCTGGAGAAACTGTTGCGGGCCGCTTCGATCAGGCTCAGGGTGCCGTTCAGGCCCAAGTGGTTGGCGAACATCGAGTCGGTGGTGAAGGCATCGCCCCAGCGCAGGGGCGGCCCCTGCTTGAGGGTGCCGCGAGCACCGAGCACCGCCAGCAGCAGGCAGAGGAAGAACACCACCAGACGGCCATACCAGGCCAGCGGCCGAATGGCCTGGCGCGTACGGGTCGTCCGCTCGATCCACAGGAACAACAACGCCAGCGCGGCAGTGCCCAGGGCCCAGGCCAGCAGGTAGCGCAGCACCGGGAAGCCATACCAGACCATGCTCAGCACGGTGCCCAGGTCTTCTTCCAGATACTGGAACACCAGGCTGTTCAGGCGCTGATGGAACTCGCGGTAGAAATCCAGCTCGGCCACCCCGAGAAACAGGGTCAGGCTGGCGAACAGGGTCAGCCAGGCCACCTGCACACGTCGCGCCGCCATCGTGCGCAGACTCAGCAGTGCCAGCAGCAGCGGCGCGCAGGCGTAGACCACCAGGCGCAGGTCGAAGCGCAGGCCATTGGCGAACGCCTCGAGCAACTGGCTAACCGGCGTATTGCCGATCTGCTCATGGTTGTAGGCCAGCAGCGCCAGGCGCAGCAGCGAATACATCAGCAACAGCGCCAGGGCACTGCCGAAAGTAAAGGCCAGGTGGCTGCGGATACTGGGGGAAAGCGGTTGAAGCGTCTTCGACTGCGGCTGGAGGCTATCCACTGGAGACATGCGCTGGTTTCCGATGACAGGCAATATTGAAAGGTCGTGCCTGCTCCGGTGCAAACTGGAACAGACCCCGCTGGGCCGCAGTATCGGCTAATCGCTGTGAAATTTCCGTTGAAATTATGCCGTGCCCAGCCCCCATCACCCCGATCCTGAGCGCTGCACAAACCTGGCAGGTGCGGTATAACTTCGCCGCTCCGAATCAGACCCACCGCAGATCAATAGTTTCCACAGCGGCTATCCTTCAGACCTTGCTCAATCGTCAGACCGCTTAACTTGCGCAGGATGCACTCAATGCTCGACAAAGAAATCGCTCTGCAACTGGTACAGGGCAAATCCTGGCACCACGACTTCGAAATCATTCCAGGCGTTCGTACCCGTGGTTCCTACGACCCCAGCAGCCTGTGGAAGGAGCTGGAGCTGCCGCAGGACATGAGCGGTATCAGCCTGGCCGATGTCGGCGCCTCCAACGGTTTCTTCAGCTTCGAGGCCCACCAGCGCGGCGCACGGGTCGTGGCTTTCGACTTCCGCCACAAGGACAACTCCGGCTTTGGCCTGGCCCAATACATCAACGGCCTGAACGGTATCGAGCATCACCAGACCAATGTGCTCGACATCTCCCATGAGCAGTACGGCAAGTTCGACGTCGTGCTGGCACTGGGTCTGCTCTATCACGTCTCGGATCCCTACCTGGCCCTGGCCAACTGCGCCGGCCTGAGCAACGACCGCCTGTTCCTCGAGTCCTACTGCATCGACAAGCTGCTGCCGGGCAACCTGGCCAGCGAACCGGTGATGCGCTTCATCCCCGATCACACTCGCTTTCCCGAACACGGCCAGGTGAATGCCGACCGCAGCAATTTCTGGGGCTTCACCTCGAAGTGCCTGAAACTCATGCTGGAAGACGTGGGTTTCGCCGTGGAACGGATCAGCGTACGCGGCGAGCGGGTGTTTATCGATGCCCGTCGCGTCGTCAAGAATGACGCCGCCACCCGCCTGCCCATGGCCTACAAGACCGTTCCGGCGACCCCGCGCGGTGCCGAGCCAAACGATCCGCAGGCCTGGAAGATCTTCTAAGCCTGTCCCGTCGACACCCTTCAGCGCTGCAGCTGAAGGGTGCCGGCACGCAATGTACCCACCGCAAACGCCAAGGGGCATGCCATACATCAGCACCACCGCATCAACTACCTGGAACTGCCTGCTAGCAACCTCGAACGCAGCAAGGCCTTCTTCGTCGAGGCCTTCGCCTGGAGCTTCACCGACTACGGCCCGGACTACAGCTGTTTCAACGGTGCCGGCATCGACGGCGGCTTCTACCGCTCGCCCCTGCAAGTCTCCAGCGCCAGCGGCAGTGCGTTGATCGTGCTCTACAGCGAGGATCTGCAAGCCAGCCGGGAACGGGTCATCGCCGCAGGCGGCAGCCTGCTCAAGGACATCTTCAGCTTCCCCGGCGGGCGGCGCTTCCACTTTGCCGACCCGAGCGGCAACGAATTCGCGGTCTGGTCGGAGTAATCCGCAGCCCGAGGCCAATCCCGCCTTTTCTGCAGGCACTTCGGCCACCTCCATGGCCACGAACCCCGCCGCCAGGCGGGTGACCGGCATTTCAGCGGCTGCACCAGCGACTACTCGTCGCCAGACTATCGCCGCCAGCAGTTTGACGGGGTAATCTCCCCTAAAGGCCATCTGCCACTATGCGAGCGCATTCCACTTGGAGCGCGGCCGCCAGGGTAGCTGCACGCCAGTCGTCACTCATAACAAGAACGGAGCCCATCCCATGCAACAGGGGCTGATAGCCACTTCCCTCCCCCCGCTCGAGCAGAGTCGCAACGACCAGTTGCTGAGCCGCATGCTGACCTTCTTCGCCTACTGCGGCCTGACCATCGGCCTGTACAGCGGGATCAAGTGAGGACGCCTGGGCAACGACGCGCTGATGCAGGGCTCCTTCCTGCTGATCATCGGCATGCCGCTGGTGGTGCTGATCCTGCGCAATGCCTGGCTGCCGGTGCGCGGCGTGGGCAACTTCTCGCTGGCGCTGATCAGCAGCTACGCGATGATTCTCATCTACCACCTGGGCGGCCTGCACTCTGCGCACATCTTCTGGCCACTGGTGGTGATCGGCTTTGCCTACCTGCTGCTCGGCGGGCGCAGCGCGGCGTTCTGGGCCTTGCTGCAGCTGCTGTTCGTGTTCTGGCTGATCCGCCTGCAGCGCAGCGGCGCCGTGCTACCCGCCTTCGAGCTGACCCCGCGCGAAGCCATGCTCAACGACTACTCCGGCTACATGCTGCCGGTGATCACCATGTGGCTGGCCCAGTGGTACAGCTCACGGGTACGTCGCCAGGCACTGGAGGATGCCCAGCAGAACCTCGACGAGGCCGAACGCGTGGGCAAGGCCGCCACCGCCGGCAGCCAGCAGCTGGCTAGTCTGCTCGACGAAGTGCGCCACAGCGCCAGCGACCTGCGCCAGCTGGCGCAACAACTGCACAGCACCCAGGACAATATCCGCCAGCGCTGCCAGAGCATCGACGGCGACGTGCAACAGCAGGCCGATGCCATGCTGCAGCTCGACCTGTCCCTGCACCAGGTGCTGGACAGCCTGGCCAGCAGCACCGCGCACATGCAGCAGCTGAGCCAGGACACCCAGCACAGCAGCACCCAGGTCAATCACTGCGCCGAGCGCATGCAGGCGGCCCAGGCCAGCATGCAGGCCATTCAGCAGAGCAACCAGCGCATCGCCGAATCCATGCAGATGATCAGCGCCATCGCCCAGCAGACCAACTTGCTGGCGCTCAACGCGGCCATCGAGGCGGCCCGCGCCGGCCAGCATGGCCGCGGCTTTGCCGTGGTTGCCGACGAGGTGCGCAGCCTGTCGCAGCGCAGCAACCAGACCGCCGACACGGTGCAGAGCGTACTCGGTCAGTCCGAGCAGATCGTCAACACCGGCGCCGAACAGGTGAGCAATGTCGGCGATGCCCTGGGCGAGAACGCCGCGCTCACGGAGAACCTTTCCGGTGCCATCCTCCAGCACAGCCAGGCCCTCGACCAGGCGCACCGGCAACTGGCCCAGGTGCGCGACAACAGCGCTGCCCAGCGCGAGGCCAGCCAGCGGCAGCGCGCCGCCAGTGCCGAACTGCTGAGTGCCCAGGAGTCACTGCTGGCCCTCGGCGAGCGCCTGGATCAGCTTTCCCGGCAACTGCACCAGCGCGTGGCGGAACAGCACTGAGGCCAGTAGAAGACAGTAAAAAGCCCGCTGCTGCGGGCTTTTTACTGTCTATGGGCATTGCGTCTAATGATCCGCGACCGCGTCCGCGCCACCACTCAGGTAGCGCTGCGTCAACTCGCCTTGCAAGCGCTCGCGCTCGCTGGCCAGCGCCTGCCAGAAACGCTCGGCAACCTCCGGGTTACGCTGATAGAACTGATGCGACAGCGGCAGGTACCAGTCATCCTCGAACAACGGCTGCGGCAGCAGCGTCAGTTGCTCGCCCAGCTGCAATCTGTCGATCAGGTGCTGGCCGACATGGCGCTCCAGCACATAGCCATCCAGGCGCCCCCTGGCCACCAGGGCCAGAGCCTTGGCCGGCGTCAGCGACAGCGTGCTCAACACCCCCTGCTCCTTCAGGTGCTGGCGTGCAACATAGCCCGGCGGCGAAGACAGCTGGTAGGTCACCCCGCTGAAATGCTGGCCATCCCAGCGCAGCGCCGAGCCCTTGCGCACGATGATCGGATAGTCGACATGCCACAGCCGGTAGCGCGGATCGACTGCGGCCTGCGGCCCGGCGCCCCCGGGGAAATGCCCCCAGGCTTCGCGCCCGAGCTGCCAGACGGCAACGAAGGCACCATCGCTGCTGCCCTCCTGCAGTTCATGGATGCAGCGCAGCCACGGCTGCCGGTGGGTTTCCACCTGGATCCGCGCCTGAGTGGCAGCACGCTGGATCAGCTCGAGCACCAGGCCCGGCTGCGGCAAGTCGCGATCGGCCTCCAGGGTGTTGATGTACGGCGGCAGCCCGTCCAGCTCATGACACAGACGCAGCACCGGCTCGGCAAAGGCCGGAGCGGCCAGCACGGCAGTCAGGCTGAGCAGGGCAAGGCGCAGGTTAGGCATGGCGGCAACTCATGTCGCATTGCCATCAACCTACAACGTCCGCCGCCTAGGTGAAAGTGCCTGGCGCCCGGCCGCCGCACCGCGGGCAGAAAAAAGCCGGCACCAGCCGGCTTTTTAAGACCCTCGCGACTCAGTCGTTGCTCGGTCGGTTCACCGCCTGCAGCACGTACTGCGGCAGGGCGAAGGCGCCCAGGTGGACTTCCGGGTTGTAGTAACGGGTCACGATGGCGCTGCCGGCATAGCGCTGACGCAGGGTTTCCAGCGGTAGCTTGCGGTATTCGGCATTGGTGCTGCCCCAGGCGAAGGTCATGCTGCCACCGATATAGGTGGGCACCGCGGCCATGTAGAAGTGCCAGTCGGCAAACAGACCGTCCATGCGACTGGCGGTGTTCTGCACCTCAGCGAGCTGCATGAACGGCGTGCCGTTCTGCGTCACCAGGATGCCGCCGTCGTTCAGGCAGCGGCGACAGGCCTGGTAGAAGTTTTCGGAGAACAGCACCTCGCCCGGGCCGATCGGGTCGGTGGAGTCGGAGATGATCACGTCGAACTTCTCGCTGGTGGTCGCGACGAAGTTCATGCCGTCGTCGATCACCAGGTTCAGACGTGGGTCTTCATAGGCGCCGCAGCTGTGGTTGGGCAGGAACTCCCGGCACATGTCCACCACGGTGCCGTCGATCTCGACCATGGTGATGCTCTCCACGCTGCGGTGCTTGCGCACCTCGCGCAGCATGCCGCCGTCGCCGCCACCGATGATCAGCACGCGCTTGGCATTGCCGTGGGCGAGAATCGGCACATGGGTGAGCATCTCGTGGTAGATGAACTCGTCCGCCTCGGTGGTCTGGATCACCCCGTCCAGGGCCATCACCCGCCCCATGCGGGCGTTCTCGAAGATCACCAAATGCTGGTGTTCGGTGCGCACTTCGTGCAGCAGCTTGTCCATGCGAAAGCGCTGGCCATAGCCGTCGTAGAGAGTTTCCTGGTAATCGCTCATGGGTAGTCCCCCGTCGCTGCTGGTGGATTCGGACGGACTGTCACCCGCCCATGAAAAGGCGCGCATTGTAAGGAGATCCGCCCGCTGGCTCCACCGCCGCGCAGATACAGGGCGACGGAGCCTGCGCAGGGCTGCGCCAAAGCTACAGGCGGACGTTGCCGCGCGGGCCCGCCAGGGCCCAGATGATCAGGCCGAGCACCGGCAGGAACAGGATCAGCAATACCCAGATGATCTTCATGCCCGTGTCGGCGCCACTCTTGACGATGTTGATGATCGCCCAGATATCCAGGGCAAGGATGGCCAGCCCGATCAGGCTGCTCAGTGCGGAACCCATGGCAACACTCCTGTGTAATAGGGATACCTGACTTAGGATACCCGTATGCCCGGGATGTTCCCCGGCCGGCCTTTTCGACACTAAAACCCCGTCAAAACGCCAACATGCGACATATTGCTATGTTTTTACGACAGGATGTGACTCCAAGGTCAGGTTCCGCCATCAACAGTGCACAGGCCGCGGCAATACGTGCTTTCGCTGGCCAGATCGCACATTGGGCATCCCTTGGAGAACAGACCCATGAACACCATGCTCCGCGTTAACGAAGCACTCCTCATCGCCGGCCGCGCCTTCCAGCCTTTCCAGTGCGTGGCCTGGACGCCGCAGAACGGTACCGATGAGCTGACCCTGGCGGTGATCGACCGCACCAACCAGCGCCTCGGCCAAACCCGCCTGGACAGCCAGACCTACTGCGACCCGGTACAGCTGGCCGATATCCTGACCCAGTCGCGCGAGCAGCTGAGCCGTCAGGGTTACGCCCTGGAGCCCTGGAGCATGCCCGAGTAATACCCACTCTGCCCCGGCCTGCCGCCACACCAACCCCCTCTGCCTCTGGCGAGGGGGTTTTTATTTGCGCCGGGAAAACCACCCGCACTGGCAATATCTGTGGGGTTATTGTCCTTGTTGCCATCGGCAACCGGGAGCAGACTGCGCCCATCTTCCAGCGAGAACCGCCATGGACGCCGTCAGAACCATCGCCAGCCTGATCTACCCGGACGTCATGAGCCTCGACGTCACCGGCCCGTTGCAGGTGTTCGCCTCGGCCAATGTCGAATGCCAGCGCCAGGGCCGTGCGCCGGCCTATAGCCTGCGCCTGCTGGCCGAACAGCCGGGAGCGGTGAGCACTTCCGCCGGTTTCCAGCTGGTGGCCGAGCAGGCCTGGCGCGACACCGACCCGGCCAGCCTGGACACCCTGCTGATCCCCGGTGGTCTTGGCGAAACTGCCCAATGCAGCAACCTGCCGCTGCTGGACTGGCTGCGCCGCGCTGAGCCGCAGGTGCGCCGGCTCGGCTCGGTGTGCTCCGGCGCGCTGATCCTGGCTGCCGCCGGCCTGCTCGATGGACGCCGTGCCACCACCCACTGGGCCGATGTCGCCGCCCTGCGTTGCCATGCACAGATCGAGGTCGATGGCGACCGCCTGCATACCTACGACCCCAGCGGGCGTGATGGCGATGCCCATGTCTTTACTTCGGCCGGCGTTACCGCCGGCATCGACCTGGCCCTGGCCCTGGTGGAGGCCGATCTCGGCCGCCCGCTGGCCCTGGCCGTGGCCCGGCGCCTGGTGATGTTCCTGCGGCGCCCCGGTGGCCAGGCGCAGTTCAGCGCCCTGCTCACCCCGGATGCCAGCCGCACGCCACGCCTGCTCGGCCTGCTCGAATGGATGGCGCAGAACCTCGCAGCCGACCTGTCGCTGGAGGCCCTGGCCGAGCAGGCCAACCTGTCCAGCCGTAGCCTGTCGCGGCTGTTCGTGCAGGAGCTGGGCATGGGCCCGGGCCGCTATGTCGAGCAGCTGCGCCTGGAGTCGGCGCGTCTGCTATTGCAGGACGCCGGCGCCTCGATCGGCACGGTGGCGCGCCTGACTGGCTTTCGCCATCCGGAGAATCTGCGCCGCACCTTCCACAAGCACCTTTCGGTAAGTCCCCAGGACTACGCCGAACGCTTCGCCTGATCCCCAGTCGCCATCCAAGGAACTCCACCATGCTGCAACTACGCCCAAGCTGCGAATGCTGTGACCGCGACCTACCACCCGATTCGCCGGACGCACGCATCTGCTCGTTCGAGTGCACCTTCTGCCGCGACTGCGCGGAGCAGCGCCTCAAGGGCGTCTGCCCCAACTGCACCGGCGAGCTGGTACGCCGGCCGATTCGCCCGCAGGCCAAGCTGGCGGCCAACCCGCCGTCCAGCACCCGCATCCACAACCCCACCGGCTGCCACTGAGAACCGCCATGATGCTGCTCTTGCGCAACCCCACCCTGCTCCGGCTGTTCTTCGCCCAGGCCCTGTACTGGAGCTGCGCGATGATCGGTATCACCCTCACCGCCCTGATCGGCCTGCAGTTGGCGCCGAGCACCAGCCTGGCCACCCTGCCGCTGGCCTTGCTGGTGCTCGGCAATCTACTCACGGTGCAGCCGCTGTCGTTGTTCATGCAGCGCCGTGGGCGCCGCCCCGGCCTGGTGCTTGGCGCCAGCCTGGGCATCGGCGGCGGCCTGCTCAGCGCTCTCGGCGTGGTGCTAGGCGACTTCTGGCTGTTCTGCCTGGGCGCCCTGCCCATCGGCAGCTACCAGGCCTCGGCCATGTACTACCGCTTCGCTGCCCTGGAGGCGGTGGATCAGGCCCACAAGGGCCGCGCCACCGCCTGGGTGGTGGGGGGCGGAGTGCTGGCGGCCCTGTGCGCACCGTCACTCGCGCTATGGGCCAAGAACTTGCTGGCCACGCCCTTCGTCGGCGCCTATCTGGCCATCGCCGTGCTGGCTGCCGCCGGCCTGCTGCTGATGCTCGGCCTGGCCGATGGCGGCCTGCCGCCCAGCACTGGGCGCGACCCGGGGCTGCGCCGGCGCCTGCTCGGCCGCCCGCTGGTACGCGCCGCCCTGGCCACCACGGCCATCGGCCATGGCCTGATGGTGCTGGTGATGAATGCCACGCCGCTGGCCATGAAATTCTGCGGCCTGCCGCTGGAAGTCGCCTCGGAGGTGATCCGCTGGCACATGCTCGGCATGTTCCTGCCGGCCTTCGTCGCCGGGCCGCTGGTGGACAGACTGGGCAGCCGGCGCATCGCCCTGCTCGGCTGCGCCATCCTGCTGGCCAGCGCTGCAGTAGCCCTGAGCGGCATCGGCCAGACGCACTTCCTGCTCAGCTCGTTCCTCCTCGGCCTGGGCTGGAACCTGATGCTGGTGGCCGGCACCACCCTGCTTGGCGAAGGCCATGCCGCCGAGGAACGCGGCCAGGCCCAGGGCCTGATGGAGCTGGGCAACGGCCTGGTAGCCGCCAGCGCCTCCTTCGCCTCCGGCGCACTGGTCGCTGGCGCCGGCTGGAACGCGGTGAACATCGGCATGCTGCCGCTGCTAGCGATCGCCCTGCTGATGCTCAGGCGCCGCCCGGATCAGAACGCGGCAGTGCAGGCAGGCTGATCAGCAGAAAGCAAAAGGCGACCCGCAGGTCGCCTTTTTCATCAGCCAAGGCGCCATCAGTAGTAGGCGTTTTCCTTGTTGCTGTGGTCGGTCACGTCGCGCACGCCCTTGAGCTCGGGAATGCGCTCCAGCAGGGTCTTCTCGATGCCTTCCTTGAGGGTGTAGTCGGCCTGACCACAGCCCTGGCAGCCACCACCGAACTTGAGCACGGCGATACCCTCTTCGACCACGTCGACCAGGCTCACCTGGCCGCCATGGCTGGCCAGACCGGGGTTGATCTCGGTCTGCAGGTAGTAGTTGATGCGCTCGTTGAGCGGGCTGTCCTCGTTGACCATCGGCACCTTGGCGTTCGGCGCCTTGATGGTCAGCTGGCCGCCCATGCGGTCGGTGGCGTAGTCGACCACAGCGTCTTCCAGGAACGGCTCGCTGACCGCATCGATCCAGGCGGTGAAGCTGGCCAGACCGAGGGCGGTGTCTTCCGGTTTCTGCTCGCCCGGCTTGCAGTAGGCAATGCAGGTTTCGGCGTACTGGGTTCCCGGCTGGGTGATGAACACACGAATGCCGATGCCCGGCGTGTTCTGCTTGCTCAGCAGATCGGCCAGATAGTCGTGGGCAGCTTCGGTGATGGTAATGGCGCTCATGGCAACTCCTCGCAAACGTGCCGCCAGTGTACGCCAATCGATGGCCCGGGATAAAGCCCGACCAATTTAGTAGGAATAATTCCCGTCCGGCGGGTCAGGAAGCCAATGGCTCCCCGCGACGCCGCCAGTCCACTAGAATGCGCGGCCAAACCAGCCTGATAACCGATTTGCCATGCCCAACTGGATCGACGACCTGCCCAAGGCCGAGCTGCACCTGCACCTGGAGGGCTCGCTGGAGCCCGAACTGCTGTTCGCCCTGGCCGAGCGCAACAAGATCGCCCTGCCCTGGAGCGACGTGGACAGCCTGCGCGGCGCCTACGCCTTCAACAACCTGCAGGAATTCCTCGACCTGTATTACCAGGGCGCCGACGTGCTGCGCACCGAGCAGGACTTCTATGACCTGACCTGGGCCTACCTGCTCAAGTGCAAGCAGCAGAACGTGGTGCACACCGAGCCGTTCTTCGACCCGCAGACCCACACCGACCGCGGTATTCCTTTCGAAGTGGTGCTGCGCGGCATCAAGCAGGCGCTGGTCGACGGCGAGAAGCAGCTGGGCATCTCTCACGGCCTGATCCTCAGCTTCCTCCGTCACCTGCCCGAGTCGGAAGCCTTCAAGACCCTGGAACAGGCCATGCCGTTCCGCGACGCCTTCGTTGCCGTCGGCCTCGACAGCTCGGAAAAAGGCTTCCCGCCGCGCCTGTTCCAGCGCGTGTTCGACAAGGCCCGTAGCGAAGGCCTGCTGACCGTCGCCCACGCCGGCGAGGAAGGCCCACCCGAGTACATCTGGGAAGCCCTCGACCTGCTCAAGATCGAGCGCATCGACCACGGCGTGCGCGCCATCGAGGACGAGCGCCTGATGCAACGGATCATCGACGAGCAGATCCCGCTGACCGTCTGCCCGCTGTCCAACATCAAGCTCTGCGTATTCGACGACATGGCCCAGCACAACATCCTGGCCATGCTCGAACGCGGCGTGAAGGTGACAGTGAACTCGGACGACCCGGCCTACTTCGGCGGCTATGTGCGGGAGAACTTCGTCGCCCTACACGACAGCCTGGGCATGACCGAGGCCCAGGCCCGCCGCCTGGCGCAGAACAGCCTGGACGCGCGCCTGGTCAAGTAACCCCAGCAGCGGCTGCCCGATTGGGCAGCCAGCTACAACACCCCCATAAGAACAGATCCGCTGCCGCCAGGCGCGGGCCCTGCCCGCTCGCCTGCGCACGGCAAGCCGATCGATACGTCAACTGCAACTACGGAGCCCTTCGATGACCCGCACCACCAAGTCCCTGCCCCTGGCCGCCGGCCTGTTCGCCGCCAGCTCGGCCCTGGCCGGCGACGCCCTGCTGTGGCAGGACAACAGCCTGACCTACCTCAACGGCATCGACTTCAAGGTCGATCCGCCCAAGCAGCAGACCGTGACCTTCGAGCACGCCAGCGGCTGGAGCGTCGGTGACCTGTTCATCTTCGTCGACGGCATCAAGTACAACACCGAAGCCACCAACGGCGCTGGCGACGGCCACACCTTCTACGGCGAGATCAGCCCGCGCCTGTCGCTGGGCAAGATCAGCGGCACCGAGCTGTCCTTCGGCCCGGTCGAGGACGTACTGCTGGCCACCACCTACGAGTTCGGCGAGGACGACGTCGAGTCCTACCTGGTCGGCCCGGGCTTCGACCTGGCCATCCCCGGCTTCGACTACTTCCAGATCAATACCTACGTGCGCACCACCGACGGCAGCCGCGACGGCGATGGCGTGTGGCAGATCACCCCGGTGTGGAGCTACACCCTCCCGGTTGGCAACTCCGACCTGGTGATCGACGGCTTTATGGACTGGGTCACCGACAACGACGACAGCTACCACGCCAACCTGCACTTCAACCCGCAGATCAAGTACGACCTGGCCAAGGCCATGGGCTGGGGCAAGAAGTTCTACGTGGGTGTCGAGTACGACTACTGGAAGGACAAGTACGGCATCGACGACGACGGCTTCGTCGGCCAGGAAATCCTCGGTGGCACCGACCAGAGCGCCATCAGCCTGCTGGCCAAGGCGCACTTCTAAGCGCCGGCGCTGCACAAAAAAGCCCGCCTGCATGGCGGGCTTTTTTATGGGCGCTCGGCCGGTTCACGTAGGGCGGGTGCAACCCGCGAGAGCCGGCAGCACAGGCCCTGCAATCAGAGATTCTGGTAGCGATTCATATCCAGCACGCCCGCCTCCACCGGCTCGGTCTCCTGGATATAGGCCGACAGGTCGTTGAAGTAACGCCAGAACTCCGGGTGGCTGCGGCGAATGCCCCAGCGCTTCACCACCTGCTCGAACGCCGCCGCATCGCGGGCCTGCTCCAGGGCCGCGACGAACTCCGGTACCTCGCCGGCACGCAGGTTGAAGATGAAGCTCGGGTAGCTGGTCAGCACCCCCGGGTAGACCGTCAGGGTATCCAGCCCCGGCTGGTAGCGCAGTGATTCGCCGGTCATGAACGCCACGTTGCTGTGTGCACGGTTGCGCAGCAGGCTGTAGACCTCGCGCTTGCCATCAGCCAGTTCGATGCGCAGCAGGGTCGCCTCGGGTAGCTGCTCGATCACCTTGAGCCCCGCTGCCGGCCGCCCCGGCAGGCGGCTCAGCGCCTGCTCGGCGCTGCGCAGCTGCGGCTCCAGGCCCTTGCGGTAGCAATGCGCGCCGTGGCAGCGGTTGAGCGGATCGGGCCGCGCATTGAGGTCGGCATAGCGGCTCAGCAGCGCCTCGGCGAACGCGCCCTTGGCGTCGCCACCCGCCAGCTGCAGGCCAGTCGGCGTATCCAGATCGGCCTCGGTGTAGCTCAGCCACATCTTCAGCTGGCCGCTGTTCTGGTACCAGTCGTCCAGGTAGGCCTGGCGCGATTCCGGCGGCAGCAGACGGAGGAAGTTCAGCTCGGCGCCGTTGCGGATCAGGTCGAAGTACAGGCGGGTCTGCGCCTGGTGCGAGACCGTGCCGAACACGTCGAAGTTGACCACCAGCTGGTAGTAGGTGCGTTCCAGCAGCGGGTAGTCCATCAGCCAGATCGTCTGCGGCACTTCGCCGATCAGGCCCTTGCGCACCATGGCGCTGTCATGGTGACGGAAGATCGACAGCAACGCGTTGTCGTTACCGGCCCAGATGCTCGACCAGCCAGGCACGGGCGCATCGGCGTAGGCAGCGCGGCGCATATCCTCGTACTGGTTGCGTTTGTCGCGGTAACCGCGCCACAGCCCCAGCAGGTCGCCGATCTCGTCGAACTGGCCGGGCATGGCCAGCAGCGGCGTGGCCTCGGCGCGGTACGCGGCATCGCTGATGTAGAGGTCGTACTCGGGGGCCTGAAACACCGCCCAGAAGTTGTCGCGGATCACGTCGGTGGCGATCTGCCCGCGGCACACCGGGCCGCGGATAAAGGTGCGCACGAAGTACTCGGCGTTATCCAGCATGAACTGGTAGCGCGCCTGGGCCGGGATGGCGGCGAATGTCTCGAACGGGTTGGCGCGGCGCTGTACGCCATAGCCGGGCACCGCATCCACCGTCCAGTCGCTGGCGTAGAACAGCTCCCTGACCCGCGCGAGCTTCTTGGCACTGAGCGGATAGGTGATATGGGTCTTGTGCACAATCACGCCCTGGATCGGCCACAGGCGGTAATACACCTGGGTACCCGGATCCTCGTTGGGGCGGCGTGTGGCAATCGGGTCGATCGGCTGGCCGCTGGGCGTACGCGAACGCACCAGCTGGAAGAAATGCCCCGCCTCGCCGCCCTCGAAATACAGGTGGGCCAGAAACAGGTGCTCGAACAGCCAGCGGTTGACCAGGTTCTCGCGCGCCCCGGGGGCGTTGAGGAAGGTCTCCCACTCGGCGATCTGCGCCTGCTCCACCGCCGACGGCTGCAGCGCCTGCTCATCCACCGGCGCGCCCTGCTTCAGCCATTGCTGCAGGGTGCGGTACTCGCTGTCGCTGAGACCGGTGACGGCGAACGGCATGCCGGCATGGGCGAATTTCTTCTGGTAGGCGGCGAACTCATCAGGCAGCGGGCACTGGTTCTCGCGGCCGAGCGAAATATCCAGATCGGCCGGCAGCTTGGCATTGGCCGCCGGCGGGTTGCTACGCCCCAGTTCCAGCATGCGCGCCATCAGCGCGGCCTGACCGTCGCGAGCATCCACGACCGAAGCGAAGCCCTTGTCGCGCCAGGCCGCCCCGCCCTGGGCATCGAAGAACAGCCGGGTCGGCGCCTGTGCCTTGGTGCGCCCGCCATCGTAGACCGGCTGCTTGCTCGCCCCGCGCAGCACGCCCTCGCCACTACCCAGGTTGAGCTGGCACGGCGCGTCGTAACAAGCGTGGCAGGCCACGCACTTCTGCGTGAGGATGGGCTGGATATCGCGGCTGTAAGACACCGCTTCGCTGGCACCGGCCAGGCCGGCAAGAATGAAACCGAGAAAGAAAACCGCAAGTCCCTGGCGCAACATAACCCTATCCTGTGTGTGCGAATGGCGATTCTAGCGCTACCGGCCAGACAAAGAGAGCCATGAACATGAGTGAAATTCATGGGAAAGCCCAGGCAGCGGCAAAAGCATGCAGCTTTGTTATCATCGCCGCCTTTGTTCACGCCCTTTCCAGGTAGTTCCCCATGTCCGACCGCAGCGCCCGCCTCCAGGCCCTTCAGCAAGCCCTGAAAGAACGCATCCTGATCCTCGACGGCGGCATGGGCACCATGATCCAGAGCTACAAGCTGGAGGAAGAGCACTATCGTGGCACGCGCTTCGCCGACTGGCCGAGCGACGTGAAAGGCAACAACGACCTGCTGCTGCTGACCCAGCCGCAGATCATCGCCGAGATCGAGAAGGCCTACCTGGATGCCGGCGCCGACATCCTCGAGACCAACACCTTCAACGCCACCCGTGTATCCCAGGCCGACTACGGCATGGAAGAGCTGACCTACGAGCTGAACGTGGCCGGTGCCCGCGTCGCCCGTCAGGTGGCCGACGCCAAGAGCCTGGAAACTCCGGATCGCCCGCGCTTCGTCGCCGGCGTCCTCGGCCCGACCAGCCGTACCTGCTCGATCTCCCCGGACGTCAACGACCCCGGCTTCCGTAACGTCACCTTCGACGAGCTGGTGGAGAACTACACCGAGGCCACCCGCGGCCTGATCGAGGGCGGCGCCGACCTGATCCTGATCGAGACCATCTTCGACACCCTGAACGCCAAGGCGGCGATCTTCGCCGTGCAGCAGGTGTTCGACGAGGATAACGTCGAGCTGCCGATCATGATCTCCGGCACCATCACCGACGCCTCCGGCCGCACCCTGTCCGGGCAGACCACCGAGGCCTTCTGGAACTCGGTGGCGCACGCCAAGCCGATCTCCGTGGGCCTCAACTGTGCCCTCGGCGCCAAGGAGCTGCGCCCGTACCTGGCCGAGCTCGCGACCAAGGCCGGCACCCATGTGTCCGCGCACCCCAACGCCGGCCTGCCCAACGCCTTCGGCGAGTACGACGAGACCCCGGCGCAGATGGCCGAGGTGGTCGAGGAGTTCGCCGCCAGCGGCCTGCTCAACATCATCGGCGGCTGCTGCGGTACCACGCCGCCGCACATCAAGGCGATCGCCGAGGCCGTGGCCAAGTACCAGCCGCGCGTGATCCCGGACATTCCCAAGGCCTGCCGCCTGTCCGGCCTGGAGCCGTTCACCATTGACCGCAAGTCGCTGTTCGTGAACGTCGGCGAGCGCACCAACATCACCGGCTCGGCCAAGTTCGCCCGGCTGATCCGCGAGGAGAACTACACCGAGGCCCTGGAAGTCGCCCTGCAGCAGGTCGAAGCCGGCGCCCAGGTGATCGACATCAACATGGACGAAGGGATGCTCGACTCCCAGGCGGCCATGGTGCGCTTCCTCAACCTGATCGCCTCCGAGCCGGATATCTCGCGCGTGCCGATCATGATCGACTCCTCCAAGTGGGAAGTGATCGAGGCCGGCCTCAAGTGCATCCAGGGCAAGGGCATCGTCAACTCGATCTCCATGAAGGAAGGCGTCGAGCAGTTCAAGCACCACGCCAAGCTGTGCAAGCGCTACGGCGCCGCCGTGGTGGTGATGGCCTTCGACGAAGTCGGCCAGGCCGACACCGCCGCGCGCAAGAAGGAAATCTGCAAGCGCTCCTACGACATCCTGGTCAACGAAGTCGGCTTCCCGCCGGAAGACATCATCTTCGACCCGAACATCTTCGCCGTGGCCACCGGCATCGAGGAACACAACAACTACGCGGTGGACTTCATCGAGGCCTGCGCCTACATCCGTGACGAGCTGCCCTATGCGCTGTCGTCCGGCGGCGTATCCAACGTGTCCTTCTCGTTCCGCGGCAACAACCCGGTGCGCGAAGCGATCCACTCGGTGTTCCTCTACTACGCGATCCAGAACGGCCTCTCCATGGGCATCGTCAACGCCGGCCAGCTGGAGATCTACGACGAGATCCCCAAAGAGCTGCGCGACAAGGTCGAGGACGTGGTGCTCAACCGTCACGAGGGCAGCACCGAAGCGCTGCTGGCCATCGCCGACAACTACCGTGGCGGTGGCGCGGTGAAGGAAGCCGAGGACGAGGAATGGCGCAGCTACCCGGTGGCCAAGCGCCTGGAACACGCGCTGGTCAAGGGCATCACCGCCTTCATCGTCGAGGACACCGAGGAGTGCCGCCAGCAGTGCGCGCGCCCCATCGAGGTGATCGAAGGCCCGCTGATGAGCGGCATGAACGTGGTCGGCGACCTGTTCGGCTCGGGCAAGATGTTCCTCCCGCAGGTGGTGAAGTCCGCCCGCGTGATGAAGCAGGCCGTGGCCCACCTGATCCCCTTTATCGAAGCGGAAAAAGGCGACAAGCCGGAAGCCAAGGGCAAGATCCTCATGGCCACGGTGAAGGGCGACGTGCACGACATCGGCAAGAACATCGTCGGCGTCGTTCTCGGCTGTAATGGCTACGATATCGTCGACCTGGGCGTGATGGTGCCGGCGGAGAAGATCCTGCAGACGGCGATCGCCGAGAAGTGCGACATCATCGGCCTGTCCGGCCTGATCACGCCGTCGCTGGACGAGATGGTGCATGTGGCCAAGGAGATGCAGCGCCAGGGCTTCAAGCTGCCGCTGATGATCGGTGGCGCCACCACCTCCAAGGCCCACACCGCGGTGAAGATCGACCCGCAGTACAGCAACGATGCGGTGGTCTACGTCACCGACGCCTCGCGCGCCGTGGGCGTGGCCACCCAGCTGCTGTCCAAGGAACTCAAGGCCGACTTCGTCAAGAAGACCCGCGAGGAATACGTGGTAGTGCGCGAGCGCACCGCCGCCCGCGCCTCGCGCACCGAGCGCCTGAGCTACGCCGAGGCCATCGCCAACAAGCCGGACTTCGACTGGAGCGAATACGTGGCGCCCAAGCCGAGCTTCACCGGCGCGCAGGTGCTCGACGATATCGACCTGGAGACCCTGGCCGAATACATCGACTGGACGCCCTTCTTCATCTCCTGGAACCTGGCCGGCAAGTACCCGCGCATCCTCACCGACGAAGTGGTCGGCGAGGCTGCCACCAGCCTGTTCAACGACGCCCAGGCGATGCTGACCAAGCTGATCGACGAGAAGCTGATCAAGGCCCGCGCCGTGTTCGGTTTCTGGCCGGCCAACCAGGTGCGCCACGACGACATCGAAGTCTACGGTGACGACGGCCAGCCACTGGCCACCCTGCACCACCTGCGCCAGCAGAACATCAAGGCGGACAGCAAGCCGAACCTGTCGCTGGCCGACTTCGTTGCGCCCAAGGAAAGCGGCAAGACCGACTATGTGGGCGGCTTCATCACCACCGCCGGCATCGGTGCCGAGGAAGTGGCCAAGGCCTACCAGGACAAGGGCGACGACTACAGCTCGATCATGGTCAAGGCCCTGGCCGACCGCCTGGCCGAGGCCTGTGCCGAGTGGCTGCACCAGCGCGTGCGCAAGCAGTACTGGGGCTATGCCGCCGACGAGCAGCTGGACAACGAGGCGCTGATCAAGGAGCAGTACCACGGCATCCGTCCGGCGCCCGGCTACCCGGCCTGCCCGGATCACACCGAGAAGGCCACCCTGTTCAAGCTGCTCGACCCCGAGGCCGACTACAACAAGGCCGGCCGCAGCGGCGTATTCATCACCGAGCACTACGCCATGTTCCCGGCCGCCGCCGTCAGCGGCTGGTACTTCGCCCACCCCGAGGCGCAGTACTTCGCCGTGGGCAAGGTCGACCAGGATCAGGTCGCCTGCTACAGCAAGCGCAAGGGCCAGGAACTCTCCGTGACCGAACGCTGGCTGGCGCCGAATCTCGGCTACGACAACTGATACCCAGTCTGGCCCGCCTCGGCGGGCCAGATTGCATCTGCACACCGGCACGACTCTCGCGAGCACGCGTCAGCAGCCTTGCCTCTCCGGCATGACGCCAGTACCGTCGACACTTTCCACCAGGCCCTGCGCACATGGAACGTATCAGCATCATCGGTAGTGGGTTCTGCGGCACCGCCCTGGCCATCCACCTGCTGCGCAACGCCACCCGCCCCCTGCATGTGCGCCTGCTCAACCGCTCGGGGCAGCTGGCCCGCGGCCTGGCCTACGGCACCCGCTCGCCCAGCCACATCCTCAACGTACCAGCCGAGCGCATGAGCCTGTTCAGCGAACGGCCGGGCGACTTCCTCGACTTCGCCCGCCAGCAGCTGCCGGATGCCCAGCCCGGCGACTTCCTGCCGCGCCGGCTGTATGGCGACTACCTGCAGCAGCGCCTCGGCGAAGCGCTCACCGCGCATGCCGGCAGCGTTGCCTTCGAAAGCCTGCCGGCCCATGTGCTCGACCTGCAGCGCACCGACAGGCAGTACCACCTGCTGCTGGATAACGGCCAGACGCTGCTCAGCGACAAGGTGGTGATCGCCACCGGCAACTTCACTCCGGCCACGCCGCCGCCCCTGCGCGCGCTGCGGGACGATGCCCGCTACATTGCCGACCCCTGGTGCCACGGTGCGCTGGACACCATCGCTGCCGATGCCCGCGTCCTGCTGCTGGGCTCCGGGCTGACCATGTACGACATCGCCCTGGCGCTGCAGGATCGCCAGCACCGCGGTGCCCTGCTGGCCATGTCGCGGCGGGCCCTGCAGCCCCACGGCCATCGCGACAACAGCCAGCACCCGCAGCTGCCGCAAACGCCGGCGAACCTGCTGGACAGCCGCAGCGCACGCCAGCTGCTGTCGCGGATCCGCCATTTCGTGCGCAACGCCGAGCACGACGGTTTCGACTGGCGCGACGCGGTGGCCGCCCTGCGCCCGCTCACTCCGGCTCTCTGGCAGGCCCTGGATAAGCCCAACCAGCGGCGCTTTCTGTGCCACCTGCAGCCTTACTGGGATGTGCATCGTCACCGCGCCGCGCCCTTTATCGCCAAGCGCATCGAGCAACTGCGCCAGCAGGGCCAGCTGCAGGTACAGGCCGCCCGCCTGGTCAGCGTGGCGGCCGGCGTCGACGGGCTGCAGCTGCAGATTCGCCCGCGCGGCAGCGACGCCTGCCAGGGCCTGGAGGTCGATCACATCATCAACTGCACCGGCCCCTGCAACGACCTGCGCCAGCTCGACGAGCCGCTGTTCAACGCCCTGCTGGCCCGCGGCGAGCTGGTTCAGGACGAGCACCGCATCGGCCTGCAGGTCGACGCGCAGTTTCGCCTGCTCGCAGCCAGCGGCCAGGCCACCCCCGATCTCTACCTGCTCAGCCCGATGCTGCGCGCCCGCTACTGGGAAAGCACCGCGGTACCCGAACTGCGCCAGCACGCCGAGTGCCTGGCCCGACAGCTGCTCGCCTGAACCTGCCCACAGAACACGCCATGAATCCTCTCGCCTACCTGCGTCGCCACCCCTCCGCCGGCCTGCTGTTCGTGCAACTGCTCGGCGTGCTGCTCTACCCCTGGATGGAGGGCACCCAGCTCGGCCGCGCGCTGTTCGGTGCCTTCGGCCTGCTGGTGCTGGGCCTGGCCCTGCATGTGGTCAAGCGCAGCCCGGTGCAGACCTGGGTGGCCGGCCTGCTGGCAGTGCTGGTCGTGGGCCTGAACCTGCTCGACCTGCTGCTTGCCAGCCTGGCCCTGGAGGCACTGATCGCCCTGCTGGAGGCGGCGTTCTACTTCTATGCGGCGGCCAGCCTGATCGCCTACATGAGCGCCGACCAGCACGCCACCACCGACGAGCTGTACGCCGTCGGTGCCACCTTCACCGTGCTGGCCTGGGCTTTCGCCCATCTGTTCGCGTTCTGCCAGCTACTGGTGCCGGGCAGCTTCGCCGCCGCCATCGCCCCCGAGGCGGCACGCAGCTGGATGGAACTGCTGTTCCTCAGCTTCACCACCCTGTCCGGAGTCGGCCTGGGCGACATCATCCCGCTGACGCCGGTGGCCCGCTCGCTGGTGATGATCGAGGAGTTCGCCGGGGTCATGTACCTGGCGCTGGTGGTGTCGCGGCTGATCGCGCTGACGGTGAGCAAGCGCTGAGGCCATCGCCCGGCCAGAAAAAAGCCCGCAGTTGCGGACTTTTTCATGCGCGGGGCGCTACTTCTTCACCTCGAAATCGCGGCCCCACAGGCGGATCGATGTCACGGCCGCAGACGGCCCCTCGAAGACGAACTTCTGCCGCACCCCGGTCTGTGCCGGAATGGTCACGTCGTCCGGGTTGAGCAGGCCCGGCAGCGGCGCGCTGGAGTAGCCTTCCTGGTCGATGGCCAGCAGGGCGCCGGTCTGGCGCAGGTTGATCAGGCGCAGCGGCTTGTCGGTGGTGTTCTTGAAACCCAGCAGGGCATTCAGGTTGCCGTCTTCGGCAGTCTCGAGCTTGAGCAGCTGCACGCTGACCTGGCCATCGAGCTGCTCCAGGTTGGACACGACGATCGAGCCGTCGGCGCCCTGGGCATCCACCCGGCCTTCGGTGACGCCATCGGACACGCCGCCCAGCAGGTTCTTGCCGGCGGTAATCGCCGTGGACACGGCTGCCTTGGCGGAATCCTTGATAGTGCTCGAATCGCTTGCCGCTTCGTCGGCAAGCGCCAGCGGTGCGCCGAGGGTGAAGGCCAGGGCGATGGCCAGCGGTGAAATCCTGTTCATGATCGTGCTCCTGTAATGGCGACGGCTGATGTGGGCCACAGATTGACCGGCAAGCGCTGAAAAAGCGAGCCGGCGAGCGCCGGCTTGCCGGCTGGCTAACGATTTTCCAGCGCCCACCACACACCTGCAAGCCGCGCCGAGGCGCAACCGCTGGTGCAAGACAACCGAACTCACAGGTTGTACTAGGCTCCAAGCCACTACAGGGCCATAACGGCCCACTCGATGGAGCGACTCGTTATGTGCAAGCAAATCCTGGCAGTACTGGGCGTGGCAGCGCTGACCGCCGGCTGTGCGGTCAAACCGGAAAACCCGGTGGACTACGTCACCTACCGCGACGAACCGCTGGTCAAACAGGTCGAGGACGGCATGAGCAAACAGCAGGTGCTGACCATCGGCGGCACGCCCTCCACGCAAATCAACCGCAGCGACAAACCCGGCAGTTGCAACAACTACGTGCTCAACCGCGAAGGCCACCAGCAGGTCTACTACGTCAGTTTCGACGCCAACGGCCAGGTCGACAGCAAGGGCTTCATGACCTGCGAACAGCACAGCGCCAACCGGGAAGCCCTGTAACCCGTTAGCCCGCCACCTGGCGGGCTTTTCATTACCGCGCCTGGTATTCCATCAGGCAGAATGACGGCACTTTCAGCACCTGGCAGGCCATTGCCCGACGGATCGGCAACGCACCATGCTCCCTATCGCCCTGACCCTCATCATTCTGCTTGCCCTCGCCACCTACCTGCTGCTGCGCGAGCGGCAGGCTCGCCAGGAGCTCGACGACTATCGCCAGCTGCTCGCCGAGCAGGAACAAGGCCTGCTGCGCCTCGACGCCAGCGCCTGCATCCGCTGGTGCAATCCAGTCGCCGCCCAGCTGCTGGGCAAGACCGCGAGCGAACTGCGCGGCCGCCCTATCGACACCTGCCTGCCGGCGCTGAACGACAGCGACAGCCAGTGCATCGCCCTCGCCGATCCACCCGGCACCAGCCTCAAGGTCAGCCGCCTGCCAGCGGCCGACGGGCACGGCAGCCTGCTGTTGTTGCAGCGCCTCAGCGAACCGGCCCGCAGCGGCGATGACGCCGAGCGTTTCCAGCGCAGCCAGTACTTCGCCCGCATCGGCACCTGGGACTGGGACATCGACACCAACCGCCTGTACTGGTCGGAAGCCATCTACGCCATGTTCGGCCATCAGCCAGGCACCATCACGCCGAGCTACGAGCTGTTCTGCCACAGCGTGCACCCGGACGACCGCCAGCGCGTGCGCGCCGGCGAGCTGCGCTGCATCGAGACCGGCGAGAACCACGACGAGGAATACCGGGTGATCTGGCCGGACGGCAGCGTGCACTGGCTGCGCGAGACCGGCAACGTGACCAAGGATGCCAGCGGCACACCGCTGAAAATGATGGGCGTGGTGCGCGACATCACCGAGGAAAAGGCCTGGGCCAGCCAGATGCACCAGTTGGCCCACCACGATGCGCTGACCGGCCTGCCCAACCGCCTGGTGTTCGAGGATCGCCTGCGCAGCGCCCTGGAGCGCGCGCGCCGCAGCAACCTGCGGGTGGCGCTGGTGTTCATCGACCTCAACGGCTTCAAGACGATCAACGACACCCATGGCCATGTCGCCGGCGATCAGGTGCTGGTCGCCACTGCACGACGGCTCAAGGCCGCCCTGCGCGAGTCGGACAGCGTGGCACGGATCGGCGGTGACGAGTTCGTGGTGATTCTCGAAGGGCTGGCGCTGGAGCGTCAGCTGGAGGAAGAAGCCCGCGCCATCGGCGAGAAGATCCTCACCGCCCTGGCACTACCGCTGGCCGACGACAGCAGCCAGCGGCGCATCGATGCCAGCCTGGGCATCGCCGCCTTCCCCGATCATGCACCGAGCATGGATCGGCTCATCCATCTCGCCGACCAGGCCATGTACGAGGCCAAGCGCAGCGGCGATAACCAGTACCGCCTGGGTCGCTCCGGCCAGCAGCGCGCCAGCGTCGACTAGGCGGCGTCGGCCCGGCTCAGCTGGAGCGGCGGACGAACTTGATCGAGTATTCCAGCTTCGGCTTGCGCGTCACGCTGACCGCGCGGCGGGTGACGGTGTCCAGGGTGATGTTCCAGAAGCCGCTGCTGGGCACGGTGATCTTCGCCGGGAATTTGTCGAAGGCACCGCCGTGGTAGGTATGGCGGCCGCCGTTCTTGAAGCTGCGGAAGTTCGCATCGTTCATCAGACGGATGTTGCAGGGCTGCGAACACTGGATGACGACGATGTCGTCTTCGTTGAGCTGCTCGCGTTGGTGGATGAATTTCATGCGTGGCGAATCCTGAGACCGTGAAGCGGAGCGCGACGATAGCACAGCCAGGGCCCGCCGGCGGCCTGCCCTGACAGAGCGCTAGCGCAGATGCCAGACGCTGCTACGCTGGGGAAGCACAGACGCCACGAAGGAACGCCCATGCGCCGACTGCCCACCCTACTCCCCCTCCTATTCCTGCTCGCCGCCTGCGCCGGCCCTGGTTACTTCGAGGCAGTGCCGCCGAGTAACTCGAACAAGGCCGTCGTCTACCTGTATCGCCCCGAAGCGGACAACCCCGGCCGGCAACCGCTGCGTTACTCCTACCCGGACGTACTGATCGACGAACAGAGCGTCGGCACCCTGGAGTTCAACTCCCACCGCCGCGTCGAGCTGGCGCCAGGCCGCCACAGCCTGCGCATCACCGGTCTGACCCGCCAGGCCAAGTGGGAACCGCGCGACATCAAGCAGGAGTTCAGCGTCGCCGCCGGGGAAACCAAGTACCTCAAGCTCGACGTGCGCTTCAACCTGAGCGAGATGACCCTGGGCAGCCCCGGCCCCAGCTACCTGATCCACGTCCGGCCGATGCGCGCCGACGACGCCGTCTACGAGATCCGCAATACCGCACCGCAAAATCCATAGGCAAGGAGTTGAACATGCAAGCAGCCCGTCTTTTCAGCCTGTCCCTGGTCGCTGCCCTGGTAGTCGGCTGCCAGAGCAATGCCGACGACCAACTGAGCACCGAGTCCTCGCAGACTGCGGCCTATGCCGAAGGTGTGCCCGGCGGCGTGGTCACCGAGACCGATGAGCTGCAGGCCAGCGTCACCGCCATCGACCCGGCCAAGCGCAGCTTTACCCTCAAGGATGACGAGGGCAACAGCCGCACCTTCCAGGCACCGCCGCAAATGCACAACTTCGATCAGCTCAAGGTCGGTGACCGCGTCCACGCCGTGGTCGGCCTGGAGCGCATCGTCTACCTGCGCCAGCCGGGCGAGGCCTCCAGCGATGGCGGTGCCGGTGTACTGGCAACCGCACCGCTGGGCAGCAAGCCGGGCATGCTGGTCGCCGACACCGTGGAAATCTCCGCCGTGGTGCGGGCCATGGACACCAAGCTGCGCACCGCCACCCTGCGTTTCCCCGACGGCAGCGAGCGTACCGTCAAGGTGCGCCCGGATGTGGACATGAAGACCGAGTACCTCGGCCGCGAAGTGGTGCTGCGCTTGACCTCGGCCTTCGCCGTGCGCGTCGACCCGCAGTAACGACCACCCGCCGGCAGGCGATCGCCATGCTACCCAAGGTGACGACTCTGCTGCCGCCCCCGACCGCTGAGGGGGAAGAGCAATTCTTCCCCCTGCTGCAAAGCGATGCGCTGCGCCTGGAGCAGATCATCTCCCACGGCCAGGCCAGCCCTGCCGGCTTCTGGTACGACCAGCCCACGCCGGAGTGGGTCGCCCTGCTGCGCGGCACTGCCAGCCTGGAGTTCGCCGACGGCAGCCTGGCACTGACGGCCGGCGATGCCCTGCTAATTCCCGCCCAGTGCCGGCACCGGGTCGCCGCCTGCTCGGCCGACGCCATCTGGCTGGCCCTGCACTTCCAGCCCTGAACACCGCACCGCGACGCTGACGACCAGCCCTACGCGGTATCGGCGCCCGGTGGTAGCATGCGCGCCCCATGCGCATCCCTGAAATCCATCAACGCCTCGCCGACCTCGGCGCCCTGCCTGTCCACAGCGGCCGGGTGGTGCGCGCCTGGCTGCAGGGCAAGCCACTGAACAGCGGCACCCGTCGCCAGCACAGCGAGAACTTCCTGCCGCTGTCCGTGCGCGACGGCCTGCCGCAGCTCGGCGCCGACCTCGACAACCTGGTGCGCCTGCGCTCCGAACACCCCGGTGCGGATGGCTCGGCGCGCCTGCTGGTGGAGCTGAACGACGGCCAGATGATCGAGAGCGTGCTGCTGCCGCGCGGCGGCCTGTGCGTGTCCAGCCAGGTCGGTTGCGCGGTCGGCTGCGTGTTCTGCCAGACCGGCAAGAGCGGCCTGCTGCGCCAGGTCGGCAGCGCCGAGATCGTCGCCCAGGTGGCCCTGGCCCGGCGCTTTCGCCCGGTGAAGAAAGTGGTGTTCATGGGCATGGGCGAGCCGGCGCACAACCTCGACAACGTGCTGGAAGCCATCGACCTGCTCGGTAGCGAAGGCGGCATCGGCCACAAGAACCTGGTGTTCTCCACCGTTGGCGACCCACGGGTGTTCGAGCGCCTGCCGCAGCAGCGGATCAAGCCAGCCCTGGCCCTGTCGCTGCACACCACCAATGCCGAACTGCGCCAGCAACTGCTGCCACGTGCACCGCGCATCGACCCCGAGGAGCTGATGGAGCTGGGCGAAGCCTACGCCCGCGCCGTCGACTACCCGATCCAGTACCAGTGGACGCTGCTCAAGGGCATCAACGACAGCCAGGAAGAGATGGACGAGATCCTGCGCCTGTTCAAGGGCAAGTACGCGGTGCTCAACCTGATTCCCTACAACAGCCTGGAAGCCGACGAGTTCCAGCGCCCGGACGGCGACCGCATCGTGCAGATCGTGCGCTACCTGCACAGCCGCGGCGTACTGACCAAGGTACGCAACAGCGCCGGCCAGGATATCGACGGTGGCTGCGGCCAGCTGCGCGCCCGTGCCACCGAGCTGATCAACAGCGGCCGCCTGCAACGCGGACGCGGCGCATAACCCGAGCCCCACATGCATACGCTTGCCCAACTGCACCGCGGCGAACTGGCCGGCTGCCAGCGCCTGGATCTGTCCTGCGACCTGCAGAGCTTCCCGGAAGAAATCTTCGATCTGGCCGACAGCCTGGAAGTGCTCAACCTCAGCGGCAACCGCCTGAGCAGCCTGCCGGCCGATCTGCCGCGGCTGCACAAGCTCAAAGTGCTGTTCTGCTCGGACAACCTCTTCGAGAGCCTGCCGGAAGTACTCGGCGACTGCCCGCAGCTGGAGATGGTCGGCTTCAAGTCCAACCGCCTGCGCCATGTGCAGGCCGCGGCGCTGCCGGCCCGGCTGCGCTGGCTGATCCTCACCGACAACCGTATCGAGGCGCTGCCCGCCGCACTGGGCGAGCGCCCGCGCCTGCAGAAGCTGATGCTGGCCGGCAACCGCCTGAGCGAGCTGCCACACAGCCTGGCCGGGCTCGAGCGCCTGGAGCTGCTGCGCATCGCCGCCAACCGCCTGGAGGCCCTGCCCGACTGGCTGCTGCACCTGCCGCGCCTGGCCTGGCTGGCCTTCGCCGGCAACCCGGGCAGCGACCGCGCCGAAGCGGCGGCACTGGCCGGCCATCCGCAGGCACCCATCGAGCGCACGCAACTGCAACTGGGCGAGCTGCTCGGCCAGGGCGCCAGCGGCCTGATCCACCGTGCCCGCTGGAACGGCAGCGAGGTGGCGGCCAAGCTGTTCAGGGGACAGATGACCAGCGACGGCCTGCCCCACAGCGAGATGGCCGCCTGCCTCTCCGCCGGCCGCCATCCGCAGTTGCTGCCGGTGATCGGCCCGCTGCAGCCACAGGCCGGGCAGCCCGACGGTCTGTTGCTGGAGCTGCTGGAGTCGCGCTTTCGCGTGCTGGCAGGGCCGCCCTCGCTGGCCAGCTGCAGCCGTGACTGCTACGCGCCCGAACAGCGTTTCGCCCCTGAACAGGTGTGGGCCCTGGCCCGCGGCGTGGCCAGTGCGCTGGCGCACCTGCACGGACGTGGCATCCTGCATGGCGACCTGTACGCCCACAACCTGCTGGTCGACGGCCACGACTGCCGCCTCAGCGACTTCGGCGCAGCCTCCTTCTTCACCCCTGGCAGCGCCCAGGGCCATGCGCTGCAGCGTCTGGAAAGCCGCGCTTTCGGCATCCTGCTGGAAGAACTGCTGCAGCGCTGCGCCACGCCGCCGGCGCAGCTGCAGGCGCTGGCCGCAGCCTGCCAGCAGGCCGACAGCAGCCAGCGCCCGGACTTCGCCGAGCTGCTCACCTGCCTGAAATGACGAAGCCCCGGACTGACCGGGGCTTCGCGAACGGCAGAGGAGCGCCGATCAGGTACCGCTCTTGACCTTGCTCCAGATGCGCGTGCGCACGCGGTCGATCTTCAGCGGCATGGCCTCCAGGGCGTACAGCTTGCTCATCACCTCCTGCGGCGGGTAGACCTTGTTGTCGGCCTTCAGCGCCGGGTCGACCAGGTCGTCGGCCTTGGCGTTGCCGTTGGCGTAGTGCACGTAGTTGCTGATGGCGGCCATGACCTCGGGCTGCAGCAGGTAGTTCATGAAGGCGTAGCCGGCCTCCTCGTTCGGTGCATCGGCCGGCATGGTGACCATGTCGAACCACATCGGCGCGCCTTCCTTGGGAATCACGTACTCGATCTTCACCCCGTTGCCGGCCTCGTTGGCGCGGCTGGCGGCCTGCATGATGTCGCCGGAGAAGCCCACGGCCAGGCAGATATCGCCGTTGGCCAGGTCGCCGACATACTTCGAGGAGTGGAAGTAGCGCACGTTCTTGCGCATCTCCAGCAGCAGCGCCTCGGCCTTCTTGTAGTCGTCGAGGTTCTGGCTGTGGTGCGGCAGGCCCAGCTGGTGCAGAGCGATCGGCAGCATCTCCGGGCCGTTGTCGAGGATGGCCACGCCGCACTGGGCCAGCTTGGCCATGTTCTCCGGCTTGAAGATCACATCCCAGGAATCCACCGCCACGCCTTCGCCGAGCACCGCCTTGACCTTGTCGACGTTGTAGCCGATGCCGGTGGTGCCCCACAGGTAGGGGAAGCCGTGCTGGTTGCCCGGGTCGTTGCCTTCCAGGGCCTTCATCAGCACCGGGTTGAGGTTGTTCCAGTTGGGCAGCTTGCTGCGGTCGAGCACCTTCAGCGCGCCGCCCTGAATCTGCCGGGCCATGAAGTGGTTGGAGGGGAACACCACGTCATAGCCGGAACGGCCGGCCATCAGCTTGGCATCGAGGGTTTCGTTGCTGTCGTAGACATCGTACTGGGCCGTCTTGCCGCTGGCCTTCTCGAAGGCCTTCACCGTGTCCGGGGCGATGTAGTCAGTCCAGTTGTAGATGCGCACGCCATCGGCGGCCTGACTGGCCGATGCCAGCAGCATCAGCGGAAGGAGTTTCTTGAGCATGGTTACCTCGTTGATTGTTCTTGTAGGCAGTCGCTGGAAAAGGGCCGATCAGAAGATCAGCACGTAGGTCTTGCGCACGGTTTCCTGGATGTCCCATACGCCAGTGGTGTTGGCCGGCATCATCAGGGCATCGCCGGCGCGGATCTCGATGGGCTCGCCGCCATCCGGGGTGAAGGTGCAGCGCCCGGCGATGAAGTGGCAGAACTCCTGCTGCACGATCTGCCGGCGCCAGCGCCCCGGGGTGCATTCCCACACGCCGGCCTCGACGCCGTCATCGCGCTCGACGCTGGTGGTCGAGGTCACGGCCACCGGCTGGCTGAGCGGCACGGCCACCGGATTGGATTCATCCAGTACGAGGCTGGTGGTGTTCTTGAAATGGTTGATGGTCATGACTTTCTCCAGGGCAATTCGGGTTAACGCATGAAGCTTTCCATGAAGCCCGCCACCTGCTGCGCCAGGCGGCGACGCCAGGGCGCGCTGCGCGGATCGGCCAGCACGCGGTCTTCATGGACGAAACTGCGGATGATCGCGTTGTAGCCCAGCCAGCGGCAGGGCTCCGGCTCCCAGCCGCTGAGCCGGCTCAGCGGACTGTCGCTCATCACCCAGGGCTGGCGGGTCAGCTCGCTGTCCTGGCCGAGGATCAGGTCGGCCAGGGTGCGCCCACCCAGGTTGCTCGCCCCCACCCCTTCGCCGCCGTAGCCGCCGGACAGGACGATGCCGTTCTTGCGGTCGCGCAGCATGTGCGGGTGGAAGTGCCGGGCCATGCCCAGGTTGCCGCCCCAGGCGTGGGTCAGGCGCACATTGCGCAGCTGCGGAAACAGCTCGCCAAACAGGTAGCGGCGCAGCTCACGCTCATCCGTGGTGAGGTTGAAGTCGCTGCGCAGCTGGCCGCCGAAGCGGTAACCGCCGCGGGCACCGAACACCAGGCGGTCGTCGGCACTGCGCTGACCGTAGGTGACCTGGCGGCTGGACTCGCCGAAGGCCTGGCCGCGATCCAGGCCGATCTCTGCCCAGACATCCGCCGGCAACGGCTCGGTGGCGACGATCAAGCTCTGTACCGGCAACTGGTAGCGACCCAGGGGCGGCAGGCCGGCGGCATAGCCCTCGACCGCCGGCACCACCCAGTCGGCGCGCACGCTGCCATGGGCGGTACGCACCAGGCCCGGCTGCCAGGCGCTGACCCGGCTCTGTTCGTAGATTTCCACGCCCATGGCCTCGACCACACGGGCCAGGCCACGCACCAGCCTGGCCGGCTGGATGGTCGCGCAATGCGGGGTATGGATGGCACCATAGGGGTTGGCGATGCGCAGCTGCTCGCTCAGCTCGGCGGGTTCCAGCCAGCGGTAGTCCTGCTCGCCCAGGCCTTGGGCGTGCAGATCATCCAGCCAGCTGCGCAGGCTTGCCTGCTGTTCGGGATAACGCGCCGCGCAATACAGCACGCCGCCCTTGCGGTAGTCGCAGGCGATGCCTTCACGCTGCAGCACCGCGCCGACCTCGTCGGGAATACCGTGCAGCAGGTCGAAGCCGGCCTTGCGCTGCGCCACCGGCAGACGGCCCAGCAGGCGGTCTTCGCCGAGCAGGTTGCCCATCAGCCAGCCACCGTTGCGCCCGGAGGCGCCGAAGCCGGCGGTCTCGGCCTCGACTATCACCACCCGCAGCTGCGGCGCCTGGCGCTTGAGGTAATAGGCCGTCCACAGCCCGGTATAACCGGCACCGATGATCGCCACGTCGGCCTGCAGCTCGCAGCCCAGCGCCGGGCGCGGCGCCAAGGGCTCGTCGAGCTGATCCATCCACAGGCTGATACCACGCCAGTTGCTCATTGCATGCTCCGGAAACGGGGAATGCGCAGAGACTAGTGGGCACCTCAGGGCTTGTCTTGCGTGCGGGCCCGCAAGGAAATCTGCTTGAGGTAGGCCTTGGGCGACAGGCCGGTATGGCGGCGGAAGCAGTTGTAGAACGCCGACAGCGAGTTGAAACCGGCAGCGAAGGCCAGCTCATCCACGCGCCTGAGGTCGCTGCCCGCCTCCAGGCCGTCGAGCAGGTGCTGCAGGCGCGCCTGGTTGACGTAGCGGTAGAAGCTCTGCCCCAGCACCTGGTTGAGCAGGTGGGAAATCTGGTTGCGGCTGTAGCCGGTGGCGGCGGCCACCTGCTGCAGGTCGAGTTCGGGGTCGAGGAACGGCTTGTGGCGCTGGAAGTAGTCCTGCAGATCCTGCGCCAGCAGGCCGAGCTGACGAGCGGAGAGGCCCAGGCGGCTGATCGCCGGGCGCGCCGGGCCGCCTTCGCTGACCGGACGCTCCTCGCGCAACAGGGTGGCGTATTCGTTGATCCGCCAGATCAGGCCGTCGCGCACGGTGATCGCCTCGCCGGTACGGAACGACGCCAGACCCTCACTCCCCTGCAGAGCGAAACGGTACTGGATGAACGCCGTGTGGCCATCGATGCGAATGCGGTCGGTGTGCTCCAGAGCCTCGTCGGGCAGGCGCGGCAGGTTGCTCTGCACATAGGCACGCAGCTCGGCCAGGCGCATGGTGCGCTGCTGGAAGAAATCGTTGTACTCGACGTCCGGGTGGTACAGCGCCATCACCGCCTCGAGGTCGCGGTACTTCCAGCTCAGGTGGTAGCGCATCACCGTTTCGCGGGTGCGCTCGGTCTGCTCGGAGTCATCGGGGAAATCGGCGGCGCTCATGCCAGGCTCACGCAGTGTGTCAGCCTGCAGTGTGCCCGCCGGCTCCGTCCGGCTCAATCCCGCTAGCGTCGGCGAACAGGCGGATCCGCGCGGCCTGGGCCAGCACCGTGGAGGGCTTGAGGCCAGTGATGGTGCGGAAGGTATGGCTGAAATGCGCCGAGTCGGTAAAGCCGGCGGCCACCGCCGCCTCGGTCAGGCTCATGCCCTGCGCAACGCCCAGCGTGGTGACGAACAGGCGGTGCCACTGGCGATAGCGGCGGATCGGGATACCAACGGTCTGGCGGAACAGCTGGGTCAGGCGCGGCACCGACAGGCCGATCTGCGCCGCCAGGTAGTCGATGGAGTGGTTGCATGACACATCGGCCTTGATCAGCGCCACCGCGCGGACGATGCGCGGGTCGCAGACGAAGCCCTGTGGCTTGCACCGCTGCGGATTGATCAGTTCGTTGAGCCAGGCCCAGATCTGCGCCGGCTCGGCAACGCACTGGTGCAGCTCGTCGAAGCGCTGGCGATAGCGCTCCTCGTCCTGCAGTCCACCGAGGACACCGGCATGGTGGCTGGCCATGCGTGGCGCCAGCAGGGCGAAGTCCTCGCCGAACACGTCCAGGTAGCACAGCGCTACACGCGAGCCCTGGGTGTCCACGTTCAGCTCCAGGCCGGCCGGCAACAGCGCGCTGGAGCACAGTTGCTCGACGCCCTGGCTGTACAGGCGCATCGGCCCGTCGAGGCTGATCAGCAGCATGGACGCGGCCTGCGAGAGCTGCAGCGGCTCGCTGAAGGCACTCAGGCAGAAGGTTCTCTTGTCCCACAGATACAGCAGGATTGGCGCAGCACTCGGCAGCATCGGCACTCCCGTCTGGCCACTGGCAAGTGGCGGCGGTTTTGTTGTTCTTGTGCGCGGAGGGTTATCACAAGCGCCGCCTTGCGCCCCCATTGGCAGCCCCTCAGCGTGACGCGCGTCACATTTTTTTGCGCACCATTCGCGCGATTTCATCAGTTCTTACAAGTGCGCCCGAGTACACAGGTGTTCTGATGGCCGCCATCTCCGCTGCTGTGTGCGGAGTTACAACAACAAAAATAGAACACAGGTTACTCACCATGAAAAAGCTGCTCGTACCAGCACTGGCCGTCCTCGGCCTGTGCGCTGCACTGCCCTCCTTTGCCGCCGGCACCCAGGCGCAAACCAAGAACCCCATCGTCCTGGTGCCCGGCATCTTCGCCTTCGACACCATCGCCGGCATCGACTACTGGTATGGCATTCCCAGCGACCTGCAAAGCCAAGGCGCCAAGGTCTACGTACCGAAGATCAATGCCTTCGACAGCTCGGCCAAGCGTGGCGAAGCGCTGATCAGCCAGCTCGAGCAGATTCGTGCCGGCTCCGGCGGCACCATCAAGAAATTCAACCTGATCGGTCACAGCCAGGGCGGCATCACGGCGCGCTACGTGATGAACACCCGGCCGGATCTGGTGGCCTCGGTCACCACCCTGCACACCCCGCACAAAGGGTCGCCCCTGGCCGACGTGGCCACCGGCATCGCCCCGGCCGGCACCTTGCAGGGCGTAGCCTTCGACGTGTTCGCCAACGCCGTGGGTGACCTGGTCAACCTGCTGTCGAACAACAAGAAGAGCCAGTCGGACATCCGCGCCATGCTCGCCGAGTTCAACAAGACCGGCGCCGCGGCGAACAACAGCAAGTTCCCGGTCGGCATTCCCACCACGTCCTGCGGCGAAGGCCCGGAAACCGCCACCATCAATGGCAACAGCGTGCGCATGTACTCCTGGAGCGGCACCAGCAAGCTGACCAACGTCCTGGATATTTCCGACCCGCTGTTCGGCATTACCTCGCTGGCGATCAGCGAGGCCAATGACGGGGTCACCGGACGCTGCTCCAGCCACTTCGGCAAGGTACTCAAGGACAACTACACGATGAACCACCTGGACGCGAACAACCACGTCATGGGCCTGGTGTCGCTGTTCGAGAGCAACCCCAAGACCCTCTATCAGAACCAGGCCAACCGCCTGAAGAACCTCGGCCTCTGATCCATCGGCGCACCTGGCCCTGGGTCAGGTGCGCCGCAGGAGCGCTCCATGTCAGGCAAGTTTCTGCTCAGCGCCGCAGCCGTCACCGGCCTCTGCGCTCTCACCGTCGCCATTACCCTGCTGCTCGACCCCGCTGCCGCACCGCTCCAGGCACCAGTCGCCGCACCCGCAGCCAACCGGCCAGCGCCTACGGACACCCGCAGCGTCCAGGCCAGCGCCACCAATGCCAGCCTGTACCACACACCCGCCGCCCAGCTGGCCGATCCCGGCCCACTGCCCGCCTCCCTGCAAGGCAGCAGCCACGACGTGCAGCTGCGGGTGGACGCCCAGGGCCGACTGCTGGTCGAGGGCAGCCTGCTGCGCCTGTTCGACTTCTACCTGGCCGGCCTCGAGGAGGAAGGTCTCGACAAGGTACTGACGCGAATTCACCGCGACCTGGCCGCCCAGTTGCACGAGCCGGCCCTGGGCCAGGCCCGCGACCTGTTGCAGCGCTATGTCGACTACCGCATTGCCCTACAGGGCTTGCCGGGCGGCGACGGCACGCTGGAGGCCGGTGCCCTGCGCCAGCGCCTGGATGCCCTCGACGCCGTGCGCCAGCAGTATTTCTCCAGCGAGGAGCGCCAGGCCTTCTTCGCCCGCGAAGATGCCGAGAACAACTACATGGTGCAGCGCCTGGCCCTGGCCCAACAGAGCGGCCTGAGCGACAGCCAGCGCCAGCAGGCCGTCGCCGAACTGGAAGCCCAGCTCCCGGCCGAGATCCGCGAAGAACGTGCCGCCGCCACCCGCAACGGCGAGCTCTATAGCACCGTGCAGGACATGCAGGCACGGGGCGCCAGCGCCGAGGAAATCCGCCAGGTGCGCGAGCAGGCACTGGGCAGCGCCGCGGCCGACAGCCTGGCCGAGCTCGACCAGCAGCATGCCGCCTGGGAGCAGCGCCTGCGCGATTACGCCAGTGAGCGCAATCGCCTGCGTGCCGCCGGACTCAGCGCTGGCGACCTGCAAAGCGCCATTGCCGAACTGCAGGCCAGCCGCTTCGACGAGCTGGAGCGCAAGCGCGTGGAGGCTCTGGACGCCGAACTCTAGGTCAGCCGCTAGCCGTCACCGCACAGGGGGCTAGACTGCTGACAGGAGGTGCCCATGAGCGACCCAGAAGACGATAAACCGCTGAGCTTTACCGAGATGCTGCAGAGCGTGCTGGCCGCGGCCTTTGGCGTGCAGAGCGGGAAAAACCGCTCGCGCGACTTCAGCCGAGGCAAACCCAGCCACTTCCTGATTCTCGGTGTGCTGTTCACTGCGGTGTTTGTGCTGGTGCTGTTCGGCCTGGTCAAGCTGGTGCTCTATCTGGCCGGTGTCTGAGCGACAACTCAGCGCAGCATGGCGTCGATGGAGAAACCGTACTGGCGCATTTGTGGCTGCTGGGTGGCGCTGAAACGGCGGAAATCCAGACCATTGGCCCTGCGGTCGAAGTGCAGCAGACGCTGGGCCTGGCGCTCGTCGAGCAGGCGGAACAGCCGCGCGGTCTGATCCTTGCCGCCGTAGCGGGCAAAATCCAGGCCGGCGGCATAGTCGTGCAACATCACCAGGGCACAGCCACCGAGGATGAAATGCCCGCTGGCCAGCACACTGATGCGCCCATCCACCCGCGCCTGCAGCACCCGCTGCGAATTGTTCAGCGCCGCATACTGCAGATTCCGCCCCTGTTCCTGGGCGGCGTGAATCACACCAAAGGCCATCTCGTCATTGGCCGCCCACACCAGGCTGACAGCCGGATAACGCGGCAGCAACGCCGTGGCCTGCTCATAGGCCCGCTGCTCCTTCCATTCGCCATAGAGCATCTGGCGCAAGCGCATCTGTGGATGCTCGGCCAGCGCCCGGCGCAAGCCGGCTTCGCGCAAAGTGGCCGAAGGCGTCTGCTTGACCCCGGAAAAAGCCACCATCTCCCCTGCTCCACCAGGCGCCAGACCAATCAGCGCCTGGCCCATGAGGTAGCCGGCCTCCTCATCGTTGGGCACCAGGCTGCCGATCCAGTTGCTGTACTTCTCGCGGGAGCCGCCGGCCAGCTCCTGCTGTTCGGGCGTCAGCGTGCTGTGCAGGGCGAACAGCTTGATCCCGCTGTTGGCGAACAGACGCAGCACCTCGGGCGCCACGTACTGCTCGTTGGTGAAGATCAGGAAGTCCGGTTTGTTGCTGCGCTGCAGAACCGCACGAGCATTGCCGAGGATCTTGTGCGGGTCGCGCTCGCCGTAGAGCACCTCCAGCTGCATGCCCAGATCATCGGCGGCATCCTGCATGTAGGCGCTGTAATCGAGCCAGAAACGTTCAGTGGAGTAGCCCGGATTAAGGAAAACCACAGAGGTGGCCTGAGCCGTCAGACTGGCCAGCCACAGGCAACAGAGCGAGAGAAAACGCAAAAGGGACTTCATGACTCATCGTTCAGGGCAGTGTGTTGGGCATTATACAGCCGCCAACCTGGCATTTTGCCACCATCTAGAGCCTCCCACGAAAAAGGCCAGCGCCGACAGTGCCGGAGCTGGCCCTTGATGGCACCGGCAGAGACCTACTGCTGGCTGACCCAGAACACCGCCGTGGCAACGGCAATCAGGATCAGCAAGAAAATGGCCCGGGCGTCGACGACACTGTCCTTGTCGTCCGCATTGCTGTGATCACTCATGGCTTCCCCCTTGTTGTGGTTATAGGTGGTTCGCCCTGTCAGTTAAGACCACGGCCCGCAACGGCTCAAGGCGCGCCCCGGCAAATGCCACTTTTTAAGCACTTTTAGTTAAGTGCTTATGCGCAAACATCACTTTTGCGCATATCGGTTAACTGGTATCTTCCCCCGGCTCCGCGTGGAGTGCGCAGCCGTGCGCCTAAAAAGCCTTAGCTGTCTGATGAAGCAGTAGCCTGAACCACAGGATATATATGTACGTATACGACGAGTACGATCAGCGGATCGTCGAGGACCGCGTCAAGCAGTTCCGCGACCAGACCCGCCGCTATCTGGCCGGTGAGCTCTCCGGTGAAGAGTTCCGCCCGCTGCGCCTGCAGAATGGCCTCTATATCCAGCGCTACGCGCCCATGCTGCGCGTCGCCGTGCCGTACGGCCTGATGTCGTCCAAGCAAGTGCGCATGATGGCCAAGATCGCTCGCGACTACGACAAGGGCTACGCGCATATCAGTACCCGGCAGAACGTGCAGTTCAACTGGCCGGAACTGGAAGACGTGCCGGACATCCTCGCCGAGCTGGCCACCGTGCAGATGCACGCGATCCAGACCAGCGGCAACTGCATCCGCAACACCACCACCGACCAGTTCGCCGGCGTGGCCAAGGACGAGCTGATCGACCCGCGCCCCTGGTGCGAGATCATCCGCCAGTGGTCGACCTTCCACCCCGAGTTCACCCACCTGCCGCGCAAGTTCAAGATCGCCGTCAACGGCGCCGTGAGCGACCGCGCCGCCATCGAGGTGCACGACATCGGCCTGGAAGCGGTGCAGAATGACGCCGGCGAGCTAGGCTTCCGCGTCTCCGTCGGCGGCGGCCTGGGCCGTACCCCGATCGTCGGCAGCTTCATCAACGAATTCCTGCCGTGGCAGCACCTGCTCGGCTACCTCGACGCCATCCTGCGCGTGTACAACCGCTATGGCCGTCGCGACAACAAGTACAAGGCGCGCATCAAGATCCTGGTCAAGGCGCTGACTCCGGAAGTCTTCGCCGAGAAGGTGGATGCCGAGTTCGCCCACCTCAAGGATGGCCCGACCACCCTGACCGAAGCCGAAGTTGCCCGCGTCGCCGCCCACTTCGTCGACCCGGCCTACCTGGCCCTGGCCGACCAAGACGCCGAACTGGCCGCCCTCGACGCCCAGCATCCGGGCTTCGCCCGCTGGCGCCAGCGCAATACCTTCGCCCACAAGAAGCCCGGCTACGTCGCCGTGACCCTGTCGCTGAAGCCCACCGGCGTGGCGCCGGGCGATGTCACCGACAAGCAGCTGGACGCCATCGCCGACCTGGCCGATCGCTACAGCTTCGGCGAAGTGCGCAACAGCCATAACCAGAACATCATCCTCGCCGACGTTGAGCAGCAGCAGCTGTTCACCCTGTGGGGCGAGCTGCGCGAGCTGGGCTTCGCCACGCCGAACGTCGGCCTGCTGACCGACATCATCTGCTGCCCGGGCGGCGACTTCTGCTCCCTGGCCAACGCCAAGTCGATCCCGGTGGCCGAAGCCATCCAGCGCCGCTTCGACGACCTGGACTACCTGTTCGACATCGGCAATATCGACCTGAACATCTCCGGCTGCATGAACGCCTGCGGCCACCACCACGTCGGCCATATCGGCGTACTCGGGGTGGACAAGAAAGGCCAGGAGTTCTACCAGGTTTCCCTCGGCGGCAGCGCCGGCCGCGAAGCCAGCCTGGCGCAGATCCTTGGCCCGTCCTTCGCCCAGGACGACATGCCGGACGTGATCGACAAACTGATCAAGGTCTATGTCGAGCAACGCACCGAAGAAGAAACCTTCCTCGACACCTTCCGCCGTGTCGGGATCGACCCGTTCAAGGAGCGCGTCTATGCAGCGAATCATTAAGAACGGCCAGGTACAGGACGAGACCTGGCACCTGCTGCCTGCAGACGCCACGCTCGACAGCATCAGCAACAGCGACGACCTGATCGTGCCGCTGGCCCTGTGGCGCGAGCACGCTCATGCGCTAAAGGCCCGCGATGGCGGTCTGGGCGTATGGCTGGAAGCCGGCGAGGAAATCGAAGAGATCGTCGACCAGCTGGACAGCTTCCAGGTGATCGCCCTCAACTTCCCCGCCTTCACCGACGGCCGCCACTGCTCCAGCGCCTACCTGCTGCGCAACCGCTACGGCTACAAGGGCGAGCTGCGCGCCATTGGCGACGTCCTGCGTGATCAGCTGTTCTCCTACCAGCGCGTGGGCTTCGATGCCTTCGCCCTGCGCGCGGACAAGGATCCGATTGACGCCCTGCGCGCCTTCGAGGAATTCGGCGAGGTCTACCAGGCCTCCACCGACCAGCCGCTGCCGCTGTTCCGCCGCCGCGCCTGATCCGGCTCCAAGAAAAAGCCCCGCACTGCGGGGCTTTTTTCATTGCGGAACAAAAATCGTGGGAGCGAGCTCTGCCCACGAAGCAGGCTCCGCAAGCGCTTCGCGAGCAGAGCTCGCTCCTACCTCAACGGGCGCGCACCGATTCCCAGGCCACCTGCGCCAGCAGTTCGCGGCAGTCGGCCAGCTGCGTCTGCGTGCGCCCGGCCAGCCAGTTGCGGGCGAAGTCGTGGGTCGGGCCAATGATCACCGAACCGAAGCAGTCCGCCGGCATGCTCTTGAACAGGCCCTCCTGGCGATAGCCAGCCAGGGCATCGAGGATGCGCTGATAGTGCACGCGATTGGCCTCACGCAGCTGCTCGCCCATTTCACTGGCTTCGACCCGCCCGCGGCTGTGCAGGATGAAACGCGCCCAGTCCGGATTGGCTACCACCCAGTCGATATAGCTGGTCACCAGCAGCCTGACGCAGGCCTCAGCGCTGTCGGCCTTGGTGAAACCCTCGTCCAGCAAGGCTGCGTATTCGCCAGTGCCAGCCAGGTAGAGCGCGCCGATGATGCGCTCCTTGTTGCCGAAGTGGTGATAGAGGCTGCCGATGCTGGCGCCGGAACGGTCGCGGATCATCTCGATGGTGGTGGCATCCACCCCGGCCTCAGTGAAGCAGGCCAGGGCGGCCTGGAGAATTTCGTCCTTGCGGGAACGGCGGGCCATGGGGCCTCCGACAAAATTAGAATATTTTTCTAGAATTACTTTCTAGTATTTGTATACTGCCTGGGCGCGCACTTCTCTTCAATCTCAGTTCAGGAATACCCCCATGAGTCAGATGATGCAGATGTACCAGCAGGTTGGCCCAGCACAATTCAGCAGCATGATTGGCCAGGTCGCCCCCTACTTCTCCAGCATCGCCCCGCAGTTCGTCGAGCTGCGTCCAGGCTACGCCGAAGTGACCTTTCCCAAGCGCCGCGAGGTGCTCAACCACCTCGGCACCGTGCACGCCATCGCCCTGTGCAATGCCGCCGAGCTGGCCGCCGGCACCATGACCGATGCCTCGATTCCAACCGGTTGCCGCTGGATTCCGCGCGGCATGACGGTGGAATACCTGGCCAAGGCCAAGGGCGACGTACGCACTGTGGCCGACGGCAGCGCCATCGACTGGAACCAGACCGGCGACGTTAAAGTGCCGGTGGTGGCCTACGTCGAGGACACTCCGGTGTTTCGCGCCGAGATCACCATGTACGTCAGCCAGGCCTGAGCCATCCGCTGCGCGTCGGCCAGCCGACATTGAGTCTCAGATCGCACGAATAAAAAGGCCCGGCTCAGCCGGGCCTTTTCTCCTGCAGCTGCACTCAGCCGAGATTGACCAGCACCCGCCCGACCAGCTTGCCGGCGAGGATCTGCTCGATGGCACTCGGCAGCTGCTCCAGGCTCACTTCCTCGGCCAGGCTCTCCAGGTTGCCCAGCTTCCACTGCAGGGACAGCTTGTCCCACATGGAAGCCTTGACCACCAGCGGCAGCTCCACCGAATCCACCCCCAGCAGGTTGACCCCGCGCAGGATGAAAGGCGCCACGCTGCCCTTGAAGCCCATACCGGCAGTCAGGCCGCAGCAGGCGGCACTGGCTCCGTAGCGCAGCGACTTGACCACGTTGAACAGGATGTCGCCGCCGACGGTATCCACCGCACCGGCCCAGCGCTCCTTAAGCATGGCCTTCTCGCTGCCCTCCTGCAGTTCCTCGCGCGGCACGATCTGCTGGGCGCCGAGCTGACGCAGGAACTCGCCCTGCCCGGCCTTGCCGGTGGACGCCGCCACGCTGTAGCCCAGGCGCGCCAGCAGCGCCACGGCAATACTGCCAACACCGCCGGTAGCGCCGGTGACCAGCACCGGCCCGGCTGCCGGATTCAGCCCGGCCTGTTCCAGCTTGTCCACGCACAACCCGGCGGTGAGGCCGGCGGTGCCGAGCAGCATGGCCTCGCGCAGGCTCAGACCCTTGGGACGCTTGATCACCCAGGCCGCCGGCACGCGGATGTACTGGCCATAACCACCGGAGGTATTCATGCCCAGGTCGTAGCCGGTGACTATCACCTCGTCGCCGACGGCGAACTCGCCCACCGCCGACTCCGCCACCACCCCGGCGGCATCGATACCCGGCGTATGCGGGTAGGCCTTGGTCACTCCGCGGTTGCCGCTGGCGGACAGCGCATCCTTGTAGTTGAGCGAGGAATACTGCACGCGGATCAGCACATCGCCGGCCGGTAGCTCGGCAGTATCGCGCTCGACCACCCGCGGCACGAACGCCTCACCCTCTGCGCTGACCAGCAGCGCCTTGAACAGACTCATGACAACTCCTCCTACCAGAAACGTTGTTGCTGCAAACGGCTCCACCAGCTCAGCAGCACGCGGTCGACGGCCACGCTGGCAGCCAGACCGAAGCGCTCCGGCAGGCTCTTGCGCTCAGCATAATGCAGCAGGAACAGGTCAGCCTCGCGGGCGCGCTCGGCCAGGTATTCGTCGCTGGTCTTGAGCTCGTCGACCAGCTGCTTCTCCAGCGCCGACAGCCCCAGCCAGACTTCGCCGGTGGCGATCTCGGCGATGTTCAGCTGCGGCCGGTAGCGGGCCACAAAGCCCTTGAACAGCTCGTGGGTGATTTCCAGGTCTTCCTGGAACTTCTCCCGGCCCTTCTCGGTGTTCTCGCCGAACACGGTCAGGGTGCGCTTGTATTCACCGGCGGTGAGCACCTCGTAGTCGACGTCATGCTTCTTCAGCAGGCGATGCACATTGGGCAGCTGGGCCACCACACCGATCGAGCCGAGGATGGCGAACGGCGCACTGAGCACCTTGTCGCCGATGCAGGCCATCATGTAGCCGCCGCTGGCGGCCACCTTGTCCACGCACACGGTCAGCGGCACGCCGGCCTGACGGATGCGCGCCAGTTGCGAGGACGCCAGGCCGTAGCTGTGCACCATGCCACCGCCGCTCTCCAGGCGCAGCACCACCTCGTCCTCGGCACTGGCCATGGACAGCAGCGCGGTGACTTCGTGGCGCAGGCTGTCGGTGGCCGAGGCCTTGATATCGCCGGTGAAATCCAGCACGAACACGCGGCTGCGGGTCTTGCCGGCCTTCTTCTCCAGCTTGGCCGCCTTGGCCTCGGCCTTGCTGCGAGCCTTGAGCTGCGCCTTGTCCAGCAGCGCATGGGCAAGGCGCTCGCGCAGGGCCTTGTAGAAATCATTGAGCTTGTGCACTTCGAGATGACCGCTGCCTTTGCTGCGGCCCTTGCCACGCAGGGCGGCGATGCTTGCCAGCACCACGATCACGGCGACCACCAGGGTCAGGGTGCGGAGCAGGAACTCCGCGTAATCCACCAGAAACTCCACAGTTCCCCCTTGCTTGCCGGTTGCAGAGCGGCCGTCCACGGCGCCCAGAAGCCCCCAGCATACCGAGGCAGAGAGGCCGTCACCAGCAACAACAGCCGTGTGTCGGCGCGCCGCGCGAATTCAAACAAGCGTATGTTTTTTCGTTGACAGCAGGCTGGCTCTGCCCATAACCTCGCGAAACTTCAACCGCCGGGATCGACTTGCGGACGTGGGCAGCATCTACCTGATTCGACATGGCCAGGCCTCCTTTGGTGCAGACGATTACGACGTTCTGTCGCCCACCGGTATTCGCCAGGCCGAAGTGCTCGGCGACCACCTGGCCAGCCTCGGCGTGACCTTCGACCGCTGCCTCAGCGGCACCCTGCAGCGCCAGCAGCATACCGCCAGCGCGGCCCTGCAGCGCTGCGTCGCCGCCGGCCTGAGCGCGCCGGAGGTGGAGCTGGATGCCGGCTTCAACGAATTCGATGCCGACGCGGTGATCCGCGGCCTGCTGCCGGCCATGCTGCCGAACGAGCCGGACGCCCTGGAGATCCTGCGCAACCCGAAAGACCACCGCGCCGCCTTCCAGCACCTGTTCTCGCGCATCATCCAGCGCTGGGTCGGCGGCGAGCACGATCAACCCGGCCACGAGACCTGGCAAGGCTTTGTCGCTGGCGTACAGGGCGGGCTCGAACGCCTGTTGGCCCAGGCCGAAAGCCGGCAGAACATTGCCGTGTTCACCTCCGGCGGCACCATCACCGCGCTGATCTACCTGCTCACCGGGATACCGGCGCACAAAGCATTCGATCTCAACTGGCAGATCGTCAACACCTCGCTCAGCCGCCTGCAGTTCCGCGGTCGCGAGGTGACCCTGGCTTCCTTCAACAGTCGTGTGCATCTGGAACTGTTGAAGGCGCCGGAACTCATCACCTATCGCTGAGTACCGGCCCACTGCGGCCACCTGGCCGCCAGAAACCCTCGATAAAAAGGACAGAAACCATGAGCTCCGTTGCCGACACCATCAACACCATGAAGTCCAAGTTCAACGCCAGCGCTGCTGCCGGCCTGGATCTGGTATTCCAGTTCAACATCGAAGACGGTGAGAACTACGCGCTGATCGTCAAAGACGGCACCTGCGACGTCCAGCAAGGCGACAACGCCAATGCCAACGTCACCCTGATCATGGACAGCGCCACCCTGGCCGGCATCGCTTCCGGCGAAACCGACGGCATGCAAGCCTTCATGGGCGGCAAACTGCGCGCCGAAGGCGACATGATGCTGGCCATGAAACTGGCCGAACTGTTCCCGGTGTAAGACCTAGCGTCTACGCTGTAGCAACAGGAAAAACCGGAGTCCTCGACTCCGGTTTTTTTTCGCCCGCCCCCAGGCAAAACGCGCTAATCAGGCCTCTTGATCAATGACCAACAGCCGCATCTATAACGCTGTGCTTTGCTTAAGGGCACCATTAAATTAGCCAATAATTAGTGGCCCCCATCATCAGCAGAAGGGATAAGCATGACGCTTACAGACCAGTCCACCGGCATCCGCGAAGGCGAAGAGCTCGATGCCGCGCAGATCGACCCGTACCTGAAGGCGCACATCCCGGGCCTGACCGGCACGCCGCGGATCAGCCAGTTCCCCGGTGGCGCCTCCAACCTGACCTACCTGCTGGAATACCCCGAGCAGGAGTTCGTCCTGCGTCGCCCGCCGTTCGGCCACAAGGCCAAGTCGGCTCACGACATGGGCCGCGAGTACCGCATCCTCAACCAGCTCAACGCCGGTTTCCCGTACTGCCCCAAGGCCTACGTGCACTGCACCGACGAGTCGGTGATCGGCGCCGAGTTCTATGTGATGCAGCGGGTCAAGGGCATCATCCTGCGCAGCGACATGCCGGCCGAGCTGAACTTCAGCGCCGAGCAGACCAACGCCCTGTGCAAGAGCTTCATCGACAAGCTGGTCGACCTGCACAACGTCGACTATCAGGCCTGCGGCCTGGCCGACCTGGGCAAGCCGGAAGGCTACGTGAAGCGCCAGATAGAAGGCTGGAGCGACCGCTACGAGAAAGCCCTGACCCCCGACGCACCCACCTGGGAGCCGGTCAAGGCCTGGCTGCGCGAGAAGATGCCGGCCGACCACCACAAGCCGGGCATCGTGCATAACGACTACCGCTTCGACAACGTGATCCTCGACCCGGCCAACCCGATGCAGATCATCGGCGTGCTCGACTGGGAGCTGACCACCATCGGCGACCCGCTGATGGATCTGGGCAACACCCTCGCCTACTGGATCGAAGCCGGCGACGCGCAGCCCATGCAGCTGATGCGCCGCCAACCGAGCAACGCGCCGGGCATGCTGACCCGCCAGGAGTTCGTCGCCTACTACGCCGAGCGCGCCGGCATCCAGATCGACAACTTCGACTTCTACTACTGCTATGGCCTGTTCCGCCTGGCCGGCATCGTCCAGCAGATCTACTACCGCTTCTTCCATGGCCAGACCAAGGACAAGCGCTTCGCCCAGTTCATCATGATGAACAAGCTGCTGGAGCAAGCGGCCCTGCAGGTCATCAAGAAATCCACCCTCTAACCCGGCTCAGACAAGGGAACCACAATGTCCAAGACCCACCTGTTCGACCTCGACGGCAAGATCGCTTTCGTTTCCGGCGCCAGCCGCGGCATCGGTGAGGCCATCGCCAAGCTGCTGGCCCAGCAAGGCGCCCACGTGATCGTCTCGAGCCGCAAGATCGACGACTGCCAGAAGGTCGCCGACGCCATTGTTGCCGATGGCGGCAAGGCCACCGCCATTGCCTGCCATATCGGCGAGATGGAGCAGATCAGCAGCGTGTTCGCCTTTATCCGCGAGCAGTTCGGCCGCCTGGACATCCTGGTCAACAACGCCGCCACCAACCCACAGTTCTGCAACGTGCTGGACACCGACCTGGGCGCATTCCAGAAGACCGTCGACGTCAACATCCGCGGCTACTACTTCATGTCCATCGAGGGCGGCAAGCTGATGAAGGCCAACGGTGGCGGCTCGATCATCAACGTCGCCTCGATCAACGGTGTCTCCCCGGGCGAGTTCCAGGGCATCTACTCGGTGACCAAGGCCGCCGTGATCAGCATGACCAAGGTCTTCGCCAAGGAATGCGCGCAGTTCGGCATCCGCTGCAACGCCCTGCTGCCGGGCCTGACCGACACCAAGTTCGCCTCCGCGCTGACCAAGAACGACGCCATCCTCAACGTCGCCCTGCAGCGTATCCCGCTCAAGCGCGTGGCCGCCCCGAGCGAAATGGCCGGCACCGTGCTGTACCTGGCCAGCGACGCCTCCAGCTATACCACCGGCGTGGCGCTGAATGTGGACGGCGGCTTCCTCTCCTGAGGAGTCGACGCGCGCAAAAAAGGGGCCCGCGGGCCCCTTTTTCATTGCCTGACGTTTATTGCCAGTCTTGCAGCGCCTGGTTGGCCGCCTGGTTCATCGGCTGCGCCAGCAGGCCGGTGGGGCTCAGGCTGACGCTGAACATCGCACCATCGGCGATCGGCAGGTAGGTCACCCGCGCCGCCTGCGGATCGAACAGGAACAGGTCATGCTGGCCCAGGCGCAGCCAGCGCCACAGGTCGATGCCATAAGGGCTGGCGGCCAGAGCCACCTGGGCATGGCGGGCACTCTCCTGCTGCTCGATGGCGAGGAAACGCCCGGAGAGCTTTTCCAGGCGGTAACCGGGTTGCAGGCCGATCAGCGCCGCCAGGCCCTTCCAGCGCAGCAGACGGCCATCCAGCTGCCACATGTCACCTTCCAGCAGCACCTCGCGCTCCTCGCCGCCTTCCAGCAGGTTGACACGGTAGCGCTGCGGGCCATCACTGGCGAAGCTCAGGGTCAGCAGCGGCTTGCCTTGCGGCAGGGCCGAGTAGCTCAGCAGGTCGTAGGCGATCACTCCGACCAGGCCGGCCAGCAGGACGAAAGCCAGGCCGCAGGTGCCGCGCAGCCAGCCGAGGAACCAGTTGCGCGCCAGCAGAATGCGCGCCGCAATGAACAGGGCCAGCAGCGCCAGGAGGCCGACAAACCAGGCCAGGCCGTCATACTGCATGAGTCGATTTCCTTCTCCATGAAATTGCCGGCATTATGCGCAGCAGCCCGACGGCCGGCCAGCCGTAGCCCTGCACAATTGAATCCACGTCGAGTTTTTTATGCCTTTTGTCTTTGATCTGGGCGTCGATCCGATAACCCTGGTCATTCTTGCCCTGGTCGCCTTCACCGCCGGTTTCATCGACGCCATCGCCGGCGGCGGCGGCCTGCTGACCATCCCCGCCCTGCTCACCGCCGGCCTGCCGCCACACCTGGTACTGGGCACCAACAAGCTGTGCGCCACCTTCGGTTCGGCCACCGCCAGCTACACCTTCTACCGACGCAAGCTGTTCGCCCCGCGGCAATGGCGCAACGCGCTGCTCGCCACGGCCATCGGTGCCACCATCGGCGCGCTGATCGCCCACTGGCTGCCGGCCGCCTGGCTCAACCAGATGCTGCCGGCGGTGGTGTTCGGCTGCGGCCTCTACCTGCTGTTCGGCAAGACGCCGGAAAACCAGGCCAGCCAGGACGCCCCCATCGCCCAGCGCCGGCAGTGGCCGCAGGGACTTGGCCTGGGTTTCTACGACGGTGTGGCCGGCCCCGGCACCGGCGCCTTCTGGACGGTCAGCACCCTGCTGCTCTACCCCCTCGACCTGGTACGCGCCAGCGGCGTGGCGCGCAGCATGAACTTCGTCAGCAACGCCATGGCCTTGAGCGTGTTCATCGTCAGTGGCCAGGTTGCCTGGCTGCTCGGCATCAGCATGGGCCTGGCGCTGATGATCGGCGCCTTCCTCGGCGCACGCACGGCGATTCGCGGCGGCTCGAAATTCATCCGCCCGGTGTTCATTCTGGTGGTGTTGGCGCTGACGGCGCGCCTGGCCTGGCAGCACTGGTTCGGCCAGGCCTGAGCAGGGCTAGCGCGACAGCTGCGGCTGCTCCAGGCCCAGGCGCCGGGCCAGGTAGCTGTCGATCAGGTAGCGGGCGATGGAGCGCTGCATCGGCAAAGGCGGCAGCTGCTCGATAGGGAACCAGCGCGCATCCTCGATCTCGTCGGCCTGCGGGACGATCTCGCCAGCGGCGTATTCGGCATGGAAGCCAAGCATCAGCGAATGCGGGAAAGGCCAGCCCTGGCTGCCCAGGTACTGCAGGTTCTGCACCTCGATCCCCACCTCTTCACGCACCTCGCGGGCCACGCACTCCTCAGCCGACTCGCCCGGCTCGACGAAGCCGGCCAGGGTACTGTAGACGCCCGGCACGAAGCGCGGCGAACGGGCCAGGAGGATCTCGTCGCCACGGGTAACCAGCACGATCATGCTCGGCGAGATCCGCGCATAGCTGTCCAGCTCACACTGCGGGCAGCGCATGCAGCGTTCGCCCGCCACCTGCTGGGTGGCACTGCCGCAACGCCCGCAGAAACGGTGCTGCTCGCTCCAGGTGGCGACCTGCTCGGCAAAGGACAGCATGCGGAAAGTCGGGTAATCGGCCTGCAGCATGAACTGCCGCAGGCCCTGCCAGAAGCAGCCCGGCAGCTCGGCCGGATGATTCAACTGCAGCAGCCACACCGGCTCATCATTGAAACGGCCGAGGCCATGCTCGGCGGCAATCGGCAGATCCTGGCGCTTCAGCCATTCGCGGGGGAACAGCACGCCATTGCCATCGGCAAGAAAGCCCTGCGCGCCCCGTACCAGCGCCCAACCACCGGGCTGGCCATTATCCAGCACCGGGGTGGTCTGCCAGCCGCTGCCCATCAGGCGGCTACCGGCAGGCCCAGGGCGCGCACGCTTTCCTCGGCCAGGTCGAGCACGCTCGGCGTGGTCTCCGGACGCAGCACGGCACCGGCTTCGAGGTAGTACTCGAGGCTGCTGAGGGCATCAGCGAGGGTTTCCAGCATCTGCTCGGACGGCATCTGCGCCGCTTCGATCATGCGCGTCTGGATGTAGTCGGCACAGGCACCGATCAGCTTGGCCGCACGCTCCTGGCCGAGGAACCACAGGCCACCACGCACCGCCTGCAGGCTGAACGGCACGTTGGCCAGGTGCAGCTTGTCGCCACTGGATTCGAGGTAGGAAGTGATCGCCCGCTTGGCCAGGGCCAGACCGCCCTGGGCCTCGTCGATCACCACAATGCGCGCTTCGGTCAGCTGGTGAGCGGCAAAGGCCTCGCCCTCGTCGCCCGGCTGCAGGGTAGCCGGCCGCGGATTGCGCTGCTCGCCGCGCTCCAGGCTGGCCACCATGCTCTCCACATACAGCACGGCCTCGGCCAGCTTGTGCAGATCGGCGCTGGCCGCCGGGCTCTCCGCGCCCCAGCCCGCTACCACCGGCAGCTGTACCTGCAGGGCATTGGCCGCGGAACTCAGACCGACCATGCCGAGGGTCTTGGCCAGCTTGCCGAGCATGGCATGCAGGTTGGCGAAGCTGTCCGGCTGGGCGGTGCCGCGCTCGATCAGGTCGAGCATGTCCTTGACGCTGGCCAGCTCCTCGCGAATCGCCGAGGACAGCGAACGCATCACGCCCTGCCCCGGGCCGGACAGGCGCTGGTATTCCTCGTCGAGCAGGTGATCGGTGAACGGCAGTGCAGTCAGGCCGAATACTTCGCTCACCTGGCTCGAATGGGCGCCGCGGCTGTCGGCCAGGGCCACCAGGTAGAGCAGCTCCTTGAGCAGGCTGCGCGGCGCCTCGTAGGCCTGGTTGCTGAGGGCCTGCTTGAGCTCGCGATCCAGTCGCGAGAACAGCTGTTTGCGCGCCTTGCGCGTCAGCAGCTGGCCATCGAGCTGCGATTCCACGGCGGCCGCACCGATCCAGTACAGGCGACCACGCGCCTCGCTGGCGAACAGGCTATCGAGACGCGCCAGGGCCCGCAGCATCAGCTTGAGGCCGGCCTGCGGGTTGTCCTCGCGGATAAAGCCGAGCAGGCCGACCTGATACATGTGGCGCAGACGGCGCAAGTCGGCAGCGCTCGCCTGAGCCGCGGCGGGCACGCCTGCCGGTCGGGCCTGATCCAGGCGCACGCTGAAGAAGAAGCTTTCCGGCAGCGGTGGTTGGGCACCGGCCTGACGCAGTTCGTTGATCGCCGGCAGCAGCAGCTCGGGCATTTCCTGGCGGTTGGCGTCGACGTTTTCCAGATAGCGACGCAGCACGTACAGCGCGCTACTCAGGGCCGACAGCTGGCCATCGCGTTCTTCACCGGCGCCGACCGGGATGTCGGTGGCCTGTTGCAGGACTTCCTGGGCCAGCAGCTCAGCGCCGGCCAGTTCGATCAGGTTGAGGGTGCCGCGCACCTGTTGCAGGTTTTCCACTGCCTGCTGCAGCAGGCTGCCGTTGTTTCGTTCGGCGATGAAGTACTCGAGACTCTGTTCGGTCTCTTCCATGGTGGTGAACAGCTCGTCACGCACCAGGCTCAGGGATGTTGCTCCAGTGACCATGGGTCTACTGCACCTCGCTCGGCAGGTACTGCATCAATCGGCAAATTCCGCTTTTTGCTTGCTCATGTGCGCGGCCATGGCCACCCGCAGATCAGCAGACTGCAGCATCGCGGCATTCCAGTTCGCCACGTATTCCAGGCCGTCGTCGACCCGGTGATCGCGCATGTAGCGGATCATGTGCTTGGTGCCACGAATGGCGATGGGAGATTTCTCGGCGATCTCGCCGGCCAGTGCCATCACTCCATCCAGCAGTTCTTCCTGGCTGGCATAGGTGCGGTTGACCAGGTTGATGCGCTGCGCTTCGGCGCCGTCGATGGTGCGGCCGGTGTAGGCCAGCTCGCGCATCATGCCGTCGCCGATGATACGGGGCAGGCGCTGCAGGGTACCGACGTCGGCGGCCATGCCCATGTCGATCTCCTTGATGGAGAACTGCGCATCGGCGGTGGAATAGCGCATATCGCAGGCCGAGATCAGGTCGATGGCGCCGCCCAGGCAGTAGCCCTGGATGGCTGCCAGCACCGGCTTGCGGCAGTTGTCGACGGCATTGAAGGAGGCTTGCAGCTGGAGGATCTTGCGGCGCAGGCCTTCGGCGTTACGCCCGACGTCCTTGCCCAGCGCGCTGCCGGCCTGGGCCAGCAGCATCAGGTCGATACCCGAGGAAAAATGCTTGCCGGCGCCGGACAGCACCACCACGCGGGCCTCGTCGGTAGCGTCGATCCATTCGAAGATATCGATGATCTCCGTCCAGAAGTCCGCATTCATCGCGTTGACCTTCTCCGGGCGGTTGATCTGTACATGAGCGATCTTGTCGCTCAACTCGACGCAAAAGGCTTTGTAGTCGGGCACGCAGATCTTCCTCGGAGGCAGGGCGCAGGCGGTGCGCATAGACGTATTGTTATGGATTCAACCGGCCAACTATAACAAGCATGCAATAAATGTCGATGCTGGCCACTGTGACGCAAGGCACGCTAGCAAAGCTAAGAAGATTTCTGACTATATCCGTTAAGCGCTTGATCTTTTTACAACTGAGCCGGGAAAACCCAGGCAGTTATCGCCCCGGACAAAGCCTGGCGCGCTCAGTGCCCGGCGCTGGCGGCAACCCGGTTGCGCCATTGCCGCCAGGTGTACAGCGGGATGCCCACCATCAGCACCAGGAAACCCCAGAAGATCGCCTGCGGCCCGGTGCCGTAGAGTGCCCACATCGAGTAGACGAAGGCGCTGCTGCCGATCAGCAGCAGGCGCCCCTGCTCACGCGGGCCGAAATCGCCCGGGCGTACCGCCAGCAGCTGCAGCAGGGCCGCCGCGCAGAACACATAGGGCACGACGCCGGCCATGGTGCCGAGCAGGATGATCACGTTGAACACCTCGACCAGATCGCCCTGCCCGTCCACCAACACCAGCAGGGTCACCAGCACGCCGGACACCAGCAGGCCGTTGGCCGGCACGTCGTACTTGTTGGTCTTGGCCAGGGACTCCGGCAACAGGCCGTCGCGCGCAGTGGCCATGGGAATCTGCCCCTGCAGCAGCACCCAGCCATTGAGTGCGCCGAGGCAGGCCACCACCGCCCCGCCGGCGATGAAGTAGTAGCCCCAGGTGCCCAGCATCACCCGTGCAGCATCGGCGAAGGGTGCGGTGGACTTCACCAGCACCTCCGGCGGCAGGATGCCCTGTACCGCCGTGATCGAGAGGATGTACACGGTCGCCGCCACCACCGTGCCGAACAGGGTCGCGCGCGGGATGGTGCGCCGCGGGTCGCGCACATGCTCGGCCGGCACCGTGGCCGACTCCAGGCCGATGAACGACCACAGGGTCAGCGCCGCCGTGGTGGCAATGGCCTGGGCGTAACCGCCGCCGGGCAGCTCGGCAGGTGGCGGAATGCGCAGGTATTCCGGATGAAAATAGAACCAGCCAAGCAGACCGACCAGCAGCAGCGGCACCAGCTTGAGCAGGGTCAGGATGTTCTGCACGTAACCGAAGGCGGTAATCCCGCGCAGGTTGATCAGGGTGCACAGCCAGATCGCGCCGATCGCCACCGTCACCGTCAGCAGCGGGTCGCCCAGCGCCGGGATGAACACCCGCAGATAGCCGACCAGGGTCACGGCAATCGCGGCATTGCCGATCCAGGCGGCTTTCCAGTAGGTCCAGGCACACAGGTAGCCGGCAAAACTGCCGAAAGCATCGCGGGTGTAGGCATAGGGGCCGCCCGCCGCCGGGTTGAAGCGCGACAGGCGGGCGAAGGTCAGTGCCAGCAATACCGCCCCGGTGGTCGACACCAGCCAGCCGATCAGGCTCAGGCCGCCATAAGGCGCCAGGCTGGACGGCAGGAGGAACACCCCGGAGCCGACCATGTTGCCGACCACCAGGGCGCTGCAGGTCCAGAACCCCATTTCGCCACGCGTCCCTCTCTCGGCGCCTGCCATCTGTCCACCCCCGATTGCCATAAGACCGCGACGTGGAGCAAGGCCGGCAGCACGCCCCCGCATGGCCTGTGGCTGCCGCTTACTCCTTTATACAATCCACTGTATAGCAGGCCTGCCCCGCCACTTCCTCCCGCTGCAGGCCATGTACATCGGCATCGAAGCCGGGGAACTGGCTGTCGAAGGTGCGGGCGAACTGCAGGTAGTCGATGATCGAGCGGGTCTCGGCGGTAAAGCGCTCGCCCGGCATGATCAGCGGAATGCCCGGTGGATAGGGCACCAGCATCACTGCGGCCAGGCGCCCCTCCAACTGCTCGATGGGCACCGCCTCGACCTCGCCGCGCACCAGCTTGTCGTAGGCGTCGGCCGGCTTGATCGCCACCTGCGGCAGCACCGTGTACATGCGTTTGAGCGCCTTGGCCGTGGCGTTCTCGCGGTAGCAGCCGTGCAGCTCGTCGCACAGGTCGCGCAGGCCCATGCCGGCGTAGCGCGCGCCGCCCTCGCGGGCAATCGAGGGCAGCGCCTCGATCAGCGGCACGTTGGCGTCGTACAGGCGCTTGAACTCCAGCAGCTCAGTGAGCAGGGTGCTCCACTTGCCCTTGGTGATGCCCATGGAGAACAGCACCAGGAAGGAATACAGACCGGTCTTCTCCACCACCAGGCCGCGCTCCCAGAGGAACTTGCTGACCACCGCCGCGGGAATCCCCGCCGCGGTCAGCTTGCCGTCGGCGGACAGGCCCGGCATCACCAGGGTGACCTTGATCGGGTCGAGCAGCACATAGTCCTCGGCCACTTCGCCGAAACCGTGCCAGTCGGCATTCGGCTGCAGCAGCCAGTCGCCGGTGTGCACGCCATCGCCGCCGGCCTGATCCGGCTGCCAGATGCTGAACCACCAGTCGTCCGCCGCCAGGTTCTGCCGCAGGTTGGCCAGGGCGCGACGGAAGCTCAGCGCCTCGTCGAAAGTCTCCTGGATCAGCGAACGCCCGGCCGGCCCCTCCATCATCGCCGAGGCCACGTCCAGCGAGGCGATGATGCCGTACTGCGGCGAGGTGGAGATGTGCATCATGAAGGCTTCGTTGAAGCGGTCGCGATCCAGTTGGCGGGCGCCGCCATCCTGCACGTGGATCATCGAGGCCTGGCTGAAGGCCGCCAGCAGCTTGTGGGTGGAATGGGTGCTGAACACCAGCGGCGAATGCTCGTCGCAGTGGGTACCCATGCCATAGCGCCCGGCGTAGAACTCGTGGAACGCGGCATAGGCATACCAGGCCTCGTCGAAGTGCAGCACCTCCACCGAGTCGCCCAGGGCCTGCTTGACCATCTCGGCGTTGTAGCAGAGGCCATCGTAGGTGGAGTTGGTCACCACCGCCAGCTTGACCTTGGGCGCGCGGCCACGGGCCAGGGGGCTGGCGTCGATCTTGGCCTGGATCGATTCCCGGCTGAACTCGGAGAGCGGGATCGGCCCGATGATGCCCAGCTCGTTGCGCTCCGGGCACAGGTACAGCGGGATGGCGCCGGTCATGATGATCGAGTGGAGGATCGACTTGTGGCAGTTGCGATCGACCAGCACCAGGTCGTCGCGGCCGACCATCGAGTGCCAGACGATCTTGTTCGCCGTCGAGGTGCCGTTGATCACGAAGAAGGTGTGGTCGGCGCCAAAGTTGCGCGCGGCGCGCGCCTCGGCCTCGGCCAGCGGGCCGGTATGGTCGAGCAGCGAGCCCAGCTCGGGCACCGACACCGAGAGGTCGGAACGCAGGGTGTTCTCGCCGAAGAACTGGTGGAAGGCCTGGCCTACCGGGCTCTTGCGATAGGCCACGCCACCGCCGTGGCCAGGCGTGTGCCAGGAATAGTTGGACTGCGCGGTGTGCTGCACCAGGGCCTTGAAGAACGGCGGCAGCAGACCGTCGAGGTAGTTGTGTGCGGCGCGCGCCACCTGGCGGGCGAGGAAGGACACGGTGTCTTCGTAGAGGTAAAGAATGCCACGCAGGTGGTTGAGGTCGGCCATGGCCTCGGCCGGTGCATTCTCAATGGTGACCTGCTCGCCGAGGGCGAAGATCGGCAGCTGCGGCGCGCGCACGCGGGCCACGCGGATCAGCTCGACCATGTCCTGCAACAGACGCTGGTTCTCCCCCGCGCCCTCGGCGGCCACCAGGATGCAAGCCAGGCCGTGATGGGTGGAGGCGACGATGCGCCCCTCGGCGGAGCTGGCAGTGGGCAGGATGGTAAAGCCATCTTTGCTCAGCTCCTGGGCGATGGCACGCACGCGCTCGCCGGCCACGGTGTCGGCCTTGATGTCACGATGGACGATGAGGATGGGGAAATTCAGGTCTTTATACATTGTGCCTTCCTGAGGGAGTGGTGCTCTTGGGCACCTATCCACTCAGGTTAGAAGTTCGCCCGAACGGGCGGAACCCCCAGTGCGGCAAGCTGTACGAAAAGGTCGCATTAGCCGTAGGAGCGAGCTCTGCTCGCGAACCGTCACACCCCGAAAGCTTCGCGAGCAGAGATCACGCCTCCAGCTCAAGACTCGCTGGGCGCGTCCAGCTTGGCCCACAGCGAGGGGCCGCCAGCCGACTTCTCGATGGCGGCCAGGCGCGCGGCATGGGCCGCCAGTTCCTCGTCGCTGGCCCGCAGCACGCGGGTCAGGTTGCGTGCGGCATCCAGACGGCGGATCGGGCTGGGCAGCACGCGCCCGGAGCCATCGCCACCCTCGCCGGCCAGCGACAGGTGGGTCTGGCCACCGGTCATGGTCAGGTAGACGTCGGCGAGAATCTCGGCGTCGAGCAATGCGCCGTGCAGGTCGCGACCGGAGTTGTCGACGCCATAGCGTTTGCACAGGGCATCGAGGTTGTTGCGCTGGCCCGGGTGGCGCTCGCGGGCCATCAGCAGGGTGTCGAGGATCGAGCAGTAGTCGCTGACGTCGCTGCGCTCGCTCTGCCCGAGCAGGGCGAACTCGTTGTTGATGAAGCCGACGTCGAACGCCGCATTGTGGATGATCAGCTGGGCGCCTTCGATAAAGGCGAAGAACTCGTCGGCCACGTCCTTGAAGCGCGGCTTGTCGGCAACGAACTCGTTGGTGATGCCGTGGACGGCGATGGCGCCCTCGTCGATCTCGCGATCCGGGTTGAGGTAGACATGGAAATGCCGCCCGGTCAGACGGCGGCCTTCCAGCTCGACGCAGCCGATCTCGATGATGCGGTGACCATCGCCGACCGGCATACCGGTGGTTTCGGTATCCAGGACCACACTACGCATGCTTCATACCTCTTACTTCATCGACGCCGCGGTTGGCCAGCTGATCGGCCTTCTCGTTGCCCGGGTGGCCGGTATGCCCGCGCACCCATTGCCAGGTCACATTGTGGCGGTTGACCTGCTCGTCCAGCGCCTGCCACAGGTCGGCGTTCTTCACCGGCTCCTTGGCGGCGGTCTTCCAGCCGCGCTTCTTCCAGTTCGGCATCCACTCCTGGATGCCCTTCATCACGTACTGCGAGTCGGTCACCAGACGCACCGAACAGGGACGGGTCAGCGCGATCAGCGCGCAGATCGCCGCCATCAGCTCCATGCGGTTGTTGGTGGTATTGGGCTCACCGCCCCAGAGTTCTTTTTCCGCACCCTTGAAGATCAACAGCGCGCCCCAGCCGCCCGGGCCGGGATTGCCCTTGCAGGCGCCATCGGTGTAGATCTCGACTATGTCTTCGCTCATTGCTTATTTATCTATTGCTCGGAATCGCGGCGGCTGACTTTGGCCACCGGCATTGGCAGCAACTTGCCCATCGTGGCCCGTTGCACCGGTCGCAGTGGGCGCAGGCCGACCACCAGCTTGCGCGCCACCAGCAGATAGAAGCCGGCGCCCGGCGCTTGCCAGGCACTGCCCCAGGTCTCCAGACGAGCCAGGCGTGACTGCCAGGCTGCCGAAGCGAGCGGCGGACGATAGCACCCGAAGCGGCGTTTCTCCAGCGCGAAGCCCAGCAGGTTGAGCCAGTCCGTCAAACGGGCCGGAGCGATGCAGCGCGCCCGGCGAAAACCATCGCGTGCGAAGTAATGACGCAGGCCCCAGGTGCTCCAGGGGTTGACCCCGACGATCAGCAGATAGCCGCCGGGGCGCACGCTGTGGGCCGCCTCGCGCAACAGACCGTGGGGCGACAGGCAGAAATCCAGGCCATGCTGCAGCACCACCACATCGGCGGCATGCTCGCCCAGCGGCCAGGCCTGCTCCTCGCAGGCGATGTCGACTCCCGCCAGCGGCGCTCCCAGGCGCACGTTGCAGCGGATCTGCGGCGCCCGCGGCGGTTCGGCCTGCCCCGGGCCGTAATGCACCAGGTAGCCGCCGAAGTAGCGCGCCAGTTCGGCTTCCAGCGCCAGGCGCTCCTCGGCCAGCAGCAGCTCGCCCAGCGGCGAGGCCAGCCACTGGCGCGCGGCCTGGGTCAGTTCCAGCCAGTCACAGTCGGCCAGGGCAAAGGGCTGCTCGCTCATCACACACTCCTGCATGGCCAAGCATGGCGATCAGTGCCTAAGATGCGCCATTGCTCTTCTATTGGCGACCCGCAAAATGTTTCAGATCGACGCCCTTCCCGCCTTCAGCGACAACTACCTGTGGCTGCTCCAGGATCACGCACAGCAGCGCTGCGCGGTGGTCGACCCCGGTGACGCCGCACCAGTGCTGGCCTGGCTGGACGCCCATCCGGGCTGGCAGCTGAGCGACATCCTGATCACCCACCATCACCCCGATCACATCGGCGGCGTGGCCCAGCTCAAGGCCGCCAGCGGCGCCACCGTCTACGGCCCAGCCCGGGAAAACATCCCGGCGCGCGACATCGCTCTCGACGAAGGTGCGCGCATCCAGGTGCTCGGCCGCGACTTCCTTATTTATGCAGTGCCCGGGCATACCCTCGGCCATATCGCCTACCACCAGGCCGAGGCCGGCTGGTTGTTCTGCGGCGACACCCTGTTCGCCGCCGGCTGCGGCCGCCTGTTCGAAGGCACGCCGGCGCAGATGCACAACTCGCTGCAGCGCCTGGCGGCCCTGCCCGATGCCACCCTGGTGTTCTGCACCCACGAATACACGCTGAGCAACCTGCACTTCGCCCGCGCCGTGGAACCGGCCAACACAATTATCGCCGAACGCTTCGCCGAGGTCAGCGCGCTGCGCGCCGCCGGCAAGATCAGCCTGCCGTCGACTATTGCCCTGGAGAAAGCCAGTAACCCGTTTCTGCGCTGCACGCAAAACGCGGTAAAGGAAAAAGTCGACGAGCGGGACGGTTCCCGGCAACGCTCGGCAGACGAGGTGTTCGCCAGCCTGCGCGCCTGGAAGGACGTGTTCAAGACTGGTTAATAACTGACCAGCGGGGTGGTGAAAACTTGACCACCCCTGGGGCCGTTCCTAGAATCCCCGAACTTTTTGCGCCGGCAGCTACTACCGACCAATGCTTTTATTACTTTCAAGAACAATGAATCCATCGGCATTGGCACGGCGAGCGAAGGCTCTGGCAGTGCTGCTGTGCATCGGCCTGGCCGGCTGCCAGAGCATGCACAACGCCGATGACAACGGCCGCGACACCGATCGCGCCGTCAGCCTGCAACAGGAGCCCGAGTGGCTCAGCGACACCCCCACGGCAGACAAACCCCAGGACATCTGGGATCGCATGCGTGGTGGTTTCAAGCTGCAGGACGAAATCGGCATCAACCCGCGCATCGAGAACCAGCGCCTGTGGTTCGTCAGCAACCCGTCCTTCCTGGAAAACGCCAGCGACCGCGGCAGCCTGTACATCCATTACGTGGTCGAGCGCCTGGAAGAGCGCGACATGCCGATGGAACTGGCCCTGCTGCCGGTCATCGAAAGCGCCTACAACCCCTTTGCCTACTCGCGTAGCGACGCAGTCGGTCTGTGGCAGTTCATCCCCGCCACCGGCCGCCACTTCAACCTGCGCCAGACCAGCTGGTACGACGGCCGCCGCGACATCACCGCCTCGACCAATGCCGCGCTCAACTACCTGAGCCGCCTGCACGACATGTTCAACGGCGACTGGCTGCTGGCCCTGGCCGCCTATAACGCCGGCGAAGGCACGGTGAGCCGGGCCATCGAGCGCAACCAGAAGCTCGGCCTGCCGACTGACTACTGGAACCTGCCGCTGCCCAAGGAAACCCAGGACTACGTGCCCAAGCTGCTGGCCCTGTCGCAGATCGTCATGTCGCCGGATGCCTACGGCGTGGCGCTCAGCCCGATCGCCAACGAGCCGTATTTCGAAGAGATCGCGATCAAGCAGAACCTCGACCTGACCCGGGTCGCGGCCATGGCCGACATGGATGCCGACGAGCTGTACAACCTCAACCCGGCCTTCAAGAAACGCATCACCATGGACGGCCCGCGCCACCTGCTGGTGCCCACCGACAAGGCCGAAATGCTCTCCGCCAACCTGGCTCTGATGAAGCCCCAGGCCCAGGTGAGCTGGCAGGAATACCGCGTACGCTCCGGCGACAACCTGCACAGCATCGCCAACCGCTACGGCCTGACGGTAGGCACCCTGAAGGACGTCAACAAGCTCGGCAGCAACCACCTGCGGGTCGGCCAGTTGCTGAGCATCCCGGCCGCCGGTAGCGAACCGCAACAGCCGATCCATCAGCAGGTGGCCAAGGCCGCGCCGACCGTGAGCCCGCGCCGCTATACGGTGAAAAGCGGCGACACCCTGTGGCAGATCGCCAATGCCAACGACGTTTCGCTCAAGGATCTGCAGCGCTGGAACCGCCTCAACGCCAAGAGCCGGCTGAGCCTCGGCCAGGTGCTGGAAATCCGCGGCGGCTCGGGCGGCACCGGCAACTCGCTGGCGGCCAGCAAACCGGGCAAGAGCGCCAGCAAGCGTCAGGCGGTGACCTACTACCGGGTCAAGCAGGGCGATTCGATGTACCTGATCGCCCGCCGCTTCAATGTCGACATGGACAACCTGCAGCGCTGGAACCCGCGCAGCGACAGCAGCGCCCTCAAGCCCGGGCAGACCCTGACCCTGTACCTCGACTGACAGGAAATGAAAAGGCCGCCTCCGGGCGGCCTTTTCATGGGTGTCTGCGCAAAGACTGTCAGCGCTTGCTCAACGCCTCCAGGCAGCGCCCGGTCAGCTGGGTGAAGCGCTGAAAGGCAACGAACTGCTCATGTTTGAGCGCCCGCCCGGAAGCCCGGCAATCGGCATACAGCACGCCGATCTCGCGAGTTCCGGCCAGCAGCGGAGCAATCAGGAACATGCCCTGCCCCAGGTGCTGGCGCATCGGCAGGGTCACCAGTTCGTTGAGGTTGTAGCTGGCCGGCACGCCCATCCAGATCGCTTCGCGGTTGCGCAGCACATAGCTGAAGATATGCGGCTGTTCGCGCTGGTTGGCCGGCAGCTGGAAGTCACTCAGCCAGTTCTCCGTACCCTCGCCGATCACCCGCTTGGCACGGAAGCGGCTCTGCCCGTCGGCCAGTACCGCCAGCATCACCCGCTCCAGCCCGGCGCCCTGGTGCAGGCCCTTGAGCAGGGTGTCGAGGATCAGCCCGACATCGCCCTTCTGATTGACCATCATGCCCAGATCCTGCAGCGCCTGCTGCAGCACCAGCAGATCCGGCTGCAACAGGCGCGCCTTGCGCTCCTGCTGCTGCAGCTTGATCTGTTCCGGGTTGGTATTGGGAATCAGCCGGCACAGCTGGCTGGCGCCGAAGGTAGCCGCCACTTCGACCGCCTCGTCGGCGCTTTCCAGCACCTGCTTGAGGGCATCTTCCGGGCTGATGTCGGTGAAGTCGGCCAGTTGCTGCACCAGCACTTCCATGCCCGGCGAGTCCCAGCCTTCCAGCGCGGCCTCGCTGATCTTCACCCCGAGGTTGATCGCGCGCACCGCCGGGTCGTGCTGATTGCCGCTGCCATGGGCGAAGCTGGCCAGCTCGCCGAGGTTCCAGCTCTTCACCAGGCCCTGGGTCAGCTGGCGGAAACTGGTACCGAGCACCTGGCGCACCGCCTCGTCCTCGTTCATGCCGGGGCGATCCAGCAGCGCCGCCAGCTCGTCGGCCTGATCGCCGCCGCAGCTCCAGAAGGCCAGCTCACCCACCGTGTGCAGCAGCGCGGCGATGAACACCTCTTCCTGGTTCTTGGCCAGCACATAGCCGGCGATGTTGCGCGCCTGCACCGCGGCATGGAACGAGCGCGCCAGGAGCATCTGCAGCTGCTCGCGCGGCGCGCGGATGAGCAGGCTGTCGATCAGGCTGACCGACATACCGATCAGGCGCACGTTGTCGAAGCCGATCAGCACGATGGCCCGGGAAATGGTGCGGATGCTTTCCTGCGAGGGGTTGTAGTAGACGCTGTTGCCGATGCGCAGCACCTTGGAAGTCAGCGAGGCGTCACGCAGCAGCACGTCAGCCAGCTGCTGCACCGAGGAACTGTCGGCCTGGGACAGGCGATGCAGATCCTGCACCACCGCTGCGAGCGCCGGTAATTCGGCCTGATTAAGACGATCTATCCATGCCTGCAAACCGACACTGCGTTCCACCAAGACGGCAACCTCTTTGCAATTTGTTTCAGTGTAATCAAATTGATGGCACATGCTGCGGAAAAGGCACTCTTTTTCCTGCCGATACAAGCTGTTACTGTACCGGCCAAGAAGCCCAAAGCCGCCATGGATCGGATCTTGCGCCTGATGCGTACCCTGCTCCCGCTGTTACTCGGCCTGGCCATGAGCTTTCCTGCCTTCGCGACCCTCAGCGAAAGCCATGGCTACGCCCAGTTCGGCACGCTCAAATACCCCGCCAGCTTCACCCACTTCGACTGGGTCAACCCGGATGCGCCCAAAGGCGGCACCCTGCGGGTCATGGCCTATGGCACCTTTGACACCCTCAACGCCTACAGTTTCAAGGGCAGCAGCCCGTCGGCAGCGCCCAACTTCCTGCAATATGGGGTCAGTGAGCTGAACGAGCCGCTGATGGCCGGCACCGGCCAATACGATCCATCCGGCGATGAGCCGGCCGCCAGCTACGGCCTGATCGCCAAATCGGTGGAGTTCAACGAGGATCGCAGCTGGGTGGTGTTCAACCTGCGCGAGGAAGCCCGTTTCCACGACGGCAAGCCGATCACCGCCTACGACGTGGCGTTCTCCTACCGCCTGCTGGTCAAGCAGGGCCACCCGCAGTACCGCACCAGCCTGCAGGAAGTGCAGCGGGTCGACATCCTCGACCGCCACCGCATCCGCTTCGTCCTCAAGCGCGCCGGCAACCCGCTGCTGATCCTGCGCCTGGGCGAGCTGCCGGTGCTGCCCCAGCACTACTGGAAGAACCGCGACTTCAAGGCCACCAGCTTCGAACCGCCGCTGGGCAGCGGCCCCTACCGCATCACCAAGGTGGTACCGGGACGCAGCCTGGTGTTCGAACGGGTCAAGGACTGGTGGGGCGAGCAACTGCCGGTCAACCGCGGCAAGTACAACTTCGACCGGGTCGAGGTGGAGTTCTATCGCGATAGCGACGTCGCCTTCGAGGCCTTCAAGGCCGGCGAATTCGACTTCTACATCGAGCACCAGGCGAAGAACTGGGCCAATGGCTACCGCTTCCCGGCCATCGCCCGCGGCGAGGTGATCCGCGCCGAGATCCCCCACCAGATCCCCACCCAGACCCAGGCACTGTTCATGAACAGCCGCCGCGCCATCTTCGCCGACCGCCAGGTGCGCGAAGCCATGGGCCTGATGTTCGACTTCGAGTGGACCAACCGCGCCTTGTTCAACAGCGCCTACCAGCGCGCCAGCAGCTACTACCCGAACAGCGAGTTCAGCGCCACCGGCAAGCCCGAGGGCGGCGAATGGCTGCTACTGTCGCCGTACCGCAAACAACTGCCGGCCGAGCTGTTCAGTGAGCCCTTCAGCGTGCCGCATACCGACGGCCGCGGCATCCCGCGGGAAACCCTGCGCCGCGCTTTGGGTCTATTGGCCGAAGCCGGCTGGCACTCCTCCGGCCAGGGCCTGAAAAATGCCAAGGGTGAGCCGTTGCGTTTCGAGATTCTGCTGGTCAATCCCAACCTGGAACGCATCCTCCAGCCCTACGTGGCCAACCTCGCCAGCCTCGGCATCCGCGCCAGCCTGCGCACCGTCGACCGCGCCCAGTACAAGCAGCGCCTCGACCAGTTCGATTACGACATGGTGCTGATGACCCTGCCGCAGAGCCTCAGCCCCGGCCTGGAACAATGGCAGTACTTCCACTCCAGCCAGGCCGCAGTCAAAGGCAGCAAGAACTACGCGGGCATCACCCACCCGGTGGTCGACCGCCTGCTGGAAAAACTTCTCGCCGCGCAGACCCGCGACGAACAGGTCGCCGCCGCCAAAGCCCTGGATCGCGTCCTGCTTTGGCAGCACTACAGCATTCCCAACTGGTACATCAACAATCACCGCCTGGCGTACCGCAACCGGTTCGCCTTCGTCACCACCCCGCCCTACACCCTGGGGCTGCGGGCCTGGTGGCTGAAGCCCACGGAGACTGCACCATGAACCATTCCCTGCGCGCCCTCGGCGCAGGCCTCCTGCTGCTGGCCAGTGGCGCCATGGCGGCGCCGCAGCATGCCCTGACGCTGTACGGCGAGGCGCCGAAATATCCGGCGAACTTCCAGCACTTCGCCTACGTCAATCCGGATGCGCCCAAGGGCGGTACCCTGCGCCAGCCCGGCACCGGCGGCTTCGATGGTTTCAACATCTTCGTACCCAAGGGCAACGCCGCCGATGTCGGGCTGATCTACGACAGCCTGGCCTACCACTCGCCGGACGAGCCCTTCACCGTCTACGGCCTGCTGGCCGAGAAGATCGACAAGGCCGCCGACAACAGCTACGTGCGCTTCATTCTCAACCCCAAGGCACGCTTCCATGACGGCACCCCGGTGACCGCCGAGGACGTTGCCTTCACCTTCAACCTGCTGATGGAGAAGGGCCACCCGATGTACCGCCACTACTACGCCGATGTGGCCAAGGTGGTGGTCGAGGACAAGCTACGCGTGCGCTTCGACTTCAAGCACAAGGAAAACCGCGAGCTGCCGCTGATTCTCGGCGATCTGCAGATCCTGCCGAAGCACTGGTGGGCCAGCCGCGACTTCAGCAAGAACAGCCTGGAGCCGCCACTGGGCAGTGGCCCCTACAAGGTCGGCAAGTTCGACGCCGGCAACTCCCTCAGCCTGGAGCGGGTCAAGGACTGGTGGGCCAAGGATCTGCCGGTGGCCCGCGGCCTGTACAACTTCGACACCATCACCACCGAGTACTACCGCGATACCCAGGTCGCCCTGGAAGCCTTCAAGGCCGGGCGCTTCGACGTCAACCTGGAGTACTCGGCCAAGGACTGGAACACCGGCTACGACTGCCCGGCCCTGCGCGCCGGCCAGTTCGTCCAGGAATCGATCGCCAACCACAACCCGGCCGGCATGCAGGGCTATGTGTACAACCTGCGCCGGCCGATGTTCCAGGACATCCGTGTGCGCGAGGCCATCGCCCTGCTGTTCGACTTCGAGTGGGCCAACAAGCAGCTGTTCTACGGCGCCTACAAGCGCACCAACAGTTACTTCGCCAACTCCGAGATGGCCGCCCGCGAGCTGCCGGATGCCGCCGAGCTGAAGATCCTCGAGCCGCTGCGCGCCCAGCTGCCGCCACAGGTGTTCAGCGAAGTGTTCAATCCGCCCGTCAGCGACGGCAGCGGCATCATCCGCGAGCAGAGCCGGCGCGCCTATCAGCTGCTGACCCAGGCCGGCTACCGCATCGAGAACGACAAGATGGTGGATGCCAGCGGCAAGCAGCTGAGCTTCGAGTTCCTCAACTTCCAGACCAACCTGGAGCGAGTGCTGCTGCCGTTCAAGCGCAACCTCGCCGAGCTGGGCATCGACATGCAGATCCGCCGGGTCGACGCCTCGCAATACATCAACCGCCTGCGCTCGCGCGACTTCGACATGACCTCGGCGATCTGGCCGCAATCCAATTCGCCCGGCAACGAGCAACGCGAGTACTGGCACTCCAGCAGTGCCGACAACCCCGGCAGCCGCAACCTGATGGGCCTGCGCGATCCTGCCATCGACAAGCTGGTGGAGGGCCTGCCCCACGCCAACTCGCGCCAGGCTCTGGTCAGTCATACCCGCGCCCTCGACCGCGCCTTGCTGTGGGGCCATTACGTGGTGCCCAACTACTACGTCGACACCTGGCGCGTGGCCTACTGGAAGCGCTTCGGCCGTCCGGCAGTCACCCCGCTGTATGACTACGGTCTGATGACCTGGTGGGAGGAGCGCCCGATCGGGGCCCTGCACCAGGACGCCGCCGCGCCGCAGGAAGCCAACTGATGCTCGCCTACATCCTGCGCCGCCTGCTGCTGATCATTCCCACCCTGTTCGGCATCCTGCTGATCAACTTCGTCATCATCCAGGCCGCACCCGGCGGCCCGGTGGAACAGATGATCGCCAAGCTGGAAGGCTTCGACGCCGCCAGCGGCGGCGCCACCGGGCGCATCTCCGGCGGCGGCGGCGAGGTTTCCGTGGCCGGCTCCAGCTACCGCGGCGCCCAGGGTCTGGATCCGGATCTGATCGCCGAAATCGAGAAGATGTACGGCTTCGACAAATCAGCGCCGGAACGCTTCTGGCTGATGGTGAAGAACTACGCCCACTTCGACTTCGGCAACAGCTTCTTCCGCGATGCCAGCGTGATCGACCTGATTCTCGAGAAAATGCCGGTGTCGATCTCCCTGGGGCTGTGGAGCACCCTGATCATGTACCTGGTGTCGATCCCCCTGGGCATCGCCAAGGCCACCCGGCATGGCAGCGCCTTCGACGTCTGGACCAGCACCGCGATCATCGTCGGCTACGCCATTCCGTCCTTCCTGTTCGCCATCCTGCTGATCGTGCTGTTCGCCGGCGGCAGCTACTGGGACTGGTTCCCCCTGCGCGGCCTGACCTCCAGCGACTTCGACGAGCTCAGCCTGGGCGGCAAGATCCTCGACTACTTCTGGCACCTGGTACTACCGGTCACCGCCCTGGTGATCGGCAACTTCGCCACCCTCACCCTGCTGACCAAGAACAGCTTCCTCGACGAAATCGGCAAACAGTACGTGATTACCGCCCGCGCCAAGGGCCTGAGCAACAACCGGGTGCTCTACGGCCATGTGTTCCGCAATGCCATGCTGCTGATCATTGCCGGTTTCCCGGCCGCCTTCATCGGCATCTTCTTCACCGGCTCGCTGCTGGTCGAGGTGATCTTCTCCCTCGACGGCCTCGGCCTGATGAGCTTCGAGGCGGCGATCAACCGCGACTACCCGATCGTCTTCGGCACCCTGTTCATCTTCACCCTGCTCGGCCTGGTGGTGAAACTGATCGGCGACATCGCCTACACCCTGGTCGATCCGCGCATCGACTTCGAGAGCCGGGAGCACTGATGATGAAACTCTCCCCGCTCAATCAACGACGCTTTGCCCGCTTCAAGGCCAACAAGCGCGGCTGGTGGTCGCTGTGGCTGTTCCTCGTGCTGTTCCTCGCCAGTCTCGGCGCCGAGCTGATCGCCAACGACAAGCCGCTGCTGGTGCGTTACGACGGCCAGTGGTACTTCCCGGTGCTCAAGCGCTACCCGGAAACTGCCTTCGGTGGCGAATTCCCGCTGCAGGCCAACTACAAGAGCCCCTATATCCAGGAGCTGATCGCCGCGAAGGACGGCTGGATGCTCTGGCCGGCGATCCCCTTCAGCTACTCCAGCATCAACTACGAGCTGCAGGTGCCGGCGCCCTCGCCGCCCTCGGCGCAGAACTGGCTGGGTACCGACGACCAGGGCCGCGACGTGCTGGCGCGGGTGATCTATGGCTTCCGCGTGTCGGTGCTGTTCGCCCTGACCCTGACTCTGCTCAGTTCGGTCATCGGCGTGATCGCCGGCGCCCTGCAGGGTTTCTACGGCGGCTGGGTCGACCTGGCCGGGCAGCGCTTCCTGGAAATCTGGTCAGGCCTGCCGGTGCTCTACCTGCTGATCATCCTGGCCAGCTTCGTCCAGCCGAACTTCTGGTGGCTGCTGGGCATCATGCTGCTGTTCTCCTGGATGAGCCTGGTCGACGTGGTGCGCGCCGAGTTCCTCCGTGGCCGCAACCTGGAGTACGTGCGCGCCGCCCGCGCCCTGGGCATGGGCAACGGGGCGATCATGTACCGCCACATCCTGCCCAATGCCATGGTCTCGACCATGACCTTCATGCCGTTCATCCTCACCGGGGCGATCGGCACCCTGACCGCTCTGGACTTCCTCGGCTTCGGCCTGCCCGCCGGCGCGCCCTCGCTGGGCGAGCTGGTGGCCCAGGGCAAGGCCAACCTACAGGCCCCCTGGCTGGGCATCAGCGCCTTCGTCGTGCTCGGCGCCATGCTGACCCTGCTGGTATTCATCGGCGAAGCCGCCCGCGATGCCTTCGACCCGAGGAAATGACATGAGCCAGGCAGACAACAACCTCATCGAAGTCCGCGACCTGGCCGTCGAGTTCTGCAACGGCGAGCAGGTGCAGCGCGTGGTCGAAGGCGTCAGTTTCGATATCCGCAAGGGCGAAACCCTGGCCCTGGTCGGCGAGAGCGGCTCGGGCAAATCGGTCACCGCCCACTCCATCCTGCGCCTGCTGCCCTACCCGCTGGCCCGCCACCCGGCTGGCAGCATCGGCTATGCCGGCGAGGATCTGCTCAAGCTGGGCGAAGCGCGGCTGCGTGGCATCCGCGGCAACCGCATCGCCATGGTGTTCCAGGAGCCGATGACCTCGCTCAACCCGCTGCACAGCATCGGCAAGCAGATTGGTGAAGTACTGGCCCTGCACAAGGGCCTGACCGGCAAGGCGGCCACCGCACGGATAATCGAGCTGCTCGAGCTGGTCGGCATTCCCGAGCCGCACAAGCGCCTGCTCGCCCTGCCCCACGAGCTGTCCGGCGGCCAGCGCCAGCGGGTGATGATCGCCATGGCCCTGGCCAACGAGCCGGAGCTGCTGATCGCCGACGAGCCGACCACCGCGCTGGACGTCACCGTGCAGCTGAAAATCCTCGAATTGCTCAAGGAATTGCAGGCGCGCCTGGGCATGGCCCTGCTGCTGATCAGCCACGATCTCAACCTGGTGCGAAGAATTGCCCACCGCGTATGTGTCATGCAGCGCGGTCGCATCGTCGAACAGGCGTCGTGTGACGAATTGTTCCGCGCTCCGCAGCATCCCTATACCCAGGAACTGCTCGGCGCCGAGCCCAGCGGCGAGCCGGCGGTCAACCCCGTGGGCGCGCCGCTGCTGGAAGTGGACGACCTGCGCGTGTGGTTCCCGATCAAGAAAGGGCTGCTGCGGCGCACGGTCGATCACGTGAAGGCGGTGGACGGAATCAACTTCAGCCTGCCCCAGGGCCAGACCCTGGGCATAGTCGGCGAAAGCGGTTCCGGTAAGTCCACCCTCGGTCTGGCGATCCTGCGGCTGCTCGGCAGTCAGGGTGCCATCCGCTTCCAGGGCCAGGCGCTGAACGGGTTGTCGCAACAGGCCGTAAGGCCACTGCGGCGGCAGATGCAGGTGGTGTTCCAGGATCCTTTCGGCAGCCTCAGCCCGCGTATGTCGGTCGGGCAGATCGTTGGCGAAGGCCTGCACATCCACCGCATGGGCAGTGCAGCAGAGCAGGAACAGGCAGTCATCGACGCGCTTGTGGAGGTAGGTCTGGATCCGGAAACCCGGCACCGCTATCCCCACGAGTTTTCCGGCGGGCAGCGGCAGCGGATTGCCATTGCCCGAGCACTGGTGCTGAAACCGGCGCTGATTCTGTTGGACGAGCCCACTTCGGCGCTCGACCGTACGGTGCAGCGCCAAGTGGTGGAACTCCTGCGTTCGTTGCAGGCCAAGTACAACCTGACCTACCTGTTCATCAGCCATGACCTGGCGGTGGTCAGGGCCCTGAGTCATCAGCTGATGGTGATGAAACAGGGCAAGGTGGTGGAACAGGGCTCTGCCGAAACGATTTTCGCCGCACCGCAGCACACTTATACCCGACAGTTGCTGGAAGCCGCCTTTCTGGCCCCTGCGACTGCCGACTAACTGAAAGAGGAATGACGCACATGGGTTTTCTCGCCGGTAAGCGCGTACTGATCGTTGGCGTGGCCAGCAAACTGTCGATTGCCTCGGGCATCGCCGCCGCCATGCACCGCGAGGGCGCCGAGCTCGCCTTCACCTACCAGAACGACAAGCTCAAGGGCCGCGTCGAAGAGTTCGCCGCAGGCTGGGGCTCCAATGCCGAGCTGTGCTTCCCCTGCGACGTGGCCAACGACGAGGAAATCGCCCAGGTCTTCACCGAGCTGAGCAAGAAGTGGGATGGCCTGGACTGCATCGTCCACTCCGTCGGCTTCGCCCCCGGCGACCAGCTGGACGGCGACTTCACCGCCGTCACCACCCGCGAGGGCTTCAAGATCGCCCACGACATCAGCGCCTACAGCCTGGTGGCCCTGGCCAAGGCCGGCCGCGAGCTGATGCAGGGCCGTAACGGCAGCATCCTCACCCTCTCCTACCTGGGTGCCGAGCGCACCATGCCCAACTACAACGTGATGGGCATGGCCAAGGCCAGCCTGGAAGCCGGCGTGCGCTACCTGGCCGGCAGCCTCGGCCCGGAAGGTACCCGCGTCAACGCCATCTCCGCCGGGCCGATCCGCACCCTGGCCGCTTCCGGCATCAAGAGCTTCCGCAAGATGCTCGCCGCCAACGAGAAGCAGACCCCGCTGCGTCGCAACGTGACCATCGAGGAAGTCGGCAACGCCGGCGCCTTCCTCTGCTCCGACCTGGCCTCGGGCATCAGTGGCGAGATTCTCTATGTCGACGGCGGCTTCAATACCACCGCCATGGGCAATATCGAAGACTGATTGCGCCCCTTATGAAAAAGGCCGCCTGCGGGCGGCCTTTTTCATGCCCGCAAGGGCAGCTCGATGCGCACCCGCAAGCCGCCCCAGGGGTTGTCCTCCAACGCCAGCAGGCCGCGCCAGGCCTCGATCATGTCGCGCACTATGCCCAACCCCAGGCCGTGCCCGCTCACCTGTTCATCCAGGCGGCTGCCGCGGCCCAGTACCTCGGCGCGCAGTTCCGCCGCAATACCCGGGCCGTCGTCGTCGATCAGCAACCGATAACCCTCCGGCGTGCGACTGACCGCCAGTTGCACGCGACTGTCGGCCCACTTGCAGGCGTTGTCCAGCAGGTTGCCGAGCAACTCGAGCAGGTCTTCGCGATCCCATGGCAGGCGCAACTCCGGCTCGGCCTGCCAGTTCAGCTGCAAGCCACGGTTGTGAATCATGCCCAGGGTGCTCAGCAGCGCCGGCAACTCTTCACCGCAATGGAAATGCGCCCCGGGCAGCACCTCGCCCGCCAGCCGTGCCCGCCCCAGTTCGCGTCCCAGGCGCTGCTCGATCTGCTCCAGCTGCTCACGCAGGCTGCGCTGCAGCTCGGCATGCTCACGCAGCTCCGGCCGATTACTCAGGCTGACCAGCACCGCCAGCGGGGTTTTCAGCGCATGGCCGAGATTGCCCAGGGCATTGCGCGAACGATTGAGGGTGTCCTCGGTATGCGCCAGCAGGCGGTTGATCTGATTCACCAGCGGCTGCAGCTCCACCGGTACCTCGGCATCCAGCTCGTTGCGCTGCCCCTGCTGCAGCTGGGCAATCTGCTCGCGCACCCGCTCCAGCGGCTGCAGCGCGGCTCGCACCGTATAGCGCTGGGCCAGCAGGATCAGCAGCAACGCCGCCCCGCCCAGGCCGAGCCCCAGCCATTGCAGGCGTCGGAAGTTGTGCAGGATCGGTGCGTAGTCCTGCGCCACGCTGATCGAGAAGTGCTGGCCGAAGCGCTGGTAATCCGCGCGGTAGAGCAATAGCCGCTGGCCGCGCGGGCCGTCGCTAAGGCCTGCTTGTAATCCAGGCTCACTCGGCAGCTCCAGGCTGCGATCCCACAGCGAACGCGAACGCCAGGTCTGCTCGGCAAAATCGATACGGAAATACTGACCGGAGAAGGTTCGCTTGAACGCCGGGTCGACCCGCTGCTCATCCAGCTGCACGCCCTGATGGCCGCGCACCAGGGCGATCAGCAGGCTTTCGCTCTCGTCCTTCAGGCCGTCCTGCAGGTAACGGCGCAAGCCCAGATCGAACAGCAGCAGGCTGCCCTGGGCCAACGCCAGCCCCACCAGCAGCAGAACGGCAGCCAGGCTCAGGCTCAGGCGGCGCTGGATCGACCTCACCCGCTCACCCCGGCGAAGCGATAGCCCTGGCCGCGGCGGGTTTCGATCACTTCGCGCCCCAGCTTGCCGCGCAGGCGGTTCACATGCACTTCGAGGACATTGGAGTCGCGCTCGGTCTCGCCGTCATACAGGTGCTCGGCCAACTGCCCCTTGGACAGGATCTGCCCGGGATGCAGCATGAAGTAGCGCAGCAGGCGGAACTCGCCAGCGGTCAGCTCGACCACCCGCTCGCCATGCAAGGCACACTGGCGCGCCTCGTCCAGCAGCAGGCCGGCCGCCTCCAGCTGCGGCTGGTTGGCCAGGCCGTGGGCACGCCGCAGCAGGGCCTGGATGCGCAAGGCCAGCTCCTCGGGATGGAAAGGCTTGCTCAGGTAATCATCGGCCCCGGCCTTGAGCCCCTCGATACGCTCGGCCCAGGAAGAGCGGGCGGTGAGAATCAGCACCGGCACCGCCAGACCACCGGCACGCCACTCGCGCAGCACCTCGAGCCCAGGCTTGCCGGGCAGGCCGAGATCGAGAATGATCAGGTCGTAAGGTTCGCTGGCGCCCTGGTAGAGCGCATCGCGGCCATCAGCCAACCAGTCGACGGCATAGCCTTGGCGGGTGAGGTCGGCCAGCAGTTCGTCGGCCAGCGGCACATGGTCTTCCACCAGCAACAGACGCATCAGTCCTCCACCTCATCCTTGAGCACACGCCCGTCGCGGGCGTCGACCTCCAGCTCACGCACCACGCCATCGGTCAGCAGTTCGATCTCGTAGACATAGGCATCGTCTTCTTCCTCCAGCTCGGCTTCCAGCAGCGTGGCCCCCGGATAGCGACTGAGCGCCGGCTGCATCAGCTCCTCGAGTGGCCGGATAACCTCGGCCTGACGCAGGCGCAGCGCCTCGTCCTGATCCAGATCGCGCGCCTGCACCTGCAGGCTGAGCAGTATGCTCAGCAAGACCGGTATGCCGCAGTGTCGAGTCACGAATATCATCGCTGTTTCCGTTTAATCCCTGTCTTCGGTCGCTCACGGGGTGCCGCTAAGCTCATTGCCCTCATGTTTGCCGGAGCAACGCAGCTTAGCCAGTGCGGCTTAATCCAAGCTGAACGCCACGGCCTGGCCTAGCGCCTGTCATTCACAGCCTGAAACTCCCTTGGCCTGAGCGGAGGCCTCTTTATAATCGCTGCTTCGTTTTGTGGAGACCAGCATGACCGCCTTCCAGATCAAATCCCCCGCCCTCAGCCTGCGCGCCGGCAAGCGTGCCATCGCCCGCATCCGCGAGCATGGCTTGCAGGCCGGCGATGTCGATACCCTGCCGGGCGCCGCGGGTGGCCCCAAGGGCCTGGGCATCCAGGGACTGGATCTGGCATTGTTCGGCGACTGGCTGCCACGCGCGCCGCGGCCGCGCACCCTGATCGGCGCCTCCATCGGCTCCTGGCGCTTCGCCAGTGCCTGCCTGCCGGATGCCTGCGCGGGGATTCGTCGCCTGGGCGAGCTGTACACCAGCCAGCGCTTCGCCAAGGGCGTGAGCATGGCCGAAGTCTCCCGCAGCTGCGTGGAACTGCTCGACCAATTGCTCGACGGCCAGGACGCCGCGCTGCTGAACAACCCCTTGTACCACCTGAACATCGTCGTGGTCAGAAGCCGCGGCCTACTCCGCCATGACCATCGCGGCGCCCTGGGCCTCGGCCTGTCGTCGGTAATCGGCAACAACCTGCTCAGCCGCCGGCGCCTGAGTCGCCACTTCGAGCGGGTCATCCTCCACGATGATCGACAGACGCCGCCGCTTGCAGCGCTGGAAGACTTCCCTTCGCAGTTCCACAGCCTGAATCCGGCCAACCTGCGCCAGGCCCTGCTGGCCTCAGGCTCCATCCCCATGGTGATGCAGGCCATCCGCGAGATACCGGGTCTTGAACCTGGCGCCTACCGCGACGGCGGCCTGCTCGACTATCACCTGGATCTGCCCTATCAAAGTGAAGGCGTGGTGCTTTATCCGCACTTCACCGACAAGGTGATCCCCGGCTGGTTCGACAAGGGTCTGCCATGGCGCCGCGGTGACGCCCAGCGCCTGCAGGATGTCGTGCTGCTGGCGCCCTCGCGCGAGTACCTGGCCAGCCTCCCCCACGGCAAGCTGCCAGATCGCAGCGACTTCAAGCGCTACCTGGGTAACGATGCCGGGCGTGAACGCTACTGGCGCCAGGCCATGGCCGAAAGCACTCGGCTCGGCGACGAGTTTCTCGAACTGGTCGATAGCGGCCGCCTGATCGATCGGCTACAACCGCTCTGATCAGTCCATCGACCAAACACAAGGAAGTACCAGCATGCGCCACTCCACGCTACAGCTCTGCGCATTCATGCTTCTCTGCTCCTGCAACAGCGCCCAGGCAGCGCTCAACGAGCAGAGCCAACAGGAAGTCGATGCCCTGCTCGCTTTCGTCGAAAGCAGTGGTTGCGCCTTCATTCGTAACGGCGACGAACACAGCCCGCAGGATGCCCGCGCCCACCTGCAGAAGAAGCTCGACTATCTGAATGACAAGGATCTGGTCGACTCGGCAGAAGACTTCATCGATCGCGCAGCCACCGAGAGCAGCCTCAGCGGTGAACCCTACCAGGTGAACTGCCAGGGCCAGCGGCAACCGTCCGCTGACTGGCTGAAACACGAACTGCAGCGCCTGCGCCAGAGCAATCACTGAGGCGCCGGGTAAAGGCCGGGGCGAACTGGTAAACTGCAGGCATGCTGCATGCCGTTGCGCAGTCCTCCTTTATCAGAGTGTCAGATAGTGGAACTCTTCAAAGAATTTACCTTCGAATCCGCCCACCTCTTGCCCCATGTTCCCCAGGGGCACAAGTGCGGCCGCCTGCATGGCCACTCCTTCCGGGTTGCCGTCTACATTGAAGGCGAGGTCGATCCCCATACCGGCTGGATTCGCGATTTCGCCGAGATCAAGGCGATCTTCAAGCCGATCTACGACCTGCTTGACCACAACTACCTGAACGAAATCGCCGGCCTGGAAAACCCTACCAGCGAGAACCTCGCCAAATGGATCTGGCAGCAGCTCAAGCCGCTGCTGCCCGAGCTCTCGCGTATCCGCGTGCACGAAACCTGCACCAGTGGCTGCGAATACCGCGGCGACTGAAGATCACGCCAGCCAGAAGCCACCTACGGGTGGCTTTTTTGTATCTGCTCGACGCCCCTTCCCAGCTGCGCCGCGAAATACAGGAGCCTTCCTGAGGTTTACCGGCACTGTCGCCAATATTTTCTGTTGCGCAAAAGCCAAACCCCCAACCCGATTGCTCGGATTGGGGGTTTGGGGATAGGAGCTTGACGATGACCTACTCTCACATGGGGAAGCCCCACACTACCATCGGCGATGCGTCGTTTCACTACTGAGTTCGGGATGGGATCAGGTGGTTCCAACGCTCTATGGTCGTCAAGCAATTCGGTTGGGGACTCGGTGTTTAGTCGCTTCCCCTAATTGGGTATGTGATGTCGTGGTATTGCGTGTTCTGGCAAATTTTCGGTCTGTTTGTCGACTTCACCGTCTAACAGCCAAATTGTTTGGGTGTTATATGGTCAAGCCTCACGGGCAATTAGTATTGGTTAGCTCAACGCCTCACAGCGCTTACACACCCAACCTATCAACGTCGTAGTCTTCGACGGCCCTTCAGGGAGCTCAAGGCTCCAGTGAGATCTCATCTTGAGGCAAGTTTCCCGCTTAGATGCTTTCAGCGGTTATCTTTTCCGAACATAGCTACCCGGCAATGCCACTGGCGTGACAACCGGAACACCAGAGGTTCGTCCAACCCGGTCCTCTCGTACTAAGGTCAGCCCCTCTCAAATCTCAAACGTCCACGGCAGATAGGGACCGAACTGTCTCACGACGTTCTAAACCCAGCTCGCGTACCACTTTAAATGGCGAACAGCCATACCCTTGGGACCGGCTTCAGCCCCAGGATGTGATGAGCCGACATCGAGGTGCCAAACACCGCCGTCGATATGAACTCTTGGGCGGTATCAGCCTGTTATCCCCGGAGTACCTTTTATCCGTTGAGCGATGGCCCTTCCATACAGAACCACCGGATCACTAAGACCTACTTTCGTACCTGCTCGACGTGTCTGTCTCGCAGTCAAGCGCGCTTTTGCCTTTATACTCTACGACCGATTTCCGACCGGTCTGAGCGCACCTTCGTACTCCTCCGTTACTCTTTGGGAGGAGACCGCCCCAGTCAAACTGCCCACCATACACTGTCCTCGACCCGGATAACGGGCCAGAGTTAGAACCTCAAGCATGCCAGGGTGGTATTTCAAGGATGGCTCCACGCGAACTGGCGTCCACGCTTCAAAGCCTCCCACCTATCCTACACAAGCAGGCTCAAAGTCCAGTGCAAAGCTACAGTAAAGGTTCACGGGGTCTTTCCGTCTAGCCGCGGATACACTGCATCTTCACAGCGATTTCAATTTCACTGAGTCTCGGGTGGAGACAGCGCCGCCATCGTTACGCCATTCGTGCAGGTCGGAACTTACCCGACAAGGAATTTCGCTACCTTAGGACCGTTATAGTTACGGCCGCCGTTTACCGGGGCTTCGATCAAGAGCTTCGCTTGCGCTAACCCCATCAATTAACCTTCCGGCACCGGGCAGGCGTCACACCCTATACGTCCACTTTCGTGTTTGCAGAGTGCTGTGTTTTTAATAAACAGTCGCAGCGGCCTGGTATCTTCGACCGGCATGAGCTTACGGAGCAAGTCCTTCACCCTCACCGGCGCACCTTCTCCCGAAGTTACGGTGCCATTTTGCCTAGTTCCTTCACCCGAGTTCTCTCAAGCGCCTTGGTATTCTCTACCCAACCACCTGTGTCGGTTTGGGGTACGGTTCCTAGTTACCTGAAGCTTAGAGGCTTTTCCTGGAAGCATGGCATCAACCACTTCATGTTCTAAAAGAACACTCGTCATCAGCTCTCGGCATTAAGACCCCGGATTTACCTAAGATCTCTGCCTACCACCTTAAACACGGACAACCAACGCCGTGCTGGCCTAGCCTTCTCCGTCCCCCCATCGCAGTAACTAGAAGTACAGGAATATTAACCTGTTTCCCATCGACTACGCATTTCTGCCTCGCCTTAGGGACCGACTAACCCTGCGTCGATTAACGTTGCGCAGGAACCCTTGGTCTTTCGGCGTGCGAGTTTTTCACTCGCATTGTCGTTACTCATGTCAGCATTCGCACTTCTGATACCTCCAGCAAGCTTCTCAACTCACCTTCACAGGCTTACAGAACGCTCCTCTACCGCATCACTTACGTGATACCCGTAGCTTCGGTGTATGGTTTGAGCCCCGTTACATCTTCCGCGCAGGCCGACTCGACTAGTGAGCTATTACGCTTTCTTTAAAGGGTGGCTGCTTCTAAGCCAACCTCCTAGCTGTCTAAGCCTTCCCACATCGTTTCCCACTTAACCATAACTTTGGGACCTTAGCTGACGGTCTGGGTTGTTTCCCTTTTCACGACGGACGTTAGCACCCGCCGTGTGTCTCCCATGCTCGGCACTTGTAGGTATTCGGAGTTTGCATCGGTTTGGTAAGTCGGGATGACCCCCTAGCCGAAACAGTGCTCTACCCCCTACAGTGATACATGAGGCGCTACCTAAATAGCTTTCGAGGAGAACCAGCTATCTCCGAGCTTGATTAGCCTTTCACTCCGATCCACAGGTCATCCGCTAACTTTTCAACGGTAGTCGGTTCGGTCCTCCAGTCAGTGTTACCTAACCTTCAACCTGCCCATGGATAGATCGCCCGGTTTCGGGTCTATACCCAGCGACTAAACGCCCTATTAAGACTCGCTTTCGCTACGCCTCCCCTATTCGGTTAAGCTCGCCACTGAATATAAGTCGCTGACCCATTATACAAAAGGTACGCAGTCACCCAACAAAGTGGGCTCCCACTGCTTGTACGCATACGGTTTCAGGTTCTATTTCACTCCCCTCTCCGGGGTTCTTTTCGCCTTTCCCTCACGGTACTAGTTCACTATCGGTCAGTCAGTAGTATTTAGCCTTGGAGGATGGTCCCCCCATATTCAGACAAAGTTTCTCGTGCTCCGTCCTACTCGATTTCACTTCTAAGATCCTTTCGCGTACAGGGCTATCACCCACTATGGCCGCACTTTCCAGAGCGTTCCGCTAAAATCAAAGAAGCTTAAGGGCTAATCCCCGTTCGCTCGCCACTACTAAGGGAATCTCGGTTGATTTCTTTTCCTCAGGGTACTTAGATGTTTCAGTTCCCCTGGTTCGCCTCTTGCACCTATGGATTCAGTACAAGATAACCATCTTATGATGGCTGGGTTCCCCCATTCAGAGATCTCCGGATCACAGTCTATTTGCCGACTCCCCGAAGCTTATCGCAGGCTATCACGTCTTTCATCGCCTCTGACTGCCAAGGCATCCACCGTATGCGCTTCTTCACTTGACCATATAACCCCAAGCAATCTGGTTACTGTCTCAATCGTGAAGACGACATTCGCCGAAAATTTGCATAGAGAACACGCAAATTTTACCTTGACTCGACTCATTACCAGTGAAAGTAATAAATCGGTCTACTTCTATCACATACCCAAATTTTTAAAGAACAGTTCTGGCGCAAAGACCAGAACTCAACATCTCAGCCACTTCAGTAGCAGATGCTCAGTTCTGAGCTTTCAGCGATCTCGAGTTAATGGTGGAGCCAAGGAGGATCGAACTCCTGACCTCCTGCGTGCAAAGCAGGCGCTCTCCCAGCTGAGCTATGGCCCCATCTACGGACTTGGCCACATCCCTTGACAATTGGTGGGTCTGGGCAGATTCGAACTGCCGACCTCACCCTTATCAGGGGTGCGCTCTAACCAACTGAGCTACAGACCCAATCGTCTAACTCTCGGGTCTAAACCCAAT